>OZ252042.1:0-1910000 GCA_965247955.1 Vicinamibacterales bacterium
CCGTGCGCTTGAGGCTGGAGCGACCATGGTGGGCATTAATAATCGGAATCTCCGCACCTTAGAGGTTGACTTGACTACGTCGCGCACGCTAATCGCTCAGATACCGGACACAGTGGTTACCGTAGTCGAAAGTGGTTTAAAGGAGGCGGCTGACTTGGTCTCACTACGGAAAGACGGATACGACTCCTTTCTAATCGGCGAGTCGTTGATGACACGCGATGATCCGGGTAAAGCGCTTCGGGAGTTACTGGTTGATGTGATAGCGGCCGGGTGTAGTACGCGTGCATCTGGAGGGATTAATTCTCGAGTGACTTGAGCACGCTAATATGACGAAGGTTAAGATCTGCGGACTGACGCGTGTGTCAGATGCGTTGCTGGCCAGCAAGTTGGGAGCCACCGCGGTTGGGTTTATCTTCTGGAAGCAGAGCCCAAGATATATTGAACCGACGGCGGCTCGTGCCATCGTCGAGGTGCTTCCGCCAGAAGTCGCACCAGTCGGCGTTTTTGTAGATCCGTCGGCGGAGCAGGTTCGCGAGATTGTGGGGACTGTAGGACTGTCGGCTGTGCAGCTGCATGGAGATGAGACGGTAGAATTTTGCCTAAGCCTGCCGTACCGCGTCCTGAAGGCGGTGGGCGTTCGAGGCGAAGCCACTCTCGACACGGCACTCGCGCTTCCGACCGGGATCACTGTTTTGCTTGATGCCCACGATCCGATTCGGAAGGGGGGCACTGGGTGCACGGTTGACTGGTCGGTCGCCTCGGCGGTGGCCAAGCGTCGGCGGGTTTTCCTTTCAGGTGGAGTTGGTCCAGAGAATGTAGCCGAGGCGATCGAGATGGTGCACCCCTATGGGGTCGACGCGTCGTCAAGCGTCGAAGTGCAGCCGGGCGTGAAAGACGCAGGCCGGCTTCGGGCCTTCTTTGAGGCCATTGGCAAGACGGAGATAGATGGAGGGGCAGGTGCCGGGAACGGAATGAGGACCGATGATGGCAGAAACTGACACGACTGCGACGGCGCCGGTGTTCGGGCAACGCGACCCTGACAAACGCGGTTATTTCGGTCGATACGGTGGCCGCTACGTGCCAGAGACACTGGTAGCACCCATCGAGGAATTGGAGCAAGCCTATCTTGAAGCGCGCGGTGATCCAGAGTTCACGATTGAACTCTCGGCCTTACTGTCCAGCTATGCTGGGCGACCGACGCCGGTTTGTGAGGCCCGTCGTCTGACAGAGTTGTTCGGGGGCGCACGTCTTTATTTAAAGCGTGAGGATTTAGCCCATACCGGGGCGCACAAGATCAACAACGCACTTGGGCAGGGTCTGCTCGCGGCGCGCATGGGCAAGCGACGCATCGTGGCTGAGACAGGGGCCGGCCAGCACGGCGTGGCCACCGCAACTGCGTGTGCACTCCTCAATCTGGAGTGCGAGGTGTATATGGGTACAGAAGACATGGAGCGGCAAGCGCTTAATGTTTTCAGGATGAATCTCCTCGGTGCGAAGGTGACTGGAGTCGATACTGGCAGTCGTACTCTGAAGGACGCTATCAACGAAGCAATGCGGGACTGGGTGACGAATGTGGGCGATACCTACTATTTACTCGGTTCGGTACTCGGCCCGCATCCGTATCCGCTCATGGTCCGTGAGTTTCAGTCGGTAATCGGTCGGGAAGCGCGCCAGCAGTTTCTTGGACTGACGGAGAAGCTGCCTGATGCGGTCGTCGCGTGCGTGGGAGGTGGAAGCAACGCACTTGGGATCTTCGACGGTTTTATCAAGGACTTGACGGTTCGTCTCATCGGGGTCGAGGCAGGGGGTGACGCTATTGAAGCCGGTCATCATGCGGCTAGGTTCGCTACTGGCTCGGTGGGCGTGTTGCAGGGAACACGCAGCTATGTGCTCCAGGACGTCGACGGTAACATCGAACTAACGCACTCGGTGTCGGCCGGTCTCGACTACGCCGCCGTTGGACCTGAGCATGCGTGGCTCCGTGACTTAGGACGCGCCGAGTACACCTGGGTCTCCGACGATGACGCTCTAGAGGCGTTCCGCACCCTCGGTCGTTTCGAAGGGATTCTCCCGGCGCTCGAGTCGGCGCATGCTATCGCGTACGCGTGTCAATTGGCGAATGAGTTCGGACCTGAACGCTCGATCCTGATTAACCTGTCTGGACGCGGTGACAAGGACGTGCAGACTATTAAGGAACGACATACATCTGACACTGGGTGAGTAATGTCCCGCATTGACGACACGTTCGCTCGCTTGCGAGCCGAGAGACAGACGGGTCTGGTGACCTACGTGACAGCAGCCGATCCAGACTTAGAGAGGTCAAAAGTCCTGCTCGAAACACTCGACCGTGCCGGCGCGGATATTCTGGAGGTCGGGGTCCCGTTCTCGGATCCACTGGCGGATGGGCCAGTAATCCAGCGGGCGACCGAGCGCGCATTGGCCGCAGGTGGCACGCTCGCGTCAACGTTGAATTTGATTGCAGAAGTCCGTCCAACGATATCAGCCGCGGTCGTTGTTTTCACATATGCGAACCCGGTATTGGCTATGGGGCTCGACATATTCGTTAAACGAGCCGCAGTGTCTGGAGTCGACGGCGTCCTAGTGCTCGATTTACCGATCGAAGAATCGGAGGACCTTCGTAAGGCGGCAACAAGGAGTGGACTTGATCCAATCTTCCTACTTAGCCCGACGACGAGCGAAGCGAGAATCCGTCGGGCCGCCGAGCTGGGTCGTGGCTTTCTTTATGGGATCTCACGCTTAGGCGTGACCGGTGAGCGAGATACCATCAGCACTGGTGCGCGGGAGCTTGTGGAGCGGATTCGAAGGGTGACGATGCTTCCGATCGCATTAGGTTTTGGAATCTCTAGTCCTGAGCATGTTGCGAAGGTCGGCCAGTGGGCCGATGCGGCTGTCGTTGGAAGTGGTATCGTCAACACGATTGCAAAGGCGGTCAACGGCGATCTCATCGGGGAGGTAGAACGTTATGTGCACTGGCTTAGGAGTGGTTTAGAGGTGTCTTTGAAGAGATGAGCAACGAAAACCGTGAGCGACCGGCTGAGCGGCCACGTGGTGAGATCCCAAAGAAGATCTCTGCTCAAGTGGAGGACTACCGGCGTCGGATCGATAAGTTGGACGAAGAGATTGTCAGGCTGCTCAACGCACGCGCGACATGCGCGCTGGAAATAGGGCACTTGAAGGACAGTGTCGGTATGGCGATTAACCAACCGGCGCGTGAAGTTGATGTGTATGAGCACGTGCAGCAGATCAATGACGGGCCACTGGATAGGGACTCCATCCGGCGGTTGTTTGAGCGCATTATCGACGCAAATCGACGATTAGAACGCCTAGCAAAGGGCGATGAGGATCAGCCGGCTCGAGATTGAAACGCGCTGGCGTTATGGAGGCATAAGGGTCATGGTGATAGTCATGGAAGAACGAGCGTCTGAGGATGAAATTCAGAGCGTGATCGGGACGCTTGAGGAGAAGGGCTTCGATGTACATCGTTCGACGGGAGCCTCGCGTACAGTCTTAGGGGCGGTTGGCGGTAATGGTTCCTTTGATAAGCGACTTTTTGAGGTGATGGACGGGGTTCACGAGGTCGTTCGAATCACGGAGCCGTATAAGCTCGCTAGTCGCACCTTTAAACCAGAACGGACCGTTGTCTCTATGGGCGATTTTCGGATTGGAGGCGATGAGGTGATCGTGATGGCCGGGCCGTGTTCAGCCGAGACGGAGGAGCAGGTCGAAGCGGCTGCTAAGAATGTTAGGAAGGCTGGCGCAAAGATGCTACGCGGCGGCGCCTTTAAGCCTCGGAGTTCACCGTACAGCTTCCAGGGCCTCGGCGAGGAGGGGTTAAAGATCCTCAAAGGTGCGGCAGATCGGCATAACCTCAAGCTAGTTTCCGAGGTAATGGACATCAGTCAGATCGATCTGCTAGTCAAGTACGCCGACATGTTACAAGTTGGTGCGCGAAACATGCAGAACTTCATGTTGCTGCGCGAGCTCGGTCGGATCAGGACGCCGATCCTTCTAAAGCGAGGTATTTCAGCTACGATCGAAGAATGGTTGCTATCGGCCGAGTATCTGCTCTCCGGCGGTAACACTGATGTAGTGCTGTGTGAGCGGGGGATTCGAACCTTTGAGAACTACACGCGTAACACGTTAGATATATCAGCGGTGCCCATCATCCAAAAGCTGAGCCACTTACCGATCGTGGTCGACCCGAGTCACGGCACAGGGCTGCGTGAGAAGGTTGCACCGATGGCTAGGGCGGCCGTGGCAGCTGGTGCTGATGGTTTAATCATCGAAGTACACCCGGATCCAGACCACGCGTTGAGCGATGGAGCCCAGTCAATATTCCCTCAGCAGTTTGACCGAGTAATGGCAGAGTTGCGGATTATCGCACCAGCGATCGGTCGGAGCATCTGTGTCGAGTCGGTGAGTAGATGTAGCTGGGGAGTCGGGGTAGGTAGCTAGCTGAGCCAGCGGCTGGAAACCAGGAGATGTCAGATAATCCGCACAGCCTTCCAGTAATCCAGCCGAACGACAGTTCTGGGGTGCCACTGATCTTTGAGAAGGTCGCGATCATTGGTCTGGGACTAATCGGTGGGTCGATCGCGCTCGCGGCTCGTCAGACCTGGCCGACCGGTCTGATTATCGGGGTTGATAACAAGAACGTCCTTGAGCGCGCGATGGTTCGGCATGCGATCGACGTCGCGGCTGAGGATCCGGTGGTGATAGCTGAAGCCGATCTTGTGATCCTAGCTGCACCGGTCCAGCAAAACATCGAGCTGATAGCAAGCCTGGCACAGCACCTGTCGCATCCAGCGATCGTTACCGACGTCAGCAGTACAAAGCGTGAGATTGTGGAGGCAGCTAGTGGTTTACCATCTCATTTAACCTTCGTCGGTGGACATCCACTGGCAGGCGCGCCACGTGGTGGAATTGATCGCGCACGTCAAGATTTGTTCGTGGGACGACCGTGGCTCTTTACATCCACTGACGATGCGATGGGTGACACGCTTGATCGCCTACGTCAGTTCGTTACAGCCCTTGGAGCGAACGCGCACGTAATGAGCGTGACTGAGCACGACCATCTGCTCGCGTATCTTAGTCATCTTCCGCAGCTCGTTGCGAGCACGCTCATGCACGTAGTCGGGAGTGAGGTGGGGGAGAGAGGTCTTGCGCTGGCCGGTCGGGGGTTGGTAGACACCACTCGCCTCTCGTCGAGTTCTGTAACCATCTGGCAGGATATCTGTGCCACCAACATTAATGAAATAGGATCTGCGCTGGACGTCTTTATCGCTGAGCTTAAGCAGATTCGGGAACAGCTTGGTCAGGGTGAGGCGCTTGATCGAGTGTTCGATTCCGCGATCAAGTGGCGGTCGACGCTGGCGACCAAACGTCGTGAGCGTGGAATGGATTGAGGGTAGCTCTTGGGTCATGAACGTCATCGAGATCCGCAAGAGTGTGGTCGACCTGATTCGTGATCATGCCAGGCGTGAGGCACCGAATGAATGTTGCGGGTTATTGCTCGGAACCAAAAGTCTTATCGAACAGGTCAGGCCAGCCCGAAACGTTCGGGCAAGTCCGAACCGATACCTAATCGATCCAGCCGACCATTTTTCCGCCATTCGGGAAGCCCGAACGGTAGGTTGTCAGATCATCGGCGCGTACCATTCCCATCCCAACAGTGCGCCGAGTCCATCTCCTACCGACTTGCGTGAGGCGACGTACCGAAACTATGTGTACGTGATCGTCTCACCAGGTTTGGCTAATGAAGTCGCTGGCTATAGGCTGGTAGAAATGGAGTTTGTAGCGATCAAACTAGTGATCGTCAACTAGAGTCGCCGTTACGTGAGGGTCAATTGCAGTTAGTTGAACGGGAAGCCGCCACGAATTTCGACGTTAGTTCGGGCCGAGGTAACCACGTCGTCGCGTTGCTTTAGGAACAGGTAGACCTCATAGCGCCCGCCGTAGTCAAATCTGCGTCGCATCGAAAAGCGACGGCGGATCTTACTTCTGCCGGCTTCGTACGGTTCGCAGTCCGGAGTCGACGTGGAGCGTGTGTCATCGTCCCAATGCCATTCGATGCTCGCACAGTAGAATTTCTCGTAGTCATCTGAACCTCCTCGCAACTCACCGATGAACAGGATTTCTGCCGGAGCAATGGCGATCTTTGGTGAGGAACGTAGCGAAAGTCTTGGTTTTTCATCGTTTTCGACGAGGCTGGCACGTTCCCCTGCCTTCTCACCGTCGGCGAGGATTCGATCTACGGTCACTATACCGACGAGTGCCGCCAACGGCAACAACGCCCAAGGATTTTGGCGTAAGAGACATTTGGTCATGGTGAATTCTCTAAGATTTGACATTCGAAGCTATTGTAGATCTACCATCCAACGAAACCAACAGACCTGGGTAACGTGTTCGTTGATCACAGATATAATTAGGTGATGGACGTCTTATCGCCGCTGCCTCTCGAACCCATGATCACGTGTCTCGCCGCGGTTCCTGGCGAGGTGGATACTGATCTGCTCGTAATTCCTGTTTTCGAAGGCAAGGGCGAGGATGATCTTCTTGACGATGTCAAGGGTCTAGATGCTGCTACGAATGGTGAGGTCAGTCGCGCGCGCACGTCTGGAGAGTTTAGGCCGAAGCTACACGAGCTGTTTTTCGCAAGGGTTGTCGATACACGCTGGAAGACAACACGGGTTGCGCTGGTCGGTGTGGGAACCAATGATGGCGAGGTATTGGCGCAGCTACGGACGGCGGCGGCTGCAGCTAGCTTGGCAGCGAGACGCCGACGGATCGAACGGATAGCATTCGTAGTTCGAGGTTGTTTGGATGCAGTGCATGCGTCGCAGGCAGTGGTCGAAGGTCTTCTATTGGGATCCTTCGAGGACAGGCGTTGGAAGACAAAGTCTTATGATGAGAGCTGTTCCTATTTGTCAGAGGCGCAGGTGGTGGTGGCTCCTGGAACAGGTCCGGTAGATCAAGCAGTTGAGAAGGGGCGGGTGCTCGCCATCTCGACGAATATCGCGCGGGCCCTCGCGAACGAGCCGAGCAACATGTTAACGCCGACGGTTTTTGCCGACCGTGCTACTGCGCTAGTTGCCGAGACAGGTATTCGAACCGAGATTCTGGACGAATCGGCCATCACCGAACTTGGGATGGGGCTTTTGCTGGGGGTCTCACGTGGTAGCGCTGAGGCACCACGTGTCATCGTCATGCGTTACGAGCCTGACGGTGCGGCAGAACAACCAGTACTCGGGTTGGTCGGAAAGGGAGTTACGTTTGACAGCGGCGGTATTTCTATTAAGCCGGCAGACGGTATGGATCGGATGAAGGAAGACATGGCGGGTGGCGCCGCAGTGGTCTGCGCCATGCGGGCCATCTGGGCGCTGAAGCCGGCCGTACGAGTGATCGGTGTCGTGCCCACGACCGAGAACATGCCTGGGGGGCGAGCTACGAAACCGGGTGACATCTTGACAAGCGCCAGTGGTCAGACGGTTGAGGTTATCAACACTGACGCGGAAGGCCGGTTAATCTTGGGCGATGCGATCTGGTACGCGCGACAGTTGGGTGCCACGCATCTGGTCGATGTGGCGACGCTGACGGGTGCCTGTGTCGTAGCACTCGGAAACGCTTACAGCGGTCTGTTCGGCCAGCCGGAGTCTTGGGTGGAAGCGGTTAAACTGGCTGGACAGCGCGCCGGAGAGCTGGCATGGTCGCTCCCACTGTTTCCAGGGTATCGGGAGCAGCTCAGGTCTGAGATGGCCGATCTCGCCAACAGCGGAGGGCGTTCGGCTGGGGCCTGCACCGCGGCGGCTTTCCTGCAAGCGTTCGCCGGTGATCTTCCGTGGGTTCACCTCGACATTGCCGGCACAGCATGGTGCGACAAATCAAAACCAGATCAAACGAAGGGGTCTACCGGTGTTATGGTCAGAACTCTGACGGAGTTAGCCTGCGAAAACACGAACTGGTAGGCTTACCAGGTCCCGGTATTCCACGTGCTCTTATCCTACCAGCCACTTACCCCATTCATTATAGAGCTCGTTGACGAAACAACAGAACAAACGACAGTGTTCGACGTCCTGGTCGGGACGGCAGAAATTGTCGTCGCAATAGTGGTGGTCGCGCTATTGTTTGGGCTGCTCTGCGCGGGCGTGTTGATCGCGCTCCGTCGAATTCGTGGTCTGGATATACCTGATGATGGTAGTAGTAATGGGATTCAGCTCAGGTTGGAACCACCGCCACGCAAGACAATCACCAGTCCATGATGGAAGTCCATGGACTTTCATCATGGACTGTTAGGAACCTTCGTTGCTGTCGACCTGCCATACGACTCGAGATGCAGTTTCGAGCGACAATTGATACCGGAGAATACCGATACAAAGGGCGTCCGCAATCAGATTCCGATACGTTTCAGTTTGAAGCATGGTGGCGTCGTGATTGTTAGTGAGAAAAGAGATTTCCGTCAGGACACTCGGGATGTTGGCGCCGATCAGTACGACGAATGGAGCTTGCTTCACCCCGAGGTCTGGCACGCCAGGGTCGGCTCCACGCAGCTTTATCAACATCGACGAATGAACTATCTCAGCGAAATCACGGGATTCTTCTAACTTGTTGTTAGCGGTGATCGCCTGGACTAGCTGTTGAAGATTTCCCATGCTCCCGATTCCAGCGACGTTCTCTCTGGCTGCCAGTATTTCAACTTCCGGGTCGGTAGCAAAGTTAAGGAAGTAGGTCTCCACACCACGCGTCCGCGAACGACGGCTGGCATTGGCGTGGATCGACAGGAATAGATCAGCGCCCACCCGTCTAGCAAGCGCCGTACGAGCTTCGAGCGGGACGTAGTCATCGGTTCGTCGTGTCAACACGATCTCGAGGTTTGGGTAGACGGACAGCCGCTTCTCCAGTCGGTGGGCGATGTCGAGCACGAGATCTGCCTCGACGAGTCCGTGTGCGCGAGCGCCTGAGTCGAGTCCGCCATGTCCTGGATCGATGACGATTCGGGATACCCCCAGACCGAGCTGACGGGCAAGGGAGTACGTACCGCTTGAATTGGCTGCGGGAAGCAAGATCGAGAGCTCTGACTCGAGCTCTCCGCGGGCGGCCGCTTTGCGATTCCGCTCGTGTCGCATCTCCTGTTTAGGTGCTGGCCTCGGTGCTGGCGCGGCTGGAATCGGATAAGAGGCCGCTGCCGTGGTTGTTTCTATTTGGATATCGGTTCGCCGGCAGTCAACCACGAGACGGAATGGGTTGTGCAGTGTGGAAACGTGGTAATCCGAGACATCTTCCATGTCGAGCACGAGCCTGGTCGTGTGGTTTGGATGTCTTCCCAACCAAATTGAGCGGACCACCTCGCTATCGTCGTCGAACGTCAACGTCGCATTGCGCAGAGACTCCGTCGTTTCCGTTCTTGGCAGCTCAAAAAATAGCCTTGAGGGGTCCTGGATGTGCTCGGAATGAAACTGCACCTCATCGTTGAGATACACCGTGACCCGAACTACAGTGTCCAGAACTTTCCGTTCAATACGGTAGAGCCACGACAGTTGCTGGAGTGTCTCGAGCTGTTGGCGGCGTTCTCCGATGCGTGACACCAACGAGCTCATGGTGTACTCACGTGCGAGTGTGTCAAGCAGGCGGATGCCGTTGTCGAAGTCCTGGCGTTGTCTGAAGCGATCAAACGCCTCGAGGGCCAGACCAGAGGCTTGCCAGAGGGCGTGGTCGGCGTACTCGCTAGCGGGGAACCGGCGGACGATATCCTCGTAGGTTTCGATCGCGATTCGTAGATCGTTAGAAGTTGGGGTTTCAGCCGGTGCTCGGAGTCCACGCTCGCGCGCTAGCGCGGTGGCATAGAGGGACATCGCCGTTCCTTCTTCGGCTCCGTTTGGGGTTACGAAACAGAACAACAGTAGTATCGTCACCGCAGTGCGCTGGGTCGATAGACGGGAAACGACTGATTTCACAGCTGATACCTGACTCATTGTGGCCACTGTTTTGGTGACTCCTCTCATGGTATCGACCGGAGCCAGCCAGATCCTTATGGGTATCACCGAGGCTGGAGATCAATCTCTTTGAAGTAGTCCGACTTGACCAGTATTTCGCGTGGTTTGCCGGCAGCGCCGGAGGAGACCAGTCCATCGGCCTCCATCATGTCAACGAGCCGGCCGGCTCTGCTGAATCCGATCCGGAGCCGTCGCTGGAGATAGGAGATTGAGGCCTGTCCACTCGAGACGGCAATCCTAGCGGCCTGCTCGTAGAGATCATCGCGTTCGAATTCGATTGTCGCGTCGCTCGTGTCATTCGCTGTGATGCTTTCGTCGTACCCCGGTACACCTTGCTTCCTGAGAAAGCCTGCCAACCGTGCCGACTCCTGTTCGGACACGTATGGTCCATGAATGCGGATGCACCGAGACGACGCCGGCGGTAGAAAGAGCATGTCGCCATTGCCCAAGAGTTGCTCGGCACCGTTCGAATCGAGGATTGTGCGGGAGTCGACCTTTGAAGATACCCTGAACGAAATTCTCGACGGTAAATTCGCCTTAATCAACCCGGTGATGACATCCACCGATGGTCGCTGGGTAGCGAGGATTAGATGAATTCCAACCGCACGTGCCATTTGTGCTAAGCGTGCGATCGATTCCTCGACTTCTTTGCCAGCAACCATCATCAGATCTGCAAGTTCATCGATGGCAAGTACCACATAAGGGAGTGCTTTGGGGAGCTCTTCACCGTCAGGACTCGGCTTACTGTTTTCAGTCAGGTCCTGGATCTGACGTTGCACGTTTCGGTTGTACTGTTCGATATTACGAACGCCTTCGGTTGCGAGCCGCTTGTAGCGGTCCTCCATCTCTCGGACTGCCCACCGTAGTGCGTTAGCGGCTTGTTTGGGATCAACCACAACCGGTGTTAAGAGATGGGGGATATCCTCGTATATCCCAAGCTCAAGCCGCTTGGGGTCAATCAGGATGAGCCGAACATCGTCTGGTGTGGCACGGAAGAGGATGCTCGTTAACATGGCGTTCATCGATACTGATTTACCAGTGCCGGTCGCCCCGGCGATCAACAGGTGTGGCATCTTTGTCAAATCACTGACGAGCGGCTCGCCGTGGATGGACTTGCCGAGCGCGAGTGTCAGTTTTGAGGTAGATCGTTGATAGAGGTCAGATTCCAACAACTCCCGAAGAGAGATCTGGTCCCGAACCGGGTTAGGGATCTGGATCCCGACCGTTGACTTGCCGGGAATCCGCTCAATGAGAACCGATTCAGCCTGCATAGCTAGGCACAAGTCGTCGGCAAGGCTGGTGACTTTGCTGTATTTAACACCGGCGTTAGGTTTGAACTCGAACGTCGTAACCACAGGACCGGGATGGATTTGTGCAACAGAGCCCTCAACAAAGAACTCACAGCATTTTTCTTCGAGCGACTTCGCACTGTCCATCAGTTCCCGCTCGTAGACCTTTTGGATTTCCTTGGGGGAGTCGAGAAGTGCCAGGGGTGGCAGCGCGAACGCGCCCTTCCGTCGTTCAGACGGACTCTTGATAGTGGGCTCTGGGAGCGGAAGTCTGGTATCCAGATTGTCTTGCTGGACAGATGTCACAGGATTGATGTTGGCGTTTCCCGCCGGCTCTGGTGTCGATGTAGTTGCGGGTTTCTTTATCGAGCTCCTCGGCTGTGGAGGCTGGCTCTTAGCGAGCGCTTCTGCGCGGGCAGTCGACGCTCCCGTTCTGTCGAGATGCTTCTGGAGAACTTCCTCGCGCTGGCGTTCTCGGTAACGGTGAGCCAACCAGCTTCGGGTGGCCAAGGCTGAGCCCGTGGTCCAGCGCCGGAGGTGTCGCCCAACGTCTGAGGAAATCCGACCAAATGAGAACTGTGTGGACAAGATGGCCGAGAGAAATAGGATTGTCAGGATGATAATGATCGAGCCGGTGTGGTTGAGATACTCTGCCAGCAAGCTTCCAAGCCAGTTTCCGAGATAGCCACCGGACCGAAAGATTTTTCCTGACGCTTCGAGTGTGCCGAATGCCAAAGCTAGGAAGGAGGCCGTACACCCAAACATCAGGATGACTCCTACGACCTTCGTGTAGGCGGCGTCGATGGGCCGGCACCAGAAGTAATGCCAACCAAGAACAACCAGGACACCTGGTATGAGATATGCCGCGAATCCCAATACCTGATACGAAAGCTCGGCCAAGAAGGCGCCCACCCGCCCGACAAAGTTTGCTGGCGGTGCCTGCCCGCCGGTGTTGAAGAACCAGACTGCGTCGGCCTGATCGTATGTGGTCAACGCGATGAGCCACACGAGTGCCAGTGCGAACAGGGCTACACCGAAGAACTCGTTAACACGCCGGGAAAGAGCTGCTCCAGACACGCTCAGATCTCCATAATGACAGGCATAACGAAAGGGCGTCGCCCCAATTGTTTCCGGAAAAAGCGCTGCAACTCAATTCTGAGCTATTCCTCAATCAGCTCGCGATTGGTTCTCTCTCTAAGCTCGATGGTGGCGCGACCCGGCTTGGGGACTGGGTCGACTTCCAGTATGCAGGCTGCTGGGTTGGCCTGCGTGGATTGGAACGCCGAGTATAGCACAGCTCAGTAACGAGATGACGCCAGAACTTCAGACAGCTCAGTAAGTTCCGACAACTCAAGGTCGCTTGGCCTTCTCCGGGGATCAACGCCGGCTCGGGTGAAGATCTCCTCCACCGGTAGCGGACTCGTCTCGGCCGCGAAGGGACGGAGCGCGTTGAGTGCCATCTTGCGTCGCCTGGTAAAGATACGGCGTACAAGCCGTTCGAACAAAACGTGGTCAGTGATCTTGATCCGTGGCGGAACGAACCGGAGCCGAATAACGGTGGATCGGACTCGTGGAACCGGTCGGAACGCACCAGGGGGGAGCAATAACGTACGCTTGGCCTCAGCGTGAAGCCGGGTCATTACAGCTAGCGGACCCCAGGTGGACATGCCAGGCTCAGCGATAACCCTGTCCGCGACCTCTCGCTGTAGCATCAGTGTTGCGTCACGTAGGCGAACGCCACCTTCACTGATCGCCAGCAACCGTCGCACGATTGCTGAGGAGATTTTGTAGGGGAGATTTCCGACCGCACGGGGGGTTGTCCCGAGAGGCACGAGAAGAGCCTTGAAATCGATGTTTAGGATGTCCCCGGGAATGATCGTGACGTTCGCTGGAGCCCTAGCAGCGAGTTCCTGTGCCAGGGCTCGGTCAATCTCAATTGCTACTACCTGTGCACCGGTCTCTGCCAATGCGAGTGTCACCGCACCCCGTCCAGGTCCGATCTCGACGAACAAATCTTCGGCGGCCGGCTGGATCGTTTCCAATAGCTTGGTGACCCACGTCGGCTCGAGAAAGTGCTGACCAAACTTCGGCTTAGCTCGAACTGTCATGTGTTTATTGCGTCATGCTGGTTGTAGAGTGCTTCGATCCTTCTTGACTGAGGGAGTGACGTCGATTTCTGTAATTAGTTTGGGGGCTGGCCTTGGTTGACACCGATACATTCTGCATCATGACCGATATCTACTCGTTCGTGCTAACCTGGATTTTGTAACGGATTGTTGGCGTCCCCCTCTGATTCTAGAGCGCTGGCCGTTCCCAATAAATTCACAGTCCACTGTCGCCGCGCAGCGATCACACAAGGGGTGCGGTTTGCAGATCCGTCGTCCATGAAGGATTAGCGCGTCGGACGCAAGTGTCCATCGAACAGAAGGTAGCGCGGCGCACAGCTGCTGCTCGACCTTAACGGGGTCATCCGTTGAAGCGATGCCGAGTCGGTTCGCGACTCGGAGCACCTGCCGGTCAACCGCTAAACAGGGTGCGCCGAGTGCGTGCCCGAGCACGACGTTGGCTGTCTTTCGACCGACTCCTGGTAACTTAACGAGGTCTTCCATGCGAGCTGGGACCGTACCGCCATGGCGCTCCAACAACGCCGCGGTCATGTTGGCGAGCAACCGCGCCTTAGATCGGAATAAGCCCGTCGATCTGATCTGCGGCTCAGGTTCTCCTGGTTTGCTCGCGCGAGCGTGAACGAGTCTGGATACCTCTCGAACAATGCTTGGGTGACCTGATTGACTCGTTCATCGGTGTGCTGTGCCGACAGAATGGTGGCGACCGGCAGCTCGCACGCGTCGCGGAAGGGTAGCTCGGTGAACACATCCTGGTGTTGGGCTTCCAGTTTAGCGAGGAGCTTTCGGGTAAACACTGGCGGGCAGGGATCAGACTCAGCGAGTTTTTCTCGAGGCACAGGTCTTGAAGAGGAACGTGTTAATGCACTGGTTCGTTCGTTGTTGTGCCGAGCTTGGTGGTCGGCTCTCCAAATGCCCGGAGATGCTCCTGTAGAGCCGTAATCAAATTAGGGACGAACTGCATCGGGATGACGATACGGGCACGCACTGGAGCCCGTAGCACACGGTTCGTGCTCTTGTCGCGCACGTCTTTGACATCTTTTTCCGATGGAGGCAACACCTCACAGAAGGTGAGGGTAAAGTCGAAGGGTGTAGGCGAGATGGCGCAGAAATTTGCGTATGTTCGAGGCACATCACTCGACTCATCAGGGACGATCGTAAAGTTGATTTGTTTGCGTTCACTCATTGCATATCCTCTGTTGCGGCAGATCGAAATCTGGTAGGCCGCTAGTATTTTCGTATGACACCGACGACGACACCCTGAATCTGTAACTGGTCCACTTCGACCATGATCGGTTTGACCGTCGCATTGGCCGGCTGGAGACGAACCCGGCCGTTCTCCCGATAGAACTTCTTGAGGGTCACATCAGCACCGTCGAGAAGTGCGATGACCATTTCACCATTATCAGCCGTGTTTCGGTCCTCGATGATTACGACGTCACCGTCACGGATCTGTTCTTCGATCATCGAATTCCCACGGACCCTAAGAGCATACGTGTCACTCTTGCCAACGAAGTCCTCGGGGACGGCCACGGTCTCTGAGCTGACAACAGCTTCGATAGGGACACCGGCGGCAACGTTGCCAAGTAGAGGTAACTCGAGGGCACGGCTCCCGGTGCGTGTCGGTACCAGTTCCACGGAGCGGCTCCGGTTCCAGGCTCGCTTAATGAACCCCTTTTCCTGCAGGTTCGTAAGGTGCTTGTGCACCGTGGCGAGTGAGGACAACCCAAAGCGTCGCCCGACCTCTTCGAGGCTTGGGGCGTAACCGTGCTGTTCGATGAATTCGCTCAGGAAATCCAGGATTTCCCGCTGACGTTTGGTAAGTGGTTGCACAGAACCTCCTCTGAGAACTATATGCAAACAAAAGGCGAACATCAAGCCAGATACGGTACGGACGGTTTCTTCAGGCTGTGGGTTGCTGCCTGGTGCACAGGGAGCCCGTTCGGTACTATTCACGTAGCGAGAAGCGGCCGGAGGGTTTTGATCCGGCGGAGACGTTCCCGTTGCCCTACCGAATTCCCGAGGTGTTCCTCGATTAGGGGCGGGCCGTCATCACGCAGTAGCGACGGATGACGTGGCTTCAGACTTCACTCCAGTACGTCAAAGGCATAGGTCCCCGGCGTGCTTCAGAGCTTGCGCAGGTTGGGTTATGCACGGTTGAGGATCTACTGCTCCGCCTGCCGCTACGATATGAGGATCGTGAGTGTCTCCAGCCGGTCGCCACGCTCAAGGCTGGCGACATGTCCTCTGTAAGTGTTGAGGTCAAGAGCTGTCACCTGCGTCCAACGAAGCGGCCGGGCTTTCATATTTTCGAGATGCTTGTTGAGGATGCCTCCGGACAAGTCCGCGTTGTTTTTTTGAATCAACCATTTCTGAAAGATGTACTCGCCCCCCATCAAGTTGTGGTGTTGTTTGGCAGGGTTGAGGCACGACGTTCGAGTGGGATACAGCTGACGAATCCCCAGTGGGAGATTGTTTCAAACGATGGGGAGGAAGAGTTGATTCACACTGGGCGAATCGTACCGGTCTACGAGAAAACTGGTGCGGTAACTCCGAAGATGCTTCGGCGAATAGTGCATGCGGCGCTCAAGCGACTGCCAGAAACGATGGAGGATCCGCTACCGGAAGAAATCCGGCGTGAGCATAACCTCGTGGACCGTCGTGTCGCGCTTTTCAATGCTCATTTCCCTGAACGCGGAGCGTCTGTCGAACAATTTAATCAGTTTCGGGCTCCGGCGCAACGGCGGTTGATCTTCGAGGAGTTCTTTCTGTTTCAAGTTGGACTCGCGCTACGGAGCGAAGCTGCCAAAGCGGTTAGAAAGCCTCGGAAAATTCATGTCGGTCGACGGATCCGACAGGCCGCACTCGCAGTGTTACCGTTTCGGCTGACAAATGGTCAGAAGCTGGCGTTGAAGGAGATCGTGACCGATCTGCAGAGTTCGCATCCTATGAATAGACTCTTACAGGGTGACGTCGGTTCGGGCAAGACGATCGTGGCTTTACTAGCCGGCCTAGTCGCGATGGAGAACGGGCTGCAGGTTGCCGTGATGTCACCAACCGAAATCTTGGCCGAGCAACACTTTTTAACCCTCGCGCGTCTACTAGAACCATCGAAGTTTAAGGCGGTTCTCGTGACCGGAGCTATGGCGGCGAAGGAACGACGCGATTCATGGGAACGTCTGGCAACGGGACGGGCACAACTTGCGGTCGGGACGCACGCCTTGGTCCAGAAGGCGGTGAGTTTCAAGGAGTTAGGTCTCGTCGTGATTGACGAACAGCATCGTTTCGGCGTACTGCAACGGGCGACTTTACGCGACAAAGGTTTGCATCCAGATGTGTTAGTCATGACCGCAACACCGATTCCACGGACTCTCGCCTTGACCGCGTACGGCGATCTCGACGTGTCGGTCATCCGAGAGTTGCCTCCGGGGCGCCAGCCTGTCATGACCACCGTTCGGAACGCTGGACGCCGAGACCAGGTGTACGCGGTCATTAGGCGAGAGCTTGCTGCTGGACGGCAGGCTTACGTCGTATACCCATTGGTCGAGGAATCGGCCAAGCTGGAGTTGAAGGCTGCAAAGGAAATGGTTGAGCATCTCGACGCGGAAGTGTTTCCTAATGCTCGCGTAGCACTCGTTCACGGGCGGATGAAAGCTCAGGAGCGAGAGCGGATCATGCGGAGATTCACAACCCACGACGTTGATGTTCTCGTTGCGACAACGGTTGTAGAAGTAGGCGTCGACGTGCCCAATGCCTCGGTTATGCTGGTCGAGCACGCGGAGCGATTCGGGCTTGCCCAGCTACATCAGCTTCGGGGCCGAGTGGGCCGGGGAACGCACCGCTCACGCTGCATCCTTCTCTACGAGTCGCCACTCTCAGAGAAGGCTCGCTTACGACTAGGTGTAGTAGCTAGTACTAACGACGGATTCGAGATTGCCGAACGAGATTTAGAGCTCAGGGGACCTGGGGACTTCTTCGGTACTCGACAGTCGGGGCTGCCGATTTTTCGGGTTGGCGATATCCTGCGTGACCACGAGTTACTGGTGGAGGCTCGGGCATCCGCGTTGGAGTGGTTGGCAGGCGGACGGGCGCCAGCCGACGTACTGGCGGCGGTTAAGATTGGGTGGGCAGAGCGGTTTGGGTTGGCCGGAGTGGGGTAGTGCCAGTTCCTGAAGATGTTGTCCATATGATTCGCACAAGAGACTGATCAAAGGGCGCTAGAGCGATGCGCGTTATAGGCGGGACGTTTAAAGGTCGTCGGTTGCGCTCACCACGATGGAAGGGGCTGCGGCCGACCTCGGATCGGCTAAGAGAGACGCTGTTCAACGTTTTGGGCGACGGTGTGCGTAATGCCCGCGTGCTCGATGGATGTGCCGGAACCGGCGCACTCGGTATCGAGGCCCTGAGCCGAGGTGCTCGGCAGGTCGTTTTCGTCGAGGTCGATCGTCTGGCCACCGCGCTTATCGAGGAAAACGTGGTGACTTGTGGTGTGAGCGAGTGGGTGGTAATCGTTAGAGGAGCGTTACCAGGCGTGTTAGGACACCGTAGTGCTTCTGGTCGGTTCGACCTAGTCCTTTTGGACCCTCCCTATGACCACCCGCGAATCGGTGCCATACTGTCAGCGGCAGGAGAAAAGCTAACGGTCGACGGGCGGCTCTTCCTCGAACGAACCAGGCGCTCAACGACCTATGTCGTAGATGGACTCGAGCATGTCCGGAGCGTAACATCTGGCGACAGCGTTCTTGATATTTACGAACTAGCGGAAAAGCGGTCGAAGTTGTTGCGATAGCTACAATGTGATGAGCTCAGCGCATGCGGTACGAATTGCGGTGTACCCGGGTTCGTTCGATCCACTCACGAACGGGCATATCGATATTATCGAACGAGGCGCGCGTCTTTTTGATCGCATCGTCGTCGCGATCTTAGTGAATCTCGAGAAATCATCCTTTTTTTCAACGGAGGAGCGGGTCGAGATCGCTCGTGAGGTGTTTAAGACTTGGCCTAACGTTGAGGTGGACACCTTCAGCGGTCTACTTATCGACTATGCTCGGCGGCGGGACGCGAGCGTCATTGTTCGCGGGCTTCGAGCGATCTCTGATTTCGAGTACGAACTCCAGATGGCGCTGATGAACCGAAGGTTGGATCAAGAGATCGAGACGGTCTTTATGATGCCGGCGGAGCCGTATACCTACGTCAGTTCCCGCCTCGTGAAAGAGGTGTTCGCACTCGGAGGATCGATTGACGGGTTAGTCCCAGCTCTCGTCGAGTCCAGATTGCATGCAAAGCAGGGCGCACAGCGCGTGAGCGTCTAGCATTTCCGCCTCTGTCCATGAAGTTTGCCGAGCGAACAACCCGTGTCGAAGTGTCGCCGACCATGCAGGTCGCCTTTGAGGCCGCCCGTCTCAAGCGGCAAGGCGTGGATGTAGCAGATCTTGGTGCTGGCGAACCAGATTTCTCAACTCCCCCACATGTCAAAGCTGCTGGGATAGATGCTATCAGGCAGAATTTTACCAAGTACACAGTTAATGCTGGGATTCCAGAATTGAGAGAGGCAATCTGCGCGCGGTACGCGATCGACTACGGTGTTCAGTTCGATCCTTCGGTAGTAATTGTGACGGCTGGGGGTAAGCAGGCGCTCTTTAACATTGCGTTTGCTCTTTTTGGCGCTGGCGATGAGGTGATCACGCACTCTCCGGGTTGGCCAACGATCGTTGAACAGATCAAGCTAACTGGCGCGGAGCCGGTGATTGTACGAACCCAACCAGAAGACGGATTCACGGTGCGCGCCGAGCCTATATTGGACGCACTAACGCCACGGACTCGCGCCATTATCATTAATTCACCGGGTAACCCGACTGGGGCACTAGTCACGGAGGAGGACCTGGCGACTATCGCTAAGGCGGCGGCGACGCGTGGGCTTTGGGTGATCCTTGATCTGTGCTATGAGCATCTTATCTACGACGAGATAGCGCATAACCTCCCTCACGTACTGCAGGACGAACTCGGCGACCAAGCCGTGCTAGTCGGTACCCTGTCGAAGAGCCACGCCATGACCGGGTGGCGGTGTGGGTGGGCGATTGGCACTGGGAAACTCATCAGCGCGTGTAACACCGTACAGAGTCACATGACGTCGAACGTTGCATCCGTCACACAGCGTGCGGCAGTAGCGGCATTGACTGGGTCACAGGATTGCGTGGCTGAGATGCGACGTGAATACCGAGTCCGACGCGACCAGCTTCTGGACTGGCTCGGTTCGGACTCTCGTATTCACTGCACGCGGCCAGCCGGAGCCTTTTATCTCTTCCCGGACATTACAGAGTTGTTGTCGCCAGACGGTTTACGTACTTCTGCGGAGTTTTCGGCAGCACTGCTGTCGCATGCGCATGTGGCGTTGACCGCTGGCGAGGCCTTTGACGCGCCTGGCTTCCTGCGTGTTTCGTATGCCACGTCCCTCGAGCGACTTCAGGAAGGGGTCAAGCGGCTGGGAGAATTCATCCGCGCGGTTGACGCTGGTGAAATAGTGACTACACAAGATCCGTCTCAGGCGGGGTACTAGCTGACGGAGTACTTGGTTTCTGCCATGCGCAGGCTTCCAGAAGATTTCATAGCGTCGGTCGAGCGAGTCGTGGGAGCGTCACACGTACGGTGTGACCAGGAAAGCCTGGAGTCATACGGCACCGATGCGCTGAAACAGGGGCACCCTGCGGATATGGTCGTGCTTCCAGGGTCGACGGCTGAGGTCGCAGCGGTTAGCAGGCTATGCAACGAGATTGGTGTTGCTTTGACACCACGGGGTGGAGGTACCGGTTATACCGGAGGTTCGGTCCCCACCGCGGGGGGAATCGTGTTATCGATGGAGCGGCTCAACCACATCGTTGAGATCGACGGGCGAAACCTCTTGGCGGTCGTCGAGCCAAACGTTGTTACGGCGAGTCTTCAACGTGCAGTGGAAGACGTAGGGCTTTTCTATCCGCCGGATCCTGCGAGTCTTAACGAATCTGTGATCGGGGGTAACGTTGCGGAGTGTGCCGGTGGTCCGCGCGCGTTCAAGTACGGCACGACCAAGCGATATGTCCTAGGTCTGGAAGCAGTTCTACCGACAGGTGAGGTAATCAGAACCGGCGGTAAATCGGTCAAGAACGTTGTGGGGTATGACCTGACGCAGTTACTAGTGGGTTCAGAAGGAACTTTGGCTATTATCACTCGAATTACACTAAGGCTTGTGCCAAAACCGCCTACTAGTTCCACCCTGCGTGCCATGTTCCCATCGCTCGACTATGCAATTGCGGCGGTCGATGAAATGATCGCTGCCCGTGTGGTACCAGCTGCTCTAGAGCTAGTTGATGCGGAGTGCCTGGATGTGATCCGGTGTGGCCCGGGTGCGGCACTGGTTCCAGATGGAGCGCAGGCGCTGCTGATTATTGAGGTTGATGGTATGCCCCAGGCGGTAGAGGAGGAGGCCGAACGTGTGCTTAGGGCCTGTCAGACCTCTGGGGCGACCGACGTAAGACAGGCCATCGACGCCATCGAACGGAAAGAGTTGTGGAGGGTGCGGCGCGACCTTTCGTTTGCGCTGCGCGAGGTGGCGCCGCTCAAGATCAACCATGATGTGGTCGTTCCTAGGAACCGTATTCCTGACCTATTTGCGGTGATTCACGCCTTGCGGGATGAGTATGGCCTGCGGATGCCGAGTTTTGGTCACGTGGGAGACGGCAATATCCACGTCAATATTCTTGTTGATCCGGCTGATGCCGCGATGATGAACGCGGCACGCACTGCGGAGAGGCGATTGTTTGAAGAAGTAGTCAAGCTAGAGGGGTCGATCAGCGGCGAGCATGGGATCGGTTTCTCAAAGGCCGTCTATCTTGGGCTCGAGTTAACACCTGAGACTATCGCGCTCATGCGCCGATTGAAGCAGGCGTTCGATCCGAACAACATTCTGAATCCTGGTAAAATCTTTCCCTCGAACGTCTAGCAGCGCCGATTCTTAGCTGTTCCTCTGACGACAAATTTATTGTCTGGAGAAGTCAATCTGCTCTCGATACCTGATTCGCAACGATACTCTTACCGGATGATACTCGACATAGATGATGATGTATCCGAGGCCGCGAAGGAGCTTTGAGCGACACGTTATTTTATCGGGAGGTTCCCAACAGTCGTAGTATTCACGGGTATAGGCATCGAGCATCTGAGGAGTGCACCCGTGCTCCGATACTAATCCTGGCACCCTTAAGCTCAGGCACCTAGAAACCGCTATTACTATTTGTTCGATACCAGCACGACCCGTTGGAGGTAAGTATTCGGGTCTGGGTTGATGAGGGTTCTCAGGGTTAGATTGCCCGTATTGAAATACGAAACGTCTCCGAGCCGGACAAGCGTAATTCCACGAGCCTCGAGTCGCTTTACATCCTCATCCAGCAGGACACAAAGGACACGCTCTGGTGATCGCAGGAAATCCTCTACCGCTTTGAGAATGGGTAACTCGACGAAAGCGCGTTTGGTGTAGAAAATGAGATTGCGGTCAAAGACTCGGTGGCGACCATAAGGATCACTGGTGTGACTCGCCTGGTGCACCATGGCGGCCACCTGTTCGACTGGGGCCGGTCCTGGTGATGACAGGATGATGACGTTCGCACCAAGTGCTACAACGATTGAGGCTGCTGTTAGTGTGTGTGGCACCCAGGTCGGACGGATAGCACCAGAAATAATTACGCCAATTCCGGCCGTAGCCACGGTGGCGGCAAGAGCTGTTACCCACATCGAATTCCACGCAACTAAGAGCGGGTGGAGACGATAAATAAGTCCCCCCACACCGATAAGCAGTAGCCCGGAGGCCGTCGTGCATGCCGTGAGGAGGGAACGTGAAGATGTGGTCTCGTTCAGCGCTCGGCGAATCGTGACCGCAAGAAGAATCGCGAGCGGCGGGAGAATCGGTAAGATGTAACGCGGTTGCTTACCAACGGAGATGGTATAAAAGAGGAGTGGCGTGATGGTCCAGACGGCGAGGCGCACCTGCGCCAATGGTAAACGGGCTTGCCGCCAGTTAGTGAATCGGATCGCCGGCGTCCAGAGGATCATAAACAATGACCATGGCAGCAAACCTCCGACCAGAACTGGTAAGTAATACCAAATTGGCCGCGGGTCATTGTAACGGGCTGTGGCAAATCGATCGATGTTCTCACCGACGAAAAACCGTGCCAAATACTCAGTGCCATGCATTTGTGTCATGACCAGAAACCATGGTATCGCCAGGGCAACGAACACCAGTGCCGCGACGCTAAGATCGGTGTTGCTCAGGTGCCAACGTCTTCGGCTGAAGCCGAATTCCCAGAGGACTAGCGGTACGACGACAATCACTGGTAATACCAGACCGGCTGGACCCTTAACGAGCATTCCACCCGCTGCTGCGATGGATGCAACGAGTAACCACTGTCGACGGGTCAGCTCGTCGTCGACAGTGGTTCTTGTTGGCAGGTTGCTGGGATCATCTAAGCTGGCGCGGAACGCGGCCCAGATCGTCAGCGTCACGAAAAACGCCAGTGGAAGGTCTGGGAGGGCCTGACGGGCCATCGTTATGTAACCAAAACTCGTCGCAGTGATTAGGCCGGCCAGTAGCGCCGTTTGCACGTCAAACCAACGGCGCGCACACGCGAAAGTGAGCAATACGAGTCCGAGCCCGGCGATTGCCGAGGGTGCACGTGCGGTTGTCTCGCTGACACCAGTCGCCAGATATCCAACCGCCACAAGCCAGTAGTAGAGGACCGGTTTTTCGAATCGATATATGTCGTTGAAATGTGGGGTAACCCAGTCACCCCGTTCGATCATTTCTCGTGCACTTTCCGCATAGAAGGCTTCGTCCGAGTCGGTTATAGCAGGCCGCCCAAGTCCGGTGAAGAACGTCAGAAGGCAAATCACGATAAGCCCGGTCGTGTAACGTGACACGTTCGAAGGATTGTATAAGTATTAGAGGGATGAAGGTCGTAGCCGTCATCGGCGCCACACGCGACCGGCGGAAGTTTGGGAACAAGGCAGTCCGAGCGTTTTGCCGCCGTGGTTATGAGGTTATTCCAATCAATTTGCACCACCGTGAAATTGAGGGACTGACGACGTATACCTCAGTGCTTGAAGTGCCGGTGCCGATCGACATAGCGACGGTCTATCTGCCGTCCCCGGTCGGTGAAGAAGTTGTGGCCGAGGTCGCTGCGAAGAGGATTCCCGAACTCTGGCTGAACCCTGGCGCTGACGGTCCTGGTGTGGTGCATCGGGCTCAGGAGCTTGGTTTGAAACTGGTGTTAGGTTGCAGTATCGTCGCGATCGGCGAGTCACCAGCCGATGATAAGTAGACCTGTGGTCCCTTGAGGGGAGAACTCGTCGTATTTGTTGGGGTTGACAGCCCAGTATTGGGCGCCTATACTGCGATGAGGTCCAGGTAATCCTCCGATCGCCTTATTGCACATCAGCGCGGAACACATCTGCGGGGCCGGTTCCGCGCACTTTTAATTCAGACCACACAGCTCGAATCGTAATCTCTCATCCAGCTAATACAGCTCGAACCGTAATCCCTAACCCAGCCCTTTTCACGTCTAGCGAAGCTTATGCCAAGTAACCACAAACGTACGACACGGGCTACTACTGAGGTAGCTGGTACCGCTGAAGCGACTGAGACAGCCGAGGCCACCAAGGCTTCGTCGCGGCGTCCCAAGGATTCGCTCAACATCGGCGAACTCAAAGAGATGAGCATCGCCACGCTAACGCAGGTTGCGAAGGATTTGAACGTCGCTGGGGCTACGGGAATGCGAAAGCAGGATTTAATTTTCCAGATCCTAAAGGCGCAGACCGAGCAGAGTGGTTTCATCTTTTCAGAGGGTGTACTCGAGGTGCTACCCGACGGATTCGGATTCCTCCGCGCACCAGACTACAACTACTTACCGGGACCGGATGACATCTACGTCTCGCCTTCTCAGATCCGGAAGTTCGACCTGCAGACTGGGGATACCGTGTCTGGTCAGATTCGGCCCCCCAAGGAAGGGGAGCGGTACTTTGCGCTCATCAAAGTGGAGGCCGTCAATTTCGAGCCGCCAGACCAGGCTCGCGACAAGATCTTCTTTGAGAACCTTACTCCGCTCTATCCGCAGGAGCGGATTAAGCTCGAGAACGACTCAGAGAATCTATCGGCGCGGGTAATGGACCTGATGACGCCAATCGGAAAGGGGCAGCGCGGGTTGATCGTTGCAGCACCCCGGACCGGGAAAACGATGTTGCTTCAGAGCATCGCTCAGTCGATCGCAAAGAACCACCCTGAGGTCTACCTGATCGTATTATTGATCGACGAGCGGCCGGAAGAGGTGACAGACATGCAGCGGTCGGTTGATGGCGAGGTTATTTCCTCGACGTTCGACGAACCAGCGCAGCGGCACGTTCAAGTGGCTGAGATGGTGATCGAGAAGGCAAAGCGGTTGGTTGAGCACCGGAAAGATGTCGTAATCTTGCTCGATTCTGTCACCAGATTAGCGCGGGCCTACAACACCGTGATTCCACCATCTGGCAAGGTGCTGTCTGGTGGTCTCGATTCCAATGCATTGCAGAAACCGAAGCGATTCTTCGGCGCAGCGCGGAACATCGAAGAAGGTGGATCGCTAACAATAATGGCGACCGCTCTCGTCGATACCGGGTCACGAATGGACGACGTCATCTTCGAAGAATTCAAAGGCACTGGTAACATGGAGATACAGCTGGAGCGGAAGCTTGTCGACAAACGGGTTTTCCCGGCGATCGACATTCAGAAAAGTGGAACGCGGAAGGAAGAGTTACTGCTCAGTAAGGATGAATTAAACCGTGTTTGGGTTTTGCGGAAAGTGTTGAACCCACTGTCATCCGTCGAGGCTATGGAACTGTTGCTGGACAAGATGGGTAAGACTAAGTCGAATGTGGACTTCTTGTCGTCCATGCAGAAGATGGGTTAAGGCTTTCTGTTCCAGGAGCTAGAGCTAGATGGTGAGGGTTAAGGTCCGGAACAACGGTTCCTACTTGGTCGAAGGCGACGACGGGACCGTTGTCGATGCCTTGGGCGTTGAGTTCAAGATCGAGAGGAAGCCGTTCTGCGACGGAGCCCACAAGCGTATGGATTTTCAGGCGTTCAACTCAGCCAGCGCTAACAAATAGCCAGTGACTGGTGTCAGGGGGCGGTCACGAAACGGTGTTGACTGGTTGATCCTTGTCGAAGGTTAGCTCACCAGCGTTGACATCCACCACGATTCTGACACCCTCGCTAAATTCCCCTTCCAACATCCGCAGCGCGAGCGGGTCAAGAACTCGCCGTTGAATCGTGCGCTTGAGTGGTCTTGCACCGTAGATCGGATCGTACCCTTCGTCTACAAGTAGAGCTTTGGTAGCGGCGGTGAGGGAAATCGAGACCTTGCGTTCCTGGAGTCTAGTGGCTAGCTGGCGAAGCTGGATATCTACGATCGCGGTTAGGTCTAACCTACTGAGTGCATTAAAGAAGATTACTTCGTCAATGCGGTTCAGAAACTCAGGCTTAAAGTGAGTCTGGAGCGTCTCGGTGACCCGGCGGCGCACGTTTTCATCGATGGCATCCTCCAGAGTGTTGGAGTGCTCAGCGATGAACTGACTGCCGAGGTTCGAAGTCATGATCACTACAGTGTTCTTGAAGTTAACGGTGCGACCTTTACTGTCAGTGAGCCGGCCGTCATCCAGCAGTTGTAACATCACGTTGAGGACTTCGGGGTGGGCTTTCTCCATCTCATCAAAGAGCACGACCGAGTAAGGGCGTCGACGAACTGCCTCGGTGAGCTGCCCAGCCTGTTCGTAACCGACGTAGCCTGGTGGTGCCCCGATCAGACGTGAGACGGTGTGCTTCTCCTGATATTCTGACATGTCGATACGAATCGTCGCCTGTTCCTCATCGAAGAGGAACTCGGCAAGTGCGCGGGAGAGTTCAGTCTTTCCGACCCCTGTAGGTCCGAGAAAGATGAAGCTACCCAACGGTCGATGGGGGTCCTGGAGGCCGGCTCTGGCACGACGAATGGCGTTTGAGACCGAGAGGATTGCATCCTCCTGCCCAACGACTCGAAGGCGGAGGCGGTCCTCCATTTGGAGCAGCTTCTGGACCTCACTCTCGACGAGTTTACTTACTGGAATGTGGGTCCATTTACTAACAACCTCTGCGATGTCTTCCTCGTCCACCTCTTCCTTTAGCATCCGTGTCTGCGATGAGACGGCGTCAGGGTCCAGCGACTTTCCTGTCTTGAGCCGCTGCTCGATTTCGGGTAGACGTCCGTACTGCAGTTCAGAGGCTCTTGCGTAATTACCGTCTCGCTGGGTACGTTCGATTTCATAGCGAATCTCTTCGAGCTCACGTTTGAGTGATCGTTCGGTTTGAATGACGGACTTCTCCTGCTCCCATTGGGACCGCAGACGGGTCCGTTCCTCTTTTAGTGTGGCCAGCTCAATATCCAGCCGTGTAAGACGTTCCTTGGAGGCTCGGTCTTTCTCCTTACGCAGCGCTTCCCGCTCAATTTCCAACTGCATGATGCGCCGTTCTGCTTCATCCAGCTCCACAGGGAGTGAGTCGATCTCAGTCCGAAGCTTTGAGGCGGCCTCGTCGATCAGGTCAATCGCCTTGTCTGGCAGAAATCGATCGCTGATGTAACGATTTGAAAGCACCGCCGCCGCCACCAGTGCCGAGTCCTTGAACTTCACCCCGTGGTGGATTTCGTAACGCTCACGCAGGCCACGGAGCACACTGATGGTGTCTTCGACCGTCGGCTCTGAGACGATTACCGGTTGGAACCGTCGTTCGAGGGCCGCGTCCTTCTCAATATGGTTTCGGTACTCGTTAAGCGTGGTTGCTCCAATTGTGTGTAGCTCGCCTCGCGCGAGCATGGGCTTGAGCATGTTGGAGGCGTCGATGGAGCCTTCGGCCGCACCTGCCCCGACGACGGTGTGGAGCTCGTCGATGAAGAGGACGATCTGACCGTTGGAGTTAGTGATTTCTTTCAGGACCGCCTTAAGCCTCTCCTCAAATTCCCCACGATACTTAGCGCCGGCGACTAGGGAACCGATGTCGAGCCCAACGATCTGTTTGTCTTTGAGCCCCTCAGGTACATCCCCACGGACGATACGTTGAGCGAGTCCCTCGATTATCGCGGTCTTGCCAACACCGGGTTCACCGAGCAGCACCGGGTTGTTCTTGGTCCGGCGCGATAGGACCTGGATGACGCGCCGAATCTCCTCATCACGGCCAATTACTGGATCAAGCTTGCCGTGACGTGCTAGTTCCGTCAGGTCACTGCTATATCTTTCGAGTGCTTCGTACTTTCCCTCTGGGTTCTGATCGGTGACGCGCTGAGAACCACGAATTGACGTCAGTGCTTCGTAGATCCGGTTTTTCGTGACGCCGTGCTCGCCGAGTAATTTTGCCACCGTTCCTTGATGGCTCTCGCCAGTCAATGCGACGAAGAGGTGCTCGGTGCTTACAAATTCGTCCTTCAGCCGTTCTGCTTCGGTCGTGGCCTGATGCGAAACCGTGTCGAGCCGTGGTGACAGACTTGGTTGCGTGCCTCCTTGTGTGATGGGGAGCTTTGCGAGCTCTTTGCGAGCTGCCTCGGCAACCGTCTCCGGTTTGATCTCTAACTTTTTCAGCAAGCTTGGCACGATCCCATCACGTTGCTCGATGAGTGTCGTGAGAAGGTGCTCTGGCTCGATTTGCGGATGTCCTGACGTCGAGGCCAATTGTTGTGCCCCGAGGACCGCCTCCTGGGCCTTCTCTGTTAAGTGATTAATGTTCATCATTTCTGCTCGCTATGTGCAACCGTTAAGTAATCGAATTCTTGGCAGCCTTTCCTTTCGTCGCGATCTCCAATGCGGCGATTGCTTTATAGTGGTTTCGAGTCTCTTTACTCAGGTGGTCAGGTATTACTACTTGGATCGCCGCGTACATATCGCCACGCGATGCACGCTTGAGTTCTGGCAGTCCTTGTCCCTTGAGTCGGAATATCTGCCCCTGTTGCGTTGCCGAGGGAATCTTCAACCGCAGCGACTTTCCATCGAGTGTTGGTACTTCGATCTCACCACCGAGGACGGCAGTTGTGACCGAGACCGCCACTTTAAGGTGAAGGTCTCGGCCTTTGAGCTTAAAAATCTGATGGTTTTTGATCCGCACCCGGAGATAGAGATCGCCGGGTGCACCGCCAGAGGTGCTTTGTAAACCCTCACCAACAATGCGGACGCGGGAACCGTTAGCGGCTCCCGCTGGAATACGTATCTCTAGCGTGCGGGTTTGGCCGCCGGCATTGAATGCAAGACGCTCAGTGACACCAGTGCATGCCTGTTCGAGATTGAGTTCAATGGTTTGCTCGATATTCCGGCCCTTACGTTTTTGTCTGGTGTTTGTGCGATTCGTCTGAAAGTTGCCACCACTCCCAGAAAAGAAGGTCTTAAAAAAGTCAGAGGAGGGGTCTCCCCCAAATGTTTCGTGCACTTCCTCTTCGGACATAGGATGAGAGGCATTTCCCACGTTGACGTTCCATCGAACGTTACCTTGCGGACCGCCGCTACCGAAGGGCCATCCGGTGCCGAATGGGTGTTGGCCGGCACCCTGTCCTTGTTCGTACATTCGCCAGTTACTTCCAAGTTCGTCATATTTCACGCGCTTTTCTTGGTCACCGAGCACCTCGTAGGCCTCGTTGATTTCCTTGAACCTTGCTTCGGCCGACCTGTCACTCGGGTTGATGTCTGGGTGGGACTTGCGGGCTAACTTACGGAACACCTTCTTGATTTCGTCCGCTGTCGCCGTCTTCTTCACACCGAGTGTTTGATAGTAGTCCTTGAATTCCATTGCGTTATAGTCCTAGGAGTTGGCTCAGTCGCTGGAATTCACGTTGTAGACTTCTACGCCGTGAGTGTCTGGCTAACGCCGCGTCGGCTACTAGAGGACGGATTCGCTCCACGACTTCAGAGATCGATAAGAGTTGCTGTATGCCGGCGAGATTGATCCCCATTTCATCGACCAGGCGTTTAATGGCTCGCAGACGGCGAATCTCCTCCCTCGAGTAGAGGCGCATGCTGCCGATCGTTCGGGTTGGACGGACGAGACCTAGCCGCTCATATTTACGTAAAGTCTGGGGATGCATCCCGAGCTCGCGCGCCGCCATGCTTATGAAAAGAATGTCGGGTTTCATTGGCTGAAGGTCTCCAGTTTTGCTTAATGTTGAGTCGTGTCAAGTATATACCTTAACACGACTCATGTCATGTCTTGGAGAGCATAGATGACAATTGGTTTAGGTCTCACGACGTTCTCGCGTGTAGGGTTGAAAGAAGGCTTCAGCGTACGATAGGCAATCAGTAGGGATGAGAGGGAATCCAATATTGAGGAGAATGGCACTATTCGGATGCGTCTTTAGCCTCTTTGCGCAAATCCTTAAGCCCAGATTGTTGTTGAATAATCAAGCAACTTGTTACGATTGGATCCTTCCGCACGAGTGATGAAGAACGAGACCTTCCCGTCGCGAATGGCCGTGATCCTTGCAGGGCTTGGCATGTGTGTTGGTACCGGCAACCTCTGGCGCTTTCCACGGATCGCCGCGCAGAATGGCGGAGCAGCATTTCTCATTCCATGGCTGATCTTTCTGGTTATTTGGTCTTTGCCGATCATGATCGCAGAATTCGGGATCGGTCGAGGTGCGCGGAGGGGTCCGATTGGCGCTTTCGCCACCCTAGTCGGTAAGCGATACGCCTGGATGGGCGGATTTGTTGCCGTGACGACGATCATGATCATGTTTTATTACGCTGTCGTCACTGGCTGGGCACTCAAGTTCTTCGTGGCTGCCGCGACCGGCGATCTGGCCGGTGTTGACTCAGCTGCTTACTGGGAGACGTACAGCGCGTCCGTTTGGCAGCCGATCCTCTTTCACGTCGTGGCAGTCGTGGCTGGTAGCGTGATAGTGGCACGTGGACTCACTGGAGGGATTGTCCGAGCCAATAGCATTCTGATTCCAGCGCTTTTTGTTCTGTTGCTGCTTGCTGTTGGGCGGGCCGTTACCTTGCCAGGTGCTGAACGGGGTTTGGCATTTCTGTTCAGCCCAGATTTATCGGCACTTCGTAACTACCGGACATGGCTAGAGGCACTCACCCAATCGGCCTGGTCGACCGGTGCGGGGTGGGGATTGATTCTTGCTTATTCGGTCTACGTGAAGAGGGAAGAGGACGTCGTCATCAGCGCGACGGCAATCGGATTCGGTAACAACTTGGCATCCCTTTTAGCTGGCATGGCAGTGCTGCCGACGGTTTTCACAGTGTTGTCGAACGCGGAAGCACTAGAGGTGATGGCGGCTGGGAATCAGGGATTGACGTTCATCTGGATCCCAGAGCTGTTCAACCAAGTGCCGGCTGGGACCTTCTTCCTAGCGGTTTTCTTTTTGGCACTGTTCTGTGCGGCCCTGTCATCATTGATCTCGATGATCGAGCTGGCAGTACGAATCTTGATGGACGGCGGGTTACCACGACAGACAGCGGTGCGTCTTGTGGCTGGGACGGCTATCGTTTGCGGCATCCCATCAGCGGTCAGCCTGGGAATTCTTGACAATCAGGATTGGGTTTGGGGACTAGGATTGATGATTAGTGGTCTGTTCATTTCGCTTGCCGCGACTCGGTACGGCCAAACCCGGTTTCGGGAGGAGTTGCTGAACGTCGACCGCAGGCACGTCCGTGTTGGCCGCGTCTATGAGTGGGTGCTCAAGTACCTCGTCCCCGTTCAGTTTGTTATCATGTTTGGGTGGTGGATGTATCAAGCGGTTACGATCTATGATCCAGACGGTTGGTGGAATCCGTTCCGTACGTTCAGTGTTGGGACTTGTGTCTTGCAGTGGGGCGTGGCGCTGATGCTGTTGCGAATGTTCAACACAAGGCTCGCGGTAGCTAGCACCAGTGGGGAGCGAAGCAGATGAGCCAGGATGACTATGTTACGTTCGGAGATGGATAAGAGGGGAGAGGGGTATGTATCCAGAATTTCTTATTGCGCCAATGCGTGAAGAGCTTACTCGTTACGGAATTCAAGAGTTGCGGAGTGCAGGGGATGTTGATAAGACGTTGAGCGAGACTGCAGGAACCGTAATGGTGGTCGTCAACTCAGTCTGCGGCTGTGCGGCCGGCAAGGCCCGTCCTGGGATCGCATTGGCGTTACGGCATTCGGTCAAGCCAGACGTGGTGACGACTGTGTTCGCTGGAGCAGACGTCGATGCGACTGAACGAGCTAGGAGCTACTTCACTGGATACCCTCCGTCGTCGCCAGCAGTCGCACTTCTACGTGATGCCAAGGTCGTTTATATGATGGAGCGACACCAGATCGAGAATCAGGAAGCGGAAAGCATCGCCCAAGAGTTGACTGCCGCGTTCGATAAATACTGCTCGAAAGAGGGGGAGAAGTAGAGTCGATGTGACGAGAGTCCCGTCAGGACTTCTTCGGGGACACACAAATTACTTGCCATTCTGTGTCAAACGGAAAGACATTGCAGACTGATCACTAGGCCAGGCTATTTGCCGGTGGTGGCGGTTCTGTCCGTTCTGGCGGTCTGAATGGGAGGAGTGGCAATGGCCGCCCGCGCTCGTAGCGTCGGTAGGTCCGACGAACAACATCTGCCAGCATGTCGAGAAAAAGTGGATGGTCATTGACTGAGGCCGCTCGTCGCATAAGCAAGCCGATTTCTTCACACACCTGAAGAGCGGAGGTGTCAAGATCGTAGAGTACCTCCATGTGATCGCAGACGAAGCCAATTGGACAGATCACCACGGCGTCAAGACCGGCAGCTCGCTCCGCGCGTAGGTAGTCGCACACATCAGGTTCCAACCATGCATCCTGTGGCCGACCACTTCGGCTTTGGAAGACTAATGCCCAGTCCTCCCGTTGCAGAGACTGCGAAACCAAGGCGGCTCCCTCGCGGAGTTCAGACTCGTAGCGCGATTCAATAGCCATATCACTCGGGATGCTGTGTGCCGTAAAAACGAGGCGCGCCTTTTCGCGTTGCTCCTCCGGAAGTGAGCGAAGCGCTACTCTGATGTTCGAGGCGTTAGCGGCGACGAACCCCTCGGAGTCATGCCAGCCAGCGACATAAGTGACCTCTACATCTGGTATTCCTGAAGCACGAATCTCGTCTCTAGCTTGGACGACATTCTGTTTGTACTGGCCGCAGCTCGAATAGCTGTGTTGGGCGGCAAGGATTAACCCGAGGGCTCGGCGAACTCCAGCCCGTGCCATGTCGGTGAGGGTATTCGCGAGAAAGGGATGCCAGTTGCGCATACCCACGTAGACTGGAAGCGGCTGTTCGCAGTTAGCGAGGCGGGTCCTCAGGCCGTCTGCCTGCCGGTAAGTTATGTCCGTTAGTGGTGAAACGCCGTCGAAGAGCTCGTAATGCTGAACCACCTCCTCGAAGCGAGCAGTAGGAAGGCTGCGTCCGCGGAGCACGTTCTTGAGAAAAGGCCGAATTTCGTCGAGACCCTGCGGACCCCCAAAACTGATGAGCAGGACCGCGTCAAATGGGGTGTTTTGGGTCGATGTCATAGCCATGTAATCAACAAACGATCATATATCGACGGCTGCATTGGGAAATCGAGAACGCCTGAGGGCCTCATGCATTTTAGCGGGCCCAGAGGGGAGTGCACACACTCCGTTTCCACTGGCGTCGTTCGATGGGCCATGGATCACTTTTGGAAAACTTGTTCACGAGGCGTTCCAGAACGTCAGGCCTTAGCTCAACGATGTAGTTGTCAACGCATGGGTCGAAGGCGAGATCGAGGCCAGTTGGTGCATGTGATTCTAGGTGCACTTACCCTGACAATGGGCTGAACCGGTCAATTCTGGGCGTGCTACACTGGACGGTTGGTATGCCTCGTGTACTTGTAACCAATGATGACGGTGTGCGTTCCGAGGGGCTCCATGCGCTGGCTGGCGCGTTAGCACCGCTCGGTGAGGTATACGTTGTTGCTCCGACCGGCGAGGCGAGCGCGGTCGGACATGCGCTCACCGTGCGCCGACCACTGCGGATAGACAAGATTTCCGAGCGGTGGTTTGGGGTCGACGGCACACCGACTGACTGTATAAATATCGCCATCAGCCAGATTCTCGAGGGGGTTCCCGATCTGATCGCATCCGGTATTAACAAGGGATGGAACCTTGGGGACGACGTTACATATTCTGGGACTGTCGCTGGAGCGATGGAAGGGGCGCTACTCGGCGTGCCAAGTCTTGCGGTGTCCCAGCAGCGAGTCAGTGGTTCGTTCGATTTTACTCAGGCGGCTTCGGCAGCAGTATGTCTAACAAAGGCGATGCTCGATTACGGATGGCCAGCGCGAACGTTCCTGAATGTGAATGTTCCTCGACGCAAGGCTCGTGGCATCAGGGTCACCGCGCAGGCGCATCAGACTCATGGAACTGCTGTCGTCGATGGACTCGACCCACGACAGCGGCCGTACTGCTGGATCGAGGAAGGCCCAAAGGACTGGGAACCGAATAGCCGTTCAGACTATGAGGCTGTTCGGGATGGATGGATCTCGGTCGCACCTCTGCAGCCCGATTGGACTGATTACAACGCGATGGATCGCCTCGAGGCTTTAGCGCTAGGCGCGTATTCTGAGGCAAGGTAGTGGTTTATTCGGAGGTGGTTCATCTCGGAGGAAGCTATGGGTGGCCGCTATTTATACCTGTGTCTAGTCCATTGCACTATAACAACCGTGGTAACAGTGTTGTGGAGCGTGAGTTCCGTAGAAGCTCAAACGTGGCGAGGTCTTCGCGTGGCTCAAGAATTTCGTTGCAGTGAGTATCACGCATCAGATTATTCCTACCCACAGTCTGTCGAAGTTCAGATTATTAAAAGTCTCAAAGGTATCTGGAGTCCGTACACTGGGCGTGCATTTAAGAGCAGACGGGAAACAGACATTGAACACATAGTAGCGAGGTCTGAAGCGCATGACAGCGGATTGTGTGAAGTTAACGTCAACACCCGTCGGCAGTTTGCAACGGACTTGCTAAATCTAACGCTAGCGAGTCCCAGGCTGAATCGACACCAAAAGCGAGACCATGATGCGTCGGACTGGTTACCGACTTTGAATCAGTGTTGGTTTGCGGATCGAGTAGTGAGGGTTCGTCAGAAATATAGCTTAACGATTGATCACCGAGAGGCCGACACTCTGGACCGAGTGCTCGAGTCCTGTGCTTCGATAGCCCTTGTTCGTGGTGGTGCTGATGTGGCGGAGCGTGCCGATTTTGGCGGACGTCTTAATGAGTTGCCGAGTGGGATCGCGGAGTTGGATGACAACGAAGACGGCCGGATCACCTGTGCGGAAGCACGTGCTCACGGGATTGCCTCTGTGTCTCGAGACCATCCGGCGTATGTCTACATGAACGATCGAGACAATGACGGCATCGTTTGCGAATAAGAAGACCGCGTAACAGAGTAAACCAGAAGCCCATTCTTATGTGATGGTGGTGAGTATTCATTGTTGTTCAGCCGACCCTCAGTGGACATCAGGCCGAGAATCTGGAACAAAACCGTCTCGATTTGGCATCCGGACTTCTGGCACGCTGGACGCATCCATCCGCTCCTGTTCACCGATGATGTCATTAAGGAACAGTACATAAGCAACTGAACCGTAGACCTCGTCCGGAGTTAATACGCCTGGTTGGTCGAATGGCATCGCGCGGTTGACATAATCCCAGAGTGTCGTTGGAAATGGCCAATAGCTCCCGACGGTTTTACGAGGGGATTCACTCGCAAGAGCTCCTCTACCGCCGACGAGCCGGTCATCCGGTCCTTCAGTCCCAGTTATCCCGTGGCAGCGGGTACACCAAAGCTGGTAGACACGACGGCCTTCGGCAGCCGTTGCGCCGCCAGCCGGTAGTCCGTTGCCGTTTGGGCTGATAGTAGTGCCCCAGTTGCTAATCTCCTCTGGTAGCGGGCTTCTTCCAATGTCGTACGCCGTCGACGGCGGCTGGGCAGTCGCGACGTTACAGACCGTGATCATGAATACAACGGTGACGATCGCTACCCATTGGGTTTGCCTACACATAGGTGTTCTCCACAGTTCCATCTCTCGTAATCTTCCAACTCTGGATGGCATTGTTGTGATAACTCGAACGTACACCTCGAGCTGCAATTAATGTGTTTCGCGTCGGCTGAGTGTAGCCAGTCTCATCAACGCAACGCGATTGCAAGACTACCTCGTTTCCGTCCCAGTTCCAGTCGAGCTGAAAGCGCGTATGCGCGAGTGGGAGGACTGGTTCTTGGAGCTTGGAATTACGCCAAGAGTGCCCACCATCGGTGGAAACCTCGACCCGTTCCACCCTGCCGAGACCCGACCAGGCGATCCCGCTAATCTGATGGTAGCCTGGGCCAGCCAGACGTTGACCACCCGACGGATATGTAATCACCGACTTGGCCTCCATCGTGAACGTGAACTGTCTTGCCTGTCCGTTTGGTAGCAGGTCGGTGTACTTCGACGTCTCCTCTCGTGTCATGTACGGTTGGTCGACCAGCTCGATACGACGCAGCCATTTGACGCTGATGTTGCCCTCCCAGCCGGGAACGAAGAGTCGCAATGGATAGCCTTGCGCGGGACGGAGTGCTTCGCCGTTCTGACCAAAGGCAAGTAGTGTGTCATCGAGCGCCTTGGTAAGGGGGATACTCCGAGTCATCCGGCAGGCATCCGCCCCCTCGGCTACGAGCCAGGTGCCCTCTGGCCGCACCCCGGCTTCACGCAATACGAGCGAGAGTGGGACGCCGACCCATTCACTGCAGCTCGTCATTCCGTGCGTGCTTTGGGCTGTCGCGCTAGTAAGCTCTCCCCAGAGGAGGCGACTATTTCCGGAGCATTCGAGACCATAAATCCTGGACACGGTGGGCAGCCGCTGTAGGTCGGCCAAGGATAGCTCTAGCGGCCGGTCGACTAGTCCATGAATTAACAAGCGATGGGTTGACGGATCGATGTCTGGTACGCCAGCGTGGTGTCGTTCGAAGTGGAGGGCTGACGGCGTGATCGTTCCATGCAGATCTTGGAGCGGTGTGCGGCTGCCTGCTGCCTCTGGATGCCGAGTGGCACGAAGAACCCGTTCAGTCGTTTCAAACCGAGATCGTTCTCCGTAGGTGCTCACCCCTAGACCGAGTACGCGTGCGGCATCCTGCGCCTGACCAAGAAGCGATGACGGTCGAAGTGCTGCGAGCGTTGGAGTGAGTACAGCTCCAAGCTTTAGGAATCCACGTCGAGTACGTTGCCTCATGTTGCCCTCCACAAAACACGTTGCCTCGTTACGTTAGATCTTGTCGATAGATTCAATTTCTCGTGTTAGTGTTATTTTGTTCTCACGTAGCTTGCGGCGAACGTCTTCAGAGTGCAACGTAAGACCGGTTTCCATTGAATGGCTTATCGCTCCGCGTTACGCTAGGGACGTCCCCGTTATGCCGAGGTGGCGAAACTGGCAGACGCACAGGACTTAAAATCCTGTGGGGTTCACACCCCGTGCGGGTTCGATTCCCGCCCTCGGCACCATTCTTTCAATACGTTACGGGTTGAAGCAGATTCCTTCAGACAACTCCACTCTTGGCCAATGGGCTCACGTCGTCCACAACTCACGCGAAGACCATCCGGAGCGGTTTCACAAAGACGAAATTATCCTCGTGCTTACCGAGCTCCGTGAAACAACGTGGCCCTGTAAGGAACGATAGTCGCTGAGGGCCCCACGAAGGGGCTTATCGGCTACTCACTACCAAAGTTTTCCCGGGCCTCCTGAAGTTGCTCAATGGGTACGTAGTCGAGATCAAAACCGAAATGGCGGGGACCAATCGCCTCGATGGCTTGCTCAGTTCTCCAGGCTGGAGATGGGGCGACTCTACCCACCATTACAACCTCTTCGCCGATCGGATATCCACCCAATCCGCCAGCTGCGATAGCATAGCCAGTCTCAGGCGCCAAGTTGTAAATGAGATCCGGTGACATAACATCGGGTTCACCATCGAGCCATGAGATCATGTTTTCGTTCTTCACCCAGATGGTGTAGGTGTGTCCTTCGAATTCATTGATTCCCTCGAGCTCGACGTCGCTATAGCTGAAACCACGTTCTCCCTTCGGCTCCGACCGTGTGACAACTCCTTGAAAGAGTTTGTACCCATCAGATACCGCTACAAGTGCTTGTATGGGATCTTGATCTTGCTCGGCAGCTTCGCGAACTGTACGACCTAAGAGGATAGCTTCGGAGAGCTGTCCGTGAATGGTGCCTCTTTTTAACTCAGCTCCAGTCATTACATTCCTGGCCTGGGAAACTCCACCGCCACTGGCTACGGCTACACCTCGCGCCATATCCTCATAACGATAGTCATCAATAGCTTTTGCAAGAATGACAACGTCGCCCCAACGGCTCACTAATGCAGCAGGGGTTGTCGAAAGCCCGTTGATAAAGGCGACGGACTGTTGCACTTCGGGTTTAGCCCGACCGGCAGGGCAGGCATCGACCAAGGGTACTCCAATGGATGTGGCTGAGACGAACGCGGCGAAGGTCGCTCCGCCTGCTTCATTGCGAATGATTGCGTCGAAACTCTTGCCCAGGTACTCTCCGAGAGCCTCCATCGCCTTAATTGTGCGCTCCTCGATGAGGGGAAGCTCTTGTTGGTCTGTTCGGTCGATGACGTGTTGCCAAGCACCGCCACCACCGATACCTCCAGATGCTGCGACGATCGTCCAGTCATCTGGGAGGTCCTCTGGGGCAATAATCTGGAACTCTTTGCCGTCAGCAAGCATTTGATTGGCTCTAGCGATTAGAGCTTCAGCGTCACAATTCCGAGTGGCTTGAATACAGCTACCTACCATCAGGTCAGCCACTTCCTGCTGGCTCAGCGTGCGAATATTTGGTTCCTGGGGTTTCTGGATGGATGGTTGAGCGTTGCAGGCCATAGTGGCAAAGAGTGCAAGCACGACAGAGACCGAGCCAATAAAACTAGACATTCTAATCATTGCTTCCTTCCTTTGAGCTGGAGCGCTTTAGGACATAATTGGTATCAAATTCTATCGAAATATGCCTACTTCTACCATGTAAACGGACTATCGCCAAAAATGATTGCAAATCCGTCTTTACCAAGCAAGTTCTGCTAGGCTTTCCTCTGTGGGTTCACTTCGTTCCAAGCTCGCGCAAGGAATTGTGCAGCGATTAGGCTTGTTGACCCTAATCAAGAACCGTATTGACAAGCGCGTTGCGCTTCAAGACTCTGAAAGACACAAGATACTAGAGAAGCAGGAAAAACGTTTTGAGAAGTATTTCGAGAATCTCAGAATGTTGGCATTAGAGCAGAACAAACGTCTCAGAACACTCGAACGCAGGCTCCAATCTAACAGCGATAGCATTAAACAGAGCACAAAACATTATAAAGAATCATCGCGAACCCTCGAAGACCTCAAGAAGAAGATTCATTTACTTGTTCGCGCGAGGCATCACGATCAGTTAAGTCCGTCGGTAAAGCAATTATCAGCCACCTACGCACTGTCAGAAGTGTCTTCGCATATCGATCGTTCTATTTCTGGTGCAACGTTGTTGACTGACCCGTGCCCCCACACGGTCATCAATGACGTCTTGCCTCAGAACATCTACACCGCGATGAGCAACGACATACCGCCCATGGATTTCTGGCGTCAGGGGCAATTGGGACGGGCTAACTGGACGATTGGTGAGGACACTGCTCCACTCAGACACGAAACAACCTGGAGTTTCATCAATAATGTCATCGCCTCGACGATCGTGATTCCGGCACTCGCAAAAAGTTTCGTGAGTGCTTTACCCCTTACGCTCAAAACCTAGATACGAACGAATCTGGAACATCAAATGTTGACTACGACATGTACGATGGACGGCTCATGCTACGGAAGCCAGGGTATTCCCTCGAGCCCCACGTCGACCCGAGACGTTCGATTTTGACCGTACTGTTATATATGGGCACATCGAGTGGCAGCGAGGAATACGGTACGAAGTTGTTTAAATCCGATCGCGAGATACCGATGAAGTACAGTGGAATTTATTACCCATTACGTGAAGGTGCGTCTTGCAATCTTGCCAAATCGATCCCCTGTCGGCCGAATTCCATGCTAGCGTTCTCGAGCCGATTAGGGATTCACGGGTCGGATATCCCGTCTGACACGCAGCCGTCGACACTGACGCGCTACACCTACCATTTCTTTATTGGCATTAAGAAACATAAAGGCCGTACTGCTGAATGACCCTCAAGGCGTGTCCTGAGAGTAGCCTTACCGTTTCTAGCGGCGTTGAGTCGCCGCTTCCATGAATTCATTTTGTGCCAGGGCTGCACAGGCGGTTGCTCATTGGCTTTATTGGTCGACGCTTATCGACGAACGAGTCGACGGAGTTGGTGCATTCTGAGGAAATGAATAAGGCAGAAGAATTGCAAGGCAAGGAACACATCTCAAGAAGATCGACGTGCTGCTCGCTGATTAGGGGCAACGCATTAAGACACGCGAACGCCACTTAGCATCGACAACGCTTTAAACGCAACAGCTTGCTCGCTTCCTGAACGCCCTGTCACGAATGGTCGAAACCTTAGTGAGCAACCACCGTCCACGTATTGCGATTGTGGTGACATTTTTCGGTTCACCGCCATTTTGGCTTCCCGCGTTCTTGCTGTCGTGTCGTCTGAATCCTGATGTGACATGGATTATCTATACTGATTTTGAGCTTGCTATGCCGCTGCCGCCAAACGTCACACTGAAAAGTATGGGTTTTCATGATTTTGAAGCGAGAGCATCTAAGGTTCTCGGTACTAAGATCGTCATCGTTAAGCGTCGGCAAATTTGTGACCTGAAACCGGTCTACGGACTAATGTTCGCCGAGGATCTGCAGCCGTTTGATTTTTAGGCCTACTCTGATCTCGACATTATCTGGGGCGATGTCCGGCAGTTTATGACGGACTCAATCCTGGAACAGTACGATATCGTGTCATCGCGAAATAATAAGTTGTCAGGTCATTTCACATTGGTGCGAAACTCCACTCGAACAAATCGCCTGTTCGAGTTGATCCCATGCGTTTCACAAAAGATGGCCGCCTTGAGGTATTCGCATCTTGACGAACGCGAACTCACGCATCACCTTAAGGAACATTCGGCTAGCGCCCAACCGCACGAATCGTTTCGCGTGTACTGGCCTAGGGAGTTAACCGTGGATGCGGCCTACCAGCGGGCACTTCGCGCGGACAAGAGTCTCACCCTCTGGTGGAGGGACGGCAAGACGTTCAATGCCGAAGGCCAGGAGGTGATGTACCTTCATTTTCACAAGCTCAAGCAAACGATGAATACGATTAACTTTGGCTTCGATGATGCACCTGTTGCCTTTAAGGTGAACAGCGCTGGAGTATGGGTTTGACGACTCGTTACCACTGGGTCAGCTTATCGGATGCCATGGTGCCACACCGTGTCACTACCATTGATGCAACAAGCGGCCTAGATAATTACAGCTGATACGAGACGAACGGCTGGAACATATGGACTTCTCCTATACGCTGCTGCGGCTGCCAGAGCAGGAAATAGTAGCTGGCGAGAGCTCAAGTTACAGTCGTGACGAACGCCCTGTAGGTGCACCTCGCAGTCGCAGCTGTGTTTCCAAGAAATTACTCAAGAGCGCCACGCTACGAGAGAGACCACACTGTGAGTCTCTTTTGCTCAATAGAATAGTTGACCAAATCTATTTATTGAGATGCAGGCATGAGTCTTCCATAGATGGCTACCAAGAAAATGGCTACAGCCATGCCTTGGACGCCTGTGGCCAAGTGATCGAGCACTTGATTAACCCAAGGTCCGATTGTCGGAATAACATCCAAACTGTTTGAAAATACCGGTAGTGCGATGGCAGCCACATAAATCACTATTCGGTCTGTCGTATCACCTGATTTCCCAACCCCGCCAGCGATTAGACCAAGAACGACTAAGATAATCCCCCAAGAGCCAAACATTATTTTTGGGATAGACGCCAGAATAGCAACGGCTACAAGCAATACAACCAAGATTCGCTCAAGATTCATTAGCTGTCCTCCTGCTTAATTAAGAGAAAGAAAACACTAGTTATCGATGCCGAAACTATTTGCCGCTAAGTTGCTTAATGAATGAACAAAAGTGCCGACAATGTGTAGAAAAAAGTAGACGGATACCATGATTTGCATATTTGAGCTCGAAAAATAGCGGTAAAAGCAGTCTTTCCCGACCCAAGGGATAGGGTGCCTACCTACAGGGGCAGATCCGCTTCACTCCGACGAGCCGACGAGAACGCTCAACAAGACGACAAGAACTACAGTCGAAATAACCCATCCAACGAGACATACACCAACCGCCCGTAAGGTGCTCCTGTAGTCCAAGGCTTGACGGACGGCAATCACCATCGCCAGTAACAGCCAAATCTGAGTAATGCTCAAGATGAAGGGACCTACTCCGGGGAGGCCCCCGAAGATGCGAAGCAGGCCTGGTGCTTGGGCGAACCCTAGGGTGCGCATCAGTTCTCCTACATTTGCAGACGTTTGGGGTTCTGGCAGTAGCCGGGTGCCAATAATGTAAGTCAGAAAGGCCCAGGTGACCCATCCGATCAACGCTGCAATACCACCGACAACGAACAAGCTAAGACCTCCAGCGCCCAAGCCAGCCGAGCCGATTCCACCAGCGAGACTGGATAGAAGCACGACTCCCATTGCTTGGCCAGTGGCACTATTGTCGGCCTCGACTTCTTCATAAACATGCACGTCGAGCTTGGCCGCTCTGAACATCCGCTCTGTAAAGGCCACTAATCCACCTCTCCTTGGTTGAAGTCGCTTCTGCTAGGGCATAATAGCCCAGACGGAAGATTGAATCGATTCTCGAATCGAAATAGAGTAGTTATTCATAGGAGATTTGAGGCTGCGGAGCACCCGCGTGAGCTTCGGGCTTCGGCCCCACGGTTGAATCGCCAACGGCTCCGCGCTACTCTAGTGTGGTATTTGAGGAACTAATTTACGGAGAGGACCATTGAAGAAACGGAATCTACTGACATTATTGACGTTGTCACTCACTATTTGGGTGGTTGGCTGCGAGGAAGCTCCTACCGCAAGTGTCGAGGTCGTAAAGGGGCGACTAGCTGCCGTGGCGACTGAAGCGGCCACTTACGCACCCGATGCGTACAAGACGGCCGAAGAAGTGGCGGCGCAACTCGATGGTGAACTGGAAACCCAGGCTGAACGTTTCGCTCTGCTTCGCTCATATGAGCGAACCAACGAGTTGGTCGTATCGGTCGAAACGGCCATTGGGGAGGTCGAAAGTGCCATCGGTGTGGAAAAGCAACGATTCCGAACGGAGACAGATCGGTTAGTATCCGACGCTGAGCAAAGAGTGAGCACTGCCCGCGATTCGATCACTGGTATTGCTTCTGAGGATCTTCCGGAGGAACAGGCGTCGGCCTGGGGTTCTGATCTCTCGGTCGTGGAAACCGCATTGACAGAAACAGCACGGCTATTGGCTGAAGACCAACTTGTTGTCGCGAGCCGTGAGGCTAACACAGCGCTGTCCTCAGCCAACGAGGTTAACACTGCTGTCATGGCGTATGTGGCTGAGCTTGAACGCGTCCGTGAAGAGGAGGCGGCTAGGCGAGCTCGTGGTGAGGTCACTCTTTTTTCTGCTGTACTGGCTAATGGGGAAGAGCTCGCTGCTGGTACCTACCTGTTAAGTTTAGCTGAGGACAGTCCGGCACCGAGTGAAACAGGTTCAAGCGGTCGCTGGGTCGAATTCCTCGACGGAGACACTATAGCTGGGCGTGGACTTGCCGTCGTGATTGCAGATAGTGAGATCGGAGAAGTCTCTGATAGTGGATCATTACGAAACGAAGCGCGTGTCACCGTTTTAAAGGAAGGTGATTACGTGCGTGTATGGCTGAATCGTGATGGTGTGAACTACCTCGTCCACCTGCCGCCTGCTAACAGCCGTAAGTGAACAGCTGGTCATTCAATTAAACGGTTAGTCTCGTAACCGTTGAATCACGAGACGCCAAAAGTCTCTTTACACGTCCGAAACGGATCCTCATCGTGAGCGGACAAGTCATGAACAGTCTCTATGTACGCCACGTTACCATTGCCATTATGGTGCTGACCGCGCCACTCTATGCGCAAAAGGCAGCTGACTTATGGAAGGCTGTTGCGATCGGTGATCTCAGCACTCTTGAGCAGATTGTTGAGCAAGGAGTTGGAAGACATCTACAGGATGTTTGACAAAATATTCCGTCTGAAATTAAACATTAATCGGCTTGGGGAAGTCAGACCTGAAGTAGTTACTATTCTTCGAACGCTAAGCTGACACGGCATACTGGTGTGCCGTGTCAGGCTCATTCCAACTGCCCTACAGCCAGAGCCGTGTTCTTAACGAAGCTACAGAGCTTCGCTTGAGCACGAACTCTTCACTGGCAGCACTTTGTTATGGTAAAGATTTTTGGTAGCCGATTTGAAACGTTAGACCTGATTTCATTTGTGGACCATTGAGGTTTTGAAATGTAGGATAGGACAATTCGATCCCAATACGATCAACATGGTTACCTGGAAAGAGAGAAACCAACTGGTTTAATCCGACGCTATAGTCAACCATGGCCCCACCGTAATTTTCAGGATTAGCAGTTTGGACGGGAGCCATGATCGAAGTGTTGCGACCAGAGATGGCACCTTGTTTGCGGTAGGTCACGCGTAATGACAGAGACGTGCTGTAGCGGAGTTCTTGTTGCACCCAACCGGTTAACGACAAGCTATCGCCAAAGTTCCAGATGTCAGTCGAGACAGTGTTTCTGGATCGGATCTGTCCGCCGTATACACGAGTGCCAAGAGATGCGACGTACGTAACCGAAGTTATCAATGAGGTGGCTCCGCCGCCGACCTGCATACCATGGGGCAAGATCATGCTCGTCCGTGTGTTCATGGGCGTTAGCACTTCAGCCATTGCATCAGTTGTACCGAAGGATTGCTGAACTCCAAATTGTGCATGGATACGTGAGGCATCGCCCTCATGCAGTCTGATTAAGCTGGAAAGAGATAGGTCAGACAGGCCAATGGTCGAGGTCTCAAAAGAACCAAGTTGACTTCTCGGCATTCCGCCCATTCCACCCATAGGCATGGCAGCTTGGTAAGTGTTTAAGTCCATGCTTTTCTTCACCAGCATTCCCATGCCCATTAATGTCACCATGTCGCTAGGGGCATACATGACTCCAAGCATAGTCATTCCCATTGTCATCTCTTGTGGGACGACACTGAGCTTGGTCGACATTGAACCCATTTAGTAAGGGTTAGCAAGTGCGATGATTTCATTGTCTTCGAGATCGGTGGTCTCGTTTCGATTCCCAGCCATCCACATTCCCATTTGGCGAACGGAAACCATCCATTCACCTTTTCCATGATAGTGATCTCCCATTACACCAATAGGGGCATGAGTGATGGCGCGTTCTTGAGCTTCTAGCGTGTCGATTGCGCATAGCAATAAAACAGCTGCAGCGACAACTCGACAAGTGACACAGGCAGTTTTAGGCATGTGGTCTTTTACCTCGCTCAGATTCAACGGGTGTTCTTCCGTAGCGACGGAACAGTTATTAGCTAAAGATCTTCCAGGCTATGCTGGACGTCTTTCAAGGTTCTGGTATTCATTGAGCCACACTTGATGCAATACGCTCACGATGCTGAATGAGGGACGCGAACATCCCAAAAAACGTAATAGTAGAAGAGCTAGCTAATGGGTGGGGGTGTTTCTGGATAGGACAAGTGATTGGAATATGTTGAAAAATATTCAATCGAGTGGGGAGTAAATGTCGAAAATACTATTAGCTTGTTGAGGATGGTGCCCTCATACTCCCTCGGAAACAACGTTTTAACAGATTGGGCACCCATTTGACATGTAACTGTAGCCTCTGTTGCTTCAGGCGATTCCATTTACTGCATGTGGCACATCACCATTGTGCATTTACGGTTGGTTGCATGGTGAGGGCAGAGCGTTGTCGTCTGCAGGCTTAACACGAACGTTAATCCACCGGACGCACTAGCTATATTCGACACAGCAATCAACACAATAATGCGCTGCATCCACGAGTAGAACACAGAAACAGAATAGCAGCAGTTGAAAATAGCGGTCAAGGTGAGGCTCGACATGCCGAGCGTTTACTTTTCTGATATCACGGCATGTTTGACAACCTTTTCATTGAACAGACGGCTGACCAGCGTTACGCTAGAAAGCCCACCATTGGTGATGTGGTCTGAGGATGCTTATGACCGGTCTCTATTTAGATCTTATCCAAATTGCCTCTGTTGCTAGACCACTCAATCTACCTATTCTTGTGAAGGAGTGATGTTATGACTGAGCATTCGGTTGGAACGGTTACGCACTACTTTGGCAAGGTCCAAGTAGGTATTGTCGCTCTTACTCGCGACATCACTGCAGGGGACACGTTGCGGTTTGTCGGCCACGGAGCGGACTTTCAGCAAAGAGTTAAGTCGATGCAGGTTGAGCATGTTTCTGTTGAAACCGCAGCAGCCGGGACCGAGGTGGGTGTTCGGGTCAAAAAGCGTGTCAGAGAGGGCACCGAGGTGTACAGGGTTGTGGTCGTGACTCAAGGCTGGTTCGAGAAGTTGAAGGCACTATTCCTAACTAAGTGATATGCGGACGACAGTACGAGCGCTTGATTTTTTTCGAATGGTTTTCGACCCATAGTTTGTTTCGCGCCGAAGCCAAACGCCTTGTCCGCGAGTAGCGACTGTTGACATGCGTGGCGTGCCAGCCGAGTTCCCGCTAAAATGCCATTTGGCTAGCGGTAGGATGGCGGTCGATGGAAGGGACGATTATGAGAATTGATACCAAGAGAGTCTCGCTGACCCTTGCTGTATTTGTGAACATTTTGATGTTACTGGTTGGCCTATCACGACTTATCTGGCCAGATTACGCTCAGGGGTTTGTTGAGGTGATGGCTTCTCTGTATCCTGGATATACGGGTGCTGCGACTGTTGGTCAGGCAATTATTGGGTCGCTGTACGGTGCACTAGATGGTGCGATTAGCGGAGCCGCCTTCGGCTGGCTTTACAATTGTTGCTCGGTTACCGTTCCAAGTTCGACTTCAAGCGCTTCATGACCATGAAGTTTTCCTTTGGTGAGTTGACGTATGTCTTCTGAGCGGGTGAGATGCGACGAGATGTAGTTGCAGTTTGTTGGTACGCGATATTTCTTACTGCGGTCATTCTTCTCTACTCCGCGCTGTTCCAGCTGATTATGGTTCAGGTGGAAGGGCAATCCCACTCCTGGATCACTGCCGTCTACTGGACTCTGGTTACGATGAGCACGCTCGGCTTTGGCGACGTGACCTTCTCTAGTGATATTGGTCGAGTGTTCAGCCTTGGCGTGTTGATATCAGGGGTACTCCTGCTACTGGTCGTTCTCCCGTTTACCTTCATCCGGTTCTTCTATGCTCCCTGGCTCGAAACTCAGTTCAAACTTCGAGCTCCACGGAAAGTGCCCTTGAACATTCGCGGGCACGTTATCATCAGCCGCTACGACGAAACCGCAGTTGGGCTTATTGAAAGGCTTAAGCTGAACAATATTCCGCACTACGTCATCAACTCCGATCCAGTGGAGTCAGGGCACCTCTGGAGTCAAGGTGTTTCCGTAGTCACGGGGGACATCGATAACCTGAGAACTTACGAGGCGTTGCAGGTGCAGCACGCTCGTTTGTTGCTTGTTAACTGTGAAGATACGACGAATACGAACATCGCTCTTACGGTTAGGGAGATTTCTAACGATCTGCCGATTGTCGGCATCGCTGAGCAAGAGGATTCGATCGATATCCTAGAGCTAAGCGGTTGCACCCAGGTTTTACCACTCAAGATTCGCCTGGGGGAGTATCTGGCAAACCGAGTCAGCGCTATTGGCAAGGCGGATGTAATTGGAAACTTCCGAAAGCTGCAGATCGCCGAGTTGTCAGTGCGCGGCACTCCGTTGTCTGGCCTTACTGTTCGTGACACACAGCTTCGGGAACGGACGGGGCTAAACATAGTTGGTGTTTGGTGCCGTGGACGTCTACTGCCTGCCTTTCCACACACTGTGCTAAGCAGCGACAGCATGGTGGTCGTTGTTGGTGTCTCGGAGCAGCTCGCCGCGCTGAATAGCTTGCTCGACCATAGGCGCTATCAGGGGGAACCCGTCATCATTGTTGGGGCTGGAAAAGTTGGAACCGAAGTGACGCGTGCGCTGAAACGTAAAGGCATGTGTGTCAATGTAGTTGAGTGTAATCCTGGAGCAGAGGAAAATGTGAGCGGTCTGGCAGACCGTGTCGTTATCGGTAACGCTAACGACCGTAAGGTGCTCGAGGAGGCTGGACTCGACGATGCATCGGCTGTCCTTCTGAGCACGCACGACGATGCAACGAATGTGTACCTCAGTATCTATTGTCGACGGCTTAAGCCGGACATTCGCATTGCGAGCCGGATCACTCACGAACGAAATCTTGAAGCGATTCACCGAGCGGGAGCGGATTTTGTGCTCAGTTGCGCGTCACTTGGGGTGGAAGCCATTATGTCGCTCATAGAGGGCCACGAGCTCGTCATGCTTGGGGAAGGAGTCGACCTGTTCGAGGTGCAGGTGCCGGCGTCGTTGGTAAATGTGACATTGGCTGAGTCTGGGATCGGGTCACGTACGGGTCTGAGCGTAGTTGCCGTTCAGCAGAATGACCAGCTGGTTACGAGTCTCAAGGGATCGATGCAGCTAGTGGCTGGAGCTCAGCTTGTTATGCTCGGTAGCGTTCGACAGCGGAGAAAGTTCAGCGAGGTGTTCGACTAGCAGCTAGTCTCCAACGGCTGACAGTGGAGGTTCTGAACAGCCGGACGCCTAATGACCTCAAGGATTTCCTTTAACCATTCTATGAAGTTGTTTTGTAGGGCTATTGTCTCAATGTTCAGCGAAGATCAATAAATACCAAGGTGGTTCACTGCAACCAAATGTATCTTGATTAATTAAGCGTGCTGTTCGATGCGAAACGCGACTCGTCACAGTCCACGATTGTTAGCTGATTCGCTGTTTGTTGTATCGGTGGACGGTGCTTTGTCTAGTTAAGGGCCAAGAGTGTGAGCCAAACCGCGGTGCCAGTGAGACCTCCTACTAGTGCTGAGATCAAGTTCCTATTATTGCCTTTACTACAGTAACCGTCTCTATAACAATCTTCGTCTACATCGTTTGGTATCAAGTTTGGTTGTGGGCTGGCAACAGCACTCCCGGAAATGATGATGCCTATTCCAATAAGTCCAAGTCCACAGCCAACGCCGGACAATAGCCAACCAGCGGTGCCGTGTCTTTCGGTTGCGTGATTTCGACCCATAGCGCGTGAGGCGTCACACGAGCGTTGTGTTTGCAGGTTAGTCGCTTTTAACATAGCGGCACAACCTTATCTGGCCGAAGCTTATAGACGTGCTTCTATTAGCAACCGCCGTCTCAGAAGGAATCTGAGCCAACGAAGCAGTTGTCATCACAACAACAAGGATGAGTGCGGCAAGTGTTCGTGGCGTAAATCCTCAAAGGGTTGTTTTGACCACAACAGATGCTCGAGAACACTAACGATAACGCACGATAGCGGGAATGGAAGAGGACACGTTCCAGTCTTAAAATTAAGAGTGCTTGGGAACTGTGACAAAGTTGTCTAGTCGTAACGCTGAGCAAGGAGGAGTTGCATTATGGGTATTGGTTGGCGAATCCATCTGTTATTGTGGTTGTTCTTTTTCTTGATTGTGCTTGGCGGTTTCAGCAATGTTGTATCGGCGCAGAGTGGTGGTGAAGCTGGGTACGACTATTTGCTCTTAGCGGCAAATCGAACTTCTACGATGCAACGGGAAATGCAAGAAACAGCAGGCGAAGGTTATCGGTTTGCCGGAGTGATGGGTGGAGACACTTCGTTTGGCGGAAGTGAAGTTGTAGTTGTAATGAAACGATTGTCTGAGTTAGCTGCTTACGAGTACCGGTTATTGGCAACCAATAAAACATCAACGATGCAACGGGAAATGCAGGAATCGGGTGATGCTGGATTTATATATAGAGGACAAACTGTGTTTAAAAGCACATTTGGAGGTGATGAGGCTGTCGTTATTCTCGAACGAGCCCTCGATGCAGTCAGTGGGGAGCCTTTTGAGTATCTTTTGCTTGCAACAAAGAGAACATCTACGATGCAAAATGAACTACGAGAAGCCGGGACCGCTGGATTTGACTTTGTTGGCTTGACAGTCCATTCGACATCTTTTGGCGGTGATGAGGTCGTCGCCATCCTTAAGCGTCCAGTTGCTGCCAACTAGGAGGAGGAGGGAAAGAAGGTGGAGGATTAGACGCGGCTGGTCTATTGCAATCAATGTCTTCGACTTTTTACTCTCACTCTAGACTCTCCTGTTACGAAAACTGCCCGTTCCAGTACAAGCTGAAGTATGTGGACCGAGTCAAGCCAATTCTCGGTACAACCATCGAAGCATTTGTGGGTAGGATGGTTCACGACTCACTCGAATGGCTATACGGCCTGGAACGCGGCGGTCGCGTCGCAACCAAGGAAGAACTAGCGAACAAGTACCAGGAGCTATGGGAATCGGAGTGGAAAGATGACATTCGTGTCATCAAGCAGGATCTAGATGTCGAACACTACCGTTCTAATGGTCAGATGTGGGTGGAGCAGTACTGGGAGCGCTACCAGCCTTTTGATCAGGGTATAACCATCGACTTAGAGTGCAAGGTCTACATGGATTTACCTGGCGGAGGAAAAGTGTTGGGCTACATAGACCGTCTCGAGAAAGTCGGAGACAGGCACTTTGTGATACACGATTACAAGACAAGCGGAAAGTTACCTACGCCGAACGAAACCGAGAACGATCGGCAGCTGTCGCTCTACATGCTTGGAATTCAGCAAAGGTATCCAGATCTAGAGAAAATCGATCTGGTCTGGCATTTTGTACGCTTTGGGCAGGAGGTGTTGTTACAGAGGACCGATGATCAACTCGAGAAAGTGGCCGGCCAGACGACAAGCCTGATTAAAACGATTGAGGCTGCGGTCGCGAGTGGGAACCTGCCGACGAAAACCAGTACCCTGTGTGACTGGTGCGAATTTCGTCCCCAATGCCCAGAGTTTGCGAACCTTTACGAGTTGGAGAGCGAGAATGAAACACTGCCATTCTCAACTATCACTGCTTCAGAGGCGTCAGCACTGGTGGATGAGTTTGCGAGCCTGAGACACGAGAAGCGACGTATTATGGGCGAATTAGACGAACGGATTGAGGAGATAAGGGAAAAGCTGGCAAGTTACTCGACTGAAACCGGAAACACCTCGATCTACGGTAATGAATATTACGCTACTGTTTTTAGCACTACATTAATTGATATCCCGAAGGCTGACAGCGGACCCAGGGCTAAGCTCGAGGTTGCTCTAAAGGCGCTCGGACTCTGGGAGCAGGTCGGTCAACTTTCATCAAATAAACTGAAGAAGCTCGTTGATTCTGGCGCCTGTACAGATGCACAGCTGGAAGCGATAAACAAGTATCTAGAGCGGAGCGAATACGCGCGGGTGGAATTGCGTAAGAGGAAGTAGCGCAAAGTTACCAAGGTCTAGACGAAGCATCCAGACCAACTGTGTCGAGGGTTTTGTGCATAAGGAGAACGTTGGAGTGTCTCGAGTCGTGCGAGTTGTAATCCTTTCGCTGGCGGTGCATGTAGGGTCAGGCATCGCCAGCGCCCAGTCGCCGGAGTTAGTGACCGATCGCCCAGATATGACCGAGGCCCCAACGGTTGTTTTGAGAGGCATGGTTCAGGTGGAGACAGGATACCTGTTGGCTAGCGACGGCGACGTGACACGCTATGAAGTGCCTGGCACGTTGGTTCGGATTGGGTTAGGGCGCCAGACGGAACTCCGTATCGGTCATGCGGGTATGGCCGTGGGTGAAGGGAACCATGGCGCCGGAGACAGTGCACTTGGTGTCAAAGTTAATCTTATCGAGCGTGCTGATGGTTGGCGGCCAGAGTTGTCAATTCTGGGCGGACTGTCGATGCCGACTGGAGACGAAGGTTTCTCGAGCAACCGCGTTGATCCGTCGTTCCTTGTTTCTTTGGCCTACGAACTCTCACCGAGGTTGTCGCTTGGCTCAAACGTTGGGGTAGTATGGGAATCCTCGTCAGAAGAGATCGATCACGATGCAGCCATTGTCTATTCGTTGGTACTGGGAAGTGGACTAACGAATCGCTTGAGTGCGTTCCTTGAAGTATTTGGCGATTGGCAGACCACGGGAGCCAGTGCAAACAGCGTGTCAGTGGACGGTGGATTCACGTTTCTACTAACAGACCTCGTCCAGTTGGATGCCTACGTCGGTCATGGCTTACGGGGACTGACCGACGATGTGTTTGTCGGCACGGGGTTGAGTTTCAGACTGCCGCGATGAGTTCAGACTACCGAATGAGACTCGAGCGGGGCATCACACTGGCCTAATAAATATTTAGGTTAGAGGCAAACACTTCTGATAGGAACACGAACGTCAATTGAGGGCAAGCTTAGCGTTGTACGTGCGAAACCGGTTCACGTAATGTCTTTCTAACCCGGTTGCGACGAATTCACCTGCTCCATGGCGGTGCAATCTGATTCACTCTCGCGTAGGCGATCAGTTGACCGAGATGTTCGTGCATATCAGCGGCTACAAATATGACGAGTTCTGGCGTTGATCGGTCCCTTCTGTAGAATGTTCGGGTGCCTACGAGGGTTCTCGGATCAATCGCTTTGATTTCTTCCAGTGCGTGCGCAAAACCCTTAGTCAGATGATCGATCACCTCTTCTTTATCGATCACCGCACTACCATATTGGAGCGAGTCCTCCCGGAAATTCAGATGATCGACTGCCTGAGCTTCGTTGTCCACCGCGTTCAATTCGCCAGACTCCGCCCGTCTCAGCGCCGATTGTCCGCCGAATGCCGTCGGGGCGAATCCATAGCCTTCGCTCGCGATCAGCATCAGGACCTCTGAGACAGAACGCACGCCGTCCATTGGGCGCCACGTGTACTTGTCCTGCGGGAACGCTTCGGCGAGCCCAATGAACTTGTTGCGCATTCGCTCAAGATCGACGAGAAAGGCCGCCTTCATAGCAGCAGCGGATTCGATCGTTATCCGGTCCTGGGCATGGACCGGTACTGATCTTGAAACAAGTGCTACGTTAGCGAGTAACAAGACGAGGACGAACCGCCCAATGGAGCGTAACGGTAGTGACAATTGAAGAGACATTAAGCGAGGTCCTTTCCTTTAAGGAGTTCTCAAGGCCAAAAGGGACGTGAATAGGATATCAGGTCACAATTATTACGGACGATGCGCTCAAAAAGAGCTCACCGCCTTGTATGTCTCACCGCTGACGCCGAAGCGATTGCCATGTAACTTAACGAGAGCTCTTTATTGTGGGGGAGTGTTATCACCAATCGGAACGATTGTAAGAGTTTCCGTGTCAAGCACCGGCAGCGTTTCCGTGGAATCCTTTCCATAGAGGTGCCCAGTTGACCAGTTGAACGCTAACTCGTCGCGTATGAGGGTTAAGACGCCCAGGGATTGTCCGGAGCGTTCGTGAAAGGTCAACGCGATCCAATGGAGACGCGCTTTCATGTCAGGCGTGAGCAGCTGACCTGGCTGCAAACGCAGAATAAAATCTCTGAGTGGGCTGTCGAGACTAGTTCGTTCGAGTGCCGTCGTCACGTCGTTTTCGCCATCTGGTGTGCGAGCGTAAAAGCGATACGATGATTTAATTGGGGCAACTACGTCGAAGGCAGTAGTTGAGGAATACGTATTCGAATACATGGGGTAGTCGGATAAGACGGGCTGCTGTTCGATCTGGAATACCGATGCAAAGAGCTGCAAACCGCAGATCGCACTAATTAGCCCATAATGAACACGAGTTAACGGTCGGTTGGGTGGAGGTTGGCTAATGGAAACCGAAGCGTCAAATGTAAGGGAGCGCTTGGGATACCAGTGGTTTAGGCGTGACCAGAGGCGTGCCCACGGTATGAAGAAGCAGGCCCATAGCATCCACCAGGCCCACCACACTTCGTTCTGAAACAGATAGAACCCCAAAAGGAGCGCAAACCCACCAGCGCTCAGCGCGGCGCGCCTCCATCCCGGTCTGAGCAGTACTGCGACGATGAGGCTACCTTCCATTCCGACCGCAAAGGCCGATGCAGCGATTGCGATCCAGTGGTGGCTGGCGATCCAAAGGCCCCAGGCAACCGGTGCGGTCACGCTATCGATTACGAAGTGATACTTGACTGCTCCGCCGAGGACCCAATTCAGTCCGCCGTTGTAGAGTTTCGCGAACGCTGCGGCAGACATCGCGGTACCGAGTACCAGTCCTGGGAGCCACACCGCGAATCCATAGGCTTGACCTTCAGCCGCTGGCGCGACCGGTCGTCCGCGCCAGCGGCTAATAGCATTGTCGAGGCTAAGGCCGTCACCCCAACGGATTACAAGGAGGCACCAAAGAGTAATCAAGAGCACTCCCCACGGATGGGTGCCGGTGTGCTGTAGACGCACTAAAGTCCACAGGGTGAAATTCACAACCATGAACCCGTAGGAACGTCGTGTCCAAAGTCCGATCCCAAAGAGAGTAATCGTGCCGACAGTTAACAACTCGAGTCCACCGACAAGGTCTGGGCGATTAGCGATCCAGTGGAACACGAACCAGTCTGCCAACCACGCTCCATCGGGATGGGTTTCGCCGGGCGCTGCCCAATTAGTCATTCGAAGCTCGTTCAGCACGAAGGCCAGACCACAGGCAAAGCCGATACGGTAGAGACCGAGTGCCTCGGCACCGAGGGAGGGGATGGCACGGGTTAGTAGGGTCACTAGCCGCGTTGGACTTGGAAGGTAGCCCGCGACCATTAGCCACATGGCTCCTGCGGTCGCCGTCAGCCCTGCCAGCACGATGGCAAGCGTTTTCGCCACACCTCTTCGATTAAAGAGTGGCACGCGGTCGCCGAGCCACATGGTTGTGTCGCCTTGGGGTGCGTCAGCTGAAACTGTAGCGGTCTCTCTGTCGAGGAAGGTGGTCCCGATGACGCTTGGGTGAATCAGTAGTGCCCGGATGTTTCGGGACGACGTATCAGTCAGGTCGTAAGACCAAATCTGAGCATCGATGGTGTTGCCGTTCGTGAGCTGAAATTGACGTTCTAGTGCAAGGCGATCGACCGGTGGAATCTTTGAGTTCCAAGGGATCCGGATACTTGGCGTAGGTTCGAGGGTGAGCGTATGCGTCAGGAGAAGCAGTAGCAGTAAGCTCCCACTGATGATTCCAATGGCTCGTGCGGGTCGGCGTGCCTTGCCTGTGTCACGTCGAGGCGGAACGGTCAATCGCATCACGCGTCAATTGAGGAACAAATATATTCCGGTCAGGCCATAAACGATCGATTGTCTCATAGGAGTTCCTGGATACTTTAAGTCAATTCCGTGCGTATCGCGTCACCAGAGGCCGTCTGATATTGTGCCTGCCTGGCGAGGACCGAACATCGGACCCCTTCTTTCGGCTGTTTCTATCTCGATCGTCTACACTTTCAGTTTCCAAGCGCTTAAGATATTTTGACAAAGCGATACACAACCATCTCGTTGTGGCTTGGATGGTTGGTCTGGTGATTATCGGCCGGGGAGGTCGAAGGGGGAGAGAAACGCCATGTACATTGCGCTGTGGGTAATCCAGGTGCTTCTGGCCCTGCTGTTTTTGTTTGCAGGTGGCATGAAGCTGTTCGCTTTTGACCGTTTCAGGCAGAGTGCTGAGCAACGTCACCCCGATCGCGAGCTCGGCTTATCCAAGGGACTGGTGAGGTTTATTGGGGGCAGCGAGGTAGCCGGCGCATTCGGATTGGTGCTTCCCGAGAGCACCAGCGTGCTGCCGGCATTGACTCCGCTCGCGGCTATCGGGCTCGGCATCATCATGGTGTTGGCGATACGTTTCCATCTAAATCGCCAAGAGCCAGTCTCGGCACCGCTCCTGTTGTTGCTGTTGTGTCTGTTGGTTGCCGTTGGGAGGTCAATCTAGCCCAGGACACTTTTTCTTAGTGTCCTGAGATAGAAGCTTGAGTTAACTGTAGTGTTGATCGGAAAACAGAAGACTGGTTGCGATTGAGCAGCTACCGGTTGGCGTCTCAGCCGTTGTAGATTCAGGCAGCATTGATTCTTTACTGCCGTTTGTTGTCAACGGAGAGTCTCTGTAGAGCAGCAGGGCAGCGAGTGGTTCATCGTGGCTGGAGATTGTCGAACGAGAACGGTAGGGTCTCTGGCACGATTCTGACCTGCGTCGTGAACTTGAGAGGAGTTGTTCCGCCACCTGGGTATGTGAGTTCAACGAAGAAAGCAGACCAGCCAGCAATCGGTTTTCCCACGGTTGCGACGTAGAAGCCTTCTCCCTGATCGGTGAGTTCCGATTGGGTCCAGACGTCACCGATAGTGCTAAAGCGAAAATCGCGAGCTTCAGAATTCGAGGCTTGCCATAACAGCACCTGGGATGGTTGGGTCAATTGATCGATTTGCACGTGTATGGAGCCGTCGTCAGCGAATGTCCAGGTAAATTGAGGGCGTGGAGTTTCGGTAGTGATCGCCTCGAAATAGGCGAGTACGCTGTCGATCGCGTCGGTATTTCGAAGGGAGTGTCCGGTGTTTGGCACGTAGCGAAGGTATTTCTCGCCTAGTAAGTCGTCGAAGTAAAACTCCGATGAGTCTGGCAGGAAGAACTCGTCGCCGCTTGCGTTGATCATGAACTTGGGCATCGTCAGGCGGGAACGATACTCGTACGGATCAACGACCTTCGTCAGAGCCCGCATCTCCTCCGTGCCAATCCAATCTGGGATCCCCATCTCCACGTAATCTTGTATCGCCTCTCCCCAGAACCCGTACGAGGCGAAATGGTGCTTAAATGATGCTTCGAGGTTCAATAAATCGGTGACGATGGGTACGATGGCAACGATTCGAGGGTCGACGGCGGCAGTTGTCCAGGTGGTCCAGCCTCGTTTCGAGGCTCCCGCAACCACAAACCCGTCAATCTCTCTAGCTGCACCGCCGCGACGGCCAAAGAAATCGACAACGGTATCCATTGCTTGAATGGCGCTCTTTGTCATAGGGAGGCGAGGTAGCCAATTCGGCTCACCGCTCTTCAGGAATTTGTCCCACGCATAGGCGATCAGAGAATCTTCAAGACGCGGTGAGAATTCGTCGCCGATGAACGCGAGAGGCTGATTTGGCACCATTCGCAGTTCAGCAACGACGGAGTGGGTTGCAATGGCAATCTGGCTCAAGGCCGGACTCGTCTCCTCTGGAGGTGGTGCATCGTTACTCCTACCAGAGATGTAGAGCAACGCGCGGGTGCTGGATGTTTTCTCTGGCTCGATGATGGTCAGCCAATGTTTCCAGAGCGCTGGACTTACTTGCGTGTTGGGCGACCAAACCTGTGAAGCCATCTCCAGTACGTGCGCGGTATAGTCCTGCCTGGTGATTGTCCTGACTACTCGATAGAAATAATCAGGATCACCCTCCTGGACATATTCGTCGAGCGGGGTTCGTTCGTCAGTCGCCGCCGGTGAGGTGAGCGACTGACGAACTGTCCGCTCCCTGTGGTCTGCACACGTGGACAGACCGAAGAGAGCGGCAATCAGCAGAACGCTGCACCCGGACCATGTGGGTGACGGACCCAGCACTGCCGGAGCATTTGTTTTCATGTAATTGGGCCGAAGTCTAGCCGATGGGTATGTGGTGCTCAAGCACGAATGGTTCGAGTCCGCAGGATAGCCGTTGTGGAGCACCCGTTCTAAGAGCTTAGCCGGCGTACAGGTGAGGATTGCCGATTTTCGATACCGTCTGACTGTGCTGAATGACTTGTAAAGGCTACAACTCCGGGGAACAGTGCAGGATGTGGCCTAAAGCGGGTCTCAGTTGCTTTTTGACATCCGTCGCCGTCTCTTGAACGCTACTCGGTCGAGCCAGGAAATCGGCCAGTTGGGTTGAGGAGTGAGTCGACGGGCAGCTTCTTTCGTGGCTGGCACACCATCCACAAGGAGTTCGTCCAGCTGCTTGTAGGTGCCGAACACCAAATCTGCGAGTGGGAGACCCAAAAAACCGGCTATGTTCTGGTTGCAGTCGTAGTTTGCGTGATGGGCTTGATGGAATCCGTACACCTTTTGCCATACCCTGCCGAATAGCCGTCCATTCAGTTTGGGTTTCCACCAGCTATCGTATGGTTGGTGATGTGCGACGTGGATCGTTTCGTACAAGAAATAGGCGACGGCAACGGCTATGTATCCGCCAATGAGAATCGGGATCCCTGGGAATGAGAATGCGATGGCTGCAAAGAACGGCGTGAAGGTTGCAAAGAACGGGATCAGCGCCCAGGGAGGAAACGTGGCTTGATCGTCGCGCGCCACATCGCAAATCGGATACTTACTGCGGACGGTCTTGTCCGTAGCATTAAAGACGATCGAGGTCAGCTTGTGGTGCGTGCGGTGACTCGAGGTGAGGGAGCGGAGCCAGCTTATAGTTTCGAGATGCAGTAAATAGCGGTGGAAGAAGAATTCTCCAAAGCAGGTAACAATACTGCAGACTAGGCACGTAAGGACAATTGCCAAAATGCCAGATGACACGTGTTGATCCCAGGTCCCTCTAAAGAAGTACCGCACAATCGAGAAGACTGCGACTAGGTGCAGGGAGATGAAAACCGCAAACCATAGCGTTGGAGCCTGGTTCTTTGTTCGATTTTCGTACGAGAGGAAGTTGAAGGTCGAGAGATTCACTTCAAAATATTGTATCTTGAACTTATTTTTGTGCTTCACGTAGACCTATTTTAGCTTATGTCGCAACTGGAAGGACCCAGGGTATCTGACGCGCGCAGCCGGGCAATGGCTTACCGTTCGGCTGGCCGTGGCGTGTGAACGTCTCTGTTTACGACTGGAAAGTGCAGTTATCCGCCAAGTAGAAACAGCCCTGACGATAAGGTTAGCAGCACATCGGAGATACATGTTTTTAGTTTCCAGCGTAACAGCCTTGCTGCTTGGCGTGTTCGGATTGTTGCCAGGGGGTGTCTGCAGATCAAGCGTCCGGTGTGCCCACCGTGGAGGCGTTACCCGATGGTTCATATCGTTGTCGCCCGAGCGGCGCTGGGCCATTTGCTGGAATCTTGTACAACCATGGCGGTCTTGGAAACGCGGTCGGTGGCGATCTCGAAGGAGTTTGCCGAAGCTTTGCTGAGATTGGGTGTGTCACTTGGTCTCAGCGACGTCCGAACAGCGTATCATTAGATGGTCAGATTGAATCCGTGTTAAAAGGATTTAAATCCCTTAGTGAAGAAAGGACAGTCGATTCGAATCGCCTGGGCATCATTGGGTGCTCCCGCGGCGGTTCTTGACCCAACAAGGCTGCTATTAGTCTCGGAGATGCTGTGCGTGGCATTGTCGTTTGTGCGCCTGCCCCTGGAAATGGTGCATTGGAACGCATGTTGGTTGATCTCGATCGAATTCAAGCGCCGGTCCGTTGAGAAGGCGCAGTGGTCGTATGGTCGACCATGTTGCATTGTCGAGAATGGTTGAACGTACGCTTAGGGATGTGGGAAAGGATGTCGGATTAATTATCTATCCGCCATATGCAGACGATGGGCACACACTGTTTTTCAAGGTGCGTGAGCCATGGTGGAGCGATGTGGCACGTTTCTTTAATCCAGTGCTTGGATCTTGATGGTCACTTGTTACGACATCTGCCCAGCTTGATATCGAATGGAGGCAGGCGTATATCCGACACGAGATGACTAGAGTGTAGCCTGGCCGTTGGAGTGATAGAGTTTGACGTTATAGGAGAACGTTTATGAATGGAGTGAAGCTCGAGCGATTGATGATCGTTAGTTGCGTCTTATTGGCACTGGCCACCATTTTGGCGCCGGTCGTTCAGTCCTTAGGGGAGCGGATCGTGGCCAACCGCGACGTCGACTACCTTGCTGACGTCGACTACGCCGACAATAAGGACAAGCTAGACATCTTCATGCCGGAGGGAGCTTCCAATGTTCCGGTGGTCGTCTTTTTTCACGGTGGTGGGTTGCAGAGAGGCAACAAGAGTGCCGGTGAAGTACTGGCTAAGACGCTGGTGCCCCAAGGCATTGGTGTAGTAACCGCTAATTACCGCCTATCGCCAGGGGTTATGCATCCCGCCCATATCGAAGATGCGACAGCGGCTTTCGTCTGGACTCTCGATAAGATTGAGTCGTATGGTGGAGATCCAGAAAGAGTGTTTGTTGCCGGGCATTCCGCTGGTGCTTATTTGGCAACCCTGATGTCGTTGGATCCGTCGTATCTTAGGGCTCATCGCCGGGCGCTTTCAGATGTTCGTGGAGCCATCCCCGTTAGCCCGTTCCTTTACGTAGAGGAAGTTGCTCCTGATCGTCCGAAGACGGTCTGGGGGACCGATGTGGAGGTCTGGCGACAGGCATCCGTTAAACCCTACCTTTCGTCAGGGAAGCCGCCGATTCTATTGATCTACGCCGATGGTGACGCCGATTGGCGCCGCGAGCAAAACGATCGGCTGGAGGTAGATCTTAAAGCTGCGGGGCATTCCGACGTTAAGGCAATCGAGATCGCGAATCGTACGCATGGGAGCGTGATGACAAACATGGGAAATCCAGGCGATTCCGGCATAGAACGCGTAGCGGTATTCATTAAGAGTTACTGAGGTGTCGTTGTGTTGGTTGGGGATTCCTGTGCTGTGGCCCATTGTAGTGCAACCGGGGGGTGAGCTAACTATGGGCTAGAACCCTCGACTTAATCATGCGTTCTTCCTGGAAAGACTCGAATGTGACGACGAGGAATTTTGTTCCGCTTGAACCTGCCTTATATTTGTGAAAGTTCTTCTAAAGTTGTTACATGCTACGGTAGCCGTTGTCGATCCGTATCCGCGTACATTAGCGTTTCGGTCTGGGTAGTGGTATTTGCGCCTATTGGCATCACCTTGGCGGTCGTGTTCAGACAGCCAGCCGTCTTGTACGCACTCGGACGCGGCGGAGCGCGTCTCGGGTTAGCGTTAGCTGGTATCCACTGTACGGTGAGGCACGCCAATCGAGTTTTGCTTGATCGTGGGGCAGTGTACTGTGCCAATCACAGTAGCAACCTTGAGCCGCCGATTATTTTCATGGTGCTGGCAGCGCTCCATCCGAGACTTAAGGCTGTATATAAAGCCGAATTGCGTTCGGTGTTTCCTTTGCTTCGCACCGCGTTTGATGTGGCGGGGTTTGTGCCGATTGAACGTCAAAACAGAGAACAAAGTGGCCGTGCGCTTGATGTTGCAGCGACAACGTTAGCCGATGGCGATTCGTTTTTTGTCTTTCCTGAAGGGACGCGTAGTCGAACCGGAGTCTTGCTGCCATTTAAGAAGGGTGGTTTTATTATGGCAATTAAGGCCCACGTGCCCATTGTGCCGGTCGCAATTCATGGAGCGGGCGCAGCGATGCGCAAAGGTAGCCCGATTATTTGGCCGGTGACCGTGCAGGTGACTATCGGTGATCCCATCGAAACGTCTGGGCTAGATCTCGACGACCGTGACCTGTTAATCAAACAGACTCGAAGTGCGTTAGAGGCATGTCTGGCTACATCAGTGCATGGCTAAGAGCGGTTTCCCCAAGGGGGGAAGAGCCCTTGACTGCAGTGGGTTTGGTGGTATCTCTGGACAGCTAGGAGAGCCCCATCAGAAGTCATATTTTTTCGTTGGCCAGTGTGCACCAGTTGCTGGGTGGGTGAACGAATGTACAAGATTGTTCTCTGTGTGATTGTAGCAATCGTGCATGTGTCGGCTTGCAACGGCCAGTCTAAAGAAACGTTTACTGTCTCCTTGCCGAGCGCGGTTGTTGAATTTCGAGACGGCCCGTCTGTAGAAGAACTGTCCAGTGAGACCAAGGTGGTGGTGCTTGGCACTGGGACACCGGTGCCAGATCCGCATCGAGCCGGCTCTAGCATCGCAGTGATTCACAAGGGCGAGGCGTATCTGTTTGACGTTGGTGCGGGGGCCGTGCAGAACGCGACGGTCGCGCGTACAGGCATGACATCCCATCGTTGTATCCGACGCAAATCTGTTGCGTGTTTCTAACGCACTTACACAACGACCATACGCAAGATCTTTCTGAACTCGGGACGACTCTGTGGTGGCGGCGGCAGGGGCAATTGAGAGCCTGGGGTCCCTCAGGACTGGTGGACCTGGTGGCAGGTATCAACCAGATGATGGTGCCAGACCTAGCGATTCGCCTGTCAGGTAATCAGCCAGTTCAGCATCCTGAGGGCTATCGAATCGAACCCACCGAGATCGAGCCAGGAATTGTGTTCGTAAAAAATGACCTCACGATCGAAGCGTTCTACGTATCGCACGGAGCAGTCGTTCCTTCGTTCGGATTTCGCATTGTCACGGATGACAAGACGGTCGTGGTGTCTGGCGACACCGCCTATAGCGAGACGCTACTCGAGAAGGCACGTGGCGTCGACGTGCTGATTCATGAGGTCATTAGTGATTCCGGGTTACTGCAAAGCTCTGAGAGTTTTCAAGCGTATCATCACAGATCGCATACTCTCGCAAGTGAGCTTGCTCGGCTCGCAACAGCAGCCAGACCGGAGCTGCTAGTCTTGTATCACGGCTTGTTCTTTGGGGTGTCCGAATCGGTCCTCCTAGATGAAGTGAGGGCTGGGTACAACGGTAAGACCGTGCTAGCGAATGATCTGGATATCTTCTAGCTGTGCTCGACGGTGACCAAGGACGGTTGCTGGGGTGGGTGACGGACGGTAACTTGAGCTTCTACCTAAGGGCTGGCGAACCCGTTGAACTCAATGCGTATTTGCGGCCTCACTTGTAGGAGGCCGAGCATTACGAGGGGTGGCTCGACACCGAAGGTCGTCATGTCCAGGCGCAGGTCGCCTTCGATCTCTCCAGTGTCTCCGGACGAGGTCAGCGAGATCTGGAAGCTCACCGGTTTAGTGACTCCAGTGATCGTGAGTGCGCCGGTCGCCTCGACCTGCTGACCTGACACCTCGTACCCTTCGAGCTGGAAGATGATCTCGGCGAACTGATCTGCCTTCATTGCTTCGAGGAGATGCGCAGTCATCTCGTCGTTCGGACATTCGAAGGTCTTCACTGGCACGGTGAGCGTGGCTGTTTGGACTCCGGTGGCGAAGCCTTGGGCCGGCTCGGACGAACCAGGTGTGACCTGAACCATTCCGCTCACGGAGCAGGTCCATCCCCGTATCGTCGACGTTCCTGACACCGTAAAGTTGATGGTGGACGACTGCGCGGCCGCCGGGGGTCCCTGCAGAATTAGAAGGCCGGCAGATATGGCAATGACCAACCGTGGCAAGAATGCTGTCCGAAACGACATGTCGACGAACGCCATCTTTTCATCCTCGTTGACAATCAGAGACCAAAGCCCAGACGGTTGTCGCGCATCATGATGGGCGCCTTGCCTTCCATCACGAATCGAGATCCGATCTGAGCGATCGCGGTCGTCCGGGTTTGCCGCATGGCGATCCGGAACTCGTCGAGCATCAGTTCGATCACCTTATCGACACCGTCTTCTCCGAACGCGCCGAGGCCCCACACATAAGGGCGACCGATCCCTACCGCATCAGCGCCCAGAGCGAGGGCCTTAAAGATGTCGGTACCACGACGAACGCCGCTGTCTATGAGCACGGGGACTCGTCCTCTCACAGCGGCGACGACCTCCGGCAGCGAGTCGATAGACGACCAGAGACTGTTCTCCGCCCGCCCGCCGTGGTTGGAGACGAAGATCCCGTCTGCGCCGTGCTCCACCGCCAGCTCTGCCTCCTCGGCCGTGACGATGCCCTTCAAGATGACCTTCATGTCGCTGGCGTCCTTAAGACGCTTGACGTAGTCCCAGGTGTACGGGGGACGGGGGCCTGGGGGGCCCTCCAGGCCGGCGCGCATCGGTCGCTGATAGTCTGGCCTGTGATTGTGGCAGCTTTGACAGACCAGCGCTTCGCGACCCTCACCCGCGAGGGACCGTCGCATAAGTTCACGATTGCTGCCCCCTAACAGGTCGATGGTCCATACTAAGGCCGGGCATCCGGCAGCCTTTACGCGGTCGATAACCCGTTTATTAACGTTCCAATCGGGCCTCGTGTAAATCTGAAACCAGTGCGGTTCGCCTCTCGCTTCGGCGATCGCGTCGTACGACTGCGAACTCTGGTGCGACTGCATTTGCAAGATGCCTCTCGCTCGCGCCGCTCGTGCGGCACCGCTCTCGCCCTGAGTGTGATAGGCTTCAAGGCTCGCGACCGGGCAGAGAAACAGGGGCGTGTCCCATCGGCGGCCGAAGAGCTCGACCGACATATCTAGCTCGGTCGTCGCCTCCACACCGAGTCGACGAGGGCGAATCATTAGACGCTGGAAGCCCTCTCGATTCGCCTTTCTCGTCTCGAAGTCATCGACACCCAAATGTAAGTAATCCCAATGCTGAGGCAGATTGTTAGCATGGGCTACGCGCTCAAAGTCCCATACGTTAATGGCCTGGTCGGGTGATTCGAGGAGTTGCCCCGTTAGCTGATTCTCCAAAGCGTTGGCCGACTGGGGAGTGACGGCCGCTGGCGTCTGGACTGCGTTGAGTTGGGTCTGCACGGACGATGGGAAGATCATCTCCTCTCCGCAGTCGGGACAGCGGACACCAGCGGGCCGCGGCTTAGCCGCGGCGCGGTGCTGCGACTCGCGCGCGAGTGCCTGCTGCCAATTTGGCGGCAGGGCTGGATAGAAGACTAGGCTTAGCAACGGGCTGGCAGCCAGCAGCTTAAAAAACTGCCGCCGATTCGTGCGACGGTCAGAAAGACGCATGCGTGATCTTCGTCCAGTCATCGTTCGCTCTCCTCGAATGCCAGCGATGCAGTGGGCTATGACAACTCTATGGCACCAAGGTGCACGCGCCGTTCGAGCTCTGAAAACCGCTTTACTGCCGCTGGTTCTGGCCACACAAGCGCAACAACGATCGCCACAAGAAAAGCAAGCGGGATCGACACGATACCAGGATTCCGCAACGGAAAAATTGCCTCGGCGTTACCAAGAACATCCACCTGGATTACTGGCGAGAGATAGATCAGCAGGAGACTCGCCGCCGTGCCAGTGAGCATGCTGGCCTGCGCTGCACGTGTTGTGAATGGTCGCCAAAATATTGAGAGTAACAACGCTGGGAAGTTAGCGCTTGCGGCGATCGCAAAGGCAAGACCAACCATATAGGCCACATTTTGTCCTTCGAACGCGATTCCCAAAGCAATCGCGACTGCGCCGAGGAGCACCGAAGAGATACGCGCTACGCGCAGCTGCTCTTTCTCAGAGGCAACGCCAGCCCGAATTACGTGTACCCATAGGTCATGTGAGAGTGCTGCGGCACCAGCTAACGTCAATCCAGCGACCACCGCAAGGATTGTGGCAAATGCAACAGCTGAGATGAAACCCATGAACCCTGGTCCCCCAACGGCATCGGCTAATAGCAAAGCTGCCATGTTGCCGCCTGAGTCAACAGCACGAATTGAATCCTGTCCAACAATCACCATCGCGCCGAAACCGAGAATGAAGGTAAGTAAGTAGAAAATGCCAATGAACGCCGTTGCGTACGATACCGATGCCCGAGCTGTGCGTGCATCTGGCACAGTGTAGAAGCGCATCAGGATGTGTGGAAGGCCAGCCGTACCCAGCATCAAGGCTAATCCAAGCGAGAATGCCTCGATTGGGTCAGAAACCAATCCGCCAGGACCCAAAACACCGGAACCGTACTGGTCGGCCGCTGCCTGAAAAAGCGTGAATAGACTAAACCCGAAACGCGAAAGGGAAAACACTGCTAAGAGAAAAGCCCCAAACAGTAAGAGGACTGCTTTGACGATTTGGACCCAGGTCGTGGCAATCATGCCCCCGAAGAGCACGTAGGCCAACATCACAACACCGACGATGATGACAGCTAGCCCATACTGCAATCCAAACAGTAGTTGGATAAGCGTGCCGGCACCTACCATCTGCGCAATTAGATAGAAGGTAACCACGGCCAACGAACCGGCTGCAGCAGAGATACGTACCGGTACCTGACGCAATCGAAACGCAACGACGTCTGAGAATGTGTAACGTCCAAGATTTCTGAGTGGTTCAGCGATCAAAAACATTACGATCGGCCAGCCAACTAAGAAGCCAATTGAATAGATGAGACCGTCAAAACCTGATAATGCAACTAATCCAGCTATGCCAAGGAAACTAGCCGCGCTCATATAGTCACCTGCCAAAGCTAAGCCGTTCTGAAGAGCGGTGACACTGCGCCCAGCGGCGTAGAAATGTTCAGTGCTACGCGTGCGCCTCGCAGCGAAGTAAGTAATACCGAGCGAGAGTGCGATGAATAGAAAGAAGCCGGTTATCGCAACAAGGTTCGGTTGGTCCAGGCCGCCTGTCACAACCGTCCTCGGAGTGTGGCCACGCTAGTGTCATAGTGCCGGTTCGCCCAGCGGGCATAGACCCAGATGAGCAACCAAGCCGAAACGATTACGAGCACGCCAAGCAGCATACCGAAACTAAGCCCTGGTCTCAGGAGCATTGCCAGTAGAGGTTTATTGAACGCGACTAATCCAATGAAACCAAGATAGAGCGCCATCATGGTGAGGGTTAATCCACCAGCCACGCGCCAACGTGTAACGTTTAAACGTCTCAGGTCGTCAGAAAATGACATGGCCACAGGGAGTGCAAGAGTATAGAGCCTCGGCCTGAGCGTCAACGCCGATTCTGTTCAGGTGCTGGAACCGTCCTGCAGCCCAGGAGTAGACTGCAACAGTTCCGTCCCTTTATCGCCAGCGAAAACGATTAGGAGCAAATTGTGGCTGGTCATTTGACAATGCGTTCCGGGAATCCGGCACTCACAGCTGACACGTTCGCGACATTTCCCGTGGTCACGGATGACCAGGCGATGACGATTGGTGGAACGGTCAACAAGACCGCTCTATCGCTTCTCATCCTGTTGGTAACCGCGAGCTTCGTCTGGAATCGCGGCGCAGCTGACCCTTCCCTGTGGATCCTGACGCTGATCGGCGTCATCGGAGGGTTGCTAGTGGCAATAGCCACCGTCTTCAAGCAGACGTGGGCACCATTTCCGACACCGCTTTACGCTGGGTTGGAAGGACTCGCGCTGGGCGGGATCTCCGTGGTGTTTGAGACTACGTATCCTGGGATCGTAAGCCAGGCCGTGTTTCTCACTTTTGGGACGCTCGGAGCATTGCTAGCAGCGTACCGATCCGGTGTGATTCGGGCCACCGAGAACTTCAAGTTAGGCGTTGTGGCTGCAACTGGGGGTATCGCGCTTCTCTATTTCCTAAGTTTCGTTTTGGGATTCTTTGGTATGAGTGTATCGCTGATCCACTCCAGCGGAACGTTCGGGATCCTCTTCAGTGTCTTTGTTGTCGTTATTGCTGCTCTCAATCTAGTTTTGGATTTCGATTTCATCGAGCAAGGCGCTGAGCGCCGAGCGCCGAAATACATGGAATGGTACGGAGCGTTCGGCCTGCTAGTAACTCTCGTGTGGCTCTATCTCGAGATCCTTCGGTTGCTCGCGAAGTTGCAATCTCGGCGCTGAACGTTTAAAACAAACACTGTTGGACCGCCCGACCGACGGTCAGGGCCAGGCTTGAAATTCACCGTTCGGCGTCGTGATGGAGGGATGCTAATGACCTGTCGCTACTCGTACCTAATTCCTATCGCCATTCTTATTGGCACGTTTGCTTCTACGCTCTGTGCGCAAACGGATTCTACGCCAGAGGAGATCGGCGAAATACGTACACGTGCTGAGGAGGGTAACGCGCAGGCGCAATACGATCTCGCGTACATGTACGGGGCTGGGAAGGTTGTCCCGCAAGACTTCACCGAGATGGTCCGGTTGTTGCGACTCGCCGGCAATCAGGGACACGTGAAGGGGCAGTACGACATCGCATCGATTTACGATAAGGGCCTGTTGGGAATTCCCAAGGACGCGGTCGAGGCGAACCGGTGGTTTCGGCTGGCGGCCGATCAGGGGTATACGCAAGCGCATTATGCCCTGGGACTCGCATATAGTGACGGCAAGGGTGTTCCTCAGGACGCGGTCGAGGCGCTCCGGTGGTACCGGCTGGCAGCCGACAACGGACACGCCAACGGGTAGTTCCTGGCCGGGGCTATGCTCCTTGAAGGCAAGGGAATCCCAATAGACTACGTGGAAGCCCACTTATGGCTCAACCTTTACGCCGCGCAGTCCTCGGGTGAGGACCGCGAGACCGCCGCAGATGCTCGAGACCTAGCTGCGCGACAAATGACCTCTGAACAACTCGTCGAAGCGCAGCGGCTTGCACGCGAGTGGAAGCCGGCAGCTGATCGGTAAACGCCCACTCAATGCTTGTAGGTGTGTGCAAGACTGGCGGTTCAATTGGGAGAGGGCGTGCGGTTAATACTGCGGCCAAGCCTCAGAATGAGTTGGCATTTGCCCCTTCAAGCATCGTCGCGTACTTCGGCGGGATGCTTTCGGTGGTAAGCAACTGACCTGGCTCGAGCCATTCGTAGATCTCCGCGAATGTCTGAACTTCGTAGTCTTCGACCCTCCGATGAATGTGGTGAGGTCGCAGCTCAAGAGGTGAGCCGAGTCCCCCAGCGGCGACTAACTCCATAAGGCTCTCAAGGGTCGCCGCGTGAAACCGGCAGACTCGCTTGCGCTTATCAGAGATGACGAGGCCACTGATCAAGTTACGGTCCTGGGTAGTGACCCCGGTCGGGCAGTCGTTGGCGTTACAACGCCGTGCCTGGATGCAACCCAAAGCGAACATCATCGCCCTGGCCGAGTAACAGACTTCGGCGCCGAGCGCCATCAGGCGGGCCATCTTGAAGCCAGTTGTGACCTTTCCGCTGGCGATAATCCGGATGTCGTCGCGGAGGCCAAACCCGACGAGTAGGTTGTGGATGGTTACGAGCCCGTCGGTAAGCGGCATCCCCACGTGGTTACTGAACTCAATCGGTGCAGCTCCGGTGCCACCCTCGCCACCATCGACGGCGATATAGTCGGGCATGATCCCCGTCGCCCGCATCGCTAAGCAGATGCTCAGGAACTCCTCGGGTCGACCGACGCACAGCTTGAAACCAACGGGCCTCCCGCCTGACAGATCGCGAAGCCTGGCAATGAACTCGAGCAGTCCGGTCGGCGTCGAAAACGCTGTGTGGCTTGGCGGTGACACGCATGTCTCGCCGACCGGGATACCACGGATAGTAGCGATCTCCGGAGTGACCTTTAACCCTGGCAGTATGCCTCCGTGGCCGGGCTTGGCTCCCTGAGAGAGCTTGACCTCAACCATCTTGATCGCGTCGTGCGCTACTGTGTCCGCGAACCGTTCGGGGTCGAACCCACCGTCGGGTCTACGGCAGCCGAAGTAACCAGTGCCGACTTGCCAGATGAGGTCCCCCCCGGGACCAAGGTGATGGGGGCTGACGCCACCCTCGCCGGTGTTGTGGGCAAAGCCGCCGTCCTTCGCACCGCCGTTCAGGGCGAGGACGGCGGCGTCACTAAGCGACCCATAACTCATCGCGGAGATGTTCAGCAGTGAGGCCTCGTATGGCCTCGTGCAGGTAGTCCCGCCGATCCGGATACGTGGTGGCTCTTTTGCGTGGCCGCAGACAAGCGAGTGAGCGATGTATTCGTACCCCGTCGAGTAAACGTCCCGTTGGGTCCCGAACGGGACGGTGTCCCGAACGTTCTTCGCCCGCTGGTAGACTGCCGAGCGCTCCTCGCGGGAAAACGGCTTGCCCTCGGTGTTGGGCTCAACGAAGTACTGTTGGAACTCGGGCCGAAGCGACTCAAGCATGTAGCGGCCGTGCCCGATGATCGGATAGTTGCGCAGGATGGCGTGCGTTTTTTGAAGCGCGTCGTAAAAGCCGAGGGTCAGTAGCGGCCCTAGGATGACCATCGACCACAGCGTCATCGGCCAGACTATGGAAAGTGAGGCAACTGCGGCTAGAACGCAGAATGCGGCGACGAAAAAATGCTTTCTTCTCATACTCAGCTTGCAGTCTACAACGGACGGAACGCTATGAGACTCCCCTTGGCCGTAGGCCCTAGGCCGCTGAGACAGCGTATTAAATTAGCTATTGTACCTAGCTATCAAATGTTTCTTTGCGCGGGTATGTGCTGTCACTGGCTGTCGTCGACGATGGCTTGCATTACCACGCGGCATGGCCACATCGGGGACACTGCATGGCCCTCAGTGGTCACCGTTCTGCACATATCCGCAACCAAAGGAGAGGGATTACAGAATTTGGCACAATTTCATATCCGCCCAAAAGGCGGGTCCGGTAAACCGCTGAAAAGAGTGGCGTCCCAAGCGGGAATGGAGGCCCTTTGGACACTGCCGGTTCGCACGCGGGTCAAGGCTGCGTGAATGCGTATTTGATGATCGAAAGGACAGTGATATGCCGAAGCGCAAGATCTTCTCTGCCGTGTTGCTGGCACTTGGAGGTCTGGTCGGAAATAACTACTTTGGGTTGACAGGACAATCAGAACACTCATGGAGGGAAGGCCATTCCAAGTCGGCACAACGGATTCAATAAATAAATCAGCCATCCGAAGGCCAAGCGTTTCGAGAATTTCAGCCGTTCAATGCTCGGCTGACCAGGCCATCGACAGCAATTGCCGCTGGTCACTGCGAGGGACCATTGCTGTCACGGTGTGCGATCTGCCTCAGGAGGCTGTGCCGAGCTTTCACTGCACGCTTGTACGGGAGGACCGAGTCTATCTATCCAGACGGCTTCTTCGACTCCATCGCGATACGTGCAGCCGCCGGGTGGAGCACCATGTTATCCGCATTCTCGAAGACACCGTTGTTCTGTATTACGCACTGACCATTTAACTGTGCTCCCTCTTCCATTGACATCGTAGGAGTGTCGACCGATCCGCTTAACACGGCGGGGCGGTGTAGCTTGATTCTCTCCACTGCCTTAACGTCGCCCGTGGTCTTCCCACTACAGATGATCGTACCGGCACTGATGTTGGCAGAGATGATGGCCTCCTCGCCGATCAGTAAAGTGCCGTCCGTTTGAATTTCTCCCTCCAGTTCCCCATCAATTCGTACAGTGCCGCTATAGGTAATGATGCCTTTGAATTTGACGCCCTTGCCCACAAAGGCGTTGGCCCCGTGGGTGTGATCGACATTGGTGCCGGATTCGGGAGTTCCCTCATCAGCTTCACCGGTCAACGAACCGCTTGTCTCTTCAAGTCTGTTCTTTTTCCACATAGCTGACCCACCTCGTAATTCAAAAAATAAAATAATGCTAGCTTTATTTTAAATTATCGCCGAAGGGGAGGAGTTGTCAATAGCGTGTGTGGATTGACATCTGCCGGCGCGGCGGACGATTCAACGGTCGACTCGATGCGTGGCTAGACGTTGCTCGGAAGTTTGGTACGCAGGGAGTTTAGCGCTTATTCGTGATCTGGAATCTTGTACATTACTCAGTAGCCGAATCACTTGCATGGGTTGACCCGCCTAGACGAAATGGGCGCTGAAGCGCGGTAGTCGTAGTGTTGTCTCGGTGGCCGATTAGCGAGCCACGGACGTTTCCTTGGATCGACTATTTCGGCGAGGGCGTTTGGTGCGCGTGCGTTTTGGTTGCGAAGCACTGTGAAGAGCGACGGCGTTGAGGGCATGTTCGGTTGCCTGAATGGCAGCTGCCAGCTGGTCTGTGTCGATGCCTCGTGTTGTTAGACCCTCTTCCCATTGGATCGTGGTTTCGACAATGGCATCGGTCTTGCCGCCAGGCGGGATCCGCACTTCATAATCGACCAGTTTTGGAACTCGGAAACCGAGTTTTGATTCGACACTGCGCAAGGCTTGCATGAAGGCATCATAACCACCATCGCCGGATGCCGTGGCTTGGATCTCGGTTCCGCGATATCGTACTAGAATGCTGGCTGAGGGACGGAGGCCTTTATTGCTGGCGATTGAGTAGTCTCTGACTTCGAATACTCGCAATTCTGGCGTTTGTAAGAGTTCGGAAATTAGGAATGGTAGGTCGGCAGTGGTTACATGTCTCTTCTGATCTCCCAGTTCGACAATACGCTGCAAGAGCTGACCTTTTTGTTCGCTGGTTAATGAAATCTTTAATCGTTGTAGATTGAACTCCAGACTCGCTTTGCCCATGAGTTTGCCCATGGCATAGCTACGTCGCAGACCAAAACGGTCGGGGTGAAGGTTGCTTTCGTAGAGCTCGCCTTTCATGTCGCCGTCGGCGTGGACACCAGCTGCCTGTGTAAAGACGTTCTCTCCAACGATCGGTTTATTGACGGCGATTCGACGGCCAGAAAAGACCTCGACAAATTGACTGATGCCGGCGAGAGAACGTTCCCTGACGTGGGTGCGAAGTTCACCATGGTCACGAAGGGCAACGACGACCTCATCAAGCGCGCTGTTCCCAGCCCGTTCGCCCATTCCATTGACGGTCACATGGACACCTTGAGCACCAGCAATCGCGGCTTCCAAGGTATTGGCTGTTGCCAATCCGTAGTCGTTGTGTCCGTGATAATCGAAGTGCGTTACAGGAAACGCCGCTGTGATTTCACTGACATAACGCCTTGCGAGCATCGGATTCAGAATCCCGAGGGTGTCGCACAGCATGATCCTGTTTGTCGGGAGTTCCATCAAAGCTTGGATTTGTTCTACTACATAATCTGGCGAGTCACGCATGCCGCTAGACCAGTCTTCCAGGTAGACGTTGAACTGCATGCCGTGCTTGTTACCGTATTCAATAGTTTTTCGGATGTCATCCCGGTGCTGTTTCGGTGTCCGACGCAGTTGCTCTTGGCAGTGAAGCTGTGAGCCTTTCGTCAAGAGATTGATGGCTTGAACACCTACTGAACGGGCCCAGTCAATTGACGCCTTCGAATCAACAAATCCAAGGATTTCAATCCTATCAGTTAACCTTTCTGTCTCGGCCCAACGAATGATTTGTTCAACAGCAGTGCGCTCGCCCTCACTAGTACGAGCGGACGCGACCTCAATCCGGTCAACCTTGACGTCATTTAACAGTCGACTCGCAATAGTCAACTTCTCAGCAGAGCCAAGGGAAACGCCTTCGGCCTGCTCCCCGTCCCGGAGGGTAGTGTCTAGAACTTCGATGAACTTCATCTTTGGTCGATTCCCACGAGTCGGCCGTCTGACCAAGTCAGAGTTTGACTTCCTGCCCTTCTTATCGGTGGTAATCGTCATCGCTTGAACATTTTTGACAAAACTTATTATCGCTTCTGGCTAAGCTACAGCCAAGGTTTAAGAAGAAACTGGTTCCCGGACGATCGTCACGACGTACACGTTCACCGACCGGACTCAATTAATCAGATCGAACAGCTGGCTGTACTTCAGGATTAGGCTTCGCCCTGCACCAGAGGACATCGTGTTGTGAAGCCCCCGGGTGTCGTTGTAGACGATGAACAGCCCCGTGTTGGCCTGATGGAGGAGACCGAAGCGCAGGTTCGCCGACCAGAGGTTGGCGCTGTCGTTGTGCTCGATTAGGGCCTGGGCGAACAGTCGCGGTGAGAAGTTGTAGGTCACGCTGGTACTGGTCAGGTTCGTGATGAAACTGCCCCCCGGCAGCGTGATGTCATTCCGGCTCCACCGGATCGAGGTATTGAGGGTGTCACCTCTCCGGAAGTTGATCCCAGGGCCCAAGGTAACGCGGTTCCCCCCGAAGAACCCGCCGATTCTGGTCCGAATGCTGAAGTTGACCGGGGCGCCGCGGTTCGAGTTGTAGGAGAATGCCACCTCGCGGTGCTCGTAGACACCGACCGGCACGGTCACGCCGTCCGCGATTTCGAACGGCCTCATTACACCTTCTCCAGTGACGTTCATCGTGGTCTTGGCCGTCGAGCTGTCGTTGAATTCCCAGTCATAGTCGAAATGTAGAAATGACGTCTCCATCTGTCGCTCGAAGTTCCAGTAGCGGTTGAATGACCCATGTGGCCGCATCTGCTGTAGCTTCCAGAATTTCTGAGGGCGGAACGTGTAGGACACCCCGACATCGAGGTTGCGGAACCCCTGCCGACTCAGGAAGCCCACCTCTGGGTTGAAGTTGTCGGCGATCTCGAGATACCCGAGCGATAACCGCCACGCTTCCGAGTCGTAGCTTCCCACGACGTTGTAGGCGTGGTCGTCCCCGTCGAGTCCGGGGGTCTGTGTCCGGGATACGAACCCCGATACTTGGCCGAACTGCCCGATGCCCAAGCGGCCATCCAGCGCATAGGTTCGGTTATGGTCGTCGGTGCCGGCCATGGCACCGGTGGCCTGCCGATTGACGAAGAGCATCCCGATGTTCGACCGGTTCGGCAGATCACGCCGCACTCGGGCTACCGAGAAGTTATTAGCCGGCGCCACTCCTCCGACCATTTCGGTCTGCATGTTGAGCAGCCCGACGCTCACCGCATCGGAGACCTTGCCTGATACTCTGGCACCCCGAAGAATTGGAATCTCGTTACCACCTTGACCGATGCCGATCCGACGGCTGAAGAACAACTCGATCCGGGCCCGGCGTTCACTGGCGGCCTGCCGCCCGTTGCTGACTGTGAAGGCCCCAGCGTTCTCGAGGAAGAACGGCCGTTTCTCCGGGAAGAACAGGCTGAATCTATCCAGGTTGATCTGCTGCTGGTCGACCTCCACCTGTGCGAAATCGGTGTTGTAGGTGAGGTCGAGCGTCAGACTCGAGGTGATACCGTACTTGACGTCGGCCCCGAAATCATCGAGACGCATCGTGTCGCCGCGCGCATCGCTGTCACTGTGGGTAGCTGTCCCGACGGCATACGGAATGACCTTGAGATAGCGGGCCGCAGTTGCCGGCACACGCAGGCCGAATAGTTCCCCGGCCTGCGACAGACGCAGAAGGTTGAATTGCCGTGTGAGCGGCGCCCAGTACGACTCTTCGTTGCGACGCCTGATGTTCCGCTGAACGTTCATCCCCCATGTTTGTTCCACGCGGTTCGGGTAGCTGATCGTCCGAAACGGGATGCCGAACTCGGCGCTCCAGCCCACCTCCGAAACTTGGGTACGGACCACCCACACGCCATCCCAGTTGTAGTTGACGCTGAATCCGCCGCGGCCACCCTGGCCCTCATTCATGACCTGCCCGTCATACTCTTGTCCTGCCGGGCTGGTGCCGAACACGAACGCGCTCTGACGATCGTGGAAAGTGTCGAGAATAATCTGGATACTGTCGCTGTTGTTCAGCGAGGCATCCCGACGGCTCTCGGAGGTGATGATGCTGTCCGGGTCACGGTCGTAGCAGACGAATCCAAAATAAATCGTGTCGTCGTCGAAGAGCACTCGTACCTCGGTTCGTTCCGTGGCCGGTTGTCCCTCATCGGGTTGTGTCTGGACGAACCCGGTTGCTGCCGGCACATCGATCCAAGCGGGATCGCCGAGTACGTCACCATCGAGGAGCGGACCGTCTCCGATGACAGCGACTGCCAACGCAGCCGGAAAGGAGGTGGGCGTCTCGACCGCTGTTGCGGGCACGCCTTGCCCCAAAACTGGCGACACCGACAGAACCAGGAAGACTGCGAGTGGGGCGAGGGCACCTCCACAACAACTAGGAATTCCTCGAAGTCCGCAAGGCGTTGCTAGAGACTGAGTTCCAGAAGGATGTGGATACCGTAGTGTTATCGGATGAGCCCGTAGCATGAGTACTGTCGGCCTGCTCGACCGCGCCCGGCATTGCGAGAACTCGCGCACGAATGTGCTTAATGTCGGTGTAAATAGCTCGGATTAATTCCCGAGAATCTCGTTTTTAACTCGGTTCTTTGATCAATCAGCTGCAAAGCAGTAAAACAAGCCGGCCCCTCCACTAGCCACCAGATTGTCCTGTGTGCAACCCCGCGACCCGTGGGCAGAATTCCAGGGAGAGCCCGGTGTCGTGAAGGAGTAGCGGTCGGCGTGGCCTAGCATTGCGGTGCCCTCATCATTACTGGTCCAGTTGTTACATGTTTGGTCTTCGCCCGACGGATAAGCAGTACCATCAATTTGTGAGCCGGTCAGAACGTCGTGCACCGTAAAGTCGGGATCCCCGTCTATGCGTGAGGCGAATTGAGTGCCATTCTCGTCCAGTGTGTGTTCCCAATTGATGTTCGAGTTGTCGTAGTGTAAGTTTTCTACGCTGGTGGCCATGATCAGGCCTTCTACGTTTGCCCAGGGGCCTGACCCAATTCGGTCACGTGCATTGACCGCTCCGGCCCCCTGAGTACTCAAATAGGCGCGCCATGTGCGCTGGCCGGCGCCTGCCGCGTCGGCCAGTGCCTGGCAATGTGCGTCCGCGCCTGACAGCCCGCCCAAGTTAGCGCCATCGCCGATGCCGACGCTGGTGATAAAGAAACCCATCTCTGGTGGCTCGTCACTCTGTTGGTGTGCAACGATCGAAAGACCGGTTAGCGCTAACGCACCCACAGATGCAGCAACTGCTGTCAGGGCTCGTTTGTTATTCATCGTTGTGTTTCTCCTGAGTTTGTTTCAATGGATTCCGTGATAATCAATCCAGCCAACTTTATATAGGAAAATTTACTGTATATCGGATTACCCAGGCTGTCCATGTTCTCGACTGCCTGGCGGACGCCAAGACTCCAAGGAAAAGCGCAGTAGAACACACTGGTCGTTAGGTCATTCAATCATTTCCGCTTCCAACTCTTCCTCAACGATCTCTCCCCCTTGGAGGCTGACGTAGTAGACCTTGGCGTCTTCTCGTGTGTGCACCACCCTTTTTATTTCGTTGTCCGTAAAATAGATTCCGGCGTTGTTGTCGCAGGCGTATCCGGGTTTCAGCTCACCCGATTTGATTAATCTGTGATACGTCGACCGGCGATTCTCTTCAGCATCATAGTGAGGGGAGTGGCTTCCTTTGAGAAATCCTAGGCATTCGACCTTCGTCAATTCCTTTGGTCGGGAATCAGTGGTGCCCTCCTCGAACCAGCAGAGTGAACCGGCGCTGGCGCCGCCCAGCACGATCCCACGGTCCCAGGCCTCTCGGAGGATCTTGTCAATTCCATGGGCCTTCCAGATGACTTGCTGATTCAGCGTATTGCCACCTGACACAACGATGCCATCCACGGACAACAAGACCTCTTCGAACGTCTGCGTCATGCGGTTGCTGTTGATAAAGCTCGCCTGCACCGACGGGACGACATTCAACGGTGCGCAGTCTTCGTACCATCGAATGATGCCCGACTCCCGGTCAGCTGAGGCGGTCGGTAAATAACAAAGCTTCGGTCGCTCCTTACCCGTGAGGGACGCCATGTAGCGGAGGAACGCTGTCCTGAAGGCTCCACCGGCGATCAAGATCTTGCGGTTGTTAGCTTGCGAGACTGTGCTGGGTCGTGAAGCGGCGAGGGAGAGATTTCCGACACCCAAACCGATCATCCCCAATGCCGTCGAAACGAAGAATTCTCTTCTTTCCATACTGTTTTCCGTTCCTTTAGTAGCCCATGACGGTGTTTATAGCACGGAATCTAGAACCCATGCCGCGCATCCGCGCGACTAACCGCCGTCCCCGTTGAATCGCCAGCCGGGTCGCGGTAGGCTAGCGGTGATCTAGCAATATTGACGTTCGACCGAAGGTTTAATAAAAGGAAAGGGTCCAATGCCTTCTAATGACATCCAGTCACTTTCAAGTTATGCAAAGAAGTTTGGAATAGGCTTCGGAATAGTCCTTCTCATCAGTATGGGCCTGGAGGTGATTAGTCCTGCATGGACGGCTGAGACAGGAGAAGGCGCGGTTGCCGCAGTCGCACAGGAAGAGTTCTACGTTGAGGAAGCGACGATCGCGGGCATTCAGGGCGCGATCCGCGCCGGTGATCTGACGGCCGAGCAGCTCGTCGAGCTCTATCTCGCGCGCATCAAGGCCTATAACGGCACCTGCGTCAACCAGCCCGAAGGCATTCTGGGTCCGGTTACGACGATAGCGGACGCCGGACAGATCAATGCGCTCGCGACGCTGAACCTCAGGCCCGCGACGCGCGTGCGCTGGGGTGTTGACTCGCGGAAGGCTCGGAGCATGACGGACGCCGCCGACGACGATCCCGCCATGCCGGACGCACTCGAAACGGCACGCGCGTTGGACGCACACTTTGCGACGACGGGCGAGTTCGTAGGTCCTCTCCACGGCGTCGTCATGGCGATCAAGGACCAGTACGACACGTTCGACATGCGCACGACGTCTGGTGCTGACGCCTTCTACGCCGACGATCGGCCACCCGACGATGCGACGTTCGTGCGCAGGCTTCGTGAGGCTGGCGCGATCATTATCGCCAAGTCGAATCTCAGCGAGTTCGCCTCGGGCGCTCCGCGCAGTTCTTTCGGCGGCACCTTCTGCAATCCCTACGATACGGAGCGCAGTCCTGGCGTTTCGAGCGCTGGATCGGGCTCGGCCGTAGGCGCAAACCTCGTGACCTGTGCCATTGCCGAGGAAACGGGCTCGTCGATCCGGAGCCCGGCCTACTCGAACAACAGCGTCGGCATCTCGGCGACACAGGAGCTCGTGAGCCGCGATGGCATGATCCAGCAGGGCATCAAAACGCGCGTCGGCCCGATCTGCCGCACGGTCGAGGACGCCGCGCGCGTTCTCGACGTCATCGCGGGCTACGATCCGAAGGACGAGCTCACGGCGTTCAGCGTGGGGCGCCTGCTTACGGATGGCTTTGTGAGCCATGCAGAGCCGGGCCGGCTCGAGGGCCTGCGCATCGGCGTCGTTCGCGAATACATGGACAAGAAGGCCTTCACGAAGGAGGACAAGGAGACGATAGATATCGTTAGCGCGGCCGCCGCCGAGCTCGGAGGTCTCGGCGCGACGCTCGTCGATCCCGGTCCGGGCGGGGCGCTATTCGATCAGTGCGTGCGCCGTTGGTATCCGCTGCTGCACGACAAGCAGTTCACGGCCGAGTATCCCGACCGCTTTCCGTTCGAGGCCGACGGCACGCCTTACGGGGATCACATTGCGACGCTGATCGAGCTCGCGGCCGATCCCGATCTCGTGCCCGAGGAGATCGATTTCCGCACGCTCAAGATCCGAAACTTCCCGACACCGGGGGAGGCCCGCTACTGGCTCGACCGTTACCTGAGCGAACGAGGCGACGCGAACATCCGCTCGACCGGTGACTTGCTCGAGAAGGCGAACTTCTACGACGATCCGAACTTTTCCGACCAGCGGACGCGGCACGAGCGCGCGCTCGAAGAGCACGAGCTCGACATGGCCGTGCGCATGCAGAACCGGTTCGCCGTGCGGACGATGGTCATGGCCTGCATGGCCGAGCTCGAGCTCGATGCGGTTGTCTACCCGACGAGCAACATTCCGCCCGTCAAGCTCGGCTCGCCGCCAGGGCCCGTGATTAACGGCCGCGACGGCGACGGCGTCTGGCGCGTACTCGGCGGCAACGGCTTTCCCGCCATCACGGTTCCGGCTGGGTTCACGACTGTGATGTACGATCGAATTCGTGTGCCGTCTACGCCTGAGTCTGCCTCGGGAGACGAGGATAGCAAGACCGAGATCGTCGGTCCCGTGCCGGCGCGTCTGCCCGTAGGCATAGACATCGTCGCGCGGCCTTTCGGGGAGCCGACGATCCTCAGAATCGCGGCTGCCTACGAGGCCGCGACGCGGCATCGCGAGCCGCCCGCCGATTTCGGTCCGCTGTACGGACGCTGACGCATGTATTGTACGGGCTGCAACGAAGAGGTTCCTCCGTCGGCCGCTTCTGTGCGTCGAAGCTGCACAAATCCAGTGACGGCGGATATGTTTCTGAAACGGGGCGTGACCATGCGCTTCTCATATTTAGACAAGATGGGAGAACACATAACTACGTTTCATGTTGCGCCGACCGATTGCGGGTTCTAGGACCAACCCGAAGCCCAACGCCTCGCCCGCGCGTGGGACGAAGCGGACCCGTGCCGCGGTCGTATTTTTCTCTTATTCTCTTGAGGCGGAGTAAGATGACCGTTGCTTTCGATGAGGCGCGGGATTGGTTCGCGTAGTGAGCGCGATCTTAGAGGCGGAGTCTGGATAAGTGTGAAACAGCTTCAGCCCAGGCGTCGTCCTGTAGTGGTGAGATCTTAGTTCGGCGCGGTTTTTCTTGCTTCATTAGGTGGGTAATGATGCGAACGCAAACAGTTTTGGTCGTGTTGGTGATGGCGTTGCTTTGTTGGGGTTTTCTCGGACCGGCTCACGCGCAACGGCGGGGACAACTGGTTGAGTTGCCTGAGGGGATGGGCCAGGAATTGGTGCAGGACAACTGCACGCAGTGTCATGGACTCTACATGCTACCCAACTCTGGATTCACCGCAGATGGTTGGGAGGCCTTGATCGCCACGATGGTCGCGCTTCCCGAGGCAGAGTCCAAGAGCGTGGCCAAGTACTTAGCCACGCATTTCCCCGAGCAACCGGAGCGGCGTCCCACGCTGGTCCCCGGCGACACATCGATAAAGATCACGGAATGGATCGTTCCCACCCTCGGGCAGCGGTCTCGTGACCCGGTCGAGGCACCAGACGGCTCGATCTGGTGGACGGGGATGTGGGCCAGCCTTGCGGGGCGGCTCGATCCTAAGACGGGGAAGATGACAGAATTCCCCCTTCCTCCCACCGCACGACCACACTCGATCGTTCCGGCCGCGGACGGAGACATTTGGTACACGGGCAACGGCAATGCCACCGTTGGGAAGCTGGATCCGAAGACCGGAAAGGTCACCGAATACCAGACACAAGCGCGGGACCCCCACACAGCGGCCTTTCACCCTGACGGCCGGCTTTATTTCACCGCCCAGGGTGCCGGGATGCTCGGGCGCCTGCACCCCGAGACGGGCGAGCTGACTGAGATTCAGACTGAGCCGAGGCCGTATGGTATGCAGGTGGCCGCGAACGGGACGATCTGGGTCGCCTACAACGGCACCAACAAGCTGGGAGCCCTCGATCCCGAAACGATGGAAGTCCGCTACTACGAGGTTCCGAATGAAGCCTCGCGCATTCGCCGACTTGGACTGACGAGCGACGGTATGGTCTGGTATGGCAACTCCACGCAAGGCCGCATCGGCAGACTCAACCCGAAGACCGGCGAGATCAAGGAGTGGCCTTCACCCAGTGGACCCGAATCGCACCCCTATGCGTTGGCCGTTGTGGACGATGTCATCTGGTATAACGAGTCCGGGATGAGGCCGGACGCCCTAGTCCGGTTCGATCCAGAAACGGAACAATTCCAGAGTTGGGCCATCCCCTCGGGCGCTGGCATCATCCGGAACATGTGGGTGACAGAGGCGGGCGACCTACTGATTCATCAGACCAGCTCGAATAGCGTTGGTCTGGTGGAAATAGGAGAGTAGCCGCGACAGGTTGTCGAGGGTCGGCCGGAAAGTATCTATCGGAACGGTGACCGGACTTCTGTTCGGTAACCCCGGTCCCCTTCACTTAATAGAGAAAACGATGAGCGTTCTAGTTAATCTAGAGTTGAAAGTTAAACAAGGCCAGGTTCGCAACCTTCTTGAGACATTCAAAGAACTACTGCCTGGTACCCGTGCCTACAAGGGGTGCCACTGGGTAAAGCTGACTACTAACATCGAAGACGTGAATGTTTTGGAGGTAGTCTCGGAGTGGGACTCGAAAGAACACTACGACACCTATATCCAGTGGCGAACCGAAACTGGTGTAATCGCCGCTTTGCTTGAGTTCTTGGACGAGGAACCGGTATTCCGCTTCTTACCTGTCGAACAGGAATACTAATTTACCGGTTATGTGGTAATTCGGGACGCGAGACTAAGACACCCACCCACGCACCCGCGTCAGTCGTAGGAAGTTCTAATGAAAGTGGCGTACCTAGATAGTTCTAATGGAAATTAGATCGATATGTGGCTTCGAGGGGCTCAAGATCTGAGTAGGACTGGAGCGTTGACAGGGTTTAAGAACTAAAAGACGGCCAGATCAAAGTTGTCGTGCATCCCAAGTCTGATTTCAATCACTTAATCTGGCCTGGCCGACGCTGTTTCTGGTTAGCCTGATAATAGAGAAAAATTAATCGATTAATCAGTGAGACACACCGATTTCCGCAGTAAAAAAAAGATTCGGAGACCAATGCCGTTCCAGCCAGGTTAATCAGGTAATCCATGCGGCCGCCCGTTAGGAAACTTTGTCCCCGTCAAAGCCCAACACCCCGCCAGCTTAAAACTTTTCCGTTGGTATACGATATCGACCATCGATGGGCGTAGAACTCGAACTCTTTTTGTTGCTGGCTCTGATGACAGTGGGCTTTTGTGTGTTCACTGCCTTCGAGGTCGAAACACCATGGTGGCGGAAACTATTAAAGTGGTCCATCCTGATCGGCGGAACACTACTGTTGTACCGGACCGTGGGTCATGTGGCCCTCATGTTTCCGATTTTCTTTATGGGAGTCGGCGCTATCGTGCACGTTATTTGGTGCCGGAAACACCAAATCCACCCGGTCCACGCCACACCGCGGCGGAAATACTATGAGTTGCGCGGGTGGCCATGGCCGGAGTAACCATCGCTTAGCACGCTCCACCCACCCACGTTACTGATCCCGTCCCCGTTGAACGTCCGCTGTTATCACGAGTAGTCGTCGCATCTGAACCTTCGCGAGCATTTACGGGAAAGGGTTAGTCGTCCGTATTCTTCCGCGCCTTGAGCAGCATCGGCCCAAGCACGATCAAGGCGACGACAAAAACGATGAGGATTTCGAGCATCTATAGATTCCGTCCCGGTGTGTATTGGAATCTGGTCGGCTAGATAATTTAGCCAGTCGTGCGGGTAGATCGCTCCTGTCGGTCGCGAGTTCTCCCTTTTCGGTGTGATTTCTTTCTGCCAGCCCGTAATGTCTGTTTTTCACCGTTTCGTGAAAACGAGGCATCCTTCGATCTATTGAGCTTTCGTCTTGATAAGGTTGTCGGTTGTCGGTTCGGCTTCCGGCTCGGTTCTAATTTCGACGCATCCGTTGTAATAATAAATCCTGAAACCGGTTCCTGTTTGATTGGTTGTTTGATGAGTCGCTCGATAGCCGCTAATTTTTTACGTTCCTGAGGTGCGACGAGAGAAATTGCATTACCGCTGCCACCGGCTCTGGCTGTGCGACCAATCCGATGTATGTAGTCCTCAGGTGTATCGGGCAATTCAAAATTTACGACGTGGCTAATGCCTTCAACATCAAGACCGCGGGCAGCGATATCCGTCGCGATGAGAATGTCAAATTTTCCGTCTCTGAAATGTGCCAATGCTCGCATCCTAGCATTCTGACTCTTATTACTGTGAATGGCCGTGGCAGCGTGGCCGGATTTGTACAATACCTTAGCTAACTGGTTCGCTCGGGCTTTAGTGCGAGTAAACACCAAAGTTTGATGCATGTTGCCGTTCTTTAGAAGGGCTTTAAGCAACTCCTTCTTACGATCCGTTTCCACAGGGTGAATGACCTGCGTGACGTTACTGACTGGTGTCGCCCGACGAGTAACTTCGACCATCACCGGTTTCCGGCTGGTACGCCGAATTAAGGCTTCGATGTCATCTGGCATCGTTGCTGAAAAAAATAGGTTCTGACGTTTCTTCGGCAAGACAGAAAGGATGCGACGGACATCGGGTAAAAATCCCATATCGAGCATCCGGTCGGCTTCGTCTAGAACGATGGTACGAATGTGATTGAGAGGTGCCTGTTTTCGGCTAACATGGTCGAGAAGTCGTCCAGGAGTTGCAATCAATAGGTCCAATCTTCTGGCCAGATTTCGTTTCTGCGGTTCCATTCCGACACCTCCAAAAACAACGGCACTCCGAAGGTTGAGATGTTTTCCGTACCGCTTGGCCATGTCACCAATCTGTGCAGCTAGCTCGCGGGTCGGTGTAATGACCAGTGCCCGAGGGCCAATAGACGGCTTTCCGATAAACAATTGCTGAAGGATGGGCAACAGGAATGCGGCGGTTTTTCCAGTGCCAGTCTGGGCACATGCGATCAGGTCTTGACTTTCAAGAACTACAGGAATCGCTTTTTCTTGAATTGGGGTGGGTTGGGCATATCCAGCGATAGCTCGAACTATTTCAGGACGCAGGCCAAGCTCAGTGAAATTCATACAGTTTGCACTCCAGCCCTCGCTCACCCGCGCTAGGGCATCTACGCTTACTGATTCACATGAACTGCAAGCGTTACTTGGGTAAATAGGTGAGGGCCGTTAGCTACGGTCGGCCAAAACTCACTGACTTTAAGCGGGGCTTCTGGGTGGGAGAAAACCTGATCGCCGTTTCAGTTATAAAGGTTAACACGTTACGCTAGATGAGGAAAGTGGCGTCCCTAAGCATTCCGAGTTGGAGCCAACTCCTTCCCTCTCGGGATTGGAATCACTGTGGCAAAGGGGAGTGAGGACTATGACGAACCCTCATCGGCGAAACGTGGCCATCATCGCCCACGTTGATCACGGTAAGACGACACTCGTCGATGCTCTGTTTCATCAGAGCGGGGTGTTTCGGGTAAACGAACGGGTTGCCGAACGTGCTCTCGATAATATCGATTTAGAGCGGGAGCGTGGAATCACAATCATGGCCAAGAATACGGCCGTTCGTTATGGGGACGTGATCATCAATATCGTCGACACGCCAGGTCACGCCGATTTCGGTGGGGAGGTCGAGAGGACTCTGTTGATGGTGGACGGAGTCTTGCTCCTGGTCGATGCGTCCGAGGGGCCTTTGCCACAGACACGGTTCGTCCTGCGGAAAGCGTTGGAGCGGGGCCTTCTTCCAATCGTCGTTATCAACAAGATTGACCGTAAGGATGCTAGACCGACTGAGGTGCTGAGTGAGGTCTACGATTTATTTATTGATCTTGATGCCACCGAGGAGCAAATTGAATTTCCCGTTCTGTACACGAATGCGAAGGCTGGAACCGTTAGTACAGACGTCTCGATTCCAGGCGAGACCATCCGACCATTGTTCGAGGCGATTCTAGAGCGTATACCTGCGCCGGAAGGTGATCCCTCGGCATCGTTGCAGCTACTCGTCGCCAATCTCGATTCAAGTGACTATCTGGGCCGTATCGCCATAGGCCGGATCTTTAATGGTCGGGTGAAAAGGGGTGACAATGTGGCGGTCTCTAAACTCAATGGAGAGGTGCAGCGAACTAGAGTTACTAAGCTCTTTGTGTTTGATGGTTTGCAGCGCGTGGAGGTTGAGGATGCAGCTGCCGGCGACATCGTCTGCCTCGCCGGGATGAGCGACATCACGATCGGTGAGACGATTACCGACCCGGTCGATCCACGCCCAATGTCAACGCTTCATGTGGACGAACCGACTGTGTCGATGGTCTTTGGAGTCAACACGTCGCCGCTGGCTGGGCGAGACGGGCAGTATGTCACGTCGCGAAACCTACACGATCGTCTAACCCGTGAACTGATCGGCAACGTATCGATTCGCGTGGAGGATACCGAATCACCTGACCAAGTGAAGGTCATCGGACGCGGCGAGCTTCAGCTGTCGATCCTCATCGAGATGATGCGCCGGGAGGGTTATGAGATGCAGGTCTCGCGTCCGGAGATCGTGACTAGGGTTGTCGACGGTCACACCGAGGAACCTGTCGAGGAACTGGTGATCGACGTGGCAGAAGAATATCAGGGTGCGGTGATCGAAGGCCTTGGCCAGCGGCGGGCGACAATGACGAAGATGGTTAATCACGGAAGCGGTCGTATCCGACTTGAGTTCCGCATCCCGACTCGTGGCCTCATCGGTTTTCGTTCACAGTTCCTGACCGATACTCGGGGAACCGGCATCATGCATCATGTCTTTGCCGGCTGGGAAGCGTGGCATGGTCCAATCGTCGGTCGGCCCAATGGCGTTCTGGTCGCTGACCGGGCGGGAAAGGTTACGGCTTACGCGATGTACAACCTGCAGGCGAGAGGGGAACTCTTTGTCGAGCCAACTACAGAGGTTTATGAAGGAATGATCGTCGGCGAGAACGCGCGTCCGGATGACATGGATGTTAACGTCACTAAGGAGAAAAAATTTACTAACATGCGCGCGTCGACCGCCGACGAAGGCATCCGATTGATCCCACCCCGGAGGTTCAATCTTGAGCAGGCGATCGAGTTCATTAGCGATGAGGAGCTTGTCGAGATCACACCCAAGAGTTTCAGAATTCGCAAACGGGGACTTGCCGCTAGCCAACGACGGACCGCTACTCGATAGAGACCTAGTGGAAACATTTTGTTGAGGTCGATTACAGAAGCTGAAGACCGCTCATTAGGGCAGTGCGGACTCAAGAACTAAACTTGGCGTCCCTAAGCGTTCCGAGTTGGAACCAAGTACTGGGCTGGCTGAAAGAGATGGATACGCTGCGGAAAGCCACCCAATTGACGGCCTAACACTGGAATTGTTCAGTATTTTGAGCCGCTACATCCAGCCGTTGATACTCCCTGTCGGTATTGGAATCAAGTAGTCGCTATTAATTGCGATCTGGCTGCGCTGTAAACAACATTCGGAGAACAATGCCGTTTCGACCCGGTCAGTCAGGAAACCCACACGGACGCCCGAGAGGATCGAGGAACAAGTCCGGCCTTGCCGTGCGGAAGTGGGCGACGGGGATCGTCGAAGATCCGAAGGTGCAAGCGCGTTTACTCGCCGATGCGCGAACAGGGAAACTCCATCCATCGGTGCTCACGGTGTTGATGACCTACGCCTATGGGCGTCCGAACCTTCGGGACGTGCCGGAACCGGAGACGCCCATCACCATCGAGTTGAACATTCCCAAGCCACCGGGTGTGATGCGTACGGACTCGACGGGCTAACCCCCGTCCCCGTTGAACTGCCCGCCGCGTAGCGGTAGGATCGCGTCTTCACATCCATCGTCGTCGGGCCGTCGGCACGATGATGTTGATCGGTTGCTGAGAATGTAACACCCTTTGGTTCGGAGTATTGGACTCCGGGAGACGACTATGAGACGATAGTTAGTCTGCGCGGTAGTAGCTTGCCTGGTTGGTTTTGTCGCGGGAATGTTCGCGCAGTCCGCAGCCGACACCACCCGCTATCAGAGTAGACCGAACGGCACACGCCTTGACGTTCTGTTCGACGGTCCCACGATGGGCGTGGAGGTCGATGGCGTTCTGCCGCTGGTTCACTGGGCATATTCAAAACGCGGGTGGTCAAGTTCGATTAATCGGTAAGGGTCATCAAATGCTCTGGCGCAGCCTAGCCTGGATTCTAAGCTGCGTCCCCATCGTGACCATGCCGTGGGCAACGCGTTGGTACCTACGGTGGTTCACGCAACAATTTGAACTGCACCGTCAGATCTCGCCATCTCCGGCATAGTGACGCTGATGACCAGACACTACACACACCTCATCGCGGTCGCGATTTTCATTGCAGCATTTAGTGCGTCGATCTCTGCGCAGCAGGAATCCATCGACGAATTGCGGGCACGAGCAGAGGCGGGCGATGCCGAGGCGCAATACAACCTCGGCCTCATGTATGTCAACGGCGAAGGCGTGCCGGAGGATGACGTGGAAGCCGTCCGGTTGTTTCGGCTGGCGGCCGACCAGGGCTTGGCCGAGGCGCAGACCAACCTCGGGCTCATGTACGACAATGGCAGCGGCGTCCTATAGGATGACGCGGAAGCGGTGCGGTGGTTCAGGTTGGCTGCGGACCAAGGGTATGCCGTCGCGCAATACAACCTCGGGAGGTGTTGTCAAGTTAAGCAGAATCTGGCTGACCGACCCCCAAGATGTTGCGCTCGAGTCCCGCCATGAACCCAGCATATCTGGTATCAAGTTAGGGCAGTCAACCTCAACTTGACAGTGCCCATCCACATCAGGGTCCGTGGCGAAGCCGGTATCGGAAAAACACGGCTAGTCCTTGAAGCACGCAAAGCACCTGATCTTGAGCCCCTCGTGGTCTACTGCCCAGGGCCGGACACGTTCCTGAGCGGTCAACTGCTGAACGAACTGCTGCGCGACGACAACCAATTTAGTGTTGTCGCTGTGGTTGACGAGTGCGACCGGCCAAGCTACACGACAATTTGGAATCAGCTCGGGACACGCGGTAGCCGCATCAGGTTTGTCTCTGTGCACAACGACATCGACGAGCCATCTGGCAGCACGGTGCTGCTAGAAGCTCCACCCTTGGAAGATGTCGATGTGTCAGCCATCATCCAGGCGTATGGCGTCCCCGGGGATCAGGCCAGCCGGTGGGCGTACTACTGTGACGGGTCGCCGCGCGTGGCGCACGTGATCGGACATAACCTCAAGAACCATCCCGATGACATTCTCAAAGAGCCGGACAGCGTAGATCTGTGGAACCGGTACATCGCCGGAAACGACGATCCAGACGGCGAGCAGGTGAGGCAGCGTCGAACGGTGCTCCGCTTTCTAGCGCTCTTCAAACGGTTCGGCTATGAGGGGCCTGTAGCTACTGAAGCACAGGCTGTCTGGAAACTGATTAACGAGGCGAATCCGGAGATAACTTGGTACAGATTTCAAGAGGTCGTAGCGCTACTGCGTGACAGGAAGCTGCTTCAGGGAGAGTCGACGCTCTACATCACTCCGAAGTTGCTCCACATCAAGCTGTGGTCGGAGTGGTTCGAAATCCACGGTGGCGGCTTCGACGTTAGACGGTTCGAGGCCGACCTCACTCCAGACCTTGTCGGGTGGTTTCGCGAGATGTTCAGGTATGCGCGCGAGTCTCGCGATGCCATGAGGAGCGTGAACCAACTCCTGAGCGAGGACGGACCATTTGGGAGTGCGGATTTTTTTGAGCATAGGGGTGGCGCAGAGTTTTTTCTTCGTCTGGCTGAAGCCGCCCCCGACATGGCTCTTCGCCGACTCGAGCACGCTTTTGCCTCCTGGGATGTTCAACAGTTCAAGGATTTTAACGAGGGCCGCCGCCAAGTGGTATGGGCGCTCGAGCTAATGGCCGTCTGGAGGGTGCTCTTCGTGGGCGCTGCTCGCTTACTTCTGAGACTTGCGGAGGGAGAGAACGAGAGTATCAGCAACAATGCTACGGGCGTCTTCGTGAACCTGTTCTCACCAGGACAAGGGCCGGTCGCCCCAACCGAAGCTACGCCACTGGAGCGCTTTCCGGTTCTCAAACAGGCCATAGAGAATGAGTCAAGGGAGTGCCGAATGATCGCTCTCCAGGCTTGCGGCAGTGCTCTCCAGACGGGCTATTTTCGAGGCTCGTCGGCCCGGAGCATCAGGGACTGAGGCGGCAGCCGGAGCTTTGGATGCCCCAAACGTGGGGCGAACTATTTGACGCATACCGTCGCGTCTGGAACCTCCTTGGGGAACGTCTAGACCAGCAAACTGACGACGAGCGTCAAAAGACTGTCGATGTAATGCTGAACAATGCTCGCGGCCTGGCGTCTATGGCCAATTTGTCGACGATGGTGACTGACACGTTGGGTGAGTTGGCCACTAGGCCCTTTGTCGATAAGCGGAAAGTCATCGAGGTCGTTGAGCGCGTTCTTCACTACGACGCCAAGGGTTACGAGCAGGAGAGACGGGAGCCGTGGGAACAGCTGCGAACCGCTCTTGTTACGGACGACTTTCACTCTGTGGCGCTGCGCTATGTCGGGATGGACATCATTGAGGACAAGTTCGACGACGCGAACAATCACACTGACAAGGCGAAGCCGAGGATTGAGGTCCTGGCCCAGCAAGTCATCGACAGCCCAGACCTCCTGAAGCCTGAGTTGGAGTGGCTGACAACCGAGGAAGCAAAGAACGGATACAGCTTTGGTTACGACCTTGGCCTAAGGGACGATGAGTTCTCGTTGCTACCCCAGCTTCTCGATGCCCAGCGCACCGTCTCTCAGAATCCGAGCGTGTTTTTTATTGGGGGGCTACCTGCGGGCGCTTAAAGAACGCGACGAAGGAATGTGGGAAGAGCAGATGGATCTCGTAGCCGAGGATTCTCTGTTGAGGGTTCATGTGCCGGAGCTGACATTGCGCGCCGGCCTGACAGATAGAGCTGGCGCACGCGTCCTATCGCTTGCTAAGGCTGGCATCGTAGGAGCGGAGTCCTTCAGGGTTTTCTCGTATGGCGGTGTTGTCAGGCAGCTCTCAACTGGATCGTTTTCAGAATGGATCGAGTTCCTGCTGAGCGTTGGCTCTAGGGCAGCTGCAGCATCTGCGGTCGATCTTTGTCATTTCTACTATCTGATGGGCCAGCCAAAGCTCGAGCTACCGAAGGATCTGGTTTTCAGAGTTCTCACAGCACCGTCGCTCTTTGGCCTCAGCGAAAAGCAACGAAACACTGTTCACGAGGACTACGAGTGGACCGAGGTCGCAAACGACTACGTCGACCAACATACTGAGCGGGCAGTCGAGCTTGCAAGCTTGATGCTGGAGCACTTTCGGGAGGATGACACAATTGTCGGCGCTTTTCCTTCGCAGACAAACAAAGTACTCGAGGAAGTCTTGCGGCGATCTCCAGTGGAGGTGTGGGAACGCATTGCTGGCTACCTAGGGCCACCTATTGATTCCAGGGCGTTCCACATCTACCACTGGCTACGCGATGGAGCGCTTGCCCTGATCCCTGCCGATCCGGTCTGGAAGTGGGTCGAGGAAAACATTGAAAAGCGAGCGTGGTATGTAGCCAATTTTGTGCCTCACGTATTCCCTGGGAAAGATGAGACTGTCTCAGCGCGCGAAGTGCTCGTTCGCTACGGTTCTCGCGAGGATGTGCGGCGCAATCTGATGGCGAACTTTTCTACTGGGATCTGGTGGGGGGCTGAGAGCAGCCACGCTCAGGGGAAGCTGGAGCAGCTAAAGAGTTGGAAGGACGGCGAGAACGATCCGAATGTTCTTCAGTGGTTGGACGAATTTATGGCCTCGGTTGAACGTCGTGTCGAACGGGCGAAGATTGAAGAGGAGCGACAAGACTTCTAAGGGTCGCTGCCAAGACTCGAGCGCTGGATATGCTGGCACCGGGCGGCTAGTTGCACCTCCCTCGGAAGCGTCTGGCGCAAAGTGCGCCAGCAACATCGTCATTCGACGTGCGTAGACCAGCTCCTTTGGCTGAGGAATGCCGTCGATGCTGGCGTGATTGGGATCCAGCGCGTTCGCGGCGTCGAAGCGGGCAACTGCGTCTTCGAAGCGATGGGACGCCCTCAGCTTTTGCATTGCTGTAATCGTCGGCGTCAATCGTTGTCCTCAATATCAACATATCCATATTTTTTAAGGTAGAGGACAATCTGCTGCGCCGCTTCTTTGGACGTTAACATCGTAGTGTCGATAACGAGATCCGCATCAGCCGGCTCCTCGTACGGATCGGAGATCCCGGTGAATTCCTTGATGATACCTGCGCGGGCCTTCGCGTAAAGGCCCTTGCGGTCCCGCTGCTCGCATACTTCGATCGGCGTAGCAACATGGACCAACATGAACCCACCAAGCGATTGCACCATTGCCCGCACATCTTTGCGCACGGCGTCGTACGGTGCGATCGGCGCGCAGACGGCAATTCCACCGTTCTTGGTGATCTCAGACGCAACATACCCGATACGCCGAATATTGATATCGCGGTGCTCCTTCGAGAATCCGAGCTCTGACGACAGGTGCTTCCGGACGAGATCGCCGTCGAGCAACGTCACCGGGCGACCACCCATCTCCAAGAACTTCACGAGTAGCGCGTTGGCAATCGTCGATTTCCCAGACCCAGACAACCCGGTAAAAAAAACCGTGAAACCCTGACGGTGCCTCGGAGGATGTCTGCGGCGCAACTCATGAGCAACATCGGTGAACGTAAACCACTCGGGAATTTCTTTTCCGTCAGCGAGACGAGTCCGAAGTTCGGTTCCAGATAGAGCCAGCGTGCACTTGTCTCCGGCGACCTCGTCTACCGGCATGTACGAATCGAGTTCTTCGACGTATACCATCATCTTAAACGGCACCATCGTGACGCCGAGCTCGGCTTCGTGCTGACGGAGCAAATCTTGCGCGTCGTACGGTCCGTAGAAAGGCGTGCCGCTCGAATCGCTTCCGGGGCCCGCATGGTCCCGACCGACGATAAGGTGCGTACACCCGTAGTTCTTGCGAATAATGGCGTGCCACACCGCCTCACGCGGTCCGGCCATTCGCATGGCGAGCGGCAGCAGCGACAACATTACGGTTTCCCTCGGGTAACGATGCAACAACGCCTGATAGCAGCGTACACGGGTGTAGTGATCGACGTCGCCTGGTTTCGTGAGCCCGACGACCGGATGAATCAGCAGGTTGGCCTCAACCTCCTTCGCCGCCCGTAGCGTCAGCTCTTGGTGAGCACGATGCATCGGATTACGTGTCTGAAACGCAACGATCTTGGTCCACCCGAGTTTTGTGAACTCGGCCCGCAGCTCGGCCGGGCTGTGCCGCAGCAGCTTGTAGTCGTAGTGTGTCACCGGCTGAACGCCCGTCACCGATCCACCAACGTAGAATGGCCGCGTCTGGTCGAGTAGATATGCCACGCCGGGGTGCTCGCGGTTAGTGCTCCCAAACACCGCCTCGGCTTCCAACTCCCGGTCCGCCAGCCAAAACTCCTCTACAGTGAGCGCAGCAACCATAACCCCCTCCGCGTCCCGAAGTGCCAGCCTCGTACCCGGTTTCAAAGACTTGGCTAGCTCCTCAGATACGTCGAGAGTGATCGGGACCGACCACACGGTCCCATCGGCATCGTCCAAACGCATCTCGGTACAAACCCGCTCACATGTCGTTCGTTTCATGAAACCGGTGAGTGGCGAAAACCCCCCACTAAGCAACAGCTCGAGGTCGCACAGCTGGCGAGGGGTCAGTGCATGGGACGGCCACTCGAGAGACTTAGCCTTCAATTCAGCCTCGAGCCTCCCATCCGCGAAGAGGCTAACAAGCGTCCCGCCATGCGGGGTAATAAGATGGTCGGGGACTAGAACACTCCTGAATAAATTGAGCAGAGATTCAGAGGAACCCGTAAGCTTACCATGAAAGAGCCGCCCTCGAGATCGCAGAGCCACGACACTGGGCATACGGTGGTGCGTCCCAGTTTCCTCGGGCACTTATTCGGCCAACGAATCTTCGATATGCCTGCCATCATCATCTAGGACTTGACGCGGACTGGCCGAATTGGGTACAAATTAGTGCGATGCGTCGCGCTGTGCGGTTGGATATCTGTTGCAGTTGTAAGGTGGCCCCTAGGGGTCCCCGTGCCGACGGCCGTGCCGCGTTGATGTCACTGTATCGTTAAAATTTACCACTCGACGCGAATGACCGAAGGCCCGGGAGGCTGATGCTTCCCGGGCCTTTTTTTTAGCCGCTCGCAGGAATAAGAAGAAGGACAAAAATATGTTCGAAGAAACCCCAGTCCGATCAATTGTTAAGGCCCTCTCCTGGCGGATTCTGGCCAGCATCACAACGGCCCTGGTCGTCTTTCTTTTTACTCGACGGGCGGATGTTGCAGCAGCGGTTGGAGCTCTCGAGTCGGTTATTAAAGTTGTACTGTACTTCCTGCATGAGCGAGCATGGGACAAAGTGATGCTTGGACGACGACCGGCAGCCACACTCGCAGCAGCTGGGAGAGCCGACTTGGACACCGACGTGAAATGTGACGGACCGGTGCGTCCCTCCGTAGTGGTATAAGTTGCAAGCGTGATGCAGACCCCGACACAGCTCGCCGAGATTGGGCGCCGCCTGGAACACGAGTCGGCTGTCGATATTCTCACGTGGGCCATGGATCACTACGGCACGCGGCTTACCTTTGCTACCGGCTTTGGAGCGGAAGGGTGCGTCGTGATCGATCTCATCGGGCGTTACCAGATGCCGATCGACATATTCACTCTCGACACCGAACTTCTGTTTCCGGAGACCTACGATCTCTGGCGGCGTCTGGAAGCACGATACGGGTTGACCATCCGCGGCGTCACGCCGGAGTTGTCGGTCGAAGCGCAGGCAGCTCGCCACGGTGACCGGCTGTGGGAAAGGGAACCTGACCGCTGCTGTGCACTGCGCAAGGTCATCCCGCTCGAAGCGGAGTTGTCAAAGATGGATGCGTGGGTCACGGCCATCCGACGCGAGCAGACGCCGCAGCGCGCGAACGCGCTCGTCATTGAGTGGGATAGGAAGTTTGAAGTTGTAAAGATTAACCCTCTGTCTCGTTGGACGAAACAAGACATCCAGTCACATCTGCTCGCGCACGATGTGCCGTACAACCCGCTGCACGACCAGGGCTACCCGACTGTCGGCTGCATGCCGTGCACAACCCGAGTTCGGCCAGGCGAAGACGATCGGGCGGGGCGCTGGCGCGGCATATCCAAAACCGAGTGTGGGTTGCACGGACCGGTCATCCCACTGCACGCGCCGCAGGGATCATGAGCGATGCACCTTTTTCCCGCCTTTCTCAAACTGGCCGGCCGCCACCCCGGAGGTTAACCGGCAGGTCGCCACGGCGGCTGAAAACCGGCAGATATTCGTCAACGCGGCAGATGACCCACCAAATGCGAGCTTTTATCTGGGGGGTGTCTTACGACGTGCCGGCCTCACTGTCGCCATCTCGACGGATGGCCGGGCTCCGGCGCTGGCTGGCCTTCTACGCGAAGGGCTGAACGCATTAATGCCACCGGATCACCTCGACCGGTGGGTGGCGAAAGCAAAGCGGGTGCGTCGCCCGGACGTTTAAAACCCGGATTTCCGATTTCGCTGGTGTATAAATCAGGATTGTCACCGCCGGGTGGGTGAACGGGACCCGATGCGGCAATCCGTTCTTTGGCGTGCTCGCCCGGGATGGTCCACCAGGCCGACTCGAGGTCCACGTCGGCCCAGCGCATGTTGTGGACTTCCCCCCCCCCCCCCCCCCGCTGTGCGGTAATCAGGCGCAGCCGAAAGGCCGCCGCCAGCGGCGGGGGGTCGGCCTCGAGGCTCGCCCACAGGACGCGGATCTCGTCGGCCGTCAGGACCCGATCCCGGCGACGCTCGACACCCGGCTCCGATCTATACGTTCTGCGCCGGCCGTGTTAAAAAGGCCGGTTCCTCCGGGCATTGGCGGAGACCGGTATCCCCCCAGTCTGCGCCTCTTTTTATGCTGTTAACTGTACATGTTGGCGCACGCTTGACGAGACGGCCGGCATGCCGAGGACGATGAGGATGATGCGTTTTATTGGGTGACACCTCCATTGTGAACAAGTAACGCACGGCCGCCTGGCGGCCGCCATCATGACGCCGGTTCCTGCTTTCTCTGACCCTTGAAGAGACGGTCGAGGCTCAGCGGCCCTGCGCCCCGTGCCGCGATGTATAGGAACAGAAAGGAGTACAGCATCGCGAGCTCGCCGCGGTTCACGATCGGCCACGACCCCCGAGGCGCATGGGCAAGGAAATACGCGAAAGCCATTTCACCGCTCGCGATAACCGCGGCGTATGGTGTGAACAGGCCAAGCGCAATCAGCCCGCCGCCGAAGAGCTCGATCACCCCGGCCAGCCCAACCCGCGAAAGGAGCGGTACGCCATCGCTCCCGAGGACGCCGAAGAGCTTCTGAGCGCCGTGGCAGGCGAACAGGACGCCGGAGACGATCCGAAGGACGACGTAAATCCGGCCGGTCTGCCCTCGAAGCCACTCACTCATTTCGAGGCTCCTGAGGAGACGACGGCCATGCGTCGCGGCACTGTCATGACTCCGCCTCCGGGTCCGGGTGATGGCTATCGGGGACGTCGGCCGGGACGACAACCCCGTCACGGCTCGCGTGCTGGAAGCGTGGGTCGACTTCGGCTCGTTCGTCCATCGACGGCGCCAGCCCTCAGAAGCGAAAGAGCCGGTTCACTTTAACGACGAACCCACGGTTCTGGAGCTCGGAGTACCGATCCGGCATCAACGGATCGGTGTCCCGGTCCTCGCTGTAGACGACGAACAGCTCGCTCCCGGGCGAGTACTCCCACCGCAACCGGAGGTTGCTGCTGATCGTGTCGCTGCTCGAGTTGTACTGAACCAGCGCGCTGAAGAACATGCGAGGGGTGAAGGTGTAGTTGACGCGCGACACGACCAGATCCGTGCGGAACGACCCTTGTGGCGTATCGATCCAGTTGACCGAAACGCTCGGCTCGATCGAGAACTGCTGCGTCAGCGCCACCCGCCCGCGACTGAAGCCGATGGATCTGATGTCGCCGTTGAAATATTCGCCCGCCCGCACCGTGAAGATCCCGTTGAGTCGATGCTGCGCCCCGAGCGAATACGTCGCCTCGACGTCTCGAAAACCATAGCCGCCGACGGGCAGGGTCACCCCGGGTCCAGGTGTGAACGGCCGGACGAGGAACTCGTAGTTGTCTGCGACCGAGACGCCGAATCGGTCACTGTTCTCGAGTTCCGTCGAGAACCCCAGTTGGGTCTGTCGTGTCTCCACCAGCCCCGTGTCCGCCGTCACGATGTAGTCGAAACTCCCCTTCGACCCGGAACTGTCGGATCGCGTCGATCGACTGCGGCCGAGGGCTGAGCCGCGCGGTCGTGTACGTGCGGCGGAAGTTGTCGCGGCGGAGAAAGCCAACCTCCGGGATGAAGTTGTCCTCGATGACGAGGTGTTCGGCCTGGAATCCGCATAGATTCCCAGCGTAATTAAATCGGCCCTGGTAGCTCGTGTCCTCGCTGTCGAGCCCGGGAGTCTGTATCTTCGCAACATACACGAGGAGGCTGACGTTGTCGTAGAACGAGAAGGTGGCGTCCGCGCCATAGGCCTGGTTGGAGCCGTCGCTGGCGAGCGACACGGACCGGTCGTAAACAGGGCGCCAACGGAGCTTCGACGCAGGATGTCACGCTTCAGCCGCACGACCGTGAAGTGCGTCATCTCGGCGCCTGAGATCGCCTCGTTGTCGGTCTGAATGCTCAGTGCGCCGATGTCGAACGCGCCGATCTTGCCCGTGACGCGGCCCCCGCCGAGAATCGGGACGACCGTGCCACGCTCGAGACCTATGCGACGGGTGTAAAAAAGCGTGGGCGCGTTGCGGCCGCCGAAGAAGCCGCCCCCGCTGCCGCCTCGGCGCAAGGCGCGGCCGAACCCACCGACGCCCCCTCGGGCGAAGTCGAAGATGCCACGCCCTTCGAGAAAGAACTCGCGCTTCTCGGGAAAGAACAGGCTGAACCGCGTCAGGTTGACCTGCTGCTCGTCGACCTCGACCTGGGCAAAGTCGGTGTTGTAGGTGAAGTCAGCCGTCAGATTCTGTGTGATCCCGTATTTCACGTCGACGCCGAAATCTCCGTCCCCGGCATTTCTCTGCGGAGGGCTGGCATTGACGTCGGTCGTCAGACCACCGATGCCATACGGTTTGATTTCCAGATTCCTACTACCTCCCGGCACCTCGAACCCGACGAGCGTGGCCGCGTCCGACACACGGAAGATCCCGCCCGGCCCGGCCCCGGCCGAGATCGGCAACGGGGTGAGATACGCCCCTTCGTTCTTGCGCCGCAGCTGCGCGCCCCACACCTGTGCTGGTCCCTGCCGGTAGCGCAGCGACTTGAACGGAATCTCCATTTCGACCGTCCAGCCGCCGTCGAACCGCCCGGTGCGAACGTCCCAGACCGGGTTCCAGTCGCTGTTGGGATTGCCTTCGTTCGTGAGGGCGAAGTCGGTGAGCGCGCCGAGAGGATTGGTGTAGAAGGCAACGCCGTTGCGCCGATCGTAGAACGTGTCGAAGACTACGGCGAAGGTGTCGTTCTGGCGGAGCTGGCTCGTGTCGCGCCGCATCTCGTTGGCCACCCACTCGCTCGGTGATGCCGAATTCCACACACGGGCCGCGACGTAGATGTTGAGTTCGTCGAACATGATCCACGCCTCGGTCTTTTCCGTGGCGGGGGCGCCTTCGTCGGGAGCTTGCTGCACGAACCCCGTGATGGCCGAGGCCGTCTGGTAGACCTGCTCGTCCAGTTGTCCATCGAGGCGAATGCCTTCGGTCAGCTTGATGGCGCGGATGGTGGCCTGGCCCTCCTCGTCGCGGCTGATGACCTCTGGTGGCACCGGCGGCGGCGGACCATCGATCACGCCGCGCACCTCGAATCCGCTGATACTCGATGTGGACGGAATCCCCGACACCTCGCCCGTATCGGGATCGCCAACGACTCGGCCGGGGGCCGGAAGTGGATCTGCAACCGCAGCGCGTGGCCCCGGACGCGCGGCCTGAGTCCATGCCGGTGCCGTTGACGAGCGCGGCGGCGAGCCGGTCCTGCAGCGTGAAGAGATCGTCAATGGCTCCGTCGACCTTGGCCGTCCGAACGATCGTATTGGTCGCAACATCCACCAGCCGTCCGGTGATGCGAAGCTGGTCCCCAAGCCGCTGGTATCCGCCATGCATCACCCACCGCGCGCTCAAGCGCCGGCCGACCTCGAGGACTGTCGCATGCTCACCCGAGCCCGTGTCATCCCCCCCGCCACGACGCGTATCGCCTCGGAGACCAGCTCCCGTCCCATCACATCGAACGCGGTGGGGCCCTGGAGCTCCACCGCGAGGGTCTCGGCGATGCCGACCCCGATCCAGGCGTCGTCCGGTGCACCACTGATGTTGTCGAACGGCAAAATGGCCAGACGCGCGGGAGCCGGGTCGCGAGGGGTGCGATCGACCGCGCGTTGCGCCGTCACGGGGCCAGCGGCCACCAGACACGCCACGAACACCGGCAGAACGACCCGAACACGAAGCGCATGGGGCATGCCGTATCCTTGGCCAGCTAGCGAAACTGCGCGTTGAACCGACGAGAGGAATGGAGCGCAGCCTTGCTGGTAGAAGCTTTTCTGGCTCTCCTAAACTGGGATTTCCGCTTTACCTGCCTAGGATAGCACCATTATACACCCGACCGCCGCCTAACGCACCAAATTTTGTTCGTCGCACAACCGTTCAGCTCCGGAGGCCGTCACCTCAGCCCGCGCTAACGTGCGGGTGCTTGCGCCGCTCGCTGTTGGTAATACGAGATAAGACGTTACTGTGCAACAGCTTACATCCAAGAACGGCGCCGGCGACGTGTGCCGTGGCTTAAGCGCCTTCTTTACATGGGGATAGGTTCATATCACCAATAGCGAACAGCGTAAGCACCCATGTTGCTCCGACTCTCGATCTCAGCGTGACAGTCCAGGCACACCGGGATGCCGTTCTCATAGGACCCAAGTCCGTCGTCGGCCACTGAGACGATATGGTGAATGTGCATGCGTTGCCCGCACCAGCGAAGGCAGATGCAACAGTGCCGACGACAAGCGACAAGTAGGCTGGAGGCAACGGCGGCTGGAAAGCGGGGCATCGTTTACCGTGCGTCGTCAGGTGGGTTGTTCACAGCTCGTCAACAATCGGAAGACCTGGACGGTCGGGTCCTGTAGCGCTGAGGTCTGTCCATCCGAGTGCCCTGAGGAGTAGGCGTTCAAACAGCGCAGACACCCGATACGCCTCGCGCAGCACGAATCGCCCATCGATTGGCGAGTTCGAGTGAAAGATCTCATTTCTCGTACGGATGAACCGAGGTTGTTCGAGGTCGATGTCGGCCGGATAGAGGTCACGCCAACTGACATCGAACGAGTCGCAGAGCCAGCTAAGTTGACTGGAGATCGATGGCCGGTTCAGCTCAGGGATCTTGTCTTTCAGCATCTCGAGACTCATCGAGGCATCTCCCCATCGCCCCTCCAACTGCTCGAGTCCGTCAAGTGCGGACTTCACACCCCGTTCGACGCGTTTGAAGGTGCTTCCACCGAGAATCTTCTCTCTATACAGCGTCGATCACAAAGAGTTCGAGGAGTTTCTCCAGGGCCCAGAACGCGGCGGCGAATCGCTCTTCCACATATCGAGATTCGGCTTTCGGTACCCAGTATGCGATGGGCAACCGAAGATCCAGGCCTGACGAACGCCGCTCGCGGAACTGCGTCAGGCAGGTCTTGAGGAATTCCCTGGCCCTGAGACCGACCGGTGAGTCCTGGAGGCTGTGCCTCCTGCCGGAAGTGTCCCTGCTGCTGCGACCTCGACCCGCCGTCTCAATGCGTGGCGTCCACAGAGAGTACTGATACCACACGACCCATCTCCGGGCGGCCACGGACATGAGCAGCGTCGCGTCATCTGCAAGTTGCTTGGCCTGGGTCAGGAGATCATCGTCCGTGAGATCCTCTTCAGGTGCCTCACAACTGAGGTGCAGCGTTGGGATCGCCGTGTACCGGCCCTGACCTGATCCGCCGTCCCGTTTCCAGAGGTAGCTATTCCGAAGCTCGATAGGACCGTACCAGGCAACGCCAAGATCGAGGTCACTTTGCAGGGTCTTTACGGTCCGATCACCCGTCCAACTGTTTGTTGGCAATTCCCGCGGCTTGAGCACACCGAGAGGACCCGCAAGGCTGAAGGAGACTCCGCGCTCGCGCTCTGAAGCCAGGTGACGGCGTGTTTCTGTCACCTCGCGGCACGAGAACTCCGCTACGACTCCTGAAGGGCCGGTGGATGGCGTGGTCCCGCCAAACGCGTGCTGCACCGAGGTGACGAGTACCCCCTTCTGCACTGAAGGTGTGTTCGGCGTTGCCTGCCGACACAAGACGGCAAGTGGTGCGCGCATCAAACGCCGGTTGCACAGCCTGCGCCGCCGTGTCGTCCCCTAGAACGTATCCGTCGATGTCACCGCCGTCGAGTTCGTTGAAATCGATGACGAGTTCTACCGGCTCTGTCAGAACACCGCCGACATCGAATTGACCGGTGAACCGGTAGCGTTTGTAGCACGGCTTCTTGTTTGGGAGACCCTCACGCACCGTGCTCACCTCGCTCTTTGTTCAGGACATCGACGTAGCGCTGATCCTGGTTAGCGAACGACAATTCCCGACGCGGGTACCATCACCGGTTCTCTCTGGGCTGCGAGAGATCCCGCAGAGCCACGAGGAGATGCTTCTCAACCACCTCCAGCTCTTCCTATCGTAGCCTGGCGGCGATCGCGGCGTTGGTGCAGGTCTGCTCCGTCTCGGCCTGAGCGGCGATCGAAGAGCCGCTGGCTTCGTCAGCAGCTGGCGCACAATTCCCTCGTGAATTCCAGGGTGCATCCGAAATACAAGACGAAGTATCACGTCGGGAATTGGCCAGAGTACGAGCAGGCTCTCGTGCGGCGCGGCGACGTCACACTGTGGCTCGCCGCCGATGTGATCGGCGCGTGGACGCCGGCGCCGTCTGGTCGGCCGGGCGGGCCGAGGAAGTTCTCAGATCTCGCGATCGAAACGGCTTTGACGCTCCGGCTCGTCTTCCGGTTGCCCTTGCGCCAGACCGAGGGCTTCGTGCGGTCGGTCTTGACCTTGATGCGCGCCGACCTCGAGGCTCCAGACCACACGACGCTCTCGCGGCGGAGTCAAGGCCTCGATCTCGCACTCGATCACTTTGCCGTGCAGGAACCGCTGCATCTCGTCGTCGACAGCACGGGCTTGTCGGTCTTCGGCGAGGGTGAATGGGCCGCCGCCAAACACGGGCGCCGCCGTAAGTGCGGCTGGAAGAAGCTGCATCTCGGTGTCGACCGCACCGGCGTCATCGTCACCCATGCCATCTCGGAGCCGACGGCGGATGATGCCGCCACGGGCATCGGTCTAGTCGAGCGCGTCAAGGGAGACTTGGCGAGCGTGACGGCCGACACAGCCTACGACATCCTCGCGTTCTACGACGCGGCGAGAGCGCGAGGCGCGACCGTCGTGGTGCCACGGTTCTCACGGCGGTCGCCTCCAGACGCACGCCGCAAGTTTCCGTGGTCGAACGGCTGGTCGTCAAGGCAGGTAGGGCAGTCGCGGTCACTGAGGCCGCGGCGGAGAGGTGGGGAATTATAGTTCGGGGACAGGCCACCGAGTGGTGACGTTGGTCCCTGATCCGCCGCCTCCCGTACAGACCCTTGATTCGGCGGGTTGGAGGGACGTTCGAGAGACGGTGGCCGACGTGTCTAGGTGTCTATCACACTGTTAAATAAGGTAGTTGTGGGTTTGGAGGCGGCGGGAGTCGAACCCGTGTGGCACGTTTCTTTAACACAGTGATAGCGTGTGACTTCTGGGTTTAACTGGTTTTATTTCTGTCGCTTACATCGAACGTCATCTCCACATGGGTACTCTGGCATCTACGTGAATCAACCACCGTCACGGAGAGCTGACGGAGAGATGAATCACCGCGTGCTAATCATGAGACACACCGACTGTCGCTGTAGAAAACAGGACTAAAACAATGCCGTTCCAACCCGGTCAGTCAGGTAATCCATGCGGCCGTCCAAAAGGCTCTCGTAACAAGACCAGGCTTGCCGTGCGGGAGTGGGCGACGGGGATTGTCGAAGATCCGAAGGTGCAAGCGCGTTTGCTCGCCGATGCGCGACCAAGTACGTTGGAGCGTTATACGTATCAGTTCTATGTGTCAGTCAAAAAATCTAAGATTGCGGACTGACCGAGTACAGCTGTCGCTGTAACACTCGAAACAATTTTAGCTGGAAGACTGGCAGCTTGATTGAGTAATCACTAGTTATTGGCGTAAGTTTGAATCATCGCACGGAATGATGCTCGTTTTTGATGCGTGGACCGAACCATGTTTGAATTCTGCAACGGGTTCTGATGCCCCCCAGACAATACGGCCGGCCTCAAAATCAAAAAAAGGAGAGGTCGCCCGCGCCATTATTGTATCGACGTAGTCTTCCCTGCTTTCGTTCACTGTGGCTAGTAGCGTGGCTGTGACGGGTTCTAGAGATGCGTCAAGCCCTTCTCTTGGTGTCGTCTCCAAGCGTTCAACGAGGTGAACCACCGACTGGAGAAGATTCGAAACCGACTCAACTTCAGGTGTGACGTTCTCTGCGCAGCCTGAGTCACGAGATGCGTAAAAAGAGTAGCGTCGGCCGCTTATACCGTACGCCTCGTTAAATGATGCAGGTGATGAATAGGTGTGTGAGTACATAGGAAAATTTGAAATCAAGGGTTCATGTTCTGTTCCGGACAGTGAGGCTGCTATTTGAATTCCCACGAGAAGCACGAGAACTCGACTTACCCAAGTAGGAATTTGTGAAACAGTTGAGATGGGAGGAGCGGTAGAAGTTCGCTTTAGCTGGGTAGCGATTCGGTTCCACGGCAGAAAGGCTAAGAGGAGAACCCACCAAGCCGGCCAAAATACCCCTTGCATTAACGAGAACCCAAGCAATAAAGCTATTCCAAGAGTTCCTCCAAATAATCTTAGTAGAGTCGTTTTGCTGAGGGCAGTTAGCAGCAGGAGTAGTTCTGCGAGGATGGCTAGTGTTGACACAGCCACCGCTATGTGCTTATGAGATGCTATCCAGAGACCAAGTGTCGAGCCGGCTCCCTCAGCATCCTCAATAAAGTGGTAGCGGATTGCTCCCGTCGTAATCCATGAGAATCCTGACTCTCGTAATTTTGCGATTGCGGCAGCACTAAATGACAGCCCGAGCAGAAATCCTGGTACCCACGCAGCATATCCTCGTACGCGCGGGTCCACATTCTTAAGCTGGTTCCATGGAACCGGTGTCAATACCCATACTGCGAGAAGTGGCAATCCCCAATCATGACTCGAGCCATGTCGGAGTTTGGCCAGCACAAGCATTGTAAGCACGACGGCCGTACAGACGAGCACTTGCCTTGGTAGGAAGAGACCTGTGGCAAATAGAACGAGTCCGAGAGTAGCGGCGATTTGGAGCGTGTGTATGGCGTTCGGAGATGAGGCAAGCACTCCAATCAGTTCCCAATCGGCAAGCCAGTCAGTAGTTCTATGGACGTTAACCGGGACCACTAGGTCTGGTGAAAACGAAGTCATCCAGACCGCCATTGCAAGTAGCACGCCGACTGTAAGTCTCATTAGTTCGGTAGCTTCGAGGGAGAGTGGAGGTAGACAATTGCCGAGCATTGAACCAACCAGACGGGCCGTTGGGAGACAACCTAATAGTCCTGCGATAACAGCGAAGATAAACAACGAAGTGCCTTTGGATTCCTTAGCGGTTTGTATCGCGTTATCCACTAATGTGAATTTAGTCCGATCGATACCGTGGGTGTCTTCAGCAAGTGGGTGGCTAACGATGTCTTGGAGTGAGATGGTATCTGTGGCCGTGACTACGTATTTCCATGTTTGTCCTTCCTGTTGTGTCCCAGCATAAAGTCCAAGTTCAGACTCAGCCGTTACTCGAGCCTCCTCGTCTGTGCCATTAGTCCAACGGACGTTGATATGGTTAGGACTAGCAGGGGTATCGAGCCAGTGCCATGCGATAGCAACAATCGTTGCGAGGATTAAGGCTGCGAAAACGACAAGTCCGGCGCGGACGACTGTTTGGCGAATAGTCATCTTGGAATTCTTGTTATTAGAAGAACCTAGGTTGCTCAATAAAGCTTAAGCTCTACGGAATAGCAACGCCAGCCGTAATTGCGTCCTAAAGTTGGCGTGAAGAGTGTGTTCGCGCCGCCGTCAGACGATGTCATGTCAGCCCCCGTCCCCGTTGAACCGCCCGCCGCGCCCGCGCATTGAACCCGCTGCCAGCCAGCGGTAGGATTGGCTTCCTATGGGTGGAAACTCTGGACGGAAGGCGAATTCGGGACGGATTGAAAATTGCCTCCTCACGCGGCACTTCACGGACGCTCTAGCCTACGCGACTGAGCTGCACGCGGGCCAGGTACGGAAGGACACGTCCATTCCCTACATCGCCCATCTGCTCGGCGTCGCCAGTCTGGCGTTTGAGTACGGGCTGGACAAGGATGGGCCGAACGAGGACCTGGTGATTGCCGCGCTTCTACACGACGCGGTCGAGGATCAGGGCGACATCGACGCCTGGTCACAGTTCGTCGATCCCTCCGTGTTGCGCTACTAGTGTCGGGCCGGTCGAAGCACCAGATGGAAGACGGTCCGCTGCTCATCGACTTCGTAGCGCCGACGTCCCTCCTCCGGGAACCAAACCGGACATCGGCACTTCCGGTTATTGGAAACGGCCCGCCAGGCACCTTCGTCCTTTTCCCGAATGGCCTCAGAGTGTCGCTGCCTACCGATCAGATTGTCTTCGCCGACGATACCCGCGGTCACGCCCGAGTTGGCTTTGGTGGGATGCGGTTCGTGGGATCAGAAGAGGGACGCCTGGTATTCGTGCGGATTCGTGAACTGTTCCCAGAGGATCAGCTCTCACCAGATCGTAGTCACACGATGCTGCTCGACCCGCAGTGGGTGGCCACAATTTCAGTAGACGGCCGGCCTGTCTGGCCGGCACGGGCACTGTCACGTTAAGGATCTCTCGACGACGCAGCGCTATATGCACCTCAGCCCGGCGGCAATCGAGAGCGCGATCAAGCTCCTTGATCAGCCGATGTCTGATCTCGTGCGGGGAGACATAGGGGAGACGGGGGCAAGTGACATGGTAAGGCCCCTGTGTTTACAGGGGGGAAATGGTGGAGGCGGCGGGAGTCGAACCCGCACCACACGTTTCCCTAACCCGGTGATAGCGCGTCACTTCTGGTCCTAACGGGTTGAGTCACTTCCACTTGACTCTCTTCTACTGTCAACAGCAGTCGTCGTGAATCTACTGGAATCGACCCCAGTCATGGAGACATGTTGGAGACGGTTGTCGGAGAGCAAGCGTGTCATGAATAGGACACGCCGACTGTCGCTGTAGAAAACAGAACTAAAGCAATGCCGTTCCAACCCGGTCAATCAGGAAACCCACACGGACGCCCGAGAGGATCGAGGAACAAGTCTGGCCTTGCCGTGCGGGAGTGGGCCACGGGCATCGTGGAAGACCCAGAGGGGCATTGTCAAGTTGACGAAAAGAAGGCGTGACGATCCCGGGACAGCTCGTTCTGCGTCATGGTCTAGCAGGCACACGTCACCTCATTCCAGACGCGAAACGAGCGCGTTCTGAGTGAGCGATGGTGAACCGCCCGGAGCAGATGGCGGCCGACACGAAAGAGATTCTGTACGACGCCGTGTACCGATGCGAACCGTTGCAGTTGGGCGGCCGACTTGAACCGACGCATCTGGCGCTCCCGGTGGCGGGTCGGCTGATGCGAGACCTCTGCTCGATTGTTTTCGTACTGCCGGGTACTGTGGATCACGGAGGGCATCTCGGTGCGGTGCGCCGCCGAGTAGCTGCGTAGCTTGTCCGTGATCAGCCGGCGAGGCTCGCGCCCCTGTCCTTTCAATAGCTTGCGGAAGAACCGTGTGGCCGCTCGCCGATTGCGGCCGGACTGGACGAGGATGTCGATGACATCGCCGTCCTCGTCCACGGCTCGCCAGAGATACTGCTGCTGACCCTGAATCTTCACGAAGACTTCGTCGAGATACCAGGTGTCGCCCATGCGGCCCCGGTTGCGGCGCAATCGCCGCGCGTAGTCGAGGCCGAACGTCCGACACCACTGCCGAATCGCCTCATACGTCACGGTGATCCCCCGTTCGGCGAGGAGATCCTCGACATCCCGGAAACTCAGGGCGAACCGGTAGTAGAGCCAGACGGCGTGACTGATGATTTCAGGGGGAAAGCGGTACCGGCGGTAGCTGGGCGGCTGGCTCGTCATCCACCTACTCTGCCATCCGCCGCTTCAACTTGACAGCGCCCGTCGGCGTTCTACAAGACGACGTAGAGGCACTACGTCATTATCGGTTATCAGCAGAATTGGGTGAGGAAACCAGGTTATATGCGCTCGGGGAGGTTTATCATGAAGGCATCCTCGTGCCAACGGATGTGGCAGAGGCGATCCGATTGTGGGAGTTGGTAGCTGAGAATGGGGGGATTTGGTCCGTGACGGCTATGACCACGCTCCACAATTGTCACCAGATGCACAGTCACCGCGGGCTCCACTCGGGGCGTTTGGCGGGGAGTAATTTCCGTGGTATCACCACGCCACCATGCGGTCTCCCCAACAGGCAAAACCACGGTGTCGGCCGCCGCACGGTTAAGAGTCGCAAACGAGCTGTGGCTGTTGGGGGACATACTCGCCTTGTTTCAGCTGGCGCTGTGACGCGTCGAGCGAGCGCGCCCGACGCCGGCCGCTTGACAGGCGCTCTGACTGGGACCCAGAATCGGGCCAGATCCCTTTGGGCTCGCGGCTTGCACCGGCGCGACGAGGTCGACCCAGCATCACGGAGGGAGTGTGCCGCCGATAACACCCGCCTCGACGCCCGTTCGCCAATCGGCATCTCGCTTCGTTCTTGCGGGGCTCGCGGCGTTTCTCGTGCTCGGCCGGACGCTCGAATGGCTAGACTGAAGTTCCTCACCATCGACATCGGCGGCAGTGGTCTGAAAGCGGCCGTCGTCGATCGCGACGGCCAGATGCTCTCGAAGCGCGTGCGTGTCAAGACGCCGGCCGACCTGACCCAGGACATCCTGGTCGCCACGCTGGTGAAGCTGGTGCAGCCGATCGCTCCGTTCGATCGCGTGTCGGTGGGGTTTCCGGGTGTTGTGCGTGATGGCACGATCGTCACTGCCCCAAATTTGGGCAACGACAGACTCCAAGGGTATGACCTCGCGGGTGCCCTGCGTGCGCAACTCCGTTGTCCGGTCCGTGTGGCCAACGACGCGACGGTCCAAGGACTGGCGGCCGTCCGCGGCGAGGGCATCGAGTTGGTTATAACGCTCGGCACCGGGTTCGGCACCGCCCTGTTCGACGGCGGACGGCCCCTACCGACGCTGGAGCTGGCGCACCACCCCTTCCGACACGAGGAGACCTACGAGGAGCAGCTCGGAAAAATGGCGCTCAAGAAGATCGGGAATAAGCGCTGGAATCGTCGCCTGGACCGTGCCATCCGCATCTTGCGTATCGTGTTCCAGTTCGACCGCCTCTACCTCGGCGGCGGTCATTCGCGCTTGGTTGCGCTTTCGCTCTCGCGGGACACCGAAATCATCTCGAACAAGCTGGGTGTGAAGGGGGGGCCGAGGCTGTGGTAGAGAACGGGACCGGCGTGGTGAAGCCAGAGGCGGCGCGCGCAGACAGGCTGTCGCTCGAGCGTTACTCTTCCGGGGGCCGGAACGCCGGCGCTGTGAGGTTGACGGATTCGGCCGCGAGACGTGTCAGCGTAGAAGTGCCGTAAGGAGTCAGCGGATGGCGTACCAACCGATCGAGAATCACGGGCTCATCGGAGACCTGCACACGGTCGCACTCGTGGGCATGGACGGTTCAGTTGATTGGTTTTGTTTCCCCCACTTCGACTCGCCAAGCGTCTTCGCGGCGATCCTCGACGACGAGAAGGGCGGTCGGTTCCAGATCTGCCCGACGCGCGACGATCCGCTCTACAAGCAGTTTTACTGGCCCGACACGAACGTCCTGGTCACCCGATTCTTGACGCGAGACGGCGTGGGAGAGATCACCGATTACATGCCGGTAGCGCTGGCCGCTGACGATCCGCGGCGCCATCAACTTGTTCGGTGGGTCCAAGTAGTGCGCGGCTCGATGGAGTTCTGCTTGGAATGCCGACCGGCCTTCAATTACGGGCGCGATCCGCACACGGCCCACGTCGTGGCGGGTGGCGCATGTTTCGAGAGTCCAGGGCTGAGCATGGGTCTCGGCACCCGAGAGAAGCTGCGAGTCGATGGAAACAGGGTCGTTTCGCAGTTCACACTACAGGAAGGTCAGACAGCGAGCTTCGCGTTTGGAGAGGTAAAGAACCGTGACTGCGGAATCTTGCTGGGAGGGAGCGAAGCCAGGGACCTCATCGACAAGACCGAGCTGTTCTGGCGGCAGTGGCTCTCACAGTGCACCTACCGCGGACGCTGGCGCGAAATGGTCCGACGCTCGGCTCTGACGCTGAAGCTGCTCACGTTCGAGCCCACGGGGGCCATCGTCGCGGCCCCGACCTGCAGCCTCCCTGAAGGCATCGGTGGCGAGCGGAACTGGGATTATCGCTACACCTGGATTCGAGACGCGGCGTTCACGCTGTACGGCTTGATGCGCATTGGCTTTACCGACGCGGCCCGAGAGTTCATGGACTGGCTGGAGGCGCGCTGCCACGAGCTGAACCCGGACGGGTCCTTGCAAGTTATGTACGGCCTTGACGGTCGACACATCTTGACCGAGGAAGTCCTGGATCACTTCGAGGGCCACAAGGGCTCTCGGCCAGTTCGGATCGGCAACGGGGCGTACAATCAGATGCAGCTCGACATCTACGGCGAGCTGATAGACTCGGTGTACCTCTACAACAAGTATGGGTCGCCCATCTCCTACGCCCTGTGGGGCCACCTGGAAAAGCTCGTCAACTGGGTGTGTGACAACTGGACACGGGCGGATGAAGGGATCTGGGAAGTCCGAGGGGGACAACAGCAGTTCGTGTACTCGAAGCTGATGTGCTGGGTGGCGATCGACCGCGGATTGCGTCTGGCCGATAAGCGATCGTTCCCGGCCCCGCGTCCTCGCTGGGTGAAGGTGCGCGATCAGATCTACAAGGAGATCATGGCCCGCGGCTGGAGCGACTCGCGTCGTGCGTTCGTGCAGCATTACGGCAGCGAATCGCTCGATGCGGCGAACTTGATGATGCCCCTTGTCTTCTTTCTGTCTCCGTCGGATCCTCGCAATATCGGGAATCTCGAGGCCACACTTCAGCCGCCCGCCAACGGCGGGCTGGTCTCGAATAGCTTGGTCTATCGTTACAACGTCAAAGAAACGACCGATGGCCTCACTGGAGAAGAAGGCACCTTCAACATCTGCACGTTCTGGCTCGTCGAAGCCCTCACGCGAGCGGGCCGGACCGACCGGCGGATGTTGCACAGAGCTAGAATGATGTTCGAGGAGATGCTGGGGTACGCCAACCATCTAGGGTTGTACGCTGAGCAGACCGGCCGGAGCGGTGAAGCGTTGGGGAATTTTCCGCAGGCCTTGACGCACCTCGCCCTCATCAGCGCCGCGTTCAACCTGGACCGCGCCCTCGGCGATCGTGACTAGTGGAGGTTCCAATCGGCGAGCGCCGAGGTGAAGCGATGAGATACGAGGCCACCGAGCCGGCGCAGTTCGTTATCTTCGGCGCAACCGGCGATCTCGCCCGCCGCAAGTTGCTGCCGGCCCTGTGCCGCCTCGCGGATGCCGGGCAGCTGCACCCTGACACGATTATCGTGGGCGTTGCACCCCACACGCTGTCGGACCGAGAGTACCGGAGCGTGGCGCGCGACGCGCTTGGCAAGGCCGGGCTGGCCGCAGAGAAGATCACGCACTTCGTGGAGGACCGGCTCCGCTACCAGCCCATCCGGCAGGGCGGTCCAGACGACTTTCGCGCGCTCGGACAGCGGCTGAGAACGCTTGGCTCCGGCGACACCCCGGCGCACAACCGCGTCTTCTACCTGTCGCTGCCACCACGGGCATTCGCCGCGACGGCTGCGGGGCTCGGCGAGGCCGGGCTTCACAGAAGTGAAGGCTGGACACGCTTGGTGGTAGAAAAGCCGTTCGGTCGGGATCTCGCTTCGGCCAAAGAGCTCAACGCACTGGTGCACCGGCACTTCGACGAGGAGCAGATCTACCGCATCGACCATTACCTCGGCAAAGACACGGTTCAGAACCTCCTGGTGTTCCGCTTCGCCAACGTGCTCATCGAGTCGGCGTGGAACCGTGACCGCATCGACAGCGTGCAGATCACAGTTGCCGAGAGCCTCGGGGTCAGTACGCGCTCCGGCTACTACGACCACGCGGGCGCTCTCAGAGACATGGTGCAGAACCACCTGACACAACTGCTGACACTCGTGGCGATGGAAGTTCCCTCCACCTTCAATGCCGATGCGATCCGGCAGGAAAAGATCAAGGTGCTCCGGTCGATCACCCCCATCCGATGCGACGACGTCGTCCGCGGGCAATATGCTGCTGGCCATCTGAACGGTGAACGAGCGGCTGGCTACCTGGAGGAGGAGGGCGTCGCCCCGGGCTCGGGTACCGAGACCTTCGTGGCGATGAAGCTCGGTATCGACAACTGGCGGTGGAACGGTGTGCCGTTCTTTCTGCGCAGCGGTAAGCGACTGCCGCGTAAAACGACGCAGATCGCCGTGAGATTCCGCGATGTGCCCGTCAGCCTCTTTCGGTCCGTCGACTGCGCGATGGACACGACGGATGTGCTGACCATCACCTTGCAGCCCCACGAGGGCTTTGCCCTCTACTTTGACATCAAGGTCCCTGGCGAGCGCTTCGAGCTGCGCCGTATTCCGCTCGATTTTAACTACGGCGAGATGTTCGACGAGATGCCCGAGGCGTACCAGACGCTCTTGCTCGACGTCCTCGACGGCGACCAGACGCTCTTCGTACACGCCGCGGAGGTGGAGGAGTCGTGGCGTGTGTACACGCCACTCATCGAAGCCCCTCCCGGCGTCCAGCCGTACGCGGCCGGCACGTGGGGCCCCGACGCCGCGAATGCCCTCGCAATCCCTGAGAGCGATCTCTGGCAGTCCAGGTGATCCACCCGTGCCGCGCCAGGAAATCCATCGTTTCGCCAACCTGGCCGTACTCGCCGAGGGGGCCGCAGACCACATCGCCCGGCTGATGGTGGAGACCATGCGCGATCGTGGCGAGTGCCGCATCGCCCTGGCCGGGGGCAGCACGCCGCGCCCCGTCTACGAGCAGTTGACGGCTGCGGAGCGCGCGCATCGCGTGCGGTGGTCAGCCGTCCAGGTGTTCTTCGGGGACGAGCGCTGTGTGCCGCCGGACGACGAACAGAGCAACTACCGAATGGCCCGGCTGTCGTTCCTGTGCCACGTTCCCATCCCCGAGCAGAACGTGCACCGCATCCACGGCGAGATCGATCCCAAAGAGGCGGCGCAGCGCTACGCGGCGCGCTTGGGCGACACGCCGCTCGATCTGGTCCTGCTCGGGATGGGCGATGACGGACACACTGCCTCCCTCTTCCCGAACACACCCGCGCTCGGCGAGGCGACGACGCGCACCGTCGTGACCACGAGCCCGAAGCCGCCGCCTACGCGGATCTCGCTGAGCCTGCGCACCCTCGGCGAAGCCCGCCGCGTCCTCTTTGTGGTTGCCGGAGCCTCCAAGGCTGAGCGCCTGGCCGAGGTCTTGGCACAGGCGCAGAGCCCCAGTCCCACGCTGCCCGCCGCGATGGTACGATCGGCCAACGGCCCACCGGAGTGGTTCGTCGACGAGCTCGCGGCAGCGCGGCTCGGGAGCCACCTCTGACCAAAGGTGCCTTGTCATGACCTCGTTGACCGATTCCCCGGCATGGACGGCCCTCGCAGCGCACCGCCGCGACCTGGAGGGGCGCGGTCTGCGCTCCTTGTTTACTGAAGATCCTCGACGATTCGACAAATACTCGCTGCGGCTCGGCGACCTGCTTTTCGACTACTCCAAGCATCGGACCACCGACGAGGTCCGGGCCGAGCTCGGCGGCGCCGGGATGGCCGACCCGGAGGGCCTCGTGGCCCACCGGTCGTTCGAGGGGAACCGGCCCACCAGCGCGTTCCTCTTCGAGGAGCTCACGTCCCACGCGTTGGGGCGGCTCGTTGCCCTTTACGAGCACAAGATTTTCGTCCAGGGTGTCATCTGGAACATCAACAGCTTCGACCAGTGGGGAGTCGAGCTCGGGAAGCAGCTCGCCAAGACCATCTTGACCGAGCTCGACGGTGACGATCCTGTTACGACCCACGATAGCTTCACCAACGGGCTGAGCAATTACTACAAGGAACATCGGCAGAAAGAGACGCCATGAGCCAGAGTCTTTATGATCAGCTGGGCCGCATGACCGTCGTGGTAGCGGACACCGGGGACCTCAAGTCGATCGAGGAGTTTGCCCCACGCGACGCGACGACCAATCCATCTCTCATCACCGCTGCCGCGCAGATGGACGACTATCGTGACGTCGTCGATGCCGCGTTGCGCCGGTCACGCGACGAGATCGGTGAGAACGCCAAAGAGGTCGTCGGCCGCGCCATCGACGGACTGTCCGTCGAGTTCGGCGTTCGCATTCTGGGTATCATTTCCGGTCGTGTGTCCACCGAGGTCGACGCGCGGCTGTCGCACGAAACGGAGGCCACGGTCGACAAGGCCCGCCGGCTCATCGGCTACTACGAGGAGGCGGGGATCGCGAGAGACCGAGTGCTCATCAAGATCGCCGCGACCTGGGAGGGCATCCGAGCGGCCGAGCGGCTGGAAGCGGAGGGGATTCACTGCAACCTAACACTCCTGTTCGGTCCGCACCAGGCGGTCGCGTGCGCCGACGCCGGCGTCACGCTCATCTCGCCGTTCGTCGGGCGCATCATGGACTGGTACAAGTTGCACCAGGGACGCGACAGCTACGCTCCCGCCGAGGATCCAGGAGTCCGGTCCGTCACGCGCATTTACAACTACTACAAGCACTTCGGGTGCAAGACCGAGATCATGGGCGCGAGCTTCCGCAACCTCGACGAGATCTGCGAGCTCGCCGGGTGCGATCTGCTCACCATTGCCCCGAAGCTCCTCAGCGCTCTGCAGGCGACCGAGGGCGATCTACCCCGCAAGCTCGCCCCGGAGACAGCGGCCGCGCAGTCGATTGAGAAGCTCACCGTCGACGAGGCGACGTTCCGGCGCATGCACGCCGAGGACCGAATGGCGACCGAGAAGCTGAGCGAGGGCATCACCGGGTTCACCAAGGCCATCGTGGCGCTGGAGCGCCTGCTCGGCGACCGACTGGCGGAGCTCGAGGGGCGCGAGCGCGTTCACCGCAGCGCCCGAGAGGTGTTTGGGGTGTATGACCTGGACGGCGACGGCGCCATCACGCGTGAAGAGTGGGCTGGCACCTGCGCCGTGTTCGACGCACTCGACGTCGATGGAGATGGACGGGTCACGCCGCAGGAGCTCGCCGCCGGACTGGGCGGCGCCTTCTGCCTGGAAGACGGAGACCGCAGCATTGCCCAGTGAAACCAAGGCCCAATTTGGAATGATCGGGATGGCCGTGATGGGACGCAACCTGGCGCTCAACATCCTCGACCACGACTACTCAGTTGCTGGATACAACCGCGAGCCCGAGCTCATGCAGCAGGCCGTCGAGGAGAGCGGGGGTCGGATCCATCCCACGGCAACTCTCGGTGAGCTCGTGCAGTCTCTCGACCGGCCGAGGAGGATCATGATGATGATCAAGGCCGGCAAGCCGGTGGACATCGTCCTCGATCAGCTTGCACCGTTGCTTGAGCCGGGCGACGTGGTCATCGACGGCGGCAACTCCTGGTATCAGGACACGCGCCGGCGTGAGGCCGGCTACGCAGACAAGAAGCTGCAGTTCCTGGGCGTGGGCGTCTCCGGAGGGGAGGACGGCGCTCGCGACGGCCCTTCACTCATGCCGGGCGGCCACCGGGACGCGTACCAGCAGATCCGCCCCATCTTCGAGGCGATCGCCGCCAAGACCGACTCCGGCGCCTGCGTCACGCATGTGGGGTCCGACGGCGCGGGGCATTTCGTCAAGATGGTCCACAACGGCATCGAGTACGCCGACATGCAGAACATCGCCGAGGCCTACCACTTGCTGCGGGACTTCGGTGGTCTTGCGCCGGAGGCCATCGGGGAGGTCTTCACGAAATGGAACAAGGGACCGCTCGAGTCGTTCCTGATCGAGATCACCGCCAAGATCTTCACCGTGCGAGATCCAAAGGGGAGCGGCTTTCTCGTCTCCGCGGTCCTCGACAAGGCTGGGCAGAAGGGGACGGGTCGCTGGACGGCGCGTGTCGCGCTCGATCTGGCCGTGCCGATCCCAAGCATCACCGCGGCCATCGACGCGCGCATCCTGTCGAGCATGAAGGCCGAACGCAAGCTCGCGAGCCGGGCGCTCGGCCAGGCTGAGGCCGCGCAGCCCCGCGACCTCGCTGCGAATCTCGTCGCCGCAGTGCACGACGCGCTCTACGCGGCCAAGGTCGTGGGCTACGCGCAAGGCATGGTGCTCATCGCCGCCGGTGCGCGCGAGTACGGCTGGGCCATCGACCTGCGAGAGATGGCGAGGATCTGGAAGGGCGGCTGTATCATTCGCGCGCGTTTCCTCGATACGATCATGAAGGCGTACGAGCGGGACGCCAGCCTGGTTAATTTGCTGCTCGACCCGGAGATCGGCGGCCTCGTGCAGTCGCGCGACGCGGCGTGGCGAACGGTCGTCGGTCTCGCCCAGACAGCTGGAATCCCGGTCCCCGCCATGGGCTCGGGCCTCGCCTACTACGACAGCTATCGATCGGAGAGTTTGCCTCAGAACCTCACGCAGGCACAGCGTGATGCCTTTGGCGCTCACACCTACCAGCGCCGAGACGACCCGGAAGGGCCATTCGTCCACACTGATTGGCTGGGTTGAAGGCATCGTCAAGTTGACGGGCGGCGTCAAACTGGCTCGAGCGTGTCGAGCATCCAGGGCATGAGTTCGGATATCGTCGGGTGGACGAGTACTGATCTCCGATAGTCCCTGCAGGGTCGACCGCTGTACATGTAAGCCGCGAACATGTTGATGATCTCGTCGCCACCCGGTCCCAGAATCGCGGCGCCGAGAATCCGATCCGTGTCGGCGTCGAGTTGAACCGCCCGCCAACCAGGTAGGCTAGACACGTTATGACCCATCACTACGTACGTCTTATCGCGGTCGCCATTGCCACTGTGTCGTTCAGTACGTCGCTCTACGCGCAGCAGGAACCGGCACCTCCTACGACGCTGGAGACGCTGGTGGAGACACTCGGCGGTCGCGTGCGCCAAAACGAACAGGGGAAAGTTGACATGGTCAACCTCTCTGGCACCCAGATCACCGACGCGGGCCTGGCACACCTTACAGGGTTGACGGCGCTGAAGGAACTCAGGCTCGTTCGCACCCAGGTCACTGACGTGGGCGTAGCGAAGCTACAGAAGGCGTTACCGAACTGCGTTATTTTGAGCGTTGAAGACGTAATTTGACCGCAAAGTAGGTAGTGATCAGATCACCGAAGCTCAACGCCTTGCTCGCGAGTGGGACGTCGCGCACCCGCGTGAGCCGTAAGCCCGGGCATTTGCGTTTCCCTATCGCCATGCGCAAGTGTAGTGCGGTGGATCGAGAGCGTCGATCCATTTAAGAGAGGCTGCTAGTACTACTTTGTAGATGTAAACGAACCGGCTACCAAACCGGGTAATTCTAGCTCGTACGCGCCTGCAACAAGGGAGACATGCAATGGGAGACAAGAGTCAGAAGGACAAGGATAAGGGCCAGAAGCAAAGAGCCGCAAAAGACGCAGAGAAGAAGAAGAGGAAACAGGACAAACAAGCGAAAGCGAGGCACCTCTGAATCCTTCAGTGAAGTCGCGACCATTGCCCTGATCGGTTGGCTCGATTCCAGGAATCCTCCGTCGCCCCTCGGTAAGCTACCCTTCTTCCCGTCTATCGTCGCCGTTTTCGTGTTCATTGTGGTTCCTGCCCTTGGGGTGTCCCCAAGGGGAATCGCACTTATGTGGACGCCTAAACTCAAAGGAAAAGCTGAGATCGCTGCGTGACCGAGTGAAATGGACTGTTCCTCGTGTTCGTGGTGTCACCATTTTCAAGCGACGTTACCCGGGTAACAGAAAGGAAGTTAATCGATTAATCCATGAAACACACCGTCGAGCACTGCAAACAACATTCTGAGAACAATGCCGTTCCAACCCGGTCAATCAGGTAATCCGTGCGGTCGTCCGAAAGGGTCTCGCAACAAGAACGTTACGCCAAGGCGCGTGACGAAGCCCTCGGGCTTCTGACCCCGCAGCAACGCGCCGAAGGCCAGAAGCTGTCGCTTGCGAGTGGTTCGCCGCGCACCCACGCTAACCCCCGTTCCCGTTGAACCGCCCGTCTTGTTTTCAGTGAGTTAATGAAGAGAAAAGGTGATGAATCAAACGTGGCGTCCCTAAGGGTTCCAAGCTGGAACCAATTGTTGGGATGGCTCAAAGAGATGGACGCAACACGGAGAGCCGATCCAGCAGGTGCGCCTTTAACTCCTCGATGCCATCGCCGGTTTTGGCAGAGACAGCCAAACCACCGTTCACCACGCCGGTTTCTGCGCCGCATCGGTCCGCTTTGTTGAAGACGGGCAAAACGCGACTCATGTCGACCCCGAGGTCTGTCAGCACTTTCACGCCTACTTCTATTTGCTCGTGCCACTTCGGGTGGTTTCTATCAACGACATGAAGAACGAGATCCGCTTGGCTGATCTCTTCGAGTGTGCTGCGGAACGAAACTACCAGATGATGCGGGAGCTTGCGAATAAAACCGATAGTATCAACGAAGATCGCCGTTGTCGTGCCTCCGAGAAAACCCTTCCGAAGGCATTGTCAAGTTGACGAAAAGAAGGCGTGACGATCCCGGGACAGCTCGTTCTGCGTCATGGTCTAGCAGGCACACGTCACCTCATTCCAGACGCGAAACGAGCGCGTTCTGAGTGAGCGATGGTGAACCGCCCGGAGCAGATGGCGGCCGACACGAAAGAGATTCTGTACGACGCCGTGTACCGATGCGAACCGTTGCAGTTGGGCGGCCGACTTGAACCGACGCATCTGGCGCTCCCGGTGGCGGGTCGGCTGATGCGAGACCTCTGCTCGATTGTTTTCGTACTGCCGGGTACTGTGGATCACGGAGGGCATCTCGGTGCGGTGCGCCGCCGAGTAGCTGCGTAGCTTGTCCGTGATCAGCCGGCGAGGCTCGCGCCCCTGTCCTTTCAATAGCTTGCGGAAGAACCGTGTGGCCGCTCGCCGATTGCGGCCGGACTGGACGAGGATGTCGATGACATCGCCGTCCTCGTCCACGGCTCGCCAGAGATACTGCTGCTGACCCTGAATCTTCACGAAGACTTCGTCGAGATACCAGGTGTCGCCCATGCGGCCCCGGTTGCGGCGCAATCGCCGCGCGTAGTCGAGGCCGAACGTCCGACACCACTGCCGAATCGCCTCATACGTCACGGTGATCCCCCGTTCGGCGAGGAGATCCTCGACATCCCGGAAACTCAGGGCGAACCGGTAGTAGAACCAGACGGCGTGACTGATGATTTCAGGGGGAAAGCGGTACCGGCGGTAGCTGGGCGGCTGGCTCGTCATCCACCTACTCTGCCATCCGCCGCTTCAACTTGACAGCGCCCTTTAAGCCGCGGGATTCATGCAGCAACGCATCGTTTTTGGACACTACGACGTAGGGAAGAACCGCCCCGCGCGAGCGCGCCTAAAAAATTCCGTCGCCTGATCTCGAGAGTCTTCGTTGCCTTGCTGCGTCTTTACAGCGGTTGTGCTCCGGGCCGACGGGGCCTTTTTCTTCGCCACGGTCGTCTTCCTGGCCGGCGCAGTCTTCTTCTTCACCGTGGTCGTCTTCCTCGCCGGCGCAGTCTTTTTCTTGAGTACCTTGCGTTTCTTTGCCACGTTAGTTAGCTCCCCCTGGATAATAAAGAAGGGGTCAGTATAGCAGACCGGCTGTTTCTGACTGCGTTACGCTGGCTGCGAACTGATGCCGTATTACACGCCGTATTTTTGAAGGGCGTTGGTGCACGAATCCCGGCGGCCCAAGGTGAATGGGCCGCCGCGCACCCGCCTAACCCCCGTCCCCGTTGAACCGCTAGTTTTGCGTCACGATGCAAAAGTAGGTAGCCATCCTCCGCATTGCATCCTCAGTCTGCGAGCGGGAGGGGGGTCTTTGTCCTCTACGGGGTGCAGTTCAACCGGTGATGCCGTTTTTCTGGGAAGCGGGGGTCCCGCCGTCCTGTGTGTCTGGGGCTCGCCGAGATTACCGCGCCGGCTACTGACCGCCGCCTGACGCCTTCGCTTCCTGGACACGCGCCCCGGCTAGGATCCCTGCCATGCCGATGTTCCCCTCGTGGCAGGCGTACTCGAACAGCGTATCCTCGCTTCTCGACAGCGGCACCATGGCGGTCCACGGCCGCGTCCAGGTCGTTGCATCCGTCACGGTGATCTCGTAGTGAAGTGTTTCGGAATCGGTGAGCGTGAATTGCTCGATGAGATGTAAGTGTTCGGCGGCGCCGCGGTAATTGCTCTTTGGTGAATAGTTGGCCGTCTCGACGACGAGCGTGTCGCCTTTCCAGTACCCGCGCGAGTCACCGTGCCACTGCCGGACCGAATCGCCGATGTGCGGCATGTCGCTGATGGGTATCACCCTGGCGTCGTGAATCATCTCGCCGAGCATCACGAAGTAGTCAGGCGTCTGAAAAATCTGATAGTAGCTGTTGTAACCGGCGCCGAGACCGCCGACGCGAGGAATGCCGAAGGTGATACATCGAACCTGGCGGGACAGGTCCTCCGGTCCGTCTGCCGGGTGCGCGCGCCGGTACTCCGCGGCCGCCTCGATCCGCGCCTCGGCTTCCGGCGTCAGCGCCGGGAGTTTCCCGTCGGGCGGGTCGGTAATCAGCGACGTCCGATTTTCGAACTTGCGATCGACCATCCTGACAGAGCTGTAGTTGCCGGTGCCCTCCGGGTTCTCTTCCGTGACGCCGTCGCCGGACTTGAAGTCGTCGCGGTCGGCCAACACTGCGTTGAACACGCCGTCACCAAAGGCGGCGTCGTCGGCGCCGCCGAAAAGTCGTTGCGCTGATTCCTGTAAGCGCGCCAGTTCCTCGTCGGTGAACGTTTCTTTGTCCGCGAGCGAGTCCGGACGCTCGAGTGGCGTGGCGGCGTTGTTGGCCCAGACGCCCTGAAGATCGACGCGTCCATCCGCCGTTCGTGGCGGCGTCCAGCGGTCTGTCTGAGCGGTCGCCGGGGAGGTGCCGAGGATGGCCACGGCGACCAACGCAGAGAATACGGACCCAACGTGGTAACGCATCGATACCTCCACCAAAAGTTCAGCGCCTATTATGGAGCGACCCGCCGACGAAAGGCCAGTGCACCGACCGGGACATCGCACTAGACCGGAACTTCCGTTGTACTCGCCGGATCAGATATCCGATCTCGTGCGGGGAGACATAGGGGAGACAGGGTAGGTAAAATGACAAAACCCCTGTGTTTACAGGGGAAAAATGGTGGAGGCGGCGGGAGTCGAATCCGTGAGGCACGTTTCTTTAACACAGTGATAGCGTGTGACTTCTGGGTTTAACTGGTTTTATTTCTGTCGCTTACATCGTATCTTTGTTCCACGTACGTACTCAGGATTCAACGTGAATCAACCACCGTCACGGAGAGCTGACGGAGAGATGAATCACAGCGTGCTAATCACGAGACACACCGACTGTCGCTGTAGAAAATTGGTGCAGTTACTCAATGAGGCGGTCGCAGCGTAATGCGAACCCAGTGGTATGGAGACAATCGGGACGTCGTGAAATGGGGTGCTCTCGTGCATCTGGCTCGTCGGGAGCGGCGTTCAACGATTCTCCAGGTGGCCTTGTTCCGGCCGGACGGCGACCAGACCAAGCTCATCAGCACAGCCAGAGGGGTCGTCCCGCTCCCAGCGGAGGTGTGTCGGCATTTCAGAGACCTGGACGACATCCAGCGGCTGGCGGCTTCATCTGGACTTCGGATTGAGGTGCTCAAGACGCCGTTCACCAAGCGTTCGAACTACTTCGCGAGCGTTGTTTCAAGGATTCGCGAGTTGGCGGGAGAACCGCTCGTCGTTTTTCTCGACCCTGACATCGGGGTGGAACCGCAAGTGCCTGGGCTTGAGCACGTCACATCGGATGAGCTGAGCATGACGCTTGACGCGATGAAGCCGAGAGATGCCCTCGTCTGCTACCAACACGCACGACGTCGGAAGGACTGGCGGGGCGTGACCCGCCGTGGGTTCGCGAAGGCTCTCGACGTTCAGACCTACGATGTCGAGGTGTTTGAATCCGCTCTGGCCAAGGACGTCGTCTTGTTCGCGGCTGTGAAGGGGAACTAAATGAGAGCGCGCTAATCACGAGACACACCAACTGTCGCTGTAGAAAACAGGACTGAAACAATGCCGTTCCAACCCGGCCAGTCAGGGAACCCGCTCGGACGACCCAAGGGGTCATGCAACAAGACCAGGCGTGCCGTGCGGGAGTGTGGGTCACGGGCATCGTGGAAGACCCGCAGGTGCAAGCGCGTGACCTGCCGCGCGGCGCACCGGGAGCATCAGAACCGGCGCCACCGGCAGTCAGCTCGGGAGAACAGATACCGCGAGGATTCACGACGCGCGTTTAAGACGTTATTGTCAACGACGGTAGTACGGCCGAGGCCATCCGCTCTAGCCGCCAGCGGTGAGCGTGGCCTGGCAATCGGTCTCGGCATGGATCTTGAGCGGCCACCAACCGGCGAAGTTGCCATCGGACGTGGCGATCGGCACGGCCAATGCCAGTTCGCCGGGATCGAACGTCGTCTCCCCTCCGCCGTTAGTGTATCTGCGCGCGAGATCCTGGCGAAACCGGTCGACTTCCGGCGCGTCGAAAAGCGCGAAATAGAGTTGTCGAGGCGTACCCGCGACAAACTCGCGCGCGACACCGATGCAGACCGGCATTGGCGTGACGTTCGAAAGGCCGGCCTCTTCGGCGGCCTCGAGGATGTCGTCAGGCGAAAGGACCGTCCCGAGCGTGTCTCGATATTCCGAGTGCAGCACGATCGGCATCGACGCTTCCACCGGTGAGGTCATTGACTCCATCGTTCTGATGAAAATCTGCTGGAAGAGCTCCGCGCGGAGCTGATCGGTCGGCAGCAACGTGAGGAGCCCCGCGCCCGATTGCATCGGGCTCCTGAGTGCCAGTCGCCACTCGGCGACCAGGCCAGGATCGACCACATACGGCTCCGACAGGCTGTCCTGCACGGTCTGCCAGAACAACCAGCCCAGCACGACGAGAAGCACGGCGACCACACCGACCTTTCGAAGGGCTTTAGCCATTGCTTATCAGGACGGGCACGCGCGTTGTGAGTTCCTCCTTGGAGACCACCCTTAACGGCCACTAGTCTAGAAGGCCGCGGCCCGTATAGCCAACTGCAGTCCCTTAGATTTTCGGCGTCGACACTCTCTTTTACCCGGCACGCCCATGTCTGGACGCACCGGCACCGGATGACTTAGAACGGCTCGTTGAACCGCTACTTTTGTACCGGGCTACAAAAGAGGATGCTCGGACATCGCGAGGAAAGTGGCGTCCCCTAAGCGTTCCGAGTTGGAACCAGGTACTGGGCTGGCTGAAAGAAATGGATACGCTGCGGAAAGCCACCGAGCTGACGGCCTAACACTGGAATTGTTCAGTATTTTGAGCCGCTACATCCAGCCGTTGATACTCCCTGTCGGTATTGGAATCAAGTAGTCGCTATTAATTGCGATCTGGCTGCGCTGCAAACAACATTCGGAGAACAATGCCGTTTCGACCCGGTCAGTCAGGAAACCCACACGGACGCCCGAGAGGATCGAGGAACAAGTCCGGCCTTGCCGTGCGGAAGTGGGCGACGGGGATCGTCGAAGATCCGAAGGTGCAAGCGCGTTTACTCGCCGATGCGCGAATAGGGAAACTCCATCCATCGGTGCTCACGGTGTTGATGACCTACGCCTATGGGCGTCCGAACCTTCGGGACGTGCCGGAACCGGAGACGCCCATCACCATCGAGTTGAACATTCCTAAGCCAGCGGGCGTGAGGCGCACGGAATTGACGGGTTAACCCCGGCCCTTTCCTCTACGCGGCAGACTCTGCCTCGATTGGCCGGGTCCCAGCGTCTTTCTGGCAGGCGCCGTCTGGGGCTCGTTCAGCCGACCATTGCGTCCGGCCGATTGTTTCCGTTTAAGCAAAAGCGGATAGACTGCATTAGTCACGAACGACATTCACCGTTTCTCAAGGAAGGAATCTCTAAGCAATGCCAAAGAAACCGATGACCAAGAGCGAGCTCTTGAACGCAATCAGTACGGATACGGACCTCAACCGCCGCGACGTCAGTGCGGTCCTCGACGCGCTCAGCGGGCAGATCTCCAAGAGTCTCGGTCGGGGCGGTGCAGGCGCGTTTACGCTTCCCGGCTTGATCAAGATCGAAAAAAAGAAGGTTCCCGCCCGCAAGGCCAGCAGAGGTGTGCCGAACCCGTTTAAACCGGGTGAACTCATGGATATCGCGGCAAGACCCGCGACAACAAAAGTCAAAGTCAGGGCACTCAAGAGTCTGAAGGACATGGCCTGATCCTCCCTTGCTTTTCTGAGATACCGGCGCGATAACAGAGCGGCGCGCACACGGCAGGGACCAGGACGCGACCAGACTGCCAGCTAATGCCGTGGTGCGTCCGGATTCAGAATCTCTCGTCTTGTTGTCGCTCATCACCAGCGCCTGGCCGCGGCTCTTTGTCTTTGGCGATATCGATTCATTTTGGCCACGCCATGACACAACTGTGAGCAGTGCAGTTTTCTGCTGTTGCGCGTCGTCACGAAGAACAATCCCTCGCACTGTAGACACTGACGTGGCTCATAGTCCTCAGGAATCTCCTCCGATCACGGCACTGCCCGAACATCTTGACGGCGCTAGCGCTTCGGCGACTGCGGGTGGAAAAAGCTCCACCACGTCCCCCTCGAGCCGTAACGTCACAGCGGCGTGGCCATCATGGTCAGTTGCGCCGCGGTTGACCACGACGTAGGGCACGCCGCGCTCCGCGGCCGCCAGTGGAAAACCTGCCGCCGGGTAGACCGACAGCGTCGAGCCCAACGCCACAACGAGATCTATCTCCTGGACCGCTGCCGCGGCCCGTTCAAATTCGTCCGGATCGAGATTCTGGCCGAAGCTGATCGTTGCGGACTTCAGATAGCCGCCACAGCCGCACACCGGCGGTGTTCGCGTTTCCAAGAAGCGCTTCACGTGAGGATCCGGATCGGTGCGGGCATGGCAGTTCATGCACTTGATGGCCGTGTTCGTGCCATGCAACTCGACAAGCCGCCCGGAGGAGGTCCCGCCGCGGGTGTGTAGCCCGTCGATGTTCTGCGTGACGACCATCGCGAGCTTGCCCGCTCGCTCGAGATCCGCAACCGACGTATGCACGGCATTCGGCTCCGCATTGCGGAACGAGGGCCAGGCCTGGCACTTCTGGTCCCAGTGCTCGATTCGCGCAACCTCCGAGTTCATGAAATCATCGAAGTAGACGGGCTGCCGCTCCTTCCAGACACCCTTTGGGCCGCGGAAATCACGGATGCCGCTGCCCGTCGAGATGCCTGCTCCGGTAAACACCAGGATGCGGCCGGCGTCTCCTAGCAGCTGAACGAGGCCCATTGCTCACCGATCCTACCGTCTCTCCGCCCGGTGTGGCGCCGCGCACCCACGTGACGCCGTAACCCACGAGCCCGTTGAACCGCCCGCCGCCCCGCGGTAGGGTAAAACCTCACTATTCGTTGTGGTGGCTAGATACACCTATTCGGTTGTTCCATGCGTCTTGTGGTGAAGGGGAGAGCACATGGATAATTCGATTCTTAATGTTGTCACTCAACTGGAGAACGTCGATTACAGTTGTAACCATATTGATCACACACTAGGCAGTGCGTACTCGCCGGCTGTCAACGTTGTCACCGGGCCGTTACTCAACAATAATCGGCGTCAGAGGGAACGTTAAACCCTGGGGCGGTGTTTATAGAATGGTTGCATCACGTAGAGACGTCGTTACCAAGTATCTCGAGCGCTACGCAGAGCCAGAAGCCGTTATAGGAACACGCCTGAACCGATCCACCCAGCACATCGTCGTGATTCCGGCACAAGATGAGTCCTCAACGTTCTTTAATGGCATTCAACCTGCCTTAAGTAGCGTTATTTCTCAAGGCGAACGCGCTTTGTGCATTGTAGTTGTCAACGCTACCGACGCACAGGACGCCGAGATTCATGCCCGTAATCAATCGCTAGTCGACGCTCTCAAAGCCAAAGCTGCAGCCGTCCCGATACACGCTAAGGGCGAAACACCCTGTTGGTACGGTCAGGAAGAGAGGTTCGATCTGGTCGTGCTTGACCGAAATCGTGAGGGGCACCGATTGCCCCGTCATGAAGGCGTCGGGTTAGCGAGAAAAATCGGCTGCGACTTTGCACTGGCAGCCATTCATAAGGGCGCGAGTGATGCTCGGCTCATTCATATGACCGACTGCGACGTCCGGTTGCCGAAAGATTACTTTGAGGCCACCGTCCGGCCTTCAAGCGCAGCCCTGATTTACCGGTTTATTCACGAGCCGTGCGGTGAAGCCTTGATCGATGAGGCGCACGCGCGCTACGAGGCCTATCTTCGATACTACACTTTGGGTTTACGTTACGCTGGGTCTCCTTATGGCTTTCATACGATCGGGAGTTGCATTGCGATCGGGCCCATCACCTATGCTGGCGTACGCGGGGTGCCGAAACGCCAAGCCGGTGAAGATTTCTACTTACTTAATAAACTTGCCAAACTTGGTTGCATTGAGACGGCAACTAGCTCACCCATTGTGATCCGTGCTCGAAAGTCGCAGCGTGTCCCTTTCGGTACAGGCCGCGCAACTCACGACATCGCGAAGAACGTAGGAGCTTACCGAATCTACGATCCACGGATCTTTGATCTTGTGAAGGCGTGGCTTAGTGCTCTTCCCGCGATCGAGGGCGTACCTCCAAACCGCGCCTACGATACCGTGTGTCGCCAGGCGGGTAAGCAGCTTGCCACTAGAGACCGAGATCGTCTCAACAGGACTTTGGTTTCCATCAATGCACCGAAGGCTCTGAGTCAAGCTGCGGCGCAGAGTATCGCGATTAGAGTTCGCAAGAAATGGATTGATGACTGGTTCGATGCCTTCCGAACTCTTAAGCTGGTCCACGCCCTTCGGGATGAAGGTTTTGTCGATGTTACTTGGCGGCAGGGAATTTCTGACGCCTCTTTCTGTAGATCGGCTGCTATGGGTAATAGCTGGGATGACACCACGGAGGGCAGTTCTTTTGAACTGTGCCGGGGGTTGGCTCGGCTGGAAGAATAGGGTTGCCCTGTTCGATGTTGTGGCGTCTCCAAGGGGAATCGCACTTATGTGGACGCCAGAACTCCAGGGAAAATCGCAGGTTTCGGCCTGATTCTCTTGTCCAGAATTACCGAAGTCTGACAACAGAAGGGAACGACTCAACGCTGCGGCGACTCCCACCGCGTCTTGGGGGCAGGTCAGTAGGTCAAAGAGGGACTGTCCAAAGTTTCATGTCGTCAACAACTGAAAACTCACTTCGTACCGCTTGAATTCAATAGAAGGCACCATCGACAAGGCTCTTCTGAGTAGGTGATCATCTTCAAGGGCGATCGCAAGGCCGCGCACTTCCTGACCAGGTTCAGCAATGTGATCGAAAAGGGTGCGGGCCAAAAGAACACACTACAGCAATATGAACGACCTGTCCGAACTGGATCACAAGTCGGCTGTGTCTCCCCGTGACGATGATGCCGCTAGGTGACGTCGACCTGGGCCTCCGCGATTAACGCCCGCAACCGGTCGGGGTCGGTGGCCGTCGTCTTACACATGAATCCGCTCTTGTGCGCGAAGTGCACGTCCGGCTCTTGCTGCACGCGTGAGAAGTCGAAACGCGGATGGTCCTCATAGCGTCCGATGGCGTATCCCTCGCCGCGGCGGTCTGGGTACACGATGACCTGAATGACTTCGCCGAGACCCTCGGACCGAATGTAGTTGCCCACCGCCGTGCTCGGTTCGTCGCTGCCCGGATCCGTGCGCGGAAGAAACAGCGCCTCGATCGTCTCGCCCGCATGCGGAATCGACCACCGCTCGACGTGAGCGGCGGCGAACGCGATTCGCTCCCGAGCAGTGTGTAGGTACGTCAATAGATCGTCACCCACCATCCGCATGAACTCGTACAGCGCCTCGCCCGGCTGATGCGACGGCGATTGGGTGAAGCGCCGAAGCAACGTCATGTCGATGGGCGAGTTGAGCTGCGAGATCGCTTTACGAGGGACACCAAGCCATTCGGCCGTCTTATTGGGACCGCGGCCATCCAACCACTCGGCAGTCTCGAGCCAATCGCAGAAATGCAGCGCGTCTTCGTAGAGGCCGAGATGTTGCAGCACAAGGCTCAGCGCGCAGGTAGGCGGGTGCTCGCGGTCGAAATGATGGTGGTCGAAGTTGGACTTCGCCGGGTCGTGGCTTCCACCGATATCGACGACCGCTACAGACGCGTCATCGAGCTCGTCGTCGGTGGGATCTCGCCGGAACACCGGGGCCCGGTGCCGGGCTATGAGTACGCAGACGGCCAGGAGGTCGTCTTTATGGGCGCCGCCGGGATGCGTGACAATTGTTTCAATCATGCGGCGTCTCAATACACTGGTTCGGGTATCTCCATGATGCTTCGATCATACTTATTAGCAGGGTCCCGCGAAGTCGCCTCGACGTGGACGTTGGTATTCTCGGGGCATTCCTGTGCAGCCGCAGACGCTCCGTTATGTAGGATGACCGCGATCTAGCCTAACAACTCATGGCGCTGAACGTCGGCACCCGACTCGGCCACCGCCCTCATCGGCGAGGGGGTGCTGGGGTTCGCGGAGCATGTCCTGACCAATGCAGCGCGGCTCTGGGCGGAGCTAGGAATCGACGGAAAGCAGGACCTTCAGCAGACGTTATTTTCGCAGGGACTGTCTTTCGACGGCTAGGAATTTTTAACAGCCGTAACCTCTTGTCTTTCAAACACTTCGAGGCACTTCGGCCCACCGGAACAGATGTGACGTCCACAAGGGGAATCGCACTTAGGTGGACGCCAAAACTCCAGGGAAAAGCGCAGGTTGCCGCCTGATTCTCTTGTCCAGAATCACCGAAGTCTGACAACAGAAGGGAACGATTGACCGGTGCGTCGACTCCCACCGCATCTTGGCGGCATGTCAATCATCGCCTGAGCGGATGCGGCGAGCGTAGTATCATCTACTCCTCACCTCAAAAGGCTGGTCAGCCACAGGCGCGCCCGGCTACTTGGCGACTGACGGTTGGTCGAAATTCACCGTCTGCCCAGGGTGTGGAGGCTATGAACCAAAGCAACTACGACGAACGAAACCGCGTCAAAGCGTCCTTCGATGCAGCGTATACCGCACTGACCCCGCACCGATACCTTCACCACATGACCGCCGTCGATTACCGGATGGCTGACTACATGAACCCCTTTCTCACCGCCGTCGTTGCCGCTTCCGTGTCTCCCCCCCCGCAGCGCCCTGCACGGATCTTGGACCTGGGGTGCTCCTATGGCGTGTCCGGAGCACTGCTCAAGACGGATTGCTCGTATCAGGAGTTGGCGAAGTTTTTCCAGTACGAGACGAGTTCTGAATACTCGTCGTGCGTCACCGAGTCTAAGCGTTGGCTGGAATCACACGTAGGGCGAGAAGACGTAGAGGTCGTCGGGTTCGATAGTTCGGCGGAGGCTATCAGATTCGCTACGACTTCTCGGATGATAGATAAGGGCATCACACGCAACCTTGAGGAGAACGAGTCCGAACTGACGGAAGATGAGAGAAGCCTTATTCGACAGTGTGATGTGCTTCTTAGCACCGGCGTCATAGGGTATGTCACCGAGAAGACCGTCAGTCCTATCTTGGACGAGTTTGGTCACGATGTCCGAGGCCCGTTAGGGGCAGTAGCCATCATGTCGGTGCTTGAACTCTTTGACCCGGAACCCATCGCGGAGTCCTTTGCCGAGCACGGCTATCGATTCGGTCAGCTTCCGATTCGGATGCCCCAGCGGCGCTTCGTGAACGAGGAAGAGCGCGAGGGTGTGCTGGAGGCACTTCGAGACCGAGGTGAGCCTACTGCGGTTCAAGACTCAGAAGACCAGATGTTTGCCAGCCTTTGTGTCGCGGCCCATCCGCAGTCGTTCGAAATTCTCGCCAAACGGATGAGCGAAGTCGCCGAGGCGCTACCGACAAAAGTCCGCCTAGGTCACCAGGAGCCCACTACCTTCTCAGAGAGTGAAGGCAGTGGCTCTTCCGTCGAGTAGTTGATGTTCGCGAGCACTTTTGTGGAAGCCGGAAATCAAGGGAAAAGCAGTCATTGCGGCCTGGGCTTGGACGGTATCAAACGCTCGTTACAACTCCGGACAACTCCCCCTTCTCTCTGCCCCCCCCTAACCCCTCACTCCTAACCCCCAAGGTCTAAGTACAAGGACAAGTACTAACTAAAACTATAAGTACAAGCTCAAGGACAAGCTCCTGGAAGCTGCGTCGTGATGGCCGACTAGTTACTTGCCCCGACGACGGGCGCATAATAGGACGCCACAATGCCATCCGTGACGTTCGGTCCTACCGACGATCGGTCGGTTCAGCAGCTGGAACGGTGCCGTGTCGCCAGCGGTGAAGATGCCCCAAGCGTTCTCTGCGCCGATCATCATCCTGGCTATTCCATGCCCATCGGCTGGGTGTTGGCGCTCAAGGAGAAAGTTATGCCCGCAGGTGTGGGCTATGACATCGCGTGCGGGAACTGTGCAGCTCGCACGTCAATCAAAGCCGATGACCTTGACACGTCTCAGGTGATGGACGAGATCCGCATTGTGCTTTCGTTCGGCGTGGGTCGAAAAAACAACGAGCCGGTCGATCATCCCGTGCTCGACAGCATCGCGCACGCTCATGTGAAAGAACAGGCGTCGATGGTGCAGCTCGCTCGAGACCAACTCGGGACGATTGGGAGCGGGAACCACTACGTCGACCTCTTTCGCGATGAGTCTGGCTATCTGTGGGTCGGGGTGCATTTTGGATCGCGCGGGTTCGGCCACAAGACCTGCACGGGGTTTCTGGCGCTGGCGGCTGGGAAGGCATGGGATGATCGCGTCGGTGACAGCGGCATGGATAGCGTACCGCTGTTTCTCGACCTCGACAAACCCAGTGGGCAGGACTATCTCACCGCGATGGATCTGGCGGGGGAGTATGCCTATGCGGGTCGGGAATGGGTCGTCGATCGCGTACTGAAGATGCTCGGCACGCACTCGGTTGAGCGTGTTCACAATCACCACAACTTCGCGTGGTGGGAGACGCACGGCGGGGAACGCTATCTCGTGATCCGCAAGGGTTCGACCCCAGCGTTTCCAGGGCAGCGGGGGTTCATCGGCGGCAGTATGGGCGAGGACGCCGTGATTGTGACTGGGATGGATTCCGAGTGGTCCCGAGAGGCGCTGTACTTGACCGTGCATGGCGCAGGGCGCGTCATGTCACGCACCGAGGCAGCGGGTAAGGTGAAATGGCGGCGTGGTCCCGATGGCCGTAAGCACCCCGAACGTGTACGGGGCGGACGGGTGGACTGGCCATCTGTGCAAGAGCGAGTCAAGTCGCAAGGGATCGAGCTGCGCGGGGGTGGGGCCGATGAAGCGCCAGAGGTCTACAAGCGGCTGTCCGACGTGCTCGCGTATCACGAGGGGACCATTCGCATCGACCATCGACTAACGCCTATCGGGGTGGCGATGGCTGGTGCTGAATATCACCCCTACAAGGACTGAGCCGACGATGCAGACGACGCTACGCGGGCTTGATGCTCTGGTGAACCGGAACTCAAGAATCGTACTCTCGACTAATAATTGAAGTTCTAGCCCGATCAATATGATGCCTGCCAAGCTCGTGGATCAGACCGGTGGCTCCGGCAATCCCATCTTAAACACTCCGCCCCCAACGCCTCGCTCGCTAGTGGGACACTGCGCACCCGAGTGACTAACCCCGCCGTCCCCGTTGAACCGCCCGCCGCTCTGCGCTAGGGTAGATCCCTCACCGCATCCTCGAGCCGGACACGACGCGGAGCTGCCGATGGTGCGAGTAGAGGTAGAAGCTTAACTAGAGGCGGCGAGAAGCCGACTCCATAGATTAGAGAAAATGCAAAACACGATTGGAGAGAACATGGAGAGCGAAAGCAAGTGCCCGGCGTTGGGCGGACCTCACAGACACACGGCGGTTGGGACCATGTCGAACCAACACTGGTGGCCGAATCAGTTGAATCTCAAGATTCTCCACCAGAATTCTTCCCTGTCAGATCCTATGGGTAAGGATTTCAAATACGCTGAGGAGTTCGAGAAACTTGACCTGGATGCACTGAAGAAGGACATCGATGGGTTGATGACGACGTCGAAAGACTGGTGGCCGGCCGACTACGGTCACTATGGCCCGCTCTTCATTCGGATGGCGTGGCACAGCGCAGGCACGTACCGCATCGGTGACGGCCGCGGCGGCGCATCCTCCGGCACACTACGCTTTGCGCCCCTCAACAGTTGGCCAGACAACGTGAACCTCGACAAGGCGCGCTTGTTGCTCTGGCCGATTAAGCAGAAGTACGGCCGGAAAATTTCGTGGGCCGACCTGATGATATTTGCCGGCAACTGTGCTCTGGAGTCGATGGGATTCAAGACGCTCGGTTTCGCTGGCGGGCGCGAGGACGTTTGGGAGCCCGAAGAGGACATTTACTGGGGACCTGAGGACACGTGGCTTGCAGACAAACGCTACAGCGGTGACAGGGAACTCGAGGAGCCTCTCGGCAACGTGCAAATGGGCCTGATCTACGTGAATCCGGAGGGACCTAACGGTAACCCAGATCCGCTTACTGCAGCGAGGGATATTCGAGAAACGTTCGGCCGCATGGCGATGAATGACGAGGAGACGGTTGCGCTCATTGCTGGGGGACACACGTTTGGTAAAGCACATGGTGCTGCCGATGCGGACCAGTACGTCGGTCCCGAACCAGAGGGTGCCAGCCTAGAGGAGCAAGGCCTAGGCTGGAAGAACAGCTTTGGCAGCGGCAAAGCCGGCGATGCGATCAGCAGCGGCTTGGAGGGCGCCTGGACAACCAGCCCAGTGAAGTGGGACAACAATTACTTCGACAACCTTTTCGGCTACGAATGGGAGCAGGTGAAGAGTCCTGCCGGTGCGACACAGTGGACTCCCACGAATGCATCTGCAGAGGGCACCGTACCGGATGCTCACGATCCCTCGAAGAAGCACGCTCCCATGATGTTCACAACGGATCTCGCACTGAAAATGGACCCGATCTATGCGCCGATTTCGAAGCGCTTCCACGAGAACCCGGAGGAGTTTGCAGATGCCTTCGCCAAGGCGTGGTACAAGCTGACGCACCGCGACATGGGGCCTCGCGAGCGGTGTCTCGGCCCGTTGGTTCCTGCGGAGGCGCAGTTGTGGCAAGACCCCGTCCCCGGCGTCACTCATGAATTGATTGGAGAGCAAGATATCGCTGACCTCAAAGGCAAGATAGTCGGATCAGGGCTGTCTGTTTCGCAACTGGTCTCGACCGCCTGGGCATCGGCAGCAACGTTCCGTGGCACCGACAAACGTGGTGGGGCGAATGGGGCGCGCATTAACCTCGCGCCGCAGAAGGATTGGGAAGTGAACAACCCGGCCGAACTGGGGAAGGTGCTACAGACACTGGATGAGATCCAAGCGGAATTCAACAGCTCGCAGTCGAACGGAAAGATGGTCTCGCTCGCTGACGTGATCGTTCTAGCTGGGTGCGCAGCCGTCGAGGAAGCTGCGAAGAACAGCGGGCACGACGTGCAGGTTCCCTTCTCGCCTGGCCGCACGGACGCGTCGCTTGAGCAAACCGACGTGGACTCATTTGCCGTGCTCGAACCCACCGCAGACGGGTTTCGCAACTATCTCGGAGTTGGACACCAAAGATCGGCGGAGGAGCTGCTGGTGGATCGGGCGCACATGCTGACGCTGACCGCTCCTGAGATGACGGTTCTCGTCGGCGGCATGCGCGTCCTGAATGCAAACGCCGGGCAGTCCGAACTCGGCGTCTTCACCAAGCGGCCTGAGATGTTGACCAATGATTTCTTTGTGAACCTGCTCGACATGAACACTAAGTGGCAGGCATCCTCCACATCCGAACACGTGTTCGAGGGACGCGATCACGGGACGGGTGAGCTCAAGTGGACCGGCACCGCCGTCGACCTCGTCTTCGGTTCGAACTCCCAGCTCCGAGCCATCGCTGAAGTCTATGCATGTGACGACTCGCAGCAGGGGTTCGTGCGTGATTTTGTGGCTGCGTGGGACAGGGTGATGAATCTTGATCGCTTCGACCTTGCCTGACCTCAGCGAGGTGCTCGTAACGATGAAGTGTAACGAGGCGGTGCATGGCAATAAATCCAAGCCCTAGAAGTATCGATGAAGACTAATATGTAGCAAATCAATCAAAGAAGGCGTCCCCGTTGAACTGCTACTTTTGTACCGGGTTACAAAATGAGGATGCTCGGACATCGCGAGGAGAGTGGCGTCCCCAAGGGGACTCGCACTTATGTGGACGCTGAAACTCAAGGAAAAAGTGGAGGTTGTCTCCTGAGGCCATCAGGAGATTACACGAGTCAGAGCTTGCCGAGCTTAGCGAATTGTTCAATGAGGCTGATGTGATCAGAAATATCAAGACCTTGCTTATGTAACCAACTATCAGAATAGTACGTGTCGGTATATCGTTCGCCATCGTCACAGAGTAGTGTGACGACGCTGCCTGCGGTGTGAGACTCGATCATCTGACTAATCAGTTGAAAGACGGCGAAAACGTTGGTGCCGGTTGATCCGCCGACCTTCTTCCCCAGTAGACCTTCGATAAAACGCAGGCCAGCGATGCTGGCGGTATCGGGAACACGAATTACGCTGTCAATGACAGCTCTAATAAATGACTTTTCAACACGTGGTCGGCCTATGCCCTCGATGCGTCCACTCATGTTCGAGGTGAGCGTATGGTCACCCGTTTGAAAATAATCATAGAAGACCGATCCTTCAGGATCTGCAACGACCAGTTCTGGACGCTCGCCAGCGAGGGGAAAGTAACGAATGTAACGTCCGATCGTGGCGCTCGTGCCTCCTGTTCCAGCTCCGACGACGATGTACCGAGGTATAGGATATTTTTCATGAGTGAGTTGTTGGAAGATGCTTTCCGCGATGTTGTTATTACCTCGCCAGTCAGTCGCCTGTTCGGCACGCGTGAACTGGTCCATGTAGTACCCACCTAAGTCGTCGGCCAAGTCAGCAGCCCTGTCATAGATATCGGCAGCGGAAGTTCGGCTGATTTGTCCACCAAGGAATTCAATTTCCTTGATCTTGTTTACTGAGGTGTCCTCGGGGACCACGGCAATAAAGGGAAGTTTTAACAAGCGGCAAAAGTAGGCTTCTGAAACAGCTGTGGAGCCAGAAGACGCTTCGACGATGGATCGGCCCGGTCGAATCCATCCGCTACACAATCCATGTAAAAACAGGGAACGAGCGAGACGGTGTTTCAGACTACGTGTGGGATGGGTTGATTCATCTTTAAAGTAGAGATGGATATCGTATCGATCGAGTATTGGGAGAGAGCACTTCAACAAATGTGTGTCGGACGAACGGGTGTAATCTGCCGTGATTTCCTTGACGGCCCATTGGATCCATATAGCATCGGTATCGGTAGTCCCGTTTGTCATTGCAAAGCCTTCCTGCCATAGAGTTTAAATGGCAGGAAGGGCGGAAAAATAGCTAATTGGGAGAATGTTGTCATACACCCACAACCGCGGGATGTGTTCGCTGGTGAGCAAAGTGGCGTCCCCAAGGGGAATCGCACGTATGTGGACGCCACAACTCAAGGGAAAAGCGCAGGTTGCGGCCTGAACTCGGTCCGGTTGCACTGTAAACAACAAGTGGTGTCAGGCATCAGCTGGCTTCAAGCGGCGGGCTCGTCGACTCGCGTGATGTCCGTCACTGCACTGAGCACGAAGTGCAACCGGATCCGGTCACCGGGCTTGAGACTGCGGTCCATCGATTCGGGGCCCACGCGCGCTGTCGCCACCTGCCCTTCGGGATCGTCAGCATCGGTGTAGTAGACGTCCCATGAGACCTGGCCGTGAATGCTGATCGGCTGGATCTTGCGGAGGAGCCCGTCTCGTGACCCTGTGATCATAGGCCGATTATACCCCTGACCTCCCTCGTGCCTTACTCAACCCCGTCCCCGTTGAACCGCTACTTTTGGCGCGCGGCCCTCACGGGTCGAGGTCGAGGCAGGGGGCGGTGCACTTTCTCGGTGTGACTGCCGTGGCCAAGGGCGGAGTAGGGCGGCTACGACGTCGGCAACCAGCCGCCACACAACCAGGCAGCGGTCTCTCTCTCTCACTGCTGCTTGGCGGCGCGGCCAGTCGACCCGGGCTAAGTTTAGCGCCCTTCTGGGGACTGGAACATGCGACGGATGTCGTCGTTGTCCACGTTGCAGCGGCGTTCTCCGGCGGGCGTAATCACGACAACCTCAAGGTCGCGGTCTTCGGCTGCCGCAAGAGCCGCATCGGCCGGGAACGTCGCCAGCGCCCGGGTGGACGTGAATGCGGCCCCAAGCAAGTTGGAGAACTCTACGGGCTCGGTCTCGAAACTGAGCGGCTGAACGACCCCCTCATCCCGATCTTCCGGTCGGATGACAACGTGGTCGATGCTCGCCGAAATTTCGATTCGGTTGTCGTAGTCGCTGTCATCGCCAATAGGTTCTATCCAGAGACGCAGTACCGGCTGGCGTAAGTCCCTCGGGAATCTCTGATGGCGGCGGCGCAGGTAGATGTTTGACTGCGCGCTCAGCTGTCACCATGGCGACTTGGCCGTAGTGCGACGTGAAGGTGACCCAATACCCGCCGGTGTATTGGGCTCCACCAGCCAAGTCTGCTCCGACCGTCGCCCAGAACCCTGCGCCGGCCCGGCAGGACGCGAAGAGATGTTTAAAAGCATTGTCACCCTTGTCCTTTCCAACATCGAGCGCGACTTGCACATCCGTGTCGTCCATCACCCGTAGGTCCTGCGTGCCCTGAACCGCTACAACGACAGCGATGACGAGCACTAGCACGGTGGCGGCGGATGCCTTGGGCATAGATGTTCTCCTTCTAGTTCTTGAGTTGGAATAGGTTAAGGATAAAGCTAGTTTACGGTCGTCCGCGTTGAACCGCCCGCCGCTTTAAGATACCGTGGCGGTGTCCGCTCACCATAACGCTAACACCTGCCGCAAGTCTGAGGTTGTTATGAAGAACTGTCCATTTTGTGCGGAAGAGATTTAGGATGCAGCAATCGTCTGTAAGCACTGTGGTCGCGAACTGTCGAGTGAACAGGAGGCGGCTTCAACAACGAAGTCAACGGATCTCGAAGGAGAACTCACGCATGAGGATCACACTGGTACTGATCTTGGCCACAATGTGCGCTCCGGCTCCGGCTTGGGCCCAGTCTGATACCACCGTACTGTTCATCGGCAACAGCTTCACTTTCGGCTGGGGCTCGCCGGTGCGTTTCTACCGCTCCGATACGGTCACCGACCTCAACAACACGGGAAATTGGCGGAGTGCCGGCCCTGTTTAAGTCGTTCACCACGCAGATCGGTTCGGACTACGACGTGTATGTGGAGACGCAACCCGGCAGCGGCCTAGCCTTCCATCTCGAGAACCGGCTCGGCACCATCGGGCGGCGGGCCTGGGACGTTGTCGTTATGCATGGGCAGAGCACCCTGGATTTCGAGGATCCAGGCAATCCCGCCAAGCTCGTCGACAATAGTGGTCGAATCGCCGAGTTCCTCCACGCCGTCAATCCAGCGGTCGAAGTGCACCTAATGGCCACCTGGTCCCGAGCGGATCAGACATACCGACCGGAGGGTGCTTGGGCCGGACAGCCCATTGACGCCATGGCCAGGGATGTCCGTGCCGGCTACGACCAGGCGGCGCAGGCCTCAGCCGCCATTACGTCGGTGGTTCCAGTCGGTGAGGCCTGGACCCGTGCCATGGAGACCGGCGTGGCCGACCCGAATCCGTACGACGGCACGGAGTTCGGCACGGTCGGTCTCTGGACATACGACCACTGGCACGCCAGCACCTATGGCTACTACCTCGAAGCACTCGTTGTCTTCGGACGACTGACGGGCCGTGATCCACGCTCGCTGGGTGACCACGAGTGCTCCGCCTTCGAGCTAGGACTGTCACGTCAGGAGGCCGGTGCCCTGCAGCAGGTGGCGTTCGACACGCTGGTGAGTGCCGACGGGCTGACGCCAGCCCCTTTCGTGCTTGACAACCCTGCCAGTCAGGCACGGTGTGTGGGTCGGCGCTAACCTCAGCTTTTTGGGGTGGGGCGAATCCTGCTTGACCGGCAAGTCAGGTGATACGCATTCCTCAGCTGAAACTGCTGTTGAAGCGCGCGACAGTGTTGCAAACGTTCTGACCGCTGATCAACGTGCCGAGGCGCAGCGGCGCGCGCGTGAGTGGGACGAAGCGCACCCGCGTAACCCCCCGTCTCCGTTGAGCCGCCCGTTGCTTTAAGATCCCGTGGTGGTGTCCACTCATCATTACGCTAACAACTGCGCAAGTCTGAGGTTGTTATGAAGAACTGTCCATTTTGTGCGGAAGAGATTCAGGATGCAGCAATCGTCTGTAAGCACTGTGGTCGCGAACTGTCGAGTGAACAAGAGGCGGCTTCAATAACGAGTCATCCGGCCCCTAATGAGCCAGTTGAAAAGGCTAGCCTCGGGCTGGTGAGTAAGACTGAATTGTTGGGGCGTGCGGGTGAAAACGAGCTTCAAGTGAGCAGACGACGCGTGGGCTTTGCGTTTCTTATCGCAGCGTGTCTCTCGGGATTAATAGGAGACGAAGCATCACGACTCGTATTCCCTATGTTCCTTGCACCTATCGGCGTCTTCATATGCACAAAGGGCAACCTCTTTGTACGTATTTTAGGGTGCGTTATTCTTTTCGTCACACTTCCGCTTGTACTCGGCTCTATTATCAACCCGGCGCCGGAACAGGCCAGAGCGGCCATGGAAGAGAAGGAAGCTGCCGAGGCGCAACCAGCGGAACCGGGGTCGCAGAGCTATGCCGAGATCGTGCCCGTGGCCTACCTATCATTTGAGCCGTGCGGCCTTCGTCTGATCGACGAATTAGACGACGCGCCCACGAAAACCTTAGACGGTGGCCGGATGGCGCTGGCGGTGTGCGCTCGGGTCAGTGATTCTGACGAGTGGGTCGTTGTCGATGGCGTGCTCAGTGTAGAGAACATTTCAGGCAAGGCTCGTGTGTTGCCGATTCCACCTGACAATGCGTAGGCGCTCGCGGATGCCCCAGCATCGTTGGAGGTTCTAGCTGTTGGCCATGTACGGGTGACGGCCGCGTTCGGCGACATGACCGGCGCGGGGGTGGTCGAAATCGTCGCGATGCAGGATGGACCACTTTAATAGTTTCCGCCACCTCTGAGAGTTGAACATTCCCCAGCCAGCGGGCGTGAAGGTGTAGGGGGGCAGAACTTCAATCGATGCCCCTTTTTTCGATTACAGGTTTCGCATAACAGCTGAATGTTTCGCTCGGTATTACTCCCGCCTCTCGACGCCGGGATGATGTGGTCGTATTCCAGACGCTCTTTGGAGCCACACTCCACGCAACGACCTTCGTCCCGTCGCCACACGGCTCTCTGGACATCCTTCGGGATGGTCCGCCGTCGTCGTTGCTCCTGCTCTTGTGTGTCGTGCTGCTGCCCGTTCTCTTTTTCCTCCAACCGCGCTTCGTAGGCTTTCACAGCGTCGCGATAGTTAACTGCTTGAGGAAAGGTCCAGTTGACGTATAAGGTGCATACCCATCCAAAGTAGAGGTGTGACAATGGCGAAAGCTACCCAAAACTTTTCTCCCCGCACGGGGACATCGTACGGATATCCAACTAACAGATGCACTACGAATCGGTAGCTGAACAATATTGTCATCCACCGTGCATACCTTCCGTACTTAAACCGTTGCACCTCCTCTTCTGTCGTGCCGAAATCTTCGGGCGTCGGCTTTCTTGAAGGGTCCATCTAGCAGTATTATCTGCAACTTTCGGCCGCGATAGAAATGTGGGTGGGGAAGGCATTGCACCCTCTGCCAGCCAGGGGTAGGATGACCTCCTATGGGTGGCTCACGGCTTAAGGATAGGGGAGAACAACATGCGTGCCACGACGAGAGGAATACTCCTGGCCTCACTACTAGCACCTTGGATGGTCGTTGGGGTTCACGCGCAGAACCGTGCGATTGATGACGCAGTCGAGAAATACGCAGAACAGATTATCAGGCTGCGTCAGCACATCCACCAACACCCCGAACTAGGAAATCGTGAGTTTGAGACGATGGAGTTGGTCTCCAATCACCTACGCGATCTAGATTTTGATGAAGTCATGGTCGGCGTGGCCCACACCGGGGTGGTGGGTATCCTCCGCGGTGGCCTTCCCGGTGAGGTCGTGGCCGTTCGCGCCGACATGGATGCTTTACCGGTAACTGAGGACACCACATATCCTTTCCGGTCTACTGTGCGCACCGAGTATCTTGGCCAAGACGTTGGCGTCATGCATGCGTGCGGACACGACGTTCACACGGCGGTTCAACTCGGTGTCGCATCAGTCCTTGCTTCCATGCGAGACCAGATCCCAGGAACCATCAAATTCATTTTCCAGCCCGCCGAAGAAGGTCCGCCGCCAGGCGAAGTGGGCGGCGCGGACCTTATGGTCGAGGAAGGAGTGTTGGAAAATCCTCGGCCTGCGGCTATCTTTGGATTACACACGCTCGCCTCCATGGATGTAGGCACCCTCGGCTATAAAGCCGGGCCGATGCTCGCTGCTGTGGATCACTTCAGGATTCGGGTGAAAGGCCAGCAGGCGCACGGCGCCTATCCCCACCTTGGGATCGACCCGATTGTCATGGCTTCTCAAATCGTGACCGCTCTCCAGACGATCCGCTCCCGCAACCTGTCACCCCTTGAACCTAGTGTTGTGACCGTTGGTCTCATGCAAGGTGGTACACGTTTTAATATTATTCCTGAGGAAGTGGAGATGGAGGGCACGGTTCGGACCTACGACTCGCACATCCAAGACACAATCGAAAGACGGATGGAAGAAATCCTGGCAGGAATTACGCTCGCCGGCGGTGGTTCTTACGAACTCGATTATGAGCGAGGATCGCCTGCGACGATCAACGACCCAGACTTGACAGCGCAGATGGCGCCCACGCTGGAACGGATCGTGGGTGCCGATCGGCTCGTGATCGTCGAACCAGTTATGGGGGGTGAGGACTTCTCGTTCTTCGCTAATGAAGTGCCTGGATTCTTTTTTCGGCTCGGTATGGTGAAACCTGGCGAAGAATCCGGGGGACATCACACGCCAACTTTCCAGGCTGATGACGCATCAGTGCCAGTTGGCATGCGGGCAATGTCGAATCTCCTGCTGGATTATCTGCGTGCCAAACAGCCTTAGTTGGAGATTAGGCGGATAGCGCCGCGAGCGCGCCCGTGAGCAAAACGGCGCCCGTAAATAGGATGCTTATCGGCGGCATTGGATCTCCTCCATCTGAGGTTTAAAGCTCTGTCCAGGCGTGCAACAGGCAATCATACCGCGACCTGACAGACCCAGTCGGCAAGCGATGCTCTCATTGCTCACTACACACGTGAATGGACTAGTATCACATCATCCATGATCCAACTCGACCGCCTCACCAAACGCTACGGCGACGTGGTGGCTGTCGACGAACTAACGCTGACGGTCGGCACCGGCGAGTTACTCGTCGTGCTTGGTAGCTCGGGGAGCGGCAAGACTACCACTCTGAAAATGATTAACCGGCTGATCGAGCCGAATATGGGATCGGTACGTCTGAATGGTATCGATACCTTAAGTCTCTCACCGCACGATCTGCGGCGACGGATCGGCTACACCTTTCAGCAGGTAGGCCTGTTCCCCCACATGATGATCACCGAAAACGTTGCCGTGACGCTAACGTTGCTGAGTTGGCCTCCTGAACGAATCCGCCAACGGGTGGATGAACTACTCGAGCTCGTGGAGTTGGATCCCGGTCAGATGCGAGACCGGCTTCCAGACGAACTCTCCGGCGGACAGCAGCAACGCGTTGGCGTCGCGCGCGCGCTGGCGGCCAAACCCACCGTCATGCTGCTTGACGAGCCATTTGGCGCGCTTGACCCGCTCACGCGCCAGCGTCTCCAGGAGTCCTTTCTTCGCATTCGCCGGACCATTGGGCTGACCGCGGTCTTCGTGACGCACGACATGGTCGAGGCGCTGATGCTCGGCGACCGGATCGCGGTGATGAACGCGGGGCGTCTCGTACAAATTGGCACACCGCACGTTCTCTTGACAGAGCCGGCGGACGACTATGTGCACCAGCTTATGGACACGCCACGTCGCCAGGCAGCAGTAGTGGACCGGTTAATCGAGCGCGAGTCGACGTCATGAGCGAGCAACTGGCGCTGTTGCCAGAATATCTGACCGCGCACATACAGCTCACGCTGCTGGCCCTACTGTTCAGCACGGCCATCAGTGTCCCGCTCGGGATTGGTGTGACCCGGTCGCGCTGGCTGGAACCGGTAGCGCTCGGCATTGCCGGAGTGATCCAGACGGTGCCAAGCCTCGCCCTGCTTGCCATCATGGTGCCACTATTGGCTTTGGTAGATCTGCAGAGCATCGGCTTTCTTCCAGCCATCATCGGATTGACCCTGTACGGTATCCTCCCCATCCTGCGTAACACCGTAACCGGTATTACTGGTGTTGCTCGGGCGCTCAAGGAAGCCGCCCGAGCAGTTGGCATGACGCCGGCACAACAGCTCACTCGCGTAGAGCTGCCACTAGCCGCACCGGTGATCGTTGCCGGCATCCGGACTTCCACCGTCTGGGTCGTCGGTATTGCGACACTATCGACCCCCGTTGGTGCAACCAGCCTCGGCAACTACATCTTCAGCGGACTTCAAACACGGAATTACACCGCCATCATGGTCGGCTGCCTCGCGGCAGCCGGGCTCGCGCTCGTGCTTGACGGACTCGTACGTATAATCGAGCGTGGTGTCCAGACCCGCCGACGACGTCAGGTATGGACGGCTCTCGGAATCGTCCTCGCACTCTACGGGTACGCCACGGCCACGTTGGCTGCTCCCCTGCTTAGCGGACGGGACCGTCCGGTAGTAATCGGCGCGAAGGCCTTCACGGAACAGTACATCTTGAGCGCGATGCTGGCCGAATGGATCGAACAACGCACCGGAAACAGGACTACGCTAGTCCAGTCGCTCGGATCGATGGTGGTTTTCGACGCGCTCGCAGCTGGCGACGTTGATGTATACGTCGACTACTCCGGGACGCTATGGGCTAACGAAATGGACCGAGGCGATGTGACAGCACCACGTGCCAAAGTACTCAGCGGGGTCGAACGGTTTCTACGAGACGAGCGTGGTCTGACGCTGGCCGCTACCCTCGGCTTCGAGAACGCTTACGCGCTCGCGGTTCGCGCCGCCGACGCAGATCAGCTCGGCCTCCACCGGATCAGCGATCTCGATCGGCATGCGCCAAAGTTCACCATGGGGGGCGACTACGAGTTCTTTGCGCGGCCCGAGTGGCCGGTGATTCGAGATACCTACGATCTTGAATTTCGTAAGTTGGTCACCATGGACCCAGCGCTGATGTATCAAGCAGTCGCACTGAATCAAGTGGACGTGATCAGCGCGTTCTCTTCAGACGGCCGCATTACGGCGTATGATCTGGTGCTACTGGAGGACGACCGCGCCGTTATTCCACCGTACGACGCAGTGGTGCTTGCCAGCACGCGGTTAGCGCGTGACGAACCTGCCGTAATCGAAGCGCTCGCCATACTCGACGGCACGATCAACGTAGAACGGATGCGCGCTATGAACTTAGCGGTGGATGAGCACGGGGAGAATCCCATAACAGTGGCGAGCCGCTTCGTGAATGAACTGGCCGCAACGATGCCACCGGTGTCCCATTGAATCGTGCTGTTCGCTTCAGCAATGAAGCACGATGGGACTTCTAGATTTCCTTGGGTTGGATGCTAAAGAACAGCAGGCCAATACACCAACCCCTACCGCAATACGTAGCCACTGCGCGCTGACTTTTTTGTAATTCGTGCCACAAACGTGCCACAAAACGATCTGAGAGGGACGGTTCTCGGTCACGCACCGTCTTGCTTTTGCAGTTTTCTTAGGAAAGAATGGCGCCCCCAAGGGGAATCGAACCCCTGTTGCCGGGATGAAAACCCGGTGTCCTGGGCCACTAGACGATGGGGACGCGCTAGAGTGCGTCGTTAAATAGGACACTCGGTTGATAAATTTCGAGTGTGCTTGAGTATAGCCGAAGGTTCGTAACGGTCTGCACTGATCCGGACAAGAAGGTCCAGAGAGTTCAGGTGAGGAGTATGGGCCGCCCGCGGATCGAACGCGGGACACCCTGATTAAAAGTCAGGTGCTCTACCACTGAGCTAGCGGCCCAGGCGGATCTACAGGAGTGTACCACGCGTGGAACGAATCTCTGGATACTGAGACCTCAGGAATCGTGCGAAAGCAACTCGGATGCTTGAAATATGAAGAGCAAGAAGACGAGGGTAGATTGCCCAGGCGAATCCCGCTTGAAGCCTGTTCCGGTCAGAGTTTGTATGCGCCTCTTGAGCAGTACTTTGCTGCTTGGTTGCTTTCCCCGTCAGGGATCTAAGCGAGAATCAGGATTAGGTGCGACGAGCCAGAGAGGCGGTGTCACTAGCACGGGCGGCTGCTGCGATTCCCACTGCGCGTCCATGAGCTACACAGTCTGGAATGCCGACGCCGCGGAAGCCTGCCCCGACCAGGTGGAGTTTTGGCATGGTCGCAACCTGCTGATCGATAGCGACAAGACGCTCGAGGTGACCAACCTCGTGTTGCGGGTTCAGGCGTGGCCATCGGTACACGCGTTCGAAACACGGCCGTTCGGTGATACGGAGCAACGCGGCTAGATCTCGGTGAACGTCGTCGATCAGCTGGGCATCGGTGCGTTCTAGTGCATCAGGATCGCGGGTGCCACCCACATAGCCGCGTAGCAGCACCTGGCCGGTGGGCGCTCGGTGCGGCCACTTCGATGAAATCCACGATCCGGCGATGATCGACAGCGGACGTTCAACGCGTGGCACGACGAAGCCGCTGCCTTGAAGTGGGTGGCGAACGGCGGCCCGCTTATAGCTGAGGACAACGGTTGCGGTCGAGGTGTATGGAATTTCTCGGCAGAGGTCACTTAGTTGTTTGTCGATGGTGCGCAGCAAGTCTGCGCTGACATACGTCGGCACAGCCAGCACGACCTGCCACGCTGAGAATGCGTCCCCCGTGTTCGAGACAATGCGAAACGGTCCACGGCCGCTGATGTGCATAACACGAGTTCCGTGCCGTAGTCGGTCCGTCGGCAGCGTCTCGACTAGTGCGTCGGTGAGCTCGGCGATGCCTTCTGGTAATGAGCGAAAGAGACCATCAGGCGGACGGTGGGTTCCTAACGTGCGAAGGGCCTGGATGACACTGCCATGGCGCTGCTCGGCCTCCACCAACCGTGGAAATAATGCTCGCATCGACAGGCGATCGACGTCGCCGGCGTGGATCCCAGCGAGGAGTGGTTCAGCGATATAGTCGACCGTCTCTCGCCCAAAACGGCGCAGGAAAAATGATGCCACCGACTCGTCAGGGGCGGTTGTCGCACGGCGAGGCAGGAACGGTTCCATCGCCATCCGGAATTTTCCAACTGGCGACAAAAGACCGCTCGTCACTAGTGGTCGGATGCGCGTGGGGATGCCAAGCACTGACGACTCAGGCAGTGGGTGCAAGCGGCCACGTCGCAGCACGAAGGCGGTGCGTGGGGAGAGGGTAGAGATAAGCCGATTTCCGAGGCCAAGTTCCTGACAGAGCTCAATCGCCGCCGGCTTTTGCACCAGGAGCGCATCAGGACCACCGTCGATCGTGAAGCCGTCGACGTGATCGGTAAGAACCACGCCTCCCAGGCGTGCCCGCTGTTCGAGTAGGACGAAAGAAGTGCCTCGTCGGTGGAGCTCATAGGCGGCCGTGAGGCCGCTTATGCCACCACCGATAACCGCAACTTCAACTTCCGGCATCCGCGTCTCGCTTACCGCGATCGTGCACAAAACGGACAAGCGCCTGCACGTGCTCGACGGGTGTTTCGGGGAGGATGCCGTGCCCAAGATTAAAGATGTGTCCGGGACGCCCGCCGGCTCGACGTAGGACATCCTCGGCTCGACTGAGCATCAGCTCGACGGGTCCAAGCAGTAGCGCCGGGTCGAGATTACCCTGCACAGCTCGGTCGTTTCCGATTCGTGCCCAGGCCTCGTCTAAGGGAATCCGCCAATCGACGCTAATAACGCTGCCGCCTGCTTCCGTCATCGATTCGAGCAGGGTCGCTGTACCGGTGCCAAAGTGAATAATGGGTACGCCCACTTGCTGCACGGTCTGAAGAATCTGACGCGTGTGTGGCAAGGTGAACTCGCGATAATCACACGGATCGAGAGCACCGATCCACGAGTCGAAGAGTTGCACTGCCTGGACCCCCGCCTCAACCTGAGCGAGGAGGAAGTCACTGACAACTGAGGCGAATGTTGCACACAGACGGTGCCATGCTTGCGGCTCACCGTACATCAAGGCCTTCGTCTTGGCATAGTTACGCGACGGACCACCCTCAATGGCATATGACGCGAGGGTGAAGGGTGCGCCGGCAAAACCGATGAGCGGCACCCGGTCGTCTAGTTCGTGCCGGACCAGTTGAATGGTGGCCAGGACATGACGGAGTGCATCCCGTGGCTCGAATTGCTTCAGGTTCGCCACGTCGTCTGTTGAGCAAATCGGGTTTTTGATCGTCGGTCCCTCGCCTTTGACGAAGTCAAACGGAATTCCCATTGGCGCGAGCGGTAGGAGCAGGTCTGAAAACAGAATCGCGGCATCGACATCGAGGCGCTGGACCGGTTGGAGCGTGACCTCGGCCGCCAAGTCTGGCGCTCTGCAGATCTCGAGTAGGGTGTGGCGGGCACGAATGGCTCGATATTCGGGCATATACCGGCCCGCCTGTCGCATGAACCAAACCGGGGTGGTGTCGACCGATTCACGTCGACACGCGCGCAAGAAACGTTCGTTCACAAGGTAATGGTAATACGGGGTGGACCCCGTCAGGGTCTGGTTTCCGGTTAGAGGTCTGGTGGTTGAGCGGGCTGGAGGAGAGTGGGGGGCGGCCCCTTGGTCGTTTTGCCGGCCTTCGCATCCGTGTTAGGATGTCCCGTTTCGGCGCCAGGAACGGCCGTTTCCCAGGCAAACGTCGTGTCGCCCATCCTTTTACGTCCCATCCGTGAGCAGTTTGAGCACGATCGGATTATCCGACAACTACAGGTTCGTTGGCGGCGCCGCTTCGGGGTTGCGGTTAATCCAGGTGCGGAACGCGAGCACTCGGTCAAGTGCGGGGGGCGGCTCTTCTATCCAGATTTGGTGCTGACCATCAACGACAGTCGAAACCGTCTCCATGGGGTGGTTGAGGTCGAGACAATGGAGTCGGTGAATAACCTCGAGGCCATGGCCGAGTGGACGATGTTGGCCAAGGTGCGGGGGCACTTCTATCTATATGTGCCGTCCGGTAGTGCGGATGTAGCTCTTCGGTTGTGTCAGGAAAACAAGGTCCAAGTCAATGAGATCTGGTCCTACTACACTATCGGCAGCCAGGTGAGATTCTTGATGACCTATCGCTCAAGCAGTACAGTCAAGAACGTGAGGCGTGCCAAGCTCGCGAAAGTAAAAGCTGCCAAGAAAAAGGTAAAAGCGTCGAAGCCGTTGAAGAAGATTCGTAAGAGTGTTCGTAAAAAGACAGCTAGTGTTAAGAGTAGAAGTAAGAGTAAAAGCAAAAGCTAGCGGGTGAGCAAGAGTAGGCGGGCGGCGATCACACGCAAGAAATCACCCTTCGCTAATTAATAATGCCATTCCTCCGGTTTTCTCGCGACGAGCGGGGATACGAAAACACGTACGTATTGCATACGTTTCGACAAGACGGCCGCTCACGTCCACGCGTGCTGTACTGGTTTCGCACTCCGCCTGATGTTTCGGTCGGCCGTCTGCCGCTAGATGAAGAAGCGTTTCGGGCGATCGAAGACAGCAACCCTGAGCTGACGTTCGATTGGACGAAAATGCTAAAGATGAGGGCGACTCCGGCGGCCAAGAAACCGCAGGAGCACAAAGGTTCGACCAAGCGCGCCGGTGGGTACAAGAAAGCACGAACGGCGCAGCCGACTGCTACCAAGGAGTTGATGAAGACGCCCGCGGCTACGGTCGGTGCACTGGAGGGAACGGTCTCGGTCGACGTGGAGGCGGTGGAACCTCTGGAAACACCGACGCCTGGCACACCGGGTCGCAACAGGGTCGAGAGCGAGCGTCGTCATCCGGTGGTGGTACTAGTGGGTGACGACGGGTTGGCTCGCCTACGTGCCCGCTATGCAGAAATTCAGGCTCGGATCTCCGAGAAGCTGACCGACCCTGTTGCACTCGAAGCCATGCGGGTACGAGCAGAGGCGCTCAATCCTGACCGCTGGGTTAACGCCGAGCAGGCCGGCCATGGAGTCGAGCGATTTGACGGTGACATCGAAGCGATGAAAAAGGTCCTCGGACGCCGTCGCCGGCGCTCACGACGCGGCGGGCAGCGTCACCGTCGATCTCGAATGGCTAAGACGTCCGAGGTCGATTCCTCAAGCCGCGCGCCCGCTGACGATGTCAAGAAGAAGGAGAGCTAGCACTGTAGTGTCCTAATGTGCGGACTTCGAGACCTTTGCTATAATGCGTAACATGCTAAATAGCTCCATTCGCCTGCTCCGCAGGATGATGGCGTGGTGGCTTCTCGTGGCGATCATCGCAGTTGGCCTCGGTGCCATCGCTATTGCCGACAGTCAATCACGAGATGTTCAGCAGCCGGGAAATCTCGGTCAGGAAGCCCCGTCGCAGCCTCCGGTCTTTCGGTCTGGCATCACACTTGTGACAACCGATGTCATCGTGCGTGATCAGGATGGAATGTTCATATCAGACCTCACGACCGACGACTTCGAGGTGTATGAGGACGGCAACGAACAGGAGATCGCGTCGCTCGTGTTGGTGCACGGTGGGCGAGTCTATAATCAACTTTTACCACCCCCGGTGGCCCAAGAAGGCATCATCCTACCGGCAACCCAACCGACGAACGATGCCGCGGGTCGTATTTTCGTTTTCTTTATTGACGATTTGCACCTCGAGACGTCGCTCACGCCGATGGTTCGCCAAGTATTCAAGGAGATGACGGACATCTTGGTCCACGAAGGAGATCTGTTTGGGGTTGTATCAAGCGGGTCCTCGTCCATCGCTATCGACATGACGTATGACCGGGCGATGCTCGAAGTCGCGAGGGGTAAGATAATGGGCTCTGGGTTCGCCCCCTTTGAAATGATCCAAAACTTGGTGGGGGGGGCGCGAGGTGTCGAGGAGCTTAGATTTAATGCGCAGGTGGCATTCAAGACCGTGCATGACGTCATCCAGAACCTGGAAGAGGTCGAGAACCGCCGGAAAGCCATTATCTATGTCAGCAGTGGCTACGACTTCAACCCGTTTGCCAATGAGCGCATCTTCGGGCGGCGCAACAATATGAATGATGAGGATATGGAAACGGACGCACTGTATAGAGGTGTTGCGGAACCAGAACAGAACCCGTTTCTTCGGACACTTCAGGATGGCGTAGTGTTCGCAGATGCCGATATGTCCTTGCAGATATCAGAGCTAACGAAGGCCGCCAATCGGGCAAATGCCTCCTTCTATACTGTCGATCCACGTGGTCTTGTTGCCGGTCCAGGCATCGGTGGCCTCGGACGAAATACCGATGCCGGTCCTCCATTGGAAGCGTGGCGCGAGTACGTCACAAAATCTCAGAACAGCCTGCGGGTGCTGGCGGATCTGACCGGTGGCATAGCAGTTGTTAATCGAAATGGCTTTGCCGACGCGTTCAAGGAGATCGACGCGGAGACGAGTGACTACTATGTGCTCGGGTACTACTCGAGCAATTCGGATCCTACCTATCGCACCAGGCGGCTGGTGGTCGAAGTCGATCGCGAGGACCTCAGCGTTCGAGCGCGGACCCACTACACGTTTAAGGGGGCTAACGAGCAGTAGGGGTGAGAGGGCCCGTACCATGGCTGCGGTGTCATTCGTCGTTTGATCTATCAAGCCCCAGCTGCGTCGCTCATCGGATAAATTCTCAGGGCTCGTTGTATGACGAGCGTCTCAACGTATTCTCTTTTCTCGACCTCGATACCTAGCCGTAACGATAAGACGAACCACTAAGGGGTCGCAACTGCCGGCTAGCCCCTTGGTGTGCGGGCCGTTTTTGGCGATGAGCGTTTCCGAGCCCGTAGAGCTTTTCTTGCTCGTTCCACGGCCTCGTCTAGATAGCCACGGTCCATCTCGATGCCCAGAAAGTCGACATCAAGTTCGGCGCACGCTACAGCGGTACTGCCGAGACCCATGAAAGGATCCAGCACGGTGTGAGTTCGTGTGAGACCGTGGAGCCTGAGGCAGTACTGGGGCAGCTTGGGTGGGAACGTGGCTGGGTGTGGCCGATCTCGTTCTCGACTCTGGATCGTGTCGTACGGGATGAACCAGGTGTTGCCTCGGCAGCGGACGCCGCTAGACGCGGTGCGCCAACGTCTGATGTTGGATGGATCCTGGTATGAGACGCCCAGGGCCCGCCGGTCGAGTGTGGTTCGTCCCCCTGGTGTGAAGTGGAAGACAAACTCGTGACAGTCATGGAGAAAGCGATCGCTGTTGATCGGTTTGTAATGGCCAACTGCTAGGTCTCGGTCAAGTGCAGCGCGTGTACCGGCGGCATCCTGTTCGATCACAATCGACTTGATCCAATGGATTGTGTTCTGCAGCTCTAAATGCCGCCCGGCTTCTTGCGCAACTTCGATGGCAGTCCACGGCCGCGTCGGTTTCGTGCCGACGTTGAGGAAGAGCGAACCGCTAGCGCTTAACACACGGGCAGCCGCCGAGACCCAGGCGCTGGTCCACTGCAGGTACTTGCTGCTGGGGAGGCGGTCATCGTAGGACCGATAACGGACTCCAAGGTTGTATGGAGGCGACGTGACGATAACGTTGGCTACCCGAGCCGGAAAGGTCGAGAGGCACGCAAGTGCATCGGCATGGTAGAAGCGGAACGTCGCGCGAGAGGTTCGGATGACGACCGTCGGCTTTGGCAGGCGTGGTGCTGTCCCCATGACCGCTCAAGGTGCAGCAAGTAGTTTGGTGCTGTCAAGCTTGTTGGTGATTAAGCGAGTCACGTTCAAGGGTGTCAAGAATGGAGGAGAGTCACAGATCTAACGGAGAAATGTCAATATTTGGTCACACTCCGCTATGATTTGGACCGCGATGTGGAAACTAATGACCTGGCGTCAGGGGGTGTCCATGGTCCTGGCTCTGGTGCTGGGTGCGGTTGATCCCACTTGGGCGCAAGGTGGAGCACCGTTTCCGGACCAGAGTCTGTTGGACGATCCTCAGATTCGAGCGATGCTAGACGCCATTGAGGCTGATGAGTCCTCTGTCCTGGACGATCAGGTCGCGCTTTGTGAGATTCCGGCACCGCCGTTCGCCGAAGACGTGCGGGCCAGGGTCTTTCGTGATCACTTCGATAACCTTGGCCTGACCAACGTTCGGATTGACTCAGTTGGAAACGTCCTTGGCGAGCGGCCTGGTCGCACGACTGATCCCCATCTCGTCTTTAGTGCCCACCTCGACACGGTGTTTCCTGAGGGGACAGATGTGACTGTGACGCGCGAGGGTAACTTCTTCGAAGGTCCGGGGATCGGAGACGACTGCCGCGGACTTGCTGTGGTGCTTGGCGTTATTCGAGCACTCGAGCGTGGACGCATCGAGACAACCGGGCGGATTACTTTTGTCGGGACCGTTGGCGAAGAGGGACTCGGTGACCTACGTGGGGTTAAGCATCTTTTCGATAGTGAACTGGTTGGGGTCGTCGACCGGTTCGTGTCAGTTGACGGGGCAGGTTTTGGAATTACCCACACGGCAGTAGGTTCACATCGATACCGGATCACCTACCGGGGACCCGGCGGACACAGTTTTGGCGCATTTGGTCTTGCGAGTCCTATTCACGCACTCGGACGTTTAATAGATGCCGTCGCTCGGTTCGAAGTGCCGGATGAACCGAAGACAACGTTTACGGTAGGACGAATTGGAGGCGGCACCTCGGTTAATACTATTGCGTCCAGTGCGTGGCTTGAAGTGGACATGCGATCGGTAGACCCGAAGGCACTAACGGAGCTTGACGCGAAGTTCCAGAGCGCGGTTGACAGCGCATTGGACACAGAGAACCGACAGTGGGGTAGTGGCGGGCGTCTAGAAGTGGACATGGAGTTAGTTGGAAAACGTCCTGCCGGTGGAATGCCGATCGAGAGTGCGATTGTTCAGGTAGTCTCACGTATTACACAGGCACTCGGTTTTAAGGTCCGGTTGTCGGCAGGGTCTACCGATGCCAACATCCCGATGAGTCTTGGGATTCCATCGATTACTATAGACGGTGGTGGTATGGGGTTCGGCACCCATTCTGAACAAGAAACGTTTAATGCTACCAATTCTGCATTCGGGACAAAGCGTGCTGCGCTCCTTGCCGTTGTCCTAACAGAACCGTAGACGGTTATTTGATCGATGGGCAGGCGGTTTGGTTATCCTTGGTCGGCCAGAGCGCTTGAGTCGTGCCAGGAGTTTGCTAGAATGTCCGATAATCTATAGATGGGAGAGGAGACATAGCGCTGATGCTGGTGCGCCGCGATCTGCTCAATGCCGTCTGGTTGGTCGTGCTGGTTGGGGTTGGGGCCTTTGTGTTGGTCTTCGGCCGTCTCTTTTGGACCCCAAACGTAAGCCTCGCCGAACCGGAGATTGCCCCTCGTGTCGTTCCGGCTCCGGATCCAATTCCTGCCGCTACGATTATTCGCGATGTCAGTGATCTTCCAAAGCTACGTGTTCGAGCCCGTGCCGCAATACTCTACAATCCGACGACCCACGAGATCCTTTGGCAGTCGAATGGACTTGAGCAGCGACCCATCGCCAGTCTTACTAAAGTGATGACGGCGCTCCTGTTCTTGGAGCATTCGCCGGAGCTCTCGTTGGATGTTGTGGTGTCTCGGCGGGATGTGCGGCGCGCGTCAACCACGTATCTCCGTCGAAACGAACGGGTCACGCTCGACGATTTATTGCACCTCGCGGTGATTGCCTCAGACAATACGGCAGCACGCGTGTTAGCCAGGGTGTCACCCTGGGGCACGGTTGGTTTCGTCCAACAGATGAACCACAAAGCGGATGAACTCGGTCTTGATAGCACAGTGTTTGTGGATTCGTCTGGTCTCAGTGAGCGAAATGTATCAACTGCGTACGATCTGTCACGACTTATTACTTATGCGAGTAGTCAGCCTAAGATTGCATCGATTATGCGAAAACGGTCCTATCGTTTCCGCACGAGTCGACGCCGTCTCACCGTGCGGAACACGAACAAGCTGTTGCGTGGGAAGCTCGTAGTGCAGGGTGGCAAGACTGGCTATATCGACGAAGCTGGTTACTGCTTGGCAACGGTAGTGAAGCTTCCAGGCAGCGATCCCTTGGCGGTTGTCGTTCTCGGTGCGCGCTCAAACGCTGGACGGTTCGCTGAGACTAATCGTCTTGTGAACTGGGTATCGACTCAAGGACGTTCACTCATCATCCCCGGTGTGTACCGAACCGATTAGAGTACTAGTGGAAGCTGTTCGTCTTCCTCAGCTCAGAGTTCAGGACGCACTCTCGTTCTTCAAAGAGGCGGTCTATAGCTGAGTGGTTCCCAAACGAAGATCGGTTTGAGAGATTGGCCGTCGAGGTTTTACTGTCGATCTGGATGGCACCCTTCACTAAGATATGTAGATAAGAGAATAAATCGAATTGATTCGCCGGAGGCGTGAGACTCATGCGTGACGTGATCATCATCGGTTCTGGGCCGGCTGGACTAACAGCGGCCCTGTACGCAGGGCGCGCGAATCTCCAGCCCTTACTCATTGAAGGCCTTGAATCTGGCGGCCAGCTGATGTTGACAACCACAGTTGAGAACTTTCCTGGGTTCAGAGATGGAATCATGGGTCCGGAGTTGATGGATGAGATGCGCGCCCAGGCCGATCGGTTTGGCTTAGAGGTTGTTCGCGGGGATGTCATATCGGTTGACCTAGGAGTACGGCCCTTCACTATTACGACTAAAGAAGTTGCCTATCGAGCACGGTCGCTGATTATCGCCACCGGAGCGTCGGCACGTCTACTGGGGTTAGCGTCAGAGCGCAAACTTATGGGTCATGGGGTCTCGACGTGCGCTACTTGTGATGGGTATTTCTTTCGCGAGAAAACTGTTGTAGTGGTGGGTGGAGGAGATACCGCAATGGAGGAGGCTATCTTCTTGACAAAGTTTGCCTCGACCGTGACGGTGGTTCACCGGCGGGATATGCTCCGTGCATCGAAGATTATGCAGGAGAAGGCATTTAAGAATTCCAAGATCGCATTTGAATGGGACTCCGTCGTTGAGGATATTACTGACAGCGGAAAGGGAACCGTGAGTAGTGTCATCCTGCGCAATATGAAGACCGGTGAAATAAGGACACTTGAAGTGCACGGGGTTTTTATTGGCATTGGGCACACCCCGAACACGAGTCTATTTGAGGGTCAAGTCGACCTGGACGTTAATGGGTACATCGTGCCGGGTCGAGGTGCAAGCACCAGCGTTCCTGGGGTCTTTGCGGCTGGTGACGTGCAAGACCACGTCTACAGGCAGGCGGTGACGGCGGCCGGGTCCGGTTGCATGGCTGCGATTGATGCCGAGCGATATCTTGAAAGCTTGCCTGAGGACTAGCACTCTCTTGCGGAGGAATCGAAAAAGCAGCCAAGTAAGATGGTGGAGGATGCAAAAACAGGAAGCCATGGAGGCTTTTAGGAGCCCCGAGAAGCCTCCGGATGTTTTTTCCACCTTCTGGCTCCTGTGTCTTCAGTCAATCCAACCGCCCCCGACCACGGTCTCTCCTTCGTAGAAGACGACAGCCTGACCAGGCGCGATCGCTGGTTGGGGTTCGTCGAACTTCACTGTCACGCGTGATGGGGTCAGGCAGCTCACTATTGCCGAAGCGTCGGGATGCTGGTACCTGATCTGGGCGGTCACCCGGCGGGATCTGGTGGGGGGGTGTCCGGCAATCCAATTGACTTCCGAGGCTGTTAGGGTAAGGCGTTCCAGTGCCGGTCTCGGGCCAACCGTCACGGTGCTCGATGCTGCATCTAGTTCGAGTACGTAGAGCGGAACTGAGCTCGAGAGCCGGAGGCCTTTTCGCTGACCAATGGTGAAGCGGTGTACGCCGAGGTGATGTCCAAGCACTTTACCGAACTGGTCCCTTATCGGGCCTGGTCTGGGTGTTGTTGCTGCCCTTTGTTCAACGAATGAAGCGTAGTCACCGTCAGGCACGAAGCAGATCTCATGACTGTCGGGTTTGTTCGCCACTGGGAGCCCACGCTTAGTCGCGTACGCGCGCACTTCAGATTTCTTGAGTTCACCGAGAGGAAAACACGCACATGCTAGTTGTGCTTGAGTCAATGAAAAGAGGAAATACGACTGGTCCTTAGTCGCATCGACGCCACGTTTAAGCTGGTAGTTCCCTGCAGGTGTCCTCTCGACCCGTGCGTAGTGACCGGTCGCGACGCTGGAGGCGTCAAGTCCGCGTGCGCGATCGAGGAGATTCGTGAACTTTAAATCGCTATTGCATCGGATACAGGGAATCGGCGTGCGACCAGCGGTATAATCATCGACAAAATTCGATATCACGTGGGCGTCAAATTGGCGCTCGAAGTTAATGATGTAATGGGGAATCCCGATTGCCGCCGCCACCCGTCTGGCGTCGTGCAGATCGTCGATTGTGCAGCAGCTTCCAAACGTGTTGGCCCCGTCTCGATGATCGTAGAGCTGCATCGATAGGCCGACTACGTCGTATCCTTGGTCAGCGAGCAAAGCTGCCGCCACTGATGAATCTACTCCGCCAGACATCGCGATCACGACACGTGTCATTCGTTCTTACCTACGAACATTGGTGCCAGTACTACTTAAACTGCGAAGCTTATTGACAACTCGTGGCAATATGCTGATGACATGGTCTACCTGTTCGGTAGTGTTACCCAGGCCGAGACTGAAGCGAATCGAGCTCTGCGTGCGATGAGAAGAGAATCCCATTGCACGCAGAACGTGGGATGGTTCGAGCGTTCCAGATGAACATGCGGAACCCGTCGACACCGCGACACCCTCTAGGTCGAGAGCGATTAAAAGAGACTCAGCCTCGATCCTTTCAAAGCTGATGTTTGTAGTGTTCGGTACACGGGCGCTGGTATCACCGTTGATGACGGTGCCAGGAATATCAGCCAAGATACCCTGTTCGAGACGGTCACGGAGCGCGGCAATACGAACACGTTCATTTTCTAATTTCGAGACCGCAAGACGAGCTGCCACTCCCAGACCAACTATTCCAGGGGTATTCTCAGTGCCCGCGCGCCGGTTTCGCTCCTGTCGGCCACCGGTCATTGCGGTAGTTAGACGGGAACCTCGACGAATCCACAGGGCGCCGACTCCCTTTGGGCCATTGAACTTGTGGCCGGAGATCGACAAGAGGTCTACTCCTAGTTCGTTCACCGCGATAGCTGCTTTTCCGGCGGCTTGCACCGCGTCAGTGTGAAACAGTGCGCCGTGATCGTGTGTGATTACAGCGAGTTCGGCCACCGGCTGTTGAGTGCCGATCTCGTTGTTAGCTTGCATGATTGATACGAGAGCCGTCTTGTTCGTAATGGCGTCCTTGAGTCTGTCTGGTTCGACGATGCCGGTGCGGTTAACGGGGAGTAGCGTTGTCGTCCAGCCACGTTTCGTCAGTGCTTTGAACGTGTTCAGTACCGCCTCGTGTTCGATAGCGCTGGTTATAAGATGCGTGCGCCCTGCAGCCCACTGCACTTCGGCCACCCCTCGGATGGCAAGGTTGTCTGACTCGGTGCCGCCGCTCGTGAACACAATCTCGGTTGGTTGCCCGCCCACCAGGGTGGCAACTGCTGTTCGTGCTTCGTCGATCGCCGTTTTGGCCGTCTGTCCGAAGGCATGTACGCTGGATGCATTACCGAACAGATCCCGAAGTGTCTTAGTAACCGCCTCCACGACGGTAGGTTCGACCGGTGTGGTCGCATTGTGATCGAGATAAATTCGCACGTGTCATCAATCTTATCACTGCCTCTAACCATCAGCAATGAAAGGACTAGACAGGATTAGAGATGCTGTCGTATACTGACTAAACTCGGGCGCTGACTAAGGCGGTTGAGCGCGTTTAGCTTGTCGCAAAGAGAGTGGAGTGTGCCTCATGTGGAAACGGGAGCATACGGGCGGTCAGCCAGCCAGACTAGAGGACGCGAGTGGATCGGTAAACGCTATCGGCGTGGAGAATGGTTCGGGTAATTCGTCTGAGCGGGTGCGACGACCGATGGGTGAATCTGGGCGCTCATTTGGTGGCAGCGTAGCGAATATTGGTAAATCGGTCGTAATTAAAGGGGAGTTGAACGGCCGTGAGGACTTCAGCATAGAGGGGCAAGTTGAGGGGAAGATCGAGCTGCGTGAACACGTGCTGACGGTCGGTCCGAACGGAAGGATTAAGGCCCAGGTGTTTGCTAAAGCGGTCGTCGTGTTCGGAGAAGTCATCGGTAACATTACTGCTACTGATAAGGTCACCATCCGGGAGAACGGATCGGTTCATGGCGATATCACGGCGCCACTGGTCGCCATCGCTGAAGGGGCTCACTTACGTGGCAGCATCGACATGCAGCGCGGGCAGCCGCTGAAGGTGGGGACAGAGATCAAGGGCCCGGTCAAATCAGGCGCCGCGTCGACGCAGGTAGCTCGGGCTGCCAGGGTTGCGCACCGATAGACGCGGCGTCTTGCTTGCCTGTTCGCAGAACCCAAGGCGGGTGACTTTGCTGGGAGAAGTCTTGCAGGGCGACGGACCCTGGCGCGCCATTACGGACTTTGTTTCTCGTTTTGGGCTGCGGCGTGACTCGTCCGAGTTCCCACGGGAGACGGAGATTGGGGCGCGCGAGTAAGATCAGATCTTTCCGACCCGAGCATTTCCTGATTTTCTCACGTTGCTCAGGCGGCAGACAGCACCGATGTTGCTCGACCTTGGTCCAGTGATCGGTGCAAACGTGACCTTTCTCGGCGAGCAACTTGGTTGCAAGCTCTTCGTGGAGGACTTGTTCGCTGATATCGATCGAGTTCAGCGGAAGAGCAGCGCCTCCTTCAGCGCAGGAACGCTTCTGAGCACGCGATTATCGCAGGAGGATTCGACTGTAGACGGCGTGCTCTATTGGGATTTGTTCGACTACCTCGAACCGGAAGCGGGTCTGGTCTTAGCTAGAAGGCTGGTTCGTCTCTTGCGTCCAGGGGGTGTGGTGCTCGTCTGTTTTGGAACGGGGAACTCGCCAGCCTCAGGGCACACCAAATACGAGATCGTCGATGAGAGTAACCTCCGGTATCGTTTCAACAAGGGACCACGTGGCAAGCTGAGGATCGTGCAGACCCGGGAGTTAATTAAGATATTTGAAGGACTGATCATCTCGAACTCGTTCCTTCTAATGAATGGGATGAGGGAAATGCTGTTTCGTAAGCGTTCAGTGGCGATTGGCACAGTTTAATGAGTGCTGGCATCTGTTCTCGATTCGTCATCTAGAGGTGAGGCGCATGGCGCGTCCGATCATCGCACTATTGAGCGACTTTGGAGGCAGAGACCACTACGCAGGCGTGATGAAGGGTGTCATTCTCGGAATTTGCCCAGATACAACGCTGGTAGACATCTCACATGACGTTCCACCCCACGACGTCATGACTGCCGCATTCGAACTCGCGGCTGCCTATCGATATTTCCCAGTCGGCTGCGTCTTTCTCACTGTCGTGGACCCGGGTGTAGGTTCGGCGCGTCGAGGGCTCGCGGCGGACATTGGGGACTACCGCTTTGTCGCGCCAGACAATGGCGTGTTATCGGTCGTGCTCAAGGAGAGGCCACCGAAATGTGTCGTCGAGCTAACCGAAAGACGGTACGCACGACCGACGGTTAGCAGAACCTTTGAGGGACGAGACCGCTTTGCTCCCGCGGCAGCGTGGTTGGCCAAGGGCATACAGCTCTCGGCGCTGGGGCGGATGGTTACTGACTATCGGATGGTGGAGGTCCCGGTGCCGGAGTGCACCGCCGACCGTGTAACGGGTGAAGTACTGCGAGTGGACAGGTTTGGTAACCTCGTTACGAACATCGACCGCAAGACCTTTGAACGGTTGACACAGGGAGGTTCTATTCAGATCTCTGTCGATTCGCGTGTAATCGACCGGTTCGTTGAGACCTATGCTGACATCAGAGAGGATGAGGTCTGCGCGTTGTTTGGGAGCACGGATCATCTCGAGTTTGCAGCCAACTCCGAAAGCGCAACGGAGCGTTTTAATATTGGTCTCGGTGCCACGGTCATCGTTGAGCGAAGTTAGGGTTTCTGGCGGATCATAAATGATTGCGCAGATGGTATCTGACTATCAAGCGTCGCGGTTGTTATGGTTACGCTCAGGCTGGCTGAAGAACGAAGGGCGCCGCAATACTCAAGAGACAGGACCAGCGAAGTGGTTTACTGCAGTGGCGTCCCAACGGGAAGCTAGCGACGCCGTCCAGATCTACAGCACTAACGGGCACTCTAATGAGTATCCGGGTCGTCGTTACTACCGTAATTGCAAGGGTTCCGAAATTTATGAGGGGACACGGGAAATTCGCGAGTTGATGCAAGCAGACTATTTATGTGGATATCGAGTTGATAGGCCGATTCGGTGTGAATTGCCACCCTATCGTGGGATCGTGAAGACAGCGTGAGACAGACAATGCAATTGGATCTCTCCATGGCGTTCTTGGATGTTGTTGAGCAGGCAGCCGTGGCCTGCGCCCACACTATAGGTCAAGACGATCGACATCACTCCGATCATGTAGCTGTCGAGGCGATGCGGGCTAGGTTGGACCACGCGCCAATCGACGGTCGCGTGGTGATAGGCGAAGGGGAGCGGGATAAAGCGCCCATGCTTTACATCGGTGAGCGGGTTGGTCAGGCGGCGAGCGGGAAGGATGGGTTGCCGCCGGTCGACATCGCGGTCGATCCTCTAGAGGGGACAAACTTGTGTGCAACCGGTGCTCCCAACGCTATCACGGTGCTGGCGGCTGCCGAGCGAGGTGGCCTACTGCACGCACCAGATATCTATATGGAGAAGCTAGTTGTCGGGCCGCAGGCGAAGCATGCAGTTAGTCTCGAAGCGTCGGTGGCTGACAACCTGTCGGCGATCGCGACGTGTCTTGCCCTCAAGATCGAAGACCTGGTGGTGGTGGTGCTTGATCGTTCTCGCCACAAGCAGTTAATCAAAGACATTCGTCAAGCCGGCGCTCGGATTCTGCTGATTGGGGACGGGGATCTGTTAGCCGGAATCTCGGCGGCTGTTGCCGGTAGCGGAGTACATGCAGTGATGGGGATCGGCGGTGCGCCGGAAGGAGTGTTGGCTGCGGCGGCCATGCGGTGTCTTAATGGTGAGATCTTCGGCAGGTTGGTAATTGATACACCAGATAAAGAAAAGCTTGTCCGTGCTATGGGAATCACAGATTGTGAACGGATCTATAGAGCGGCAGATCTCGCCTCAGGTCAGCACATTATTTTTACAGCGACTGGTGTGACAGAGGGCACGCTTATGCAAGGAGTGCGATTCTTTAGCGAAGGTTGCCGCACGAGCTCGCTAGTCATGCAGACGGAGCCACATCGCGTGCAGTTCATCGATGCGATCCACGTGCGTGATGGTGTGAGTAGCACTACAGCCTTACGATTTTGAGGCGAATAGAAGCTAAGCGAGTGAGTCCAGATAAAATCCAGTGTAATTCCCTAGCCAGACTTCTTATGCTTTCGCTTACGGAACGGACGCTTAGTCTTGTCTTCGTGTACGCCGCCTCGCTGGCGTGGCAAGGGAGCCCGCGGGACTTTGGGCCGTTTCGCGCGTGTGCGTTGTGCCATTGTCCAGCATGATCCTATGTCGAGTCGGGTGAAGATCGATCGGGTATTCCCAGATAAAGCAATAATTGGCAAGGCGGTTCGGTTGCTGAAGAGAGGTGAGCTGGTTGCGTTCCCGACCGACACTCTCTACGGGCTTGGGGCAGATCCTCGGCTGCCGGCTGCTGTCGAGCGGCTATTTAACGTCAAGGGTCGAACCGCGGATTCGGCAATGCCACTGATTGCGGCTGAGATTGCACAGGTCGAGACGACCGCTGGATTTTTAACTCCTCTTGCGCGGAAACTCGCGAAACGGTTCTGGCCTGGACCGCTGACGCTAGTGATCGAGGCCTTGCCAGAACTCGATCCGCGCCTGCTGGCTGGTGGAACCACGGTCGCCATTCGAGTGCCGGACCATGTTGTCGCCAGGGCCCTTTCGGCAGCGCTGGGGTATCCGATCACGGCAACGAGCGCGAACCGTACGGGTGCCAGTGCACCGACGACGGCCGTTGAAGTCGTGCGAGCACTGGGAGAGGACGTAGCGCTAGTGCTTGATGCAGGACCAACGATAGGCGGCCAGCCTTCAACCATCGTTGACGTTAGAAGTAATGAGCCGCTGTTGTTTCGAGATGGCGTGGTGCCATGGGACCGCGTGGTACAATCGCTGGCGTGAGCGCTTGCGATGTGAGCGTAAAGTCTAGGTTAACGCAAGACTTGACCGTAACCTTCAATTTGGTATTCGGCGGGCGCAGACGTGAACTTCTTCAGAGTTCGCTCGACGAGCTGAGTGGACTATCGCTCACCGATAGGACGATGGTCAGTTATCTGACGATTCAAGAGTGGCCGAAGTTTCATCCGCTATTGTGTATCGGTTGCGTGAAAAGAAAAACGCTTACTCGCGCCGCCAGATGATGATGCGACGCGTCGTTACGCTCGGTGTCCTCCTGTTTGCACTGGCGGGTTGTGTGAGCCGGGTGCCGGTGGTCGTAACGCCAGCTTTCCCTGACTTTATCTTTCCGACAGTACCACGAGAATTTGTTGGCACTACTGAGGAAGGTCGTCATCAGGACGCCTGGACTTACCTGCAATTTGGCGATCTCGAAGAAGCAGATCGACGTTTCACTGAGCTACTTGGACTGAATCCGGCATTCTATCCGGCTGAGGCTGGGCTCGGTTGGGTCGGTCTGGCGCTAGGGGAGCATGAGGTGGCTGTTGGTCACTTCGAACGCGCGATCGCTCTGTCACCGGCGTATGTGCCAGCGTTGTTTGGACGAGGTGAAACTCTGCTGGGTGAGAAACAGTTCGAAGCAGCGCTGCAGAGTTTTGAAGCCGCGCTGGTGGCCGAGCCAAGCCTAGACCGTATTCAACGGATCGTGCAGGAGTTACGATTTACGGTAATGACCGAGCAGCTTGCTTTGGCCCGTACCGCAGCCGACGGAGGTCGGCTTACGGAGGCCGAACAGGTCTACGAGCGCATCATAGCCGCTTCACCGGCAAGCGCGTTTCTTTACATTGAACTCGCGCGCGTCGAGCACACGAGTGGCGATTTCGCAGATGCGTTGGTTCATGTGCGTCAGGCAAACGAGCTGGATCCTAACGAAGCTGACGGATTTCGCCTTGAGGGTGAACTACATGAAGCAGTGGATCAATTAAGGCTAGCCGAGGCTGCGTATAGTCGCGCAAATGAGCTGGATCCAACCGAGGAGACAGAGCGACGCATACGACATCTACAAGATCTAGCGCTTCTCGCTGGCTTGCCAGCCGAATACCGAGAAATTCGGTCGAAGTCAACCGTAACGCGCGGGGAGCTAGCAGCATTGGTCGGAGTTAGGTTGGCGGACCTTATCGAGATCGCTGGTGACGGTCGAGCGGTTATTATCACCGACACACGTAATCACTGGGGCAACTCATGGATTCTTGCCGTGACGCGGGCAGGCATCATGGTGGTCGATGCCGGTTATCGATTCGAACCTAATAGGGCTGTGAGGAGAGGGGAGCTCGCTGAGGTCTCGACTGCTCTCCTTTCACTTTTTGCCGAAGACGACCCAGAGAGATCACGAACATGGCAGACAGCGAGGCCCCACTTTAATGACATGGGGACTGGTCATCTTAGTTATTCGTCAGCGTCGCAAGCAGTGTCGGCGGGTGTGCTCCAGGTGCGCGAAGACAACACGTTTCAGCCGACAGCGACTGTCGGAGGCGCGGAGGTTGTTGAGGCGATCGAACGACTGGAAGTCCTGGCGCGCGAAATGGAACAGAGGTAGTTCAGTAACCCTAGTGTCTAGGGGTATTCAAATCAAATGGTCACACTTACCCTTGCTAATCAGCTCACGTTGTTCCGCTTATTGCTGATCCCTGGGCTGGTCATTCTAGTGCTGTACGGCTATAACGGCTGGGCGCTGGTAATCTTTACGATGGCTGGTCTGACCGACGCTCTTGACGGGATTATCGCAAGGCGGTCTGGTCAGCGTACGAGTCTTGGCGCACTGCTCGACCCGATGGCCGACAAGCTTCTGTTCGTGTCGACCTTCGTAGTGCTTTCGTTGCCAGGTCTCGAGCTAGCAAACCGACTCCCGGTCTGGTTAACGGTGCTGGTGATCAGTCGAGACGTCGTGATTGTGCTAACGGTGGCGGTAGTAAATCTTTCGATTGAGCGTCGCGTCTTCGAACCATCGACTTTCGGCAAGGTTGCTACTCTGGTTTATGTCCTCACAGGAATCGTAACGCTCTACTTTAATTATTTAGCTCAGCCGTCCCAGTTGGTGACAGTGTTTGTCTACGCGTCGCTCGTGGTCACTCTTCTCTCAGGCTTGCATTACATCTTCTACGTGACACGGGTTCTAAACGAATAATAAGAACGCTCTGTACTGAACCGAAACGCACCACAGGATGTGGCCACGTCGGCTTCCGCATAGGAGATCCTATGAGACAGGCTTGAATCTAGCAGGTGGTCAACGAGTCTTGCTGGGTTAGCTTGGTTCGGAAGTAAGCGATTGTTACTTCCAGTCCCTCGGTCAGCGACACTTTTGGTTCCCAGCCCAAGACCTCACGTGCTCGTGTGGTGTCTGGTTGACGAACCTTCGGGTCGTCGACGGGCAATGGTTCGTGGACGATACGCGAGGACGATCCGGTAAAAGAAATGATCTCCTTTGCGATTTCAATTATTGACAGCTCCTGTGGATTTCCGATGTTGACTGGTTCGTTCGTCTTGCTGTTCATCAACCGGATCACGCCATCGACGAGATCGCTGACATAGCAGAAACTTCTGGTTTGCTCACCGCTGCCATAGACTGTCACGTCGTCCCCTCGAAGGGCTTGAGCGATGAAGTTCGGGATCGCACGGCCGTCATTGATTCGCATACGAGGGCCGTAGGTATTGAAGATTCGAACGATCTTTGTATCGAGGCCGTGGTACCGATGATAGGCGGTCGTGATAGCTTCCGCGAACCGCTTGGCTTCATCGTAGACACCTCGCGGCCCGATCGGGTTGACATTACCCCAATAACTCTCCCGTTGTGGGTGTTCGAGAGGGTCTCCGTAAACCTCAGAAGTCGAGGCTAATACGAAGGTGGCTTTCTTGGCCATGGCGAGCCCAAGCGCGTTGTGAGTGCCGAGCGCGCCGACCTTGAGCGTCGGGATCGGAAGTTCAAGATAATCAATAGGGCTGGCTGGGCTGGCCCAGTGCAATACGAAATTCACTGGTCCGTCGACTTCGATATAGGTGGACACGTCATGCCTCACAAGGGAGAAGTCGGTTCCTCCGTCTGTGAGATGGTTGATGTTGGTAAGGTCGCCAGTCAGCAGATTGTCGATTCCAATGACGGCGTGCCCAAGATTGAGTAGCGTCTCAGAGAGGTGCGAGCCGATGAAGCCGGCAGCGCCGGTTATGACGATCCGTTTCATAAAACGGCCGATTCCATTAATAGGCGTGCTTGTGGAAAAATCCGCGGATGAGGGTGAGCCACATGATCTTAAAATCTAAGATTACCGACCAGTTCTCAATGTAGTACAGGTCGTACTCGATCCGCTTCTCAATCGACGTGTTTCCACGCCAGCCGTTAACTTGTGCCCAACCGGTCATGCCTGATTTTACTTTGTGTCTCAACATGTACTGGGGTACGCGTTCCTTGAACTGCTCTACAAAGAAAGGGCGCTCTGGCCGCGGGCCGACAAGTGACATGTCACCCTGCAGTACGTTCCAGAATTGAGGGAGTTCGTCGAGGCTGAATCGACGTAGCACGCTGCCAACCGAGGTTCGGCGTGGATCATTTTTGCTGGCCCACACTGGTCCTGTCTCCCGTTCCGCATCGGCAGACATGGAACGGAACTTCAAGACCGAGAAACGTTGTCGATCGAGTCCCATTCGTTCCTGACGGTAAAAAATAGGTCCAGGCGACGTCAGCCGAATGGTTGCCGCGATCACGGCAAACGGGATCGCTAGAACTCCCAAGGCTGCTGCGGAGATTGTGACGTCCATGACCCGTTTTACGACACTGTTAAGACCATGAAGAGGGACGTCGTTGATGTTGACAATGGGGATGCCGTCCATGTCCTCCAGTCTGGCTCTGAGCGTAATGAACTGGAGTACATCAGGGACGACTTTGACGTCAATGCATTCACGGTTTGCAACTTCGATGAGCCCTAGCATCTTTACGTGTTCTTCAAGTGGTAACGCCACGTAGAGCTGATCGATCCGCTCATATTGAATGACTTCAGCGGCCTCTTGAAGGGTGCCAAGCAACGGTAAACCCCGGTGGCCCAAACGGTCGCCGCCGGCGCTGTCGTCGATGAAGCCAACTATCCGGTACCCAAACTCCGAGTGTTGCAGGATTTTGTCTGCGACGTGGCTGGCCAGATCACCACGTCCGGCAATGAGCGCCCGCTTCAACCCAAGACCGGCCATGAAACGACGGTGCATGAGGAAGCGGATCGTTTCTCGCGAGGAATAAGTCAGCGTTAAGTTGACCATCAGAAAGAGAAACCAGACAAGACGCGAGATCTCGTAGAGGCCTTGCGCTTGGGCTTCGGCAGCGGCGTAGTACGTCTGAAAGTAGAGGGTTCCCAACAACCCGATGACGACGACGAGAAGGCTGCTAACAAGTGCGGCGAAGAAATCGTCCACACGCGTGCGGCTACGGCGTACCCGATATGCTCCCTGCAGATGGAAGGCTAAGGGTACGAGGAGTCCGACGAAGGGCATAACGACCAGATACTGGGAGAACGGAGGTTGTCCTTTCGGCGCGGCGAGCAGCCCAGCCTCGAACCGGAGGGCGTATGCAAGAGCGAACGCACTCATACCGAGTAGATAATCGAGAACAACATGACAGGCGATCAGTAACCGCGCCTGGCGGGCTACCATCTTGCCATGCCTTTCTTGGCCATGACTGTTTCCATGATGCAGCGGCTCATCTCGCTCAGGTAACGCTTTCGCGAGAAACGTAGGGCGTTCTGGCGAATCGCATCAGGATCGAGGGGGTTATCGATCGCGCGTCTGAGCGCGAGAGTAAACGCCTCCGGTGATGATTCGTCGACCAAGAATCCGGTCTTTCCATGGCGTACGGTTTCAATTACGCCACCACGAGCGAGCGCAATGACGGGTCGGCCGCAAGCTTGAGCCTCAACTGGTGCAATGCCAAAGTCTTCCTCTCCTGGTAGGAGTACCGCTAGGGCCCCACGATAGAGGTCACGGATTTCGGTGTCTGTGCAGACACCGAGAAACTCTACTGTGGAATCCGCTCGTTCTTGTAGGTAAGACAACTCTGGACCCGCTCCGATGATCCGAAGTGGCACTTGTGCGCGTGCACAGGCGTCTATCGCCAAATCGATCCGTTTGTATGGTACGAGCGCTGACACGATCAAGAAATAGGAGCCAGTAGCTGATCCATTCGGGTGGAAGAATTTCGTGTCGACTGGTGGATATACGACACTAGCTACCCGATTATAGTATCGACCGATCCTCCTCGCAACGTGCTGGGAGATGGCGACATACCGGTCCACTCGGTGCGAGGTGTCAGCATCCCACCGAGCCAACCGTCTGAGCGCAAACCGATACAATCGGCTCTTGAGTCTTCCTACCCTTGCCGGTCCGAAATAACTATCAAACTGGTCCCAGGCATAGCGCATCGGCGTGAAACAGTAGCAGAGGTGGCGGGCTCGGCCAGTTCTGACGACGGATTTGGCTGCGCAGTGGCTTGTACTGATCACCAGGTCAAAACCGTCGAGGTCAAACTGCTCGATGGCGATGGGGAATAATGGCAAATACTCTCGGTAACGGTGGCGCGCCTTAGGAAGATACTGGATAAAGGAGCGATGATGGCAAGTGGCTTCGATACGGGGTGAAACGGTGCCTTGGTCGTGCAGTAGTGTGAAGATCTCTGCATCTGGCAGGAGTTCTGAGAGTGCTTCGAGCACCTTCTCTCCGCCTCGCATGCCGGTCAGCCAGTCATGTACGAGTGCCACTCGGTGTCCGTCGAGGAGGGCTCGTTGGGTCGGCGCACCGTTCATTGGCGGTTCACGGTTTGACGGAATGGTAATGACAGGTTCTGTCATAAGAGCTAGCAGGACAAGTTAATGGCCAGCGGCGACTTCCTCATAGATCTGTCGCACTTTCCGTACCGACGCTTCCCAGGAGAACATCCGAGCACGTAATAGTCCCTTTTCGGTGAGTTCGGCACGCCGCGATCCGTCAGTGAGCACCTGTCGGATGCCGTCGGCGATCGATGTTGGATCATACGGATTTATCAGCACGCCAGCGTCCGCAACAACCTCTGGCAGTGATGAGATGTTCGAAACGACAACTGGTGTACCGCTGGCCATTGCTTCGAGGGGCGGCAGCCCGAAGCCTTCATACAGAGACGGAAAGACAAAAACATCTGCGAGGCGATAAAGTACGGCGAGGGTCTCTTCCGGTTGGAAGCCGAGAAATCTAACGTGTTTGTGTAAGTTGTAGCGATGGACGGCCCGACGGAGCATGGCGTACTTGGAGACCTCGCTGCCAGTAATAAGGAGTTTCAAGTTGCCGAACTCATTCTGGCGGAGTAGGGCAAATGCATCGATGAGACGTTCGAGATTCTTGTGCGGTTTGACGTTTCCGGCGTACATAATGAATGGATCATGTAGCTGGTAGCGTTCGCGGACTCTCGCAACTTCACTTTCGAGGGGCTCGACCCAGAAGCGCTCATCGATGGCATTGGATATGACCGTGACTTTGCCATCCGGCACTCGACAAAACCTCAGGATGTCACGTTTCGAGGCTTCTGAGACGGTTAGGATGCGATTGGCGCGATGTGCCGCTGTCCAGAGCGCCGTCCGCGCATAGACGTGTGCCAGTCTGTGTGCGAGGTACTGCGGGAAAATCATGTGAGTGCAGTCGTGGATAGTCACGATTGACCGACAAGGTGTCAACGCTGGTAAGACGTAGTGAGGTGAGTGAAACAAGGTGGCACCGGTTCGACTAACGTTGAACGGTACTGAGAATTGCTCGGCGACCGAGTAGTTTCCTGACCATTCACACACCGCGCGGAAGTTCTCACCGAGATTCTTAACAAATAGACGATCATCGCTACGGCAGAGCAAAACGTAATCGGTCTCGTGGTCGATCCGTGCGAGCTGTCGAAGCAGATTGCGCACGTAGGTGCCGATGCCGAAATCGTGGAGCTTCCTCACATCGATGGCGATACGCACAGTTATGACTATAAGACGGATTCAACCCACGAAGGTCTAGCCGGTGATAGCGAGCACCGGTTCTTTGTGTTGAATCAGATTGCTGGAAGTTTACCGCGGAGCCAGAGATATAAGCGTAACACCGAGACCCAGGAGGGGTGATGTTTTTCATAGAATGCCAGCTGGCTCTGACGATAAGAGGCCTGGGTGGCAGCGGGTGCATGGGCCCAAGACTGGCCCCTCAAGTGAATCACTTCTACCTCTGGGGTGAAGAACACGCGACGACCGCTCCGACGGATGGTACTGCAGAAATCCACATCCTCGCCGTAGAGGAAGAAGCGCTCGTCGAGTAAGCCTGCAGCCTCGGCATCGTCTCGGTTCACGAGTAGGCACGCCCCGCTGACCCAGTGGGGAAATGAGGGCTTGGTGGCCTCGCGAGCGATCCAGGAGGCTAGCAGCGGAATGTTTCGCTCCAGGGTTACACTTCGACATTTCTGCCAAAGCTCGTTAAGTGGACCGATCATCCGACCATACGACAGCTCCAGATGATCGTCGACATCTACCAAACGAGGACCGACAACGGCAACGTCAGGGTGGGAACGAAGTTGCTCGACCAAGCCGTCTATCGAGCCTGGTGGCACGACGGTGTCGCTGTTAAGCAGTAGCACGAGACTACTGGTAGTTGCGCGGATTCCGATGTTGTTCGCACGTGCGTAGCCAACGTTTGAGCTGTTCTGGATCACCCGGACGTTTGGCCATCCGTCGCGAACAGCTTCCACACTTCCATCGGACGATCCGTTATCCACTACCACAATTTGGTGGTTCACTCGTGGGGGCGGCGCACATAAGGAGTGAAGACAGGATTCAAGATTCTGGCGCGTGTTGTAACTGACGATAACGATCGCGAGGTCGGTCATACGCCTCTGTTCGTTGCAGCGGCTCGTTCCAGAACAGTTAATGTTTTGACGGCAGAGCGACGCCACGAAAACTTGGCAAACAAGGGAGCGGCCTGCGCGTGAACGCGCTCACGGGCGGTTGGGTCAGTCAAGAGTTTAACGAGTGCTGCAGCGACGGAAGTCGTGTCGTCTGGGGTTACGTAGGTCGCAGCATCTAGATAAAGCTCTCGCGCTACTGGAGTGTCCCCGACAACGATAGGCACACCGGCGGACAACGCTTCAAACGGCGTCATGCCAAACCCCTCGTATTCAGAGAGAAAAGCGAATACCTGCGCATTCTGATATAGCGTGTGGAGCTCATCTTCTGGCACGTACGCGTGAAAGGTTATCTGGTCCTGAACTCCTGCGAGATGCGCCACTTCTGCCAGATCCAACTTGGGATACGTACGATTCGCTCCGACAATCACAAGTTGGGCATTATTTATCTTGGTGCGCACCTTCGGGAGTGCTTTGATAAGGGTTGTGATGTGCCGTCGGTTGAAAATCGAACCGACATATAGAATCAATGGGGTCGGTGGTGCATCGAGCCAAGCCGGGCTGGAATTGATGCCGGAGTGAATAACATGCACAAGGCCTTGTGGCACGTTGTAGTAACGTAGGATTTCCTTCCGTGAGAAGTCCGAGACGGTAATAATTGCGCTAGCCTTAGCTACGGTTCGGGCGGCGAACCAGCGCCTACGTAGCCCTTCACGCCACGTGAACCATTCCGGATGCGCCACGAACGACACGTCGTGCAGGGTGACCACTATCGGTACCGTGATTCGCAGGGGCGCTGAATAGGCCGGGGAAAAGAATACATCCAGTTCATCAGAGCGAACCGCAGCAGGAAGATGTTGCTGTTCCCACCAGGTGCCAGCCCTGCCAGGGACATAACGATAGGTGAAGGCACCGATTTGATCATTGTTAAACGGTGTGCCAAGCACGGAGGGATCCTTGCCGGGTTCGGGAGCGTAGATTATAAATTCATGGGGGGAAGAGTTCGGCAGTTCTGTCCAGTGGGTGCACAGATTCGCTAGATAGGACCCAACGCCTGTGCGTTCTCCAAGCAGCTCTCGTCCATCGATCCCGACACGCATTTCATGAATCCTGTCGTTGTCTGACCGCGAGCGCATTCTCGTACGCCTGCCGTAAGGCCAGCGCGGAGGCGTCCCACGAATAGAGAGAAGCTTGCTGGAAGCCACGCTCGACACAAACATTTGCGAACGCCTGGTCGCGTGTCACACGATCAATCGCCTCTGCGAGTGCCGAGGGATCGGTCGGATCGACCAGTAGCCCTGCGTTACCCACCACCTCCGGTAGAGCTCCTCGATCCGACGCAACGACCGGTACTCCAATGGTCATCGCCTCGAGGGCTGGGATTCCAAAGCCTTCGTTGAGCGACGGTATCAAGAGGGCGCACGCCGTTTCGTAGTATCTCTTGAGCTCAGATTTGGTCAAGTAGCCAGTACAACGGACACGGTTACGAAGCTTGGGGCGCTGGAGTGCACTTTGCCAGTCAATCGATTCAGACGCTGATGGTCCCGCGAGAACAAGGGGCGGAGCGTCAGGTTGTTTCTGGAGCAACTGTTCATAGGCATCGATCAGCACAGGAATGTTTTTCCGAGGTATGGACGTACCAACAAACAAGAGGTGGCCTTGTTCTTTCCGCTTATGGCGTGGTGTCCAGGCGGGTGCGCCATTTGGACAGATCGTGATGGCATTCACCGGGACCCCAAGACGTCCGGCCACCTGATTAGCGGTATGGTGCGAGGGAACAATTACCTGGGCGGCACGGTTTACATGAGTTTTCACGAGACGGGGATAGTCTCGGTTGATTTCTGCTGTTGTGTGTTCCGGATGATCCAGAAAATCGAGGTCGTGAATTGTCACCACCGGGGCTGCACCATTTGACGGAATAATGAGTGGATGTGGCGAATGAACGATGTCGAAGGAGCGGCCGGTTAGAATTTCGATAGGAGGCCATTCCAGTCGGTGCCAGGCGTAGTTCAACAGGCTTACAGGTACACGCCGATCAATGACAGTTATTCCGGGAGCAAAGGATGTCAGTAGCCGATCCTTCCAGGAACTGCTAAAGACGGTTAGGTCGATAGGCGCACGACGGGTGTCGGTTGCGGCAAGCGCCGTGATGAGGCAGTGGACCCACTCGCCGACGCCCGTGCGTTCACGAAGCGCCGGACGATAGTCGATCAGGACACGCACGATATGGAAAGATGAGCCGTCGGGTGAGCGTGATGGTAACACACAGGGTTACCATCACGAAGTGCCGAAATCGAACAAGTCCTTGTTCGTCAGTATCTTGACAGGGCTTCGAGGTGCGTGCTACGTTAAGGGTTTTAGGGATCGTCGTGATTGGAGCTACTAGCGATGAAGATTGCTGTAGTGGGGACGGGGTATGTGGGGCTCGTTGTTGGCGCGTGTTTTGCTGAGAATGGCAACGACGTCATCTGTGTCGACAATGACGCAAGCAAGATTCGGGGCTTGAAGCGTGGGCGAGTGCCGATCTACGAACCGGGGTTGGGGGAACTGGTTTCCAGGAATCAGAGCAAGAAACGGCTTACCTTTACTAGTTCTTTGGCTCGGGCCGTCCGAACGTCTCAGATCATATTTATCGCCGTTGGCACTCCTCCGGACCAGGACGGAGCTGCGGACCTCGAACAGGTGTTCGACGTAGCACGTTCGTTAGCCAGGGCGATGAATGGATACAAGGTGGTCGTGACTAAGAGCACGGTGGCGGCTGGTACTTCGGTACGGTTACGTGAGATCATTCGTCGTGAAACGACCCACCCTTTTAGCGTTGTGACCAACCCAGAGTTTCTGAAACAGGGAGCGGCGATTGATGATTTTATGCGTCCGGACCGAGTTGTCATTGGTGCTGAGGACGCGAAGGCAGCTGAGATGATGCGTGTGCTCTATGTGCCGTTTACTCGCACGGGTGCGCCAATTATGGTCATGGGATGTGCTAGTGCAGAGTTGAGTAAGTATGCGGCAAACGCGATGCTCGCTACTCGGGTGTCGTTTATGAACGAAATGGCCAACGTTTGCGAGTTATTCAACGCCGATGTGGATGATGTGCGCCGCGCTATTGCCTCGGACCGCCGGATTGGTTCGTCGTTCCTGTTTCCAGGGATTGGCTACGGTGGCAGCTGTTTTCCTAAAGACGTTTCTGCTTTGATTAAGTCTTCTCATGACAATGGGTACGACTGTCGGATTCTTAAGGCAGTTGATGGTGTAAATCAGCGCCAGAAAAGGCGTCTCGTTGAAAAGATGCAGCAACACTTTGGTTCGCTCAAGGGCAAGACCATCGCTCTTTGGGGGTTAGCTTTCAAGCCGCAGACCGACGACATGCGCGAAGCACCGGCCATTCAAATCGTTGAGGGAATTCTTGAGCAGGGAGGAAAGGTGCAAGCGTACGATCCTCAGGCCGAGCGGACTGCGCGTAGTATCTTCGGTAATCGAGTTAGCTACGCGGAGCACGGTTATGAAGCGCTGAAGGGAGCGGACGCCCTTGCTGTCGTCACGGAGTGGAGTGAATTCCGCGAGCCGGATTTCGCACGGATACGATCCTTGATGCGGTCGCCAGTAATCTTTGACGGTCGAAACATCTTTACGAAGACACAGATGCAAACTGAGGGTTTCACCTACTATTCGATGGGTCGGTAATGGGCGCCATCCTCGTGACCGGTGGTGCAGGTTATATCGGGAGTCACGCAGCGAAAGCGCTATACGAGACCGGTCGTGAGGTCGTAGTCCTCGACAGCCTCATCTCTGGGCATCGGGAAGCCGTGTCTGGACTGCCGCTCGTTGTAGCTGACGTCGGTGATGAGAAGGCCGTTTCTGAAGCTATTCGTCGATATCAGATCAGTGCGGTCGTCCACTTTGCGGGGTTCCTAGCTGTTGGAGAATCAGTCGAGGCGCCAATTCGCTACTATGCGAATAACGTGGCCAACACTCTGTCACTACTAAATGTGATGGTCCGCGAGGCTGTCCTGTATTTCGTTTTTTCGTCTACAGCGGCGGTCTACGGAAACCCAAGTGAAAACCCGATTCGCGAAATCCATCCGACAGAGCCGATTAATTCTTACGGTGAAACAAAGCTTGTGGTCGAGCGAGCACTACCATACTACGAGCGCGCTTACGGAATGCACACGATCTGCTTGCGGTATTTCAATGCAGCTGGTGCAGATGCTGGTGGGCAGATTGGAGAGGATCATCGTCCAGAGCTCCATCTTATCCCTCGAGCGATTGCAGCGACAATGGGTGGTGCGCCACTGGAGATCTTCGGCGAGGATTACGCTACCAGTGATGGTACCTGCGTGCGAGATTATGTCCATGTCTCGGATCTTGCTACCGCTCACGTAGCGGCGCTCGACGGGCTAGAGGCTGGTAATCCATCAGGAATATATAACCTGGGGAACAGTCGGTCTTCGTCGGTGCTGGAGGTAGTCTCGGCCGTTGAGCGCGTGACCGGGCAGACGGTTTTACAAAAGACATCGAGCCGTCGGCCTGGCGATCCAGCTGTGCTATGTGCTTCGAGTGAAAGGGCACGAGACGTTCTCGACTGGCGGCCACAATACGAAGAGCTTGATGTCATCGTGGAGACCGCGTGGCGCTGGCACCGCGCGCATCCGGAGGGCTACGGGTCTGCTCCGGGCGGTCGACTAGGCCACTAGGACTTGGGAAGAGCTCGCGTGAATCCAATCCTGCGTCTGAGTCGCTATGCGTATCCACATCGTGGGCGCCTCTGGGGTGCTGTGGCTGCGATGCTTCTGTACGCAGCTGGGTCTGGAGCACTCGTCTATCAATTCAAACCTATTTTTGATGAGGTATTGCCTAACGAGGAACGATTTGGCGCGGTCGTCGTAGCCATCTTGAGCTTCAGTGTGTTGAAAGGCTTAGGCGCTTACTTCTCTATATACCTAATGACTGACGTGGGCGAGTGTTTGGTGCGTGATCTGCGGAGTCAACTCTTCGGGCACATTCTGGCGCAATCGGCCAGTTTCTTTGCCCGGCGGACTACCGGGGCTCTGATGTCTCGAACGACTAACGACATCAGTCGAATTCAGCAGGTCGTGGCTGGGACTTTTGGTGATCTCCTTCGTGAATCGATAACTGTTGTGGCTTATGCCGGGTTGCTTTTTTACATCGATGCTCGTCTCGCGGTGGTGTGCATGACCGGTGCTCCGGTGGTCATCTATCCCTTAATACGGCTTGGCCAGAGGGTCAGGCGAACGACCCACCGATGTCAGGAGGAGATGGAGCACTTATCTCATATCACGGCTGAGGCATTTTCAGGTCATCGTATCGTGAAGGCATTTACTGGTGAGCCGTACGAACAGAACAGGTTCGACCGAGCATCCGAGCGGCTCTATCAGACAAACATGAAGGTCACCAGTAGCCTTTCGGTGTTGCCGCCCCTGATGGAGTGGCTTGGGGCTCTGGGGATCGTTGGCGTACTCTGGTACGGGAGCCGTGAAATCTCGACGGGTGAGCTAACGTCTGGTGACTTTACGTTATTTGTTGGCGCACTACTGTCGATGTACGGTCCGGTGAAGAAGCTCAGTAGGGTGAATGCCAACATTCAACAGGCTATTGCTGCTTCGCAACGAGTATTCGAGACACTCGATACCCATAGCGAAGCGGCCGATCGCCCAGGTGCGCGGCCACTAGCGCCGCTCCGTGAGCAGATTGAGTTCAGGAATGTAAGTTTTGCTTATATAGATGGTGGAGGGCACGAAGTGCTACAGGACGTGTCGTTCACTGTCCGCGCTGGTCAGGTAGTTGCGATTGTCGGGCTAAGCGGCGCTGGGAAGACCACCCTCGTGAATCTAGCGGCACGGTTCTACGATGTCACTAGTGGAGCGATTTTGATCGACGGTGTAGACATCCGAGACCTGACGCAAGCGTCACTTCGCGCTGAGATCGGTATCGTTACACAGGAAACGGTGCTTTTCGACGACTCCATTGCTAACAACATCGCTTATGCGTTGCCCGGTGCTTCACACGTGATGATCGAGGCCGCGGCAAGGGCTGCCCACGCTCATGAGTTTATTGTGGCGCTTCCGCAGGGCTATGACACGATGATCGGGGAGCGCGGTCAGAGGCTATCTGGTGGCCAGCGGCAGCGGTTGGCGATCGCACGGGCTTTGCTCAAGAATTCACCAATGCTGATCCTCGATGAGGCCACCTCTTCGCTCGACGCTGAGTCTGAGCTTCTCGTGCAGGACGCACTGGCGAAGTTGCTGCTAAACCGCACGTCTTTTGTCATAGCCCACCGATTGTCAACGGTGCGGCGAGCCAATCAAATCGTTGTTCTCGATCACGGTCACGTGATTGAGATCGGTCGGCACGACGAGCTGCTGGCGAGGCAGGGCAGTTTGTACGCGAAGCTCTATGCACTGCAGCTGTTCGATCGGCATGTTACTAGTGATGCGGGCGAGAACCTGACGAATGGGCAAAGGATGCCAGCGGTCGGGAGTGAATCTGTGGATGACTCATGATTAAATCGATGACCGGCTTTGCGTCGGTGCCCCGTGAGCACGAGGCCGTTGCGCTCGCGGTGACAGTAAAAAGTGTGAATCACCGTTATCTTGACGTGCAGGTGCGGGCACCTCAGGAGCTTGCCGAACTTGAGCCTGAGCTTCGAAAACTCATCCAGGCGCGTGTAGCGCGCGGGCGTGTTGAGTTGGCGATAACCCTCCAACTGAAGGTGCCACCTGGCGTGACGTTGGAGATTAACGAGGAACTGGTAGCCGCATTGTCGACAACGGCAGAACGTGCGCGGAAGAAAGGGTGGGCGAAGAATGGGCTAACAGCCGGTGACCTTCTCCGGTTTCCTCAGGTTTTAACTGTTCGTCAAAAATCGGTCGATCCAAAGGCGTGGCTCAGTGTCTGCAGGATGGTTGCGGAAACCGTGGAACAGGCGCTTGATGAGCTGGACAGGATGCGGAAGCAGGAAGGAGAATTCCTCCGGACCGATCTAGACGAACGCTGCACCATCTTAAAAGATCTTGTTAATCGCATCGTAGCGGAAACGGAAACCGGTGAGGAGGCGTTCCGCGATCGGTTGAGAGTTCGTATAGATGAATTGAATGCGGAGGTGAAGTTAGAACCGTCGGCGATTGCACAGGAAGTGGTTCGATACGTGGCCAGGTCAGACATTCATGAAGAGATCGCTAGACTTCTCGGACATCTCGAACACTTGATGATCTTGGTTGATGGAGATGCGGCCTGCGGACGGAAATTGGATTTTCTACTTCAGGAAATGAATCGGGAGGTGAACACCGTGGGATCGAAAGCTGAAGGTCGTGACATAGGGCGACTGGTAGTTTCGGCGAAAGCTGAGATGGAGAAGCTGAGAGAGCAAGTTCAGAACGTCGAATGATGACCACTGGACAGCGAATGGTCTTTATAGTTTCTGCACCGTCTGGTACCGGTAAGACGACCTTGGTAGCGCGTCTGGTTGAGATCATGCCAGACGTAGTGATGTCTCGGTCGTACACGTCACGCCAGGCCAGACACGATGAGGTCAATGGGGTCGACTATAATTTTGTTAGCGATGAGGCATTCGACGCAATGGTGGAATCCGGTGAATTCCTCGAGTGGGTGACCATCTTTGGTCATCACTACGGCACAAGCGCAGTTGACATCGAGCAGCATCACCGTGATGGTCGTGATGTAGTGCTTGTGATCGACGTGCAGGGAGCTAGTCAGGTTAAGGAGAAGCGTGTCGACTCGAGGAGCATTTTTGTGTTGCCGCCTTCGTTCTCCGTATTGGAGGAGCGTCTCAGAGGCCGTAGCGCTAGAGACGGCAGCGATGAACAGATTCGCCACCGGTTACATAGAGCGCGCCAGGAAGTTAGCGCGTGCAGAGATTACCAGTACGTGGTAGTTAACGACGACGTGGACGCTTGTGTCGAGAAAATTCGTTGCATCGTCATTGCGGAACGTGCCCGAATGTCGGTGATGAGTAGTAAAGCAGAAGAAATTTGGACGACCTTCAGTTCAGAGTAAGGATCCGAATGGCACTGGTTGCACTCGGAGTAACTGGCGGTATTGGCGCATACAAGGCCATAGAGGTAGCGCGAGGATTACAGCAGCACGGCCATGACGTAGCGGCAGTCATGACCGAGGCAGCGTGCCGTTTTATTGGACCAGTTACCTTCGAAGCGATTACAGGGCGTCGTGTGATCACAGATCAGTTTGCTCGAGGCGCGAACGCCGATATCGAACATATTGCCCTCGCTTCAAGTATCGATCTCCTTCTTGTGGCACCAGCCACGGCTAATATCATCGGCAAGTTTGCCAACGGCATCGCCGACGACTTCCTCTCAGCATTGTATTTGGCCACCACGGCTCCGGTGGTAATGGCTCCGGCTATGAATACGAAAATGTTAGCTCATGAAGCAGTCCATCGGAACATGAAGATTCTCAGAGAGCGGAACGTCTGCTTTATAGAACCCGGGGAGGGCTATTTAGCGTGCGGCTGGATTGGAAAAGGTCGTCTGGCTGAGCCGGAAGAGATAGTGAATGCTGCCAAGCAAGCACTGTCCCCTAGTGGCAATCTGGTTGGTCGTTCTGTCCTCGTCACGGCCGGGCCAACCTATGAAGACCTCGATCCCGTGCGGTTTCTCGGTAATCGATCGAGCGGGCGGATGGGATTTGCAGTTGCAGCCGAAGCTATAAAGCGTGGGGCGCGTGTCGTGCTGGTCGTAGGACCGACGACACTAACGCCGCCAGACGGTGCGGAGGTCATTAGGGTCAGGAGCGCCGACGAGATGCACGCGGCCGTTATGGCACGCGCTGGCGACGTCGATGGAGTGGTTATGGCCGCGGCTGTGGCTGACTACACGCCGGCAGGAGGTGATCAGTCGGCCAAGCTCAAGAAGGTTGATGGAGATCTGACCCTGACCTTTCGACGGACCACAGATATTCTAGAGGCTTTAGGTCGCGAAAGGGGATCGAGTGCTCTTCCAGTCTTAGTCGGCTTTTCGGCCGAGACCTCTGAGGTGGTTACTCGTGCGCGCGCTAAGCTCGTGGCTAAACAAGTTGATTTTATGGTTGCTAACGACATCTCACAGGTCGGTTCAGGTTTCGCGGTCGATACCAATGCAGCTACGATCGTTACAATGACTGGTGTGGAGGAAGTGCCGCTCGGAACGAAACGTTCCCTAGCTGAGATAATCCTAGAGCGTGTAGCGGAGCGCCTGGGAACCTAACGGCTTTGTGATGCCACAGTCAGACCAACTGAAGGAGCACCTTATATTTTTCGAGGAACTTGGTGTAACCGGCGTCAGCCGGGATGCTTCCTGGTCTACCCGTCCAGTGGACAAAACTATGCCGGTTGAGGCAACACTGAAAGGGACGACCTCGGAATCAGCGATGGACACCCTGTCTGCTGCAGATGCTACGACTGCCAACAGGCGACTCGCCCAAATCAGCGCTGAGCTTGGGGAATGCACACGGTGCAATCTGCATGCGGGGCGCACCAACATCGTCTTTGGAGTAGGCAACCCGGATGCTAATCTGATGTTCGTGGGTGAGGCTCCGGGCAGAGATGAGGATCTTCGGGGCGAGCCGTTCGTCGGTCGAGCAGGCCAATTACTGACAAAAATTATTAAGGCGATTGACCTAAATAGAGAAGATGTCTACATCGCGAACGTGATTAAGTGCCGTCCTCCACGCAACCGCAATCCAACTCCTGAAGAAATCGGAACTTGCGAGCCGTTTCTGGTCGCTCAGGTTGATGCGATCAAGCCCAAGGTGATCGTAGCGCTCGGGGCATTTGCGGTCCGGACGCTCCTGGGTGTTGATGTCGCGATTTCAAAGGTCCGGGGGAAGGTACACGACTATCGAGGCTCGAAGCTCATCCCGACTTTTCATCCGGCTTATCTACTCCGCAGTCCTGACAAGAAGCGCGAAGTCTGGGAGGACATGAAAAAGGTTAGCGCTATCCTGTCCTCCACTGTTCGCTAAGCGTCTCGACTGGCGAATTCTATTGCAATCTTTTCACCCGCAGTAGCCTTGCCGAAGGCAGGTAGCTCTAATAGGACAAGCCTCTGACACAGAACATGAGCTCCGAGTACTCTGTATCGTGATGTCCGACTTTGTTTCGGTTGCGGTTCCAGTGCCCCTGCTGCCTCTGCTGACTTATCGCGTGCCTCCCGGGTTATCAGTGCCAGCACCGGGATCACGAGTGCTCGTCCCGCTGGGGCCACGTGTAGTGACAGGGTGTGTCATCGACACCAGAGGTGACGGTAACACGGGGAACATTAAAGATCTCGTGGAGTGTTTAGATCCTAAGCCGCTACTGCCCCCGGCCGTTTTGAGGTTGGCTCTTTGGGTTTCGGAGTACTACGCTTGCGGGCCTGGCGAGGCAATTGCGGCGGCCATGCCTCCGCTCGCTTGGGTTCGCAGCACTCGGCATGCTGAGCTAACCGAGATTGGGCGTGAACGCCTCAAGGATCCGAGTTTTGGTGGGACGAAGCGACGATTGCTTGAGGCGCTAATGTCTGGCCGTCCGATGCGAACCGATCGGCTGGCCGCGGCAGTTGCCGAGTCAGTGAGAGCAAAGCGTGGTGTATCTGCTGGTCGTCGCGCGACTCAGCTCCGCGCCATCATGGTGCTTGTTGGTAGTCTCGAGGCAGAGGGGCTAATTCGCTTGTCACAGCCACTTAAAGGGCGGGCGTTGGCATTCAAGACTCTGCGTGTCGCACACCTGACTACACCTGGTCGCGATGCGGTCAGACGTGACGAAGGGGCGCGCCTCGGAGTGCGGCAGCGTGACGCCCTGGCGCAGTTGGCGGACTCCAACGGTGGGGTGGCGGTCTCAAGACTGGCTGGACGAGGCGTGACGGCGGACACTTTAAGACGGCTTGTACGACGAGGCTTGGTGGAGGTGGAGACGAAGCGTATCAATCGAGATTCTTTCGCTACGATGGTTGACGAATTTGGTGCGGGCGGAGCAACTCTTGAACTTACTACTGAACAGCGAGAGGCTCTCGATACACTGGAGAGGATTGTTGTCGAAGGTTCATTTCGAGTAGCGCTCGTCCACGGAGTCACAGGCAGCGGAAAGACTGAGGTGTATCTTCGGCTCGCAAACATAGTTCACCGGAGAGGCCGACGGGTGTTGGTGTTGGTGCCGGAAATTGCCTTAACTCCGGCGGTAGTACGCGTTTTTCGGCACGTATTCGGTGATCGTGTTGCCGTCCAGCACAGTGGTCTTTCTAGCGGTGAACGGCATGACCAGTGGCATCGGATTCAACGAGGTGAGGTCGATGTGGTCGTCGGTACGCGTTCCGCTGTCTTTGCCCCGCTTGACAATGTGGGGCTCATCATTGTCGATGAAGAACATGATGCGTCCTACAAGCAAGAAGAAAATCCTCGTTACCACGGGCGGGACGCAGCTATCGTCAGAGGGCAACAGGCGAATGCGCTTGTTGTTTTGGGGTCTGCCACGCCATCGATGGAGAGCTACCATAATGTGAAGAGCGGACGGTATGCCTGTGCGGTCTTGCGACGCCGTGTCTTCGAGCGTCCGCTGGCGACGGTCCGGATCGTCGACATGCGTGAAGAACTTGCTGAAATCGGTCCTGATGTTGTCTTGAGTCGGCCACTGCGAGATGCGCTGGCCATTCGGCTAGAGCGTCAGGAGCAGGTCCTGATCTTGCTGAATAGACGAGGCTTCGCGGTGGCCGTGTTCTGTCGGCAATGTGGGCGAACCTTGGAATGTCCCAACTGTAGCATTTCACTAACCTTGCACCGTGCCGCCGGTCGCGTGCGCTGTCACTACTGCAACTATTCACTGGTGTGGCCAAAGAAGTGCCCACATTGCGCTGGTCCCTACCTGGAACAGACGGGTTTTGGCACTGAGCGAATCGAGGATGAGATTACTCACGAATTTCCATCCGCTCGGGTTGCGCGCCTCGACCGAGATACGGTGAGACGGCGGGGAGCGCTCCCGGCATTACTGGCTCGATTCGAGCATCGAGACCTTGATGTGCTCGTCGGCACACAGATGATCGCCAAGGGGCATGACTTTCCAAACGTTACCTTAGTCGGCGTTGTTTCAGCTGACGTGGGTCTCAGCATGGCTGATTTTCGCTCGTCTGAGCGAACATTTCAGTTACTAACACAAGTCGCCGGTCGCGCGGGTCGTGGGGATCGGCATGGTGAGGCGATCATTCAAACTCTCCACCCTGACCACTACAGCATCAGGTTCGCTTGCCAGCAGGACTACGAGCCGTTCTTCAAGGAAGAGATACGCTACCGGCAGGCCATGCGGTATCCACCGACCTTGTCTATGATCAATGCTATCGTCCGCGCGCCGACACTTCCAGCGGCGTTGGAGGATGCGGCAGAGATAGTCGCAGATCTGCGTTCTGATGCCCCTGAAGTATCGGTGCTTGGGCCGGCACCGGCACCAATTCCACGACTACGCGGTGAGCATCGCGCTCAGATATTTCTCAAGGGTGAACACCGGCAAGCCATGCGGGAGGCGTTACTCGCGGTGCTGGCGGAACGCCCGGTTGTACGGCGGCGGGTAACCGTCGATGTCGATCCGTTGACCGTCTTGTGAATTCGCTCAGGTCACACCATTAATGTGCCGTAGGGTTATGGAAACCAACCTGTCGTCCTTGTCTGAACGATCAGGGCTGGGAAATAAGGTCGCCCACTTCGATTGGGGCTGGCGTGAAGCAGAGAATAAAAATGACGAGTGTTGCGAGTGCCACGCGCCGGCGTGTCAAGTCCAACGGGATCTGGTGGTCAATGGTTGGCGGATGACTTGGACCCAGCACTGCGATCATCGCTACCATCAGGATGGCCCAGAAGAGCCAGCTGAGTGACACAAAGGTTAGGCCGACGACAACGGCGACCGCTAGCAGGCTTACGACGGTCGACCGTGATCCAAATATGGCATAAGAGATGTGACCTCCATCCAACTGGCCGATTGGGAACAAGTTCAGGAGGGTTGCCAGCAGACCAAACCACGCAGCAAATCCCATTGGATGCAGATTAAGGGCATAGCCATCAGGAAGCTCACCCACGACGAGGAAGGCGGCCAATTGGAAGAGCAGGGGTTCACCAAGGGTAAGGCCACTGAAATTATCAGGGAGCGGCACGACGCGGGACAATTTCAGACCGAGGAAGAGCGTTGGTAACGCGACGAGAAATCCAGCGATTGGACCGGCGGCGCCAATGTCGAACAGCATTAACTTAGTTCGTATTGGTTGTCGGATTCGAATAAATGCGCCAACCGTACCGGTTAAGATGGGTGCTGGTAAGAAGTAGGGGAGTGACGCATCGACTCCGTAGTAGCGGCAAGCGAAGTAGTGTCCCATTTCATGGGTGCCCAAGATTGCCAGAATGGTGAAGCTATACCATGCACCCTGTACGAATGATGGAGGCCCGACGTCGCCTACGAATCCGGCATTGAAACCGGCGTAATGAAGACTGCCGAAGAACATCGTGCTAGCGATCGTAGCTAGGAATAACAGCAGGTGTACAACTGGACGGCTGCCCCGATTGGGCTTCTGAGGCAGCGGAGGCTCAAACCCTTTAGGTGGCGGGTCGCCAGGCGCGGACTTAGGGTGCCAGGTTGATGACGGCGTGATAGGGCGATCGGTGCGTTCGAACGACAAAGAGGCAGTTCCGTGGCATCAAGTTCCGATATTCTGGAGGTCCTTGCCTGGCTTGAACCGGATCGTCCGGCCGGGAGGAATTCGTACTTCTTTGCCGGTCCTCGGATTGCGGCCAATGCCTCGCTTGCGAGGTTTCACCTGGAAGATACCGAAACCGCGAAGCTCGATTCGTTCACCACGCTTCATCGACATCCGCATAGCGTCGAACAGTGAATCAACTGCTACTTCAGCCTTGACCTTAGTGATGGCGGCGGCGTTGGCGACCTCATTTACAATATCAACCTTAATCATGACTTATGGATTCCTGGTAAGGTCTAAATATCATAAATACCATGGTTTACAGTGTCAAGAGTTAGCCTAACTCGAGAGGGTCAATGAGTAGTGACCGAAAGCGTGGTACACGGCGGGTCGTCCTTGTGGGACGGCCCAATGTGGGAAAGTCCACGCTGTTTAATCGGGTCGCCGGGTCCCGTCGGGCGATCGTCACGCCGGTACCTGGCACGACGCGCGATGTGCTCTCGGAAACGGTAGAGTGGTTGGGATCCCGCTTTGAGCTGGTCGACACTGGTGGATTGTACGGTGTCAGCGATGATCCGCTCCAACTGGAAGTGGCAGCGCAAGGGATGAAGGCGGTAGCCAATGCAAGGGTCATCGTCATGCTTGTGGATGGACGCGAAGGTCTTGTGTCTGCCGATGAAGATGTGGCGCAGCGTATTCGGCGTGTTGGGGTGCCCGTCGTGCTTGCGGTTAACAAAGTTGATGATCGGAGCGTCCGCGAGCGGATCGGTGAGTTTCATCTTCTCGGTTTGGATCCGGTTGTTGCGCTTGCGGCGGAACATGGATTAGGAGTTGGAGACTTACTCGATGAGATAGTTTCGAAATTACCTGGTGCTCGGACGGGAACTCAAGACCCAGCAACCGACAACTCTGATGAGGATGAGATCGGCGTCGCGATCGTGGGACGGCCGAATGTTGGCAAGTCGTCTCTTGTCAATTTGCTCGCCCAAGAGGAGCGAGTGCTTGTAAATGAAAGGGCTGGCACGACACGCGATGCGATCGACACAGTTATACGGTGGCATGGGCAACGTGTAAGGCTAGTGGACACCGCCGGCATGCGTCGCCCAGGTAAGGTGGCGCGTTCAGGTCAGGTTGAGGCGGTTAGTATTGTCGTTGCGCGCCGGGCTCTCAGGCGAGCAGATGTTGCCGTGCTTGTGGTAGATGCGAACAGTCCGTTGGCCAAGCAGGATGCAGCCATCGCAGGTGAGGCAGAGCGATCCGGGTGCGGCATAGTCATCGCAGCCAATAAGTGGGATTTGGTCAAGGACCGGGGTGAGGGTTTTGCCAAGGAGTTCGACGAGGAAGTAAGGTGGGTGGCAAGATTTGCCGAATATGCTCCAATCGTACATCTTTCTGCGTTGACGGGAGAGCGGGCGCCGAAGGTGATCGAGACAGTCGGGTTGGTCGCGCGGGCTAGGAAGGTCCACGTTGCGACAGCTGAATTGAATCGGTTTCTCGACCAAGTCACTCGACGACACCGACCGGCAAGTCCTAATAAGAAGGAAGTGCGTATTCTATATGGCACGCAGGTTTCCACTGGGCCACCTACGTTCCTCTTTTTTACGAATAGGGCCAGTAGTTTCCATTTTTCGTACGAACGGTTTTTGAGAAATCGGCTCCGCGAGAGTTTTGGCTTCACGGGGACTCCTATCCGATTGAAGGTAAGAGCTCGCCGGGAGCCGCGTCGTAAGAAGGGAAACTAGGCTAGTGCTAGCGGTCAGTGTTGGATTCTGGTTAGACGTACTATATTTTCAGTCTAAGGAGGGAGGGTTGGCTCCAAGGGCAGTGCTATACTGCGATGATTAAGCCATACGGCATTAATGTGAGCATCGAGATTCCAAAACGTGCGCGATTCAAGGCTGCCGATGTGTGTTCGATCGCTGGCGTGCAGTTGTACGTGTTGCGGTCCTGGGAGGCAGAGTTCCAGTCACTGGGTAGATTGAAAGGAAAGAGTGGTTCACAAGTATATCGTCGAGCTGAGGTCGAACGCGTACTAGAGATAAAGTGCTTGCTGTACGAGGATGGGTTAACCCTCGGTGCTGCACGGCGGAGGCTGGAAGGCGATAAGCATGGCGAGTCGCTCGAGGAGGCGGCGCTACCGCAAGAGGCGTTTTCGTCGGATGAGCGGCAGCGGCTTGCTGAAATAAAGAAAGGGCTTCGGGGAATTCTGGAATTACTCGCAGACAACGGTGCTGGGGAGCGAGTTTTAGGGGTAACACAGATCGAAACGCCTGAGCCAACCCCTCGGAAATCAAGAGCTAGCGTGAAGAAGGTAAGAAGTGCACGGGGGCCTTCCGCGAAGGCTCGGCGCAAGCGAGGCGGTGCCTGACAAATATTGAAGGCGGTTACTTATTACAGTAGCGGCCACGGAATATCTTGGCGGGACTCGCGGTCTACAACAATGGGTCCAGGCGAGCTGGCTCCCACATGATGGCGGTGGCGATGATGACCTGGATTAATTTGATAGACGTCTGATGAGTGTGGCTGGCAGCGGGCATTGGGATAGGGTTCAAGCTCTGCAGCGTTAGAACGTGTGAGTCGGGATGTGGCGCAGCCTGGTAGCGCACCTGACTGGGGGTCAGGGGGTCGCTGGTTCGAATCCAGTCATCCCGACCATTTTCCTCAATGTTTTCACGTGTTTTGGATTTAATGACAAAAAGATTTCGGCGTGGATCCCCATTTGGCCGCGTTTTGGATCCCCAACGTGGCAACTTTGGCGCGCCGCATTGCTCCCCCTACCAGCCAGCGATCGCGCAGTTCGACCAGTCGCTGCTTCCAGGGCTACTGCCTGACGATCTCCCCCGCGAGACAGCGCAGCACCAAATTCTCGGCCGCCGGGGCCGCGTGGTAGTGATAGCCAAGCAGGTCGCTGTTGTGGCCGCCACACCAGTCGAGATCCCCCGCGGCCGCGAGCGTGGTGAAAACGGCGTAGCCGTCGAGCGCATAGGCGAAGTGCCGGCCGTGGCCTCCGACCTCGATGCCGGAACATCCCATGGAAGCATGCTGGTGATAGCCCTCGACAGGGTTGAAATGCCCGCCGCAGTCGTCGAAAGCGGCAATGGTGTAGGCACTCAAGATAGCTCTTACCGGCGCACTGCCGTCGATCCGTACCCCGTTGAGCGTGACGCCAAGGAGCCGCGCATTGCTTGTCGGCGCGGCAGCGACCACCGGGCTGGTCGGGATCAGTACTGTCGTGGTGACCGGCTGGCCACCAGGGAGCCAGGCGACTCGGCCCTCTACGCAATGGTTCTGGTATTCCGAGGCGACATTGGGCCTCGCCGCGCCTTCGAACGCTTCTTTGGTAACGGTGACGTTGACATTCCCGTACGCGTCATAGAGCAACCAGTTGTCGTCACCGTAGAGCGACGAGAGACCCTTTATGAATTCCCCGTCCAGGTCGTACAGGCCGTCGCCATCGAACCAGATACCCCCCTCCGCGGCCGTCGAGGAGGTGGTCGGCGGGCAGAACGGTCCGACTGCGTGATCGACCGGCAGACCGACTACCGTGATGCGGTAGCAGGTGGTCGCGAACTGTCGAGTGAACAGGAGGCGGCTTCAACAGCGAGTCCTCCGGCATCAACCCAATCGCCTTCTCCTACCCCTAGTGAGCCAGTTAAGGACAATAGCCTCGGGTTGGTGAGTGGAACTGAATTGTTGTTGGGTAGGAACAGACGAAGCGTGGGCTTTGCGTTTCTTATCGTGGGATGTCTCGGGGGATTAGTTGGAGGCGACTTTGGGGTCTTCTTGTGTTGGTGGATGGTATTGTTGGGCCTCCTCACATGCTCAAAGGGACGGCTGAAGGTGCGCGTTCCAATTGCGTTGTTCCTTTCACTGATTGCGCTGGGGGCGGCCTTGCCCACGCCCACAACACAGCCAGCCCCGACACAGGCGGTGCGACCAGCAGCAACAACGACGGGGTTGTCAGGAGCCGCCGGTAGAATTCCTATGGGTATGATGAAGGCAGAGGTGCTGGCAATCCTCGGTCAACCGTCGTGGGCAGTCACCTCAGACGACGCGAGCGATTTCTCTGAACCGGATCTACCACTGTCACTAATTTGGAAGAATGGGAACTGCAGCCCAGTGATGGTGGACTTTGACTCGGCAGGAATGGTTACGGGCAAGGATGAGGGACGTGCGCTTTGTGGGGACGAGAAGTACACGTTTCTTCCTGAGGGTGAGTTCGCTTGCCCGCGGGCTGCCTGCCGGTAGAGAAACAACGCGTACCCGCGTGACTAATACTTGGGCAATACTCATTTTAATGTGCTCGATTGTAATTTCTAGAGAAACTCTCTTGAGCAAGGAGAAACTAGTGACTATTAATCAGAAGCAGGTTAATGGAACAGCGATTCTGTTTCGGTCCGAGTTGAAGGTTGCGTTGATCGTGCTCACGACTCTGGCAACGTTGAGTTATCCGCTGAGTGCTGCTGAAACGCAGCGCCAAGGTGGATCTGGCGGGATGGAACGCCGAGGTGAATCCGGTGAGACGCAGCAGCGGCGAGATGGTTCTAGGATGGGTCAGCGCCGAGGTGGACGAGGTGTGCTCCGTGCGTTGTTGGGACCAATACGGCGGCTTGGTCTAAGCGAGGCGCAGGGTGTGCAGATTCGTGCGATTGTGAAGCAGAACGCAGAAATCTTACGAACAACTGATGGGAAGGTTCGTGCTGGGAGACGGGCGCTTAGGGAAACAGTGATGAGCGACTGGGTTAATGAGGGAGAGATTCGCTCGCTAGCGACAGAGCTTGCAACGTTTGAGGGCGACGCCGCAGTGGAGCTTGCCAACCTGCATGTGCAGGTGTTGGAGCTCCTCACACCTGACCAGCAGGCGCGACTGGCTCAGATGAGAGCCGATATGAAATCTAACCAGGACGATAGTGGGCAAGCGAGGGACTGGATGCGGCAGCGCCGGGAGGAACGTCGTCGTCAACGGTAGGATGAGTCTGGGGTTTCGGCGTTCCTGGGTGTTACCGGGATCGAAGTTTAGCGTTGCAAGTAAAACAATGCACTTAAGATAATTGGAGCTAGGTAGTCTCAGTGAATTTCCTCACTCAAGGTATCGCGCTAAGAATAACTTCTCTCAACGCTTTCACACTTCTACGAGCGGACAGTCTTGTTCAGTAAGAGTGTTGAAGGCGATAGCTCTCCTCAGAGAGCAGTCCTCGGAATGCTTCGACTGGAGTTACACTAGGAATATCTCTTGCAACATCATTGCGAAGGAAGAATGCGTTACACCCTTCGTTGTCGCAGAAGATTAGGCGATAGCCTTTCTTGATTGCCGCTTTATTGAGGGCTGACAAGGAAGCCCCTCGATAAGCCTTTGGCGAATTAGGAGGGAATGGCTCAAAGGGTACAGTTGCTGCTCTCGTTGGTCCGAATAGTGCGTTGTACTCTACAACCAATACGCGAGGCCTACAGGCCTCAAGATTATCCAGGATCCAGTATTCATAGCTATCTATGTCGATCGAAAACAGATCGACTTCGCCGTCGAAGCCATTGCTTTTAAGGATGTGATTGACGGTCTCTGGTGTCACTGTTGTGCACACATAGCGCACGCCCTTCTGGTAACCATAGAGCTTACGTTGTTTCTTGATTGCTGTTTTGCTTGCGTCGAGCATTAACCCAGTCCATTCGAACTCTCTTGCAAAAAGAGCCGAATTTCCTCCAGAGCGCCCACAACCAATTTCAACGAATTGTTTTGTAACGACTCCGGCGTGGCGAAAGAGAGCGACAAGTAGCCCATCTTCTTCATGTTGAGAATATAGCTGAAAACGGTTTGCATTGAGTGTTGATGGACCTGCAAAGAGCTCATCCGGAAGGTACGTACCTCTTAATAATGCTGACAGTTGGTTCCGGATCAACGAGCGCCACTTATAATTTTTCCGATTGAGATCTCGACGGGAATGAATGTCGCGATCGAGCGTTTGGTCCAGGCTTGTCGAAGTTTTTAGGATTTCGGCGGAGAGACTATTGAGTCGTCCTAATGTCTTTAAAGTTTTCCGGTTAAAGTCCTGCTGTTTGTCGAAGTCCTTGCTTAACTTTAGTAGGAGAGGGAGCTGGCTGTCTCTAAGTTCAGCCAGGACCTCACGGTCCTTTCGTTGCCTTTTTTCAAGTTCAAGAAGGTGCCTTGAAACACGGTTAAGCGAATCAGGAAATGTCAGCAGTGCCTGTAGGCGTCGCATTAATCTAAACACTAGGGGCATCGCTAATTCATCTTCTTAATTACTCGGAGTTGACATTAAAAAGCTTCATGGAAATCGAGAAAGGCTCCTATTTCTTGAGCCCACTTAATTTTTCGACTGCTATGTAGAATTGATAGGTGTAGCGTTTAAGCGTGCTCGGCTGTGTGTCGGCCGGGATATCGGCGCCGTGAAGAGCAATTCGGCTGGCAAACACCAACATTGAGTTGGGACGAAACGGGACACGTTTGACGAGCTTGCAGGTTGTACCTTCACGCTCTGGGTAGTAGATGCCTTTATATTTCGTTGGAAGGGGATGGTCGATCTGAAATAGGTTGGTACCGTGCTGGGCACTGTCGTCTGGAGTGCCAAGATAAAGGAGGGCCGTGAGCGCAGAACGGCGAGGATCGAGATGAGGCTCTAGACGATATCCTGGACGTCTAAGCATGAGCCGGCCGCCGGTTTGGCGCCAGGCCAATTCGATCGACGAGTCACCATTGCCACTGCTTGATTGACCATAGTGCTCGCGGAAGTAATCGCTGAATTTACTTACCAGTGCAGGCGTGAGAATCGTGGCTGCCACAGTTTTATCCATGAATCGCCAGGTTGTTTCGGTAGGTAACGGTGCGATGTCTTCACCGACAGTCCAGTTTTCTCTTCCCTCTTGCCCATGCCGCCAATATTCACTTGGTGGCTTCTCGTCAAGGAGTAGTTGATAAAACGCGGAAGGTAAGACATCGTCAATTATCAGGTGTGGATAGGGGAACTCTTGCAGTTTAGTCTCGCTAAGCCGCTGTTTGAAGTGATCCGAAATGTCATTGGTCGGATGTGCTTCTGCGAGTTTGGACATAGCCAGTGAGAGAGGACCACTTAGATCACTACGGCGCGCCTGGTCGAGAAATTCGAGACGTTCTTCGACCCGACCAAGCCGCTCAGCTAGTGACCGGTGAGTCTCGGTAAGTTCCTTGTGGGCTGCTAGTCTGGCTTCCTGGTGGCGTTCGATGACTCGGACATGCCCAGATTCGCTTGCAAGATCGGTGCGCAGTCTATCCAGACGAGCTTCAAGCTTTAAGATCGCGGCCTGCTGCCGTTTTCTGGATTTCTCAATTTCGGTGTTTACTAGGTCGTGAAGTCCTAGGCGAAAAAAACAAACTTCGAGCAATGTTTTTCATAACGTCAACCGGTGCCTCATGAGTGGCTATGACGAACGATTGCAATCAACCCCTTCTAGTCTATAGTGCTCAATATGACGATCCAGCACTGGGCAGCTCACGCCAAGACATCACGCCATGACCTGCCCAGTGATTAGCCAGTCATTGTCAGAACGTTCAGTATCGGTGTATTGATGAGTTAGCCTATTATCCCTTTGTTTTTTGTAAGATTTCACGCACTAAGGCCTGTCCGTCCTCGACCGTGCGGAGGCGGGCATTCTCGAGTACAATTCCAGCGCCCATTTGCTGGGAGATCTCAGCGACCTATTAGGTGGAAAGGGTGAAAGGATCAGGCGATGAAGATGCTGCCAATGAGCGGGGCCGGCCCGAAGAGCGTAAGACAAGCGGCCTGCCTGTGTCTATGTATAGCGGTTGCGCTAATTACACAGGTAGCTGCCCAACCCAATGAGGAACTCATCATCCGCAATGGTCTTATTGTGACTGTAGAGGGACGTTATGAAGCGGATGTTCGGATTAGCGATGGCAAGATTGCCGAGATTAATCCAAATTTACCTTCGAGTGCAGGGGTTATGGAGATCGATGCTGCTGGGATGTTTCTGATTCCCGGAGGTGTAGATCCACACATGCACATGAGAGGGGAAACACCGGCTGAAGAATCATCGCGGATGGCCGGACCCACCACTGTCGATGGAACGCCAATCTCCTTTCCAGAGAATTATAGAAGTGGATCTCGTGCGTCACTGGCTGGTGGCGTCACCACCATGGGGAACTTTGTTTCGCGGCAAGTGGATGAGGACGTGGGCGCTTTTCTCGATCGAAACATTGCCTTGGTCGAGAACTCAGCGATTGCGGATGTCTTTCTCCACGTAAACATTGGTAGCGATCCGAGTTGGGTCACGTCAGAGGCGCTTTCCACCATGGCGGACCGTGGATTTACGAGCACGAAGACTTTTATGCGGCAGCCGTACTTCGACATTCATGCAGTTGGCTTCATAAAGTCCATTTACGCGTCTGGGCTCGCGGGAATTCTAAGCATGATCCATGCTGAAGACGGCTCAATTATTAACGAACTTGCGAACAGGATGGTTGCCGAAGGACGTGGCGGGCTCCACAATTATGTTGCAAGTCGGCCGGCTGTAACCGAGGCGGTGGCTGTGCATCGGGCTGTGGCGATTGCTGAAACGACTGGTGCACCTGTTTATATCGTCCATCTATCGGCTGAAGATGCACTTCGCGAGGCCGCTGAGGCGCAACGTCGAGGTTTGCCGCTGTATGTAGAAACTCGACCGATGTACCTTCATCTAACTGACGAGCTGTTTCTGAACCCAGAACCTGGGATTTATGCTGGGTCACCACCACTGCGCAAGAAGAGCGACCAGGATGCCCTATGGAAAGGGCTAGCCAATGGCACAGTCCATACGATTGGCACTGATCATGGAGGTCGCACCCGTGAGTCAAAAATTGACCCAAGCTTCACCGTTGTGAATTTGCGTGAAGGTGTCAGCAACGTTCAAGTCGTTCGGCCGATGTTGTTCTCCGAGGGCGTGCTGACCAACCGAATTTCGCTTGAAACATTCGTTGCGGTCACATCAACGAATCCGGCAAAACTATTTGGGATGTACCCGCGCAAAGGTGCTATTAAAGTCGGTTCAGACGCTGACGTCGTCATCTGGGATCCATATTTGAAACGCACCATTCGGGATGAAGACGTACTATCGAATGCGCAGTGGTCGGTTTACGCTGGTACGGAGGTGGTTGGTTGGCCGGTGACCACGATTCGGCGTGGTGAGATCGTGTACAAAGATGGAGAGGTAATTGGTCAACCAGGAACCGGAGAAGTAATTCCGCAGGCACGCTGGCAGCGGCCGAATCTCCAGACTTCTGGATCTATGGTAAATGCGAGGTGATTACTGGACTCGCTGTCGAAGTTTATCGGTGTAGAGTTTCTGTGATGTGGGTAGTAATTGGAGAACGAAGCTAAGCTTTATGGGATGCGCTGCGAGTGGTAGTCAGGTCTATATATCAGCGCGGTGGTTCCACTGAGTCTGTTAGTAAAGGCTGGTCTAGACTTTTGGGAGTACACCTTGTACTCGGGAGGACTGTTATGAAATTGCTGCTTAGTGGGTTACGGTGCTTTTCAGAGAAACTAACGATATCACTGGTGTTCTCGTTGGTAGCCTTGTTATTTATCGTAGGTTTAGGAGGCGCGGGTAATCTTAGTGTACGAGCCTTCGCGTTCGAAGACTCGCAGCCTCAAGAGTCGACGTTGTCACACCGGTTCGTCAAAGTGACCGATGGTATCTACCATGCGATCTGGACGGAAGGCTCTCTCGCTAGCAATTCCCAAATCATTATCAATGAAGATCACATTGTTTTGGTCGACAGCCATGCGACACCACGTCAAGCGCAGGCGTTGCTAGCTGATATCAAGACTTTGAGTGACAAACCCGTCCGCGTAGTGATTAATACACACTTTCATTTCGATCATACACATGGAAATCAGGTATTTGGACCAGAGGTTCAGATAATTGGGCACGAATACGCCCGGAAGATGTTGATCAAGGGAGTACTTAATGCACGAACCGCGCGTGGTGTTACTGATGGTCGCACGCGACCTCGCATTGAGGCACTAACGAAAGAGCTGGCGACTGAGGCCGACGCAGAGAAGAAGGCATTACTGCAAGAGCAGCTAAACGCCCTGCAGGAATTCTTGGATGGCCTTGAGGAAGTTAATTCAGCGCCGCCTAACGTAACCCTAAGCGACGGAGATACTCTGACGCTATATGCAGGAGAGCGAGAGATCCAAGTTCTGTCTTTCGGACCGGCGCATACAGGGGGCGACCTTATAGTTGTCCTGCCGACGGAGGGAATTATTTGCACTGGGGATTTCCTGACGGGTGGCGGACCATTTCTGACGGATGCCTACGCCACTGGCTGGGTAGAAGCACTAGAAGAGCTGAAAGAAGTTGAGTTCAACACGGTGCTTCCAGGGCATGGCGATATGTTTACTGGAAGGGATCGGATCGAGATAACCCAGGCCTACCTTCGAGACGTCTGGAACCAAGTAGGCGAGCTCAAGAATAGCGGGAGGTCAGCTCAGGAAGCCGCCAAGCTGGTTGATATGACCAAGCACAGCCCAGGCATCAGGGTTCAAGGAATCGGACTTGCTGAAGACTTTGTCAGCCGGATGTACGAGTTAATGGATGGCAAGGACGATCTGGATTGGCAGAATTAGGAGGATGCGTTCAGGATGCGGTCACTTCTCATCGAGGCATTCTTGAGCAGCAAACTCAAACGAAACCAGATTAATTCGTCGTTCCTCGCCGGCGCCGAGCAGTAGGCCCTTCACTAGAACTTTGTGCCCCAGGTGCTCCTCCACACCGAATTCGTGGAGCAAGCCCATCAGCCGATAGCGTTCCTTTCCAGCAGGCTGGGCATTAGCTTTTTGCACGGTGAAGCCTGAACCGGTGTGGCTGTCTTCATCCGCTCTTGGCTCAACCAGTGGAGGTGTGGCGCCGATCAGCAACCAGTTGTCTTCGTCTTGCGCAAGGCAGCCAGACACAGCAACAACGTGAAACTGGCTGGATGGGTCTGTTGATTGCTTGGCAGCAACTTCCTGGGCGGAGGGCACCGTGGCTAATATTCCCGACAGGGTAAGGAGAGCTACGACGAAGATCGCCAGAACTATTCTTATAGAAGGCATCTTATTTATTTGGTTCTTGAGTGTCTCGAACGAACCAGGGATTTCCGTAATTCATAAATTCGCTACCGTCAAGGGAAATGCGTGGTCGATATCGGAAAGTAGCTGGCGATCCAATGAAGGTGGTGCCTGCTAGTCGCACAGCGGTTCCCTTGAGTGTGAAGGCTGGCACTATCCAATGGTAAGTAAAGTACCCTCCGAGGTCTCCGCCAATCGGACCAGTCTTCAGCGTGGTCAAACCGCGACTATCCATTTCAAGCCACGTCAGATATTGAGCCTCTGGGCTATATGCGAGTAGGAGGTTGCCACTGTACGGACCGTCCGGACCGTCAGCCTCAATAGTTCCGCTATAGAAGCAGCCCTCGATGCGCTTGATTGTGTAAGAGCCTGTGATCCTTCCTCCTGTGCTTACCGGAGTGTCAGGAACATCCCATTCGAAATCCCATTTCCCGATGAAGTAGTCAGGATTAAACGGCCAGTTTTGATCTTGGCCGGTGGTCCGACGGTCGAGCGTTCGCAACTCATCAATAAGCTGCAGCTGTTCGTCAGCCAAACACTGATTCGCCGACACATGCGAAAGTGCTCCAGGATCTACCTGAGCGACCGAAGTCGACGGGAGTGCAAAGAGACACAATAAGAGAATCACTCGAACGACACTCGAGTTCATATCCGGACCACCTTAGAAATAACGTAGGCTTGACAGCAGAAACATCAGATTTCTTCCTATGAGTCAGACTATAGAGATGCTTTTTGAGAGTGTCAACGATTCATTGGTCATTACCTACGCAACACACAACCGAGTCATTAGCAGTTAACGGGGCTTACTGCGCTGAATGCGATAGCCGTTGTCGTTACGTCGAGGAAGCCCGATCTCGACGAAGTGGTTGGTGTTGGACGATTGCGACGGAGGGCGTGATCGGATAAAGGCGCCTTTTGCTCGGCAGATAGAAGAAGGCTGTGGTGGATGGTTCTAACAATTAGAGACGGGAGAGCACCAGGCGAAATCCCATAAATGGCCGGCGAACCCCTGGATCCCCACCTCCCCGAATAGCAGCACGAACATTTCTCGCGGGGTCGGCAAACGATCCGCCGCGCATGACCCAGAGGGCATCTGTCTCGAGATTCTCGCGGTCGTCCGTTGGGTCATAGGGGTAAACCTGATAGGGACTCCGCGTCCACTCCCAGACATTTCCACTCATATCAAAGAGACCAAAGGGACATTCTGGACAGTCAAAACTACCCACCGGCATCGTTTGGGTGCCTTCATAGTTTGCGCGGTCCCGTCTCGGTACATTCCCCCACGGATACAGCCGCCCATCAGTTCCCCGCGCGGCCTTTTCCCACTCAGCCTCGCTCGGCAGATTGACCCGCCACCCGTTCCGAAGTAGTTGGCTCAATCGTGATGGTGTGTCAGACGATTGTTTCATCGTTGTCTCAAGCCATCGACAGTAGGCGAGTGCGTCTGGCCACGAGACAGCCGTTACAGGATGATGAGGAGGACCTTGGAGGGACTTCTCGTCAACCCTGATGCCCGTCCTTTCGACAAATGCGCCAAATTGTGCGACGGTGACCTCGTATCGACCAACGAAAAATGCTGGCAGATTCATGGTTGCTTGTCCGAGCCTGTCCGGCCAGAGCTCATTGTCGAAAGCTTCTGGGTCGGTCGTGGGATTACTTCCCATCTGGAAGGGTCCAGCCGGAATTTTTACGAAACCGAGGAGTTCGTCGTCCGGAAGAAACCAAGCATCCGAACGAAATCCAGTGAGTTCAACAGGACGAGCCGCCGGCTGGACGATACCTCTGGTATCAGACGGGGGTTCTGGCGGCTGGCGTTGGCAGGATATGGACGCTGCGCCAATCTGGATCAGAAGAGTAAGAGTTACTGTTTCTCGGTTCAAGGTCAATCGCATTACCGCGGTCCTTTGTCGCATGCGAAGGTCCAGCCGTGATCGCAAGCCCTGGCGTGTAGGTCTGGCTCAGACATCTTGAGTAAGTTCCGGCCACCTTCTCGCAAGAGAAGCCTGAGGTCGAGGACCCGTGGAGCAGCTTGGGCGAGTGTACCCCGGTCAAGTAGATTAACGCAGGCGGACTGGAACCTGAGTTCGCACGCCTGTGAGAAGTACTGCAGAGCTCGTTCTGAATCAGATGCTACTAGCTTTCCTTCGGTGTAATGCACGCCGAGTTCGTTACAGGCCCATCCTGAGTTGTCGTCACAGTAGGAAGCCTCGATCTGCAGCAAGCGTTTGCAGGCGTTCCGACGACCGTCCTCACAGGCTTGTTGCCAGAATGGAACGGTGTCGCCTCGATGCATGCCGTCGGTTGATCCGCTGGCCGTCATAATACTGAAGAAGACGATCCAAATAGCAATGTAGGCGATGTTGGTACGCGTAGAAACCCAATCTCCAAAACGACTGACAAGGGGCTTGCTCTGGAGAGAGCGAACCACACGGTCGATACGTTTGACACTCAGGTTTAAGAGTGGCACGCATAGGAGTTTGTCGTAGAAAGTAGGGACCCCGACGGCACCAAGCAACGCATAAAGGCCAAAAACTCCAAATCCGTAGAGCGCACCGAACCCCGCTTTCCCGAGTGGTGTTCTAGGTGACGTTGATGGATCGGTAACCAGTAGGTGCAATCCGAGAAACACGGCGGTAGGTATCTCGGAATCGAGAAAATATGGTACCTGCGTTACAGCTGAGTACAAGGCACTCAAGCCGAACAGGACGATGGCTGCAGATCCAGCGATGAGGGTGATCGAGAAAAAGTACATAACGACCAAGCCAACTAGGAATAGGAAGAGGTAGATCTTCGGGGCGAGAGTCAGTGTCGTCGCGATTTCCTGCCCCCATGTCAAGTCAGTTGTGTTCGTCGCAATTAGCACAAGCGAGAACAACCCCAGTGAGAAAGCGGACGGGTTGAAGATGTGCGGCTTCAGGCCTTCACGGTCCCATCTCACGAATTCCTTACCTAAGAAACCGATGGCAATCATCAGAAACTGTAGGTAAAACCAGTCATCCCTGAACCAGATGAATAGGTTTGTGCTGAAGATGATTGGGAATGGACCAAAGCCTAGGACATAGCTATGGCGACGGGACCACGTCAGTAGCATGTCAAATGCATAGGCAAATGCCAGCTGCGCAACAAGGAGCCAAGCGTGCTCATAAACTGGAGGCCAATACCAACCCCAGTAGGCAAACACGGCCAGCTGAACTGTCGCTTGCAGGTAGTGCTGGGGACGCAGCTCTATGCTGGACGACCGGCCTAACGACGCACGTGATAGGAACGCGAATAGGACGACTTGCCAGAGCAGAAGCGAAGCGGCGGCACCCCATAATGACTGAGCAAGGACTAGATTGGTTAGCACGTGCGGTAGGAACGACAGCAGGACGAGACAGAGGATTAGCGAAAAGGGCAGCCATAACACCAGGCGTGTCGAGGGTGTTCCAACCGTGGGGTCGGAGGTTCGCCTTACCGCTCGACGCATCGTTTGTCGATCCCCGGTCGTCGTAGGCCGTCGCCGTGCAGCTGACGTGGATGTCTAAAAAAGGCTCAACCAATCCCTTCGGTTGAGCCTAGTGCGTTAGACAGGATGATGGTGTTTGAGCCGGCGATCCCCCTCCCACGTGGGTGGTTTGGGGAATCACCGGTCCAAACGCCGCGCTACTGTATTAGGTATTTCGTAACGCCGCTTCCAGCGGTCGCGAGGGACCCAGGGCCTTCCGCCGCATATACATTCCCGTCGGCGTCCACAGCCACACCTTCGCCCATTACTCCCTGGATTCGGTCCGCATTCTCATGCGGTGGAATAAAGGCTGTCACCTTATCTTCTGATACGTGCCCGATTCTGATGCCGGTTCGCCAGCTGGGATGGTTGGACACCCCGGATTCTGAATCGATCGCATACAGCATGTCGTCCGGGGTGATGAACAGACCGCTGATGCGGCTGAACTGATGGTAAGTGTCCAGGTGATTTCCCTCCTGGTCGAAAATCTGGATGCGATGATTGCCACGGTCGGCTACGAAGAGCCGGCCTTGTGAATCAAATGCCAGTGCGTGCGGGGTTCTGAAGTTTCCCTCGCCCGTGCCAATCTCTCCCCATTCCTTGATGTACTCGCCCTCGCTATTGAACTTGACGATCCGTCCGGTCTGACCTTCGGGGCGAGGCAGTTCGAACTGCCCACTATGCCCGTCCGAAACAAAGATGTCGCCGTTCGGAGCGGTAATGACGTCACAGGGCTGGTTTAGCTGGCCAGGTTCGGTACCGCCCACTCCCGCCTCACCGAGCCGCATCAAGACCTCACCCTCAGGGCTAAATTTAAACACCTGGTGCCCCATTGTGCCAGCTTCGTTCTGAGCGAAGTCAGTAGCCCAGACGTTGCCGTCACTATCCACGTGAAGGCCGTGGGGAACTACAAATAACCCCGCGCCGAAGCTCGTTAGAACTTCCCCAGTTTCGCGATGGAATTTGAAAATCGGATCAAGCTCTGAATTGTTCCCACATCCGCCGTCAAGACCTCCACCACACCGGTCATAAGCCCAGATGTGGCCGTCAGGTCCAATGTCAATGCCAGCCGTCGAACCCCACACTCGTCCGTCTGGGAGTGGGGCAAAAGCGAGGACCACGGTTGGGTTTGGATTAGGCAGTTGGCTATAGAGCTTGTCACTCTGTAGATCCTGGTCGGTTTCCGCTTCCATACCGCCTTCCGAAGCTGGACCCCCTGCTCCACCACACGCGACCATGGCGACGAGTGGAAGCAACAACAGTGTCAACCACGCACGCTTCACAACGATTCCCTGATAGCTACTCATGCTTCTCTCCTTTGATACTCAACGCGCCCGTCGCATGGTTTTTAATTTCCTGGGCCATTAAACCACATGAGAGGGTATTTGGACAGGATGAGAGGGTATTTGGACAGGATCAGAGGGTATTTGGACAGGATGAGAGGGTATTTGGACAAGTGCCGCACTAGAAACGTGCTAGATTCGACTGCTGAATGTGACGGCCAGGCTAAGAAAGTCGGACGAGGTTATTCCAATCCACGCGGTAATCGTGGATTGGAAGCCCACGCTTTAAGGAGGTATCAGATGTTGAATCGGCGACAATTTCTTAAGAACACGAGTCTCGTTGGTGTGACCGCGCTCGGTCTGAAGACGAGAGATCTTGAAGCCGTTTCGGCTGCGACAGCGTCGGTAGCTGATCGCACACCGACCGAGGTCGCCAAGGACGAGTTCTATTGGCGCGAGATCCAGAGTGCATTTACTCTCGACCGTACACTGACGAACTTGAACAATGGGAATAGCTGCCCGACGCCTCGAGTCGTTCATGAAGCGTTGAAACGATACTTGGACTTTTCAAACCAGCTGCCAGTGCATTACCGGAGACAGTTGTCCAGCAACATCGAAATAGTCAGACGTCGGCTGGCAGATGAATTCGGGTGCGATACCGAAGAGCTTGCCATTACACGAAATTCCAGCGAGGCGCTACAGATTGCCCAGAACGGCCTCGAGCTTGGGCCTGGCGATGAAGTAATCACGACAGAACAGGACTATGGTCGCATGCTGACGACTTGGGATCAACGTGTACGGCGTGATGGCATCAAGCTCACCCGTATCAATTTCCCTGTCCCAACGACGCAGGATGATCTCTACGATCGGTTCGAGCAGGCGATTACACCGAGAACCAAAGTCCTACACTTCTGTCACATCACAAATCTGACTGGGCAGCTGTTCCCGGTGCAGCGTCTCAGCCGTCTTGCCCGTGAACGAGGAATTCTCTCGATTTGTGACGGTGCCCATGCAGTGGCGCACTTCCCCTTCAAGCTACGAGACCTAGAGTGCGACTACTATGGGACTAGCTTGCATAAGTGGTTACTCGCACCGCATGGCACTGGCTTTCTGTACGTACGAAAAGAGCATATCAAGAACACATGGCCACTTCAGGCTGCTCCTCGTAGACATGACGGCGACATCCGTAAGTTCGAGGAGATCGGAACGAGCCCAGCTGCGCCAAAGGCAGCGATCGCCGAAGCCCTAGCGTTCCATCAGGCGATCGGGGCTGAACGGAAGGCAGCTCGACTTAGGCACTTGACGATGCATTGGGCCGATCAGCTAAAGGATCATCCCCGCATCCAGATTCACTCAAACCTCGAGCTCGGACAGACGTGGGGACTTGCCAACGTCGGTGTTGAGGGTATCGAGGTTAGAGATATGGTGCAATTCTTCTGGGACGAGTATCGCATCGTCATTAACGGGATCGTTCGTGATGACTACCAGGGGTTACGTGTGACGCCGAATATCTACACGCGGCTACAAGAGATCGACACGTTTATTGAAGGAATGGGGCGCATTCTTGAGGACGGCTTGTCGTCCAGCGCTCGAGTAGGTTCGCGCGGAGTAGCTGATTTGGATCGATATGACGATGACACGTATTTCTTAAGCTGAAGGAATAACGGTTTTCGTCAATGGGGTGGGACAGGAGGTTGTTTTGGTCGATGCGTTGCCTTCTCACTGAGGAGTGCTTTCGCTTCTGTCGTCGAGTGCTCGACTTGCCTTGTCAGATGGAAGCGAAGCTTGTCTGCAACGTTGACGTTTGGACAGGTTTCATCGACGTAGGTGAGCCAGTTCTCCATATAGGTTGCGAGCCACTGTTCGTAATCTCGCAGTGCGCCGTTACTCCAGACAACGCAGAGACCTCGCCTAGCCCAAACGCTAAATCTGTTCTTCACGAGACCGAGCAGCTGAACTCGATAGCGCGTTGGGTTAGGAGTGCTTTGACCGTTGGGCTCGAGCGTGCCGTCGAGTCGTACCAGCGCTGCCTGCGCACAGCGTGTGGCAACATCCCACGGCCGATGTCGCGGATCATCAATCGGGAAAGGATTGTCAGCCTCTACAGGATCTCTGTGTGACCAACGAGGGATCGCTGATAATCGAAGGGCAGCAGGTAGCGTTGAAAGGTCTGTCATTTAAGAGACAAGTTCTTCGTTGTGACGTGCGAGTTTTGATGGTGTTGGACGATTTTGACGGTTATGATTCCGATTAATGATAACGGCAACCTTGTTGGGGCAATAGTGGAGTTTGTGTGGAAGTCGTGTCTCAATGGAGAGGATCGTGCCTAGGAAAAATAATCAGGTGACAGAATCTCAGGATCAATCAAACGTTATCAATTTCAATATCGGATCAGCTAGTGGATCGAAGCAGCCGCACCAGCTTGTTACTCTACTAGAGAGGACGTTACGAGACGAGTTCCCAGGGTCGCTGGACATCGTTGAAATCTCACAGCTAGAAGATTCAAGGGGGGTATGCCTTAAGAACCTTGAGAAGCTTGATAGTAATACCGTGAAGCGCCTGGTTCAAAAGGCGCGGGCAGTATTCAAGGACTTTATAAATAGTCCCTGGTACTAATACCCTGGACTAGATTCGGTTGTTGAGACAAGACCGGAAGTGCGTCGGAAAGTCTTCGACTATCACCCGCTGACAAGATAGGGCTCCCACTGGCACGTCGGAGTAATTAGGGTGTATGGATTTGGCTATTTAAACGAATCAACTTCGTCGGTATTAGGAGGCGTGTCCAGTGCCTCCCAAGACAATCCCGCCAGCATCTCTACTGTTTGTCGCACGACAACGTTACTGAGTAGATCTATTGATTGTCCGTCTTTTTTATTATGAGGAACTCAGGAGCCACCGGATGTCCACGGCAAATGAATAGATCAGCAATACTAGTGCTCCTGCGGCTACTAGAGAGGGCATGGCCGGAGAAAGAGTTGGCCACAAGCAGACAAGCAGTGTAATTTCTTGGACCACGCAGATAGTCTTTCGGCGTTGGCTTTGCGGGAGCTGTGCTTTCAGAACCGGCCAAACTCCACCAGCTGCCACGAAGAGATATCGGAGCACACCGATTAGGATTACCCAGGGTCCAATCTGGCCGCTTTGCCAGACCAGTAGTGCTAGGGTGAGCATCAGAAGAGCGTCGAGTTCCATGTCAAAGCTAGCACCAAAGGAAGTGGTAGTGCCGGTCCGGCGAGATATCTGCCCATCCACAGCGTCCATAATCATGGCGCCGGCCGCAACTAGGATGATCCACCAGTAGTAGGTATTTCTGAGGACCTCTGGTTGCAGTACGAGAGCGGTGATCGGAAGTACGAACGTAGCTCGAACCAGTGTTACTCGGTTTGCGGTTCCCAGGCCAAGGCCTGGGAACACAAGCGGTGCGTAACAGAAAATCAGCACGGCCATGAGGGAGTAGAGAGCGATCGTTTTAACGAGATATTGAGCTGGAAGATCGAGTAACCACCAAGTCATGATGGCAACCAACAGCAGCGGTAGAAGCCCTGCAGTCAAATCGATTCCAGCCAGGATTAGACTTGCCCGGCGGCTATCCTTGGCGCGCATCTGGTGGCTTAAGGGAGTCACGGGTTATGGTCCGTTTTGGGGGGATAGAGAATACGATGTCGGATACTAAGATTGCCCGACAGTTCTGGATCCAAACACCAGGTCACGGGGAGATTGTGAGGGCGAAGCTTGCCTCCAGGCAAGAAGATCAAGTGTTGGTCCGCACACTTTACTCTGGAGTCAGCCGCGGAACAGAGTCGCTGGTTTTTAGGGGAGAAGTTCCACCGTCTCAGTATGAGACTATGCGTGCTCCGTTTCAGGAGGGCGAATTTACTGGTCCGATAAAGTATGGCTATACGAGCGTGGGAGAGGTCAGCGAAGGCCCAGCTACCCTCGAAGGCCAGATCGTATTCTGTCTCTATCCCCATCAGGATCGCTATTGTGTCCCAGCTAGCGCGGTGAGTCGTATCCCAGACGACTTGCCAGCCGATCGTGCTGTGCTGGCAGCAAATATGGAGACGGCTCTTAACGCGGTCTGGGATGCTAGGCCTTCCGTGGGTGACTGCATCGTGATCATTGGTGCCGGTGCTGTAGGGCTGTTAATCGCGTGGCTATGCGGACAGATTCCCGGGACTCACGTAACGATTGTAGATATCAATCCAGCCCGGGAATCTATCGCCCAGGCTCTAGGTGTAATGTTTCTGAACGCACCACCTGTGGACACCAACGCCGATTTGGTCATCCATGCAAGTGGGCAGCCGGATGGACTGAGAAGTGCACTGGCTGTCGCAGGTGTCGAGGGGACAATTGTGGAGGTGAGCTGGTATGGAAGCCGGTCCGTCAGTCTTCCTCTGGGCGAGGCTTTCCATGCCCGCCGGTTGACGCTCAAGAGCAGTCAAGTAGGTCACCTTCCTCCAGACCGAATTCCGCGCTGGAACAATGCTCGGCGGATGAAACTGGCTCTGCAGCTACTCCGCGAGCCGAAGCTGGATGTCCTGATCACGGGAGAAAGCGAATTCACAGATCTACCTGAGTTGCTAGCGACGTTGAGCAGAGATCCAGGCGATACTCTTTGTCATCGTATTCGCTATTCATCGCCATGAGTTAGCGGCGAAGGAAACGAGAGCCATGTACAGCCTAAATGTTCGCGACCACTTCATGATTGCCCACAGCTTTCGCGGGAAGGACTTTGGCCCAGCTCAGCGGTTGCATGGCGCCACTTACGTAGTAGACGCTACCTTCAGACGACCCGAGCTCGACGCTAATGATGTCGTCGTCGATATAGGACGTGCAAGCGAAGAGCTGAGGGCGATTCTAGCGGACTTCAATTACCATAATCTCGATGAAGAGCCAGCGTTCGCTGGCAAAAACACCTCGACAGAGATTCTGGCGCGGGTAATTTTCGATCGTCTCGTGAAGACGATCCACGCCGACAAGCTGGGGAAGGGCGCCCGCGGGTTGACGGAAATCCGTGTCAAGTTGAGTGAGTCCCACGTCGCTTGGGGTAGCTATGAAGGGAAAGTGTGACGCCATCAGAGATTCACGTGGTCGTTCCAGGTTCGTTGGACCAGTGGAGCGGTGGGTATATTTACGATGCGCGAATGGTAGAAGGGTTGAGAGGCCTCGGGTGGGGGGTGGTGGTTCATAGCCTCGACGGCGAGTTCCCGGACGTTGATACCTGTGCCCGGATCAGCTTCACAAAAATTCTGACAGATATTCCTAATAATTCATTTGTAATTGTGGACGGCCTAGCAATGGGTGCACTTCCGGAATCAGTCCGTGCGCACAGCAGGCGACTCCGCATCCTGGCGCTCGTTCATCATCCCCTGGCGGATGAGACAGGGCTCAAACCACGTCAGAGGGAGCGATTCTCCGCTCTGGAACGTGAGGCCCTGGCCGCTTGCACTGGAGTAATGGTAACTAGCGAGTTTACAGCGTCTCGGATGAAGGTGTTAGGAGTGCCAACGATGCGAATGCGCGTCGTGCTCCCTGGAATCGAGCCGGCACGGCTTGCAGTTGGACCGGAGCCAGACGATCCCCCGAAGTTGCTCTGTGTTGCGTCGGTGATTCCCCGCAAGGGGCAGGATGTACTGATTCGAGCGTTGGCGCTCCTGCCTGAGGCGAGGTGGCACTGTGTGTGTGTTGGTAGTCTCACCAGGGACCCGGTATATGCCGCTGGCGTACAGGCACAGGCTTTCGCCGCCGGACTTGGTGAGAGGGTTCACTTTGTCGGTGAGTGCGAACCTGATGTGCTAGAGAATCTGTACCATTCAAGTTCAGTGTTTGTGCTCCCGTCTCATTATGAGGGATACGGCATTGCCCTCACTGAAGCTTTGGCGCGAGGCCTTCCTGTCATCAGCACCACTGGTGGGGCGATTCCGCACACGGTTCCCGCTGATGCCGGTGTTCTCGTGCCACCCGGCGATCATGGTGCGTTGGCCGACGCTCTTATCGACCTCCTCTTGGATGTACCGGGCAACTCCCGGAGCAATATGTCCTCGAGTTCTGAGTTGCGCACGAAGTTTGCAGCCGCCGGTCGCCATCATGCCACGACCTTACCAGATTGGAAGGAGGCCGCCGTAGCGTTTGCGGCGGCCACGCTTGAGCTGGCTATGGATTGACGACACAGGTGAATATTTGATGGGTTCCATTCATATGATCTTGCATGGTCGAGATCTCCTCGCCGACGATGTATCCGAAGTTCGCATCTTTGAGTTTTCTATTGTCTTCTGACAGCCTCTTGACTTCGACGGAAGCTCTGTACCGATTAACAGCAACCGGTAATGGCTCCGTGAGGCCACGTTGGAGCTGAGCTGAATGGAAACCTTTGACGCTAACTGGCTGGCGCTACGTGAACCGATGGATCACCGCTCACGGGCGACGACGCTGCTAATGCCTCTGCAAGCCGCGTGGCAGACTCATGGATGGTGTCGGATTCTCGATCTTGGAAGTGGCACGGGATCTAACCTCAGATATTTGGCGCCAAGGTTGCGGGGAGAGCAGGACTGGACTCTTTTGGACCACGACGCCGATCTCCTGGACCTGGTAGAGATTCCAGAATCAATTAATAGGGCGAGGTTCTTACAGGGTGATCTTGCTGATCAAGGCCTGGCGGCGATTGCTCAAGTCGACTTCGCTACTGGATCGACGCTACTAGATTTAGTGTCGAAAGAATGGTTCGAGCAGCTAGTTAATGCATGCCGGAGTATTTCAAGTGGGGCGCTCTTTGTGCTGACCTACGATGGTGATATTCAGTGGGTGAGCGGCAGCGTCCTTGATGATAATGTTGAAGATCCTGATGACGCGTTCGTGCGCCAAGCGGTAAATGCTCATCAGCGTCGGGATAAGGGTCTGTGCTCAGCTTTAGGCCCAACCGCTGCATCGGTGGCCGCGAAGCTCTTCCAAGAGGCAGGTTACCGAACGTGGCTCGCATCCAGCACCTGGCGACTGGGTCCCCAGGATAGCGAGCTTGCCCGTGCTTTGGTCGACGGTTGGGAGGCTGCCGCAAGCGAGAAACGTCCTGATCACGCTGGTCGCATTCACGGGTGGGCTTGTCGTCGCCGGCAGGTGGTCGCCAGTGAAGTGTTCGTCCTGACGGTAGGACATCTAGATCTTTTGGCTCTGCCGTCTTTTAACGAAGATCTAAATCGAAGAGCATGTCGTCTCCCAAACGAAAGTAACGACATGACGGCCTGAGAGCCTGCTCAAGTGACTTAATTGGTTCCAGCGAAAGAGCCGGTCTCCCAGCACCGATCAGGAGAGGCGCAACAGTAATGTGGAGGCGGTCGAGGGTGCCTGCTTGCAAGAAGCGGGAGACGGTGATCCCGCCACCTTCGATGAGCACGCGTGTGAGTCCTTGTTTCCGGAGAGCATCCAGGATGACATGTGGGTCGAAGCCGTTTGACTCAGATGTTGGGATCAGTAGGATGTTTCGCTTTATTACGCTGGGTTTTTGTTCGCCAAGAGTTCGGCGGATTACCAGGGTCCGTGAAGCGCCATCAGAAAAGACGCGTAGGGTTGGATGAAGTCGATCATTTGGATCGAGTACCACCCGAACAGGATTCTCGCCTTCGACCTCTCGAACTGTGAGTCGGGGATTGTCCGCTGCGATAGTGCTGGCACCGACAACCACTGCATCGACTAGGGCCCTTAGGCGATGGAGCCGTCTGATATCGGCTGGGCCGGTCACGTAGCGCGAATGACCGCCCTTTGTAGCGATACGTCCATCGAGACTCTGTCCCGCTTGGGCAATTACCAGATCATTCTGGAGTTGGAGTGGTAAAAAGAGCTCAAGCAGGTCATGAGCGGCGTCGGTTACGGGGATTGAGGCTTCCCACCGGCCGGAAGCGTGGACTTGCAACCAAACATGCGGCCTGGGATGATTGTGCACGCGTATCTTTGAGGTTTTACGGCTGAACCCAGGGGGTACGGCTCGCAGGAGGTTCCAGGCGGTGTTTTCGTCTAGAGGTGCACTCACGGCAACTGGACAGTAGCATGCACGAGGCAGAACGCGGGCTATTTGATTTTCGACAAGGGCGACTCTTGTATGTGAGGACCTCGTGTGGGAACGCTCCAGACGCTGGTGTCCTTCTTGCCTCGGTCGAGTGCTTGAAGAGTGAAACGCTGCAGCAGCTCAGACAGTTTGCGAGTGGTTCCGTCAGGCTGGCGGTGACTCATCATCGCGCTGAGGCCATGGGTTTGATGAATGGCAGGCGCCACGTGAACATGAGTCTGAGATTAAGCGGCGAGATCAATCAGGATCAGATCTTGCGCCTATGCAGCACTTCGGAGAAAGTCGACACCAAGTCCTTCGACCTGCGCGAGGCTTCGGCCCAGGAGGTCGCGGGACTCACGTTGGCACGACTAGGGCGACTTATTCCTGCCATTGTGGGTGTTCCGATAGATGCTACGCAGGTGCCTGGGTTTCAGGGATATCTTGACAGTGGTGCGTTTCTAGTCGTTACGACGGTCCAGATAGATGAGATGGCCTCGAATGAACGGGTGGAACTGATCCACGTCAGCGACGGCACGGTTCCGTTGGAAGAGGCTGAGGATGCCCGCTTTATGTTTTTCCGGGAGGCTAATTGTCTGCTCGAGCATGTGGCGGTTTTGATCGGTAGTCCGGAGAGTTGGGCGGATCCAGTTCCCGTAAGAATCCACTCCGCTTGTCTCACAGGAGATCTTTTCGGCAGCCTCCGATGTGATTGCGGGGAACAGTTGCGCGGTAGCCTTCGTGTCTTCTCTAATAACGGGGGAGGAGTCCTCCTCTACCTAGCGCAGGAGGGTAGGGGCATCGGTTTAGGAAACAAGCTCCGAGCATATGGGTTGCAGCAAGAGGGCCTCGACACCGTTGATGCCGACGGCACCCTCGGTTTCGGGGCCGACGAGAGGCGCTACGACGCTGCGGTCGAGATGCTGCGGCAACTTCATGTCGACCGTGTCCAGCTTTTGACCAACAACCCGGAGAAAGTTAGGGCACTTCGGGAGGCGGGGATTCAGGTAATGGATCGGCAACCACTCTACGGTACGCTCAACCGTCATAATGTGCTATACGTCAAGGCTAAAGTTAATCGAGCTGGCCATTGGCTTGGGGAGATGCTGTCTGGCGCAATCCCTGGGAAATAGCTGCCGCCCACTGTTCTAGCCCCTCTTAGGCTAGTCGTTCCAAGGGAAACGCTTTTGTGTCTTGGATCACGTCCGCTAGCACCTCACCGTAGTAGGCGACAAGGTGCTTGCCCATCTTGCTATTCGCTTTTCGTGCATCGCCAGCTATGCCAGAGAGATTGAGATCGTGTGCCAGCCAGGAAAACGCCGCGGCTCCTTCAGGGCGGAGGCGACGCAACGTACGCTCTAGGTCTTCCCCCAAGGAATGGCCGTTGCGTACCTTCCCGGTGCGCACTAGTTCAGGGTGCAGGTGCAGCATCATGGCAGTCTCGATGGCTCCACCGTGGAGTCCATGGCGCCACTCTGTATCCGGAAGGTCCACGTCTTCGGGTGGAGGGAAATCGAAGTAGTGAATCTTCACCACTAGAAGACCGTGTTCCTCGCGAAGCCTAAGACCAGCGATGTCCATGGCCTGCCGATTACCGCCGTGGCTGTTACTAAGCACCAGGCGTCTCATGCCGCACATAGCCACGGCTGAACCTTGCTGGTAAATCGCTTCACCGAGAACATCCGGGTCAAGACTAAGGGTTCCCGGGAAGTGTATGTGCTCGGAGCTGGTTCCGACTGCCTGTGGTGGAAGCACCCAGGCGGGAAAGTTGCTCGGTAGGTGAACGAATGCCTCCGCCAGTAGGCCCATGCCTATTTGGAGATCTGTAGAAAGAGGTAGATGGGGTCCGTGCTGTTCGGTAGCCGCTAGTGGCAGGATTACGACAGGGTCTTGTTCAGCGAGATTAGTTATATCGTCCGTCGTTAGCGTTTGCCAATAGCGGATTGTGTGTTCAGACATGATAGGACTAGCCCAGACGCCGAAACCGTGCAAGATCGTATCCGATCCACCCCTTCCGGAGACATTTTTGCAGGGCGCTACCGCCGTTCAGGTACCCTATACGCGCGATGTCGAGCGGAATCCGTGCAAATGGTGCAAGCAGGACGTCGATAATGCGATCACGGAAGCGACCGATTTCGAGATAGGGCGAGAGACCGTCTGTGGATTCATGCTCGAAGCCTGCCGCTTTCGCAAGGGCGTGGAGCTCGTTCCGTTTCAACAACGCGTTAACGTGCCAGCCTCGGCAGAAGCGCTCGACTGTGCGCGTGGTGGCGGGTTCGGTGACCTGCCGTCTGAAGTCATCACAGATTAAGAGGAGACCGCCAGGTCGAAGAATACGGGCACATTGGGCGAAGAAGCGAGCGGGAGAGGGTCCGTGAACGAAGGGCTCGATCGCGTAGGCAAGCTCCGCCGGTTCTAGGTTGGTCGGCAGGTTGCAGTAGTCGCCCTCGATGCAGTAAATGTGGTCGGATAGCCCTGTCTCACGTATGCGTTGTTGCGCTAGTCGTGCCTGGACCGGACTTAATGTAATTCCGGTACCACGGATGGGTAGCCGGTCGGCAAGATAGCACAAGCTTCCCCCCACTCTAGAACCGAGGTCGATGATGTGAGAGGTATTTCCCGTATCAGCTGTTGGCACTAATCTTCGGATCTGCTTGCTGATTTGATTCTCGACGTACCGAAAGGCTTCTTGGCGGTTTCCAACGCCAGGACCCCAAACGGCACGATGGATCGCACCGACGCTACCACCCTGACCGCATACAACAAACGCGGCGGTATTTCGATCGTAATATCGTCGAATGTTCGCGAGATTAAATCGAGGTGCCATCATTAAACGGGCTCTGAGGATTCTAGTCGCGCATACACGTCGCCAGATTTACGTTGCGCTGCTTCAGTCCTAAGGGCACGGGACAATTCTGTGCCAGTAATCCACCGCTTTACTGAAAGCTGGTACGACTCGCCAACCGACCAGTTGAATCGATACGTACCGAGCTTGTTCAGCCTCGCCACGCAGGCGCCTACGTAATCGAGTGCGGCAGGTAAATATTCGAACGACAGCGAGCGCAAAGGATGACTAAGGCCCATGAGTACGTTCGGTTCCGCGCCTTCGACGTCAATCTTGATAAATTCAGGGATCCCAAAGCGTTCAATTAGTGTGTCTAGCGTTGTTGTCTCGACAGTAATCGAACGGTTCCATCGTGCGGGTGAGAACACACGATTCCGAGTACATGCGACGCGCCATACTTTCGAAATCGTAGCAATGGTTGGGGTTCGGTCACTGATCGAGAGGGACGCGCACCCCACCGTCTCATTAACCGCGGCTTCGATAATCTGGACTCCATGGGATTTAGCGAATAGGCTGCGGAGCATGCGCGCGAAGTCAGGTTGTGGCTCTAGAGCGATGACGTGACATCCGATGGCGGCGAGTGCGCGGGTTCGGTTGCCTGCATGTGCCCCAACGTCGAAGACAAGATCCCCTGGGGATACGAATTGAGTGTATAGCTGGCGCAAACGTGCCTGGCGGCGTGGGATCGCATGATACAGAAGGAACGAGCGGAGCAGGCCGATGATCCGGTCCGAGCGGCTCATGTGGGTTGACTCGCAAGCATACTCGTACATTCTGTTGCGGAAATGGGCCCGGTTACAATGCTAGAGGCACATAGGCTTAGAAAGTAGCGACAGCGATGCCTGTTTTGACTAATGGAAATTCACTTGCTAGAGGAATACGTGCGCTAGCGCTGATCGTTGGGGCGTTTTTTATCTTTATGGGAATTAGTAAGATCGACTGGCTGAAAGACAGCGGATTACTGCTATGGCAGCTTCAGCGATGGCACGAATCGGCATCGGCTGTTAGCCGGTGGTATTTAGAGACGATTGCGATTCCAGGAGCTCCACTGTTTGCCAGATTCGTCCCGTTCGGCGAGTTGGCTGCTGGTGCGGCACTCGTCTGCGGATTTAGGGTTCGGCTCTTCGCAGCGCTAGCGTTGTTTATGATTCTCAACTTTCACTTCGCGAGCGGCATCATATTTTCATATGGTTATCTGACGAACGGGTACGGACTGCCAGTGGTTGGAGGATTAGTCGCTCTCGCGATCGGTGGTGGTCGGCTGCCGCTTAGCCTATCGAAGTAATAAAGCGGTTCTCTATTGACCTCGTCAATAACATACCGAAACAAATGGACATCATTCGCTGGGTTACTCTGATCGTCTCTTTGACGCTGTTAAATGTGTCACTAACGTTCGGCAACATCTGGCCGACTCTGGGTATCAAGCTGAGTGGTGACCTTTCTATTGAACTGGCTATTTGCGTTCTCAGCTTCGTGTTCGCACGTGTCTGGATCGGCGTGCCGTTTTATGGTGCAGTTAAGTGGCTCGCCGTGCTTTGGGTTCTTCTGATCTCTGGACACTACATCGATGAAACCGCCAAATCGTTGTACGGGCGAGACATTAATTTGTATTGGGACCTGAGACACCTGCCAAACGTCGGCGCTATGTTTGCGTTCGTTGCGTCGGCATGGCATACCGTCGCCTTAATCATTGGAACGGTGTTGGTCCCAGTGGTTCTTTATGTCCTTACGCGGTGGGCGCTTGGGTGTGTGAGCGAGGCAACAAGCGATTCGCATACGCGTTGGATTTTGTGGGGCTCGGCGAGTGGCATACTTTTGCTGGCTGTTGCGCAAAGCATCGGGGTACCTGTTCCATCTAGGATCCATTTTTCTGAACCGGTAACAGCGATGTACGCACGCGAGGTGGGGGAGCTCGCCTATGAGATGACCGGTGTGGGCGTGAGGGAGCTTAGCCCGCAACCACCGATTGAATCAGACTTCACACGCGTCAGCGGGGCTGATGTATTCCTCATCTTTCTGGAATCCTACGGTGCTGTGAGTTGGGATCGTCCGGAGTTCGTAGAGTCGCTAGCTTCCAGCCGGACCCGTCTTGAAGTAGACATCAGCGAGACCGGGCGCTCAGTAGTGTCCGCGTTCGTCAAATCTACGACGTTTGGCGGCGAATCGTGGCTGGCGCACATTAGCTTGCTTTCTGGGACTGAGGTTCGCGACGAGGGGACGAACGTGCGGCTTCTGGCGCAGAATAGGGATACGCTGGTGAAGGCATTCGGACGTCATGGATACCGGACCGTTGCGATGATGCCTGGATTGCTACTCGACTGGCCGCAGGGAGCGTTCTACGGGTTTGATGAGATTTATGATCTCGAACGACTTGACTATCAGGGACCACCGTTCGGATGGTGGGACATCAATGATCAATTTGTAATAGCGCGAATGGATTCTCTTGAAGTGGCTGTACAGCCGCGACGGCCGCTCTTCGTCTTCTTTCCGACAATTAGCACACATGCGCCCTTTGTGCCGATACCGCCGTATCAGCCTGATTGGGCGAGGGTGTTGACAACCAAGCCTTACGACGCTGCGGATGTCGAACGGGCGTGGTCAGATTATCCAGATTGGTTAAACCTCGGGCCGAGTTATGTGAAGGGACTGACCTATGCCTATGCGACGGTTGGGGGTTATCTGCGCCTGCGCGCTGATCGGGATTTGGTTGTGATTCTAGTCGGGGACCATCAGCCTCCAGCGCTTGTCAGTGGCGAAAGCGCATCCTGGGACGTGCCGGTTCATGTAATTGCCAACAGGTATAGCTTGCTCGATAGTCTACGCCAACATCAATTTCACGAAGGGCTAAGACCCCAATATCCAGCCGTGGCGCAGATGGATACGTTGCTACCGCTTCTGCTCAACGCTTTTGGTGACGATGAAGAAAAGTAACACTTGGTTAATTCTGCAAGATTGTGAAGATGGTGTTAGATAACACAGTGGAAGCCAGGCGATCGTGATTACTGAAAGTTCAGTCATCGCTCTTACGGGGCTTGTCGCTATTGTAGCCCTCCTGTTCCTGCTGATTACGCGGTTTAGGTGGCACGTCTTTATCGCACTCTTGGTTCCGATCGTGCTATTTCCGGTGTTTCCAGGTATCAACCGCGAAGCATTTATTGTTGCGTTCGAACAAGGATTTGGCCAAACAATTCAGAGTATCGCGGTTGTGATTGTCCTCGGCTCGATCCTTGCGGAGGCCCTTAAGCATACCGGCGGAATAGAGCGGATCACGATATCAATGATTCGATTGGTTGGCGAACATCGCATGCCCCTAGCGTTGACAATGAGTGGGTTCGTTGTTGGCTTAGCAGTATTTTCTGATGTCGGCTACGTCATCTTGAACCCTCTCGTTCATTCAGCTGCTCTGAGGAGTGGTCTTAATATGAGTGTGATGGCAACCGGCCTGGTTGGTGCAATGCAATTGACGCACGCGATGGTGCCTCCAACGCCTGGTCCTCTCGCTGCGGTGGCTATAGTTGGAGCAGATATTGGACGCGTCATATTATTTGGTAGCGTCATCACTTTAATCGCCTCTCTAGCTGGGTGGGCATACTCCAAAGCTGTGGGGCCACTCATTGGGTCACCACCGTCCCGAGAGTTTGTTGGGCAATCATTCATCGAGCGAAACCGAGAAGCCGAATTACCCTCTACCTGGAGAGCGTATACGCCGATCGCAATTCCGCTGGTGCTTATTGGGGGACAGAGCGTAAGCGCTTTCGTCTTGCCTGCCGATCACGTAGTGAATATTGTAATGATCTACTTGGGATGGCCGGTAGTCGCGCTTGGGATCGGAGTGTTATTTGCGTATCGGAACGCTACCGCAGCACAGGCGGAGGCACGTACAAAGACGTGGATTGAGAATGCGCTCCGTACTTCGGCGATGATCATTATGGTGACTGGCCTTGGTGGCGCCCTCAGTCAAATCCTAAGGGAAACGCCTGCAGTCGACTCGATCGCAAGCGGCGTGATCTATACCGGGCTACCGGTTATCTTCTTGCCGTTCGTATTAGGGGTGGCTGGGAATATGATAACCGGTTCTACGACGGTTGGGGTCATTACGGCCGCATCCGTAACGGCTCCAATGATGGGTAGTCTTGGTCTCAGCCCAGAAGCAACAATGCTTGCCGGCGCAGCCGGTTCGATGATTATTAAGTATGTGAATTCGAGCTACTTTTGGGTGTGCATGTCGCTTTCTAGGATGTCGCTCAATGCAGCGCTGATCTCGTACGGCGGGGTGACGTTTGTTAATGGGATCTCGGCTATGGTAGTGGTTTACGTGTTGTGGGCAACCGGATTAATCTGACAAGTGAAGAAAATCAGCGTTGGGATTCTCCCCAGCTACTAGTCCTGATGGCTTTTCTTGCGAGTGTGCTCTCAGCGGTAGTAGCGGAAGGGGGCCGTATCGAAGAGGATAACTAGCCTTAGATCGATCCGCAGGCGTGAGCAAGCTACCTATTGAAATCCTGGCGTCATTTGGTTTGAGTTGGAGGAGTGGCTTGCTTTTAGCAATAACGAGGTGGGACGTCGAGAATAACACGACGATGGCGAAAGTTCTCGTAGTTACCACCGAAGATCATTGGGTTAATACTTCCGGTGAGGTCAGCGTTAACCGTGACGCTGCACGGTAGGTACCGCTTGCATGTATCGAACTCCATTGCGTATTCTGGTGTCGGAAATGTCAACGTCAATACTGACGAACCTCCGTGGCGCTCGACCCTGTACAAGGGGTTAACTTTTAGTTCGCCTGTTATTTCGATGGTGTCCGGCACCTTGTACGAGCGAAACAAACTCGCGTGCTTGCTGGCGACGATCGTTAATGAAGGTTCACGTCGAAGGTCTTCTGGTAAGACGTGACAGGTCAAGTTGACAATCCGATGGTCGAAGAGGTCAGTGAACAGGCGCTCATCACTGAACAGTCGCGGATCGTGCGTCGCGAATAGATTTCGGTAGGCTTCCGGCGTCAACGTATCGCCAGTGGAGAAGTTCTCGCCGAGCGCACTGTGCAAGTGAGACATTACGATTACGCCATCTTTTCCGGCAAGACGCATCATCTCTTCAGCCAGCAGGCGTTTGTTCCAGATGTACGGAAAAGCATCTGAGAGAAGGACCATGGAAAATGAGTCACGCCGGAACGGAAGCGGCTGATTCGCATCACAACAAACCGGTTCACATTCTGGCGACGTGAAACGTGTAGCAAGCCACAGCTTCCAAAAAGAAACGTCGGCGAGCACAGCACTTGGGAACATCGTGTCGTTGGGAAAACGTAGACCGGAAATTACCCTGGTGAGGTGACCAGAGCCACCGCAGAGATCAAGTACAGAACCGGACAGAGTCCTTTGATCTTGGCTGAGGGACTGCAAGAGTGCTTCGGTCGTGAGATACGTGGGATCGGAGAATCGATATAGGAAATAGGTGCTCTCGGCGTCAAGACTTAGAATCGCGAGCGCATCCCGATAGGTCGTGTGGGTGCCGCGTTGGAGGAGAGTTCGAAAACGATTTCCTGTCTCCTCATCCAGTTCGAGTAGTGTAAGGAGTGCTTCCTCATGCCGACCAGCCTCAAGAGCGTTCAGGGCTTTACGTGTGGTGTCGCTCGCATTCATCACGGGAATGCCAGCGACGATGGGAAAGGTGCAGCACTCGCAACCTAGCACGCCAGACTCAAGGCAGGCATTGGTATGTACGAGGGCGTTGTTTTCTAGGATAGACAGACGAGTACCACAGAATGGGCAGCGCAAAAGGTTCAGCATGGTCTTGCGCATTAGGCGTTTTGAGCACTAGGACGTCGTGCTATCTAGATGAAACGAAAACCCGAACTGCTCAATGAAGGCGTCGCCACGCGAGCCGACTTCAGCCAGTCGGTAGTGCTCTGTGCCTAGCAGTCTCGGAGCGTCTATTTCTTCCATGATGGCTAGAGCGCTGCCGCCGAGCTGCGAAAGGTGGCACTTGATCGCAGCGAGCTTACGGGTTGCGAAGGCGTTGATCTCCACTACTAGAGTTGGAGTTCCAGCTAGTGCTCCGAACGCATCGGCGTTCGAAACGCCGAGGATATTGGTAGGCGCCTCCCGGCACATTCCGTTTATGTTCAGAGTGTCAACTGCATTGCTTACAACGGCGCGCATAGCGCCTGGAGGCATCGTGACGTAGTACAAGGTGGGAGTATTCTTGGCGTCGTTTAGACTGGCTACGGCTGCCGTAGTTACTTCATGCACGGCAATATGATCGGGGTGCCAGTAGAGGCCGTCCTCGCCGAACGTAATCACGACGTCTGGGTGCAGTCGGCGTATAGCATGTCCGATAGCTGTCTCGAGTTGCTGGGTATCCATCCAGCGCAGCATGCCATCCTCGTAGTGAAGCTGAAGAAGATTAGTGACGCCGAGGATGCGCGTGGCAGCTCGTAGCTCCTTAGTGCGGATGTTTCTGAGGTCGCAGGAAGGTTCGATTGAGGCTCTATCGTTCTCCTGACCGTGCTCTCCGTCGGTGACACAGAGAAGAGAGACTTCGGCACCGAGTTCTGAGCAACACGCAAGTAACCCACCGCAAGCTAGTGACTCGTCGTCAGGATGAGCTAACACAGCGAGCAGTGATCGCCCGGTCAAGTCAGTTGGCACGTTAGGTCGTTCGCTCCCGCCGGTTGTTCTCAGCAATGAGTGTCGAATAGAGATCAATGTGCGCATCGACCATGCAGTCTAGATTAAAACGCTCCACCGCCCTTGTCCTGACCTGAGCCCGGTCGAGTGCCAACACGCCAGACAAACCATTAACGAGCGCATCGATCGAGTTGAATACACAGCCGGTGATTCCCTCGTCAACCAACTCATGGACAGCACCACGGCCGAGCGCCGCTATCGGCGTTCCACACGACATGGCTTCGGCAAGAACAAGGCCAAAGGGCTCACCTGATTTAACTGGATACAAGAGCGCCCTGGCGCCTCCGAGCAATGTCACTTTGGCATCATGCTCGAGCTCCCCTGCGTACACAATTCTATGGTTGTCAACCAGAGGCGCGATGACGTGCTTATAGTATTCGTTCTTAGCCGCAGCGAGAATTAGTCGCATTCCTGTTCGTTGCGATATTTCAATTGCTTGCAATACTCCCTTACCCTCGGTGAAACGTCCAAGGAAAAGCAGGTAGTCGTCTGGATCCGCTCGGAACGAAAAGGCGTCAGTATCAACGGCGTGGTTAATGACGGCAACTACGTTCAGGCCGGTTAGCTGACGCGCCTGCGATCTAGAGATGGCCACGAATGGTGCGTTTGGATAACGCGACCAAAGAGCGACCTCTTGAGCCGTTGGTGCATGGTGTAGAGTCTGTAGAATTGGTGTTGGTGACAGGTGTTGGTACGCAAGTGACATTGGATAGTACTGGGCTTGGTAATGAATGATGTCGAACGAACTAGCGCACTCGACAGCTGCAGCCAAGTTGAAGAGCTCGCATAGCTCCCATGGCCACATCGAGAGATCCTCTTGGTAGCCTTCGGAAAATGTGGCGTGTAGCTTGGCCTTTGTGACCGATGAACCAGTTGCAAACAAGGTCACATCGTGGCCTTTGGCGACGAGGCCGTCTGACAACAACGTGGTAAGACTTTCGATAGACCCTGAGCGAGTCGGTGGGATCGACTGGGCAACCGGCGCTACTAGCGCAAAACGGAGTCGCTTCTCGACTTCGGGTCTGGTGGGTCTAGTTATGTGCACGCCCTCTCCAGAAACGGTGGCAGGATGCGGGATGCATCAAAATACTCGGTCGCGATTTCCCTCGCGCGTCTAGCATGCAGCCGGTAGTCACGTTCAAGACGGTTCAGACCTTCGACGGCTTCCTCAAGTGTGCCGAATCCAATCAGGCCCGTTCCAGACGGTACGTGAGCACTCCAACCAGTGTCCTGGACGAGTGCCGGCCGACCGGCAGCCATGTAACACTCTGTCCGATCACTGAACCACCCAGACCGGTGCGACACGTAGGCGTGTTTGGCTACGCTGAATTCTGCCTTCGAGCCCTGGATATAGTCGCGATAATCCCACAACGAACGTGAGATGCTCATTCCATCGATCGTCGACCAGCCGTGCTCTCGCAGAAAGCGCTGAGGCCCGTTCACGGCCAGTTCGAAGCGTGCGGCTGTTCGGCCTGGCAGTTCGATGAAGCGGACGAACTCACGGTCCTTGTTACTGTGTAGGTCGGTGAAACTCTCAGTTTTCCAGGTCATCACCGTGGTGAATCGGTCTCCGGTCGGGGGTGCCGTTGTTTCCCAGAGCCCAGTGACCACCGGTTGCCACGTCTTGTTCCAAGTGAATCCGGAGGTGGGAACGTCTGAGTCTGCAGTGCCGATGTTCGCGCCGAAAGTAAACAAGCGGTCAAAGTTCTGAAAGAAGTTGACGTACCAGTTCTCGCCCTTTGCAATTGCGAGCTGTGTAAATACAGGATCCGAGTCGATGAATACACGCCTTGGAATCCGCATGTACTCGTCCCGCCAGAACCAAGAGCCGCCGGACAGGTTAATGAAGAGGTCGGCATCAGCGCAGTAGGCACGGACGTCTTCTTTCGACTTGCCGTGGTACGAGCCGTCATAGTTTACGAGGCTCCAACGGTCTCCTAGGCCAAATGGCTCAAGTGCTTGATGGATGTAGCTGGTACCGTAGGACGGGTCTGGCGATAGTGTGTCTTGATCAGGATCGTAGATGCACTCTCCAGTGTCCTCAATGTAAAAGACCTCGTGTCCGAGTGTCCGAAGTCCGAGTAGATACATCAACGAACACCAAGTGACGCCTCCATACGGATGTCTGGCGACGATGCCGGCGAACAAGATCTTCATAGTCTATCCCGTAGCAGCTCGTCGACAGTGTCCGTGTCCTGGATTGTTTGGCCGACCGAGAGGCGTGCGCACATCCGCTGGTAGAGAGGACTTGACGCCAGCAGTTCACGGTGAGTGCCTTGTGCGACCAGTTGTCCTTCATGGAGCACGAGGATGCGTGTGGCGTCTCGGACCGTGGAGAGGCGGTGCGCGATGACCAGAGTAGTGTGGCTCGGACGGAGGCGGTGCAGCGCTTCGAAGATAGCCTGCTCCGAGATCGCGTCGACGGCCGAGGTAGGTTCATCAAGGATAAGGATCGGAGCCTCTTTTAATAACGCCCTTGCAATGCCAATCCGCTGGCGTTCACCACCCGAGAGAGTCCTACCAGACTCGACGACCAGCGTCTGGTAGCCGTTTGGGAGCCGCTCGACAAAGTCGTGTACGTGAGCCCTGCGCGCTGAGACTTCCACTTCCGAGTCTGACGCGTCAAGCCGGCCGTAGCGAATGTTGTCGGCGATTGTTCCGCTGAACAATACCGGCTCCTGCGGAACCAGAGCGATTTGCTCGCGTAACGATACTAGGGAGTACCGGGAGGTGTCGATGTCGTCTATAAGGATACGGCCGTCACACGGCTCGAAGAGCCTTGGAATCAGGTTCGCGATGGTTGTTTTTCCAGTGCCGGTGAGACCAACAAGCGCGACCATTTCCCCTGGATGTACATCGAAGTTCACTCCATCGAGTACGGGCCGATTATTGTCGTAAGAAAAACATATGTTTTCGAAGCGGATGTGGCCCTTGATTGTAGTTGCATCTAGGGCATCTGGGTGGGTTGGGACTTCTGGTGATAGTTCAAAGATCTTACGGATGCGGCGAGCACTCGCAATGGCCTGTTGCAGCAAGCCGGTCGAGTGGGCGATCGCAGACATCGGATCGTACACCGCGGCCAGATAGGCTATGACGACGAGGAGGCTGCCGAGTGTCAGAGTACCGTTAAGGACATGAAGCCCGCCCACTATGACGACCAAAGCGGTGCCGGTAAGCGTGATAGTGGTTACCGCCACTGAGAAGAGCGATTCCTGCCAGGTCAGCGTTAGTCTGGCACGCATGGTCTCGTTACCACGGTGGGAGAACCGCTCGAGTTCATGTCGTTCCCTGGTAAAGCTCTTAACGGCGGCGATAGAGGACAGAATCTCGAAGGCGCGCTCGATTAATGTTGCTTCTAGAGTCTTTACCCGATCGGCCCGATCGACCATCGCGCGAGAATGGTAGTAAAGACACGCGTAGAGGAACGGCGCTACCGTAAGCGAGAGCAGTGCCAGCGTCAGGTCGACGTAGAGGAGGATTACGAACATGACGACCAGGTTGAGGGATGCCAGTGTCAGAGGAAATACGCCTCCAATGATTAGATCGTCCACGCAGTGCGCGTCGGCGTCGAGCCGGTACACCGAGTCGGCTGTTGGGGTCAGCAGGTGGTGACGCAATGGCAGTGCCTGTAGGTGCGATAGCAGCTTCGCCCGTAGCGTATAGAGCACGCGATGGGCCGTTTGCACCTGAATCTGCGTATGAATCATTCGGATTACTTCGTTGGCGATCTGCACAAGGAGTCCGACCAGGATGACAAACACCAGAAGGGCAACGGTGCTCTGAGTCGCCAGTGCCGGCATGATTGCGGCAAGCGGTTCAGGAAGAGGAAGGACGCCTAGCACATAGTCCACTACTACCTTAAGTGGCCAGGGTGCCAGCGCGGCCAAACCGATTTCGGCGATCGAGAGCGCTAGAACTGCGACTACCCGCCAGCGATACGGTTGAAGGAACGAGAGTGTCCAGGAAACAATAGTCACGGGATGCTATCCCCGGCTGTTGGACACTGTCGTATCGGGTGATGTTCTCAAGCGTGGCGCAACTGCCGGCGAAGTCGGCAAGCGCAGCAGGCTAGCCGCGGTGGCAACTCGTGTTAACGCCTGGTGGAGCACGCTCGCCGCACGTGTGGCCTGCCATGCTGCCCGGGCACCGAGTGCCGCAATTACGATGGTTGAAACAAAGAGGATCACAGAGGGGCGGTACAGAAATATCGACGCGCTTATACCTCCGGCTCCGACTACTGCCAGCGTTAGACCGCGAAGGGTTCCAACGAAGCTGGGACTAAGGCGCACTCGTACTCGGAAGAGGCTGGACCTTCCTTCATGCTCTTCCACGAGGGTGCTGACGTGGAGCCAGCCCCAGCGACCGATTGCCAAGCTTAGATCGCGATCCGGACGCCAGCCGTCGTCGAGGTCGACGACGAGAGCCGGCCGTGAGGCCCGAAGAACCCCGACAAGTTCATTCAGTAGCGTCGCATGGGGTGTCCAAGATTTACTCCAGAAGGCATGCTCGGCACTTCCGTGGGTTACGAGTCGTGCCGCGCTCATAAAATCGGTAATGTTTGGCATCGGGGACTTCCACGGATAGCGGCTGACGTGCTGGGGTGTGACTGCCTTGGGTCGAGACAGCCCGCGGAGTCGGCCCTTGAATCGCGCGAGCGGCTGTAATAAGTGGAGGCCAGCGATGAGGCCTCGGTACAATATGCGACTCTTCCCGGGGGACCATTCGCCGATAGATGGAAGGTCATAGAGTTCTGATCGCCATCCGCACATTACGCACCGAACGATCGTCAGGATCCATCCAAAAATGCCAGCGATAAGAGGAAGCCACGCGGCGTCCATGCCGGCCAGTGGTCCAAAGACTCCTATAAACAGGAGGGCAAGCGACAGAGCCATCCACACAGGCGAGTGTGGTAGGAAATGCCATTGGTGGGCCTGTGTGTTATAGACCGACGGAAACGCTGCCGTTCCCCATACCCCTGTGTTGATGCGACGTTCGGACACCGTGTTTAGGAAGGGGAGCTGGGTATAGATACGACCGCGCCACATCATCTGCCCAGCGAGAAATTTTTCGGGGTGGTGAGCGTCAAGCCACGCCTCGCCTTCACCGTATCCGACCTGCTGACGCCAATACGCTAGTACGCTGGGGCGACGGTGATGCCAAACTACCGCCGATGGTGCGAACCCGATACGTAGTTTGTGGGCCTGAAAACGCCAGCAGATATCAACGTCGTCGCCGGCGCAAACGTAGACAGGGTTGAAACCGCCGATCGCCAACAGTGCATCACGACGGAATGCCATATTGCAACCGGGTACGTGTTCGGCGATCCGATCATCGAGCATAACGTGGGTCGGAGCGCCTGGGGCGCGGGCAACGCACTGTGACACCCAGGGGTCGTCTGGGGGAGTAAGGTTGGGGCCGCCCGCACCGACAACGTCCGAGGCTAGCATCGGTTGGACAAGATATGTCAGCCAGTCGGCATCGACCCGGCAATCCGCATCAGTGTAGGCGATGATTTCACCGGTAGCAGCAGCAAGGCCACTGTTTCGGGCGGCGCTTAGGCCACGGTTCGGCATATCGATGACACGCACATCGGTGTGTTGCCGAGCGAGGGAAGCGGTGGCGTCACATGACCCGTCGTTGACAACGATGATCTCAACCTTTGGGTAGGTCAGGGCAGAGAGAGAGTCAAGGCAGGCGCTAATCGTGCTGGCGGCGTTGTAGGCACAGACCACAACCGACACTTTTGGCCACTCGGCTCGCTCAGCAGTCGCAAACGGCGCCTCTTTGAATACCCGCCCGACCGCTGTATATGCTGGTTTTGGACGTCGAGCTTCATCAACGAGGCCAAATGCCCAGTCGTCGATGAAATGACCGCCACGCCACCACTCGTCGGTCCATGAGTAAGCAATAGCGCCGCAAGCGCCTTCCGAAAAGGCAGCACGTAGGTGCATCGCGGTGATTCCCGCCTGGCCGTCGAGGCCCTCTCGCACGCTGTCGCTGCCTGCCTCCGCGAGTAGGAATGGTTTAGTGCCTGCGATGTGCTGCAGGCGCACGAGGTACCCTCGGAGTTCGATTTCTCGATGGAGATAGACGTTGAAGGCGCAGACGTCAAAGCAGCTAAGTTCGAGATACTCGGTAGGTGGGAAATTGACATAGGTAAGAAGGCTTTCGGGCGAAACAGCCTTGAGATCCTGGTAAAGCTCGCGAAGGAATTGCTCAATACGGTGCTGGCCGTGCCAGCGTACGATCCCAGAGGGGATCTCATTACCTACGGCTATGATGAGCGTTGCCGGGTGCGCCGCCAGACTGCGAAGTCTGGATACTGCGTTCAGTCTGATCTGTCGCGTAAGCTTTGGATCATCGAGAAGCGGGATGTGCTGTGGCCAGTCCAGCCCAATCATCACACGGAGTCCGTGCTTCATCGCAGTATCGAGTAAGGCTGTGGGGGGCACCGTGTAAGTGCGGATGGTGTTGAAGCCGGCGGACGCCATCAGCGCAATATCTTTGGCGATCTGCAAGGGGGCTGGGAATTGTTCGCCGTTCGCATCAGGAGCGAAAGTGCCGTACGCTATGCCCTTAACCAGGAACCGGCGGGCATTAACTTCAAGAAACTTGCCGTTGACACGTCTGGCGCACTGTGCCGCGGTTCTGGCAGGTGCTGACGTCATTGCAATTGTGAAGCTCGATGTCGATTGTTTGTGACGATGCCCGTGCAGACTACGACAAAGCGTCCATCGAGGGGGCAATAAGCTGGAATCGTAGACTGAGTGAATGCTATTCTCTTCGGGTAAGCAGGAGATGGTCAAGCTAACTTCGTCTCGTTATACTGCGACAGGACTGTCTCAGGTAGGATTGCTAGTCGTTGGATTTAAACCCAGAGTAAGACAAGCTTTTAAGGCAACGGCTGATTGGGTTCAGAGGCATTTTAACGGGCCGTGTTACGTAGGTGAGACGGGAATTTTATGAGGAACGAGTCACCGGGTCAGCGAGGGGACGCTTCTTTGATTACTAGACGCCATTTACTGCAGGCGTTGGGCGCGGTAGGTGGATCGTCCCTCGTTATGAGTGCTATGGATGCCTGGGGCCTAATGGGGACTTCGGCCGGCACGCGACCAGTGCTGGAGGGTCGGGGAACGGGAACACGCGTCATCGTACTGGGTGCTGGGTTGTCAGGACTTGCGGTTGGTTACGAGTTAGGAAAGCTGGGTTACGAGTGTCAAGTTCTCGAGGCTCGGGACCGGGTGGGTGGCCTAACGTGGACCGTTCGCCGTGGCTCTGAGCATGCTGAGATCGGCGGTGAACACCAGGTGTGTCGGTTCGACGAAGGCCAGTACTTTAATGCAGGCGCGTGGCGAATTAGGAACGGGCACGAGGGAGTGCTTGGCTACTGTAGGGACTTAGGCGTTCCGTTAGAAATTTTCGTTGATGCTACCGATGCTAATTACTTTTACGATGAAAATCCCGCACGAGGAGCACTGGCCGGAAAGAAGGTACGGTTGCGGGAAGTTAAGGCTGACTTGTGGGGTTCGATTGCAGAACTGCTTGCTAAGGCTATGGACCAAGGTGAGATAGATGCACCTCTGACAGCTGACGATAAGGAACGGCTGGTTGACTTCTTGGTCAGCGCCGGGTTTCTGGATTCCGAAGATTACATCTACAGGCCACCGACATCCCGTGGATCACAGGATCGCCATGATCTGAGTGCGCTGCTTAGGTCAGGTTTCGGCATCAGAGTCAGGTCGCTGTATGCGGGTACGGGGGGGCCGGCTCCAGTGTTCCAGCCGGTGGATGGAATGATGGAGATAGCTAAAGCTTTTCAGCGTGAGATGGGCGAGAGGATAGTCTTAGGAGCTGAGGTGCAACAGATCCGCCAGACTGCTGATGGCGTACGAGTAGTCTACAAGGAGACTGAAACTGGGCAGGAGCTAGAGAAGGTGGCGGACTATTGCGTCAGCTGCCTTCCGATGTCCGTGTTACAGCGTATCGAGATCGATCTGTCCTCTGAGATGGCCTTGGCGGTAAATACTAGCCGTCATTCGGATCGGTCGAAGATGGGGCTACAGATGCGGCACCGCTTTTGGGAAGAGGAGGAGAAGATCTTTGGTGGACACCTTTGGGCCCCTGGCTTGCAACTAGGGGAGTTCTCTTATCCGTCCGATGGATATTTCTCCAGGAAGGGAGTGCTCCTGGGTTTTTACGGTGATGGGGCGATGGCCGGTCTAGGCGATATGCCTCTCCAGGGTCGGATTGAGCACGTCTTAAGGCAGTCCAGCAAGATCCATCCTCAAATGAGAAGAGAATTCGAAAGCGCCTATTGCGTTTGGTGGGATAAGGTTCCATACAGTCTCGGCGCTTTCGCGAGAAGACCATCTTCAGCCCAAATGGCCCAGTTCAGTAAGGCGGACGGTCGGATCTACATGGGGTCCGCAGCTACCAGTTTAAGTCCTGGGTGGATGGAGGGTGCCATCACGTCTGCCTGGAAGACGGTCGAGACTCTGCACGAGCGGGTTATGAGAGGGTAAGAACCGAGAAACCAGTTAGTGCTGACCGCGCTTAGGGCCCTTTGAGCTTAATCGGGTCGCCATCGCCGCTCTCTTATTCGCTTTGAGGGAATGAAGAACGGTTGCCTGCCGTTCTGGATAGAAACAGTAGCCATAAGAAGAGGACTATTAGGAGGCACGTCGTCACGATAATGTTGTGAATGATAAGCGGTCCGGAGAAGAGGGCTATTAGGATGTTTGGGAGCATAGCTATGGTGAACATCAGCGCTCCGCTTAATAGCCAGAAGAACATTCTGTTGATTTGACGTTTCTTAGACCGGGAGTTTGACCTGGAGTTGTAGAGCATTTCGTTGTTGTCGGTGAAGATGCTGCTGTTCCCGCCAAGCTGCTTCAGCTGTAATTGAAGAGTTCAGTCGAAAGTCGTACGCTGCAGGATGGTAAGCATCCAGGCGTCGGCTACAATCGGGTTTAGCCAAAACGAGGAAAAACATTTAAAGTGTCAGTGCTTATTCCGCAGCAGGAGCACGAAGAGGATGTAAACTGCGAAGGCGAGAACAAGAACAACTGCAACAGAGAGTAAAGGATTCACGTTAGGCCCTCCTTTGAAGCGAGAGTCATTCTAACAGACCCTAGTAGAACCTGATGCTTTCAAGTTGGAGAGGTTTCTCCAAGCACCACGCTGTGGACGAGCGTGATCAGGATAAGTGTAGTGGACGAGGGCAAGGGTGTTTTGCTGCCAATAGTTCAACTACAACTCAAGAAAAATGGACTTACGCATCCAGGGGCTAAGAGAGTAAATGTTTCTTATCTTAGGTATGGGTAATCGATTTTACTGTGCGGCTAGCCTGGATTCTGAGATACGGGCTTAGGAGACCGGAGATCATTGAAAATCAGATTCATTTTTACAATCCCACTGTAATGCTTAGTAAATAAAATGGGATTGGGCATCCCTTTTGCAAATGTCGTACCGCAGTAGTTCTCAATTCCTCGTGGAAAAATAGCGGTGTGCTTCGAGAGGGTATTTTGATTGGGGGGGGTCGGAAGTGAGATGAATTACACGAACATCAATATATTGTGGTAGGATGAAGCTACCCCCCCTAGAGAGTGGGTTTAAATAGTGCGTTGGTAATGCCGACCAGGGAGGCGAGACATGTGGGAATGGGTTATCACATGCATCGGCACTTTTGTGGCGGTGTTTGTGTCTCTGCTAGTCATCGTAGAGGTGGTTGGTCGGTGGATGCGCTCGTCAGCTAGCTCTGATCGCTACTTGAGCCGAGGTTGGGTGCGTGAGTTGAAAGGAGACTAGCCACGTTGTCAGGTGGCTGGGCGGAGTTTAGGCTTCAAAGACTGGCCGCCTATTTCGATCTGTCGAAGTTAACCTCTAAACCTTCCACTGCTGGCTGACGCCGAAAGCGACGAACGGCGAACCAAGCTTCCAGAGTAAACCAAACCGCCAACAAGAAGAGGGTTCCTCCCGTAAGCACTAGCATCCATTGGCTTCCTTGCCAGAAGTCGACAAGATTACTAGCCATGGCGCTCAGTGTGGATGCGAGCATTAAGGCCATCGGGATAGCCGTGAAGACGATCGGCTTTCCACGGCGTAGGAGGTAGATTGTAATTGCAAGAAGTGCGAGAGCGGCCATTAATTGATTCGTTGTGCCAAACAGCTGCCAGAGGATAAGCCCGGCAAATTCTCCACCCACCTGGAAGAACGCGAAGAACCAGATAGCCACGACGGCGATGACCGATGCCACGTATCGGTTCCCTAATAGCGATAAGCCCAGGGTCTCACTAATCTCGGTAACGTTGTATCGGAGCAGTCTTGTGGCCGAATCGAGTGATGTAAGGGCAAATGAGACCACAAGTACTGAGACAAAGACGGTCGCGGGCTCGGCAGAAAGGCCTACCGCGGACAGAAAAAGTGTCGTGCCTGTGATGAAGGTGGCGATGTTGCTTCCAAGGTTATCGGCGGCTTGCCAGCTTTCGTAGCGGATCAGCCACTCCTGACGAGAGACAAACCCGGCGGTGCAGGCCAGTACAGCCATCACTCCAAGCAATGACTCACCGAGCATGACACCGTACCCGACCAGCGGAGCATCAGACTCCTTGTCGAGTTGTTTGGCTGAGGTTCTAGACGAGACCAAGGAGTGAAATCCACTTGCAGCCCCGCAAGGCAATCACAATAAAGACGAACGGGAACATCGCAGGGGCCCCTTTGGGACTCAGATCCAGAGCCGGTGCGACGAATGCCGGGTTGGTCAGGAAGAATCCAATGTACATTGCCGCCACACCGACATAGAGCAACAAGCTGTTGATGTAATCGCGCGGCTGGAGCAGCATCCACACCGGTAGGACACTGGCAGTGAAGGCATAGATCAACAGCGACCACTTCCACTGAGCCAATGACGGGCCGACGACCGGATGCCGAATGCCGATCCAGACCACTAGTAGTAGCACGAGAAACGCCATAGCCGTCAGTGAGCCGATGTGCCACCCCAGACGGTAGATAGACATGCCCATGCCCAGAGCCACCACGATCAGGAGGGCACTAGGTAGAACCGATTCTGGATAGAACTGTGGGGAAAACAGGGTGGCCACGATGTGGACAAAGACGCCCATGGCCAGGGCGACAAGGAAGAAAATGATTAGGTGCAAGAGCGTCTTGGCCCGAGGTCCGACCAGGCTTTCAGTAACCTTACCGATCGACGCTCCACGGGCTCGAATAGAGATGACGAGCGCACCAAAGTCATGAACGGCTTCCACGAAGATCGCGCCAAGGACGACCCAGGTCATCGCTGGTACCCATCCCCAGATGACGGCAATCGCTGGACCTAGCATCGGCGACAGACCGGTAATGGAGGCGAACTGGTGACCAAAGAGAACGTAACGGTTAGCGGGTACATAGTCGATGTTGTCGCGGAGCTGGTGTGCAGGTGTGACGCGTGATGGATCGAGCTCGAAGACCCGGTTGGCCAGATGGCGGGCGTAGGTGCGGTAGGCCACTACGTAAGCAGCAAAAGCAAGCAGCGTGACGACTAGGGGAGACACGTTAGTTCCTATGGGTGCTTCCGCCAGCCATGGCGAATGAGCTCGCCGATTAGTTGCAGTGAAGCGGTGCCGTATGCGTCGTGTTCGAGCAATGGCACAACGATGCGCGGGAGGTGTGCAAAGATATGGTCGAGTTCTTGGCGGTAAATCTTTTCGCGGTTGCGTCTGGCAGTGAGGAACGAGCCATCCGCGTTGTCTGGCAACACTTGGTTGATCACCACACCCCAGACTGCCACATTGAACCGTGCGAGCAACTCGGTAACATTCCGGCTTTCGAGGATGGAAAGCTTATCGGTATTTACGACCAGGAGAAAGGCCGTAGTGGCTTGGTTGAGGAGCCGCTCACGTGCCACGAGAAACGTGCGACGCCGCGCCTGTAGGAGTTTATTAATTCTTGCATCCTGGCTATTGGGTTCGTGGTCTTTGGCTTCATCAATCAGCGATAACTCATCACCTTTGACGGCTCCTCTTCCGAGATGGTTTAGAGCTGAGGAGAGACGGCTAGAGCGTTGTCTTTTGCGGAGCAGACCATCTATCCACGCGCCCATTACTTCAGGTAGCGACAGGAGACGTACCGTGTGTCCGCTGGGTGCGGTATCGAAGATCACTAGGTCGTAGGCGGAGCCTTCGTCCCCCATGAGAGCCGCGACTCGTTCGAGCAACGCGGCTTCCGTGGCACCGGGTGCGTGTTGTGCGAGGTCGAGTTGTCGATTGACTTCGTCGTAAAGACGGGGATGGACGAGCGTCTTCATCTGTGTTTTTACGGCACTGATGTGACGATCGGCCTCGGCATCCGGGTCAATCTCTAATCCCCAGAGATTTGGCCTGAGTAGTTGCCGGCGGTTCCCTATCGTTTGTTCGAAAATATCTCCTAATGAATGGGCAGGGTCAGTCGATACGAGGAGACAGGTTCGTCCTTGATCGGCTGCGGCCATTGCCAAGGCCGCCGCGATCGTCGTTTTTCCGACGCCACCTTTTCCACCAACAAAAAGAAGATGATGCGTCAGCAGGTCGTGCAGCATCAGCTCAATGCCCAGGTGCGGTTGCTCGGGCAGTAAGCCACTGCGCTAGCAGCAGCGAAAGTGGTTGAGAGGGGAATGCTCCAGTCCCATTCGAGTGTGCCACTCGTGAAAACGTTCCAATAAAATCGGTTGCAGCTCAAGGGTGTAGTACGTGGCCGGATTCGGTACACCCATAAGCTCTGCATAGACGAAGAGCATGAAAAGGTCATCTTCGTCGCGTCTAGCGCGGGCAATCGCTCCTCGATAGGGTGCAAAATAGAACTCGGACAGCAGTGTGCTGAGACGTGCCCACAGACTGTCGTGCCGCTTGTCGGTCATGATGGAGAGATGGACGCTAGGCGACGGACGCTGCCGTCGCTGACTTTAGCTTCTCGCGTATGAATGCCGAAATGGCTTCGAGCATGACAAAGATCGCGGCGACCACGATCAGCAAGTCGACAATTACGAGGAAGTAGTTGCCGGCAGTGTAGAGATCCCGCAGCTGAATGAGAGCGCTCAGAAAAGCCATTGCGGTAACGAACACCATTGGGATCATCGTGTAGCGCGATGGCCGCCCAAGCTTGACCAAAATTACGCTGATCACTAGCAGGGTTAGCCCCGCCAGTAACTGGTTGGTGGTGCCAAATAGAGGCCAGATACTCATGCCGCCAGTACCGCCGGTGCCACCGGCGCCAAACGCGAGAACTAAACAGGCACTGACGGCTACAGCGGTCGCGACGTAGGGGTTCTGCAACGGCTTGATGTTGTAGATGGCTCCCCACTCCTGGACGATGTAGCGCTGGAGACGGACACCGGCGTCCATGGTCGTCCCGGCGAACAACACAACCATCACGGCGAGCAAGGTTTGCGCGAAGGCGAAGGGGAGGCCAAGGCCATCTTTCGCGATCTGAGCACCTCCAAGCACAAATGGATTTGTGCCCTGCGTGTTATAGGTTTGGTAGACAGTTTCCCAGTCGGCTAAGGTGGCAAAGCCGGCGGTGGCTGCGATCACGGCCACAAGCGCGAGCGCACCTTCACCAACAGAACCGAGATAGCCAACGAACTTTGCGTCGGGTTCAGTGTTCAGCTGTTTTGAAGTGGTGCCGGAGCCTACCAGGCCGTGGAACCCTGAGATCGCTCCGCAGGCGACCGTTACGAAAAGTAACGGTATCAGCGGCGGCGTTGAGGCCGGCACGTTCGGGTTGATCGCAGGGGCGACGATAGTCGGGCTGGCGATCAAGACTGCACCGTACAGGATCATTAGGCCGATAAAGAGCTGAATTCCATTGATGTAGTCACGCGGCTGAAGTAGAAGCCACACTGGGAGCATAGACGCCACAGCCGCGTAGAAGAACAGAATGAGGATCCATTGGGCCCCGGGGGCGAGGCCAGCTACTTGGGCTGGCAGCTCGATTGGCACGAGTTCGCCAAGATAGATGACGGCGTAGAGCGTCACCGTGCCGACGATCGTCGGCCACATGATAGGCACGTGCATCTTGTAGAGCAACACACCGATGACGATAGCGACGAAGACAGCGCTCCAGGCTGGAATCACGCTGCTCGGGGTAGCCTGAAACTCGTTCGAGATAACGACCGCAAAGACGGCGTTGACCATCAGCAGCAGCAGGAAGATGACGATCATAAACAGTGTCCGGGCGCGATGGCTTACCACATCGCCGGTAAGTGAGCCGACCGACCGAGCTTGATTACGGATAGATGCCCAGATTGCTCCGAAGTCATGGACTCCGGCAAAAAACAGCGTTCCTATAACGATCCAAAGGACGGCGGGTAGCCAACCCCAGATAACAGCAATGCTGGGTCCAACAATCGGTGCTGCCCCGGCCACCGCTGTGAAGTGATGTCCCCAGAGGACGAATCGGTTTGTCGGGACATAATCGATATCGTCCCGCATCGCGTGCGCCGGGGTTTTGAACGAGGGGTCGAGCTGGTAGATTTTCTCGGCAATAAATTTCGAGTAGAAACGGTACCCGAGGTACAGTGCAGACAAACCAATAAGGGAAAGAAGGGCAGCGTTCAGCGGACACCTCCCTTAAAGTCTTTGACAGATGGGTAGCCAGGAAGTCCGCTCGCGGCGCGGACGGCTCGAAGGATTGCCTCCGACGTGACGTCAGCAGCAAGCGCTCCGAGCTGAAGCAAGTTTACCTGTCCTGGCACCGCACCGGTGGCGACCGCAAAGATCGTATCGCCATCAACTGGTGTGTGTGCTGGACGGACGGCCCGCGCGAGGCCATCTTGGGCACTGCGAGCGACGAGAGCGAGTTGAGCTTTGTCGAGGATAGCGTTTGTGGCTACGACCCCGATCGTGGTGTTCTGTCCATGCTGTGCCTCGTTGGCGTTCGGCATACGTAGAAGAGTTCTGGCGTCTGCGAACTCCCTACCGTCGGCGGTGCGGACGCCGGCAACGATGGCACCGGTGTCTGGGTCAATAATATCCCCGACAGCGTTTACCGCAATGAGTGCTGCCACTCGGATCCCACCTTCGAGATCGAAGACAGCGCTTCCGATTCCGCCTTTCATGGGACGACCGCGATCGCCACCAATTTTTCCGACTGTGGCACCAGCGCCCGCACCGACACTTCCTTCGGCAACAGGGTTTCGGCTGGCGATAGTCGCAGCAAGGTAACCACACTCAGCAGTTGGATGAATTGACGGATCCTTGCCGACCCCAAGGTCGTACAGGATAGCAGCGGGAACAATAGGCACTCTAGCGGCATGGGTTTCATATCCTACATTTCGTTCACTGAGATACCGCATGACGCCGTCCGCGACCGCCAGACCAAACGCGCTACCACCGGCCAGAACAATTGCGTGGACTTTCTGGACGGTGTTCGATGGATCGAGAAGATCGGTCTCACGTGTACCTGGCGCTGAGCCTCGAACGTCGACTGCCGCCGTTGCTCCACCTTCGGTGAGTACAACTGTGCACCCAGTAGGACGGTTCTTGAGAGTGTGATGACCGACCGCTATTCCTTCGATAGCGGTTAGTCCGTGATGGGTGTGAGCCGATTGCGCATCAACAATTGAGGGGCTGACGATCATTCCGATCGTGCCAAGGATGTAGGCAAGTTGGGGTGAGACCATCGAGAATCTGCTAGTGATGCGTGTTTTCATATGGATCGAAGTAGATCGTACTCGAAAAGGCTCCAAATCTGCTAGACGTAGACCAGCAGGGGGAGATAGTCGTAGTTGGTAGCGTCGGTGGATGGTGTACTTGGTCTTGGCAAATGTCGTGGTAATTTTGGACCTTGCCTTTGTAGCCTTTGTGTTGTTCGGAGGTGTGATGGCATGGCGTTGGTCGCGGGTGGCGTGGTTACATCTGCCAGCTGTCTTTTGGGGCGTTTCAATCGAGTGGACGGGCCTTCTCTGCCCTCTGACTCCCTTGGAAAACTGGTTACGTGGTCAGAGTGGCACTGCTACGTATGAAGGAGACTTCGTGGAACGCTATCTCCTACCATTGTTATATCCGGAGGAATTGACTCGTGCCGTTCAATTAGCGATTGGGGGTTTTGTTCTCATTCTCAACGTTGGAGTTTATGTGTGGTTATTGCGGTGGCGTTGTCAAACCCACTAGTTGAGAAGTCCTAGTGTTTGATCCAAAGAGTTACTGCTAGGCTAACAGCGGTGTTGAGTCTCGACGCGTCGCAAGACGGCGAGTCCAGTCTCCACTGAGTGCTCATGTTATACTGATCGGTTTAGAACGACGGAAAAGAGGGAGCTGAGGATGGACGAAGCGGTCTACAAGGAGTCGCTTCTCAAGAAGCGGGTAGCGATCATTGCCGAAGGTGGACAAAAACCACTGAGTGCTCCAATGCATAACAACACTCGTCAAGGTGACCTTGCGGACCAAGCCAGCGGGACAAATGAGGTCCATATTCAACTGAAGTTAAAGCAAACTGATGCAAAGATCCTGCAGGCGATAGAGGAGGCACTTAAGCGGATCGACGAGGGAACCTATGGGATCTGTCGAGATTGTGGGGAGTTAATTTCGACCGCTCGACTAAATGCTATTCCGTGGACTCGAGTGTGTATAACTTGTAAAGAGAAGCAGCGTACGTGAATGGTGCGTCGCGTTACCGTCATTTCCCTTGGAAGCAATCTGGGTGACCGGGAGGCTCACCTCAGCTACGGCATCTCCCGCCTGCATGATCTCCTGAGTAATTTGACAGCGTCACCGTTCCTTGAAACACAAGCAGAAGGAAAGGTTGCGCAGCCCTTGTTTCTCAATGCTGTCGTGGCGGGGGAAGCGAGCATTGATCCAGTGAGATTACTTAAAGTCTTGCTAACGATTGAAGCTGACCGTGGCCGTTCACGTCCGTTTCCTGGAGCTCCACGGACTCTCGACCTTGATCTGGTTCTGGTAGGGGATGTCGTGGTGCGAGGTCCTGGGTTGACCTTGCCGCATCCGCTTTTTCGCGAGAGACGGTTCGTGCTCGAGCCACTGACCGGGCTTGTTCCAGACCTCGTCGACCCAGTGACTGGATTGACGATTCGTGAGCTTCTATCGGAAATGGATTCCTAGCTAGTTGCCGTGGAGTAAACGGTTGTCGCTGCTAATGGTTCCAAATGGGCTACTTGACACACAATGCTGTTTGTGAGATACTTCGTTCGTGAGTGATTCCATTAGCGTTTCTTGCTCCTACGCTTCACTGGTTTCTTCTCATCGTTCAACTCAGCAATCACCTTCTTGGCTTCCTTGCGCACCGGCGCAGGAAACACTCGACGCAGTAGCTCTGCGTCCGTCATCTCGGTCACTTTCTTACGCGGCCTGCCCATAGGGGATACTCCAATGGTCACCAAGAACATGAACCTGTCAACACTGATGGTCGACTTCGACACCGATGCCGAATGCCGTCAGGTGCTTGATGAGTTGCGCTGGCCTAAAGGCGTACGGTGCGTCCGTTGCGACTCCGACCATATCACCCGTATCAAGACCCGTAAGCAGTATGCCTGTGGAGCCTGCAAGCACCGGTTCTCCGTTACCACAGGGACGCTGTTCAACGACACCCATCTGGCCCTGCCAAAGTGGTTCATGGCCGTCCTGCTGCTGGTCGAGGCCAAGAAGAGCATGAGCGCGAGACAGTTGCAACGGACGCTCGGAGTCGCCAAGAAAACTGCGTGGTATCTCTGCCACCGTATCCGCGAAGCCATGGCCGAGATCAACCAGGAGCAGTTGTCCGGCACGGTCGAAGTTGACGAAACCTATATTGGTGGCCAGCGACGGGGACGCGGACGAGGAAGCTACCTGAAGAACAAAACCATGGTCCTTGGGGCGCTTCAACGCGGCGGAGAAGTCCGGTTCACAACCGGCCCACGCGACACCAAGCCGGTCCTGCATAAGTTCGTCCGAGACATGGTCGCCGATGGCGCGACACACGTCTATACAGACGGGCACTCGAGCTACAAGGGTATCGGAGACGACGACACCACTCATGAAAGTGTCAATCACAACGCCGGAGAGTGGGTGCGTGGCGATGTCCACACCAACACCGTCGAGGGCGCATTCGGCCTGCTCAAACGGGCGATTGTCGGTTCGTTTCATCAGATTTCAACCAAGCACATCGATCGGTATCTCGACGAAGCCGAATTCAAGTACACCAACCGCAAGAATCCGTATCTGTTCCGAGACACGCTGCGCAAGCTGGCCACGACTGAGCACATCGAATACAAGGAACTCACGGCATGATGGTCGGGAGCACGTCAATGATTAGGTGCTGCTGGTCGCTCCCTCGCTCAGTTCTTTTTTGACCAATGTTGCCGGGCACCAGCTTACCTTGAGTAAACGCCAACGCTACTTCGCTAAAACTTTCCCACGGTCCAATATTGAAGATGACCTTGAAATCCTTGTCTGGCATGATTATGGGTTTGTTGCTCAAATCGATCTCGACTGGCCACTGTGTGCATTCCTTCAGAATCCCCTCGATTTGTTTCGCGAAATCGCGGTCTTTGTATTCAGCGAATCGCACTGTCACCCGAATATCTTTCACTGACGGATCTTCGGCTCGATACTTCTCGATGTTCATGGACTGGCGCGTTGCGAACCAGCGCAATGTCGCCTTAGCGTGTTCTTTCTTACACTCGCGCAACGCGCTGGTTTCTTGGCCGAGCAGTCCACGAATTCGTTCCATTTCCTGCATTTGACCGTCACGTTCGCTATCTGCCTGCTGAATTCGTGGCCACCACCTGTCTGGCTTGATGATTAGAAAAGCGAGCCAGCTTATGCCGAAGAAAAAGCTACCATCGCTGGCGAACTGGACCAACGTGTCAAAGTGTCTGCTCACGAAGCTAGTAACTTCGGCCAGGAACTGCGCATCGCCGCCCACCGCAACAGCTTTCCCAATCATGAACAACCATACCTGGAACACTGGCACCACTGCGTAGCGACTTCTTCCACTTGGCCACGATGCGAACCTCCTGTCTCCGCTGGAATCCAGCGGCCAGAAGGCACAAGAGTAGTAGGGCCTAGCCATGTGCGTCAAGTGTCCCGTTTGGAATGGTTAGCCTCCGGTTGCGCTCAAGCATGAATTGTCTCCCACTGCTTTCGATAGCGTCGAGCGTGGCTTCCACAGTAGCTCGCTTGGGTCTTATCGGTCCATGGCTCCTAGATAGAGGGAATTGAATAACAGCTTGAATGTGCCATGCGACTGGCCTCGATGCTGGGCTCTGAAGCCGATTAGGATGATCCTTCCCTCTCCAACCCGCAGCTCGACAACTGCCGCTTCTCCGGTCAGGAGATTTTCCCCAAGGAGCCACCCACTGCGGAGGAGGTCGGTATCGGGATAGCGCGCGACCACGGTGAGTCGCTCGGAGGATTCCAGCTGATCAGGCTGATCGGGGTGGACGCCGTCGTTTACCAGCCAGAAGGCCGGGCTCTTAATGAAGGCTGCAGCGACCTTGGAGGGCAGTCCATAGCCAATCGGGTGGGTCTGATCGATCTCAAGATCAAGAAGAGCTCCTGGTACGTAGAAGTTGGTATCGCGCTGGCCGCTAGTAATGTCTCGGACCGGAATACCAAAATTGATAATGGGGAGTTCAGCTGCACTGTCTAGTGTTACGAGAGTGCCCCCATTAACAACGAAGTCGTAAAGGTTGGAGACACCATTTGCCGTCATACCACCAACGTATTCTTGGGGTGCCGCTTGTGAGTTCAACCCACTGAGCATGCTGCTGTAGGTGTCATCCGGAAGGAGAATGACATCATAGCTATTCAGAGCAGCTTGCCGCAGCGCTTCATCACACAAGCTTTCGTAGGGAAACTCGAAGTGTTCGAGTACGAAACGTGTCCAACCCTCGTCAGGGTTTGCCCTCCAACTGCGATAGAGTCCCACTCGTGGTAGCGCAAGGCGCGACAGTGAGGTTGTTGGCTTTCTTGCAAGGACTTCCAGCGATAAGCCTAGATCTCGAGTGGCAGCCTCGAGACGAGCCGTTGTTCCTTCGGTCGCAGGAACCACAAACGTACCGGGAGGCCACTTCGCACCTCTGGTTACTAGGTTGGTGCCGGTTCGAAACACTGTTTCCCCTGCCGCGAGCAGCCGATTGACAGCAGTAAAGGCATCATTTGCACGTGGGTCCAGTACGAATCCGTATGAGGCTTGACTGCTGGGGACGACTGACGTTCCAGGTTGAGCCCACTCGATGGGTTTTTGAGCAGCATCCGGCAGCTCCCTAACGTCTATATGTCGGTCGACGGTTACACCCATTTGCATCGGTAGGGTCCAACCGGTTATGTCGTACGGCTGGTCTGGGGGGGCGCCAGGAAATAGCCATTGATCCGGATATACCTGAGGGTTCAGCAGGTCAGTCAGGTAGGGGCGAAACGCTTGTGCCCCTCGAATAAGGAAGCTGCCGGGTTGGTACGTACGGCCTCCGATAGTGAAAGCTCGCGTTGTGCGTTCAATTTCCACGCCTCCCCATCGAAGAACGTTAACTAGCTTGATTGCTGTTCCAGAGTCCCACTGTGTATGAGGAATAACGTAGATCTCATTGCTTCCGGCAGCTATTGCGTTCCGTCCCATTTGATAGATGTCGTACAACCACTCCTGGCGGCGCTTAGCGCCAACATCAAGAACTGCCATCGATGCGGTGATCATGTAATCGCAGCTGTCACGTAGATGCCACTCACCTCCGAGATAGGGATTAGGATAGTAGGTAGTTGGTTCCAGGGTTGGTAGCCCATCCGGGAAGGTCGTGGGGAACTCGTTTGGGTCGTACACGGCTGGGGTCGCTGTAGCGTGACCGGTTTCCGTAAGAATCCCAATCATGTTGTGGTAGTAAGGAGCCGTACGCATCCCGCCATTCCACCATGTGTCGTAAGTGTGTCGCGAGATAGCTCCAGTCTTACCTTCTTGCTCTAGGCGCCGCGTGATCGCATTTCCCACAAGATTAATTCCTCGCATGACTAGTGCAGGAATGTTTGGGTTCATCGGATCGTCGAATGGTGGTGCGAAAATCCGGGCTGGAAAAGGCGCTGACTGATGGTGGTTGTAGACGATATGAGGAAACCATTCAACGTACAGTTGGCGGGCTATGTTTCGAGACTCCGCTAGGTTAAACATGAACCAGTCGCGGTTGTTGTCGTGACCCGCGTACTTCTGATAAAGCTGGGGTGGAGTAGTCCGCTCGTATCGTGTACCAACGTGTTTCATGTACCAGTCGGCTACGAGAGTTGTGCCGTCTGGATTCATATTTGGTACGAGGAGGAAGATAACGTTATCTCGAATGAAACGCATCTCCGACGTGTCGTCAGTCACAGCGCGATATGCCATGAGCGGGGCTGTTTGAGCGTGGCCTACTTCCGTTGAGTGGAGTCCGAAATCGATCCAAACGATGGCTTTCCCCTCATCAGCCAACTTCCGTGCCTGCGTGTCAGTCAATCCTCGAACGTTTGCCAACCGGCGCGCAATAACCTTGAAGCGGTCGAGTTGCTGCATGTTGGCTTCAGACGAGATGATCGTCAGAAGCTGTGTGCGTCCCTCAGAAGTTTGTCCAATATCGAGGAGTGCCATGCGATCGGTTGAGGCATCCAATGCTCGGAAGTAAGCGGCAATTTGTTCATAGGTGGCCAGCTTGTAGTCGGTGCATGGGGCAAAGCCGATAACGGATGCAGGAGTGGGTACGTTGGACTGTGCGGTAGTGGCGGCGTGGCTGTCTGAGTTGCAGACTATGGCGAAAGTAACGAGTCCAGCAAGAGTAAAAAATCGCCTTATGGACATGCCAGTTCCGTTAGTCGGTCGATGACCTGGCCAACGATATTATCTGGTGTTGACGCGCCGGCAGTAACTCCAACCGATAGTGGTCCATTTGGAGGGAGCCAGCTATTGGTAGTGCTCTCTGTAAAGAGATGAGGAGGAGTGCTTGAGAGGCGGTGCCGCAGCGCGACTGCCGATTCAAGGCACGACGGATCGGCAATGTGGTAAGTGAGCACACGGTCAGCGCAGATTCTAGCTAAATTTTTAGTATTGCTACTGTTATATCCCCCAATGACTATGACAAAGTCAAACGCATCATCATCGAGGAGCGCCTGTATTGCATCCTGGCGGTCCTGTGTGGCGCTGCAGATCGTTTCAAATGATCGATAGTGATCCGAGAGTTCGTCGTCACCATAGCGGTCGATAATCGCCTGCTTTATCATTTCTGCAATTTTGAGCGATTCTGACATCAGCATCGTTGTTTGGTTTGCGAGTCCCACACGTTGAAGGTCAATCTCTGGGTTGAATTCTGGCGAGATGGTGCCTGAGAATGTAGACATGAACGTTTCTAGGCTTACGTCCCCACGGATATAGTCGCAGAGGATCGTCGCCTCATTATGATCGAGTACTATGAGATAGCGGCCGTTGCTGAACGAGCGCGCCTGTGATGCGGTTGCTTGTGTTTCCTCGTGATGGACCTTGCCGTGAATGATCGCGGTATATCCGTCTTGAGCGTATCGCCGAACGTTCTTCCACACGTTGAGTACCGATCCACAAGTGGTATCGACCAGGGTGCAGCCCAGGCGGTCAAGCGTTTCGAGTTCATGGACGGTTACCCCAAATGCTGGCAAGATGACAACATCATCAGGGACAAGCTTATCGATGGATTCCCCACTGTCGCTAAGAAATCTGATTCCGGCGGCGCGAAGGCGCGTGTTAACGTGGGGATTGTGAATGATCTCGCCGGTTAGGTAGACAGTTTGATCTGGAAAACGCTTACGTGTCTGATAAGCGTAGTCAACTGCTCGATCTACGCCGTAACAGAATCCGAATTCTTTGGCGAGTCGAACTGTCAGGCGACCAGTTTGGCGGTGATAGCCAGCAGCCTTGATCTGGTCGACGATCTTACAGTGATAATCTCTGGCGAGGGACGCAGCCACCTCGTCTTTAAGATTGAGACCTTTGCGGAAAATAAGGGAATGCACGTGAAACCTATGGGATGTATTCTACAGCACGTTAATCTCAGCGTGTTTTATAGGTGAGGTGAGGGTGGTCCAGAATACTTAGTGTTATTACGGAGAGAACGGTTAACGATAGTTGCTGGATATGGATATCTTTATGTTGCTCGGGTTAGGGGGGCTGATCCCGATTAGGGTCGGATTCCGTTGCTGTCTGAATAGGCTGTTGGTTTCATTTGAAGTGTCAGAAAGAGATTAATTCAAGATTCTTTACTGGAAGAAGGTTTAAAGAATTTTTCACTGGCTCAACTCAGCCTGAACTCGTCATTCGAATCACCTTCACACCGCTGTAGTAGTGCGTGATGATACTGGCGGGTGTGTGGCCAGCCTGGGCACGGGCGATGGTTCCGCGCTGGCAAAGTCCGACGCCGTGCCCGTGCCCTCGTCCTTCGAAAACGAACCGGCCGCTTGCGGAACGAACATTAAAAATAGCACTCATGATCGACCGTGTGCCGAAGTGGGCCGCCAGGACAGAACGAAGCTCCTCGCCTCGGACGATGGGGGCACGTTCACCGAGAAGGCGAACCTGGAGCACCCGTCCCGTCACATCTCGTTCGAGCACAGCAACTTGCTCGAGCCATGCACCAACGGCCGTTCGTTTGTCCCTGTTCAGCGCGCGCCTAAGTGAAGTTTCGTCGAACTCGAAGCGCCACTTAGTTTGATCTGTCCGAGGACAAAACGAGTCATTGACGCCCTGGAGGTATGGTGGGGTCGAATTTCCCCACGCGAGGCATGCGTCGCTCGTATTGCCCCCACAATCGGCGTGATAGAGAGCGTCGATCATACGGCCGTTGTGGGTGATAACTAGGCCTGCGGTACGCACTGCAGCATCGGCGGCAATAGCGGCGCTTGCGATTGGCCAGTATTCAGCTGGCCGGTAGACTTGACAGTGTGTAGTAGCACACAAGTCGAAGCTTTGATTCGGGTGGCGGTCGCGGTGGAAGAGGGCGTAGGTACGGCTGACGATCGCTTGGACCTCGGCGACACGCTGCGCGGTTGCTAAGTCTAGGCCAGCGAGCGGCATCTCGGCTAAAAGGGTACCAGCGATGTAGTCATCGAGTAATAGGGTGCGAATTGGCGCGCCTTCGTCACCGAGACGGACCTGGATTGTGTGTGGCTGTCGGTGGCTTGGGGATTCAGGACGAGGTAGCTGCCGAACGCAACGGGCGGTATTAAGAGCTATAAGAAGGAGGAACAGGATATGGAGTACGCGTTGTCGTGGAGATGGATTCGACTTATGCATTAGGCAACTCATTACTGGTATCGGACAGGGACACTCGAAGCGTGAGGCATGCCTCCAACCGAATCATCTGATTGACTTTAGCGTCACGAGGAGTGTAGGCTAACGTCTCATAGATTAGTGGCTACGGTGGAATCGAACGTCGTCTCAATGAGCACTATCCCCTCTAAAAATTTTATTACGCCATCTCTCGCATCCCATGGGATCACCCGTTCGGGCCAGGTGAGCTGGAATCTCGGAACGGCGGCGCTCTACGAAGAAGCGCTCCGGCGTGGAGAAGGCCTTCTGGCCGAGAGCGGGCCGTTAGTCTGTAATACGGGAATTTACACCGGTCGGTCGCCCAACGATAGGTTCATAGTACGCGAGCCTTCAAGTGAGGGGAATGTCTCGTGGGGCTCGGTGAATCGCTCGGTGACTGCAGAGCAGTTCGAAGCAGTGCGTAGTGCGATGTTCGCAGCCTTGGGCGATACGGATCTCTTCGTCCAGGATTGCTTTGCAGGAGCGGATCCTAACTATCGGATCGCAGTTCGGATTATAACCGAGCGTGCTTGGCACAGCCTGTTCGCTCGGACGATGTTCCTGTCTGGTTCCCCAGAGGTGTCAGAGAGTGACCAAACTCCAGACTTTACGGTAATCAGTATGCCGTCCATCCGAATTGATCCGGCGGTGTACGGGACAAACTCTGAGGTCTTCATCCTATTAAATTTCGCTGAACGGCTCATTTTGGTCGGCGGGACGAGCTACGCCGGGGAGATCAAGAAGTCAATCTTCACGGTTATGAACTACCTGTTGCCGCAGCGTGATGTGATGCCGATGCACTGTTCGGCGAACGTCGGCGAAGCCGAGGACGTTGCTCTCTTCTTTGGACTCTCAGGCACAGGGAAAACCACGTTGTCGAGCGATCCGTGTCGCAGACTCATCGGTGATGATGAACACGGTTGGTCCGTAGATGGTGTTTTTAACTTCGAAGGGGGCTGCTACGCAAAGATGATACGGCTGTCTCCGGAAGCTGAACCGCAGATCTACGCGGCAGTTAGACGCTTTGGCAGTGTGCTCGAGAATGTCGTGATGGATCCTAATACCAGGACCCTTAATTTTGATGATAAATCGCTCACCGAGAACACTCGTGGTGCGTATCCGATTTCGTATATCGATGATTGGGTATCTTCCGGACAAGCTGGGCATCCCAGAAATCTTGTGATGCTGACCGCAGATGCATTTGGGGTGCTTCCGCCGATCTCGCGGTTGAGCCCAGCGGCGGCGATGTATCACTTCCTGTCGGGATACACGGCCAAGGTTGCTGGCACCGAGAAGGGACTGACCGAACCGGTTGCGACCTTCAGTGCGTGTTTTGGTGCCCCGTTTATGGTCTGGCAACCGACTGTTTATGCCAAGCTACTTGGCGAACGGATTGCGAAGCACGATACGAGAGTGTGGTTGGTAAACACTGGTTGGACCGGCGGGTCGTTTGGCGTCGGCAGACGTATGGAGATTCACCATACACGAGCTATGATCACGGCTGCGCTCTCTGGTGGGTTGGACGACGTAAAATTCAAACGGGACGCGGTTTTCAACGTCGATGTGCCGGAGAATTGCCCAAATGTTCCGCCAGACGCGCTAGTGCCTCGCACAACGTGGACAAACAAGACCGCCTACGATGAGCAAGCGGGCAAGTTGGCTGGGATGTTCGCTGAAAACTTTAAATCCTTCGAGGCCGAGGCAGACGACGCCGTGAAGACCGCCGGGCCACGCCTCATAAGGTGAGGCGGCTATTCGTCGCCGGTCGACTATGGACTTCGAACCGGTCATCGGTCTCGAAATACACGCACAGCTGCTAACTGACACGAAAATATTTTGCGGTTGCAGTGCAAGATTTGGCGCTCAACCTAACACGCACGTCTGTCCAGTTTGCCTTGGGTTGCCAGGCGCTCTTCCAGTTCTCAATCGGCGTGCTGTCGAGTTCGGTATCCGAGCTGGTCTCGCACTCAACTGTACAGTTCAGTCGGTTTCAGTTTTCGCTCGAAAGAATTATTTCTATCCAGATCTACCGAAGGGTTATCAGATCTCACAATACGAGCAGCCGCTTGCAACTGACGGTTGTGTCACGTATGAGTCGAAAGGCCAAAGACAAAATATTGGAATCATTCGGGTGCACCTGGAGGAGGATGCGGGGAAGTCAGTGCACGAAGGCTATGCGGGATCGGAGCAGAGTACCTACCTCGATTTTAACCGTTCGGGAACACCGCTCATCGAGATCGTAACCAAACCAGAATTGCGGTCAGCAGCTGAGGCTTCGGATTTCTTTCAGAGGCTTCGGACCATCCTGAGAGCCGTACGCGTGAACGATGGAAACATGGAGGAAGGCAGTCTTCGGTGTGATGCGAATGTATCGCTACGGCCTGTTGGTGCGTCGGTGCTGGGTGTCAAGGTTGAGATAAAAAATATTAACTCGTTTCGCTTCCTCGAGCGCGCGCTGGACTACGAGTTTGTCCGTCAGCTCGCCATTTTGCAGGAGGGCGGCACTGTCGCGCAGGAAACCCGTTTATGGGATGCCGAAACTGGACGAACTCTTCCAATGCGTACCAAGGAAGAAGCGCATGACTACCGGTATTTCCCGGAACCTGACCTGCCGCCCCTTGAGGTCTCAACGGAATGGATAGACGCTGTTAAGGGATCGCTCCCTGAACTACCGGAACAACGTAAACAGCGGTTTATTACAGATTACGGGTTACCGGAATACGATGCGGAGGTGCTGACTCAATCGACGGAGTTGGCTGATTATTTTGAGCGGACAGCACGGGCAGCCGGAAATCCAAAGAGAGCGAGTAATTGGATTATGGGTGAGGTTATGCGTGTGATGAAAACCCATGGTATTAACAGCAACGAGATCTCGGTTGAACCGGAGGCACTCGGAGGGTTAATCAAATTGGTAGACCGGGGAACCATTAGCGGATCAGTTGCGAAGACGGTTCTCGAGCGAATGATCGACACGGGTCAATCGGCTGAAGAGATAGTTCAAATGGAAGAGTTGTTCCAGATTGACGACAGTGAGGCGCTCAGTGCAGTCGTGCGAGAGATGGTCGCCGCTCATCCTGAACCAGTGGCTAGTTTTCAGGCTGGCAAGATGGGCGCCCTCGGTTTCCTCGTCGGGCAGGTGATGAAGGCAACAGCTGGAAAGGCTAACCCTAAGCTTGCGAGTGAGCTCTTGAGGCGGGAGTTAAACCACTCCGAGGGGGATGGGTGAGCTCTTTCGGAGGTGAGCTAGGCTTAGGCGCTAGTTGAGTTGTTCGAATGAGTGGGGCGTCAAAGCTACAGGAGATTCTTCAAGGTAGAGCTTGTCCGGCGGTAGTGTTTAGGGTTCGGCTGCTTGGATTGACACTGCAGAAGAGGCAAGACTACACTAACTAACGAGGTCGATGCACCCAACGAACCGCCAGGAGGTACGTTTGCAAGCGGCTAAGCGTCAGTCGAGTCTCGGCTCTTCTGGAATTCGCATTAGCTTCTATCGAGAGGAACTGTTTAAACACTGGCAGTGTTTAGATAAGCAGCGCGAGTACTATTCGGAGAAGGCGATAACCGATGTTAAAGAGGCGCTGACAAGGCTGATGTCAGAATTGGATCAGCTCTGCGCTAGGGAAAACGGGGAACAATTGGTAAGTTGCTTACTGTGCAAGATCGATGGAGTGACCCGGCTTTCGGCCTGGTCGGACCCAAAGAAAACCCACTGAGAATCTGACCGACCCTTCCAATCTGCTGCGTCGTCATCTTCACGATATCGTTCATGCTGGTGTTGCCGGTGCGTCGACGTCAACGCTTATCCTCAAGGCTCTCGAGGACAAGACGTTGTTTGACTCGGTCGCAAAGCGTCCTCTGACGGTCGTGTCTGCCGGCAAAGCAGCTGTTCCCATGGCGGCTGCATTTTTTGCGGCTGGATGTTGGGACCTCCGTGCTGGATTAATCGCGGCGCCAGGGACGAAGCGAGTCGAATCCCTAGAGCGATATTCCGTGGGGCATCCGCACCCCGACAAAGAGAGTGCAGCCGCTGGGTCGCGGGCGTTGGCTTTGGCAGCCGGGGGTGGGCCATCGAGCGTGTTAGTTGTTTTGTTATCGGGTGGGGCATCAGCCGCTCTGGTGGACCCGGTAATGGGACTTACTCTGGAAGATAAGATCCATGCGAGTGAAGCGCTTTTGAGCAGTGGGATAGCAATCGATCGTGTCAATTGCGTGCGCAAGCACTTGTCTTGCGTAAAAGGAGGATGGTTGGCAGTGGCCGCACCAGGTGAAGTCGTGACACTTGCGGTGTCAGACGTCGTCGGTCCAGTGGCGGATGACCCTTCCGTTATCGGATCAGGGCCAACGGTGGCTGACCCTACATCGTTCGGTGAAGCGTTGTGCGTAGTAGATACTCTCCACGGGGGGCCGTTTCCAGACACCGCACGGGTAGTTCTTGAACGAGGCCGAATAGGTGAGATAGCAGAGACGCCGAAACCTGGAGACAGGCGGCTCCGTGGATCCAGGTTTAAAGTCATAGGTAGCCGTATCGATGCCATTAGGGGCGCGGTAACCATGGCAAGCCGATTGGGCTATGCGGTTGCGACGATCGAAGCGCCGATCACCGGTGAGGCTAGAGTGGCTGGTGCTAATCACGTGGAGCGGGTGGTTAGACTTACCAGGGAAATGCCACGGCCGGCCTGTATCGTTTCAGCTGGGGAGACGACTGTTCACGTATTGGACAATGGTAGAGGTGGACGTAATCAGGAGTTTGCTTTGGCGGCAGCCGAAGGTCTGGCTTTGCACTTTAGCGAGGCGGTGTTGGGAAGTATTGGCACAGACGGTGTAGATGGTCCGACAGATGCCTCTGGCGCGGTGATCGATACGTCCACCACTGTGCGCGCTTACGCGGGGGGACTGGGTAGCCCTGGTCCCTATCTGGCCAACAACGATTCGTACACGTTCTTTAGTGCGTTGGGGGATCTGATGCATCTTGGACCAACGGAGACGAACGTAGGAGACATTCAAGTAGCTCTTATAGCCTGACCATGTACTCAGATAAGAAAGTCCTCAAAGAAATTAGAGTGAAACTCGATCATCCGGCCACCATTAGTGAGCTCATGGAGCTGGTCCGTGTGCCACGTCAGCAACGCGTTCAATTCCGTAAACATCTTGAATCATTGGTTGATCAAGGGGCGCTCATAAAGATTCGTGGTAGTCGCTACGGTGTGCCGGAACGGATGCGTCTAATTACCGGTCGACTGCAGGTAAATCCGCGTGGATTCGGATTCGTTGCCCCAGATCACGCAATCGAAGGCGTGACTGGCGATCTTTATATCGCTGGTGTCAATCTCAATCAGGCTATGCACGGGGACCGCGTAGTGGCTCGAGTCGAGCACCAACGTGGGACTGATCGAGCGGAAGGACGTATCGTTCGTGTGATAGAGCGAAGTACAACCGAGGTCGTAGGCAGGTATGAGATCGACGAATCCAGCTTGGGATTTGTAGTGCCATTCGACCGCCGCTTGATTATGGATATCCACATACCAATCGGAGAAGAACGAGAGGCTAAATCAGGAAAGATGGTCGTAGTTGAGGTAACACGCTGGCCAACGGGAAACCGAGACCCAGTGGGGCGGGTCAAAGAGGTCTTAGGTGATGTCGATGGGCCTGGTGTGGACACTCGAGTAATTATTCGCAAATATCAACTTTCGGATCAGCACAGCATCGACGTAACTGCGGAGGCCAGTCTCCTCGGATCGACAATTCGGCCTCGCGATGTCAGAAATAGAACCGACTTTCGGTCACTACCCACAGTGACCATAGATGGAGAATTAGCTCGAGATTTCGATGACGCGATTAGCCTAGAGATACTCCCGAATGGGAATTATTGGCTCGGTGTTCACATTGCTGACGTGGCTCACTACGTGCCAGAGGGAAGCGCACTCGACAGGGCCGCTTACGAGCGTGGCACATCGGTGTACTTCCCGGAACGAGCGGTGCACATGTTTCCGGAAGAGTTGGCGACTGGGCTTTGTAGCTTGAACCCAGGCATTGATCGTCTCGCACAGTCGTGCCTGATGGAGATCAATGGGCGTGGCGAAATAGTGCGATACGAGATCCACGACGGTGTGATTAATAGCGATGCAAGGATGACTTATTCTAAAGTGAATGCCATCTTGGCTGACAGAGATCAGGTGGCTCGCACACGATATTCTGGTCTGGTTTCTTTGGTAGAGCTAATGGCAGAGCTATCCGTGGTGCTCCACAAGCGTCGCCAGCAGCGGGGGGCGATCGATTTCGACTTGCCGGCATCGGTGTTCCTGATGGATGACGAAGGAATGGTTGAGGCCGTCGTAGCTGCTGAGCGAAATATTGCGCACCGACTCGTCGAAGAGTTCATGCTCGTCGCGAACGAGACGATCGCTGGTCATCTCGAAAAACAGGAAGTGCCAGCGTTATATCGAGTTCATGAGGCCCCAGATCCTTTAAAGATCGTTCAATTCGAAGAGTTCGGTGCAGCGTTGGGCTACAGTTTAGGGGTTACTCCTGACCTGGTTAAGCCTAGTCATTTTCAGCGTCTACTTGGGCGTCTTTTGGGGACTTCGAAAGAACGTTCCATCGCATTTATGATGCTTCGGACAATGCAGCAAGCGCGGTACGATCAATCAAGTCTGGGTCATTTCGGGTTGGCTACTTCTACTTATACCCATTTCACGTCACCTATTCGCCGATATCCAGATCTAGTCGTCCATCGGGCGTTGCGGGAATCACGCGCCAGAAAACCAGATAAGGCTAGGCGGAGCAAGTGGGCGGAGGAGTTTTCAGAAGTTGCACGCCACCTTTCTGAAATGGAGCGGCGCGCAGAAGACGCGGAACGCGAACTCGTGCAGTGGAAAAAAGTTCGGTTTATGTCTGACAAAATTGGCGATGAATTCACGGGGCACGTGACTGGCGTGACGGCATTTGGTCTGTTTGTCGAGCTAGTGGAGCAGTTTGTAGAGGGCTTGATTCACATCTCAAGCATGGCAGACGACTATTATAGATTCGTTGAGCGCGAACACTTACTCCGCGGTGAAAACACGGGAAAGCAATATCGCCTCGGTGACCTCGTACGGGTACAGCTGGTACGGGTGAATCAGGAACAACGTCAGATTGAGCTTGGGCTTGTCGAGATTCTCGAGGGGGTTAGGCGCGTCGAAGGACGACGACCAACGCGACGCCAAAAACGAACCCGTGGGTCCAGAGTCAGGAGGGACGCTGGCATTCGGGGGACTGGACGACAGGGGCGCCGCCGGTGAAGGAAGGGCTAACCTAAGAGGCTTCCAGGCGTTCGGAATATAGGACATCATCCCGTCAGATACGGCCTTCTAGGGGGGAATAGATCGTGCTGGCAACGGGACAGACCAATTGCTTTTGAGAGTACCAGTGCTACGAGTTTGGAAGGATTTCTTTTCGAGCCTGAGGCTCGATAATGCAGGCATGGCTTCAACAGGATGAAGCATATTGTTGTCGGCACGGCGGGGCATATAGACCATGGCAAGAGCACGTTAGTAAGTGCGTTAACCGGGACTGACCCAGATCGTTTAAAGGAGGAGAAGGTCAGGGGTATCACAATCGACCTTGGATTTGCTCACTTTCAACATGGGAACGCGACCATCGCGTTTGTTGATGTTCCGGGGCACGAGCGATTCGTAAGAAACATGCTGGCTGGTGCGAGTGGGATCGATTGTGTCTTGCTTGTTATCGCAGCTGACGAGTCAGTGATGCCTCAGACTCGCGAACATTTCGATATTTGCCGCCTACTCGAGGTGCGAAGTGGACTGATCGCACTTACGAAGAGTGATCTAGTAGACGAAGAGACACTAGCGTTGGTTAAACTTGAAGTACTTGATCTGGTTTCGGGTTCGTTCTTGGAGTACGCACCGGTGCTACCGGTGTCAGCGGTGTCCGGGGTGGGGCTAGAGGAGTTACGCAAAGCTTTGAGTGTCGTCGCTATGGAGAAGTCTGCGCAACCGGTTGCTGGTATTGCACGCCTACCGGTCGACCGGGCCTTCATGGTTAAGGGCTTTGGGACGGTTGTGACCGGAACTCAGGTGTCGGGGTTGGTAACTCTCGATAGCGAATTGGAGGTTCTGCCTGCAAAGCGTCATGTCAAGGTGAGAGGGCTTCAGGTTCATGGTGATAGCCGGAAGGAATCTTTGGCCGGTGAGCGTGTTGCGATGAATTTGTCAGGTATTGAAGTGGCGGAACTTCAACGCGGGGATACGCTGGCTGAGGTAGGTGGTCTCGACGCAACCAGGTGTTTAGACTCGACGATTGAACTTTTGCAGGGTTGCAGGGCGCTCAAGCAGGGGTCTCGCGTGAGATTTCATCAAGGCACCTCCGAGATAATGGCTCGAGTAGCTCTGGCTGGTGCTTTGGAGAATTTGGAGAAGAGGTCGAAACAAGGAAAGGCATTGGGAGCCGACGACGGAGCTTATGCGCGCCTTCATTTGGAGCAACCGGCTGCAGTGACGAGAGGAGACCGTTTCGTGTTGAGAGCATATTCTCCACCTGTCACCATTGGCGGAGGTATGGTTCTTGATCCGTCTCCGGCACCCGGGAGGTTTCGCTCAGACGCCGGTTTGCGGCGATTAAAGAAACTGCGGTCGGCAGATGCCGCGACCGTCGTCCAAGAGATGGTCGAGGAGGCGGGCGGTCATGGTCTCACTAGGGCCAGCGTCGTGTGTCGGGCGGGCGTTGCCCCCAGTAAAATTACAGTGCTTGTCAAAGCGCTGGTGGCTTCTGGGAACACGACGTTGATAGGGGATGTGTTAGTTTCTCGGGTCGAGATGGAGAGTATCACGAAGGCCGTGTTGGAAGGAGTAAATGAATTCCACAAGGCACAGCCTCTTGAAGCGGGGTTACCGCGTGAAGAGGCACGGGAGCGTTTTGGTCGTCGGACAAGTCGAGCGATATTCAACCACATCATCGGGGTGCTCGTGGAGGACGGGTTGCTGGTTGCAACGGAGTCCCTTGCGTTGACTTCTCATCGAGTTGAACTGTCACCAGAAGAAGTGCGAGTCAGAGGGAAGGTCGCTGGTATGTATCAACGCGGTGCATTGAAACCCCCTGGGCGTGCGCAGGTGACCAAGAATGTAGAGGCAGCTGAAGAAGTCGTCGACCGCATGGTTAAGTTGCTTCTGAAGGATCGGACGCTCGTAAAGGTTGACAAGCTGGTATTTCATTCAGAGGCGCTAGATCGCCTGAAGGAGGAAATGGTAGCGCTGAAGCGTGAAGGAGGGGAGCGGGCCCTCATCAATGTGAACACGTTCAAGCAACGCTACGGAATGAGTCGTAAGTTCGCGATTCCCCTACTCGAGTATCTGGATAGGGAACGAGTGACACGCCGCATTGGAAACGCTCGGATAGTGATTCTCCCCTAAGAGAAGAGACGATTGCAGTTGAATGATGCGACGAGGATCCGCGTAAGAGGCTGCTTTAATGGTTCACGCATGATTAGCCGTAAGGCTTTCTTTGCAAAATTGCATGAGCAGTCGGTAAACTGGAACCGCGTTTACGCTAGAGGCAAGAGAGGATCGCTGTATGGGATACGGTGAGGATCGTAGGTGTTTTGCGGTTGGTGTATTTCAGGATTCACAGTGGGCTGAACGAGGGCTCGACGCACTCAGGAAGAAAGGTTTCGCATCAGAAAGTCTGTCACTTTTGGCGAAGTACACAGCGGAAACCGTAGCGTTGGTAGAAAAGACGTTCGGCGTAACAAGCACGCAGGTGGAAGTGAGTGGCCTAGGTGCAACCGTTGCCCACGGTGAACTGCTCGGCACACTCCAAGGGAACGACGGAGGTCTTGGCCGAAATGGGGTGGCAGCCACCATGGATCGCGCAGGGTTTCAGAGCCACGATGGGTTCATATATGAGACCCTGACAGCTCGCGGCGGTATTCTTGTTGCGATTGATAGCGAACCGCGGGCGGCTGACGCTTTAGCTATTCTGCACTCCTACGGTGGCGGCAATGCCGCGATCGGTGCTTGGGCAGGGCGCGTCTAACGAGCAATAAAGATAGTAGGGCGTTAAGTCGAGTCGGAATGGGCTTGAAGCCTGAACATGGCTCATTGCTCAGTGAACCAGTAAGCTTAGAGCTGTTATGGCTTTATATGGAACTCTGAGTAAGGGATGCTCGATTGATATTAGTGAGAGGGCTGAATCGCGATTGGATGGGACGGTTGCAGTTGCTCAGACGTTGGCCGTTCGGCACAATATATCAAGGGAGGGTGTAGGCGATTGTCCGTACTCGGCCAGCCTCCGTCTTCGCCGTCGCACAAGTCGCACACCCCAACGAATAAGCTAGGCTGCGAAGCCAGTGAAAAAGGGGGCGTTCAGGCGTGCCTGCGTCTGATTAGCTCGATTGTAAGTCTCGCGACGCAGACAGCTGCGCCAGTGGGCGAATTGTCGATTCTTCGGGACACCTCAGATTCAGCCGGAGGTCGATCCATAGGTGCAAACCGTGACCGTATGAGACGGTCGGTCGCGGCATCGTTAGCCAGCCACGTTGTCAGTTTTTTGCTTATCGCCCTAGTTATTGTTCTGTCCCCAGGACCAATTTATGAGGCTGTCGATATTGATCGGGAAAACTACAACATCGTCTGGATTCCGGAGGCCGGTCCAGGGGGTGGCGGTGGCGGCGGTGGAAATGAATCCTTGGAGTTGCCACGTATGGCGGAAGTCAAAGGACCGGAGAAAGCGGCATTAAGCGTACCGGTAGAGGAGCGACCAGATTTTGTTGAGCCTGAGGTCAAACCAGAAAAGCTACCACTCGAGTCCCACGATCTTAAGATCCCAGCGATGCCGATGGCCTCGGCGATGGAGACACGGCCGGGAATTTTCGAGGGGCTTATGGCTGCCTCGATGCTGTCACAGGGGAGCGGCAGTGATGGTAGTGCTGGCACTGGAGCAGGTGGTGGTGTCGGATCAGGCCAGGGTGATGGGCTCGGGCCTGGTGAGGGCGGCGGAGTTGGTGGTGGAGTCTATCGACCGGGTGCCGGTATTCAGATTCCGAGGCCTATTCGAGAGGTTAAGCCACGATACACGGCTGAGGCGATGCGTGCCAAGATCCAAGGGTCGGTCTGGCTGGCGGCTGTCGTGCTGGCCGACGGTACCGTTGGCAATGTCACTGTGACAAAGTCGTTAGATTCAATCTTCGGTCTCGATGAAGAGGCTGTTAGAGCCACGAAACAGTGGCGGTTTATTCCCGGGAATAGATTCGGTGAGCCGGTTGCAGTTCAAGTTGTTATCGAGTTGACATTCACCCTGCGCTAACGCTGGAGTCGAGTTCGGGAGACGCTCGCAATAAACCGAAAAAGAAAAGGCCCAGGAGGCATTTAGCCTGCTGGGCCTTAGATTTAGAGTGTTGTTCCAGAGTATTAGGGTGCAGAGGGTCCTTTCGACCTTTGCTTTTGACCCGATCTAGTACATGCCACCCATACCACCCATACCTGGAGGTGCACCGCCCGGGGCTTCCTTTTTCTCCTCTGGGATGTCAGCAACGAGTGCCTCGGTTGTAAGGAGTAGCGAGGAAATAGAGCCAGCGTTCTGAAGCGCTGTTCGGACGACCTTGGTGGGGTCGATAACGCCGGCCTTCACGAGGTTCTCGTATTTCTCGTTTTGTGCATTGAAGCCCTCTTGATCGCCCTTGGTTTCTCGGACCTTTTGCACGACGATGGAGCCTTCGAAGCCGGCGTTTTGAGAGATCCAGCGCATCGGTTCCTCGAGTGCACGTTTTAGAATGTTAACGCCGATCTGCTGGTCGTTGTCGCCAACATCGAGACCGTCGAGGGCGCGGATACTGCGGAGCAGGGCCACGCCGCCACCTGCGACAATGCCCTCTTCGACTGCCGCTTTGGTGGCGTGCATCGCATCTTCGACGCGCGCCTTTTTTTCCTTCATTTCAGTTTCAGTCGCCGCACCAACTTTGATCACGGCCACCCCACCAACGAGTTTCGCGAGTCGCTCCTGTAACTTCTCACGATCGTAGTCGGAGGTGGTGTCCTCAATCTGCGTGCGGAGTTGTTTCACACGGCCCTCGATGGCCTTCGTGCTGCCTTCCCCCTCGATGATCGTTGTGTTGTCCTTGTCGATTGTCACTTTCTTAGCTTTACCAAGGTCCTCGACGCGGATATTTTCTAGTTTGAGGCCGAGGTCTTCGGTAATGGCTTTACCGTTAGTCAGGACAGCGATGTCTTCAAGCATTGCCTTTCGGCGGTCACCGAAGCCTGGAGCCTTCACCGCAGCACCTTGTAGTGTGCCGCGAAGCTTATTGACGACGAGGGTTGCCAGTGCTTCCCCTTCGACGTCCTCGGCCACGATCAACAACGGTCGACTGAGCCGTGCGACCTGTTCTAGCAGAGGCAGCAGGTCCTTCATCGAGGTGATCTTTTTTTCGTGAATCAGGATGATCGGGTTCTCGAGGACGACCTCCATTCGCTCTGGATCTGTCACAAAATAGGGGGAAAGGTAACCGCGGTCGAATTGCATGCCTTCAACTACCTCGAGTGAGGTTTCGAGCGTTCTGGCCTCTTCGACAGTAATGACACCATCCTTGCCAACCTTAGCCATCGCTTCGGCGATAATAACCCCAATAGTGGGATCATTATTTGCAGAAATAGTGCCGACCTGCGCGATCATGTCTCCGGCGACAGGTTTTGACATCTTCTTCAGTTCGTCGACCACAGCCTCGACTCCCTTTTCGATGCCGCGCTTGACCTCCATAGGATTGGCACCGGAGGTTACATTTTTCGCGCCCTCGCGGAAAATTGCCTGGGCGAGGACCGTTGCCGTTGTGGTGCCGTCTCCAGCGATGTCCGAGGTCTTACTGGCGACCTCGCGAACCATCTGGGCCCCCATGTTCTCGAGAGGGTCCTTGAGATCGATCTCCTTAGCAACAGTGACGCCGTCTTTAGTGATGGTTGGGGAACCGAACTTCTTGTCAAGGACTACGTTGCGGCCTTTCGGGCCAAGGGTAACCCGGACCACGTTGGCGAGCTGGTTGACGCCTTCGATGATTTTGTGTCGTGAGGTCTCACCGTAAACAATCTGCTTGGCCATTTCCTGAAAACTCCAATCGCTGAATCAAAAGGTCATACCCCGGCCGTCAGAGAGCGGCGGAGTGTCGGATTTCTACTTAGTCTTTTCGACGATACCGAGAATTTCGTCCTCACGCATGATGACTACCTCTTCGCCGTCCAGCTTTATCTCCTGGCCGGAGTACTTACCAAATAGCACGATGTTACCGGCTTTTACGTCCAGCGGGGTAACGCCACCGTCCTCCTTAATCTTTCCGTTGCCAACAGCAATTACCTTGCCCTGCTGTGGTTTCTCCTTAGCGGTATCAGGGATGATGATACCGCCGACCTGCTGCTCCCCTTCCTCGATGCGCTCGATGATGAGGCGGTCGTGGAGTGGGCGAACCTTGGTGGCCATAAGCGTCAGACTCCCTTCGAAATAGTAAAAGACATGGTAGCCAGGCCAGTGCTTGACCCGAGCCATGTATAGCTAGCAATCACACGGCGTGACTGCTAAGTATATACGATCTAGCTAAGGCGTCGTCAAACGGTTCTAGGGTAGAACCCGAGTGTTCGTTCTCTTCTAAATCGATGCGCATTCAACCGAATCACGATGTTTAGGCAGGGGAACTATTCTAAGATCGGTATTCCAAGTGAGGGATGGACTGGGCGAGTGTACTAGCCCGTTCGCTTCAGCCGATAAGCAGCGACCTTGCGGCTTAAGGTGTTCCGGTGAATACCGAGTAAGTCAGCGGCCCGGCCGAGATTGCCCTTCGACCGAGTCAAAGCGCGACTAATAAAACGTCTTTCTATTTCGGCACGGGCGTCGTCATAGAGGATGCCCTTGGTGAGCATTTCATCGATTAGTTTATCGAGCTTCTCACGCACGAGTCGAATCCTCTACGGTCTATGATGACCAAGATGGACATTTTTAGGCGAGTGCCTTACCGGTCAGAAATCGGTAGGCCTCAATATATTTCTCCTGCGTCTTCGCGACGACGTCGGCAGGCAACTTCGGGGCGGGTGGCTTGTGATCCCAGTTGATACTGTCGAGATAGTCGCGAACGTATTGTTTGTCGAAACTTAATTGGCCACTGCCTGGAGAATAATACTCACGAGGCCAGAACCGTGAGGAGTCTGGTGTTAGCGCTTCGTCGATCAAAAGGATCTCGTCGGTGTTACCAGGAGCGGTTTCGATAAGCCCGAACTCAAACTTCGTGTCTGCGACGATAATGCCGCAGGACTCGGCATGCGCGGCACCATGAGCGTAGAGCGCGAGCGTGAGCTGCTGCAGCTTTTCCAAGAGAGCTTGCCCAATGATCTTGGCCGCGTGGTCAGCAGTAATGTTCATGTCGTGACCGGTCTCAGCTTTGGTGGCCGGGGTGAAGATCGGTGTTGGGAGCCGGTCCGATTCCCGCAAGCCAGAAGGCAGGGAGATCCCGCAAACACGGCCTGTTTCTTGATATTCTTTCCAACCTGACCCGGCGAGATAGCCACGTGCAACGCACTCGATCGGCACTGGACGCGTCCGTCTTACTAACATGGAGCGTCCGGCCAGCAACGCTTCGTGGGGAGTCAATTCTTCTGGGTAGTCTCGCGGATCAATCGAAATTAGATGATTGGCGACGATGTTATTGGTTTGAGAAAACCAAAAGGCTGAAAGTTGCGTTAGAACCTTTCCTTTATCAGGGATCGCGGAGCCGAGGATGACATCATATGCCGAGATGCGATCGGTGGTTACTATGAGGAGCTGGTCGCCGAGATTATAAATGTCTCTGACTTTTCCGCTGCAATGTGTAGGAACTCCTTCGAGGATAGCTCTAGAGATGGCAGGCGCAGTGTGCACGAGGAAATCTCTGGTGTGACGACCGATTATTAGCTTACGGGAAGGCGATTGTCTGGGCAAGAAATAAATGTTTAAAGGTGAGTGGAAGGTCTCCAGGCAGAATTGTTTCTACTCATGGTAGATATCCAACGTTGACAAGAGTGCCAGCGCTCGCAGCGTGTACCCCTTCGACTAACACCAGTATGCTGGCAAGGACGTTTACCGATCGGTGTTCCTTGCGAAGTTCGCTCCGAACATTCCGGTTTCGACTGAACTCTCCAGTGCAGGTCAACACTGGGTCACTTAACCCACTCAGGTCAGAGATCGCCCTGGTTGTGCGGTTACGAGGGAGGCTAGGCAAGAGGTTTGCGTAGGACTTCTCGTGATGAACGTCGAACGAGGGTTGTTTTCGAGCTCGAAATACCTGACTGAAACGTATATGAAGTCAACGGCGTAATCTGCAGCCGCGGCTGTTCGCAGTTGACAGATAGTGCAGTCGTTGGAGGCTGGAGTTACGGAAACATGTGGGCCTAAGACTGCATTGGGGTAAGTGACTGACGTCCAGGGTGCCGTCGTGGTAAGTAACGGGTGTCCATAGACTTGGGGTACTCGGTATAGTACAGTTCCTGCGGGTGGGCTTGGGATTATCGCCGAGAGCCACCAGGATAGCGACCTACCCCTCGCCACTCCAGGCATCATCGCCGTCTTCTCATGCACAGGCCGCTCCGCTCGTTTGTTTTTTTGAGCCTGACGGTGGGCTTGATGACGTTCTTTCTGCGGAGTGCTGATCTCGGTAGGGTGTGGGAGGAAATTCTCGAAGCCCGTTGGGACTTTCTTGCGCTATCGCTCGCATTTACGATCGTCAGCCATCTGCTTAGAGTAGAGCGTTGGCGTCACATGCTAAGGCCGATTGGAAGTTCGAACTTCAGAAACGCGTTTCGTGCAACGACTATGGGCTTTGCAGCGAGCGCCATGCTGCCAGGCCGGGTTGGCGAGGTACTGCGACCGTACATTTTTGCACGGCGTGAGGGAGTAAGCGCCACCGCAGCCTTTGCGACGGTCGTTCTGGAGCGTGTAATTGATGTGTTGAGCGTGCTACTGCTGATGGCGGCGTTCCAGCTTGTGCTTCGTCCAGTGATACCAGTAGCAGACAAGGATCTACTCGGTGTATTTCAAAATGGGGCAATAGCAGCTGGCGTGGTGGGATTTCTGTTGCTTGGACTTGGTTTCCTGGCAGCGAAAGATCCAGCCCGATCGACTCGAGCGATATTGAGGCTTGGACATCCCGCGCCTAGCAGTCTCGTAGGTTGGATTGCTCGACTGGTGCAACGGTTTATGGAGGGGTTGGCGGTGATGCACTCGACCAGGCCGTTGGGAATAGCGGTCGTTCTTTCTCTGCCGCTGGGATTGTTCGCGGCATTGAGCATTTGGTCGGTGTCGAATGGGTTCGGCATCCCGATGTCTGTGAGCGGCTCGACACTGATATTGGGATGCGTGTTGCTCGGGCTGGCTGTTCCAACGCCAGCTGGGATTGGGGGGTACCATGCCGCTTATCAGCTTGGAGTGACAGCGTTATACGGAGCATCGACTGATAGTGTGGTAGCTGCGGCGGTAGTCTTGCACGCCATCTCGTTCCTGCCGGTCACCATCGTGGGCCTGGTCTTTATGGTCCAGGAGGGGGTTAAACTAACCGGCATTCGTAGTTTGGTGATAAACAATGAAAGCGATGAGGATCCAGTGAATCAAGGGCCAAAGCAATCGTTGCCGATATCTGTGAGCGAGGATGAAGGGAGTCTGCGTTGAAGTGCCCGTTCTGTGACCATCTTGAGGATAAAGTCGTGGACTCACGTGAGGGTAAGGAAGGGGACGTGATTCGCCGGCGGCGGGAGTGCCTGGAATGCGGTCGTCGGTTCACGAGCTACGAGCGGATCGATGAGATCCCGTACATGGTGGTGAAGAAAGACGGCTCACGGGAACGCTTTGAACGACCGAAAGTTATCGCCGGTATGTTGAAGGCCTGTGAGAAGCGGCCCGTGAGCGTAGCAGCAGTTGAAGCCGTTGCCGACCGTGTCGAGAGTACCCTGCAGGAACGACCGGAGAAGGAGATCTCGACCGAGGAGGTCGGCAGTTTTGTGATGGAAGAGTTGAAGACGCTTGACGAGGTCGCTTATGTTCGGTTTGCGTCTGTGTATCGTCATTTCGGGGACATTGGGGAGTTTATGACGGAGTTGAAGGGTTTACTTAATACCAAAAAGTGAAATACATCTCCGGCCGTGGTCGACTCTAGGCATAGTAATCGTTTATTAGCGGGCTTAGTGTGGGCTTCGGAGGGAGTAATGCTGTAAACGTTGACTCGGGATGGGCAGCTTTTGGCCTCTCTCGAGCTGGCCGGCGCGTACACGGATGAAATCAGAGCTACGATTAAAGGCGGGCTCCAAACACTTTTTAACTACGACGTAAGACTAAGACGGACGGCTGTGTTTTGGCTCGATCCAATGCTTGGCTCAGCCACGCTCGCGGCTACAGTGCGCTACGGTAGTCTCACTCAGCAGTACAACGTTGCTTGTTTACTGTACGGTCACGTCGAAGAAACTCGGGTTGTATAGAAGGAAGACGACGTGCGTTAGTTTCGGAATGTCCTGGAGCGACTGTCGAGAATTACGGTTGCAATTAGGAAGATATCAGGGAGTTGTAGAGCTGGGGGTCGAGGAGCTGATCGGGCCTGAAGCCCAGCAACTGTAAATCGGTTAAAGCAGTCGCAGATAGTGCTTCCGCTGGAACCAATCCCACGATTTCGCTCCCAGCGATCTGGACGCCTAGCTTGTGCGCTTCATGTTCTACTACTTTAAACACGCGATGGAGTGGCGTTTGTCTGTAATCGATAAGGTTTATCGAAACTTGTGTGAGCTCACGGTGACTTAGACTGATGCCGATTGCCTTAACTGCTGGCAGGCCACCGTTTTTGGTGCGAATGAACTTGGCGATCTGGCGTGCGATATCAACGTCGGTGGTCTGCAGGTTGATGTTGAATGCTATAAGCGGTCCACGGACACCAATCGCGGTTGCACCAGCCGACGGATGTGGTTTGCACGGGCCGATGTCCGGAGCCCACATATCGTTTTTCATTTTATCAGCGAGCCCCTCGAACTGGCCCGCGCGGATGTCTTCAAGAGCGCGCCGTTTGATTGAGTAGGCCGCCTGTTCATAGAAGAAGATAGGCAAGCCAAAGCGTTCAAAGACTGTTGTTCCAAGATTTCTGGCGAGTCGAACACAGTCGTGCGCGGTAGCACCAGCCAGTGGGACGAACGGTAGTACATCAAGCGCACCTAAGCGTGGATGTTCCCCTTGGTGCTGCCGAAGATCGATCTGACGTATCGCGACGGAATAGAGTTTGAGCAACGCTTGTGTCAGGCCTTCAGCGCTACCTGCTAACGTAAGAACCGAACGGTTGTGGGACTGGTCGGACGAACAATCCAAGAGACGGACACCTGGAACGTGTCGAACGGCATCGGCTAGGGACGCGATAACTGGAGTTCGTCGTCCTTCGCTGACGTTGGGAACGGCCTCAATGACTTCCACTACGCTATAATTACACTAGTCGCGCCTAACGGTACTAGCTTATGTTTGACCTACCGCCACGTACCGCGAAATCGAAGCAACCCAAGAAGATAGGGACGGTGCACGATCTGTAAATGTTGAGGAGAAACTCCTTCGTTCAGGCTGTAAGTCCATCGACGGGAGCAAGATGTCGCTAGATCGGGAGTAGTGGTGAAACAATGAAATGTCCGCAGTGTCAGCACATAGTCCATGAAGATGGGGGAAAGTGTCCGAATTGCGGAGAAGATTTCGAACTTATAGCTGATGTCGAAGGCGCGACGGCCTTGGATTCATCTGCTGAGGTTGAAGCGCTTGGACCGCTCGGCGACTTGCCACTCAACGTCTCGGGTACGCTGCCGGTGGCGGCTGACTCGGAATCGGTTGTGCGTCAGACCACTTCGAAGGCAGTGCGATCCGGATTGCCGCTGTTTCCATTTCCGCAAGAATTGAGTCGTGAGTTAGCGGTGGCATCTTCGGCCAGAGATTCCGAGTCAATTATTACGAAGCTAAAGATCGAGTCCTCGCGGTCGGCCGAGGGGGCAGACTCGTTTGAGTTTTGTCGAGACGATGACGTCAAGGATTTCATTAAAATAGAGTCTTCAGCGGCTTACTCCGTGGGGAGACTCCTGGTCCGCCGCCTGGGCGCAGGTCTACTTGACTTAATACTGCTGCTGGGAATCGATGCTGCGGTCATTTACTTGACCATGCGTCTGACGGGAGTTCCTTTATCAGCGCCACACTGGCTGCCGGTAGCCCCGCTAGCGACGTTTCTCGCGCTATTGAATCTTGGGTACGTTATATCGCTTACCGCGGTGGGTGGACAAACAATTGGCAAGATGGCGGGAGGACTTCGGGTCGTAACGGAGGCAGGCACATCAGTGACACTTGTACAATCAATTAAGAGAACCGCCGGGTATGCTATTTCAGTGCTGCCCGCTGGGGTGGGCTTCGCCGGATTGTTCTTCGCCCAACGCGTGGCACTGCACGATCTACTCGCTCATACACGCGTAGTAAAGCTATCCTAGTCTCTGGTGCCTCAAGCAACCGGCCCCCAGCGTATTGTTCTGCCTTCGTGGTTCTTGGCATAGGTTTCTGGACACGGCATTTCCAGTTTGAGAGATATTTTGTAAATTGGAGGGAATGGATAATTGTGTCATTAGGAAGATTCTTCTGAAGCTATGGTTGCAGCTATTGAAGTCGGAGGAGTTCTCTCGTGCGTAGATTAGCGTTGATTATCGCCACGGGAGGGTACGCTGGTTATATTCCAATTGCTCCGGGCACCGGCGGTTCTGTCCTGGGGCTAGCTCTTTTTTCGCTGGTCCGCGTATTCTGTCGCCCTGATCTTGAGTTTTGTCTCGTCGTGATTTTATTTGGATTGGGGATCTGGTCGTCAACAGTGGCGACCCGCCACTTCGGACATGAGGATCCCAGCGTGGTAGTAATTGACGAGGTGGTAGGCATGCTGATCACCTTGTTGTGGCTTCCAGTGGGATGGTTTGGCGTGATGATTGGATTTATCGCTTTTCGGGCATTCGACATTATTAAGCCATTTCCAACAAGTTCAGCCGAGCGGTTACCAGGAGGTTGGGGAGTAATGGTCGATGACGTAATTGCGGGTATTTATGCTCAGCTAAGTATTCGGTTGTTGGGTTTGATAGTTCCGAGTTTATTTGTTTCGGTCCCGGGAGGGTGATGTTTAGTAATTGGTCTGCTTCCAGCGCAGTAGTTTTGGCCGTTGGGTCAGAGATGTTAACGCCGTATCGAGCAGACACTAACTCGTTGTGGCTTACGGAACGTCTCAACGAGATTGGGATTCGAGTCGTACATAAAGCAGTGGTTGGTGACGATCGCAAGGCCTTAGCAGCGGCGCTCGGTTACGCGATGCAGCATGGCGATCTGGTTGTCACTACTGGCGGACTTGGCCCAACGGAGGACGATGTGACGCGAGAGACGGTGGCAATGATGCTCAACCGTTCCTTGGAGGAGGATCTGAGTGTTACGGAGCGCATCCGCTCTAGATTCGTACGACGAGGATTGGAGATGCCAGAGATTAATCGGAAACAGGCCTTCGTTCCGCGAGGGGCGGTGGCTCTTCCTAATAGGCGTGGTACGGCACCAGGTTTATGGATCGAACACGAAGGGGTAGGAGTTCTATTACTGCCAGGGCCACCCCGCGAGCTTCAGCCGATGTTTGAGGAGGTGGCGGCAACATATCTGAGGCAAGGAAGCAGCGGTGACCGCATTTTTCGGAAGATGCTGGGAATTACGGGTCGAACAGAGTCGTATGTCGAGGAGCTAGCGCAACCGATTTATTCACAGTGGCGTCCACCTCGTCCATTAATCAAGACCACTGTGCTCGCAAAGCCTGGACAGATCGAGGTGCATCTGTCGACGAATGCTGCAAGCAGCGAGATCGCTCAGCGGCGGCTTAACGAGGCTGCCAACGAACTTGTGAATGTGTTAGGGGAAGATGTCGTGAGTTCCGATGGCAGTAGGTTAGAAGAGGTCGTCGGGCGACTGTTGGAGCATAGCGGTTTGCGGCTGGCTGTTGCGGAGTCATGCACTGGCGGTCTGGTTACTTCGCGGTTGACGGATGTGCCAGGGAGTTCCGAGTATGTCTACACGGGATGGGTTCTGTACAGCAACGATGCGAAGACCGAACTGCTTGGAGTCGAGTCGTCACTTATCCGTACGTATGGTGCTGTGAGCGAGGCAGTGGCTGAGGCTATGGCCAGTAAGGCTCTTGAGCGAGCTGGGGTGGACTATGGCATAGGAGTAACTGGAGTTGCTGGTCCTGGAGGCGGAACGAGTGATACACCGGTAGGTACTGTGTGTATTGCACTCGTTGGTCGAGAGAAAGCGCAGGTACGAACGTTCCGGTTTCTCGGTGAAAGGGAGGATGTTAAATTCCAGACATCACAGGCCGCTTTGGACATGTTACGCCGTACACTCCTTAGCACTGGAAAACCATGAGTGCATTGTTTGAAGGAGAACGATGGTCACAACTATCGTCCTCAACAAGGGCTTCTGGGTAGCGGCATGCGCCTCCTTGTGGCGATTGCTGTAGGTAACGGCTCACGTGAGCAGGTCGCTCGGCTATCGATGAACTGCAGCGTAATAACCCCATTACTAGTGCCATGGTCTGGATGGTTGGCTCCGGAATCATGGCATAGGACACTGCAGTTCTTAGGAAGACTAACAAGACAGAGGTGACTCTGATTGCGGATGTTCTTAGAGGCAGTTTACGGTCGGCCGGGTGAAACAGTTGTCTACGGCCGCGGCGGAACCGATGCGTAGAGTGGTAGGAAACGTTGAGATTCCGGCTCATGATTGGACAGTGGATCGCGTAGTCCTTTACGAGAGTCAGCTCTCACCGAAGGGCTCGACATATCGTGTGGCCGTTGAAGCGATGTTGCGCTAGTAGCTACCGTTACACTGGTAGATTGGAGTCGAAGCAATTCTTGGGTGACGAAGGCACAATGAGGGTGCATTACAACCCGGGGACGAGTCGGCGAGTCTGATTCGGCATGACGAGAGAAGCGATGAAACGTGTGACGGTCCTGGGAAGTGGGGGTTGGGGAACGGCCCTTTCAGTGCACCTGGCTCGGCTTGGCAAAGAGGTGCATCTTTGGGGTCGGGACGAGTCCTTAATCGCTGATCTAACACAGCAACGTGTTAATACAACCTACCTGCCAGACATCGAAATCCCAGCAGTTGTGACACCGACCAGTTCGTTAGAAGTCGCTCTACTCGAGTCCGAGTGCATTGTTTTGGCTCTGCCGTCCCATGGAGTAAGGGAAGTGCTTCGGCAGGTTTCTCGGTTGGTGAGACCGGGTGCGATCATAGTTAGTGCGACGAAGGGGCTCGAAGTGGGCACGTTGCTACGAATGTCTGAGGTTATAGAGCAGGAGCTCGGGCTGAAAAATGAGATTGCTGTGCTGTCCGGACCGAGTTTTGCTATTGAACTCGCTCGCGAAGCACCGACGGCTGTCTCGGTGGCGAGTCGAAGCGAGGAAACACTGATGGCGGTTCAGCAGGAGTTTAGGGCTCGGTATTTACGATTGTACGCAAGCTCTGACGTCATCGGAGTAGAGATGGGTGGTGCGTTGAAGAACATCATCGCTATTGCATCGGGTGTTGTGGAGTCCCTCGAGCTTGGACACAATGCTCGTTCGGCGCTGATCACGAGAGGTCTTGCGGAGATCTCTCGGCTGACGTCAGCGGTCGGGGGCCAACGGGAGACTGTTGCTGGGCTGAGCGGGTTGGGTGACTTAGTGTTGACCTGCACTGGAGGGTTAAGTCGAAACCGGCGTGTTGGGATTGAACTGGGTAAGGGACGGGCGTTGGCCGACATCCTTGCGGGCATGCGGACGGTGGCCGAAGGGGTGCGGACTACGAGAGCGGCACTTGAACTTGGAGTTCGTCACGAGGTTGAATTGCCGATCGCCTCTCAGATGGCTAAGGTGCTCGAGGGGCACACCCAGCCGAGGGCAGCAGTGGAGAATCTAATGTTGCGGCGGCAGCGGTCAGAGCTTGAAACAGAGTAAGCGGGACACTATGGCAATCAGTACAATGGAATGAATGAATCTTGTTCACCGTCTGCGGATGGGGTTGCGCCGTACCTCAGAACAGCTCAGTGAGCGGATGAACGAAATTATTGGCCGAAGTGAGCCGCGGACTGATGACTCCACGCTGGCTAAAGAAAACATTCAAGCCCTTGAGGAACTCCTAATCCAAGCGGACGTTGGCATCACTGCGACCGAGCAGGTCGTCTCGGCGATTCACACGGCAAAGTGTCACGACTGGCATAGCCTTAGGGTAATCGTTAAGGAGGAGATTCTTCGGATTCTTGCTCGAACCCAATCGAGGCTGCCAAGCGAGACAAAATTGGGGCTAGTGTTGGTTGTCGGAGTAAACGGTGCCGGGAAGACAACAACAGTAGGTAAGCTCGCGAAGCGGTTACGGAAGGAAGGGCGACATCCCGTAATCTGCGCTGCCGACACCTTTCGTGCGGCGGCAGTGGAGCAGCTGGATGTGTGGGCTAGACGGGCTGGTGTTGAGATCGTGAAGGCAGGTTCGGGGGCGGACCCAGCGGCTGTTGTTTTTAAGGCAATCCAGTCTAGTCGGAAAAATGGCTGGGATGTAGTGATCGTAGACACGGCAGGTCGTTTGCACACTCGTGTAAATCTCATGAGAGAGCTGGAGAAGATCCACCGGGTTGTAACCCGAGAAGTAAAGGGAGAAACCTACGAAGCGCTGCTCGTTTTGGATGCGACGGTGGGGCAGAACGGACTAGCACAGGCTCGTGAGTTCCTCGCACGGGTAGCGGTGAGTGGAATAATCCTAACTAAGCTCGACGGTACCGCAAGGGGGGGCATTGCGGTGGCAATTGCATTAGAGCTTGGCCTGCCAATTAGGTATATTGGAATTGGTGAAGGACTCGACGATTTGCTGCCATTCGTGGCTGAAGATTACGTAGAGGTCCTCTTCGAAAACTCATGGCGTTAGGCGCAAGGTCAACGCAGGACGAGATGTTCATGGACGACGCGCTCGCGATGGCCGAGCAGGGACGGGGCCAGACCAGTCCGAACCCAATGGTCGGTGCAGTGGTTGTATCACCAGAAGGAACGGTCGTGGGAGTTGGGTTTCATGAGCAGGCGGGAAAGGAACATGCTGAGATTCGTGCACTTTCGGATGCGGGAGTAAGAGCCAACGGAGCAACGGTGTACTGCACTCTCGAACCGTGTTGTCACGAGGGCCGTACTGGGCCATGTGCGGCTCGACTTGTGGATGCTGGAGTAAACCGGGTTGTTGTCGCGACTGAGGACCCGAACCCTCGCGTGAGGGGAGGCGGAATCGACTACCTTAAGGCACGGGGTGTGGACGTGGAAGTCGGCGTGCGGCGCCGCGCTGCCACTCGATTAAATGAGGCGTTCTTTACGTGGGTGGTAAAAGAGCGCCCGTTCGTAATTATGAAAGTAGCGAAGAGTCTTGACGGGGGAATTTCAGCGGGAAATGGAAGGCAGACCTGGCTCACAGCATCGGCAGCCAATGATAAGGTGCACGGGTTGCGAGCTGAAGTTGACGCCTTAGGGGTAGGGTCAACGACAGTATTGGTCGACGATCCGAGATTGACGGTTCGGGGTATTTCTCGAAATCGGCCTTTAACTCGGGTGATTTTCGACCGACGTCTTCGCGTGCTATCGACCGCGCGAGTGTTTGCAACACTAGAGGCTGGACCGGTCGTGATAATGACGAGTGAGCAGATGATAGAAGCGCGGCATGACGAAGCCGCTCGACTGCGTGATGCGGGTGCAAAAGTGGAATCTTTAGTTTCAGCCGAGTTGCCTCTCGCTTTAAGGCGGCTTGCTCAGCTTAAGATTACGAGCGTGCTCCTGGAGGGGGGTGCTACCGTTCATCGGGCAGCGTGGGAAGGAGGAGTGGTTGACAAGGTTCAGATCTACGTCGCACCGATGCGACTGGGACCAGACCGTGTCCCATGGTTGGGGGACCAGCTGGATGTTTCGCTGCTTGCGGATGTGCACGTTGGGTCGGTTGGATGCGATATATTGATCGAGGGTTATGTTCAGCGGCTTGATTGAAGGCACAGGAGAGGTGGCGGAGGTAAAGTCGAAGACAGTAGGTCTTCGGTTCCAGGTAGCGAGTGAGTTATCTGGAGACTTGACCAGGGGTGATAGCGTGGCGGTGAACGGTGTCTGTTTAACCGTCGTTTTGAATAATAGCGCTGAGTTTGATGTTGAGCTTTCGCCGGAGACGCTACAGTTAACAACCCTTGGTGGACTCAGATCGGGAACACTAGTTAATTTAGAGCGGGCGTTACGCGCGGATGATCGCTTTGGCGGGCATTTCGTTCTTGGCCACGTTGACGGGATCGGTTACCTGGACGAGGTTCGTCAGGAAGGTGAATTCTATTGGGCGACATTCCGTTACCCGTCGTCACTGACATCGTACATCGTGAGTAAAGGGTCGATTGCCGTCGATGGGATCAGCTTAACGGTGGCCGGTGTTAGCCCCGGGCGATTCGACGTTCAAATTGTGCCCTACACATGGGAGAAAACTAATCTGCAGGCGATTAAGTTAGACGATCCCGTTAATCTAGAGTGCGATATCATTGGAAAGTATGTCGTCAAGGCTCTGAGTTCGTCCGGGGGCCGGAACGGCGGCGGGCACTCCTGAGGTTGATAGCGAGAGAAACATGACACGAGAACGTCACCCAAGTTCACAGGTGGGAGGGATAGGACCGAAAGCAGTCGACCGGTCGAAACGCTCGTCATTTGGGTCGATTGATGAGGCCATGGAGGCTATAAGAAATGGTCAGATCGTTATCGTAGTTGATGACGAAGACCGTGAAAACGAGGGAGATCTGACTATCGCAGCTGAGAAGGCTACTTCAGACACCATCAATTTTATGGCTCGCTATGGTCGAGGTCTGATCTGCTTGCCGATGACCGGCGAGCGGCTCGACGAGCTTGAGATCCCGATGATGGTGAGTCAGAACACTTCTCGATTCGCGACAGCCTTCACGGTGCCTATCGAAGCCAAGCACGTGACAAGCACCGGCATTTCGGCAGCCGACCGTGCGGCTACGGTCCATGCCGCAATTGATCCGTCGACGAAGCCGAGTGATCTGGCGCGACCGGGGCACATGTTTCCGTTGCGCGCCCGCCGCGGTGGAGTCTTGGAACGAGCTGGCCAGACTGAGGCGGTAATTGATCTGGCACGTCTAGCGGGGCTCTATCCGGCTGGGGTCATCTGCGAAATCATGAATGAGGACGGTACGATGGCTCGCGTACCTGAGCTTCGGAAAGTGGCTAAGCGTCACGGCCTTGTGATGGTCACAATCGCTGATTTGATCAAGTACCGAATGCGACACGATCGTCTCATCAAGAAACTCGCTTCCGCTCACCTGCCAACCGATCGCGGGGAGTTTAAGGTTTTTGCGTACGAGAGCTTGATCGACGGTGAGACCCATGTAGCCCTAGTCCGCGGTGAAATTGGAGATGGTCAAAATATTTTAGTGAGAGTTCATTCTCGTTGTTTGACAGGAGATGTTTTTCATTCTTCACGTTGCGACTGCGGAGGACAGCTGGCTGTGGCTATGCAACGCATTGCAACCGAGGAGCGGGGCGTATTGTTGTATCTCAATCAAGAAGGACGAGGCATCGGACTTGCCAACAAGATCCGGGCCTATGAACTTCAGGACCAGGGTCTCGATACCGTCGAGGCAAATGAAAAGCTTGGGTTCAAGGCGGATCAGAGAGACTATGGAATAGGTGCTCAGATTCTTGGTGAGTTGGGAGTACAAAGCATGCGTTTACTGACTAACAATCCGCGCAAATTCGTTGGGCTTGAGGGGTACGGATTGTCAGTGGTGGAGTCAGTGCCGCTCGAGGTGCCTGCCTCTGAATTCGCTAAGGCCTACCTACGGGCTAAGAAGGAAAAGCTGGGACACAAGCTCTCGTCAGTCTAATTCAGTCAGAAAAAGCCAGCCTTCTCGTTTCGTTGACAGTCCTTCGACCCGTGCGATACGATAAACGATTGTTTTTGAGTCGCTTAGAGCTGACTGTCGACTCAGTTTTGTAATATGTTCGACTTCCTAAGTGCACGATTTCAGGATGTTTTCAGCGCCCTCAGGGCCGAGGTTCGTCTGACACCAGAGATCGTCGAGGTAGTCCTTAAACAGATTCGGATGGCACTGCTGGAAGGGGACGTAAACTTTAGAGTCGTTAAGGCGTTTGTTGATCGAGTTCGTGATCGGGCGGTTGATCGGAAGGTGCTCGACAGTTTTACACCAGGTCAGCAGGTTATAGGCATCGTGCGGGAGGAACTGCTGACTCTCTTCGGAGATGTACCAGACGGTCTGACAGAGAGCGAACGGTGTCCAAAAGTTGTCCTTCTCATGGGACTTCAAGGTGCTGGTAAGACTACAACCACCGCAAAACTTGGTCGTTGGCTAACTCGAAATGGACATCACCCACTTTTGGTGTCAACCGATGTTCGGCGGCCGGCCGCGATCCGGCAGTTAGCCATCCTCGCGGAGGATGCGGGGCTTCGAGTATTCGACCTTGAAGGGAGGCAAGGTGCCGTCGAGCGTGCTAGTTCAGCGGTTTCTGAAGCGCGGCAGCTTGGCTTCGATGTGGTTTTGGTTGATACGGCTGGTCGGTTGCACGTCGATAAAGATTTAATGACAGAGCTTGCAGGAATACAGTCAGCTGTCTCGCCGTCTGATCTGCTATATGTGGCTGATGCAATGACCGGACAGGACGCCGTTAAGAGTGCTGGGGAATTCCACCGGCGGATCGGTTTAACCGGAGTGGTCCTTAGTAAAATGGACGGTGATGCCAGGGGAGGCGCAGCATTATCGGTCGTATCGGTAGTTGGTGTGCCGATTATGTTCACGGGAGTTGGCGAACGCGTGGATGACCTCGAGCTCTTTAGGCCTGACCGTCTTGTGTCACGGATACTTGGCCTTGGTGATGTTAGCACTCTGCTTGAACGGGCTGAGCAGGTAGTGAGCAGCGATAATGCTGCCCGACTCGCGAAAAGGCTCAAAAGTGACAAATTTACTCTAGAGGACCTTAGGGAACAGATAGCCGTAATCCAGCGGATGGGTCCGCTTGAGAAGATCGTGGAGCTACTACCGGGCGTTAGCGGTGCTCTAGATGAGTCTGGCGGTGTCGGTTTGAGAGAATTGGCCTACACGACTGCCATGATTGACTCGATGACACCTGGTGAACGCCGGAGCCCGTCGATTATTGGTGGCAATCGACGAAAACGAATAGCGCGTGGAAGCGGAACTTGCGTTGCGGAAGTCAATCGATTGTTGAAACAATTTGTGCAGATGCGAAAAATGTTAAGGACGATCCAAAAGTCTGGCTTAAAGGGAAAAGTCGGTCGAAGACTGGCTCGGTTAGGGTTGGCAGGCGCGAGTCCGCCGGGGGCGATTACGCGTTGAAGATCGCTTGGTTAATATTTTGACTGATTCCGAGGGGGTACAACACGGATGCTGACTATTCGAATGCGCCGATTAGGTGCCAAGAAGCGACCGTTCTTTCGAGTGGTAGTGACAGAGCGACGAAGGCCGCGCGACGGGCGTGTAATAGAGGTGCTCGGACATTATGATCCCGTCCAAGAGCAGGAAAAGCTAAATCTCAATAGAAAGCGCTTGGAGCACTGGTTGAGTAAGGGGGCACGACCGAGCGACACCTTGCGTACGCTGTTGGCGCAGCAGTCGGCAGGTGAATCTTCGGAGACGTCTGGTACATCTGAAGCGCCAAATGGTGCTGGAGCAGACGAATAGGTGAGGTAATGAGTCGAGCAAGAGAAGTTGTTGAAGTTATTGGCCAAGAATTAACAGATTACCCGGATGACGTCGTCGTGACTGAAACCGAGAGAGCCGACGGGAGACATGTCGAGCTTACCGCGGCGGCTGGTGATTTGGGCAAGCTTATTGGTCGGCAGGGCCGGACTGCTGCGGCCGTGCGTACATTGGCAATAGCGGCTGGTGAATTAGAGGGTCTGCGTGTAAATGTCGACTTCGCGGATAAGCGGGAGTGAGACAGGACGAACTATAGTGGCCGATTGGGAAACGATGGTAGTTGTAGGGCAAATCGCTCGTGCTCATGGAATTCGAGGCCAAGTTGTCGTAAATCCTGAAACTGATTTTTCAGACATCCGTTTCCAAGAGGGGGCAGTGTTAGTCGCCCGTGTCGGTGATGATACGCGTGAGGTTCGAATCGCTGGTGTACGATTTATTGCAGGTCGTCCGGTGATAGCACTAGACGGGGTTGTGACGGTCGATGCTGCGAAATCACTAGCTGGCGTGGAGTTAAGGGTACCGGAAACAGCACTGTCAGATCTATCGCCAGGGACCTTTTATAAGCACGATCTCGTGGGGTGCGTAGTTACTACTGTTGAGGGAGCTTGTGTTGGAAGGGTTACTGAGATCCAGGGGGCTGTTGGGGCGCAACGGCTGATTGTCAGAGACGGGGGCAGTGAGATTGACGTGCCGTTGGTAGAGGAAATTTGTGTGAGTGTAGATCCGGTTAATGGTTCGATCGTGGTTGACCCGCCGAAAGGGTTACTAGAGTTGAATCGGACAGGATGATAGGTCTGGCTCCAGCGATGAGATTTGACGTTGTCACCATCTTCCCAGATATGTTTAAGGGAGTAATGTTGGAAGGAGTTGTTGGTCGCGCGATCGCACGTGGCACTCTAAATATGAAGGTGCACGACCTAAGGTCCTTTACATTTGATCAACATCGTACAGTTGACGACGTTCCGTATGGTGGGGGACCAGGAATGGTGATGAAGGCTGAGCCATTTCTTCTGGCGGTAGATCAGATTAATGAGGAAAGCGGGAAGCCAGATGCAGTAATCCTTCCTTCGCCACAAGGGAAACCGTTGACTCATAGTGAGGCAGTCAGATTGAGTGGATTCTCACACGTGGTGCTACTGTGTGGTCGTTATGAAGGAGTTGACGAACGGGTTAGGGACGCTGTAGTTACCGAAGAGATCTCAATAGGTGATTATGTGTTGAGTGGCGGGGAGCTACCGGCGGCGGTTATTCTAGATGCCGTCGGACGGCTTGTTCCAGGTGTAGTTGGAGATAGAACGTCGGTTGCGGAGGATTCGTTCGTGCATGGTTTGTTTGACCACCCACACTACACGCGGCCTCAAGTATTGAAAGGGCGTAAAGTTCCTGGAGTCTTGTTGTCTGGTCATCATGGAGAGATTAAGCGTTGGAGAAAGGGAGAAGCGCTGGGTCGTACATTGGAAAGGCGCCCTGATCTGTTGAAGTCTGCACGTCTCGACGAAGAAGAGCGCACCATCCTGCGTGGGTTGCGGGCATCGCAGCAGAAGGGCAAGGCGGGAGCACGTGTATGAAGGCTATTGAAAGCATTGAACGTCCGCAATTAGTGAAAAGGCCAGCGCTGCGGTCTGGGGACACTGTAAGGGTTCACGTCAAGGTCAAGGAAGGAGAGAAGGAACGAATCCAGGTCTTTGAGGGCGTGGTGATTGGACAGCATAGAGGCGGAGCACGTGCAACGTTCACGGTACGAAAGGTTTCATTCGGGCAGGGAGTAGAGCGGATCTTTCCACTGCATTCTCAGATGATTGAGAAGATCGACATAGTACGTTCGGCACGGGTGCAGCGTGCGAAATTGTATTTTCTGCGGAAGCTGCGTGGTAAGGCTGCGCGCATGCGAGAGCGGAGGCGGAGGACCTAAAATCACGGTCCGTCGGTCGATGGCTAGGGCAGTCGCACGCCGAACGATTGAGAACGCAATTCGGCGACTTGGCTTCCCTCGAGTGGCTGGCGTAGATGAGGTTGGGCGCGGATGTCTCGCCGGTCCAGTTGTGGTGGGAGCCGTAGTGTTGGACCCCGCGTGTTCAATAGTCGGGGTGAGAGACTCGAAATTACTGACGGTAGCGGCACGGGAGCGTTTGCACGACGAAATAGTCAAGAAAGCAACCGCTTGGACGTTGGCTGTTGCTGGTCCTGAGGAGATTGACCGCCTTAACGTGCATCGAGCGTCGCTCGAAGCGATGCGGAATGCGATAAGGGCATTAGTTCCGCTGCCAGATTTTGTTCTTGTGGATGGTTTTCGGATTCCAGGCCTAGTTATTCCGCAGCGACCTGTCGTGCAGGGTGACCGGCGTTGCACTGCGATCGCAGCCGCGTCAATCCTAGCAAAGGTGACACGTGATCGTTGGATGACCGATTTACATAAGACGAATCCACGATATGGGTTTGATCGACATAAGGGTTACGCGACAAATGCACATTTGAACGCGCTTGCCCGCTTTGGCTACTCTTCAGCACACCGGCGTTCATTTCGTCCTGCTTCCCTGTTTGATAAGCTCAAAGGATAGGGGACAGATCGTCGAATCGACCGACTCAAACCAATCTTAGTGTGTCGGCTAAATGGGATTACCTCCGAAAGGAAGGGCAGGTGCTTCGTACGGGCTCGGAGATTCCTTTAGTCGGCCGCCTAGTGATCAGTATCTACTTTTTCCAAGTTGGTGCGGTTCTTATAGTTGCACCGTGGACGACGTTTTGGGATGGTAATTATTTAATGGAATCGCAGCCATTCGTTCAACTGATGTTTAAAACGTCATTCATGCGAGGAGGTGTGTCAGGGATAGGCGTTATAAATATTTGGGCCGGAGCGGTCGATTTGATCGCCCTGTGGAAATATCGTCAGCACCTCAAAGATTAGGTGTGGTAACAACGGCAACGACTCGACTGATGTCCTCCATTAAGAGGTGGACCATTTCCCCTAGTGAAAAGCGAGCGACACGATACATACCAGTGGCGTTACAGCGCCCCGTGGTCTGTTTTGTGACGGATCGATCGCGTTTCGGTGGTGGGGAGGCAAAGGAAAAGCTAGTCGACCTTATTGCCGACGCCAGTTATGCGGGAGTAGACGTAATCCAGATACGTGAGGGAGATCTGCCTGATCGGACTTTGGCGGATCTAGTCATACGCGCTGTCGCCGTAACCCGTGAGACCGAAACACGTATCGTGGTGAACGATAGAATGGATGTTGCGCTTTCGGCTGGGGCCGCTGGCGTGCATCTTAAGAGTGATTCTATTCCAGCGAGTTTGATTCGGCCGATTGTGCCACCCGATTGGTTACTCGGGCGTTCAGTCCATGGTATGGATGAAGCGGTCGAGGCGTCTGAAGCCGGGGGCTTGGACTATCTGACCTTTGGCACCGTTTTCGAGACTGCATCAAAACCTAGGGTTAAGGCAACCGGCGTAACACGACTCGAGCAGGTAGCGTTGGCGGTTACGGTGCCGGTTTTAGCGATCGGGGGTCTAACGGTTGCGCGAGCGGGGGATTTGGGACGTCACCGAGCAGCGGGAATAACGGCTAGTAGCGTTTTTATCGAAGTCTGGCAGTACGGTGGGAGAAAAGGATTAACGGAACTCGTAGTCGGGCTTCGGCGATCGTTTGACAGTGGGCGAGAGCTCGTCTAACGTAACTAAAGCATGTAGTGGCGATTGCCTTTCTTCGAAATCGGTTGAGCCACTCGAACCTACTTGCCTGAAACTGAAAAAATCGACTTCGGGGCTATCCTCCGTGTGGCGCGTGAAACGCGTGGTGTTTCCCTGCGCGACATCGCCAACTCCAGAAAACTCCCAATGCCTGCGCTAGAGGCGCTAGAGCACAATGATGTTTCTAAGCTTCCGGGCGGGATTTTTACTCGTTCAATTGTTCGGTCGTATGCTGAGGAAGTTGGTCTTGATCCGGAAGACACTCTCAGGGAGTTTCTCGTTCACTTTCAGACCGATAACGATGAGGACGTAAACCCTTATGCGAATGAGTCTGAAGAAGACGAGTTATTTCTTAGCCAGCAGCGAATGGCTGACACTGTCTTGCGTCTTGTTATGGTGAGTGTTCCGGTAGCCGGACTTTTGTTCTTTTTTGGTTTGGGTGCTGGTGATGAAACTCCGGTCGTCCCAGCGATTACGGAATTGGCAACAGCCGAGGAGATGGTGCTACCAGATGGCGTTCCTGAAAGTCAGCCACCACGAGTAGTCCCAGAGGTATCTTCGGTAGAGACTGTGGGCTTGGTTGGTCCTTTAACAATTGACATCCATCCGTCAGGGGCTTGTTGGGTGGCACTAACGGTGGACGGCGAACGGATCTTTTCGCGAGTAATGCAATCAGGTGAGCGCGTGGTGCGAGAAGCCGTTGGCGAGATAATAGTAAACGTCGGAGATGCGGGGGCGTTCAAGTTTGCGATTAACCAGCAGGCAGGGCGGCAACTTGGTGGCTCAGGGGAAGTAGTTACGGCGCGGATCAACCACGCAAATTATCGGAGCTTTGTTACTCAGCAGTGACTCAGTTCAGGGTTAAGAGAACTTCAAGACAACCGTAGGGTGGCTGTTGTGTTAGTGCATCGGATGAATAGTTAGGAGACCAAAGAAGTCGGCAAGGATTTACACATTAGGGATATGTAGCATGAAGCAGTCCATGGACTTTTGGTCAGTGTTGGGTCTGACTAATGACGACCGGGTGATGTTACTTTTTCCTTTTCCCTAGTGGTGTTCGGTCTTTTTCGTGCTGCTTTTTAAGCCTCCACTCCGATCGCATCTGCGAGAGGCCGTCCATGTAGATTCCCGCGCCTGCTCTTGTTTTCTCATCGGGAAGGGTCTTAAGGATTAAGATAGCGCGTTTCAGGTCTCGTTCGATAGTTCCTGCGCTTGTTTGGTGATAAAGCCGTTTAATTTCTTCGATCTTTCGCTGGCTCATGAGTGTTAGGTCTGGTCCAGGCGTTGAGCTATGGCACGTAGCAGCAGGGTTTCCTTCTTGGCGCCGAGCCAAGGGAGGTCACGCAGTTGACCGGCGTTTGCCGTGGCTTCCAGTTGATCCACTGTGCGTATTTCGAGAGTGCCGTGAAGTTGGTTGACGGTCTTTGGACCCACCCCTGATAGCCTGAGGAATTCGAGCAGCGTGGCTGATAAGTTTTTGAGGAGCTCATGATCGTGGGTGAACGCGTCGGTGTCTGCGATTTCACGGATCTTTGTGGTAAGGTCCTTTCCAATATTTTGAATCGCTCGGAGTTGCTCGTCAGTGACTCCCAGAGCATGCTCGTAAGTGTCATTAAGTATTTCGGCCGCATTTCGATATGCACGGATCTTAAACGGTTGGTTCCTTTAATCTCGAGTAGGTCGGCAACTTCTTCTAGTAGGCTTGCGATCCCCTGATTGTTTATATGGATTCCATTAACTGGAAGTGTCTCTGCGAACAGCTAATTGGACTGAACCCTCAAACCGTCACTTTCAATCTTAAATTCTAGGACGCTTGCACCGGCAATCGTGATTTCACGTCGAACTACTGGAAGTAAATCAGGTTCAGCAAAAACCAGCAGGCAACCCCCACCACCTGCGCCGCATATCTTAGCGGCTCGGGCACCCACGTCAAGCACACGGGTGACGAGAGCGTCAATAGCGTAGGTAGTGACGCTCGGGTACAGCCGCTTTCGAAGTGCCCATTCCTGAGCGAAACAATGTCCGACCTCTTCCCAGTCACGAGCTTCCAATGATTTTCTCATCGCGACTGCGACGTCAATGATTTCGTTAAACAATATTCTGAGCTCACGGTCGCCATCGATGTAGTTTTTAAGGATGGCCCAATTGTTTATTGCTGAATTTCTGGATTGCCCAGTGTACGCAAGTACGATTCTAGTTTCGAGGTCCTCTGGATCGACCGACAATGGTACGCGCATGATGCCTTCAGGTTTCAGTTCGACGGCTGCAATCCCCCCGTACATCGCAGGTCGATAATCCTGTGTACCGGTCGGGACCCGAATGACTTGGGCCTCGAGGTTAAGCGCTAAGTTAATAAGTTCTTCTGGGGAGAATGAGCGATTATGCCAGCGCGCAAGGCCACCACATACTGCGATACTGAGCGCAGAAGAGCCCGCAAGACCAGCGCCGACAGGTGAGCGGGATCGAGTGCGGATCGTGACCCCTTCAGTTTTGAAGAAACGTAGAAGATGTGCAACTAATCGATGCTCAGGAGGTACATCCAATATTGATTCCGGCTGGGGACGAGCGGCCGTCTTGGTGTCATCTGAGATTATCTGTAAGGCCCCATCTGAACTCTCGGTTAGCGTGCAGTCTGCACGGAGACTGATGGCCGCATTTAAAGTTTGCGCGCGATTATGGAAGAGATAGAGGGGCCAGATGTCGAGTGTTCCACCGGCAAGGTCGAGCCTTGTCGGCGCGGAAGAGTCAACCCGCACGCACGCATTATAATGGGTATACCGTGACACGGTCACTTAACTCCTGCTACTAGTCTGTCCGTAATAACTTTCTCATGTCCACGCACATTAGGCGCCACGTTGGCCAACTGATCATAGCGGGTTTTGCAGGCACATCTATTCCTTCGGAGTTGCGCGCGTTAGCTAGAGAATTTGATTTAGGCGGAGTTATTTTGTTTGCGCGTAACATCGAAGAACCGGAGCAGGTTGCTGAACTGGCCTATGAGGCGAAGAACCTTTCGGGAGAACTGCCCGCTTGGGTAAGCTTGGATCAGGAAGGAGGGAGGGTCGCTCGGCTAAAGACTCCGTTCACTGAGTGGCCGCCGATGCGGGCTCTTGGGCGAAGCGGAGATCTGAGTCTGGCAGCACGGTTCGGTCGGGCACTAGCGACTGAGTTGCGGGCTGTTGGTATTACTCTCGATTATGCACCGGTGCTTGATGTAGCTAGTAACGATGGTAATGCGGTGATCGGCGACCGGGCGCTATCCGGTCATGCAGATGAAGTCTCCAAGTTTGGCGCGGCTATAATCCAGGCATTTCAGGAAAGTGGAATCGCATGCTGCGGTAAGCACTTTCCTGGGCATGGCGACACCACCGTTGACTCTCACGAGGCATTACCCGTTGTTGAACATAGTGCGAAGCGCTTAAGAGAAATAGAGCTTGTTCCATTCAAAAAGGCAGTTACGGTTGACGTAGCAGCTTTAATGACTGCCCACGTGCTGTATTTAGCGCTCGATGCAGAATTGCCAGCGACTTTGTCTCCGGCGGTCGTAACCTCTTTACTGCGGAAAGAACTTAAATTTGAAGGTCTCATCGTGACCGACGACATTGAGATGGGCGCTATCAGTAGTGCGAAACCAGTTCCCATCGCTACGGTTCAAGCCCTGACGGCCGGTTGTGACGTAGTGCTGTTGTGCGGTGAGGATACCGAACGGCAGGTAGCGGCACTAGAGGCTGTAATCAGGGCTGTTGAAGCTAATGATCTTCCGGCTAGTAGAGTAGAAGATGCGTTAGATCGGCAACGACGCGTTAAGGAACATTTTTTGAGGCGGATGAGAACTTGGCGTCCTCCGACGGCTGAAACCCTCCGCGATCTATTGAGAGGCGGAGAAGGTGCTTCAGTGGCCGACGAGATAGCGAGGTATCTCTGAATGCGAGGTTTAACTATATCTACTTGTAGAGTGCGCCGACGGAGATTCATCAGGCTGACGGTATCAACCTTAAACACTCCGAATGACTAGCCAGGACAGCGATTGTTGTTTTACTGCATCGAAATTCTTGAGATTGATTGTGCTTGATTGTCGTTTGAAAAATGGCTGACAGTATCAATGCAGAAAGTTCGAGTGTTAGAACGTGGCGATCGGATCGCTGTCCTCGCGCCGGCAAGTCCGTTCGATCGAGCGCTTTTCGAGAACGGTGTCGAGGAACTACGGGCGCTAGGTTTTGAACCGGTGTTTGATGAGGGTGTGTTTGAGCGGAGTGGCTATGTTGCAGGTTCCGCGTCACATCGCGCGGCCTCGTTACGTTCGGTCTTGAGAAATCCTGACCTAGGTGGTGTTATCGCGGTTCGTGGTGGCTATGGGAGTTCGCAGCTTCTTCCCTTGTTGGATCCGAGCGAAGTCGTCGCAGCACGTAAACCATTGATCGGTTTTAGTGACCTCTCAGCACTTTTGATCTACGTTAGCACGATCTGCGAGACCGTTTCTTTTCATGGACCTATGATAGTCAACTTAGCTCTGGGCGCCGATGGGTACGACCGTGCATCATTTATGGCTAGTGTCGGATCGAAGGAACCACTTGGTGAGTTAAGTGCTCCTGGGATGGAGGCGCTGAAATCAGGTGAGGCACGAGGGCAGCTTCTAGGGGGAACTCTCACGCAAATCGCTGCATCACTTGGGACACCGTACGCTTTTCGCCCACCACAGGGGTATGTGTTGCTGCTCGATGATATAGGTGAGAGACCTTATCGGCTTGATCGGATGCTGACACAGCTTGGTCAGGCTGGTCTTCTTAGTCGAGCATCGGCAGTAGTGTGCGCGGAGTTCCCTGACTGTAGCGAAGCGGAAGCTGCAAACAAGGCAGGGTATAAGAGTAACGCACGAGCTGTCATTGCTGAGTTGTTGAAGGATTTCGGAGGACCGGTGTTGTTTGGCATTCCTTGCGGTCACACCAAAGGTCCGACTTGGACTCTGCCACTTGGAGTCGAGGTCACGGTTTCCACTAATCCGCGAGCGAGGTTGGTGATTGAGGAAGCGGCAGTCGAGTGACAAGAAGTCCAACGAAGGTGCATTTGATCGGGATTTGCGGCACAGGGATGGCAACCTTGGCAGCCATCCTCAAGGAACGCGGTTTTGATGTGCAGGGCTCGGACCAAGGAACCTATCCACCAATGAGCGACTTCCTTTCGCGCCAAGGGATTACGCCATTTTCTGGGTATGATTCGCACCACATAGAAAGCAACGTTGACGTTGTTGTCGTTGGAAATGCGGTTTCTAGGGGCAATCCAGAAGTGGAAGCTGTTCTCGAACTTCGGATCCCGTATCGCTCACTTCCAGAGATGATTCGGGAGGAATTCTTATGGAATGCGAGTCCTTTGGTTGTTACAGGAACGCATGGCAAAACGACGACTGCCTCAATGCTGGCATGGGTGCTGGTAGAGAGCGGCTTAGATCCAAGCTTCATTGTCGGCGGGATAGCTCAAAACTTTAAAGCCGGGTATAGATTGGGAGGCGGGAAGGCATTCGTCATTGAGGGAGACGAATACGATAGCGCCTTTTTCGACAAAAGTGCAAAATTTCTAAAGTATCTTCCGATGGTTGCCGTGGTGAATAGTATCGAGTTCGATCATGCCGACATCTACAATGACATGGACGAACTCCGTTTGGCGTTTCGAAACTTTGTACGGCTGCTACCAAGAAACGGAGCGCTCCTGCTAGGTTCTGACAATGCCGAGGCGTCGGCTTTGGTAGATGTCGCAAGCTGTCCGGTCGAAACCTTTGGTTTGAGCGAGAGAGCAGATTGGTGCGCGGCTGAGATATTGCAGTGTGAAGAGACTACGGAGTTTGCATTGCTTCACAAGGGTACATCAGTTGCTCAGGTTACGCTTCCACTTCTTGGTGCATTTAATGTGCAGAATGCGTTGGCTACATTTGCAGCGGCGGCAGCCTACGGTGTCGAACCGTCGAGTATCGCGTCAGCTTTGGCTCGGTTTCTCGGAGTACAACGACGCCTCGAGGTTTGTGGTGTTGTAAACGGAGTTACTGTTTATGATGATTTTGCTCACCATCCAAGCGCAGTAAGGGAAGCGCTCTTGGCTGTTCGTGGTGCGATGCAGACTGGTCGACTTTGGGCGGTCTTCGAACCACGGTCGGCTACTGCGTGCCTGAAACTTTTTCAGGAACAGTTTGCGATGGCTCTACAACTGGCTGATCAGGTAATAGTTGGTTCAGTGTTTCGAAGTCTTCCCTTGGACGAGCGGTTGTCGGAAGCTCAATTAGTTAAAGACCTTCAGGGGGCTGGAACTGCAGCGCGTCATGAAACAGACATGGACCGACTAGTGGAGCTCGTGTCTAATGAGGTGCGTTCTGGTGATCGAGTAGTGATTATGTCAAACGGTGATTTTGGGCGCATCCATGAGCGACTGGTTGAGAAGATCGCATCTGGAGGACGACGGTAGGACACTGGATGTCGAAGTGGAAAATGGTAACCGTCGGTGATGGGAGCGTAGTCCTTGAGTTCGAGCAAGTAATTACTCCGGCGGTTAACGCGCGAGTGATTGCGGTAGCTGAACGAATCCGACTAGTTGCACCAAGGGGAGTGCAGGATGTTGTCGAGAGTTTCTGCGCGGTCACGGTGCATTTTGATCCGTTACGAACCCAGGTTGAGGCAGTGATCAATGCGCTCAAGAAGGCAGCCGAGTATAAGGAACTTCGTGAGAAGAGTGGGCGGGAACTTAGGGTTCCGGTTTGTTATGGCGGTATGCACGGTCCAGATCTCGGCGTAGTAGCTCGGTTTGCCAGATGTTCAGTTGCTGACGTTATAGCAATGCATGTCTCGAGAAGTTATAGGGTGTACATGCTCGGATTCTTACCAGGTTTCGCTTATATGGGTTCGGTCAACGACCGGATCGCCATGTCACGACGGGAGACACCGAGGCTACGTGTCCCTATGGGATCGGTTGGAATCGCCGGGCGTCAAACTGGCATTTATCCCTTGGAAGCACCTGGAGGATGGCAACTAATTGGTCGAACGCCGTTACGGCCGTTCGCATTGGACCGCGCAGAGCCATTTTTGTTTCGACCAGGCGATCAAGTTAAGTTTGAATCGGTAGATGACGCGGCCTTCACGATTCTTTTAGGGAAAAGCTAGCGACATGGCTGTGCATGTTGTCGAGCCAGGCTTCCTAACCACGATTCAAGATGGGGGAAGGTGGGGATTTCAGCACCTTGGCGTTCCGGTCGCCGGTCCGATGGACCAGGTATCTTACAGGTTGGCAAATTTGTTCGTGGGTAATTTCTCTTCGGAAGCCGCGCTTGAAGTTACAATCGTGGGACCTAGGCTTGAGTTTGAGGAAGAGTCAGTGTTTGCGGTTGTGGGTGCTCCGTTCGACTTACGGCTCGGTGGAATACCGGTGTCAATGAATACAAGTCAGTTGGCAACAGCTGGTCAACAGTTATCTTTTGGACGTTGCAGTCGAGGTGCGCGTGCCTACGTTGCGGTCGCTGGCGGATTTGTTGTCCCAATAACGCTTGGCAGCCGGGCGACCCATCTATTGAGTCGGATGGGAGGGCTTGACGGGCGTGCCTTGGACACCGGTGATCGATTGGTACTCGGACAAGGTATGAATGAGACTGCTAGAGTCGGTGAATCTAGGTTGTGTCCGTTCGTGATTCCTGATGATGGAGCACGAGTGCGAGTTATTGCTGGACCACATAATGAATTGTTTGGTGACGATATTTTTAAACAGCTTTGTGTGTCACGTTATGTGGTCAGCTCAGAGTCGGATCGCATGGGTTACCGTTTACAAGGAACACCGGTTGAAGTATCAAGAAAGTGTGACGTTATCTCTTCGGCTGTTCAGGTTGGCTCTGTACAAGTGCTACCATCTGGTCAGCCGATTATTCTAATGGCGGATCATCAGACAACGGGTGGATATCCACAGGTCGCGACGGTAATAAGTGCAGATGTGCCAATTGTTGCACAGTTAGCACCGTCGGCTTGGGTCGAGTTTGAGGTTTGCGATCTACAGGATGCTATTCGTGCGCTAATTGCACAGGAACGCGCCCTAATGAATTGAATGAGGATGTCTACGCGAGAGCTACCGGCTATCCGTTCTGGCAGTTCGACTCGGAGTATCGACCTTGCACTGGACGAAACCTTTGGGGCAGGTCGGGTCGGCCGTCAAGTAGGGCTTGGGCCGTTGACGAGTTTCAGGGCTGGTGGCCCGGCGGATTGGTTTCTCGAAAGTAATAGTTGCGATGATACCATCCGAGCACTGCAACTCGCAGGGCAGCTTGAGTTGCCAGTAACACTCCTCGGCGGAGGTTCCAACGTACTGGTGGGCGATCGTGGCGTTCGGGGCCTTGTGATCCGTTTTCGGCACGGCGACATTAAGAAGACAAACCCCGGCAACGTTAGGGCTTGGGCAGGAGTCACTCTGAACGGCCTTGTGCGGTGGACTGTCAATCAAGGGCTTGCTGGTCTTCAAGCCTGGGCTGGTACACCCGGAACAGTCGGGGGGGCCCTACACGGAAACGCTCATTTTCAGGGACGATGCATCGGCGAACGGGTTGTGAAGGTTGGTATAGCTGATTTCCAGGGTGGAGAGGCAGTTTTAAGTGGGTCTGAGATGGGTTTTGGGTACGATGTGAGCCGACTCCAAGGTAGACATGAGGTGGCTTTGTGGGTTGATTTTGAGGTTTCAGAGGAAGCTCCAGGGCGTTTACGTGATGAGGCGAGAGCGTCGCTTTCCTTTCGTAAACGCACGCAGCCGCTTTCGTTACCAAGCGCCGGTTGTGTATTTCAGAATCCAAATCCTGACCATGACACGCTGCCAGAGGGGGTTACTCCATCAGCTGGAGCTTTGATTGATCGAGCTGGTCTAAATGGTCGGACGGTTGGTAACGCGCGTGTGTCTGAAGTGCACGGAAACTTTATCGTTGGTGAGGGACAGATGCGAGCGTCAGACATCAGGTCGTTGATCGAGGTATGCCGACAGAAAGTCTTTGACCAATTCGACATAATGCTTCTAGACGAGATCGTCTATTTGGGAGAGTTCTAATGAAGGTTGTTGGAGCTAGGAAGGCAGAGACCTGGGTTGAGTCGCAGACGCTGGAGTTGGAACTGTCATGAAATCGCTGGTTGTCGAAGGCGGCCACCGGCTGAGCGGGCGAATTGAGGTCGAGGGGAATAAGAATGCCGCGTTGCCTCTGTTGGCAGCATGTCTACTTACCGATCAACCCTGCGTGCTGAGAAATATTCCTAGAATCCAGGACGTTAGTGTGATGGTAGAGCTCCTTCAAGGATTGGGAGCTGAAGTGGAGGGGGTTGGTTCTACAACGCTTAACGTGAGATGTCGGCATGTCACGGGCGACGAACCTGAACGTGTTCTCGTTGGGCGTCTTCGCGGTTCCGTGTTGCTCTTTGGTCCACTACTGGCTCGTATGGGGCGTGCCCGTCTTGCACCGCCGGGAGGTGATTTTCCGGCGCGGCGAACAATTTCTGTTCACTTGCAGGCTCTTCGAGCTATGGGAGCACGGGAAATCGACGGTTCGGCCCATGCGCTAGATACTCCTGAAGGATTACGACCAGCGTCCATCTATCTAGAAGAGGCATCGGTGACGGGTACTGAGACAGCGATCCTCGCTGCAGCGGCAGCACCTGGGATAACCGAGATTAGGCACGCTGCGTGTGAGCCGCACGTGGGTGAACTTTGTTGCTTCCTCCGTAGTATGGGTGTCGACGTTGAGGGTATCGGAACAGCAACCTTGAGAATCAGTGGTGGCGGAAAACTGGGTGGCGGCGAGTGGCGACTGGGTGGCGACTATATCGAAGCGGGAAGCTGGGCGGTAATCGCGGCGGTGACAGGCAGTGATATTGAGGTTTGTGGGACGTTACCGACTAACCTCGAGCCGGTTACTTCGCTGCTCACGCGAATGGGAGTGCCATGCCGGATTGAAGGAGATTGTTTGGTAGTAGAGCGCGCCTCGCCTAAGGCAATTCGGAAAATATCCACCGCACCGTGGCCAGGTTTTCCGAGTGATATGGTGAGTCTGGTTGCTGTGCTGGCTACTCAGGCCAATGGGCGCACACTTATTCACGATTGGATGTACGAGCTGCGTCTATTTGCACTTGAACAACTGAGTGGTATGGGTGCCGACCTATTTCTTTGCGATCCCCACCGTATGATTGTGGGAGGACCTCGTCAGCTTCAGGGACGGAACCTTGACACCAGGGACCTTCGGTCAGGAATGGCACTGATCGCTGCTGCTCTAACAGCGCAGGGGCAAAGTCGGGTATCGCCGCTTGAGACAGTCGAACGGGGCTATGGAGACCTGGTGAACCGGTTGAAATTACTCGGAGCACAAGTGGAAGTTGAAACAGAGCAAGCGAGCGTCACGCTAGATTAGCGCGGTGGAGGAGTCGGCAGTGGAACTGAGGGACGCTGGCCGGTGGTGGGATTGTCTGGAAGAATTGGCGCGATTGGGAACGGTTGGGACTCCGGGGGCGCTTGTAGTGGCAGTTGCGGCCCAGGGATAATCGCCGCTCCTCCGAAGGAGGATGCGGTATCTTGGCTCACTCGAAACGGTAGAAGATCTTTTTCCTGCAGATCCAGGACGCGGATGATGTGCGGTGTGAGTGTCAGCACGATGTCGGTTTCTTGAATCTCGGTTCTGGTTCGGCCAAAGAGGCGTCCCAGCACGGGGATCCGTGACAGCCCAGGTAAACCCTCTAATGTTTCTCGTTCGTCGTCCCGTATCAAGCCAGCAAGAATATTAGTTTCGCCGTCTCTTAGGCGAATAGTAGTGTTGATCGAGCGATTCCCAAATTTCGGAAGGTCTCCGAATCCAGTTCCTGAAATACTGCTGATCTCTACCCCAAGGGCTAGTGAAATCTCGTCGTTGTGATGAATTCGTGGTGTGATCTCGATATTAACTCCGATGTTTTCGTAGTTAAATGAGGTGATGGGTTGCTGGCTTACCCCACCGGCGGCAATTGGGGTAAAGGTGGTTACGGGGACAGGAACTCGCTCACCGAAACGGGCCTCTGAAGAGATTCCGTCAGACGTCCGCAGATGGGGGTTGGCAAGGATTCGAGTGTTAGCGTTGCTTTCGAGCATCCGGAAGAAGAGTGAAGGTAGTCCGGCTACGAAGATATTCGATCCGGATAACCTGCTGATGTCGTCTAAGCTTAGACCGAACCCGCCGTCGTTTGCGTCGAGGACCATGTCGATCCCTGAACTTGCCGGCGAAGCGAATTGGAGACCGTACTCTCGAAGAACGACGCGGTCGACCTCCAGGAGTTTGACCTCTACAACAACTTCGGCCCGCGCCTTGTCGATAGCAGTGATGAGCTTCGCCGCGGCTTCGATGCGCTCAGGAGTGTCTTTGATTGCGATTGCATTTGTCGACGTAATCGGTGCCACTCTACGAAGATCGACGACCAACCGAAGCAGGTCAATGGTTTCGGCAACATCTGCGTTACTTAGATAGAAAGTGCGAATGACCTCTTCCTCATACTCGCGTCTCTTAACTGGCGTATCTGGAATAATCGTGACGGTATCCCGAGCCGTGACACGAAAAAAATTCCTTGTGCTTGCGGCAACTGAAGTGAGTGCGGTATCAAAAGTTGTGTCGCGGAGGTCTATTGAAACGGTCGAGTCAAGATAGGCGGGATCGAATAGGACGTTGACGTTTCCAAATTGTCCCAGTGCCACGAAGACGTCCCTAGCTCTGGCGTTACGGAAAACGACGGAGTCCGCCAATAGAATTCCTTGCGGTAGCTCCAGACCTGGTGGTGCTGCTTCACGGGTGCGGTCGATCAATGCTTCCAGCTCTGTTTGACTTTCTTCCCTGGCGGCTAGCTTAATCTGAACCTTTTGGCGCGTGGCCCGAAGCTCTCGTTGAACGTCTCCAAAACTAGGGTTTAATTCATAGGCCAACTGATAAGCGGCTAGAGCATCTTCGTAGCGTCCGAGATTTGCTAAACGTCGGCCCTCAGAATAGTGAACTTGGGCAGCACGCAGCTTGGCGCGGGTGAGGGCCTCTTGCGCGCCCCGGTCGTTTGGGTTCGACTGCACTGCCTTCGTATATTCAAGGACGGCTCCGTCATAATCTTGTTGCTGTTCCGCGGTTAGACCTGCTCGAAGAGCGGAGGTTGTTGTGCAGGCAGACAGGGCTGCGAAGATGCTCAGCACTATAGCTAGTTGGCGGAGAGTGGTGACCAAACGGCGGTCAGCGGGCGGAGCTATCGGCAGTGATAACATCGGTATTATCAGGAATTTCAAAGGCAAAAAGCTTATCGGACAAACCTTGATTTTCCTTGAGATTCGAGAAAGTAAAGGTAGAAATACCCCCCTGATAGTCGGTAGTGATCAAGCGTCTGATCTGCAGGCTAGTTCGATCGAGTGTAAGGCTTAACCATCGGTATTCAGCGTTAGGTAGAAGCGGTGTCAGGCGTACCACCCAGGTATTAGAGGTTGTCTCTTCCGCTTCTTCGTAAGTGGCTGAATAATCTCTTACCAGGTCACCTTTGCCAGCCAGGAACAGGGCTGGTGTTGTTGCGCGGTCTTCGGGTGGAACTCTCGTTATGAGCACCTGCCGGTCGAGTGGATAGTAGGAGTAGAGGGTCTCACCATCCGATATAAAGAGCTTATCTTCTGGAAAGGTGTAACGCCAGTGCATCCGTCCAGGCTTCTTAATGGACATATTTCCACGTTCGAGGACACCGGTGCGCAGGACTCCACCCGTATAGCTCTGTTCGAATTCTCCGGACAGATCCAGGATTAGTTCCCAACGTGCTTGCACCCGCGACACCAAGTCGGTGATAGGTGGGCGGGGCAATATCTGCCCCACGACAGGACCGACAGCGGGGAGGAGAAGGCCTACCATGGTGAGCGTAGTGACAGCTAGGCCAAGTTTTGTGTGCCGCGCAGTCATGCAATGAAGCCAAAGCCTAAATGGTGCAGTGAATTCGATCTGCCCGCTCAACCTTTGAGAGAGCCAGCCTTCGGCGGTTTCTGTTTCGGCGCGTCTTTCGGATTGGTTGGAAACTTGGCTGCCAGCCAGTCTTCTATTCCTCCCTTGAGAGCCCTAGCGCGATAACCCAGCCTTATTAGCTTGGCCGCTAGAGGGGCGCTGACGAGTTCTTGCGGGTCAGAGTCGTAGGTAACAATGTCACGGTCACGGGGTAGATTCGAGATATTGAAGTCCGGAGCAGTCACCCGCACGGCCCCAGGAAGTGTCACGGTGCTGTGCTCGTAGGGATACTTCAGGCGGGCATCGAGGATAAGGGGGCCAGGTTTTCCAATGTCCAAACGTTCCTTCAGCTCTTCTTTTGAAATACGTGGGACTGACATGGAGATATTGTGGATGGTGTTTCTAAGTAGTGTCAAGAGACGAAGTAGTAGCCTATCCTAGATGAGACCTCAATTAAGCGAGCCGGCACCAGTCTTTTCTAGAGTCTTTAGGCTATCGCTACACGCTGGAGCCGGATAGCCAGGTTTTTAAGCTTTTTCTTGGTTGAGTGCGTCGGTCGTTAGGCGCGTATCAACAGCCTGGAGCACGGTACTACGAACGGCGTCGTAGTTATTGGGTAGCTCAACGGGCGAATTGGGGTATTGCGGGACCACTTTAGAGAGGTTCTTTTTGTGGTAGCTGAGTTTGAAGTCTGTAAACTTTAGCCCATTTGCTGTTGAAAGCACTACTACGCGTTCTTTGGAATCGATTTCTCCACGCTGGAGCAATTTTGTGAGTGCAGCCAGGGCTACGCCAGTATGAGGGCAGTTGTACATTCCGGTACGATCAGCCCGAGCTGCCGCGTCTGCGAGTTCGGACTCGGTAGCCTGCTCTACGATTCCGTTATGACGCTGCAACGTGCGAATAGCCTTTTCCACCGACACAGGGTTGCCAATTTGAATGGCTGATGCTTGTGTTGGTTTGGCTTTAACCGGTTCGAAATCCCAGCCCCGTTTATAAGCGCGATACAAAGGATTAGCAGCGGCAGCTTGTGCCACGATAATGCGGGGCCGGCGAGTGATTAGTTTTAAATCCGACATAATATCGATCCCGGCCCCAAGGGCGCTAACGTTACCAAGATTCCCGCCTGGAATAACGATTACATCTGGAATCTCCCAGTCGAATTGCTGCACTATCTCGATTGCGACCGTCTTCTGACCTTCGAGACGCAGGCTATTCATAGAGTTTGCAAGATAGATTCTTTCTTCGATTGCCAACCGCTTTACGATTGACATGCAGCCGTCGAAGTCTGTGTCGAGGGCGAGTACATGTGCGCCGTTAGCTAATGGTTGGACGAGTTGAGCAGTTGAGACTTTACCTCGTGGAAGAATAACAATCGCGGGAATGCCACCGGCCGCAGCGTATGCTGCTAGTGATGCCGAAGTGTCACCGGTTGAGGCGCAGGCCACTGCGGGAATGGAACATCCCTCGTTAATCATTTGCCGCACGACAGAAATAAGAACTGTCATGCCGAGATCCTTGAAAGATCCAGTGTGGGAGTTTCCGCACAGTTTCACCCAAAGATCGCGAAGGCCGAGCTCGCGACCGAAACGGTCAGCCCAGAAAAGATTAGTGCCTCCTTCGTCCATCGATACGATGTTTTCGTCCTTGACAATTGGACAGACCCATTCCTTCTTACCCCATACAGCCGACCCGTAAGGCCACTGAGTTCTCTTGTATCGGTCGTCGAAGAGTCGAATCCAAGCATCCGGAGAGTTGTTACGGAGGGCCGTCAGATCGTGAAAGACCTCGAGCAGACCACCGCAGGACGGACATTGGTAGATCGGGTCGAGCAGCGAATGGGTGCCGTTGCAGCCGGCGATGCACCGGAAGACTGCATGGTATTGCATGCGGCTCGTGCCTTCCTAGAAATCGCTCACCAGCACTAATGAGGTGAGCGAAGGCTGGTGGACCGCATGGGATTCGAACCCACGACCTCCGCGTTGCGAACGCGGCGCTCTCCCAACTGAGCTAGCGGCCCGTGGCGCCAGGCCTGGATCTGCACAACCACCAGAAGTGGCACAGAGGCGCCATTGTACCATGCAGAATGATTTGAAATGGGGGTCGATATGATCCGGTGCATTGCGAATGCGACAAGTGATCCACGTAGACGACGAATTGCAACGAATCATAAATTGAATACGTGGTTGAAGCAATCGTGGTTTGGGGAGACGGCACAGGCCTGGAGATGGCTCTCGCAGTGGGAATTTAGTCTAGGGGAGAACGGTAGGATTGCTGCGGTTTGATTTAAGAGTGTTCTCGTTATTTTTGGAGTAAGTTTAGGTATTTCAGAGCGCCGCCGGTATTGAAAAGGACGACGCTCTCGGATGGTGCGATGACACCCCGCTCCAGTAGAGCGCGTAACGCGCAGAGAGTGGCGCCACCTTCGGGTGCCACACTAATACCCTCCGTCCGTCCCATTTCTTTCATAGCGGCAACCATCTTTCGATCCTCAACGGCCAGGGCTGTTCCCCCGCTCTCGCGGACGGCGCGTAAGATAAGGAAATCGCCAATGGCGGCTGGTACCCGTAGCCCGGAAGCGATTGTTTCTGCGTTGTCCCAGGGTTTGGCGTGATCAGCGCCAGATTCGAAAGCACGCACGATCGGGGCACATCCAGTCGCCTGGACTGACACCATACGAGGACGAGCTGAGCGGGTCGGATCAATCCATCCAAGTTGCTCCAGTTCATCGCAGGCCTTCCACATACCGACGAGTCCGGTTCCGCCGCCAGTTGGATAGATGAACCAATTAGGCCATTTCCAGTTGAGTTGTTCGGCAATCTCATATGCCAGTGTTTTCTTTCCCTCAACTCGATAGGGTTCCTTCAATGTTGAAAGGTCATACCAATTCAGCCTAGCCGCTTGCTCCGTGGCTACGCGCCCGGCATCGCTAATCAAACCGTCGACGAGTGTAACGTCAGCCCCGTAGAGTTCGGCCTCTCGGATAAATGGTAACTGCACGTCTCGCGGCATAAATACGCTTGCTTTGAGTTCCGCTCGTGCCGCATATGCGGCAAGCGCGTTGGCCGCGTTTCCGGCGGAAGGAGCTGAGAGGGTGGCTGCTCCGAGTCGGCGTGCTCTGGTAACCGCTACGGACATCCCTCTGGCCTTGAATGAATTTGTTGGGTTTAGTGATTCATCCTTGATGTAAATCGTAGCCATGCCAAGTGTGCGTTCAAGCTGTCGTGCTCGAATGAGAGGTGTGAATCCCTCGCCGAGGCTAACTGGTTCCTCTCGGTCGTCCAGTGGCAGTACTTCCCTGTAACGCCAGAGGTTGGCTGATCGGTTCCGGAGCATCTCTGGTGTCCATTGTTTGGCTAACGAATCGAAGTCGTAGCGTGCCAGCAACGGAGCACCGCAGGGACACAGATGATGAGGCTCCAATGGGTCAAATGGTCCAGAATCGCAAGGTACTGCGCATTCGAGGTGGGTCAAGTAAGTCATCGAAAATTAAGGGAGCATCCCTCTAAGGACGGAGAGTTCATTGTCTTTTGCCTTCTGCAACTCTTCTATCTGACTAATATAGTCATCGGTGACCTTTTGGACATCGTTCAGAGCCTGTCGCTCCTCGTCCTCTCCCAGTTGGTTATTCTTTAGGAGCTTTTTTAATGCTTCATTGGCGTTACGACGCACTTGGCGCACACTATTCCGGCCGTCTTCGACAAGTTTATGTACTAGTCTTGAGAGCTCATTCCGCCGATCGTCGGTTAATGATGGGATCGGAATTCGAACAACTCTTCCGTCGTTGCTTGGATTGAGACCGAGGTTGGCGGTTTGAATACCCTTTTCGATAGCACCGATCTGCGATGGGTCGAATGGGTTTACGATAATGAGCGTCGGCTCTGGAATAGATAGGCTAGCTACTTGATTTAAAGGCATCTGGGTGCCGTAAGCCGTGACCTTAACCGAGTCAAGAATATTTACTGAGGCTCGACCGGTCCGAACGCTGGCGAGATTGTGGCGCACGTGGTTTACGAGAGTTGACATACGTTGGCGGCAGTCTTCAATCGCGGACGTCGAATCGATAATGTCCATGGACTACCTCATCCATCCATAGAAATGAAAGAGCCTATAGACTCGCCCATTACTGCTCGCCGAATGTTGCCAGGTGTGCAAAGATTGAAAACTACGATAGGTAATCGGTTGTCCATGCACAGAGAGATGGCCGTCGCATCCATTACCTTTAACTCCTGCTCTAGGACCTGCAGGTATGAGATTGTGTCAAGTCTGGTGGCCGATGGGTCGATCATTGGGTCAGACGTAAAAATGCCATCGACCTTTGTTGCTTTGAGAATAACCTCAGCCCGCATTTCCATTGCGCGTAGCGCGGCCGCCGTATCAGTTGTGAAATAGGGATTCCCCGTACCAGCCGCGAAAAGCACGAGGCGTCCCTTTTCAAGGTGACGGAGCGCCCTCCGTCGAATGAAAGGCTCAGCTACCTCTCGCATTTCAATCGCTGTCATAACCCGAGTCGAGACGTCATGACGCTCGATAGCGTCTGAAAGGGCTAGGGCGTTGATGACCGTGGCGAGCATACCCATGTTGTCCGCTGTCGCACGGTCCATCCCACGTGCGGCGATGCCAAGACCGCGGAAAATATTGCCGCCACCGATTACGATGGCCGTTTCGACTCCAAGTGCCTGGATTTCGGCGATTTCACTTGCAATTTGATCGGCAACGGTGGAATCAATCCCAAAGGTCTGGTCGCCCATTAGGACTTCACCGGAAAGTTTCAATAGGATACGTTTGTAGGCTGGTGCGGGCATGACCGCTGGAAATTATAACGTGGGGCCCTGAGAGGAAGCAGTTCCGTTAGGTATTCTTTTCTCCAACTTTGAATCGTGCGAATTTTGCCACTGTAATGTTTTCGCCGAGCTTGGCGATCGCCGCGTTAACCATTTGGCCGATGGTTGTCTTGGGATCTCGGATCGAAGGTTGGTCGAGAAGCACGATTTGCTCGTAGTAGCTATTGAGTTTGCCCTCGACGATCTTGTCGATAACCTGCGGTGGCTTATTTGATCCTTGGAATTGGGCTCGGTAGATGCTTCTTTCCTTTTCCAGCTCTTCGGCTGGGACTTCCTCACGCCGCACGTGTAGCGGAGCCGCGGCCGCGATGTGCATTGCAATCTCGCGGACTAGTATCTGGAAATCCTCAGTACGCGCGACGAAATCAGATTCTGAATCAATTTCAACCAGAACACCAACTTGTGCACCCTGGTGGATATAGCTTCCGACGAGACCTTGCTGTGTGGTACGGCCGGACTTCTTGGCCGCATGGGCTTGACCACGGGTGCGCAAGACAACTAAGGCCTTCTCTAAGTCCCCGTTGGTCTCAGTGAGAGCACCTTTACACTTCATCAGACCGGCACCGGTTATATCACGCAACTCTTTGACTTGTGCTGCAGCGATTGTCATATCGGTAACTCTCCGGAACAGAGGAGTCGGGACCGACCCTTATCATATAGACCGGTTGGAAAGCAATTAGGCCGACGCCGGGCTAGGTGCCTGCTCCGATCGCACCGAAGTTGGTTCCGCTTCGTCTGAGGCGCCTGCTCCATTGGTATTGGCTGTTGGTGCCTTTGATGCCTCGCGTAGACCCCGACCACTAATTACGGCATCGGCAATTCGTGTCACGAAGAATCGAATCGAGCGTAGGGCGTCGTCATTTCCAGGGATGACGTAATCCACGTCATCAGGATCGCAATTTGTATCAACAATGCCGATAACTGGAATCATTAACTTACGAGCTTCATCTACAGCAATCTTCTCTTTCCTTGTGTCGACTACGAAAAGGGCGTCTGGGAGACGCGACATCTGACGAATGCCGTCTAGGTTCTTGTGAAGCTTCCGCTTTTCCTTTTCAATCTTAGCGATTTCCTTTTTCGACAAGATCTCGTAACGTCCGTCCTCCGCCATAGCTTCAAGCTCACGTAAGCGCCCGATACTCCTTTGAATCGTTGAGAAATTAGTTAAGAGCCCACCAAGCCACCGTGCATTAACAAAATACATCCCGCAGCGTTTTGCCTCTTCATGGACAAGAAGCTGGCCTTGGCGCTTTGTGCTAACAAAAAGGATGGTTCGACCTTCAGAAGCTAGTCGCTCCGCGAAATTCTCTGCTTGACGAAAGAGCTTTGCAGTCTTGCCGAGGTCTATAAGGTAAATACCGTTTCGCTCGCCGAAGATATACTCCTTCATCTTCGGATTCCAGCGTCTCGTCTGATGCCCGAAGTGGACTCCGGCCTCCAACAACTCCCTCATCGTCAGCGATGTCAATCTAGCTCCATTAGTGGTTTATTAGAGTTTCTGGGCAGTAACGATGTCATCGCTTACTAAACTGAAAGCGTTTGCGGGCGCCAGCCAATCCGTATTTCTTCCGTTCCTTTATCCGTGGGTCACGCGTTAGCATGCCTGCCTTCTTGAGCCGAGGGCGGAGTTCTGGATCGGACTTTACAAGTGCACGCGCAATACCCAGGCGAAGTGCGCCCGCTTGACCAGAGAGCCCGCCACCGGTTGCAGTAGCAAAAATATCGAACTTCTCGATAGCTTCGGAGAGCGCGAGGGGTTCAAGAATCTGAGTGCGGAGAGATTCAGTCGGGAAGCGATTTTCGAGGAGGACCCGACTGATCTTAATCGCTCCGGTTCCTGGCCTCAAAAACACTCGGGCCGTCGATGTCTTGCGTCGTCCGGTTGCGTAATGTTCGATCGGCAAGTTAGAGAACCTCGCACTTAACCGGCTGTTGGGCGGCGTGAGGGTGCTTGGGGCCAGCGTAGACCTTAAGTTTGTGGTACATCGCGTCACCAAGCTTGGTCTTAGGTAGCATGCCTTGGACGGCAGATTCAACGAGGCGGGACGGACGTTGCTTTCGTACGGTCCTTACCGTAAGTTCGCGCAGACCACCTTGGTAACCGCTATGCCGTCGATACAGTTTTTTATCTTCTTTCCGGCTAGTTAGCCGAACACTTTGTGCGTTGACGACGATCACGTGATCGCCCATGTCGAAAAATGGCACATAGCGTGGTTTATGTTTACCCTGAAGGAGGCGGGCTGCAAGGGTAGCGACTCGGCCTAGGATCTTTGAGTCTGCGTCGATCACATGCCAAGTGCGCACAGCGTCATCACGTGATGGTGTATAGGTGGTCATTCGGTTGGTCAACAAACACTGACCGGAAGTGGCGCAAAGCCGCAAACCGAAAGCTTACAGAGCATTAGGGGAACTGTCAAGAATACGGCAGTGATTGGTAAACCTCTTGCGGATTGCAGAAGAGCTTCATCATGCGATGAAAGAAAATGCCGTTGCTCGCGGGTTGACACAAGCTTCAGTCTTACTCCGTTTCCCGATTCAAGCGATGTTCTATGGGATTCCACGCGATAGAATGGACACAACTGTCGTGGGGACAGCCGTGGAGTGCTTTAGGAGGAATGATCTCGCAGGCTTAGAGGGTTCTTTCGGGAGGCATTCTGAATGCAATCTGCAGATTCGAAGCCGTAAAACTGACTAAAGCCGAACAATGCCGGATGAGCCGTCTCGGTCGGAACTGGATAAAAGATGTGAAGCGATCAGCGCTACTGTTTCAGCCGATGCGCTTGGGGCGTTGCTAGTTACGAACCCAGCTAATATTTTCTATCTAACGAATTTCAGGGCTAGTTCTGGCGCGGTGATAGTGGGGCCAAAAGTTCGAGCACTGCTTGTCGACTTCCGGTACTTGACGGTCGCTTCTGAGCTTGCCAAGAGTGAACACGTCCCAAGGGATCTTCAAATAGTGTCAGTGGCTGGCTCCTATGATGAGATGATTGCAGAGGTCCTAAGAGATTTAGACTTAACTCGGGTTGGTGTCGAGAGCCAACACTTCACGCTAGGGCGTTGGCGATGGCTCAGGGAACGGCTGGAAACGTCACCGGTGGAGTTAGTGTCGACAGATGACTTAGTCGAACAAGCACGGGAGGTGAAAGGTCCGTTCGAGGTAGAGCTTCTTCGAAGAGCCGGGACTTTAATCACGCGAACTGTTCCAGAGATTCTAGACCTGGTGAGGGCGGGTCGGTCTGAGCGGGAAATCTCTGCTGATATTGATCTCGCATTGGTTAAAGCAGGGTTTGAGGGCCCGGTATTTGACACTATTGTTGCATCTGGACCAAACAGCGCGTTCCCGCACGCGCGACCAGGCCTACGAGGCTTAGTCCGTGGCGACCTCGTACTCCTGGACTTCGGGGGGGTCTACGACGGATACTGCGTGGATCTGACGAGAACGGTGTGTATTGGAGAGATTAACGGTCGTGGGCGGGCGCTGCACGAGGCGGTCACTCAGGCACACGGAGCAGCGGTTGCTGCGGTAAAGCCTGGTAAACGAGCCAGCGATGTGGACGCGGCGGCGCGCGAAACCTTGAAAAGACACGGTCTTGCTGAGGCTTTTGGCCACAGCACCGGTCATGGGATCGGGATCGAGGTGCATGAACGGCCACGAGTAACACAGCGTCGGGATGATGCTGAGGGTGGCTATGACGCTATGCTGCAGAGTGGCATGATTTTCACTATTGAACCTGGTGTCTATGTACCTGGTTACGGTGGTGTCAGGATAGAGGACGACGTTCTGGTTACCGAGAGCGGCTGTGAGATGCTAACGAACGCCTCGCGTGATCTGGTGGTTCGGTAACTACCTACTAAGGAATGGTGTTTGGATTAGTGAGATGACAGAGTTTAATGACATCAAACGTATGCTCGAGATTATGGCCGAGCACGACCTTGAAGAGTTCGAGCTCGAGCGGAAAGGTGTGCGGGTCCGGCTAAGGAAACGGAGTGAACCGCCAGCACGCACACCGGTTGTTTCCGCTGCCAAACCAGAAGGGCTAGGTGATTCGGCGAGTGGGGCTACGGTGGTTTCGAATGAGGAATCCACAGATGATGGGCTCATTTTAGTTAAGTCACCGATCGTTGGAACTTTTTATCGCGGTGCGGACCCTGCTGCAGAGCCTTTCGTTGAGGTGGGTGCGGCGGTTCGCAAGGGAGAAGTGCTCTGCATCATAGAAGCGATGAAGTTGATGAACAAGATCGACTCTGAATACGATGGTGAGATTGTCAGCATTTTGTTCGAAAATGGTCAACCTGTGCAGTACGGTGAAACACTCTTCACAATGAGGCCGGTCTAGCCCTCAGCGGTAGCCCAAGTCTTAGGTTCGTTGGGCAGTTCCAAGTCATGTTCAAGAAGGTCCTGATCGCAAACCGCGGTGAAATCGCGCTGAGGATTATTTATGCGTGTCGAGAGCTCGACATTCGGACCGTCGCGGTCTACTCGGAGCCTGACGAACACGCACTTCACGTTCGATTTGCGGATGAAGAAGTGTGCATTGGACCTGCTCGTTCCATTGACAGTTACCTTAATGTGGAGGCAATTATCGCGGCTGCGGAGGTGACGGGGGCTGACGCGATTCATCCCGGTTACGGATTTCTTTCCGAGAGCGGCCATCTTGCAGAGACGGCGGAGGCATGCCGGATTGCCTTCATTGGGCCACCTCCAAAGGTCCTAAGACTAATGGGAAATAAGGCTGAAGCCCGCCGTGCCATGCAGCGTGCAGGGTTGCCGGTGTTGCCGGGCACGGAGGATCCGCCTGAAAGTTTGGAGGTGGCTTTGCGGGCAGCCCGAAAGCTCGGGTATCCCCTAATTGTTAAAGCTAGTGCGGGGGGTGGAGGGCGTGGACTACGTATCGCTCGGAGTCAGGAGGAACTCGAGAAGGTGTGGAGTACGGCACGACACGAGGCCGAGGCCTCGTTCGGTGATGACGCTGTCTATCTCGAGCGTTACATTGAGTCTCCTCGCCATATTGAGTTTCAAATTCTTGCTGATAATGAAGGTCAGGTGGTTCACTTGGGTGAGCGAGAGTGCTCGATTCAACGGCGGCATCAGAAGCTCGTCGAAGAATGTCCGTCAACAGTGTTAACCCAACGGATGAGGCGTAAGCTGGGGCGGTTGGTGGTGGATGCGGTAAGAGCTGTGAACTATCAAAACGCGGGTACCTTTGAGTTCCTGATGGAGGGTGATAGCAGCTTTTATTTTTTGGAGGCGAACGCGCGGTTACAAGTAGAACATCCAGTAACCGAAATGGTGACTGGTGTGGACATCGTTAAGAAGCAGATTCAGATTGCGGCTGGTGAGAAGCTCGGTATGCGCCAGAAAGACATCGAGTGGAATGGACATGCAGTTGAGTGCCGAATTAATGCTGAGAACCCTGAAACATTCAGGCCAAGCCCAGGGGTAATTAAGGTGTTCAATGTCCCGGGTGGACCCGGCATTCGGGTAGACACATCAGCCCACACAGATTGCATCGTCCCACCATTCTACGACTCACTGGTGGCTAAATTGATTGCTCACGGTCGGGACCGCACTGAGGCGATTGCTAGAATGCGACGTGCGCTGGAGATGACGGTGATTGAAGGTATTGAAACCAGCGTGACACTTCATCAGCGAATCATGGACGACCAGGACTTTTTGTCTGGGAATATCAACACTGGGTTTATGGATCGTTTCATAAAGTGACGCTATCACCGTTGTACCCAATCGTCGACCGAGAGGTCGCACAAGGTTTTGGATGGAGTGTTCCGGGCCTTGCTAAAGCGTACTTGGCTGGGGGTGCAAGGTTGCTGCAGATTCGGGTGCAAGAGGCCACGAGTAGGGAATTATTGGATTGGTGTGGAAAGGTGGTTATTGCTGCACGAGAACACGACGCAAGTGTAATAGTGAACAATCGCGTGGACATCGCGAAACTGGCGGGCGCGAACGGGGTGCACCTCGGACAGAATGATCTTACGGTGGATACGGCTCGTCAGCTGCTGGGGTCACAGGCAATGGTTGGGCTTTCTACTCATAACTTGCAAGAATTGCAATCCTCTGCGACGGAGATGGTTAGCTACGTAGCGGTTGGTCCTGTTTTTAACACGGAGACGAAGGATACTAAATGTGCGGCCGTTGGTCTCGATCTCGTGAGTGCTGCTGCGGCACAACAGCCAAGGCGGCCAGTCGTGGCGATTGGTGGTATCACGCTGGAAAGAGCGCCTGCAGTGTTGGAGGCGGGGGCGAGTGCGGTAGCCGTAATTTCAGATTTATTGTTTGGCGGAGATCCGGAGAGGCGCGTCCGCGAATATCTTGAGGTCTTAGCCTGAGGGTCTCCAAGCACCTTAGCGAGCTCGGCGTTCCTGCATATTAAGCTGCTTGGGCTGGACGATAGACTCACTTGCTTGAGTCTATCGCAAAGAAATCCCGTGTTAGCTTCCGAACCGTCCCGGCCAGAAAGAGTAATGCGATCAGGTTTGGGAAAGCCATGAATCCGTTGAGGAGTGTGCCAACTGCAAAGACGAGGGGTACCGAAACGACGGACCCAACCATGATGAGCACCGTAAATAAAGCTCGGTAAGGGACGATCATCTTTGAGCCAAACATAAATTCAAAGCACTTCTCACCGTAGTAGCACCATCCGATTAGGGTGGAAAAGCCAAAGAGGAACGAGCAGATGGCCACAATCGGTGAGGCGAATGGCACCGCGGTGCTAAGCGCCGCAGCAGTTAAGTCGCCACTCGAGCCCTGATAGACGGGGTTGGTCCAGAGGCCGGAAGTTAAGATAACGAACGCGGTCATGGAACAGACTACGATCGTATCCATAAACACCTCAAAAATACCGACAACACCTTGTTCAACTGGATGCCCTACTTTCGCGATCCCGTGGGCAATTGGGGCGCTACCGAGACCAGCCTCGTTGGAGAGGACGCCACGGCTAACACCCGCGGCGATAACTTGGGAAAAGGATGCGCCGACGAATCCACCTACTGCAGCACTTGGATTGAAGGCACTTGTCAGGATCAGAGTAACGACCATTGGAATTTGATCGGCGTTGATTAAAAGATAGACGAGAGCTGTCAAGATATAGACTGCGATCATGCTCGGCACGAGTCCTTCGGCCACTGCAGCTATGCGTCGGATGCCGCCGAGCAGAACGAGTCCCACGGCGACGGTAATCAGGATACCCGGAACCCACAACGGTATATCCACGCCGGCGGTGGTTCGCGCTGCCTCAACAAATGTCCTGGCGATAGTGTTCGACTGCATCATATTTCCCGTACCGAATAGAGCCGTACATGCGCCAAAGAAGGCAAAGAGGTAGGCAAGAGGGGTTGCCAGAGCTGGAATGTGCAGGCCTCCCGTAATGTAGTACATAGGACCGCTAGCCAGCTCACCAGTTTCACGTCGAACCCGGTAATGGACTCCCAGTACGACTTCGGCGTACTTGGTAGCCATCCCGATGGCGCCGCAGACCCACATCCAGAAGATGGCTCCAGGCCCTCCGAGCAATATCGCAGTAGCAACGCCGCCGATGTTCCCGTTACCTACCGTGGAGGCGAGAGCAGTTGAGAGTGCCTGAAACGGGGTAATCGTACCCTGTGGGTTCGGGTCTTTCTTAAAGGCCCCCCTGAACACCATCTGCAAGCCGAGGGGAAAACGGCGAATCTGAACAAAGCCAGTAATGGCGGTAAGGAGGCCGCCGACGACCACTAGGATCAGTGGCATCGCAAACGGCTGCCAAACTGCGTCGTTGGCTATCAGAATTTGGTCAGTAAGCGTTTCCACCGTAGAGGCTCCAGCAATTAGCTCGATCCAGCAGTGTCAAGCATCGTAAGAATTGTTACGAAGAGAATAGAGAGAATCGCAACTGGACAGATCCAACGAATCAAAAGGCTCCAGAGGCCCGGTGCGGGGAACCAGGGTTGGTGGACTAGGAGTTCTTCGAGTGCTCGATCAACCCGCCAGACACATCCTATAAACAACGCAGTTAATAGACCGCCGATCGGAAGGGAAAAATTGAGCCACACCGTAGCCATAAGGTCTAGAAAGGGTAGGCCGAAAAGCGGGAATTCGGTAAAGAGTGCCAGTGCGCCATTCCCGAGTGCGGACGGAATCGCAAGAGCAAAAACCACTCCGGTAACCGCGAGGACCGCTTTCATTCTGGGCCAGTGGTAGTAGTCGATGAAATGTGCCACTGGAACTTCGAGCAAGGAGATCGCAGAGGTGAGGGCTGCTATTGTCAGTAGTACGAAGAAGGCACCGCCAAACAGGTGACCTCCAGGTAAAGTGGCGAATAGTTGGGGAAGCACGGTGAAGATCAAATCTGGCCCGCTCTCACTCGGATCAAAACCTGGAATCGAAAAGCCAGCGGGAAAGATAATAAGTCCTGCCAGTAACGCGATCGAGGTGTCTAGGATAACCACCCAGATTGCCGAGCCGGCAATACCGGAACGTTTATTAAGGTAGCTGCCGAATGTGATCATTGCACCCATACCCAGGCTGAGGGAGAAAAATGCTTAACCCAGTGCGGCGTTGAAAACCTGAATATCGAAAATACGGGAGAAGTCGGGTCGGAGATAGTAGGTGAGCCCATCAGATGCACCAGGGAGCGTAATGGCGCGGCAAGCGAGCAGAATCAAGAGGGCAATTAAAGCCGGCATGAGCTTCTTAGTTACCCGTTCGATTCCATCACGCACACCAGCAAGTAGGACGCCGGCGGTAGTTGCCAACACTAGGAGCGCAAGACCGATGTTGCCGGGGCCGTTTGCAGTGAACTCCGAGAAGAACCTACCGACCTCTGCTTGATTGCTGCCAAGACTGTTAGTGAAGGTGAACCAGACGTAAGCTATGGTCCAACCTGCTATTACGGAATAGAAGGAAAGGATGCAAGCCCCGGTCAACACACCGAGACCCCCGACTAGCCACCAAGCGGTGCCAGGCCGAAGCGTCGCGAATGAGCCTACTGGGGACTGTTGGGTGCGCCGCCCCATCGCTAACTCGCCGACCATGATCGGAAAACAAATGAGCAACACGCAGGCTAGGTAGACGACCACGAATGCTGCACCACCTCCCTGACCGACCTGGGTTGGGAAACCCCAGATATTGCCAAGTCCGACTGCGGAGCCAGAGGCGGCGAAAATGAAACCGGCTCTCGAGCTCCAGGTGTCTCGGTTAGGTAAAAGGGTCACTAGTCCACCGTAGTGCCAACATCAGGCCGGCGGCATTCTACTGAAACTTTTGGGAAACCAGAAGCGGGGATTTTGATATAGCGAGTAAAACGTAGTGTATCCGGTAGAATCACCCCGTGGGAAGAAATAGCCAAATCGCACGGCGTCTCGACGGAGGAGTGGTGGCTTCAGAGATCATGGAAGCGCTGCGTCCGCGGATCAAGGCTTTCATTGCGAGGGTCGGAAGAGCGCCGATGCTAGGTCTTTTGTTGGCAGGGAACGATTCTGGTTCTGAGATTTACGTGCATAGCAAGATGAAGGACAGTGCAACAGTTGGTCTTGAAGTTGATCTAAGGCGGGTTTCCGAGGACGGGTCACTCGCAGAGGCGCTCTCAATCGTTTCCAGTTTTAACGCCAGCGATGCTCACGACGGAATTCTGGTTCAGTCGCCGTTGCCAGATGGAATGGGAGCTGATGCGGCGGAGCAGATCTTTGATGCGATAGACCCAATGAAAGACGTTGACGGGTTTAATCCTGTAAACGTAGGCCATTTAGTGCAGAAGCGGCCGGCACTGGCTCCTTGCACACCGACGGGCATTATGGAGTTGCTCGAGCGGTCGGATATTGCCATTTCGGGAAAGCGGGCGGTAGTCATAGGACGTAGCGACATCGTGGGTAAACCAATCGCTATGCTTCTGTTGCATCGTAACGCCACGGTCACAGTGTGTCACTCAAAAACTATTAACCTCGCCAGTGTCGCTGCTTCGGCTGATATTTTAGTTGCCGCGATTGGAACTGCGGCCTTTGTAACACGTGATTTCATCAAGCCGGGAGCAACGGTTATCGATGTTGGCGTAAACAGGCTGACAGAGCGGACGCAGGTTGAGGACATCTTTGGGCTAAATTCGAAGAAGATGGCGGCGTTTGAGAAACGTGGTTCGGTATTGTCTGGTGACGTCCATCCTAACGTAGCTTCCGTGGCGGGCGCTCTGACACCTGTGCCAGGGGGAGTTGGGCCGTTAACTCGAGCCTGCCTTCTCTCGAATACCGTTCGTGCCGCTGAGTCTCGACTGAAAAAGGAGAAGTGAGCGAAGCGGCAAGTTTCCGGCACTGTGGTTGCACGTGATTTAAGAAAAATAGGTAAGCTTCGATGGCTTAATCACGGCGAGAGGACTCAGCAGTCCTCTTAAGGGTCTCGTATACGGCATACACCTGTCGGTCGGTCTCCTCGCAGGTGCCATCGGTATTGATTACGAAATTCGCATGAGGGGTTTTGTCAGATGTTGGAAGCTGCGCGGCAAGGCGATCCATCGCATCAGATTTTGATATTCCACGAGTTAGCATGCGCTGTAGTTGTATCTTCGCCTCGCACTTGGTGACAATCACTTGATCGAACTCTCCTTCACGACCCGTTTCGAAGAGTAATGGTATGTCCGCGAGCGCGAAATAAGTCGCCTGATGACTCGTGAGAGTCTCAAACCATTTATCGATAACTGTTTGAACAATGGGATGGAGAATCTGTTCCAGATCAGCTCGAGCCTCTGCGTCGCCGAAAACAATAGAGGCGAGGCGCTGTCGATCAACGCGATTATCAACAGTAAGGACTTCGTTGCCGAACCGTTTACGAATCGCAATCCAGGCCGGTTTGCCTGGACTAATCGCGGTGCGTACGATTACGTCGGCGTCGATTGTTGGGGTCGAGAGTTCAGCGAAGCGCTTTAAGACGTAGGACTTACCGGTTGCAATTCCGCCGGTAAGAGCCACGCGTAGCACGGAAGGGGATTCGTTCAGCATTTGTCGGAGAGATGGAAGCAGGTAAGTCTCAAGAGGGTGCTTCCTCGTTGTCGTCGGCCGGGGTAATACGCTCTTCGATAAACGTATTCCATTCGTGGCATTGCGGGCATTGCCATAAAAGTTCTGTGCTGCGATAGCGGCACTTCATACAGACGTGGGGATCGAGGTAGAAGACGGCATCTCGCGTTAGCTCAACATAGCGGCGTACCAGTGGTGGACTAAATTCGAGAGTCGTCAGTGTTCGCCAGATTGCCTGGTGAATGGCGAGGGCGTGAGGGTTGTGTACGAGCGACTCGAAGAGCAAGTCTATTGCTCGAGTCGGTTTACCGTGCCCTGCGAGATGCTGTCCGAAGGCGAGACGGGCCCGCCAGTCCTGGGGGTTAGCCTCAATTAGGCGACGACAGAGATCGAGGAAGCCCTCCGTGTTCTGGAGTTTTGTGTACACGCGTTCGAGACGGTCGAACGCAAGATAGGCCCGCTCTGGAACGATTCGAAGAATCCGGTTCCAGATAGCGAGTGCTTCCTTCGGCTTTCCTTCCTCGAGCTGTACGTCACCCATGTTGAGATATGCAGGAACGGTACGAGGATCGAGATCGATAGCCTTTTGAAAGTGTTTAACTGCCGATTCGTTACCTCCTTCGCGACGTGCTTGCGACCCCATTTCATTTTCGAGAAACGCTAGGATGGCCTGGTCACGCGGCCTTTCCTCTTCAGCCCCGACGGCGGAGAGTCGCTGACGGATAGCTTGGGCCTCATGCCACTGGTGCTGTTCTTGATGTAGCTTTTCGAGGTTGAGAAGTGCGTATTGGTTACCAGCATCAAGGCGAACTACCTCGCTGAACGCTTCGAAGGCACGATCGACAAAGCCGCCGCGTTTAAAATCTAGACCGAGGCATAGCAAGACGTAAGCGTGTTCCAGGGTTGTAATTCTTGGACGTTGGAGGAGATTCTGGTGGACCTGAATCGCTTTGCTGACTTGCCCCTTTTCCCGATAGAGATTGCCAAGGATGAGGTGGATCTCAAGAGCATCTGCATTGAGGCTGGCCGCTCGGTTTAGTTCTTTTATCGCGAGGTCTAATTGATTAGACACCAAGAAGTTCAAACCTAGGATGTAGTGAGGGGACTCTCGGGCTTTACGACGGTCGATCCACCGCGCGTCCTGTAGCTTGTATCGCTCCCAAGTCCTACCGATGGCGAGACCAATCAGGAGGGCAACTAGGACACCCAGCATAACCACGGTGTCGGTCATTCAAAAATCTAATACAGAAAGGGCACTAGAATAATTGCGTGCGCCAGAGGTCGTGCAAATGAACGACCCCTTCAATTTGTTTATCCGCAGAAACGACAATCAATGACGTAATTCGGCGGTCCTCCATTAGGCCTAGGGCTTGGGCCGCGAGCGCCGACGGGCTGATCGTAAGAGGGTTCCGGGTCATGACTTCGGCCGCGGTGAGGTTCATCACACGTGGCTGAGTTGTTAGGTGGCGCCTGAGATCTCCGTCGGTGATGATTCCGCTAAGCATGTTCTTTGCAGTTGTGACGCAAGTCATGCCAAATCCCTTAGCTGAGATGACCGATACGACTTTAGCCATAGGGGTATTTTCACAAACCGTGGGTACCTGATCGCCCGCATGCATGACCCGTTGGACACGAAGCAAGCGTTGCGCAAGCTGTCCGCCGGGATGTAGGCTTGCGAAATCTTCTTCCCTAAATCCTTTATGGACGAGTAGTGTCATGGCCAACGCATCCCCGATTGCAAGGGCTGCGGTCGTGCTCGCAGTTGGCACGAGGTTTAAGGGACAAGCCTCTATACTCACGTGGCAATCTAGGGTTACATCCGCAGCTTGTCCAAGCGCGCTCGATGGGTTTCCTGTAATAGCTACAAGGCGAGCGCCGAGGCGTTTAATCGTTTCTAGTAGTCGAAGAATTTCTGGGGTTTCGCCGCTATGTGACAGGGCAAGGAGAATGTCACGGGGCTGAATCACACCGAGATCTCCATGCAGCGCTTCGGCTGGATGAAGGAAGGATGCCGGAGTACCGGTACTAGAGAGGGTTGCGGCGATCTTTCGAGAAATAATTCCAGACTTTCCCATCCCGGTCACTATGACCCGGCCCGAACACTCAGCGAGCAAGTGAACGGCCGCGGAGAAGGATTGGTCGAGACGGTCAACCAGAGCTCTAATTGCGTCCGCTTCGATACGTAAAACCCGACGAGGAAGGGTGAGATCTATGTCGATGTCGGTGATCTCAGGCATTGCAAGTCTCAGTGTGTTACCGGGTTTGGTTTCGGCTGTTTGATAACGGTGTCGATTTGGAGTAATCGATTCAAAAGAGGTTCAAGACGGTCCAGGGTAAGGGCGTTCCGTCCATCGCTCTTAGCGTTGACGGGATCGTCATGGACTTCAATGAATAAACCGTCAACACCGGCACCGACTCCAGCTGCGGCGAGTGGTTCGATGAATTCAGCCTGACCGGCGGTCACCCCATCACCGCCGCCTGGAAGTTGAACACTATGGGTAACGTCGAAGATCACAGGGTAACCGAGTCCCTTTAGGATTGGAAAGGCGCGCATGTCAACGACGAGATTGTTGTAACCAAAACAGAAACCCCGTTCAGTTACTAAGATCCGATTATTCTGAGCAGACAAAACCTTCTCAATCGCATAACGCATGTCGAGAGGCGAGAGAAACTGTCCCTTCTTGAGATTTACAATTTTTCCGGTCGCCGCCGCAGCCACGATTAGATCGGTTTGTCGGGATAAGAATGCTGGAATTTGCAGGATGTCAGCGACTTTAGCTACCCGCGCGGCTTGGGGAGGCTCGTGGATGTCGGTCAGAATCGGAACGCCGAGCTCATCTTTTATCTTAGCAAGTACCGCCAAACCAGTTTCGAGGCCGAGACCTCGATAGGAATGTAGAGAAGTCCGGTTGGCTTTGTCAAACGAAGCCTTAAAGATTAATGGGACGCTGCAGCGGTTTGTTATTTTTCGAAGAACGCGCGCCATTTCTAGAGCGTGATCCTCGCTTTCGATGACGCAAGGACCGGCAACTAGTACAATTGGTTTCCCACCTCCCAAAGTAACGTCTTGTACGACTACCTGATGCACGTCAACATTATAGACGCTAGCCAGCGGCCGTACCCGTTGGACCAAGGATGATATGAAGTCGGTCAGCCAGCGATTGATTCACTGGTGTCCCGAGCCGCCAGTGCGTGCTGATATGTAGCCTGGACGAAATCAGCGAACAGACAGTGAGGATGTAGGGGCTTCGACTTGAACTCAGGATGGAATTGGACCGCTATAAACCACGGATGGTCAGGGAGCTCAATTACTTCCACAAACTTGCCGTCTGGGGAACGGCCGGAGATCCGCATTCCATGTTTTACTAGTATTTTCTCGTACGCACGATTGAACTCGAAGCGATGCCGGTGACGCTCGTGAACGAGAGCCTCGCCGTAAATGCGGTGAGCGAGGGAGTCCAATGTTAGTTGGCAAGGGTAACTCCCAAGACGCATTGTGCCGCCTAGTTCGTCTACACCCAATAGATCGCGAAGCTTATAGATAATCTTATGGGGTGCGTCATCGCGACACTCAGTGGAATCCGCCTCCGTGAGCCCGCAGACATGCCGAGCGAATTCAACTGCCGCCCATTGGAAGCCGTAGCAGATTCCAAAATACGGAATATTTCGCTGTCGCGCCACGCGGGCGGCGGTCATCATCCCACGGCTACCGCGATCTCCGAATCCGCCTGGCACTAGAATGCCGTCGGCATCGTCGAGCAAGCGTTCGGCCCCATCGACTTCAAGCGCTTCCGCCTCTGTCCACCTGATATTGATCTTCAGCTGATGGGCAAATCCACCATGGGACAATGCCTCGGTAAGACTCTTGTACGAATCCTCATAGCCAACATACTTACCGACGACGTGGACCGTTGCTTCGTCGTTTGGATCGTGAATCCGGTTGATAAGATTCTGCCAGGAGTCCATCCGTCGCTCAGTATGTGCTGGAAGGTTAAGCCTAGCGAGGACTATTCGGTCGAGGCCCTCGTCAGCAAGCACCAGGGGAACGTCATAGATGCTGTCAACGTCCTTGGCGGTAATGACGGCTTCTTCATCAACATCGCAGAAAAGAGCGATCTTTTGACGAATATCGTTGGGCAGGAAACGGTCTGTTCGGCACAGGAGAATGTCTGGCTGTATTCCAAGTGAGCGAAGGTCGCGGACGCTATGCTGGGTTGGCTTCGTCTTAAGCTCACCAGCTGTGCCAATAAATGGCACTAATGTTAAATGGATATAGAGGGTATGCTCACGTCCGATGTCCTGGCGGAATTGTCGGATCGCCTCAAGGAATGGTTGGCTTTCAATGTCACCAACCGTCCCTCCAATCTCGACGAGGACGATATCTACACCACCGGCGACAGCCCGCATGCTCTCTTTGATCTCGTTTGTGATGTGCGGAATAACCTGAACGGTTCGGCCTAGGTAGTCGCCGCGCCGTTCCTTTTGGATGACCGATGAGTAAATCTTCCCCGTTGTCCAGTTGTGATCACGAGTGGTGACGGTATTAGTGAACCGTTCATAGTGTCCTAGGTCGAGGTCCGTCTCAGCGCCGTCGTCGGTCACGTAGACCTCTCCGTGTTGATAAGGACTCATGGTGCCAGGGTCGACATTTACATAGGGATCAAACTTCTGGAGAGTTACCTGATACTTGTGACCTTCGAGTAGGCATCCGATAGAGGCGGCGGCCAGACCTTTACCGAGGGAGGAGACCACGCCACCAGTCACAAAGATGTATTTGACGGGTCTCTTAGGATTTGCAGGTTTAAGAGAATCAGGGTTGCTCGGCTCGGTCATGCAGAGGCTCCGGCCGATACTATCCGGCGCACGCGGTCTAAGTCCTCGGGTGTGTCGACGCCAATTGGATCGTCTGTCGTCTCGAGGGTGAGAATGCGAAACCCGTGTTCCAGGGCGCGGAGTTGTTCTAGGCGTTCTGCTCGTTCGAGAGGGGTTTGTTTCAGAGAGGCGAGCCGTAGCAGGCTCTCTCGACGGTATACGTAAAGGCCGACATGCTTGTAGCCGAGAAATTCGGTGCTCTGAGTGCCGATAGCCGCAGCATAAGGAATCGGCGCACGGGAAAAGTACAGAGCATATCCGTGGCGATCTACGACAACTTTAACCACATTTGGATCAGTTAGATCAGCTGGGTCGGTGATCAAGCAGCGCAACGTCAAAAGGTTGAAGTTTGGGTTCTCGGCAGCTGCACGGACGGTCTTGTCGATAAGGCCTGACTCGATTAGAGGCTCATCGCCCTGAACGTTGACAACTAACTCGCAGGACAGATTGCCTGCCACTTCAGCTAGACGGTCAGTGCCACTCAGGTGCCCGGATGCAGTCATGACAGCCTTGCCACCAAACGCAGTCACGGTCCTGTGAATTCGGGAGTCGTCGGTAGCAACCAAGACGTTCTTGATTGATTCGGCTTTGTCGGCACGTTGATAGACGTGCTGAATCATTGGCTGACCGCCGATGTCGGCAAGTGCCTTTCCTGGTAAGCGTGACGATTGATATCGTGCTGGGATGATGACGACGGCGGCGGCAGAAGGAGAAGGAGTGGAACCGGAAAGCGCAGCCGCGTGCACATCAAATATTACCACAAGCGTCTGAACTAGTCCGGAGTCTTATTAATGCACTGCGTAGTACAATAATTACGGGAATTGAAATGAACCTGACACGCATCACTCTGTTGGTGATTGGAAGTGCGCTTGTGGCAAGCTGGTTGACCGCCGCCACGATGACCCGTCAAACTGAAATAATCAACAGACAGGTGGTGTTACCAGATCGGATACTGGCGCCGACGAACGATTCGGCAGGCCTAGCGACTGAAGTCCAGCGGCTTCGTTCGCGACTCAACAATGTTCCACCACCCCGACAGCTTGAGCGAAGTCCATTCGAACTTGACTCCGAAGGACTTGAACCAATCCAGCTGGCAGAACCTCGAAGTGAAAGTAAACCGCCGATAGTCTCAAGTCTTCTCGAAGTTACCCTGGCTGGGATAGCGGAAGAATCGACACTAAACGGGCCGGTGCGCACCGCAATAATCTCGATGGGTGGAGAGGTGATTCTCGTTGGCGAGGGAGGGATGTTAGGGACCCGGTTCATCGTGGATCGAATCGGCTCGGCTGATCTCCAGCTTCGTGATGTCGATGACGGAACATTGCTGACGCTACTTCTACGGTAGCAACAGAACTGTCGGCTCTTCTACTAGAGGTGCAAGGTTGGGGTAAGGGCTGATATCCTGGATAAAATGAAAACCACTGCTAGAGTTTCACTAACGCCGCCTTGCGGACCGCTGGAATTCGACGAATTTCCTCGAGGATGGCCGGTTCAGCTATTTTAGCGGTGTGATCGTTAGTGTTTGATTCGATACTTACAACACCTACGGCTCCAACGCCTGAACGTCCCAGAGCGAACGTGGCAATGTTGATTCCGTGACGGCCGAGGATTCTTCCCACCTCGCCGATCACGCCAGGTGTATCTTCGTTACGGATCACAATAAGGCTATCTTCAAGAGGTGCTTCGACCGCTACTCCGTCGAGCATTACAAGGCGAGGATTATCTGGCTCGAAAACTGCACCCTCGACCCAGTGTTCTCCTGAGTCGGTCTGGAGTTTTAGCGAAATGAGGCTCGTAAAGTTGCGCGGCCGAGTGCTCTGGGATTCGATAATCTCAAGCCCTCGTTGACGTGCTACGGCCCGGGCGTTGACGGCAGTTACAGCACCAGAGAGCACCTGGCGAAAAAGTCCGACAAGTGTGGCACCAACGAGCATCTCGTTAGTGCTCTCAGCAAGTTCGCCGTAGTAGCGAATACCAATAGAAGTGATTCGATCTGTTGTGAGCTGAGCGACGAGGCTACCGAGGCGTTCGGCTAGGGCGAGGTATGGTCGAAGGCGCTTATGTTTTTCTGGCTCGACGGAGGGGTAGTTAACTGCATTGCGGACAACGCCAGCCAGGAGATAATCACGGACACACACAGCGGTCTCTCTGCCGATCAGCTCTTGAGCCTCACGTGTTGAAGCCGCTATATGGGGCGTGGCAACAACCTGGGGTAGTCGGATGAGGGCTGAATCTTGGGGAGGTTCGGTTTGAAATACATCGAGACCAGCACCGGCAACATGCCCCGCATTGACTGCCTCTGCAAGCGCAACTTCGTCGATTAAGTCACCGCGAGCTGTATTGATGATGCGAACGCCCTTCTTGCATTGTTTTAGACGATTTCGGTCTAGAAGGTTCCGGGTGGCGTCCGTGGATGGAATATGCAGCGTGATGATGTCGGCTTGTTCGCACAACGCATCTAGTGAGACGAGTGCTGCACCTACACGATCGGCAAGGTGCGTCGAAATAAATGGATCGTGAGCTAGGACATTCATGTCGAAGGCTCGTGCCCGACGAACTACTTCACGGCCGATTCGGCCAAGCCCCACCACGCCAAGCGTCTTTCCCCGAAGCTCAGTTCCCTTAAGGGTTTTCTTGTCCCAGCGCCCTTGTTTCATTGACGAATCAGCAAGGGTTACGGACTTTACCGAGGAGAGGATCAAGGCAAAAGCATGTTCAGCAACGCTGATGCTATTAATCCCGGGAGCGTTGAGGATGAGAATGCCTCGGGCGCTAGCGGCATCGACGTCAACGTTGTCGACACCAGTTCCGGCTCGAGCGATGACCCGTAGCTGAGGCGCAGCGGCAATAAGATTCTCATTCACTATAGTGCCACTCCGAACGATTAGAGCATCGGCATCGTTGAGAGCGAGCTTGAGCTTATCCAACGACTGACCGGTCTCTTGGTCAACAGTCCATCCCTCTGCCCGAAGAAGCTCAGCTGCTGAGTTTGGCAACGAGTCGGCGATGACGATTTTCATGATGTTAGGCTTCTTGGACCGAAACGAAGCACTGACGTGAGACCGCTTTGCCCATTCACGTACAGTATAATGTCTGGCCTCTTAAGGGACACCGATCACGGTGGGCTTGCCCGCACCACGATGGTGCAAATCGCTAAAATCGCCCGGTTGACACGGTCAGGTTGTGTCCCGGGGGATATTTTTCCACAAGGTTTTCCACACTTTCTGTTGAAGATTCTGCAACTCATCACGGGGCAGCGACCTAAAAGGGACGTCGACTTGGACTCAGGGATAGCGGCCTAATTTAGTCAAGCGTTTTAAAACGTTAAAACACTTCGAACTATCGGAGTACGACGATGCAAGAATTTAAGGACCTTACAGCACCGACAGAAGGAACTGCGATTACTCAAGAGAATGATGCGCTTGTTGTGCCAGACGATCCAATCATCCCCTTTATCGAAGGTGATGGGATTGGTCCAGATATCTGGCGCACAGCTGTTGGTGTATTTGACGCAGCGGTTCGGAAAGCCTTCGGCAGCAAGAAACGTGTTGTGTGGTTTGAGATTCTTGCTGGTCAGAAGGCGAAGGACAGGACCGGAGAATGGCTGCCGACAAATACGCTAGAGGCGGCTACACGCTACAAAGTTGCTATCAAGGGCCCACTGACGACTCCGGTTGGTGGTGGAATTCGTAGTCTTAATGTTTCAATTCGACAATTACTTGATCTGTATGCTTGCGTTAGGCCAGTGCGGTATTTCGATGGAACTCCTTCACCAGTTAAGCACCCTGAAAAGATGGACGTCGTAATCTTTCGAGAGAACACTGAGGATGTCTATGCTGGCATAGAGTGGGCGTGCGGCTCAGCTCAAGCGAAGCAGCTGATCCAGTTTTTGGGCAACGAACTAGGAAAGAAAGTGCGACTAGATTCCGGCATCGGGATTAAGCCGATCTCAGTCACAGCTACAAAGCGACTTGTCCGAATGGCGATCCGATATGCTCTGGCTAATGGCCGACAAAGCGTGACGTTGGTCCACAAGGGCAACATCATGAAGTTCACTGAGGGAGCGTTCCGTGATTGGGGCTACGAGTTGGCGAGAGAGGAATTCTCGGACCAGACTGTTACAGAAGATGAGGTGCCAGTAGAGGGAAAACTCGTTATGAAGGACCGGATCGCAGATAGCATGCTCCAACAGATTCTTACTAGGACAGGCGAGTACGACGTAATCGCGACGTCGAATCTAAACGGGGATTATCTGTCGGATGCTTGCGCTGCACAAGTTGGTGGGTTGGGGGTGGCACCGGGAGCGAATCTTGGTGATAGAGTGGCCTTCTTCGAGGCTACACACGGTACGGCTCCGAAGTACGCAGACAAAGACGTGGTAAACCCCAGCTCGGTTATTCTGTCAGGGGCCATGATGTTCCGGCATATCGGATGGGACTCGGTGGCAGAACTTATAGAGGTTGCCATTGGCCGCACTATTAAGCAGAAAACGGTTACCTATGATTTCGAACGGTTAATGGATGGCGCAACGAAGTTAAAGACATCCGAGTACGGGAAAGCGGTAATTGGCAATATGTAGGGCGCGTGCCAAAATCGGTGGAGCAGAAGAACTATGAATCGGAAAATTAGCATTATCGGATCTGGACACGTCGGAGCGAGCGTTGCACGGAACATTACTGAAAAGGAACTCGCTGATGTTGTAATCCTCGACATTCTCGAAGGTGTTCCCCAAGGTAAGGGTTTAGACATGCTTGAGGCGTGTCCCGTCGAGGGATCAGATGCGCAGGTGCTTGGCACGACCGACTACGCAGATACGGCCGATTCGGAAATCGTAATCATCACGGCCGGGTTGACTCGTAGGCCTGGGATGAGGCGCGATGATTTATTGGCCAAGAATTTCGCAATCGTCAAAGCTGTTACCGAAGCAGTGGTTCAGCAATCGCCAAATTGCATCCTCCTTCCAGTGACGAATCCACTCGACGCAATGTGTCAGGCGGTGTATCGGATCAGCGGGTTTCCCCGAGAGCGAGTCGTAGGAATGGCTGGTGTTCTTGATTCGGCACGAATGCGAACTTTTATTGCGCAGGAGCTCAGGGTTTCAGTGGAAAACACCCACGCTTTCGTCCTCGGAGGACATGGTGACGCGATGGTGCCGTTGCCGAGGTATTCAACGGTGGCAGGGATCCCGATCACCGAGCTGATGGAGGCTAACACGATCGATAGGATCGTGAAACGGACTGCACAGGGTGGCGCTGAAATAGTAAAACTTCTTGGTACCGGAAGCGCCTATTACGCACCAGCAGCAGCGGTCGTGGAAATGGTGGAGGCTATCCTTAAGGATAAGAGAAAGATTCTGCCATGTTCCGTATTTTTGCAAGGGGAGTACGGCATCCGGGATCTGTTTATGGGAGTGCCGATCAAGTTGGGTTCTAGAGGTCTTGAAGAGATCATAAAGATAACTCTGACAGCTGATGAGGAAGCAGCTCTGAAGAGGTCAGCTGATGCCGTTCGTGAGCTGATCGCAGTCTTAAAGATCTAAACTTGGCTTCCAGGTTTTCAAGTTTCAATTGAAGCTTCACGAATATCAAGCTAAAGGGCTTTTCGCTCGACACGGCCTCTCGGTGCCGAGCGGCGAGGTAGCGTTTTCCCCGGAGGCCGCTCGTAAGATAGCGGCCAAGCTGAGTGGTCGTGTCGTCATCAAGGCACAGATCCATGCTGGAGGTCGCGGTAAGGGGGGTGGCGTAAAGCTGGCGGATGGGCCAGAAGAGGTTGAGTCGATCACAAGGGAAATGATTGGAATGCAGCTAGTCACTAAGCAGACTGGCTCGGAGGGAACACAGGTGTCCAAAGTGTTGATCGAGGGCGCCGTAGACATCGAACGGGAGATATACCTTGGGATTCTTGTCGATCGGTCTTTAGCGCGGCCAGTGGTGATTGCCAGCGCTGCGGGTGGCATGGAAATCGAGGAAGTGGCAGCGAAGAACACTGGAATGCTCTTACGTGAAACCATCGATCCGCGGATTGGACTGGCTGCGTTTCAGGCAAGACGTCTGGCCTTTGGATTGAAGCTCCCTGCGTCCACTATTACTAGAGCGGTTCAGAGCATTCAGGCGGCTTATCGGGTCTTCGTTGAATGCGATGCGTCGCTTCTGGAGATCAACCCGTTGGTTGTGACCCGGCAGGGCGAATTGCTAGCTCTTGATGGAAAGGTAACGATTGATGACAACGCTTTATTTAGGCACCCGGATCTTTTAGCTCTAAGGGACATAAAAGAGGAGGAACCACTCGAGGTCGAAGCGTCGAAATTCTCTCTTAACTACATCCGGTTGGACGGGACGGTAGGGTGCATGGTGAATGGAGCTGGACTTGCGATGGCTACGATGGACATCATAAAGCTGGCTGGCGGCGAGCCGGCGAATTTCTTGGATGTTGGGGGAGGGGCGAGCGCCGAACAGATTCGAAATGCGTTCCGTATCCTATTGTCAGACAGTAACGTGAAGGCAGTACTGATAAATATTTTTGGTGGCATTTTGAGATGCGATGTGCTCGCCCAGGGAGTGATTGAGGCGGCCTCTGAACTTGACGTGAAAGTTCCGATGGTTATTCGAATGGAGGGCACAAACGGTGATCAAGGAAAAGCAATGTTGGCGCAGAGCGGCTTGAATTTTACGACGGTTAGTACCATGCATGACGGGGCTGCTAGTGTGGTGCGGCTGGCACGAGAGGCGAACATCTAGGAAGCCTCTTCTGATTCTCAGAGAGTTCCCGGTGACAAGTAGCAGATTTTCCAAGTGATGAGATGTCAGTTCTAATTGACGAGAAGACGCGACTGCTTATCCAAGGGCTAACAGGCCGAGAAGGTACATTTCACGCAAAAGCAGCGGCGGCATTTGGCACGACGGTAGTGGGAGGGGTAACCCCAGGGAAAGGAGGGAAAGTACACGAAGGATGGCCAGTATTTGATTCGGTGGCCGAAGGCGTGCAGGAAGTTGGGGCTAATGCGTCTGTCATCTTCGTACCTCCGGCGCTGGCAGCCGATGCGATCCTTGAAGCTGCCGAGGCAGAACTTCCGTTAGTAGTCTGCATAACCGAGGGGATTCCGGTATTTGATATGTTAGGCGTAAAGGCTTTTCTAGACGGCGGGAAGACTCGGTTGGTTGGGCCGAATTGCCCAGGTATCATCTCGCCCAATAAAGGGAAGGCGGGGATAATTCCAGGTCACATTTGCAAAGAAGGACGCGTCGGATTGGTTTCAAGGAGCGGAACGTTGACTTACGAAGCAATTCTCCAGTTAACAAACCTTGGAATCGGCCAAACTACTTGTATCGGTATTGGTGGAGACCCCCTGATTGGAACGAGTTTCGTAGACGCGTTGTCTTTATTTGCTGAGGATCCTACGACCGAGGCCGTTGTTCTGATTGGAGAGATAGGCGGAACGTCTGAGGAAGATGCAGCTGCCTATCTAGGAAGGGGTTTCTCGAAGCCAGTAATTGGTTTCATCGCCGGTCAGACAGCTCCACCGGGACGTCGAATGGGTCATGCCGGGGCGATAATCTCTCGGGGACAGGGAACGGCCAAGGAAAAAATGGTAGCACTTTCGTCGGCGGGGGTGATTGTGGTTGATAGCCCAGGTGATATAGGAAAAGCGGTTCAAGATCAGCTTCGGCATTAAATTTGACCGATCGGTCTAGTTGGGTGACCGGAAGTTCAGAATCGTAGGTAGGGAGCATGGGCAGCGCTAAGTCATGCTATGATTAAAAGTTGTCAAGACAGTAGTTACCGCTTGGATTCATTGTGCCCTCCGACGTCGTAATTGACGAAGCCTCCCCAGAGCAGTACACCGCAAGCGGAATCAACGATTTTAGCATTCAAGTTGCAACAGTAAACGGGTCTGGAAGTCAAACCGCAAACCTGGTATTGCTGCGGTCCATCTTTCAAATGGGCGTGCCGGTATCCGCTAAGAACTTGTTTCCTTCCAACATCGCGGGTTTACCAACCTGGTACACAATCCGCGCGAACAAGAACCGGTACGTTGCACGTAAGAAGGAAATAGATTTCTTGGTTGCAATGAACCCTGAGACGGCCAGGGAAGACGTCTTGTCGTTGGATTCTGCCCGCGCAGTTGTGTATGACGAGCAGTTAAAACTTGATGCTTTGCGAGACGACCTTATATTTTATCCGGTCCCATTCGACAAACTAGTAGGCAGCGTATGTACCGATCCGAAGCTACGAAGGCTCGTCCGAAACATGATTTACGACGGAGTTCTCGCCAAGCTGTTGGAGATCGATTCTTACGAGATGGAGGCAGCTCTAGAAAGGCAGTTAGGTCGAAAACCAAAGGCGGTTAGTCTAAATAAAGAAGCGTTGAATGTAGGGTTCGAATACGCAGACAAGTATTTAGAAAAGAGGGACCCGTATGTCATCCAGCGGATGAAAGGTACGGAAGGTTTATTCCTAATTGAAGGAAACGCCGCAGCTGCGATCGGGGCAATGATGGCGGGGGTTACGGTCGTAACGTGGTATCCAATCACGCCGTCGTCGTCGCTGTGCGAAACATTGATTGACTACCTTCAGAAATACCGGATCGACAAGAAATCCGGAAAGGCAACGTTCGCTGTTGTACAAGCGGAAGATGAAATCGCTGCCGTCGGTATGACTCTGGGGGCGGGATGGGCCGGTGCACGGGCGATGACCTCCACTTCAGGACCTGGAGTCTCGCTCATGGGTGAATTCGTTGGCCTCGGTTATTACGCTGAAGTCCCGGCCGTTATTTTCGATGTGCAGCGGGTCGGTCCATCGACGGGTTTACCCACACGTACCGCACAGGGAGACGTCCTAACTACGGCGTTTCTTTCACATGGCGATACGAAGCAACTCATGCTATTTCCCGCGTCGGTAAAAGAGTGTTACTCCATGGCAATGGATGCGTTCGACCTCGCGGAACGATTTCAGACCCCAGTGTTTGTAATGAGTGATTTAGATCTAGGGATGAATACCTGGATGACTGAAGAATTTGAATATCCGGAAAAGTCTTTGGATCGTGGCAAAGTGCTCGATGAGGGAACGCTGGAGAAAATTGGAAAGTTTGGACGCTACCGAGATGTCGATGGGGACGGGATTCCTTATCGCACGATTCCAGGTGATGAGATGCCGGGGTTCTTCTGTCGAGGGTCTGGTCACAACGAATGGGCCCAGTACAGCGAACGGCCAGAAGACTACGAGAATAACGTCGACCGACTGGCTCGAAAGTTTGAGACCGCACGTAATTGGATGCCGGAACCGGTTATTGAAATCAACCGGAAAGCATCAATAGGCATCATTGCGTATGGCACGACTCACTGGGCGATAATCGAGTGTCGTGACCAGCTTAAGAATGAGGCGGACGTGCAGACTTCGTATTACCGGCTTCGCGCCTATCCCTTTCGAACAGCGATGGAGTCTTTCATTGAACGGCATGCGCGGGTATATGTGGTCGAGCAAAATCGGGATGCGCAGATGCTTAGCCTGATGAAACTCGATCTGCCGGCCGAGTTGTCAGCTCACCTCCGGAGCGTCTTGCATTACAGCGGTAATCCGATTGATGCTCAAACCATCAGTGAAAGCATTCTTATTCAAGAGGGGTATCGAGTACAGAAGACAGGTGTGAATAGCTCACGGATACCACGGAATGCTGGTGTCGGAGGAGAATAGTTCGCATATGTATTGATGTATCGGAAATGGCTGCCTACGGTAGGCAGCAACAAAAAGGAAACATCGTGGCCACTGTCAAAACGCCTCAATCGCGCCAAAAAGTCAACCGCATTGGGTTAGTGCCTCAGCAGTATCGAGGGACTAAGACGACGCTTTGTGCTGGGTGCGGACACAATGCTATTTCGGAGCGGATCATTGGTGCCTGCTACGATATGGGAATTCAGCCAGACCGTGTCATTAAGCTGTCCGGAATCGGGTGCTCCAGTAAGAGTCCGGCTTATTTCCTAGGCTCGTCCCATGGTTTCAATGCGGTACATGGGCGAATGCCATCCGTCGCCACCGGAGCCCTTCTGGCCAACCGACAACTTATCGCGGTGGGGATAAGTGGAGATGGCGATACGGGGGCTATTGGAATTGGGCAATTCGTTCATCTGATGCGCCGAAATTTACCGATCATTTACATCATTGAAGACAATGGTTGCTACGGTCTTACCAAAGGGCAATTCTCGCCGACCGCTGATTTAGGCTCCAAGCTAAAAACTGGAGTCGTCAACGATCTTCCAGCTATTGATACTTGCGCTCTCGCTATTGAGCTTGGCGCCAGCTTTGTAGCCCGCTCGTTTTCTGGTGACAAGAAACAGCTGGCGGCGATTCTGAAAGCGGCTCTGAGCCACCGCGGGACTGCGATGATCGATGTTCTGTCACCTTGTGTGACGTTTAATGATCATGAGGGCTCGACAAAGAGTTACGCCTACGCGAAGGCGCACGAGGACCCACTGGAGGAGATCGATTTTGTCCCCTTCTTTGAAGATATTTCGATTGATTACGAAGCCGGGACAACCCAGGAAGTAACGATGCACGACGGGTCTCGGATATATCTGAGCAAACTGGCCGAAGATTACAACCCTCTTGACAAGTTGGAAGCGCTTCGTGCGCTCAGTAAGGCTCGCGAGCTTGGACACTTTGCTACTGGTCTTGTCTATTTGGAACCTCCTGCGAAGGATTTTATTTCACTACTAAACCTCGTCGACGAACCACTGGCGAAGTTGCCGGAGAACAAGACTAGACCCTCAAGATCAGCGCTTTCCGAGATGATGAAGGATCTGCACTAACAAGTGCGAATGCTATAATCCCGCGGATGCAGCAAACGCTCGCTGTAATTAAACCGGACGCGGTAGAACGCCAGCTGGTTGGCGCGATTCTTCAGCGGGTTGAGGAGGCTGGCCTTCGAATTCGTTCCATGCGACTTGTGCAAATGAGCAAAGTTGAAGCGGAGGGGTTCTACGCCGTTCACCAAGGGATGCCATTTTTTGATTCATTGACGGATTTTATGTCGTCTGGTCCTGTCGTAGTGCTAGCGCTGGTGGCACCAGAGGCGATTAATCGTTGGCGCCGCCTAATGGGGGTAACGGATCCTGCGAAGGCCGAGCGAGGGACTCTGCGCCGAGAATTCGGACAGTCGCTTGAGCGGAATGCAATTCATGGATCGGACGGACCAGAATCCGCAGCCTTCGAGTTGGGGTACTTTTTCCGTGGGTTAGAAATAAGTTAGGGTGAAGGGACCCCGGCGGTAGAACGCATGGGGAAGGCACTTGTAATTAGCGGGCTTCTTATTGCTGCTGTTGGTGCACTTGTAATCCTCGGGTTTCCGCTCGGTCGCCTACCCGGAGATTTGATGTATCGACGGGGCAACTTGACCATCTATGTTCCAATCGCCACATCCATTGTTCTCAGCATAGTGCTGACATTCCTGGTTATGTTACTTAGGCGTTAAAAGCTAATAACAAGAGCTGAAACCGGTGAGCATTAAATCGGATCGATGGATTAAGTTGATGGCGGCGGAACACCGTATGATCGAACCATTCGAGGAGAACCAGGTTCGAGACGGTGTCGTCTCGTACGGGTTGTCGTCTTACGGGTACGATATTCGAGTTGCAGACGAATTTAAGGTGTTCACCAATATAAACACGACGGTGATTGACCCTAAAGCTTTCGATCCAGGCTCGTTTGTTGACTTGAAAGCGTCTGTCTGTATCGTTCCTCCAAATTCGTTTGCCTTAGCCCGTACTGTTGAGTACTTTCGAATTCCGCGCGACGTGCTTACGGTGTGTCTCGGGAAGTCAACCTATGCGCGTTGCGGCATCATAGTAAATGTCACTCCTTTCGAACCAGAGTGGGAAGGAACTGCTACTTTAGAGATTTCGAACACGACACCATTACCGGCACGTATTTATGCAAACGAAGGAATTGCGCAGGTGCTCTTCTTTCAGAGCGACGAATCGTGTATTACGTCCTACGCAGACAAGAAGGGGAAGTATCAAGCTCAGCAGGTTGTTACTCTACCGAAGATCTAGCAACATTGGCAGCACTCCAAGTGTGATGATTGGAGTGGTAAGGAGTGTGATAAGCAGCGAACGTAGCTTGACCGGCGCTCATGCTTCGTAGTACTCTGCGATCCTCGTTCGTCGGCTTTCGGATGGATCCTACGCGGATAGGCGGCCACGGAATTCCCCAAAAGTAGTGATGGAAAAGCTCGGAGAGCGCGAGCCCTCTCAACAAAGAAGTCCGCTTGCCGCCGCACCACCACTTACAGTTCAATTTTTTCTTATTCCGCTAGCAGTAGTCGCGGCTGTCGTTCTCGTCTATGGTGGATTTCGATTGATCCTCTCGAACGAACGAACACCAGAGGAATACCTGACAGACGTTCGAAGTGGAGGTCGTGAACGTAGGTGGCCTGCCGCTTACGAGTTGTCTAGACTGCTTGCGGATAATGCCGACATTGAAGATCGTTACCCGGAACTTGGTGCTGCGATCGTGGGAGTATTCCGAGAGTTCACACTCGCAGCGCGAAGGGAGGGATCCGAATCCGGAGGATGGAGCCTCTGGAACGATGACGATGCGAAAGTGCGTAGGTATTTGGCACTCGCGATCGGTCGACTCCGTATACCGCCCCCAGACGCAGTTGATGAGTTGGTTCGAGCACTGGATGACCCAGATACAGAAACCCAAATTAATGTTATTTGGGCGCTTGCGTCTATCGGCGACGAGAGAATGATGGAGGAGCTGGAAGACTTGTACGAATCCACAGACGCCGGGGTGCGAAAAATGGTGGTCTATGCGTTGGGGGCATTGCCGGCACGTTCGGAGCTTTCGACCCTACGGCAAGCGCTAGAGGACCCTGTGCCGGATGTCCAGTGGAATGCGGCGATTGCACTAGCTCGGCATGAGGACTCTGGCGGTGTCCCGGTTCTACGACGTATGCTCGACCGTGAATATGTGAGCCGAATGGTCAGTCGGAAACCGGCTGCTAAAGAGATGGTAGACCCAGTTTCTGAGGTAATGGTAAGCAGTCTCAGGGCAGTGGCAACACTTGAGGTCGAAACGTTACGTCCAGAAATCGAGACATTGAGCCGCGAAGACGTGAGCCTACACGTCCGCGAAGTTGCATTAAAGGCACTGGATGTTTTAAGTGATGAAGGATGAAACAAGCGGGGAGTCTCCAGTCGGGATTAGGAAGAAATGAAGGACAGGCAGTGTAATGACTGACAAGCCAGTACCTCCACCGACTTCACAGAGTGACAGCCAAAAACCGCTGTCCAAGCCAGCCGCAGGTCCGAATCCAGCGCTAGCTGGTAAAACGACTACTGCAGCAGCTGGAGTCAGCAGCCGGCCGGTGTCGAAGGGGAGAGTCGCGGACGACAGCTCTCCGCTTATGGGACGACGTGGTTGGATGGGCCTAGCATGGGGCGCGTTCACGGCTGCAACTACTGGATGTCTCGCCGCTACCGGACGTTTCATGTTCCCAAACGTGCTAAATGAGCCACCTCAGCAATTTACGGTCGGTTTCCCTGACGAGTACGCTCAAGGCGTAGACGAGCGCTGGAAGGACAAGTTTGGAATATGGATCGTTCGAACTCCGTTCGATCCAGTTCAGGAAGCCGCTGGGTTTTATGCTCTATTTACCACCTGCACACATTTGGGATGCACACCAAACTGGCTTTCGGCAGAGGCGAAGTTCAAGTGCCCGTGTCACGGAAGCGGTTTCCGCCCGACCGGCATTAATTTCGAAGGGCCTGCACCACGACCTCTAGAACGGACGCGGATCCTTCTCGCCGAGGATGGGCAGATCATGATCGATAAGAGCCGAAGGTTCCAGTGGGAACTGGGTCAATGGGCGGATCCTGAATCGTTTCTGAGAGGATAAGTTCGAAGAGACGCTTCTGAAGAGTGAGCGAGGACATGGCCGACGCGAAAACCATCGAACCTAAAGTTGGCGCGATAACTAGGGCTTGGAACTGGTTGACCGAGACACAGATTTGGACATCAGTTTTTCGACATGCCGCACCGATTACTGACAAGAATCGAGTGTTGGTTATGTTGTCGAACGTTTTTCTTCACCTGCATCCGGTTCGGCTTAAGAAGCACGGCGTTAGGCTGCGCTATACCTGGTGCATGGGAGGGCTGAGTTTCTTTCTGTTTTTGGTTCTAACGTGGACAGGGCTGCTCTTGATGTTCTATTACCGCCCGACACTCGAGTACGCGTATTCAGATATTGTGGGTCTTCGCGAACACGTTCCTCTAGGAATCATGCGGGAAATGCATCGATGGGGAGCGCATGCAATGGTCATTACGGTATGGCTCCATATGTTCCGTGTCTTTATGACGGGCTCGTATAAGCCGCCACGGGAATTCAACTGGAACATTGGAGTCATCATGCTGGTCTTGACTCTACTCTTGTCATTCACGGGCTATCTTTTACCATGGGATCAACTCGCGATCTGGGCGATAACGGTCGGTTCCAATATGGCTCGTGCCACGCCGTTTCTTGGAAGTGAAGGGCCTGGCGCGGCGCTTCTTGCGCTTGGCGACGTCAAACTTATTCACGCCGGCGATGACGCGAGATTTGCCTTGCTCGGTGGCACCTTCGTGGGTGAAGGAGCCCTCTTACGGTTCTACGTACTCCACTGTGTTGGACTACCTCTCGCGATCGGTTTTTTGATGGCGGTGCACTTCTGGCGCGTGAGAAAGGACGGGGGTATCTCCGGACCGCTCTAGTTGTTCCTGGGGAGAGGCGTTATCGGCACTGATCTTCGGCAGGGCATCAAAGATGGAAGCAATTAAGGATTTCATAAATCTTTTTGCAGACCCGAGGTTGTTTTTTACCCTCTCAGTCGTTGCGCTGGGTCTGATCGTGTGGAAACGGGAAGTTTTCGCTCTCAATGCCGTCGGATACAGCTTGATTGCTTTTCTGATGGTCTTTTTCAGTTTTGGTCTTTTTGATGAGAACTTCCGGCTCATTATTGCCAAACCGGATAACGTGCCGATTGTGGCCCTTATCTTCCTGCTTGTCTTCTTTACGTGGTATTCGATGCGGGAGGCGGTAAAGAACGACCAACGGATTGCTGCGGGTGATGATCCGATCGAGAAACAGGAGTCAGACCGAGTGTGGGTCTGGCCAGATCTGGTCTACACGGAGTTGATCGCGTTGATTTTATGCACTGCGATCCTGGTAGTTTGGTCGATTGCTCTTGAGGCTCCGCTGGAACAACCTGCCAACCCTGCCAACACCCCGAACCCATCAAAGGCGCCTTGGTATTTCCTTGGCCTGCAGGAAATGCTGGTCTATTTCGATCCTTGGCTGGCAGGCGTGGTGTTGCCGAGCTTAATAGTCGTCGGGTTAATGGCAATTCCATACATAGACACCAATCCGAAAGGCAACGGTTACTACACGTTTAACGAGCGTCGTGCAGAAGTCACCATCTTCCTCTTTGGGTTTGTGGTTTTGTGGTCATCACTAATCGTTCTTGGGACATTCCTTCGTGGACCAAACTGGAACTTCTTTGGACCCTTCGAGTACTGGGATATTCACAAATTGGAGCCCCTAACCAACGTCCAACTGTCGGAATATATCTGGGTTCGAGGTTTGGGACGAGCATTGCCAGAAAATTGGTTTATCCGTGAATTCTTCGGGATCCTTTTAACCCTGGCGTACATAGGCATTGTCCCAATGCTTCTGGCGCGTACCGTTTTCAAGCGGTACTACGAGAAGCTCGGCGCGCCGAGATATTACGTGGCGGTGTTCCTCTTTCTTATGATGCTATCGTTGCCGGTTAAGATGCTGACGCGATGGCTTTTTAACTTGAAATACGTAGTGTCGATTCCTGAATTCTTCTTCAACATTTGAGGCCTTATCGCTAGAAAACCACATGGCTGACAAGAAAAGCGTGGGGCACGCCTACAACATCGACTTCCTAAACGTCGTCTTTGCCGCAGCTGGCATCTTCCTCTTCTTTACGAGCATCTGGATGGTCTGGGATGATTATGCTCGCGAATGGAAGAGCTATCAGCGCCGGTTCGTGCAGCTCGAAACGGAGGTGACTCAAGCGAACCTCCAAGAAGCACACTTCGACATCGACCAGGGCAAGCTTGATGAACTGCGAGACCAGCGTGTAGCAGGCGCTGAAGCGATCCAGGCCAATCAAACGCAAATCGATGAGCTAGAAACTGAACTTGAGGGCCTTGAAACCGAGTTATTTCTAGCAAATCAAGACTATCAGTTTACTAAAGCAGAATACGACGCCAAGCGTTACGAATTCGAGGAAATGCAGGAAAACGATCCCGAAAAGGCCAGGGAACGTCTTCCGGAGATCGAAGCAATGTTCCAGCACTGGCTGGACCTAGGGTTAGAAGTGGAAAGGCTGACAGCGGACCGCGACGGCCTCCGGTCAAGAATACGCGCCTTCACGAATCGTGTCGCTGAACTCGACGTCGAGATTCGAGACTTAATGGCTGAAGCGACTCGTCTAGAAACAAGGCTCGAGGACTTAGCTCCTAGCATAATCGAGGATTATGTTCTGAACGCTCCGCTGCTGGACTTCATGGCTCCAACAATTACAGTGCAACAAGTTATTACTCCTAACATCGTTGACGATGTCAACTTTCTCCGAGTGACGAAGATGGACCGCTGTACCTCTTGTCACTTGTCGATCGATCGAGAAGGCTACGAGGAATATCCACAACCGTTCCGGACCCATTCCAATCTGGAAGCTTACGTGGGTAGCGCCTCTCCACATCCCCTTGGCCGGTTCGGTTGCACAGTGTGCCACGAGGGAATGGGGCAATCGATCAGCTTTAAGAACTCCTCACATACGCCGAAAGGAGAGGAACAGACGCACGCTTGGGAGGACGCGTATGGTTGGCAGGAACCACACCTCTGGGACTATCCGATGTTACCAACGGAGATGACGGAGGCCTCGTGTGCGAAATGTCACAAGGAGACGGTTTTCGTACCGGAGGGGCCGAGGTTGAGTCTCGCGTACGACCTCTATGAACGCGCCGGTTGTTACGCGTGTCATAAGACCGTCGGTTTCGAGAACCTACGGAAGCCTGGTCCTGCTCTTAGAAAGATCGGCGAGAAATTGACACCCGAATGGGTGTCGCGCTGGATCCGTGATCCTCGCGCGATCAAGACGAGCACCTGGATGCCTAAGGTTTGGTATAACTCCAATACCAGCTCGGCTGAGGATGCAAGACGCAATGAGACTGAGATCGCCGCGGTAGTAGCGTATCTTTTCGCCAATTCAGACGATCACCAATTTGCCAATCCATCTCCACCCAGCGGGAACGCAACAAGAGGAGAAGAGCTTGTCAAAAGTGTGGGATGCCTTGGATGTCATATAGCGGAGGGCGAAACCCGGCTAAAAGCTGGTCCTCGCCGTACGTTCGGACAGTCACTTCAGAATATCGCGAACAAAACAACCTACGAGTGGCTCTATAACTGGGTCCGCGATCCACAGCATTTCAGTGCTGATACCTACATGCCCAATATGCGACTAACCGAACGGGAGGTGGCGGACGTGGCGACGTATTTGGTGGCCTTAGAAGGCCCTGATGGTCAGGGTCCAGAGGCAACCACAGACGCAGCGCATGTTTCTGAAGTGCTAACAGATTATCTGCAGTCGATAGTACCAACTGCCGAGGCAGAAGCTCGAGTTGCTGCGTTGAGTCCAGAGGAACAGCAAGTTGAACTTGGACGTCGAGTGATTGATCGTTACGGCTGCTTCAGCTGTCACGAGATTGCCGGCTTTGATGACACGGCCCCTATCGGAATCGAACTCTCGCAGGAAGGAAGCAAGCTGCTGCCTCGTCTCGACTTCGCATTTGTGCATGAAATCCCGCACACGAAAGTTGGTTGGTTTAGGGAGAAGATGGATGACCCGCGCATCTTCGACCGCCACCGTGTACTGCAACCGCTCGAGAAACTAAGGATGCCGAATTACGGTATGAGTGAAGAGGAAATCACACTCTTTACCATGGCGCTGATGAGTTTCCAGAGCGACGTGCAGCCGATAGCGATGCAGGAAACAGGTTCGGCTCGAAACGATGCACTTCGGAATGGTCGAAATCTCCTCCGGCGACGCAATTGTGTTGCTTGCCACGAAATCGAAGGTTCTGGTGGTGACTACCGCGTACTGGTCGACGATCCGTCACTGGCGCCTCCGCTGTTGACGCCAGAAGGTGCCAAGGTCAAGCCAGAGTGGCTTTACGCTTTTCTCCGGGCACCGATCACCATCCGCCCATGGCTTGACGTGAGGATGCCAACCTTTGGTCTCGACGACACTCATTGGAATACCGTGATTGACTATTTTGCTGCGGTTTCAGAATCTGGTGGACCGTTTCGAACCCACGAGATAGTTCCGACGGGCGCCATGACCAGAACTGGCCGTGAGCTTTTTGAACTATTGCGCTGCCAGCAGTGTCACGTGCTGGACACGATTCCTGAGGACCAACCGACAGACAACCTGGCACCGGACCTCCGCATGGCTCGGGAGCGTCTGCAACCAGAATGGATTATTGACTGGCTGCGGGAACCGCTCGTAATCCAACCGGGAACACGAATGCCTTTGTTCTGGACGGAGTATCCGGGCTCGTTTTATCCACAGTTCGAGGCCGACGCTGTTCAGCAGATTGAGTCTATTCGGGATTACCTCTTGACGTTTCGAGGGGGACCCAGTCCACTTCCTGCTAATTAGCTTTTCTGCCGGCTTCTTCCTGGATGGCGATCTTGTCGCTCGTGGTTAAGTCGGCGCCATTCGCCAGCATTTCCTGCAGCGCCTGCTTCGCGTCCCCTGGCTTCAGTTCTACGCCAGCAATTGTGTCTGTCGCAACTGTGACTCGAATGCCAGCGTTTAACGCATCGAGTACCGATGCACGCACGCAGTAGTCGGTTGCCAGCCCACCAACGTAAAGCCGTTTAATACCCCGCGCTTGGAGGTCGTCTCGGAGAGCCAAGCCATCTACCGTTTGTCCCTCAAAAGCAGAATAGCCAGATGCTTCAGGATCTAGTCCCTTGCTGATGATAATTACGGTCGTAGGAAGCCAGAGAGCTGGATGGAACGCCGCGAGCTCTGTGCCAGCCACGCAGTGGACTGGCCAGGGACCACCGTTTGGCTTGAAATGCCGACTATCAGGAGGGTGCCAATCACGGGATGCATATACTGGCACGTTAAGCCTTTGAAAGCGGTCGATTAGCCGATTAAGAGGAGGGATAACAGCATCGGCGCCGGGTACGGCGAGTGCCCCACCGGCGCAAAAATCTCGCTGCACGTCTATCACCAGCAGGGCACTACAATTCCGGGTGGGCATGAATGATAGATTAGCATCGTCGATATTACTTCACTCTCCTTTCCCTGATGCCTACCGCCCTCTCCACAGACTTGTACGAACTCACCATGGCAGCAGGTTGCTACGCCCATGGCGAAACTGGAAGTGCGAGTTTTGAACTTTCCATCAGAGATCTGCCGACTGAACGGGGTTATCTCGTCGCGGCAGGACTCGACCAAGCGCTGAAGTTTCTTGAAAACCTTCACTTCGAATCGTCTGAAATCTCGTACTTACGGACAGTCCCTGCATTATCGAAGGTACCGCCACAGTTCTTTGACAAGCATCTTCCAGATCTGCGTTTCACCGGTGATGTCTGGGCAATACCGGAAGGGACACCGGTGTTTGCACAAGAACCGCTTTTGCGGGTTACGGCCCCACTAGTAGAGGCCCAAATCGTAGAAACGGGACTGCTAGCAACGATGCTTTTTCAGACCATGATTGCCAGCAAGGCAGCACGTATAGTTCATGCTGCGCACGGTCGACCGGTTGTTGAGTTTGGAGCTCGACGCGCCCATGGCACCGAGGCCGGGTGCCTGGCCGGTCGTGCTGCGTTTATCGGAGGTTGCGCTGGCACTTCGGGTGTTGAATCCGGGTTTCAGTTTGGAATTCCGGTCTCAGGAACAATGGCACATTCCTGGGTGATGAGTCATCGGACCGAAGATGAGGCGTTCGAGCGGTATTCAAACATCTATGGCGACCAAGCAGTACTCCTGATTGATACCTATGACACGGTCGAAGCGGCCAAACGTATAGTGCGGGCAGGGCTGATGCCTGCCGCGGTTCGTCTCGACAGTGGAGATCTGGCGTCGCTCAGTTTCATCGTTCGGAGTATTCTGGACGAGGGAGGCCTGAGTGCCACTAAAATACTTGGTAGCGGTGACTTAGATGAATTCAGTATCGCACGATTGGTTGATGGCGGAGCCCCGATTGACGCATTCGGCGTTGGCACCGCTCTCAGTACCTCGAAAGACGTTCCAGCTCTGAGTGGTATTTATAAACTCGTAGAGAGGGAGCGGGATGGACGCTCTGTCCCTACCATGAAACTTAGCACGGGGAAGATAACCTATCCAGGTTGCAAACAGGTTTGGAGAACTATGTCTTGCGAGGCGGCTGAGGGCGACCTAGTGGCAACTGTCAATGAATCGAATCCAGCTTGTGGGGAAGGGCTGCTGATCTGTGTCATGAGAAACGGACGGCGCCTGACGAAGTCGCCAACATTGCAAGAAATACAGGCGCGGAGCCTAGAACTCGTAAAAACTCTGCCGTCGAGTGTACGTCGGCTCCAGAGTCCAGCAAAATATGGCGTAACCATCAGCCCAACGCTGCTTGAGCTCCGGCAGAGTCTGGCACAAGATCTCGCTTAAGCAACTGTTGCCGAGACTATGGTGGCGCCATTCACTAACCTTCGCTCTATACCGTCGAGGAGGTCCTCAGCGGCCCCCTGAAGGGCAAGGTCGACTCGATTCGACACCCGGGGCTTACCTCTTTATTGATCTCTACCGTGTAGGCCGCTTGGCCGACTCAAATAGTCGTGCCGCAGGGTCTACGACTGCCGATGTACCCACGGTTATAGGATGTTGCAGACTGTCGCTGCAACGCCGCGGTCGAGAACGTCCGTTTCAAGTCCTTCGCAAAACCAACTCTGACTCTCGATCGAACAATTCAGGAGTGGCGAATTCCTTGGGTCGTCGCTGGTTCCAGAGGCCAGTCGCGCCTCTACAAGGTCGGGATTCCGCTAGCCACTGACACTCAAGCACCTGTAACGACGGTAATATGTTTGTTTGAGTCGAAGTGCGCTACGAGTTCATCGAGATGAGTTCCGTGTAGCACTCGTTTGTTCGGAGCCTTGTTCTCCAGAGCTCACAGCTTGGGTGAGAATTTCCTCAGCAATGGCTTATCCGATGCTGTTGTAGTATTGCATTAGACGAAGCGCAACGACGCATGGGAGTTCTAAGGAAAATGTATAGAAAAGTTTAATCCTACGGAACTCTTCTAGTTATACGGAAGGAACTCTGAGCAACTTTAAGTACCAGTCCATTGCGGCGGGCGTTTGTTAAGGAAGGCTTCAACTCCTTCGTGGAAGTCGGTGCTCGCATAACACTTACCAACCAGATCCCAGTTTGTGTCCGATTGAATTCGGTGATTGGCATTGATGCGGCGAATAATCTCCTTCGTCGCTTTTATAGTCAAAGGTGCATTCCCAGCGATCGTTTCGGCTAGTTCACGTACAACAGAGTCAATTCGGTCGCCTGAAACAATACTATTGACGAGCCCGACTGCAACCGCGTCAGCTGCCGTTAAGAGGCGAGCCGTGTAAATAAGTTCTTTTAGGTGGGTCGGTCCGATGATGTTAAGAAGCCGCTCATGATTTGCTGGTGAAAGACAATTGCCGAGCGTTCGGGCGATGGGCATTCCAAATCTAGCATTCGGCGTGCAAACCCGTAGATCGCATGCAGCCGCGATCGCCAAACCGCTGCCGGTGACTATACCTTGCACCTGCGCGATGATCGGCTTGGTGTTCTCTTCAAGGCGCTCCAGGACCTCGTCGAGACGCTGCTCATAAGCGATGCCCTCCTCTGAAGATCTGAAACTTTTAAATTGAGAAATGTCAGTGCCGGAGACGAAAGCCTGGCCGCCTGCTCCGCGCAACACTAGCACACGCACGGCAGTATCAGATTCTATGGTGTTACAGTGTTCGATCAGGGTTTCGTACATTTCCCAGGTCATTGCGTTCCGCGTGTGCGGTCGGTTAAAGGTCAGGGTGGCAACCGAGCCATTGGTTTCATAAAGCAAGTCTGAATTTGACACAGGCTGGCACCTCCTAGATGGCAATATCAACGAGTCCAACCGCACAAGCGTTGAAGGGAATTCGCGTGCTCGACCTTGCCATGTTATGGCTGGGCCCTTCTGCGCAATGCTACTGTGCGACATGGGCGCCGATGTTATCAAGGTCGAAGCTTCAGATGGAGACCAAACGCGCCGGATGGCAGGTTCCAAAGGCACCGAGAGTCCGGCGTTCAACGCGGTAAATCGAGGAAAACGGGGAATTGTCGTCGATTTGAAAACACGGGATGGTTCATCGATTTTTAGGCGCCTTGTGGCAACGGCAGATGTGCTAATCGAGAACTTCCGTCCGGGTGTCATGCGACAGCTTGGGCTCGACTACAACACACTCAAAACACTAAACCCTAGAATCATATACGCGTCAATCTCTGGCTACGGCCAATCGGGTCCTTACAGCACAAGAGGAGGATTTGATCTTATTGCACAAGGTGAGTCCGGCATTATTTCGGTAACCGGCGAGGCGGGTCATCCTCCAGTCAAGGCAGGCATCCCAGTCACTGACCTCAGTGCAGGACTCTTCGCACTTGGTGGAATTCTCGCCGCGCTTCATCACCGCGTCGAGAGCGGCCGTGGACAGCAGATCGACACGTCCTTGTTCGAGGCGGGTATAGCCCTTTCGGTGTGGAAAGCGTCAGAATATTTTGCTGGGACTACTTCGCTCGAACCCCTCGGTTCAGCACATCGACTGAGCGCGCCGTATCAGGCGATCCGATGTGCTGACGGCTACATTACTCTTGGCGCAGCGAATGATCGATTATTTCATCAATTATGCGATCTTCTTGATCACCCGGAATTGGCGGTCGACCCGGCGTTCGCGAACGATACTGTACGCGTAAAGAACCAACTGGACTTAGGAGCCCGAATCGAGCGTGTGACAAAAAGCGACACTTGCGCCCATTGGTTAACTCTGCTGGAAGAACGCAATATTCCCTGTGGACGGATCAATACATACAAAGAGGTCTTCGAGAACAGTCACGTCAAGGCAAGAAAGATGGTGGTAGACACCGACCATCCGACTCTCGGACGAATTCGCACGCTCGGTACACCGCTGAAGCTTTCTGAGACACCTCTTCTGCCAGGTCGGCCGGCTCCCTTGCTCGGTCAGCACACGGGTGAGGTCTTAACAGAGCTTAGGTTTCGCGAAGAGGAGATCGTGAGATTTCGGGCCGCTGGGGTCGTAAAGTAAGGCCTCCGCGAAAAGTATAGACGTGAGAAACACGACAAGCGCCAGACAATTATTCAATTCGGGAGCGCCCATTAATCCGCAAGGATGCTCAAACTCATCGGTTACCAACTGGATTATTCTAATGAAACCTAAAGTGGCAGAGCACAACTACAATGCATCCTCTCCAACTTCACTAGTTCGAATCCTGACCGCTTGTTCTATTGGACTTACGAAGATTTTTCCGTCTCCGATCTCACCTGTCCGTGCCGACTCCTTAATCGCATCAACGACCGCTTCCGCATGCTCATCAGCCACAACGATTTCAAGCTTAACCTTAGGCACGAAATCGACTGAATATTCCGCTCCACGATAGATCTCGGTGTGCCCCTTCTGGCGACCAAAGCCCTTCACCTCTGTCATTGTTAGGCCTGTCACACTGAGGTTGGTTAAGGCATCACGAACGTCGTTGAGCATGTGCGGCTTAATGATCGTGGTGACCAACTTCATGGCTCGTCTCCTTCATTAAGATTGCACGAATTGCAACCCTTATAGCTATGGCAATCCAAGGTGTGAATGGATAAATTCCATCCGACAGTTCAATGCCAATTTCTCAATATAGATCAATGCCCAGCCAACTAAGAATCGTTTTCATTTTTTGCCTTCCTGTCTGGACACAAATTCAGTCGCGAATTATTTGAAGTCCTTTTGTGAAAACGGGTTTCCACTATTGTCCACCATCGCCCCAACGTGCGCATTGAAGTCATTAAGGAGCATAGGCAACGCTATCGTTCGTACGTCAATTTCGATCGGTGATGTTAGAGCGACCACCGCACCAGAACGCTTATGAACGAAAAGGCCAAATCTATTACCAGATCCGCCTACCCGCCTTTGGGTATGATCAGCGGGATATGACTAACTTTAGTGTGTTTAGGACTTCAGTTCTCACGTATGCCTTGACGTTTCTCATCATTCCAGCCATGGCTCCAAACGGTGCCAGTGCTGAGGCCGACAAAGCCGCAGGAGATCTCCCAGAAAGTTTCTCTGAGCCCATGCGGCTTTATTCGGGAGTCTTAGGAGAGCACACCCATCCCATCTCATCATCCAACGCTGAAGCTAAGGCCTATTTCAACCAAGGCTTTCAGTTCATGTATGCGTTCGCGAAGGAAGACGCCACCCGCTCTTTTCGTGAAGCATGGAAGAACGACCCTAACTGTGCGATTTGCTATTGGGGCGAGGCATGGTCGTGGGGATCCTATTTGAACGGGCCGATGCGTCCGTCAGAAGCTCCACACGCGTACGCCGCCCTAGAGAAGGCACTTGCAAAACTCGATCACGCAAATACAAAAGAGCGTGCGTACATTGAAGCCATGACGCCTCGCTACGTGGAGGATTTCGACCCTAATCAACGCCGGCTACCGGACACTTCCTATGCGACAGCGATGGAACGCCTGGCGCAATCGTACCCTGAAGATCTTGATGCAGTTACGCTTTATGCTTATGCGCTATTTCTTCTAGAGCCTCGGCGAGGCACTCGCGATCTAAATGATCCGAACGTGCAACGACTACACCATGTTCTTGAGAGTGTGCTCACCCGCAACATTAAACATCCAGGCGCTTGCCATCTTTACATTCACGCAACAGAGTCGACCACCGATCCAGGGAAAGCCTCGACTTGCGCTGAGTACCTTGGAGATGAAATCCCTGGCGCAAGTCATATCAACCATATGCCGTCCCACACATGGAATGAAATAGGTCGGTGGGGCGATGGGGTCCGGTCAAACTTGCAAGCATGGCATTCTGACTTGAAGTCAGAGTCCGGTGAGGGCATTGCAATCTACCCAAGTCATAACCTTCATATGCTTCTGTATGCGGCCTCAATGGACGGTCAAGGTGCTATCGCGATCCAAGCAGGAAAGGATTACGCAAAGCTTACTGGGGATACGGTTTTCCATGTCCTCACGCTGTTACGTTTTGGCCGATTCGATGAGGTCTTAGAGGTTAACGCTAGGCCAAACCAGGTTGCATCGGGTGGCTTGTGGGACTTCACTCAAGGGTATGCGCATTTAAAGAAGGGCGACGATGACTTTGCCCAGGTCTATCTTGACCGCGTGAAGGCCCTCGCAGAGACGACTACAGCTAAGTTTCGTTTCGACGAGGCAAGCCTGCTTCTTCGAACTGTTGGAGCTATTTTGGAAGGTGAGATCAAGAGGAGTGGGGGAGATCTCGACAGTGCAATTCGTATATTCGAGCAGGCCGTCGTTATCGAAGACGAATTGGAATACTCTGAGCCGGAACCCTTGCCATTTGCCGCCAGGCATTGGCTTGGCGTAGCTCTGCTCGAAGCCGCACACTACGTTAATGCGGAGCAGGTTTATCGCGAGGAGTTAAAAGACCACCCAAACAATGGCTGGTCACTCTATGGACTTAAGGCAGCCCTCGAAGGACAGGGACAATCGTCGTTGAAAGCTGCTGCCGACTTTAGTTCTAGCTGGAACCGTTCAGACGTTTGGATTACCTCGTCGAGATTCTAGATAGAGCTGCAACCCGCTTAACAATGAGCCCTTAGGCTCGTCTGGGGTGACTCATGAGCGATAGTATTGTGCGGCGCTCAAATAGCACAAAAATCTAACGGTGGGATTGCCCTAATTCTAGCCTTGTGTTTAGTGATGTTATGCGGAGCTAACATCGCAATGTATTGGGTTGGCTACAGTCAGGACACCTGACCGGCATCGATGGTATTAGTAAGCTTCACAGCGTGCCGAATGGCCTGCCTGATTTTGCGCCATGACGACGGAATGGGGCATAGAAAGTAAGATTCGCCGTCTACTATAGACCGTCGAAATTAAAGAACTCGGAGATAACGTCGTGAATGAGGGCCAAACCATTGGACCGGATACGGTCGATCGTCAGTTCAAGCAATGGTTAGCAAGAGTTGGTTGCGGGGGGGGGATTTGAACCCCCGACCTTTGGGTTATGAGCCCAACGAGCTACCGGACTGCTCCACCCCGCGGAAATAGATTAACGTACAAAGCTGGATGTGGATATCTCGTTTTACTCAGGCGGGGAGTTCAAATGTGGCGTTCCTTGGTTTGCCAAGTGCACGAAATGGATAGATAGTGGCTATCGCCTACGGTCGTTATCCCTAAGGAGAAACAGTAGTTCCCCAACTTTGATCATTCCAAGTTCTCCTCGTGCAACATCTTCGATAGCCTGGGGATCTTCGCGTAGCCGACGCGCCTCGTCTCGCAGGCGAGCGTTCTGTTGGCGTAGCTCGTTTATTGATGCATCGAGTCGGTGGTTCTCATGGCGTGCAGCGAGTGAGTCGAGAAGTCCACGCTCACCGATCAGAGCATTCGCAAGCAATAGGCAGCTAACGACATAGAACAAAAGGCGCAAGAAACGATGGACCCGCGGTGACGGATACTCATCCAGCGGGCGTTTGCTTGCGCCGCGGCTGACGGCTGGAGTTGACATATACAAACAAGTAATTTCGGCAGAAGTATGTCTGATGATTAGGATTTACATCGTGCGGCTTTGTTACGGAGCAAAAAGGGCTCGCTGGAGCACGCCATGAAGAGAAAAAAGGTCGTGATAGTCTTGACAACACTACCTGTTGAGTCTGATGTCCTCTCTTTTGCCAACACCCTGATAGGACAGCATGTCGTAGCCTGTGCGACGGTACTTCAACATGTTCGGTCGGTTTATCGATGGAACGGCGAGATCAAGCAGGAGCAAGAACAGCAGATTGTGTTTAAGACAACACTAGACAGGGTGGAGGAACTCTGGAAACTGCTCCAGAAACTCCATCCCTGCGATGTACCAGAGTTCATAGTGCTTCCGGTTATAGATGGCAGCGCGGCTTATCTCAACTGGATCCGAGAATCGACGAAGTCAGGCGAGGACGACTAGTTGGTTCAGAAGTTCCAGAGGATCAGAAAGCCACCAAGGAGTAGGGCAAAAAAGACGATTGAAACTAGGTCAAAATGTTTCTCTATGGTACGCCGAATCTGACCACCGAAGAACCGCAAAATAGTCGCCACAATCAGGAAACGAGCTGTTCTCCCAATCAGGCTTATAGCGAGAAACTTAAAAAATGGAACATCAACCGCGCCAGAAGCTATCGTGGCTACCTTGAATGGGATCGGTGTGAATGCTGCCGCCGCTAGAAACCATGCACCCCAGACTTGTGCCAGAGCTACGAAGTGATCCCACTGATTCTCGGCTCCGTAGAATGAAATTATCGGGTCTCCGATATTCACCAAAAACATCGCTCCGATGGCGTAACCCACAGCGGCACCCAACAAGGAGCCTCCTGCGCACGTCACGGTTGCCCGAAGCCATGCCGAAGGTCTTGCCGTAACGATGGCAATAAGAAGCACATCTGGAGGTATTGGGAAGAACGAGGATTCGGCAACCGCGATAAGAAATAATGCCAGTAGACTGTGGGATGACTCGGCCCAATGAAGGGTCCAGAAGTAGAGTGCCAGAAGCCAACGACGCAGCGGTTTAATCGTCAAGCTTAAGAGCTTACTTACGAAGCCTTGTTGTCGCCCAGGGTTATCACGACACATTTGATATGATTTCTTGGTAGCGCTTGGTAGCATGCCTGCAGAGGAGGCTGCTTTCGTGTATGCGCCACAAACTCATCCTGCCCGACGAATCTCTCCCCATGATGATATGGCAATGGTCCCCTTAAGGCTCGAAAGCGAGTCCTAGGCGCTTCTATGAAGCTCCACAGGTAGAACCCCTCATGGCGGAGCTCAGTATTATCTTCCGAACGCAGTCAGACATCGAAGCGAACGTGGTGCGTGGATTACTGGAAACCCATGGCATTCAGTCCCTGTTGTCGTCAGACGTTCCACATTCAGTATTTCCACTTGCAATAAACGGCCTCGGCGAAGTGCGTCTCTCAGTGCGTGAAGATGACGTATCGAAGGCCCAGGAGTTAATTTCGGTATTTCGCACGGAGGTAAGCGCCGGCGTCGTCAAAATTCGGGACGAGTTCACGTCGTTGGAAATTGACCTAGGACATCGTTTTCGTGACCGTGGTCTTCTGGAACATGCCCTGACGCATCGGTCTCGCGCCCACGAGGACATTAGTGGTGGGGTATCCGACAATGAATCTCTCGAATTTCTAGGGGACTCTGTTCTTGGATTTGTAATCACTGACCGGTTGTTCAGAGAATTTCCTGACTATGATGAGGGACAAAAGTCTAAGGTCAAAGCGCTCCTAGTTTCGTCCTCTTCCCTCACAAAATTAGGTGAGCATCTACGCTTGGGTCAGCATCTATTGCTTGGCCGCGGTGAAGAGAAAAGCGGAGGTCGCCGAAAACCTTCCCTCATAGCCGACACGTTCGAAGCGATAATTGCTGCGATATATCTAGACGCTGGAATAACAGCAGCTGATGCTTTCATTGAACGGCAGTTTCGGACTGCACTCGATGAGATTCGAGCCAGTGGCGTGGCTTCTGGGCTAGCCACCGATCAGAAGTCTGCGCTTCAGGAGTGGACGCAAGCGCACGGGCTGTCCTTGCCAAAATATCGGCTGGCCGGAGAAATCGGGCCAGACCACAACAAGATCTTTCAAGTCGAGCTTGTGGTTAACGGGAAGGTTGTTGGTTCAGCTGAAGGACGCAGTAAGAAAGAAGCCGAACAGAAAACGGCTCTCCGTGCCCTAGAATATCTTGAATCTGGCAGTAAAAAAACAGGCCCTAAGATAGAGAAGTAAAGTTGGGCCCTTGTATTTAGTCGATCTCGATTATGCTGAAGGCCTTCTCCTTACGATCTTGCTTACGGCTTTCGTTCGTAACCACAACGGATGGAAGAGGCTCCATGGATGCCAACCGAGTAACAGCGTACTCCTGGACTTCACGCGCAAGATCAGCTTCGTCTGGTGCCACCGGCTGACAATGGAGTCTGACCCAGAGTCTCATCAAGGGATCATTAAAGCTATAACGCTTTTCTCGAACCGTAATAAGATCAACATCCTCCAGCCACGTTAAATAGTCCTTTGTCGATCCCGGTGTTCGTTGAAGCCGTTTCGCGATTTCGGTGAGCCTTAGCGGTTCCTCGTCAGCTAGCACCCGCAGGATAGCCTTCAGCGCACCGTACCCGCGTGCACGATGCAAACGCAACTCGTAGCAGAATCGACAACTCTGACTAAGCGGTGCATTGACGGCCAGCTGTGATGCCAGCGCACTGACCGGATCTCCTCCGCTCGCACCGTCCATTGCCGCCAGTGCCTCGGCTAATCCAGTGACATATCGTGGACGCCCATCCGTTAAAGCGTGAACCATCTGTGCCACTTCCGCTTGTTCAGCTTCATCCCGACCAACTCCATGCACCCGGAGTGTCGTAGCAACCTCGGCCGGCGTCAGTGAGGCGACGTGGACCACCTCAAAACATGCAGACGCATCGCGAAGTAGTCGGTGGGTCCGAGCGACGTAACGGCTGGTCAAAACGAAGCGATTCTGACTGGCTACGAGGGTATCCAAAAGCTCTCTCAGGACGCCTCGAAGACCTGGAAAGCTCTCAAACAAGCGTAATTCTAGGGCCTCATCGATAAGGAAGGTCGGCACATCCCCATTCTTGCTTTGGGCGTTTTTGAAGAAGTTAAGCACCGCATCAAATGAGGCTCGCGCCGTGTTGGTCTCCGTTTTGAGGGGAGGGGTGGGCATCCCGTACGGTGAATGGGCTACCACTGCAGCGTAAAACCCTTCGGGTGTCGAGGTTGCTCGCTCGGCGTCGATATACTGAATCATCTTAGTGTCCAGCAATTCAGCGACACGCCCAAGTAGCGCAGTACGCCCGCTACCACAGCCACCCAAAAGTACTGGAATCCGTTGCTCGTCGGAGCGAAGAGCAGAAAGAATTCGCTGTTCAATAAGTGGACGTTCCGGATTCAAGGTGTCCCCTTCACGATGATTCCTCAACAATAGCGATTCAAACGTAATTACTAGCTTGGAGAAAATAGACCTTATGGAAGGTCGAACAACTTGTCAATTCGAAATACCAAGCGGCACAAAATTTTCTTACTTGACATCTACTAGTGACTTGACCTTCGAGACAACGCTTTCTATTTCGCTGAATTATACCTATAGAAGCCAAGGGTAGGAGCTTCTGCTATCATCCGTGATTTAAATACCTATCCAAATGACAAAGAAGAACCTTGCGATTATCGGTGCGCAGTGGGGGGATGAGGGCAAGGGCAAGATCGTCGACTTGCTTACACCTGCATTCGCTGTCGTAGCCCGTTCCCAGGGAGGTCATAACGCTGGTCATACCGTCTTTGCCAAGGGACGTAAATCGATTTTGCACCTGATCCCTTCTGGGATCCTGCACGAGGGTGTCACCTGCGTTATTGGCAATGGAGTCGTTGTCGATCACTCAGCATTGTTTGAAGAGATTTTAAACCTGGAGAAGGAAGGTATTTACGTTGCGGGTCGACTCTTTGTGAGTAATAGGGCACACCTTATCCTGCCTTATCATCGAGACCTAGAGCTCATGTCAGAAGCACGGCGTGGTGATAGACGTATCGGGACCACATCTCGAGGCATCGGTCCCAGCTATGAGGACAAGATTGGACGAAGAGGAATTCGGGTGGTTGACCTTGCCGACTCAGCGCCAGATGGCCTCCTGGCGCACGTCGTACGGGAGAACGTGGCAGCCAGAAATAGGCTTGTTCCAGATTCGGAATGTGACTGGCGGACGGTTCACACGGATTTGTGTGCAGTCTGGCCTCGTTTAAAGCCCTTCGTCGCAGATGTTTCCGTTTACTTGAACGAAGCGATCCGAGCGGGACGCCCGATCCTCTTTGAGGGGGCTCAGGGCACTATGTTGGATATTGATCATGGGACCTATCCATATGTAAGCTCCTCGAATGCCACAATTGGAGGAGTTTGCACTGGATTGGGCGTCGCGCCCAGAGATATAGCGGGTGTACTTGGTATCACGAAGGCCTATACGACCAGGGTTGGCGAGGGACCATTACCAACAGAACTGAACGGTGAGATTGGTAAACGTCTCCGTGAAAGTGGTCAAGAGTATGGAGCTTCGACGGGCCGACCCCGCCGTTGTGGTTGGTTCGACGCAATCCCAGTACGTTATGCAGCACGCATCAACGGCCTCGACGCCCTTGCCTTAACGAAACTTGACGTGCTTGATGGGATGGACGAGCTAAGGGTGTGCACTGCGTATCGGTTCGGCGGTGAGCGTATAACTGAGTTTCCGGTTGATCCAACAGTTGTCGCCACGTGTACCCCAGAATACGAAAATCTCCCAGGATGGTCACAGCCAACAGCAGGAATTCAGCGGCTGGATGATCTTCCCACAGAGGCACGTCGCTACATCGACCACATCGAAAAGATCTGTGGGATTGCGGTAACAATCGTTTCTACCGGATCTGATCGAGACGAAACGATCGTTAAGAAGGATTCTTTCATCACTCCATGGATCGAGACTAGTCCGTAACCATTTCAAGCGCCAAGGTGTCTGGAGTGAGCAGCTAGTACCATGCGTCGATGCCTAATCGCGGGTTGTCTTGTCTCCACGCTCGCCGTTACAGCTGGCCAGACTGCCTGCTCGCGTGAAAGCCGTCCGACGGTCAACGAAGCGCAAGTCTTTATCGACCAGGGCGAAGCTAAGCTCTTTGAACTCTGGAAGAAAGTGGGGCAAGTCAACTGGGTACAGAACACGTATATTACCGATGACACGAAGGCAATGGCCACAGCTGCGAACAAAGAGCTGATGGCCGCCACTACGAAGTTAGCCCTACAAGCTTCCGATTTCAACACCCTGAACCTTCCGGTCGATCTCAGCCGTAAGCTATTACTTCTCAAGACGTCTCTGTCTGCCGTGGCATCCTCGGAACCGATGCTGCAGCAGGAACTCGCGGAGATAATGACCGAAATGGAAAGTCTCTACAGCCAGGGAGAGTACTGTCAGGAAGGGGAAGAAGAGTGCCTTGCACTCCCTACAATGGAACGCATGCTGGCAGAGGTGCGAGACACTGATGAGCTGCTAGATCTCTGGCAGGGCTGGCGCCGTGTGTCGCCACAAATTCGGCCTCTTTATGAGCGCTTTATCGAGCTATCGAACGCCGGAGCCCAGGAGCTCGGATTTGCAGACGTAGGGGACATGTGGCGATCAGGATATGACATGCCCTCAGACGATCTAATCGCAGAACTGGAACGACTATGGGAACAAGTGCGACCGCTCTACGAGTCGCTCCACTGTTACGTGAGAGCCGAATTAGGTAGGGAATTTGGGACAGCAGTGGTTCCCCAAGAGCAACCAATTCCGGCGCATCTACTCGGTAACATGTGGAGCCAAACTTGGGGCAACGTCTATAACCAGATTAAACCAAGGAATTCTCGGCCGGTTTATGACCTCACCACTCTCCTTAGACGGAAGAGAATGGATGAGCTCGAAATGGTCCGTTACGGTGAGAGTTTCTTTACCTCACTCGGTTTCGAACCACTGCCACCCACATTCTGGGAGAGGTCTCTCTTCGTTAGGCCCAGCGACCATGACGTTGTCTGTCATGCGAGCGCATGGAATCTCGACCTCGAGGACGACGTCCGAATTAAGATGTGTATATCAGTCACTGGTGAGGACTTTGTCACGATCCACCACGAATTAGGTCATAACTACTACCAACGTGCCTATAACATTCAGGATCCCCTTTACCGAACGGGCGCGAATGGCGGTTTCCACGAGGGAATTGGCGATACGATTGCCTTATCGATTACTCCAGAATATTTAGTTAAGGTTGGACTCTTGAAGCGTGTTCCGTCGACTGACAACGACATCAGCCTACTGCTCAGGCAAGCCCTCGACAAAATCGCCTTCCTGCCGTTCGGTCTCTTGGTCGATCAATGGCGCTGGAAGGTGTTCTCTGGTGAGATTACCCCGGACGGCTACAATAAACGTTGGTGGGACCTAAGGCGACAATACCAAGGCATCCGTCCGCCCGTGGCCCGGAACGAGTCAGACTTCGATCCCGGAGCAAAGTATCATGTACCCGCCAACGTCCCTTACACGAGATACTTCCTGGCTCATATTCTGCAATTTCAGTTTCACCGTAGCCTGTGCGAGGTCGCTCGTATAACAGAACCTCTCCATCGATGCTCAATCTTTGATAACAAAGACGCTGGTCGACGTTTAAAAGCTATGCTCCAAATGGGTGCGAGCCGCCCCTGGGCCGATGCACTGGAGGCAATAACCGGAGCACGCCAGTTAGACGCAACTGCCATCTTTGAGTATTTCGCACCGTTGAGCACATGGCTTGATGAACAGAACAAGGAACGCAGCTGTGGCTGGTCTTAGCGTTGAGAGTCTGACTTAGTAGCTGGCACCTCTTAACTTGACGCTTGTCCCAAACAGCGTTGAGTGGTTGTAAAGGCTGATGGGTTTCGATAATCCGATCGATAGGACACTTAAATTTAAGCGGGAACGAGAATTAAGAAGGAAAGGGTTTTGATGGCTGAGAACAAGCGACCGATCATTATCGCACTGGTATTTCTCGCGACAGCAATTCTTGTCGCTATGATCGGCGGTGGGCAACAAGCGCAAACACCAGTAGGAATCGAACAAGTCAAGGATGGCCTATACATGATCGCCGGCACCGGAGGAAATGTTGGGGTCCGTGTAACGTCGGAAGGCGTGATCCTAATCGACGACAAGTTCCCTGAGAACTTCGCTGAAATCCAAGAACAAGTCCAAGCAGTAACGAAACAGCCGGTCCGATATGTACTTAACACTCATCATCATGGGGACCATAGCGGAGGCAACGTCGAGTACATCAAATTTGCTGAGATCATCGCTCACCAAAATGCCCGGGACAACATGATTAGAGGAAACCAGGATGCTCCTCCTCGGGTAGTTTTTACCGATCAGACAGCTATCTATCTTGGTGGAGTTGAAGTTCGAGCGCATTATCTAGGCACTGGTCACACAAACGGTGATGCCGTTATCTATTTCCCTGATCTCCGAACGGTACACGGAGGTGACTTATTGAATGGGATTGCACCCTTCATCGACTACGAAAATGGCGGCAGCAGCAAGGAATGGGTCTCGACACTCGAACGTATTTTGCAGCTAGATTTCGACACTGCCATACCGGGTCACGGTGAATTGATGACGCGCGAGGACGTAGCCGTATTTCAGAGCCAATTCAACGACGTTCGGCAGCGAATGTCTCAATTAATCGGAGAAGGGGTCACGAAGAAGGAGGCGGGAGAACGAATCAAGACCGAGACTCTGAGCTGGACAATGATGCCGGATGGATTATTTATGCGACGCAGTTTGCCTGGCTTCTATGACGAGGTCGCGAAAGAGCGCTAGGACTGATGCCCTTCGTACTGTGCATCAGTCACTTTCTCGAGCCATTCAGTTGTGGCGTTGATGTTAATAGTAACGTGGGTCATAGGGGCACCGGGTGTAGCCCCATGCCAATGTTTTTCTCTCGCTGCGATGCAAACCATATCCCCGTTAGTGACTTCCTGAATAGGTTTACCTTCTGTCTGTAGACGACACCGCCCATCGATGATTAGAAGAAGCTGCGGGCCAGAATGCGAGTGCCACGCCGTGCGTGTACCAGCAGAAAACGCAACACGGTAGATGTTCGTGCGTGGGTCGTCGCAGACATCGTCCATCCGAATCAAAGTCCCTTCACCGATGAAATTCTTTGGGTCCAGCATTTGAGACCGCTGATTTTGAAGATGGAACACCTTCATTGTTAGGACACTACCTTTCGGTGATTTGGAGAACCACCGTAGCGTACGATCAAATACGTAGCAGTCGCTGCAATTAGGACAACCAGCACTGACCCAATATTAAATAATCCTTTCTGTGAGTACCAGACTATTCCGTACCCTATGGAACCAGAAAGTAAAGCGTAGTAGACGAACGGAACGAAGGTAAGACGGATAACTGAACCTTCACGCCCCAGCAGCCCAACCACAGCCGACGCCGCCACGACGTTGTGCACACAGATCATGTTTCCGGCGGCACCACCGACTGCTTGGAGTGCCACCACCCACGTAGGATCAACCTGGATCCGCTCGCCCATTCCAAATTGAAATAGTGAGAACATCATATTACTCACAGTATTGCTACCCGCTACCGCGGCACCTATACCACCGAGAAAGGGAGCGAATATTGGCCAGGCCGACCCAGCCAATGCCGCCACCCCATCGGCCAGCACTATCGGCATTTCCAAATATCCGGCAGAACCACCATCGCTATTAAGGAACACCTGAACCATCGGGACGGTAAACACTAGCGCTATCGATGCTGCTGCGCTAACACGAAGCGAGGTCGTCCAAGATCTCTTGTACGAAGCAGTTGGAATACTATGCAGACCCCAAGTAATCAACGAGGCGACAACAAAGATCGTTCCTGGCAGAAACAATGGTTCAACTTCCGCTGAGATGTCTGTCCCCAGCAGGTTCTCCCAGCCGATAGTCTGCGACTTTAACCAGTCCTTCAGAGGGTCCCATAGGCGAGTGCCGACCAGAAGGATCGCCACGATCACATAGGGCGACCACGCTTTAACCATGCTCATCTCGGCACCGTCAGGAACAACATCCTTGACTTCAACCGACCCGGTCCAATCAGCTGGCCATTTCTCTTTTCGATCAAACTCCCATGCCTCTTCAGACTTAGGCACAAGGAATCCGCGGCGTGCTGCAGTCACGACGATTACCAATCCTACGAGACCGCCTAAAAGCGCTGGGAACTCTGGGCCGAGCAGGTACGCAAAGGTGACATAGGGAATCGTCATAGACAGCGCAGCAAAGATTGCGAAGGGCCAAACACGTAAACCCTCAGCTAGCGATCGGTTCCTACCAAAAAACCTCGTCATAGCGGAAACCAAAATCAACGGGACAAGGGTGCCAGCTACCGCGTGAAGGATCGCGACCTTTAGCGCAATGAACGCTAGGAAATCATTCCATTCTGCATAGCCCAGATGCGTGGCGTATTCCGAGATACGCGGGTCTCTTAGTCCTTCACTCACTCCAACCAAAATTGGTGTTCCTGCAGCACCGAAACTGACGGGCGTGCTCTGAATAATCATGCCAGCGGTTACCGCAGCCATCCCTGGAAATCCGAGCCCTACCAGGAGCGGCACCGCAACTGCGGCAGGTGTACCAAAACCAGCTGAACCTTCGATGAACGAACCGAATAACCAGGCTACGATAATCACCTGCACCCGTCTGTCCGGTGAGATATCGGTAAAGCCTCTGCGAATCGTCTTCAACGCGCCGCTTTCCTGCAAGGTATTAAGCAATAGGATGGCACCGAAGATTATGTACAGTAGGGTCACCGCTACCACCAGACCCTTAATAGAGGCGGCTAACACTTGAACAGCGGGAACCTGCCACACCGCAAGGGAAAGGACGACTGCCACACCGTACGACAATGGCATCGCTTTGGCTGCCGGCCAACGGAGTATCACAAGAAAAACAGCCACCGTCATGATTGGCAGAAGAGATAGAATGGTTAATGTTTGTGTGCCCATAATAGTCTTGGTCGACGTCCTGCCCAATGCATGAGAATTACCATTGTTGCGAATCGTATCTCAACGTTCTTAACATTGTAGCGCAGGGATTATTGCCAACAACACTGTTGTTAGGACTGTTAGTCGATTCCCTGGCCTGAAGGGCCCTGTGACACGCAAACTTGTTAACGAGAAGCAGGCCACGGTGTGTCAATCGTAGTTATGACCCGCTACGTCAAGGTTGAAACAGATGAGCGATTCAGCCCGGGTTGCGTCAAGAAAGTGTATGCGGGCGATCGTCGGATCGCGGTGTTTAATGACCAGGGCACCTTGTTTGCCGTCGATGACACTTGCACCCACGTTGGTGGCTCGCTTTCGAACGGTCACTGTGACAACGGCGTCGTGACCTGCCCTTGGCACAATGCACAATTTTGCTTGGCTGATGGGCGCTCTCTGGGGCCCAAGGAATTCTATCGGCGACTAGAGGTCTATAAACTCCGTGTAAGAATGTGGAGTTATAGAAGTCAAGATCGAGTAAGCAACTCAGTGAAAGAAGAACACTTCCTGCCTACTGTGAAAGATAGCTACGACTCCAATCGTTTCTCCCGTTGACCACGCTGTAACTCCGCCCGTCCGGCTGAATGATTGCCTTAAGCCAGTGTCCGACGCACTCCTCTTCGTCAGTGTGATTGGCAATAAGTCCGTCTTCTGTGTTGTGAGCGTCATCGGTGTCGAGCGCTCGATGCACTTGCCAAATATCTTCGATTCCAGGGATTTTGGAAACGAACTCAAAGCCTTTGGAGCTGCCTCCTTTGTGCGGACCTTGGCTACTCACCGCCACCTTCGGTGCTAAAGCCCACAACAATTCAGGAGCTAGGTCATTGCCGTGGTGGGGGACCTGGAGTAAATCTACTGTGCCAAGCTTGTTTTCCGGACAAGCAAGCATGTGCTGGCGATCTATCGTCAGATCTCCAAGATTAAGGAATTGAAAGGCTCCTAGCGACACGAGGTAGCCGATACTCCGGCCGTTCTCGCCCATGTCAGTCTCGCCAGGGGAGGCTCCATCACAGAACACGTTGGGCGCTATCGGAGACAACGGTTGCGGTAACGTCCTACCGTCGGCCGCCACCAACATGAATTCCATCCTTCGAATGGCCAACTTGTCCCCTGGCTTAACGCTTCGACGGTTTCCACCGGCAACCGCCACGTAGGACTCCCACAAGCTGCGACCATTCTCCCGATCTTGTTCGACACTATCACCATGATCGATAAATCGATCAATCTGAATGAGCTTAGCGAGGGCAGGGAGTCCTCCAACGTGATCACTATGAAAGTGAGAAGTTATGAAACAGTCAATGTGGTCAATTTCAGCGTCGCTCATTGCCTTCTTGATCCGTTTGGCATCCCGATTATCATTCCGAGGCCAACCAGCATCCATGAGGATCGACTCCCGTTCTGGAGTCACTATAAGAGTGGACGCGCCGCCTTCGACATCAATCCAATAAATGTCAAGGGTGTCATTTTGTGGAACCTGCGCCAAAACAGTTGCTGAACTAAACGCGCCCGCGAATGCCATCCACAGAAAGAAACTCATTGGATCCTCCTCGACACGGCCTTGTAAGGCGCCGAATTATACCCTCCGCCAAGCAGTGCCAAGTAGAATACGCTCGATTACCGTGCCTACTCCTTTAGCTCATGCTCTCGCCGGTGTCACGATTGGTACCCTAATCGCAAGGCGGCATCTCCGCCGACCCGGCAATAGCACGATACTGACATGGCAATCTCGTGCCATTCCTATTTGGGACTGCCCCTCGTGGCTTCTGGGATTTGGACTCCTCGGAATCCTTGCCGATGCGGACTTTCTGATTGGTCTTCACTCAACTTACATTCACAGTATAGGCGCAGCTGTGGTTGTTGAGCTGTTAACTTCGCTGTGGGTCTCCCATTATCGGATGACCTTCGGTTTAAGTGCTGCGGGCGCTTACGCCACTCACGTACTACTCGATTGGCTCGGTAGTGACCCGGTGTTTCCGTTTGGCATCATGGCCCTCTGGCCGTTTAAGCAGACTTATCACCTTTCCAATCAACAGTGGTTCCTTTCAGTCTGCCGAGAATATTGGCTACCAAGTTGCTGGTGGCACAACACACAGGCTCTCATTTGGAAGGTTGTCGTATTTGGTCTATTGGCGCTTGCAGCGATTTTGCTTTTAAAACGACCCTTACCTGCCGAGCATTCCGCTTCCACACCGACCTGAGATCATAAGGCGCCACTAACATTAGCTTCAACCACTTGATAAAGTGGTTGGTGCCTAGCGCCAGTCGTCACTTAATGCACTCTTCGAAGTCGAGTCGTCGGTTCTCGTATGAGATTTCAGATGCTTCGACGCAAAGCCCCAGCGCCTCGAATCGCGCGGTCGATGTGCTCCCTAATGTTATAAAGATGAGGACTCAGTCGAAGCCCACCGGCTCCAGCGCCGGCTATGCCGTATTCCTGGTACAAACCATTAACCAACTTTGCTCGATTTTCCCCGTCGACGGCCGCAATGCATACTCCGCTGCTTAGCGCTGGAGCCATCGGAGTAATCAGGTTGAAACCTTCGTCCTTGAGACCATCCTTAAGGTAAGTGGCCAATTCTTGGACTCGAGCCTCGATACGGGCAAACCCTATATGTTCATGGAGATCGACCGTTGTGCCAATGGCGGCCAGCACCGCGTCGTCCCGCTGTCCCAAGGACTCGAACTTTCGCGCCCCTTCTGGCCGTGGTTCTACTTCACGACCCCAGTTCGCTGAGACAACACCCGGCCAAATTCGGTCTACGTATTTTGCCTTTACGTAGAGCAGCCCGACTTCTCTGGGCCCACAGAGCCACTTGTGGGCACTCGCAGTGAAAGAATCGCAACCAATCTCACTTAGATCTAGATCTAGGACACCCCATGTTTGAGCACCGTCAAGATGAACATAGATATCGCGCTTGTGAGCAAGATCTACCAACTCTCGAACTGGGAGACGAATGCCACTCACGTTTGAAACATGCGTCAGCGCTAAGACACGTGTCCGTGGCGTTAGTGCGCGTTCAAAAACGCTGATCAACTCGTCTTTACCGGTCGGAGTTGTCGGGGTCGAAACCTTCGAAACCTGCAACCCGAACCGTTCAGCACGAACTTCCCAGGCTACGTTATTAGTCGGATGATTTTGGTCCCAAACGATGACTTCGTCACCCGTTTCGAGAGGAAAGCCATTATTAATGATGTTGTTAGCCTCGCTCGTATTCCGGACTAGCGCAATCTCATCCGCGGTGACCCTCAGTTGCCTAGCAACCTTCGTCCGAGATTGTTCGAGCAGATTCCGAAACTTTCGACGGTTGTGTGACGAGCAATCAACGTCGACGTCGCGAGTGAGTTCTCTGACTCGAGCAGCAACCACTCGCGGGCATGGACAGAGATTTGCTGCATTCATCGGAATCACTTCTTCACGGAATGAGAATTGGCGCCTGATTTCCTCCCAGAATGCCTCCTCCGTAAATGCAGGAGTGGGCGAAGCAGCCACTCCTACTCGCCCTAGAGTTGGCCACAGGGCGGCACCGGCTGCGATCTTATGCAAGAACTCTCGACGTGAGGTGTGCAGCGTCATGATCAGCTCCTTCGTGTCGCGTGTATGGACTAGCGTCGCTCAATAGCACCAGTTATGCAAGACCGAATTCTTGACCCTCAACGTGAGCACATAGTACGGTTACGAACTGTCCTTTCGCCATGACACAAACAACTCCTGATACGCTCCAAGAGACTCCGCTTAACTCAAGGCATCACGCGATGGGTGCACGCATGGTTGGGTACGGCGGTTGGGATATGCCGATTGAGTACTCTGGCATCGTCGACGAACATCTCACAGTGCGGACGAAGGTTGGACTTTTCGATGTCAGCCACATGGGAGAGGTAGAAATCGCTGGCACCAATGCGTTGGAAGCCGTGCAGCGTATTGCTAGCAACGATGCATCCAGACTCGAAACAGGACAGGCCCAATACTCTGCACTGACGACCCACGAAGGAACCTTCGTCGACGACCTACTAGTCTACAAGTTAGCCGACGCTCACTTCCTGCTCGTGATCAACGCAGCAAACATTAGTAAGGATTATGCCTGGATTAAGGAGGAAATCGGTCAAGCCGGTGACGTCGTGACTGTAAACGTCAGCCGCCGGTATGCACTCTTAGCTCTCCAAGGACCTCTTGCAGCTGAAGTCCTGCAACCACTAACCGGGGTCGAGCTCGAGACCATTCCGTACTATCACTTCGCGACCGGCGAGATTGCCGGTGTCCTCGCGACAATTTCACGCACTGGCTACACCGGGGAAGATGGTTTCGAACTATTTGTTCCTCCGCAGGCAGCTGAACGCGTCTGGAATGCGCTTCTCGAGGCTGGCACCCCTGCTGGCTTGCTACCAGCTGGCCTCGGTGCACGGGACACCCTACGGCTCGAAGCGGGGATGCGACTCTACGGAAACGAGATGGATGAGACAACGACTCTCCTCGAGGCTGGTCTCGAGTGGGTCGTGGGATGGGACAAAGGCACATTCAATGGAAAGGACGCACTCGTCGAGCAAAGAATAAACGGAGTGCAGAAGAAACTTATTGGCTTTGAGATGTTAGATCTAGGTATAGCTCGGCACGGCCACGCTGTCTACGTAGGCGACGAAAAGATTGGGGTTGTGACGAGTGGAACGAAAACTCCATTTCTCAATAAGGCGATCGGCATGGCATACGTTATGTTCGAGCATGCCAAGGTAGGCACTGACCTCATAGTCGACGTGCGAGGTCGACGGTTGCACGCGAGGGTCGCGCGGCTCCCGTTTTACAAACGGGCGAAAAGTTAAACAGTATGTCATCTGAGCTTAAATTTACTCCGGAACATGAGTGGATACGAATCAACGGCGAAAGCGGCAGTGTTGGTGTCACCGACTACGCACAAAAGCAGCTAGGTGATGTTGTCTATATTGAACTTCCAGAAATCGGACAGACGTTTAAGCAAGGCGAGCAATTCGGAACGATTGAATCAGTTAAAGCCGTATCGGATCTCTATTGTCCAGCCTCAGGCGAGGTGATTAAGGTTAATAGCGATTTGGTAAACCATCCAGAAACGGTAAACGATGACCCTCTTGATACCTGGATGATCATCCTTAAACTTACAAACCACAATGACCTCGAGACCCTACTCGATGCGGATAGCTATAAGCAGTTGGTTAAATGAAATCCGCAAGACTCTCTAAGGTACGATGACGTTCGACTCCACCGATTTCTTTCAGTTCAGGCATCTCGGACCGCGGCGTGGCGAACTCGAATTCATGCTCAACGTCGTTGGCTCTTCATCTCTCGACGAGTTATTGGATGAAGTAATTCCGAAGTCGATCCGTATCGGTAAACCTCTCAATCTTCCTCTAGCGGAAACGGAGATGCATTACCTGGACCGCCTAAAGACACTGGCAGACAAGAACGACAGGCGCCGGTCATTTATTGGACTCGGATATTACGGCTGCATAACCCCTAGCCTGATCCTTCGCAACGTCCTCGAAAATCCTGCATGGTACTCACCCTACACACCCTATCAAGCTGAGGTCGCCCAGGGCCGACTGGAAATGCTGCTAAATTTTCAAACGATGGTAGAAGACCTAACTGCGATGCCTGTCGCTAACGCTTCATTGCTCGACGAGGCAACTGCAGCCGCTGAAGCCATGACCCTGCTTCACCGTAGCCACTCCCGAACGGAAGGCTACGCTGATCGCTTTGTCGTGGCAGGTCCCTGTTTTCCACAAACTTTGGATGTCATAAAGGGTCGAGCAGTACCTCTTGACATTCGGGTAATGGAAAGCGAGATGAACTCCATAGAGTTTACGAATGATACCTTCGGATTGTTACTGCAGAATCCTGATGCCAACGGTCGGGTAACGGATCTAACAGAGGTTATCGCCAGAGCTCATAATGCCGGCGTAATGGTTGTAGTGGCGAGCGACCTCCTAGCGCTTACTCTCATCACACCACCAGGCGAACAGGGTGCGGACGTCGTAGTCGGCAACGCACAACGCTTTGGTGTGCCCCTAGGCTATGGGGGTCCCCACGCGGCCTTCTTCGCAACCCGGCAAGTTCACGTGCGCCAAATCCCTGGCCGTTTAATCGGTGTATCGGTCGACTCCCATGGCCGGCGCGCTTACCGTATGGCATTGCAAACCCGCGAGCAACACATCAGGCGTGAACGGGCTACCTCAAATATCTGCACTGCGCAGGCGCTTCTCGCCAATATGGCCGCCATGTACGCGATCTACCATGGACGAGAAGGTCTGACTGCAATAGCTAGGCGTGTTCACGGGCTTACCAGACGGTTTGTGAATGGACTCGCTCAACTCGGTTACATCCAGGCGAACGACCATTTCTTTGACACGGTGAGGGTGCCCATCAACTCGAACAATACGATCACCAAGATTCGGTCAGGTGCTGACGCGAACGGCTTCAATCTTCGATACATCGACCACGCTATTGGAATTGCTCTAGATGAGACAACAACTGCTGAGGAAGTCGACCGTCTCATCGCCGTATTCGCCAAAGTTGCTCACAAGGCGTCATCTAGCACTAAGGAAGAAGCACTGCCGACTCCTGATTACCCGGAACAGATTCGACGGACGAGCTTGTTCCTTTCGCATCCGGTGTTCTGCCATCACCAATCCGAGTTGCAAATGATGCGCTACCTAAGGCAACTAGAGCGAAAAGATATCGGACTTGACACTTCGATGATCCCTCTCGGATCGTGCACGATGAAGTTGAACTCGGCGACTGAGATGCGACCGCTTAGCTGGCCTCAGTTCAACGACCTTCACCCTTTTGCTCCGCTAGAACAGACCGTTGGCTATCAGCAGGTGTTTGCTGAGCTTGAACACGCTCTCCTGGTTATTACTGGCTTTGCCGCCTTGTCACTGCAACCGAACTCTGGAGCCCAGGGAGAATTCACAGGACTGATGGTGATTCAAGCCTATCATCGCGCTAATGGCCAGAAGCGCCGGGATTTAGTCTTTATTCCTTCCTCGGCCCACGGCACCAACCCAGCAAGCGCCAGTATGGCTGGCATGCGCATTGTCGTCATCGCATGCGACGAAAGAGGCAACGTTAATCTTACGGATCTGAAGGCTAAATTATCCGAACATGGCGACCGCCTGAGTGCCTTGATGGTCACCTATCCTTCCACCCATGGGGTATTCGAAGAGGCGATCCAGGAAATCTGTAAACTTGCACACAACTATGGTGGGCAGGTTTACATGGACGGCGCGAACATGAATGCCCAGGTAGGATTGACCAGCCCAGCGGCAATTGGAGCTGATGTTTGTCATCTGAACTTACACAAGACCTTCGCCATTCCGCACGGTGGGGGCGGCCCCGGTATGGGGCCAATCGCAGTAGCTGCACATCTGGCTCCTTATCTTCCCGGACACCCGCTAATACAAACCGGTGGAACCCAGGCGATTCCAGCCGTGTCAGGTGCGCCTTTCGGAAGCGCTAGCATCGCAATTATTTCCCACGCATATATCCGTATGCTGGGAGGCACGGGCCTGACCGATGCCACGAAGGTCGCTATCCTCAACGCTAACTACATCAAGAGCAGGCTCGAAAAATCCTTTAACGTTCTCTATACTCGACAAAACGGTCGTGTCGCCCACGAACTTATTTTTGACCTACGGTCGTTCTCTTCATCAGCTGGGATCAATGCACAAGACGTTGCGAAACGTTTGATCGATTTCGGCTTCCATGCGCCAACAGTGTCTTTTCCAGTACCTGGCACGCTAATGGTTGAGCCTACGGAGAGTGAACCACTCGAAGAGCTCGATCGGTTCTGTGACGCCATGGTGAAAATTAGGGATGAGATCCGGGCTGTTGAAGAGGGGAGTGCCGATCGTGGAAATAACGTCGTGAGAAACGCGCCTCACACGGCGCTAGAGCTTGCGGCCAATGATTGGCCCCACCCTTACTCTCGCGAAGAAGCTGTTTACCCCCTTCCGTTCGTTAAAGCCAACAAGTTCTGGCCACCGGTCAGCCGTATCGATGATGCCTACGGTGACCGGCATCTCGTTTGTACCTGCCCCCCGGTTGAAGCCTATGCCGAGCCAGCAAAAGCCTCGAACGAACACTATCCTCCAGATAGTTCATAGGCCTTGCGCTTAAGGGCATCCCTAAGAGCTCGCGTCACAGGTCCGGCCTCGCCGGATCCGACCGTGCGGTCGTCAATCTTGCTGACAGGCATAACCTCACGGATTGTACTTGTAATGAACATCTCATCGGCAGTCAGAAGGTCAGTGTCGTGCAATACGGTCTCACGAACCGGAATGCCCACCTCAGCCCCTACCTCAAATACAAAGTTCCGTGTTACGCCTTCTAGCAAACCTGCTTCTAGCGAGGGTGTTAATGCTTCGCCGTCGCGCACGAGAAAAAAGTTCGACTGCGCACACTCAGAAAGCTCACCGCGATGGTTCCGCATAAGCGCCTCAGACGCACCGAGCCTAATTGCCTCTTGCATGGCGAGTGCATTATTGAGGAGATTATTTGATTTAATGAGTGGGTTGATCGCTTTCGGATGGTTTCTGACAACCGATGAAATAATGATTGACACTCCGCCGGTCAGCACCTCAGCCGGCGTCTCGATATAAGGCCTGACGATGATGACAACTGTTGGTGTCGAACAACTGGACGGGTCATAACTAAGCTCACCGACGCCTCGTGTGACCAGCAAGCGAATATAGCGTTCACCGCTGATACGAGCCGCTTCAGCGGTCTCGTCGATCCGTCTGGCAAATACCTCGTCCTCTAATGGCAGCCTCATGGCAATCGCGGTCGCCGATGCCCGTAGCCGAAGCAGATGCCGACCTAAAAGAAATGGTCTGGCATTGTACGTGCGTAACGTTTCGTAAACTCCCTCGCCAAACAGGAATCCGTGGTCGAAGACGGATACCATAGCCGATTCTGCATCGCTGATCCGCCCGTTAACGCTGACCGTCGCCTTCATATTTAGATTCGTTCCTCCATCGTAAACGCCTCAGCCTATCCGCTATGCTATTACTGAGCAAGTTATGCGTATTCTTACAGCCACGCAAATGCGTGAAGCGGATCGCCGGACTACTGCTGATATTGGAATTCCATCAATAGCACTGATGGAGAATGCTGGGCGGCAGGTTGTTAGTGCAATGGAAACAAAGTTTGATGATTTAGAGCAAAGCCGGGTCGCGGTTATCTGTGGACGCGGAAACAACGGTGGTGACGGATTCGTCGTAGCACGAACCCTCCATCAGCGTGGAACAGACGTCCAGGTTTTTCTGCTTGGGACAATCGCCGGCGTTAAGGGAGACGCAGGCACAAATCTGAACCTTCTCGAACAGATCGGCGTGCCGATCGTGGAGATCCCAAACAACGACACTTGGAATTTGTGCGGCCCTGAAATTGCTACCTACGACCTGCTGGTCGATGCTATCTGTGGCACCGGTCTGAAGAAACCGTTGAGTGGACTATCTCAAACCGTGGTTTCCGCAATCAACGAGATCAACAGTCCTGTCGTAGCAGTTGACGTACCAAGTGGACTTTCAGCTAACACAAACGACCTTATCGGCGAGACGATCAGAGCGAATGTTACGGTGACGCTTGGTGCTCCAAAACTGCCACTCGTCCTACCACCTGGTGACCGTTACGTGGGGGAGCTAATCGTGGTTGATATCGGGATCCCCCTTGAAGTGATCAAAAAGGTGAAGGGAACCCGTCTCGAACTCTTAACGCGCAAAGAACTCCAATTAATCATTCCCCCACGTCCATTCGACGCACACAAAGGTAACTTCGGCCATGTGCTGTTGGTAGCCGGCTCTATTGGTAAAACGGGTGCCGCCCATCTAGCAGGACTCGGAGCCCTCCGCTCAGGCGCCGGTCTCGTCACAATCGCTACCTCCCATTCGTGCGTCTCCACTGTAGCAACTGCAGCGCCTGAGTACATGACGCTGCCACTACCTGAATCCAGGGATGGCCAAGTTCATCATGACGCAGTGAGCCAACTCCTTGACTTCCCCTGTAACGTCATTGCTATCGGTCCGGGTCTCGGGACTGACGTCGGTGCTAGAACCATTGTCCATAGCCTCCTCGACCAGGCTACTGTTCCTCTCGTTCTCGACGCCGACGCACTCACTGCAGTCAATGCAGACCCGACCAGGCTCCTCGGAAGACCAGAAAGAGCAGTGATCATTACACCGCATCCCGGTGAAATGGCACGTCTTGTAGGGACTACAACGGAGAAACTCCAGATAAATCGGATCCAAGCCTCACGCAACTTAGCAACCAAGCAGAAACTGTACGTCGTGCTTAAAGGAGCGCGAACACTCATCGCCACCCCGGATGGAAGCGTCTTCGTAAACCCAACCGGAAACCCTGGCATGGCGACCGCTGGCACCGGCGATGTCCTGACTGGAGCAACCGCTGCCTGGGTCGCACAATTACGTGACACAGCAGCTGCAACTAAGGTGGCCGTCTATCTTCACGGCCTTGCAGGCGACCTTGCCGCTAAGAAACATGGAGAGATCGCTATGATTGCTACCGACCTGGTGGATCAGTTCGGTCGTGCGAGCACTAACGTCCTTCAACCGATTTTTAATCCAGAGGCGTGACCTCCATTCTCCAGAGTCACTCGGAAGTAGAAACGATTCAGATCGCTTGCGACTTGGGAAGGCGACTGTCGTCAAACGGAGTCGTGCTCCTGTTTGGTGAATTGGGGACCGGAAAGACCGCCTTTGTACGTGGTCTTGTCGAAGCTGCTGGGGGAAAACCAAACGTCGTGACAAGCCCCACATTTACCTTGATTCAGGAGTATGTCGGTCGCCAGCTCGTGCACCATGTCGACCTATACCGCCTCCATCAAGGGATCGGGGTTGACGACCTTGGACTTGATGAGTTGATCACCGCTTCTGGCCTAATGGCGATCGAATGGGCTGATCGGTTACCACGACCGATCCCAGGTTCAGTTCAGGTATTTATCGAGGATAAGGGAGGAGATGATCGAGAGATAAGAATTATTCACTCCGATAGTTCGGAGCTTCCTTCGTAATAACCACGTCGTGCACGTGACTCTCTCGAACGCCAGCCGCGGTAATCCGGATTAATTGCGTATTCTTCTGAAGCGAATCAATGGATTCTGCTCCGCAATACCCCATACCTGCGCGGAGACCGCCTACTAGTTGATGAATCATGGCACCAACGGAACCCTTATGTGGCACACGGCCTTCGATCCCCTCTGGAACAAGTTTTTTCTTGACATCGATTTCTCTCGTCTGTGTATCAACGTCGAACTCTTCCTGAAAATACCGATCTCGGCTCCCTTTTCTCATTGCTCCGATCGACCCCATGCCGCGATAGTCCTTAAAACTGCGGCCCTGAAACAGAACTAGTTCGCCTGGACTTTCGTCGGTGCCAGCAAACAGGCTGCCAACCATAACAGCTGATGCTCCTACAGCAATCGCCTTAGTAATGTCTCCAGAATATCGGATCCCACCATCGGCAATAATCGGTACATTGTGTTTCTCACCAGCTTTCGCAGAATTTGAAACCGCTGTTACCATCGGGACACCAATCCCTGATATTACGCGTGTCGTGCAGATGGATCCGGAGCCGATCCCAACTTTTACAGCATCAGCTCCAGCATCTATCAATGCTTCTGTGCCATCGACCGTCGCAACATTACCTGCCATTAAATCCACTTTCGGAAATTCACGCCGCAACCGCTTAACAGCGTCGAGGACACCTTGCGAGTGGCCGTGAGCGCTGTCGACAACCAATACATCAACGTTTGCCGCAACAAGAGCTTCAGCCCTCTCGATCGAATTTTCTCCAATGCCTATCGCTGCACCAACTCGGAGCCGCCCCAATGAATCCTTGCAAGCGTTTGGGTATTTGATCATTTTCTGAATGTCCTTTACCGTGATCAAACCTCGAAGATTAAAGTCCTGATCCACGACAAGAAGCTTCTCGACACGGTGACGATGTAGGATCTCCTTGGCCTGTTCGAGTGTTGTACCGACCGGAACCGTAATGAGGTTCTCTCGGGTCATCACCTCTGAAATCGTCTGATGCACATCAACTTGAAATCGTAAATCCCGGTTTGTGAGAATGCCGATTAGCTTGCCTTCGTTTCTACCGTCCTCCGTGATTGGCACACCGGAAATTCGGTATTTCCTCATCAACTCCAGTGCTTGAAAGATACTACTCCCAGGCGAAAGAGTGATCGGGTTTACGATCATCCCACTCTCCGATCGCTTTACTCGGTCCACCTCTGACGCCTGTTCCGCGATCTCGAGGTTTTTATGCACGATACCAATACCACCTAACTGTGCCATAGCGATAGCCATCCGAGATTCGGTGACTGTGTCCATCGCCGCACTCATGAGAGGCACTGTGAGTGAGATGTTCCGGGTGAGTTTCGTTAAAATGTCAACATCTCTCGGTAATACTCTTGAGTACCGTGGCACGAGCAACACGTCGTCGAAAGTCAGGGCGGTGGTTAGCGCGGTCTCTGTAAACACGTCGGCTGATGTTTCAGTCTTAAAATCCATTAATCAGGCCCCATGACACTTTTTATACTTCTTTCCGCTACCACATGGACATGGCGCGTTTCGTCCCACTTTTGGCATATCGCGCCGTACCGTTTTTACTCTCGCGTCGTCACCACCAGTCCTCGCTGGACGAAGTCCTTGCCGTTCGGCAACTGATGCGCCGGTCCCAGCGAAGGCTGACGCCGCTTCGCTAGGTTCATTGTAAGAGAGGGGAGTGTCCCGGCGAATATCCTGTGCGGCGGTTACTGATTCACCATCACGTACCACGGGTCGGAGACGCCAAAGATACTTAACCGTCTCTTCATCGATACGTTGCTTCATAGCCTGGAACATTGAAAAGCTTTCTCGTTTGTATTCCACCAGAGGATCGCGTTGCCCGTAACCCCTAAGACCGATACCTTCCTTTAAGTGGTCGAGGCCATAAAGATGATCCTTCCATTGAACATCGACTACCTGAAGCATGACATCTCGTTCGATTCGTCGAAGGATACTGGTCTCAACAAGCCTTTCCTTCTCCTCATATTTTGTCAGAACCTCAGCCCAAAGGGAGTCGTGTATTTCGTCAGCGCTCTTGCCATCGAAGTTGAGTGAGGATAGCCGTTCGGGATCGAGACTAAACAACTCTCCGACCGCATGTTTTACTCCTGAGGTATCCCACTCTTCTGGCTCAATCTCTTGACCGCAATATCTGTCAATCTGCTCGTCAACTAACCCCTCAGCCAGGTTCATCAAATATTGGCCACTGTCAACATCTTCTCCTTCGTCGCCATCCGCGCCTTCCAGGCGGATTACGCCTTCAAGCAGTTCACGCCGAAGTGCGTACACGCTCTCGCGCTGCTTGTTCATTACGTCATCGTATTCAATTAAGTGTTTACGGACCGAAAAATGTTGCGCCTCAACCTGTTTTTGTGCCCTCTGTATCGCTTTCGTCACCATCTTGTGCTCAATCGGCACGCCCTCCTCCATGCCCATGCGTTCCATTAAGCCAGAGATCCGATCAGACCCAAAGATCCGCATCAGATCGTCCTCGAGAGATAGGTAAAACCGAGACGACCCTGGATCGCCCTGGCGACCGGAACGGCCCCGCAGCTGGTTGTCGATCCTCCTAGCCTCGTGGCGTTCAGTTCCTATGATGTGTAACCCATCGCACGCAACGACCTCCTGATGCTCCGAGTCCGTCTGCGCCGTGAAGCGCTCAAAAATTCGAACCCATTCAGCACGCGGGGCCCGGTAATAGCGATCCTCGTGAGAGAAATAAACAAACGATTCGTCGTCAACAAATTGGAAGTCCGCTTTGGGCACCTCCTCGGCCACTTCTTCCTTCAGAGCCTGCTGTCTAGCCATATGCTGCGGGTTGCCGCCTAGAAGAATGTCCGTACCCCGCCCAGCCATGTTCGTGGCGATTGTGATGCTCCCTTTACGTCCCGCCTGGGCAACGATCTCAGCCTCCCTCTCGTGAAATTTTGCGTTGAGCACAACGTGTTTCACGCCGCGTCGCTTGAGCTGACCGGCGAGACGCTCTGATTTCTCGATCGACACAGTTCCACAGAGGACTGGTCGACCACGCTTCTGCTGTTCAACTATGTCATTCGCGATTGCGTTGTACTTCTCCTTCTCAGTGCGATAAACGGCATCCGGTTCTTCTCTCCGCACAAGCGGCCGATTCGTCGGGATGACGATGACGTCTAGGTTGTATATCTTGGCGAATTCAGTGGCCTCCGTTTCAGCGGTCCCAGTCATTCCGGAAAGCTTGTCGTACTTACGAAAATAGTTCTGAAAAGTAATCGTAGCAAGGGTTTGGTTTTCCCTCTCAATCTTTACCTTCTCTTTCGCTTCGACCGACTGGTGCAATCCGTCGCTCCAGCGGCGCCCTGGCATTAAGCGCCCAGTAAACTCGTCCACGATCACCACCTTGCCATCCTTAACCATATAGTGGACGTCTCGCTGAAACAGTTCGTGGGCGCGAAGTGCCTGGTTAATGTGGTGAAGGAGTGGCATGTTTACTGGGTCATACAGACCGCCTGGTTTCAGGTTCTTCTGTAAGAGCTTCTCAGCCTTCGCCATGCCACTCTCGGTCAAACTAACGGTCTTGTGCTTTTCGTCTTTAAGAAAATCACCAGTGGCCTCGAGCGCTTCCCGTTGTTCTGCTGGCACGTTACCCTGGGTCACGGCTCCACGCTTCAATCGAGGAATGATCCGATCTACCTGGGGATAAAGCTCCGTAGACTGTTCCGCCGGTCCAGAAATAATCAACGGGGTTCGCGCCTCGTCAATCAAGATGCTGTCGACTTCATCTACGATGGCAAACCGGTGCCCGTGTTGCACGAATTGTGTCGATTCAAACTTCATGTTGTCGCGCAGGTAGTCGAACCCAAATTCGTTATTCGTGCCGTAGGTGATATCGCTTCCGTAGGCCGCTTTCCGTTGCATGTCACGCATGTCGTGCTGAATTACGCCAACGCTCATACCCAAAAAGCGATAGATGCGACCCATCCATTCCGAGTCTCGCCGTGCTAGGTAGTCGTTTACGGTAATGACGTGGACTCCATTACCATCAAGAGCATTCAGATATGCCGCAAGAGTCGCCACGAGAGTTTTTCCCTCGCCCGTCTTCATTTCAGCAATCTGCCCACTATGCAGAATCATTCCCCCGATCAGCTGCACGTCGAAGTGACGCATCTCAAGAGTCCGCCGTCCTGCTTCTCGGACAACAGCAAAGGCGTCTACCAGTACGTCGTCGATTGATGCACCTTCCGCAACGGTAGTGCGGAAAGCGGTGGTCTTTTCACGTAACTGGGCATCCGAGAGCGAGCGGACGGCCTCCTCGCGGGCATTGATCTCCGCAACCATAGGATGGAGACGCTTTAGCGTTCGTTCGTTTTCAGTCCCGAAGACCTTCGCAAGGAGGGTGTCGAGCATTAGGTCACGGGCATCGGATGGACAGCGATAGGTATCGTTCGATTCTAGGCAAGGCCAAGAAATCCGTCAAGGAGAGAAAGGCGGGAAACTCAAGCCGCTTCTGTCAGTTAGCGGAAACGGGACGGGTCTCGGCAAGCAGTCGCATCGGATTAATCGTACGGCCGCTGGCCCATACTTCGTAATGAACGTGGTAACCGGTCGCCCTCCCGGTCGCGCCAACGAAACCAATCACGTCGCCGCGCCGAACCGTATCACCAACCGCAACCGCAAACTCAGAAAGGTGTCCGTACCGGGTTACCAAATCAAAACCATGGTCAATCTCAACCAGGTTACCGTAATTGCCACTGCGAGACGCCGAGAGAATTCGTCCAGTAGCCGTCGCGTAGACCGGTTGTCCCTTCCTAGTTGAGATATCAACCGCGGCGTGGAAATCTTGCTCACCAGTGAACGGGTCCTGGCGATAGCCGTACGAGCCTGAGATCCAACCCGTAGCCGGCCAAATGATCGGAGTCGCTTCGGCGAGCGCTTCACGCCGCGCAACACCATGCCGGATGACCTGCAATCTGTTGTCGAGTGTGAAAAGTAAATCACCCAGCAGATCAAGCGCGTAGCGCGGCGAGGCCACTCCGACGGACCGCAATATCGGCAAACCACCGCGTGCATCAACTTGAAAACCATCGGGAAGGCGATCTAGCGAACGACGCAGTAACGGATCCACTTGGAAACGATCGGCTAGATTCGACATTGCAGCCTGCACGGAGCTAATGTCGCTCATCAGCTCACTTGCCGTGGCTCGATAGCTAGAGTTCTCGATCTCCAGCCGTGCATTCTGGAGCTTGAGGTGGTCGATTACGGCCTGCGCTTCCCAACGAGCGTTCAGGGTCCAACCAATTGGAATCGCGAGGACGGCTGCGATGACTAGCGCAGCTGGCCCAACCGGGGCAGTGAAGCGCTGAACAATGCCGCTCCTACGGTCCGCGATTAGAAACGAATATCGTCTGCGGGTCATATAGCCTAAGTATCCGGCTAAAAACGTTCGCAGTGTACCACGAGGTTTCCAGACTTGAAAGGCATTCTCGACAACTAGGCGAATATAAAGCGAACACCATGCTTTGCCCTACCGGGTTGTTTGAATTTTATCAGTTTCTCGATTGCCTACTTCGTCAGTCCCACGCGGATAAAGAGACGATGTTCCTCTCCCAAATCCAACGCTGCGGGAGTGATGATCGTATGGTCGTCCACGAAAATAGAGCGTCCATATTTCACAGCTTGTCGGACATCGTGCTCACAGACGAATTCAACCGGCTCCTTTTGTTCTTGGATTTGCTTCGAAACCGGAACCGAATCTATTGCTGCCACTGATTCAGCCGAGGCGCTTTTCCCTAAACCCTCGCGTTTAGCAAGAAAAGCGTCGATCGAATGTGCCAACGTATCCCCATCCAGAGCCTGGGCCAGGGGACGGTTGGGAGGTGCTGGTAATTCGCGCTCATTCGTCGCCGTACGCCTTGAAACTAGCGGTGTAACCTCATACGCAAGGCGCTTTATATTCAATAGGTGCATCGGAGAGATGTTGTCCGAGGTTATATTGCCACCATAACCCCCACACCCTAGCGTCATTGAGGGATCGAGGCCAGTTGTCAGACCAATCGACCCATGGGTTGTCGGTGTATTGACCACAATACGAAAAGCTGGTTTCTTCAGCCCGAATTCTAGGATTATCGCTTCATTACGTGAGTGGATCGACATAGTGTGTCCCATGCCACCGTAACGCAGGACCTCCTTGCAACGCTCGCACCCGGCTTGCCAGTCCTCGACCACATAGAACGAGAGCACTGGGCAGAGTTTCTCGATCGACAAAGGGTAGTCCCGACCGACTCCCTCCAGCGGGGCCATAAGAACACGCGTATCGGCCGGAACCTCGATTCCAGCCTTCGCCGCTACCTGAATGCCGGTTTTTCCCACAAAGTCTGGGTCCGGAAGTCGCTGCGACGTTACAAGGACTGAGGACAGAGCATCCATCTCGTTTGAGGTCATGAAATATGCGCCCTGCATCTCGAACTCCCTACGTACATCTGCCGCGATCCCTTCGTCGACGACGACTGAGTTTTCCGACGAGCAGAGGACACCATTGTCGAACGTCTTTCCTGTAATGATGTCGCGCACTGCTTTCGGAATATCGGCTGAGCTTTCAATATACGCTGGCGCATTGCCTGGGCCGACACCGTAGGCTGGTTTGCCTGCCGAATAGGCAGCGCGCACAAGTCCCATCCCACCAGTTGCCAAGATGACTGCTACGTCGCGATGCCGCATCAGCTCCTGGGTTCCTTCGAGAGTTACGGTATTCATCCAATTAATGCTGCCCTCAGGCGCCCCAGCTGCTTGCGCGGCTTCCGCCATCACTTCCGCTGTGCGTGTGATACACCCCACGGCAGCCGGATGCGGGCTCAAAACGATCGCGCATCTGGCTTTGACGGCAATCAAAATCTTGTAGATAGCTGTCGAAGTCGGATTAGTCGAGGGGACGACTGCAGCAACAACTCCGAACGGTTCTGCAATCTCAACCACCCGACGCTCCTCAAAGCGCCGGATGACACCGACGGTTTTCATCGGCCTGATGAACTCGTGAACCTTCCGTGCCGCAAACTCGTTCTTTAAAACCTTGTCGACGACCAGACCGTAGCCTGTTTCGCCAACGGCGAGGGCAGCAAGCGATTCAGCCTCATCGACAGCAGCCAACGCCATGGCGTCGACGATCTTGTCGACCTGTTCTTGAGATAGCTCGGCCAGGCTGGCTTGGGCTTTCTTAGCCCGCCGGGCGAGTTCGTCGGCTTCCCGAATGGAGACGGAATCTCTATCTGAGGCAGGTACAGCTTGACTCATCAGCTAAGACAGCCCTCTGGTATTAACCAGCGCGGCGTCCATTTTCCACGCGCCTAGGCCTTGGGAAGAATCTTCTCGACTTCGGTGTGAGGGCGAGGAATAACGTGAACAGAGACGAGCTCTCCAACGCGTCTCGCGGCCGCCGCACCAGCATCTGTAGCAGCTTTCACGGCGCCCACGTCCCCACGCACCATTACCGTCACATATCCAGCCCCGATACATTCCTTGCCAACAAGTACGACATTGGCTGACTTAACCATTGCATCAGCAGCCTCTATCGAACCGACGAGACCCTTTGTTTCAACCATTCCAAGTGCTTCAAGCGCCATGTATGGGTCCTCCGGCCAGGTGGGACGCGACAGCAGTCAAACAAAACAACGCCTTCAAAGGCGGCGAGAGTCGCCGGAACTGTAACATATTGAAGTAGATGCGGCAACACGGTATGATGGGTAACTCTATACTTGACGCCCCCTATATGATATACTTGTCCCCAGTGAAAGGGACGATAAATGGTTGAGCCACAGACACTTATTCAGGCCGTTCGCTACTTCTCGGACCCGGCCGTCTGCCGTGACATCTTGGCCGCCCGCCGCTGGCCGGACGGCGTAACCTGCCACAGGTGCGGCGGGGAGAACCCTTGGTTCAAGCGGGCCAAGGGCATCTGGCGCTGCCGGGCGTGCAAGCGTGACTTCTCGGTGAAGGTCGGGACCATCTTCGAGGACAGCCCGATTTCCCTGACTAGGTGGTTCCCGGCGATCTGGCTGGTGTCGTCCTCGAAAAAGAGCGTCAGCTCGCCCCAACTGGCGAAGGCCATCGGCGTGACGCAGAAGACCGCGTGGTTCATGCTCCATCGCATCCGGCTCCTGATGCGGGACGAATCGCGCGGCAAGTTCTCCGGGCAGATCGAGGCGGATGAGACGTTCGTGGGTGGTCGAAGTCGGAACATGCACAGGGGCCGCAGGGCGCGTCTCCTAGAGGGTCAGGCGCGTGGCACTACCGGCAAAGCCGTCGTCATGGGCGTACTCGAACGCACCAGTACAGAACGACCGAGCCGCGTCCACGCGAAGGTCATCAGGACGAATAACCGGCACACGGTTCTGACCGAGATTCGGCGGAACGTGGAGATGGACGGACGATCTACGGTCTACACCGACGCGCTGCGGTCGTACGAGCGGCCATCACGCTGGACGCCACGCGACGGCTACACGCATGAGGCCATCGACCACGCCATCGCGTACGTGAACGGCCTGATTCATACGAACGGGCTGGAGAACTTCTGGAGCTTGTTCAAACGCACGGTGGTCGGGACGCATCACAGCGTGTCACCGGTGCATCTTGACCGGTATCTGGACGACGCGACCTATCGGTTCAACACGCGCAAGTTAAACGACGCGGATCGGTTCGAGGCCACGATCTCTGTCGCAGCCGGTCGTCGTCTCACCTATCGTGAACTTACCGGAAAGACAACGGAGGCGGTATGAATACGTCTGTCGAAATCCTGCCGGAGCAGCAGCAGTTCCCGGCTGTGGACGCGGCCTATGATTTTGTCCAACCGTCGTACCAGTTGATGACGAACCGGTTTGAGGCTGCCGATACCAGGCTCACCACGCTGCTGACGATGGCGTCCAGTCTCGCCCTCGGCGTGCCGTTGTTCGCCCGGTCCGTCAACGAGGCGGTGTCGTACACGTCGCTGTTCTTTCTTGCGGCGATGGTGTTCTCTGTGCTGGCCGTGGTAATCGGCGTTGTCGGTCGTAATCAGGGGACGTATCGTGCTCTGCAACCCCGGCGTGTTGTACGGCCAGGGCCTCACGGAGTCACCGTGGGAGTTCAAAAAGAACGCCGTCTACTTCGCCGGGCAGCATTTCGCGGCGAACAAGCGGGTCATCGACGACAAGGGGCGATGAGCGAGCTGCACGACAATCGCTATGCTACTGAGTGTCGCGGCGTTTGCTGCGTGGATTACCACGTCTGAGCGTTCGGTGACTACCGAGAAGGATAAGGTAGCTTTGGCGGATCAAGTATGCGATCCCCGGGATCTCGGTCCGGTGACCACGGTGGCGTCGGCTCCGGTGTCTGTGGCGTTAGTGGTTCTCTAGGCATAAGGGCTCACCAATGGCTAAACGGAAGGCACCGAAGGTTTCGCGCCAGTTCGGGAAGGCGCTCGACCACGTCTTGAAATACTCCCGCGACGACCTGCGGGGGATTGAAAAGCGTGAGAAAGGCCGAAAGACAGCGCCTCGCCAGAAGGAAAACGAGAAGTGACACGCCAAGATCGCTGGATTGTTGATCTCCACGACATCGTGAGCCTCCGATGGCAATGTGGCCATTGCGGTGCCTCCGTTGCCTATCCGCTCGACCAACTGGACCATTTCTTGCACTTTCCTAGGCAGTGCCCAGGCTGTCGGAAACTAGCGGTAGATCCGAACATGGACCCGACCCACGCGGCACTAGACGGGTTCGTGGACGCCCTGAAGGTAGTGCTCAGGTTTCCCAGGGAGGCGAAGCGTCCGGGTGCGATCAAGCTGGAATTCAACGCTACGCCTGGATCATAGCCGCATGGACAAGGGACGTCAAATATATAGTTGCCTCATGATGGGGCCCTTGCTCGACACGGTTACCATGTCGACCGTGTACAGACTACGACAAAACTGGTTGTCCAGATTCCTATTCTGTTTTGGTGCTAGCCTCCTATTTCTTGGAGCAGCCACCTGCGTAACACCCCAACCAAAGATCGCTGCCGTTAGTCTAGTGCTCGACCGCTCAACGGTCCCATTAGGTGGACCTCTCGAACTTACCATCCGCTTTGACGTTGCGCCGACTTTTGAACGACTAGCTGAGGATTTCCGTGTGTTTGTCCACTTCCTCGACGCCAACGATGAGTTGATGTGGTCGGACGACCACGACCCACCGATACCCACAACGGATTGGGTTCCTGGTCAATTAATCTCCTATTCACGCCGCTCCATTACTCGGATGTACCCGTATATTGGTAAAGCAAGCATCGCCGTTGGCCTGTATTCCGAGACAACCGGTGAGCGACTTGTCTTGGCTGGCAAAGATCTGGGGGAACGCACCTATCGGGTTGCCGCCCTTACACTCGAGCCTCAACCCGACAGTAGTTTCCTTATTTACGAGGACGGCTGGCACCAGACCGAATCAGATTTGAGCGGGAGACAGTGGCGATGGACATCCGAACTGGCTGGCTTGGCCTTTCGAAACCCTATAGGAAATACAGTCCTACATCTCGAGGTCCAAGGACGACCAGACTTATTCGACGTACCACAGAAATTAGAGATTATGCTGGGGGAACAAACTCTATACGAACTGTTGTTAGATTCTAGCCACATCCGCTATAAGAAGATTAGATTGATGGCCGCCGAGCTCGGGACTACCCCTACAGTCAACCTATCTATCCGGGTGAGCCAAACGTTTATCCCTTCAGAACTTGACGAATCCAGCATGGATACCCGTCGGTTGGGCGTATCGATTTCCTACGTTTTTCTTGAACCACGCTGACCTCTGACCCCTTGCAACCTCCTAATACAGGCGGCGAAACATTTGGCCGTGGTCCACAACAGTCAAACTAGCGAGAAGAAATACTGGCTCGACTGGTCTGCTATAATTTTTGGCTCAGAATTAGATAATCTGTTCTCTAATAATAGCTTGCAGCACTGCAAGAACAACCGATCGATGAAATTTTACTGCAGAGTTGGTTCATCTTCTGGGGACGTCCTTGAGGGCGTGCACGTCTCTGATAGCGAGGCGAGGCTTCGCCAAGATTTGGAAGAAAAGGGACTCTATATCCTCTCTCTTCAGCGCAAGGGCATGCTTAGTTGGAGGGAACTCTCACTCCCAAAGATTCGCCGCCTCCCCATGCGTGAGTTTATCGTTTTCAACCAGGAGTTGGTTGCCCTCTTAAAGGCCGGCATGCCACTTGTTCAGTCTCTCGATATTTTGCGCCAACGTGTCGAGAACTCGCTGTTCAAGTCTGTGCTTGACGACGTTCATGATCAAGTCAGAAGCGGTACTTTGTTGTCCGAAGCATTCCACGCCCACGGTGACCTCTTTTCTGGAGTTTACACAGCCTCACTGACAGCAGGGGAGAAGAGTGGCAGGCTTGAAGAGGTTCTCCGGCGCTATGTGACCCACGCGCGAATAATAACCAGTGTTAGGCGAAAAACACTGTCAGCCTTGATCTATCCGACAGTTCTATTATGTCTTTCACTGATCGTCGTCGCGATTATCGTGCTTAATGTTGTGCCGCAATTCGCTGACTTTTATCAAGGAATGAACGCCGAACTTCCCCTACTCACTCAAATAATCATTGCTGTGTCGGTGTTGGTTAGTTCGTATTTCTTGCCCATCCTATCGATTCCTCTCATATGTTTTGCGCTCATGTACACATGGTTGAAGCAACCTAACGGGAGAGCGTTTGTTGACAAAGCGTTGCTTCGCGTACCTGGAATCGGAACAATCGTTGCAAAGTTTTCAAGTTCTCAGCTAGCACGAACCCTCGCTACACTTCTGGGAGGTGGAATTCCGCTCGTGAACGCCCTCGACGTGGCTGCGCAGTCAGTAGGGAATCGACACTTCTCCAGCCTACTGATCGCCGTCTCCCAGGAAGTACGCGAAGGACAGGCCTTGTCGACATCGATGGCGTCTCGCGCAGTTTTTCCTTCCGTTGCCGTCAAGATGGTGGAGGTTGGTGAATCAACTGGCGCTCTTCAGGAAATGCTCAACAGCGTGGCTGACTTCTTCGATGAGGAGATCGAAACAACTCTGTCTCGTTTCATGACTCTGATCGAACCGCTCTTACTCGTCATCATGGGCATCATCATCGCAGGGTTATTATTAGCGCTGTACCTGCCTTTGCTTCAAATGGGAGCTGTCGTCCAATGAGAGACTCCCAAGAATCGAACGGCCCTCCTTCTCTAACAAGCGATGAGTCCACCGATCAGCCTGCTGCCATGGACCTTTACTTGCCAACCGCGGATGCAACCTCTGAGATTCAACACGCAAAGCAGTTGGCAATACGCTACCGACTCAAATATCTCGATATGGAGCACTTCTATGTTGACCAGGAGCTTTTTCGATCAATTCCAGCCGAGTTGATGCTCCGTTACCGTTTTGTGCCTGATAGGCGAGAAGGAAAGTCGTTGGTCATCGTAGTGTCAGACCCGACTGATTTGCCAATGCTCGACGACTTGGCGTTGCTTTTGGATAACCCAATTATAGTCACGGTGGGAACGGCTTCAGCGATCGAGTTGATCCTCAAGAAAAACCAGGGCCCCCAGCGGGTACTAGATGAAGCAACGGAGAGTTTCCAGTTACAACTGCTTCGAGACGACAACGAGGGAGAGGAGAGCCTAACGCTTGAACGGCTGACAAGCGATGTCAGCCCGGTCATTCGCTTGGTTGATTCGATGATCTATACGGCCATTCAACGTCGTGCAAGCGACATCCACATCGAAACCGGAGACGACGCAGTTCATGTGAAATACCGCATCGATGGTGTGCTTCGCTCGGCTATGCGACCGATCGACCGTCAATTTCACAGCTCTATCTTGTCTCGTATTAAGGTGATGTCAGAACTTGACATCGCGGAGAAGCGTATCCCGCAGGATGGCCGATTCAAGCTTCGGTTGCCTAATAAGACGATTGACTTTCGCGTGTCAGTCATGCCAAGCGTTAACGGAGAGGATGCCGTTATCCGAATACTTGACAAGGAATCCATCAGCGAACAATTCAGAGAGCTGCGGCTAAACATTCTTGGATTTCCACCAGATGAGCTTCGACGATTCCGTAAATACATCGCCGAACCTTATGGCATGGTACTTGTTACTGGCCCAACCGGTAGCGGCAAGACGACGACCCTGTACGCAGCGCTTTCAGAAATTAATTCGCCGGATGACAAGATCATTACCATCGAAGACCCAGTCGAATATCAGATCCAAGGTGTTACCCAGATCCCAATTAACGAGCGAAAGGGGCTAACTTTTGCAAGAGGCCTCCGCTCAATCCTTCGGCACGACCCAGACAAGATTATGGTCGGAGAAATTCGTGATCCAGAGACCGCCCAGATCGCCATCCAGTCGGCATTGACTGGGCACCTCGTTTTCACGACAGTTCATGCGAACAATGTGCTTGATGTCCTTGGGCGCTTCCTTAACATGGGTGTCGAGGCGTACCAGTTCGTATCATCGCTCAACTGTGTACTCGCTCAGCGCCTTGTTAGAACTATCTGTGAACATTGCAAGCGAGAAGCAGTTACCGAACCGTCAATCCTCGAGGAATCAGGGCTCGACTCCGGCTGGGCCCAAACACGCACATTCTATGAAGGGGCCGGCTGTATCGAGTGCGATGGCACTGGGTTTAAAGGCCGAACCGCGATCTGCGAGTTGCTCGACCTAAGTGACAATATTCGAGAACTGATTCTCGAACGGAAATCAACGTCAGAGATTAAAAAGGCCGCTCGGGATGAAGGCATGCGTTTCTTGCGTGAGTCGGCCGTCCAACAGGTTCTACGAGGAACAACTACGCTGCTCGAGATTAATAAGGTGACTTTCGTAGAATGAACTCTAGCGTGACAGGAATCCGAGCTCTCCTGTCTACCCCAAACCCATCGGTGGGTCTCGAGATCGCTGCAGATCGCGTTACCGCCGTGGCTCTGTCCTGGTCACACGGATGCCCAGTGGTTGCCGCTTGGGCGAGCACGGTATTACCCGAGGGCACGATCGTCCCGAGCGTAAACGCACTGAACATCATGGAGCACTCGGCGGTAACCGATGCTATTAGCCTCGTTTTTAACCAGCTGCCATACCGCCCTTCACGAGTGGCAGTCATCGTGCCAGACAGTGCGGCTAAGGTTTCCCTGGTCCGTTTCGAGCAAGTGCCGGCACGGATGCCTGACCTGGACGAGTTAATTCGATGGCAGGTGCAGAAGTCAGCACCCTTTCGATTGCAGGACGCCCAGGTGTCGTCCACTCCTGGCATCACTACGCAAGACGGGAGCCAAGAGTTTATTGTAGCTCTAATGCGTCGCGACGTAGTGCAGGAGTACGAAGACGTGTGCGATGCGGCCGGCGCTCAGGCAGGAGTGCTTGACTTGGCAAGCTTTAACCTCATAAACCTGTCGCTCGTCTCTTTCGATCCGGGAGACGGCGACTGGCTTCTGGTTCATGTGGCCCCAGGGTATAACACGTTGGCGATCGTAAGAGGGAAAACCCTTATCTTCTTTCGGAACCGGCCCGCGGAAGGTAACGACTCTCTGCTAAACCTTGCGCATCAAACTGCTATGTACTACCAGGACCGCCTTGAGGGTAACGAATTCTCACATGCGCAACTCTTGAGGCACTCTGGACTCGATGACGGTGTCGAGTCTGCCGAGCTCTTACAGCACACTCTGGGGGATCGAATAGGCGTTCCGGTTCGACCACTAAATACAAGCGTCGTCACTCCGCAGTCAGCCAGCACCGACCTGGGTGTACTCGCTGCTCCTATCGGCCTCCTACTTCGCGAGCGGTCAAATTACAGCTAGGGTTCTGCTCTGATGCTCCGGACAAACTTATCTACCCGCCCATTTTACAACGAACGCTCCGTGCATTTCGTGCTAGGAATCCTCGCCTTAATTGCAGTCGCCGCATTGGCAATCGGGGCGTATCGTCTGGTCGGTCTTTCGAGTATGCACACATCAATGACGGAGGCCGCTAAGCACGACGAAGCTGAAGTGGCTAACATCGCCACACAGGTCACGGCCATCCAGAACGGAATCAACCATGAGGAGCTCGAAGCATTGTCGGCCGCCACACAGGAGGCTAAGCGGCTGATTGATCAACGGATGTTCTCTTGGACTGAGTTCTTTAACCGTATTGAACGCACCCTTCCAAAAAACGTGATGCTGGCATCAGTGCGTCCGGATGTCGAGCCAAACGTCATCACTGTATCAATGGAGGTAGTGGGCGAGGACGTCGCACACATAGACAATTTCATAAAGCAGCTGGAAAACACCGGCGCGTTCGTTGAGATTCTGGCTCGCGAAGAGGAAATAATCGAACAGGGCATGTACCGAGCCCTATTGCGTGGACGCTATCTTCCAGTCTCGGATGCCGAAAGAAACGAAGACGACGCGGCCAACCCCTTGAGCCCTACTAATGAGCTGCGCCCACCGGCAAACCCGATGGAGACCCTGATGAGCTCGCCCAATTCAGTGAGTCAAAAATTCTAATGATGCCCATTCTCCGCCGCATCCTAGTGGAAAAGCGCCTTCCAATCACCACAGTAGCGGTGGCAATCGCTCTCGATGTCTTGTTTTATGCTTTTGCCGTATATCCCTGGACGCTAAAGGTGTCCAACGCCCAGCAGAGAGCTATCGCCGCCCAGGAATCACTCGCAACGGCGCAGCACGCCTACACGATGGCCCTGGCGACCTCACAAAAAAATGCGGAGACGAACGAAGAACTCCAAAGTTTCTACGTCGATGTACTCCCTCGCGACCTCGCGGGAGCCCGTAGTATTACCTATCCAAGACTTGGAGCGTTGGCGCGGCAATCTAATTTACTGCTAAAGCGACGAAGGAGCACGCCAGAGAAGGATGCGGACAGTCGGCTAGCACGCCTCCGAACAACCATGATTCTGGCGGGTAAATGGTGGGATATTCGGCAATTTATCTACGCACTGGAGATATCCCCAGAGTTCATAGTGATTGAGGAAATCGTAGTAACACGGGGAGCAGAAGTAGATTCGTCGCTCGTCCTAACACTTGGCCTGTCGACCTTTTACTTGGCGCGAGATGGCTCACACTGATTCGTGCCGTGACATAGGATAACGGTGACGGCCATTCTAGCTGCGAGGGTTTGTGGATCCTGTCCTAGCCGGACACATTCGAACGAGTCAGTTGTTAAAGAAACTGATGACAATGGACCCGCAGAAAAATAAGCCCTGGCGTTTATCTCGCCGTTCAAGCCAAGCCGGCTATTCCTTTATTGAACTGCTTGTCGTCAGCACGATTCTTATTATCCTAGCCTCCGCTATCCTGCCGCTCGGAAAAGTAACGTTGCAACGCCAGCGAGAGTCAGACCTCCGCCGTTCGATGCGCGAGATGCGCACTGCGATCGACAGATACAAAGATTCTGTTGACCTTGGCATAATTGGAAATGCCGCAATCCAGAATCAAAGTGAAGGGTATCCACCCAGTCTCGAGATCCTAGTTGAGGGCCTTGACGTGCTCAATGATGCTAGCGGGAGAAAACTCAAGTTCCTAAGACGCATCCCCGCCGATCCGATGACAAGGAGTACCGATTGGGGCCTGCGATCCTATCAAGACGATCCAGATTCACAGACTTGGGGCGGTGGAAACGTATATGACATCTATACTAAATCCAATGCAACAGCCCTCGACGGCACGAGGTACAGCGACTGGTGACAATAGAGAGACGTTGGTGCCACCAGGACGGCTGGACGCTAATCGAAATGATGATCGTCATCTCACTGATGACGATACTCTCGACGATTGCCCTTATCGGCTACCGGAGCGCCGTCACTCGATCTCGCGAGGCCGTTCTTAAAGAAGACTTGTTCCGCATGCGTGATGCCATCGATCAGTACTACGCTGACACTGGCGAATATCCGAGCGGTCTCGATGCTCTCGTTAGTAATAGCTACTTACGCGCTGTCCCTCAAGATCCCTTTACCAACTCGCCAAACACGTGGCAAACAATACTGACTGACTTTGACCCTGAGAATCCGTTCTCGCAAGGTATCTATGACGTCAAGAGTGGCTATGAGGGGCTTTCACTCGACGGTACCCCATACGCACACTGGTAATGCTCGGGATACCCTCTCGAAAAGGACAACGGTCGGAAATATCGAGATGCAGGAGTAACTGCCTACCGGCATGACTACTTAAGCAGGCGTCTCATGCGCATAAACTTCAATCATAACCACTACATCCAGCAACGTGAATCTGGCTACGCCATGGCGGCCTTGCTGGTAAGTTTGTCAGTTATGAGCATCCTGATGTCAATGGCGCTGCCGGTCTGGAGCCACACTGCCAAACGGGAACGTGAAGCTGAGTTGGTATTTCGTGGTCAGCAGTACGCGAGAGCTGTTGAGCTTTATCAACGAAAATTTGCCGGAACATTTCCTCAAGACTTCCAAACTCTCGTCGAACAGCGTTTTTTGCGCCGCTTGTACAGAGATCCAATGACGGAGGACGGGGTCTTTCAGCCTATCTTTGAGACGGAGCTGGCCTCGGCACAAGGTGCCCCCGCCAACAATACCGAGACGGACCAACCGCCTGGCGACGTGCCCTTCGGGAATCCTTCTGAGCTAACACAAAGACCCGTCGCTAAAGGCGGTGGAGTGAAAGGCGGCGTCGTTGGTGTAGTCAGTAAAAGCACCGACAAGTCGATCATGCTCTACAACGGTCACTCCACTTACAACAAGTGGGCTTTCATCCACACCCAGTCAGAAAACACCTCCGGTACGTTGCAGGGTGGGATTTCTGATAGCCTGGCAGATCGTTTAACTCAGCGGCCGCAGATATAATTCTTAAATCCGAAAGAGATCAGCGTGAGAGCTTCCGCGAGGCACGCAAAACGAAAGGTGTTAAAGCCGAGTCCTAGACAAGGAGTCCGCCGGCATCGTTGGAAACTTGTTTACCGAAAGTGCAACGCCGCTACCATTTTCATTTCGCTCCACTGAACAATCGGTAACTTCCAGGCCCTAGACGCTTATCGTGTCACCACTTTCCACTCACGCCGCGTAAGGTCCCAGCACAACCACGCACCAGCTATTCCGGTCAGCACTAGCCAACCAAGGGCCGCACGTCCAGACCAGAACAACGCTGAGCCAATCCCGAAGAGGATGCTGTAAACCAGAGTGCAGCCGGCCACCCAGTTCATCGCAAGATCAAACACCGGCGCCGGCTCTGGTTCGCCAATGGCCGCAGTCACCCGACGCCATCCTGGCCCACCTGGTCGAATCCGACGATAGAACGCTGCCGGGTGGTCCATTGGCTCTGGAGGTGTCAGCCACGTAACGAGCAACCACCACGCTGTAGTCCACGGCACGAGATAGAGCAGTGAGTCTGGGAACTCCACGCTGGTAAAGAATCTGATGGCGAGGAAACCTCCTGCGGCTGCCACTAGCGCTGTGATCTCCGAGACGGCAGTTACACGCCACCAGTACCAGCGAAGGATTAACACCAGCCCGATTCCAGCGCCAGACTCCAGGATGAACTCCCAAGCTTGCCGTACGCTCTCAAGGTAAAAGGTCACGATCGCGCTAATCGCCATTACCCCGAGCGTAGCCAAGCGGGTAGTGGGTCAGTTTCAAAAAGGCGGACGCCCGTGATCCGCCGATTTGGCACCGATCTTGACGGGGGTGCGCCGTGACGGCCGATCTTGCCCTCGTGGCTCATCAGCGTCCACGGTTAATCGTTCCTCCCCAGCCTCGTCCACGCTATCCTAAGCCCTCTCGGAAGATCCATGGGGCTCAGAAGATGACGATTACACTTGGCATTCTCGCCAATGACGGGATAGTTCTGGCCGCTGATACCGAGGTGTCGTGGGGAGATACACGTAAAACTGAAGGGACGAAGATCGCTCTGTGGCCAGAGGAAGGGTTGGCGATCGCCGGGGCCGGCAATGTTGACTACATTGCAGCGTTATCGGAGCGAGTCCATGCAGCCGTGCTCGGCGTTAAGACTGCCGATATGGGGTTGATTCGGCGGAAGATTCAACATGCTCTCGTGAATTTTCACCGTGATCACATTCTTCCGTGGAACGATCCCAGTCTTGACGTGTGGCTCTTCATTGCTCTGCAACGCAAGGAAGCGCGTGTGCTGTGGGTTACCTCGAAAGCCACCATGAGACCGATCGTTTGTGCTGCTCTTGGGGCAGGTTCGGCAGAGGCGGATGCTTTGTTGGCGCAGTTTTTTGGTCGTGCTAAGAAGCCATCGCTCAATTTAGTTACGGCGCGACTGATGGCCGCGTACATCACATACGTGGCAAAGGACCGGGTGCCTGGATGCGGAAAGAACACAGACGTTGTGCTGATTGCCGACGGTATAGCCGAGCAGTTGTCGCGATCGGATGTGAACAATCTAGAGGGCACTGTAGACGATTTCCTGGAGCTTCAGACCAGGGCTGCGCAGCTCGCTTTTGGCTATATCCCTGTTGACGACGAGGCCGAATCAGCGAAGCACTTAGCCGATTTCTTCTTGTCATTTCGTAGGCGTTACCAGAAAACGGCTGATTCTCGTGGCATGAGTGCTCGCTGGACTCTGGGAAAACTGCCAGGGCAAGATGAATCAATTGAAGGGCCTGCGTTCATGCCGAAAGATTCGCAGAAACGAAAAGCAAGTCGACCAACTCCTCGACGGACCAAACGTGATCGGTGAGTCCGGCTTCGATGGCCGGGGTGACTCTGAGGCTCTGATGGATGCGGCAGAAATTGTAGTGCATGTAGTGAATCGCGACGGCGGCCGTGTGGTTTTCGATCTTCTTCGAGAATCCGGTGGTCAGTCGCGTGAACCGGCACATGCCCACGCGGACGGTGAGATTCTGCCGCTCGATGTAGCTAGTGCTGATGAGCCGTGGGTTCGGTCGCCCGCTGATAACAGCGGCCTGGGCACCCGTGATACGGGCCGAGCTGTAGCGCCGCTGCCCTTCGTCGGACTGGCCGTAAATCTTCACGAGGGTGGCGTAGTCGATGTCGGCACCAAAGGCGTCCTTGACGGCTGGCAGGTAGACTTTCAGGCCGTCCGTCGTCAGTTGCACCCGGTGCGCGAGACGGGACGCCACGTCCTGCATGAACTCGTAGGCGCACGCCGCGCAGGCTGCGCCCAGGTTCGAGACGGCTTTACGATGGTATTCTTAGCAACGTCGGGCATGCGAACCGTGGCCCGCACCGAGTTGCCCTCGACCAAGGCCGCGATAACTTGTGCTCGCTTTTTGATGCTCAGCCTATTCATGTTGACCATATATTAAGCGGTCACTCATAAGGTCAAGTTAAATGATAGATCCTTCGGAGACCGACCTAAAGGGGAACGCTGAAGATTTTGATTGGGTCACAGCGAGGCATCAATGCTCGGGCTCTGAGATGTTTAACCAGTTGCGGTTAGAGGCTGAGAAAAATGTGACCGCACGGAATGTGGTCCGAGATGAGCGACAGGAGCGAGAAAATTTTCTGTTCAACAAAACCGATGATAAATTTTCGGTGAGCCGAGAAAGAGTCAGGAAGATCGTGGATTTCACGCTGCATGGCGATTCGATCCTGGTGAGCGGAAGCGGCATATCGAAGCCGATCACGGCGACAGTCACGTTGGGTGAGCCGTTCGGCTTTTGTCGACTGCGCGCTGATGGAGGGCGGGAGTTATTGCGCTGGGAGTTTTTGCAGATGGCCCTCGAGGAGCTGTTCTTCGGCAAGTGGCAATGATGGTCTATTTGCTTTTCTTGGCGTGCCAGCGTGACTTGGCAGCGGCCCGTGACCGCTTGGCTGGGCTGAGTTTGGCGGCTCTCGCATTGCCCCCCTTGAGGCCTCCGAGGCGGCCCAGGGCGACGGCAGCTGGGTTCTTGACCCCCCCCCCCGTGGGGGGGGGGGGGGGGGGGGGGTCTTCGAGCTTGGGAGTCTGGCCGGTGGATTCACGGACGACCTGGAAGGCGGTTTGGTTGAAGTCCCCACGGCGTTTTCTGGACATGCGTGAGTATCGCACGGCGGGTGAACTAATGACAGGGGCAGAAAATTGAAACTGACCCACTACCGCCAAGCGGGAAACAGTGATCAACTCCAGACGAGCCGCATTTGGTCTAATAAACCGCGCGTAGACATCGCTCACCAGGTACGACGTACCCCAGTTGAGCTGCGTAGAAACTGTAGACATGTAGGCAGCAAAGAACCCCCCTACCAACAACCCTTGCCAACCAGCCGGCAGATGATCGCCTATAACCATTATGTATCCGGCCTCTGGATCAGCAATCTTCGGATAGAGGACCACTGAAACAAGCGCCACGATAATCCACGGCCATGGACGAACACAATAATGAGCGACAGTGAACCACAGCGTGGCGAGCAGCGAGTGGCGTTCATCCTTAACTGACATCATCCGTTGGGCGACGTAGCCACCCCCTCCTGGCTTCTGCCCTGGATACCAACTAGCCCACCATTGAAACCCGAGATACGCGACGAAAGCCGCCATCGGTAAACCCAACGTTCGGCCGGCGGATGGATCGGCGCCGAGGCTAGGCATCAACCGAAACGTCGTCTCCGGTAATTGAGCGCGTAGCCCTTCCAATCCTCAGATTTCTGGAAGTTCCAGTGCGAAATACGCCAACGCGCAACTACCGAATCCCGCCAAGACAAATTGCAGCAGATCGGCAACGACAACACCTCGCAACCCAGAGAGTGCTGCATAGACACCTGTTGCGATCAGCCCAACCAAAACGGCAGTCAACCGATCCCAGCCTAGCGTGATCAAAAGAACTTTTGGCAGAGCGAGGTTGACCCATCCAATGATTAAACAGTTGATCGCCAAGCCTAGGTAAACAGCTCGAAATCCACGAAGAAATGCCGCCGCTCTTCCTGTATAGCGAAGCTCACAAAGCTCCATATCAGTGAGGATTCCGGCTCGGCGCCACAACCGTGAAAAAAAGAACACGGTCAACATGCTCCCTAGCCCCGCGTTCCACCAGAGCCAGTTTCCAGCGATGCCGTTAAGAACGACCATGCCAGTAACGACCAGTGGAGTATCCGCAGCAAACGTAGTGGCAACCATCGAGGTCCCAGCAAGCCACCATGGCAGCTCACGCCCAGAGAGAAAAAACTGGTCCAGACTGCTGCTCGCTCGCCGGTAGTAGAACGCTCCAACGACGATCGGCAGAACAACGATAGAACTGAGAACAACCCAGTCGAACAACGTTAAAGTCACAAGACCGCCTCCATCACGGCATCGTGGAATGCTGTTCTTACTGGCAATATGGCTTCATTGGTCCGCGTAGGGTAAACGCGGTTCGTTAGTAATACGACGTAAATATCGACTGCAGGATCGATCCAGAGGGATGTTCCGGTGAATCCTGTGTGTCCGATGGCTCTGGACGACATACGTCTTCCGCACGATGACGTGCGAAGCATAGTGTCCCAGCCGAGCGCTCGTGAGCTGTTTTGAATCTCAGCAGCGCTGGTAAATATTGAAAATGTCTTGGGTTTCGCTATGCTTGTTGGGCCAAGAAAAGCTGTCAACGTGGTCTGTGCGAACCGACCAACCGATCCAGCAGTTCCAAAGAGCCCCGAATGACCGGCCACTCCACCAAGGGCCCAAGTGTTCTCGTCGTGCACTTCACCGACCAACAGCCGTCCTCGCCAAGCATCCACTTCGGTTGGCGCTGTGCGATCATGCCAGCTCTCCGGTGGACAAAACCTTAGCTCGCCCCACCCGTGGGAATTGGTGAGTTGGTCGAACTGCCGAGCGAGGCCTTCGTGTCCAACATCTTCGAGTAAGAAGCCCAGCAGGATAAACCCTAGGTCGCTGTAAATCGATCGAGAGCCAGGCTTGTATTCCAACGCCATCGTACAGATCGCACGCTCGAACTCTGCTCGGCCGTAACAATCGCGAAAAAACGGCAAATGGCTAGTTAGACCTGAAGCGTGCGCAAGGAGGTCACGAACAGTGACAGTGTTACGATCTGCACCCCGCCACTCTGGAAATCGTTCGCTAATCACTTCACTAAGACGCAAGGCCCCTTTATCGATGGCCTTCATCACCAGAGTTGTCGTGCATAACACTTTCGTAAGTGATGCGAGATCGAACACAGACTTCAAGGTTGTCACCGACGCCCCTGCTTCATAACTCAAAGTTCCGAACGAATCTTGCCAGAGGACGCCGTCATGACAACCAACCTCGGCTACCGCTGCTGGGAACGCCCGGCAACGGACAGCTTCTTCCAGCACCCGGCTCGCGTCCTCGAACCCTTTCATGACATTTCTTCCCCTTCCGCTCTTCCTTGCAAGGCACGATCAGTCAACCAACCTGCCACCACTGTCGTAACGAAACCGATCAGCACGTACCATTGCCACGAAACGGGCGTTAATAGCCACACCGTCAAGAGCACAATCGCCCCAGTCGCCAATCCGATACCGGCCGCAGCAGGCCGGTTGCTGATCCGGAACCCCAGTAGAAAAGTTCCAAGGATTAAACCGCTCGTAAACGATTGAATCCCTAACACCTCATCGACAACACGATTCGATAACCGGATAGCAATAAGTGCTACTCCGATCTGGAGGAGACCCCATCCAACTGTGGCGAGCCGTGCCGCGCACAGGTAGTGGCGATCAGATCTACTCCAAGCGGTCCACGGCAAGTAGAAATCCCCAATAGTTGTGGCCGCGGACGAGTTGAGCGATGATGACAACGTCGACATTGCTGCTGCCACAATGGCAGCTACCATAAGACCTCGAAAACCAACTGGAAGATGACTCATCATAAAGATTGGAAAAATTCGGTCCGCTTGCAACTGCCCATCAAACCCGACGGGTAGTTGCACTTCTGGAGCGTAGACCGTATAGAAGATCCACAACATCGTTCCAATCGATAGGAACAAGGCGAACTGAACAAAGACAACGACACCGCTTAGGATTAACGCCCGCCTGGCTTCCACTACTGACCGACTGCACAGGTAACGTTGCACGATCAATTGGTCAGTGCCGTGCGTTCCTGCGGTGAGGAACGCGCCACCGACGACCGCAGCCCAAAAAGTGTAGTTCCGTGTGATATCCAGCGAAAACTGGAACACTCGTAGTTTGTCCAACGGTCGACTTGTCGAGATCACTTCCTGCCATCCCCCAGGAATTTCCCAGAGTAGAATCGTGGCCGTAATCACGGAACCAATAAAGTAGATAACAAACTGGACAAGGTCAGTCCAGATCACGGCAGCCATCCCACCTAATAAGGTATATACCAGAGTGATCAGTCTTATAATGACTACCGCCACGACGACGAGTGTGTCCTCGCTCTTCTCTCCGAACATAGCGACGGAAGCCACATCAGTCGCAGCCGGAACCGTGGCGAACACAGCCGCCAGGACCAATGCCGTGGCAAAAAGACGGAATCCATCGGACAAGGATCTGGTCGCCAAGAATATCGATGCAATTAGCCGCTCGATACCATGGCCAAAACGTTCTTTGAGCAGTTGATAAGCGGTCAGCAACGTGCCGCGAAAATAGGCTGGCAGCAGTACAAAAGAGACCACTACCCGCCCCACTAAGTATCCGAAGACTAGCTGTAGAAAGGTAAAGTCGCCAGTGAAGGAATACGCAGGTACGCTTATCAGCGTGACCGTGCTGGTTTCCGTTGCCACGATCGACGCGGTCAAGGCCCACCAGGGGACCCGATTGCCAGCCAAGAAATAGTCGCGAATATTGGCCTGTCGCCTGGAGAAGCGCACGCCCAACAAAACGATAGCGGCCGCATATACGCCCACGACGATCAAATCGATGGGTTGCATGTTCTATGGCTAAACACCTGTGTTAGTTGGGAGAGTTTCAATCCGAAGAGCCGCCGCAATTAGGTCGGCACCCCGTCAATATGCATCTTCTCCTTACACACCTCGCTGATCACCTTCCGAGCCTCCGTTACCATTAGTTCGATGATCTCTTCCGCTGGGTTAATCGCCTCGGTAGGCAGGTCTCTCAACTTTGAGAAAAGAGTTCTTGATGACACTACAATCTGAACAGCCTTTCTAAGTTTCTAACACCTGCGAGTCGTTCCGTAACCAAAGCGAACGGTTGTTCTCGTTCGGACGTTCTGGTCTTACGCTCGTAACCAGTAGTTTGACTTCCTCAGGGAGGCAAGGGTACAATTGGAGATTATCCTATATTCTTGTGGTCATCATGAGTGAGAGGAACGTTAACCAGATGCACCCTGCGATCGGTACCACAACGACGACCGGCCCGACCAAACTCGGTGCCCGTGGTGGATGATGTCGCCAACGCCAAATAAGGCTTCACAAGGCCATCATCCGACACCGGATGATGGCCTTTTTTATTGCTCTCGAAAAGCGCTGGTCTCATGACCGAAGGCGATCAGTCCAAGATCCCCCTTAACGTTGCCGTCGCTGGCTTTGGCACGGTCGGCCAATCTGTAGCCCGCATTCTGTGCGAAGGCTCTCACGACAATCTTCGTCTGAGCCAGATTTGTAACAGGGGTGTCGAGCGCAAGCGAGTTAACTGGGTGCCGCCTGATGTCGTCTGGACTGATCAAATCGACAAAGTTCTAACCTCTGACGTCGACGTGCTCGTCGAATTGATCGGCGGCCTTGACCCTGCGACCGATTGGATTCGCCGTGCACTTGAGGCAGGAAAGTCGGTTGTTACGGCTAATAAGCAGGTCATCGCCCACTCCGGTCCGGCACTAGTTGATCTTGCCCGGCAGCACCATTCCCGTCTCTGCTTTGAAGCAGCAGTCGCAGGTGGGATCCCGGTCATCCGCACACTCCAGGAGGGACTGGCAGGGGATAGCTTGTTCCGCATTAAGGGAATCCTGAACGGAACCTGTAATTACATCCTAACCAGGATGGAGACGAACAAAATGCCGTTCGCTGAAGCACTTGCCGAAGCACAGCAACTCGGCTACGCGGAAGCTAATTCAACCGCTGACGTTGAGGGCTTTGATTCCCAAGCGAAATTGGCGATTTTGACAGCAGTCGGCCTTCGTTACCGAATCGACGTCGATGCGATCCCGCTCCGTACGATCACTACCGTTGACCCCATCGACTTCGTCTACGCGAAGCGCCTCGACTGCACAATACGTCAAGTCGCGCGCGCCGAGCTCGACATGTCGGTCCCCAACCGAGTCCTGGCATCTGTGCAGCCAGTACTTGTTCCGCATTCATCTATACTGGCTCGCGTCGAGGGCAGCCGAAACGTAGTTGTCGTCGAGGGGAGATTTGGAGGAGAAACGGCTTATTCTGGTTACGGAGCCGGCGGTGATCCTACTGCGGTCTCAGTCGTATCCGATCTAGAATCGATCGCCAGCCGAGATTCTGACTCCACAATCACTCTCCCGGGAAGTGAACTAAACGCTGAAGTAGAGCATGAATTCGTGGCACCGTACTACGTACGGTTTATCGTATCCGACCGTCCTGGCATTATCGCAACGCTCGCCAACATCTTCTCTAAATACGACATAAATGTTGATTCGGTACTACAGGAGCCTGAGTGGCCAAAATCTGAGTTGCCTTTCGTTGTCATGCTAAATCCCAGCAGTTCAGCGGCAGTCGCCGAAGCGGTACATGAGATCGAGTTATTTGATTTCCACGTCCGTCCACCAGTCTCGATGCCAGTCATGTTGGATACAGGGAATCCATCATGACCTATTTCACTGGGTTGCGCTGCTCGCTCTGCGAGTGTGAATTTCCTGCCGAGGCACTCTACGTCTGCGACAAATGTCTCGGCCCACTACAGGCTACTTACGACCGGGATGCTCTTCGAGCGTGTATTACCCGCGAGCTCATCGAGGCACGCCCGCCGAATCTCTGGCGATATCGCGAGTTCCTTCCGATTGAAGGCGAGCCGAAGACCGGACTGCAATCCGGCTTTACACCACTAGTGCGCGCCCATCGCCTGGCTGATGAACTCGGACTTAAGGAGCTCTACCTGAAGGACGACTCCGTAAACCACCCAACTTTGTCTTACAAGGACCGCGTCGTGCCGGTAGCAGCCTCTCGCGCCGTCGAGCTCGGTCTCGAGGTCTTCGGTTGTGTGTCGACCGGGAACTTGGGTAACAGTGTTGCTGCTCATGCCGCTCGCTTAGGCCTTGAATGCTACGTGTTTATCCCGCAAGCTTTAGAGCCTGGAAAGATTCTTGGCTCTGCGGTGTCTGGTCCACACGTGGTAGCGATCGACGGCACCTACGATGATGTTAACCGGCTATGCACACAGGTCGGAGACCGCTACGGCTGGGGATTCGCTAACATCAACCTTCGTAGTTACTACTCCGAGGGAGCAAAAACCGTCGGCTTCGAGATCGTTGAACAACTGGGCTGGCGCTTCCCCAAGCATGTGGTGGTACCAGTTGCAGGTGGAACGTTGCTACCACGAATCAGTAGCGGCTTCCGTGACTTTTTCGACGCCGGGCTCGTAGAAGGCGACCTTCCACAAATCCATGCCGCACAGGCTGCTGGTTGCGCGCCGGTCATTCAAGCGTTGCGGGAGGGACTCGAACACCCGGAACCAGTTCGACCCAACACGATCGCTAAGTCGATCGCCATTGGAAATCCAGCCGATGGCTTCCATGTACTCCAGACGATTCGTAACACCGGTGGCTCCGGTGCAACGGCCACCGACGATGAGATCCTAAAAGCTATCCACCTCCTAGCTCGCACCGAGGGTATCTTTACGGAACCGGCCGGAGGTACAACACTGGCAGCAACTATAAACCTCATCCGTGAGGGGACACTTCCAATAGATGAATCCATAGTCGTCTGTATCACCGGTAACGGGTACAAAACCTCAGGTGTGATGACCAACCATTTGCCTGAGCCTACTCGGCTTGGCAGATCGCTCAACGAGTTCGAGTCATTCCTCGCCGCACAGCATGCCAAACGCCAGGGGAGGAGGGGCTGACATGACTGCGCAGCTGCAACCGAGTGAGATCGTCGAGGCGGACGGCCATCTGATCGATTCGCAGCTCCTTAACGCAATTTTTGACAAGGTGATAGAACGACACTCAAGATTCGAGGTTCTGCACTTCAAGATCGGCCGAACGAACGATGAATTTTCGCACTTACAGCTGCAGGTGACGGCGCCGGACATTGCGACGTTGAAGCACCTCCTTGAAGAGCTGATGCCGCTTGGCTGCCACCCGCAACCCGAGCGGAACGCTGAGCTAAAGCAGGCCGAAGCGGCTGGCATTGCACCAGATGGCTTCTATTCCACAACAAACCACCGAACATATCTCCGTCACGAAGACCGCTGGATTGAAGTTGAAAACCAGCGTATGGATTCAGTCATCGTGGTCGCGGATAAAGTCGCCATTTGTCAGAAGCTTAGGGATCTCCGTACAGGCGCTTTGGTAGTTTGCGGAGTCGATGGCATCCGGGCATCTCCAGAATTTGCCGAGCGTGACCGAATGGGCTTCGCCTTTATGACGAACGACGTATCGACAGAACGACGTGTCGAGGTAACAGTTGCCAAGGTCGTCTCGCTGATGCGCGAAGTTAAACGTGACGCTGGCAAGATAGCTTTTGTTGCTGGTCCCGTGGTTGTACATAGCGGTGGCGTGGACTACTTCTGCGATCTAGTGAGAGCCGGGTATGTCAATCTTCTACTTTCTGGAAATGCGCTCGCCGTCCACGACGCGGAACTGGCGCTCTTCGGAACCTCGCTCGGAGTTGATCTCGAGGCCGGGGTCGCAGTCGCGGAGGGTCATCAGAACCACATGCGTGCCATAAACACGATCAATCGGGCCGGAGGACTGCGGGCTGCCATTGAACAGCGAGTGCTCACGTCTGGTCTAATGCATGAGATCATCACACGGGATATCGATCACGTGCTTGCTGGTAGCATCCGAGATGATGGTCCGCTTGTCGACACGATAATGAATCTCATCGAGGCGCAGGATCGCTATGCAGAGGCACTGCACGGCGTTAGGATGGTGGTTATGCTCTCGACAATGCTCCACGGCATTGGTGTAGGGAACATGCTGCCGTCAAATGTTAAGGTCGTTTGTGTCGATATTAATCCGGCGGTAGTCACAAAACTTGGTGACCGTGGAGCATCGCAAACAATGGGCATCGTCACCGATGTCGGCCTCTTCTTGCACCAACTTTCAACCCAACTTCTGGCTGCCGAACGTGCTGATTCCTGAAATGCCGCGTTCCTGGACGTCCCCTCGCTGGCCACCCATGTAGAACGCCATGGCTGGAACAGTTGGGAGCCCAGATTCGATCGTCGTGCAGAAGTACGGCGGCACGTCAATTGCAACTACTGAACGAATCCTCGCAATCGCCGACCGTATTCAAGCATCTTTAATAGACACCCCACGGCTAGTGGTTGTGCTTTCCGCAATGGGTAGCACCACTGACGAACTCGTGCATCTGGGACATCAAGTGACTCGGCAACCGAAGGGGCGTGAAATGGATGTTCTGCTGGCCACCGGCGAGCAGGTCTCAGTGTCACTATTGGGTCTCGCACTGCAAGACAAGAGCATCCCTGCTATCTCGCTAACAGCATCACAATGTGAGATTCGCACTAACACTGAATTCAATGCTGCACGTATTGAATCGATCGACACCCAGCGTATCCTTGGAGAGCTTGGTGAGCAACGAGTTGTCATTGTAACCGGGTTTCAGGGAGTGACCACTACTCACGACGTGACGACATTGGGACGCGGTGGAAGCGATATCACCGCTGCAGCAATCGCAGCCGCCCTCGGGGCTAGTGTCTGCGAGATCTGTACAGATGTTGACGGCATTCTCTCCGCCGACCCGAATCTAATACCGAACGCTCGGCTCTTGGCTCGGATCACTTACGAAGAAGTGATCGAGATGGCCTCAAGCGGTGCGAAGGTTATCCATCCGCGCGCGGCTGAAGTCTGCATGGCGTACCGCATACCAATCCACGTGCGGTCAAGTTTTAATCGCGAAAAGGGCACCTGGATTTGCGGAGGCAATGAAATGGTAGACGAACGGGCGGCGGTCGTTGGAGTAAGCAGCGACACCCAGATCGCCAAGATCACGTTGCGTGATGTACCCGACCAACCAGGAATGGCGGCCCGGGTCTTTAGGGATCTCGCGAAGGAAGGAATCAGCGTTCGGCTCATCATACAAAGTGCGAGCGCTGAGGGCCGAGGACGAATCACCTTTGTTCTCGATGACAAGTACGCTGGTGGGGCAGCTAAACTAGTTGAGCAGTGGAAGAGGGAAGGGGTAAGTAGTGATGGGATAATCGATCACAACGTAGCCAAGATCTCAATCGTAGGATCACGGCTGGCCTCGACCCCTGGGTTGGCCGCCCGCATGTTCACGGTCCTAGCTAGAGAAGGGATTAACATTGATTGCATCAGCTCGTCCGAGATGAAGGTAGCCTGCGTTATCTCAGCTGAACATCTCGACCGAGCCGTTCGAACAGTGCATGAGGAATTTTTTCAGCAAGATTCAGCGGTTGACGCCTCGCAGGCGCCCAGCTGATCGATATTGAGCATGGACATGGGTATACCAACCAAGCGAATTGACGTCGGCATCCTCGGCGCTACAGGTACAGTGGGACAAGAGCTCATCTCGCAGCTTAACTCCCATCCATGGTTTAACCTAACCTGGCTAGCTGGGAGCCATCGCTCTGAAGGCAAACGCTACGCGGCCGTTACGCATTGGCGCCTCGCCACGCCTCGCCCGAACGGTATAGGGGAGATGATGGTGCATTCGTCGACTCCCGATGGCGCGCCAACCCTCGTCTTCTCCGGCTTGGATGCTAAGGTGGCGGGCGAGATCGAAGGTTCCTTCGCGACAGCCGGGCATACCATCATCAGTAACGCCAAGAACTATCGGATGGAGTTAGATGTACCGTTGCTCATTCCTGAAATCAATTCGGAGCACCTGCAATTACTTGAGGCTCAGACTGCTCGCCGAGGCTGGGCTGGCCGAATCGTGACCAATCCGAATTGCTCGACGATTCCGCTTTCCATGGCATTGGCGCCCTTGCAACCATTCGGTCTGAAAACCGTCAATGTCAGCACGCTCCAAGCCATCTCTGGCGCTGGTTATCCTGGCGTGGCGTCACTCGATATCGTCGGGAACATCATCCCATTTATCGACGGCGAAGAAGAAAAGATTCAAGAGGAGACACAAAAGATTCTTGGTGTTCTGAAAAATGGTATCGTCCGGCCGCATCCGGTTATTATAAGTGCGCACTGCACGCGGGTGCCGGTCGTAAATGGTCACTCCCTGCTGGTCTCGGTCGGCTTCAGCAGTCAACCGACAATCGATGACCTCCTCGAAGCCTTCCGTGCGTTCTCAGCCAAGGCACAGACCAAACAACTACCCAGTGCACCACAATATCCGGTGATCTACCTAGACGAACCCGACCGGCCGCAGCCTCGCTTCGATGTTGATCGGGATGGCGGAATGGCAGTCACGATAGGTCGTCTCCGGCCATGTCCCGTTCTCGACTACAAGTTTGTCGCACTCAGCCACAATACAATTAGGGGAGCTGCTGGTGCCGCTTTACTGAATGCCGAGCTAATGAAGGTCAACGGACTTTTTGACTAATTGACAATCTGTGGCGGCGGCGCTTCCTAGGCAAACCACTTGCATAGTGGTTCAGAGCTCTCATCTCGGCACACCAGTATTCCGCATATCTCAAAAATTAGTTCACCTCCCTTCAAGTGAAAGGTCCGCGCTGCGGCGCTCACACGTAAGAAACATAGACAACACCACACCCGTCAGTTCGACGGTAGTAAAGGTGTGTCAGCCTTACGACGAAATGTCAGTTGGTTGATAGATTACCAGCCACGTAATCCACAAGAAAACGGATCGGGGCACTCCTGTCACCGCCCAACAACGAGGCGGTCCCAGTCCGTTCAGCAGCTGGTTTGAGCAGAGTCGTCGCCTTGATTTCGCTACCCCTCGGCAGCTTAACAGGCGACGCCAACCAGAAACGGGTCGGCCACCCGCTGTCCGGTTCCCGAAGCCAAAGCATTGGAACACGCGACCCATCTGGTTTGATGGCCTCAACTTGTAGCTCGCTCGCCTCAATCTTTACTTCTGGAAGCAGTGCAAGCAGCGTGATGTCCTGATCGAACACATGGTTAAAAGTGATCTCCCGCCCGACCACGTTTGGTGCCGACGACACGACCATCGATTCAATTTGACTAGCATCCCCATTAGCAAAGTAGAGACCGACCCGACTTTGATCCTCGAACGTCTCGCCTTCAGTGATCCAAGTCTTCTTGTAGTGAATACGTACTACAAGATCAGCGTTTGCCGGCAGCGGGAAACCCATCCCATCGTTCGCGACCGGCTGCTGACTTGGCATCCAGAGCGCTAGCGGCGGCGTCGTAGGGAACCCCTGACCCTCACTTTCACCGAACCCTAATGCCTCGTCGCTTTCGTCCAATGCCCGAGCGACACCATCGGTGTCAACGAAAAGAGCCGCGCCACGGACGATGGCTCGAGCACCCGGCTGGAATTCGACTCCTGTAACCCATCGATCCTTACTCGTGCCAGATGGAACAACAAAATAACGCACAGTCTCACTAGTTGCCCCATTAACTACGAATGGCTCAGGTAACTCGACAACCAAAGCTGGGTCGTCAAGACGCCACGTCGTGTCAATCTCCGGTATGGATGGCGTCTGATCGCGAGGCCCTTGAGGATATCCACCGCTCGCCCATTCAAGAATCATGTCCATCTCATGCGCTGGAAGAACGTGACCATTCCTAAAGTCTCCGAACCCGTCTTCCGCCTGCCATGGAGGCATCCGCAACGCCAGAACTTCCTCACGAATCGACTGGGCCCAAGGATAGGCTTCTTGGTAGTTCACCAACGACATCGGGCCTATACCGCCCGCATTGTGACAAGCTCCACACCGGTTTTCGAGAATGGGAAACAGGTGCTCATTGTAAGTCCAGCGTGACGCGATTGGTGCATGCCCTCTTGGGTTGGAGCTGCTGGCGATGACGATTGCGACGGCGAGGCCCCAGAACCACCAATTATGTCGTCGCATATTCCTAACTCCTCTCGACAAAATCACCTACGGTGTTAGGTCATAAACTTGCGCGATCGTGTTTACTGCTGAACCGAAGATGTCATACGCACTGCTCACTTGTTGCTTGTTGCCCAGATCCCCGTACCAATCGAGTAGCCAAGCTGATCGTACGAGATGGCGCACTGCGATCAGAACTTCACTTCGAGCCCGCAAGGGCAGACTGTCCACACGGTCGTTTAACGCCAATGCGAGTTCTTTCGATTGCAGCGCAGGGATGAAGATCTCGGTGAAGGCACCTCGGTTAATCAATTCCTGAACTTCCTGATCGCGTTTGATGATTTCCGCCACGATATCATTTGGTCGTTCAGGAATCCTTGGTCTGATCCGTTCAGCTAATGGCACCGACGTCACTAATTCAACCCTGGGAGAAGTGGCCACCGCCGCGCCGACCGTTGCTGACTCTTTAATGGAGTAATCCATGAAGATAAAATCAAACCGTTCTGCGGGAAAACCATCTACAAAGATCACTCTTGCGCTGACCTCTGTTGGAATTAGCAGCTCGCCGACTGCGGCCTCGAGAAACGCACCATCAGGTGAAGACACCAGCCCGACCTCTCGAACCGCGATAAACTCATCGGTCGCCTCATCGTACTCTTCCTCGAGCACCGCGCGACCAACCCAACCACTAACATCGACCGGCTCGCGGTAATTATCCGTGGCGTAGACGCGAAAGATCCCTGGTTTGGGATATGTTCCTTCAATATGGTGGAAACTGTCTGGGGCCATAAACACCTGTCCCCCATGACGCGGTGTGTGGTCCATGTGAGCACCTGGCGCCGCATCAATGACGCCGCAGGTGAGCATCGCGGAGCCGTAATACGGGTTTCGCACCGGACCGTCTCGCTGCACCCAGTTTGATCCCTTGTCGTACATAGGGCAGTAGGCGCGCGCGAAACCTTGCGGGAGCTCAAGAGTAGCGAAAAACTCTGACAGAGGTTTAAATCGCGTGCGCATTGTTTCGATGTCTCCAGCCCCAGCTACTGAACGCGCCAATGGAGCTGTCGCCGTGTCAGCTACGGCCACCAAGCTTGCGATCGCACCCTTTGCGTCCTCAAGGCTGTCAGCCGCTAGTGCCTCTTGCACACGAACGTACACCTCGAGTTGAGCCTCGAGTCCAAGCGACGCCGTCAACACTTCTGGCGCTTTCCGTATCGAGCAGGCGCCTAGTGTGAACGCGCCGAGCATAACGAGGACCATGACGAGTCGCCTAAACGTTCTCGTCGATCTCATAAGCTTGCACCTGTGGATCTGAGTTTTAAACTAGGGCTGTTCCAACTCGCATGTAGAGTCACCGAACCCTCCTCCTCGTTCAGACCCCGGCAAGTCAGTGAATTGACGATCAGTATACAACTGTCAGACAAGCACTCGCAAAGGGGCTGTCAACGTAAGTCCTTGACTTCATTAGGAAAGAGGAGCTGGTCCTTCTCCATGGGATAGGCATGCAGTTGAGTTCGGCACGCGTGCAAAATGTCAACCACCCTGTGCAGTGGTGTACTCTGGCTCAAGCCGTTACTTCCTCCGACCGAAAAGACACTAGGAACATTGTGGCTGAACGCAGCACCGTGCACGCACGTTTCAACGCTGACCTGGTCGATGCCTATTTGGACGACCTGCGGGTGACTCGTCGCCTCTCCAACAACACCATCGAGAGCTACGGGCGCGACCTGACAGCGCTGATGCACTATACGGATGGCCATCGCACGAGTGTTTCGAAACTAATACGCCAGGACCTTGAGGCCTTTGTCCGACACTTAATGGCCACAGGGCTATCTCCCCGCTCAGTTGCCAGGGTAGTTGCGTGCGTGCGCGGTTTTTATCGGTTTCTCGTAACTAACGGGCACACCCGGGTTAATGCAGCAGACGACCTCCGGGCTCCTAGGGCCTGGCCTGCACTCCCAAAATTCCTGTCGTACGAGGAAGTCGACCAACTCATTGAGCAACCTGATGTGTCCACTACCCTTGGCCTTAGGGACCGAGCGCTGATCGAACTCCTCTACGCCACCGGCCTTCGCGTGACCGAACTCGTCTCACTTCGGTCGGAAGCAGTCAATCTCAAATCTGGCTATCTGATCTGCATGGGGAAGGGAGCCAAAGAACGCCTCGTCCCTATCGGTAGCGCCGCCATCGAGTGGGTTAGCCGCTACACCCGCACAAGCCGGGGCCAACTTCTTAATGGTCGTGAGTCACCCTCGCTATTTGTCAACGGCCGCGGCGGGAAACATCTCAGCCGCGTTGGGTTCTGGAAAATACTTAAGAAATACGGACGCCAAGCCGAACTTCCGCGCGACCTCAGCCCCCATGTCATTAGACACTCTTTCGCCACACATCTGCTCGAACGGGGGGCGGATCTGCGATCAATTCAGATGTTGCTGGGGCATACGGATTTGTCTACAACGCAGATCTATACGCACATCCACGACGCTCGGCTCAAAGCAGCCTATGACGAGTTTCATCCACGCCCATGAGGAGTAAATGCCAGTGTGCTGGCATAGTCATTCGATTGACCCGTCCGGTTAACGTTTGTTACCGTTAATGCATTGTAGTCGCTTCGTGTAACTGACTGAGCGGTCGCCGCTCAATCCACGACTCAAATTAAGAACCCGAAAGGAGCTACGCGCGCATGCGTCGCAAAGGCCACTATCTTTTCACCTCGGAGTCAGTCACCGAAGGACATCCCGATAAAATCGCTGACCAGATCTCAGACGCTGTGCTCGATGCCGCTCTCGCTGAAGACCCGCTCTCACGTGTGGCGTGCGAAACCCTCGTAACAACCGGTCTGATTATGCTGGCGGGGGAGATCACAACCAAGAGCAACCCGAACTACGCGGAAATCGCTCGTGACGCTGTCCGTGAGATTGGTTATACACGCGCGAAATACGGGTTTGACGCGGACACCTGCGCTGTCGTGTCGGCGATTCAGGGCCAGTCGCCAGACATCGCGATGGGAGTTGATCCCGGTGGCGCCGGCGACCAAGGCATGATGTTCGGATATGCGTGCACTGAAACCGAAGAACTTATGCCACTGCCCCTCATGTTGTCGCATCGCCTTGTGCGCGCATTGTCAAACGCCCGTCGCGAAAATAGCATCGCCTACTTGCGTCCGGACGGAAAATCTCAGGTTACGGTAGAGTACGAGGGCAACACGCCACGGCGGATCGATGCTGTCGTTGTATCAACTCAGCACGCTGACAGTGTGCCCACGGATCAAATCCGAAAAGACCTCACAGACCAAATCATCAAGCGCGTGATTCCATTCAGTCTCCTCGATGAGAAAACTAAGATCTATGTCAATCCAACGGGCCGGTTCGTCACAGGCGGACCGCATGGTGACTCCGGACTAACAGGCCGAAAAATTATTGTCGACACCTATGGCGGAATGGCACCGCACGGAGGCGGCGCATTCTCGGGCAAGGACCCTACAAAGGTTGACCGGTCAGCGTCATATATGGCGAGGTACATAGCCAAGAACTGCGTGGCTGCAGGGCTTGCTGAGTGCGTCCAGGTGCAGCTAGCTTACGCAATCGGCGTGGCCGACCCAGTATCAGTCCTTATCGAAACGTTTGAGACTGGGAAAATACCCGAAGCAACGATCGGTAAGTTGGTCCGCGAACACTTCGATCTGACTCCCAAGGGCATCATTGCCTCATTGGACCTCCGGCGACCGATCTATCAAAAGACAGCTGCGTTCGGTCACTTCGGTCGAAACGAACCCCAGTTCACTTGGGAACGAACCGACAAAGCCGACCTTCTTAAGTCAGCAGCGGTCTAGCAACCACTAGCCCTATGCCACCTCTCACGAGGGCGGTATGCCAATTACGCAGCCGACTAAGGGCTCCCATTCATGATTGCTCTGGCGTGCAAAGGAGCCCCTCGCTTAATGACTTGCTTCACTTTCACATGAAGTGGCAAGCAAGAATGTTAGCAATATTCAAAAAGATAACAAGTCAGCTAATCAAGATAGCTCGTCTGGTAAATGTCGTCACAATCCATGAACAGGCCAACTAGAACCGTGTACGGTCGTGGTGCATTCTTGATCATGGTGACGACGGCCGGCCTCGTCGCTATTGTTCTGGGACTGCTTGTAACATCACCACCAAATCCTCGCACCGTTGAACTAATCGGTTGGTCATCCGAGCAGACCTCACCCACAGCCCGAGGCGCATTCCATATTCACAGCGTTCGATCCGACGGAAGCGGAACGGTTGACGAGATCACCGCCGCCGCTCGACAAGCCGGTCTCCAGTTTGTAGTCCTCACGGATCACGGTGACGGAACCCGAGAACCGTCTCCGCCGATCTATCTCTCCGGCGTTCTATGTATTGATGCAGTCGAGATCAGTACGAACGATGGCCACTACATCGCACTCGGACTCCCACGTACGCCGTATCGATTGGGCGGCGAGTCACAAGCTGTTGTCGAAGATGTTCGGCGTTTCGGAGGTTTCGGTGTCATTGCGCACCCGACATCCGATAGGGCTGAACTTGCCTGGAAAGATTGGGAACTTCCGTTTGATGGACTCGAGTGGCTCAACGGCGATAGCGAGTGGCGAGACGAGTCAATCAGCACACTTGGCGGAACATTTGCTCGATACCTACTCGGGCCGTCACAGACCCTTGCCTCATTACTGGATCGACCGGAATCGACTCTCACTCGGTGGGACGAAATAATTACACGACGGCGTGTCGTTGGACTCGCTGGCTCCGATGCCCACGCGCGTCTTACGACCGGCAGGGAAGGGGAAGACTATCACCAAAGGTCCTCTATCTCGTTCCCAGGCTATGAACAAATTTTTCGCGTGTTCTCGCTCGTTGTTGAGCTTGATGCTGAACTATCCGGTAACCCTAATATCGACGCAGAGCTGGTCGTGAAAGCTATCCGCAGTGGCCGAGTGTTCACCGCAGTCGATGCAATCGCCTCACCGGTCCGGTTCACGTTCCATGCGGAGAGCGGAACTGGTCGCCACCAGATGGGCTCACAGATAGAAACTGGCCACCCCGTTCAACTGCTGGCTCGGGTCGCGGGCCCGCCGGAAAGCGAGATCGTGCTGTTTGCTGATGGTGAGCCGATCGAGACGGTAATAGGCCGGGAGCTTTCGGTCACGTCCCGCCAAAATGGAACCTACCGCGCAGAAGTCCACCTCTCGGGTGCCCCTGGTACGCCGCCGGTTCCTTGGATCGTCAGTAATCCGATTTATGTCGGGCCAACGCTTTCACGGTTGCCGGACCAGCCACCCTCGTCACTGACTCCAGAGCAACTGGACGTCTATGCCTGGGACGTTGAAAGCAGCACTGACAGTCGCGCCAGACTTGGTCACGGTCCTGACCGAGTGATACTAGATTATGAGCTGAGCGATCAACCAACCGCGTCCGCAGCGCTAGTCCATCATCGTAGGGCAGGCGGCCTGGCAGAATTTGATAGCGTGGCCTTCGATGTCCATGCGGCAAGCCCCACGCGCGCCTTTGTGCAACTTCGGGCCACCGATGTCCATGGTGACATCCGTTGGCGGCAATCGTTCTATGCCGGACCAGAGACCGCTTCCGTCACACTTCGGCTGGCAGAGTTCATGCCTGTAACACCTGACCTACCTGCACAGCCCGATCTTGCCCAAGTCACGAGTCTCCTCGTCGCGGTTGAGGCGATCCACTCTCTTCCCGGACAAGCAGGTTCGCTCACCGTCATCTCGTTTCGTCTTTTGCAAGACTAAACAGTAGAGGCTCGTCTCCGTTGAACCGCCCGCCGGTGCGCTATAGTGTGCTTGGAGGGAACACCCATGCGTCTTACCACACTCGTCGTCGCTGGTTTGTTGGTCGTTGGGAGCGTGTCCTGCACAGATACTCCTCAATGACAGCCACTCAAACCGCAGCCATCGCAGCCGTCGCGCCGTTTATTACGGATAATCCATACACCGTGACGACTACCAGTCTAGAGGTGATCGACAATCCACGAGGCACCGGCCAGATCGTCTACGTGGCACTGTCAACTTGAGGCTGCAGGTGACAGAGTGGGCCGATGACGAACGAGTCTCCCAGCTATCACGGCTATCGATTCCCTGCCGAAATCATCAGTCACGCCGTCTGGCTGTACCACCGGTTCGGTCTCAGCTTCCGCGACACAGAAGATTTGCTGGCTCAGCGGGGTGTCACGGTCACCCACGAGACGATTCGGCGCTGGTGTCGAACGTTCGGACCGCAGTATGCACGGGCTCTGCGGCGACGCCGGGGCCGGATGGGCGACACCTGGTATCTGGACGAACTCTTCGTCACGATTCAGGGCCGGCGGCAGTATCTGTAGCGTGCCGTGGACGAGGACGGCGATGTCATCGACATCCTCGTCCAATCCCGACGCAATCGCCGGGTGGCGGAGCGGTTCTTCCGTAAGCTGTTGAAGAGCCAAGGCCGGGAGCCTCGGCGGCTGATCACGGACAAGTTGCGCAGCTACTCGGCGGCGCTCCGCACCGTGATGCCGTCGGTGGTGCACTGCACGGACCAGTACGCGAACAATCGCGCCGAAGTCTCCCACCAACCGACCCGGCAACGCGAACGCCAGATGCGGCGCTTCAAGTCCGCCGCCCACGTGCAGCGGTTCGTGTCCGTGCACGGCCTAGTGCAGAATCTCTTCCGAGTGGGCCGACATCTGCTACGGTCCGTTCACCACAGGTTGTTGAGAGGGCGGGCGTTTCAGGTCTGGAATGCGGTGACCTGCGCCTCCTGAACGAGCGCCGACGGTCTGTTCTAGGCAGAGAACTGCGCGGACTTCATTAAGTTGACAGTGCCTCATGGAGCAATACGCTGAACGAAACCCATCGACAGACCGCAAGACCATTGGCAAAGTCCTCCAAAACTTAACCAAGATTATTAACAACCATGTCGGACTGATCGAATTAGCCGAAGACCTCGACATTGAGACTGTGACGGAGATTTTTATCCGCGTAAATTCCGCAGGTGCTGAGTTGTCGCAAGCCGACTTCGCGATGTCAAAGATCGCCGTGAACGATAGTTACGGCGGTAATCTCCTGCGAAAAGCGATTGATTATTTTTGCCACCTTGCTGTGTCTCCGAAGTTCTATTCACGTATCGAGAAAGGTGACAAGGCGTTCGCGAAATCTGAGTTCTTCGGAAAGATGCGCTGGCTGAAGGATGCCAATGAAGATCTCTACGATCCGACTTACACGGACATGCTGCGCGTTGCCTTCACATCTGAGTTTGGACGCGGAAGATTGGATGTATTGGTCGCGTTGCTCTCAGGTCGAAATTTTGAAACCCGCCAGTACGAGGAGGTCATTGCCGAAGAATCATTTACCCGACTAAAGACGGGCATTCTTGCGTTTATTAATAAAACCAATTTTGAGTGTTTGGTCATGATTTTGCGGTCTGCGGGTTTTGTTACGAGTGGGCTGATTCGTAGTCGAAACGCCGTTAACTTTGCCTATATTTTGTATCTGCGTGGTCGCAAATTAGGTCTCCCAGCCGATGACATCGAACGCCTGGTTCGGCGCTGGTATGCAATGTCAATTGTCACCGGGCGATACGCGGGAAGCCCCGGATCTACTTTCGATGTCGACATTCGCCAGATCGACGCGCAAGGTTTAACCGAGTATGCCAATGCGATCATAGACAGTGAACTGCCGTCAACATTCTGGACCGGCTTGCTCCCACAAAGCATGGATACCTTTTCATCGACAAGTCCATATTTTGTTGCGTATCAAGCGGCCCAGGTTTGCCTTGGCGATAAAGGGTTTCTATCTACGGACATCACTGTTCGAGATCTGTTGCTGAATCACGGTGATAAACACCACGTCTTTCCGAGAAAGTATTTACAAAGACGCGGGGTCACGCGGAATCGGTACAACCAGATCGCCAACTTCGTAGTGACTCAGAGCGAAATCAATATTGCAATAAATGATACAGCGCCAGACAAGTATTTTGGTGAGTTGGCCGAGCAGTGCGCAGGTGGACCGAAACGTTACGGAGGAATTGTCGATGCCGACACAATGCGGGAAAATTTCAAGAGCAACTGTGTGCCGACACGTCTGTTCGATGGCGGATCGTATGACTATGATGAGTTTTTGATACAGCGTCGGACGTTAATGGCGCTGAAGATCAAGAATTGGTTTGAAACGCTGTCGTAAATCTCGCCAGGTAACGCTGCATGCATCTCAGTCCAGCCGCGCACCCGCGTGAGCCGTAAGCCCCGTCCCCGTTGAACCGCTCGTCGTCTCTCGCTAATCTAGGAACCTCAGCAGCAACATGAGGAAACTCACGATCGAGCAGATGCAGGCGTTGGCGAAGAAGCGTGGCGGGGTGTGTGTCTCCACGGTGTATAGCGATGCTCACACAAAGCTTAGGTGGCGGTGTCAGGAAGGCCATGAATGGGAGTCCAAACCAAACTACGTCCAGCAAGGAAATTGGTGTCCGCAGTGTGGCGGAAGCGTACCGCTGACGCTTGAGCAGATGCAGGCGGTCGCCAGAGACCGTGGTGGGGAGTGCCTTTCGACGAAATATGTCAACACCCGAACGAAGCTGTTATGGCGGTGCCAGGACGGCCATGAATGGGAGGCTGCGCCGGGCAGCGTCAAGTTAGGACGCTGGTGTCCGACATGTTCGCAAGGGCATAGCGAACGTATTGTGAGGGATATCTGTAAACAGATGTTTGGGAAACCATTTCCAAAGGTTAAGCCCCAATGGTTGATCAATGCGCGGGGGAATCTGATGGAACTGGACGGTTACTGCAGCAAGCTTTCTCTCGCGTTCGAGTATCAGGGGATACAACACTACAAGGAGACGAAGTTTTCCCGTCGGAGTTCTATGAGGAGGACCCTCACACAGCAGAAAAAAGATGACGCGGAAAAGCGGAAATTATGCCTTGAGAACGATGTGCACCTGATCGAAATACCCTGCAAGGTTGAGTTAGACGACGTGCCAGCATACATATTTGCTGCGGTGAAGGACCTTAGCGTCCCGGTCCGCATAAGACGACCGGAAAAGATCAAAGTAGCGCAGTTCGTGTTGACGGAGCAACTTCGCGCCATGCAAGCACTTGCTCGGGAGCGGGGCGGTGAATGTCTCTCGATAGCCTATCTCGGTACGCACGCGAAGCTCCGGTGGCGGTGTTCAGAAGGTCATGAATGGCTGGCAACGTCGAGTGCAATCAAAAACAGGGGGGATTGGTGTCCGTTCTGTGCTGGCAAGACACCGCTGACGCTTGGGCAGATGCAGGTGTTAGCAAGAACCCGTGGTGGGGAGTGTCTCTCGACGACATATGTCAACAACAAAGCGAAGCTTCTATGGCGGTGTAGGAAAAGCCATGAGTGGGAGGCCACGCCGCACAGCATTAAACGAGGAACCTGGTGTCCGACGTGCGCTAGACCGGGACGCCGCCCACCCGCGTAACGAACCCCCGTCCCCGTTGAACCACCCGCCGTATCACGGTAGGCTAGAGACCTAATCGTTCGTCGTCGCGATTGGAGAGAACTTATGAGTGGTTGCTACAGGCGTTGTGTAGCCATGCCACTTCAGCGTGGCAACACGCTTACCCCTTAACAACCAAGAGGAGTCATCGATGGACACCTCCACAATTCAGCACCGCTTAAGGGACTTCGCCGCCGAGAGAGACTGGGAACAATTCCACAGTCCAAAGAATCTGGTCATGGCCCTCGGCGCAGAAGTCGGCGAGCTAACGGAACTCTTCCAATGGATGACGGAAAAGCAGTCTCGCACACTGGATGGTGCTTCACCTGACATGACTCACGTGCGGGAGGAGATCGCTGATGTGATGATCTATCTTCTTCGCCTTGCGGATGTTCTGAATGTGGATCTAAAGAGTTCGATTGACGCCAAGATCACGTTAAATGAAGAGAAATATCCCGTTGAGTTATCGCGAGGTAATTCAAGAAAGCAGAGCAGGCGGTAAAAGCGATGGCTGGCCCTAAGCTTCAAGAGCGGTTTCTTCAGTGGTACGTTATCAAGAATCCAGGTCGGTTGCCGGCGATCAACGGCCAGCGTGTTGTTCGCGTTGTTGACAACCTGAACAGGTTTCCAGATCTCACACTCGTCCTGGAAGACTCAACTTGGGTACCCGCGGAAGTGGAGTGGGCATCAAGTGACTTCCTGGCGCATGGGCATCCGATCGATGCGCTTCGGGAGGCGGGTGGGGTGGTTCTCGTACTCGTTGAGAACCGTGACCTAGGACTAGGTGTCCGACAGATCAAGCTAGATGTCGACCACTTCGAGAGCTGGTTCGCGAAGAATGCTGAGTCTCTGGTTCGACTGACAACAGCAGACATTCGGCACCCACCGCCGAGAACATTCCCCAAGCTCTGGTTTACTTACATTTCGCTCAAGGGTGGAGGAGACAAAGACTTCGAAGAGCAGGCCTTGACTAAGGGTGTGTGGGGAATCCCCGATTGGAGGAAACACGGTGCAACGGCGACTATCAGACTGATTCAAAGAGAGATCTGATCGCGTTCATCGGGCCGGGAAAAGGGTTCCCTGGGCGAATCTCCAAGGAAGCGTGGTCAAAGAGGTCTTTCAAGGGGATCTTTGATTTTGCCAGAGTGCATCGAATCACACGTGGGTACTATTTCGATGAGGACCAGCGTGTCTGGGCTGGACGCGGACGTCACAAAGGCGAGATATTCCCACATCGTTTTGACTTTCAGCCAAAACCGTTGTTCAAGCTACAGAAGATTGTGGTGCGGCGGCTGACGCAGGGGGCAAAACTAGAATTGCACAGGATGGTGTTCGCCAACCTCGCTGAAGGGAGTCCTTCAACGCTGCTTGAAATAATTTACCACGGCGAGCATTTGTAGATAACATTCAGCAGTTGACGCCCGTTGAACTGCCTGTCTCGCCGCCCATTTCAAGAAATATAGGTGCGCTGTAGGTCAAAGAGCGACTATCCAAGGTTTCATGTCGTCAATAACCGAAAACTCACTGCGTACCGCTTGAATTCAATAGACGGCACCATCGATAAGGCTCTTCGGAGTCGTTGATCATCTTCAAGGGCGATCACAAGGCCGCGCACTTCCTGACCAGGTTCAGCAAGTACGTCTTTGACATATCCCATGTAGCGCAATGCTTGCCCGACGACCGCATCGCTAGCTCGTCCCCTCTTTAGTTCAATAACGAGGATCGTCTTCTGGTCCTTGCTGATGGCGAGGATATCTATCGGTCCGGTATCGGTCTGGTACTGCTGTCCCCGTGTTTCGTTCTCCTCTGTCCAGATGTCGAAAGTGTCACTGAGTTCTGTGGCACCCCAGTTGGCAACGAGAAAATCTTCGAGATGCTTTTCCAGGGCGAAGGTTGCAGGATCTTCGATACTGTCGTCCGTTGTCGTAATGCGGGGTGTGGTGTGACCAGCGAGTAGGCGTTCGATTTCTTCTCGGTGTTTCTCGAGGGCCGCAACGGTTCCAATAGAGCCGTAAGAATGCCTGAGGCCATCGCTCAAATCAGTCTTCGAGATGTGATGGTCGAGCCAGTGGACTGGTCGTCTGTGAGGTAACACCTGATTAGGTTCGTAGGTATAGCCACCGGTTATCTCACCAACACGGTACTGCCCGGCGCCGGTGGGACACAGCACGATGTCCTTTTCTGCTATGCCCTTGGAAACCGTCCAGAGTGCGCCACATGCCAATCCAGCTGCGATGCGTGACTTGTCCGGGTGCTGTTCGAGAAAAACAGGGATGAAATGCTTGTTGAAAGCACGCCACTCCGAAGGTAATTGGCCAGTGAGATCCTGGTGAATCGCGAAATCCGTTCCGACGAATCCACCAGTGAAGCATTCGTCGGCGTGTCCACTCTGCTTGCCGAGCATCAGCCGATAGAAGTTTCTCATGCTGATGTTTATACCAGCGAGCCTTCATCTGTACCGTCCCCGTTGAACCGCCCGCCGGCTAACGGTAAGCTACGAACTGTAAACCTAACGTTACGGCACAAAAAGAAAATGGCAACAGGACGCAGTAACAAGCTTGTCGGGCAGACTGGTGAGTATTTAGTGGCTGCGGAACTCTCCCGCCGAGGACTTATCGCTACCACATTCACTGGTAACGTCCCTCATTACGACATCATCGCGTCTGACGAAGAAGGTAAACATGTCTCGGTTCAGGTCAAAGCGGGACGCGCAGCGTCTTGGCAGTTCGGTGACGTCACCAAATTCTTCGACATTAAATTTGACGACAAGCGCAGATCGTGGGAGAAGCGAAACCTTGTCCCGTGCGACGTCTTGTTGTGATCTTTGTCAAGATTGTAGAGAACGGAAACGATCAGTTCTACATACTCAGATGGCAGAGACTGCGCGATTTATTGATCAAGCAACACAAGGCATTCCTGGACAAGCACGGCGGGGTTCGCCCTCAGCGGTGGGATACTTTTCACAGTTCCATCTCCGAAAAGACCTTGCGACCTTACCTAAACAAATGGGGAATCATCGAAAAGTGTCTGAGATGAAAGAAAGTCCTGGCCAAGCCGCTTGTAACGGTGGGTCATAGGTTTCCCCGTCCCCGTTGAACCGCTACTTTTGTGCCGGGGTACAAAAAGAGAAAGCTCAGACATCACGGGACAGGAAATGTGTCATCGCGTCCGCATCTAGCGCTTGCGCCGGAGTGCTTTGAATCGTTGTTTGCGGTGTGTACGGATATCTTTCTGCCGCTTTCGATTCGAGCATCGTGTTGAGCAATACGCTTGTCGCCGATTCTTGAGAAAGACCTCTCCACACACGGGGCATCGGCGGATCTGACTGCCGAATTCTTCGAGGAGAGCCGTTGTCGAGCGCTAACGGCGGCCATCGACCGCCCCAATGCGCCTGAGTGCAAGCGGCGATCGGGAACCCGTCAAGGGCGACAGGAGCGGCACCTTCCATCGGCCAGGCTCCACGGTCGGAAAGCCTAGGCCGCGCAGACAGATCACGTCGACATCCGGGCGCTTCTGGGAGGCGATCAGCCAGCGCGCGAGTTGGTCGTAGTCGGGCATCGATCGAGTATAGGACCGTGGGCGTGCTGATCGTAATCTCGGGCTTGGACCGTGCCCTAGTCGTAGCGACGCGCCGCTTTCTAGGTCGATGCGGGCGACTCTGCCCCGAACGCCACACCAGATGCTCGGGCGGCATCCATGAATGCGTTTTGGATAGCGTCAGCGGCGGCACCGTGATCGTCGCTCACGACATCGAGAAACTGACCGTATTCATCGAGATTCAGACCCAAGCCGTTGTGCAGAGCGAGCAGCCCGAGTGCCAGTTGACTCTCAACAGCTTTGGAACCATCACCCTCGCTCAGGGTGACGTCTTGTTCATCCTTGATGAGTTCATCGAGGCCCCGATCGATCACGGCACCATCAACATGAAACGCCGCTACATCGCGTTTCTTCCTGTAGAACTCGCTGCGCTCCCAGCGATTTTCGATGGCGCGGAGCTTGACCCATGGCTCGCTCTTTGGATCCAGTCGACCACGCCGTGCGAGCGCACTCCGAAGAGCTTGAATCGCGGCCGCTAGCTCGCGAAGGGTGCCAATCGTGAACCACACCATCGTGTTGAGATCTCTTGCGAAGGCGACAGACTCGTGCCCGTGCAGCTTCTGACTAGCGTAGATGCAACTGATCGTGCTCGTGAGGCGATCAGCGTGAACAAAGCACCTACTAAACGCATTGAGCACGTCGCGCCCGAGTGCTTGGTCGAGCTGTCCAAAGTGTCGCAATTGGATTGTCCACCTCTTCTGGTCACCCGTGGGTTCAACGAATTCGATAGCTGGTCGCGTCATGCTGTTCATGCGTTTCCTCTCAATCACGTTTCAACCTGCCGCCAACCCTGGGTGAAATGTACTCCCTGCCGTCCGAGCGAGTCGCGGCCAGGAGGCGACGATCTGAAACGCGATCGACTTCGCGACGCGATCGACGTAGTACTTGTACTCCGCTCCCGAGAGGTACAAGAGGTACTAGTAGTACAGGTACCGTACTGCCGCGTACGGCCTGCTCGTCCGTGTCGGGTGGCGCGCCTGCCAGACTGCCGCAGTCGATCTGCTCACGCCCTGACGGCGGCCTCTGCAGGGAGCGGCGTTGGTGCACGGCTGTTCCCGTCGCCCGAGTCGGGGCCGTCGATTCGCTCGCCTGTTGGCGGCTCGTAGCGCATGATCCCTCCATGAAGTCACGAGTCCATCCGAAGTACAAGACCAAGTATCACCTCGGGAATTGGCCGGAGTACGAGCGTGCGCTCGTCCAGCGGGCGACGTGACCCTGTGGCAACCTGCCGACGCCACGGATGCGTGGAAACCGTCGCCATCCGGTCGGCCGGGCGGGCAGCGCCGGTTCTCGGATCTGGCGATCGAGACCGCGTTGACGCTCCGCCTCGTCTTCCGATTGCCGTTGCGCCAGACGGAGGGGTTCTTGCGGTCGGTTCTGGCCTTGCTGAACAGCGACCTCGACGCACCGGATCACACCACGCTCTCGCGGCGGAGTCAGCGGCTCGATGTGAAGCTCCAGGGGTTCCCAGTCAAGGGCCCCATCCATCTGATTGTCGACAGCACCGGCCTCTCGATCGTGGGCGAGGGGAAATGGGCTGCTGTCAAACACGGCGGGCGCGGCAAGCGTGGCTGGAAGAAGCTCCATCTGGGTGTCGACCGATCGGGCGTCATTGTCGCCCAGGCCCTGACCGAGGCGACGGTCGACGACGCGACGACCGGGCTCACGCTGATCGATGCGGTCGAGGGCAACGTCGCACGCGTCACCGCTGATACGGCCGACGACCCGATCGCGATCTACGAGGCCGCGGGTGCCCGTGGCGCGACGGTCGTGGTGCCTCCGACGAAGACCGCCAGGGTGTCTCGGCGCCGACCGCGATCGAACGCTCGGGATCGGACGATCAACAAGGTGAAGGCGCTCGGCCGGCGCCAGTGGAAGAAGGTGTCGGGTTACCATCAGCAGGCCTGTGCAGAAAACGCCTTCTTCCGATACAAGTCGATCATTGGAGGTGGCCTGAGAGCTCGGGCACCGGGCGGACGAGAGGTCGAGGCCCTCCTAGCGTGCAACGTTCGCAATCGGATGACGGAGCTTGGCAAGTCGCAGTCGTACAGCATTGGTCCGTGACGAGCCTTGAGCATGGCACAGTTGCGGGTGAGTCTCGAGCCGTGCACCAACGCCGTGCACAGGCATCGCCGATTGGTTGACCAGCAAGGACGTTGCTGCGCGCGACAGGGCATTCCCGGCCATGCCGGGGATGAAGAAGTTCGATATCTCGGCAATTGGTATGGTACGCACAAAATCCTACGGGTGATCCATCGGCCTCGCAGTAGCGCCAGACACGGGCACTGATTTCGGTTAGTCGAGGAAAAGTATGCAAGCAGATTCAAGAATCCGCGTCTACATCGCCTGTTCCCTTGATGGTTTCATCGCTGGCCCCGGAGATGACCTTTCCTGGCTGCCTGGAGCCCAGCCTGACGGTGACGCGAATGACGGCCCGGGCCCAAAGCGGGACGCAGGCGCTGTGGGTTTCGAGGAGTTCATGAGCGATGTAGGTGCTCTATTGATGGGGCGGCGGACGTACGACGTGGCGGTTAGTTGCGAGGGTGCCTGGCCTTATGGTGAGCGCCCGGTTCTGGTTGCCACTCATAGACCACTAGAATCGACAGGCCACGACGTGCGGGCTGTCTCCGGCGACATCTCAACGCTGATCGCACAGGCCCAAATGGCTGCGGGCAAGAAGGATGTTTACCTCGACGGCGGCGATCTGATTCGTCAGGCCATGGATGCGAACGTAATCGATGATCTGATCGTGACGATGGTGCCGGTCGTTCTTGGCGAGGGACACTCGCTTTTCGCCGGAGTCACGAAGCGTCATACGTTGGAGTTCGTAGGACACCACGGGATCGGCGACGGTATGGTGCAACTGCATTGCCGCCCCCTGCCGCCGAGACGTTGATGACTGCCGACGGGAAGATCTGCATGGCCTACGGGAGGGACTTGCAGCGTAGATGGTTCTAAGAATGGGGGCAGGTCAGATGCCCCCACCGGCACGTCCCGCAGGTACTGTCAAGGTGACGATCAGAGCGCAGAGCGCTCGCTCGATGGCGGGGTTTTTCATCCCGCAGTAGGCACACGTCACCTCGTCCCAGACACAGAACGCGCGTGGTCGCAGCACGCGATGGTGGGGTGCCCGGCGCAGGTGGCGGCGGACACGCCAGAGGGTGCGCACGCGTCCATGTACGGAGAGGAATCGTGGTACGTGTCTGGCGGACTTGCCTCGTCTCATGTGTGGCTCGCGCTGCCGGGTCGGGTACTGGGACACCTCGGCTCGAGTGTTCGCGTCCGGCTGCGTGCTGTGCACGACTGACGGCAGCACGGTGCGGTGCGCCGCCGAGTAGCGCCGGAGCGTGTCGGTGATCAGCGGGCGGGGCTCACGGCCTGGCCGCTTCACCAGCGTACGGACGAAGCGCGCGGCTGCGTGCCGGTCACGCTGGGAGTGCACGAGAATGTCGATCACGTCGCCGTCCTCGTCGACCGCCCGCCACAACTAGTGCGGCCGCCCCTGCATGGTGACGACCAGTTCGTCCAGGTCCCACGTGTCGCCCATCCGTCCTCGGTGGCGCCGAAGCGCACGGGCAGACGCAGGGCCGCAGGTCTGACCCCACGGTCGAATCGCCTCCTAGGAGACGGTCATGCCCCGCATGCCCCGCTGAGCCAAGAGATCCTCGGCCTCTCGAACGCTCAGACAGAATCGGGGGTCGAGCCAGACCGCGTGCCTGCTGACCTCGGGCGGAAATCGGTCTCCAGGGTCGCTGGGGACGTGGCCGGTCCTCAGCCGACGCTGCCAGGTGCGGCCTCAACTTGACAATGCCGTCCAGCTCCCAATGGCGGCCTAACGACGAATTCGAGACGGACACGTTCGTGTTCCTATCAGAAGTGTTTGCCTCTAACCTAAATATTTATTAGGCCAGTGTGATGCCCCGCTCGAGTCTCATTCGGTAGTCTGAACTCATCGCGGCAGTCTGAAACTCAACCCCGTGCCGACAAACACATCGTCGGTCAGTCCCCGTAAGCCATGACCGACGTAGGCATCCAACTGGACGAGGTCTGTTAGTAGAAACGTGAATCCACCGTCCACTGACACGCTGTTTGCACTGGCTCCCGTGGTCTGCCAATCGCCAAATACTTCAAGGAACGCACTCAAGCGATTCGTTAGTCCACTTCCCAGTACCAACGAATAGACAATGGCTGCATCGTGATCGATCTCTTCTGACGAGGATTCCCATACTACCCCAACGTTTGAGCCAAGCGACAACCTCGGTGAGAGTTCGTAGGCCAAAGAAACAAGGAACGACGGATCAACGCGGTTGCTCGAGAAACCTTCGTCTCCAGTCGGCATCGACAGTCCGCCCAGAATTGACAACTCTGGCCGCCAACCATCAGCACGCTCGATAAGATTAACTTTGACACCAAGTGCACTGTCTCCGGCGCCATGGTTCCCTTCACCCACGGCCATACCCGCATGACCGATACGGAGTTCCGTCTGGCGCCCTAACCCAATCCGAACCAACGTGCCAGGCACTTCATAGCGTGTCACGTCGCCGTCGCTAGCCAACAGGTATCCTGTCTCCACCTGAACCATGCCTCTCAAAACAACCGTTGGGGCCTCGGTCATATCTGGGCGATCGGTCACTAACTCCGGCGACTGGGCGCTGGCGATGCCTGACCCTACATGCACCGCCAGCGAAAGGATTACAACTCGCACGACTCGAGACACTCCAACGTTCTCCTTATGCACAAAACCCTCGACACAGTTGGTCTGGATGCTTCGTCTAGACCTTGGTAACTTTGCGCTACTTCCTCTTACGCAATTCCACCCGCGCGTATTCGCTCCGCTCTAGATACTTGTTTATCGCTTCCAGCTGTGCATCTGTACAGGCGCCAGAATCAACGAGCTTCTTCAGTTTATTTGATGAAAGTTGACCGACCTGCTCCCAGAGTCCGAGCGCCTTTAGAGCAACCTCGAGCTTAGCCCTGGGTCCGCTGTCAGCCTTCGGGATATCAATTAATGTAGTGCTAAAAACAGTAGCGTAATATTCATTACCGTAGATCGAGGTGTTTCCGGTTTCAGTCGAGTAACTTGCCAGCTTTTCCCTTATCTCCTCAATCCGTTCGTCTAATTCGCCCATAATACGTCGCTTCTCGTGTCTCAGGCTCGCAAACTCATCCACCAGTGCTGACGCCTCTGAAGCAGTGATAGTTGAGAATGGCAGTGTTTCATTCTCGCTCTCCAACTCGTAAAGGTTCGCAAACTCTGGGCATTGGGGACGAAATTCGCACCAGTCACACAGGGTACTGGTTTTCGTCGGCAGGTTCCCACTCGCGACCGCAGCCTCAATCGTTTTAATCAGGCTTGTCGTCTGGCCGGCCACTTTCTCCACCGGAACCTCGAAGTTGTGACCGATACCGGCGTCTTTGTTGCGCACGACAATCCGCACGGTCTCACCGGCGGTCATCGTCACCACTGGGTTGGGAATTTGTTGGCCCTCAAGGTAGAACGCCATGTCTCGCGTGACGAGGACGATCTCCCGTGGCGCCGCTTCTGAATCAGCCACCACTGGCAGGAATATCATCAATCCGACCACTACGAAACCAGCAAGAACCGCGCTGGTCATACGACCCATGGAGCCACGCAACCGCTGGTGCCACCGACACCAGGCAACTGAAGACATCCTGTTGCTATTCATCCGACTATTAACCCCGTTACATACATGACACTGAACCCGGCCATGAGACCACCCAGAACCGGTGCGGTCGCGAAGTGGTGCCCCACCGGTTGGTCTCCCGCCATCTGTCGCACGATCTGCACCACGACCTGGCCGATCGCTCCGGAGCCGATCGCCAAGAAAACGACCGACCAGACCGGCGAATAGACCAAGCCGCCCAGCCACGCTCCCACGATGGTCGGCGCACCGCCGATCAAACCGAGCTTAATCAGATCACGTACCCGAACTGGCTCGCGTGCCAACGGCGCGATGATAGCGAGACCCTCCGTGGTGTTATGGAGAGTGAAACCGATGATCAGCACACCACCCAACGCGACCTCACCGAGCGCGAACGCCGCGCCGATCGCTAAGCCTTCACCGAAATTGTGGAGGCCAACACCGATGGCCACGAGCAGGGCCAGCACCCAACCCCCTCCGTGATTCGAGACCGTTCGCACCTGCTGCCGTCGTCCACCCAGCCAGCGGGCGATGGTCTCGAGCACCAGAAACGCGCCGAGCGCTACGCACACGAAGAGTGCAACTCCTTGAAAGGACTCTGGTATCACGGCTGCGGCCTCTAGTCCCTCGTGGCTCGCCTCTACCAACAGAAAGACGAGCAGGCCTACTGTCAGCGCCAGGAGAAAGTCGAGTCCGGTCCGTCCTAAACGCGACACCATCGGGAACCACAACAAGCCGATCGCTACCGGGAGCACGCCGACATAGATACCGATTCCCGTAAAGACTGCAAAGAACCGTCTGTCTGGCCGTGGTGTTTCAACCGCCACCGCGATTTCGTAGTCGAAGGTGACGCCGTTCGACGTTACGACGCGCAACGCGTGCGTATCACCCTTAACCCACGGGTACGGGATCCTTAGCGTTGTCCGGTCCAGATGATTGAGCACCGCGCCTGGTTCGGCAGTAAAATCCCAATAGGCATCATCTACCTGAACTTGCGCGATCGTCACCATGTCTGGGCCGTCATTAAGCATGTTCACGACGAACCCACCAGGGTTGAGTGCGACGCGTTGAAACGTCAGTGCCTCGACCGGTGGATAACCATCACCCCGCACCGCGTCCGCTGGACCAGACCAGACGATAAAACCGATCAGACTCGCCACCAGGACGAGCGGCAACGTCGCTACCAGCCAGACGCCCCCCCCACCACGCCTGTTCTGATCAGGTCCCACGAGATGCCTCCTCCGCCCGGAACAACCCCATCCAGCCGAGTTCCGCGAATTCGCTCTGGTGGGCATGAAACATATACTCGCCGGGATATCGGAACGTTGTTTCGAGGATCGCTCGTTCGCCTTGACATAACATAAGCGTGTCAGTCATTTCTGTGCGCGTCAGGCTAGTGCCCGTGCGATAAGCATCGAAGAACATCCCGTGGAGGTGCAGACTGTTCAGCGGATCGAACTCAGTCACGTTCACGAGATAAATTCGAACCAGCTGGCCCACGGTCACACGAATCGGCTCGTGCATGTGGAAACCGGCCACAGTATTGACAGCGTAGACCTCATTCTCAGCATCGAAATTGGTATCAAAGGCGTTCATTACCATCACTAACTCATCGGCTGGCGGACGAACCGGTCCAGTCTCGGCGGTCCCCGGCCACGGGTCGATGATGAAAGCGCCGTAGAGCCCTTTGTGCACGTGCCGCTTGAGCGGGTTGGAGTGACAGTGATAGAGGTGCAAACCGAACGGTTCGGCGTCGAACTCGTAGACGAACTGCTCCGACGGCATTACCTGGTGCCCCACCAGCGAGCCGTCCATGCTCGGTGGATGCCACCCGTGAAAGTGAATTGTGTGTGGATGGGTACCCTGGTTGACGAAGGTAATCCGCAGGCGATCGCCTTCGGTGGCGCGGATCGTCGGACCTGGTACCTGTCCGTTGTAAGTCCAGGCAGGGAAGAACAGGCCTGGCGCAATCTCGATGTCCCGGTCGACTGCGTAAATCTTGTACTCGCGAAGCGTCGAGCCGTCCGGCTGTGGGCTTTCCTGATAGACCTTTGAACGCTCCGCTGGCGCTAGGTTGGAGAAGTTCCAGGTTCGCAAAAAGGTCGTCGGATTGAAGTTCTCGGTGGACACACGCCCGACGGGGCCCATCCCCATCTTGCCGTGCTCCATCGTTTGTGCGGATAGGTAGCTTCCTTGTCCGGCAGTCCTCCGCCCGAAAAGCAGTGCACTACCCCCTGCGAGTGAACCGAAACCGGCCATCTGAAGCCAGGAACGACGTGACCAATGAGACATAGCCGCTTGCTTGACCTCTCTCTTGATAACTATTTGATAACAGAAGTTTTAGTATTTGACGTTTGACAAGAGAGTATTTGAAGGTTCAAAATAACTGACATAGTAGTCGAAGTCAAGGCAGGCTAAAACCTTCGCGCAATCGAACATGCTGCCCTCAAGTACCGTCGAGAATTACCTTAAGGCCATCTACATGGCCCAAGTCTCCATGGAGCAAGACTTGGACGAGGGCCGGAGCCTTGTACCGATGGGACAGCTTGCTGTCGCCCTAGGCGTCGTGCCAGGTACCGCCACTACTATGATCAAGGCGCTGGCCGCATCAGGGCTCGTGCAATACGAACCTTACGCTGGTGTACGACTGACCACCGCGGGACAGAAACTGGCTGCCCTTGTCTTGCGTCGACACCGGCTAATGGAGTTGTTTTTGGTAAGAGTGCTCGGGATGAGCTGGGCCGAGGTGCACGACGAGGCAGAGCGGTTGGAGCACGCCGCTTCCGATCAGCTCATCGATCGCATCGACGCAATGCTAGGACGCCCGGCGGTCGACCCACACGGTGACCCGATACCCGATCCAGATGGCGCCGTCGTCATGCCCCATTATCAGACACTGCTAACCTGCCGGCTCGGAACTCCTGTCGTGCTCACACGGGTACTTGATCAGGACGCGGACTTCCTCCGGTTCCTAGAGGACAGCCAGCTTACGCCAGGGGAAGCGATCTCGGTAGAAGCTCGTGACAACGCGGCCGACCAGGTAAGAGTCCGCGGTAATAAGGACGACAAGCAGATCATGCTCGGCATGCGAGCGGCCGCCAAGCTCCAAGTGGCGCCGGCTGACCTCTAGCGAACGCTAGCCTCTGTTTCTGAGCTCTCGTCATCGCCCACGACCTCCACCGGCGGTATCTCGCCTACACCGCGACCGTGTTCGTGCTGAACCTCGTCCTTGTGTCTGGCGTTGGTACCCCGCTTCGGACCGGTCGGCGCCGCCTGGTCGATCGTGCTGAGCGAAGCCCTGCTGCTCAGCCTCTGCTGGCGCGCCCTGCCGCACGTGTCGCGACGGAATGCGGCCGTGGTCGATCATCCGCACCGGTGGGCCCGGTCCCCAGGGTCGACCGGTGACGAAAGACGCATGATGGCCCATGCGACCGGAACGCGGAGTCTGCGGGAACCTACGCCGCTCGATACCTGCGGACTGGGGGCACCCGGGCTGCTCGCCACACTCCTCCCCTTCGAGCTGACGCAACCGGCGCTCTCGCTCGGACCGGTTTCGGGGTGACCAACGTCGAGCGGGCACTCTACCTCGTTCTGATGGTGTGGGCCGTCATCTGGCTCCGGGTCCGGCGCTCGGTGTGGACCGTGATCCACGGCGCCGTGGCCGCGTGGGGCGTTGGTGCGCGAATGCCGCTCCTCCGGCCCACCCCGGCGATTTTCTTGGAATCTTGACGCCCGAACGAACACGATCGTCGGCATGAAGTCGCGAGTCCATCCGAAGTACAAGACGCAAGACCACGTCGAGCATTGGCCGGAGGACGAGCGCGCGCTCGTCCAGCGAGGCGACGTGACGGTCTGGCTGTCGGCGAACGCAAGTGACGCAGGGACACCTCGGCCGTCCGGCCGACGCGGCGGGCGGTGCTGTCCCTGCTGAATGTCGATCTCGATGCTCCCGACCCCACGCCCCTCTCTCGGCGGAGTCAGCACCGCAACGTCAGGTTCCACCTGGTTCCGTCCGACGAGCCGCTCCATCGTATCGTCGACAGCACAGGACTCTCGATCGTCGGCGACGGCGAGTGGGCGGCCGTCAAGCACGGAGGACGGGGCACGCGTGGGTGGAGGAAGCTCCCCTGCGGCGTCGATGGGTCCGGGGCGATTGTCGCGCACGTCCTGCCCGCCGGGAGCAGGCGCCGCCGGCCGCGCCGGGCTACGTCAGGGGTTTGCCGTCCGGAACGGGACGACCGCTGACGTCGTCCCGGTGAGGATGTGGTCGAGCCGCCGCGCCCAGGTCTGCAGTGCCCGCAACTTCTCGGCATCGTAGGTATGGCGGTCGTAGGCTTTCGTCGCTCGCGGGGAGCCGTCGATGTGGTTCAGCACGCGGGCGATGACTTGTACCGGCACGCCGCTCTCAGCCATGCCGGTGGCAACGGTGCGTCGAAGATCGTGCCCTCTGAAATGAAACCCGAGGCGTCGCGTCAGCTGGCCGGGCACCGTCCGTGCGCGGTGGTGCACGGATCCGGAGCCGAGCCTATTGCTGAACACCCACGGGGACCCATCCGGTACGCTGGCACGTTGCTCGCAGAGGAGCGCGACGACCGGTGTAGTCAAGGGCCACGCGGTGCGGGTGCCCGTTCTTGGTCTCGCTGCCCGGAATCGTCCACATGCCCGTGTCAAGCGCCACGTCGGACCATTGCATCCGGACCACTTCACCGCCTCGCTGGCCGGTCAAGAGTCTGGTCGTGAAGACGCGGCGCATGGTGGGGGAGAGGTCGTCAAGCGCCGCCCACAGGGCGCGGATCTCCGCGGCATTCAACACGCGCTCCCGCGTCCGTTCGGGGCTGGGCTTCTTGACGAGGGCCGCAGGGTTGGACGCGATCCACTCATGCGTCACTGCGAAATTCAGCATGCCTCGTACGAGCGCCAGCACGCGATTCGCCATGACCGGTGCGTGGTCGGCGACGGCGTCGATCAACGCGTGCACGTCGCGTCGGGTCACGTCGGTGACGAGCCGGTGGCGCCAGGGCGGGAGGAGCTCGCGGGTGATGATGCGTTGGTCTTCCGGCCAGCTCCTCTTGTGGGGTTTGGCGTGGCGCGTGAGGTACTCAGCGGCCAGGTCTGCGACCGTTGCGCCGTGGCGGGTGTCGAGGCGGTGTGCGGCCGGGTCCGTGCCGTGAAGCGCGACCTCGGCGAGGACCTGCCGCGCCTTCGTGCGCGCCGCGTGGAGCGTGACGGCGGGGTAGTGGCCGAGGGTCATCCGGCGCAACCGCCGGTTGACGCGGAAGAAGACACACCAGGTCTTGCGGCCGGAGACCGAGAGGCGCAGCGCCAAGCCCGTGACATTACGGTCAAAGTGATCCACCCGATGGCCGGTGGGTTTCAGCGTCCTGATGTGGCGGTCGGTGAGGGCGAGCGTGGGCATGGGCGAGTGTCGGGGACGCCGCAGGCGGTCACGGGGCAGGTCGGGGTCCTGGCGTTATGGGTAACACATGGGTAACACGGTGACGTGCCCTTGGCTGAAATCCGCTGCAAGTCACTGAAGTCAATAGATCAAATAAACATAGTCATTATAACAACTTATGAGGAATAATGACAGCGTGTGAACGGGCGTGAAAAGGTGTGGGCACTGACTAGGGGTCAGGGGGTCGCTGGTTCAAATCCAGTCATCCCGACCATTTCCCTAACAAAAACGCACGTCGCGGTATTTAATTCTAAAAAGCATGCGTCGGGGTACCACCGGGGTACCACGGATGCTAGGTCGTCGACTGGGTCCACCGCGTGTCGAACACCATTGTTACACTTCTACAATGCCTTCAGAATTAATGGTTCTAGACAGTGCTGAGGTACTTGAGGACGCCATTGCCACGTCAGAGGAACGTTTGGTTCTCTTGTTTAAACACAGCGTCACGTGTGGGACGAGTGCGCAAGCCTACGATGAATTGGTGGATCATCTCAGCACAGGTCAGTATACGACTCAATACGTTATCGTGACCGTGCAGACGCATCGGGGTTTGTCAGATGCTGTGGCCGCGCGGTTTAAGGTGCGACATGAAACGCCGCAAACGCTGTTGATTCACAAAGGCCAGTTGGTATGGGCAGCCTCTCATTTTAGTGTGACCGCTGAGGCCATTAAGTCTGTGATCGATCGGTATGCACCGAACGGATCGATGGCATAGCTGGAGTCACGAAAGGACCAATGACGTTACTACGCGATGTCGATGATGTTCCCCCGAAAAAACCGATGGGGCTCTACGCGCTGGTCTCCGTCGTGGTGATCGCCAGTGCCGCATATCTATTTCTGTTCAGAACCTCGACGGACCTTGATCCAAATTCGATGGCTGATGCCCCGACAGTAACGGCACCTGCGGATGTGCCGGTGTCACCAGCAGCACCCAGGGAATCGGACCCGTTACCTGCCGAACCGGATCGTGCTGAGCCCCTGCCTCCGACAGAAGAGCCAGTCGTTGAGGCGGAACCAGACTCGGTGACGGCGCCGCCACCAGTTGTGCTGCAGGTTGTGGCCGATGTTGATGAGGCCGATGTATTCATTGACCGGAGTTATGTTGGTACAACGCCATTTGAGTCCACTACGCTCGGTCCGGGGCGATACCGGGTCAATGTGTCTGCGACTGGTTACGAAACCTACGAAGAGGCTATTAAAATCAGTGGAGACCGAACCTCAATTGTTGTGACATTCAGGCAGGTGTCTCTCGATGAGCGTTTGGCAGTCATACACAAACACCGATTCGGTGACTGTGCCGGAGAACTCGTCGCCAATACGAGCGGTCTGCGGTATCAGACGAGTGATGATGACGCCTTTGAAGTGACTCTTGAGGCCATGGAGGAGTTCACGATCGATTATCTTGAACATAACTTGTGCATCAAGGTACGAGACGGGCGCACGTATAACTTCACAGATGAGCAGGACAATGCGGATGCACTGTTCGTGTTTCACCGAACAGTCGAAAACGCGAGGCGCCGTCTTGCTTCGGGCGATAGGCCGGTCTTGCCATAAGACGTTTGAGTCCCCACGGGAATCATGACGAGCGGGCCATCCAGCACACCCGCGCTAACCCCCGTCCCCGTTGAATCGCCCGCTGAGAGTTGACAGCTTAAGTGACAGCTTACCGAGTGGACGCCAGTGGATATAGCGGACAACACTGGAATGTGAATCTCCGAATCTCTAAGGAATACACCTCGGCGGACGTATTCGGACGGGAGTCTATCGAACTGGGGGTCATGGGGTCGCTGGTTCAAATCCAGTCATCCCGACCATTTTTGCTATAGAAAAAGGCCAATCTGATGATTGGTCTTTTGTTTTTCTCCCATTTGACAGCTTAAGTGACAGCTTACGACTATCAATTGGTCGCCAGTGCGGTATCCATGCGGCGCGCAGCGTCTTCTTTGAGACTGACAAGGACATGACTGTAGGTGTTCAGGGTCATCGTTACGTCAGAGTGGCCGAGCAACTCCATCACGGTTCTCGGGTTCACACCTTGCAACAACAGCAAAGTGGCAGCAGTGTGTCGGAGATCGTGAATTCGGACTTTGGGTAAATTGGCTGATTCCAGGAGCCGGTGAAACTGTTTGCGCACGTTCGCCCGATCCAACGGCTTACCCTTCCGATTCGTGAAGACGAGATCCTCTTCAAACCACCGGGACCCTGCGGCCAATCGTTGTTCGAGTTGACGGACTCGGTGGCTGGTAAGGGTGGATATCGCAACGTTCGGGAGAGAGAGGGTTCGGTAGGCACGGGCTGTCTTGAGTTCCCCGAATACGACTATCTATAATGCGAACATTCGTCCAGAAACGAGGGTCTTAAGGAAACTCTGAAATGCTCGGTTCAGTAACAAGCGCTGACGCAACACTGATCATGTGCGTACTGTGAGAAGCATGTAGGCAGCCGAGGCACTAAAAAAAATATTGGGAGCCCACGCCGCCAAACTCGGTGCAATCAGCCCAGCGGCACCAATGGCACCGAAGATACTAAGGATGACCCAATAACCACACGCAATCGAGATGCCGACGCCAACACCATATAGAGCGCCCCGAGGACCAGTGGTTACCGCGAAGGGGATAGCGATGAGTGTCAGCACCAGAGTAACGAAAGGAAAAGACGCCTTGCGGTGTAACCCAACCACTAGTTGCACCACGTCGAACCCACTGGCGCGCAACTCATCGATATAGAACTCCAGCTCAGCGTAGCTCATTAGTTCAGCATCCGGCCGTTCGGTCTGAAAATAGTTCGGCGGTTCAAGGGAAGGCAATAACTGCACAGCCGTCTCCTTATACGGCAACATCGTTCCGTTAGTCGATGTAAAGTCCCGCTCCCAAACATCTCGCGCTTGCCAGCCGTCAGTATAGGCCGCACGCTTAATGAACGTTCTCCGCGCAAGTTGCCACGGGCGACCAGAGAATTCATATATCGATAGATTGCTAATCTCGTTGAGTTCAGGTTCAAAATAGAGATAGTGATAAATAGCCCCTGCACCCCCAACAATCCACTTACGGTTAAGTGAATCAAATGTCTGAATTGATCCACTCCGGATCATCTGGTTGAGCCGTTCGGCTCGACGGTTGGCCGGGCCAAGAACCCGCTCACTCAACCCAAATAAAAACCCACTCCAGAGCAGGCTGAAAAGTAGAATTGGGAGTGCTACCCGATAGAGACTGATGCCGCAGGCCTTCATAACCGTCAATTCACTACTCTTAGTAAGGAGACCGAGGGTCACTAACGCCGCAATGAGCCCAGAAATAGGCAGAACGTAATAGGAAAACTGCGGTGTCGCGTACCAGAAGTACTCCGCCAGAGTTTGGCCCGTTGTTTCCCCCTTAAAGAGTTTGTCAGAAAGATCGATGAACGTGGAAACATAGAAAATCCCCAACAAACCGAAGAATGAGAGCCCGACAATCGCCAGGTAGAGTTTCGCGACGTACCAATCGAGAATGTTTAGCCGGAACCAGCCAAGCTGTGGAACCGAAAGAGCCCTTCTTTGATGGTGGCCACTTACTGGCACGGCGGACACCGGCACACGTCCCTTGGACAAGAAGGGTAGTGCCACCCTACGCTCGACCGAAGCCGAGCGCCAGATCAGAAGAACCACACCGCCTAAACCCAACAGTATGTTCGGCAGCCACATCGCTATATGAGGCGAAACCAACGCCCCCTTCGCTAATGCCTCCGCTCCATACATGATCACATAGTAAGTGAAAATAACTGCAATCCCGAGAGCAAAGCTAGCTAGTTTCCCGTCCTTCCGACTCGTGACGGCAAGTCCCAAACCTATCAATGCAAAGACTAAGCAAGCCATTGGGATGGAGAACTTCCGATGGATCTCCATGATTGGTCGGTGCGACGATACTCCCAAGTCCTGCATTCGCTCCGCCTCGGCCTTAAGTTGCGGAATAGTAAGTTCCGGGTACCCGCGTTGAGGACCGGCGCGTGGAAAAACTGACTCCGCGTCCAACCCGATTACTAGCTCATCGAAACGCTGCAATTCGTAGTTGTCTGGATGCTCAGGCTTGACACTATGACCAGTGCCATTTGAAAGCACGATGTCAACCTGGCGAGCTTCTCGGTCAAAGACAACCTGTCCGCGTTCGGCGATGTAAATGTCCGGCTGATTTGACTCACGCGTGTCCGCCAGGAAAACGTCCGACCAACCTTCACCAGTCGCAGATACTTCCCTCACGTACAACATGACGTCGGGGAAGTCCTCGTAGAAGACCCGAGGTTTTACTTCTCCCTCTGCCCGACGTGCAATGGTCCGATAGGTAATCTCCCTAAAGGCCTGATTGGCGTCAGGCAGCGCTACAATCAATGTGTATGCCGTCGCCGCACCCGCTGCAATCGCGAGCAGTGCCAACGGCACCAGCATCCGAAATACGCTTACACCGCAGGCTTGAAGCGCCACCGTTTCTCTGTCGCTTGATAGGCGCCCCAAACCCATCAGAATTCCTAACAAAAGAGCCATTGGGATCGTGATCCCCAATCCCTGAGGCAACAATGTCACCATGATCTTGACGATCGTGATCGGGTCAACACCCTTTGCGATCAACTCTTCCGCCACTTCCATGATCGGAGGAATCATCAACAAGAAAGTGAACACCAGCAGCCCTAACCCAAAGGGCGGGATCACTTCTCGAAGGATATAGCGGTCAATTATCCTCAGCATTTCACTCTCGAAAATACCATGTTCACTGTTTATGGTGCGGAAGGCGCCGTTTTAGGACTGCAGATTTCCAGGCAGAAAAGTTTCTACCCGATATTCAACGCACTTTATGGGTCTAATAAGAGGTATTATGTTAACTTGAGTCTCCGGCTGGCCGCGCACACCCCCTTAGCGATTCCGAAGTTCCTCTAACGTTTCCTCCAGCGCAGAGATTAACTCTCCTCGACTAACCCGGCTTTTCCGAAATTTCAATCCCACCGTGAATGACTTCGAAGGCGCTGTCCACCTAAAAGCATAGGCCTTTGGCCGGGCCCCTTTCAGTTTTGCGGCCCCCTTACGGGCTTGTTCTCGGGTCAAACCGCCATCCCGTGTAATCTTTTCAACGAGTGCAACCATTTTATTCGGGTCTGGCTGTCTCAGCACGTGAAGAAGAATGGATTTCGACGTAATGTCGGCCAGTCGGCACAGTTGTTTAACCTCGTCCGGCATCGAACTTAGGCTCAAGGATTCAGTTACCGAGGTACGGGATTTACCTAGGCGCCGGGCCATTTGTTCGTGAGTGTAATCAAAATGATCCGCCAGGCCTTTCAAAGCTTCGGCCTCTTCGAAGGGGCTCAGGTCCTTTCGTTGTAAGTTTTCAATAAGAGCGATCTCAATGAGCTCACCATCATCGACGTCCCTAACAACCACCGGAACTTCGTGCAACCCTAGCCGGGCAGCGGCCTGGTACCGACGCTCACCAGCCACAATCTGGTAACGGGCACCCTGCTGCCTAACTATTAGCGGCTCTATGACGCCCTTCTCCGCAATCGACGCCATTAGTTCTGACAGGTCCCCCATCACCTGACGGGGCTGATTCGGGTTTGGATCAATCTGCTCAATCGGCACTATCCGGCCGACCGGGATACCAGTCGATGCAGCAAGCAAATCGACATAATGCGAGTCATGGCGCATCCGAACGGTCTGTGGCAGGCCTCGCCTAGGCACGGTCCATCACCTCCTCACACAGGCTGTAGTAGTCAGTCGCCCCAGTCGAGTCGGGCGCAAAACCGAAAATCGATTCTCGGTAAGCCGGGCTCTCTTCCAGCCGAACGTTCTTAGAAATCACCGTTTTGAACACCTTGACCCCAAACACCTTCCGAATCTGAGCTCGGATATCGCGCGCCAATGAGGTGCGGTTATCGTGCATGGTTATCAAGACCCCAAGAATCCTTAAGCTGGGATTTGCTCGTGCTCGTACTTTCTCTATCGTCTCAAGGAGGTCATCAGTCCCTTCCAAAGCAAAGTATGAAGACTGAATCGGAATCAGCAGGTGACTCGCTGCGACCAACGCGTTCACGGTCAAGAGACCAAGAGTAGGCGGGCAATCGATTACGACGTAGGGAAAGCGTTCCCGCACTGGCTCGAGCCGATCTTTCAAGCGGAAATGGGCGTCCAGCTCCCCCACCAGTCTCGCCTCGAGTTTCGCAAGCGAGATACGAGCTGGTGCGACCCACAGATTTTCCTGCGACGATTCCAACAGAACATCGGAAAGGGCGACGCTACTATCCGCTATTGCGTCGTACACGGTGAGCTGTACGCGTTCGCGCTCGACGAACGACATCGTGCTATTTGCTTGCGGGTCAAGGTCGACAAGGAGTGTCGGTTTATTTCGAAGCGCAAGGGCCGAGGCAAGATTGATCGCTGTCGTGGTCTTACCTACGCCGCCTTTTTGGTTCGCAATAGCTACGATCATTGCTAGATACGCAGAACCGAAAAATATCGGCCTGGTTGGCCGGTATTCTAGGGACGAGCTGGCAGAGTGTCAAGACGGCACCAGGCAACCGAGGCGGCCGACTCCTGTGCACAAGGTAAAAACAAGCTCAACAACCACCGATACAGTTAGGCTTTTTGGCTTTGTCGGCCGGCCGACATCCATCACATCTTGTATTTCCCGAGCTCTTCAGGATCGAGACTTTCTAGCCATTGCGTTAAATGTTCCGAGCCCCCTTTTTCGATCGCGAAGTCGAGAGTCTTTCCGTTTTTGATGACAGTATCCTCTACGTAAATTGGCACGCGGACGCGGAGGGATAACGCAATAGCATCACTCGGCCTTGCATCGACAGCCACAAGCTCCTCACCAACACGAAGGTATATGAGCGCATAAAAAGTATTGTCTTTCAGATCGCAGACCACGATTTTCTCAACAGCCGCCTTAAGATCATCAATAATGTTCCTTAATAAATCGTGCGTCATCGGGCGCGGTGTAGCGATATTCTCGATCTGAAGCGCAATTGCGTTTGCTTCAAACATCCCAACCCAGATAGGCAGAACTCGTTGCCCATCTTCGTCGCGTAGTATGACGATCGGCATGTTTGTTATCGGATCAACCATCAGCCCCTTAATCATCATTTCGATCTGCATCGTTCTACCCCTCGACTTCCCCCCACAAGCTATTTGGACCAGCCCTTTTCACCCTGACGTCTACCACGCGACCGATCCAATCAGCTCCGCCTGGAAAATTGACAACCGTGTTCCTGTCCGTTCGGCCCGAAAGCTCATCAAGGCGCCGCCGGCTCTGAGAGTCGACCAAGACAGCCACTTTACGACCGACCTCGTCGTCGTGCAGCCTCGCTTGAATCCCCTTCTGGAGGGTCTGCAGCACTGTCAGCCGACGCGCTTTTTCTGTTTCATCTACAGTGTCAGGCATTCGCTTGCTTGCGAGCGTATTTGGACGTTCCGAGTACTTAAACGAAAACATGCTGTTGTACCTAACCCTCTCGGTCAACGCCAGGCTTTCTTCGAAATCCCGTGTCGTCTCACCTGGAAACCCTACGATCATATCGGTAGATAGCGCGATCTCCGGGATAGCATCGCGAACTGCCCCTACCAACTCCAAATACTCCTCACGGGTGTATCGTCTGCGCATTTTCTTCAGGATTCGGGTCGATCCAGACTGAACAGGTAAGTGCAAATGCTTGCAGACCCGTGGAAGGTCGCGAAGCGCTGCAATCAGACGTTGCGTAACGTGTCGCGGGTGCGGGCTGGCAAACCGGATGCGTTGAACGCCAGGCACTTCGTGGACCTGTTCGAGTAACCCTGCGAAATCACACCCCGGTATGTCTGGCGCCCTGTAGTGATTAACGATCTGCCCGAGTAGATGGATCTCCTTGTGTCCCTCTCCGATTGCTTGGCGAACCTCACTGATTATTTCTACCGCCGGGCGCATGCGCTCGTGTCCACGCGTATACGGAACCACGCAAAAGGCGCAGAAATCATTGCACCCCTCAATAATCGTGACGTAGGCCTTAACCGGATGGCTACGCACTGCAATCCCAAGCGGAAAGGAAACGTCATCGTATGGGTTAACGTCGACCTTCGGCGATCCGCTTTCAAGCGCATCTTTAAGTAATTGCGGAAGACCACCCAGCGCCTGCGTTCCAACGACCACGTTCACGTTCGGTGAACGTTTCAGGAGACGATCTCCTTCCTGTTGCGCTACACAGCCAGTCACCGCAATTAGAGGCGCAGCCGTTTTCTGGTCCTTCCGTAATACGTTCAAACGCCCGAACAGCTTATCCTCAGCGCGCTCACGCACACTGCACGTGTTAATTACAACAACGTCTGCGTCGTCAACTTCGCATGTCGCTTCATAGCCGGCCTGCTCAAGCAGACCCGCCATTCGCTCAGAGTCATGCACGTTCATCTGACACCCAAACGTCTCAATGCAGTACTTTGGAGCCATCGTTTCGGCCTTTCAACTTTCGTGTTTTATTTGCTATGTAACCGGTCGCCGATGTTCGTCAGGCCTCAACTCCGAAAGCCCACAGTCTCCATTCCTTGGCCAAACGCTCAACTCGAACATCCGCCACGTTCGCCGTGAACGAACTTTCAAACCTGCACCAGAGAAATGTCAGTTTACACTGAGAGGCTGAAGTGTAGGAACTTCCTTGGTATCATATATTTGACAGCGTTTGTGGGCCATGCTAGCCTGTCGTCTCATTCCATCGCGCTTACCCAGCGGCGCGCTAGTGACACGTTGCGGAGGGTGGGTTGCGTTCCTCTGGCTATTTCGCCTATGCCCTCTTCCAGGCGCAGGCCGTACCAGCGTCTGAGAGTGGTTTCGGCGGTGACATCGTTGGGTTAATAATACGGTCTTCGATTCCGTCGCAGATCGTCCTCCTTGTTCTCGGCCTGTTCTCAGTCGCTTCCTGGGCGATAATCCTCTTCAAGTTGTCACAGTTTCGTCGAGTTGAGTCGCAGACGGCACTCTTCGTCGAGGTTTTTCGCAAAAGCAGTAAATTCTTAGAAGTTCAGGCGGTCTGTAAGTCACTCGCCCAAAGCCCGCTTTCCGGTGTCTTCCAATCGGGATACGTTGAGCTCAACGCTCAGCTCCGGCAAACGGATAACCCCATCGACCCGGACCAGCAGAACTTCTCTCCAGTGCATCCAGCTTTAAAAAGCTTCGACGCACTCGACAGAGCTCTCCTACGGGCATCCAGTGTGGAAGTAACCAAACTGGAGCGACGGGTACCCTTTTTAGCCACCACAGCGAGCATTACACCGTTCATCGGGCTTTTGGGAACAGTCTGGGGTATCATCGGCGCGTTCCAAGGCATCGCCGAAACAGGCTCAACCAACCTCGCCGTGGTCGCCCCAGGTATAGCGGAGGCACTTGTTGCAACAGCCGCGGGATTGTTCGCTGCAATTCCGGCTCTCTATTTCTACAATCACCTTACTCAAAAAGTGAAAGAACTTGCGTCGGTAATGGATGATTTTTCGTTGGAATTTCTCAACATAGCGGAACGAAACTTTTCGTAGCTTAACTTAAGTCAATGCCAAGGGTGCAACCCGCTGAAGTGCACGACAAGGGAGGACAACGCCGTCGCCGAGCCAGGCGATCCGCTACGTCGCTTTCCGAGATCAACGTAATTCCCTTGGTTGATGTAATGCTTGTACTTTTGATTATCTTCATGGTGACCGCACCGCTGATGCAGCGTGGACTGGATGTCAACCTGCCAGAGGCTCGACGTGCGGATCAGATCAGCTCAGAGCGCCTCTTTGTAACAGTGCCCGCGAGCTATCGGACAGACAATCTAGTCCAGATTGATGACGAACAAGTTCCAATCGAAATGATCGCTGAACGGATACGCCTAGAAATGGCAGACCGCACAGACCGGAATGTATTTCTGCGTGGTGACGGCGATATAACGTATCAGGAGTTAATGACCGTAATTGATAAACTCAAAGAGGGTGGCGTTGAGGAAGTAGGACTCATCGCGGACTTCCCATCCGGTTCCCTCTGAGCAAGACCGCAGCTCAGTCGTGTTCGACACGACTGAGCGATACGATCTCAAGAACAGAGACGTCCAACGGTGAGAGAAGCGGCATCACAGGTTCTGGTCCACCGCGGCAGCGAGCCAGCCGGTCTTAAGAAAACTCTCCTTATTTCTATCCTCGTGCATCTACTCGTCTTGATGATGCTAGCCCTAAACCCGAACGGATGGCTCGGTGCTGCTGCGGTTGAACCGAACGAAGTCGTAATGAGCATCCGGCTTGGCGGACCAGATGGACCAGGTCAAGGTGGCTTAACCCCTATTGGCGGTCGGCCAATTCAAGAGGTTATAACTCTGCCAGAGGCACGCCGACCACAATGGATTCAGCCACCGACGCCCACGTTGCCGAAGATGGTCATTCCGACCGATGAGGCCAGACGCCGCCCGGAACCAGAAACCGACGTGGAAACGGCACCAGACGAAGCCAGAGGCCGCAAGTTGACTGCCGGATCTGATCTTCGTGATGGAACGGCTATGGCAGATACCGGAAGCCAGGGTATCGGCCTCGGTCTTTCGACTGGCGGCCTGGGAGGGGACGGCGGAGAGATCAGCGTTGGCGATTTTTGTTGCCCGGAGTACCTAGCCACTATGATCGAACTCCTCCGGCGCCGCTGGGATGCCAATCAACAGGTGCCTGGTCACGTTGTAATTCGTTTCACAATTAGGAGAAACGGGGCAATCGAAGATGTCGGGGTTCAACGCGGGAGTGGCTACGTTGCCCTAGATCTCAGCGCGCAACGAGCAGTACTTCTTACACGACAGCTGCCGCCCCTTCCTTCAGCCTTTACTGACGACAGTCTGACCGTTCGCCTGACATTCGAATATCGACGATGACCATTAATGAACGCACCCTTGTGTGCATCGGGGTCCTCATTGGTGGCGGGCTCCTGTTTGCCCAACAGCAGCCCCGGCAGCTGTCTGAAGTCGACCTGTTTATCGGGGATCGAATCGGCGCGCAACCCCGCTTCGCAGTGCCCGATTGCCTGTCACTCTCGAGCGACACGAAGACAAACACAGCCGCCAGGACAGTCGCCGAAGTACTATGGCGGGATCTCGAGTTTGAACGTGAGTTCAGGATGGTCGCCCGCGATACCTATGACACCATTCCGGTGCCCCGATCACTGACCGATCTACCTTTTGACAGCTGGCGTGAGTTAGGGGCCGACCAGGTAATCAGTTGCACCGTGGAGAATATACGTGACGATCAGATTCGAGTCACGGCCAGGCTGTTTAATGTCCGTTCACTTGAGTCAGCATTTGGTGTCGAGTACTCTGGCTCGATTACCAATGTTCGGATCTACGCACATCAACTGTCCGATGAGATACACCGCAATCAACGTGGTCTGCAGGGAATAGCACGCACAAAGATCTCTTTTGTCTCTGATCGAGACAGCGAATCCGTGCTCGGCCTAGTAGAAGACCGGGCGACGAAAGAGATCTATCTTGCCGACTATGACGGTGTCAACGTTCGACGAGTTACGGTCAGTCGGTCGCTCAACACAACACCGGCCGGGTCACCCACAGGGCGTGCCATCGCTTACACTTCCTGGCGCCGCGGCTTCCAAGACGTTTTCGTCTCACACATCTATCAGGGCCGGCTTGAGGCTCCGGCCGGTGGCACCCGAGAGATTCACAACTGGCTGCCCGCCTGGTCGCCAGACGGCCAACAGATGACCTTTACGTCGAATCGAGACGGAAATCCAGATCTCTATGTAATGAACGCTGACGGTAGTGGGGTTCGGCGCTTAACGAACCATCCAGGTATCGATACGAGCCCGACCTGGTCTCCTCAGGGACACCAAATCGCATTCACTTCGGACCGAACGGGCACACCGCAGATATATGTAATCGGAGTAGACGGAACTGGCTTGCGGCGTCTAACTTTCGAGTCCTACTGCGATCGTCCGACCTGGTCTCCTGCCCCTTACAACGAGATCGCGTATTCCTCACGTACGGGTCCTGGCCACGATATTAAAGTGATTAATCTTGCCACGAATGAGGTTCGACAACTGACGTTTGGATTAGGAACCAATGAGAGTCCTAGCTACTCGCCTAACGGACGTCATCTGGCCTTCATGTCGACTCGTGGGAGCGGAAGGAAGCAAATTTGGGTCATAAGCCGTGACGGACGAAACCTCAAGCGCATCACTTCCATTAGTAATAACGAGATGCCAAGCTGGTCGCCCTAAGGTGCCACGTGGCGCTCAAAAACCCCTGGAGTTCTCTAATGTTAAACAAACTCTTTGCTCGCATGATGCCTCTTCTCGTCTGTTTCACCATTGCCATCGCATCATGGACGTGCGTCAGGAAACCGGCCCCCATCGAGCCGACACCACCACCTCCCCCACCCGAAGCTAGAGCTGGAACACCAGCACCACCAAGCCCAGCACCGGTACCAGAGCTCCCTCCACCTCCACAACCACCGTTGATTCTGGGAGACGAGTTTGCCTCACGCACACTCGAGGAGTTAAACCGAGAATCTCCGCTTGAGCCGGTTTTCTTCGATTACGATAGCTCTGACCTCGGTGCGGAGGCTCTCGCTGTCCTCGAAACCAACGTAGAAATTCTCGACCGCTACCCCAACTGGGTAGTCACCATCGAAGGACACTGCGATGAAAGGGGCACTGCCGAATATAACCTTGGGCTCGGGGAACGCCGAACCTTAACTGCGCGAAGATATTTGATTGAGATGGGTGTGCCAGTTAGCCGGCTTCGCACAGTCAGTTACGGCAAGGAGTTCCCATTCGATCCAGAGAGCAACGAGGTCGCCTGGGCGAGAAACCGGCGTGCCCACTTTGTGATCACCGCAAGGTGATAGCACATCCAGCCGGCACCTCTTCTCGCTTTCACCAGATGAGGGATTGAAGTACGCTGACCCTAGAGTTTTCAGGCAGGGAGTAGTAAGTCAATGAAGAGTTATTCTCTCGTCTTCTGCATCGCCACCTTGATTTTGCTTGCAGGCTTGCCAACAGCTAATGCGCAGAACCGCGAACATCAGCAGATCATGGCAGACATCCGAATGCTGCAGGAGGAAACGTCACGTCTCCAGCTTCTCATGGCGGCGCTTGACCAATTGTTGCAGCAACTTATGGCTAGCGTAAATGGCCACTCTGACATTACTCGGAAAGCCTTCGCTGATCAGCGGCTCCTAGCAGACAACATCGGAAACGATGTTCGTATCCTCCGAGAGAAACTTGATGGCACCAACGTCCGTCTTTCGTCACTCTCGCAAGAAATCGAAGCCCTGCGGATCGCTATTCCACCAATGCCACCGCCTGTCAGAGAATTACTGATGGACCCAGAGACTGGACTCCCTCTTGAGACACCGCCAGCAACACTTACGCGCCGGACGGCTCCGGTTAGTCCAGGCGTCTCTCCACAACGCATGTACGACACTGCCTGGGCGGACTACACGAACGGCCAGTGGGCATTGGCCATCCAGGGTTTCGAGGCGTATCTCGAGACTTTTGCCCGCTCAGAGCTTGCTGATGATGCGCAATTCTATGTTGGCCAAACGCACTACGCGGATGGTCAATTTGAAGCGGCGATTATGGCCTTTGAGCAAGTAATGCTGAGGTACCCAAATGGCGATATCGTTCCAGAAGCATCATACAAACGAGGACTTGCCCTTGATCGTCTTGGCGAACAAGAAAGAGCACGAGAGGCGTTCGAGCGAGTCGTCCAGAACTATCCAGACAGCACGATGGCTACACTAGCGGAGCAAGCGCTTAACCGGCTTGGTCAGCCGGAATCGTAACTCGAAAGGTGGTTTGTTATGGCTAGCGTCAACAAAGTGATCCTGATCGGAAACCTTGGTCGGGATGTCGAGCTTCGATATACATCAAGCGGTGCACCTGTGGCTACCCTCAGCTTGGCAACCACCGAAGTATGGAATGACAAGTCAGGGCAACGACAAGAAAAGACTGAGTGGCACCGGGTCGTGCTGTGGGGAAAGCAGGCGGAATCTCTTCAGGAATATCTCCTCAAAGGACGACAAATCTACATTGAAGGACGTCTCCAAACTCGCCAGTGGGACGACCGTGACGGCAACAAGCGCTACACGACTGAAATCCGTGCCGACCGCCTGGTGTTACTTGGAAGTCGTGGTAACAGTGGAAGCGTGTCGCGTAGCGACAGTCAAGAACAGCAGGCGCCGACTCCTGACGGTGCTCCAACCGAATTAACCGAGGACGATATTCCCTTCTAAGCTATTCGCAGTCTCTAAGAGTTCCAAAGGACAATGGATAGAGAAACACTAGGCCCTGGGCTACAGACGTCGTCTATAATCAAAAACCTTTACTAGTAGAGCCCATCTCAAGAAGGTGCGACCAAAGAGATAAGTCGAATAAGTTGTGGGCACTACAGTATCTGCCCAGTTACCCAGGCCGCCAGCGTCCGCCATTCCGGGTCATCCTGTGAGTCCCAATGCTTGCCACCAGCGTGCCAATGACTCCCACCCGCGTCTTCAATCAGAGGGTTGATAAGCAGAACACTTTCGAGCGGCGCACCCGGAACTACAAGCTGTTGGACACGCGCAAAGTTACGTAATGATTGCCCTTCATCGTAGCTCGTCGCCCCAGGTGCCAGTGGTTCGAGAAAGCCGATCCTTCCACCGCGCGAATGACAGACGACGCAGCGGGCGTGACCAGCTCGACGATTGAGAAACATCGGCTCGACCGCCTTCCTATATTGCAGGTAGTCAAGCTCTAACAGCTCTTCACCCGGCGACGACTGCCCAGAAATTATCGTCGTCAACACCGAGAACAAACTGAGTACGAGAAGGAGAACGTATACTGTGGCTGACAACAGATTTCGCTCCATCGGACACATCTTCTTCGAAACGACGTCGATCATTGACCCGACGGAAACGGCTTGAGCAATGCGGCGATGTTGCGCTTTGGCACCTGACCGACCGGAATTACCTTCACTTCCTTCCGCGCCTCAACGTCTATCACCGAAACGGTGTTAGCGTGAGCATTGGCCGCGTAGAGATACTTCCCATCCGGTGTAAATGTAAGCCAGTCAGGCACCTCACCAACTTGCACTCCGCCGAGATATTCAAGCCCTGGAAGTGAGTAAGCATAAACATGGCCGTTAATCTTACTGATAGACCAAATGGTCTTTTGGTCGGGCGAGACTTTGATCCCGTGAGCTGGAGCTCCTTGCAACCCATAGACGTTTCGTTGAGACTCCGGGATGTCGAGGCTGCACGATGCGTCTAACTTCCTGTCGCTTTTTCCAGTCGACCACCACAAATCCGTGATGATTTGGTACCTGAACGTACATGTTCTTGGTCGATCCATCCTTGTTTGAGTCAAAAGTAAACGGCCGCACTCCACATGGATCACATCGGCCTTCGAAATAGATCGTCCAAACCGTCCGCTCAAGTTCGGTATCGATTGCGGTCGCTCCACCACCTCCGGTCGAACCGGCTACGACATATTTGCTATCTGGTGTCATAAAGGTGTTATGCACTCCGCGTAGGATGCGGATGAACTTCACGTGCTCCTCATTCACCGTATCGATAACGTCGACACCGCCGCCAGCACCCTGAATTGCAACGTAGATGCGATGCCCCCTTTTATGGATCGCCACATTGTTAGGACGGCCGCTGAGAGGAATCGAGTTAGTCACCTTCAGGGATGCAATATCAACGATGTCGAGCATTTCTGTCGATTCATTAGAAAGATAGAGCTTGCTCCCATCAGGCGCTGCGGCCACACCATGGATTACCTCAACGCCGGTAATCTCGCCAACGATAGTGTTAGTCGTTGGGTCTATTAAGTGAACATTGTCACCGGCAGCATTCGTCTGGATGATAATCTGGCGCCGTTCCGCGCCAACAATCGAAGGCACAATGAGCGAAAAAGCGATCACCGCAAGGAAGGTGTGGGTGAGACGTTTTCGAAAACCTGCTGGCGTGAATATCGATGACATAGAGACCCTCTTTAGCGGAAACTAGGAATTACGAACGCGCCCATAGCGATCCTCCAACCTAACTACATCGGCTAGCTCAGAAGTCGACACCTCGATGATGTCACAGTCGTCGATTGCAGTCATACGATGAATCGTTTTCTGCGTTATGTGCACACGCTCACCTGGTTTCATCTCCCAGGTTTCACTCTGGTCACCCCTCCGGATCTCGAACAACAGACGCCCACTCCAGAGCAAAATGGTCTCGTCCTTTAGATTGTGGTACTGCAGACTGAGAGCATGACCTGCCTCCACATGGATGACCTTTCCAACATACCGGTCGGTCTTCGCCCAAAGCAGTTCATAGCCCCAAGGTTTTTCGACACGTGTAACCCCACTATCCGCCACCATGCCCTCCCCCGCTTCTAACGCCCCTCTCGTATTGGTTACTCGGCTAAAATGTCTCGGTGGCGAACACGTAAACGCACTCGGTCAACTCGCGTCAGGCGACGGCGTAGTCGCTCTGCGATAACCACCGACCGATGTCGCCCTCCGGTGCATCCGACTCCAACCGTTAGATAGCTCTTGCCTTCACGCGCGTATCTCGGAATCAAGAACTTCAACAAGTCAGTCGTCTTTTCGAGAAACGTGTGAGTGGCCTCCGATTGTTCTAGATATGCCTGGACGTTTTTATCCTTTCCCGTAAGTGGACGCAAAGCTGGCACAAAGTGTGGATTCGGTAAAAACCGTACGTCCAATAACAAATCTGCCTCCATGGGTACACCGTGTTTGTAGCCAAAGCTCACTAATGTGACAACAAGCTGCGTATCCGCACCCCGCGATAAGTCCATGAAGGCATGGCGAAGCTCGTGGACGGTTAAGTCTGAAGTGTCGAACACCTTATCGGCGGTTTTTTTAATCTCCTCTAATCGATCCCGCTCCTCCAGGATACCCTCGATGATCGATCGATCGGGGGCGAGCGGGTGCGGCCTGCGGGTCTCAGAGAAACGCCTTACCAGCGCTTCATCAGTCGCCTCCAAGAAGATCACAACCGCTCCAAGCGCCTGGCGCTGACGTAGTTCACGGAGCACTCCAGGAAACTCATTTAGAAAACGTGCATCTCTCATGTCGACCACGACCGCCGCTCGCTTGATTCTACCGTTGCTACCCGCTAGGTCAGCGAATGTAGTGATAAGAGAGGTCGGAAGATTGTCGACGCAGAAGTAACCAAGATCCTCTAGGGCCCTAATCGCCTCAGATTTACCAGCTCCTGACAATCCTGTCAGAACAACAAACCTGGCCTCTGGACCGATTAGTAACGTTTCACGACGACTACTTGACATTGTGATGTGTAGGTTACGTTTCCCGTCTTCGGCCCACTCCCTAGCAAGGCCGAGACACGCGAGTCTTCGCAGTCAGTGCCGCCTCGCGAGCTTGCCGTCCGTGTCTTACCAAAGCTTCGTCTCGACCGAGGCTCGGTGCCAACAACTGTTCAACACCCTGTTGCAGAGTTGCTTTCTCCACCAACAGCTACACCGAATTCGTGCAGTTATGCGTGACCCTATCGTTGAACCAGAGATGATGTCTGCGTGACGAATCGCAAAGGTATGTTTCATTAACCTTTCACATTTTATTCGCTAGTACAAGACCTTTCGCTGACTCGAAGTCGGAATTCTAAGCTCCTCGCGGTACTTCGCGATTGTCCGTCGTGCGAGGTTAAGACCGTCTACCTTCAACATCACAACGATCCGAGAATCGCTAAGTGGATGGGTCGAGTCTTCGTTCTCGATGATCTTACGAATCCGTTGCTTGATCGTAACCGACGACACGCTCTCTCCATACGAGCTATTAATTCCACTGTTGAAAAAGTACTTCATCTCGAACACGCCCTGCGGTGTGTGCATGTACTTATTGTTGACTACTCGGCTCACTGTTGATTCGTGCATACCCATGTCATTCGCTACGTCACGAAGGATTAGTGGCCTAAGATATTCAATGCCCTGATCGAGAAACTCACGCTGGAAGTTGATAATACTTGTTGCGACTTTATGAATTGTCTTTTGTCGTTGATCTACCGACTTTATCAACCAGAGAGCCGACCGAAATTTTTCTTTAACGTAAGCACGAGTCTCGATTGAGTTATTGCTGTTCTTATCAAGCATCCGCCGATAAACCTGGCTAATGCGCAACTGCGGAAAGCCGTCCTCGTTGAGCATGGCCACGTACTGATCCTCAACTTTCGCGATGTAGACATCTGGAATGACGTACTGAGATTGCGACGGATTGTATCGACTTCCAGGTTTTGGATCGAGATTGCGGATGATCTCGATGTGATGTTTCAGCTCGTCTCGCGACATGCTGAGCTCACGTTCAAGTTCACGCGTTTTGTGCTTCTGGAGGAGCTTTAGATGATCACTAACAATCTGCTCACTCGGTGTACCAGTCATCCCAAGATGACGAATCTGAAGCAACAGGCATTCTTGAAGATTCAAGGCTGCTACGCCCACCGGATCAAACTTCTGGACTTCAGATAGAACACGGTCAACTTCGGCCTCTGGCCATCCCCCCATTGCCGAAATCTCTTCGATTGATGCAACAAGAAACCCATCCTCATCGAGATTGCCTATGATCGCCACCCCAATCTCTCGCAGTAGGTCGTCATCCGTCTGGAGTGACAATTGCCACATTAAATGATCGGCCAATGAGCTCGCCATCGACAACGTATTCTCAACAGGCGGAAACTCCTTGAACTCCTGTGTGATTCTCGGCCTATAACCGTTGTTCAGATACTCCCCAAAGAAATACTCGTAGTCAGCATCATCCCAGGTGTCCTGCTTCTCCGTGGTCGGTGCTGGCTCAGGGTCCGTTTTGTCCACCTTCGCATCTTCGTCTGTCTGTTGGAGCTCCTCCGCCGGCACTTCCTCAAGCAGTGGGTTCTCGACAACCTCTTGATTTAATAGGTCTACTAGCTCCAACGTCGACATTGGCAGCAGCTTAATCGCCTGCTGTAGTGACGGTGTCAGAATTAGCTTCTGTGAGAGTCTGACCTGGAGCTTCTGCTGATTAGCCATTGCCATTGCCAACCCTTAGCCTCTCCGAGACTGCAAGTGGGTTGACAGTATTCTTACCAATCCTCTGAATCTTAGTCCAACCGAAAATCTGCACCCAAATAAATCCGCTTAACATCCTCATCGTTTGCTAAATCTGTTGGTGTCCCGCTCTTGAATACTTCACCGTCATGAACGATATAGGTACGATCCGTAATCTTTAATGTTTCTCGAACATTATGGTCCGTGATGAGGACCCCAATACCACGTTTCTTGAGATGAAAAATTATTGACTGGATGTCAGCAACGGCAATCGGGTCGATACCTGCAAAGGGTTCGTCGAGTAGGATAAAGGATGGCGAGATCACAAGGGCGCGTGTGATCTCGACCCGTCGTCGCTCCCCTCCAGATAGCGTGTGCGCTGGTGACTTGGCTAAATGGGTGAGATTTAGTTCCCCAAGCAGATCATCGACACGCGCGCGACGAGTGCCGCGATCTAGATTTAGTGTCTCAAGGATGGCGAGAATGTTCTGTTCAACCGTCAGACCCCTAAAAATCGATGGCTCTTGCGGTAGGTACCCGATACCCTTCCTCGCGCGAATATACATCGGGTCACTAGTAACATCCTTACCCTCCAACAGAACGAGCCCAGAATCTGGGGCCGTCAACCCAACAACCATATAGAAGGTCGTTGTCTTCCCAGCCCCATTTGGTCCAAGCAATCCGACCACTTCACCAGACCGAACCTCGACACTCACTTTCCGTACGACGGTTCGCCCACTGTACGACTTGATCAGATCACGGGTCAGAAGTGTGGCCATTCAAGGATCCGACGACTCAGGGCACTCTCCAAGGGATGTTTCGGTGCGAACTTCAGCCTGACCATCGACAGACACTGCGTCGGCCGTAATGAAGAAGGTTAGCGTCCGCCCCATCGTCTCTCGACACTTCCCTTCGCCTTCTTCGATAATCTGCACCGGATCTCCATCCATTTCGTAGCGACCATCACCGTCATAGTAAATTAGAGACTCACCTGTAATCCAACGTCCTGGCATCTCAAGCCGAACGGTCCCGACCGCCTCGATTCGCTGCAGTGTCTTGTTATCCGCCTGGAGAATGAGGTCGATTGTATCGGCAGTCATATCGCCTCTTGGCCCAGTTACACCAGCGTTAGTTTGATAAGTTGCGCGATGCTGAGCGTCGTTGTAGAGCAGCGTCTCACCACGACCGGTGGTTATCGCTTCTTCTTGCACCCCAGTCTCGTCGTTGATCTGCTTCAAGAGAGATCGGGTCTTGACATTGCCCGTGGCCCTTATATTTCCCGCAGCTTCGTCCAGAACAATTTCTTCCCCTCGAAACTCTGTCGCACCCTGCCACAAACGAGCGCCCTCTGAATACGTAGCAACCGACGTATCGCTGTTGTATGAGAGCGCACCGGCCGTTACATAAATTGGCTCGTCGGCGACCAATATACCTGGGCGCCTAATCTTATTAGCCACCTCGATGACGCCGTTTTCAGGTATTGTCAAAATGCTTTCGACTTCTCCCCCCGCCTCAATTTTCTCTCCCTCTACCGTCAGAAAAATAGTCTCAGCCTGCACCCATCCGCGTCGATCCAAAACCCGCGGGACCCGTTCAAGCGAATCGATGGTCATCAGCTCGAAAATGCCACTATCAAGCTCGTACTGAGCCTCATCCGCTTCTCCACTAACTTGACCATCCTCGAATAAGACGCTACCCAAGAATCGTGCGCTCCTAAGCGTCGCGAGTCCATCTCCGAGGCCAGCCTCAAGCCGCTCGGCGGACATCACTCGCGTAACCGGTGGCTGGCCATTCTCCGAAGTTTTCGTCTCAAGATATTCAACCGCACCGTCAAAGTCTGCCCGCGCAAGGGTGCCTGCTTCGCTACCTCTTAAGTCGAGACTCTTAGCACGAACCTCTCGCGCTAACGTGTTACCAACCGTTGGTAGAATGAACGTAACCTCTCCATGTGCCGAAAGTGAAACCAGGCTACTCCCATCATCATCGAGCTCCACTTCTATTAGGGATCCTGTTACCCGAGACCCGGCACCACCTTCCGAGCCAAAGAGCTCGATGACGGCCGAGCCCGCCAACGTCGCACGCTCGATGGCCTGGCCCGTCTCGTCGTAGCGTATACCGATGCTCGTTGCTAGCATTTCCCTAAGTCCACCGCTCGAACGATCGGTGCCGAAGATCCGAGATTTACCTTCCAGCTCCAAGCCCTGAAGTACCGAGTTCGCATCCTTTAAAAAAGTAGCTCTTGCTCGTTCAGCTTCCATTCGCTGTTCACGGCCGCTAATGATCACTCCGCCCCCGAATACCATATAGCCGTCGACTTGTGCCACAGTTGCCGTCCGCGACCGAATTTCAATCGTGGACTCTGCGCCAACCAGCTTAACCTGTGCATCGTCAGCCAACCAGAGCACATCATTCCTTTGGTCGTACTCAGCCCCAGTGCCAGAGGCATACATCGCGTCGCGATAAAAACTCGCCTCTCCCACCATGCGGACGATGCCATCCTCTTCTTTGTACGATGCCTCAACCGCTTCCGCCTGGAAACCGTCATCGGAACGGAAGCTAACTCCGCCAGCCACGCGAACTTCGCTCTGGTCCCCGTTGACGGTTGCTTCATTACCGGTCAAGGTAAATCCTATACGCTCCTCACGTGAGGCCACCACAATCTCGACACCGTCCATCAGCCGAACGGTGCCGTCCTTGTAAATGCTCTGACGTTCAGCCGTGACACGAAGGTTCTCGCCCGACTCATCCGCCTGCACGATACGGGCACCACGGCTCTCGATCAGAGCCTCCGGATCTGTGCGCTCAACGACCACTGCTCTTGCTGGCGCGGCTCGATCTCGGATTCCTAGAGACACAGCGACCCCAAATACCACCACAAATGCCGCGAGCCCAACACGAACTGGACGATGCCAAGCCATTGCTAGTTTATTTCTTCTGATTTACTTTATATCAGCTACAGACAGCTCAATGTATGTCGCACCTCTATAGGTATTCTCGGCTAGCGAGAATGCCATGTTCACCCCGGCCCTATGTTCTCGAATAAAGCTGGCCCGCTCAGCGGCCCGCCATGCCATTGCGCGGAAACGGTTGCGACCTCCGCGAACGGTCATTTGTAAATGCCTGTCCTTTATCGTACGTGGGCCATCGACGATCTCAACCGCCTCGGCACAAAACATCGGCCGCCGATTCCCAGCCCCAAACGGCTCAAGAGCACTGATTTCCTTAACCAATGAACTGTTGATGGCTGTAAGAGGCAGGGCTCCATCAATTGGTAGCCTTGGCACTAAATCCTCTGGTGACAGTCGCTTGTCAGCATCAGCAGCCAACCTTGCTCTAAGCGCGCCAAGATGAACCGCATCCATCATGACCCCAGCGGCACGCCGGTGTCCCCCAAAGCGTTCGAAAAGATCTACACAACGCTCGAGCGCCCCCAGGAGGTCAAACGCTGGAATGCTTCGGCCAGACCCATGCGCTACTCCGTCCTCCACTGACAACACAAGTGCCGGCCGACCGAACTCCTCAACCAGTTTAGAGGCTACGATTCCAATGACACCTCGATGCCAACCCTGACCCTCCACAATCAGGATGTTATGCGCGCCAATCGTTGGATCGGATGCGATCCGTCGCTTGGCATCCATTACAATCGTTTCCTCCTCTTCTCGGCGCCTTCTATTCTCAGCATCTAGCTGCCCGGCCAAGTTCTTTACTTCGTTCTCCATCGTGTCATCCGACGCAAGCAGGAGACGCATCGCCAAATCCGGCGTACCCATGCGACCAGCCGCATTCACTCTCGGTGCCAACACGAACGCAACCTCATAGCTACCAATTCTTTTATCTCTCAGTCCACTAGCATCAATCAATGCCCTGAGCCCAATGGAGTTGGGTCCATTGGATAACCGTTCAAGACCCAGACGTGCTATAACACGATTCTCACCCCGTAATGGAACTACGTCCGCCACCGTTCCGATAGCCGCGAGCTTCACAAAACCTGGAAGCCACCGCAACCGATCCGTTTTCGTGCAGAGCGCCTGAACAACCTTTAAAGCAACACCGACACCCGCCAGGTTCTTCTCAGGGTAATTGCAATCGTGACGCCGTGGATTGATGACCGCCAATGCGGATGGGAGATCGGCTGCCGGTTCGTGGTGGTCAGTTATGATTAGATCGATCCCGTGTGCTTTCGCACACTCAGCCGCCGCGCTACTTCTGATGCCGCAGTCGACCGACACGACCACACGCGCGCCAAGTCCACAGAGGTAATCGATCGCCTCTGGCTGAAGGCCGTACCCGTCCGTCAATCGCTCTGGGATGTAGTGGACGACGTCGCCCCCAAGTAACTCGATCGCGCGTCTGAGAATTACAGTCGATGTGATGCCATCTACGTCGTAGTCGCCGTGGACTGCGATCCGCTCCTTTCGTTCGATCGCCGCCAGCAGACGATCCACACCAACCGAAAGGTCGGTCATCAGGTAAGGATTGTGTAATTGATCGAGTGACGGGTGCAGAAACCGATCGGCTGTCTCAGGAGTGGTTAGCCCCCGTAGCGTAAGAACCCTGGCCACGATAGGGCTGATCCCAAGCTCGCTGGACAATCCGGCGACCTGAGCATCATCACACTCGAGATATTCCCACAGGGGCAGCGGTGACATCGTTCCTCATCGGCCTGTCGCGTCCTCCACCTCGGCGGAAACGGTTGATTCCTTGACTTGCGACGACACCTTGGTAATCCCCAAGGCACCAAGCTTCCGGAATCTCTCATAGCGCCGTTCCAACCGTTCCTCAACAGCACCATTGACCGCGTCTGCGAGTACCCTCTTTAGCCTCGGCTGGAGGAGGCGCGCCGCTGCTTCATGATCGGTGTGTGCACCTCCGATCGGCTCGGGGACGATCTCATCGACCAGATTCGCAGCAATCAAGTCTGGTGCCGTAATCTTCAGTGCTTTGGCAGCTTCGATCTTTCTGGAAGCGTCACGCCACAAAATTGCGGCGCACCCTTCTGGAGGAATGACACTATAAACAGCATGCTCTTGCATCAGAACCCAATCGCCAACAGCCAATCCTAAAGCACCGCCACTTCCTCCCTCCCCCGTTACAGCGATGACCACTGGAACGGTGAGCATCGCCATCTCTCGCAGGTTGTAAGCGATAGCCTCCGCAACGCCACGCTCCTCGGACTCAACCCCAGGATAAGCTGCTGGCGTGTCAACGAAGACGATTATCGGCCTACCGAATTTTTCCGCCAGCTTCATAAGGCGAATCGCCTTCCGAAATCCTTCGGGTCTTGCGTACCCAAAATTTCGATAAATGTTCTGCTTAGTGCCGCGGCCTTTTTGATGTCCAACGACAAGCACAATCTCATCACTGAACCGAGCGAAACCGCCAACGATCGCATGATCGTCTCCGAATCTGCGATCTCCGTGAATCTCGGTGAATTCCGTGAACAGCCGCTCGACATAGTCCAATGCGTGGGGACGAGCCGGGTGACGAGCTACAAGAACCCGTTGCCACGGGCTGAGATTTTCATAAATTTCTTTTCGGATAGCTTCAACACGCCGGCCTAGCGTCTCGATCGACTGCTGGCGTGCCTCGGTGCGCGGCAATAATCGAAGAGCTTCGATCTCTTTAACCAACACCGTGATCGGTTCTTCAAATTCCAACACTTCCGCTGACATTGTTGGTATTGCGTCCTAAGTCGTAGGCCCTACTGCCTCTATAAACAAGTGAGACCAACCTTTAAGCTTTCTAACTGTTAGACCTGACGTCAGCCTGAATAATCACCATTTCCTTGCTTCAGACAACTTTACCGAGAGTAATCGACGGCTCCAAATCACACATCGGGTCCACAACCACAATGTCTTATCACGAATAGTTTAGGCCATTAAAAATGCTTTACGACCAGGAAACGCTGCCTTTTCCGCATATCCGCTCGACCTCCTCAGCAAGTTGCGCGGAGGCTTTAATCCTAGTACGACTTAACGTGGCCCTCAGCTTGACAGCGGGCACCTGGCTCCTAAGTTCCATCTCAATTGCGACTCGCCCGCCTCCCTGGTGACGACCGAACAGGTCGGCTAACGCCTCGAGTGTCGACCGGTCGTGAGGTGGTGACGTAATTCGCACAGCCAACTCCTGTCCGATTGAGCCCAAGGCGGCCTCGATCGATTGGATCTCTGTTGCGAGTAGCCGAGCTGATTCTTCGTCCTTTTCCAGACGTCCGCGCACTACTACGATCTTATCCGTATCGATAAGAGAACTGTACTTGCCGTAAACCTCAGGAAATAGCACCGCGTCGAGGGTGCCGCCACGATCCTCTAAGGTAATGACCGCCATCGAGGCACCTTTTCTGGTCTTTAGAGCCCGACTCTGACTGATGATGCCCACCACCAGCGCCGATCTCTCCGAAGTTACTAGTTCCTCAATCCGCTTAACCCCAACACCCTGCAGCTTATCTACCAACCGATCTATCGGGTGACCAGTCAGATACAAGCCCAGAGCCTCCTTCTCGTAGGCCAATTGTTCGCCCTCTGTCCATGGCCTAACCTCAGGTAAAGTCATCCCCTGTTCCGTTCCACCGGCATCCGATTCGCCGAAAAGCTCTGATTGCCCAAGGTCTCGATCTCGCTGCCTACGAGTTCCGTGTTCAATCGCGGGATCCACGGCTGCGAGCAATCGAGCTCGGCGAGCACCGACCGGGATCTCTTGTCCACCATTACCCAGCAGGTCCAAGGCGCCAGCCTTAACAACGCTCTCTAGAACTCTCTTGTTGACAAGCCTGAGCTCAATCTCTTCGCATAATCTGTTAAGCGAGACGATGCGACCCAGCTTGTCACGTGCAGCCAGAATGGAGCCGATCGCGCCTTCGCCTGCATTCCTAATTGCCGCTAGTCCGAAGCGTACGCCTTCAGCTGTCACGGTGAACCAAAGATCACTGGCGTTGATGTCAGGCGGAAGGACTGGCACACCCATATCTCTGCATTCACCAAGATACAGTGACAACTTCTCTGTGTTATTGCGTTCGATCGTCAGCAACGCCGCCATGAAGTACCAAGTGTAGTTGACCTTTAGATACGCCGTTTGGTAGGCAAGCAATGCATAGGTAGTTGAATGGCTCTTGTTAAATCCATAGCCAGCAAAGTGCTCGATGAAGTCAAAAATCCTTACAGCCTTACGCTTCTGGATCTTGCGCTCGACAGCACCCATGACGAAGCGCTCTCGCTGAGCCTGCATGACCACGGCGTCCTTTTTTCCCATCGCCTTACGCAGAACGTCGGCCTCTCCCATCGTGAAACCAGCCAACTCACTCGCGATACGCATAACCTGTTCTTGGTAGGCAATGACCCCATAGGTTTCGCGTAGAATCGGCTCAAGCTGCGGCACCTCATAGGTAATGTCAACCTTGCCGTGCTTACGAGCGATGAAATCGTCGATCACTCCGCCTCGAAGGGGCCCAGGTCGATACAACGCATTCAGTGCAATCAGATCGTCAAAGTGTTTTGGCTTCGCTTTTCGGAGCGTTTCACGCATCCCAGCACTCTCAAACTGAAAGACTCCAAGCGTTTGTCCGTTGCTGAAGAGCTCGTACGTCTTTGCGTCATCTAATGGAATCGAATTGAGATCAATACAGTCGTCAATGTCTTTCTTGATATTTGCTATCGCGTCATTAAGTAAAGTTAACGTGCTCAATCCGAGAAAGTCCATCTTGAGCAGACCGATCCGCTCAATCTCCTTCATTGCCCACTGAGTCGTAATCTCATCCTTTTGGCTCTTGTACAGTGGAACGAACTCTGTAAGCGGTCGTGGAGCAATCACCACTCCAGCTGCGTGCACTGAAGCGTGGCGGGTGAACCCCTCCAATCGCTTCGCGACGTCTAGCAACTCCCTCAGTCGTTCGTCGCGCTGCTCCATTTCCCGCAGTGTAGGGTTGTCCGCGAGCGCTTTATCGAGAGTCATATCGAGTGTTGAGGGAATCTGCTTTGCCACGCGGTCTACGTCCGCGTAGGATATTCCCAAAGTTCTTCCCACATCGCGTACTGCAGCCCTCGCCTTCATCGTTCCAAACGTAATAATCTGCGCAACATTCTCCCGACCATACTTCCTGGTAACGTACTCAATTACCTCACCCCGCCGACGCTCGCAAAAATCAATGTCGATGTCTGGGAGCGAGACCCGCTCTGGATTCAAAAAACGTTCAAAAATTAGACCGAACTCCAAGGGATCGACATCCGTAATCTGTAGGCAGTAAGCCACCAGACTCCCTGCGGCCGAGCCCCGTCCAGGACCAACGGGAATACCATTCTCTCGTGCGTAACGGATGAAATCCCACACAATGAGAAAGTACCCTGGGTAATCCATCCGCTTGATAACATCGACCTCGTAGGCAAGTCGTGCTTCGTAGGCTTTGAGTGTGTTGCTAAGTGCCCCAGACTCAGCAAGCTCCAGAAGCTTCTCTCGCCGACGCGAAAACCCTTCCTGAACTACGTGTTCAAAGTACTCATCCAGCGTGTACGGCTCTGGTACGTCAAAGTTTGGAAGGTGGTTGCTTTTCGATCTCAGATCAAGTTCACAGCGTTCTGCGATGGCAACTGTGTTCGCAAGAGCATCGGGAAAATCCCCGAAGATCAGCGCCATTTCTTCAGCCGTCTTCAAATAGAACTGATCCCCGTGATAGCGTAGCCGGTTCGTGTCCTGCACATTCTTTCCCGTCCCAATACACAACAGGACATCATGTGGCTTCTGATCGGATTGACGTACATAGTGCACGTCGTTTGTGCAGACAAGAGGCAAACCGAGTGCCTTGGCAATCGTAGGTAACCCCCGATTAACCACGCGCTGATCTTCGATACCTTGATATTGCATCTCCAAGAAAAAATTTTCGGCACCAAGAATTTCGCGGAATGATGCCGCTGCCTCGACCGCTCCTTCCTGTCGCCCAGCGCGAAGGTGAGTGGCAACCTCTCCTTTCAGACAACTACTCAGGCCAACAAGGCCCTCGGCGTTCGAAGCGAGCAGGTCTTTATCGATGCGAGGCTTATAGTAGAAACCCTCCGTATATCCAGCCGAGACAAGCTTTATCAGATTGTGATAGCCATCAGAGTTAGTAGCCAGCAGCACTAGATGATTAGCAGTCTCCCCCGCGTTTCCACTTTTGGTCAACCGACTTCCGTTGGCCACATAGACTTCACATCCGATGATCGGTGTAATCTCGCGCTGTCTCGCGCTATCGTAAAAACTAATTGCCGAAAAAAGGTTGCCGTGCTCGGTTACTGCCACCGCCGGCATGTTCAGACGGTTGACCTGGTCAAGCATCTCCTCTATTCGGCAAGCGCCATCTAGGAGGGAAAACTCGGTATGGAGATGGAGATGAACAAACTCAGAACTCACGGGTAGAACCCTTGAAGTTTAAGGCTTCCATCATTCCCATTCGATCGTTGACGGCGGCTTCGAGCTGATATCGTAGACCACCCTGTTGACCCCGCGCACCTCATTCACGACACGTGATGAGATTCTCGCAAGCAACTCATGTGGCAAACGTGCCCAATCCGCAGTCATCCCGTCTCGACTTTCCACAGCTCTTATAGCGACAGTGTGCTCATAGGTTCGCTCGTCTCCCATGACACCGACACTCTGCACTGGAAGAAGCACAGCGAACGACTGCCACAACCGCCGGTACAAGCCAGCTTTTCTTACCTCGTCCGCAACGATTGCATCAGCCAAGCGAAGCAGATTGGCCCGCTCACCGGTCACCTCACCAATAATCCTTACGGCCAGTCCTGGTCCTGGAAACGGTTGCCGCCAAACAAACTCGTCATCCAGACCGATCTTCTTGCCCAGCACTCGCACTTCGTCCTTAAACAGCTCTCTTAGTGGCTCCACGAGCGTAAAACCCAGCGTCTCTGGAAGGCCCCCAACGTTATGGTGACTCTTGATCGCCGATGAAGGTCCTACGACTGATACGCTCTCAATGACGTCAGGATATAGTGTGCCCTGAGCCAAAAACTTGCATCGCTTAAGGGGTGCTGCTACCCGCTCGAACACCTCAATGAACGTAGCACCGATTATTTTTCGTTTCTGTTCAGGATCGATGATGCCAGCCAGGCGCTTCAAAAACAGCTCGCTCGCATCCTCGCACACTAGTGACAACTGTAGTTTGCCTGAAAATCTGTCTCTAACTTGCTGAGCTTCATTCAGCCGGAGAACACCGTTATCGACAAAAATGCACGTCAGCCGATCCCCGATAGCCCGAGATACCAATAGCGCAGTTACTGTGGAATCAACTCCGCCGCTCAGCCCACAGACCACACTGTCAGCAGGTCCAACGATCGAACGAATCCGATCAGTGGTCTCAGCAACGAACGCAGCCATTGTCCAATCGCCGATGCATCCACATACCTTGTAGGTGAAGTTCTTTAATATGTCGAGACCGTGCTCGGTGTGAGCGACTTCCGGGTGAAACAGCAGTCCGTAGAGATCGCGCTCTCGGTCCTCAATAGCGACAACCGGGGCATTATCACTGGTAGCCTTGACCGAAAATCCAGGCGGCGCGCTTGCAACAAAATCCCCATGGCTAGCCCATACTTGAAGCTTCTGCGGCACCGCACCGAAGAGCGCCGCGTCAGCTGAAAGACTCACTGTCGCGTGTCCGAACTCCCGCTCAGGAGCTTTCGCGACTTCGCCCCCACAAGCTGCCGTCATAACCTGCATGCCATAGCAGATGCCGAGTACCGGTATTCCCAATTCGAACAGCTCTAACTCGCACTGAGGCGCACCTGGGTCAGATACACTTGCGGGCCCACCCGACAGAATAAGGCCAATTGGCTCTCGCTCTCGTATGCGCACAACTGGAGTGTCGAACGGAAGGACCTCTGAGTAAACCGAGAGTTCACGAAGACGCCTAGCAATTAACTGTGTGTACTGAGAACCAAAATCAAGGACGAGGATTGTTTGATGGGTCACCGAGGCTCTGTCCTGAGGCCGCCGTGTAATGGGAGAATGTGTCTGCGGCAAAACACCGATCAAATGCCGCTATTATAACGGTGTGATCTCCTGCTGGACCACAACATCTTCTAATGGGCTTCGTCCTTATCGGTCCTCTCGTCTGATTCTACCTCTTCTGGCAGTGCCCCTGGTCCTAGTCTGTTCTTTAGCAGGCGCCTATTTGTTGGGTGGAGCGGTCATAGCAAATGAACACGAAACCAAGCTGTCACCACTCTTTCCACTTGAGCCCATGTGGACGACCAACCTAGGCCGCCCCCCCGCAACTGGGCCCGCCTACGACGCAACTCACGCCTATGTGCCTCTCAGAAACGGTACCCTAGCCGCTGTCAGTCTCCTGGACGGCACTGTCTCCTGGTCGCTAATCCAGAAGAGCAACTTCACCCCAACCGCCGGCGATAAGATTCTGGTCGTCACCGAGGGGAATACGCTTACTGGCCTTCGCACCATTGACGGACACCTCTTATGGAAGGCGGACATGGGTTCGCCTGTCTCCGCACAGCCAATCTTGGCTACCGGATGGCTGATCGTAACTCTCAAAACTGGAGAGCTTGTAGCACTCCGCGCCCTAGACGGTCAGGAGATTTGGCGTGTAGCGCTTGAAGGTTCTCTGAGCGTTCGTCCTTCGATTTCTGGCGGTCAGCTATTTGCACCGATCGATGACGGTCGGATCGTGGCGATCGAACTCGCCACCGGTAGTACTGTGTGGGAACACACCATCGGAGGATCTCCAAGGGAAATCCTCCCACTCGACGCGCTCTTTGTTGGATCTACCAACAACTACTTCTATCGCCTCTCGATTGCAACCGGATCAGTAGAATGGCAATGGCGCAACGGTGGTGATGTCGTCGGCGCGCCGACAGTAGACGAAAAGCGAGTCTATTTCCTCTCGCTCGACAACATCCTCCGTTCACTTGATCGGCAGAGCGGCGTTCAGCAATGGCGACAGCCGCTCATTACACGCCCCGCCTCTGGACCGGTCAACTTTGGTTCCTTCACCTTAGTCTCTGGTGTGTCGCCTAGCATTTTAGCCTTCAACATGATTGACGGTTCGTTGGCCGGACGTTACGAAGCACCTGCCGGACTCGCAGCTGCACCTCATGTGGTGCCAGAACTAGCCACCGTTAATCCACTCGTTGTGATTCTAACTGGAGACGGACGACTTATCGGTCTCCAACGAGCCAGCTTGCCTACACAATTTACCCTTGAGTTCCCTCCAGCTCCGTTGCACCCGGTACCCAAACGCTGCTGCCGGTACGATGCCCTGCCCTTTATTCATCTACCACCCTTTGAATTTCTCCTTCTATCTAGGGGTTTCCCCCCAACTGCACCTAACGACTTAACAGCTCCTACGGTTGCTGACCAGCCTTTGGCGTCAACTGGACAAACCGCTATTGCAGCTACTGAGGTCTCGGCAGGAAAGTCGGTCACAGACTGGTTCGCGGTGCAGGTCGTGTCACTGAAGAACGAGGCATCAGCGGTGGCGCTAGCCATCTTTTTAATTGAGCGCGGGTTCGAAGCTTACGTCGTTAATCCGTCTGATAACTCCGCTCATCAAATCCATCAAGTGCTGGTCGGCCGCCTCTCCACAAGTCTTGAAGCTGAGAAGTTGGCCGAACGCATAGCACGCGAGGAAGCTCTGGACACCGCAATTGTGCACATTCCATAAAAGGCCTCTTCGTGCCACAGCATCAACCTGCCAGGAATCACTACTGCCAGAATCGATCTCGCTTAATCTTGGGTTGCACTATTCTTCGAAACGAACTCTCAACCTAGTCTGGCGATCGATATCTGACAATGGTTCGGACGTAGCCTTCGATGAAGGTCGCCTCCTCGCGCGTGCCACTACAAGACCGACAAGACCAGACAGTAAGTAAGTGTAAGCCATCACAATCAGGATCCACTGTGGATGGATCGCAATGGCTGCCATACCGGTAGCGACGAGAAGCAGCGTTAGATACGAATGACGACGCTTCGGTGCGAGAGCGCTGAAATTACGGAACCGAACACGACTAACCATCAATCCAGCTGGCACAACCATAACGGCCAAAGCAAAAATCGCCTCTCGTACCCCTTGGAGAGCTACCGGATACGCAAAAACGGTGGCCGCAAGCACCCCGGCGGCGGCCGGACTCGGTAGCCCGACGAAATACCGCGCATCTCCCTCCTTAGGTCTGATATTGAACCGTGCAAGACGCATGGCGGTTGCAGTTACATAGAGAAACCCAACCGCCCAGCCTAATCGACCAACTGACTCAAGACCCCAGGTACACACGAGAATGGCCGGGGCTATTCCGAACGAAATAACATCGGCCAAGGAATCAAATTCTTTCCCGAAGTCACTCGTTACACCAGCATATCGCGCAATACGGCCATCAAGAGTATCGAGAACTATCGCGAAGGCAATGAAAGGTGCCGCGGTTACATAGTCTCCTAGCATCGTGTAGACCACGCAGGCCCACCCGCAGAACAAGTTTCCCACCGTGCACATGCTCGGAAGAAGATACACGCCGCGTTGGAATCGGCGTGCTGGTTTCTTACGAATAGGTTGCCGAAAGACCGAAAACACCTTTGTCACGCGTTCAACTTTCATTCAGTATTTTGACCCTGATGATACCAGGGTCGCCAGAATCGTTTCGCCACCGCAAACAATATCCCCACTAACGGTGCGGATCTTAGCCGACCGTGGAATGTATACATCCATTCTTGAACCGAACTTCATAATACCGAATCGCTGTCCCTGAACGACCTTCATTCCAGGAGTCAGTCGACAAACTATCCGGCGCGCCAAAATACCAACAACCTGTCTACATACTATCGTTTCACCGTTATGTTCGATCCAAATTTCACACTGTTCATTCTCGATGGAAGCTTCGTCACGATAGGCTGGCAGGAACCGCCCAGGTTTAAAGTTTATATTAGTTATTCGGCCAGCCACCGGCGTGCGATTAACGTGAACGTCAAGCGGCGATAGAAAAATGCTGACCTGCCACCATTCTCCTTTTGGTGCCGCAGCAGGTTCAGCTTCACCGACGTAGACGATCCGTCCGTCGGCTGGCGCCACGACTACGCTCGGATCGCTTGGAGGATGACGCTCCGGGTCACGGAAAAAATAACAAAAGAACCCCGAGAGCATTGCCAACGGTAATGCCCAGCTGAGCTGCTGTAGCGCGACCAAGACCACTCCAGGCACTAACGACCCTACGATGAAAGGTATGCCTGATCGATCAATGCGCATGAAGTTTAGAAATGGGAAAGCTACCGAACAACGTGGCCAAAGCGGTTACTAATCCTGCTGCAAGGTTGGCAGCGTGGAGCCGCCTGACACCGAGCGATGCCGACGGAGAATGTGCTCCATTCGGTCCTTGAGCTGCAATTTCCGTTTTTTGAGGATGGCTTCCTCTAGCTGTTCATCGCCAGATGGATAACGTTGGGATGAAAGCGCGGTAAGGCGGGCATCCAATTGGCGATGTTGTTCACCAAGTTGATGGAACTCTCTATCAATCTGTAGGGTATTCTCCAACGACTGCTGTGAGCCCACTGTGCCCTTTCCCTGCATCTGAATTCTAGAGACTACACGCAATAAGCAGATTTATGCGCTGCTTAGGAGCCGTCCGAACGCACCGTATCACAGGGTTACCCAGATTTTCAAGATGCTTCGAGTAGCCACCGTAGAATCAATAAATGCTATCGCTTAATCGTTTGGTGCAACGGTCGCACACAAATGCCCAGGCATTCAACTCCTCTATAGTGCGCTCTTTTTCCTCTTAGAATCAGTCATTCTGCCGCGTGTTTCTCCGTTCGCCGAGACCGCCGTTCGCGTACCAACTCAACATCTGGACGGCGAATGTACACCGGTCGCAGTGCATGAGGCTGTACTCCCCCTAGTCCAACCCGAGCGGAACCAATCTGCGCCAGTAAAGGAGCCAAGTCCGGCATCTCCTGTGTCAAATGTGCAGAATCACCAAATAGTGCTTCGAAGTCCGGCCGAACCCTAGCCACCGCGTCCCCAATGACCTCAAGTCTGCGCCCCGCAGCATCCGCATACCAATTCTTAATTATGGTTTCTGGCACACCAACGACCGGCGACACGCACGTAACCAATTCCGGGTACACACAACTGTGACTGGTATCGCCCTTAGGTGGTTCAATATCTGGTAACTCGTAGAGCGCACCAAATGCCTCCCCCCGATGGGCATCCATCAATGCTCCAACGAGATCTGGCTTGCGGGTCAATTTCCCGCTCGCGGCTAGCGCTGCGTAGCCAAGAGCCTCAAGCGCGGGGACGGCTACGACCGGTCGCCCATGTGCCAATGCAAACGCTTGGATCGTTGCTAACCCAACCCTCAGGCCAGTAAACGAGCCTGGTCCCGAACATACGGTATAAACGTCAACGTCTGCGAGGGATAATCTGCAGGCCGCCATGACATCCATGACCTCTCCTGGAAGACGCTCGCCGTGCGTTGTGGTGGCATTTCCTCGGTGATTCGCCAACAACGTTCCGTCCTTCATTACTGCTACGCTGCCGACCTTAGTCGTCGTGTCAAGAGCCAGAACTACCATCCCCCGCTCAGATCCCTCCTTAATCTTCTAGGTCAGCGTATCATTGCACATCTTGTCAGCCGGGTGTCTGGCGCCAGACAATTGTCATTGACCCTGGTCGAAACCAACATGCCGTCGTCCTCAGACGCGACACCACCTACACACATCGCCACGACACCGGTGATGCGCCAATATCTCGAGAACAAACGAGAACATCCTGATGCCATCCTGTTCTTTCGCATGGGTGACTTTTACGAGATGTTTTTCGAAGACGCTCTCACTGCTTCGAAAGTACTAGAACTTTCACTAACCTCACGCTCTAGAGACACTAGCGGTAGTCCCATTCCAATGTGTGGCGTTCCGCACCACGCCGTTGACACGTATGTCACCAGGCTCGTGAAACGTGGCTTTCGAGTGGCCCTCTGCGAGCAAGTTGAAGCCCCTAACAAGACAAAGAAATTGGTACGGCGAGAAGTCGTCCGTGTGATCTCGCCTGGAACTTTGACTGACGCTGGATATCTAGAGTCCCGTGAACCCGCTTACTTGATCGCCATTGTGAAACATCAACCATCTGGGCAGAGAGCCAAACGTGGGTCGCCAGATTTGCAGCTCCAAACAGTCTTCGGTATAGCACTGATCGACGTCTCAACCGGTGAATTTAGTACCGCTGAGTACACTGGCGATGGCAGCAAAGAGGCGATCGCTGATGAGATCGAACTGCTACGCCCAAGAGAGTTGGTTCTCTCGGCCGATCTGACTCTTAGCGAATCCTTACCTGGTGTTGCCATCGCTAATATTCCTACTACTGTCCTCGACCCGTGGGTGTTTGGACACGACCGCGCGCGAAAGGCCCTAGCCGATCAACTACAGACTATTTCACTTGAGGGGTTTGGTCTCACCCAACACCCAGCTGCAACAATGGCTGCCGGGGCACTTGTGCAATACCTGCAAGACACCCAAAAAGCTGACCTCACGCATATCCGGCGTATTGCCTTTCGCGCGCGCGCAGATCACGTTCTAATCGATCCAGTAACGTTTAAGCACCTCGAGATTATCGTTGGGAATGATGGCGATCGGCAAGGCTCATTGCTCGATGAGATTGACCATACCGTAACCGCTATGGGAGGCCGGCTGTTGCGGGCCTGGCTACAACGCCCTCTCCACACGACCGAACCTATTCACAATCGTCTTGACGCCGTCGAGGAGTTTGCCTTTCGCACGATCGAGCGCACGAAGCTCCAAGAGAAATTGCAATCTGTTCACGATCTCGAGCGACTAGTCGCACGGATAGCCCTTCGCACAGCTGGCCCACGCGATCTCGTGTCGCTCAAGCAATCAATCGCAACAATCCCTCTAGTTCGTGAGCTACTCAAAGAGTTCCAAGCGCCACTTATCAGTAGCCTCCTAGGTAAACTTGACGATGTCGAGGACGTACGTGATGCCATAGCGGAAACCCTTGTCGACGACCCACCAGTACTAGTGCGTGATGGCGGTTGTATCAGAAATGGCGTCGATGCCGAAATCGACGAGCTTCGTTCGATCAGCCAGAACGCCAAGCACCGGATCGCTGCAATGGAGTCGGCCGAACGAAGGAGAACTGGAATAGCGTCACTCAAGGTCCGTTACAACCGGGTGTTCGGTTACTACATTGAGGTGTCGAAATCGAACCTTCACGCCGTCCCTGACGACTACCACCGCAAGCAAACAATCTCCAGCGGAGAGCGCTTCATTACCGAAGCTCTAAAGGAACACGAGCAAAAGGCTTTGGGCGCCGATGAGCGACTCCTTGAGCGCGAGCAATTACTCTTCGACCAATTACGACAGCAGGTGTCAACGGAAGCAACACGCATGCAGGCCTCAGCAGGCTCGCTCGCATCCCTCGACGTCCTGGCTGGACTTGCTGAAACGGCAGGTCTCTCGAACTACATCAAACCTCAAATACACGACGGGGACGAGTTGATGATCGTTGAGGGCCGTCATCCTGTCGTCGAGCGTACGTGCCAGGACCAGTTCGTACCGAATGACGTCGAACTAAATGGCACAACCCAGCAGCTTGTGATCCTGACTGGCCCTAATATGGGTGGCAAGTCAACCTATCTTCGACAAACCGCGCTGATCGTGCTTCTTGCTCACGCCGGATCATTCGTGCCTGCTACACGAGCGAAGATTCCGATTATTGATCGAGTCTTCGCCCGTGTTGGCGCATCTGACAACATAGCTCGTGGACAATCGACCTTTATGCTCGAGATGCAAGAAACCGCGAAAATACTTCACACGGCAACCTCCCGCAGTCTGGTCCTACTCGACGAAATCGGGCGCGGCACTGCAACGTTTGACGGACTTAGCCTCGCTTGGGCGGTCGCTGAACACCTTGCCACCAACCCGAGGGCCCAGCCTAAGACGCTTTTCGCGACCCACTACCATGAGCTAACCGACCTTGCGGATGGAATACTCGTGGTAGCGAACTACCATCTAGCTGCAAAAGAATGGAAGGACGAGATCGTCTTCTTACGAAGAGTAGAATCAGGACGATCGGACCGAAGCTACGGAATCCAAGTCGCCCGTCTGGCTGGATTACCCACAGAGACCGTCCACCGCGCCAAAGAAATTCTTCAAGGATTAGAGCGAGACGAGCTCTCCCGTGGTGGTCGCCCATCCTTTTCCGGCGACACCACCAGTTCCAACAACCAACTGGGGCTCTTCCAGAGCCCACCCTCTAGTTATAGTCGAATAGCAGAACAACTACGCGAAACAAACATCGATCGCTTGACTCCTGTCGATGCTCTCACACTACTCGAACGACTAAAAGGGGAACTGGAGCCTCCAGATTGATGGCTAAGTCAAATAAATCAAAGTTTCTCGTGCGCCCGATCGAACCTTTTGCCGTCGAACCCGATCTGACTGCCGAAGAGATTCTTCGCCGCATGGAACTAATCTCCTTTCAAGGTAGGAATGTCGCGACCGCTCACCGCGTGTGGCAGAACATGCTGTCAGACGACGTGTTGATTTTTCTCGGAATAGCTGGCGCCTTGAGTGCCGCTGGACTTAGATTGATTCTCGCGCATCTGATTACGAACCGATACGTGGACTGCGTTGTTTCAACTGGTGCAAATCTGTACCACGATCTACATGAAACTCTTGGGAGGCGACACTTCATTGGCACACCAAGTGCCGATGATCAGGCGCTCCAGGCTAAACACATCAATCGCGTCTATGACACATTTGTCGACGAAGACGAGTTCATCGACAATGACAACTACGTCGCTAAGTTCGCCACCGAAATCGAACCACGAGCCTACACGACACGGGAGTTTCTCTATCGCTTGGGCGGTCACTTATGGAAAGAAACTGGCCGTGATGGGATCCTCACGGCTGCATTTCGGGCACGGGTTCCGATCTTCTGCCCGGCCATTGCAGATTCGTCGATCGGAATGGGTTTATCACAGGCCAGGCAAGACAATCCAAAGGCTGGTCACGTCGACGTCATTGCGGACATTATTGAGTCGTCAAATCTTGTCATCAGGATCGGACGCACTGCCTCTGTAGTTCTTGGGGGTGGAACACCAAAGAATTTCATCAACCAAGCCAGCGTCCAGGCTGATTTCTTCAAACCTGGTGTCGGTGGGCACCTTTATGCACTTCAGATCGTGACCGACGTTCCACATTTCGGTGGCGCCTCAGGTTCAACCCTGGACGAAGCCAAAAGTTGGGGCAAACTCCAGAACGCCGCTGATCGCGTCACCGTCACCGCCGATGCTACCCTTGTATTACCACTGCTCGCTAGTGCTCTCGCCAGCAGCGCCCGTGAACGACTCGATACTCGTCGGCCGCCGCGTTTCGAGTTTGAGGGACCCTTGATTACCATTGACGGAACGAGCATCCCAGCGTCACACTTCGTCCGGGAAGAGAATCAATCGGTATAAACTAGCAAGCTTCAATCCGCATCAGATATTCACACCTCAGGCATTTTTGATTGTCAACTAGCATAGTAGTCTTAACGACTCTCAATTAAACCTTCCGTTGGAAAGAAAACGGCCCTCGCCTAGATTTGAAAGATGTCTAACATTGCAATCCTGGAGTTAGAGTCCAGATATAATCGATAGATTAACGACTAACTACGGGCCGGTTCGTGCTGCGTCAAGCAGTGAATGGTGCCAAATCCAAGCAGAAGATCGACTGCGTGAATCCCCACGACTTCCCTGTCTGGAAAAAGCGTCGCTAAACGTTGGATCGCGACACCGTCCAAGGGATCGTTGAATGTCGGCACCAACACACGACGGTTTCCAATGTAAAAATTCAAATAGCTCGCCGGCAACCGGTCACAGTCGAAATACAATGGGTGAGGCATTGGAATTTCAACAATCTTCAGAGGTTTGCCTCGAACGTCTGTCATTGTCGCGAGACGTGCAAGGTTTTCCCGTAACGGTGCATAGTTGATATCTGTTTTGTCGGTTTCCGTAGCAGCCACAACTGTGTCTGACGCCACGAACCGAGCCACGTCGTCTACGTGCCCATGCGTATCGTCTCCAGCAATACCTGTAGCCAACCAGAGAACCTGTCGAGCGCCTAAAAAATCAGCCAAGACCTGCTCTATCGTGGCTCGGCTCAGCCCAGGATTACGCGCCTGGATCGACCCGAGTAAACATTCCTCAGTCGCAAGCAACAGACCGCGTCCGTTGACGTCGATACTCCCGCCCTCGAGTATAACCGCTCGACGCCGACGGCCATCGGACACCGTCACCTCGAACCGTTGTAAACCCAAACGTCGCGCCATCAGACGTGGCACCATGTTGTCAAGCTGCCACGCACGGTAACGTCCCCACCCGTTGAAGGCCCAGTCCGTTACCGCCACCTCTCCACTAGGATGGAGACCACCCGATTGAACTACGAATAACGGTCCGTAATCTCTGATCCACGATCGGTTGGTAGGAAGTCGATACCGTTCCAGGTGGGTCGGATCGACACCGCTCTTGAGAAGCCGCGCGCATCCACGACGCTCAGTCTCGGCATCCTTGAATAGAATCGCCACCCGCTCGCCATCGATCAGATGACGAACGATCTCTACATAACACCAATCTATCGCTGCCGTCTTGACTTCCCAATCAGCGCGGTTATGTGGCCAGACGAGCCAAGTAGCTCTATGGGGCTCCCATTCGGCAGGCATACGGAACCCCAACGCAGAGGGAACCGACGGTTGCAAATTCATGGGGAGCGCTGAGAAGACGGCGATGAATCTAGAAACCTGCTGGTGATCGAACCGTACGTGTCAATTCGACGATCTCGTAAAAACGGCCAACCGCGTCGCTGTTCTTCTAATACGGAACGACTGCACCTGGCTATGAGAACCTCGTCATCACGATCGGACGCAACGGCCAGTACGCGTCCAAAAGGATCACAAACAAATGAGCGTCCCCAGAAGTCCAATCCACCATCCGTGCATCCCTCATGACCAACCCGATTCACGGTAGCCACGTAGACGCCATTCGCAATCGCATGGCCTCGTTGCACGGTCTCCCAGGCATCGTGCTGGGCCGGACCTTCTGTCCCCCGTTCCGCAGGCAGATAGCCGATGGCACTCGGATAAAAGAGCACCTCCGCTCCCTGGAGCGCGGTCAACCGCGCTGCTTCCGGATACCATTGATCCCAACAGATCAACACACCTACCCGAGCCCAGCAAGTATCAAAGACCTGATAGCCGAGATCGCCAGGTGCGAAATAGAACTTCTCGTAATACTGGGGGTCATCAGGAATATGATTTTTTCGATAGACACCCAGCAGTTCTCCGGTAGCATCGAGTACGGCGGCCGCATTATGGTAGAGACCAGCGGTGCGACGCTCGAATACCGGCGCAATTAACGCAACGCTAAGCTCACGAGCTAGCTCTCCGCATGCGTCTGTTAAAGGCCCAGGAATTTCCTCAGCAAAATCGAACAAGCCAGCATCTTCCGTCTGACAAAAATACTCAGAGGCGAAAAGCTCCTGGAGACAGATTACCTGAGCGCCCAATCCAGCCGCCATTCGAACTCGATCGAACGCGACGCGCTGATTACGCCCAGCCTCTGCCGTGCAGGCCATCTGCACCAGTCCGACGACGAACTCCTTGGAAACTGACTCCAGGCAACCCGGTGACGCTTGTTCCGTAATCACGCGCCAGACACCATAGCCTCTCTTCGCAGCGCCTCCGCTTCACGCTGAGCATCAACGAAGTACAGTGAGTCAGAGAACTCTTCGACTACACGTGTGAAGGCTGCCAAGGCATCTCCATTCCGACCAGCCAGCCGATACGCACGGCCCAAGCGCATCAAGACTGCGTCAATCGGCAAGTTTGAACCGACGACAGCCGTTTCTCCTTCGAGTAGAGTGATCGCAGCCTGATAATTTCCCGTGAGCAGTCTGGTGTCGGCGAGCCCAAGGGTTGCCATGCGCCCGTAAATCCAATCACCAGCCACCGAAATAATCTCTTTGTAGTGATACACAGCCTCTTCCGTTCGACCAAGCGAAACTAATCCGGCCGCTGCCTGATAGCGAGCTGTGATACCAGACAGAGATGACGGATACGCATCAGCTGCCAACAGCAACATTGGGACTGCAGCCTCAAACCTGGCAATTTCAGATGGATAGCTCCCTGGCGGCTGCACGAAAGGCGCTGGCTTAGCTGAAAATGATGCTGAGGAATCACCATCGACCTCCTCAGTGGTGAGGGCTGTTGGTACAACGATTGGCGCCGTTGCGATGGCCATAGCCTCAGCCAGTAATTCACTGGCGCGACCACTCTGCCATTGCTGCCACCAGATGTACCCGCCAACCCCTAGCATGACGGTGAAGATGGCAACGACTCCAATGACGACTGCCGAGCCGTGTTCCCGAAATATCTCTTGCACCCTGGCCATAACCAGCGCGACAGGGTTTTCTTTGAGGTGGTGTCGCTCAGCTCTTTTCATGTCTCATCGTCATTTCGATCTGGTGCGCGTGCCCGGATTCGAACCGGGGGCCTACGGCTTAGGAGGCCGTCGCTCTATCCAGCTGAGCTACACGCGCGTCTTACTTGAAGCTTCAGTGTAACAGAGCGTTAGGCTTGGTGTCCGCCAACCCACAGCCTTACCAAACAGATTCAGTTACCCTGCAGGCACACTGCTAATCTCCACAAGTCGAGCCAAAGAACTCTGGCGTGGAACCCTGGAGTGCTGGAAGTTCCTTTCAACAACATCGACTGTCAATAACAGAAGCCCTATAACTGGATTGCAAAAAACAGCTCACCGAGCTTCCACGCCAGAGTTCTTCGGCTCGACCGCTAGTGCAATCCTGATTTACTAGGTCTGGATCGAAAACTTTGTCCAGGTTAGGAGAGAGTGTCTTCCTCTTATGGTTTCGTCTGTGGCTTCCACTCGCGTGCCAGGCGTTGTGCTTCCGCGATCTGCTCAGAGGTCATTCGCGCCTCGATCCCAGACAATGCTCTCCTGTACGTCACAGCAACTTCACCAGAAGCCTGTGCTACGGCTAGAGCCACCCACATGTGAGCCACTGTATAGTCCCTCTGGACACCCTCACCGCTAGCGTACATCTCCCCTAGATTGAACTGTGCGTCAGCGAGCCCTTGATCCGCTGCCTGGCGGTACCACTGCGCGGCCTCCACAGCATCAGGCTGGGTGCCCAAGCCATTCTGGTACATCACTCCAAGGTTGTAGTGCGCGTCTGGATTCTCAGGCTGTAGTTCCAGCGCACGTCGCAACGGTGATATCGCATCTTGAGGTCGGCCTGCCTCGATTAGCGCCACTCCGAGATTATTGAGCGCGTCAGGATAATCAGACTGCAGCTCTAGCGCGCGTCCTAGTGGCGCCAACGCGTCTTGAGGCCGGCCGGCCTGGATCAGTGCCCACCCAAGATTGTTGTGCGCCTCAGGATTGTCAGGCTGTAGCTCTAGCGCGCGTCCTAGTGGCGCCAACGCGTCTTGAGGCCGGCCCGTCTGGATTAGGGCTACTCCAAGATTATTGAGCGCGTCAGGATAATCAGGCTGAAGCTCTAGCGCGTGTCCTAGTGGCGCCAACGCATCTTGAGGCCGGCCGGCCTGGATCAGTGCCAACCCCAAGTTGTGGTGCACGTCTGGATTGTCAGGCTGCAGCTCTAGCGCGCGTCGCAATGGGGGTAACGCATCTTGAGGCCGGCCCGTCTGGATTAGGGCTACTCCAAAATTGTTGTGCGCGTCTGGATTGTCAAGCTGCAGCTCTAGCGCGCGTCGCAATGGGGGTAACGCGTCTTGGGGCTGGCCCGTCTGGATTAGGGCCCACCCAAGATTATTCTGCGCATCGGGATTGTCAGGCTGCAGCTCTAGCGCGCGTCGCAATGGGGGTAACGCGTCTTGGGGCTGGCCCGTCTGGATCAACGCTACTCCGAGGTTGTTGTGCACCTCTGAATTATCAGGCTGTAGCTCTAGCGCACGTCGCAATGGGGCCAGTGCATCTTGGGGTCGACCTGCCTGGATCAGCGCCCCCCCGAGGTTGTGGTGACCCCCAACGTTATCGGGTTTGTTTCGTACTAGCTCTTGATAGTGTGCAATTGCTTGATCGATCTGGCCTTGAGACAGCAGCGTATCGGCACGCAGCAGAGCTACTTGTGTGCCTGTAAGAAACTGAATAACCACGAAGATGGTGGCCCACACAGACATGTAGGCAAGGTTGCGACGTCGCGGCGTCAGACTTTTGCCGAACGCTGTTGGATCGAACGACTTGAATGCGTTCGAGCGTGCTACTCGGTCAATGACCTGAATCATTAAATTTAAGATTGGTACCGCCAGCAACTTGTCATAAAAGGTCGGCGCGTCGGCAAGACCGAGCAGCGCGAAAAGCACCACGGCACTTAATCCGTAGAGCATTCCGAAAATGAGACGTCCCAACTCAGTACGTGGTGATGTGGAAGGATCATTGAACAGCATATGCATGCCGATGAAAACTGCGATCGGAATACCCGATTCGATCAGAATGAGCGATTCTGGTACACCAACGGCGAAAAGCAACAAACCAACTGCATATGTCGTTACGACCGCCGATAGTGTCATTGTTGTGACGCCGAATAAAAACTGGGCCGGCAGGGCGACGAGAAAGATCAGGAGGTAAATATGCGGTGGATTGAGAAGTGTAGTCGCAATTTCCACCCCCCACGTGAGATGCGTTGTTCCGGTTAGAATCAAGATCATCGAAAACAGACCCAGCGGGAACGATGACGGGTTGAAGATGTGCGTTTGTCGTCCCTCCTTGTTCCACCGGAGCAGCTCCTTAGCCGCGAAGCCGACCGCAACCATCAGGAACTGGAGGTAGAACCAGTCTGCCTTAAACCACAGGAAAAGATTGATCGCAAAGATGATTGGAAATGGACCAAAACCAAACGTGTAGGTGTTACGTCTGGACCACGTGAGCAGCGCGTCAAACGCGTAAGCGAAGACCAACTGCGACACGATGAGAGCCGCCGAATCGTACACCTCACTCCAGTGCCAGCCCCAGTACATGTACACAGCCATCTGCGCACACGCCTGCATATAATGTTGCTTACGAAGGACTACTTCTAGCGTAAAGGTTCGCCCACGACGCAGGGCCGTGGCGAGCAACGTGGCGTTCCACACGAGCAACCCGGCGCTGGCACCCCAAAAAGACCACAGTAAGGTCGAATTTTCTCGCGCAGAAGGTAGCCAACCGAATGCGATGAGGAGCAGTGTAAACGTGAACGGTAGAACAAGTGCTCTGGAGGGCCTCGCATCTCTGAGATGTGCAACCGGCGGCTGCGCCATCGCTCCCTGCTTCGATTCTGACCCAATCTTGTGTCTCTGCTTCAACAGGAGATCTCCAGTATCACCCAGAACCTGGCGAAACGTCGCCTTTGAACCATCTTCATTTTAACGCGTAACTATAACATTGGCCCCACACTTGCTCCGAAAGGAACACCCGCATGGACTTCTCCTAACGCATTGTTAAATTGAGACGGTAACTGGCTCAGTGCTTAGTCAGCCACTACTTGTTAGAAATAAGATCGAGGCCGATCACGAGCTTCCTGTGGATCTTGCAAGGGAAGAAGGCCGGTGGATACAGCGCGGCTTAGAATCGACCCGCATCAGAAGCGGAAGAGCTTCGTAAACTTTACAACAAAGGCACGGTTTTCAAGGAGAGGAAAACGGCGTAGGCCTAGTGTGGTGTCTCGCTGGTCGTTGTAGACGACAAAGAACTCACTTCCCGGCTGATACTCCCACCGAAGACGAAGATTGACGCTAAGTGCATCTCTGCTGGAGTTGTACTGCAGTAACCCGCCGACGAAGGACCGTGGCGTGAGGGTGTAGGTGATCCGGCTCGAGATCAGTTTCGCAGTGAAGGCGCCTTCCGGAAGATCGACCTGGTTAATCGAGATGCTGGGTTCGATTGACAATTTGGACGTAACTTTAAGCCGTCCTCGGCTAAACCTCATGACCGTCATGTTGCCACCGAAGAACTCCCCGCGTTGGATGGAGAAGTTACCTGACAGTCGATGCTGCGGTCCCATGGCATATGACAGAAAGAAGTCTCTGAAATCGTAGCCGCCGACTGGAATCGTGACATTTGAGGCAATGTCAAATGGCCGTGCCAACAGTTCATAGTTCGCCTGCGCGTCGAAATTAATCTGGTCGCTGTTTTCAAGTTCCATATTGAAACGAACTTGTGCAAGCCGTGTCTCGACCTGGCCCGCACCGTTCTCGATGTAGTCGAGACTAGCTTCCAACGTAAACTGTCGCACCGCGCGAATCGATGCGGGTCGCGGGCTGACCCGCGCCGACGCGAAAGTGCGCCTAAAGTCGTCACGCCGTAGAAATCCAACCTCTGGATTAAAGTTGTCGCCGACAAGCAGGTGGTCGAGTTTGAAACCATACCGGTCACCGTTGTAGCTGAACGCCCCCTGGTAGCTGACGTCGTCACCTTCCAGCTCGGGTGTTTGCGTTCGGGCATAGTAACCGTTGAAGTTCACATTGTCGTAGAACGAAAAAACTGCGTCGACACCGTATGCTTCGTTCGAGCCCTCGCCGACCGTGGACACTGACCGACCGGTTGCGATCACACCGATGCTACTGCGGCGTAAGATGTCACGTTTTACTCGCAGGGCTGTGAAATTGGTCGATAGTGCACCTACGGTTGGTTCATCGCCCGTCTGAACGTTCACAGCGCCAATACTGAACTCGCCTACTTTGCCGGTAAGCCGACCACCGCCAAGAATCGGCACGGTTCGGCCGCCACTTAAACCGATCCGCCGGCTGAAAAATATCGTCGGCACGTCGCCAGATCCCCTGTACCCAGCGCCGGGGTTCCGACCACTGCCTCCACCGCCTGGACCACGGACAACCCGAACCCCACCACCAAACTCAAAAATTCCCTGTCTCTCGAGAAAGAAGTCACGCTTCTCGCGAAAGAACAGGCTAAACCGCGTGAGGTTCACTTGCTGCTCGTCGACTTCGACCTGTGCGAAATCAGTGTTGTAGGTGAAGTCAGCTGTCAGGTTCGGCGTTATACCGTATTTAACGTCGACACCGATGGCTCCGTCTGGCTGGTTCGATACGAGCGGTACGGCGTTGACATCGGTGGCGAGCGACCCGATCGCATAAGGCTTGATTTCGAAGGTCCGGTTACCCTCTGGCACCTGGACGCCCGTCAGGGTTGCGGCCGCCGATAGACGGAACTCACCTCGTCCAGCGGAAATAGGGATCGGCGTCAGATAGGCCAACTCATTCTTATATTGAATAACTCGCCCAAGCTGCAGCCCCCAGATCTGCTCCGTGCCTGACTTGAAACGGATGGACTTAAACGGAATCTGAAATTCGGTAGTCCAGCCCCCGTCAAAGCGACCGGTCTTAACATCCCAGATCGGATTCCAGTCAGGATTTCCTTTCGATTCGTCAGAGAGCTCATAGTCGAAGAAGCCGCCAATGGGGTTCACCATGAAACCGACACCGTTACGGCGGTCGTAGAAGGTATCGAAGACCAGTGTGAACGTGTCATTGGCTACCAGCTGGCTGGAATCACGCTGCATCGTGTTGGTGACCCACTGCGACTCTGGCGCCGAATCCCATAAGCGCGCCGACACGTACATGTGCTGATCGTCATAGAAGACCCATGCCTCGGTCCGTTCGGTCGCGGGCTCGCCCTCATTGGGTGTTTGTTGGACGAAGCCGGTGAGCGGCGGTATCTCTGTATAGATCGCCTCATCCAATACGCCATCCAACTGCCACGCTCCGGTCAACCGGACAGCTCGGACGGTCGCCCGTCCTAGCGCATCACGCGTTATGATCTCGGGCGGCACCGGCGCCGGTGGACCGTCGATGAAGGGAAGGGCCTGAGCCGCGGGTGCACGACCATTTGACGCCGCAGATACATTGACGTCTGTAGGGGGCGGAGGCTCAACAACCGTACTCACCGGCTCGCTGCTGGTTGGTGCTACCGTCACGCCTACCGCATCTCCGCCCAGCAGCCCATGTCGTAGTTCAGCCGCAAGCTGATCCTGCAGCGTAAAGAGCTCTGAAACGTTGCCGTCGACGATCGCGGTCTGCACAACCGTCGCAGTGACCACTTCCATCACGCGTGCGGTAATTCGCATGCGGTTGCCCAGCCGCTGGTATCCTCCACTGATAACCCACCGTGTGCCGAGGAGACGGCCCGCATCCATGGCGCCTCCGTCAGCGCTCGAGTCTTGACCACCGCCACGCCTCTCCAGAATGCGTGATACCACCTGTGGCCCGACCACCGAGAATCCCACACCTTCGAAGGCAGCCCGCAACGTTTCGGCAATGCCCGTGCCGATCCAGTTGTCCTCCGTAAGTCCGGTAATGTTGGTAAAGCCGGTGACGGCAATACTGTCGTTGACGTTGGCTGCTGGAGCTGATTGGGACACGTCGACTGGCAATGCTGGGACCAAGCGAGATTCCCGCATAGCTGCCGCTGTTAACGTCGATAACAGCAGGCACATAGCGGTAATCGTGGCGACACGCATCATAGAACTTGCTCCTACTGCTCGTTTAGTGGGAAAGATGTCTCTTGGTTCTATACTGACTCGATAGGGGAACACTATGACACGCACACCTCAGCTTCTCGTATTGCTATTTACCATAACAGGAACGACGAGTATTGGAGGACAAGAGCCAACCTCGTCATCACCATATTTCACTGGACACGACCTACTCGCTGCGTGCACTCAGCAGATGCGGCGAATTACGGGTAGTCCCGTTACCGCTTACCAAACGTACCAGGCTGGGTCCTGTGTTGGTTTCTTGATCGCAATTCATGAAAGAGGGGCCGCCTCCTCTGAGTATTGTCCTCCCAATCGTTGGAGAAGAATGCCAAGCCCAGTTGTACACAATGACCTCACTCGTGCAGTCGTCCTATACCTCATGCAACACCGGAAAGACCTTGATCACCGCGGGGACACTCTAGTTTTCCATGCATTTAAAGACACCTTCCCTTGCCAGTAGCTATTGCTTAGCCACTATTACTATTGACTCTGCTTCCAGTACAGACATTTCGTTACCGTTACTGGAATACTTGGTTGATGCTTTTGGCCTCTAGAGACAGCAGCGGTGTGACGTCTGAACAGAACCAATGGTGTCAAAAGGATCAGCCATCACTTCGTTAGAAGAATCCTTTACTCTCCGGAGAGCGCCCCTAACACCTTTCCCACTTGTACGTACTCCTCATACCGCTGCTGATACAGCTGCAGCTTCTCCTGTTCAATCGTAGCAAGACGCATGCGTGCAAGTGCCGCAGTCTCTCCGTCGCAATGATCGAGTTCGGCTTCTATTTCACCAGCTTTACGCTTGTAGACAAGATCGTGCTGCCGTTCCCAGGCGAGCCACTCCGCTGTCCATCGCGCATGAGCGGCTTCCACTAAATCTGGCTGGAATGGAAAACTGAAACCAGACATCCTATCCAGCTCCTGATATTCTTTAGGAAATAGCTTCCGCGTGGCGATGGCAACGTCCATCAACCCGACGAGTTCTCGAGGGTGTTCGCGCCCACGCGCGAGCGCTGCACCGAATATTCCCAACAGACCGACAAGCAGTTGCTCTTTACGGGACCGTCGGATCTCGACCACTACCAGCGATCCAACAACAGCGACGACAAGGGCTAGTAATAGGAGGGGCACGTGACTAGTCTGGACACATCACTCTAGTATTTCAGCGCTGAAAATATTGGGAATTCCCCGAGACGCTCACGTCCATTTAGTTCTTCAAGCTCGATCAGAAACGCAAGACCAGACACAGTGCCCCCAGCTGTTGAGATCAATTCAATGGTCGCACTAGCTGTGCCGCCTGTGGCCAGAAGATCATCCACAATGAGCACCCGCTGGCCTTTCTCGACCGCTCCGTAATGAATCTCCAAAGCGTCGGATCCATATTCGAGGTCGTAGGTCGCCCGCACGGTTTCAGCCGGGAGCTTGCCTGATTTCCGGACCGGGATGAACCCTACTTTAAGCCGATCGGCCACCGCTGCACCGAAGATAAACCCGCGGCTCTCGATTCCGACTACGACATCTACTGTGTGATGCTTGTTCGCATCAACAAGAGAGCTGACCGCCAGTTGGAACCCTTCTCCATCTCGAAGAAGCGTCGTAATATCGTAGAAGAGAATCCCAGGCTTCGGAAAATCTGGCACGTGTCGAATCAGCTGTTTCAGCGCTTCCATTGTCTCTCTTGACTCCTGTGCCGCTATTGGCGGACCTCAAAACCGACGACTCGGCCCGTCGGCAGTAGTATTTCACTTTCGACTACATCAACGCGGGCGAGCGGAGGACCCAACTGTAACGCCCGTTCCAATCGGTCGACCGACTCGACCTCTCCCTCCACAACCGCTTCAACCCGTCCATCATCTAGATTCTGGACGAAGCCTGCTATTCCTTCTCGACGGCCGACGTCCTCAACAAAAAACCGAAAGCCGACACCTTGCACCAGGCCAGCCACGAGATAGCGACGCTTAACGATCATGGTTAATTAGGAGATGAGATTATAGCTTGAGCCAAACATCTCGGTCAGGCATCTCGCTGACAAAAATTGACGACACAGCTTCGTTTTGACTTTGGCTGAACAGGGTTTAAAGGTGTAACAATCACTGCTTGATTGTGCAAGAAACCGTATTTTCAGACCTTTTGTTTACACTCTTCGACGATACCGTAAGCACTAATGAACCTGGCTGCTAGATCCAGAGGTATGCGCAATCACGCGACCTATCGTCTGAGTCAGCTGGTCCTCCTCAACCGCGAATGGTCCTACTACAACTGCCCCACTCTGAATTTCAATAGCAATCGCTACACCCCCATCAACTGGGGTCACGATCCAACTTAACCCCTTCAGCGAAACCACTCTCTCTTCAGCGTTCGGATTCTGCACTTTATCGAACTGGAGTAGTGTCAAGGTAAGGATGTCCCGAACATCATCGTCCGTCCACGATGAAGCTTTGTCAGCCTCGTGGGTAACAGACTTCACGACCACACCGTCACGACCCTTCAGTAACACCTCTATGTCGAATTTCATACCGCTCAAAGCCTCTTCAATTTCCGATCAAGTGCGGCCAGATCGTTCACTGGTTCCTGACACTCAAAGTTAGTGCAAACATAGGCGGTCGGCTTGCCATTGACCATTTTCATACCACCGACGAATGGAAGCTGATTTGCGAGCAGTTCTTGTGCGGCCCCAGGCTCGACTGGGACATGAACCGTAAACGGCAAATAGTGAGCAGACACGCGCTGCCATAATATTCGTGTTTCTCCTGCTTCCTGTTCACCAACGATTACAATCTGCGACCCCCTGGCATGGTAAATCGAAAGAGCCGCCGTCATCATCGGAAGAATGCGTACCGCGGACGCCAAAGCTAATCCGTACCGCCCAAGTGTCTTCTCGACCCGCCCCATCCAGGCACTATTGCCAGTGAGGTGTCCGAGCGTCAGTAGATTCAACGTCGAAACAGAGCTTGCCGAGGGTTCAGCTCCATCGTATTCCTCCTTTAATCGAAGCAGGATTGAGGGATCCTCTCCTGTAGTACTAAACCACCCACCGCCCTCGTCGTCCCAAAAGAGCTCATCCTGCTGCGTTTGTAGGGTAGTGGCCCAACTTAGCCATTCCGGATTACCATCGGCCTGAAAAAGCTCAAGCAATCCCCATACGAGAAAGGCGTAGTCTTCGCTATACGCCGGAATCGACGTCTGGCCGTTTCGATAGCGTCGAAAAAGCCTCCCTGCATCCTTATTCCATAGAAAGTCACGAATAAACGCTGCCGCCCGTTCAGCCATAGGCAAGAAACGGTTGTGCTTAGATATTCGAGCTGCTCTCGCGACCGCAGCAATCATTAGACCGTTCACGCTGGTCAACACCTTATCATCAAGATCAGGCTTTGGCCTCAAGCTTCTCACTTCGAATAGACGAGTTCGCGCCGTAGTCAGAACCTCTTCGATCTCCTCTACCGAACGACCGACAAGCCTGGCGATCTCACAAACGTCCTGGTTTAAATAAAGGATATTCTTGTCTTTGAACTCCCCTGTCGGATCATGCAGAGCATTACCCTGCTTTTCGATCCCATAGTGTCGTCTCACAATCTCTGCATCCTCCCCAAGGAGTGCATCTATCTCTGCCTCGGTCCACAGGTAGAAGGCACCTTCTGTCTTTTCTATATCTCGCCTGCCGGTATTCTCAGGAGGAACGCTGTCGGCATCCTCCGCTGAGTAAAACGCTCCTCCAGAGCTTGTAAGATTACGTGCGACATACTCTAACGTGTCCTCGGCAACCCTGAGAAGTCCGGTTTCACGCGTCACCTGCCAGGCCTCAAGATAGGCCAGCGTCAACTGGGCTTGGTCGTAAAGCATCTTCTCAAAGTGGGGCACCCGCCACTCTGCATCAACCGAATAGCGATGGAACCCACCACCAATGTGGTCCCGCATCCCACCACTGGCCATCGCCGAGAGTGTAGTGACAGCCATGTCCCTTGCCCGAAGGCTTCCACTTCTAGCGTATTCTCGCAATAGGAAGAGTAGCTCTGATGGCCGGGGAAATTTCGGTGCACCTCCGAAACCACCGTGAGTCGCATCGAATGCCTTAGCTACCAACGTAACACCTTCTTCAAGCGCCTCAGACGGGGACACATCTACCCCACCTCTCTTAACCCCAAAGCGATTTTGCGTTTGTGAGTGTCGCAGCCTTTCGATCAACGCGTTGGCCGATGCCAGTAGTTTGCCCTGGTCCTCCTTCCAGAGCCTTGAGATCTCCCTCAAGATCTCGGTGAAACCCGGACGCCCAAATCTCGATTCTTTTGGAAAATACGTACCGCCAAAGAACGGCTTCAGCTCCGGTGTCAACCAGACACTCATTGGCCAACCTCCAGAGCCGGTAGTAGTCTGCACGAATAGCATGTACACCCTATCGATATCCGGGCGTTCCTCTCGATCAACCTTTATCGAGACGAAGTGCTCATTTAATATTCGTGCCACCTCTGGATTCTCAAACGACTCATGCTCCATCACATGACACCAGTGGCAGGTCGAGTAACCCACAGACACGAAGAGCGGTTTCTCCTCGTCCCTGGCCTTAGCAAACGCTTCATCACCCCACGGGTACCAGTCCACGGGGTTGTTCGCGTGCTGGAGAAGATACGGGCTCGGCTCTGACGCAAGACGGTTTGGCATCACTATTAGTATAAGATTGCCGCGCAGGAGGTCAGTAATGGGCGATTTCGCCCACATTCTCAGAGATAAATCGGTGGCGATCTTGGTCGAGCATGATTTTGAGGATCGTCAGGTAACCGGCCCGCTGGAAGCTCTGGCTTCCGCCGGTGCGAAGGTTGTGCTTGTGGGACCGACCGCTACGACCCCGTATCAGGGAAAACGTGGCCACGTGGTAATCTCAGACGTCGCCGCCGGACGAGGGGGGCGCGCTTCCGACTTCGACGCCGTGGTCATCCCTGGAGGCTACGCCCCAGACCGCATGCGGATGCGCCATGCAATGGTTGATCTTGTCCGTGAGGCAGTTCACTCAGGTAAGCCTGTCGCAGCAATCAGTCACGGACCTCAGCTGTTGATCTCGGCACAGGTTGTGCGCGATCGGATGATCACCTGCTGCCCATCGATCGCCATCGACATCAAAAATGCTGGCGGACTATACCTAGATAAGCCAGTCGTCGAAGACGGCAACCTCATCACGTCGCGCAAGATCGACGACATCGTCCCATTCAGTGACGCCCTTGTCAAAGCACTATCCCACGGCGGGCTCACGTCAGGCTAGCACTATTACAAACTTTGGCACTCTTCCGGAACAAGCTGCGTGCGTCCCTATTAGCAGCACTAAACGCTGTTTCGAAAAAGAAATAATCTGCCTAATCTGCTTTCCTTGGTATAAGTGAAACTAGCCACCAGGCTCCACTGGTGCTTCTTCGCCGCCCACCGGTTCCTTCCAGGACGGATACGACCCGAGCGTTCGTAGCGATGGGGCGAATTCAGCGAGATGCATCAGCGCCCGTGAGCACCGCAACTCTTCGCGATTGGCTGTTAGATCCGCGTAGAAGAGATACTCAAACGGACGGTCTGGAATCGGTCGTGACTCAAGTTTCGTTAAATCGATCTCACGGAGCGCGAACACGCTGAGCGCCTTAAAGAGCGCCCCGGCCTCGTTGGAAACTGTGAACACAATCGTCGTCTTGTCAGGAATACCAAGCGGCACTGCCTCTCGGCTGACAATAAGGAACCGCGTGATGTTATCCGCGAAGTCCTGGATACCGCTCTTAAGAATATCCATCCCGTATACCTCAGCCGCTCGAGCTGAAGCAATTGCTGCGCTGTTTGGTAGTGTCTCTTCTTTAATCATCTTTGCACTACCAGCCGTGTCATATGTTGCAACGATCTCAACACCCGTCAGACTCCGCAGGAACCGCTCGCACTGTGCTAGTCCCTGTGGGTGAGAGTAGACTCGCTTGACTTGCTCGAGTTTCATCCCCTCAGTAACCACGAGGTTGTGCACGATTGGGATCTTAACCTCAGCTACAATCGAGAGCTCGTGCTCAAGAAGTAAATCATAATTGCGATAAATAGTGCCACCGATGGTATTTTCGACAGGTAAAATTCCGTGTGTCGCTTCCTGTTTCTCGACCGATGCGAACACGTCCTCAAAGGAAGGCCTCGGTAATGGGTCGGCTGTCGGATTAATCCGTAACACTGCTGCCTCACTATAGGCGCCGGTAACTCCCTGATAGGCAATGCGCATCGATTAAAGGCTCCGGGCTGATTTCACTATGTCTTCTACCACTTCGTCAGAACAACCAAATATAGCCTACATATGTTTCCGCTCCACCGTGTCCGTCGGAACAAGCAAGACCTAAACCCTGCAAACAGCCTCCAGCTAAAACGTCAAAACGAGACCTGACGACGGTCACGCTCCTCCCACGACGTTGGCCCAGACGGTTTCTTGAGAAGGTCGTCCAAAGTGCGTCGCCCTTCGGTGGTTACTTCACGCGCCTTATCTACCGTCTGCTGCGTGCGTTGAAGCTCAGCGATTATGTTGTCAAGCAACGGCTCGAGCTGATCCCGAACGTCACGGCCTCGTTCAGTGAAATATAGCGTGCCAACCACACCACCCACTACCGCGCCGAGCAAGGTGGCGATCAGCACCTGTGTTCGCTCGTCCAATCTAACCTCCTCGACAGACTATGCTTCAGTAAACGAATAATAAAACAGGCCTCCGTAATAATACACCTGGGCTTTAGTTAGAACCGCAACGCGAGCCCGACGGTCAAGCGCCAGTCGCCTGCGTCGTCAAGTTCAAAACCAAGAAAGTCGCCGCTGTTCCTAACCGAACGAAAGTGCCGCAAGTCAACCCGTGCCCCGACGTGCTCCGTAAAAAACCCCATAAGGCCAGCACCGAAATCTATTCCGAGACCCTCGTTCTTCGTGCTCGCTCCGCCAGACACCTCACCTTTCGTGCTAAACCACCCGACTCCAGCCAACACGTAGGGTCGAACCGCCTTAATCGGAATGCCAAGGATGATGTTTCCTGTGACTGTCGTAACTTGACCATCCACCAGGAAACCGTTCGCGGTGTTCGTCCGACCAAAATCGAGCTCGAAGCCAACCACGCCCCCAGCCATGCTTGCCAGCGACAGCCCAACCGTCCGTACCTTATTAGGCTGGTCGTCACCAAACGACATACCCATAAATGTTGTGGCGATACCGTCAGCCTGTGCAACTCCTGGAGTCACAAGGAGAAGCAATATGGCGTACGCGACCTTACACCGGAGTGAATGGTTACCACGCATACTGCCCCTGCAACGGGACAAACACACATCCTTCACGCCGATCCTCCTCAACCACCTCCCCGACTCGACGGATTACTGTGAGCTCCTGATGCAAACGACTACCAAGGGGGATCACCAGTCGTCCTCCTTCGGCAAGCTGTTCACGCAACTCCATCGGCACCATTGGTGCACCAGCCGCAATAATTATTCCTTCATACCGCTCATTACCACCGGTACCGCAGCTGCCATCCCCAGCGTAAACTCTCACGTTATGGATATTAAGCTCTTCGAGGTTCGCTCGAGCCTGTTCCGCGAGCTCAGGAACCCATTCGAACGTGACAACCCGATCAACTAAGCACGATAGTAGCGCCGCCTGATACCCAGACCCAGTCCCGACCTCAAGTACCGAGTCAGATGACTTCGGCTCCAGAGCGGCCATCATAACAGCCACCATGTACGGCTGTGAGATCGTCTGTCCGTACCCAACGGGTAGTGGCCGATCGTCATACGCGGATGCTCGGTAGGCCTCTGGCACGAACTGGTGCCTTGGTAGATGGCACATCGCTTCTCGTATCCGCTCGTCACAGATGCCGCGCGCACGCAATTGTGTGTCGACCATCTGCAGACACTTGTCACGCCATTCGTATTTTGACTCTATCGTCACACGTCTACCACCATGCTCAGCCAAGCGCCAAAATGATAGAGTGGTATCGGTGGAGGTCGAATATGGGCCGAGCTATAATCCTTCCATGCCAGAATCAACCAAGCCCTCCGCACTAACACCCTCTCGAACGGCCCAGACGAAGATGACGGCCGTGCTCTGTGAACGCTGCGGAGCCGAGATGTTTCGAATGCATGCGGTCTGGCGCTGCCAGGCTTGCGGATACAAAACCGATTGCTGTGGCTGGTAAAATGAGCTTTATTTTGTCGCCTTTATGGCGATCAGTCACGGCACCATCCATAGCATCAATTGCGCAACGGGATACCTTGTTGAGCCTGGCGCACCCCTGACTAAGATGAAAGACGAGGTATAATGTTCTAGTCTATGTGGACCAAATTGATGAATAACCCTCGCAAGAGGGATCCCAAAAAGATAGCAGTCATAGATCCAGAGAGTTGCTTTGGTGCTTTCGCTTGCTCTATTTGTCAGGCGGCGTGTCCTGTCGAAGATTGCATCATCGAAGAACCAGACGAATACGGCCGTTGGGTTTGCGCCGTCCGCATCGACAAGTGCATCGGGTGTGGTCTCTGCGTGACGTTAGGCAATCCAACGGCTCCTCAACCACGGGACTTCGGTTGCCCTGCCGACTACGATGCCATCAATATGATGGAATGGGAGGACGTCCTTCAGGTTGTTGAGGGTAGGATAGACCAAAAAGCCGCAAGCCAGCCAGTCGAGCCAACTTCTGCCCAGAATTCCTAATCTTAAACTCCTAGTTCTCGGCTGAGCTCTCGCCAATCCCGATTTATCTACATAGACATCCCGCGAGCGGAGATACTCCAAACCGCCTCAACTTGGTCGTTCCGAATGGCGTACATCTTGTCATAGAGATTTACCACCGGATCGCAGTGCGACACGATCAATTCGAGCTTGTCAGCGACTCGATAAACGCGACTTGGATTATCGTACCTAATCGTACCGAATTCATCTGACCCAGAACTAAAGGCCATCCCAGTTTCGTTTTTTACGATCGGCCACGGCTGGTTAATCGTGCATGCCTTCGCACCGGCGTCTGTTGTCGCGAGCCCAGCGTATTGAGCGGTGAGCACCGTGGTTAGAATCGTCAGCGACGATTTAAAGTCATCGTAAATCTCCCGACTTGCCTTGCTACCGATCGCCAGGTACTGAGCGTCCATAAATACGTAGCTGCCAGCCTGAACGTCGGTAAATCCTGGTATCTCATGGTCGATATTGTAGGTGCCAGTCCCACCCCCACTGAAAATTTCAGTATTCAACCCTGACCGCCTCATCTGCTCTAAAGTCTCTCCCGCCTGAACCAACCGTCCGAGGCTCTGTGCCTTGCGTGCACTAAACCCCTTGACGTGCTGCGAGCCTCCGTCGTAACAAAGCATGCCCCTCAGCTTGAGACCAGGGAGTTGATCGACGAGCTGCGCTAACTCAAGAGCCGGCGGACCAGGGCTAATTCCAGTTCGATGGCCACCTGGATCGACGTCAACGACTACGTCAGCTACGATCCGAGCCGCTTGCGCTGCCTCTGATAGATCAGTCGCGTTTGCCAAAGTGTCGGTCGCCTGGATGAAGTCTGGACACCACTTCCTGAGGTTCATTGCACGTTTAATCTTGAAAGCCGTTACATTACTAGTCGTCATTAGAATCTGATCGATCCCGTGTTCGAACAATGCCTCACCCTCGCCTATTTTAGCAACGCAAATACCAACCGATCCGCTCTCGAGCTGCATCCGAGCAATAGCAGGAGTTTTGTGCGTCTTAGCGTGAGGGCGACTAGCAATTCCATTCATGCTGACCGTCCTCTGCATGATGGCCATGTTCTCTTCGAGAGCATCAAGATCAACACAAAGGGCCGGGGTGTCGAGCTCAAATTTCGAGATCCCAACTTCGCGCTCAGACGAACGCATGACAGCGCTCTCAGCTTCCGTATAACCCTTCATGGATGACGGGACCCAGACGGCAGCCGCACCGACGCTAGCATTCTTTAAAAATCCACGACGTGAAACATGTGGAATGATCATATCGACCTTCCTTATTGGTGCGCCTGTAGCACGCGACACGAGATCATGACGCAACGAAGCGCCATTTAATCCATAACTACCCTGCGAATACTAATGCCCAGGTGTTGGTAAGTGGACCAACAGTGCGGTTACCATAAGCAGAAGAGTCGCTAACGTGAGTTCCAGTCCGGCTGAGTAAAACAGCGTATCAGTTCCCTTCTCCTCCCCGAGCTTTGGCCGAAGCCAGTTGTAAGTGCCAACCGCCCCTGTCGCTAAGACTAATGCTCCCTTTATCAAAAGAGTGCGGCCATAGGTAGTCTCCCAGAGTTGACTAACATTTTCGAGATAGAGTACGGCAGTTAAGATACCGGTAACCAGGATGCTTCCAACAGCAAGAACCGCCAGAGGGGAAAATGTGTGTACTAGTTCAGCGCACCAGCGACCTCGAGCTGCGTCAGGGGTCGTGGCGAGTCGTGCCGCGGCGAAGATAATAGCAGCCAATGTCCCGATCCATAGTCCCGCCGATAGGACATGAACGCTTTGCAGTACCAAAGGAATCACCACGTTATCCGAATACGCCATGGCATGCCCGGTCATAGGAAGTGTGACCCCGAGTCCACCTACGCTAACAGCAATAACCCACCACCCCTTACGCCCCTGCAAACCGGCCAACGACACCGCCAATATGACGAAACCAACCGCCCACAGCTGAAGTACCCAACGCCCGCCCCAACCCGACTCAAATGCCATCAGGTTGAGTAGCTTAAGTGTCACCGTTTCATCGAGACCAAACGATGAATAGGTTTGTGCGTGCAGTCGTGCCACTACCGCAATGACTGTCACAGCCGTTGCAATTACAACCCCTGTCCATAGCCGTGCGTAGAGCACGTCAGGCGTTTGGTCAGCTCTATTCAAACGACGAGCGGACTTTGGAACCACCAAAAGCCTTGCCGCACAGACGCCCGTCAAGGTGACCACACCAACGTACGTCACCAACTTAGCAAGTGTGAGATAGATCAGCGAGAGAAGCTCGCCGGACATTGTAAACAGTTGCCGTCACAGGACGTAAATCCAAAGACAGCAGAAGATAATAGATATTACCTAGAACGGAAGTAGATTTGTTTTATTTCTCCGTTCTTCGCAACGTCAGTTGACTCTCGCTAGGTGCTAGTTCCCCGCCCGCACTGTGAACTCGAACTCGCCACGTTGTATATGCCCATCCTCACCGGCGGACCGCCAGCTAACCTTATATTCACCCTTGGACAAGGACGATGGAACCATTCTCATGATCGACTTATCGTCGTGTACCATTAGCTCCCCGAGCACTACGTCACCCCTTGGCCCATCGAGCCTAACCTGACTGACTACCGGATCAGGATCCTGGGTAAACCAGATCTGGATGTGATGCGGTGACTCCAACAGTACCGAGTCCTCTTCAGGCTCGCTCTTCGAGAATGCCATGTGCGCAGTCGTTACAGTTACAAGCGTCAGAACCAAGACCAACACCAACGCAAGTGTCTTTTCCCTAGAATCCATCGCTATTCTCCCGTCCCATCTCATATCGAACGCTCAATGTCCCGTGTTGCTAAAAGTCATACTCAGCCTCAACCCAAAGGTTCCGTAGCTGGTATAAAAACCGGACCTCTTTGTCGATATCAATGCCCGCAGGCTTGACGATCCGGGTAAAATCGTCACGTTTCACGGGCACTGTAGCTTTAGATTCATTACAGACTACGGCCCGTGTGTCTACCATGCCTTTCAGACTGGAGCAAAAAGTCGCCCAGGGGGAGTCCGAGGGAATCCATCGGGCAGCCATTGTACTCTCTCTAGCCCTGCTATTGGCCGGCCCGTCTTGGGCAACTCCACAGGAACACCCTAACACGGCTTCCACGCCAAACATCGGGACTATCGTTATCGTCACGAACGATGTTTTCGAGGAGCGTCCCGGTGTAATAAGAATTCCTTACGTGATAGCCAATAAGATCCACATCAGCACCCGTGAACGGGTGATCCAGCGTGAACTACTGTTTACCGTTGGCGATCCGCTTAGCCAGGAGTTGATCGAACAGACCGAGCGAAACCTCAGGGCTCTGCGATTTCTACGCGATGCCAGGATCGAAACGACTCTCGTGGATACCAATGGTGACGGAGTGATAGATCAAGCCAATCTCCTTGTTCAAACCTGGGACACCTGGAGCTTGTCTCCGCGACTTGACTTTTCAAGTATTGATGTCCGCTCTACCTGGGAGATTGGCGCCTCCGAAAAGAACCTCTTTGGTTTAGGAAAGGAGGTGTCGGTCTCTCGACGTCAGACGCTTGACCGTGGCGTAACGCGCCTCTTATACCGTGATCAACAACTTGGTGGGTCTAGATTCATTTTGACCACGTCACTCGCAACGCTAACTGATGGCAACGACGGATATCTGGCGCTGGAGCGTCCTTTCTTTTCTCTACAGGACCAGTGGTCGATAGCCGTTAAGGCCGGTGGCTTCGCAAGGGATGACCCACTCATCGAGGCCGGCAAGCGCGTCGATCATCTCCGACACACCGCTCGCTGGGCTGATTTAGAGTTTGGACGAGCGATTCGGCGGCAACCGACAGGGGCTCTTCGCCTCCACGCCGCGTATCGGCTTCGAAAAGAGGAAGTCGGACCAGAAAGGCGTCAGTTCGGGATTGTTGAAGTCGGTCTTAGCTCAACCGAGCACCGTTTTGTGCAACGAACTCACGTCAATCGGTTCGAACGAACTGAGGATTTCAACCTCGGATCTCAATCGCTTGTCACTGCCGGGATCTCCACTCCACAGCTTGGTGGACAAGGTCCTAGGGCACTGTTCTTCTCGGCGAGTCACCAGCAGGCTATTGAATTTAGCCCTGCCAAGTTCTTCATAGGAAACGTTCAAGCTACAGGTCGGAGTCGTGAAGGATCATGGGAAAATGCTTTAATTACAGTCGGTGTTCGGTACCTTCAGAAGCACGCACTCCGACATGCGCTGCTTGGCAGGCTTGAGTACAAACAGGGACATCGTCTCGATCCGGAGGTGCAGCTCCGACTGGGAGCCGACAATGGACTCAGAGGGTACCCAGTTCGGCAATTTGTTGGAACACGAACACTTTTATTCAGCGCCGAAGAACGGTGGTTTATCGCCGACGATATTGGCCAGCTTGTTTCGATGGGACTCGCTGCCTTCGTGGACAGTGGTTTCGCCTGGCCAGATGGACGTAGCGTCCATCTCAGAGACCTTCGCACTGCAATTGGGGCGAGCTTGCTCGTTGGATCGAACCGTCTCTCCTCTCGTCCAGGGATTCGTTTTGATTTCGGCTACGCCCTTAACCCAGAGAGCGATGTCGGACGCTGGGTGTTCGTTACTGGTTCAGACATTCAGTTCTAACGGAAAATAAGATACCCGATGGGACGAGCGCGAACCTTACGAGCGACGATTGGCTTTCTCGCAGGAATGGGAGCGACAACTTTCGGTCTGTTTATCCTGCCTCAAATATTGGGCCGAACTTCGTTCTTCCTCACCGCATCCGGGACAAGACTTCTCCTAACGCTAATCGTTTCAGCAATCGTCGGCGGAATCGTTGCCGGTTCGTCGATCGTTCCGATTCGCCGAGGGATTGTAGCTTTCGCGCTAGCATTCCCGCTCGGTCTCTTCTTCCCATTCCTACTGGTCCTCAACGCTCGGACTTTGTCAGGCCTCGAGCCTCCGTTCGTCGTACTACTAGGTACCCAACTGACCTTTGGGCTGTCGTTCGGGGTGCTCGGCGGACTCGCTACGTCATGTCTTGGCCGTGGATGGTCGCTCACCGTTCGAGCCGCAATAGTGTTCGCCGGATCAGGAACTGTCGGTGGTACGATCCTCGGCCTGGCAACCGTTCTACACTTGCTTCCTGATTCTAACGCCACACTCTTTATGGTCATAATCTTCTCTGCATTTCTCGGACCGGCGGCACTAGCCGGACACCAGTTGGGTTTGCTTCTACGTAACTGATGGATCTGCACCAGCCCCCATTCGAGCCAACCCAGCTAGGTACCGATACAAATAGATAAAACTAATCCCTGATAATGCGTGCCACAAGGCGTGTGGCTGGATCACATGTTCAAGAGTTCCAGACACACACCCTAACTGGCCGTGGTCAAATGCCAGCAAGATCACACCAAATAACAGTAGGGCAAATGCGCGACGAAGATCCGTCGCTGGACGCGCGTTGATCCGAAGGCCGATTATCGCTACGATGGCCGCCGCCAATGTGAGTCCGGCAAAACCGACCCACACACCAAAAAACGGTAACGTGCTTCCACTAACCACCATCGTTGCAATAACCAGGGGCAATGAACGCTCTAATCTAGGATAGCGATACGCCAATGTGGCGCCGACCAAGACTGCAGCAAGCGGATAGATCGCAACTAGATCCAGCGTTTGGAAGATCACTGCCATCGACATGTGGAAGAACAACGCTCCGGTGCCGACAATTGCGATAAGTGCTGGTAGGTAACGAGTGGCTCGATCTTGATCGGTGTTCCTAGATCTCCACCACAATAAAACTGCCACTAAAAAATACACCTGCACGCTGGCGGTCTCCGCTGGATGCACTACCCAGCCGCACACATCAGGTTCACATGTGCCAACCGTGGCACCGAGGAATCGATCCCAGGGACACCCCATTAGGGTTCTGGTCTAGCAGGAACTTCACCGAGTGGCGTTTCGAGCAGTTGGTTCCAGATCCGCGTAACGTCATCACCAAACCCTTTACCGATCGTGACTAGATCCTCATAGTGGTTCGGGTGCCGATCATTCCACCATCCCACATAGTCTGATTGTGGAATCATGTACGAAAGGTAGTCATTCGCTGAACCTATAACCGCATGATGCTTTCCAGGCATACGCTCGTCGACACCAGTCATCGCCGGAAACTCCCACATACCCCACTGGTCTCCGTAGTTAGCTACCGTGGTGCGTCGACCGAGGAAGTACGCAGGGTCGATCTCGCCTGGTGCCGTTAAGATCGTTAGCTCCCCTATCCGAAGTAAACTAACGTTGCTGCGAACGCAACCAAGCAATCCCCAGCACCATGGCCAGCTGTATCTCAATCGGTCTTCTGGAGCAACGTCGTGGTGCCAAACCGACCCGGTCATCAAAACGTGGATCATATTATCGACCGGCGTTTCAAACGACTTCGTCCGAACGTAGACTGGAACGCTGGTTGCCACTGGTGCTGCTGCAAGCGCTGTCACGGCCTCATGACCTATTCCGTAACCAGTCGAACGAATGTGATCCAAACCATCCTGAACAAATACAGGTACTTGGTGACCATGAATATCAGTAACTCCCTCTTCGTACACCTGCTTATGCTGATCATCCCAAAGTGGAACCGGAGTACCTCGTAAACCCCCGATCTGATTTCCGAGCGTCCCGACAAAATAGACCGAAACCCCACCGAGTGCCCATTCCACGTATTCCCGGAGGTAGTGCGGATAGTCGCTGGAAATCAAGCGGTTGGCACTGCCGAGCGTATCTGGATGATTGTGCCAGTTCACCAACGTCGCAATCGTTTGACCATCGTCTGGTGACACGAACGCCGCTGCCACAATCCGCGTGTTTCGAACGATCGGATCACGTTGATCTCGTTGAATCACGAAGTCGTCGTAATCGGCTAACTTGTCATTGAACTGGTTGTTGATATCTGGCAAGTGGCAATCTGGGTCACGCTTCAACTCCCGCGTTCTTTGGTTATAACAAGAGACATGAGTTGTCGTGACGGTCTTCATCTGAGCCGGGCGCATGCCGTCGAGTGCCGTAGCAATCGACTGGTAAAGCCACTGACGCAATTTGTCTGTATACGGCGTGTTCCTACCTGGTAGCATTGTTGACCAGTACCCGCTTCCGTCTGGCGCAGAATGGGTGTGGGTCGAGTGGATAATGATGTGTGAGGCTGGCACCCCAAAGTTGCGCTGCACCAACCGTCGAACCGGGTTTATGTGCTTTCCCCCTAGGCCAGGGAGGTCTGTCGCTACAAGCACTACGATCTCATCATTCACGCCACGAATCGCCAAGGCACGTGCCCACAAACGGTCATGAACTCCCTGGGCGATACGGTTCTTCCCATAGGGAAAGTACGGACTAAACCCAGCTAGATGAATCCATCGAAAGCAGTCGCCTTCTGCATCAAACGAAGGTCCAGCGGTACTCTTATCGACTGCTGTCTCGTGGCACAACCGAGGCGTAATGTCGACGGCGGCAACGCCAACCTCGAACTCGGCGGCAATGGTGACCGACGCACAGAATCCGAACATACTGGCCGTAGCTACTAATAATCGCATGGGATTTACTTTGCAAACGCCACAGGGCATCCTAAAACTTTTCCCCGTCGGCCACGTAACGTACATCTAATCGGATATGGACTCCCCATAAATCTAAAGGGCTGGGCTCCCCAAGGGAACCCAGCCCTTTCATATTACAAACCGAGCCCTCTCTGCCCTGCGATACCATCTACGGCCGAGGAACACCCGTATCTGGCATCGAGGGCACCGGCCCCATACCAGTAAAGACGAACTTCTGTAATCGCTTTCCTTCGTATGTCTCTGTGGTGTAGATGTTGCCCTGTGAGTCGGTAGCGATGCTGTGGGCACCGTAAAACTGGCCAGGACCCCGACCGCCATCGCCAAAGTTGTACAGATACTCGAGCCCCTCACGCCTGACAATATGGATCTTTTCGTTCATACCATCTGCCACATAGATAAACGACTGATCAGGATCCCTGGAGAACGCCACGTCCCACGCAGAACCTGCGCCTAGCGTGTTCGTTTCAACAAACAGCTCATCGACGTAAGTACCGTCCTTTTGAAACACCTGGATCCGATCTCCAGGACGATCGCAGACATAGACGAGGCCATCGTCCGTCGGGTCGGCACAGTGCACCGGATTACGGAACTGCTGGGCCGGCTCAGCATTCGGATCGTACGGTGGCAACTCGTCGTCGTTCGGTACGTTTCCGTAGGCACCCCAGAACCGCTTAAGCTCACCGGTGTCAGCGTCAATGACAGCCACGCGCTTGTTTCCGTAGCCATCAGCAAGATACATTTCGTTAGCCTCAGCGTCAAAAGTCACCTTGGCAACCCGAGAGTAGTGATCGGTAGCATTACTGTCGACGTCTTGACCTGCTTCACCGACCTGGAGTAAGAAGTCTCCGCTCCTGGTGAATTTCAGAACGTGCGAATCTCCACCGCCGTTTCCGCCGATCCAAACGTTGTCCATATGATCGACGACGATGCCATGGTTCGAGCTCGGCCAATCATACCCGTCACCAGGACCGCCCCAGTGCCTGACGAGGTTACCCCCTGGATCGAACTCCAAGACAGGTGGGGCTGCAGAACAACAGTCGTCTGCCCTTGGTGGATCGAGTGCCGCAGGCGTCTCGTTTGCCGCAAGGTTACCTCGGTGAATAATCCAAACGTGATCACGTGAGTCAACTGCGACCCCGATCGTAGAACCTAAAAGCCAATGATTGGGCAACGGCTTTGGCCACAACGGGTCGACCTCAAACATCGGCGCCCCTGGACCGTCCATAGTTGGAGTGCCAGGTATCATCTCAGCAGCCGAGTCATCGGACATACCCCCGCTCCTGCCACATGCGACCGCGAGAGCAAGAGTGATGACTGCCACCACACAAACAAGACTTCGCTTCTGGATCATTCTCCTGCCTCCCTTTACCACATTAGATTGCCACCTCCACGCGTCTCACGCAAGCAAGAAGTGTGTTATTAGCCCGTCTACGCCAAACAGGCTACTAGCCTCTCTGGCCTTGACGACTATCTTTCCGCTCGGTTCACGGTTGTGGGGAACTAGTTGGAAGCGCTTCTTTTTGACTAGGATGGGCCCTGCACGTTCTCATAGCCACCAAAAAACGTGCGAGTAGCCATTCAATTGGGTTGGCGGCTGCCAACAGAGGCTTCAGCATGACGCTTAGACAAACAGCGATCAGTTTCACTCTTCTAGCCTTCAGCTGCCCGGTGTTCGCTCAGCAGTTTCCGACAGCGATACCTGAGTCAGTCGGACTTTCAGCCACAGGACTCGAACGAGCAACTGACCGATTGCAAGAACACGTTGACTCTGGACACGTCGCAGGTGTTGTTGCCGCCGTAGTCAAGCATGGAAAGCTTGTCTATTTTAAGGAGATTGGAGAGCGTGATCTCAAAACACATAGTCATGCTAAAGAACACACTCTTCCGCCTCTACTCGATGACTAGACCTATTACTTCCCTGGCCGCGATGATCCTGTGGGAGGAAGGTAAGTTTAAGCTCGATGACCCTATCGCGAAGTACCTTTCCAAATTCGAGAACCAGCGCGTGTTCAAGAATGCGGCCGAACCAAACATGTCACAGACGCGCGAACGCGCCAACGATATTACTGTTGAAGACCTCTTACTCCACACGTCTGGACTTGGTAGTCGTAGCTCTGCGATTTACCGAGCGGGGGGAGTGCGTTTACGATCAATAACGCTGAGCCAGATGGTCGACAATGCGGCCTGCGTACCCCTATTCGAAGATCCTGGCACGAGCTTTCGCTATGGCATCTCAACGACGATCCTCGGACGTTTGATCGAAATCTGGTCAGCGATGCCGTTTGAAGACTTCCTCAAGGAACGAGTCTTTCAACCATTAGGTATGATGGACACGATGTTCTGGGTCGATCCTGAACGCGCTGATCGGTTAGCCACTGTTTATCGCCCTTCACCTGAAGGCGAGCTACGTCGACACTCAATCGAAGAAGTGCCCTTCACCGAGCGCCCACCACTCATCGAGGGTGGTGTCGGTCTCGTGTCGACAACTCTGGACTATCTACGCTTTGCACAAATGTTCCTAAACAACGGTGAGTTCAATGGCAACCGCTTCCTCTATCCAGAGACCATAGAACTCATGACCAGTAATAGGATCCCCGTTGCCCTCCTGCCGCTGCCCTCGAGGGGGTACATGCTTGGTTCAGGCTTGGGATTTGGGTTCTGTATCGTTATGGATCCGAGTCACTACGACTTCACGGTCAGCGACGGTGAGTTCTGGTGGGATGGGTCGGCTGGGACACGATTCTTCATCGATCCCAAGCGAGAAATGGTCACCGTCATTATGGCGCAGATCTCTCCTTCCACAGGTAACGGATTCCGAGAAGATTTCAAGATGCTCGTGTATGACGCTATTGTTGAAGAACCTTAGCATCGAGTCTGCAAATCTCTCACGATCAGCTCCTAAAGGCAGAACTGGAACTTACCTGATCGTATCCGTCGCAACGAGTTTGGATTGACTCTTGAGTTCGTATGGTGTCACTCCCGTCTCACTCCATCTCCGTTTTCTCGTCTAGATCACTGCCAGACCAGAGGGTCCTCTCTCTGGATGCATCATGTCGCCACACTCTAATCAAACATTTCGATCGGAAATCCGACTACGAACATGGCACATCACTCATCTTGAACCCCTTGACACCTCTCTCGCTGGCAACTAGGCTGACGCAGCTGGAGGAACGCTAATGTCGCAAACTCGTCGTGGATTCTTTCGAACACTTGGCCTAGGTAGCGCTGGCCTACTATCGAGTTCTTACATCATCGGATATGGCCGTGAGGCGATGTCGTGGGGAAATGACATTGAACAGCCCCAACCGACAAACGATGCCGAACTTATCAAACTTAGCTCCAACGAAAACATGCGAGGTCCTAGTCTGAAAACGATGGAGGCCTTACATAGAGCAATTACGATAAGACTCGGTCGAGGATATCCACCTGACTACACACTGGAGCTCGTTTCGACGGTTGCGGATACATACGCTGTAGAGCCAGAGAACGTAATTATTGGAACAGGTTCTAGCCCGATCCTGCAGGCGACAACCCTTGCGTTCTGCTCACCGACAAGAGGACTGGTGACCGCAGCGCCGACCTATGGAACTCCAGCCGCTACAGCGAGACAAATGGGCTTCCCTATAAAGGAGGTCCCTCTCAACAGTTCTTTTGAGCTTGATCTCGACGCGATGGCTGACGCAGTCAACGATGCTGGAATGGTGTTCGTCTGTAATCCAAACAACCCGACTGGGACGGTACACACCGCCAGCGATATAGCTGGCTTCGTGCGACACGTCAAGCGGAACTCGCCTGACACCTTGATCCTTCTGGACGAGGCTTACATCGATTACGCCTTGGGAGATCCGGAGGTCCAGACTGCAGCTCCGCTAGCATTGGAGTACCCAGGCGTCATGATCCTTAGGACTTTCTCGAAGGCACACGGCATGGCTGGTTTGCGTCTTGGCTACTCGATAGGCTCAGCTGACTCGCTTCGGAAGGTCGGTCAAGCGTGGGGTCTTGGTAGCGTCAACACCCTCTCCGCAGCAGCAGGAATTGCATCGCTCAGCGACGTACAGCATCTCAACGAAGAACGGCTTGAGAATACCAGGGTTCGTGAATTTACTCTATCCGCATTCAGAGATATGGGCTTCGAAGCTACAGCCTCAAAGACAAATTTCGTGTTCATCAACATTCGACGTCCCGCGAGCATCTTTCGTGATGGCACTCTGAAGCAGGGTGTGCGCGTGGGCCGAGACTTCCCGCCAATGGAAAACAACCATGCGAGAGTCTCTCTTGGCACGATGGAAGACATGCAGAAGGCGGTCCAGGTATTCAGAAATGTCTTAACAAGAACCTCTGAGTCAGGTGATGCCTAGCTCTTAACTCGACATTCTTGCGTGCATAAAATCCACCCGACAGCAATAGCCAGACCTAGTCGCTTAGAGTATCGGGTGCTGCAAATGGTGATCCGTGCTCGCCTGGAACTTATGTGCCAAAAGTAGAATTTCAGACTCACCAAACAATTTACCTGTAAACCGAAGGCTAGTAGGCGAGCCCTCAAAGAATCCGCTTGGCATGCTAATCTCAGGATGACCTGTAAGATTAGTCAGGCCAAGATTGCTCCCAACGAAGAGGTCTAGATCGGACATGGCCTCATCCACTTCCTCCATCACCCGCAGGCGCAAGCGATTAGCTTGAAGGTACTCCACGGCTGGAATAAAACGGGAAGCGCGGAAACTGTCAGGCCAGCGACTTTGCTCTGGCGCTTTCGTCATCCCATTCAGTTGAGACCGACGTGTCGGCTCATCGAAGGCCGCGGCCGCCTCAGTCCCAAGGATGAAGTCGATCGCGCTGACCGAAACATCTGGTAGATCGAACGGCAACACCTCAACGCCTAGGGAACGAATAACCTCCAACGCAGCACGGTTGTTCCGCTGAGTTTGACGTTGTTCAGCGACCAGGTCCGGCTCGTCTGGATCTGGAACAACCTCCTCTTCAAATGCTGAGCGTAGGTACCCCACACGAAGCTGAGTTTCATCTGCAGTTGCATCCCAATTAAACGGAACATCGAGGACAGTGTTGTCCTTTCTATCCTGTCCGTAAATGGCGTTGAGCACAAAAGCACAATCCTCAGCTGACCGGCACATCGGCCCGATCTTGTCCATGGTCAAGCTTAACGACATGGCCCCATAGCGACTGACTCGCCCGAAGGTCGGCCGCAATCCTGTGACACCATTCCGAGTGGATGGAGAGATTATGGAACCTCTGGTTTCGGTTCCGATCGAGAAGCCGACCAGCCCAGCTGCCGTTGCCGAACCTGGTCCGGCGGAAGAACCACTTGATCCTTGATCGGTGTTCCACGGATTTCGTGTTAATCCCCCGAACCAACGATCTCCTGAGGCTAACGAACCCATCGAGAGCTTCGCAACTAAGACCGCTCCCGCTTCCGTCAACCTACTATAAACAGTGGCGTCAGTATCGATTACTCGGTCTCGGAAAGGAGAGGCTCCCCACGTGGTCTTTGTTCCGCGGACAGACAGTAGATCTTTGGCACCCCAGGGAATTCCGTGCAGTGGGCCCCGATACTTGCCGTCACCAATCTCTTCGTCAGCTTTTCTTGCCTGACGACGTGCTATCTCCTCTGTAAGATTTACAACACAATGAAGCATCGGATTGTACTGCTTTAAGCGTGCGAGGTACAGTTCGGTTAGCTCTGTAGGTTTGATCTGGCGGGTCTCCACCAGCCTTGAGAGTTGGCTTACCGGGAGAAACGCCAACTCATCATCCGTCGAAGGCATTGATACCTGACGTTCCTCTCGCCTCAGTGGTCGTCGCTCACTAGGAAGCTTCTTCCCTGGTGGAAGAGGATTAAAAACCAAGGCCGACTGGCTAGCATAGTCGAGATTGCTGTCTCTTAACGCATCAAAGGCCAAGAGGGGACTATCGTCTCGATTCAATCGCTCGACAATCCCCTCTTGTTCCAAGCGGCTAAAGCACAACCCAGCGAGATTTTGCGCCACCTCGATCATCTCAACGGTTACTCGTTTGGCGTCTTTCGCAACGGCGACAAGCGCCCCAGGCATAAGTGCCGAACTAACGCCAGCTACCGAAAGACCAGCAATGAATCGACGACGGTTCACAGTAAGTTGTTTGGTATCCATCGTGTCACTGTTCTTCATAAGGAACCTTGCATTTCCCTACTGACATCAACCGAACCTCTCGTAGTAGATGTAAGAACTTTCACTTCCAGCTATAGAAACATTCGACATATTCGATGTATCTTGAGGCAACTACTTGGTGAATGATTGCATCGGTGAAGTACCGACCGAAGGAGACAGTACGACCATCGTGATACCTCCTAGAATCCCTATAGCCGACAGTACGAGGCGCAACGATACCGCCTCGGCTAGGAATACAACACCGCAGAACCCAGCGAGCACCGGGACTAAAAGTTGAACTATGGCCGCATGGGTAACTTTTAGGTCACGCAACGCAGCGTACCACACGACGTACCAGACTCCTGATGCCACGGCTCCTGATGTAATACCTAGAAAGATTCCCATCTGCGAAATTTCAGCTTGCTGCACAATAAAGAGACTGAGTATGAGCGCGAACGGAACTGATCGCATGAAATTTCCTGTTGTTGTTTCGACTGGCGTGTTAATTCGGCGTCCTCGCAGTGAGTAGACCCCCCAGGCGATACCAGCGATGGTCATCAGCACCACTCCCATCGGACTCGGCGCGCTCAAGCCTGGGAAGACAAGGTAAATGAGTCCAATCAACGAAGTCGCTACTCCTATCCACTCCAGAAGCTTAAGTCTTTCCCCAGACCACAGTGCTGCGATTATCATCGTGCCCTGCACCGTCGAAAAAAGAATGAGAGCGCCAGTTCCTGCACTCAACGTCACATAGGCTAAAGAAAACGTAACAGCGTAGAGAAATAAAACTACTGCCGACACCAAATCTCCTGCAACAGCCCCTGGTTTCGTCTTCCGAATGAAAGCAGAAATACAAACCAGTGTGAACGCACCTGAAACTAAGCGAATGGTCGAGAAGCTAACGGCATCAATAGCCCCCTCGCCCAATGCTAGGCGGCATAGAACAGAATTTGCTGCGAATGCGATAAGCGCAAACGACGTGAGTACCGATATCCGACACCTGTTCGCCATGCTCTTCTGGACCGGCCGTTGTCACTTCCTCTCGTGTTAGAAACCTCAGAATACCGCCTGGCTGTGACTGACGGATAGCTGGTACACGTCAAATCTTCCAACTCGTCGAATCCTCAGCACCGATAATTGAAGAATGAAACTCGCGGCGAGGACCAACACGAGTCGACTCGTATCAATAGCCTGGTCCGAGGCGCAACAACACTACAGCCTTCTGGGATCAGCTGCTTGGGAAACGTCAAAAGCTATGGGGAAGAGAACCGATATAAGGACTGTGTCGCGGATGTTATCACCACGGCCCGCGATGTCCTTTCAATAAATCTTAGGTATTATGAAGAAGGCGCCCTACGTTGCGCCAGCAGCGCAACGTAGGACACGACCCAATCCATTACGTCAACCGTCTGAGCTGGCTCTCCATGTTAACTACCTACCCCCTCCTCCACCGGCTTCAAATGTGTCTCGTATTCAGCGTCGAACAGGTTCGCCGGCACTTAAATCCGGCCGCTGAAACCGTCCTTGCGGGATAACTTGTCCGCTGCCTGGCTGACCGATCACCTCTCCATCTTGGTATACGATCTCACCACGTCGAATCGTGGTCACAGGCCAACCAACTACTTCCCATCCCTCGTAAAGAGACCATTTCGCATTCGACAACTTGTCTTCTCCCCGAATGGTACGTTTTAGATTCGGATCCCAGATGGCAACGTCGGCGTCAGATCCAACCTTGATGGTGCCCTTACGCGGATACATCCCAAATAGTTTTGCCGAATTCGTAGACGAGACCGCTACGAACTGCTCGAGTGTAATTCGATTAGACCGAACTCCCTCTGAGTACAACATCGGCAGCATAACCTGAAGATTGGTAATTCCTCCTCGGTGACTATTAACAAAGTGGTTAGCCGGGTCCAGCTTTTCTGAACGAGCACGAGCTCCGTGATCGGTGCCGACTGTATGAATCGTACCATTTGCGATACCTTCCCAGAGAGCATTCTGATCTTTGGTATCTCGCAGCGGCGGGGAGCCAACGTAAAACGCTGCATCTGGAGCCCCAACTTTACCGTCAATCAATGGTTGTAAAAAACGTTCCTGAGTGTGGTGCAGAAACATCGGACGCGTCTCGACGTAAACCGGCAGACCCCGAGCTTGTGCCTCGGCTGTAATGCGAAGTGCCTCTTCTGCTGAAAGATGGACGAGATAGATAGGTGCACCAGTCGTTTCAGCAATTGCGACAGCCCGAAGTGTTGCCACTTCCTCAGTTATGGCCGGACGGCTCGCGGCAAAATTATGGAGTCCTCCTCTCCCTTCGGCAACCATCCGATCCGCAAGCTCTTTAAGAATCGAAAAGTCTTCGGCATGGATCATGCTTAGGACTCCAGCCTTTCCAGACTCATAGAATGCCTTAACATAATCAACTGCTTTAAGGTCAAAGTACGTTTGCATAAAAGTCTTGGTGCTCGTGAATCCACGGTCGACCATCGTCGAAAGATTTTCTGCTGTCACCCAGCTTGGATCATCAGCAAGATTCACGTGAATAAACATGTCTGCAATCAATGCCTGCTCAGCTAAGCCAATTTCTCGATCGATAAAGGCGCCAACGTCCTCACCGGTTTGCTTCGTAAGAAAGGTGGAGACTGTAGTCACACCACCAGCCACTGCGGCACGAGTTCCGCTCTCGTAGGTATCGACGACACGTCCTGATTCGGCAGGTGGCAATTCCGCACTAAGGTGACTATGGGGATCGATACCGCCAGGAAGCACAAACATTCCACTGGCATCAACTTCTACTGCTCCGGCACTCGAAGATAACTCCGGACCGATCTCGACAATTTTTCCATCACGGATTCGTAAATCCGCCTCAGAACGTCCGTCTACAGTCACAACGAGACCGTTGCGGATGATGAGTTCTTCGTTGGACTGCGCGGCCGGCTGCACAACTAGCACCATCGCTATGCATATGCATAGGAAGGCTGCCCGCTTTAGGCCACTTAATCCTGCGTCACTCGGTGTCACCATCTTCATCGTATAATCCTTTCACTCATTCCATCTAATCGGTTACCGACATCCAGGTAAGACGGACTGCTCATATATTTAACAACAACCAGCTCTTTTTCTCAGCTGACAATTCACTCATTTGACCAAGGCCACGCTCAAAATCTAAAAAGACGAGTATATTTTACGACGAAGGTCCGATTCACAAGCAATGGAGACCCGAGCTGAGTTGCATCCCATCCATCTGCGTAAACCACAAATACATCGCTTCCTGGCTCATACTCCCATCGAAATCGAATCTTGGATCCAAGCGAACTTCTGCTGGAATTGTACTGTATAAACCCGCTCACGTACATACGAGGTGTAAACGCGTAACTCGCACGACTCGTCGCCAGCTTTGCAGTAAACGTACCTTCCGGAAGATCGACCTGGTTAATCGAGATGCTGGGTTCGATTGACAACTGGGGCGTAACCTCGATTCGCCCACGTTGGAAACCCATAACCGTAATGTTCCCACTGAAAAACTCCCCGCGTTGGATGGAGAAGGTGCCTGCAAGTCGACGCTGCGGTCCCATGGCATATGACAGAAAGAAGTCTCTGAAATCGTAGCCGCCGACTGGAATCGTGACATTTGAGGCAATGTCAAATGGCCGTGCCAACAGCTCATAGTTCTCCTGCGCGTCGAAGCCAATCCGGTCACTGTTTTCAAGTTCCATATCAAAACGAACTTGTGCAAGCCGTGTCTCGACCTGGCCCGCACCGTTCTCGATGTAGTCGAGACTAGCTTCCAACGTAAACTGTCGCACCGCGCGAATCGATGCGGGTCGCGGGCTGAATCGCGCCGACGCGAAAGTGCGCCTAAAGTCGTCACGCCGTAGAAATCCAACCTCTGGATTAAAGTTGTTGCCGACAAGCAGGTGGTCGAGTTTGTAACCGTACCGGTCGCCAGTGTAGCTAAACGCCCCCTGGTAGCTGACGTCGTCACCTTCCAGCTCGGGTGTTTGCGTTCGGGCATAGTAACCGTTGAAGTTCACATTGTCGTAGAACGAAAAAACTGCGTCGACACCGTATGCTTCGTTCGAGCCCTCGCCGACCGTGGACACTGACCGACCGGTTGCGATCACACCGATGCTACTGCGGCGTAAGATGTCACGTTTTACTCGCAGGGCTGTGAAATTGGTCGATAGTGCACCTACGGTTGGTTCATCGCCCGTCTGAACGTTCACAGCGCCAATACTGAACTCGCCTACTTTGCCGGTAAGCCGACCACCGCCAAGAATCGGCACGGTTCGGCCGCCACTTAAACCGATCCGCCGGCTGAAAAATATCGTCGGCACGTCGCCTCCTCTGCGACTGCCCCCACCTCCAGGCCCAGCACCGAAGCCAAAAATTCCCTGTCCTTCGAGAAAGAAGTCACGCTTTTCGGGAAAGAACAGGCTAAACCGCGTGAGGTTCACTTGCTGCTCGTCGACTTCGACCTGTGCGAAATCAGTGTTGTAGGTGAAGTCAAAGGTTAAGTTCTTCGTCACGCCGTACTTAACATCGAAGCCAACATCCCCTCCAAGAACGTTTGACGTCGGAGGATGTGTCAACCGATCCGTCGTTACGTCTCCGATAAAGGAGGGCTTTATTTCAAGATTGAGTTGAGTTTTCAGAACTTCTATGCCAACCAACGTCGCTCCTGCCGACAATTGGAACAGCGCCGCACCACGGTATGAGGCAGGCATATGCTGGACATAGGAAATCTCATTGTTTCCCCGGTCGACACGCTGGATGGTTAAACCCCATATCTGCTCTCCGCTCCTGCGATAACGAAGTGATTTGAACGGTATCGCTATCTCGCTAGTCCAGCCGCCATCAAATATCAGGCTCTTGGCGTCCCAGACCGTATTCCAATCGTAGTTGACATCAGATTCATTGATAATCGCACCATCGCGAAGGCCACCTACAGGATTTGTCTGGAAAAACACCCCGTTACGTCGATCGTAAAAGGTGTCAAACGCAACCGCAACATGATCATTCTGGTAAATATTTCCGTTGTCTCGTCGCATCTCATTAGCAACCATTCGCTCCGGTTCAGTTGACCAGCACCTAAATGAAACGTAGATGTACTGGTCGTCATAAAAGAGCCACGCCTCCGTTTTGTCAGTTGCAGGCTGCCCCTCTTTCGGTAATTGCTGAATAAAATCAGTAATCGGAAGGATGCTTTGATATGCGTTCTCTGTTAAGCGTCCGTCAAGCGTCAACGGTTCCAAGAGACGGGTAGCGCGAACGGTTGCCCGACCCTCATTGTCTCGAGAAACAACTGCAGGTGCCTTCGGCGGTTGAGGACCATCGATCTGGACAGACCTATCAGCCATCAAAGCAAGAGGTTGACAGACAGTAACTTTCGGAAACAACAAGAAGGCCAAAGTCAGCCACAAGACAGCAGCGAATGGCGGGATCACCTCAGGCGCGCTATTACAAACTGGAGTTATTATTGCAGCCTTACGGCTGAGAGAAAGCTCTCGGCTAAAATCAGTGCACCGTGCGGACGCATCATCTTCAAAATTGCGAGCTGACACCAGTGACAGTCACTGTTACGTCGGTAGCAGTTCTTGCCACGCCGTCAGCAGCGATAGCACGCAGCACATATGTACCTGGCTCAGTGAAGCTGGCAGTTGTCACAGTTGTCCCTGACTTCCTTGCAGCGTCCTCGTCTTCCCCCTTGACGACCTGGTATCCATTTGGCTCAAAGGCTACAGTCGCTGGACCTCGATGCACAACCCAAAGCACCGACAACTCGTTCCGTGGCACCCTAGGCGTTCGATACATCGGAATATTCACTGGGGGTGGCGGTGCACTCAACGTCTCCAGACCACGTCTGGTGCCAAGCTCAGATGTCGCAAACGGCGAGGTCTTGCTGACAGGGAGCCCATCGTCTCCGACTGAGGCGGTTAACGTCAATATTTCTGACAACGTGACGGACTGGACCGGATTAATCTTGATAGATGGAGCCTGATTTTCGTAGATCTCCTCCGGAGTCCGACCATACTGGATACCAAAATTCCGTGCGATCGTCAGAGAATCAAACTCCCATTCTGGCTTTAGCCATGCGAACGCCGCGTCTGTCTTCCCATTGACAGTGAGCGTCCAAACAAGCTCCTCCGTTAGTCCCCACTCTGCTGGAACATTTACGCTAAAGCCCGTCATTTGCCGCCGGGGATAGAAATACGAAGGCTGCCCACGATCCGTCGGTCCAGGCGAGAAGAAATTATTCGGCCCAATCGACACGCTCGGCTCATCAATCCAGTTCCGGTTCATGTATCCAAAATAAAAATCAAAACTGCCATCTGGGTTCCTCACCCATCCCTCATACACCGGTGCTATGTTCTGTCCCGAACTAAACCGCTCCTGCTCGGCCAACAGGGGAGCGTTGTTTGACACGACAATTAGAAAGGCCAACGCCAACATCCACTGCACCGGCCTCAAACCTTGCTCTGGCATCATAACGTCAGGCGAGAGATTCCTATCCACTATTGGTCAGCCCGAGTGGCGATCTCCTGGGCGTACTCTTCCTCTGTGAGATCGTACCAGCTCATATGGGCAAACGCCATCTCGTCAACTGTGCGATGACCACTCCCTGCCCAGTTCTTCGGATCATTCGCACCACGGTTCCCAGCAGAGTTGTCATGGTAGCTGATAACGTGAACGGTGGTCCCAGCTGGAACGACTGGCGCCACAGAATCTTGGTAATTGTAAACAATGTGCCAGTTGAAGTTGAAGTTGGCGCAATTCGCAACTTCAGTCGTGCCGTTTGGATAGATAAACTCCAAGCATTGCCGCTTACCGAGAAGATGCATATGGGGTTGGAATCCGGTGATCTTCGCCGCGTTCTTCAGTCGCGTATACCCATCGTGGCGAACCAGCTGCCCAGGGGGAATGTCAAGCATGTGGACCTCGCCAGCCGACCCACCTCCAACACGCCCCAAACCCTTAACGTTAAGCACGTGCTCTGGGACCTCTCCTTTTGGATAGAAAACAAATCCGAGCTCTGTGCTGTCCGAGGCATCTTCGCCGATTGAGTGGTAATGGAAGGCAAACTTTACTTGCGCGCCAGCCTTCAGTAACTTTCCTGTGCCGACTGGATAAACATCTGCGTTCTTCCCAACGGCGTACTCACTGAGGTACTCGCTATTCTCTGGCGGTTCGTCTGGATCCTCGACGGCTGACGTAATCATGTGGTGGACCACTTCGAGATTGCCAGCTTTTGTTTGAATAGCCTTAATGTACCGATCTTCCGTCAAACCCGTTGGAACAAAGTAATCTCCCCACCAGTCGGCTGCCTCAGCTTCTACCAGGTGTCTCGGCGAGCTCACGATGAACTCAGGCTCTCCCCCACCAATCCTCCAGGCACCCGCAGCCTGGAACTCACGTGGCGGCGGCATATCAGCCATATTGCCTCTCGGTGCACCATTGTCAACCCATTCCACGATCGCTGCGACTTCCCGTTTGCTGAGTGATGGGTCATTCTTAAACTGCTGAATGCCAACGTAGGGATCAATGTGCCAGGGCGGCATCTCCCGCAACACCACTTTCTGCTTAATCGATCTGGCCCAGGGACGCACCTCTTCGTATGACAACAATGACATCGGCGCCATGTTGTTCGGCCGATGACAAGCCTGGCACGATCGCTGCAGAATTGGGGCTATGTCTTTAGTAAACGTAACCTCATTGTTGCCTCCAGCTTGTGGCACTGCGCCAGCCTGCGCCGATGCCATACCGTGGGCGACGATAATCGCGGCCGCACCGACCGAAAGCACCAACCTAATCGTGGCTGTCTTCATCACCAACCTCCATATCAATACTGAAATGAACCATCAGGCTCTCTTAGCTGTCTACCGGAAAACACACCCGAGCACGAGACATCCACCTAAACTGCGCTAAGGAACTAAATGAGCACCTGGCTTAGCACAGTCGTATAAAAATTCTGCACACTTACTGCGGCGTCAATGCATTTGGTGGAGGCGTCTCTGACATGCCCTTAAATAAGAATTTTTGCGCTCGCTTACCTGGATTAACCTCCGCTGTGTACAGGTTACCCTTTGAATCGGCCGCAAGATGATGAAAGCTCTGAAAGTTACCTGGAGTCTCGCTCCTGGTTCCAAACTGGTAAAGAACTTCAAGGGTCTTACGATCGAGTACAACCAACCGTGAATTTCCAAAATCAGCTACATACAAAAAACGTTGATCCGGATCTGAGGAAAAAGCAAGTCCGGCTGCGGATTGCCTGGCAGGGCCTGCTCGATTGACAAACCCTTGCGTGACGTATTCTCCCTCATGAGTGAACACTTGAATTCGTCGGTCAACACGGCCTGCGACATACACCAAACCGTCGTTAGACACTTTGATGCCGTGAACAGGATTCGTAAATTGAGGCTCACCTGGACCCTCTGTGTCGAGTGGTCCCTCAGGCAACCGTGGCCCTCCTCGAGAAAGCAACCCTACTGGCCCGTCCTCCGGAGTGTTACCGAATGCACCCCACATTCGCTTAAACGCACCCGTGTCCGCATCAAATACAATTACACGCCGGTTGCCATAGCCATCGGCGACAAACGCTTCGTTCGTTTCTGGATAGATCGTAACATCAGCAGACCGGTTTAAGCTCTTCGTATCTGCGTTGCCTTTACTCTGCGTGCGACCGCCAAGCTGCATCAGAAGCTCACCCTCGGCCGTAAATTTCAGCAACATGTCATCTGAACGGATGGGCGGCGTTGAGTTATACGCGGCACCTGTGATCCAGACGTTATTGCTATGATCAACTGAGATCCCGTGAGGTTGATCAGGCCAATCATATTCATCAGACTGGCCATCAACCGGACCCCAAGCGTTAAGAACACGGTTGTCGACATCAAACTCCAACACCGGTGGGGCTGCTCGATCCTTAAGACTCTCGTCGACACTTCGAGGCCGGTGCAAAACCCAGACATGGTCTTGGCTGTCAACGCTTACCGATGACACCGCGCCCATCACCCAGTTGTTAGGAAGTTCCGGCGGCCATGTGGTATCCACTTCGAAAACTGGCATGCCAGAGGATGAGCTCGACTCCTGCGCCAAACCCGTGAGCTGACCCACCGCGGTCACTGCAATCAAACTGATTACCGCGATAGAAGCACCTGCTCTCAGCATCACATACCCTCCCGTTCCACGTTCCGTATACACAAATAGCTTGATTCCCTTTGCAGAATATCAGCCACTATTCCTCAAAACATTCTCACCGACGAATACTCTCTCTACTCTTACTACTGACTTTCTGTCTTCTTTGGAGTCAGATCTTCGCTGTCAATCGTATACACGAAGAATGGGCAGAACATCTCGTCCCAGCTCTGTTCGCCCCAGAATACTTCCTTGTCTGGCGCCGGATTGTACCTATTCGTCGGTGTATTGTCGTAATGAGCCACGGTCGAGATCGTGCTACCAGCGGGGACCTGCAGTGGCTCAACAAGCTGATAGTAGTTCTGGTAGTTGAAGTCATACTTTGGAACACTCAGCAGAACCTCTTGCCGACCATCTGGCCAGGTGATGGTCCAATCCATATCTTTACCCCGAAGGTGCATGTGCGGTGTAAAACCATACAGCGTGATAGGCTCAATGATGGGCGTTACACCTAGTACTGAATAGTTGTCTTCGAAGGCGGAGATCATCGGCCAGCCCAATTCCTCTCTCACAACTCCGTTGTGCGGCAAGTCGATCCCCTCGACGCGGTAGAACCCCGTGCGGTCGGTTGACGTTTGGAGCGGTGACCCTGATTGTCGTCGGTACAACTCCTGGACCTCCGTCTTATCCGTAAACCACACGCCGAGCCGAGTCTGGTCGGTCTCCGGTCGACCCGTAGGCTGGTAGTGTGCGCCCCATTTGACATACATTCCGGCCGGGATCCGCTGCCCAACATCAAGGGAACTCACCGGCATTGCGGTTCGACCAGGAACATAATCTGTCAATCGAACACTTTCGCGCCTCGGTTTTCCAACCGATCGACGGCTACGTTGGAAGTGCTCAATTTGCACTGCGTTCTCACGCACGCCATCGGCAAAAATAAGTTCCCCTCCTGAATCAATAGTCGCGCCCTCCGGGAGATCAGTCGCCCCAGAGGTAATGTGATGCACGACACTCCGGTTACCCGGACGGATCTCCAATAGTCGTGCGAACCGATCCTCCTTGAAGGGGATCGGCGTATAGAAATTATAATTAGGTAACTCGCCCGCAGGGGGTACGTGATAGGGAGCTATCATCGAAAGGATGTAGTCAGGCTCACCAAAACTCCAGCCTTCTTCGACTAGTGGAACGGCTGGCATGTCGGCCTCGTTGCCTTTCGGTACACCAGCTTCGACCCATGCTGTGATAGTCGCCAGCTCTTGAGTCGTCACAGAAGGATCGCCAACCCACTCGCCATACCGACGATCGGGACCCCACGGCGGCATTTCACCAGCTATGAGCTTTTGCCTAATCGCTCTTGCCCACGGCCGAGCCTGCTCGTACGTCAAGAGCGACATCGGCGCAACTTCTCCAGGCCGATGACAAGCCACGCACTTCGCGAATAGGATTGGTGCCACGTCCTTCGTAAAGGTCGGCGCTGACTCGGCAGCCGTGAGTCTGGTCGCATTGCTTAACGCCAAAAAGAATGAAAGGCTTACTACCCACGTCACGCGTCTCATGAGACTCCTCCTACCAGCATCCGCATTTTGAGCCGGTCCCTAATTAATGAGGGTAAGCTAGGCCACTCACGCATCCACAGAAAACCAAGAGCTCAGTGCACTATTTATAACTACTTTGATTAGTTTCACGACTAATTGTTGATCGATTTACCTTGTATTCGTGTACTGAACGCTTTCAGATTCTCGCGTGTCCATGGTGTACATAAAAGAAAGAGGACCCTTATTCAGATCACCATAAACAGCTATAAACAGCTATAAACAGCTATAAACAGCTATAAATAGCCAGATAAATCATCTCCAGTGTAGCCGCCGCTGAGCCGAAAAGTCAACAAATGCCTGTATCTAGACTCCGTATCAATAAGATCTGGCGGAGAGGGTGGGATTCGAACCCACGTGCCGGTTTCCCGACAAGACGCTTTCGAGGCGCCCCCGTTACGACCACTTCGGTACCTCTCCAAATCCGTTATCTTCTCTCAGAGCGTTACACGTAAGTCTAATGCTCTATCGGACAATGGGCGCGTGATCCTTCTCAGCCATCCGCCGCTGCTGAAAGAAAATTTGTATCAGCTCCCGGCACTCAACTTGCAGCACACCACTGACTACCTGCACTCGGTGATTGAGTGCCGGATGCTTAAGTGCCCGCATCACTGACTGTACTGCGCCAGATCGAGACCAGCGGTGTCTTGAGCTCATGTGTTACAGCATGGATAAAGGTATCGTGTTGCTCCGTCCTTCGAATCTCTCGAATGAGGAAGGTAGTGTTGAGGATGAGGCCGGCTATCAGCACCGCGAAACTTATGATACCGACCAACAACAGTAGTCCGGTTCGCCAGTTGACAACGATCCATCCGATGTTGAGTGCAACTGCAACAGCGATGAGAAGTGCACCAAGTAGACCGACGAGCAAAACCTTCTTCCGGCGAATCTCGCCAGAAGACATCACGTATAGGATACCGCCTTGGTCTAACTGAAACGATTCTTAAGACGTAGCCTAAGCAGCGAGGTCAGAGAGTGTCTTTCGGGCGATCTGAGTCCTCGTAGGAACCCGAACGTCCCAGGCGAGGCCGAGCTTTTCAAGCAGCCTGATCTGAATCCAGGTGAGATCAAGCTCAAAGCGTCCGAGGCCGTGCCGGGCAGAAGTCGGGTGGGCATGATGGTTATTGTGCCACCCCTCACCGAACGTAAGAAGGGCCACCCACCAAGAATTCTTAGAATCATCGGCGGTTTCAAATCGCCGCGTACCCCACAAATGAGTCGCTGAATTGACGAGCCAGGTGCAATGCAGCCCGAAAACCACACGCAAGAACACCCCCCAGAGCAGCCACGGTAAACCACCAATCGCCAGCAGCACGAGCCCTAGCAGTACGAGCGGAACCCAATGCCACTTTGAGAGCACTCGGTAAAAGCGATCTTTCATTAAATCTGGAGCGTACTTGCCCATAACTGCGGTGTCAGCATTCATCGGATCGCCAAACATCACCCAGAGCATGTGTGACCACCACCGACCATCCCGCGGCGTGTGCGGATCGCCGTCGCAATCTGAGTGCTGGTGGTGAATACGATGGCAGGCTGTCCAAAATATTGGCCCACCCTGCAACGTCATCGTTGCGCAGACCGCAAAAAAGTATTCGATTACCTTAGGGGTTTCATACGAGCGATGGGTGTGGAGACGGTGGTAGCCCATCCCGATTCCCCAACCGATACAAGCCCAATGAAGAACAACTGCGACCACAACTGCCTGCCAAGTAGTGTAGAAAACGGCTACCACCGCAAGAATGTGAAACACAACCATCGCGGTCATCGTGACCCGGTTAACCTTCGTCTTGTCGCCAAAATCACTATGGCTGAGGCTCAATCATTTCTCCTCTGGAAACTAACTTAGTATAAAGCCTAACAAGGCTAGTCGTTGGAACAAACGCTCAAATGTAATAGTTGTGTAATTTTCAGCGAAGTCGTGACGATTATAGTGTGACTCTTCCCCCTAGTGGTGACCGTAAAAAACCGAGAACAACGAGATCCACTCCTTCAAAAACCCAGTGCGCGCGGAAAAATTGGCGTGGAGGGTGGGATTCGAACCCACGTGGCGAGGTATTAGCCCGCCAAGACGCTTTCGAGGCGCCCCCGTTATGACCACTTCGGTACCTCTCCATTTTCGGGTTATCTCTTCTCCTTGAAGAACTTCTTGATAATACTCTGACAGTCATCCTCCAAAACCCCACTGACCACTTCGACCCGGTGGTTGAGTGACGGATGATCGAAGGCGCGCATCACTGAATGCGCAACCCCAGACTTCGGCTCACTCGCGCCGTACACGAGCGTCCCAATGCGCGCGTGCACCATAGCGCCAGCGCACATTAGACATGGTTCAACCGTCACATACAAAGTAGATCCTGTGAGCCGGTAGTTACCAAGTGTTCGAGCTGCCGCACGCAACGCCACGATTTCGCCATGGGATGTAGGGTCGTTTCCAGCAATCGGTTGGTTGAAGCCCATGCCCACAATGCGTCCTTCCTGTACGACCACAGCCCCCACCGGCACTTCCCCCAAATCGAGTGCGCGTTGGGCTTGCTCGAGGGCATCCCGCATATAGACCTCATGCGCTGAGGGTATAATCTGACCTCCCATGGCGATTTCCACCCACCCGGGCTGGTTCATTCCGACCACCGTCACTCTTCTGACGTTCGGACTCTTCAGTCAGGTAACCATGGCGCAGGAGCGGGTGACCCTGCTAACCAATACCACATTCTATGCGGACAACAGCGAGTTCTTTAACCCATTCCGGGATGGGGAGACGGTCTTCGGTAATGCGGTCACTTTCGCTGTGGACGTGGACCTGACCAAGCAGGTCACGTTTAGAGGCGGGATTTTTATGAACCACCGGTATGGTTCCGAAAATTACGCTGAGCAGTGGCGGCCAGTTTTCCGAATTGACCTGCATTCTAATACCCAGCGCTTCATCATTGGAACACTCGATACATTCGATCAAGCGGAGGGCGTCGGGCTCGTTCGTGCCGGCCCGCATGATCTGCTGCCCCCGCTTCAGCGTGAAACGCTAGCATTCACTCGGCCGTATGAAGCTGGAGCGCAGTGGATTATCGATACGCCTCAGATCCGGCAAGACGCGTGGATCAATTGGCAACGACTTAACACCCTTATGTACCGCGAACGATTCGACACGGGAGTAACAGGTCGCCTCCCGTTCGACACTTCCATCCCGATAGCCGTAGCTTATCAGTTCCATCTCGTCCACGAAGGCGGACAACAGTTCCACACTGGACCAGTACGTGACAGTTGGGCTTTTGGCCCTGGAATAATCATTGAACCGCGTATCTCATTCCTAGATAGGACGACCATCGAAGGGTACGCGCTCTTTTCAAGAAACGTCCCGGACCGGACATACCTAGAAGATTCAGACTACGGGCATGGCATCTTTACACGCTTCTCTGGTGAAAAAAACGGTTGGCGTGGGCACCTAATCATTTGGGGCGCCTATGATTGGATCAAGGATGAAGGGGATCAGAATTACGGCTCGCTCCGTCAAGACGGAACACGGTTCTTATCCACGCGCCACTACGGAGAGATCGGACTTGCGAAGATCTTCCATCCGGCTGAGGGAGTCGAGGTTGAGAGTTCAGCCCGAGTGCACCGAATCGAAAAAGACTATGATTATTCGTACCGAATCATTGCACGCGTCGGATTTGATTTTTCAGTGTGCACACCCTAACTAGAATTAAGGAAGAGAGCTAGCCATAGGGAAATCCTCTTGCCTAGTGATGTCGCTCGACACCAAACGTCTGGCCACATTCGATCAACTTATCAACTTAGCAAACATTGCCGTAAACCCGTAAGACTACCGACCCGTTAACCAATCTGCCACAAACAAGCATCGACTTACCTAGCTCCTATTGTCGAATCACGAACAGCAGTCTTTTCACCATCTCGCTCAGCAGTAAGGATGTTACTCATCGAGTAGTTTCCTTCGTGGCATGCGTACTCATAAATCACATAATCCGTGAGCCTCGGCATGGGACGCACAGCGGTCCAGGAATTCGAGTACACCGTAGAATCTTCGATAGAAAATTGGTAATCGATGAGGTTCTCGTTGACGCGAGTGAATCGTTCGACCGCGCGTGTGTTTCTAGACGACGGAAATCTGTGCTGAGTCGCATCACTGAAGTTGGTGGTCTCAACGATCAAAGAATCACCCTCCCAGCGACCACGGGAATCGCCGTTCCATTGGCGGATGTCGTCGTGAAGCGGAGCACGCCCGTCCACTGGAATAATGCGAACGTCATGAATGTTTTCGAGGTAGATCGCTACGTATCCTGGAGCCTGAAAAATCTGATGCGTGTTGTTGTAACCCGTTGAAATTGGCGGTACCCCATGGTAAGTGAGACACCGATCCCAGTTAGTACGATCCAACCATGAATCAGCCGGGTGTGCATTTTGATACTCTACCTGTGCTGCTGCTTGTTCTCTCGCCTTAACCTTTAAGGGCAACCTGCCATCTGGCGGGTCCACGATTAGCGAAGTCCGCAGATCTAAGCTGACTTTTCCAGGGTCGAACCAAGCTGCATTGTAGTTACCTACGTCTTCTGGTGTAGCCAAACGCAAGAGTGGATTTACAGGACTGTCAAGGGTGACGGCAATGTTCTGTTCGGCAGCTTCCTCAAGCGTGAAAAACTCTTGGTTCGCCAGCTCAGGCGATCGTTCTAAGGGAGTAAGAGAGGCAAAAGACCATACGCCCTGTAGATCTGGATCACCCCATGGTGTCCTAGGCACTATCCAACCATCTTCTGCGGTAGTCTGCGCTTGGCTGGCTATGGGAACCGGCAAGAGTAGCGCGGCTACAATTACGATCAATAAAGACGAGAGATATCGACCGGTCATCTAAACCCTCCCATTGTTAGCCTCTGTTTAGTTACCACAATAGACACGGCTTCCCGTTTACACAAGACCATTAAAACTATCGTGACCTAATCCCCTTATCAGTTCCGATGCTGGCTCGCGAAGCCAGAGCAATCAAGAACACAACACCCTCGGCTCTGAGCACGCGAGTGCACAGGGGATCACGGAAATGCACACTGACATGGTCAATTGTTAAGCGGTGTCTCCCTTACTCCCGTATTATAAGGTTCTGGGAAGCTTCATGTTTTGAGTTCTTTCTGATACTTAATGGCTAGTAAAAGCCTGGGAAAGTGGCGATCTCTAGCAACTAACAGGGGAAGCCAGTAAGCTCGATAATGCGTGCTGCCACGATTACCGCGATATGCCTGCTGTTATCGACGTCAACAGTGGCAGCTGAGCGAGAGTCTTACCTGGTCCCAGCACCACCAGTCTACGCAGCCCAATCAGCTCCAGCAGCCAGCGTTAACGACAGCATCGCCATCACCGTCTTTTCTAACATCACCGGACTCGCAGAGGACAACTGGATCGGCACGGGCATCGCCGAAACGTTGCAGGCTGCCTTTGAAGGTGTGGGATTCTCAGTGGTCGGGCACCGGACGGTCTCAGATGCGCTGGCTCAACGTGGCGGTGGTCAGGACTCGAGCGCTGAAGAGACAGCGACTAAAGCAGGACGTCTCCTCGGCACACGGTGGGTTATCAGTGGAGGATACCAGCGGCTGGGCAACCGTATGCGAATCACCGCGCGCGTAATGGAAGTCGCCACTACGACGGTTGTGCACACAGCGATCGTCGACGGCAACGTTTCAGAGCTCTTTACACTGCAAGACCAGCTTGCAACCAAGCTGAGGCATCAACTACCGGCCGTCAACGACAGTATTGCCGTCACCGGCTTTTCTAACATCACCGGACTCGCAGAGGACAACTGGATCGGCACGGGCATCGCCGAAACGTTGCAGGCTGCCTTTGAAGGTGTGGGATTCTCAGTGGTCGGGCACCGGACGGTCTCAGATGCGCTGGCTCAACGTGGCGGTGGTCAAGACTCGAGCGCTGACGGAGGCGCCATGGATGCGGGCCGTCTCCTCGGCACACGGTGGGTTATCAGTGGAGGATACCAGCGGCTGGGCAACCGCATGCGAATTACCGCACGCGTGATGGAAGTGGTCACTGCGACGGTTGTGCAGACCGCGATCGTCGACGGCAACGTTTCAGAGCTCTTTACGCTGCAGGATCAGCTTGCGGCTGAACTACGACATGGGCTGCTGGGCGGAGATGCGGTAGGCGTGACGGTAGCACCAACCAGCAGCGAGCCGGTGAGTACGGTTGTTGAGCCTCCGCCCCCTACAGACGTCAATGTATCTGCGACGTCAAATGGTCGTGCACCCGCGGCTCAGGCCCTTCCCTTCATCGACGGTCCACCGGCGCCGGTGCCGCCCGAGATCATGACGCGTGATGCGCTAGGACGGGCGACCGTCCGAGCCGTCCGGTTGACCGGAGCGTGGCAGTTGGATGGCGTATTGGATGAGGCGATCTATACAGAGATACCGCCGCTCACCGGCTTCGTCCAACAAACACCCAATGAGGGCGAGCCCGCGACCGAACGGACCGAGGCGTGGGTCTTCTATGACGATCAGTATATGTACGCGTCGGCGCGCTTATGGGATTCGGCGCCAGAGTCGCAGTGGGTCGCCAATGAGATGCAGCGCGATTCATTTACGCTTATCACTAACGACTCGTTCCTCTTAGTCTTCGATACCTTCTACGACCGCCGTAACGGTGTCGGTTTCATGGTGAACCCCATTGGCGGCTTCTTCGACTACGAGATTAGTAATGAAGGCAACCCAAACCCGGACTGGAATCCGATCTGGGATGTTAAGACCGGTCGCTTTGACGGGGGCTGGACTGCCGAATTTCAGATTCCGTTTAAGTCCATCCGTTTCAAGTCAGGCACGGAGCAGATCTGGGGGCTGCAGCTTGGGCGAGTTATTCAATATAAGAATGAGTTGGCCTATCTGACGCCGATCCCTATTTCCGCTGGACGAGGTGAGTTCCGTCTATCGGCGGCCGCAACCCTGACGGGCGTCCAGGTGCCAGAGGGTAACCGGACCTTCGAAATCAAGCCTTATGCGATCGGGTCGCTCGCCACCGATGTCAACGCCGTACCGCTCGTATCGAACCAGCCAGACGGAGCCATCGGTGTCGACGTTAAATACGGTATAACGCCGAACCTGACAGCTGACTTCACCTACAACACTGATTTCGCACAGGTCGAAGTCGACGAGCAGCAAGTGAACCTCACGCGGTTTAGCCTGTTCTTTCCCGAAAAGCGTGACTTCTTTCTCGAAGGGCAGAAAATATTCGACTTTGGTGGTGAGGTCAGCATTGCTCGTGGTGCCGGCGGCGGTGGCCGCCGTGATGTTGGTCCTCGCCGCGGGGGATCTGGCGACGTGCCGACGATATTTTTCAGCCGGCGGATCGGTTTAAGTGGCGGCCGAACCGTGCCGATTCTTGGCGGTGGTCGGCTTACCGGCAAAGTAGGCGAGTTCAGTATTGGCGCTGTGAACGTTCAGACGGGCGATGAACCAACCGTAGGTGCACTATCGACCAATTTCACAGCCCTGCGAGTAAAACGTGACATCTTACGCCGCAGTAGCATCGGTGTGATCGCAACCGGTCGGTCAGTGTCCACGGTCGGCGAGGGCTCGAACGAAGCATACGGTGTCGACGCACTCTTTTCGTTCTACGACAATGTGAACTTCAACGGTTACTATGCCCGAACGCAAACACCCGAGCTGGAAGGTGACGACGTCAGCTACCAGGGGGCGTTTAGCTACACTGGCGACCGGTACGGTTACAAACTCGACCACCTGCTTGTCGGCAACAACTTTAATCCAGAGGTTGGATTTCTACGGCGTGACGACTTTAGGCGCACTTTCGCGTCGGCGCGATTCAGCCCGCGACCCGCATCGATTCGCGCGGTGCGACAGTTTACGTTGGAAGCTAGTCTCGACTACATCGAGAACGGTGCGGGCCAGGTCGAGACACGGCTTGCACAAGTTCGTTTTGATATGGAACTTGAAAACAGTGACCGGATTGGCTTCGACGCGCAGGAGAACTATGAGCTGTTGGCACGGCCATTTGACATTGTCTCAAATGTCACGATTCCAGTCGGCGGCTACGATTTCAGAGACTTCTTTCTGTCATATGCCATGGGACCGCAGCGTCGACTTGCAGGCACCTTCTCCATCCAACGCGGGGAGTTTTTCAGTGGGAACATTACGGTTATGGGTTTCCAACGTGGGCGAATCGAGGTTACGCCCCAGTTGTCAATCGAACCCAGCATCTCGATTAATCGGGTCGATCTTCCGGAAGGCGCCTTCACTGCGAAACTGATCTCGAGCCGGATCACCTACACCCTCACGCCACGGTCCTTCGTCGGCGGGTTGCTGCAGTACAACTCCAGCAGAGATGCACTTAGCGTCAATCTTCGTCTTCGGTGGGAGTATCAGCCGGGAAGTGAGTTCTTTGTCGTCTACAACGACCAGCGAGACACCACACTAGGCCTACGCCGTTTTCCTCTCCTTGAAAACCGTGCCTTTGTTGTAAAGTTTACGAAGCTCTTCCGCTTCTGATGCGGGTCGATTCTAAGCCGCGCTGTATCCACTGGCCTTCTTCCCTTGCAAGATCCAACGACCACGGCTCCCAGCAACTAATCCTTAGCTGTACAACCTGACGGTTTCCCTCCTCCATAACCCCAAGGAATCCTCTCGCGCCCGCAACCTTAGTCTAGCTCTGTATCGGTTGGTAAAACCTTGACATCCTCAAATATCAGTGGAACGCGACGAACTGGCGCATTGACTTCCTCAGTCAGCTAGGACAGGTCTTCGCAACTGTCATCAGTAATCTTGACCGCTCGTCTTCAAAGATCGAACCGAACGAGCATCGCGTCAGAGAACTCGCCGGTTACTGTTGCCCCTTCTGAGATTACGCCAGGCTTGCACGTATCAGAATGGCCCCATCAAAGACTCAATGCCCGACCGACCCCGTCGCGTGGTACCCTATGTCTTCTACCCTATGCTGAGAAGTCAGACGGTTCTTGGGTTAAAGACACGAGAAAAATGAAAATTCAGTCAATCGATGCTTTGGAGCTCCTGGACTCACGCGGAAACCCTACAGTTAGCGCCCGTATCCACCTCGAAAACAACGCGACCGCTGAAGCAATCGTGCCGTCAGGAACCTCCATTGGTGAACATGAGGCGGCCGAGCTTCGTGACGGGGATCCCGCACGGTATAACGGCATGGGCGTGCACCGGGCAGTCGCGCACATCCGTAGTGAAATCTCAAATGCCCTCAAGGGCATGGATGTAACCGATCAGCAAGCCATCGATGCCCGCCTGATCGAATTGGACGGAACGCCGAATAAATCTCGCCTCGGGGCAAACGCAATCCTGGCAGTCTCAATGGCTGCGGCGCGCGCCACTGCTTCCGTCTCTGGTATTCCTCTCTATCAATCACTGGGGGGCAAAAACGCCTGCGTCCTTCCCGTTCCGTGCCTCAACGTCATCAACGGTGGAAGGCATGCAGACAATACACTTAATTTTCAGGAATTTAAGATCGCACCCTGCAATGCCACTTCATTTTCAGAATCAATTCGGATAGGAATTGAAACATTCCATGCCTTAAAGGATCTCTTTCGAGTCAAAGGACAGGCGACAGCAGTTGGTGACGAAGGAGGCTTTGCGCCAAACCTCGGGCAAGATCAAGACGCCATCGAGTTTATCTTGCAAGCGATTGAAAAAGCCGGCTATCGTCCTGGAAAGGACATCGTCCTTTGTCTCGATCCAGCAACTAGTGAGATGTGGGATGGCGACAAGTACGTCTTCGCTAAATCAGACCAGACCTCAAAAACAACCGAGGAAATGATCGACTTATGGCGAACCTGGATCAATGATTATCCAATCGCCTTAATCGAAGATCCACTTGCCGCAAACGACTGGAATGGCTGGGAACGCCTCACTAAAGCGTTGGGAGATCGGGTTGAGCTGGTCGGGGATGATATCTTCTGCACAAACGAAATATTTCTACAGCAAGCTATCAACCGAGGCGTAGCTAACTCGATCCTTATTAAACTTAACCAGATCGGAACTGTTTCAGAGACTCTTAAGTGTGTACAACTAGCACAGCGGAACGACTACGGAATCTACGTATCGCACCGCTCTGGTGAAACGGAGGACACTTTTATTGCTGATCTCGCCGTCGCCACTGGCTGCCCCCATATCAAAAGTGGATCAGGCTGTCGCAGTGAGCGTATCGCAAAGTTTAACCGTTTGCTTCAAATTGAATATGAACTAGGCGATGCAGCTAAGTTCACTGGGCTCGCTAGTTTCAAGCGAACTATCCTCTCTTAATGTCCTGACCGACACCATCGCTACGTCAAGATCACCCGCATGTCAGCAGAGCAAAAACCATAGGAGACTACCACGATGACCGTTGCCTCAGGTTCGAGGTATGAGGCGCGTTCCGAGAGGAGCTAAATCGTATGACGTGGGCATTATTCGTTCTTGGCGCGATCGTATCGTGGGGCATCTACGGGTCAGCCTTGCACAATGGTCAACTATTGCTGGGCAATGGCTTTCGCGCACTGATGTGTGTGGGAATCGCCTACGTTGTGATTGCCATCCTTATACCGACAATCACTCTTTCATCCCAGGGGCAGCTAAGCGGTTTTACGGCAAATGGCACGCTCTGGGCGCTTGTAGCCGGTATGTTAGGTGCGGTTGGGGCTGCCTGTATCATCTTCTCATTCATCACGGGCGGCCGTCCGATCTACGTCATGCCGCTTGTCTTCTGTGGTGCGCCGTTGGTAAACGTTCTAGTAACGATGATCCTCCATCCACCACGGCAATCGCTGAACCCCATGCTCTATCTTGGCTTCCTGGTCACCGCAGCAGGTACGGCGATAGTCCTTTACTTCAGGCCACAGACGTAGCCGAAGACAATCGCTTTACCATGACCTGGCGACAGACCAGATGCATTGCCTCGATACTACGTAGCGTGCCGTTGGAACACACGTGATTCAACATAAATTCACTCGCGTCGTGAATCAACCACAAAGGTAAGCTCGACGCTATTCGGAAACGCTTATGATTGCTTCTAGGCGGAACTCTCCCGATCTCGCCGTTGACCTTCCCGCCGAGCTGCCTGCCGGAGCAGGTCTAATGGAGGACCGATATAGAACTGGTAGGCGTAACGTTCGAGGTCTGCAGGAAGAGCGTCCTCCGGAATATCAACACCATGGGCGCCTGAGTCTAAATTGACAAAAAACAGTGCTGAATTAGCCCTAAAACTGGTGGTCGTCACCGGTTCACACTGCAGGCCCTCCTCCTCCGGATACGAGGTCCGCCCTAGGTAAATGCGTTTACTCCTCTCCGTGTCCTTCACGCGAGAGCTAGTTCCGCTAACCCTAAATAGCTGAGTACCCCACTCTTCACTGTCACCGGGCCTTGCGAAATAAATCAAACAGGTTAAGAAAGCCCGTTTCACATCCTGGTGAGGGTCGATGTGATAGCCGCGACCCCGCAACAATAATCTGTCACCTGAACCTTCTTGTGGTATATCGACCACCTCAGCGGCTGCCTTCACACCATACAGCTCACGATAAAAAGGTCCAACGTGGGATGCGAACTTCTCCACTAAGGCAGGCGTCAAAATCTGCCTGGCCAGTTCTCTCTCCATAAAACGCCACGCTTGCCCGAGGAGTTCGTGTTTCAGATTTAGCTTATTCGTCGTGTCTCCAAACAACTCAGACGGGGGCAGTGTGTCGATTAACAAGCCGTACAAATCTGCTGGAAGTAGGTTCTCGACAATCATATGGGGCATCGGCTCAGTATCAAGTGGCGTCGTCGCCACTACCTGCGTGATATGAGCGTGAGTCGCGTCTCGGTCCAATAACGCCTTCAGCTGATCAGCACGGTCATGATCTTCAGCATTCGCTCGTAACAGCAATCTGATGGACAGCTCGAGCGTTTCAACACGCCTCGTTGTTGCAAGCTCACATTTATTGATTCGCTTAGTAAGTGACGTCAATCCGTGGCCGACCATCTTCACATCTGCATGTAGTCGACCTTCACGATCTCGACTCTTGTCCCGTTCAGTGTTTAGGTCACGTCGCCAGCGCTCTTTTACTTCTGAGGCAAAGCGTGAGAACACGCCAAGACGAAATAGCGAACTGACGATGAGCCGTTTAATCACAATCGTGTACCACTCCTGAACCAACTAACGACAACGCCTATCTAATCTCCACTACAACTCCTTAAGGGATGCACTCTAACTCGACACTCTCAATTTCTTAGCACCCTAGGCGCCTTCTTTTCGCTCTTGGGCCGATGATTGGTTACCAACGAGGTCAAGTAGAAAAGCGTATTGGAGAGCGATCTCTCGGTAGCGCCGATAGCGGCCAGAGCTACCACCGTGCCCGGCGTCCATATTCGTTTTGAGCACCAAGCGATGGTCGTCCGTCTTCAAATCTCGAAGCTTCGCGACCCACTTCGCTGGTTCCCAGTACTGGACCTGTGAATCGTGGAGGCCGCTCATAACCAACAGGTGCGGATATGGCTTGGCCTCCACGTTGTCATACGGTGAGTACGACCGTATGTAGTCATAATAGGCCCGTTCTTGTGGATTGCCCCACTCGTCGTGCTCTCCAGTCGTCAACGGCACATCATCATCAAGCATTGTGGTCAACACATCCACGAACGGAACCTGTGCCACGACCGCCTTAAACAATTCAGGTCGCATGTTAACAACTGCTCCCATCAATAACCCCCCAGCGCTGCCACCGATCGCAAATAGACGTTCTGTCGTCGTATAGCCTTCAGCAACCAAGTGGTCGGCACAGGAGATAAAGTCGGTAAAGGTATTCCGCTTCTTTAAAAGCCTCCCATCGTCGTACCATTGGCGTCCGAGCTCTTCGCCACCCCGTACATGCGCAATGGCAAACGTGAAACCTCTATCGAGCAAGCTTAGCCGAGGTGAATAAAACGATGCGTCCGTACTGATGCCATAGGCGCCATAGCCATAAAGCAATAGCGGACTTGACCCATCACGTGGTGTATCCAGACGCGAGACAAGCGAGATCGGCACCAGAACTCCGTCGTCAGCCTTAGCATAAAGCCGCTCGGTCAGATAGCGTGACCGATCGAATCCTCCGAGCACTTCCTCCCGCTTCAGTAACGTTCTCTCACGTGTCGTCATGTCGTAGTCAAAGATCGACTCCGGCGTAGTCAACGAGCTGTAGCAGAGTCTGATGACCTTAGTGTCTGGCTCACGATTGTGTGCATCTATGTAGGCGTCGTACGTTGGTTCGTTGAACGCCACCTCGTGCTCACTCCCGATCTTCCACGGACGCACCCGCAATCGAACAAGGCCATCCTGTCGCTCCTGCAAGACGAGATGATCCCGAAACATCTCGTAATCCTCGAGCAGCACATTGCAACGATGGGGAATCAATTCGCGCCACTGATCGCGTTCAGGATGCCGCTCGTCTGCTTCCATTAAGCGAAAATTTCTAGCTCCAGCGTTTGTACGAATGTAGAAGCGCCCCTGGTAGTGGTCTAGGTGGTATTCGTGGTCACGCTCGCGGCAAAGAAATAGAGCCAACCGATCATTCGGCCTGTCCGCGTCTACGAGCCAATCAGGACGTACCGCTTTGAACGACTCTTACCAACGGAACAACTGAATGTCTCGTCGGCTTCCTCATAGATCAACTCGTCAGCAGATACGTCAGTCCAGAGACGGTGCCGGTAAATCTGAAAGGAGCGTAGGGTGGCAGGATCCTGCCTGCTATAGAACACTGTTTGGCTATCATTAGCCCATACAAAATTACTGGTAACGTCTGGAATGACATCTGGCAATATCTCGCCGCTCGCAAGATCTCGAAATCTGATTGTGTACTGACGCCTTCCGACCGTGTCAATCGTATATGCGAGAATGTCCGCGTTCGGACTAACCTCCTGTGAACCAACGTCGCAGAATACGCAACCCTCAGCTACTGCGTTAACGTCAAGGATGATCTGCTCAGACGCCTTCGTGTCAGTAAACGGTCTCCGGCAGTAGATCTTGTACTTCTTTCCAACCTCGTCGCGGTGGTAGTAGACAAACTTCCCATCTCGATACGGAACAGACATATCAGTTTGCTTTATTCGGTTCTTGATCTCCTCAAAGAGACAAGCTTGCAGACCAGCAGTCTCTCGTAATTCGGCTTTCAGATAATCATTCTCTGCTTTGAGATATGCCAAAACGTCTCCTGTGTCACGCTTTCGGAGCCAGAAATAGTCATCGATACGAATCTCACCGTGTTTCTTGAGCCGGTGGGGTCGCTTCAGTGCGACAGGAGAAAAGATCGCCACAGAATAAGATCTTTGTATCTAGTATTTTGTTTCCATCATTCGAGGCCTATCACCAAAAGCCTGGAATGCCCTATTCCGTCCTGAGTCCCAGGAGCAACTGCGACCTAAACACCATGGCTGTAGCCACTAGCGACACTGTCACACCTGCGATCAGCACCATCATGAGTAACACTCCCAGCGAGAGTATCGGCCAGTCACTACCCCGTTCCTGCCACGCGGGAGCGATCGCAACAACCGCACACACAGCACCAATTCCCAGACCAGACAGCAGCAACAATACGTTCTCAGCCAGAATTATTAATGAAAGCTGACCCACGTTGTAGCCGACTGCTTTCAAGAGAGCAAGCTCTCGACGCCGCTCAAACACGTTACGTAGAAGCACCGCACCTAGCCCAAGCGTTCCAAAAATCAAGCCGAGCCCACCTAGGGTCTGAAATGTTGCCAGATAAGCGTTCTCGACTCGGTGAAACGTGTCCAGTCGCTCTACCACCGAAACTACATCAAAGCCAAACTCTCCAAGGCGATTCTCAAGCGCCGTCGCGACAGACTCCGTACGATCGGACGGTGCATCAACGAGAAAGAACCTATAGCCCTCGTCAGCAGGGAAAAGCCGTTCAAAATGGCTTTCAGCGATAAGAAGCTCCCGCTGAAAGATGCTGTCGGACAACTCGGCCACGATGCGCAAACGGATCGGTCTTGAGGTATCACGATTGATTAAGAAGTCCTCCCCTACCGATAGGTGTAACGCGTAGGCAAGTGATGTGGAATCAGCGATCGCAGGGATCGCACCATCTTCAAATTTCCGGTCGAGCAATTTCCACGGATTCTGGTCTTCAATTTCCGTCTCAGCGAGTGTGGTGCCGAACGTGAAACGATCTAACTCAACAAACTCAGGCGTTGGCGCCATGATCCGTGGGTCCTTGGCCTGATAAAGATTGAGACAGCTCGCGTCTTCACCAGGCCTGAGCCGGAACCTTGCAAGAGACACACCACTGAGCTGACCACCCGCCTCGTAGAGATCGATCAGATTCAGGACGTCGAGCCCGTCCTTAGTCGACGGATCGTGCACAACTGGCAGCAAACTTTCCGCTAAGAGGGTGAAGCCACCGGTCCCGGATTGGGGACCTAGGTCCGCATCGTTGCTCTCCCTGTGGAACGCATTCACCGCTACGATAATAAATGCTGCTGACGCGATAAGGGCTATGCACAAGACACTGCGTCCAGGGCGAGCCGTTGTATTACGGAACCCGATCTGGATTACCGACCACAGGCTTCCAGTGTTATGCCGTGGCCATGTCTGAAGCCAGGCCCACGAGAACGCGAGCATCGCACACAACAATGAAAGACCTGCGCCAAAGAAGCTGGCTGTGGCACCAAGCAGTCCAATCGAGGCAGCTACAACCAATGCTAGGCCAACCACGCTCAGCCCAACAGCCAATATGACTACACGCAACTGCCTCGGCCTGAACCCACCCTTCTCGGGCTCCGATAGTCCCGTAGCCTCTGTTACAACACCAGAAATTAAGCTACGTGCCGACGCTGGCTCGAGCGCTCGCAGGGTCCAGACAATCGAAACGAGCGACGCCGCAATTCCACCGGCGAAGCCGCAAGCAAGTGCAATCCGTGACACGTGCAATGCAAGGCGAGTCGTGCCAACGGCATCCACCCACCAAGTCCGCAAGCCGAACATGATTATCTCGGCATAGCCCATGGCACCAGCAACCCCGACCGCGCTTCCTATTACGGATAACACGAGAGCTTCACTCCAGAACACTCGTCGAATCAATGTCAGCGACCATCCCATAGCGCGCAATAATCCGATCTCTCTGAGCCGCTGTTCGACGCCAAATCGAAAGAAAAGACTTGCCAGCAACAACGCCGACACCACCAAGAAGAAACTGAAGTAGATGAAGTAGAGACTGAAATCAGTGGCTCCGGCTGAGGCTTCGAGTGCGAGGGCCCTAGCTGGGTAGACGACGAAGCCAAGCGCGAGCGGGTCCAGTGCTGTGCGAAGTGAAACTTCGAACCGTTCCCGAGCCAAGTCAAGTTCGTCCACCTGAGGATAGAACCGAACCGAAGTCAGTTGTCCCCATCGCGAAGCCCACAGTTGCTGCCCGAGCTCCAGAGGAACGAATGCCTTAGGAGTCATGCGGTATTCGTCCCAGTAATCTTCGTCCTTAGGTCTGATCAGAGAAAGATCCACCTCAAATGGCGGATCCCAGTCGATAACGTCGTTGGCATCAGTGATACCTGGATAGTTGGGAGCAAGATTACGATCCCTAGCCAGTCCGGCGATCGGCACCACGGCAGCCACCTTCAGGTCGACCTCTCGGGTCGTCAGCCGACCTTCATCCTCCCAGATGTAGTACTCGATAGTGATGCTGTCACCAGGCTTAGCGCCCAGGTCGTCGGCGGCCCAGTCGTTAAGCACGATTTCATCCGACCGATTCAGTCCAGATCCGATCTCCACGCCGGTTATCAAACGAAGGTCGAGAGCAGTAATCAATGAATACGGCAACAGACGGCCCTCTAGAGAGAATCGATTAGCCAAGTAAGTGAGAATTGGTTCGATGTGGAGTCCCTGCATCCTGGCCGTATCGGCGATGACCGCCACCGTTTCATGGTTAAGAAGCCCGGCGTCGGACTCGACCGTGAAGCTAACCTGCTCCGGTAACTTACGGACGCGCAATCCAAGGTCTTCTAGTGTCGCTACTCTTTGCACGGCAGCCTCAACCCTAGACAATCGAGAAGCATCTTCGCGCCCAGTGGCTGATAACTCGTCATGCCCAGTCTTTAGAAGCATGGTATTCACGCGATCAGCCTGCTCTAACTCACGCTGCAGCCTAGCGAGTGACACAAAAACCGAGCGAGCTTGCCCCTGCTGAGGACGGAACGAGAATTCACCTAACTCGTCTGGCATCAGTACGTTTTCAATACTAAGGCGAAGCGTTCGGCCCACGTCATTACGGCGCCCGAGAAGCGAGGTAACCGGAACGACCGCAGGTTTCTCCATCCGCACGAGCAGTGCGTCACCCACTCGGGCTCCCAACTCACGGGCAAGTCCGTCGCTCACGAGTACGGCATTCTGACTAAACACCTCTGGCTCACGACCATGGAATCTCCAGAACCGCTCATCCACACCGTAGACCTGAATGCCAAACGCACGTCGGCCACTATCCTGATGGGTCACAAACCCTTCAATCGAGATGATAGGTGTGACCGCGTCGAACACCTCATAAATGTCGTCTGACCTTGCCAAGTCATCGGCAAGTGACTCCCTAACAAAGTGCGTACTTGTAATAACTAGATCGACCTTAGCCAAACGCTCGAGTGCAAGATCGTGTAGGCTCGCTCGAACCGAAGACCCAACCAAAAGCGATCCGGCCAGGACCGCCACCGCCACTGCCACGCCAGAGACCACGGCAAGATTGACCTGCCAGAAGTGTGTCAGGTTATGCCGAACGAGAGTGGTCACCCTAAAGCCACCGAATATCTTCACGTCACAGACTCCAGCCGCTGGTTTGACAGGCGGTAACGAAGAGAACACTTCGCAGCTAGATCTACATTGTGTGTCACGATTAGCAAGATGTTCTCTTGCTGACGATGCAACTCGAACAATAACGACATCACGTTCTCTGCAGACTCCAGATCCAAGTTGCCCGTTGGCTCGTCGCATAAGACGAGCTGTGGGCGCTGCACGAGCGCTCGTGCCAGAGAGACGCGCTGTCGTTCGCCACCAGACAGTTCAGCTGGACGGTGATCCTGACGAGTTTTCAGACCAACGCGCTCGATTAACTCGAGCGCTCGCTCCTCAAAAGCTGGATCAAATTTTCTCACCAACGTCGGTACCATTACGTTCTCGAGCACTGTGCACTGCGGCAAGAGCAGATGGTCTTGAAACACGAAACCGACTTTAGTATTACGAAACCTAGCCAACTCCCGATCACTCAGGGTAGACAGATCATCCCCTTCAAGTGTTACCGTTCCACTCGTTGGAGGCTCGAGTGCACCCAGTAGATATAGCAGTGTGCTCTTGCCGCTGCCGGATGGCCCCATGATCGATGCTGAGTCTCCAGGTGCCAAGGTAAGAAACACTTTGGAGAGAACGCACAGCGGTCCACGCTGTGTCTCATACTGCTTAGTAAGGTTGGTAACTTCGAGCACCGCTATCCTTGTTGAACCTCTGAGTTGGACGCTTCAAAGATCAACGTTTAAGGTGCTTGGCACAAGCCTCGCTACGACGCCATCTGGAACGCGCGCGGCCTGAAGAGGAAATCGACGATGTTCCCCTCGTGCGGTTGGAGCCAGTTGAGTTTAATCGTTGGGATTGGCCCTAGGTTCAGTCGGTCTATGCTCTGCGCATCGAGCAAAACCCGCTGAAACGCCTCATCCTTAGTCAACGCCGTGGCTACCAGGGTGGATCCTATGGATCCGATCATCTTATCCTGCGGGCATTTAACTACCGTCACAAATGGGAACATGTACTCCTTTCTTGCGACGGCCGCGTCCGGCGAATCACAGTGAATAACCGTCGGCCGCAAATAGTCACACCGTTCCCGCTCGGTCAACCGCCCCCCGTCGTGATACCTATCGGTGACCTCCTCGACACCTATTGCATCGACGAGGGCATCGATATCCGCCGAGATTGCCCTTGCCTGAGCAGGAACCGTAAAGGCTGCGAGCGCAGCGCTCGGATCATCCGGCGGCAACGGCTCGATCGGCCCGAGCTTCTCGGCCAACGCATCGGCTATCTCCCTAGTGTGTCGGGGTGCCCAGATTCCTGAGCAGTTGATACAGCTACGACCGCTGTTGACTAACACGCTTTCAATCATTAGATCCAGATGCTTCTCCCAGTTATCGGCTTCATCCTCTCCGATCAGGATCTTGCTAAAACCTGGTCCGTGCACCTGCACCCTCTGATTTCCTGAATATTGCTCGACTGTCTCGGTGCCGCCGAATATCAAACTGCGCTGGCACTTATTGAGAACCGCCGCACCCACCTCACCCAACCCCGGATAGAGCGAAATCGCCTCTGTTGGTACACCGGCTTGAAAGAACGCTTGTGCCATCCGCCACGGGGTCCACGGTTCCTGTGGCCCAGGCTTGAGTACCAGTCCGATCTGGAGCGGGATGATCGGAAGCCACAAGCTGTGCACCCCTGGTGAGTTCGATGGCAGCACCATGCCCAACACTGGTGTCGTGGCCTGGTAGCTTCGAATCACACCATTCTCTTCACCATACCCTCGTGAGAGAATCGTTGGATCGAGACACCTGGTAAGCGACAAGAGAATTTCGTCAATATGGTCAAGCACGTTGCGGAGCTTTTTCATGTTCATCCGACACATATTCTCCGGCAACCCAGTTGTTGCCGACTGCTGCCGTACGAATTCCTCAGGTGTCTGACTCCCATCCCCAAGCGGCAATTCGGCCGATGAGAAAAGCTCGGCTCCCTGCTTGACCATAGCTAGCAAATCCGCTGTCGAAAATTCACGTAACGCTTCACGCGCACGGCTTGCTTGCCGTAGGTCTCGTGAAACCAGGCCTGGATTGGCTTGGCTGACTTGGGCTATCGCCTCTCCCGTCTCGAAGTGGACGACCGTGTCCACTTCGAGACTCCTGTACGGCTTGCCCCACCGTAGGATTGGAACATGAATCACGATTAGATTCCGTCCTCCATACGTACAGTAATCGTTTCGCAGAGCCCATGCTTCGTACGGTGATCGTCGTCTCCGATCTGCACGGAAAACCTGTACTCGCCTCCTTCAAGCGGGATTTCAATCGTATTCGACCCATCCCCAAAATGAATCCACGGATCGCCCTGCGGGATAATCTCACCGATCGGAAAACACTCCGCGCCAACACCCAAGTGGTAATGCCCAACGTCTGGACGTGCCACCTCGAACTCCGCTGGCACCGGACTAATCTCAAAACTCTCTGAACCGAACTCGAACACCAGCGGTAATTCGGTCGGATGGTCAGTATCATCCTTCGGTGCCACAAAAAAAACACGAGGCTCAGCCATCGGAGCTGGTTCTTCAATGACTGGCTCCTCTGCTGTCTCTGACACCTCACCCTCGCCGCATCCCATGAATACCCCGACCACCACCAGTAAACCCATAACTATCCAAACTCGACTAAGAAACCCGTCTCTGTATTTGGACATTAATTCCTATCTCCTTTCGTACCCAACCGAGCCAATTCAAGGTTCAAGTTTTTGAAGCTGTTTGCACCCCGCATCTAAATTCTGGAACAGTTGAACCATTGACGTCTCCAACTGATCTAATACACGCCAACCGTCGTCGATGATATCAGGCGACTGAACGGACGCACTCCGCTCACACCGTCCCAAGGATACTGCTCACACGGTGGCTCCCGTTCCCCTTCGTCACGCTCGAGAAACCTCGGCACGAAGAACTCCTTCGTAAGCGTTGTCAGCATCACCCGACCCGTTTGGGCGTAATCCACCTCGTCCTCACCATCGTCAGCGTCGACAACCTGAATGACCGCCCTGGGCTGAGGAGCATAATAAGTGATTTTGTAACCGTTTTCTGATGTGCTTGGCGAACTCGCTGCAAGTCCCATTAAAGTGTTGCCATACGTCGGGGTCATATACACCCCTTGCAGCAACTCCTCATTAGCGAAGCGATTCCATTGCGGCGTAAATTCTGTTCCACCTGCGAAGATACCAGTAATCCCAGCATCCTTAATGCTAGATCCATTCTCCTCCAACCGATCTGCAAGCGCTTCGAGCAGTTTTGGCGTCGAGAATAGGCACTTAATATCGTGTTCCGCCGACAAGACCGCCATCGCCTGGTCGATCACGTGCGCCTGATAGGCCTTCAGATGATCCATCCAGCGTTTCTGTATAAGCTTGATCACCCACCGAGGATCCAAGTCCACGCAGAAACAGATCCCGCCTCGATACTGTGCAAGGTGCTCGACGGCGAGACGTAGCCGACGAGGCCCGCTAGGACCAAGCATCAGCCAGTTCGCCCCCTTTGGAAAGCGCTCATCTGGTAGCGTCGCTGAAAACAACTCGTAATCCGTCCGAAAGTCCTCAATGGCGATGCGGCTCTTAGGAATACCAGTTGTCCCACCGGTCTCAAACACGTAGATCGCTCTTTCCGCATAGGCCTTCGGAACCCAGCGACGCAATGGCCCTCCCCGAAGACACTCGTCTTCAAAGTGCCCAAACTTCACAAGATCAGCAAATGAGTCAACCTCAGCACGTGGATCCCACCCTGCCTTGGCTGCCCAATCTAACCAGTACGGAGTGCCAGTTTCCAAGTCGAAATGCCACTCGATGACTTCTCGCACCCAAGCGTCGAGAACTTCTCGTGCAGTCGTTGCTTTACTCTTAAGGTCACTGGCTTGCCTACTCATCAGTCCTGAATCTTACACTACCCAGTTGACTTAACTTAGGTCGCCACCTGCTTTGATTCACCCCAGTGCGTCCGCTTTTGCAGCAAAGACGAAATCACTCTCGGTTAGTCCGTCAATCTTGTGCGTCCAGATCGTGACCTTAACCAGTCCCCAGGTTAAAAATATGTCTGGATGATGGTCTTGCTCCTCGGCCATCTCACCAACTTTGACTGAAAAATCAAGAGCCTTCCGAAAATCATTAAAGCGATACTCCTTTTCTAAATGATGCTCTTTCACTACCTGCCATTCACCACCAAGCTTCTGTCGCAACACTTCGAGCTCAGCCCCTTTCACTGGTGGAACACCGCCACGACAGGGCACGCACTGTTTTGCTGCTAGCTCGCTCATCATTCCCCCTTATCCGGATAGTCATTTAAGTAACTCGAAGAACCTATCGCGTATAGTAATAGGAGTTAAACTCAATTCACACCCTAACGGTAAGGACACGAACAATGGCGAAGAACGCGCTACAGACTTACAACAATCACTTCAGATTAGTGACTATGTACCACTACGTCGCTCTGCCGATTCTATTGTTCAACCTGCTGTATTCGCTATACACGATCACGCAGAACCAGACGGTCGGCTCGATCAACACCGCCGCCCTCTCGTTTGCCTTGTTAGCGATTGCGTTCTTCGCACGTATCTTCGCGTTGAGCGCTCAGGACCGGGTAATTCGCCTTGAAGAACGGCTTCGCATGCAGCAGCTCCTACCAGACGACCTCACATCAAGGATCGGCGATTACTCAACGAAGCAGCTGATAGCACTTCGGTTCGCCAGCGACCGTGAACTCTCAATTCTAGCGCGAAAGGTGCTCAACGACGGTATCGCCGATCAAAAAGTAATCAAGCAGATGATCCAAGAGTGGCGTCCGGACCATCAAAGGGTCTGAATGCCTCTACCATCTGACTCGAGGTTAGCCATAAACCGCCGTCAACAACCAGTGTAACTCCGGTAATGAAAGCTGCAGACTCTGAGCAGAGAAACAGCGCTGCGTTACTAACGTCCTGAATATTTCCAAGCCTGCCGAGTGGCGTCATACGCTTGGCTCGGTCCTTCGACCGCCCCACCAGTAGTCGATTAATGCCCTCGGTGTCGGCAACAGGTCCTGGCGCGATGCCATTCACTCGTATCCCGTACTGTGCCCATTCAACTGCCAGCACGCGAGTTAACACGTCGATTCCAGCTTTGGCCGCCGAGACGTGAAGTTGCCCAACGGTACCTAAGTAGTGAAGCGTCGCACTAATGTTTAGCACGATTCCACCTCCTGCCTTAAGAAACGGTAGGGCTGCCTTCGAAACATAAAAAGTGCCCTTAAGGTCAATGTCGATGACGGAATCAAATCCATTCGGCGACAGGTCTTCGGCGAGACAAGGGAAGTTTCCGGCCGCTCCGTTCACCAATATGTCAAGACCACCAAACGCATTAGCAGCTTCTGTCACAGCCTGATTGACAGCGGCCGAGTCTCGTACATCCCCGGCTATCGCGAGCGCTCTTACTCCCTGCTGCTCCAACTCCTTGGCTGTACTCTCAAGATGCTCTGGCCGTCGGCTCGTAATCGCGACGTTGCAACCGTATGAAGCTAGCGCCAGAGAAATTCCACGGCAGATACCGGTACCTCCACCAGTCACAAAGGCACTCTTCCCCTTAAGTAGATTGGACTCAAAAGTCATTGACCTGTTCTCCCTTGGTTCAAGAGTTTCTAGATTTTTTGAACCCTATAAAATAACTACACACTTGCGCATGCTCTCGCTTCTGACGAACGCGTTTCCCCTTTGGGTACTGCTTGCCAGCGGTCTTTCCCTCGTCTGGCCTAAGCTGTTCACCTGGTTTAGTGGACCGCTTATCCCGATTGGGCTGGCGATCATAATGCTCAGCATGGGTATGACGGTAGGCTTTGAAGATTTTCGACGAATTGCTCGTCAACGTAATAGTGTGGTTCCTGGTGTTGCACTTCAATATACGCTGATGCCGGCTCTGGGGTGGAGCCTGGCGGAACTGTTCGACCTCCCCACACCGTTCGCTATCGGGCTCATCCTGGTCTCTTGTTGCCCTGGCGGTACAGCATCAAACGTTATTGCCTTCCTTGCGCGTGCTGACGTAGCTCTGTCAGTTTCAATGACTGCAACCTCCACGCTGCTCGCCGCAATCATGACGCCGACCTTGACGGCACTTCTTGCTGGAAACCGCGTCGAGGTTTCTGTTCTTGGACTCATACTCGACACTGTGCACGTGGTGATCCTGCCTGTTATCGGCGGTGTCTTCCTTAAGTGGCGCTTCCCAAACGTCAGCCGACGCATCCTACCGGTGGCCCCGCTTATTGCCGTCATTGCCATCACCTTAATAGTTGCTTCGATTGTTGGTGCAACACGACAGAACGTAGTCGAAGCTGGCTTTAGGCTCGTAGGAGCCGTATTCACGTTACACGCAAGTGGATTCATCTTGGGATATATTTCTGGTCGATATTGGCTTAAGCGCGAATCTGAGTCTCGGACCGTCTCAATCGAAGTTGGAATGCAGAACTCAGGACTTGGTGTTGTGCTGGCACAGCAGAACTTTTCGAATCCACTCGTGGCATTGCCATGCGCCATCTCAGCGGTCTTTCACTCACTTCTCGGAAGCCTAGTCGCAGCAGTATGGCGAGCTAAATCAGACACTTAAAAAATACAAATATGCCAAGCACAGCGATCGTCGTGTGCTCACGGGCCACCAAGAGTAGAATCGTCTCTGGAAATCAGACGGATAGAAGATGTTGCCAAGATAGCATCCTTCTCTCCAAGAGCGTCATGAGTATCTTAAACACTTCACTCGTCGGCGTCATCGTTGCTACATTGTTCTCAGTTTCGATCACCGCTCAGGGCGATCGGCTCACAGGCGTGGAACCGGAAAGTCTTGCAAACGTTCGCTTCGTTACATCTTGTCACCACGCGGTCCAGCACCAGTTCAATAGTGCTGTTTCGGCTCTCCACTCATTCTGGTTTTCAGAAGCTATTAAAGTATTCAACAGTGTGCTGAAAGCAGATCCCAAGTGCGCAATGGCCTACTGGGGACTTGGGATGAGCTATTGGGGATATCGGCGGCAATCGAGCGCAATGCGAGCCGGCTTAGCCGCGATTGAAAAGGCCGAAACCCTGTTAAACGCTTCGCAGACGCAGCGGGAACGGGACTATGTCGCATCGGTGGCCTTGCTTTTCAAGGACTTCGAACAGGTCGACCACCGAACCAGGACCCTTGCTTACGAAAAGGCGATGCTGCAGATCGTTAACAGGAACCCTTCCGATCGTGAGGCTGCTATCTTCTACGCTCTCGCGCTTGGTCAGACCGTCTTGCCGACCGACAAGACCTTCTCGAACCGCTTACGGGCTGGTGCGATCTTGGAAGAGGAATTCAAATCACAACCAAATCATCCCGGTATAGCACATTACATAATTCACAGCTACGACGTCCCTGAACTAGCTGACCGCGCATTAGTAGCCGCTCGAACTTACACGAAGATTGCCCCCTCTGTGCCTCATGCACTTCACATGCCATCGCATACGTTTACGAGGCTTGGATATTGGGAGGAATCTATTTCGGCAAATACCGCATCCGCGGCAGCTGCAAGAACACCAGACTTACCAGATGAGTGGCTCCACGCGATTGATTACCTCGTCTATGCTTATCTCCAAACGGGTCAGGATCTCTTAGCTAAACGTCTTGTTGATGAGGTCGAATCAATCATACGTGAGCGGACACAGCGTTGGGCAAACGTTTTTGCTATTGCAGCAATTCCAGCCCGCTTCGCGCTTGAACGGCATGCGTGGTCCGAAGCTACCACGCTTGAACCTTACCCGAGCCATCTACCCTATACGAAAGCGTTGACACACTTCGCCAGAGCGCTTGGCTTCGCTCGAACGGGGCACCCGTCCGCTGCAAGAGCTGAAACTGAACAACTTACAGCTCTTCGCGACAACTTGGTTGACACGAAAAATTTTTACTGGGCCGAGCAGGTGGAAATCCAACGCCTGGCGGCCACAGCTTGGACTGCATGGGCTAAGGGCGAAAACAACAAGGCACTGACGTTGCTCCGGTCTGCTGCGAATCGAGAGGAAACCACCGAAAAGGCGGCGATTACTCCTGGTCCACTAATGCCAGCCCGGGAGCTTCTTGCCGAGATGCTGATCGAGCTTAATCAGCCTCAGCAGGCTCTCAACGAATATGAAGCAACGCTGGAAAGGGAACCGAAACGTTTTTGGAGTGTCTACGGTAGTGCCAAAACCGCAGAGCTATTAGGAGACCTGGAGAAGGCGACACAATACTACGAACAACTCCGGAAAATCTGTAAAAAGGCTGACCACCCTGGGCGGTGTGTGTAAATTGTCTAAATCTAGTCGTGGCAATCCTACCCGAAACACTTCACCTGTTTTCTCACCGAACTTAAGTCAAGCTCTTACTCTTACTTCACCGCCATCGTTACCTCTGTTGCATTAATTGACTTCTTGCCTCCGCTGTCGATTATCTCGCCAGACAACACCACTCTGTGGCTCATGTGTGCAATCAGTTGTGCGTTATTATCTTCCGCAAGCTCACCGATAACTGTATAGACCTCACCGTTATCCGTAACAAGCGCCACAGGCTGACCCTTTAGAGCGCAAGTTCCAGCGCAATTTTGGTGACCAACACCTACATTATTCACGCTGTCCTCCATGTAGCAGGCTCGATCAACCAATTCTCCGATCAAATCAGCAGAAAATCCTGGAGTGGCTAGCGCGAACAAAAATAGCACAGCAAATGGTACGGAGAGTTTTGTCATTTTGTTTTTCCAGAAAATCAGTTCGTGTACACCCATCGATTCAGTGTTGTGTCAACGAACTCAAAATATAAACCTCTGGAGGAAACAATCCTCCAGAGGCCTGTATCCCATTCATTCGCTTAAACGGCTAGTGCCCCAACTCAGGTTCATCGTCATCGGGAAGAGCAAACGCGGCTAGCGAGCCTGGAAAGGTTCCGCCTCGCCCAATCTGGACGACGATGTACTGCCGGTCCTCGTGCATGTAGGTCATCATGCCGTACTGGCTTGGGGCCGGCAGATCAATGCTACCAAGCATCTCCCCCGTCATCTTGTCGACCGCTTCTAGGCTCGCGCTACGGCTGCCGTCGCCCGACGGCATACGACCCGTCGCTCCGCGATTCGCCTCTGACGACAGAAGCAACGTCTTCGTGACCATCATAATGGCCCGTGATCGCCCACCGGTCTGGCCTAAGTCTACCCCTTGCAGTGCCGGATGCCTCTTAATCCGCTCCGGAGTAGCCCCGATCGGGATCTCCCATACGTGCTCCCCAGTGTTCATATCAATAGCCGTTATCTTGCTGTAGGGCGGCTTGTGAATCGAAAGGCCCTGGGGCCCACCCCAGCCAATGCCCATACTGCCGTTGACCCAGTCAGATACTGTCACACCCGTGGTCGTACATACCCCCTCAGACGATGTGCATCCATGAGTTTCGTCGTCGACCTTTGAGCCGGGCTGTATAAGTCGACCAAAGCATCCTGGCCCAGACGACTGATACAAGTAGCCTGTTTCTGCGTCAAGCGCTGGTGGATGGGTAATGTTGAGACCCCCCTGGCAACCGACCCACCCTTTGACTGATTCGGTGTGACCCTCTGGAAGCGGCGGCATGTATGGGCCGCCGATCCGGTACTGGCTCATGATCTCCAGTGCTTCCTGCTTGAGTTCAGGTGTGAAGTCAATAATGGAATCCTCAGGTAGCCCCAACGGGTTCAGCGGCGCAGGCTTCGTTGGAAACGGCTGGGTTGGTGAAAGCTTCTCACCCGGAACAACCGACTGAGGTACAGGGAGCTCCTCAATAGGCCAAACTGGCTCACCGGTCTCGCGATTGAACGCAAATGTCATTCCCTGCTTTGTGGTCTGAATGACCATCGGAACTTCTTCACCATCGACCGTAACATCAGCCAGGATCGGAACAGTGGGTAGGTCCCAGTTCCAGATAGGATGGTGAGTTGTCTGGAAATGCCAAACCCGTTCCCCGGTATCCGCGTTAAGAGCAATTAGGCTCGTACCATACAAGTTATCCCCTGGTCTGAACCCTCCGTAATAGTCGATCGTTGGAGCATTAGTTGGGATGTAGACGATGCCACGCTCGAGATCAGCCGATAGTGGCGCCCATGACGACACATCGCCCGTCCACTGCCAGGCATCATTTTCCCAGGTATCAAAACCAAACTCGCTCTCCGACTGCGGGATTACGTTAAATTTCCACTTGTGCTCGCCCGTCTTGGTATCGTAGCCCAGGATATCGCCAGGTACGTTCTCAATCCGCGTCTGGTTGTATCCTTGTTCGTGGGTGTTACCAACAACGACTGTGTCGTTGACCACGATCGGGGGCGACCCGTTCGTAATGTAACCAACCTCAAATGGGATCCCATCGTAGGGATCGTATTCATGCCCCAGGTCAGCAAGCAGATCGACGACACCTGTCTTCGGAAAACCAGGGATCGGCACCGGTTTTCCGAACCCTTCGAGATGCTGACCAGTCTTTGCATCAATCGCATGGAGGAAGAAGGCCGGCGTGATCACGTAGATGATCCCCCGCCCGTCAACTTCCCCATAGCCGACTCCCTTGCCGTAGCTCGCCCGCATCGATTCTTCCCAGCGTCTTGTGTTGGGCTCACGGTACGTCCAGAGTGTCTCACCGCTTTTAGGATCAAAAGCCACCACCGTGCGGCGATACCCCGCTACGGTATAAAGGACACCGTCGATGTAACTCGGCGTCGACCGTGACAAATAGAGCGGATGCGGGCTGTAGTTGTCACCACGCCAAACCCACTGGAGTTCGAGGTCCTCGAAATTCTCCGCATTAATCTGATCGAGGGGCGAGTAGCGGGTGCCCCAGGCATCGCCGCTCTGGAAGCGCCACTCTCCATCTGCGGTGCCATGGGTTGGACTCCCCTGCTCCTGGGCCATGGGAGCTGGCATAGCAACGAGAACACCTAGCGCCAGAGTAAAAAGAAGCACGCGGCGCTGAAAGAGTTTCGGGTTTACTCTCATCTGTTTCCTCCGAAGTAGAACCATTTAAACATAAAACGAAGGCCGCCATGGAAGCAGCCGACCAGAAACATTCTATATCCTTTGTATCCTAGCCGGCGCCAACTTTTCCTGCTGGAATTGGGCTGTCAAGGGGATAGCACCCCAGATCTGTGCCCAGCCTGCAGATTACGAAAGCCCTCACCAGGGGCGCACCGAAACCTGAGGGTATAACGTTGGCGGGCCACCAAATTAAGGCTCTTGAGTAGTGAGATGCGTCTCCCCAGGTTCAAGCTCCGCATAACTGATAAGCCCGCTTAGCATCTCATCCTGGGTCCTGGGCCCACCATGCACGGTAATACTGGGATCGAACTGACGTGTCGCCCCGCGAGCCTCAGTGTTCTCGAACCATCCACTCACATCAATCCGAGTGCCTTTCGGGAGTAGCTTCGGCTCACGGTATCTGTAGCTCAACTGCCACGTTTGATCGTAGAGCGGCATATCAATCAGCACTTCTTCCGTACCATCGGGATAGGTCGCCACGTATTTAAAGGCCTTACCGCGTAAGTGCGAATGTGGCCATAGGGCCAGCAAAACTGTGTCCTTCGTGGTTGTCCACGCCGCACCGATGCGGTGGTTCTCAGCGTACGGAGGAATTTCGAACTCTTGGTTGCCGATTATCCGACTGCGAACAACGTGCTTAATCGGCCCCTTGGCGAAGTAGAACCCGATTTGGGCGTTGTTCCAGAAGCCTGTTCCAGGTCCCTTTTCTTTGTAATAGTGAATACTGAAGCCGACCGTTGATCCCTTCTCAAGCAGTACGCCGTAGCCCTCAGGTAACTGATCCGGTTCAGTTCCACCTGCGGTGAAACCCAACGATGCACTGCTCATAACCTCTACTTCTTCTGCCTCGAGCTCCTCAACAAAAATAGAATCCCGATCGAAGCTCGGCGGGCTGATGCCCCCGCCCATATGATGGACCGTGTCTTTCCCCTGAATGTAGGTACCTGATCGGAACTCCCAGGCGCGCACCATCGCGTCGTGCGGAAGCACTTCCTCGGTCAGCTTGGTATAGAAGGTCACATTGACGTCTTCGCCATCGTCTGGCACGAAATACGGCTCCGGCAAGCTCACAATTAAATCCGGCTCGCCCAGCGTCCAGCCTTCCGTGTCAGGGAACACGAGAGGCGCTGGCTCCTTGGACTTGTCGCCCGCCGGCGCACCAGACGCAGCCCAGGCCACAATCGTCTCAATCTCTTGCTCCGTTAGGGTTCGCTCATTGTCGAAAACACCCACCGGTGCCGCAGCAAACCACGGCGGCATCTCCCGTGCCTTCACCTTCGCCGCGATGGCACGCGCCCACGGGCGAGCTTCTTGGTAGGTCACCAACGACATCGGGGCAAGGAGACTGCCAATGTTCTTACCTTCACCCACTGAACGGTGACAGCTCTGACAATTCGCTTGAAGGATCGGTGCTACATGCTCGTAGTACGTCACCTCCTCGTCGGCCGCGTACCCCGGTAGGGCCATCGCAACCAGCACTCCGAGCACAACAGCGATTACAGGCATCCGCGGCTGCAATTTCATAATCGCACCTCTGCTCCTCAGAAATACAAAAGAAATACAAAAACCAAGCATTTAGGTTACTAAATGCCTGGCTTTTCGTCTACTAGCTTCTTGCACTTTGCGAAAGCTCGAACGAACGATGAATCAGTCACATGCGTCTCGTGCGAGCTTTCACGTGTCCATTAATGGGCGGTCTTTGCTGCCCATAGAGGCTTAGCTGCTCACAACAAAGTCCGTAGCCCACTCATGGGGACCCCAAACAATCACGAGTCGTCCACCGTCAGCGCCCGTTGGCACAAGTGACACACCAAAAGACTCTGACACCTGCTGGCCCTCCGAGTGGGTCAAGTCTACTTCGCCCGCATCAAACGCCGGGTCATGCTGAGAACCCCAAACGTCCGACTCGTGGTTGAAGACGAGTCGCCATCCGTTACTGACCCGCTTTAGCCAGATGCTGTAAGCCCCGGTTACTCCAGGCGACTGATTGCCGCTTCGAATCGTGGCATCCCCAAACCTGATTGCTCGATCGGTCCTTAAGCGTGGCACCGACGTTTCAGTCAATTTCAGAACTGCACCTTCTGCGCAGGTCATAATGCTGGCAAAATCTGGATCGTCAAGCTTCAGCCCTCGCCTCGCAAATGTGACGCTAACACGCCCACCGTCAGCAAACACGAGCGCCGCTTCATTCTTTGACTGGAGCATGCGAACCTGAAACAGAAGCGATAGGTCCTCAATGTTTGACCGGAGAATAGGCACATTCGGAATACGCCCATCTCCCTGCCGACGCCGTAATGGGGGCGCAACCTCCATCGCTGTAGCCGCTTCGTACTCGCCCCACCGCACCACAAGCTTCCCCGTCAGTTCGTCCGTTGGAATCAACGCTCCTACAAACGTCGGTGACACCACCTCGGCCTCGTGACGGGCCATCACTACCTGGCCAACTACTCCTGCTGCCTCGTCAGAATCAAAAAGTCCAGTTACTTGAATTTTCCAGCCTGCGTCGGTTGACTCTAACCAGAGATCGTAAGTCGACACTTGTGAGTAATACGCGTCTGGCAATTCAGGCCGCAGTCGATCTAGGACATCACTACCCAAATCGACCGTCCCGAGACGAACCGCACCTCTGGTTTCCAGCCGCGCCACTCGCACTTTCGTATCACTCGGACCACTCGACAACACTGCGCGGTTGGCAGGGTCATCCGCTCTGAGCCCCAGAGCATACGTCAGCTTTATCGTGCGTCCACCAATCGATAATTCTGTTTGAACCAACTCCTCAGCTGCGGCCACCGCTGCGTTAGCAACCACCACCTTGGGCGAAATCTCACCGATAAGAGTCGAGGCACAAACAATCAGGCCGACAGCTAGGAGCCGCTGGGGTCCAGTACACATACCTACCTCATAATATTTAAGTAAAAGTTGGAACGCCCGACGCTTCCCCAGACTTCAGACCATCTCCATAGAAACCTTCGCCAGGTGTCAGATTCGATAATGCAGTTTGCGAGAAGCGAGAACAAGAACGAGGCACGCGCCGAACCCGCTGGTATCAAGTCCGGCGCGTCACCCAATTATGGCTGCTCTTGCGTAGTGAGGTGCGTCTCGCCCGGTTCGAGCTCCACATATGCAATCAGGCCGCTTAGCATCTCGTCATGCGTACGCGGGCCGCTGTAGACTATCTTGTTCGGATCAAATCCTTTGATCGCTCCGTGAGCCGCTGAATTATCGTACCACCCACTCACATCGATTCGAGTGCCTTTCGGCAGTAACTTCGGCTCACGATAGTCATAGCTGAGCTGCCACGTTTGATCGTAGAGCGGCATATCAATCAACACTTCCTCTGTACCATCTGGATAAGTCGCCACGTACTTAAAGGCGTTACCACGCAAGTGCGAATGCGGCCACAAGGCCACCAAGACCGTGTCCTTCTTAGTCGTCCATGCCGAACCTACCCGATGCTTTTTTTTGTGCGGAGGAATTAGGAATTCCTCGTTCCCAATTGTCCGGCTGCGCATGATGTGCTTGATCGGCCCCTTGGCGAAGTAGAACCCGATTTGGGCGTTGTTCCAGAAACCCGTTCCAGGTCCACTCTCCTTGAAATAGTGCAGGCTGAAACCAACCGTTGACCCCTTCTCAAGCAGTACACCGTAGCCCTCAGGTAACTGCTTCGGCTCAGTTCCACCTGCCGTAAAACCTAACGTCGAGGCGCTCATAACCTCTATAGATGGCTCAATCACAGAGTTGGGGTCAAAGCTCGGTGGGCTGATGCCCCCGCCCATATGATGGACCGTGTCTTTTCCCTGAATGTAGGTGCCTGATCGGAACTCCCACTGATTCACAATTACGTCTTCCGCCAGGTCCTCCTCGGTCAGCTTGGTATAGAAGGTCACATTGACGTCTTCGCCATCGTCTGGCACGAAATACGGCTCCGGCAAGCTCACAATTAAATCCGGCTCGCCCAGCGTCCAGCCTTCCGTGTCAGGGAACACGAGAGGCGCTGGCTCCTTGGACTTGTCGCCCGCCGGCGCACCAGACGCAGCCCAGGCCACAATCGTCTCAATCTCTTGCTCCGTCAAGATCCGTTCGTTCTTGAAAACACCCACCGGTGCCGCAGCAAACCACGGCGGCATCTCCCGTGCCTTCACCTTCGCCGCGATGGCACGCGCCCACGGGCGAGCTTCTTGGTAGGTCACCAACGACATCGGGGCAAGGAGACTGCCAATGTTCTTACCTTCACCCACTGAACGGTGACAGCTCTGACAATTCGCTTGAAGGATCGGTGCTACATGCTCGTAGTACGTCACCTCCTCGTCGGCCGCGTACCCCGGTAGGGCCATCGCAACCAGCACTCCGAGCACAACAGCGATTACAGGCATCCGCGGCTGCAATTTCATAATCGCACCTCTGCTCCTCAGAAATACAAAAGAAATACAAAAACCAAGCATTTAGGTTACTAAATGCCTGGCTTTTCGTCTACTAGCTTCTTGCACTTTGCGAAAGCTCGAACGAACGATGAATCAGTCACATGCGTCTCGTGCGAGCTTTCACGTGTCCATTAATGGGCGGTCTTTGCTGCCCATAGAGGCTTAGCTGCTCACAACAAAGTCCGTAGCCCACTCATGGGGACCCCAAACAATCACGAGTCGTCCACCGTCAGCGCCCGTTGGCACAAGTGACACACCAAAAGACTCTGACACCTGCTGGCCCTCCGAGTGGGTCAAGTCTACTTCGCCCGCATCAAACGCCGGGTCATGCTGAGAACCCCAAACGTCCGACTCGTGGTTGAAGACGAGTCGCCATCCGTTACTGACCCGCTTTAGCCAGATGCTGTAGTTGCCAATGTATCCTGGCGCCTGATTTTCGCTGCGAATTGTGGTGTCTCCGAACCTTATCGCCAATTCGGTCGTCAGGCGTGGCACCTCCGCTTCGGTAAGTTTCAGGACTGCACCTTCTGCACAGGTCATGATGCTGGCAAAATCTGGATCGTCAAGCTTCAGCCCTCGCCTCACAAAGCTCACGCTAACCCGCCCACCGTCAGCAAACACGAGCGCTGCCTGATTCTTTGAGCGCAGAGTGCGGAGCTGGAACAGACTAGACAGGTCCGACGTGTTTGATCGGAGAATAGGGACATTCGGCTCACGCCCATCTCCCTGTCGACGCCGCACTTGGGGCGCAACCTCTATCACTGTAGCCGCTTCGTACTCGCCCCACCGCACCACAAGCTTCCCCGTCAGTTCGTCCGTTGGAATCAACGCTCCTACAAACGTCGGTGACACCACCTCGACCTCGTGACGGGCCATCACTACCTGACCGATCACCGATGGGGCCTCCTCGCTCTCAGACACCTCGATTACCTGCATCTCCCACCCTGCATTTGTCGACTCCAACCAGAGATCGTAAGTCGACACTTGTGAGTAATACGCGTCACGCGGGTGCGTACCCTGCTGCTCCCGCAGGTCACTACCCAAATCGAGCGTCCCGAGACGCATCGGTCCTCTCGTCTCAAACTGCGCGACACGCACTCGCCCGTTACTCGAACCCCTCGACAACACTGCGCGGTTGGCAGGGTCATCCGCTCTGAGCCCCGGTGCAAACGCCAGCTTCATCGTGCGCTCGCCGAGCGACAGTTCTGTCTGTACGACCCCATCAGCTGATGCCAACGCTGCGCCAAAGACCGCCTCCTTACGCGTGACCTCAGCGATAAGAATCGACACACAAACAACAAGGCCGACAGCCAATAGCCGCTCGGTTCGGGTACACATACCTACCTCGTCACGACGTTTACGAAAGAAGTTTAGACGCCGAACGCCTCCACAGGTTGGAGACCGTCTTAATGGAATCACTCGCCAACTACCAGGTTCCCTAGTGCAGCTTGCGAAAGATAGAATGAAGCGCGCGTCGAACTTGATGGAATCAAGTTCGGCGGCGCGTCACCCAATTATGGCTGATCTTGCGTAGTGAGATGCGTCTCCCCCGGCTCCAGCTCCACATATGCCAGGAGACCACTCAGCATCTCATCCTGGGTCCGTGGCCCGTTGAGGACGATCTTGTTCGGATCAAATCCCCGTATCGCTCCGCGCGCAGCCGTGTTGTTGTACCAGCCACTCACATCAATCCGAGTGCCTTTCGGGAGTAGCTTCGGCTCACGATAGTCGTAGCTGAGCTGCCACGTTTGATCGTAGAGCGGCATATCCATCAGCACTTCCTCTGTACCATCTGGATAAGTCGCCACGTACTTAAAGGCGTGGCCCCGCAAGTGTGAATGTGGCCACAAGGCCAGCAAGACCGTGTCCTTCGTGGTTGTCCAAGCCCCACCTACGCGGTGGTTCTCGGCATGCGGAGGAATCGCGAACCCTGAGTTACCGATTGTCCGGCTGCGCATGATGTGCTTGATCGGCTCCTTGGCGAAGTAGAACCCGATTTGGGCGTTGTTCCAGAAGCCCGTCCCAGGTCCACTCTCCTTGTAATAGTGCATGGCGAAGCCGATTGTCGAACCCTTCTCAAGCAGCACACCGTAGCCCTCAGGTAACTGCTTCGGCTCAGTTCCACCTGCCGTAAAACCTAACGTCGAGGCGCTCATAACCTCTATAGATGGCTCAATCACAGAGTTGGGGTCAAAGCTCGGTGGGCTGATGCCCCCGCCCATATGATGGACCGTGTCTTTTCCCTGAATGTAGGTGCCTGATCGGAACTCCCACTGATTCACAATTACGTCTTCCGCCAGGTCCTCCTCGGTCAGCTTGGTATAGAAGGTCACATTGACGTCTTCGCCATCGTCTGGCACGAAATACGGCTCCGGCAAGCTCACAATTAAATCCGGCTCACCCAGCGTCCAGCCTTCCGTGTCAGGGAACACGAGAGGCGCTGGCTCCTTGGACTTGTCGCCCGCCGGCGCACCAGACGCAGCCCAGGCCACAATCGTCTCAATCTCTTGCTCCGTCAAGATCCGTTCGTTCTTGAAAACACCCACCGGTGCCGCAGCAAACCACGGCGGCATCTCCCGTGCCTTCACCTTCGCCGCGATGGCACGCGCCCACGGGCGAGCTTCTTGGTAGGTCAACAACGACATCGGGGCAAGGAGACTGCCAATGTTCTTACCTTCACCCACTGAACGGTGACAGCTCTGACAATTCGCTTGAAGGATCGGTGCTACATGCTCGTAGTACGTCACCTCCTCGTCGGCCGCGTACCCCGGTAGGGCCATCGCAACCAGCACTCCGAGCACAACAGCGATTACAGGCATCCGCGGCTGCAATTTCATAATCGCACCTCTGCTCCTCAGAAATACAAAAGAAATACAAAAACCAAACATTTAGGTTTCTAAATGTCTGGCTCTTCGTCTATTACCTTACGTTCTCCTCGGTCCCCAAATACGAGAACCTCCAGCTAAGGAACCTCAACCCTTGAACAATCCCCCGGCTTGAAGCCGGGGGATTGTGAGCATCAGTCGAGACAACCTACCTCAGAACCGTAAGTGAACAGCTAGCTGACCCCTCCGTGGCTGGTAGGCGTTCAACGCATTCGCCCGCGGCTGGCCGAATGAGCCACTTAACGCGTTTCCAACGAAGGTGCCGTAATTCGTGTGGTTCAAGAGGTTGAAGAATTCAGCGATAAACGACAATCGGGCAGCTTCCCCGAGTGGGATGTCCTTGGTGAATCGGACGTCCACCCGGTGAAGCGGCGTGCCCTGCAGTGCGTGGCGTGGAATCTCTCCACCATCCGGGGTCGACACATTTCCATACCAGCGACTCTGCAAGTTCGACGGAACGGTCCACGTGGACCCGCTGCCGTTGTAGCGGTTCTGGCCACCAATCCCAAACGGCGATCCGCCAAAGGTCGTCGTGTAGTAGTTGCCAGACCCATAGAAATACACCGCACTAACGGAGGCCTGACCCGGCAGGTGGTACGTCATATAGCTACGCACGGTATGCCGTTGGAAATTATTGTCCCGCGCCCACTCGCCGGCCAAATCAAAGTGGTTGCCAGGACCATAGCTCGAGGTGCTGTCCTCGTTCCACTTAAAGATCAGCGTATAAGTTATGCCAGCCTGGAGATTGTTCTGCAATCGCCTGGTGAAGGAGTTCGCCAGCGCCAGATAGTCACGCCGACCCGTGGACTGATAGGCCCGAACTAGCCCAAAGTCAGGATTCGGACGACCAGCGGACCCCGGGTGCAGGTTGTACCCGTTTGAAGGATCATAGAACAGGTTCACGTCACGATTTTGGCGATCGTGGTACCAGTTCCACTGGATTATGTCGATGTCATAACCCATCGTCGGCCCAATCTGGTGCTGCCACCCGATGCTATTCTGCCAGCTGTAATTCATCTCGTAGTCCGGCCGGAAGATCATGGCCGTAGCAGGCGGCATCAACTCCGCTGGAACTGTACACGCTGCCGGGTCAATACAATCGAACAGCTGCTTGAAGGTCAACCCGCGTCTGGGATCCCCCATGAAGTTAGGCAGATTGTCATAGTACCACTCCGCCCCAACCATCCGGTTGTACATGTCGAACACGTTCGCAAGGTTGGCGGGACTCCCATGGTAGATGCCGGTCCCCCCGCGAATGACCATGCGACCTTCGCCGGTGACATCGAAGGCAAAGCCAGCTCTCGGCTGGAAGTTGTTGTGGTCGCGCAGGCCAGCGATGTATCCGAAATTTGAATTGTCAGGATCGAAACCGTTGCTGATTATGATGTCCCGGTCGACAATGTTCGGAGGGGATATGAAGCCCAGGTCATTGTCATACCGAATGCCGTAGGTGAGGGTCAGCTTGTCGCTCACCCGCCACTCGTCTCCGGCCCACATCGCGAACTGCGCGCGCGGGATATGAAGCATCCAATCTGGACGAAAATTCTGCGAGAATCTCGTCACATACGGCTCAAGCCCAGCAACGTTCCATTGATCCGGATTATTCCAAGCGGATGCCGGGAACCTGTCTACCAAATCTGGCGGCGTGCTGTGGAAATTAAAGACGCCACGCTCTTGCAAGTGCCAGTTGCCCAGCTCACCATGCCGCAACCACTCTCCACCGATCTTCACGGTATGGTCGCTGCCCTTTAAGTAGGTCACGTCAAACCGAACCGATGGGGTGCGCTGTAAGAATATTTGCCCCAGGTTGGACGTCGGACCAATCCTTAACCCGCCTGGGAACCTATACTCAGGCGTCCGCCCCGGATCGATAAAATTGTTAACAAGGCTTACGCACTCGGGCTCTATATCAAAGGTGCACCCTAATCCTGGTTCATTCCCGTAGTAAAACCTCTGACGTCCCCAACCACCCCTAGCCTCGACGGTGAGGCTGTTACCAATCACCTTACTCCAGGCGCCTTGAACGTTGAAGGAAATCTCTCTGGCGACATAGAGGTTCGACGGATGGTTCGTGCCGGTGAGCCGATAGGTCGGGTTTGTGAAGATGTGACCCGTCGTCCGGAAACTCAGGTGGTCGTTGTTAGTAGCCTGCACATCGACGCGCCCGACTTGAATATGCGTCTGGTTCTCGGAATCGAACGGGAACGTCTGGCCAGGCAGCTCAGCCGGCTGCGAAAAGACCGTGTATGGCTCCAGCTCGTACTCGTAAGACCCAAAGAAGTGGATCTTATCTTGGCGCAGCGGACCACCTATCGTCCCGCCAACCTGTTGGTTTTTATACGGCAACACTTGGTTGGCTACGAAGTCTTCCTTATTGAATTTATCGCTTCGGAAGTAGCCGTAAGTGCTTCCCGTGAGCTCGTTACCCCCTGCTTTCGAAATGGCGTTTAGCTGCATGCCCAGCGAACGCCCCTTCGTGACGTCGAATGCGTGAGTGTCGATCTGGAACTCCGCAATCGCGTCTCGGCTAATCCTCGGCTGAGTCGCATAGTTCTGAGTACCGATGCGCTGAGTGATCTGCTGACCATCGATGTTGACTTGCCACTGATCCGGGGATGAGACCGGCGTGCTCGCTCTTGAGATGTTATTGGTCGTAATGCCCTTAACGAACTGGGTCATCTCCAGCCAGTTCCGTCCCTGAAGCGGCAGTTCCTCCATCTGGCGGCGGTCAACGTTACCCGTCACCTCGGCAGACCGGATGTCCACGAGTGGGGATTCGGCCGTCACCGTCAGGGTCTCTTCGATCCCCCCGATACTGAGCGTTATCCCAATGATAGCCGTCTGACCAATCAGAAGCTCCAGCTCTTCAACCCGGGTCACGCCGAAGCCAACCAACTCGGCTTCTATGCTGTAAACCCCTGGCGTCATGGCGAGCACAGAGTACTCACCCTGCCCACCCGTAACCGTCACATACGGACGATTCGACTCCACATGAATGGCTGTCACGGTCACGCCCGGTAGCACTAGGCCACCTTCGTCAACCACCGTTCCGTTTAGGGAAGCTGTGGTTCCCTGCGCGAACCCCGTGATTGGCGTCATCATCAACACGATAGCAACTCCAGCCAATAAACGCGCGTACTTATGCATGCCTGACCTCCTCCCACTCCGTGGGGCTAAACGAGCTGTTAAGTCCGAACATGTGATTCAAATTCTACTCTCAAATACCTCTAACTAGTCACCCAGGTCAATAAAAACTTCAAACCTGGACGAACGGCGCGCTCCTAGAAACCTAGTGCTACTGTCATTCTATGCAAACGCTGTGCCAACAAGAAAGCCCTGTAAAGCAGGGTGAACGCCAACGAAAAATCCAAATTTCCGTATTTCTGGGCACCATAAACTACAAAAATCCGTAGAACCTAAGCCAAAAACTCAGCGCGCGTGGCCGAACGCTTTCCAAATTCACTATGGCGACCACGATCGTTTTACGCTACTTCCGGTTAAACCGGTGAACCCTCCCAAATAAGCTCCAATCCACGACGAACACATCGCCACGGTCGTTGACCGCCACACCATGGGGCGAGGTTGTCTCCCCGTCGCGCCACCTCGCTGGCGGGGTTGCATGTCCTCCGTGTTCATTCTTACCCGTCGTCTCTTCAAATACCCGATTAACGCCGAATTCGGTAACGACCGTTCCCATCTTGTCGAGAAGCGTCATTCGACTCCCAAATTCGCCGACTACGGCGTAATCACCGTACATACACAACGCCCCCGGCCTGACAAAACCTTCAACAATCACGCCAAGAAATTCACCGTCCAATCCCAGGTGCACTACACGACCATCGTCACGGACGTTGCCGATAATCCGTTCCGGAGAAAATCGCGTGTCGATTGCGAGATTGTGTAGAGTGTGAAAGTTGTAGGGTGCTTCCTTGCCGCCGAAAGAACTGATGTATTTTCCTGTCCGATCAAAAATATGAACATAGTCGCTGGCGTAACCATCCGAAACGTAGAGATCCCCAGTGCTCGGCGCTACCGTCACTGCTGCAATGGCTAATCTCGGGTTGCCGTCGTTGTCCGTGAGCTTGTACTGATCAGGAATGTCTGATCCCGGAATGCTCAATAACTGCTCGCCGTCCAACGTCATTTTCACAACGATTTCGTCCACCTCTTCCCAATTTGGCGTCCGCGCTCGGGCCACCAACCGCACTCCATAGAGGACTTCGCGGGTCCCGCCTTCGCCATCTGACTCCTCACGGATGAAAAAGTCGTGCAAATCTGGCGGTGCATTAGGCACGTTCCTCAGATATATGCCATCCTGCGTGAAAACCTGTAGGCCCACCCTTGGGTCCATCACCGGCGGCGCACTACGATCTGAATTCGCCGCAACCCCAACACTTACATACACTTCACCATTGGCACTTACGGCAATGTTGCCACTCGTGTGACCGATGCCGTCCGGGAACTGTTTCATCACCCAGTCCGGGTCGGGTGTGTAGGTTAGACCACCTTCTTGCTCTACCGAAGCCTCCGTCGAAGCTTCGACCGTAAAACCCGTCAATGCCGGATTTGAGGTGTCCTTAATTGCATAAGCTCCTAGGAACACTAAACCCAGCGCCACTATTGACCATCTCGTACTCGCGGCAAGTCTCGACATTATTTATCTCCTGACACCTTACAGGTACGCACCACAACTTCAACACGCGGTCGAACGCCCGCATGTTACAACCGGTCTATATATCACTTCGAGCAATTAAGTGACAAGCTTCAAATGCCGATGGTGCGACCAATGCCTGTCAAGGTGAGTGACAAGAAATGCCCCCCCCCAACGGTTACCCCCGTTGGTATCCATCAAACCGACACCAGTACAGCGGTTACGCTAGCATCCGTTTACTGCCTAATCAGGCCCCGGAGCCAATCCCGAGTCAGTCGTTTAGCGTAGTTTTCCGTCAGGCGTTACTCTCGTCACCCGCACCCCCATCCTCGTCAGGGTGACGCGAGCATCCTCTGGGAGGTCATCTGCCGATCGCTCGTAAACGACGAGATGCTGGCTTGCCAATTCCTGACTGCGAGACCTAATCTCCTCGGCGATATCAATTAGAGGTGCGTTCAAGCTCGACCCAACATAAATCAAGCGGTAGTACCCGCCGGTCAGTCTGGCGAAGTCCAGGCCGGCTACTTCTCTAAAGGAACGCCGCTGGAAGACCTGGCGTCGTCCAGACATCAGCAGCGTGTGAATCGTAGCTCCATTCCGGTACACCTGATCCAAAAGCGGTTCCCATCGATTCAGTGGATCTCTACTAGCATCACCTCCATTACCCGTCACAATTACGATTACGGGCCGATGAAGCGTCCTGTCTGTGTCGATCCGATTGCTAGCCTCAATGACCCCATCAAGAAACCTCACGGGTGCCTCCACCCTCTCGATTAGGTCGATCCCTCTATAAATCTCCTCCCGTTCCAGCGTTTCGGTCACGACCCATCGAGGCTCCGGCGCTAGTGTCACTAGGGACATCTCCTGATTAGGCGGAAGCTGGCTAAAGAAAACCCGTAGTCCTTCCTGGAGGTAATCGAACGAACGGGTAACCGCCGATCCGTTATCTACCAGAACCGTCAGCTTAATAGGAAGATTGGCTGGCCTTACGGCAAGGACCTCGCGCCAAATTCCACTCTCGCGCACAAGGATCTCGTCTCTCCGCAGATTGGTCACCACCCTACCGGTTCTCTCGTCCACCGCCTGAACGTAGACTCTCTCCCTGCCGTTGACCAGCGGTGAGTAAACGACCATAACGATGAGCGCCGTGAACGAACTCAGCCAGATACGCACGGCGAAGCTACGCAGCATCAGAAGTCTCTTCTTCGGATGAAAAACTATCTATCGACGTGTTCCTCTAACGTCCATCCCAATTCGATACAACGTCTTTCCGGCGGTTACATACAACGTCCCTAGACCCGGTCCCCCAAATGCGCAGTTCGTGACCGTATCTTCGGGAATCGGAATGAACTCGCTAAGCTTGCCGTCTGAAGAAAACACGTAAACACCAGACTTCGTATCTAACGTCTCACTGGTTCCACGTAACTGATTAAGACCCGCAGCCACGTAGAGATTTCCTTCGCTATCAATCGTCATTCCATCGCCGCTGCGACCCGGATAGAAGTCGTGGAAGACACGCATGTTACTCACTCTTCCATCATCGTTAAGATCATACGCTCGGATCATTCGCGCCCCACCCTCCCGCTGATTCGTTTCAATTAAATACAACGTTCGATCGTCTGGCGAGATCACGATTCCGTTTGGCCGTTCGATATCGGGCTCGGACAAGATCCGCTCAATCGTACCGTCAGGATCTACCCGATAGACGCCGTGTACGCCGGTTTGATCGAACGTTATATTGGGACCTGGTCGATCGGTAAAGTAGATACGGCCAAAACTATCCAACGTTAGATCGTTCGGCTGATGCAACTGCTTGCCTTCGTAATTATCGGCGATGACTTCGATCGCGCCTGTAGCAACGTTTGTCCGGGTGACCCGCGGCAATACACTTTCTCCGTCGCCCCCTTCACATGCGAGCAGTCGCCATTCGCTGTCAAAAATTAAACCGTTAGCCCGATAACTCGGCTGTCGGAATGTGGCTAGCTCACCCTCAGCCGTCAGTTTCATAATGCGGTTATTTGGAATGTCCGTAAAATACACGGCACCTTCGGCATCTACCGTAGGTCCCTCAGTAAATGCCACCGTGGTGGCCACCTCAACGGTCCTTGCAGCGGTTGAAATCATCAGATTGTTCAGGGGTGGAGACTCCGATACGCACGCGGATGCGAACCCTACCGCCACTGCGAGCACTAGCCTTGCACTTGGGTTTACGGGAAAGTAAGGCACGATCTCCTCCTGACCTACAGCGGTAGCGTTCTCTGTTAAAAAACGTGGCTGCTTGTAGCCACGCGACTACAGCGAGTCTAGTCCAGTTTCTTCTTGCAATCGTACGTTTCCGCAGTTACGCTCCATCTAAATTCCCCCTCATTCTAGGAGCGCGGCCGCACCAAAGGTGGTTCAATCGTGAAACAGCGAACATGGGGCGTCATCGCCCTCACAGCGTGTCTGATCCCAGGGCTACCCGCCGTTACAGTGGAAGCCCAAACCGATGAGCTGTTTGTCCCATCCCGACCGGAAAATGTGGTGATGGGATGGTTTCCAATTAACCGGCCTCCCGTACTAACCATTCAGTCCGGGGACACCGTGCGCATCGACACCCTATCGCACCGGGGTACGACACAGGACGAAGACCCGATCACCTTTCTAGGGGCGTTTGGCGTTGAACCCGATGAGATCCTGCAGGATGTGCTGGATTTTTGGGCGTCAAAATCAGATCGGCCGACAACAGGTGGACACGTCATCACCGGCCCAATCTACATTGACGGCGCTGAACCCGGCGACATCCTTGAGGTGCGTATCCTCGACGTGACCACCCGTGTCCCGTACGGCATGAACAGCGCGGCACCGAAGAGTGGCGTCTTTGGCGACGACTATCCGGGCGCTCGGCCAGGCGATACGCCATTTGATATCCCGAACCCATTACACTTTCTCCGGACGACCACTATCAACGACCGGGAGGTCGCTCTCTTCGCCGACGATATTCATGTGCCGCTGGCGCCCTTCATGGGTGTCATGGCAGTCGCACCGGAAAATCCCACAGTGGGACAACCAGGCGTGACGGTACCTGGTGTCCAGCGCTCAGGACCCCCAGGCCCCTTTGGCGGCAACATAGATGTCAGGGACCTTACAGGCGGCACAACGCTCTACCTCCCGGTCTTTCACCCAGGGGCACAATTCTACGTCGGTGATCCGCACTCGGCGCAAGGCCAAGGTGAGGTGAGCGGCACCGCCATCGAGCACTCACTTACGGGGGTCTTCACCTTCGTCGTGCACAAGGGACGGTCCCTCCCAGTCCCAAGCGCCGAAACCCCAACCCACTACATCATGATGGGAATCGACCTCGACCTCGATCGTGCGTTGCGGCTAGCAACCCACAATGTTGTGACTTTCCTCGTAGAGGAAAAGGGACTCACGCCCCACAAGGCGTACTCCCTCGCCAGCGTCGCAGTCGACTTTGTCATTGCCGAAGCGGTCGACCACACGCAGGTTGTTTCCGGCAAGATTCCGAAGAGTCTTTTCCTCGACCCGTGAGATTAGTGATGCGTACGGCAATGACTCTCTGACGAACTTCTACACTCGCCCGCTGAGCCGCGCCACAGAGACGTGTCCCATTTCGCGAGTGGCGCCGTACCCGCGACCGCACCAAAGGTGGTTCAATCGTGACACAGCGAACATGGGGCGTCATCGCCCTCACAGCGTCTCTAATCCCAGGGCTACCCGCCGTTACAGTGGAAGCCCAAACCGATGAACTGTTTGTCCCATCCCGGCCGGAAACAATAGCGTGGGGATGGTTTCCAATCAACCGGCCGCCCGTGCTAACCATTCAGTCCGGGGACACCGTGCGCATCGACACCATAGCCGGCAGAGGTAGCACACAGGACGAAGACCCGATCACCTTTCTAGGGGCGTTTGGCGTTGAACCCGATGAGATCCTGCAGGATGTACTGGATTTTTGGGCATCTCGATCAGAGCGGCCGAGAGAGGGGCGTGGCGGACACGTTATGACCGGCCCGATCTACATCGACGGCGCTGAACCCGGCGACATCCTTGAGGTGCGTATCCTCGACGTGACCACCCGTGTCCCGTACGGCATAAACAGTGCGGGACACGCGCCCGCTGCAGTCCTTGGCGACGACTATCCGGGTGCTCGGCCAGGCGATGGGATGACGATCGATATTCCGAACCCACTACACTTTATCCGAACGACCACTATCAACGACCAGGAAGTCGCACTCTTCGCCGACGATATCCACGTGCCGCTGGCGCCCTTCATGGGTGACATGGCAGTCGCGCCGGAAAATCCCACAGTGGGACAACCAGGCGTGACGGAACCTGGTGTCCAAAACACCACGCCGCCAGGCCCCTATGGTGGCAACATGGATGTCAAGGACCTGACAGCCGGCAGTTCGCTCTACCTCCCGGTCTTTCACCCAGGGGCACAATTCTACGTCGGTGATTCGCATTCGGCGCAAGGCCAGGGCGAGGTGAGTGGCACCGCCCTCGAGCACTCACTCACGGGGGTCTTCACCTTCATCGTGCACAAGGGACGGTCCCTCCCAGTCCCAAGCGCCGAAACCCCAACCCACTACATCATGATGGGAATCGACCTCGACCTCGATCGTGCGTTACGACTCGCGACTCGAGATGTCGTGACCTTCCTTGTAGAGGAAAAAGGACTCACGCCCCACAAGGCGTACTCCCTCGCCAGCGTCGCAGTCGACTTTGTCATTGCCGAAGCGGTCGACCGAACGCAGGTTGTTACCGGCAAGATTCCGAAGAGTCTTTTCCTCGACCCGTGAAAGTGACAATACATCCGGCGATGACTCTCTGACGAACTTCTATGCTCGCCAGGTGAGCCAGCTCGTCGTCCACACCGGATCAACCCATACGGTAACTGTCTCTATCGAACATTCTCCCCACGAATTCGCGGGGAAGATCCAATTGTCGCTCCGGTCAGTTGTGCGATCGCGGCAAGAGTCGTCTGAGCAGCATTGAGACCGAGACGGAAGTCGTCATCCATAAACGTGGTGTAGAGATCCGTCGGTTGATGCCAGTGCGGGTCCCAGCCACCGCCGATATGGGCGCCGCGCTCATTCTCGCGCAGGCTGATTGCCGGCACGAGGTTCATGAACGGGGTCGAATCGGTGTTCGTCATGTGAGGACCGACAGTGGCCGGGTAATCGGTCGCATACTGATCATTCGCCGCCTTAAAAATGAATGCGAGCTCCCGGGCCTCCTCGGCCATGTCAGACGTCGACTGAAACTCGATGTTGATATCAGCCTCGGGTCGCTGATCTCGGCTCACGGTCCCGTCCGCTCTCGGAGCCCCGTGATCGAAGAGCATCATGTCGTGCTGCACCATTCCGAGCCATCGTGGTTCAGGGTACCGACCAGAGTCTAAAGGCTCTGAAAGGCCCTGCAACGCCTGACGTTGATCAACGTAGGCGCGACTGCCGTTCAGCCCACTCTCTTCGTTGTTCCAGAGGATGAACCGGATGGAACGCTCAGTCTCCACGTCTGGCGCGTTGAAAATGCGCGCCAACTCTATGACAATTGCGGTTCCTGAACCATCATCGTTCGCCGCCTCACCCCAGCCAATGCCATCCATATGAGCGCCAAGGATGTACATCTCGTCAGGCCGGCTCCCCCCAACCTTCGTACAGTACACCTCCTGACGTGGGCCGTTTATCGACGGTTCACGGTTCAGCTCGCGCAGCCGCTCATCGGTTTGCGCCATCGCACTATTGTTCGCACCCGTGCGAGCTCGGTAGCCAAAGATCGAGCTACCACCCGGACCTGAACCGTTTCGCCCAATTCGCCCACCCGTGGGAGTGACATCACTCGGGTTTAACTCGACTGAGACTCGGCGACGGCGCTCGCCACGATACGGCCGCGGGTCGTAAACGTAGTCGAGTCGCTCGGTATTAGCACACCCAACCGCCTGCAATTGCGCTTCGATCCAATCGATCGCGTCCCGATTCCTCTGGGTACCCTGCCGCCGATCACCGAATTGCGTGAGACCCTTGAGCGTGCGCTTGTACTGGTCAAGGCTTAATCGAGACACAAGAGTGCTAAGCGTGTTGGAATCTCTTCCATCAGGCTGTTGCGCCAAGACAGCGACCCCAACGCTCAAGCCTGCAGCTAGAAGGAATCGTGCGGTCACGGTGAGGAATGTCGAACGCATGCCGGCACCTCCCAAACGGTTTTGACAAATCGATTCATAACCCTAGTAAACGCACGGCGTTCGCACCCAGGATTCCGGTCTTCTGATCTGCTGAAATCTCCAGTTGTTCAATGCTTTGCAGCATCCGTTCTAGACTGCCAATCTGGTGAGGATAGTCACTCCCCGCTACGATATGTTCGGGCCCGGTAAAGTCGAGCGCGAGTTGTAATGCGGACACATCGAAGTTGACGGTGTCGTAGTAGAACTCTTTGAGATACTCAGTTGGCGGTTTGGAGATGTGCTGTCGGCAGTCCGCGAAGGCGTAATACCCACGGTCAAGGCGCTCCGCCATATAGGGGATAGCCCCCCCGAGGTGTCCGAGGACCCAGCGGATGCCTGGGAAGCGTTCGACTACACCACTGTAGACCAGATGCGCTGCCGCGAGTGTAGTATCGAAGAGAAAACCTACCAGAGGCATTAGCCAATAGTCGGTCATCGACTCGACGCCCACAGGATAGGTCGGATGGATGAACATCACGGTCTTTGCGTCACTCGCCCTCTCATATAGCGGCCAAAATCGCTCATCAGCAAGCGGAACACCGTTGACGTTTCCGAAGAGCATGCAGCCTGGGAAACCCAGCTGCACCACTCGTTCAAACTCTCGCAATGAAGCTTCTGGATCGGTCAATGGTAACGTAGCGAGCGCGGTAAAACGGTTGCCACGGTCTGATACGATCTTCGCGAGCGCATCGTTGACGATCTGCGCCAACTGTACTCCTCGCTCCGGCATTTCGATAAGCGTGCCCGGTGTCGTCAACGTGAGCACCTGCATGTCGATACCGGCAGTATCCAACACCTCCTGGCGAACGTTAATGTCGCGGTGACCAGGAACCACGATGTTCACATCCCCCGGCGAATGGAGCACCGGGTTCTCTTCTGCATCGAAGGTCACAGTGATTCGACTCTGGCCCCCTTTGAGCTGTTTGATGTATTCAGGCGGATAGTAGTGATTATGAAAATCAACGATTGTCATGACGCCTTCTCCCGTGTCGCCCTTCGTGTCCACACATAGTAGACGGGAAGCCCGGCCAGCACGAGCGACAGGCCGAACACGCTTTCAGCTGTATTAAGTACGATTTGATTAACCACGATCACGAGCGACGAAATGATGAAGACAGCGGGCATAACTGGATAACCCCACACCTCGTACTTTCTAGTGAGGTCTGGCCGGCGGCGGAGCACAAACAAACCGACCGCCATCAACGCGAAAAAGATCCACTCGGTGTAAATAACTCTCGTAAAGAGCGTGCGGAACGTACCAGTACCTACCAACCCCGACGCCCATATCGCCTGTAACACAATGGCCCGATGCGGAGTTCGATAGCGCGGATGGATCTCGCCAACCCAATCAAACAGTAGGCCATCACGCGCCATGGCATAGTACACTCGGGGTCCTGTGAGCACGATGCCGCTGAGTGCACCGAAGGTGGAAAACATGACGATACCTGACATCATGGCGCCCCCGCCGAATCCAAGCAAAACGTCAGCGAGTTCGGCGGCTACTCGTGGGGAGGATGAGACGACGTCAACTGGAAGTACATACATATAGACGGTGTTCATAGCGATGTAACACACCGTGACGACCACGGTCCCGATCGTCAGCGCAAGCGGGATCGTCTTTCGAGGCTCGACGGTTTCCTCGGAATTGTAAGTCACCATGTGCCATCCACCGAACGCGAAAAGTCCAGCCACGAGCGCTGAGAAGAACCCCGTCGTTGTCACTCCACCTGAAGTCTCAGAGGCGACGAAGTGCTCAGGCGCCCGTGTCCCAAGTAGGAAGCCAACGACAATGATCCCCGCGATGGCGATCAGCTTCCCCAAGGTGAAAAACGTCTGAACGCGGCTCCCGTGCTTAACGCCGATGTAGTTAATGGCAGACAGCAGCAGAATCACCGCGATGGCAACGAATTTAGTACCGACCTCCTGCATCGGGATGAAATATCCAGAATAGCGAGCAAACACCACAGCAATAGCGGCAATGATGCCGGAGTGGATGCTCCAGAACATTGCCCAGCCCCAAAGGAAACCGACTGGCGCCCCAAATGCCTCACGTAGGTAGACGTAGACGCCGCCCGTGCGAACAAAAGTAGATGCCAGCTCGGCGCACACGAGGGCACCACACAACGTTAGCAATCCTGAGACCAGCCAGACCAGCAACGCGCCGGTAACAGATGGCACTTGTCCGATGACCTCGGATTGCTGGACGAAAATTGAAGCACCAATGATCGTTCCGACGACCATTGCAGTTGCGTGTGGCAGGTGAATTATTCGGTGCAGTCCAGACGCAGCTTTCACATTCATCAGTGGATTCACGGCTGATCTATCTATCGGGTTTGACAGGACGAACAGGCCCCAAACGTCAAGGCATCTGGGTATCGAGGGACGTCAGATCGAACGAGATCGCGTCACCAATCCGAATACTCTTCAAAGCCGTGCCGTTCGGGATCCTGAATGGAAACCCGCACGAGTATTCGGGTTCACTCCCCGTATCCACGAACGCGGCGGCCGTGTAGTACAGCTCGCCACCGGTATTAGTCAACACCGGCCGTCCCAGACTTACATCTTCGAAACTCGGAAGCACCTTCACCCCCACTGTCACGATCGCAAATCCCTCGCCAGCCCTTGACATGGCCCTCACAGCGTTCGCTCCGGCGGGACAGTCACTCAGGGCAGCGGTCGCGGCCCGTTCGATCCCTAAAATCGAGATTTCAAGGCCGCTGTATGTTTGCGGCGGTGGGTTTTCCTGTGCCGTCGCAGACAAGACAGCCAATACGAAGTAACCAATCGCGCACACTTGCACGACGCGCATCACGATGTCCTCCTTCTCAGAACCCGACTGTTTGTTGGTCACGTGTGTCCACACACCCCACGAACAGCGGAACATCTCGGAACGTAAAACAAAAAATGCCAGGAGACGACGTCAAATTATCGCCTCCTGGCCTGGTGTTCGCGTCAACCCACAATCACGCGGGAAGTAAAAGCTCGACTACTTTAGAGCGGCTGGTCTGGATTGATCATGGTCCGCCACATGTGAGCGACTGGACTATTGTCGTTACCGAGCCCCTCTTTCGGCTGCTTAAAGTGCCGTCCAATAATGTCGATGAACGGATCGATTGACACGACTGCGTTCCGATCAAACGCGTAGAGATCATTCACCGTGACCAGGCGAGAATCCATGTACATCGGATGGTTCCTAGCGAATTCGTAGGCAGCCTGAATGTGCGGCGGCGGCTCATAATCGATCCCGAACACTCGATGATATTGATCCGGATATTCGTACCCTGCCGCAGCGTCGGGATAGAAACGGAGAGTTTGATGATAGCGTATCGCGAATGAGGTACGTTCGGGCACGTACGGCTCATAGAGCTGTGCACCCCACCACCCGTGATCAACCCTCATGAGCCCTTGCACCGTGTCGTGCAGGAGACACGCCAGAATCACCTCTTCGCTCATGCCTGTCTTGAGGGCGCGCGTCGCACTCTGAAGCACGTGACTTGCCGGCGCAAACCGACGCTCAAAGAAATCCAGTAGTGTCGGATTGTTCGGCATCGGTTGCAGGCGTTTTACGTTCTCACCATTACGATTTGCGAACAGGCCGCCAACCCCTCGCCGGGTACTTCGGGTTTCAATCTCCGTCTGGTGGTCGGCAACTGTCGGGTATTCCTGAGCTTGGCCTCCCACTTGAGCGTAGCTTGGCTCTTCGTCCAACTTCTCTTCAAGGTAGTGCTCGAGCGCATCAGCGCGAGCCTCGTGGCTCATGAGGTTAACTGCAGCCGCTCCACCTAAGCTAGCGATGAAGGCCCTTCGATTAACTTCTACAGACGCCATGGACGCCCTCCTCTCCTTGAGCCAGCCGAGGACGGGCCAAAGCTGACTCTCACCAAACAGTGTCTACCGGCTAAAGTTAACGCTCACCGGCCTTCTAGTCAATAATGTCGCCGATGTTGACGCACGGTCGGTCTCAACAGCTTAAGCAGTTGTGGTTGTTCGTTGCGCCGAGACGTTCCAGCAACGCCAGTGTCTCAGGAAACGGTTGCACCCGCTGAACGGGCCCATTCGCCAGATCAGCCGTGGTCTGCCCACTCCGGCCCACGACGGTCACATCGGCCCCCTGCTCCACCAAATAAAGAATGAGCTCGTTATCTCCCCGTGCGGCCGCATGATGGACCGGGTTGAAGCCATTGAGATCTCTCACAGTTACGTCCGCGCCAAGCTCTTCGACGAGGAACTTAACAGCTGGCAACCAGCCATTCGTGACATGCCGGTGTGTATTCCCAGCATACCCTAGGCCGTAGCCGACTCCTGATGCCGCATGGAGTGGGTACACTCCAGGGCCGCCGAATGGTACCGGTGGAACGCCAGAATGATCAAGGCCGTCGCTATTCGCACCGTAATTTACGTGGCTACGTGTAGAGTCGTGAACTGGCTTGGTCGTCGGAAGATTCGGGTCAGCCCCGTACGCGAGCAGGAGGCGCATTGCATCTATATCAAGCGCATGTGCAGCTCGCCAAAACGGAGTCGCACCCGTTCGGTCCACACCCAACATGTCGCGGTTGTAGGTCGTGTACCAAAGCGATTTCTTCAACCGAACATCCGAATCCGCTCCGGCTTTCAACACTGCCTCCATTAACTCTAGATACGACACCTCCTGCTGCAGGTAGTCCATCGGCTGGGGATGGCGAGCTTTCGGCGCCCAGTGCATATTCAGGGCTGCATAAAGCACTGTCGCCCCAGCATTGCTGGCCACCCTCGGATCGGCCCCCCTATCGAGTAGACGCATCGCCAGATCAAAGTGCCCATTGATCGTTGCAATGAGCATAGGGCTAGTATTATCTGCTGCGCTCACCTGGTTAACATCAGCCCCACCGTCGACAAGCGCGAGAGCCGCATCAATGTGGCCTTCCCGAGCCGCAAGAAGAAGCGCCGTCAAACCACCATGCGTACCCACCAAATCTGGATATCCCGTCGCGAACGAGACCGGCTGAGGAGGCGCCACCTGTTCCCTTAGGCTCGGATCAGCCTCTAACGCCGCCAATGCCTTCGCTTGGTCCTCAGGTCGGCCGCTGACAAAATTTAGAGTCGCTCGTGGCGCAGCCGCCCGTTCACCAAGAATCAGACTCTCTTGGAGAACCTTCACCCGTTTTGTACGCTGATCGTTATCCACCCGATCCGTCTCGCTTCGCGCACCGATGTCAACCACCTTCGCCGTGATCCGAGGATTAGCCCTACCGCCGAGTAGGGCTTCGATCACCTCTACCCGACCGGCTGCTGCGGCAAACATCAGTGGCGTCTGTCCCCAGTGAGGCTCACGGGTGTCCGGTTCAGCGCCGTGGGCGAGGAGCTCCGCCACCGCCTCACCGCTGCCCGAAGCTGCCGCGAAGTGCAGAGGAGCGGCCCCGGTCGTTGTAGAGGCATTCACGTCAGCTCCAGCCTCTACCAGGGCGCTGACTACCAACGTATGGCCGGCGGTGCTGGCCACATGGAGCGGCGTGTGTTCGCCCAGCCGAGTCGCCATCTCCAGATCTGCCCCAGCGTCGAGCAACATCATCGCCATCTCCACGTCACCGTGCTCCGCAGCCCAATGCAGTGCCGTCATGCCGTCCCCCTGGGAGGCATTTACATCGGCGCCTTCCTCTAGTAGAGAACGAACAGCTTCAGCGTTCCTTGCCATGGTCGCATCAGACAACGGAGCATTGACGGCTGCGGCCAAGGAAATCGCCGCTACACCGATCGTGCCGCAAACGTATAAACGTTGGGTCTTCCGCATGTCTCCCCCCATCAAATCGACAGGTTGAATGCACCCGTACTGTCGCCGAAGCTCTCAAGATCATCGAATCCTAGCTTATGCATCAAGCTCACCATCACGTTGGCCATAGGTATTCCAGGCTTGGCTCTGAGATGAAGATTACCGTCGAGCTGTCCGTTGGCTCCACCGACCACAAAGAGTGGGCATCGCTTGTGATTGTGTACGTTGGGATCGCCCATCGGGGATCCATAGACGAGCATAGTCTTGTCTAGCAGATTGGAGCCACCCTCCTCAATGTTTTTCAGCTTGTCCAAGAAGTACGTGACCAATCCGACGTGATAGCGGTTAATCAGTGCAAACTCTTCAATATTCGATTCCAATCCGCCGTGATGCGATGAGGGATGGAACCCCTTGGCCACACCACTTTCCGGGTAGACACGACCAGACGCATCACGCGCCATCTTAAATGAGAGAACGCGGGTCATGTCGGTCTCAAGCACCATCGCCTGCAAGTCGAACATCAGCTTTACGTGCTCGTCAAAGGAATCTGGTACGCCGGCCGGTGACCCAGGGAGGGTCTTCATCATACCGCTGCGATTGCGCTCCTCGACCCGTTGGATACGTCGTTCTATCTCACGAACATCCTGAAGGTATCGGTCCATACGCAGGCGATCCGTTGGATCTAGATCGCGCTTTAGCTGCGCCACCTCATCAGTAAGGAAATCAAGCACACTCTTGCAGGAGCCTTGTCGCTTAGCTCGCTCCTCAGGCGTGCCACCTGCGCCAAAGAGTTGATCGAACGCGAGTCGAGGGTCTCGAATCATCGGCAGCGGCTGATTTGGTGACGCCCAGCTAATGGTGTCGGTGTATACGCAGGAGTAGCCGTAGGCGCAACCTCCCGCTTGATCAACAGTTTCGATACAAAGTTGCATCGAGGGAATTGGTGTCTCCTGCCCAAATCGCTGCGCGTACAACTGATCGATGGACGTCCCCGACCGAACATCCGAACTCTCGGTCTGCTTAGGATGCGCCTGCGTAAGGAACGTCGCGCTGGAACGAAAGTGATCTCCACCAATCTCCTTAGGTATGACCGCCTCGGCCGCCCGTACGTCCGTATCACTGATAATCGTCAAGTACTCCCGGAACGGCTCCAGAGGGCTCATCGCGCTCGGACTGAGATCAAAGTCATGGCCAACGGTCACCGGTGACCACAGATTCTTCGAGGCTCCATACTCGGAACTCCCAGCCGCACCGTGCACCATTTCGATACATACCAAACGGGTTGGATCAAGCGACGCGCCGATCGCCGTCTGAACCAACCGTTGGCCGGCGGGAATAAAGGCGTCGAGGAACGGCAAAGCCACTGTTGCACCCATACCCCGGAGAAAAGTCCGCCTGGGAAGGTGTTTGCCGGTAATAAACGTCATCTCCTGATCTCCTATTCCGCTCGCTTCATTTGGAATGCTGGACTCTTGACGACACCGAGGATAAATGCCGACAGACGAGTGCCGTTGGCTGCTGCCTCTCGCTCAATCGCGCGCACCGACGGCATGTCGTAGTACTCGAGACGCCGCCCCAGGGCGTAAGCCATGAGATTCTCCGTGAAGGTCCGGATCAACGGCGTAGGACGGTTCAACAGAGCCTCTCGGAGATCCTCTGCATTATTCACCGCCGATCCGTCGTACAACTCGCCTGCCGCGTCAATCGGAACACCATTGTCCTTAATCCGCCATGCCCCAGTCACGTCAAAATTCTCGAGCGCCAAACCAAGCGGATCAATTACGCGATGACAGGAGCTGCACGCTGGATTCGCGCGATGCTCCTCCATCATCTCTCGCACCGATAACAGCCTTCCACCTTTAGACGATCCGGTCTCCTCTAAATCAGGTATGCCCGGCGGCGGTGGCGGTGGCGGACTACCAAGCAGAACCTCCATCACCCATTTACCGCGAAGGACCGGAGAGGTCCTGCTCACATGCGACGTCAGTGTCAGAATACTGCTATGCCCCAGGAGACCACGCCGTCGGTCGTCTGAATAGGTAACCCTGCGGAACTTAGTGCCCGCTACGTTTGGCAGACCGTAATGCTTAGCGAGGCGTTCGTTGACGAACGTGAAATCGGCCGTGAAAAGCTCGAGCAGACTCCGATCGTCCTTTACGAGGTTGTAGAAGAACAACTCCGTTTCACGCCGCATCGCTGTCTTTAGTTGCTCGTCGAAATCAGGATAGATCCGAACATCCGGGTGAATTGTGTCGAGATCTGGTAATCGAAGCCATTGGGCAGCGAACCGCGTAGCCAACGCCTCCCCGCGAGGATCTGCAAGCATCCTCCGAACCTGCTGCTCGAGCACCTCAGAATTCGAGAGCTGATCCGCACTTGCGATATTAATGAGCTCGCTGTCCGGACCCCTGGCCCACAGAAAAAATGACAGGCGGGACGCCAGGTCCAGGTCACGGATTGGAAAACCGATGCCAGAATCGGCGTCCACTGGCGGCTCCTCGAAGCGGAAAACGAAGTGGGGGCTAGCCAGAATCCCCTCCAACGCCATCCGAATCCCAGACTCGAACCCACCTTCCGCTGCACCTGCTGCATACAACGACATCAGGGCATCGAGATTCCCCGACGTAAGCGGGCGTCGGTAAGCTTTGGACCCCAGCCGCTTGACGATCTCGCGGGCACACGGGAGCACCGCTTTGTCAGAATACGGTTGGCACATGAAGATCTCACGACGACTCGGCGTTTCGGACACGCCCGTCGAACTGTTAGGCCCGCGGATCGCAAGATCCCGTAGATGCGGCAGACTTGTGAACCCGTAAGCATCAGCGATACTTGTGCTGGCTAGTGACCACTCATGCGGAGAAATCAGGTCCTGCACCGGTCCCTCGAATTTCCGAATAAACACACCGGACACCCGATGCGGACCTGCATTGATATGAATAGGGTCAGTCCAGAGATTCACGCCATCAGGATCAGACACGTGCATCCACCTATCGATGTCGAGTAGTGCCACCCGTTCCCCATCCACTGAAATTTCAATCTGCTCTGGACTCTCCGCAGTATGAAGCGCTGCCCGGCCACTACCGAAGAGCGTCCCCGTTGTCTCGTGATGGAATGAAACCCTGATGACGTATTCCCCATCGGCCGGAAATGTGTGAACCACCGAAACTCCACCGCGTGTACCGTACGGTGCACCCGCTACCTGATCTCTTTGCGAGACCCACCGGGTCACCTTATAGGTCGCTTCGATGGAGGCCGTGTCGGAATCGCCAACCGCCAGTCGACTAATCTCACTAGCCCCACGAAGGTACCCATTCATCAACGTCGCCGACAGCAACTGGGCGTCAGCGATGTTGTCAAAGTTGGCGCTCTTAGTATCGAGCGGTAGATACGCACTCGCATCAACGCCGAGTTCTAGGAGATCACGAATTGAGCGTTCGTATTCCGCCCGGTTAAGGCGTTGGAAGGTACGCCTGCCTGGGTTGGGATTGACCACCGCCGCTGCGTCAATCTGTGTTTCCAACATCTCCGCAAGAGCCGCGAGCATGGTCTCATCCGGCCGCTGGACACCCGCCGGAGGCATCATGCCTGCCCGCAACTTGCGAATGATCTTCTCCGCTAGCTCAGGGTTTTCGTTGGCCTTAGCCACATCGAACGACTCGAGTGACATATTGCCGAAGAGCGCCCGGTTATTGTGGCACCTTTGGCAGGTCTCCTCGATAATTGCTTGAGTCCCAGACTCGCCCGGCTTAACACTCGTCGACTCCGCACGAGCCACCGGCCCCATAGCAACCGCCAGGCCCAGCGAGACACTCACCGCACCAAAAGCCGCGGCTGTCACTCCAAAAACTCTAGCCATTCTCCCCTCATGCCACAACTATTGCACCGAGTGCTAGTGTAAGCCCAATTACCACTTCGGTCGAGAGTTGCTTCTCAAACAAGAATCGATCATGTTCAGCATCCGAGTGAAGTATCATCCGACTGTTCCCCGCTCACCCGAGGTCCAAAAGACCATTCGGATTATCTCGAACACTTGTAGCATCAAGGCAAATGCCCTCGAGACGCCAGCGTGAATTCAGCAAAAGTGCACGCTCTTTGCGCAGGCCGAGGGTTAACGGTACCGGTTGCACCACCTTACGGGTTGACTGACCCGCACAAGACTAACGTGAATCCGCTGGTGGCGAAAGTGTAACCAGGCAGAACCCATGACTTTCGTCGCGATGCTACAGCCAACGCCACTCTGGCGTCACTTCGACACGATTCTGACAATCCCCCGCGGTTCGAAGAACGAGGAGCACATGTGTCGCTACATCGTAGAGGTCGCCCAACGACATAGCCTCAACCATCATATGGATAACGCTGGCAACGTGCTGGTCCGTAAGCCTGGAAGGACTGGCTATGAGAGTGCCCCCATCACGATCCTACAATCACATCTCGACATGGTGAATGAGAAGAATGCCGACGTCAAACATGATTTCATGACGGATCCAATCATTCCAAGAATGACCGGCCAATACCTGACAGCGACCGGTACGACCCTCGGTTCAGACAATGGAATTGGCGTTGCGGCGATGCTAACGCTCATGGAATCCGCCGATCTGATCCATGGGCCGCTTGAGTTCCTCTTCACAATTGATGAAGAAACTGGACTGACCGGCGCAGCGCAGCTGGATGCCAGTCTCCTGCACGGTCGCCGGCTCATCAACCTCGATTCCGAGGAGGACGGTATCGTTTACGTCGGCTGCGCCGGCGGCGGCGATAGTAACCTCTCCCTCGAACTCAGCACAACACGCACGTTTTCAAGTGCTCTCACCATAACCATCACACTCACGGGCTTGAAGGGCGGTCACTCCGGATGTGACATCCACCTTCAGCGCGGGAATGCAGTGAAGCTTCTGGCACGTACTCTCTCGGCTGCACTTCGCAACACAGCTTTTCGGTTATCGTTGTTCGAGGGCGGTAGCGCACATAACGCGATTCCTCGTGCGTCATTCGCCAGCGTTGTCATCAATACCAGCGCACGGGACAAGATCCTCGCGACTGCCCAAGCCGAGTTCGCGGAGATTCAGAACGAATACCGACCAGCCGATCCAAACATGCAATTAACCATCGAGGAACTTCCTAAACTCGATAAAGCCTGGGATGAAGCGACGAGCGAGCGGGTGCTACGTCTAGTCAACGGACTTCCTCATGGCGTGGTGAGAATGAGCCACGACATCCCAGACCTGGTTGAAACAAGCACAAATCTAGCCACCATGAAATGTCATGATGGAGCGCTCCATGTCGGGTTGAGCAGCCGGTCATCGCTCGACTCCGCACTCGCGGCCCTCCAGAACCGCATCCGCGCGATCGGACTACTCGCCGGCGCGGTTGTTACAGAAAGCGCGTCCTATCCAGGATGGAAACCAAATCTCAAATCGAGCCTGCTCCAGGTCGTCAAAACCGTGCACCGTGATACGCTCGGAGGAGACGCGGAAGTGAAAGCCATCCACGCAGGCCTCGAGTGCGGAATCATCGGAAAGAAAGTGCCCGGCATGGATATGATTTCATTTGGGCCTCGGATCGAATTCCCACATTCTCCAGACGAACGCGTGCACGTCGAGTCGGTTGAACGATTCTATCGACTAGCGGTGGCAACGCTGAAGGCGTTGGCTTAGCATCCCCCGTCGATACCCAACAGAAAACAGCAGCTCTCCATCTGCTTACTTTGCGAGCGGGTCTGGTCTTAGCTGAAAATGTACGACCTTGCTCGGAGTACCTTTGCCGGTCTCGGCATGGAATGGCGCTCGTGTACCCCAGGTCGCCCAGAGGCCTTTCCCCTTCCAGCCTCCGTTCGGATCGTCGATACGACCATCGAGCCATTTTGTGTAGAACCCGAGCGGATACGGCACCCGCGCGACCACCCACTCTCCATCAACCAACGCCAACAACGCTTCGGACGCGTTGCCAGTATTGATCGGCACGTTACGACCTAGCCCGAACGTATCGAATTGATCAACCCAGGTGTAATAGCTCGCCTCGGCGCTACCTGAGTCGCTAAGGCCCTTGAGCTGGGGGAGTGGCTCCGTGTGAAGCGTCCATCCCTCGGGGCAATGCTGCCCAATCGCCTCTGCACCGTTGAGCGGTCCCTTGCACTTGCTTCGGTCAAAGCTGGCCATGTGACCACTGGCCAACGGCGTCCAGACTACACCGTTACGATCGATGTCCATGCCGCGCGGAGAATAGCCCTGCACCACCGCCTTTGGGTTGCCCCATGGCGTTTCGTAAATCTCAGTCAGCGCTGTGGTCGATGGGTCAGCCCCTGGATCGAGACGAAGGATCGCTCCGGGAAAGCCTAGTGATGATCCCCAGATCGTGCCGTCGTTGGGATTCACCGCCACACCGTAGTAACCCGACCGAAGCCGCATATCCTTTGTGGGATCGAGCGGTTCTCCTGGCTCCACGTAGTCATCACGCTGACCGTTACCATTGGTGTCGACGACGAGCGCCGTCCAGCCCTGAGACCGCTCTTCGTCACCAGTCTCGAGGAACATCTTCGTATTGAGCCAGCCGATCACCGGACCGCCGCCGCTCGTCCACAGCGTGTCGTTCTCGTCCTCAGCAAAGATTAGGTGATGCGTGCCAAAGCAGGTGGCAATCAGCGTCATCTCGTCGGTCATCGGGTCGTAGACCGCTAGGTGGCGGCCGGCTCTATCGGTCGGAAACGCCCGTGCAGACGGATGCTCAGACCCTTCCCGACAGAACGGCAGTGTTGCTAAGGAGCGAACGCGCGAGGTAAGCCACACCCGTCCCTCCGCGTCGAGCATCGGGTTATGTACGTTCGCCTTACTATCCCAAATCGCCTCAGCACCCCAGTATGGAGATGGCGCAAGCGGGGGACCAGCCGCTACAGGGGTGTCTGGATCACGCACCGGCACCGGTACTTGTGTCACTTTGTGACGAACCGGATCGAGGACTGGCATGTAATCGGCACTTGCTTCAAGAGCACCGTAAATTGAACCATTCGCATTCACGGTTGGATCTCGCTTATCGGTCGAAATTTCGTCGTGGAGATATGCCTTCGGATCAGCCCAATCCCAACTACTGATGACGATATTGCGCTCAATCCCTAGTGGTCGTGGTGGCGCTTCTGGTAACTCACCAGCTTTGATTCGATCAGTCCAGTCAGCAAACATCTCCAACGCCCGACGGCGGCCCATCCGGTTGAGTCCAACACTCATATTCCCACCCGCCTGACCCGACTGAATGCGTCGATCCCAGGCGGCCACCAGCGAGTCAAACTCGCCGAACTCTGGTGGAATCTCCCGCGTTGCCTTGTTGCCAAGCGCGTGGCACGCCGTGCAACCACCAGACTTCAGGCTCCGGATCCACTCTGCCTGGCTTTGTACTTCTGGTGAAATGCCGTTTCCCTCAGAACCTGTGCCTGGAAACTCGTTGCGGCTCGGCACCTCTACTAAGGAGAACCAGTATCCGGCCGGATAATACTGCGCTGCAGCGTGTTCATTCGGCGCGACTACTGCGGTCAAGTTCAGTGTCCTGCCCGTCTCGCTCCGAACCTTCGCGGAATCGACCAGCCCATAGCCACGCACCCACACGTCATAAGTAGCATCCGGCAGATCCGGCACAACATAGCGCCCCTGATCATCGGTTACCACGATCTTGACGAACTTGGTCGGGAGGTCGAGTGTTTCCACGATCACCCAAACACCTACTTCCGGCCCGTTCGGACTGGTGACCACCCCACCAATATCATCGTCATCCACCTCAACTTCAACCAAGTCCTGACGACCTCTTACTTCCGGGGTCGTGGCGACCACGAACACGGCCACACCCACCGCCAGTACGACCGAATGGAGTACCCTGCTTGTTCTCATGTCACCTGCTCCTTACCTTTATACTTCAGCGCATCCAAGTAGGTCGTTCGGTTGCGACCAGAAGTTGCGTCGGTATTCTTCAAACCAGCCGGTACCATCGAGCTAGCGCCCACGGAGAATCCTGAGATGGATCAGAGATACTCCATACATGTAGCCACCAACTGTCTCATAACGTTTAGCGGCGGCGGCGGTGATGTGCTTAAGCGCACGGTCATCACGTCCTATCGCTTCAAAGTAGAGCCCCAAATAGAGGTGAGCATAGAACAGAGCCCGTGGCTCTGAGCCTGCCGTCTCCAACACCGCCTCAGGTGTACCCACGCCGCGGAACATATCGTAGATTTCACGCATCGGAATTCGCGTGTCGTAACCAACCGGCAGTAAGGCAATTCTAGCCCTTGCAGGCGAATCCCCACGGGCAACGCACAGAAAGTGCCAGGCCGCATTCTCTACATCGTCAGGGTTCACGGTGCGGTGGGATTCGAACTGAGTCCGACAGTCCTCATAACGGCCGACGTAGTAGAGCGAAATACCCCGCTGCCAAAGTTTCGGCGCGAGGTCGGGACGAAGCTTCGCTACGCGGTCAAAGCCGTCTGCCGCATGCTCGAGCCGGCCGTCCAAGAAAGCGGCCACGGCACGGTCGAAAACCGCCTGCGGGTCCTGTGCCGGCAACCCCGCAACCAGAAGGGACAGGATAGCTGGCACCGTAAATAGCCAGGAAGACACGTCACGTGAATCCTACGCGATTCGGCCCACGTCGGGTTACACTACCCCTCCGGCGTGAATGTCCTAGACAATTCATGAAGACTGAAGCAGAGGAGCAAAAAATGATTGGAACTCGATTTTTTCTTGTCGCAGTCATGCTGTCACTACTGATCTCGTACCCGGCGTTTACACAAAACAATATGAGCTTCTTTATCACAAGTGTTGGCTCTGGCGATGGCGCAAACCTAGGCGGTCTCGAAGGAGCCGACCTCCACTGCCAGATGCTAGCAGAGGCGGCGGGTGCAGGAGACAGCACGTGGCGTGCCTACCTGAGCACCACTGGGCCAGATGGTGTCAACGCCAGAGACCGCATCGGCTCCGGTCCCTGGCACAACGCAAAGGGCGCCTTGGTCGCGGGTAGCCTCGAATATCTGCATACTACGAACTACCTCACCAAGGAGACACAACTCACCGAACAGGGGACCATGGTGAACGGACGCGGTGACACCCCCAATCAGCACGACATCCTGACCGGCACGCGGGATAACGGCATGGCAACCAAAGGCAGCGTTGACACGACCTGCGGAAACTGGACGAGCAACGCTGATGGCGAAGGAAGCGCACTCGTGGGACATCACGACCGCGAAGGCGGAGGCCCGAACCCTTCGTCGTGGAACTCATCCCACCCCTCACGCGGGTGTAGCCAAGAAAACTTGATTGGATCGGGCGGTAACGGTTACTTCTACTGCTTCGCGTCTAACTGATCGAGGGTAAAGGCACGGCTCTTTACCTCCTCTGGTACGAGTGCTCAACCCCGGTTGCTGCTGCTCCACTGTGCGGCTTCCGGGCTTGAGCACCATGGGGTTAGCCTTTAAGTTCTCAGCCACTGCCCGCACTGCTCTAGGATTTATCTGGGCAACTAGTTGCGGTGCCTAAATATCGACTTGACTAGGATGTAAATCGCGGACTGCTGGGAGTCCATAGGCATCAGGCGCGGCGATAAGAAAACGTCTTACGATGACCTCTGTCAACTGGTGCAGGAACAGTAGATGCGGATCAATTCTTGTGGCCTCACACGAACAAGGCATCAAAACAAAGAGCTGACCGGGCAACATACTGACGCAGCTCGCCTCACGCTTAACTGCGCGGCCCTTGTTCGCCCCACCAGCGTAGCGCGACGATGTTAGTCGCACCGCGAACCGCTCCGCTTATCGTCATCCTCATCGCGTCCGCGGCGCTCGGCACTGCCACCATCATCACACACGAGCCGGCTGTCCACGAGCATGACATCACTCACCGCCCGATCCAGATTGAAGCTGACGGTTACGTTTCGTCGAAAACCTGCCGCGCCTGTCACCCTTCGCAATATGACAGCTGGTACGGGTCCTTCCACCGCACGATGACCCAAATAGCAACCCCCGAAACAGTGCGCGCCGATTTCGACCACATCATTGTCAACGAAGTCCCCGGCCGACCAATGCGTCTAGAGCGCCGAGGCAACGAATTCTGGGCAGAGTTCGATGACCCCGGCTGGGAGGGGCTCCCGAACCGGAGGCCACGTATTACACGGCAGGTCGTAATGATCACCGGCTCCCACCACCAAAACATTTACTGGTACGCTACGGGCCACGATCGAACCCTCAACGTTTTGCCCGCTGTCTATCTCCTCGAGGACGAGCGCTGGGTCTCCCGCAGCGCCGTTGTCCTGCATCCCCCAGGCCAGGAGGTCGCCACTCTGGACGGTCACTGGAACGCCATCTGCATAGCCTGCCACACGACGAACGGTAAGACACAATTCGACACACCTTACCGCTCGCAGCCGATCGACACGCAGTCTGTCGACACGACGGCCACGGAATTTGGTATCGCATGTGAGTCCTGTCACGGACCAGGTGAAGCGCACGTGCGCGCTAACCAGAACCCTATTCGCCGATACGAACTCCACTTTAGCGCAGCGCCCGATCCAACCATCGTGCAGCCGGCGCTCCTGGATCCGGAACGCTCGTCTCAAGTTTGCGCTCAATGTCATAGCGTGTGGGAGTTCTACAACCGAAAAGGTGAACGGCGTGCCAACGCCGATGGATTCCCCTATCGCCCTGGCGATGAACTCAGAGACACACGTTTCGTTGCACAACCGATGTCCGATCTCCATTCGCCGGAACTTACTTTGTTCCTTAGACGAGACCCGGAGTTTGTAAGAGGTTCGTTCTGGTCGGACGGCATGATTCGGGTGTCAGGCCGCGAGTACAACGGTCTCATCGACTCGCCCTGTTTCCAAAATGCCACCGACGTCGAGCGAACTTTAAGCTGTTTCTCATGTCACACCATGCACAAGACTCCAGAAAATATTCAGTCCGTCGCCACCTGGGCAGCCACTCACCAGGTGACTGCCGGCATGGAGGGTAACAACGCGTGCCTGCAGTGTCATGAGACGCTAGCGTCTGATCTGACAGCGCATACTCGGCACGACGCCGATTCGAGTGGAAGTCAATGTTACAACTGCCACATGCCGTACACGACGTACGGACTCCTCAAGGCAGTTCGCAGCCACACCATCAGCAACCCGTCGGCCTCAGAGACTATCGAAACAAGACGACCAAACAGTTGCAACCTATGCCACCTCGATCAGACCATCGCCTGGACGGCCGAGCATCTTAACGAGTGGTATGACACGCCACTGCCTCAGTTGAGTGAAGACGAGGAGCGGGTAGCTGCATCACTGTTGTGGGTGCTGAGAGGCGACTCGGGTCTCCGCGCGATCGTGGCCTGGAACATGGGCTGGCAACCGGCGCAGCAAATTTCTGATAGCGATTGGATGATCCCCCACCTTGCCGAGCTGCTCAACGACCCCTACGACGCCGTACGATACATTGCGTATCGTTCGCTCCGAAGCCTCCCCCAGTTCGCCAATTTCGAGTACGATTTCCTCGCCGACCAAGAACAGCGGATTGAAACTGTGCTGCCGGTAATCCAGAACTGGCGAAGCAACCTCCAGACCATGGACCGGCGTGACTCTGAATTACTCTTCGACGTGGATGGAAACCTGCGGCTAGATGTCATGCGCCGGCTGTTCGACCAGCGAGACACTAGACCCCTTTTCCTCAGAGAGTAGTGCCTGTCGACTCAGCGAGTTCGCTTGCTTACGCCCGTCGGCATCTGCGTTTTGGATGGTGGTCACTCCTGATTTTTCTGATGCTAGGGCTTGCACTTGAGCTATTCCATGGGTTTAAGGTCCGCATGTATCTTGACGTTTCGAACGAAACCCGCCGATTAATGTGGACGCTTGCACATGCGCATGGAAGCTTATTGGGACTCGTTCACGTTGTCCTTGGTCTTAGCCTGCACTCAATACCCGAACTCGGCACGCGCACCCTCGGTATTCTCTCATCCAGCCTCATTGGAGCCAGCATTCTGCTTCCGGGCGGTTTTTTTCTGGGTGGAATTACAGTTTATAGCGGCGACCCTGGGCTTGGGATTCTAGTTGTCCCTGTCGGAGCGGCGCTATTGATGATCACCGTCTTTCTCATTGCCCGCGCTAGTGCTGGGTCAGAAGCGTCCCGGCGACCGGCCCGGACTAGTAGCAGTGGTAAACAATCAAAGTGACGACCAGATCACCTGCTCAACGCTCCCTGTCCGATAGGATCTCCACGTCTACGCTGGTAAGACTTTTTGAGCATGCAAGCTGAACTGCAAGAAGCCATCGACTTTCACAAAGCAATCGTCAGCGAGGGCAGTAAGGCGTTGGTCGGCTACGAACGGGAGAAGGCACTGGCCAACATGGTGCTGCTGTCTGAAATTCCCACAACCTATGACAAGGAAGAGCAACGACAGGTCAACGCCGGGAATCTGTTACTGCGAGGGGTGCCCGGAGTCGGCAAAACCTTCTTCGGGGTCATCTTGGCGGCTATCAGCGGCGCGAAGTTCGCGCGGCTTCAAGGCCGCGCCGATCTTCAGCCAACCGAAGTGGTTGGGTTCCAGATGATCAATCCCGCCACGGGGGATTTCATTACGGAATTTGGCCCATTAGCCTCAGCCGGGGTGATCCTACTTGACGAGATTAATCGTATCCCGCTGAAGTCGCAGAGCGCTTTCCTGGAAGGATTACAGGATCGCACGATCACCGTTGGCAAGACAAAGTATCAGCTTCCGGCATTCAGCTTCGCGATCGCAACGATGAACCCAATCGAGCTCGGGCAAGGGACGTTTCCCCTATCTGAGGCAGCTACCGACCGGTTCGCCATCGTGGTCAACATCGGCTATCTACCACCGGAAGAGGAAGAGAAGCTCGTTAACTTCGATTTCAAGAAGGTAAGGCTCGACGGGTTAATGCCCAAACAGCGTGTACTGGAGCTCCGGTCAATTATCAGTGAACGGATTTTCCTGCACGACGCCCTCGCCAAGTACATACGCCGCCTCGTATCGGCATCCAGACCGTATAACGAGGAGACTGAGTGGTTCTTTCGCTCACCGTGCGATCTAGTCGAACGTTTCGTCGAGCTCGGTGCATCCCCACGTACCACCATCTGCTGGGGACGGCTGGTCAAGGCCTGGGCGCTCCTCGCACACGGCCGTACCGAAGTCTATCCGGAAGACATTCAGGACCTCGCCAAACACGTGCTAGGTCATCGGCTCTGGCTGACCCCGCAGGCAGCTGGCCAGCGTGTACGGGCCGAACACGTCATTGATGACATCATCCAGCGGGTGCCCATTCCATGACGGCCACGATCTAGGACACGCTCCTCGACTTGGCAGAGGTCCAAAACATCGAGTTGGTGATTCTCCGCCACATGAAGGAAGTCACTGCCGGCGCACATGCAAGCGTCTTGAACGGTTCAGGCTTCGATCTCACGGGCCTCCGTGATTGGGAACCAGGCGACCGCCCATCGGCGATCGACTGGGCACAATCGAGCCTCACTAATTTCAGCCCATTCGTCACAAAAGAGTTTGAGCAAGAGAGCACGGCATCCGTACTCATCATGGCTGACACTTCACTTTCCACGCGCTGTGGCATGAACGGTGTGCCGATTGCTCGGATAGTAGCCCGCGCCGTCGCAACGCTTGGTCTCGCTGGTGCTTTCTTTCAGGATCAAGTGGGACTGATAACATTCAACGGACCGACGCGTCGCTTGGCCGTCAGTCCCCGCGTCGGAAAGAACCATGCACTCCATTGTCTCGAGGCCTACCAGAAGGAAGTCCTCAGCACGGAACGGCCTGACAACACCAGCAATGGTGGCCTCGCAAGTCTGCTTCGACGGTGCTCACTCGTGCCAGTCGTTTCTGACTTCCTGATCGATGATCCTGCGCCGCTGATCGAGGAACTGACGAACGTCGGTGCCGTCCACGATATCGTTCTCATCATGATCGATAGCTCGTTCGCCTTCGACCTTCCGCTAATCTCGGCAGGGTGGATCGAGGGCTGTGACGTTGAAACAGGCCGAACGCGCATCATTTCGACCGCCGATCTCGAGCATTTGAGCCAGCGGGTACGAGAATGGCAAAACAGCGTCAAGCGAGCTGCGAACGACGCGGAACTTGAGGTAGTCAGTCTTGAAGGGAATTCGGACCGATTCACCGAAACGCTCGCGGAGTTCCTCGGCAACCGGCGCCTACCCAGGCGAAGGACATGACCCCCATATATAGCTATTTCCTGGTGTCGTTTGCAGCAACGATAATGACTTCAAGAGCGACACTCACGGCAACTACTCCTCCAGCTATCAACAATCCCGACTCAGTCGGTGTTCAGCTCGATGCTCTCCAGTGCTGGCGGCGAATCCAGAGGAGCACTGTGCGTATCGGCCAGCCGTTTACCATGACACTAACCTGCGCCGCCATCGAAACTGATACGGCCCGCGCGGTTCCAAACGCGGGCGCTCTAGATCCGGAAACCATCGACGTCTCCCCTTTCGAGGTCCTGGATGGTGAGCGATATGCTGACCTTAACGTTAGCCTGCGACGCTTCCTGCAGCTCAGTTACACCCTCCGACTCGTCGGCGAGAATTACTTCGGTAAAGACGTGGACATTCCGGCGTTGGATGTGACCTATCGGATCGAGCGAGCTCTCGATCCGGACTCTACCCTTGCCGGACGCGAACTGACTTACATCCTTCCACCGCAACCAATCCGTGTACTTTCGCTGGTTCCAGAAAATGCGATGGATATTCGCGAGCCCTCGATCGGCACCTTTGGGGACGCCGAAACCTGGCTATTTCAAGCCAACCTTTTAGCGCTAGTGGCAACCGCGCTCGGTATCGTTGCGTTCGGCTTCATCATCGCGGCCATTCTGCGGTTGCGCCAGAAGTGGCGCGGCACCGTACCGCGCGGGCAGGTACCTATACCAGCAGCTGTGGTCGCCCATCGCGCACTTGTCGAGATGAAGGCGTTACAACGAGCGAGTCAGGAAAACGGCTGGAATGCCACGCTGATCGGACGCGCTCTAGCCGCCTGTCGGTTAACCGGCGCCGTTGCTATCTCTTATCCGATCGCCCAACAGATCGTCGACACCGACACAAGCGCCCGAGAGGGACAGCTCAGCTTTCGACGCAGTTTTTGGCGCTCCGAGACCACCCTCATCTCCTCAGCCCTAACAGCGGACGTAATCACGAGCGCAACCGACCGGACCGGCACGACACCGCGGGATACGGTGGCTGAGCTTGACAACCTTCGAGGCGCCCTGTCGTTGTTCAACGCGGCACGTTACGGCAACGCAGCGGACCTGCAAACCGACATGCTGACGAGGGAACTGGACAACTGCCTAACACTTGCCAAGCAGTTACGTCTTCGGACACTGGCACCAGTCAGAGCCGTAAACCAGGTGCTCAAGGCAATCCGCCAATGGTGGAGGAACATTTGGCACCACTAGCCGCGCTGTTCCCGAAAATTCGTGACACGCTGGCACAGCTGCTGCCGTTTTCCTTGGAAACTCGTGTCTTGCTCCATCGCGATGATGCGATTCTCGCGGCGACCACCCTAGGGTTGCTGACGGTGGGCACACTCGTTGTCTGCTACACCAGGAGCCACCGGCCAGGTCGGACAGATATTCTGCTCCCTGCACTTCCGCCAGTCGTGCGCCGTGCTAGGCTCGCATCAATCCGGCACACCCCATTCATCGTTTTTCTCATTGGGATTCCCTTCTTCTTCTTGGCTCTCGCTGCGCCTCACACGTCGCTAATCCAGGAGGAACAGTCATATCCAGGCCACCGCATAACGATTTTGATAGACGCGTCGCTCAGCATGAACACCGCGTTCGCCACAGAACAGCTCCGCTCTGGCAATACATTCCTCGCAAACGTGGCAGCTGCGGAGTATTTCGTGCAGCGACGGATGGACAACCCGTACCACGATCTGGTCTCGCTCATCGAATTCGGCAGCGAGGCCTACATCGTGACGCCGTTTACGACCGACTATGAGAACATCCTTCTCAGTATTGGTCTCATCGGCACACCTGAGGAGTACCGGCGTTTTCCAGACCACGGCACCATGATCATGAATGCCATCAACCGGGGTGTGCAACTCTTCGAGACGTTCGATTTCCTAAAAACGACAGGGGATTCGATCATCATTTTCAGCGACGGACAGGACACTCGTGCCGTGGACGAAGAACTCACGCTTGATGAGATACTGCAGGAGGCGGCAGACAACGAAATTCCCGTGTACTTTATCCGAACCAGCTACGATCAAGAGATCGGGGACGTGCTTCACGATCAGACCTGGAAGGTAGCGGTTGAGAAAACCGGCGGACGATTCTACCCCGCAGCCAACGAAACAGGCATTCTTGAAGCGATCCATGAAATCGACCGGCTGTCGGCCGGCCGAATCAAGATCAAGCGGTATGTCACGAAACAGCCTCGCTTCTCACCATATGCGCTGACGGCTGTTTTCGTTTGGATCATCGCACTGGTTTTGGGACTTGGCGTGAAGCAGCTGAGGAAGTTCCCTTAGCTTGAAGAGTTAATGCCATGAAAACAATTTTTACTTATTTTCTGACCGCGCTGCTAGTCAGCACATTCGCCGGTTTTGTTTTCACAAGCAGTCTGATGCACCGCCGACTCGGATCAGCACAACAAGCATTAAGCACAGGGAATTTAATCGCGGCGGCTGGTACCTACGCAAACGTCGAACGCTCTCTCTCCTTCATGAAGATAGTTTCCAAACTGTTCCACGGCACGCGTGGCGAGATTCTTGGCCGGCAGGCGATCATCCGCTACTGGCAGGGTGACTTTGCCGGGCTGGTATCGGACTATGTGGACGTAAGTCGCCCCGACGTTCGAAACATCCATGATCTTCAGCTCGTCGTGGCCAATGCTGCCTATCGGGCGGCACAGGAGATCACCGACGACCGTGCGGCGGCTCTCAGCAGCCTAGACCGTGCGATTATCGTCTCCCGACAGGTAGTCCAGAACACCGACGGCCGTGCCGACGCAGCCTTCAACTACGAGTATCTGGTCCGCCTGCGAAACACCATTCTCAAGGGTGCAGAGATCCCGACTCGTCCTTCCCTAAACCCACTAGGCATGCAGGGAGAACAACTCGAGAAGATGGAGCGGGACGACTACAAGATCTACGTTCCAAATGACCTCGAAGACGAAGGAGTAGAGACCGAGGACCCGACGATGGGTAGCGATCCACCTATCCGGAGACGAGGATAAATCGTAGGAGCAGGACTGGGAGTCCTCCCCTTGTTTGAGTTTTACCAACTCTTGAGAGTTCTTCCGACGCTGATGTCGTCACCCATTACTGCAAGCAGTTGCCTGGACTCATGCCTCCGATCCGATTTCTCGAACCGGTAATGCTCTGGCTGCTGGCCGCACCGGTCAGCCTGATAATTGTATGGGTCTGGCAACTTGGCAGGCGCCGCGCCGATGCCAGGCGCTATCTAGTAAACCGGCCGCTCCCCGTTCGAGAGCGCTATCCTTTCGCGGGCGGTCTGTCGTTCTGGTTCTGTCTGACGCTCGCCCTGACCGCCGTCGTTTTTGCATTGGCGCGTCCGCAGGCGCGAATCACCTTCCTCCAAACCGCCGGGGCCGATTTCGTTATCCTTCAAGATGCCTCCACGTCGATGCGCGTGAACGATGTCGTACCCGATCGATGGCAGCGCTCCACCGCCTGGCTGCGGACCTTCGCAGAAACGATCGGCTGGCAGGACGAGCGTGTGGCGCTGGCGCTCTTCGCGTATCGACCCGCACCACAGGTGCGCCTTACTCGAGACCCGAACGCATTTTTCTTCTTTCTCGACCATCTCGCCGATGAACCGCCGTTTCGTCTCGAGGACGACACAAGCTGGGACACTAATCTCCAGGAGGGTATCGACTGGGGCGTGAAGATGATGGAGAAGGACGAGGAACTCTACGGACGCCGCCCGAGCGCCAAGGCATTCGTCGTGGTATCCGACGGCCAGGATTGGAGTGGCGACGTCAACAAGTCGATCGAGCTCGCGCGCAACCGCGGCATCCGGATATATGTCGTTGGGGTTGGGACCACCGCTGGTGGCCTCGTGCCGGTTCTACCACCCCAACCCTACACCCGGTTCCTACCGCCCATTCACTCGGTGCTTGACCGACAATCGCTACGTGACATCGCGGAAGCAGGAGGAGGCAATTACTACGAACTCGGTATGGAGTCGGACCAGGCCGTAGCGCTCAGGATTCTCACCGACGTGCAGCGGACCGCCAGCGGCACCCGTCGGGAAGAAACTTTTGCCGACCTCTACTGGGGCTTATTAGTCGCGGCGGTCAGTTTTCTCTTCCTGGGAACGGTTCTGATTAAAGAACGGACTCCGTTATGGTGGCAGCTAGTCGGAAGTGTGTCGGTGCTCGTGGCGCTGCTCGCCTGAGATCGTGCAGGACCTTTTGACTCTACCCATTCCTTCAGTGGACGGTAACAGTAAGGTGGGCTGTCGTTAACAACATTGAGTCGCTACCGTACGCTCGTAGTGTGTAGGTTCCTGGTTCGTTAAACGTCACGACGGTTTCAAACTTCGCGGACGTCCAGCCGTCGCCTTCCACCATCGTCGATTCGGAGCCCGGGGGAGGGCTTGCCGGAGGCCCACCAGGTCCGGCCCCGATCGGTTGGTTCCCCTCGTCTTCCGCCACCGCCCGTTGGAACCCGGAAGGCTCGAAAATAGCGTCCCCCGGTCCACGATAGACGACCCATAACACACCCAATCCGTTACGTGCTGGGGTGGGCTCACGATACACCGTGAAGTTATCCGGGATGTCCGGTGCATCCTCAGGCGGTGTGAACGCCGGAGCACTGAATGTTCGTCTCTTCCGTGGCGGCTTGCCTGTCGGAAGCTCGTCGTCGGCCAGCATCGCGGTCAAAGTCAGGGACTCGCCGACCGCCACTGACGGCGCACTCGCTTCAACGGAGATGTCCGCGGGCCGATTCGCATGCAACTCGTCTACACCACGACCAAACTGCATGCGTTGATTAAACGTGATGGTGTTCACGTCAACTTCCCACTCCGTCTGAAGCCATCCAGTCGCCTTCTGCGTGCTGCCATGGGCCGTCACCGTCCACACCAGCTCATCCTCCAACCCGAAGTCCGCCGGGACCGCCACGGTGAACTGGTAGCGCTGTGTTCGGGGATAGAAATACGTCGGTTGCCCACGATCCTCAGGCCCAGGCGAGACAAAGTTGTTCTCGCCGACCGGAATGTTCGGCTGTTCTACATAGTTCCGGTTGAGATATCCGAAGTGGAAGACATAGCTGCCGTCGTCGTTTCGTGCCCATCCTTCAAAGATCGGCTGAATGTCCTGGCCTGAGTTAAAGCGCTGCTGCGGCTGCGCCACGATCGGCACGTCACGCGGACGAACCTGCGCCTCAGAACTACTCAGCGCACCCAGTAGTAACCCGCTCACGAGCATATGAATGGCCACCGCCCGATAAGAAAACGCTCTCATGTCTACCTTCTCATCCTTGATCCGAGAGTCTAGCGCAGCGCAGAAATCACCCTCAATGAATTCGAAAGCCCTCTACGAGGAACCGTTTCCCGCAGAGGGCCTGCTGTTTCGTGCACGTGTCCGAAGCGCCTTAGTTGTTGTTAGCAGCGAGCGCTTTCCTGTTTTCGAGTTCGGCCTTGTACTCTTCCTCGCTCAAGTCGTACCAGCTCATCCACAGGAACGCCATCTCGTCGATTGTCCGGTTACCGCCACCCGCCCAATTCTTCGGATCGTGGTTACCCCGATGACTTTCCGTGTTGTCGTGGTAGCTGATAACGTGCATCGTCGTACCTGCCGGATAGATCGGTGCCGATTCGTCCTCGTAGTTGTAGACGATGTGCCAGTTGAAGTCGAAATTAGCACAGTTCACCATTTCAGTCGATCCGTTCGGGTAGATGAGCTCGAGGCACTGCCGTTTGCCGAGGAAGTGCATGTGCGGCTGGAACCCGGTTAGCTTCCCAGGCGTATACATTTTGGTGTACCCGTCGTGCCGTGTGATCTGACCCGCCGGGATATCGAGCTCACCCGCGCGACCTATGTTTCGTGAGAACAGCTCTTTGTCGGGCTCTTCCCCCACGGGATACAGCACAAAGCCGAGCTCGGTCCGGTCGGTCACCTCTTCGCCGATGGCGTGATAATGGAAGCTAAACCGAACGCGCGAATCCTTCTCGAGGAGCTTGCCGGTCCCTTCAGGATACTTGTCGGCGTTCTTACCAACTGCATACTCGTTGAGAAAGAAGTCACCCGAGGCGTCGTTGAGCGGGGCGTCAGGATCGCTGACCGCGTAGGTCAGCACGTGATGCACGACGCGGAGGTCCCCTGCCCTAATCTGGATCGCCTTAATGTAGCGGTCCTCGGTCAGACCCGATGGCACGATGTAGTCACCCCACCAGTCGCCTGCCACTGCCGGGACGACGTGCGGCGGCGACGTCACAATCAAATTCGGCTCGATCTCCCACGCGCCGAATTCCGGGAGTTCAACCGGCCCCGGAGCGTCCGCAGGATTACCCCGTGGTGCGTCATTATCAACCCAGGTGGAGATCAGCTGAATTTCTTCATTACTCAGCGACCGGTCCTGTCTGAAGTCCTGAGCGCCGATGTTCTTGTCGATATGCCACGGCGGCATCTCACGCGCGACAACCTTATTCTTGATCGAACGCGCCCATGGCCGAGCCTCTTGATAGTTCATCAGAGACATCGGAGCCATATTGCTTGGACGATGGCAAACCTGACAGGACCGCTGAAGAATCGGCTCGATGTCTTTATGGAACGTCGGGTTGTCTACCGCGCCCTCCGCTGATGAAAGCCCCGGCACCAACATCAAAACCGCCGCCACGGCTAAAAGGGTCACCCCTGTTTTCATAACAACACCCCCCAAGGATGGACGTGGAGCGTTCTTTGTTCACCTCTGTTCACTCACGTTTAACCCCCAAATTCTAAGCTCAACCAGCCAATGTGTCTACGAAAAACGCGAATACGAGCAAAAAACGGTTGGTTTCGCCACGTCATTGCCCCTGGCAGGTATGGTACGATGTCCGGCTGCAAGCCTCACTCTATGTCTGAGTCAGTGACCGCATGATCGTCGGAATCCCTAAAGAGTTGTACCAGGGCGAGCGTCGCGTGGCGATGGTCCCCGCGTTAGTACCCACTCTTGCGAAGGCGGGGTTCGAAGTGCTGGTGGAAACGTCTGCCGGTGAATCGGCCGGCTTTTCTGACCGTTCCTATGTCGAAAAAGGGGCTAGCCTCGCAAGACACCGCTCGCAGGTGTTTACCGACGCAGAAGTCCTCCTTCAGGTCCGATCGCCTGGCGCCGCTGGCAACAGCGGACAAATAGATCTGGAGTCCCTCCGGACAGGCCAAGCGATCATTGGCCTCTCGGAACCACTTGCGGAACCGACTATGGCACTGGCTGTAGCTCGACGTGGCATTACCGCTTTTTCAATGGAGCTCATCCCGCGAATCACCCGGGCGCAGAGCATGGATGCGCTCTCGTCGATGGCTACGATCGCCGGTTACAAAGCGGTCCTGCTAGCCGCCGCAACGTTGCCCCGAATGTTTCCGATGATGATGACCGCCGCTGGCACAATCACACCGGCGCGCGTGTTCATCGTCGGCGCGGGAGTTGCCGGCCTCCAAGCTATCGCCTCGGCGCGACGGCTTGGCGCAAAGGTCGAAGCGTACGACGTTCGCCCGGCAGTGAAAGAACAAGTCGAGAGCCTCGGAGCCCGCTTCGTCGATCTCCAGCTCAAAACCAGTAACACTGAGGACGCTGGAGGGTACGCTACGACCCAGGACGAGTCCTTTTATCGCCAGCAGAGAGAGATAATGGCAAAGGTGATCGCCTCCAGTGACGTCGTGATCACGACGGCGTTGGTTCCGGGCAAAACTGCGCCCATCCTGGTCACGACTGAGATGGTCGCGGGCATGGAAACAGGCGCCGTAATCGTAGATTTGGCCGCCGAACGTGGCGGCAACTGTGCATTGACGCGACCCGATCAGACGGTAATTAAGCACGGTGTCACGATCCTTGGTCCGACGAACCTTCCATCCACGGTTCCCTTTCACGCTAGTCAGATGTACGCCAAGAACGTCTCGACCCTGCTGCTCCACCTCGTCAAGAACGGACAGCTCGCTCTCGATTTCGACGACGAGATAACGAAGGGAACGTTAGTCTCACGAGGTGGCAATCTGATGCACCCGCTAGTACGGGAAGCACTTCACACGTGCGAAGAAGCAACCCAATCACAGTAGGAGCTTGGAGGTAGAAGTATGGAAGCTTTCATCCCGCTGCTGACAATCTTAATGCTGGCGGTCTTCGTAGGCTTCGAGATCATCACCAAAGTGCCCCCACTGTTGCATACCCCGCTTATGTCCGGTAGTAATGCTATTTCGGGTATCACGATCATCGGGGCGCTCCTCTCGACGGCATCCCCGAACCAACTGACAATGATCCTTGGATTCCTAGCGCTCGTTATCGCCACAATTAACGTCGTCGGTGGGTTCCTGGTTACCCACCGAATGCTTGGTATGTTTCAGAAAAAGGACTCGTCCTGACAAGGAAGAATCGTGGACACCGTCCTGATTGACTTCGCATATCTGGTCGCATCGGTGCTGTTCATCTTCGGCATCAGAGGACTCACCCATCCACGGACAGCAGTCCGAGGAAACATGCTCGGAGCAACCGGCATGTTGATTGCGATTGTCGTCACATTACTCGACCGCCAAATCTTTGGTGGCGGCATCGAGACCTTTAGCGTCATCCTTGCTGGAATAGCCATTGGCTCCGCTATCGGTGCGTCGTTGGCGTTAAGAATACCGATGACGGCCATGCCAGAGATGGTGGCACTTCTTAATGCCTTCGGTGGCGGAGCGTCGGCCCTGGTGACCGGCGCGGTGCTCGTTGCAAGCTCAACCCCCCCGATCCAAACCACGATCGCTAGCGTTGCATCCGGCATCATCGGTTCGATCACCTTCTGGGGCAGCCTGGTGGCGTTCGATAAGTTGCGAGGACTGCTACTTCCGGACAAACCAATTGTATTTTCCGGACAACAGGTGCTCAACGGTCTGCTTGGGCTAACGGGCCTCGTCCTAGGTGTTTGGGTCATCCTCGACCCAGCTACAACCGTTCCCTATATTGCACTGGTAACTGTCGCGTCCGTCCTAGGCATCTTGATCACCATTCCGATTGGCGGGGCCGACATGCCGGTCGCGATTGCCCTGCTCAACTCCTACTCAGGACTCGCAGCTGCCTCGACTGGGTTCGTCCTGAACAACAATATTCTCATCATCACCGGGTCGCTGGTCGGTGCGTCTGGCATGATTTTGACCCGCATCATGTGCCGAGCAATGAATCGTTCACTCATTAATGTGCTGGTTGGCGCCATCGCGGCGGGTGACAGAAAAGAGGTAGACACCGATGCCGTGTATGCAGGTCGTGTGAAACAGACCTCAGCCGAGGAAGTGGCGATGCTCTTTGATGGCGCGCGGCGTGTCGTTATCGTCCCAGGTTACGGACTGGCGGTCTCACAAGCCCAGCACCAGGTCCGAGACCTGGCGGAGCTGCTTGAATCACATGGGATCGAAGTCGAGTACGCCATTCATCCGGTCGCCGGCCGAATGCCTGGCCACATGAATGTCCTCTTGGCTGAAGCGGACGTCAAATACGATAAGTTGAAAGAGATGGACGAGATCAACCCCTCCTTCGACCAAACCGATATCAGCCTCGTCATCGGAGCCAACGATATCGTCAACTCTGACGCTCGGACCGATCCCTCGAGTCCTATCGCCGGTATGCCGATCCTTGATGTCGACAAGTCTAGAACCGTCGTCGTCATCAAACGTAGTCTCTCCCCAGGGTTCGCTGGAGTTCCCAATCCCCTTTTCGCCGCCAACAATACGCTGATGCTCTTCGGTGATGGGAAGGAGGCTGTCCTGGATCTCATCGCTGCGATAAAGGAAGCGGCCCGGTAGTCAGGGATTAAGCAATAGCATCGGTTGCAGACGGCCGTAGCACCCTATTGAGCACCACCAACAACTGCCAGGTAATACGGCTTCTCCCCTAACATTTGGATACCACTCATTGCCCTGTGCCCGTGAAATAGTCGAATATCATAGACCTCGATGCTGACGTACCGTGTAACCATTCTCGTCGGTGCGACCTTTATTGCGAACTGCCTGGCATGCAGCGGTACCGTCCCAGCGCCGCCAGAGCTCTCCGTCACAGCACCGGCGGGCGCGCGGACAATAAGCGGTAAGGCGCCGGCAGCGGTGAACCGCATGCCATCCGTCGTCATCCTCGAGCCACAAGACGACGCGAAGTTCTCAACGCCCTCCGGGCCAGCCGTAATGGACCAATTCTCCATGATGTTCGTTCCCGCACAGCTTCTGGTCAGGACCAACCAGCCGGTCAGATTCTTGAACAGCGATCAAGAACTCCACAATGTCAGAGTCGTCGAAAACAGCACTCGCGACACTATCTTTAACGTAGCGACCGTGCCAGGTGGGTATTACGAACACATATTCGACCAGCCGGGCATCTATGCCGTCACCTGCGACGTGCACACCGCGATGGGCTCCGTGATCATCGTGACCTCGACTCCGCACGCGGTCATCGCCGACGTCGATGGCACGTTCTCGCTGGTAGATGTCAAACCAGGAATTTATACCGCGACGGTTTACGCTAGTGAGGATCGTCTTGAAAGCCTGGTCGAGATCGGCGATTCCCAGGCCGATAGCGTGCTAAACCTCAACCGAGAGAGATAGGCTAAGCTTGGTAGTCCTGTGGTTAAGCTTGCACTACTTAGCATTCATCTACCCTCGGACAGAAGTGGCGCATTCGAAATCTCAAGATCTCGTATCGGTGCAACGACAACCCTTCTCTACAGAAGAAAAAAGCCATTCTCCCAGCTTGGTAGCCATGATCGGAGGGCAGTATCATTCACGATATGAAGACAACACAAGATATCGCGAATTTCGTCGAGGGCACACTGCACGGAAACCCGACGGAACCAGTTTATGGCATTGGCAGTCTGGAACATGCCAAAGCTGGCGTCGTAGCCTACGCTGAAACCAAATACCTCGACCGCGTTTCTGCAAGCCTGGCTTCTTGCGTGCTCGTCCAATCTGGAGAGTTCCCCGGACGCACCGTTATTGTCGTCGACAATCCGAGAGTAGCGTTTGCCCGTGTGGCGCAGTGGCTCAACCCTACACCGCGACCCTTCGACGGAATCCATGCGACAGCACTCGTGGCAAACTCGGTGGATCTAGAGGACGACGTAGCCATTGGCGCGTGGACCGTAATCGAGGAGGGAGCGTGTATCGGTCGGTCCACGGTCATCTTCCCTGGTTGCTACATCGGCAAAAATTGCCGTGTCGGTGCCAACTGCGTGATCTATCCCAACGTCGTCCTGTACCCAGGCGTTTTGGTCGGCGATCGAGTAATCGTGCACGCGGGCGTAGTCATCGGCGCTGATGGCTTCGGTTTCGTGTTCGACGGGGAGCGTCACCTCAAAATCCCTCAGATTGGACACGTCACCATCGAATCTGAGGTCGAGGTCGGCGCCAATAGCTGCATTGACCGTGGTGCCCTCGATGAAACCGTGGTGCACGAGGGAGTCAAAATCGACAATCTTTGTCAGATTGCACATAACGTTCAGGTTGGCAGAAACGCGATCATTTCGTCACAAACCGGGGTCGCAGGAAGCTCACGAGTAGGAAATCATGCCACCATCGGCGGGCAAGTCGGTATTGCCGACTACTGCCGTGTCGATGATCGCGCACAGATAGGCGCACAGTGTGGGGTGCCGAGTCGAAAGCGGATTCCCGCAGGAGAGGTCTACTGGGGAACACCGGCACGACCGCTCAAAGACATTAAGCTCCAGCAGGCGCATCTCAGCCGTCTGCCAAGGGTGACAGCAGAACTTAAACAACTTCGCAAGGAGTTAGATGAGCTCCGCAATAAGCTCGGCTAATCGTCATCTTTGGTGTCGAGCAACCGGTCCACTTCACTCACTACCATGTCGGTGGTTACCTGATCGAGGCATGGCGGTCGATCATCTGGCGTTGGTCGTGACGGGCACTCGGTAAAAAAGCGCTCGCGGCATGGAGCGCACGGGAAATTTGCCGACACCGATACATGACGTGCAGTCACGCTTGGATCGGGCGAAGTCCGCCCAGGACTGGATGAGCCGTAGATTCCGACCGTTGGAACACCAAGTGCCGCTGCCAGATGCATAGGACCACTGTCATTGCCCACATAGAGCACGCAACGCTCCAGGAGACCAGCCAATTGCACTAGAGTCGCCCCTGCGACTATGCCGATCGCGCGGTGGGAGTCCCACGCGGTAGGTGCCTTAAAGGGGGAACTCTCATGCACCAACACGTGCAGACCGATTCGCTGTTCCGCGAAGGTTTCCACGAGTTGCCGAAATCGATCGGCCGACCACGCGCGGGGTGTCTTAGCAGCCGCCGGGTTAACGAACAATGGGTGGACGTCAGCTGGCCAGCTCAAATCCGCTACCAAACGGTCGCCAAACCGTCGATCCTCTTCAGAAAGCACCAGCGGTAACGGCGTCGCTTCGGATACGGCGCCGAACCGTGCCACAACGTCCCCGTAGCCTGATGATCGATGGCGGCCAGGGATGAGATCCACGGACTCCGTCAACAGTACTTGGCGATGGTCTGTCGGGTGGCCGACTCGTATCGGTATTCCGGCTAATCGTACCGTCAACGCAGCTTCAAAAGACGGCGCCAGTAAAACTGCGCTGCCTACGCTCTCACTCCGAAGCCGACGCACTGCGCTCCAGACCGATGAAACCCAATCACTTCCTCCACCGGCCGGGGCTTCTATTATCGTGTCGAACACGCCGATGCGGTCAGCCAACTCGAGGTGGCCGGGTTGAGCCATTCCCAAAAGCCGAGCCTCTGGGTATGCAGACCGTAAAGCGTGTACAGCCCGGACCGCCATCATCAGGTCGCCGACCCAATTCGGAAGACGTATCAGAACAGACGAATGCGGTGACGTTCCTAACATGGCACGGACATACCCATATCAACCGTCCAGCGTCAAATTCCTCGTTTCAGTCGTTACTCGGAGGAACCTGATGGCGTCCTTGACGGGCCTGTGCGAAACACTCGGGCCGAGGAATGAACGCACGTATCATGCCATCGGTCTGTTCACCGTTCACTTGACTGACGAGCTCCAGGGAACCTCCCAAAACGATGCACCCGGGAAGAAAACAGAATATCGTGTGGCGATTATAGCGAAGGGGTGAAGATGAAGAAGCTATTCTCCGTATTTCCCTTAGCAGCGTTAGCTTTTAATGACCGACTTACAAAGGGCTTGTCGAACAACCGTTTTCCGAACCCTTCATCACGTAGCTTTTCAGACGTTGGCCATCGCCATTGTTCGCGACGAGAAGCCGTCAGTCGCAGGATTCTTGACGACCGCAAACATAATAAGCACTGGTAGGTTTTGTTAAAGGGCGTAAAACTCGTGATACTACTCACTTATCTATGAATCTAATTAGAAGCGGACCGGTCATCCATTTGGCCGGGGTTGACTTTGTTCGGGGTAACCGACGGATTCTGTCAGGCGTCGACTGGTGTGTTCGACAGGGCGAACGCTGGGTCTTGCTTGGTCCGAACGGTTCTGGCAAGACAACGCTTTGTCGTTTGGCGAGTCTCTATCTGCACCCATCCCGTGGCACGATCGACGTGCTCGGACAACGCTTGGGCAAGACCAGCGTGCGGGAACTTCGCGCCTCTCTTGGGTTCACAAGCGCGGCAGTCGCCGACATGCTTCGACCAACCTTGCAAGTGTCCGACATCGTCGTGAGCGGACTATACGCAGACCTCACGCCCTGGTGGCATAGCTATACAGAGGCCGATCGCAGTCGGGCCCACGAACTGCTCAGACAGTTCGGCTGTGAAAACCTTAAGGAATCGCCATTCGGAACACTCTCTGCTGGTGAGCGTCAACGGGTCTTACTGGCACGCACGCTGATGAACAAGCCATCATTATTGCTGCTCGATGAACCGACGGCCGGCCTCGATCTCGGGGGACGCAAACAGCTCGTAGCGATGCTGTCCAAACTGGCAGACGATGTGGCAACGCCGGCGACGATCCTGGTCACGCACCACGTCGACGAGATCCCACGAGGATTCACGCACGTTCTACTACTTGCCGACGGCCAGGTGTTGGCAGCCGGCTCGATCGAGGAAACGCTCACCGCTGACGCTCTGTCGCGGTGTTTCGGGGTCACATTGAGGCTCGAGCGACGTGACAGCCGCTGGATGGTCTGGAGCGACTGAAGCCAGCGCCCTTCTCGCAGGAACCCTGGTGCGGCTTACACCCTGCCAGTTCGTTCTATCTGAGCTTGCACGCCAACATCTCCATGAACGCCTTAAACGTTCTGGTCTCCTGATAGAAATAACGCTGACGCACAAGGCTCGGATCAATTCTCAACATAATAGCGCGTCAACTGATTCGGAACTATAGTGAGCGAGAAGAAAACTTTCTAACTTATGGTAATGAAGCGCTCGGCCTTTTGGCGTTACACGGCGTTTCAAATACCCGGTTGGATTCTGGCCACGATAGGAGGCTGGTGGCTCTATCGAACGCTCGACATCCCGGTCTGGGCGGCAACTGGAGTGTTAGTCGCTTGGGTCATCAAGGACTTTGCTCTCTACCCCTTCCTGCGCTCCTCGTTCGAACTTGACTACACGATGCCAGTCGAACGCCTAGTTGGCACACATGGTCGAGCCACACAACCACTAGGTCCGACAGGGTTTGTACGCGTGCGTGGAGAGTTATGGCAAGCAGAAGCCGAAGAGACTAGCACAGTGATCACCCAAGGGGACGAGGTCGAGATCACCGAGGTCAATGGGATGCGCCTGATCGTAAGGCGGATCGCCGCTAGGAATTAGAGTCCTGCCACTCGATCGTGCGCCGGAGGCCTTCCTCGAGATTTACCCGCGGTTCGAAGCCGAGTAGTTCGATCGCCAACCTGGGGTCGGCCTGCGAGTCACGGACATCCCCGAATCTCGGCACGCTGTATACAGGCTCGATGACACGGCCGGTTAGATCCCGAAGAATGGCAAAGAGCTGATTAAGCGACGTTCGTCGCCCACCTGCCAGATTAATCACCCGGCCCTCGACCTCAGTTGCTGCGCATGCAGCTAACACCCCAGCCGCCACATCCCCTACAAATGTGAAGTCACGTGTCTGCTCACCATCCCCGTATATGGTAGGCTGCTGCCCTTTACGTAACGCTGCGATGAACAGAGAAATTACGCCGGAGTACGGCGAACTGGGGTTCTGACGTGGACCAAACACGTTGAAAAATCGAAGCGCGACGGTCTCTAGACCGTAGAGCCTATGGTACAGACTCATATACTGTTCTCCAATCAGTTTTTGCAAAGCGTACGGTGACAACGGATTGGGTGACATCGTCTCATCCTTGGGTAATGTCAAAGAATCCCCATAGACCGACGACGAGCTGGCGTAGACAACCCGCTTCACTTGGGCGTCGCGGGCCGCCGCGAGCACCTGCAGTGTACTGTCGACGTTGGCACGGTGCGACGTCACAGGATCCTCAACAGAACGCGGTACCGACGGTATAGCCGCAAGGTGAATCACGTAGTCCACACCCTTGACCGCCTCCATCGCTACTCCTACTGCAGCCAAGTCAGCTTTCACAAATTCCAGCCCGTCGTGTTTTTGTAGGTTAGACAGACAACCCATTGAGAGATCGTCAACAACACGAACGGTATTGCCCCGGCCAACGAGCTCCTCAACAACGTGGGACCCGATAAAGCCGGCACCACCAGTTACTAAATATTTATCCATGGGTGACGAATCAGAACTCGGAACACTGACAACAGAGGGTAACCGGCACGGTTCCCCAGGCATTAGCGTAGTAGGCCTGACTCAAACCGTCTCCCGGCTGATTCATCTCGCAGAACTTCCAGAAGGCGTAGTATCGCCGATCGTAGTGAGAGTATTCATTGGACTGGAACGAGTAGTGCCACTGGACTCGAAGTGCCAACGACAAAATAATCTCTACCGATGCCATGACACAGGCCACCAGCACAAGGCCTCGAGTCATCTTCACTCCTAGTAACGCAACGAAAAGGTTCCGCCACAGTCTGGCCATAAGCCGAATTCTGTACCTTTCGCTACCGCGCAAGCGACCGCGCCAGGTGACGACCATTCCTCTAGCCCTGTCATCACTGACAGGATCAAGCAACCTACCCGAAGGCCTCGGACGGACCGTCCTCGAACGCCTTCCTATTTGGTCTTGCTCCGTGTGGGGTTTAGCCTGCCGTTCGCCTTACGGTAAACGCGGTGCGCTCTTACCGCACCATTTCACCCTTACCCCTCGACTCGTCTGGATCGCTCCAAGCTCGCTCGAGGGCTGGCCAAAGCCAGCCCCGAGCTTGTCGAAAGGCGGTATGTTTTCTGTGCCACTTTCCTTCAGGTCACCCTGACCGGGAGTTACCCGGCACACTGCCCTGCGGAGTTCGGACTTTCCTCCCCGCGCATCCGCGTCACGGACACGCGCGGCGGTCGTCAAGCCGACTGCGGCGGAATGTCAAAGATCTAGTTTATCCATCAGTCTCTTGACTGATGCAGTATCGGTCAAACTTCCTATAGAGGTGCGGGATGTGTCGATCTTTACCGCTGCCTTGGAAATGTTCCAGCGGTTTCACCTCATCCCCAACTCTTAGCGCCTGACTCCTCCTTCTTTCATTATAAGTTTAAGGAACGCCGTCTCATCCAGTGTTTCCACTCCCAAGGAACGTGCCTTCTTCAGCTTGTTGCCCGGTTCCGCGCCAAACACAACGTAGCGAGTATTCTTACTCACCGAGGAACTCACCTTCCCTCCGAGCGCCTCAATTTCTCTGAGTGCTTCCTCACGAGACCGCGAGTTTAATGTTCCCGTCAACACGAAGGTCTGGCCTGACAGTGCATTCTCAGCTGAAATCGCCTCAGCACGCGACATGGTATTGACGCCGGCCTCCTTTAGTCGCGCAAGTAGTTTCCGGTTCTTCTGGTCGCTAAAAAATAACCGCACAGACGCGGCCACCACGGGCCCCACATCTCGAATCCGTTCTAGTTCTTCGAGCGACGCTGCCATCAGCGTATCGAGACTACCAAAGGTCCGAGCCAGAACCTGCCCCACTCGCTCGCCGACATGACGGATGCCGAGACCAACAAGTAGCCGCCAAAGATCATTACGCTTACTTCGCTCAACCTCCATAATGAGATTAGCCGAAGAGATCTCGCCCATACGTTCCAATCCTTCGAGCGCTGGCGCCTTTAACCTATAGATATCCGAAAAATCAGTCACGAACCCCTCATCTACCAATTGGTTGACCAATGACTCCCCGAGTCCCTCGATATTCATCGCACCACGCGAGGCGAAGTAAAGCAGAGCACGACGGAGTTTGGCCGGACAAACAGGGTTAGGGCACCGCCACACCACTTCGTCCACCGGCCTCTCGAGATGTGTCCGACACACCGGACAATTACTAGGCATCACGAAGGACGTCGGCACATCAACGACGTCGGCTCGCCTACTTATGATCGGCTTAACGATCTTCGGAATGACGTCACCGCCCTTCTCGACCAGAACGACGTCACCGGCCCGGATGTCCTTACGGGCCACCTCCTCGGCATTGTGTAATGTTGCCATTTGAATCGTCGAACCGGCGAGACGTACCGGTTCCAGCACGGCGTACGGGGTCACAGCGCCCGTGCGTCCCACATTCAGCTCAATCCGTAGCAAGCGGGTCACAGCCTGCTCCGCCTGAAACTTGAACGCAATGGCCCAACGCGGACACTTCGAGGTGGCCCCGAGCCGTGCGCGCTGCTTTAGGTTTGCAACCTTCACCACCACCCCGTCGGTATCGAACGCCAGAGAGGAACGCCGCTCCTCCCACTCTCGGCAAAATGCTACTACCGGTTCAATATTGCGACAGAGCCGCCAATGCGATTCAATCGGCAGACCCCAATCTCGCAGTTGTCCCAGCGTTTCAGTATGAGTCGCATACTGGTCTGCATTCTCGTTACTGGAGCTGATTTGATAGAAAAAAGCACTCAGCCCACGCTTCGCGACAAGTGCTGGATCGAGATTCCGAATTGCGCCGGCCGCCGCGTTGCGCGGGTTAGCGAAAAGCGGCATCTTAGTCTCTTCCCGTTCTCGATTGATACGTTCGAACGCGGCACCCGGAAGGTAGATCTCGCCACGCACTTCCACACGGTCCGGTGGCGAACCCTTTAGACGGAGTGGAATGGCGCGAATCACTCGCACATTCGACGTCACGTCTTCACCACGTATCCCATCGCCCCTAGTAACACCCCGCTCCAGATATCCACTACGGTAGGTCAGAGCAATACTGAGACCGTCGATCTTTAATTCAGTCACATAATGCGCTGACGCTGTACCACCCAAGCCGCGATTCACGCGTTCGTCAAAACCCAGAATGGCTTCTTCCGTGTACGCGTTGTCAAGACTCAACATCGGCTCCGCATGCTCAACAGTGTCGAAACCTTCAACCGGCTGCCCGCCTACGCGTTGAGTGGGTGAATCAGGTGTAAGGAGCTCCGGATACGCGGTCTCGAGTTCCTGAAGCTCACGCATCAGCACATCAAACTCAGTATCGGAAATTTCTGGATCTGCGAGTACGTAATACCGCTTTTCGTGATGACGGATTTCGTCGCGGAGGGTTTCAATCCTTCTAGCGATTGCCTTCACGGTGATGACCCTAGACTGAGCAGCCCCTGGACGACTAGTCGGGACACGCGAGGCGGGAGCTTCAACGAAGAGCACAGGGGACAGCCTGCTAGCTTCGTGCCTCGACCGCTAACGATCTCGAGCCAGAATGTAGTCGGGCAGCGACAGCAGCGCGTCGAGCTCTGCCGACGAGGGAAATACGCTCAGATAGCTCTTCGCGTTGGTAGCGTACTCGACTGCCTGATCGTACACGTCGTCTATCACGTGATGTTCGTCCAGTAACCCCGTAAGCTCGCGCCATGCCTCTGGTGAAATTTCATGATCGCTCACGGCTGCCCGAACCATCTCCTCAGCACGATAACTATCCCGCTGCAAAAGGAAGATGAGCGGCAGTGTAATTTTCCCTTCTCGCAGATCACTACCGACTGGTTTCCCAAGGGCAGTGCCATCCGCTGTGTAATCGAGCAAGTCGTCGACTAGCTGGAATGCCACACCTAGGTTGTAGCCGTATTCCCGTAGTGCTTGTCGTTGTTCGGAAGTCATATCGCCCAACATGCCGCCGATCTCGGAACAGCCCCCGAACAAATAGGCCGTCTTTCGACGAATGATCTCGAAGTGCTCTTCCTCCGTAATGTCGACGTGACCAGTCTTGGTAAGTTGATACAGCTCGCCCTCGATCATACGGAGCGTCACTTCACACAAGAGTCGGACAATATCGAGCGAGTCGTACGTCAGCGCCATTCCCATTGACTTGATATAGAGGTAGTCGCCGAGCAGCACGGTAATATCATTGCCCCATCGCGAGTGGACGGCCAGATGGCCACGCCTGAGGTTGGAGTCATCGATGATGTCGTCGTGCACGAGTGTGGCGGTGTGAATAAACTCCACCACCGATGCATAGGTCACCGCCCGATCTCCTCGGTAACCACTCAACCGGGCTGCCATCAGTAGGAGTGCTGGCCGCACCCGCTTACCCCCGCTGTTCTGGATATAGCGACCGATCTCTGGGATCAGCTCGATACGCGACTGAATGTGGCTAGTGTACGCCTCTTCCACAGCGTCGAGCTCGGCGCGAATTGGCTCGAAGATCTGGTTGAGATCAGTAGGAGCTGAGGATCTGGCTACCGGCATATGAGGCGCTCGGATCAAAACATACTTACAAGACAAGTGTCAATGCGCTCAATCCTTTAGCAGTATTCTGTGCCAGCGCTATGGTTGGAAGAGCGCGCCGAAGACAGCCTCTGTTTGGGCTGCAACCTCGTCAGCCGCTTGGTCGCGAATTTCAGCCACTACATCGACCACGTGCCCCACCCAGGCCGGCTCATTTCGTTTGCCGCGATGTGGAACCGGTGCCAGATAAGGACAGTCCGTCTCGACTAGAAGCCGTTCGGCCGGCACGATTGCGGCGGCCTTTCGAATTTCTGCTGCTCCACGAAAGGTCACAATGCCAGAAAAGGACACGTGAAACCCAAGATCGAGCGCACGCCGCGCCAGTTCGGCATCACCTGTAAAGCAATGAAAAACACCAGTTATCCTATTCCTGCCCTCTTCACGCAGTATGTTCAAGGTGTCTTCGTCCGCTTCCCGAGTGTGGATCACTACAGGCCAGCCGAGCTCACGCGCGAGCCCTACCTGGCGACGAAACACCTGTTGCTGCACAGTGGGGGACGCTAAATCGTAGTGATAGTCCAATCCGATCTCGCCGATCGCACGCGCTGCCTCGAACCGGTTGACTGCCTGCCTAACTGTCGATTCGGCCTCCATTTCTCGTCCGGCGTATTGAGCGGCCTGATGGGGATGAACGCCTACGGCAAAACGTACAGCCGACCAGAGTTCGACCACCGATCCCGAACGTTCCACCTCGGCGGAGTTGGTCAAGTCGATCATTGAGAGCACCCTCTCTACACCAGCAGCTCGGGCCCGCTCGACCACTGTCTCGAGGTCTGACACAAAGGCTTCATCGGCAAGATGGCAGTGGGAATCAATCACAGGTTCTGTGCTATGACCGCTTAGCGTCGGAATGATCTAACCCCTGGTCCCTGGCGTAGTCACCGAACTTCTGAACCAGGAGGCGTGACATCAGCAACATCAACTGTAAGCAGCACAGGACGTCCGTCCGGCGCTGTCGCGGCCAGAATCATGCCGTCCGACTCGACCCCCATCAGCATTACTGGTTGGAGGTTTGCCACAAAGATCACAGTTCGGCCAACCAGTGACGTGGGTTCGTAGGCGCTTGCGATCCCAGAAACCACCTGCCGTTCACCCTCGCCAGTATCGATTTTGATCCGAAGAAGCTTCCTCGACTTCGGTACCGCTTCGGCTGCCGTAATCCGCCCTACCCGAAGGTGAACGTTCATGAAGTCCTCGATCGAAATCTTTGACTCCGGTGACTCTAGCGATCGATCCATCGTAGTGGGCTCCTTGATCTTCCTTTGCGAGGTTACTTCGGGCGACATTTCCAAACGAGGCCAGAGTGGAGCGCCCTTGCCGATCATTAGCTCTCTCTCGGCTGACCAGACCGCGTCTCGGTCAAACCGAAGCGCCGAAATATCCCTCCGCTCGCCGACACGTCGAAGGATCTCAGCGCTAGAGTCTGGCATTACAGGCAACAGCATTACCGCTATGATCCGAACCGCCTCACTAATGTCGTGCAACTGCTGGTCGAGCTCAGCCGCCCGTTTCGAATCCTTCGCGACTGTCCATGGTTCACTCCGCGTGATAAATTCGTTTGTCGCGTCGATCAAATCGAACGATGCAGCCATTCCTCTATGGAGCACTAGCTCATCCATCGCTACGCGATACCGCTCAACTGCCGATGTGGCAATCTCGGCGAGCGGGCCTGGTGGTCCGCTAGCTCTAAGATTTCCGTTTCGATATCGATGCGCCATCGACTCTATGCGACTCACGAGATTTCCAAGGTTGTTGGCGAGGTCAACGTTGTATCGCTCCTCGAATCGCTCCCACGTGAAATTTCCATCTTGGCCGTACGCAATCTCCTTGGTCAGATAGAGCCGAAGCGGATCGGGGCCCAAGCGATCGGCTGCATCCAGCGGGTCAAGCACTGTCCCAAGCGACTTACTCATCTTCTGCCCCTGCCAGTGCACCCAGCCATGCCCGAATACCTGTCGTGGTAAAGCCAAACCAGCACTCATCAACATAGCCGGCCAGATCACGCAGTGAAAGCGGGTAATATCTTTGCCTATGACATGCAGGTCAGCTGGCCACCAGTGCTCAAACAACGCATCATCGGTCCCATAACCAACACCCGATACGTAGTTAATCAGCGCGTCGGCCCAAACATAGACCACGCTCTTTGGGTCCCCCGGTAGTGGAATCCCCCAAGCTTGACCCGTCCGACTTATTGAGATGTCTTCAGGACCGGATTCAAGAAACCTCATGATCTCGTTGCGTCGCGTCTCTGGCTGCAGAAACTCTGGATGCGCAGCATAATGGTCCAGCAGGGGACGCTGGTACTTTGAAAGCCGAAAGAAGTGGTTCTTTTCCTTGATCCAATCTGGAGCCTGTAAGTGGACCGGGCAATTTCCCTCAGTAAGGTCCTTTTCCTGCTTGAACGCCTCGCAGGACACGCAATACCAACCCTCATAGTTACTCTCGTAAAGATCACCCGCGTCGGCAATCCTTTGCACCAGCTTCGTCACAGATAAGCGATGCCGTTCCTCGGTAGTACGAATGAAGTCGTCGAACGAGATCCCGAGCCGGCGCCATACTGTCCGGAAGACCTCCTCCATCTGGTCACAGAACTCCAGTGGCTTCAGCCCGAGTTCCGTCGCACGCTGATACACGTTCTGCGAGTGCTCGTCGTTCCCCATCATGAAGCGCGTCTCGACGCCACAAAGGCGCTTATAACGAGCAATGACATCCGCCGTCACTTTCTCGTAAGCAGTCCCAAGATGCGGCCGGCTATTAACGTAATCGATAGCAGTTGTCAGATAGAAATGGGACATATCAACCTTAAGGAGGTAGAAGGCAGGAAGCGGGAAGACAAAAGGTATGCGGAAGACTTACTTCCACCTCTACCGACTACTTCCTTCCTGCTATTTCCGTTAAGTCCCTTCCTGCAAGTTTGCGTCCAGGTACGCCTTCGTGGCGATCGCCTGCACTTCTTTCAACGATATCCCGCGCTCAGTCGCCAGCACCGCACAGTCTTCGAACTCCGGCACGACGTTGACCACTATCCCATCACGTCGCGCGACCTTAAAACGTACACGACCGATGGGAGTCTCGAGCGCCACTAACTCGCGGTGTAGTCGTTCACGATCCACCTCAGAAAATCGTAAGCCGATGGTAGTCGTCTCACGGAATAAGAGACCGCTCAGCCTGTCGCGGTGTTCCGGTGCGGCCATCACCGTGACCAGAGTCCCAGGTCGGCCCTTCTTCATCTGAATCGGCGCGTAAAAGACGTCCAACGCGCCGCCTGACAGTAGCTTGTCTATCAAAACACCGTAGATCTGCGGATTCATATCATCAATCTCGCATTCGATAACGACCACGCGCTCAAACACGTCTGATGTGGTCTCCTCACGTTCACCGACAAGAACACGGAGAACGTTTGGAGTCTCTGGTATATCGCGGTCCCCTGCGCCATAACCGATCTGCCGAACGCGCATCGGCGGAATCGGCCCATACGACTCTGCATACTCAGTCACCAGGAGTGCACCCGTGGGCGTCAATAGCTCTACCTCCGTACCGGTCGAGTAGACCGGCACCCCTTCCATCAACCGGACAGTGGCTGGAGCCGGAACCGGCAGCGTACCGTGCTCACACTGCACCGTCCCTGCCCCAACGTTAAGCGGCGATGACTCAATCCTAGCCGCGCCGAGCTGGTCGAGAGCAAACACAACCCCAACAATGTCAATGATGGAGTCAACTGCTCCGACCTCGTGCAAATGAATCTCTTCCACTGGACACTGATGGATCGCGGCTTCAGTTTCGGCAAGCCGTCGGAAAAGCTGAGTCGCTCTCTCCTTCACGCGATCCGAGAGTGCGGACCCATCCACCAGTGCAATGATCTCGGACAATCCACGGTGGTGATGCTCATGATGACCTCCAGACTTGTTACCACCAATAGAAAACTTCGTTGCGCTGATGCCGCACCGCTGGACCTTGGCCGTTCCCATCGCCGCCCCGTCCAATGGGAGACTTGAGAGCGCGCTACGTAAGTCGTCAAACGGCAGACCAGCATCGATCAAAGCGCCAAGAATCATGTCACCTGAGGCGCCAGAAAAGCAGTCAAAGTACAAGATCTTGGACATCGGATTTACTAGCGGCTCTTCCTAAATTCTTCCAGTCTCCTGCAACGAGCACAACCTCACGTTTACCAAAACCAGGCAACTCAGAAATACGATGACTATCAACACCCAGGAGTCGATGTGACGGCTAATGAGCACGATGTCATCGGCGTTGGACGACCGATCGCCAGAAGGATAATGGTGGAAGCACAGATTACCGCGGCTCCTCCAGCAACGGCCAGCAGTCCGTTGTCGCCGAGGATCGACAAGCCGAGGCGATCAAGCTTTTTCCGTGGCCGATCGCACGAAGGTAGCAACCTTACTCGCTACACTCCTTCAAGCAACATGCCTGGATCGCAATCCTCATCGTACTACATCGACTCGAACTCACCGGAATCATCACGGCCAACCTACCGAATAGCCGCTGGAGTCCGTGTCCCGTTCGAATCTAAAAGGTCTGCAACGGAACCAAGAGTGAGGGCGCGTGAAACTTACGACACCGGCGATTGCCTCAGACTGCCGAGACACCAGAATCGCTCCACTTGCCGCGGACGCTAATCTCAGCCCATCCAGTCAGGTAGACCCCGTCAGATTCCCACTCGACGCGTTGAGTGCCACCGGGTGAGATCACGTCTACAACCCGGTCGGCGGTGCCGTACGCGGCCGAGGCAACCGCCGACGCACAGGCTCCTGTGCCAGAGGATAAGGTCGGACCAACACCGCGTTCCCAGATCAGAATGCGAACTTGACCAGGATGTTCCACCATCACGAACTCAACGTTCGTTCCGTTTGGAAACGCAGAATGAGTGGCGATCCCTGGACCGAGTCGGCGGAAGCGTTCGTTGTTCAGCGAGCTGTCCAACACAACACACTGTGGATTACCCATCGACATCACTACCGCTGACACTCGTTCGCCAGCAACGTTGAGTTCGACTTGCTCGAGTCCAGCCGGAACACCCATGAATACACGGAAGCGATAACTAGGAGGCGTCGCCTTGAGTAACCAAACGGTCTTGACTCCTCCGTCCGTCTCGATGATGATTTCGCGATCTGGCCCATAAGCTGTAGCTTCTGAGGAATCCACCAAGATAGCCGCAAGACCGCGGACACCGTTTCCAGACACTTCCGCCACTCCACCATCGGCATTAAACAGCCTCATCGTCGCACCATTCGAAGTTCGCTGATAGACAATAAGGCCGTCGGCGCCCACTCCACGATGTCGATCACACGCGGCACGCGCGATCGCCGCAGCATCCACAGCTGGAACTTCCCCCTTCTTCATGAATAAGAAGTCATTGCCGTACGCATGAGCCTTCACGAAGGCGAACTCACGCGCAATGGAATGTCTAGTCATCGGATTGTAAAGAAATCGTCTTCTACCTGCGCCAGTTTTCAGGCGGCACTGTAAAGCCACGAAAGACCCACGTGATACCAGTTGTAAAACCGAGGTGAGCATCGCGGGACGTTAACCCGCTGACAAACGCCCCGTCGAGTCGAACCGTTCCGCGTGTGTAACGTCCACCAACCCTGATCTGACCTAGGCTCTCGGTGCCAGGGGTTGGTTCATTGCGTCTTGTGTGAGCTCGTCCATTAACTTCGCCGACGATTTCCACCCCATGCGCGAACGCTCTTGCTATTGACACTCCGTACATCACGACGTCGTTTTGAAGATCCGCTCGCTCAGTATCACTCAAAATACCGAGCCCAAAGTTTCCTACAACCCGAACCGATCGGACTGTTTTAGCAGCGAGCACTGTGAAGAGGAAATCCATGGTCTCGAGTCCGAGTCCGCTTGCCCGGCTCGCGTTTGGAAGCCGTGTAGCAAACCGGAGCGCCATACCTGGTCGACGAGGTCCTTCGGGTAAGAATCGCACCTTCGTAGCCACGTAGATATCTCCAGGACTATAGGTCTTGTTGCCTTCGAAATTCAGAGAAGTCAGGCTAGGAGACACCAACCGGTCAGTAACCCTCAAGTGCATAAGAGAAGCATCAAGCTGGAGCTCTGCAATTGCACTTAACCCGAAGCTCAACCCGAGCGTCGGCGCCAACCACAAGTTTCCTTTTAAGCCACTGACGGGGAAGGCTTGGCCGCGCTGGTGCTCGACTCCAGACTCTATAAGGATAAGACCGCTACCGATCGCCTCTGGGTCCTCGGTTTTCAACGGGCGTTGCTGTGCTTCAATTAGGGTACCCCCCAACACAACAGCGAACCCGGTTACCAACGACGCGAATAGACGATTGTTGTTCAATGAACGTTCCTCCGTCATGCGGGTCTATTATCCGTTGTCGAACCTTTGCCTACCACCGATGCCACAGCTACACAATCGGTTCCCCAGCGAATGTAAGCAAGTGCCCCCACGTCATACGCCGCATGAGCAACTATCGGCGCCAGCAGTCCATCGGTCCAGATCGCAAGCGCCCCCAACATCGCCCCCATTAGTGCTACCCATACGCCGAATTCCACCATCGTGCGTCCTCCAATGTGGAGTGCTCCGAAGATAGCGCTAGCCGGCGCGAGACCAAGTTCCGACTGCAAAACCCCGCGAAAGAACATCTCCTCCCCAACGCCCGCGATCACTCCGATCACAAATACGTCGCTAGCACGGACGGTACTAAACAACGGCTTAAGATCTTTGCGATACGCCTGCCGAATGCCCCGCACCCCGGGCATATCGGGTGCGTGACACAGCAGGTATAGATTTACCGCTGCCAGCACCACAGCGGAAAACGCCCCGACCGCGAGCCCAAGCGGCACCGATCCCATCACAGGGGCTTCCCCTTGCCAAGTGTGCCAGCTGATAACTAAAACGACTAGCACACCCTCACCAACAAGGGCCAAGCTAAGTAGCTGATTCGGCCGCATTGGTACTAGTTCCAATCCGTGCTTTACGATGGACGAGTCAGAAAGATCGACTACTGTCAAGTATCAGAGTCACAGGACCGTCATTCACCAGCTCGACATCCATCATCGCCTGAAACTCTCCGGTCCGAACGGGTGTGCCGCTCCGCTGCAACGTTTCAATCAACGAATCGTAGATTGCCCGCGCCGCCGCCGAAGGTGCCGCGGCGTCGAACGACGGACGCCGCCCACTACGGCAGTCACCGTAAAGGGTAAACTGCGACACGAGGAGCACTTCCCCGTCAACGTCCAAGACCGATCGATTCATCTTTCCGTCTTCGTCTTCGAATACCCGAAGCTGCTGGATCTTGCCAACGATGTAATCAGCGTCGTCCTGAGTGTCTTTGAGGCCAACTCCAACAAACACCAGAAGTCCTCGACCAATCCGTGCTATTTCCTTGGCCTCAACGGTCACACAGGCAGAACGCACACGCTGGATGACAGCTCGCATGATTGACAATAAAGCGTAAGAGGCCGAAGGCCCGCTGGAATATGCTGAGTCGTCTCAGAGAGTAACCATACCCACCGTCTCGACTGACGATTACGACCAAAGTCTGGAGATTGGATTGCTACTGCACACCATCAGTCACCTGGTCACACGGCCTAGCCCTCTCGATCGCACATCCCAGCACAACCGCGCGCGACAGTCTACACGAGCAGCAAGTGTTCCAAAGTTCGTTCCCACGTGATCTCCTTCACCTGTTCTCTGGCGCCGTTCCCTAGACGCTCGGCCAGTGCGGTGTCATCCATTACCTTACCCAACACGCCAGCTAATGACCGGGATTCTGGTTCACAGATGAGCCCACTCTTGCCATGTTGCACGAGCTCCGCTGGACCACCACTATCGGTACAGGTAATGACACCCTTTGCAGACGCGAACGCCTCAACGGTGACCAAGCCGTAGTCCTCCTGGGCCGACGGAAAACACACACCGCGACAACCCGCCAGATAGTCCAGCAGTTCGCTGTCTGGCAAAGCCCCAGTAAACATAACGCGCGAACCAAGACTGTGTTCCTCCGCCATCTGTCTTAAAGTCGATGCCTCCTCGCCGTCACCAACGATAACGCAGCGCACGCCTACAGCCTCGGGTTCCGCTAACGCATCGAGCACCAACTTGACGCGTTTGAGTGGCGTTAGCCGTGAAATGACTAGCACGTAGTCACCGTATTCGTCACAACGGTAGGGCCTCTCGGGCGGTGGCGGATAAACGACGGTTGAAGGAATACGCCCCCATCGTTCAAGTCTGGCTTGCACAGTCCGTGATTGCGCACACACACGCGTCACGTTTCGTGTTAGGAGCCATCGGTCTGCGGAGTGGAGTAAGCGGCGCCGCATGTGCTCCTTAACCTTTGCCTGCAGGGAAAGCCCCTGGCTGAATCGCGGCCACTGATCGTAGTACTCGCGCATACGGTGATTCAGCCAGCAGACGTGCACGGGGTGGCGGACGGCGTAGCTAGGAAACCTCAAGCTAATAACTTGATCGATCGCCCGTCCGTCGTGCGCTAGTTCGACGTCAGTCAACCAGGTAGCCAAATAGGCCGATGCCTGCCAACCAAATCGATTCTGAGGTGTTGTGAGCACAGCTGCGTCATGGCCAACGTTCCGCAATACAGCTGCCAGCGCCTTAGCGATAACGAGATGCCCGCCCTCGGCGAACGGTGGATGAGAAGTAACAATGGCGATGCGAGCCACTACCAGCCCCGCAAGGAAGGCGGGCCACCTTTTCCAAGAGTGGCGTTGAGATCAACGGCAACACCAAGATAGCGACTGTCGCGCGAATCGCGTTCGGTCAGCCGCGGCACGAAACCCTCTTTTGTCCGCACGGAAAGCACGTAGGCCCAACTCTGACGAGCGTACACGCCGTCCGGCACTAGGGTAACGCGCCGAACCACTCCCGGCTCAAGTCGTACCGTTTGCGACGCGCCTCCTAGACTAACGTTGACGGTGTTGGAAATGGGCGACCGGAGGGCCAAGGTCATATCTCTGAGCGGCGGTCCACTCCGCACGATTATCTCCGCCTTTCGTCTGCCGGCTATCCAAATCTGAGCTCTTGATAGAGGCCATATTCCCGGTGTCTCTGGCAAATACGCATTGTGGTCCAGGTAGTACAACAGGAGCGTCGGATCACCATATTCAACTCGTGCGCGCGACGCATCGAGATTGATCGGCAGGTCGTTGACCATGGTTAGCTCGACTGGCAGCGCGCGCAACATACCGCGCTCGACACTAAGGTATGGCTGTTTGGCGGCCACAAACGGATTGATCAGGATGTGTGCCGTAAAGAGCGCGCCTCCTAGCCAAGCCACCAGGACCGGACCAACCGACGTAAGAGGGGGCGTTATGAAGAAGAGCGCCGGGTAGATGCTAAGGAAATACCGATTTCCCGGAGGCCCACCTCCACCAGACCAGGTGTAAGGCATGTAGACAAGCAATCCGATAGCGGTCGCCACCACCGTGACTAGAATCGCCCACTGCCACCACTGCTGGTCGACCCGATGCCACAGGAAGAGAGCGATGACTACAACACCAGGAAAGAAGAACGGTAGGAATCCGAAATGTCGTCCGGCGACGAAATAACCAAAGTTCGTACTGAAAAGAGTAAGAAACGCCACTGGACTCAGCTCTTCATCGACCACGATCTCATTGGTAGTCATCCCGATACCGAGGGCGTCAAACTCTGCGTCCGCCCGTTCGAACGGAAACTCCCCGTAGAATGTCTTCCGATCGCCCCCCTGGTAGTTGAACTCACCACTAATCGCCCCGTTAATTCCAAATCCACCTGCCACAACTAACGCGAACACGACACCGGTCGCAACACCTTTCCGATACCGGCACCGGATCCCTGCCAGCATCACCAGGGGAATAACTAGAAACACATGAGACGGCTTTGAGAACGTCACCACCCCGAGCAGTGCCGCAGCCGCCACATCCGACCACTCGCTCCTGAGCCAGCACGCCCACGGGCCGTCAACCGTTGGTGCAACCTCTTTGTAAGACCATAAGAAGAACGCGAAAAACACGCACGCGACGTTGAATACCTCAGACGTCAGAAAGACCGCATAAAGCGGAACGATCGAGACACCGAAAAAGCCGAGGACATACGGAAGGGAAAGTCCACTAGGAGAACGCGCGATAAGAAACTGGTAGCCTCCCCAAACCATACCCGCCAACAACAAGACGTGGAACAGCAATAACCCGTTGAGCCCCGCGATCCGGACGAAAGGCGCTGCCGCCACCGAATACGCGTAGGACTTACCGAAATAGAGCCGGTCGGCACGAATTCGACTACCCCCGCCGCGCTTCAGGAAGATTCCTTCTGGACCGCTCTTGTACAACCGATAAAACCGCTCAATGTCAGTCGCCTGGTACGTGAGATCACCATCGTAAGCGGCACTGAGCGCCATCGCAACGTAAGTGGCCTCGTCGCCCTTAATGCCGAACCCGGTGCGAACCACATCAACCGATAAGGCAGCATACGAACCCAGCGCAAGCAGTAACAGGACAGCTAAGCGCCCTGGATCGAAACTATGCCTCACACCCGCTTGACGTCCGCCGCTGTCACCTCCCATTGCCAACATGTTCTGTCCAACTTATGAAGGATGCGCCGTGTTCGACAAGAAGCTGAGGTCGGCAGCCGCTACACCCTTCCGTTGAGTTCGCTTGGACATCTCGTGCATTAACCCGTACAGCTGTTCCATCTTCCGGACGAACGCGTCAATGTCATAGCTAGCGCCAGTCAGTCGTGCCTGGGAACTGAGTTTGTCCCGGCGAGTTTGGTCGCCCAACAGCTCTACCACGGTGTTTGCGAGCGCCGTGCTGTCCCGTTTTGGCACGATAAGCGCGTCTCGTCCGTCGTGGAGGATATCGATGAGACCGTCAGCATCACTAGCGACGATCGGCCGCCCTGCGACCAGAGCTTCAAACGCGGTAAGCGGCGTGCCCTCCCAAAGTGAGGGAAAGACGACTACGTCGAAGACGGACAACGCTAAAGCCACGTCGCGGGTATATCCAGGAAAGTGAATCCGTCCGGATAGACCGAGTGTTCGCGCCTGCGTCACGAGCTCTTCCTGGAGCTCGCCTTCGCCCACAATGCAGAAGTGTGTATCCGGTAAGCGGTTGAGAATTGCTCTCGCCGCCTCGACGAAGTACTGGTTTCCTTTTGAGGGCATCAGCCGTGTAACTGTCCCAACGACGAGTCCCTCACGCGGCAAACCAAGAGCTTTTCTGGCGCCGCTAAGCTCCTCTCGTGACCAGCGGCGAGAGAACTCATCGGTCGGCGCACCAAGATAAACGACCCGCGTGCGCTCCTCCGGTACGAGTCTCGCGTTGATTATGAACTCAGCCGTCGAGCGGGATACGGCGATTGCTAGATCGGTGTAAGGCTCTAGGAATCGGTCCGGAATCTTCTGGAACCACGGTGTATCCGTCAGGTTCGCGTGCTCGTGCAGTAGCGCGGGTAACCCTCGCAGGGCGGCGACCAGCCGTCCAAACGTCGTAGCGCCATACCCGTGCATATGGAGGATGTCGGCTTCGAGGTGGTCGACCTCCCGAAGTAGCGCCGGTAACGTCATCGGGTCGAATTTTGACTTTGACAGGTACGTTACCTCGATCCCCATCTCTTCAAGCGTGTCGGATGAAGTGTCTGGTGAGCGCAGGCTGATGAGCGACACTTTGAACCGTTTGCTATCGAATCGTGGGATCATCCAGGCGAATAATCGTTTAACGCCGTGCATTCGGGCGCCTGGCCAGCCTAAATGATCGCAAATTTGGACGACGTTCAGCCGACGCCCGTCTACACCCATCCCTGCTCCCGATACCATTCCGCTGTTCGATGGATGCCGGTTGGCAGATTCACCCTAGGGACAAATCCGAGCTCCCGTCTGGCACGCGTCGTATCGAACGCCCTACTCTTCGTAAAGAAGTCGACCCTCCGCCGATATAGCGGCGGCTCGACTCTCAACGGGATACAGACCGCCTCGCACAGTGCTCCAGCGACCCAAAACGGCCAGACCGGCAAACGCCACCGTGGCGACGCCACCTCAAGCTCCGCAGCAATTATGTTCACCAACTCCTCTAACGTAGTGTACGTCGGCCCAGCTAGCAGGAAGGTTCTCCCTGCCACGCCCGGTACTTCGGCGCAGAGACGAAACCCCTCAACGAGGTCATCAATGAAGGTCAAGTGATAGAACACTTGCCCTGCCCCGAGCATCGGAAAGCGCCCGCTGGCGATACCTTGAAACAGCTTGAGAAACCTCGTGTCACCAGGTCCGTAGATGCCAATCGGCCTTACTATAATCACCTCAAGCCGTTCACGTTCTCCGAACGAACGGGCTAGCCTCTCCGCCTCTAACTTGGTCACCTGGTAGATATCGCCCGGTGAGAGAGGTGCGTCCTCGGTGGCTGGCGGATACTCAATGTGTCCATGCACACCACCAGTGCTGCAATGTACGAACCGCCGAACCTCAGCCGCTCGCGCCGCCTCTAGGAGATTCTTGGTGCCCTGGACGTTTATCGCTCGATAAGTAGCGTCACCCTGACCGGCCGTGCGATACGTCGCTGCTACGTGATACACCACCTCCACACCACGGCACGCAATTCCGAGCGACTCCGGATCGGTCAGGTCGCCACTCACCAGTTCCACTCCAGCGGATTCGAGCGATGCACCTCGATCGCGGCTCGCTGGACGCACTAGTCCGCGCACCGTGTCGCCCCGGCCGAAAAGATAACGGGCCAAGTGCCCACCCGTGAAGCCAGTTGCTCCGGTAACAAGAACGTTCACGATACGCTCGAATCGCGAGCATCGGAGCCCCCGGATTCCACCCGGGTTTCTTTCTCGCCATTGCCTAAAAGTTGAGCATAAGCCTCTTCGGTACGGGACACATACGCCTCACGGCAATAGCGAGTGGCCGCCAGAGCTAGCGCCGATTTAGCCAGGACAGCTCGCTTGTCAGGTCTCGCGATTAGCTCGTCGACCGCTGCCGCAAACGCTTCAGCCTCCGGCTTGACCAGGACCGCTGTTTCGTCATTCAGAACCTGCGTGTGCGTAAGGAGATTCGTTGCAACGATCGGCCGTCCTGAACGAAGGTACGTATAGATTTTTAGCGGAGTATTCGTACCGGAAATCCTTGGGGACACGAGGATGTCCGAAGCACGGACAAAGGTCGGAATCTCCTCCGCCGGACGCTGACCAGTAAAAGTCATCGGACTTCCGAGCGACCGAGCACGTGTACGAGCCTGCTCCACTTGGACTGAGTCACCACCAACGACTAGCACGTGCACATCAGGCCGGCGGGCACCGAGACACGCCGAAGCGTGCATCAACATGTCCAACCCCTGGTACTCCTCGAACGTTCCCGTGTAGAGCACAAGCGGCTGATCGGCGCCGATGCCATAGCGAGCCCGGACGTCGAACATAGCGGTGACGTTAACATCGTCCACGTTGACCTCCCCTCCCATGACGTTCTCGATCAGAAACGCTCGGTCGCCTGCGCCAGCCGCGACGACTACATCCTGCAATTCCTGACAGACGGTAATGACGACCCGAGAGCCAGCGATCATGGCCTGCTCCGCCCGCTCAAAGGTCCGCTTAAGTAGTACGGACCGCGTGTATCGGAAGTTGCTCAGTTGCTGTGGCAAGCTCGAGTGCATGTCGTACAGGTGCGGTATCCCAAGCCACTCTGCCAGCCAAATACCGAGTAACCCGGCTTCCTCGTGGGAATGAATAGCGTCATATCGCTCAGTTAGCACCAGACGCGCAGCCGTAAATCCGAGCAGCACGTCTAGCATTCCTTTAGTCACCGACGGCCCAATTCTTACCCGCCGCATAAATGGAGGCCTAGCACAACGGAAGATCCGGAGGCTTGGCAACACCACATCGTTTCCGAACGGGTACGTGACTAGGTCGATCTTGTACCCAAGGTCACCGAGTGCACGGATACGATGGTATTCGCTAAACGGAGTTCCCCGAGGCTCGAAGAATGGCTCGGGCGCCAGCATTAAGATTCGTGCAGGGGTGGTCACACTCTTCGGTTGGGATCCGCTAACTTCGATGGCCACAGCGGTCAGTTTGGCCTCGATGACACCTGTAAGCGAGTATTGAGATTATAGTAGTCCGACCGCTTTGGACCAATGGTTTATGTCCGTTTCTTGCTGAAATATTGGGGGTTAATGGATTAGAAACGTAGGCGGGCACCAACACCAGCCTGGAATCCGCCAACGTCAACCGAGTGCTCCCCAGTACTAGTCGGGAAATCGACCGAGCCGCCGGCCCAGCGGGCAAACAATCCAGCGCCGTAGTTATCGGTAAAGAGATAGGTCAGGTCTACGCCAACGTTGACACCAACGCCCCTCTGAGTCCCCTGGCCGATGACCAAACGACTCACTTTTACGACATCGAACGGAGCACCTACCTCTGCGGTCTCAACCGTCGTAACGAGATCTTGCCTCAGACTAAATAGTGACGGGCCCCAGAACAGTGCCACATCGACCTTGTCGTTGACTGGGACGAACCAAACGGCTTGCAAATGAACCCCGAGCTCTCGGTGGTTGAAGCCCGTCTCCTGGTACGTAACCGTGCGAGGACGGTCAAAGAACAGCGGGTTAGGCACACTACCATCGACAACAATCGTACCCGTCCCCCTCAACGCAGTGATGCCAAACCCGACCGCCAGGTTACCCGAAACGTGAACTCCCCCGCTCACATCGAACAAACCACCACTACTGAACTCATGTCCCACCGAGAAGGTAGCCATTTCGTCAAACAGCGGAGTGGACAGGCTATCAAGAAACTGACGATTTCCAACCTGATACGCCCAGTTCATGCTTACGAATCCCAGATCAATACGCTGTGCCTGTGCTCTAACGTCCGTCGCAACGAGCAGAATCAGACTCATAACCAGCACAATCAATTTTCTCACGTGCTGTCCTCTCGCCACATGCCATCCGGATGGTTGCGAGTCGCTCGCGTCAGCCAGATAGCAGCCATTTTACCTAACTTAAATGGCCTGCTTCACTAAGCACTGGTCTCGAGGCCCGTCAAAAACGGGTCATCTTAGCACACGGCCGGATTGCCACTTTTGAGTGCAGGAAACGAAGTTTCATGGTTCCTACCCTTTCCGGTATCATCCGCCAACGGCAAATTTGAGTCGACCTTGTGAAGACCGTGTCATGCCGATGACCAAAAGGACTACCAGTTCAGAATCTAACTAGTTTCTGACGTGAAGAAGTTCAGCCCATCGATCCACTGGTGTGAACATGGGCTGGTAGGAGATAGCTGGACCCCCGCCAACTGATTGGGCCACCTTTTACTCCAGGCTCCCGTGATTATCAAACTGGTCACTTCCTTTTGGTTTCGGGCATTCCTGAGTGGCACGGTCCTCGCCTACCTGCTCACCCAACTCGACCATCTGGAGGCGGCGAGAGTCCTTACCACGGTCGACCTTCGCTACTTCCTTGGAGCTTTGATGGTCGACCTGGCAGCCCGAGCAACCATGATCAGCCGATGGGTACTACTACTCCGGTCGATCGCTGTCCCAATTCCGGCCTGGTCGGTGGCACGCATTTTTTTCATCACCTCGTTTGTCGGCACAGCGCTACCAACGGGCGGTGCGGACGTCACCCGTGCATACGCACTGTCCCAACACACTCATGCGCCACGCGAGGCTTTGGCTTCGGTCCTGGTCGACCGACTGCTAGGTCTCTCGGCCCTCTTGGTTCTCGGAGTCGCCGGGCTTACGCTCTGGACACGAGAAGTCGAACTACCGTTGACCAGCGTTGTGGTGGCTCTGATTTTCGCGGCCTCGGTTACCGTGCTTTGCACATTCTGGGCGGACCGAATCCTGAGAAAGTCATTACCCATGCTGCTACAAAACACTCGCCTCGGGCAGTGTCTAATCTTAGTGGCCGACGGTGTTGGACACTACCGTGGACAACGTGGTGTGCTCGTCATCGTCTTCGGCCTATCCCTAATGGTCCAGTGGCTACGGATTCTCGAGGTATTCCTGTTGGGCAGCGGGTTGCATTTGGACGTCGGACTGAGCTACTACCTCCTGATCATGCCGGTCGGTCTACTCATATTGATGCTCCCGATTTCAATTGCCGGTATCGGCTTACCACAAGGAGTGCTCGTGTGGCTTCTTCGACCTGTTGGTGTGCTGGATGCTGAATCATTCGCCCTGTCCACCCTAGTGATCATTATTGGTCTTCTTGGGACACTCCCAGGTCTGTGGCTCTACCTACGTTCACGGATCCTCTGAATCCATCCGCAGTCCAACTCGGTAGGTCGACAAGAACTAACGTGGTGTCTGCTAGAATCCTGTCATGTCCGGTTTGCTGCGCCGTCGAATCAGACCACGACATGGGGTTTCCGTGGGCACCATGATCATTCGAGAAATTTCGTTAAGACGCCTTACCAACCTCACGGCGTTGGTGGTCTATCTGTTGATATCCTCCACTTGTACCGACATCGCTGTCACCAATGAAACTCACTCTCCGTCTACCATTTCTCAATCTGAACCACCACTTAGCGTACCGCGTTTGACTGGCGCCCACACGCGAGTCGTGTGGACGCAAGATGCCGGCGACGGTGCTGATTACAACAGTGGCCGACCACAGCAGACTTTGATGGGATTCGATAACGGAGACGGTCGTGGCGAACGTTCCATCCTCGGCACCATCTCGAACTACGCGAAGCCGCTGATCACACCAGGCGGCGACCGCGTCGTGTTCTCGAACCGACAGGACCAGAGTATTTACGTCGTCGACTGGGAAGGCACTGGACTACGACGTCTCACAGATGGATTCGCACTCGAGGTGTGGCAGGACCCAGCAACCGGCGTCGAGTGGGTCTACAGCGGCCTCGATGAGGCGAATACCCGTGCGATGTCGTATCACACGATCCGCCGCCACCGCCTCGACGAAACCAGTGATGGCGAGTTTGTGTGGGACAAAGCCCCGGTCAGCGAGGACAACTTCCAACTGTCATTCGACGGCCGACACACGAGCGGTCTGTTTCCGTGGCCACATGTCGGACTCGCCGACCTGACAAACCATGAGTGGACCAAACTCGGCGAAGGCTGCTGGACTGCCCTTGCACCGCATGGACCTGAACTGGCTTGGTATTTCGACGGCAGTCATCGCAACCTGACCCTGGTTGAACTGACGAGCGATGCGCGCTGGCAGGTTCCCATCAATGGGGCACCCGGAATCGACGGCTACGAGGTTTACCACCCGCGGTGGAGCAATCACCCGCGTTTCTTGACGATGACCGGACCATACACAATGGGCTGTACGTCCGCTCGGTGCGGTGATGGGAGCGTTGAGATCTATCTGGGCCAATTCGCGCCAGATTATCGGACCGTTTCAAGCTGGACCCGGGTCACGACCAATGAGCGCGCCGACTTCTATCCTGACGCATGGATCGATCCCCACGAGCGTAACAATTTAATCCAGAGTGGAGATGGCCACTCGCCGACTCGAATGTCAGGTGCGATCCGAACGGTTGACTCCGCCGTGACCAACTTCCCCACGCGCGTCGTACTCGAAGCGACCACCCTCGAGGACGTACCTCTCCCAAATCCAGACGCGATAGCCCCGTATCGTCAAGCCTTGCTTGCCATTGAGTACCAAGTGGATCACGTTATCGAGGGTGACTATTCACTCGACACCGTGTTGGTAGCACACTGGATCATCCGAGATGGTGAGATGCTCCCCACCGCCGCGCATCCGAAAGGTAAACACTATCGGCTAACACTGGAGCTTTATGACGAGCACCCCGAACTCGAGGGCCAACGTCTCGTGATGGACGCAGACGACGTCCTGTTGCCTCTCTACTACGACACGAACAGCCTCCCATAACGGAGTCCTCGTCGAGACGATTACAGTGGCTGTTATACTTTACCCGCTCTGATGAGAACTCGCCGCCTGCCGACGGGTTATCCCGGTCTGCTCGTAGTCCTAGGTGCCGCGCTCCTTGGACAATATGAGGATCCAGCGGCCCAAAGCGGCGTGCTCAAGGCGTCCCCTCCAACACTGATCTCACCCCACCATTCCACGCTCCTAACCAACCTCCCTGACAGTCTGATGCTGAACGTAAGTAACGCTGCTGGTACCTACGTGGCGGCCGTGTTCGACTACCAGTTCGAGGTCTACTACACCATTAACGGAATGAATCTGGTTGTCTCGGCCGTCGTTCCTTCCGGCCCCGAGGCGACAACCTATATATTCGCGGGACCGCTGTTCTACAACACGGTCTATCAATGGAGGGCTCGAGCTGAGCTCGACGGCGCCGCGGGTCCTTGGTCCACTACCTGGAGCTTTCAGACGCCCACGGTTTCCACGGCCTTTACAGACATCTCTATTGCTTCCGGTGTCGACGGACCGGAAATCCCGCTCGGTGGTCACGGAGTGGCCTTTGCCGACGCAACTGGTGATGCCTGGCCCGATCTCTATGTCACGATGAACTTCAACGTGCCCCTTGCGGATCTCTTCTTCGAAAACCAGGGGAATACGCAATTCGTTGAAACCGGTGCCGCCCGCGGCGTCGCCGACTTCGACGCTGGGTCTCACGGCGCAACCTGGGGCGATCTCGATAACGACGGGGACTTTGACCTCGTCAACGGAACAACCGGAACCGGCGAGCCAAATAATGTCTTCCGCAACGACGGTGCCGGCAACTTTACCGACGTCACTCCGGCCACTATCAGCGCCAGGAACGAGTCGACGCGGGGAGTAACGATCTTTGACATGGATCGCGACGGTGACCTTGACATCTTCAGCGTTTCTGGGTGGAAGGGCTCTGGTGATCCCTCCTGGAAAAGAAACGAACTTCATCGGAACGACGGTGGCCTCCAGTTTACGTCGATCACGGGCGGGGCCGCGTACACCGCTCCGGCGGGACAAGGTGTGACCGACACGGACTTCGATGGGGATGGCGACATCGACCTGATCGCCGCTAATAGAGATGGTGATCTTAACGTGCTTCGAAACGACGGTACGGGAAACTTCACGCTAATCTCACCTGCCACGATCGGCATCGAACACCGCGCGTACAGCGGTATCACGATGGGCGACGTCGACACCGACGGAGACCTCGACATGATCCTTGTCGATCTGGACCTGAACGGCGAAACAGTCGGGCATTTATATCGCAATCTCGGGGCTGGCACCTTCGGGTATGTACGAAACTTTCCGAACATCGACGGCTACATGGGAGGCTTTGCTGACGTTGACCAAGACGGCGACCTCGACCTACTGTTCGCGGGCGACGACGTCGTCTACCTCAACGATGGCGGTGGTACCTTCTCCGCTGGACCAGCCCTTCCTGTTAGTGGGATCAACGACCCACGCGCGATAGCCTTCGCCGACATCGATAACGACGGCGACCTCGACTTCGCCGTTGGCGCCAAGCAAAGCCGAAACTGGCTTGCACGTAATGACTTAAATGGGGGCGGCTGGTTAAAAGTCAAGCTCCTGACACCCCAAGGGCAGACGGGAGCGTTTGGCGCGAAAATCGCAGTCTACAACGCGCTGGCCGCGGGAACGCCGCCAATCACTAGCCGTGAAAGTCGCAGCAGCAATGGCTACCTTGGCCAGAACGACCCAGTTCTCCACTTCGGCCTCGGCAGCCACACCTTAGTGAATGTCATAGTTACGTTCCTCGACGGCACCACTAGGATTCTCTCTAACGTACCTCCGAACCAGACCGTGATAATCGACGGCTCAGTTGGAGGAGCCGCATCGGTGTTCATTGAGCAGTACCGACGCTCTCCCCTCTGACCGACTTAACTAACACCGAAAAACCTGCCAACCTACCAGCATAGGTCTCGACAATCGCAGAATTTAGTTATTGCAGGCACGCTGGCGGCTACGCAAATTTATTTCGGCGAGCATCACCATTGACTGTTAGTACTCAATCTGGCACAAACCAGCGCTATTTTCGACAGAATGCCATCAGATGCCAGCCGAGTGGGCGGATCAAAGCACGCGGCAGGATATTAAATGCTCGAACGAAGACGCCATTGTACACTGCGGCTTTCCAACCATTCTGTAAACGCGACGGCACGGGGAACCGTTCCGGGACGATCCGAACCTCAGTGAAACCCTTTAACCGTCGTCGGTATTCACCAACGGAAAACAGTTGCATACCAGGCGCGTCCTTGTGCTCCAACGTTACTCGCATGAGGATTGAGAGAGCATTTAACCAGGAATACCTGTTGTAGACCATAAAGATCGCCGTTCCGCCTGGCTTGAGCACCCGTCGGCCTTCTGCAATCATCCGACCTGGATTGGCCGTGTACTGAATAGCGCCGTGCGCATAAACAACGTCGAAGCTCTCGTCGGAAAACGGGAGCGCCTCCCCGTCGGCCACGCGTAGGTCCGCTACATCCCGTAGCCCGTGCAAAGCAAAGTTGGCGCGCGCTAGCTCGATAGAGCGTTCTGCCAAGTCCACCCCTGTCACTCTGGCTCCGCCGCGTGCAAAGCGAAGAAGGTCGGTACCGATCCCACAGCCGATTTCGATTAGTGTGCGATCTCGATATCCACAGAAATCGACCACCCTGGGCAAATATCGAAGCTTGTCGAACCGGTACTCGTCAAGGTCATCAAAGAACCCAACTGACCCGACCGGTTGATCTGTCATCTCGAGATCGTGGATACACTCGTTCCAATAGGCATGAATCTTATCGATCAGGTGGATTTGGTCAGCCATCGCTAGGCCACTAGCCCCCCAGGGTCACACTCGCCACCGCGCGCACGCACCTCCGAACCTGCCAGATGAACGACGTGTAGTATAAGCCTCATGAAGCGGGACTTGCAGCAACTCGCCGATACGCCGTTTGATCTACTCGTAGTCGGCGGTGGCATCTACGGCACTACGGCCGCATGGGACGCTGCGCTTCGAGGACTTTCGGTCGGAATCATTGACAGGGGAGACTTCGGAGGTTGCACGTCATTTAACAGTGCCAAGACGGTGCACGGGGGTGTCCGAGCGCTTCAGAAGGGAAACATCGCCGAGCTCCGGCAGTTCGTCCGCGAACGTCGCACCTTGTCGCAAATTCTGCCACACCTCGTGCACCCTCTCCCCTTTGTCATTCCTACCTATCGAGGTCTGTCTCGGCAGCGATGGCTGATGCGCCTCTACTTTGCGTTCAACGATATCCTCGCGCGCGATCGCAATGATCTTGACGATCCGGCGAAACACCTACCGTCGAGCCGACTACTAACCAGAAACGAGTGCCTAACACTCAATCCACTGATCGACCCGAGTGATGTGACCGGCGGGATCGAATGGTTCGACTGTCAGATGTACAACAGCGATCGGGTCAATTTGTCCTTCCTGCTGTCGGCGATGGACCGTGGCGCGGTTGCGGCAAACTATGTTGAGGGAGTTCGTATCTCACGACGACACGGACGGGTGGAGAGTGTGCTAGTACAAGACCGGCTCGGCCATGAACAGTTCCATGTGCGCGCACGGGTCGTTCTGAATAGCGCAGGCCCCTGGGCTCCATCCCTGCTGCGAACGCTTGCGCCAGACCTTGGGATCACCATGTCAACACGGTTGTCCAAAGCCATGAACGTGATTGTGGCAAAGACTGTGGGCAGTAGTCACGCAGTCGCAGGCCCAGCCGGTAGGCGCCTCCTCTTCACGACCCCCTGGCGCGGGCATGCGATCGTTGGCACAAGCCATGAGCCGTTTAACGGTACGGCGGACGACTTAGTTGTCAGTCGGACGGAGGTCGAGCGGTTTCTGAGCGACGTCAACCATGCATTTCCAGCTCTTGAAATTGGGCTTAACGATGTCTCCCTCGTGCACCGTGGACTACTCCCCTCAGGCAACGCCGTCGCTGACCATGTAAAGTTGCTTAAAACCAGTGCTATCCGTGATCACCGAGCCGATGGCATCAACGGACTAGTCAGCATCCTCGGTGTGCGATACACGACGGCCCGTGATACTGCCCAACGCGCTATCGACACGGTCTGTCGTGTTCTCAACAGACCCGTTCCTCCCTGCCGCACGAGTAACACGCCGCTCGTCGGTGGAAACATTGATGACTTCAAGAGCTTCTTGAACAACCTGGAACGTGCCGAAACGCCTGGCGTGACCATTGCAACGCGCCGACGCTTGGCGCTCTCATACGGTTCAACACATGGTGTAGTACTACAGGCACTCCTGGATACCCCAGCGGACCGAGCAGCGCTCGGCGTTTCATGCGACGTGACACGTGGCGAGGTGCGCCACGCCGTAAGAGAAGAACTAGCCGTCCGATTAGCGGATGCAGTCATGCGGCGCACTGAGGCAGGTTCGGCGGGACATCCAGGATACGACGCACTCCAGTCAGCGGCCCAAGTGATGGCGGATGAGCTTAGATGGAGTCCTGGACGGATCAAAGACGAAATCTCTGATGTCGAGCGCCTGTACGTTATTCAAGATTGACGTTCCTGCCTATCTGTCGATGAACTCTTGAGCCCAGCGCTCTAACACCATCAAGCTGAACAACGTGTGTGCGTGATTCTCGCGCCCTGCCATGTGCGCGTCGATCTTGGAGCGGACCACCGCATGATTGAACCAGCCGCGCCGGTTGATCCGTTCGGCAGATAGTAGATCCTCCATTAAAGGAAAGAGCTCCCGCTTGAGCCAATTCTTCATCGGAATGCTGAAACCTTCTTTCGAGCGGTGTATGACCGACTCTGGCAGAATATCGCGCAGCGCACGCTTCAAGACGTATTTTCGCTCCCCTCTGCGAATCTTCAGATGCCCCGGCATCGAAAATGCCAGTTCCATGACATCGACATCGAGAAATGGCGCCCTGGTCTCGAGAGACGTGGCCATGCTCATACGATCCAACTTCACGAGAATGTCATCAGCCAGATATAGCCGGAGATCAACATAGAGCTGGCGGTTAAGGAGGTCGTCCGTACCTACCTCTCGAAAGCAGTCCTGGACAGGCCGATAGACGTCAGAAGCGGTAAGGGCTACCTGCAAGTCGCGCGTATACAAGCGGCGTTTAGAGTCGGAGGACAAAAAGGTCATCCATCGGTAGTGCTCGATTGATGACGGTGCCGAAGCTATCCCCTGCATGAAGCGCTTTACTTTGTTTACGAAACCTTTCTTCCGCTCGCTCGGCGGGAAAAGGGCTGTCATCCGGGCCAGGGCTGGCACCGCCGAACTGGGCACTACCCGAGCAAATCGTCGAGCCAGATGATCAGCTACATATGTGTCGTAGCCACCGAACAGTTCATCTCCACCGTCGCCCGAGAGCGTTACCTTCACATACTCACGGGCGATCTGGGAAACAAGATATGTCGGAAATAAAGACACATCGGCAAATGGTTCGTCGAGATGCACTACCAGTTTGTCGAACAACGTGAGTAGATCCGGTTCGACTGTTCCCTCTCGATGGTTGGTGGCGAACCGATTCGCTACTTCCCGCGCATACGATAACTCGTTGTAGCTACCGTCTGAAAACCCGATACTGAAAGTGTTCACCGAATCTCCGGTGTCGCGACAGGCGTCTGACATCAGCGCGACGATCGCACTGGAGTCAATCCCCCCTGACAGAAATACTCCCAGCGGGACATCAGACATCATCTGGCTCGACACTGAACGCGCTAGTGCTTCGCGGAGTGAGTCCGCCGCATCGTCATCTGTCCAGGAACGCGGTTTAACCGCTGCAGCATCCCAATACCGTGTCACCGCCATAGTGCCATCGCGATAGGTCAGAAAGTGGGCCGGAGGTAGCTTCTTGATCGCGGCGAAGATCGTCCGAGGCGCAATAACGTACTCGTAGGTTAAAAACTGATCCAGCGCCTCTAAATCAACTGTTCGGTCTACTTCGGAACGGATGAGCAACGCCTTAATCTCTGACGCCATCAGGAAACCCCTAGGCGTCTCGGTGTAGTAGATTGGCTTCTCCCCCGCACGGTCTCTCGCGGCCATTAGCGTCCGCGTGCGCCCGTCCCACAACGCCAAAGCGAACATGCCGCGCACACGCTGCAGGAAGCACTCGCCCCACTCCTCATACGCATGTACCAGTACTTCTATGTCGGCGCGACTTCGAAAGCGATGGCCCAACGCGGTGAGCTCATCCCTTAGCGTCTCGAAGTTGTAGATCTCACCGTTGGCAACCAGATGAACCATGCCATCTTCTGATGCGAAGGGCTGTTGGCCGCCGCCAACATCTATGATTGACAGCCGACGCATTGCCAGACCGACACCTGGCAATACAACACAGCCCTCGTCATCAGGACCACGGTGCCGCAGCGTACGCACCATTCGAGTCAGCTCGTCAGGAGAGACAGGCTGCTCGAGATTACGTTCGATGATGCCGACGATGCCACACATATGAAGAAATGGCGATGACGGGCGGGAAACAATCTATCGCCACGATGGTACAATGCCACAGATTCACGCGACAACACCCTTCATGCGTTACGGTTGTTTGACACGGCTCGGCTGCGACTCTCGCCCGTGGATCTGGCTGGGAGTTGTTGCTCTCCTCCTCGGTATTGTTGCGTGCCGTTCACCCCTCCCCGAAGGCCTAATCGAGGACTTTCGAGCAGTCTCCGCCCAGCTCGCCAGCGAAGTCGCTAACCGCGAGTCCATGGCGGTGCGCGGTCTGGACGACTGGTTATTCTTCGGACCTGAGCTACGTCATGTCTCAGTCGGACCCTTCTGGGGCCCCCATGCCGTTGGCGTGAGCCGGGCTCATCAGTCAGATTCCGTTGACCCTCTTCAAGCGATCCTGGACTTCAAGCAGCAACTGGATCTAATCGGTGTTGAGTTGCTGGTGGTACCGGTACCACCGAAGAGCCTAATATACCCGGACAAGGTTTCGTCAAGCACCGCCATCCCAATTCCAGTCCCGCGCCTCGACACTGCACACCAAACTTTTTACGCGATCTTGCGTGAACAAGACGTCCAGGTCCTAGACCTGACCGAGCGGTTCCTCGATGATCGGTTCCATCCAGACGGACCGCTCTATTGTCGTCTGGATACCCACTGGTCTGGCAACGGCTGCGTCGTCACCGCCAGGGAAATAGCGGCCGTGGTCAAAGATCGGCCATGGTATGCGGAACTCGAGACTCGCGCGTATTCATCCAGTTGGTACACAGTGACCATTACTGGGGATCTCGCACTGGATCTGGGAGCAACTGACTTGCCTCACGAAGAGCTCAGCCTTCGCGGAATCGTGGACGGTACAGAAGCAGGGACAAGCACAATTACACCAGACCCCAACAGCCCGATCGTACTGCTAGGCGATAGTCATTCGTTAATTTTTCACGCCGGCCAGGACATGCATGCCACCGGTGCTGGTCTCGCCGATCAACTCGCCTTCGAACTTGGTATGCCGATGGACCTCGTAGCGGTACGTGGCTCTGGTGCAACACCGGCACGAATCAACCTATTGAGACGCGCGCAACGTACACCAACCTATTGGGAAGAAAAACGGCTTGTGATCTGGTGTTTCGCCGCCAGAGAGTTTACCGAGAGCGACGGCTGGCACCAAGTGCCGATCCAGCCGTAAGGGAACCGATCGAAATCGCTATACCCTATGACGAATTTTTTGAAGGTTCCGCACGCCGGTCGCGAACGATTTTCGCTGGCACACCGGTCGCGATGTGAAAATCTGGAATGTTTCCGATAACAACTGCCCCAGCACCGATGATCACGTCTCGGCCAATCCGTACGCCGTCGGCCACCACGACGTGTGCACCCAGCCACACGTTGTCATCGACGTCGATCCCCAGAGCTCTGCGACCCTGATAGAGCACCGGGACATCGATGCGATCGTACAGGTGATCTCCTCCGACCAAGTACGTATAGGCGGCAACCAGCGCATTCTTACCCAATCGGACGCGTGAGCCAGAAAAGATCTCACAATTAAATCCAATGTTGACGTGATCATCAAGCACGATGTCACCATTCTTACAGCTCAGGATTGTATTGCGTCCGACAAATACACCGTTCCCGATTACGATACCTTCGTTGTCGGTTCCCTTCGCATCCAAACAGCATCCGTCGTCGATAACAACATCGTTCCCAATATGAATCTTGTGAGGATGGCGCAGCGTGACATTGACACCAAAAGTCACGTTTCGTCCCATCCGCCCGAGTAACCGCGGGTAGAGTTTCGACCGGAGCAAGAGTCCCAACGCTCCAGGCACCGCGGCACACAAGGTGACGATTACCTCATACTTGAGTAAGGACCACAAACCGGTTCGACCGATCACGAGCTCCGCGTAACGGTTGGCCTTAGACCGCCCGGGTGCAAACAACTCATCCTGGATGACCGTGATATTGGGGTCATGTTCGCTGGATGATGCGACGGATCGCCTCCTTAAGTCTTCGCTGGCCATGATACGCCCTCAAAATCGAAAGCGGATACCCCCCCCCCCCCCATCTGGATGCCCCCTGCATCCAGTGAAAGGGTACCAGAGTCGGCCGAAGGAAGATCAACAGACACGGCGGTGAAGCGAACGAAAAATCCGACGCCGACGTAAGTCGTATGCATGTAGGTCGCGTCAGCGCCGAAATGGGCCCCGATACCGTTGCGTCGATACTCTGCAGTCTGTACCTGCTTGACGGTAACACCGGTCAACGCTGAACCTACCGTTTCCTGAACCGTCACATTTACCACAGCTTCCTGCCTCACGTTGAAGAACGAGGGCCCTCCGAACACACCAACGTCCAATCCCTCAACCTGCCTCACAGGGAATCTCCACTCAGCCCCGACGTGCGTACCCCGCTCCAGACTGGCAAGTATCCGTGATTGCGGTTGGATGGTCCGCGGTTCGTTGAACTCGAGCGGGTGTGGAACCGTGCCGGTCACGGTCATGTTACTGGACTTGTTAAGTTGTGTGTAACTCGCACGAACGGCTAGCTCACGCCATACGCTAAAGCTTCCACCAGCATCGAGCATCACGCCGCTCGTGTTTGCGTAACTCGAGATAAAGCGTGAGTCCTCTCCATAGGCGCGATAACTAAAGGCATCAGCCTGGCGAGTGGAACCTCCCTGGTAACCTACGTTTACATGACCAGAGAACCCTTCTACGAGCCGATCCGTCAACGATGGGGCATTCATTTTCTGAGTTGTCAGCGGCGTCTGCGCGACCACCGGTCCCGCCGCTAGTGGCATTAGCATGCCCGACAACCACCAGATTATTATGTGGCGTCGGCATCGTCTTGGGATCCTTAGATCAACTTCGCTATCGTGTGCCGGGCCTTTCACCACGTCATCGTCCCCGCAATCTTGAATTCGAGGACGTTACCCCACGTAATTCGGTCCAGGAATAATCTCCTCTTGGTCGTGTCGTGGTCGTAACCGGAATGCCATAGGTCGCCATGATGGCATCGAAGAACGCGTCGGCGATCAACTCGTAACCTTCAACGGTCGGATGTAAATGGTCCTCTCCAATGCGTGAAAGGGAGGCGTCAATACCACGAATGCCAGGCAGCAACGAAAAACGAGCGAACGGACGAGTCGGACAGACACCGTTCTCGATGGCATTGTTGACATCGACGAGTAGCACCCCATGATCGGCTGAGATTGCTCGAATCATATTGTTGTAGACCACCACTTGAGCAGACGGCGTCACCTTGTCGCCAACCGCCCGAATCGGCGGAATCGTAGCAAGGATCGGGTCCACTCCAGCAGCCTTCGCCATCATTACCATCGATTCAACAGCCGAGCTAGCCAGATTGGCGTTACTCAGTGGACTGTTCAGGTCGTTGGTACCCTCCAAGATGATCGCCACTTCAGGACCAACTGCGGTCAGCTCTTGCAGAAATCTGGAATCCCCATCGGCTGCAAGTTCACCAGGCATTCCGGCGTTGACCATCGTAAAGTTCAGCAGCGGATTTGCCTGGTTCAGCCGCATCTTCAGCTTGGTCGGGTAAGAATTGAGCGGTTCAAGCTGGCTGACCGTCTGAATCGGTAGAGAGGTGACGCCGGCCGTAAGGCTGTCGCCGAAAGCCATAAAACTGCTGACCGCCAACATGGGCGGAGGTAGGGCAATGTTCAAGAATGTACAAGTGTCTGTCTGCCCTATTGAGTCCGAAGTCGTACACTGCACTTCCGTCGTCCCGATCGGAAAAACTGACCCGGATTCCGGCGAGCAGCTGACGACAACTGGCGCATTCCCTTCTTCAATGACCGGCGGTGGAAACGTGCTCTGAACCTCATGGCCATCCTGCGACTGCACCGTCAGAGTCGCAGGACATGCGATCGTCAGCTTGCCAACCTTTTCAGTCGGCAGCAGAGATGGAGCCGTCGGGGCAACGGTTGACGATTCGCCACAAGCGCTCAAGACAACAAGCGTTGCCACGCACACAAAGAGACGGCCGAACACTAACATCATCGACTGAACGTAGAGTCCGGGAGGAAGTGGAGTCCAACCAATCGGGAGTGAATCCTAATACGCCGGTCCCCTTAGGTCAACCAAACACGGAGGCGTGCTGTTGTGGCTGCTAACGGCCTCGTGACGTTGCAAGACTGTCAGACGGCGAGGCAATAACGCGCTGCTATTGCCACGGACTGCTAGACTGAGACTCACTCGAAGATGGTCTTCAGCTCGCACGCTTTTCTCTTCTATTTCTTGCCAGTTACCCTCTTTCTCTATTACGCCATACCCCGGCGCGGAAAGCACCTCGTCCTGGCAGCGCTTAGCTACGTTTTCTATGGCTGGGCAAATCCACTTTTTCTTGTACTGCTTTTTACCTCGACCATCATCGACTACTTCTGCGGACTCTGGATCGCCGGACGTGGGCCAGTCTGGATAGCCCGTCTCTTACGTAACAAGCCGCTGGCCGAACGCTGGGACCAACCCCTTAAAGCAGTAAGGGGGGACAGCCGCCGCGGGGTACCACGGCTGGCCGTCATCGTGTCGGTCTGTACGAATCTGTCGCTGCTTGGGTTCTTTAAGTACTTCAACTTCGTTACCGACAACGTGACGGCACTGGCTGAAGTTCTGGGCGTCCCCTGGCTCCGCCTCGATGTAGCGCTGCGGGTAACGCTCCCACTCGGGATTAGCTTCTACACGTTTCAGTCCATGAGCTACACACTCGACGTCTACCGAGGCCACGCGACTGCACTCAGAAGCTTCGTTGATTTCGCTTGCTATGTGTCTATGTTTTCCCAGCTCGTTGCTGGACCGATTATCAGGTTCTCTGAAATCTCTGACCAGCTGGCCATTCGCACCCACACCGTCACCAAGTTCGCGCGGGGGATCGCGTTCGTCAGCCTGGGATTGAGCAAGAAGGTGTTGCTCGCTAATCCATGCGGACGTATTGCCGACCTTGCCTTCGACGCCGGATCGATCGCCGCACTCGACGCCTGGTACGGAGCCACCGCTTACGCGTTTCAGATCTACTTCGACTTTAGCGCCTACTCCGACATGGCAATCGGCCTCGGCCTGATGCTGGGATTCATATTCCCTAAGAACTTCGATTCACCATACCGGTCACAGTCGATCACGGAGTTTTGGCAACGCTGGCACATTTCACTCTCGTCGTGGCTGCGAGATTACCTTTACGTTCCGCTCGGCGGGAACCAACGAGGGTTAGCCCGTACCTACGGCAACTTGGTCATTGTTATGCTGCTCGGCGGCCTCTGGCACGGCGCCGCCTGGAACTTCGTTGTCTGGGGCGGCCTGCACGGCGGGTTGCTGGCGCTTGAACGCTTCCGCGGTAAACGTGCCTTCTACCACGTGCTGCCACGGGCTGCGCGAACAGCTGCCACATTCGCGACGCTGTTGGTTACCTGGGTTTTCTTCCGAGCCTCGGATTTACCGGCAGCAATGAAATATCTCGGAAGCATGTTTGGTTTCGCTGAACTTGGAAATTCGACCTTCGTATTGCGCGGCGTGTTGTACGAACCATATGCCCTGATAACAATAGCGATGGCCGGCGCGATCACTTGGGGAGCCCCACAGACGTGGGACTGGACCAAACGTCTCACTGCGGCCAAAGGAGTGCTGTTACTACTCCTCCTAGGGGCGTCGTTGGCTGTACTTGCGACGCAGGCTTACAACCCGTTCATCTATTTCATTTTCTAAGGAGCGCGGCATGACCTATTTCCCAAGCCGTCTTTCCAGAACCGAACGTAACCGTATCGAGAGGGCACGTGTCGAAGTGGGACAAACCACCGTCGAGCCAAGAGTCGCGTATTCACTGGTCGTCGTCTTTATGGCGATCATCTTAGTTGTCCCGCTGACGCAGGCAATCAGTGATTTCGGGTTCTACCAGCGGGTCGCTGGAGCGTTTAAACCGGTCGCGGCTCCTACTCTTGACTCTAAGGCCTCGCACTCGGTGTTGAGCACGGTGATCACAAGCAACCGTAAACTGCTGGAAGCTATCCAGACAACCGACAATCTGCTCGAGGACGACTCGTTCATCGCACGCGTCGTCAGACCCCAAGTGCAGTATCTAATGACGGCGTGGCTCGGTGCTAGCACGGAGCAGGTCCAACCAGGGAAGGCGGGATGGCTGTTCTACGGTTCAGACCTAGCGCACGTGACCGGCAATGGCTTCCTTACTCCCTCACATCTAGTCCGTCGCCGCGCTAGTGGCGATACTCTAACGCCTGCTCCTCAGCCGGATCCTCTCCTTGCGATCATCGATCTGCACACCCAGCTGGCACAACGGAGTATTCAGCTGATCGTCTTACCGACACCAGTTAAGCTGACTATACATCCAGAACGACTTAGCCGGAGTAATACCGTTAAGAGACGTGTAATTACCAACCCCTCTTATCCATCGTTCCTAGCTGAACTCCGCTCGCATGGTGTACTTGTATTTGGTACGATTGCAGAACTAACGGCACTAAAACAACAAATGGCCGCGCCAGTCTATCTGGCGACTGACACACATTGGCGACCTGAAACCGTTGAACACCTGGCTGACCGGCTCGCTGCGTTCATTGACGCAACGGTTAATCTCCCTGAGACTGATCCAGTCGACTACCGCGTCACGACAACAGATGTAATCAACAGAGGCGATACCCTTCTACTGCTGAACCTCCCCTCGCGCCAATCGCTGTATCCGTCCGAATCAGTGTCGGTGCGGCAAATTCGAACGGCTGACAGCGGACCCTGGCAGGCAGACCGAAACGCCGATGTTCTGCTCCTTGGCGACAGCTTCACCAATGTGTACTCGCTCGAGACCATGGGATGGGGTACCTCAGCGGGACTCGCCGAACAACTTAGCTTTGCCCTGCGGCGCCAAATTGATCGGCTGAGCCAGAATGACAACGGGGCGTTCGCAACGCGTGAACTCCTTGCCGCAGAGCTTCGCCGAGGTCGCGACCGTCTCGCAGGAAAACGCCTAGTAATTTATCAATTCGCTAACCGCGAGCTATCGTTAGGTGACTGGAAACTAGTCGATCTAACGTTGAGCACACCGGACTACCTTTCAGCATTCCTGCGCCCAAGCGACTCGATATCGGTTAACATCCGGGGTACTGTTCTCTCGATTGGTCCAATCCCCAGACCAGGCTCCGTTCCGTATCGCGACCACATCGTCGCGATCCATCTCAACAAGGTGGCAGTTGAAGCGGATGCTGGGTTAGGGAATAAGAGTGAAGCGTTAGTTTATGTGCGAAGCATGACGGATGGCGAGCTTACCCCAGTGGCTAACTACCGCCCTGGCGACACCATCGAGCTTCGTCTGGAACCATGGGAGAACGTCGCCGCCGAGTTCAACGGCATCAATCGCGGTGAAGTTACTGATCCAACCGTACTTCTCGCCGAGCCATGGTGGGGCCAGCTGGTCCAGCGCGGCGGTCCAGTCGAGCCATCGTGATATCCTCTGACCGCTGGAGGCACCTCGCACAGGATAATCGTTCCTGGTGTCTGGCTCGACACGATGTAATGACCAGGTGTCCCGCTTGAACACCATCTACTTCGATAATTTGGCATACGTCGGCCTGCTCATCGTGCAAATATTTTTTGCCGCTACCAACTCGCTTTGGCACCACGGAGAGCTCAGAAAGCTTGACCTGACGGAGGTCGTGCGGTGATTCCTCTCGCCGATCTACACGCGCAACACTCAGGCATTCGAGACGAGGTCGAGGCGGCCGTCATACGTGTACTGCGAAGCGGCCGCTATGCCTTGGGGCCAGAGGTCGAAGCCTTCGAACGGGAGTTCGCCGCCTACTGTGGCGTCCATCATGCGGTCGGCGTTAACTCTGGAACAAGCGCTCTCTACGTCGCTCTACTTACCTGTGGTGTTGGTCCAGAGGATGAGGTTATTACCGTACCACTAACCTTCATCGCAACGGTGGCGGCTATCAGGCAAACCGGCGCACGGGTGCGTTTCGTCGACGTCGATCCGGTGTCCTACACCATGAACCCAGCGCTGATTGCCGACGAGATCACCGACCGGACGAAGGCCATTGTCCCGGTTCACCTTTACGGGCAACCGGCTGACATGGATCCGATTCTTGCGATCGCACACCGCCACGGTATCGCTGTCATCGAAGATGCGGCCCAGGCCCACGGCGCCACCTATAAGAACCGCATGGTCGGCGGATTAGGCGACCTCGGTTGTTTCAGCTTCTATCCGGCAAAGAACCTGGGAGCATGCGGCGAAGGCGGGATGATCCTGACCCAAGACCCCGAGCGAGCCCGCATCGCGCGGATGCTACGGGACTGGGGTCAGGAAAGCCAGTATCACCATGTGTTGAAAGGCGGCAACTACCGGCTCGACGGCGTGCAGGGCGCGATTCTCCGAGTAAAGTTACAACATCTCGATAAGTGGAACGAAAGACGCCGTGCAATTGCGGCAACGTACATCGAGCGCCTAAGTAACTCTGGAGTGCGTACTCCTACCGAGATGGCTTATGCACGGCACGTCTACAACGTGTTCGCCGTTCTTACAGATCGCCGTGATATGTTGCGCGACGCTCTCCAGTCGAGGGCCATTAGTGTGGGAGTGCATTACCCTACCCTCGTGCACCGCCAGCCAGCTTACACTAGCCTTGATTACGGTGAAACGACGTTTCCCTGCGCCGACGCCGTCACGCGAGAGGAACTTTCTTTACCTATTTATCCAGAGCTTTCGGATAAAAACATTCAACGGGTAACCGATAGTGTCTGCGAGGCACTCGCGAAGCGATCGGCTACGCCTTGACTGGTCGCGTCACGCATGCTGGCAGTTCTTTCCGCACACGCCAACCACCAGCCAAATCAATACGTTGGAGGCGACTGTCGTCTCAGTAATATTAGTGAGCGGTATTCCAATAATCCCATCGTCTACCTACTGCCATGCCACTAGGAAAGCAAATGCACAAGTATTTCAATACCTTTCTCAAATCTGCACTTCCGATTGTGCTCGTTACAATCCTGTTAGGCTGCTCTGCTGAAAAGAGCCGTAGTCCGCTGAGCCCGTCGATCGCCGGCCCGATCCAGGGTATCGGTATTTCCGCGCCATCACCCGTTTCCCCGCTGAATGGCTTTCTGATCAAGGCTGCAGACCAGCCGATTCAACTGACATTTGAGCCAGCCACGTCAAACAGCGAGCGGCCTTTCTGGTACGAGTTGCAGGTAGCCACTGATAGCGAGTTTAGTCATGTCGTCTTCGCTGACTACCAGGTGCCGGCAACGACTGGACCCACTCAGGCCTATCAGTTGCCCAACATCCTCCCAACCGAGCAAACGTATCACTGGCGGGTCAGGGCGGTGGCCGGTGCCAACACCGGCCCGTTCTCGGCACCCATGGTATTCGACGTGTATACGCCGCTGTCGGTCGGCACTCCGGAGCCGACGTCACCAGTCGGCAGCACTGTTACCGAGTCACGCGAAGCGACTCTAGTGGTTAGCAACGCGTCGATCACCGGGCCGGTGTCGGCGATATCGTACCGGTTCGAGGTCGCCAGTGATTCTGGGTTTGCCATCATAGCAGTGGTACTGAACGTTGCGTCTGGCGATGCGACTACCGTCGCCAACACCGGTGACCTGGACTGGGTCACTAACTATTACTGGCGTGCCCAAGCAGTCGCCGAGGGTCGAGAAGGCCAGGTAGTTGGACCGTGGTCAGTAGTAGCTACGTTCCAGACGCCTGAGGCTCCGCCACAGCCCCCAGCACCGGAGCCGTCCTGCTGCCCACCTCCAAATCGTTTTGAGGTGGTTCAGCAAGTCGCGGCTGAAACCGGTTATCCGTCCTCAGGGATCGACGTCACCGACTTCACACAGGTAGTTGCCGAACGTCTCGCACAAGAAGATTCAAACTGGGGACGTCGGATCAACATCACTGGTCCCATCGGAAAGGACACGGTCGCCTATCGAGTCGACGACCAGGACGACAATCCCTTCAGTATTGACATCGTGTTAGGTGCGACAGGTTCTAACCCGTCGATCCACTGGTCACCGCATGGACGAATTGGAGGAACCTGGATACCAGTTAACTAAGTGGATCCGATTTTGTGCGATAGGAACAGTCGATACAAATTCAGTGAGGACAGACCACTACGCCTTCTGAGCGATGGAAACGTGGGACGCACCGGCCGTGCTGGGTTGTTCCAACACATCTCGAACTACGTAGATCGGTTTACCCTGCGATTCGTGGTAGGTACGCGCCTGCAGCTCCGCCAGTAGCCCGAGAGTGACAAGCTGCATGCCACTGAAGATCATTAAGATCCCGAGAAGCAGGAGAGGCCGATCGCCGATGGCCTGCCCTCCGAAGAGCCGAACGTATCCCAGATAGCCGGTGATCCCCATCCCGATGGCTCCCAGCAGGAACCCGGTCGGACCGAAGATCTGCAGTGGCCGAGTCGAGTAACTGAGTAGAAACTTGACGGTCATCAAATCAAAAACGACGCGTAGGGTTCGAGACAAACCGTATTTCGAACGGCCGAACTGGCGTGCACGATGGGTCACAATTAGCTCGGCAACCCGCACCCCAAGATCGCTCGCAATGGCTGGAATGAACCGATGCATCTCTCCGTAGAGACGCAACGGCTTAATCACCTCTACGCGGAACACCTTCAGCGAGCAGCCGTAGTCGTGAAGCTTGACACCAGTCGTCGTCGAAATGAGCCAGTTCGCGATCATCGACGGCACACGCCTGGTGAGCCAAGGATCCTTCCGGTCACGCCGCCACCCGCAGACGATGTCGTAGCCGCTCTCCAACTTGTCGATCATCGCTGGAAGGTCGCCAGGGTCGTTCTGTAGGTCGCCGTCAGATGTTACGATGACCTCCCCGCGGGCACGGTCGAACCCCGCTGCAAAGGCGGCTGTCTGTCCGAAATTACGTCGAAGGCGAACAACGCGAATCCGCAGATCCCGCGTGTGTAGCTCAGTCAGAATTCGAAAGGTATCGTCGGTGCTACCGTCGTCAACGAGAATCAGCTCGTAGGACCGCCCGCTTGCTTTTAAGGTCGCCGTGAACTCTCGATAAAGCTCTGAAAGATTTGGTGCCTCGTTATACAGGGGAATGATGACTGAAATATTCGGTCGCATGGAATAGGCGTTCAGATTATAGGGTTGGACGCCTGGCCCGCCACAGAAAGTACGCCGAACCTCCGATAAGCACGATCACCGCCAGAATGAGCCCGACCGGTCGGCCGTTAGCCTCGAGGAAAGCAATGGCCTGCTCACCGTAGTGCACCGCCAACCAACCCTCGCCGAAATAGCGAAATCCGCGGCCAACGATGATCGCAGTGACGAACTGAGGAAGCGGCACCCGTGCGGCACCCGCCAGCACCACAAACACTTTGAACGGCGACGGTGGCGGTAGGATCGCTGCCACGAAGACCACTAATACGCCATAGCGCGCTAACTGCCGAAGCGCACGTTCAAGAGCAGGACCACCAAATCGACGCCTGACTAGCGCTTCGCCCGAATGCCGCCCGAGCACGTAAAGCACCAAACAACCGGCAAGCGAGCCCAAGGTTGCCATGAGCGCGTAGTACGGCATGCGTGCCTTATGCTCGATGACCATCATGATTACCAGTAGGTCATTGACCTCAGGAAGCGACAGGAATGAGGAATCGAGAAACGCGATGAAAAAAAGTCCAGGCCCTCCAATAGATAGTGCGAAGGCCTGAATCCAGGAGATGATGCGGGACATCAACAGGGTCGTGGCAGTCTCTGGCTAGATGTCATTGCCGCCACGTACAGTTGATTATACCCGAGCAGTTTATCCGAAGGATGTATAGTTCGCGCATGAGGGACACCGTGGCTGCAGTGACCGTAGTCGAACCAGCTTCGTGCGTGCGTGGCATCCTTTCTGTCCCCGGTGACAAATCGATCTCACATCGATATGCCATCCTTGCCGCCCTCGCAGACGGGTGTTCGCTGGTTGACGGATACGCACCTGGCTCCGACTGCGCAACAACGCTTGCCTGTCTGCGTGGGCTCGGAGTCGAAGTGGTAGCGCAGCGCTCACACGCTACGGTCACTGGGCTTAAGGTTACGATTCGAGGACGTGGACTCGGTGGACTTCGAAAAGCATCAAAACCACTCGACGCGGGGAACTCTGGCACGACGCTCCGTTTGCTCGCCGGTGTACTGGCCGCTTGCCCTTTCGACACCACTATTACGGGGGACGCATCGCTACGACGTCGCCCCATGCAGCGGATCATCGAACCACTCGAATTAATGGGTGCTCGTCTTGAAACACGCACCGGGTCTCCACCTCTGATCATCCGAGGCAATACGTTGCACGGGATTGATTACGCGCCGACCGTTGCCAGTGCTCAGGTCAAGAGCGCCATCCTCCTGGCCGGGCTACATGCACATGGTCCGACACATGTCAGGGAACGCACACAGACACGTGACCACACCGAGCGCGCCCTGCCTCTCTTCGGGATCGCTGTCAGCCAAGTTGGCCATAAGGTCTCGGTAATCGGACATCAACCGCTACACGCCGTAAGTGTTCGAGTACCTGGCGACTTCTCATCCGCAGCGTTCTTTGCGGCCGCGGCTGCTGCTCTGCCAGGCTCCAATATTGAGATCCAAGGCGTCGGCCTAAACCCGACGCGCGCAATTTTCCTCAACGTGTTGCGCCGCGCCGGCGCCCATGTCACTACGGAGGTCACCGACAGCGTGGGGGGAGAGCCCTTCGGCACCTTGCGCGTTCAGCACGGACATCGTGCCTCCGTATCGGTTGGACCAGATGAGGTTCCAGCATTGATCGACGAGCTTCCGGTACTAGCGGCGCTTGGCGCTCACGGTGGAGGCCTCAAGGTTACTGGCGCAGCCGAGCTACGCGCAAAGGAAAGCGATCGAATTACTGTTCTAACCGCTGGTCTACGGCGACTAGGCGCTACGGTCGACGAACGCCCAGACGGATTCATAATTCACGCCCAGCGTCCGTTAACCGGAGGCACAGTTGACGCCGGCGGCGACCATCGCATGGCCATGGCACTTGCCATAGCCGCGCTCGGTGCCACTAGCCAGAGCGTCATCACTGGGGCCAATGTGGTCGATGTATCGTATCCAGGATTCTTTACAGTGCTCGAGTCAATCTACGGGTAAAGCGTGAGGACAGACAAAGTCTATCTAGTCGGCTTCATGGGCGCCGGTAAGACCACTGTGGCTCGTACTCTTGGGTCGAAGCTCGGATGGCGGGTCGAGGACATCGACGAGCGGATTGAAGCGTCCGAGCACAAAACCATCACTAAGCTTTTCTCGCAGTACGGCGAACCCTATTTTCGAAAGATCGAACGTGAGATATTAGAGACACTATTGCCCCTTAAACACGTCGTGGTTGCAACTGGTGGTGGGACGTTTATCGACCCGGTTAATCGACTGGCCATCAATAGCGACGGAGCTTCGATCTGGCTCGACATTAGTTTCGATGAAGCAGTCGCCCGCCTACCATCGAATAACCGACGCCCGTTGGCGGCAGACCGAACGACGATGCAAGGGCTCTACGATGCCAGGCGCAAGGGGTACGCCTTGGCGCATTTTCGATTGGATGCAGATCGTACTCCCGTCGAGGAACTCGTTGAACGAATTCTGCACTGGGTTGAGCAGTGATGCGAGCCTTGATCCTCAGCAACATCCACGCAAACATCGGGTAGCTGCATGCGGTCATTACAGTAGCGCCTAGGAACACTTGCGATGCGCTGTGGCTACTCGACAACCTCGTCTGGTACAGCGCCACAACCCTAATGACGTCGTTGAGCGCGTCTACGAGCCTGCCGCCGATCTATGTGGATCATTCACAACGCGGCCTACTGGCGCACGTCTGAGCTCCGAACGATCCGTGCCGCACGCTCCTCACGCCGTTTAAGCTCAGCGGCATATGCGTCGGCAGCCGCACGTGAGCCGAGGATCCACCCGATGACGATCCCGAACAGCAGTACGGCTGGGATGAAGATGAAGTGCCCGGCGGTCATGTCCAGCATGTCTATAAACTCTGCGACGTATCCTGTTCAGTGCGTCGAAAGAGCTCGGCGATCTCGCGTTCAGTGGCAGCCAGTCGACTACCGATGTGCCACATATACCCAAACGCTAAGATCCAAATAATTGAGTAGGCAGCTACCAGAAACGGCGCGGCTGGCAACCTATCCTCTTGCGTTAGTTCGTCGATCGGCACAAACTCTTCCTGTGCCGGTTGCACCTGCACGCTTTCCTCTATCGCAGTCATGGTCAACGCGGCATGTGGTATCAGCGTCGAAAAAACAACCAGAGTGACAACAACGCCAACCCGCCAACGCAAGATCGATAGTCTCACCATGTTTGCCTCGCTACCTTAATACTCTTCAAGACTCAAATACAGCTGTTCGAGGGTTGCACGTTGTTCTTCGAGCCGTCGACGCACCCAAAGCAGAGCGAAGAACAGCATTAAATACGCCCCCACACACCACCAGAACGCTCCTCCCATTTCTAGGGGTAGCGTTGGAATGACCGTTGTCTGCGGGTGAAGGGTTCGCCACACATCTACCGAGATATAGACGAACGGGACATTGACCATTCCAAAGATGGCCAGACCTGCCGCCATCCGCTCTGAACCTGGACCACCGTATCCACGAAGAAGCAAATACGTCAGAAACGTTAATTCGAGGATGAGAGCAAGAGTGGTCCGAGCATCCCACGGCCACCACACCCCCCACGACACTCTCGCCCAGAGCGGTCCAGTGGACAGCCCCATCAGTCCGAACAAGACAGCGAGCTCAGCAGACGCCACAGCAAGCCGATCGGCAGCCGGCTTCTCCCTGAACAGATAGATCCCACTGGAGATTCCGCAAATGAAGACCGCAAGAAACATCATGAACCATGACGGAACATGAAAATAAAAGATCTTCTGTACGAGTCCCATCGTTGACTCATAGGGCGTGAGCGCTACCAGCAACGGCGCCAGACCAAACATGACGGCGCCCCCGACGAGCAGCCCTCGAAAAATCAGCTGATTCATCCCTTTTCCCTGGTGCTAAAGATTTCAGAATCGAACGCGAGTCATTCTGCCATGAGCGGTTCGAATGTCCATAGGGCCAACGTAACAAAAACGACATCAAAAAACACGAGCACAGTGACCCAGAACCGCGCCATGTCGAGATTTGGTTCTACCTGGATAAGCGCTCCCGTTCCACTTATCCCAGCGATCATAACGGGCACCGTCACAGGATATAGCAACACTGGGAGTAAACCGGCACGACTCCTGGTTCGCACAAGCATCGCCGCGAACAGTGTCCCGACAGCTGAGAATCCCACGGTACCAGTAACGAGCAGCAACGTCATGATCAGCGAATACTCGAACCACGGCACCCCGAACATGAGCGTGATCCAAAAGACAACAATTAGCTCTACGACTGCCATCAATAGAATAATGCCGATGACTTTTCCAACGAAGATCGCAGATCGTTCTACGGGCGCCAGCATGAGACTACGTAGCGCATCGTACTGCCGTTCCCGCTCGAACGCCCGACCGATGGCGAGCGTGCCTGAAAATGCAATCGTCACCCAGAGGATGCCAGCTGACGCGCCTTCTATCGGTTGTCCCCCGCGTACAAATGCAAACGCGAAAATCAGAACACACGACGCGGCGAATAGAAGCGTCGTGTAGAGCATCTCTCGGCTCCGAGACTCTACGCGTAAATCCTTACGCATGACAAGCCAGGCGATTCTGAAGAATGCTCGCATTAGCGTCTTGACCGTGACACCGCTCGAGTGGAAGGCACTTCGCACGTCACCAGCAACCCTAGAACCTTAACAGTCATGTCGAAGCCAATCGTTGCCGATAGCGTTCCCTGAGAGACGTTCCTGAAGCGGCCAACTCGACGATTCGTCCATCCAGCAACATCACGGCGCGATCGATAAGCCCGTCTACGAAGTCGAGGTCATGGGTCGCTAAGAGCACGATACGACCATCGCGTTTAAGCTTAAACAGCCGCTCGGTTAGGTTCTGGCTCGAGGCTTCGTCGAGTCCAGCGAATGGCTCATCGAGCAGTACCAGCCGTGGGTCGTGCAATAAGGTGCGTTCGAGTGCCAGCCGCTGGCGCATTCCGCGCGAGAAACTCTGGACCTGGTCGTCACCACGTGTTTCGAGCCCCGCTAGGTTCAACGCCTCTCCGGCGCGGCGCGGTACATCATTGAGACCGTACAACCTCGCAAAGAATTCTAGGTTCTCGCGTGCGGTGAGCTCCGGATAGAGCTGCGGCTCGTGTGACAGGAAGCCGATCTGCGTGCGCAACAGTAGCCCACCGCCGACCGGATTAAGATCGCCGTATCGAACGAATCCTGACGACGGGTTAACGAGCGTCGCCAACACACCCAATAAGGTTGATTTCCCGGAACCATTCGGACCAAGCAACCCGACGATTTCACTAGAGCTCAAGTGGAGGGATACCTTGCGGAGTGCTCGTCGCCGGCCGTAGTGACGGGAAAGATCAGAAACGGTTACCTCTTGGAAATCGCAGGCTTGTTCAGTGGTGGGCGACATTGTTCGGCACAAACGTTATGTTATTACCCTATGCGCCAGTACCGGGTGATCCGGTGATCGGAGTGGATTTACGAATGGATCCCAATGAACTCAGCACGGCCGGCACCGGTTCTTTGTCCCGCTCTCGGTAGATCAGCTCGAGCGCAGCAAACAACTCACGCTGACGAGTCTCATGCTTGGTAGCACCGATCTTTCCGGTTTCTCGCTGCTTCTCGATCCTAACTAGGTCAGCAAGAAGCTTTTCCTTGCGAGCCTCGAGCGACTGACGGCGATCCGAGGTCTTATGAGTCTTTGCTGACGCAGCCGCGCCCCATGCGCCGACCGTCAGGATGACCATCGCCAGAGCCAATGTAAGGTTGATTGGCACCCGACTATGATGCGGCAACCCGGTTAATTCAAACGTGAATGTGCTACCTGCCACCACGCGTGGTCCAGCTGCAAAGATGTAGGTCGTGTCGTCCAGGTTATCCTCCATCCGTCGGGTAATAAGATCCGATGTCACGTCCATCGTCCCCCATTTCTGCACCATTAACAGAAATGCCTCGAGGTCAGCCGGTACTCGTTGGGACACTGTAACCGTCCCTGTGTTGTACGGCAGGATATACGCCACACGAAGCGGGGTCACCCCTAGTTGAAAAGGACCAGGCAGCACCAACTGTAGGCCGTCGACCATCGTCCGTGGTGACGAGTCCTGAAGAACACTAACTGAAACGGTGCCGTGTGGCATGTTAAACATGATCGGCTCATGAGGCTCGACCGGCGTGTCGCCCGTGTTGACGACGTCAAAGATGTAGTAAACCTCAACCGTCTCCTCACCCAATTCGACAATGATCCGCGAGTTGCTGCCGAACGTAACCAGGCCAGACTTCGCGGGAACAGCAGGCATCAATGAGTCGCTGGCAATCGCGCCGACCAGCATCACTCGAACGCCACCGCGGCCAGGAATGCTGAAACGTTGCGACTCGAGCCGCTGTCCGTTGAGCTCAGTGACTGCATACACCTGGGCACCTGGAGTCAGCGTCAAAAACGTAGCGCGGCCATCGGCATCGGTATTCGCCGTCACGACATAGTCGCCTTGGTGCAGATCGACCGGCTGGTCCGGAACGTTATTGTCTAGCGAACCGATGACCACGCGGACCGTGATCGTGCCGTCGGCGAGCTCAGGACTTGGCAGCGGCAAACCAGACATTTGCCGTGGATCAGGTTGGGCAACGACAGCCACCTCGCAAAGGATGACCAACAAAGACGACAACAATACGCGTAGGCTGAGGTTTAAAAATTTTCGAGTGCATGGATCCAAGGTTCGCGGATGCGGTTCTGGCACCATTGGTTCAATAAAGGTCCATCGCTCAATCACCAGTGCCTCCTCTAACCCTGCAACCATGGAACCTCTGAACGCTTGAGCCTAAGTAAGTTCGTTCCCACATTTCTTGCAAAACCTCGCGTCGCATTCGTTGCTCGTACCGCATCCGTCGCACAAAGGGCGCATCGCTTCCAGACGTTCAACCGGCTCCTGGCCCTGCGGAGGTGGCGTAGCTCCTCGCTCCAACAGCTCACTCAAGTCACGCGCGATAATTTCACGATACCCAGACTTATTAAAATCGAGCTGACGCATCAATTTAAGAGCCCTCGAGCGGAGTCGTCCCCCCATCTCCTCAAAATCAGCGTCTGAGACCTTTCCCATCGCGTGATCGAACTCGAGCTCTTTGATCGAACGGAGCACAAGCGTCTTCTCACGTTCGAGCGCCGCACGCGTTCGCCCACCGATCATCTTGGTCCGATTCTGGAACTCGCGGGTGGTGAGCGGCCAGATCATGCAGTAGAATGCGAAGCCAACTCCTCCAGCGGCACCGATGGCGGCTACGAGCAAAACAAGTGCGGCAGGGTCGCCTGGGCGAACAACCACGACGCCGACAGTAGCGGCCACGAGACCGACCAGAACGAACAAATGCCAGGGACGGAAGGTGATTTCAGTCGAGGTTGCGGAGCTCATCATCCAAGCGGGCCTCAAGCTTCGCGTCCACTGGGTCCACTAAAGACGTCGCCTGGAGGCCCTCGGTTTCGTCACGGCGCGACCAACGGACGGCAATCACGCCAATTGCGATCAAAAAGCTTCCACCCACCAGATAGGGGAAGAGCCACGCCAGGCGGTTGAAGCCTTCGTCGAGCGGAGCGCCAAGAGGCTCCTGGCTCCCAAATGTGTTAATGAAATACCTTAGGATCTGATTTTTCGTCTTACCCTGCGCGATTTGCTCCTTAAGCTGACCGCGCATATACGCGGCACCGGCCGAGACAACCTCACGCCGACCGTCCGAGGTTGTTCTCCATGTCGGAGGCGCGGAACATCGGCAGTCTGCCAATGTGTAGTGAGGACAGGTCCCGCAGACACAGACCAGCTCCCGTTGTAACTCACGTTCCAGCTCTGAGTCGACCGCGTACGACTCTGGAGTCGCTAGAACATTTCGGTCCTCAAGTTCCTGCGCACGCGCCGACGTGGCCAACCCACCGAGCGCCAGCGTCAGAAGAAAGACGGACGTCGTCGCCGTGCGTACGGCCTCTGGTGTCTTGGCCTTTAGGAACACGAAGGACTTTTCCGGCAGGAGCGCGATGCCAGTGCCGAACGCCAGAAAGGCAAAGCCGATCCACATCCAGTTCAGCAATGGGTTTACTGTAACCTGGAAGCTGGCAGATTGATCGCCAAGCTCGTACGCCGCCAGTACGACGTAGAGATCCTCGGACAGCGTCCGCCGGATGGCAACCTCCGTGGTCGGCTCGGTTTCGTGTTTCCGGTAAAACCAGCGACCCGGATAAAGTTGGCCGACCTGCTCCCCGTCCTTGAAGGCGGTCAAGTGCGCTGTGACCATCTGCTTGCGGCCGTCGTCAGTCTCGCTCAACCGGTCGTAGCGTACGGCAAAACGGCCTACCTCGACCTGTTCCCCGATGCCGAGCAGCACCTGTTCGCTCTGCTTGTAGCCGGAACCGGCAAAGCCGAGGAACATCAGAACAATTCCTGCGTGCACAATGTAGCCACCGTAGCTGTGACGGGAGCGCATGACGAGACCGATCATTGCGGTCACGACATCCGTTCCTGTGGCGCTGCGTCGCACGTTAGCACCGCGGATGAACTCTTGTCCGAGTGTTCCAGCAACGAACGCACACAGCGCGACCGCGATCCCGGAGACCCAAATGCGAAAACCAAGCGTGTACAGCAGTGCCGCACTAGTAAGAGCCAGCGAAACAGGCCACATGAATTGGTATCGTAAATTCGAGAGAGTCGACTTCCGCCAAGCAAGCAGCGGCCCGACCCCGGTCAGAAACAGTAACGTTAACCCAATCGGGATCATCCATTTATTGAAGAATGGGGGGCCCACCGTGATCCGCTGCCCCGTTACCAACTCACTTAATGTCGGGAACATCGTGGCGAACAGAATAAAGAACGCTGTAAACAGTAGGATCCAGTTGTTCAGCAAAAACGCCGCCTCACGCGATGCCCACGATTCGAGGTCGTTTCGCCCGCGGAGTAATGGCAGACGATAGATGACCCAGCCGAAGCTGAACACCAACAGCGCCACCATGAAGATACTGAACATCATCGCTAACTCGGGGTCCTCACCGAAGGCATGTACCGACTGCACGACGCCAGAGCGGGTCATGAATGTGCCGAAAATCGTCAAGAAGAACGTCAGTATGACAAGCGTGATGTTCCAAACCCGAAGCATGTTCCGCCGCTCTTGCACCATCACCGAGTGCAGGAATGCGGTGGCAGTAAACCACGGCAATGCGCCAGCATTTTCAACTGGATCCCATCCCCATACACCTCCCCACCCGAGCTCCTCGTAGGCCCAAATCATTCCGAGCGTCAACCCAAGCGATAAGAAGAACCATGAGAACATCGTCCAGCGACGAACAGCGCGCAACCACGAGTCGTCGAGGTATCCGGTAATGAGGGCCGCCATGCCGAACGCGAACGGGATGGTCATCCCGACGAACCCGGTGTAAAGCGAAGGCGGGTGGATTGCCATGTACGGATTCTGGAGCAATGGATTAAGGCCGCGGCCGTCTGTCGGCGCCTGCATAAGGTACGTCTCGAACGGATTCTTGTGAACGATCATCAAGAAGAGAAAGAACATCTGCACAACTGCGATCACTGCAACTACATACGGAATCAGTTCACGCTGGCGCTCGCGGTTGGTCTGGACAGCAATCGCGCCGAAGACCGACAACAGGAACACCCAGAACATGATCGATCCGTCAAGACCACCCCAATACGACGTCAACTTGTAAAACAGTGGCTGAACCGAGTCAGAGTACCGGTCGACGTAGCGTATTGTGTAATCGTAGGTGACGAAGGCATGAACGATGATCGCCGAGGCGAGCGTCATGAGTGCCGTGACGAGATAGAACGCGCCGATGCCACTCTCCGTCATTCGAGATGACTGGCGTTTTGCACCGGCCACACACGCAGCGGCGGCGTAGGCACAGGCGACGAACGCTGCAAGCAGAGAAAAAGTGCCGAGTGTGGCCATCAAAGGAACCTGTCGCGCCGGGCTTCAACCCCGACACCGGCCGTTGGGCGCGATCGACGGATGGTTAATGGCAGCCGGTCGGCGCACCGGCCGGCCTTGAAGTCTACAAACTATCGTGCGGGGTCTCAGCCCCCGTAACGAGATCCAAGCTTAGTGGCTGGCTACGCTGGTCTGGCCTTCACCAGAATTCGTGCCACCCTCGGCAACACTCCCCAGACTTGGCTTCGGTTCATACTTCGACGGGCACTTTGCCATGATCCCGTTGGCACCCACGATGAAGCGGTCTCCTTTGAAACTTCCAGAGACCACGACTTCGGCGTGGTTATCAAAGGTGTCTGGAACGATCCCGTTATACTCTGCGTGCACCACGTAGTGATGATTCTCGACGCTGTCGCGAATCTCAAAGCGCCAATCCAGGCTCCTCGGATGCCTCAAGACGTTGGCCGCATAGCCATGCACTTGCAGCCGCTTGCCCTGCCAAACTTGCGGCTCGACCATCACTTCGTCCACCCTCTTGTAATACTGGGTGCCGTCCTGCATAGTCGCCCACATCAGGCAGACAAACGCTCCCGTCAAGACCACGGTCGTCAGCAGAACTTTAAGCGCTTTGTTTGGCACGGGAGAACCTCTCACTTCTAAGCACCCTAAGAATAGCTCCCCTGGCTAGCCCTCTGCAAGCTCCCGCAGGAGCCGATCAATAAGCGAAACCGGCAAACCAACGACATTCGTATAAGACCCTTCGACTCGTGTTACGAAACGAGACGCTATATCCTGGACTCCGTAAGCCCCGGCCTTATCTAACGGCTCCCCCGTACGAACATACCAGTCGATCTCCACATCGCTTAGTTGAGTCAGTGTGACACGTGTCCGCTCGACCGCGCTCACGTGAGCACAGTCAAGGCGAAGGGCCACACCGGTCAAGACCTCGTGAGTTCGTCCCGCTAGCCGATGTAGCATCGCACCGGCCTCCGCTGGGTCACGGGGTTTCCCGAGTAGGGTATTGTCGATCGTCACGATGGTATCAGCCCCGAGCAAGACTCGCCCCTGGTACGTCACTGCCACTGCGTCTACCTTTGCCCCGGCGAGGCGAACCACATAACGTTCAGGGGTTTCACCGTCTAGCACGCGCTCGTCGATATTCGCCGGCACGACGTCGAATGCATAACCCGCACGTGTCAGTAACTCCGCACGTCGTGGCGACGCTGAAGCGAGAACGAGTCGAAGTTCGGAGTGATACACTTGAAAGAAGGATACAGGAGGAGAACAGGTAGGAAATCGGTAACCTAAAAGAATAAGAGGCTTGCAAAAACCTTAGCGAAACGTGAACACCTTAGCATTCCTTATGTACCTCACACTTCCTGGTTCCTGTTCAGAGGACGACAAAAGTGATCCGAGCTCAGGTGTGCGCATCAAGAGCCCTCGGCGAAGTGCTCCGTCGCCAGCCGATGTCAACTTCGAAAATGACGTTCGCATGGCGTGCGTCGGTCGGTGAAACGATGGCACGTGCAACGTTGGTTAAGCTCGATTCGAGCGGCATCCTAAACGTGCGTGCTGACACGGAACACTGGCGACGTGAGACAGTAAGATCAAGCGGCGTCATTAAGAAACGCCTGGCTAACCTTCTCGGTAAGGACGTCGTGAAGAACTTGATTGTGTCAAAGAAGTTCTAAGAATTCTCGTCAGTTATCACTAGCACCGGCCGACTACCTATAGGACAGTCCCTCGGCTCTTTGAGAACCTTGTCCGCCCCTGATCGGCTCGTCCAGTGCGCGAATCTAAACGACACTGCTCTATACGTTGAACTCTAGAGCTTTAACGAAAGGCGTTGCGACCCTTTACCTGGCCGGAGGTAACGGCGTCGCGCTTGTCGCGGAACGGGTGCAATTCATACTACCGTAAACTTTGGACTCTAGGCTCTCGGCCAGTGGTTGACCGTCATGACCCAAGAGCTAAACACGCTCCTAGCGTCTATCCTTCCATCTTCCAGAAGGCGATCCCACCAGCCTGTTTGCCAACATCAACCACCGCCACGCGTTCGGCGGTAGGCACATGATACACCTCCACCGTTCCAGGCTCGCTGCCAACTCCTTCGAGTGTAACAAAGGCATATTTCCCGTCTGGCGTCATCGTCACGCCGTGTGGAATTGTGCGAGTCGTCTCCACTCTGGCACGCTCCAAGCCCGATGTGAGATCCCAGAAACCAACAGCCGCCCCACCCTTGTAAGTGACGGCCAATGTCGAACTATCGGCCGTAACATCAATATTGTACGGACCAGGGCCGGTCTCGAATGTCCGGGTCACCCGCCACGACTCGAGATCAACTTCGAAGACTTTTGCTACGTTGTTCCCGGTTACGTAGACGCGGCCGTCCACAGTCGGCCGTGTTACCCATGTTGGCTGCACGCCGTCACCAAGCGGTAATCGCCGCTCAATCTTAAAACCGAGAGCGTCCATTTCAATCAGCTCGAAGTTCATCATATTGACCGAGTAGAGACGGGTTCCGTCTAGGCTTAATCTCGCTCCGTGAGGCATGACGCCAGTCAGCACCTGTTCCACCTCGGTCATCGTATTAGTCTCAACTACGGAAATAGTGCTTGGGATCATCGGACCGTGCAGGTTGAAATTGACAACATACATCAATCCGGTGGCCGCTGAGATGTCGAGCGTAGCCGGAAACATGTCAAGCATGGCATCGCCCACCCACTCGTCAGTTCCGGTCTTGTATTTGTGAACACTACCAAACGGAAACCCGTGTGCGATCGAAACGTACCAGTATTGACCATCTGGGTCGACGTTGATACCGTGCGGCCCTTCGGTCTCCGCTGGAAAGTTTCCGACGGAAATCGTCTTGAGCACTTCGACGCCCTTCGGCCCATAGCGTACCAGCGCGACTTGGTCATCCGATTCGGCGCAGACATAAACGTAGTAGCTCCGGACCGGAGGATCGGGTGCCTCTCCGAACGTAGAGCCAAAGCCTGGTGCCGCGTCCATAGAAACGGATCCGAGCACCGAGACTACGAAGAATGTTGCCAGACTCAAAACTCGAAGTACGGAATTCAGAGTGTGAATCATTGCAATTCTCCAATGATCCGTCCCGGCCCTGTCTTCTCTAGCAATTTCACGGCCCACAACCCACTGTTGAAGTCGGTAAAAAAGATGTTGCCCTTGTAAGGCTGCGGCCCCCATACGAAGGGGGCGTTCGCGACGAAGCCATCAGGATCGAATGGAACGAACATGGCGATCTCTCGCCCTTGCTTGTACAGATCACCCATCAGCTCGCCTGAGACGTCAACAACGCGAAGGCCACCAGGGTAGTAGTAGCCGACGTAGAGCATGTCGTCTTCGACCCACAGATTATGGGAGCCTGCTTCCGGAACCTGATACCGTGCGACTTCCCGCGGATTGTCCCAATCACTCCAGTCAACAACGTGAATCCAGCCGGCGGTTCGCACCGGCGTGCCACCCCCCTGCGAATCGCGATCGATGTTGCCGTACGGGTACGCCTCGTCCCCAGCAAAAAGATAGAACTTCCCGGTCGACTTGCTCTTGTACGGAAAGGCCGCGTGATTCCAACCGCTCGGGTAGGCGTAGCGACCCAGCTCGACCGGACGCTCCAGTGTGCCGCCCTTGCCACCACCCCCGATATCAACGGCCACGATACCATCGGTCCAGTTCGACGAAAATGCCACTCCGTCGCTCACCCAAACGTCGTGAACCCCATGCCCAGGGGTGTCGAGCTCGAACTGACCAACTCGCTTTGGATTGCGAGGATCCGCGATGCTGATGACGTCATACCGCCTTCCCGCGCTCAAGGCGAAAACGTGATCATCGGAAATAAAGATGTTGTGCACGCCACCGGTCAGCTGATCCGTAAATTCAGAGAGCACTGGAACACCCTCGCGTGGATTACCCACACCGAGAACGACGAACCCGTTCTTCCGATCAGAAGCACCTTCCCGGCTGATGATCGCAATATCGCCATCTTTGGATACCTTCACATCGTTTACTGTCCGCGCATCGACCTGTGCCTCCCGAATCTTCTCGATGTTTGTCGGATCGGTGACATCCCAGATATAGGCGTGACCGTCAGCCCCCCACGTACCGGTGATCGCATAGTCTCGGCCGTCGGTCCCTTCCCAAATCCACAAGTCAGAGGATCGACGGTCGACGACCTTCCCACGCCCAACCACCTTGACATCGCGCCGTACGTCACGCCGTTCGATCAAAACTGTTTTCGACGCGGAATGGCTGCCCGTTGTCGCTACGACGGTGTAAGTACCAGAGCGCTCAGCCACTAACCGCCCGTCGGCAGCAATCTGTACGGATGCACCAGCCGCGATGATTGTTGGCGATGTCTCGCCGGCCACCCCGAACTGAATCGGGACCCCTGGCACCTTGGCCCCGTTCACGTCCATTGCCACTGCAGTAAATAGAATTACGTCGCCCGTCAGAGCTCTGTCGGTACTCGACTGCAACTCCAGCGAAGCAACCGGATTCGCTTCGACTTCAATCTTAAGTGTGCCGGTCTCATCTTCGGCCGATGCGCTGATCTCGACCGTCCCCGGTTCATTCAACTCAAGGTGTCCGAATTCATCCACGGAAACCACCGAGTCAACGGTGCTCGAGTAGGTAACCGCGACGTCGTGCCGCGTTGTTCCGAGTGTATCGACCACCTTGACCGAAATCCTCGGACGAGTGCCAACGTAGAACTTCGGCGGAACTTCGGTGAACGTTACTCGTTCAATGGCTGGTTGCGGCACTGTGACCTGAATCTCAACCTGAATGATCGCCTCGGCCCGGTTTGCTCTCTCCACCTCTGGATCCTCTGGAACCAGCGCAACCAGTGTGAACTGCCCAGGTCGATACGCATCGACCTGGCCCGTCCGCGTCACGCCGACGCTCCGGCGTGCCCTCGAAAAATAGACGACTGTCGCATTCTCGACGAGTGTGCCGTCGGCTTCCCGTACCGTTGCTTTGAGCGTGGTCGTCCCGCCAACTTCGAGCGTCAACGAACTCGGTGCAACCTCGAGCACCAGATCGGACTGTTCCTTCAGTTCTTGCCGTTGGTCTCGAACCTGGGCAACCAGTAACGCACATCCAACGAGAACCCCCACTACAATGAAACCGCCTTTCCTCACCCTAAGCCTCCTCTCACTGCCGATTTCAGTCGTCAGTTGCCGCCTGTAAAAATTCTACTGCCGAACACTCTTGCGCCGCTTCATCCGCCTCGACACACTCTCAAGAGTTACGCACGACGCTCTCGTCATCACCTTGTTGAGTGACTGGCGAACCTGGATCTCACCAATCCTAACCGCATCATTGTAGCCTCGTCACTCGCCCGCAATACGACTTTTAAGGCGTGCTCGCAATTAGTAGACACCTCACTCGTGGTGTGCCTAGTAGCTTCCGCCACTTAGTTGCTAGCCGCCCTACAAAAACTAGGGCGAAAGTCTGATGTCTTGTAACATCCTTATTTGTATAGGCATAAGAACTAGAAGCGATCTATTTTCGCTTGACATCACCCTGATACCTCCCTAGAATGCGAAGTCCTGTGAAATGGCGTGCACACTTACGTAATCCCCTAACCACATGCGAAAGACCGGAGCTATCATGCCCGCTACCGACCGCGAAGAACGAGAAAAAACCAAAGCTGTCGACATCGCCGTTGGCCAGATCGAGAAGCAGTTTGGCAAGGGAGCAATCATGCGGCTCGGCCAAAAAGGTGTCGGGGCGGGATTCCCCTGCATCTCAACTGGGGCAATTAGTCTCGACTATGCCTTGGGCATCGGTGGCGTTCCCCGTGGCCGGGTAGTCGAGATCTTCGGACCAGAGGCTTCGGGAAAAACGACGCTGGCATTGCAGGTAATAGCTCAAGCACAGCATCTTGGTGGGAACGCCGCGTTCGTGGACGCCGAACATGCGCTCGACCCCTCCTACGCGAGTAAGCTCGGCGTCGACCTTGATAATCTCCTCGTCTCTCAGCCAGATAACGGTGAGCAAGCGCTCGAGATAGTCGAGGTTCTTGTGCGATCTGGTGGTGTTGATGTCGTGGTGGTCGATTCTGTTGCCGCGCTCGTACCCAGAGCCGAGATAGAGGGAGAAATGGGCGACGCCCAAATGGGCCTGCAGGCACGTCTAATGTCACAGGCACTCAGAAAGCTGACCGGTGTCGTCTCCAAGTCCCGAACGTGTCTTGTCTTCATCAACCAGCTGCGCCAAAAAATCGGTGTGATGTTCGGCAATCCGGAAACGACGACCGGTGGTCGAGCATTGAAATTCTACGCCTCAGTTCGTATTGACATTCGCCGGATCGGTGCTATCAAGGATGCGGATCGTATTGTCGGCGGACGTACGCGAGTAAAAATCGTTAAGAACAAGCTTGCGCCACCGTTCCGCGTGTCGGAGTTCGATATCATGTATGGAGAAGGTATCTCGCGAGAGGGCGACCTCTTAGACCTTGCCATCGACCATCGGATCGTCGAGAAAAGCGGCACGTGGTTCTCCCACAACAACGAACGTCTCGGGCAAGGCCGCGAGAACGTCAAGAAGCTCCTACGAGAAAAGCCAAAGTTGTACGCAGAGATCGAGCAAAGAGTTCGCAATGAGCTGGGTCTCATGCGGGAGAAGAAAGCTGAGCCTGCTCAGGCGTAGTCCTCTGAAGGCAGGGAGTTACCTTGCCGGCTGGCAACACAGTGTTTGATCAGTTGCTCGCGCTTGACGCCTCCCTATTTCTTCGCATCAACGCCCTTCCCCACCCGAACTGGCTCATGACTGTAATGACCGCCATGAGCCTCGTCACTCGAGGAGCGGTTCTCTGGTTGATTCTCAGTATTGGTCTTCTCCTATCCCACCGCACCGACTGGTCTGGCGTTTGGCGGATCCTATTGGCACTCATGGTTACTTCCATCGTTGTTTCTTCTCTGATGAAGCCAGCTTTCGACCGAACGCGGCCCAATGTAACCGAAGCGATCATTCCGGTTGTCGGTACAACACCGACCACGCCGTCTTTCCCATCGGGGCACGCTGCAACATCAGCCGCCGGTGCCTATGCCCTGAGTAGGATCTGGCCAGGCGCTGCGCTACCGTTGTGGTCCGCTACCCTTCTCGTCGCCTCGTCGCGTGTCTATCTTGGTGTCCACTACCCTCTAGACGTCATCGTGGGATTATTCGTGGGACTGGCTTGTGCTTACTTCGTCACGGGAGGAATGGTGTATCGAAGTGTCAGCGCTACCTCGGCGCTGGTGCGGGGACCGTCAAGGAAGTCGGGGAACCCCTGACGATAAACAACTGCTCGCCAGCCCTAATCAGTCCAAGCTCCCGGCGCGCTAGTTCTTCAATTGTTCGAGGCTCCTCACGCAGAGCACGCACGTCTTCTCTGAGTCCAGCGTTTTCCTCTCGGATTTCTCCGATCACAGCCGAGAGCTCCTTGGACTCGAGCTTGGCACGCAACATCGCAACGAGACCACGCTCCCCGACCAAGGCGTTACCAACGAGAACGACTGTCACTAGGACGAGGACCACGCGTGATGCACGCCGCTTGGGAACACGATTCTTGCGAATAACTAGGCGTTCGACTTGAGGATTTAGCGAGGGCTTACTCACGTCAGACGTAAGGTACCGGAGTTTGCGTAAAAGTACAACTCAAACTACCCATAATCTCCAATAGGTTACCGAATCTGAGGCGAAAGTACAAGAAAAACTTTTCTGACACTCTCAGCCATTAGGCGCCCACTAGGGCTCGCGCGGATACTCCATCGTGAAGGGATCAGGCAAGGGAATCCGTCTGATTACACCGCTAACGAGACCGTCGAGTGAATAATCAGGATTTTCAGGGTCTCCTGACTCAATTGCCTCTAGATTGCCAATCACGAGCAACAGTAGCTGGTCCGGTTTGAGATACTCCTGCGCCACTCGGAGTACGTCTTTCGCCGTTACGGTGCTGATTTGATCGCGATAGCTGATGAGATACTCCGGGTCACGGCCCGTATACTCGTCATTGGAAAACAACGTGGCAGTAGCCCTCGCGCTTGAAAAGTTCCGCGTGAAAGTGTCAACGAACGAGGCGATCGAGTTTTCGAGTTCCTCCTTGGACACCAGCTCCGACCGAATGCGGTTAATCTCCTCGAGGACGAGCGCCGACGCCCGTGTTACCGTCTCACTTCGAGACTGGAAACTGGCACGGAACGCCCCCTCGTAGTACGTACCGAGCCCAAAACGTGAATAGGCGCTATAGGCAAGCCCCTCGTCAGACCGGATGCGGGTTAACAGGCGAGCGCTGAAACCACCGCCACCCAGAATTTCGTTCATCACCGTGAGTGCATAACGGTCGGGGTTATCTCGCGTCGTGCCGAGATGTCCGATCGACACCCGACCTTGATTTACGTCCGGCTTATCAATGGTGTAGAGGCCAGGGACCGGAGCGTATGTCGGCTTCGGCACCGGGAGCATTCCCTCGTCACGGCTTAGCCATCCATCCATCCGCGCTTCTAGCTTCGGTAAAATTGTTTCCGGCTTAACGTCACCAGACACGGCGAAAATGAAGCCACCCGGATGATAGTAGCGCTCGTGGAACGCGATCAGATTCTCCCGAGTAATCGATTCAATCGATGCTTTTGTCGTCAGCCGCGTCGTGAAGTGATCGTCACCACGCAGCAACCTTCCCCATTCACGGCCCTCGATGGTATTTGTGCTGTCGTTCCGCCGCTCCATACGCTGCAACATCTGGCTCTTCCCGAGATCGAGTCGCCCCTGATCGAACCGCGGATACCGAAGCATTTCAAAGAAGAGGTCCAAGGCCATATCGAGATCCTTGGTCAGGCTGTTCACACTCGCACGACCATTCGTGTCGCCGATGTTGCTAGTCAACTGCACCGCGAGGAATGCAGCCTCCTCATCGAACTCACTGGGCGTTAAACTGACGGTCCCACCAGCCCGCATCTGGCTCCCCGTGAGGTTGGCCAGGCCGATCTTTTCCACTGGCTCCAAATAGCCACCGGTGCGCACTACTACCGAAACGGTAACGAGCGGCAACGAGTGGTCCTCAACAACGAATGTGACTACACCATTCGAGAGGGTATGTCGGTACTCCACGGGTGTTGGTGGATCAAAGTGGAGCGGCCCGAAGAATAGGTCGCGGGGATGCGCTGGAATAGCTTGCGCCGAGGCACTGACGGCCGAACCGACGATGATCAGAAGAAGCACAGCCTTACTCATCTGGCTTTCTCTAACTCTGCGAGCCGTTCCAAAAGAATCTCAGCCATCGCCTTCGCCAATTTCTGGCGATCGGTTAGGGCCTGAGCCAGCATCTGATTCGCCTGCGAAAGAAACTGATTCAGTCGCTCTGCATCCATCTGTGTAATCATCGTATGCAGCTGCAGGATTTTCTGTCGTTCCTCGTTACTTGAAGCGGCCAGTGTATGGATCGTCCTCGTTACCTTCGCTGCCTTGACGATAGTAGATCGCAACAGCCCGGGTCTCAGTCGTGAAATATTCTTGAGCTACACGCATAATATCTTTGGTCGTGACCGCCTCGTACAGCAGCGGATCGCTATTCAGCGTCTCCCAACCGCGGTTGCTCTCCCTGACAAGGAGCTGCAACATCAACTGAAAATTACCTCTTAGGTCACGGAAGTTCCTCGCCGCGTTCTGATTCTTAATTTTCTGGAGCTCCCGCTCTCCAACTGGCTCAGTCTTGAGTCGCTCGAGCTCTGCATAAAGCGCCTGCTCTACCTCTTCAGGGGTCCGATCCTGATGGGCCGTCCCCCGGAACTCGAACATCCCTTCAAAGGCGAATCCAGCCTGCCCCCCGGAGGTTCTCGTCGCCACATGCTGTTCCTCCACGAGCGCTTTGTATAGCCGACCAGTCCGGCCATTCAGTAGCTGGCTAAGAACGACGAGTGCCGGCTCGTCAACATGGCCGTCAGGGACCGAATGATACCTGATGACAACCTGTGGATTAGTTTCGGCATTCGCCATCATGCGTTTCTCCGCCAACTGTTCCATCTCACGTGTCCGTGGCGGTAGCGGGGATCGCTCGCCCCGTTCGAGCCGTCCGAAGTAGCGCTCAGCAAGCACGATGGCCTCAGTGGAATCGAAGTCACCGACCAGCGTCGCCGTAAGGTTGTTGGGTGCGTAGTAGACGTCGAAGAAGGTAAGCGCCTCCTCACGCGTCATTCCATCCAGGTCACTAGGCCATCCGACCACCGGCCAGCTATAAGGGGAGGACTCCCAGAACATAGCGTCAAACTGTTCCTGAAACTTTCGTGTCGGCGTGCTGTCGGTCCGAAGTCGCCGTTCCTCGTGGACGACGTCACGTTCTGAATAGAACTCCCGAAACACCGGGTTCAACAAACGGTCAGACTCCATCCAGAACCATAGTTCCAGTTTGTTTGCTGGCACATTAATAAAATAGACGGTGTAGTCGTAGCTTGTGCCCGCGTTCATACCGGACGCACCTTGCCCTGTGTAAATCCGACTGAAGTCTTCTTTAATGGTCAGCTCTTGCTGGCGGGCCAAAATCCGCTCGAATTCTTTGAGTAACTCACGGTGACGCGGCGTTCGTATATCTGGATCATTTGGATCGTCAATCTGACCCAAACGATGGCTTCGAAGGAGTCCGTTCTTCTCAAGTTGAATCTCTCCCAACAATGCATCGAGCTCATCGATAATTCGAAGGTCTTCGTCAATGTCCCTAGTCCCAATCGTGTGTGTTCCCTTAAACATCATGTGCTCGAAGAGATGCGCAACACCCGTGATGCCTGGACGCTCATACACCGACCCAACCTTCGCGATCCAACCGGCTGCGATGTTCGGGTCACCCATCCGAGGAACTAACAGGATAGTCATTCCGTTGTCGAGCTTATGCTCGATGACCTCAACCTCTTGAGCAGCAGACGGAAGCGACAGAAAAACGACAAACCAAACGAGCACATAAGACTTTAAGCGTTGCATTCGTGTGATCTCCAAAACGCTACGGCTCTCGGCAAGGCTTCGGCTCAGCCAATCGACAAAGTTCAACCGAGTCTTGCACAGGATGCAAAGATTTGCACGCTTGATCGCTATGATTAGTCCGCATGACGCTACCACTTGAGTAGTGGCTGGGTAGTGTAATCTTCGCTAACAATCTCACACGTGGTAACCATGTAACCACTAACTGCAACGCCTGCCAGCCAAAGCCGAACGAGTGGAAATTGATTTCTGACTTGAAGCACAAGCTAGCGTCGTGGTTAAGCACACCAGGCACGCCGAAAAACGTTTGCGAGCTATTTGCAAGAAAGGAAGAATCTACCGTATCGTTAGTTAGTGCTGCCGTTCACCGACCGCACTCCTAACTCGCTAAAGTAGAAGCAGTAGCTTCCCTTAGGGCCGAGGTAGCTCAGTTGGTAGAGCACATGACTGAAAATCATGGTGTCGGCAGTTCGATTCTGCCCCTCGGCACCACTTGTTTTCCTCCCACTTGAGTATCGAACGCAGTCCAGTTGCAGGATACGCCGACATGCATCTCATAACATTGCTCACACAAGCAAGTAACTGCTAATCGCAACACCCAAGTACGTCACTAACAGGATGTACCCAAACGGTCGTTTGAGGAGGCCATCCCTTGCCGTTAATGTACCAACACGAAAAACTGTTAGCACAACCAACATCGCTGGAAACTGCAACTTAAAGAAATGCGGCTCGGCAACTAATCCAGCAGGAGTAACGGCCGCTGCCGCTCCAACAACGAAAAGCACGTTCAAGATATCCGCTCCAATGATGTTTCCAACAGCGAGGTCCCCGTGTCCCTTTAAAGTCGCTGTCACCACAAGCACAAGCTCGGGGAACGACGTGCCAAATGCGACCACAGTTGCGGCAATAATACTCGGTGGAATCTCCAGTCGTTCGGCTATCTCGGTTGCTGAAGAAATCAGGAAGAATGATGAAAGGACAACTATAGTCACGGCAACGGCTAGACTAATAAAAGTCTTGATCTCGCCACGAAATCCAGCTTCCAATTCGTCGCGATCGCTCCTACCGCCCCCCTTCACTTTTCGTGCTAGTTGTATCGACCAACGCATGTAGAAGAGCAGTGCTATCAGAAATACCCATCCACTCGCCTGAGGAAGGAGACCCCCTTTACTAAATAGATCTCCAAGTGACATCCAAGGCAAGCAGGCCAGCACGAGCAATATCCCACAAACAAATTGCACCCATCCCTGACGGTCGGCGATTACTCTATCGAATGGCAAGGGTGAGATCATGCAAGCAATACCCAAAATGAGACCCGTATCGCAAATAATTGATCCAACCGCATTACCTAACGCGAGTCCAGATTCACCCCGCACTGCAGCTAGAACTGATATAGCGGCCTCGGGCGTCGTCGTGCCTAAACTGACAATCGTTGCACCAACGACAACGCTAGGAACACCCCACTGCAATGAGATGGCCACGGCCTTCTCGACCAGCACGTCAGCGCCCTTTCCGAGCGTGAGGAGACTCATTGCGATTGCGGTGACAAGCAACCACGTTGGCCACAGCGAAACCAGCGTGTCAAGATACTCAGTCATCGTCTTTTATTAAGTGCCAGAAGAAAACAGTTCTTAGTACACCCTCAATTACTCGCAAGCCTTCCCACGATATACCAACTAGGATACGTCGACCAGAAGCCTGTGAATAAGAGGCGAGGACGGTAAAATCAAACTAAAGTCCCGCGTCACGATCACCAACCTTGCGGTAGACGATACGCCCATCGGCAGTGATAAGAGCGATCAACGGTGATTGGGGATCGATGCGGCCGCCGAGGATCGTGTACAGGAACTCAGGATCTGTTGTCCCTGGAAGAATGAAATCTGTTTCGATCGCCTTGATTGGCTGCCCTACGTTCTTGATTTGTCGCGATCCGTCGACCAGAAGGCGGTACTGCGGCATCTGATGCATCGTTGTAGCGAAGCGAAGCCTCCCGGGCGTCAGCGCCAAGGCTATAACCAGAATCAAGATAGCTGTCGGGACAACGAAGCGGGGAGGCGGCAGCGCCGTCGCCGCCAGCACGAACATCAATATGGCTGCCGGCATTAGTGATAAGTAGTAATAGTGGTTAAGGTCGCCAATGAATAGAGAATATCCGGTGACAGCAGCAGCCTGAGGCAACAGAGTCATCGCCAGTAATGAGTAATCGCGGCGATAACGGACAGCCACGATCCCTGCACAGGCGACGAGGATCCATCCAAAGAGCGGGATGTGCCATGGCTCAATTGCAATAAAGTGGACGGCATCAACGTAACTCGAAACGCTATTAGCGATCGCGGGCTGTTCGCCTCCAGACAGGATCAGCCCTACGCTGTCAGACACACCGCCCATAGCGCGAACGTCGAACTTACCTGACAACCGGTGAGCCATATACGGTGCCTGTAGGAACACGACTACCATCACGATGACCGCTCCAGCTCGCCTCGCTCCACTCCAATTCCACTGAGCGATTGGTTCGGCAAGAATAGCGGTAAACACACTGATGCACACAAAGATCGCACCCGTGTATGCGTGAACGGCGCTCCAGGCTACCGCAGCGGTCAACGCGACGCGAACCAGCGCTCCACGATGCCAGTCTAGAAAGACCAGCGCCATGGCGATCTTCGCCAGAGCCGATCCCATGGTTGGATTCCAAACGAGTGCCGACAGAGCAAGATCGTACGCAGCCATAGAACCCAACACGGTAGTCGAAAGCGCGATCCAGGGTGACCGCGTACGGCGCCAGATTGCGGCTAGGAGCAGTGCATCAGCTCCAGACTGCAGCATCGCCTGGCCGATGCCACCCGCGTGAGGCAGGTTTTGGAACCAAGGCCCAACAGTCACACGAATAGCCCAAAGAATCCAGTAGAAGGCTGGACCGATCGTGTAGCCACCGAAATGGGTTAGAGACCCTACCAGAGGGAGCTCGGAGAAGGAACCGAGGGCAATAGACCAGTCACGAATTTGGTCGTCGAGCAACCAGAAGTGGTTGCCAATTCCTCGAATGCGCAGGATAAGCGTGACCCCGAAGATCAGAGCCGCTACCAGCGTAATATTCCTGCCCAGCTTGATCTTCATCCGTCCTGGACTGAACCCGCGCAGACGGGCATAGAATCCGATCCTACCGCTGGCTGCCTAAGGGTTCAACGCAGAAGCTTACGCGAGTACGCGGTGCGCGGATGGCATCGAACAACTGCCTATCGCGTTGAACGCATTCCCCGTAAAGATGCACGCGATCAGCAATACTCTCCTCGAAGGTATTGGCCGTTGGTAAAGAGTTCTTGCTCACTCGCCTTTGATTCCGATGATCGCGTAGTCGAGATACGTAAACAGACGCTCATTTAACCGTTCGACGTTTGCGTTAATCGTGCGCACGACGTCAGCAAGTTCTGACGTTAGTCCTTCACTAGTGGCTAATTCAAGCCGCCCCGTTTCCGCAATAGGTGACCGGAAGTGCACGTCCACTTGCTCAAACCCGGCAGCCACGACCAAGAACTTGAGCGTCTCCGGGTGTAACGCGCGCACGTGGGTGATATCTCGGATGTAGCTCTCGAAGAACGCGACCCAACACGATGCATTAATCGTCTCGATGATAATTATTCCGCCCGACCGCAACTTGTTAAATGCGGTCTCCAATAGTTTCACTAGGTGATCCGGCTCGAGGTGTTCGACGACCTGCAGTGCTGTTATCCCATCAAGGCTGTTGTCTGGCCTGCTAACGAGATAGGAGAACGCGTCCGTGTGGTACGCGCAAAGACCACGCGCCACGCAAACGTTAACCATTTCGGCATTGACGTCAATGCCGGTTGCCGTCACGCCGCGATCGCGGAGCAGGTCCAAAAGCTCACCGCGCCCGCAGCCGATATCGAGCACGTCTAACCTGCCGGCTAACCGATCGGCATAGTCCGCTTGTCGCGCACGAATGTTCTCTGGACTACCACGAAACAGATCCTCGAACCCAATGTAGCCGGCGCCAAGAGCACCGCATTGTCCTGGCGAAGGCAGATTAGACGGCAACGTTTCTCGATGAAGCCCCGTCTCGGTTCCATGAGTTTCCTGCACTGAACCACTTAGCGCGTGCCGTTCCACGTCGTGCCGCGCCGCATTTGCAGCACGCCGTGCGGAGATGGCCGCCATCCTTATTTCGTCGAGTGCCGCTTCGACTGATCGGATCTTCGTGTCGATAGATGGCGTAATCTTCTTGAGATACTCAATCAAGATCCAATCGAACTCCACCAGAGCTTGCAGGCCTTCTCGCTCGACGATGCGACCCTCCGCAAGCCGTCCTAACGCCTTCGCTGTCCGTTCGAGATCCTTAGCGATCTGTTCATTAAGTGCCTGTTGACGCGCAAAGCCCGGCTGAACGAGATTCCAGACAAAACGCGCTAGACGACCACGCCAACCAGACTGCCGAACAAGATCTGGAGGCTGCGCAAGTTGTTGATCGCGAATCCCGTGAGTATCGAGGTCGGTCGAAACCTCTGATGAAATCGTCGGTGATTCTGACACCCGAGGCAATGCCCGGTCCAATCGCGTCAGCGCGTCGTTATATCGGCGGTCGGCCGCCTCTCGTTCCTCGTTACAGTGCTCCACTTCGCCGCTCATATAGAACTCTTACAACTGCTAAGGCTTCTTGCAGAACCGACGCGGTGCATGGCTTAAGCGCCACCGGCGATAGGCAGGCCTGAAAAGACAGCACTCCGGTCCACCCGCTTTATTGTTAGTCATTATACGGGGGCCAGCAGCGCCCAGCAGCAGATGGTTGCTCTCCTGTGTAGTTCATGCCAGAGTATTTTGTCCAGTTACGTCTTGGAGGATTCAATGCGCCGAGTCACGGCGGAATCGAATTCAGTCGTCTTTGTTACCGGTCTGCTGTCGGTCGGCTGTTTCCTAATAGCGGCATGTTCGACACCAGTAACAGACAAGACCCCCGTTCCAACCGTCGTCACGGCATTCGAAGGGGCACGTCTCATCGTAGGCGATGATAGCGTCCCGATCGAAAACAGCACATTCCTCGTCGAAGATACCAGATTTCTCCAGGTCGGGAGAACCAGTGACGTGGAAGTTCCCACCGGTGCTGTTCGGATTGACCTGACCGGTCGTACAGTCATCCCCGCGCTCATCGACACACACACTCACCTCGGGCGAACACGGGAGGCGCTCGTTGAGGACTTGCAGCGGAAGGCGTACTATGCCGTCGGCGTGGCGATGAGTCTGGGCCAGGACTCTGGTGACCTGCCATTCCAGGTGAGAGAAGAGATAATCCCAGACGCGGCGCGATATCGCACCGCTGGGCGTGGAATTACGAGACGAGAGCCTGGACGCTCAGACATCCCGTACTGGATCTCTAGTGAAGACGAAGCCCGAACGGCCGTGCAGGAGCTCGCCTCTCTCAACGTAGACCTGGTTAAGATCTGGGTCGACGACCGAAATGGTCAATACGAAAAGCTCGCTCCCGAACTGTATGCCGCGATCATCGATGAAGCCCACCAGCACGGACTCCGCGTCACAGCCCATGTCTTTACGCTTGAGGATGCAAAGGGACTCTTACGTGCCGGAGTCGACGCGTTCGCTCATGGTATACGAGACAGGGACATCGACGACAAAGTCATTGGGCTGTTCAAAGAGCGTCCTAACGTCGTCCTTGTTCCGAACCTTCCGAATCGAGGAGTAGTACAAGATCTCAGCTGGTTAAGCCAAACGATCCCAGACAAAGAGTTGCAAGATCTTGAGGATACGTATACAGATCAGCCAGACGCACAAGAACTGTTCGGTATTCAGGCTCGAAATCTGGCACGACTCCATTCGGAGGGCGTACGGATAGCCTTCGGAACCGATGGTGGCGCGGGATGGAGCCAACACATCGAGATGGAGGACATGGTGGCAGCAGGCATGACACCGGCTGAGGTCATCGTAGCCGCGACCCGTAATTCAGCCGACCTCTTGGGACTCCCCAACGTTGGCACAGTCGAAGCTGGTAAGAGTGCAGACTTCGTCGTGCTTGAGGCGAATCCATTGGACGACATCACCAACACGCGGCGCATTGCCTCAGTCTACCTGCGTGGAACAGCCGTCAACCGCCAAGCCCTAAGTGCAGCATGGCTCGCACAGAACTCGCAGTAAAGACGCCAGGCCGGATCATCGACACCCATTCCTCAGGCAAGGCCATCTACTAGCGAATATCTTGGTACCACTTTGCAGTCGCTGTGATCCCCTCGTCAAAAGACGTCGGGTTAGCCAAAAACCGCTTGCGAACTTCGTGTGGTCGACACGAAACGGCCGATCCCACTCGTACATCATCTCCTTCAGCTCACGGACATTCGAGCTAAACAGACCGACGACGGAAAGCATGACCGACGGCATGACGGAGATCTTGAGCTTCTTGCCAACGGCTTTGGCGAACATCTGTAGCACCTCGCGCATGGTTAACTCAGGAGCGTTAGGCACATGCCAAGCTTGTCCCATCGCGTCGTCGTCGGCCTCACCGATCGACACCAGGGCACGGGCGATGTCCGGCACGTAGGTAAAAGCGTGGACCTGATCGACGTCGCCCAGACACTGAGCCGCCTTTCCGCTCGAAACGCGGCCGAACGTGAAATCACCGAGCGCTGACAGCGTGACGCCTGGCCCGTAGAAATCACTGGCTCGCACAGCGGCGGCCTGGACACGACCCGCCACGTGAGCTTCCTGCCACATTCGGGTGAGCCGAGCCCTGGTCGCCGGCCTAACACCGTAGTCAGTCAGTGGCAGATCCTCGGTCAGGACTACATCACTCGGACCATACATATAGAGGTTGTCCATAAAAACGAAGCGGGCGCGAGCGGCCTCGGCTCCAGCGAGCATACCCGCCATCATTGGCGGCCACAACCCGGCCCAGTTTCCATCGTCAAGGTCAACACAGCCGTAGACAACACCGGCCCCCTCACAGACTCGCTTCGCATCATCGGGGAGGGAGACGTCGGCTGCCACCACCTCGACCACATCCAGTGCGCGCACCTGGACGCGGCGGGTGACAATTCGGACTTGGCGGCCCTGTTCGACAAGTCGCTCGACAAGCACGCGAGCTACCGGCCCGGCCCCAAGGACGACATTCAGTTTCTCAGATGGATGCATCTCAACAGCCAGTAAGATCGTAAGCCAGTCAACATCAGCACATTACTAAGACTGCGCGGCGTCGCAGGGATCAGTTTCGGCCCCAGGGCTACAAGCAGGAGCCTCATCCTCCCCGCTGTATTCGTCAGATTCATTGCCAACTGTCGTTGGGCTACCCACCCGCTGAGGCATCAGTAGACCAGCCGGTTTACGCCATACAGTTACCACATTGTCGCTCGTTAATACGCGAAAAGTCAGAAGTCTATTGGCAGGACTGGAAGCAGGCGGCTCAGCTAAGAGTACCAACCCGAGCAATAACACGACCGGCGGTGCCACCACTAACAGCCGTCTCAGCACGTTGTACAGGAGCGTTATCGCTCCGCCCGCCTATTGCTCTAAGCGTCGCCCGATAAAGATGCGGACGGAAACATCAGGGCGATTCACGCTAACTCTGAGCGAAGCCCTCGGGTTATCACTCTGCCGCTCGAAGACCACCCGATACCGATCGGACATCAGATCGTAGTGCTCGCCCATCTTAGTGGCGTACTCTGTCAGCGTTTCTGGCAGACCCGTAATAGATGCTAGGGCCGTGAACAGGCCGCCAGTGTTCTGCGTAATGGAAGCAAGTACTGGGCTCACGCTCGCAATACGCCCCGATACGATCACAGCGTGCACGCTTACGGCCTGGTCGATCAGGCTTTGGTGAAATTGACCATATTGAGCCCGTGTCATGTTCCGGCTCACATCCTCTCTATCGGCAACGATGACCACGAAGACGGGCCAGAAGTCCTCCTTATCGAAGCGACGACGCAAGGTTTCGCGCAACCCGTCCATAAAGACATTACCGGCGTTCCGGCGAACAAAGATGGTCTCAGAGTCCTTCTTGAGCTCGGTGCGATCAGTCGTAAAATCAACACGCAAACGAACCTGTCCAGTAACCGTCAATAGGCCGATCTCGTGCTGCGAGGGTAATGTATCGAAAAACACTGCCAGTCCTTCACGCAGTGCAAAGATGTCTACGCCAACAGCGTCACCGATGTCCAATAGTATCGCGACCTTCATCGGCTGTGTGCCGAACTGGGCGCTAACGACCTTCGTTCTTAACCTGTCCTCTTCGACAATAAACTCTTCGGCTGTCATGTCGGTTACTGGCTCACCATCTTGATCTAGAACTTGCACGAAGATTTGGCTCTGATCAGGCTGGGCCTGGGCGACACCAGATAAACTAGCCGTTAGCCCAACAATAAATGCGACAACGATGACCACAGGTAGAGGAGCGGGCTGGCAGAAGTTCATCGATTTCATTCCTTTGCACTCGGAGTATACCGTTTACAATGGTAACTTTGTTTATGTCCTATTTCCGACCGGTAATTGACGACCTTGATGTCTACGAGCCTGGCGAACAGCCGTACGCGGGTATCGACGTGGTCAAGTTGAACACAAACGAGAACCCGTATGCGCCCAGTGCCGCAGCGGTCGAGGCGCTCAGGACCATGGACGCCGACCGGTTGCGACTTTATCCTCAACCGTTGGCTGACGACTTTCGGCAAGCCGCGGCCGAGGTGCTGAATGTCGATCCGTCCTGGATCCTCGTAGGTAACGGTAGCGACGACTTGTTGACGATGCTGCTCCGGGCGGTCGCCGACAGCAACCGTGCCGTCGCGTATCCCGTGCCGACTTACGCACTCTACCGAACACTCGCACAAATCCAGAACGCCACCATCATTGAACTTCCTTTCGATGACGCTTACACGCTACCCGTCGAGGCACTCGCTGACGCCAATGCCCCACTCACACTGGTGGCTAACCCTAATAGCCCGTCGGGAACCCGTGCACCAAACGATACTCTGGCGGTGTTAGCCGAACGACTCTCAGGGGTGTTGGCCATCGACGAAGCATATGTTGAATTTGCGACTGACAACGCCCTCGAGCTCACACGGCGGTTCGATAACGTGATCGTTCTCCGCACCCTCTCGAAGAGTCATTCACTGGCTGGCTTGCGCCTGGGTTTTGGCGTCGCTCGGCCCGCACTACTCGACGGACTGGCAAAGGTCAAGGACAGCTACAACGTCGACGCCGTGGCGGCCAGGGTTGGCGCCGTGGCGATTCGGGACACCGCCCATACCCGTGCAACCATTAATCGGATCAGCCAGTCCAGGAAACGGCTCGCGGCGGGACTCGCTTCGCACAGGTTCCGTGTATGGCCGAGCGAGGCCAACTTCCTACTTGTTCAGCCACCGGATGGCACGGCGGCACAACTCTACCGCGATCTAAAAACTAAAGGCATTCTGGTCCGTTACTTCGCACAACCTGCACTCAGCGATAAACTGCGCATCACAATCGGAACTGATGCCCAAAACGACCGTCTACTCGCAGCCATAACAGAGCTTGGCCTGCAATGGAGTAAGCGATGAACGGACTCCTGGTTCGCCTGGCGTACCTGGTGGTGTCACTGTCTGTTTTTTCACCACCGATTATTGCACTCGCAAGCACACAGGCCCTGCACAACCGCTACGAGCTTGACCGCCAACGGAAAGCAGAACGTGACCGCACATTCGCGAAGCTCAGCGAGGGCCTCTTAACGATGAAGAAGTCCTCCTATGAGAGCCGGGTCGACGGTCTCGAAATTCCTTTTTACATATTCGAACCACTCAAGCTGCGGGGAGCCGCTGGGCACGCTGCACTAATCTGGATCCATGGGGGCGTGCACGGCGACCTCGATCCTACCTACTTCCCTTTCATCAAAGAGGCGGTCGAACGCGGGTACGTCGTCTTAGCGCCAGAGTACCGGGGCAGTACCGGATACGGCCAGGCCCACCACGAAGCGATCGACTACGGTGGTTACGAAGTAGCAGACTGTCTCACGGCCGTGGATTATATGAAGACCAACCTGCCATATGTTGACCCAGATCGGCTCGGCATCATTGGCTGGAGCCACGGCGGTTTCATCACGTTGCATTCGGTTTTCCGAGACCAGACTGCGTTCAGAGCAGCCGCAGCTCTAGTGCCGGTGACCAACCTCGTGTTTCGTCTAGCTTACAAAGGTCCCAGCTACGCCCTGAACTTCGTCACGCAGGATCGGATAGACGGCCCGGTTCACGAGCGACGGGATGTTTATGTCGAGCGATCACCGTTGTATCACGTCGAAAAGCTGCAAACACCCCTCCTTGTGCATATCGCCGACAACGACCAAGATGTCAACTTCGAGGAGGCACAGCAGCTCATCCATGCACTCGAGTACGCAAAGCCCGATCTAGCAGAAACCCGCATCTATCGTGCACCAACGGTCGACCAACACGGCGATGGACATCGGTTTAATCGCCGAGTGGACCATAAAAACGGCTATGTACGGGTTGATAGTAAGGCGCAACGTGATTCGTGGAACCGAATCTGGACCTTCCTGGAATGGCATCTGGATCCCTCTTAGATCGGTGACGCAGTTCCAGGATTCAGGAAAGCACAAGGACCATCGCACCGGAGATCTTGTACGCTGCTTCCATGCCTGGTCGAGACCTCCTGGCGATTGATATCGCCATCCTCCTGCCAGCTACGGCCCATGCACGCGTCAAAAATCTTAACGCGGCGCTCGACGGCCCGCCCGCAGGTTTCCGGTTCGACGCAACCCACCTACCCCATATCACGCTGGTCCAGCAATTCCTCCACAAGGACCGGTTCGATGAGCTGACCGCGGCTATCAATTCGTTGTTGCTCGGAGTCACGCCAATCGAGCTCTCGACAACGACCGTCACCACTGGACGGACCGCATCAATCCTCACGGTGGTGTCCGAATCGCTTGTGGACCTGCACCGCCGCCTGATGGAACGGCTTGAATTCTTTGAAATCACCAAAGGATCAGGGGAGGCTTTCTACGCCGACGAGGAAGAGCCTCGCCCCGCTGACGTCGAGTGGGTCACTCGCTACCGAACCCGATCTAGCAACGGTTCCTATCAACCACATGTGACCCTCGGGATCGGAACGGTCTCGATTGCCGTCGAACCCCTGCGATTCACGGCCACACAGGTCGCCGTCTGTCACCTCGGGCGCTTCTGTACATGCCGCGCCGTATTTCACGATTGGACGTTGACAGGCTGTAGCGTTTAATGAATGGTTCTAGGATTCGGGACTCCAGGTTTAAATGGAGGTTGGCATGAAGTGGCGCATTCTCGTGGCAGCATTGTGGATTGGACTCGCGGCCTGCGGAACGGATGACACGGACCAGGCAGAATTAGTCGGAATGGCGCAAAGGGCAACCGATAACGCTTCGGTCGTGACCGAAGCAGACATCCCTTTTGATGTCGAGAAAGGATCCTGGTCCCGTCTCCCATTACCTCATCGTGAGAATATGGACACTGAAGGGAAGCACGCCTTCGACGTGATCGTTAACCCGAACAGCCGATATGCGGATGGGCTCAGAGGACCAATCGCGATGTTGCTGTACAGCCCGACGATAGCTAAACACATCTTCCCGGCCAGCAGCTATCTGCGTTACGGCACCGAGAAGGACCCGCGGCTCACAGAGCTGGCCATCCTTGCCACGACGCGGGAAATGCGAAGTCAATACGCATGGACGTTGCACGAGCTGGCCGCGCGCCGCGCCCTTCTAGAACCGCAGATTATTGACCTCCTCAAACGCCGGTCTCCGCTCGCCAATGCTAGTGACGTACCTGGACTCGGCGATACTGAGCGGGTGATCATCAAGTTTGTGCGCGAGGTGATGAGCGAGAAAAAGGTGAATGCGACCACATTCGCCCAAGCGAGAGAGCTCTTGGGTGAAAAAGGAGTGATGGATCTAGCCGGGCTGGTCGGCTACTACAATTTCGTCAACATTACGATCAAGAGCTTTGACGTGCAGTTGGCTCCTGGAAGCGAACGGCTGCTGCCCGATCTTTGGTAGGCGGCTGACAGCTCTGTTTGTCCGCTAATCCCTTGCCAGGCACGACCGTGCGGTGGCTCTGCCCGGAGTAGCTGTTACGATCGGCCTCGAGTGAATTTACCTCTTCCGCATGGCTAGCTCCTTGTCTAAGATGAGCGAAATGACGTTGGCAGTTTGAGGTTGACTTATGTTTTTGAGAAACGTCTGATGGAGCACGTTGTGACCACGGCACCTCTCCTCTTTCTCTCGGCATCCGGTTTCGTAATTGCAACATACTTCACGTCTGTTGCGTACCGATGGATTCGGGCCGACGAAAAGTGGATTCCAGCTTTCTGCCGCATGGAGGAACAAACCTGCGCATCGATCGTCTTCACCCCTCAGGCTCGTGTTTTCGGACTTCCAAACTCGGTGCTCGGCATAGTGTTCTATGCAGCCATCCTCGGCAGCGCGCCTGTGGGGTTCCTTGATCGCCAATTAATCTGGGTGCTCTTCCTGGGAGCAAGTGTCGTCTCGGTAGCGCTTGGAGTTTATCTGGCGCACTCGCTCTTATTCGTCATTAGAGTTCCCTGTAAGCTGTGTTTCGCGGCACACGGAATTAACACGGCGATCTTGTTGCTCCTACTGTTGCAATAGCGGAACGGCTACTCGCTCCAGTAGGACACTGTGTGTTTAAGTTTCTTGATACCAGAGGTCTGGCATATCTCACGCAGCTTGATGTGAGACGGTTTGGCGCTGATGGTATAGTGTTAAGGTTTTCATAATCCTTCACCGGCAGACGAGGTATCGATGACGGGACGACGGAACTTTCAGGGAAGTAATCTGATTATTGGAACACTTGGGCTGATACTTACTGTCACCGTGGTCGCCATCGACGATGGGAACAACTCGGTACTGGCGGCGACGTTGCAGTCTGGCACGTCAATCTGGGATGGTGTGTACACCGAAGAACAGGCCGCACGGGGTCAGAAGGCATACGTGCGGGACTGCGCGCAGTGTCACCTTGAGGATCTGCTCGGTGACGGGATCGCGACGGCGCTGATCGGGGACCCTTTCACCTTCCGTTGGAGTGATCTCTCAGTCGGTGACATGTTCGTGGTGATCCGTACTACGATGCCAGAAGGCGCGGCTGGCAGCCTGAGCCGGCGGAGGTACTTGGACATAATCAGCTATCTCTTGCAGGCCAACGGGTTTCCGCCTGGGGATACAGCACTCCCCAGGCGTGCGAGTGCCCTCGAACAGATCATCATTCAGATAGAGCCGCCGCAGTAGACACGAACGACGTGCGCTCGCTGCTTACCCGGATCGGTGCCCAAGTGGGTTAGAATTCTAGGCGAATCGTGATACCAATTGGTTCGCCACCCCTATGGTGTCGCCCCAGCTCCGGCTGATACTCAAGTTCGAGGGCGTGATATCCTGACGTGAGATAGGAAGGTCCCATAATGAAATTTGATGTTTTGGCGTTCCTCGGCCCACTCGGTTTGCCGGAGCTGGTAATCATCTTCTTCATCCTGCTACTTATTTTTGGAGCGAAGCGACTCTCGGGATTGGGAAAAGGCCTGGGTCAGGCCATCCGAGGCTTCAAGGATGAAGTGCAGGACGAGAACGACCACCATCCCACCAAGCCCGAATAGACTCTGGCGCTTGGCGACCGCCGACTCTCAACCGGCTGTACACACAAACAGACGGACGACGCAACTTGTACGTCCCCCGTCGGTTTCTATCTTCACAAAACGTGTTGTCCTACTGTCTCGCCACCCCTAACTCTGTTAGATGGGCCACTAGATCTTGACCAGCTGTCGAGGCGCTAACCTGTTTGTCGACCCGAAGAACCTTGCCATCAGGCCCGATGATGTAAGTCCACCGGAACGGCCGCTGACGTTCCTCATTGACGACGCCGTAGGCCAGCGCGACGTCCTTTTCTGGATTGCTCAGGATTGGAAACTCAGCACCGAGAGATTCCGCGAATTCTTTGTTCGTTTGGGGATCATCGACACTCACCATGAAGTAGGCGATATCGAACTGACTCAACTGGTCGCTGGACTCACTCAGCGACTTGCATTCGGCCGTTCAACCACCAGTGAACGCCTTCGGGAACCAGGCGAGAATGACTGTCTTACCTGAGTAGTCAGACAGCCGATGAATCTTGCCGTCGCTCCCAGGCAACTCGAACGCCGGCGCCTGATCTCCAGTGCCGAGTTCTTGTGCCTCTGACCCGCCGGTACCAATAGCGGCCAGGGCAAACACTACGGTCAGGATAAAGTATCCTCCCATAATCCTCCACTCCAGGCTTCGGCACGAACGGACCGCCGTTCGTGCTCTGGTTGCAGACTCTAGACTCCTGCCAAGCCAGGATACTCTATCTAACACATCCACACAAAACTCTTTGATTGAGTGAAATCTGCCTGGCCCGCTTGACAGCAGACCGACCATCCGTCGAGCATCGGATGGGAATATGGCCGCACGAGACCACCAGCGGAGATCTGGCCGTGATTGCCATGGGCCACTGAACCCTCGAGTTGAAAGAGAACGACGACAAAATCTTGTCGGTTCGATCCGGACAAGACCGCGAAGTGGTGCAGCGGTCTTAACCAGCGCCTGCCTAGCAAGCTCTTCAATCGAAACCGTTGAAATCCATCGGCGGCCTGCCACGCACCGTCCATACCCTGACATCCGATGAGATTCGGGAAGGGCACCATCGTTGCCGGTGCGCTAGCATTCGTCGCGTTCACCGCCGCACCTCGAGCGTTACTGAACCATGGGAACGTACGGCCTGAGGTGTCACCCCCCTTCGCCTGGCTGCCTTTTCCAATCGCTGTGGAAGCGCCAACCGAAGGGGCACGACCGCGCCGGCCGCAGATGGGGGGGGCGGGCTGGCGCGGCGTCCGGTACTTCTCTGTTTACGGTGTGTTAATCGTCGAGGTCGAAACCGTGCAGCTACACTTGGCACCAACGATTGCCAAGAGAATTATTGCTCCTCTACAAGACGATTACATCGAAGTGCTTGTCTACTTCCGACGACCGGGAATAACCTTCGCAACGACACGGGTACAATGGACGCCAAGCATGGGATATGTGACGAGCAACATCTCACCACACTAGAAAGAGCAGTGTTCTATCCTCCCTGAATCAATGACGCTAAATGGAAGGCGGTACTAAACTAATTAAGGTTGAACGAAGGATCAAATTTTGGACCTGCAATCGATGGCAACAAGATCAATCTGGATGCCCCACTTCAAAACAGTACTGATTCAGCAAGGATGGGCCACTAGACCCACGCCCCGAAAGGAGCACCGATGAACGAGATCAACTGGCAAGACACGGCGGCCGGAATCGGTTTGTCGGTTGTAATTGCCTTTGTGGTAGCCCAGCTCGCGACGCGAGTCGTGCGCCTTGCACTCCGAGTCGCGACCGGAGGGTCGGATTTGTCCGCTGCGTTTGGCGATCCCATTCAGCGACGCCCTATTCGGCTCGTTCGGGGCTCCGTTTTTATTGGGACTTTCGTTGTGGTCACACGGCCCATTCTCCAAATGTTCGACGTGCAATTGTCGTACGGCGTCGATCTGGAACGGTTGTCGACCTGGCTATTCGAGCACGGGCTGCGAGTAATGCTAATCGCGGTGCTGGCCTACTTCACCATACGAGTCGCAGCGCTCGCGGTGACGCATTTCGAAGAAGTGGTACGCCGCGGCACGCGAGAGACCACACACCAGGCCGAGTTCACTCAGCGACTACACACGATCGGTGGATTGGTTAAGAACGCGACTAACGTCTTGTTAATCGGTGCCGCCGCACTAATGATTCTCCAAGAGCTCGGGGTTAACATTACGCCCCTACTGACCGCGGCTGGCATCGGTGGGCTCGCTGTCGGATTCGGTGCTCAGAACCTAGTCCGAGATGTTATCTCCGGTTTCTTTCTCATCCTTGAAGATCAGGTCCGCGTCAGAGACGTCGTGCGAATCAACGATACGGCTGGTCTGGTCGAGTCGATTCGGCTGCGAACGATCGTATTGCGCGACCTCTCCGGCACCGTCCATATCATTCCCAACGGAGCGATCTCAACCCTGTCGAACCTAACCAAGGAGTACTCGTACGCCGTTGTAGACGTGGGAATAGCCTACAAGGAGGATACAGATCACGTGTCTGGCGTCTTGCAAGACGTCGGTGACGATATACGCGCGGACCCAAAATATGCCCAGCACATTCTGGATAAACTTGAGATTCTCGGGGTGAACGAGTTTGGGGATTCGGCCGTTGTGATAAAGATCAGGATTAAGACACGACCCCTCAAGCAATGGCTGATCGGCCGCGAGCTCCGCCGACGTATCAAGAAAGCGTTTGACGCGCAAGGCATCGAGATCCCGTTCCCACACATGTCGCTCTACTTCGGAGAGGCCAGTAAACCTTTTCTTACGCAGCACCTAGATAAGCAGGAGCTCACACCCACGCCAAAGCTCGCTCGACCTGTTAGTGCCAAGGCTCAGGCGAAGCGCAGGGCTTCCGAAACGCTAGATGGTGACGCTGGTGAGTCGAGTGACGTTGAGTAAGCCCTGGATGACGCCAACCCCGTTGTTCTCAGAGAATGAAATCTGTGCAACCGTCGCCCGCCTCGCGGCAGAAATCGAACAGGCAACTCCAGCTGGAGAAGCGGTGCACCTTGTGGCAGTGCTAAAGGGCTCTTTCATGTTCTTGGCTGATCTCGCACGGGCACTCACGCGGCCGATCACACTGGACTTCGTGCGTCTGTCGAGTTACGAGAGCGATGTCGAATCAGCTGGCACCGTTAAGCTGATCCAAGAACCAGACAATGTACGTGATCGTCATGTGCTCATCGTCGAGGACATCGTCGACACCGGCGCCACCCCCGATACGTTGCGTGCGTATCTGCTAGCCTTCGACCCCAAGAGTTTACGTACCGTTTGCCTGCTCGACAAACCCACGCGACGCCAGCGTGAGGTCCCTGTCGAATTCACTGGCTTCACGATCGAGAATGTTTTCGTCGTCGGTTACGGACTCGACCTCGCGGAACGCCACCGCGAACTTCCCTACCTCGCCACGCTAGAGTAATCCTAGTGCGTGTTATCGATCGTGCACGGAATCAGACAAGGCAACGCTCGGGAAAACTTGGTCATCCCCAAGCGCTGGACGGAGGGTGAGGAATGGTGGGCGCTGGTGGATTCGAACCACCGACCCCCGCCGTGTGAAGGCGATGCTCTACCACTGAGCCAAGCGCCCACGCGAACGACTCCTGCTCCGGCAGTGTACCGCAACGCGAGACAGCGGAGCAATCGACTTCATCCAGTAACACGGCCAAACTACAGTAAGGCTACTGCGCTTGCGCGATGAGCGCCTTTAGCATTCGTGAGTACTGCTGACCGGCGTCAGTAAAAGCCTTCACGTACGCATCCTGCGACAATTGCTGTCCGTCCCAATCGCCATCAAAGCGCAACACCCGGGACCCAATATCGTAGGAATCGACGGCCTCGGGTCCATCGGTGAGTCCGTTAGCACCCGAGTCACTTATCAGAACTTTGGTACTGGCGATTGACGCAGAATTTAGGTCAATATAGACATCCCTATACTGCTGGTTAGCTATCTTCTGTTCCACGTAGAGCGTCACCTCCATGCGGGCAGAAACAACGAGAAGCTGCCCAGGAAAGGAAAGAGCAGCCACAAATCGGTCGCTCCCTTCAGAATCCTTTGCAGCAACGGCATCGAGTTGACCGCTCGACATCACCTCGACCAGCTGGGTAGCAAGTGCGCCTGACTCTTGAGCTGTAGCTGGCCCAGCCGTCACCACGAACAGAGTCGCGAGCAGATTAGCGACCAGCCACGGACGCAGTTGAATTCTCCACATGGTGTTTACCTCCCACCAACATCAGTGTCCTGCGAAACCACCCGTCTCGCAAGCGCCTTGTTTTTACCATCGTCCCAAAGAGACGTAAACTGTGAATCGCGAGCTAGCAGCCCGCTACCCGATGAACAGTGCTTCGTCATCCTCACCGGCTTGTCCGCTGGAGTGGTCAGATTTTGAAGGGCTTTCACTAGCGCCCCTCAGTGCGGCGAGACTGGCGCGTACCGCCTGAAGTAGCGCGACACCCTGCCGAACCGGTTCCACCACCCCCTCCTGTGCCACGGCCATTATATTGTCGACGCGATCCGTAATCTTCACAAAGAGCTGGTCAACCCGCTCGATCTGAGCAACCGCCAGTGACGTCGCTCTGGCGGTATCACTGCTCATACTATTGATCTTGGTGAGCGTTGGCTGAATCTCCCGTTCGACCTTTTCAACGAGTCGGTCAACGCGTCGCGCGAGACGGGCACCGTAGACGATAAGACCAATCTGCACACCTGCCATTACACCCGTCGCAACGGCGATGACGCCAAGGAGTAGTGTCGGCGCGTCCATTAGACTTCATCCTCGCCCGGCTGTCCCTCACGAGCACGCTGGTAAGCTTCGCGGCCACGATCTATCGCCTCGGAGAGATGCTCGCTTTGACGCTGGACGAACTCCCGGCCTTCTCGTCCAGCTACCTCCGCCTTCGCCCGACTCTCCCGAACTTTCTCACCCAGATATCGGCGTGCGTCGCTACCACTCGCTGGCGTCGACAGCAGCGCCACCGCAGCGCCGGTAATACCACCCAGGATGAACGCTGTCAAGACAACGCCCGCGTGTCCGTCGTGATCTCTCGACATGACAATCTCCTCCCCAATCCGGTACTCTTGAGCACTACCACATCTTCTCACACCTCAACGACTAGCGACCCCCAATTCCCCATTGAGCAGCTCACGCACACGGTCGCGCAGCGTGGCAGCTTGTTCGAACTCCAGGTTGGCGGCTGCCGCCCGCATGTCCTTCTCCAATGTCGATACGTGCGCTTTCAGCTCCGCGTGCGTGCGAAATGCCTCTCGTTCCTCCTTCACCATGGGGACGGTTACATAATCGCGCTCGTAGACACTCGTCAGCACGTCATCGATGCCTTTGACAATGGAGGCTGGTGTGATGCCGTGCGCCTCATTATAGGCCTCCTGCAGACGGCGGCGTCGCTCCATCTCAGCGAGCGCAGCTTTCATCGAGGCGGTCTCGACGTCGGCGTACATGATGACCCGCCCGTTCACGTGGCGAGCGGCGCGGCCAGAGGTCTGAATAAGCGAACCCGCTGAGCGCAAGAAGCCTTCTTTGTCAGCATCAAGAATGGCTACGAGTGATACCTCTGGCAGATCTAGTCCTTCCCGGAGGAGGTTGATCCCGACCAGCACATCAAACGTCCCCCGCCTGAGATCACGGAGAATCTCGACCCGTTTCAAGGTGTCGATGTCCGAGTGCAGATAGCGCACACGCACTCCTAACTCCTGATAGAACTGGGTCAGGTCCTCAGCCATCCGCTTCGTGAGCGTGGTAACCAGTACCCGTTCTCGTCGCTCGGCCCGTGCACGAATTTCATGAAGGAGATCGTCGATCTGACCCTTTACAGGTCGCACTGCCACCGCGGGATCAACCAGACCGGTTGGTCGAATAATTTGCTCCACAACGACCCCACCGGCTGTGGTTAGCTCGTACGGACCCGGTGTAGCAGAGACGAAGACAACCTGTCCCACGAGGTTCTTCCACTCAGCGAAGTTGAGGGGCCGATTGTCCAGTGCTGAGGGGAGGCGAAAACCATACTCGACTAACACCTGCTTCCTGGACCGGTCGCCCTGGTACATCCCGCGGATCTGTGGTACCGTCTGATGGCTCTCATCCACAACCGTTAGACCATCCTCTGGAAAATAGTCGAGCAGCGTTGGCGGCGGCTCACCCTCGCCACGGCCGGCGAAATGGCGAGAGTAGTTCTCAATCCCGTGGCAGTACCCGATCTCACGAATCATCTCAAGGTCGAACATCGTACGGTCGTGTAGCCGCTGGGCTTCGAGTAGCTGCCCATTCGCCTCGAGATGGACCCTTCGCTCGCCCAGCTCCGCCTTGATGCTCTCGACTGCACGAAGCGTCCGCTCTCGGGGTGTCACAAAGTGCGATTTCGGGTAGACAGCAACCTTGTTATGCCGCTTCACAGAGCGCCCGGTGACAGGATCGAAACTGACAAGTTCGTCGACTTCATCACCGAATAGCTCAATCCGCAGAGCCTGTTCCTCGTATGCAGGATAAACCTCGATGATGTCACCACGGACACGGAAAACACCCCGGGTAAACTCGTGATCATTGCGCTCGTACTGAATCTCCACTAGCTTCCGGAGGATCCAGTCACGTTCCACACGCTGCCCTCGCTCCAGTGGCAGGAGCATGCCGTAATATGCCTCCGGCGAGCCAAGACCATAGATACAGGACACGCTCGCCACGATGATTACATCTCGTCGCTCGAAGAGCGACCGAGTTGCGGATAACCGCATGCGATCGATCTCATCGTTGATAGTTGCTTCCTTTTCGATGTACGAATCGGTGGCAGGAACATACGCCTCTGGCTGATAGTAGTCGTAGTAGCTGACAAAGTACTCGACCGCGTTGTCAGGAAAAAACCGGCGAAACTCTTGATACAACTGCGCCGCCAGAGTTTTGTTGTGCACCATCACCAGCGTTGGCCGGTTCACCCTGGCGATCACCTGGGCCATAGTGAAGGTCTTGCCTGAACCGGTGACACCAAGGAGCACCTGGTGAGCGTCTCCCCGCTGGAGTCCATCGGTCAGCTCGTCGATCGCTCGTTCCTGATCGCCTCTGATCTCGAAATCGGTAACGAGTGTGAATTGGTCGTAGGTCGATGGCATGGCTGGCTCAGCGAGCATGCGGCGAACCTGAGATCGTACCACAGCCGCATATAGCCAGTGACACAATCGGCAGGAATGAAACGCCGCCGAAGCGAGCCTTACCGATTGACGTCGTTGTCGTCAGGGTCTCGATATGGGGCGTAGTACCCCTCGCGGTTGCGAACCCTCACATGCCTCAACTCATGACGAGAGGACACAAGCTTGATCTCGAGCTCCCGCCACATACCATCCGCTCGCTCGTTCGTGGAAACGAACCCGAGTGAGTACCGCGCGTTTAGTTCATCGGTAATCTGCTCATAGATACCGTCGAGCTGATCGAGATCGGTCGGGAAATAGCAGCGTCCACCGGTAATCCAGGCCAGCTGCTCGAGCCGCATCCGCTTCACCTGGCGGACAGAGCTCCGCAAGTTCTTCTGAAATCCGATCGCGTAGACAGTCACATCAGATGCCCGGATCAGGTCTATCATGTCGCCGAACCTCATGCGACTGCCTGTATCGTCCCCGTCCGAGTACAGGAGCAAAACCTTGCGTCCATCCTGCGTAAAAGCTCCGCCTAGATAAACCCCAAGCGCGTCGTAGAGTGATGTCCACCCCCTTGCCTGCCGATTTCGGATACGTTCAACAAGGCGCGGGAAATCATCTTGGCTGTAACGTCCGACCCTCACCTCGGTGTCGAAATCGACCAACGTCATGTCTTCAGCATATGTGAGCGTGTTCAAAAACTTGATCGCAGCCGTCTTGGCGAAGTCCCCGTCCTTCTCCATACTTCCGCTGGTATCGAACATCAACCCTAGGTGCATCGGCATCGTTGCAGTGTCGCTCTCGAGTCCACGTGAGAAATAGCGGATATCCTGTCGCTGGCCGTCTTCGAAGAGTTCAAAATCAGTTTCCGTGAGATCTGTTACCGGTTTACCGTTGCGATCTATAACCGATACTCCAAGATGCACCAGCTCCACGCCACTGGTGAACATCGGGAATTGAACCGAAACGATACTTGAGGCAAGCAGGAGCGTGGGAATAGTGTGCCAAGCCCAGACCACTAGAAAGGTCTCCCTGAACCAAGACCATGACGATCTCATCGGATTCAGATGATACTTCATTCACTTACCGGCGCAAGCCCCAGTTGCTCGTCCCTGAGCCGGCTTGGCAGGAAAATCAAGGAACCTAAAGTCGTTCGCTGACGAGGGCTTAGTCCACCGACATCGTATAATCGATGCATCTTATGAAGTGTGTGGCGGTCTGTCAGGATGAGTTCGTTGTCAAGGCACTACATCGTGCGCTTGCTCCGAATCTCGACTTAGAGTTCATTGTTGAGAGTCGACCCCTTGCACGCCGTCTCCATGACATCGGAGTCGAAGCCAGCATCGCCAATCCACGCCGTGTGGATTGTTACCTCAATGCTGACGTCACGCCGGCTACTTGTCTCATCATCGAGGATAATGGCAAGCGGAGTTTGAGGCAGATCCTTCGTGCTGTCAGTGACGCCGGCGCTACCCTCGTGTATGTACTAGCGATCGGCGAACGTGGCACATCAAAAGGAACAGAAGACTGGCAGAGCGAGTTTCCAGATTTCACGGTACTCAACCTTGGCGATCTGTTGCAAGGTGCGCTGCTTACTGCGCTTGGACGATCTCTGACGCGGGCTCTGGTCCAGCAGTATCAGAGGCATCTAGCAGACGCGGACCGAATCCTCATCTTGCTTCACAATGACCCTGACCCAGATGCGATGGCAAGCGGCCTCGCGTTGCGTAACCTTCTACATCGGACCAGAACTACGGCTATCATCGGCGCATTCCAGGGTGTCACCCGTCCGGAGAACCTGCGCATGGTGAATCTGCTAGATATCGGAGTCGAATCTGTTACGGCAGAATCATTGAATAGCTTCGACCGTATCGCTACTGTCGACGTCCAACCCCATTATTTTGGCAGCCTATTGAATCATGTCGACCTCGTCGTGGATCACCATCCTGAACAGACCTGGTATTCAACGGCCTTTAAAGACATTCGGGACGACTACGGCTCCACCTCCACAATTCTTACCGAACACCTCCGTGCAGTGAACGTCAACATCTCCGAGCGTACGGCAACAGCGATGCTGTACGCGATCAAGTCAGATACGCTCTTCTTGTCGCGTCAAACGAATCGGAATGATCTCGAGGCGTTCACCTTCCTCTATCCACTGGCTGACGCCGCGTTGGTGCGCAAGATGGAAGGAGTGGAGATCACTCTTGAGCGGCTTGAGTTCGTAGCGCGTGCCGTCCAGGCCGGAAACCTCAATAACCAGGTATTTATCACTCATGTCGGCACGTCGCCCAGGGAGGATCTAATCTCGTATGTCGCCGACTTCCTACTGCAACTAGAGGATGTCAAGTGGGCGATCGTCTCTGGACGCGTGAACGACTACCTGATCATCTCGGTACGTAACCTCGGGTACTTACGCAATGCGGCTGAGTTCGTCAAGCAGGTGTTTGGCGACATTGGGAGTGCCGGCGGACACCGTGCCATGGCCAAAGCAGTCGTCCCAGTGGCTGCCTTCCACAAGAAGTTCGGCAAGGTCGAGGATGAACGCGTCGCCAGACTACTCAGTGATTTAGCCGCTCAGTTTCTGCGTGAACCGTCTAGTTCCAACAAACGGCGCGATGCAGAAGAAAAGAGCGTGCGCCTCGTCTCAAGACGCGGGTCTGGACCGACCACGAGTCGTTCGTCATTCGGTCGCAAGATCAGCCTTAAATAGAGTAGGCTCGGCAGGGAACAACTAGGACAGCTCACCACTGGCGCCCACCACTCCATCGACAAACTGCCGAAACCCATCCTCATAACCCCGATCGACCAACTCCGCGAGCGACTGCCGGCGGTCCGATCGTTCGTCGTAACATCCGCCGAAATCGAAAGGGCCTAGAGGATTGTGCGTGGGTCGGATGTGAAAAATCGCCTGGAATAGTGCGTCGTTCGAGCGAACGGCATCGCGGAGTGCCGCCGTTTCAATTGCAGTAACATTCTCCCCGGCACGGCCCAAAGCGTCGCGCCGGCCGGCGCTCAATCTATGGGGCCCAACCGGCTCAGGAAGAGCCGATACCAATACTATTTGTTCTACACCCGCGGTCGCGACTTCCTCAAAAAGGCGGGCGGTCGCATCTGGACGATCGCAAAGCCGGTGAGTTTCACCGCGCCACGGGCTGTCTGGTGCAAAGGAAACCAGGTGCGGCTCAGTCACCACCGGGATGGATAACGCGGCCGCCATGGCATCAATAGCGTACTGCCGTTCGGTGCCGGCAAGATCCATCGTCTCCAGATGGCGACTGCTCCCTTCCGACCCAACGCGCCGGAGGAAGAACGTCTGCCGATTAGGCTCCGCCAATAGCGCGAACACCAGATCACGTCGAGCGTCCACGTCGTGGGCGACGAGGATCAACTCGCGAAAGCCGGGTTGTCCGATATTATCGGCCAATAACTCTGCGTATCGTTCGCTGAGATCGTCATCCTTGGGCCTTGCGACCCTTGCCGCCCCGCGCATCATCTGCCAAAGACCACCTTTGAACCATTCACGCACGCGTGTGACGTTCAACGGCACACCAAGAAAACTCCACCAGAAGGCCCCCCTCGCTCGCCGGCGCGCGCGTGCTTGGAAGAATCCCCACATCGTGCCCGTAAACAAAATAACCAGCAAGGCCAATAGGATAATCACTATGCCACGCGGTAGTAATACCGGAAGCACGGTCGGCTGAAAGACGAAGTCTACTAATCGTCCATAGCCAGCCGCCACGGTATCGCCGGTCTCAAACCCGATCACTCTCAACACGAACGCGACCGGATAAGCGACAACCGCACCGACCAGAACCACCAGTGGCAGCATTAATGCCGCTAGGGATGCCCCCAGAGTCCAGATGGCCGCACGGAGTGTTGTGCGCCACTGATAGAGTCGGGTAGCACCGTTCGAGCGCCACATCCCGGTAGACTCCCACAAATGGGCACCGCCATCTACCGCGGCTAAGACCGCTCCAATCCCACCGATACCACGGCCAGCCACGATGTCTATCTTGACTCCAGCCTCATGCAGGGCATGAAGCACTCCGGCATGATAAGCGCCGGCCGTACCAGTACCGGTTAAGATGAGAGCCGTCCTCAGATGGGGGGAATACCGCGGCGGGGAGGATGCAGGAACGGACGTGATGGACCTGTACTCGGCAGCTCGTGGACTGCTATGTATCGTGAATCGTGATCAACTTGACGACCTCGAACTCGCGAACACCACCTGGCGTCGGCACAGTCACTTCGTCGCCAACTTTCTTACTGACAATGGCTCGACCAATTGGTGATGCCGTCGATATCCAGCCACGCGACGGGTCCGCGTCCTCGGCCATTACCAGCTGGTAGACCACCGTATGTCCTTCAGTTTGACGGAGATGCACAGTCGACCCGAATGCGACACGATCACGCGGTAGCTTATCAAAATTCGTCAGCGCAATCTCTGATGCCCGTTTCATAAGTATGCTGATTCGAGCCTCGACAAACCGCTGACGTTCCTTCGCCGCCTGATACTCAGCGTTCTCTCTGAGATCCCCGTGCTCACGCGCAATCTTGATCTCCTGCGGAAGATCGTGCTTCAGCTCACGCTCGAGTTCTTGGATCTCATCCTCGAAACGTTTCAGAAATTTAGACTTCATCCTAACGACAAACCACACTAGGCTAGCACATCTGATATGCTCACGCGTTCCGCGTGAAAACGATTACAAGCCGCCAAAACTCACTCGTCGCACGCTTTCGACTAGCCGCACGCGAGCGCCGTATGTCACGCCGTCATGTGCTACTTGAAGGAGCACGCTTGATCGAAGACGCGTGTTCGGCTGGCATGCTGATCGAAACGGCCATGTTCGCTGCGTCTGGTCTCAGGAGAAGCGATCCGGCGCTCAGACACCTGGCAACGGCGCTGTCCGTGGCCGAGACGGAAGTGGTTGCTGCGTCAGATTCAGTCATGGCAGCCGCAAGCCCATTACGTACACCGTCCGGTGTTGTGGCAATTGGGCGTCACTGCCCAGCCAATCTGACCAGCGTATTCTGCCGCGTTCCTTGCATCGTGACTGTCGTTGGCGTCCAGGATCCAGGGAACGTCGGCGCCATTATCCGCACTGCTGACGCGGCAGGTGCAACCGGCGTAGCGGTCACCACCACCTCCGCCGATCCATTCGGCTGGAAGGCACTGCGGGGAGCGATGGGCAGCACATTCCGCATTCCGGTTATCGATGAAGACAAGCCCAACCTTATTATCGACACCGCACGCGGTCGTGATATCGCCGTGCTAGCAGCTATACCCCGTGGCGGGCGTTCGCTTTATGACATCGATCTTACTCGGCCCATCCTCGTGCTGATCGGCGGCGAGGCTGCAGGGCTAGAAGCCGAGATTACCGACGCTGCACATGAAACGGTGTCCGTGCCGATGCAACAATCAGTAGACTCACTCAACACTGCGGTCGCCACCGCTTTGATTGTGTATGAGGTTAGACGCCAGCGTCTAATGTCTCAGCGCTGACAGTTCAAGTAAAACTACGTATGCCGATGAAATTAGGTCAGCTGTTCGACCCTGACGAATCTGAGCACCAGACAGTCCCCGCACCACTAGCCGACCGTATGCGGCCCAGAACGTTTGACGAGTTCGTCGGTCAACGCGAGATATTAGCCACAGGACACCCGTTGCGTGAGGCGATCGAACGTGACGCACTGCAATCAATTATCCTCTGGGGCCCACCAGGCACCGGCAAGACAACACTGGCACATCTCATCGCAACTTCTACGCAGGCGCATTTCATCGCATTTAGCGCCGTCCTGTCTGGCATTAAGGAAATCCGTGCAGTCATGGCCGAAGCCCAGGAGGCGCGTCATCACCTAGGCCGGCGAACTATTCTATTTGTCGACGAAATCCATCGATTCAACAAGGCTCAACAAGACGCGTTTTTGCCGCGCGTCGAAAAGGGTGACATTGTTCTCATTGGAGCGACGACAGAGAATCCTTCGTTTGAAGTCAATGCCGCCCTGCTGTCCCGCTCGAAGGTTTTCGTCCTGCACCCATTGAGCGGTGAGGAGATCATCAGCATTCTTCGACGGGCATTGACCGATCCTGACCGTGGTCTGGGAACACAAGAGCTCGCCGTGACTGACGACGCACTCGGGGCCATAGCGCGGCACGGAAACGGCGACGCACGCGTGGCACTCAATCTCCTGGAGCTGTCGGCCACTATTGCGGCGAGGGATGAGACCAAGACACCCTCAAAGATCGACCTCGATCTCTTGAAGAAGGCGGTTCAAAAGCGAACCCTTCTGTACGACAAGACTGGTGAAGAACATTTCAACCTAATCTCTGCGCTGCACAAGTCGATGCGAAACAGCGACCCTGACGCATCGGTTTACTGGCTGGCCCGTATGCTCGAAGCGGGTGAAGACCCACTCTACATCGCAAGGCGGCTCGTCCGATTCGCCTCTGAGGATATCGGCAACGCGGACCCACGCGCGCTCACACTGACTGTCGCGGCCAAGGACGCAGTTCATTTCATCGGGATGCCGGAGGGCAACACCGCACTCGCCCAAGTGGCCATTTACCTGGCAATTGCGCCTAAGAGCAACGCCGTTTACAGGGCCTACGGTCGGGCCGTCGCTGATGCCCATGAGGCAATCGCCGAACCGGTACCGTTACATCTGCGGAACGCTCCAACCCACCTAATGAAAGACCTTGACTATGGCAAGGGCTACCGTTACGCCCACAACCAGCCGGACGCGGTCACCAACATGGAGTGCCTACCGCCTAGTCTGTCTGGCCGACGCTACTATCAGCCGACCGACCGTGGACTGGAAAAGGAACTTGGTCAGCGCATCGTCGAATGGCGCGCGAAGCGCACTAAAGTCTCCTCGTCGCACTGAATCAACTCATGCCAGGTGCTATCTATTACATCGGACGCTTCCTACAGCTCCTCGGTATGTCGTTCTTACTGATGGCGATCGTCCAAGCAGGTCCCCTTGGACCCAGTCCACGAACCTTCGGCATCGGGATCGGCGTGTTCGTTGCCGGGTGGCTTACTCTCAGAAACCGTATCGGTAAGTCGTAGAATTTGACCGAAGCGATCTACTACATCCGGTGGAAAGACCAGTCCTAGATACGATCGAATTGTTTTTCAATCTCGTGACGAGTCAACCGTAACTCGACCGGTCGTCCATGGGGACAGACTGTGGAATAGCTGGTAAGTCGAAGTGCGTTTAATATGTAGGTCATCTTTTCGAACGTCAGATGATCATTTGCCTTAACGGCCGCATGACATGCGGTCGTTGCTGCGATTCGTCTGAGTGCCTCATCGACGTCACTACCGTGATCCAGCCCCTCGAGATCTGCGGCCAAAGCGCGGACCGCTCCCTCGCTCCCCTTTCGGTCGAGCAATCCTGGAACAGCTGCAACACGTACGCTGCTTCCCCCAAACGTTTCGACATCGAACCCTAGACGATCCAGATCAGAGGCATGCGCGGCAATCGCGTCGCACTGTGCTGGTGGCAATTCGATTAGGATGGATTCGAGCAGTCGTTGGCTCTCCAGTCGTTCGTTCGACAATCCTGCCATGACCTGTTCGAAGAGCACTCGTTCGTGAGCGACATGTTGGTCAACAATAACGACTCCGTTGTCATCAACAGCGATGATAAAGGTGTCACGAAACTGGCCGAGTGGAATGAGCAACCGCTCAGTGTTGTCGACCGAGAGGCCGTCGGTGATCACCGTCGCTCCCTCATGAATCTGTGACGCTGGAACATTCCTGCCAAGTGGCGAACGTTTAAAGATCTCAGTCGCTGGCTGCCAGCGGCTCGCGGCCGAGATCCCGGCTACAACGCCAGGAATCACTTGTGGCGTCGGCTTCGGTTCCTTAGATGTTTCGGATGGCAATTCGAATGCGGGGGGAAGTCCAGTCCCGATGGCATCACCCAACGCGCGGCGCAGCACCTCGTGAATTAAGGACTGCTCAAGAAATCGCACTTCGGCCTTCATCGGGTGAACGTTAACGTCAACCCTATCGGCTGGCACCTTAATGAAAAGATGTGCCTCTGGTCGGCGGACCTTAATTGTTGCTTGGCTGTACGCCTGGTTAATAGCATGTGCAATCGTTCGATCTTTAACCGCACGTCCGTTCACAAAGATGTTCTGGGGACCCCTTGCCGGCCCATGGTCAACGAGTGCCGCTACATAACCGCGCACCTGGATACCGGCCGCGTCTTTCCGAATCTGAACCAGATCGGACCGCTCGCCATATAGTTGAAAGAAACGCTTGGCAAGTTCCGACACGGGCTGACACTGCAACAAGCGACGATTTCCGCTCGTCAGAATGAACCCAATCTCTGGATGCGCAAGAGCTAACTGCGTCAGCGCCCTCGAGACCTGGGACGATTCAGCGCCATCAGATTTCAGAAATTTGCGTCTCGCAGGCACGTTGTAAAAGAGGTCGGTCACCTCAACGACCGTGCCTTCCGGCATCCCGACCTCTCTAATCAAGGTAGTGACACATCCGTCCACATGAATTTCCGTGCCGCTGGATGAGTCGCGGGCTCTTGTTCGAATCGTCAGATGTGATACCGATGCGATACTTGGCAAAGCTTCACCGCGAAACCCAAGCGTTGAGATCGCTCTGAGATCCTCGAGCCGCTCCAGCTTACTAGTCGCGTGGCGTTCCAAGGCGAGAGCAGCATCGTCCGACGTCATGCCATCGCCGTCGTCCTCAACACGGATGAGTCGCTTTCCACCTAACTCGATGGCGACCACGATCCGCCTAGCACTGGCATCTAGTGCATTTTCGACGAGTTCCTTGACAGCCGAGGCTGGACGTTCAACCACCTCGCCCGCGGCAATCTGATTTGACAACTCGGTTGTAAGCCGACGGACTTTGCCCATGGGCAATCAGACGTTTGACTTTAGAGCAGCATGCGCTGCCGCCAGTCGCGCCGTTGGTACACTGTAGGGCGACGCGCTAACGTAATCGAGTGGAACCGTGGCAAAAAATTCGATCGACGCCGGATCGCCTGAATGTTCCCCACAGGTCCCGAGTTTGAGATCAGGCCTAGTGCTACGGCCCTTCTCGGCCGCCATCCGAATTAACGCGCCGACACCATCGACATCGATCGACGCAAAGGGATCCTTGTCAAGAATCCGTTGGTCTCGGTAGACACGCAGGAACTTACCCGCATCGTCCCGAGAGAACCCAAACGTCATCTGTGTTAGATCGTTGGTCCCGAACGAGAAAAACTCAGCCTCCGCGGCAATTTCATCGGCGGTAATCGCACCGCGCGGCACCTCGAGCATCGTCCCAACAAGATACTTGACCTTTACACCCTGGGCCAGCATCGTTTCGGTGGCGACCCGGTTGACGACGTCCTTCTGAACCCGGAGCTCCTTCACGTGCCCGACCAGTGGAATCATGATCTCTGGCACGATTCGCTTCCCCTCCTTCACCATCAGGCAAGCTGCCTCGATAATAGCTTTTGTCTGCATCTCGGTGATCTCCGGATAGCTGATGCCAAGCCGTACGCCGCGATGTCCCATCATCGGATTGAACTCATGAAGGTGATCCACTCGATTCAATAATTCTTTTTTTTCCGCAATCGTGCCCGCATCACCGTTTGACGCCTGGAGCCAGGCGAGCTCCACCATTAGCTTTTCACGCTTGGGTAAGAACTCGTGGAGAGGTGGATCGATCAGCCTAATTGTGACCGGCAGGCCGTGCATCGCCTGAAAGAGCTCGTAGAAGTCCTGGCGCTGGTACGGGAGTAATTCCGCGAGGGCACGGCGTCGATCAGACTCGCTTTCTGCAAGGATTACACGCCGCATGATCGGCAGACGGTTATCACCGAAGAACATGTGTTCCGTACGACAGAGTCCGATCCCGCGAGCACCGAAGGCATATGCTACCGCGGCCTGATCCGGAAGGTCTGCATTTGCCCGAATACCGAGCCGTCGGAACTTGTCGGCCCATCCCAGGAGCTTCGAGAAGCGTTTGTAGATGTCTGAACGCTTCGGGTCGAGTTTACCGTCGAGCACCTGCAGGATCTCGCTTGCTTTAGTCTCTACCTGGCCAAGCTTTACCTCGCCACTTAATCCGTCGAACGACACGAAGTCTCCCTCGCGCACCAACTGTCCGCCGACACGAATGGTGCGAGCCGCCTCGTCGATCTCAAGCTCTCCAGCGCCGACGACGACTGGCTTCCCCATCTGTCGCCCAACTACAGCAGCATGAGAAGTTCTACCACCGGTCGCGGTCAAGACTCCCTTGGCCACGTGCATGCCGTGGATGTCATCCGGCACCGTCTCCTTCCGCGCCAACACGACCGGCTTGCCGGCATCGGTCCATGTCACGGCATCATCAGCCGTGAAAACTACTTGGCCCGACGCGGCACCTGGCGACGCTGGCAAGCCGCGTGTCACGACCGACAGGGATTCCCATGCCTGCGGATCGAAAATTGGGGCTAGTAACTGATACAACGCGGCCGGATTGACGAGCAGTACCGCTTCCGCTCGCTTGATAAGCCGCTCGGCCACAAGGTCGGTTGCAATTACTACCGCCGCGTAACCGGTCCGCTTACCACTTCGCGTCTGTAACATGTAGAGCTCGTCATCCTGAATGGTGAACTCGAAATCCTGCATGTCCTTGTAGTGTCGTTCCAAACGGTTCGTAATCCGTCGCAGCTGCTTGTAGGCGTGAGGCATGATCCTTTCCAGCTCACGAATCGGCTGGGGAGTTCGGATACCGGCGACGACATCTTCACCCTGTGCGTTGACGAGGAATTCCCCATAGAACTCCTTGACGCCGGTGGCCGGATTTCGAGTGAAACCGACACCCGTGGCCGACCGGTCGCCGCTGTTGCCAAAGACCATGGTCTGAACGTTCACAGCGGTGCCGATCGCGTCTGAAATATCGTAAATCCTCCGGTACTCAATAGCTCTGGGAGTATTCCATGAACGAAAGACCGCGTTGCACGCCATCCTTAACTGGGTTAACGGATCTTGCGGAAATACCCGGCCACTCTTATCCCGCACGACATCTTTATAGCGAACAACGACTTCTCGGAGCATTGTCTCGTTGAGATCCGTATCAAGCCTGACGCCGTAGGCAACCTTGACATGGTCGAGCTCGCGCTCAAAGTCGTCTTTCGGAATCTCAAGGACTACATTGCCAAACATCTGGATGAAGCGCCGGTAGCTGTCGAACGCAAATCGGCCGTTAGTCGTACGCGCCTTGAGACCTTCGACCGTTTTGTCGTTCAGCCCAAGATTGAGGATGGTATCCATCATGCCTGGCATCGAAAACTTCGAACCAGACCGGACAGACACTAGCAGTGGCTTTTCGGAAGAACCGAGCACAGAGCCCACTTGCTGTTCGAGTCGCTGGAGATGTGTTTCCATCTCCCGGTCGACAGCTTTAGACACCTTACGACCACCGGCGTAAAACAGCGCACAAACGTCTGTCGTAATCGTGAATCCTGGCGGCACCGGCAATCCGGCGTTGGTCATCTCAGCGAGACCCGCGCCCTTGCCCCCCAGGAGGTCGCGCATCGTTCGGTCGCCTTCCGCCTTCCCACCACCGAAGAAATAGATGTGCTTCTTTCTGGATCTCAGCTTCTTGGGACGAGTCCTGGTAGTGGAAGCCTTCCGCTTATTTACCTTTTTTCTCACCATCGTCTCCAAAACTCCTAACCGCTAACCCTTAGTCTCCCGCACGACCTCCGACACATCGGCAAGCTGAAGAATCAGGCTCTCTAGTCGCCTCATCAGACGGAGACGAGCTTCTCGCACCAGTGGATTATCCACCATTACAAATACGTCGCTGAAGAATCGATCAACCGCCGGTCCAAACTTAGCAGCTTCAGTAAACGCCAAGCGATAGTCATCCCCGCTTGCAATAGAAGCTTCGATTATCGGCTTGCGTTCTTGAAGTTCCTGCAAGAGTGCCAGCTCTGCAGGTTCTGTTAAGAATTGATCAGATGGCGTCCCTGTTGCTTCAGCCAAATGAAATTCTGCCTCGTCAGATTCCTTAGCAATGTTTCTGACGCGCTTAAACAGTACCGCTAGTTTCCTGAAATCAGACGACTCCGTGAACTCTGGAAGCACTTCGAGCTTCCGTCTGGTATCCAGCGGCCGAAGGTTCTCCCAACCCATGCGATGGGTTACCGCACGAATATTTCTTAGGTCAAACCCACGCTCTTTCAGTAGAAAATGCAACCTGTCAACCAGGAAGCTCGTTAGTCCCTTCGCTTGAGCGAATCTTTTTTCGCCCGAGGCAAAACTGCGATTGAATGTTTCCTCTGAAACGGTTACGAGCGTTTCCAGCTCAGGACGACACGTCAGTCCTGTTAGTTCCGGCAGATCGACCAGCACTCGAAGAAGGCCATGAGCCTGGCGTCGCATACCGAAAGGATCACGGGAGCCGGTCGGCTTCTCTCCCGCGTGGAAAAGTCCCACCAGCGTGTCAAGTTTGTCGGCGAGTACGACCGAAGCCCATGTCACCACGGCGGCGCCAAGCTGTTGCCTGGACGGTGGAGCGTCTGCCTCGACGCCAACCGGGAGATAGTGGTAATAAATCGCCTTCCATACCTCCTCCGGCTCTCCCTGCTCGCGGGCGCATATGCCGCCCATCAACCCTTGCAGCTCGGGAAACTCACCCACCATTCCCGTAGCCAGGTCTGCCTTACACAGCGTCCCAGCGAGACGCGCGTGTGACGCCGCACTTGACGCCCCAAAAATCTCACGGGCGATGCGCTCGGCAACTTCGGCGACGCGCTCAGCCTTGGCGCGATAGCTCCCAAGCTGCTTGTGGAAAAGCAACGTTTCAAGACGATCCAGTAGTTCCGTAAGCCGAACGTCACGATCAGCGTCCCAGAAGAATTGTGCGTCTCGCAGCCGAGCGATCAGTACTCGCTCAGCATTACGCGCGATCCGCGTGACATTATCCCGAGGCGTATTGGTCACCGCCAAGAAGTTTGCCTTCAATTGTCCCTGCCGATTCACAATTGGAAAATAGTGTTGATGGTGAATCATCGTCGTCGTCAACACCTCGTCTGGCAAGGCAAGGAACTCCGACGGAAACGACCCGGTCACAACAGAAGGATATTCGACGAGGTCCGGCACTTCGTCCAAAAGCGTCGACTGCTGGCTGACCGGCGCGACCCTTCCGGCGACCTTTGCTGCACAAGTTTTAAGTTTCGCCGTTAGCTGCCCCCGACGCATCTCTCGATCGATAAGAACAAAGTTGTTCGCCAGCGCGTCCTGATAGCCCTTGAAGTGGCGGACACGGATTGGCCGGCCTGGCTTTCCCTTCTTAGCAAAGAACCGGTGCCCGTACGTGACCGCGCCAGACTTTACCGGGCGAACCGTTGGCGCTCGAGCAGACTCGGTTCGGAGCACGGTGAACGGCACGACCTGACCGCCATACAGGAATAAAATCCAACGAATCGGCCGACCGAACACTAACTCACCCCGCCCATCGTCGAGCCACGCGTCCCAGTGCATTTGCTTCGGAAATACCAGATCTCGCAGCGTTGCTGCTAGTACACCAGGTAGGATTTTTCGGGTCGTCGCTCCACGCTGTTGTCGATGGTAGGCAAGGTACTCACCTTTCGCTGTCTCGACCCGTACCAACTGTTCGACTCTTACACCTTGCTTGCGCGCAAATCCCTGCGCGGCTGGCGTCAGCTGCCCTTCGGAGTCAAACCCCCTGCTCACCGTCGGACCAGTCACCACTTCTTTAAGATCGGCCTGCCGCCCGGCAACCTCCGGCAGGTGAGCGCCGATTCGGCGCGGAGTGCTGAACGTCTCCAGGGGTCCCTCGTATGCGAGGCGTGCGTCATCAAGATGGGCAACCAGGCGGTCTCCAAATTGCCGCGTCAGCGACGGTAGCCAGCTCGCTGGAATCTCCTCACAGCCAATCTCGAGGAGCAGAGCCTTAGCCATCAGAGAACTCCTCGTGAGCTACGTGAGCCTTGGCAACTGCTACCGCGAGACGTCGAACACTAAGGATGTAGGCCGTCCGCTCCGTTACGCCAAGACTTCCACTGGCGTCGAGGACGTTGAACACATGTGAACATTTGAGACAATAGTCAAGAGCCGGCAGCACTAGATCCGACTCTAACAACTGCTCGCCGAACCGATAAAACCGGTCGAACAGCTCACGATGCACAGCAGCGAATTCCCCCTTTGGCATCTCGACTTGTCCAAACACGTATTTGGACTGCTCGATCTCTTCGCGGTGTCGCACTTCGCCATAGGTCACCCCTGCCGCCCACTCTAAGTCGTAAACGTTTTCCGCACCCTGCAGATGCATCGCGATCCGCTCCAGACCGTAGGTCAACTCGACCGGAATGGGTGCGAGAGCGATCCCACCGGCCTGTTGGAAGTAAGTGAACTGGGTAATCTCTAACCCATCCAGCAAGACCTGCCACCCGATCCCCCAGGCACCAAGCGTGGGCGACTCCCAATTGTCCTCCTCGAACCTTACGTCGTGTCGTGCGAGGTCAATGCCACACCATTCGAGGCTGTCGAGATACAGTCGCTGTACGTCGTCTGGCGACGGCTTGAGTATGACCTGAAGCTGATGGTGCTTGAACAAACGGTTCGGGTTCTCTCCGAAGCGTCCGTCGGCTGGCCGACGGGAGGGTTGCACGTAAGCAACGTTCCAGTGCCTCGGACCGAGAACCCTGAGAAAGGTCTCTGGGTGCATCGTCCCGGCTCCCACTTCGACATCAAACGGCTGCTGCAGTAGACACCCGCGCGAGACCCAGAATTTCGAAAGTGACAGGATAAGCTCTTGGAAGTTCATGAATCGCCGATGGTCGAGGTCTGGTAGACGGCGCTCACCTCTCTCACAACACGAGCAGACTTCAGTTCCTTCTCTAGATGCATCTTGAGCAAATCGCGATGAACCGCCTCAAGCTCGCGTGCCGCTCGTAGTGTAAATCTCACTTCACTCAAGCGTTCCGCCGGAACCGTTGTAGCTTCAGCAAGAAACCTGAGTGCTTCAGACGACAAAACGGCGCCTTCGTTGCCCAGCCTGCAATCCCGACAGACGAATACCCCTTGACTCAGGGTGAGTACCGCCCCACGATTCTCCAGGTCCGCACCGCAGTGATGACATGCGACAATCGACGGATAGACGCCCTGTAGGCGCAGTAACCAATACTCGAAATATCGCGCCAGCCGTTCGACCGGCACGCTGGTCGCCAGCACTGCACTTACCGATACACCCAGCCGAAACAGTCGCTGGTTCGGATCCCCCTCTGGAGCCCACTCGTCGATCAACTCTGCAAAGTAACTGGCGTGACTTAGCGCGTCAGCGTCTTGGCTAGCCAGTGGCGAGCAAATAGGCTCTGCGTAGCTCAGTCTTACCAGATCGTGGTGTTCCCGCTCGAAGTACTCGAGCTGTACCCGTGTTAATGGCTCCAACCCGCCGGCAAATCGTGACCGTGTCCTGCGGGCACCTTTTGCAACACCCCGACGCTTGCCACGAGCACTGGTTAAAAAGACGACAATCCGATCTGCTTCCCCAAGCTTGTAAGTGCGCAGAATCAGCGCGTCTGAGGTATAGAGCGGCATTTTCAGAGATGAACCCGGCCCATATTGTAGTTCAAGGGCCTCACCGACCGGCTCCAGATGTCAGCTATGTAACCGGCGATAAATATTGAAGAAAGAGGGTTGCGAGACCCAGAAACGCGAAGAAGCCGAACATGTCGGTGAGCGTGGTAATAAATACCGACGATGCCAGTGCCGGATCGACCCTAAGGGCTCTGAGGGCAATGGGAATCAGCGTGGCAGCGACAGATGCTACTAGCAAATTGATCACCATAGCCAGCCCCAGAATGCCGCCGAAATACGGGTTGCCCACCACCCACCAGGCCAAACCGGCACCAACGACACCGAGCGCCACACCGTTGCCAAAGCCAACCAGTGCCTCCTTACCGAGTGCCTTACGCGAGTTGCTCCATGTGAGCTCCCCAATAGCGATCCCACGCACGATCACAGTTAGCGTCTGGGTTGCTGCGTTGCCCCCCATACTGGCCACGACAGTCATGAATGCCGCAAGCGCGACAACCTGATTAATTGTCGCTTGAAACTCCCGAACTACCAGAGCTGCAAGCGTCGCGGTTACCAGGTTCACAGCGAGCCACGGTAGCCGTTTTCGCCAGGCTTCCATGGGTGAAGTAAACACGTGTTCGTCGCCAGCAACACCAGCCAACCGATAGAGGTCTTCGGTCGCCTCATCTTTGATAACGTCGATCACGTCGTCGACCGTGATGATCCCCACCAGCTTGTTCTCATGATCGACCACCGGAATCGCCAGGACGTTGTAGTCCGCCACATGGCGTGCCACCTCTTCCTGGTCCATGTCGACCATGGCACTTATCAGTTCAGTCGTCATAATTTGCTTAAGCGGCGTCTCTTGGGGCACCAGCAACAACCGCCGAAGCGACACGACACCGACCAAGTGACGGCGCGTGTCAACGACATAGAGATAGAAAACCATCTCTACTTCCCGAGATCCCTGCAGCGCCTCGATTGCCTTACCAGCAGTTAGGTCTTCGGACAATGCGAAGACCTCAGGGTTCATGATTCGGCCGGCTGTTTCGTCAGCGTACTCGAGTAAATTCTTGACCTCACTCGAGTCCTTACTCCGCATCAACTCGAGAACCTTGGCCGAAAGCTCTTCTGGGAGATGTCCGATCCATGCGGCCGCGTCGTCCGACGGAAGCTCATGAAAGAAGCGCGCCAATTCATCGACCTGGTACTCGATGAGCATCGAGGTACCAACCTCAAAGTCAAGCTCGCTCAACGCTTCCATGGCTAGCCGGGTGTTATGACCAAGCAGAGAGTTGAACGCCGAGAGACGTTCCTTGTTGGGAAGCTCGCTGAAAACCTCAGCGATATCAGTGGGGTGCTGTTTCTGGAGCAGATTCAGCAGGTTTGCGGTCGCACCAATCCGTTGTAGTCGCTTGACCGAATCGAACACCACGTCGATTCTGCGGTGGGGCGGCATACTCTTGACCCGCGAGGCCGTTCGACCTCGTCTCTATACGATCGAAGGTTGATCGTTGTCCCACGTCTCCTAGTCCAGAACAATTCAGTTTATCACAGGGCCACATGCTATCGAGCCTGCCTATCAACCGGAACAAACCGGCAGCAGGCGCAACCTACTTGCGCTGTCGCATAACACCGAGCTCGTCAAGGATGCGCTCATTTTCACGCCAGCCGACTCTAACCCGCACGTGTAGATCCAGGTACACCTTCGCACCGAAGAACCTCTCCAGCTCCTGACGGGCCTCGGTGCCGATTTGCTTAATGAGGGAACCTCGCTGACCGATGACGATCGGCTTCTGTGACTCACGATCAACGATGATCGAACAGTAAAGCTTTATGATTTCCTTGGTGCCGGCCTCTGGTTCCTTGAACTGATCGACGACGACGGCCGTTGAGAATGGAAGCTCAGCATGTGTGTGCTGTAGCAACTTCTCACGAACGGTCTCGGCGACCACGACACGTTCCGGTTGATCAGTTAGGTAGTCCTCTGGGTAGAGTGGCTCTCCGACAGGAAGGCGGACGAGAATCTCTGCCTCCAAGGCCTCGGTTCCGTCACCAGTCAGCGCTGAGATTGGCACGATAGCAGCAAAGTTCCGCGCTGAGCGATACCGGTCGATGATTGGAAGGAGCCGATTCTTGGCAATGAGATCAATCTTGTTTAAAGCAAGAACAACTGGGCACGACGCCTGTTCGAGCAATCCAAGCACATACCGATCCCCCGCACCCTCGTTAGCTGTCACGTCGACAACGATCACGACAACATCAACCTGCTCGATCGTCTCGATCGCCAGATCGACCATTCGCACGTTCATCCGATGCAGTGGCCGGTGGATACCTGGTGTATCGAGGAAGACGATCTGCCCGCTAGTGATGCCGACAACGTTCTTGACACCTAGGATCCGATTCCGAGTTGTCTGTGGCTGCTTCGAAACGATGGCAAGCTTCGCGCCGACCAATTGGTTCAACAACGTAGACTTGCCAGCGTTCGGTCGGCCAATGAGGGAAACGAAACCAGAACGCGTGGGTGACACTCGAACTAGGTCCTGGCCTCTGCCACTGACGGCCCGCGCAGATACCGAAGTCGCATTAGCAAGATAAACACCGGCTTGATTACGCCAACGCAAATGGCCGCGTACCGAAGTAGGCACAGGGGCAGTGGGATCACATCGACACCCCCCCCTCTGTTAGAATTCCAGCCTTTCGCAGCAAACGCCGCTCCAGACGAACCATCCGCCCGTCATCCTGCTTATGGTCGTAGCCCAGCAAATGAAGAAATCCGTGCAGGGCAAGGCAGCGAAGCTCAGTCTGAAAACCGTGGCCCTGCTCACGAGCCTGGCGCGCCGCTACGCCCATTGCAATAACGATGTCGCCCAGAAGGTGGAAACCTGGAACTAGTCTCCTCTTTTCGCTGGCTTCTCTGCTAACTTCAGCCGATCTCACTGAAGCCTTGGTAAAGCAGGGGGACCAGGAGGTAACAGAGGCCGGAAACGACAGCACGTCGGTAACGCAACTCAGGCCACGGTAGCGCCTGTTGAGCGAGCGCATCTTACCATCGCCCACCAGCGCTATACTAAGTTCACCATGGGCTGTAGCGGGTGCAACTCCAACAAGCCAACGGCCTAAAGCCTGTGTGCGCAGACGCCGACCCCGCCCGTCAGTTACAACGACTGCGAGCTGAGAACGACCGTTTACCACGGCCGCCTCTGGCAGAACCTTCCCGCCGCGGCTAATTCGCCGCTCGAACTATCAGGGTCGTCCACTGTCATTAGAGATCACGCGGTCGGTCTGAGTGTCGCTGGTGCCATTCGCGTACGATTCGTAGGCCCTGACAATAGCTTGGACTAACTGGTGCCGAACGACGTAGCACTCATCAAAGTGCACGAGTGCCACACCAGAAATGGAACGAACGACCTTGATTGCCTCGACCATCCCAGAAGTTCGGCCAGCAGGTAGATCGATCTGTGTGATATCGCCCGTGATTACCGCCTTCGAGCCAGACCCGAGACGGGTCAGAAACATCTTCATCTGTTCCGTCGTCGTATTCTGTGCTTCGTCGAGTATGACGAACGCATCGTTGAGCGTTCGTCCACGCATAAATGCGATGGGCGCTATCTCGATCATCCCGCGGTCGAGCAGACGACCAACCCTTTCCGCGTCGAGCATGTCATAGAGCGCATCGTACAGCGGCCGCAGATAGGGATTCACCTTTTCCTGGAGATCACCAGATAAAAACCCAAGCTTTTCCCCTGCCTCAACCGCCGGACACGCGAGAATGATCCGGCTTACTTGCTTAGACGTCAGAAACGCGACCGCCTTTGCCATGGCCAGGTAGGTCTTACCTGTTCCGGCCGGCCCAATACCAAAGACAATGTCGTGTCGTTCGATGGCATCGAGGTAGCGGCGCTGGTTGATGCTCTTCGGTGTAATCAGACGCTTACCGGACGGGCACACCGGCGTACGAAGGAAACAGTCTCTGAGATCGACCCCGGAATCTTGCGCAACGAGCTGAGTAGCGTGTTGCACATCACCCTTCGAAAAGTTATACCCGTCGCGAATTAGTCCGATCAACTGGTCGACCACCCGCTTAACCTTAACGACGTTGTCAGCGGTACCTGTGACGATAAGCTCGTGTCCGTCAGTGCTGATCTGGACGTGAAACAGACTCTCAAAGTTCTTGATGTTCTCGTCGTAGGAGCCGAAGAGCGTCTCAATTCCGTCGTCCGGAATGGAGATCTTAACAACGGAAGGAGTTTCTATCTATGCATCTCCGTGGGTTAGACACCCGATTGTTAACATGGCACCAGACCAGCGGTCAAGCCCTGTCAGTCCATGGTGAAAGTCACCGCTGGCTGTCAAGGTCGAGGTAAAGTTCCTTAAGTTGCCGCCGATCAACGGCCGATGGAGCACCCGCCATGAGATCGACGGCGGCAGCTGTCTTGGGAAAAGCGATCACATCTCGTATCGACGACTCCCCTGCCAGTAATGCCACGATCCGATCCAGCCCGAGCGCGATACCGCCATGGGGCGGTGTGCCATACTGGAGTGCATTAAGAAAAAATCCAAACCTCACACGCGCCTCCTCTTCACTAATCTGAAGTAGCCGGAAGATACGTTCTTGCAGCGCCTGCTGGTGAATTCTTATGCTGCCCCCACCGATTTCGCTACCATTCAACACTAGGTCGTAGGCGCGTGCGCGCACACTGGCTGGTTCATCTTCTAGTCTCGCTAGATCTGCCTCGTGCGGTGCGGTAAACGGATGATGCATGGAGAAATAGCGTTGCTCATCCTCGCTCCATTCCAACAACGGAAAACCAACGACCCACAGGAACTCAAACCGTGATTCGTCAATCAAGTTTTCACGGCGGGCAATCGCCAATCTAAGCTGTCCTAACAGCCTGGACGCTGCAGCACCGGGACCAGCCGACAACAGCACCAGATCGTCCGGTCCAGCAGGTACGGCCTCGAGCGTCCGCTTGAGTGTCTCCTCTCCAGCGGCTTTGAGAATCGAACTCTGCACCCCTCCGTCCGGGACGCGTCGCACCCACACCAACCCTTTCGCCCCTAGCTGCAGTGCCTCGTCGACCAGTTGGTCAATCTTGTGTCTCGCCCAGCGTCCCCCATCAGGAACGACGAGTGCCCGAACCGAACCTCCGCTCGCGACTGCATTGCGAAATACCTTGAAAGACGCCTCCGCAAAAACACTCGAGACATCGTGGATCACCAACTCGCACCGAAGATCTGGTTTATCAGTTCCGTAGCTGCCTATCGCCTCTGTGTAAGACATCCGGCGAAAGGGACCGGAGATGTCATGGTCGACTTCGCGGCACACTGCGCGCATGAGACTTTCCACGACGCCGAAGACCAAGTCTGGCGTCGCGAACGACATCTCGACGTCCACCTGTGTGAATTCCGGTTGCCTATCAGCGCGTAGGTCTTCATCTCGAAAGCAACGGGCGATCTGGAAGTATCGATCCAGACCGGCGATCATTAAGATCTGCTTGAAGATTTGTGGTGACTGTGGCAACGCGTAAAACTCGCCGGCGTGCAACCGACTGGGCACCAAATAGTCGCGCGCACCCTCTGGCGTCGACTTAGCTAATAGCGGCGTTTCGATCTCCCAGAAGGAAGCCTTGTCCATGTGCTTTCGGACGGCTAACGTCACGCGATGACGAAGACCTAAGTTCCGCTTCATTCGTTGACGACGGAGATCGAGATACCGATACCGTAATCGGATCTCCTCTGACACCGACGTCTCTTCGTCAATCTGGAACGGTGGCGTGCGGGCTTCGCTTAAGACATGGACCTCACACGCCGAGACCTCAACTTCTCCTGTATTAAGCTTCGGATTGAGTGTCTCGTTAGAGCGTCGCTTCACCGGACCTCGTACTGCCACCACGTACTCCGGCCTCAAACGCTTTATCGTCGCCAACATCTTCGCGTCATCACTTCGGGTGACCACTTGCGTGATGCCGTAACGATCTCTGACATCGACGAACAACAAGCCACCGAGGTCACGGACCTTGTGCACCCATCCCATCAGGGTAACGTCCGTCCCCACGTGGCTGGGACGCAGCTCGCCACATGTATGAGTTCGAGTCAATTCTGGAGATTCGTTAGTCACCGGCATCAATTTGCAAGCGTCGGCGTTTCCCGCACTGGCTTCGTAGAAAAAAGACGCGTGCCGACGTCCGCGCGAGCCACTGTATCCTGCTCACCCGTCTTCATGTTCTTGATCGAAACTTCACCCTGAGCCAACTCGTTGCCGCCGACGATCAACACAAAGCGGGCACCTGTCCGATCTGCACGTTTCATCTGCGAGCGTGGTGACCGCCCTTCGTAGTCAATAAGTATCGTCAGACCGGCGTGCCGCAGATCCCGGGCAAGGAGCTGGGCCGACTCCCGAGCTTCCTCGCCGATCGTCACAATAAATGCGTCGGGAACAGTCATGGCTCCAGCGTCACCTGGCATGGCCAGAACGAGCCGTTCTAGACCAGCTGCGAAACCAACCCCAGCGCGATCCGGCCCACCGAGCCGTTTAACGAGCCCATCGTAACGGCCTCCACCGAGCACTGCGTTCTGTGCGCCGAGACTATGGCCGAGGACTTCAAACGTCGTCCGCGTGTAGTAATCGAGCCCTCGCACCAACCGATGTGATACGCGGTAGTCGAGCCCATACACACCCAGACCCCGTTTCGTTTTGTCAAAGTGCTCGCGGCAGTCTTCGCAGAGATAGTCGATACTGTGCGGTAACGCATCAATGATTAGTTGATCCGCTGGAACCTTGCAATCGAAGATTCTCAACGGGTTCATCTTAGCCCGCCGCTGGCAGTCTGCACAGAGCTTAGGCACCTGATTACCTAGCGCTTTGAGCAACGCCTGCCCGAAAGCCGGCCGGCACCCTGGGCACCCGACCGAGTTAATCAGCAACTCAACGTCCTCGATTCCTAACTCTGCAACGAGCGTAGCGGCGGTCTCGATGATCTCGGCATCCAGCGACGAGTCAATAATGCCAAACGCTTCAACATTGAGTTGATGAAACTGACGATACCGCCCCTTCTGCGGTCGCTCGTATCGAAACATGGGACCCAGGGTGAAGAGCTTGACCGTCGGTAACGCCTGCTCCAGAGAGTGCTCTACGAAGGCGCGAACCATACTCGGGGTTGCTTCTGGACGAAGGGTGACGTGCTCACCTCCTTTGTCGACAAAGGTGTACATCTCCTTCTGTACGATGTCGGTCGATTCGCCTGTACCTTTCGCAAACAGCTCTTCCCTTTCGACGACTGGAGTCCTGATCTCCCGATAACCATAGCGTTCACAAACGCTGCGTGCCACACGTTCTAGATGTTGCCAGCGCTCGACCTCACCAGGCAGAATGTCTCGGGTTCCACGAATCGAGGGAATCATCGGTATCGGCTGTCGTCGTCGCGTCACACAATGTACGCGACCCACTCTCTGCTGGTGTCCTGTCCCAAGACACCAGTATTCTGACGATTATACTCGTGGGGCCTGAACTGACTCAGATACCAGGAGAACCGCTTCCAGCACCTAGCCCTCCTCGTCATTCTCCTGGAATGTCTGACTATAATGATGCCAATGGACCTCTTGGATTCCCTGCACCGTCCGTTGCGTAGCCTCCGGCTCTCGGTTACCGACCGGTGTAACCTCCGCTGCCAATACTGCATGCCCGAGAAGGAATACGTCTGGTTGCCACGCGAGAACATCCTGTCCTTCGAGGAAATCAGCTTTCTGGTCGATGTATTCGCAAGTGTTGGGCTTAGCAAGATACGGATCACGGGCGGTGAGCCGCTTCTGCGAAAGGACCTGCCAGACCTGATCCGCCTGCTTGCCGCAAAGTCCCTGATTCAAGACCTGGCACTAACCACCAACGGGATACTATTAGCGGACCAGGCGACCGCTCTACGAGCGGCCGGCCTCCATCGGATTACTGTGAGTCTCGACACTCTGCGGGTGGATCGGTTTCGACTGTTGACCCGGTTCGATGCGCTGGATGCGGTGCAAGCGGGTCTCGCGGCCGCCGCAAACCGGTTCGACAGCCTGAAGATTGACACCGTTGTAATTCGTGGCGTCAACGATGACGAAATCATCGATCTTCTGGAGTACGGGAAGCAACTGGAAGCTGAAGTTCGATTTATCGAATATATGGACGTCGGCGGTGCCACCCAGTGGTCGATGGCCGATGTGGTGTCGCGTGCCGACATCCTGAAGACGGTGGAGGCGCATTGTGGACTGGCCGCTCCACTCGAGGACAACACATCGGCACCTGCCGACCGGTTCAAACTAGACGATGGCACTACCTTCGGCATCATCTCATCGACAACGATGCCGTTCTGCCGAAGCTGTGACCGCAGCCGCCTTACTGCTGACGGCCTCTGGTATTTATGCTTGTATGCACGCTCAGGTGCGGACCTACGGAAGCCTCTCCGCGGGGGTTGGTCGGCTGAAGCCTTGCGCGACCTCATCGTCCCTATGTGGAGTGCCCGCGCTGACCGTGGTGCCGAACTCAGACTTACCTCGACTGACCGGCAGGCACTCATTCCGATTGAAACTCTTCAGAAAGAACCCCACCTCGAAATGCATACGCGGGGTGGATAACTTCTTCACGACCAAAGTCTCCGTCGCATGAACTTGGGCCGAAACCAATCGGTGTCGATGAACACGGGACGTCAGATGGCTGATCTCGCAGGTGTCTGGAATTTACCCGTTGTCCGGATCGGTCCAGTGTACGGAACAAAAGCCGCGCGAACGCTCAGGACCGCACGGCCTTTAATACTTCCTGGTTCCTAATCCCCCTGCATCAGCAGAAGCTTCGGCAAGGTCTGCCGAAGTTCGCACGAATATTCGGCTAACAAAAGGCGACTAGGGTCTGGCTAACTGACCTTCACCGACTCGTTAGACTTCCCCTTAACCTTCTGAATCTGAACGAGTGCCGGCGCTTCCTCCTTCAGCACGTGCTGCCGGTAAAGCTGCGCCATTTGCGCATTGTACCTAGCGTCCTCTCCGTTGCCGTTACCATTCACGCCATCGCCGTTGACGCCCTTGGCCGCGGAGCGGGCCGCCAGCTTTTCCTGCCGCGCGTTCTTCGCGATTCCCAGCTTGTCGAGATCGGTCTGGATGCCGGCTGCCACGGCTTCGGAATCGAGCACCAACGAATGGTCGGTGGAGTTAAGCTCAACCTTCTTGCCACCGGCAAAGATCTCGTGTCGGCCATGCTCCTCGTACCACTTCGTGAGCGTGGCGGTCATGTGCATCTTCTCGATGATATTTCGCCAGCCGATACCGGTATTGTAGGCGCAGAACGAGATCTCCCCCTCCTGCGTTGCGTACGGAATAATGCAGCGCTCGGTCCGGCGGAAATCATAGTTAAAAAGATCCTGGAACCACATGCCAGCGACGAACAGGAAGTTCCAACGGTCCGCCCGACGCTTGGCGATGTCCTCATGCGTGCGAGCGCCAGACACCTTCCCGTAGTCCTTGCTGGTCGCACCGAACGTCTTGTCAAACTTCCTCAGGAGATCGACTAGCTTGAAGTGGGTCGGGGCCTTGAACGGATCATAGTTCCGCATGAGCGCGAGCGCCATGCCAAGCACGGAGCGAAACCGGCCTCCGGCCGCGTCGTTAACCCGGGCGATGTCCTTCGCCAACCGCTCGCCCTTGACGAATGCGGTAAACGGCACGGCTTCCCCGCTCTCTTTGTCGATCATGATTGCCATTCCGACGCCGCAGTTTGGGTGGCATCCGCAGTTGAGTTGCCCCCAGCTCTCTTCCGGCCCGTGCACCAGGTCGGCCCAGTCGGTGAACGTACCCAAAAACGAGATCGGGAACCAGTCTCGAACCGGATCGCCGATCCCGGTCTGGTTCTTCACGTCGTGCGCCAGATGCGAGAGGGTGTAGCGCTGCGCGTGCCGACGCTCGTCGGTGATTTCCTCGTCCCGGCCGGTGAACGACACCGGTTGAAACGACAGGAAGCTAATGGTCTTCGGGTTGTCAAGCGCGAACTTCACAACCCTCCCAACCTGCTCATTGTTAATGCCGTTCAGGATCGTGATAACCGGCACGACGTCGACGCCCGCCTTATGCAGGTTCTCGATCGCCCGCAGCTTCACATCGAACAGGTTGCCGACGAGGCGGTGCGAGTTCGCCGCGTTGCCGATGCCGTCGAACTGCAAATAGGCATAGCGGAGACCCGCCTCAGCTGCAGCTTTCGCGAAGTCGAAGCTCTTGGCGAACTCGATGCCGTTCGTCGCCGCCTGAACACTGTTGTAGCCAACCTGTCGCGCGTAGCGCACCGCGTCAAGGAAGTGCGGTGAGATCGTCGGCTCGCCCCCCGAGAACTGCACCGACATCTGTCGTCTCGGTTTGATTGAGATCGCGTTGTCAAGCAGTGTCTTAATGTCGTCCCAATCAAGCTCATGGACGAACCCGACTTGATTGGCGTCCATGAAACACGGGTCGCACATCATGTTGCAGCGGTTCGTCATGTCGATCGTCAACACGGAGCCACGCCCGTACTTGATTGTGCTACTACCGTGATTGTGAAGCTTTTCGTCGTTGTGCGCGCGCATATCACTACCGGGAAACGTCTCTTCGAGATGACGGAAGAACTCGGTGTCGATGGCCATCACGTCTTCGAAGTGTCCATGTAACTGGCAATCCTTGACCATCAGGATCTTGCCGTCGCGCTCGATGATCTCGGCCGGAATTTCGCCGACCTTCTCATTTAGAAGGATCTTATAGTCCTTCTTGCCGTCGAGGATTTCCTGCCGCGCTTCCCGCACACAGACCGGACAAAGCGAATCCGTTTTTCTTGGCCAACCTAGTGGTGGCTTCACCTTCTCGTGCGACTTCAACAAAGGCTTATCGGACCATGACGGAGTGAACGATGGCTTCTCGTTGAACTGGTTGAAGTTGTCGTAGAAGAACCAGGCGCCGCTGGCAACGTATGTCAACCCCTTCTCGAGGTACTTCACCGGCTTATGCATATACTCTCCCGTTCAAGACAGTGCCGCCGCCCAGGCGCGACAACACCATCGACAACACTTAACTCAATTATCGGACAATAGGATAGACAGGATTTCTCCCATCTGTGAAGAACTTCCCGTCGATGGGTAATTCAGGGGGGGTGAGTGGGCAATGGGGGGTCTAAACAGGCATCCCTAATTGATAGAATTACTCGAATATCCATGTCTCTCCACCCAATTACTACATTTGAGATCAGACCGGGTTGGCCTTTGAGGCCGATTCTGACTGTTCTAGGTATTTGTGGGTTATGGCGTTTCCGTGTCGTCTGAGACAAAGCATCTCGGGCCACATCATTAGCCAGACTCGAACCGTCAGTATTTAGAACCTAGCGTGTCTATGCTCCAGCTTCGAGTGGCAGTGCATAAAGCCTCGCTCCTCGGCGAATAACAGAAACCTCTTGAAGTGCTACACATCCAGATGAAGCTCAATTTCATCTATCAGCACTTTCAATTTCTAGCTGCCAACTCCTAGCTCCCATATCCTCGTGCATGCAGCTATTATCACTCCGTCTTATGGGCGACTCGCCAGATGTCGTTGTTGTTGGCGCCGGTGTCTTCGGTGCATGGACTGCCTATCAGCTCCGTCGCAGCGGAAGGTCGGTTACTTTAGTGGACTCATACGCACCTGGAAATTTACGGGCCAGCTCTGGCGGTGAATCGCGGGTCATTCGGATCGGCTACGGCGGAAAGGATCTTTACTCCCACTGGGCACTCCGATCTCTTTATCAGTGGCAGGAATTGTTTCAAGAGACGCAGCGATCGTTATTCGTCAAGAGCGGTGTGCTCTGGCTCGGTCGTCAAAACGATCCACTAACAGATGCGACCACGCTGACGTTACAGCGGTTGGGCGTGCGTGTGGAATTGCTTTCCCGTGACGATCTCGCGACGCGTTTTTCCCAGTTCCATCTAGGCTCCATAACGCGTGGGGTACTCGAGCCAGAAAGCGGTGTCATCCTAGCGCGGCACGCCGTTCAAGCGCTTGTCACCGAGGCAACCCGCTGTGGGGTGAAGTACACGTCGGCAACTGTGACGCCTCCCAACAGCCCGGGACCCCGTTTGACTGTCCTCTCAACGGATTCAGGCACTCAACTGACCGCAGAAACATTTGTGTTCGCATGTGGCGCCTGGCTCCCCAAGCTGTTTCCGAAACTTCTCACCACATACATTCACACAACACGTCAGGAGGTCTTCTTTTTTCGCGCCGAGCCAGGCGACTGTCAGTTCGCGCCTCCGGCAATGCCAGCGTGGATCGATTTTCACGATGGCATTTACGGACTTCCTGACCTCAACGCCAGAGGAGTCAAGATCGGTCTAGACCGGCACGGGCCATTAACCGACCCAGACACCGGGGAACGGCTACCTTCTCCAGAAACGCTGGTTTCCACACGGCAACTGGCCACAAAGCGCCTCCCTGCGCTGAAGAACGCCCAGCTGCTTGATGCTCGTGTCTGCCAATACTCCAACACTTGGAACGGCGATTTTCTCATCGACCGGCATCCAAACTATAAAAATGTGTGGCTTGTCGGCGGTGGATCTGGACACGGCTTCAAGCACGGACCGGCAGTAGGAGAGTACGTGACCGGACTCCTGGCTGGAACAGGTAAACCTGAACTTCAGTTTACGCTGACCAATAAGAACATCCAGTTGGAACGTGAAGTCTTCTAGCAGCTCAAGACAAGAGTTCCGAACCGCACGAAGAGCTCGCTAAATCGAAGTAGCATCCGATCATTACAAGAAACGACGAGAAAACATACTGAGAGCACTTAGCCCTAGTGATACGAGTCCAACGCCGGTCGAATATTGCGAGATGCTTGCTGCGAACTGTAAACGCGACCTTGAATCAGACTCGCTGAGATGCCACTCTAAAGGACAAGGTGGAGCACAAGAAACTGATCCGATCGCGGCTAGGGAGCGTGACGCTTGTCGTGATCATCCTCGGGTGCGGTATATCCGCCAGATGGAACGACCCTACTCAACAGGAAACTGACGGTTTCGACCATGCCTACTTGGTGTACGCCGACCTCCTGCGCACCCACATCGTCGGCGCGCGAGTCGACTACGCCAAGCTTCAGCAAAGCCGTGCACAGCTCGACAAGGTTGTCGACGACGTGGGTAAGGTAACCGCTGTCCAGTTCGATGACTGGTCACCAGCGCAACAGATCGCCTACTGGATTAACGCTTACAACGCATTCACGCTCCAAGTCATCGTGGAACACTATCCGATCAAAGGCAGCCTGCTTAGCTGGTTAAGTCTGACCCCGCGCAACAGCATTAAACAGATAGATGGAGCCTGGACGAAGCGCCGGTGGCGTGCGGCTGGAGCCGAGATGACCTTGGACGAGATCGAGCACAAAACTTTACGTGCGAACTACGACGAGCCACGCATCCACTTCGCCGTCAACTGTGCGTCCGTCAGTTGTCCGCCGATCCGGCGCGACCCCTATACCGCAGAACACCTGGATAGACAGCTTATTCTAGCCGCGCGAGATTACCTGGCCAGCGAGCTCGGTCTTCAGGTTGACGGTTCAACCCTTCGGGTTTCGAGCCTTTTCAACTGGTACGGAGAGGATTTCATCAACCAATTCTCACATCTAGTGGCAGCGACCGGCTCCGTAAAGAACGATGCCATCCTCAGCGTCATCGCCAAGTACGGACCGCCCAATGCGTCGAGGTTAGCGCAGTCCGGTAGTGCACGGATCCGTTTCCTCAAGTACGACTGGTCGCTGAACGACATAGCGGCACGAGACTAGTGGTCACTAGCAGCAGTCAGTCCCACAGCCGCAATCATCCTCGGCAGTGACCTCACGCGCACCGGTGGGTTCATTGACGACCACAAACGAGCCGGCGTAAGGCGGGTTCATGAGCTTGGAGGCAGTGTCGCTACAAACCTCGACCGCGGTCCCTCTCGGGAAGAGATGTCCTTCCTCATCGATCACCGCCTTCTGGGGCCCTAGATACAGGGCGTATTGCCCGACGTATTGACAGCCGGCCCTTTTCTCAAACTTGTAACCCCGCACGGTAACCGAATAGAACTTGCAACCGTCCACCTCTCGCCAAAATGATTTTTTAAGGATCGAAATGCCGTAGAAACCTGCTCGCTCGAACGCAGCGAGAAACGCCTCTTCGGTTAACGCTCCGCTGATGCACTCGCTCCATAGCTGACCGTCGACCCGCATTCGTGGCGGCACTTCGCGATCCGCCACGATATCGGCAATAACAGTTCGCCCGTGGTCGTTAAGCACGCGCCAGATTTCTCGGAGCACACGCTGCTTGTCATGTGAAAGGTTTATGACGCAGTTAGAAGTCACGACATCAGCTGTCGCGTCATCCAGCGGAATCTGTTCCAGGTAACCTTTTCGAAACTCGACCACATCATAGCCGAGCGCGTCGACTACTTTTGACCGACCGTCCTCGGCGACCGTCAGCATCTGGTCGGTCATGTCGATACCATAGACTCGCCCCCCGGGGCCAACTTTCTTAGCCGCGATGAAGCAATCGATACCAGCCCCAGAGCCAAGATCGACCATTGTCTCACCGTCTCCGAGGGCGGCAGCCGTTACCGGGCTCCCGCAACCGTAAAACCGCTCAACGATCTCAACAGGAATGTGCGTGAGATCCTCCGCCGATGGCTGAACAGGGCAACAAAGCTCTGCCTTCGGCTGCTCAGCTGCGTCCCCGTAAAACTCTCGAACGGTCAACCGAGACTTCTCCAATACTTCTTCCGACAGCACACATGCCGAGTGTGTCGTCCGCACGATCGCCTGGTTGTCATGCAGCGCATGCTCGCCCATTCCCCGAAACACAACCGGGCGGTCGAACCCCGACCGTGGCTGCACAGTCGCCAGCCCTTCTTCGGTCAGTTCCGCCCAAGCATCATCGGCCAGGCCTTTGTACAGCTCGCAATAGGGATCGTGCGCGAGAAAGCGTCCAGAGCGCCCGTTGCCATTCCCACTCGACGCCCAGTAGCCGTGCTCGACATCGCCGCCGCCGCAGAGAAATTTTAAGGAACAGGGACGACAGATTGGTTTCTTCTCGACGGTCGCCTCCCGAAGCTCATTGCAAACTATACTGGCCTTCCAAATTTCCTCGAGCCCCTGCTCGCTGAGATCACCGCATCGAAGCTCTGGGATGCCTGCCATTGATGCCGACGGATAGATCGCCCCGTCCGTGTAAAGACAGAGGCTGTTCCATCCGGCACCAGCGAGATCATTCTTGACTCCAGGCGTACCATCGAGACGCAGGCGAAACTCCTCTATGTTGTCGATTGAGATGTTGAGTTCACTCGCCACGCGTCTGGCCCGGCGCACTGACTCTAGGATCTCTTCAGCCGGCGGCAGGTCCGCAAACGGTCCGGTCAGCACACGCCCGCGCCGATGGGGCCAAAGCAGGTGGACGGTTCGAACGCCCAACTCGCCAGCAAGTCGGATAATCGCATCCAGTTTCGTCAAGTTTTGACGCAGGATGGTAGTGGTTAGCGTTAGCTGTAATCCTGCCTCAATCGCCGCTTTCACCCCAGTTACGATCCGCTTAAAACTTCCGGCACCACGGATCGGATCGTTGACCTGCGAGCATGGCCCATCGAGACTGACCTGAACTCGAAGCCCTGGAACTGGACTCCGAGAACGAGGCGTTGTCAGTGGCGCAGCGAGCTCGGCAAGTCGCCCAAGACGCTCGCCATTGAACAGCGTGCCGTTGGTAAGAATCACCAACTCTCGACAGCAATGCTCAACGACATGCGTGCACAATGTGAGAATGTCTGGGCGAGCTAACGGTTCTCCACCAGTAAAGAAAATTCGTTCTGCGCCGAGCGCGACCGCCTGGTCGATTGTGTCGGTAACCCGCACCGTGTCCAATCCCTGATCACGAGTCGGACCAGACGAAACGAGACAGTGTTCGCACGCAAGATTACAGAAGTCGTTAACGTGAACCCAAAACTCGTACAGCTGCTCGATCTTCAAATAAGCTTGGCGCCCGAGATACGGTGCTGCAACCAGACGGTCGGTCGACAAGAAGCCCTGCCGCAGGGCATCGCGCGCGAAGGTCTCAACTTGGAGCCACGCGCGTGTCGGATCAAGTCCCGTCTGCCTGGCGTAGTCCTTTACGATTTCGACGAGTGGCGTTCGCCCGTCGAACTTGGCGAGCAGCCCGGCTCCGCGGGCGTCCGTCGCGAGCCAGTTCGGATTGGTCGGATCAAGTGCGACTACACCGCCAGGCACCTGCATCAACGAGAATTCTCCCGCGTGCAGTAACGTCGAGTTGTTAAGAATAGTCTTCATGCAAACCTACTGCCTGCTGAATCTTGAGGCGTATCTTGCCTCACCGATGATCTCATATACAACAGCAACAAACCGGTTGCGGCTACGGCACCGTATTCGATGGACTCGACCCAACCCGGCAGCACCCAGCCAACACCGCTGAACTCAAAGGCCCACACGATATAGGTCAACATCGAGGCAAGAGTCCAAACGAGTAGCGGCCGCGTGCCGCTGGCCGTGAGAAACGGTGTCAGCCAGATCAGATACCACGGATAGACCGCCGGAGTCAGCAGTAATGTCGTCGCCATGGGCCACGCCCAGGCCGAACTCGCATCTACCGAAAGACGCTGACGGGCGACACCGGCCACGCTTAGACCAGCAACAACGGCAAGGGCTAGAACACCTGGAATCCCTAACCACGGTTCCAACCATTCGAACAAGGGACCGTTGAAACGCCACTTCTCGGTGTACACGCCTAACGAGCCGACTGGTAAAGTGAGTCCATCGGTTAAGAACGGTACGTACAAGAGCACAACAACCCCAACAGCTAGCAACGTGTCACGGATACTGACCCGGCGCCATAGCAAAGGTACGAGTACGACGGGAAGAAACTTCACTACGATGGCGACTGCGAGCGTGACCGCGGCGATCAAAGTCCGCCGACACGTCACCGCATACACGCAGGTAACCACCAAGAGCGTCCCCAATAGATCGATATGTCCACCTCCCGCCCCTTCCAGCGCGACGAGTGGGTGCCAGGCATACGCCAGAACCCACCATGGGTCGTGGCCTGTTACCAGGAGCCAGCGCCACACCACTAATGCGATAAGTAGGTCACAGACGACAATGGCAAGAAGTAACGCGATTACCGACTCGTGTACGGTTGTCACGGCTCGAAAGAACACTTGGGCGGCCGGGGGATAGATCGACGGGAGCTCGGCGTTCGTCGGATCGATCCGTTGCGTCACGGCGGTATGAAGATGCGCCAGTGCTGGATCGGAGGGCACTGTCTCGTAGGGATTAAGACCAAATCGCTGAACGCGACCATCCCAGAGGTACCGATACACGTCATCCGACACAAGAGGAGCGCCACCCATCAATGCGATCCGCCAGGCTAAGGCCAGTAACATGCAAATCGCTAACTCTCGACGTGAGCCGCCGGACCGACGGGAAACGCACCACAGCGCCATAACGTACGCACCTGACGCCAGCCCTATAAGGCTAAAGAACCATACTGACTCCGCCCGAGCATCCAGACGAGCCAGAGCAACCAACGCCATTAGGATCAATACCCCACACGCAAGAATGGATTTCGCCATCAACTGAAGCAGCTGTTCGTCAACTTATTCGTGAGCGTCGCGTCCACCAGAGCGACCCGATAGTGAGTAGCATTCGTGTCCCCGACCGGACCGTTCCCCGCAACGTGCCAGAGATCTTCGATTGGCCGATCCGCGTACGTTGACGGATCGGAATCTCGCGGATGCGCAAACCAGCTTCGACCGCTTTAATCTGCATCTCGATCGTCCACCCCCACGTCTGATTGGCCATCCGTAGGCGATCGAGCGAATCCCGCCGGATTGCCCGAAACGGTCCGAGATCCCGGTAGGTAGCACGCCACAACGTATTGATCAGCCAAACACAAAGCGCCGTGCCCCACCGAGCGGTTGCTGGACGTCCCACCCCCTCTCGATACCCCAAGACGAAGTCTGTATGGTTATCCAGGATAGGGTTCACCAGGTTGTTCATCTCTCCTGGGTAGTCAGTCCGATCAGCATCGAGAAACACGACGACGTCGGCCGCTGGCGTTTCTGCCAATCCAACCAAGCAGGCCCGTCCATATCCGTGCCGTGATTCGGCCACTACGGTTGCGCCAGCAGCCCGTGCGCGTTTGGCCGTTGCATCGCTCGAGCCATTGTCCACCACTGTCACCGAGCTCGCTAGGGCAGGGATCTCGGCTAGGACAGCCGTGATGGCTTCCTCTTCGTTCAGCGCCGGAATAATCACCGCGACGTGCGGCGAGTCAGCTTTGCCGTCCGCTAGAAATGCCGGTTTCGTCGCCGGCAATATTGGCTGCGGTATTGCTCGCGTGCTTTTGTAATACGACCGCGCTAAGCGGTTCGGTGATACTCCTACGTAGTACAAAACTACAAGCAGTACGTTAAGAATGCTTCGTCGGATCCATCCGTCACGCTCCCAACGACGGGGGGATACGTGAATCGGGAGTGTTGCGCACCGGACCCGCCCGTGGCAACGAAGCCGCCTTACCAGGTCCAGGTCCTCCATAATCGCCAAGGATCGATAGCCGTTAAGCTTATTGAAGACCGCCCGACGCACGAACAGACCCTGATCGCCATAGGCAAGCCCTAACCATCGGACTCGCCACCGGACTCCCGCTTCGATGACCCGCGCTATGCGAGTTGCCGAATCGAGCTTAAACGTGAAACAACCGCCCACAACATTTTGGTCACCGTCGACTTTCTGAATCTGCTCCAACCACCCTGGCTCGAGTCGGACGTCAGCATGGAGGAACAGGAGCCATCGTCCGGTCGCGAGTCTGGCACCGGCATTCATCTGCTGGGCTCGGCCCGGCTCACTGTCCATCCAGCGGACGCGGGGAAATTGCCGACACGGGTCACCAACGGCAGGACTGGACAGATCACCGCTTGAGACGATGACCTCGTACTCGCAGCTACCGCTTGATTCAGTTGCACTCGCCAGACACCCAAGCTGGTCAAGTTGCACCAGGAGCTCCTGGGTATCCCTTAAGACGGGGATCACGATAGAAACCAACATTTATAACGCTAGCCTGAAGTCAGGCTTTGTCGAGCTCAAGAAATACCTTTATCTCAGACCAGACCCGGTCGAAACTCGCCTTGAGCTGGTGACCATCGTCCAACATCACTAACTTGACATGCGGCCGGCTGGCCGCGAACCGCTCCACCATCGCCGGTTCAACTAGTTTGTCCAATCGTCCCTGAATGATGAGGGTTGGGATGTCAACCGTGACTGCAAAGGAAGAGTACTGTCGAGCGTCCGAGTACAACTCGTAGTGCACCCTACACCGCTTACCGTATGCGTGGTGATCCATCTCCAGCCAGCCACGCTCCCGCCACCGTATTAGTCCGTCGTCTCCGAGCTCACGCATTCGATTGGCACCAAAATCGAATGCAGGAGCGAGCAACACGAGACGTTCGATTGGTGAGTCGGTTCCTGGCTCAGCTTGTCCGGCAACATGCAACGCAACAAACGCACCAAGGCTCGAACCGATCAAAACGATCGGCGCTGGCGGGAGACGCCGGATCATCTCCCGTGTCTGGTTGATCATCCGTGTTGTCGTGAGCGTTGAAAATTCAGGTTTATTGAGATCAGGACAATACAGTGTGAACCCGTGATACGCGAGCCGGTTGGAGAGAAACACGGCTTTGCTCGATTGGGGAGACGATGCAAAACCATGTAGGTAAATAAAATGTATTAAAGCATGTTCTTGCAGCCCGGCCGGCACTTGCACGGGATTTCTCCATCGCCTTCCGTGTAGTAGTTATAGGTTAACTCCTCACCCTTCTTGATATTGCGCCCTGCAATGATCCAGATAGTGTCGCCGATGATGTTGCTGTAGCAATTGGGCTTACATGAGTGATTAATGAAGCGTGCCATATTGCCATCCACAGCAGCGTCTCGAGAGTACAGGCGATTCACTCGAAAGACCCAAATCTCCCCGCGGTTGAGATATCGGACCTCCCGTGTACCGCTGTTACGGTTCCGAATCTTCTGGCCTGCGTAGTCAATGATGCGTTTGTTCTTATTGATCGGCTCAAGCGCGAAGACACCCCAGTCATGTAGTTTCGACCGCTTCCTCCTGATCTGTGGAGCCTCGTTCTTCTTAGCCATGGAAAAATAGAATAACGCGATCGGTCGCAATCAGGAAAAGAAACGTCAGCCTAACTTGTATGGATGACCTCAATTCAGCGCTCCTACTGGTCTCCAGGCGGCTCTCCTTTATGAAAGCTCTTGACCGAGCACGTGCCGAAGGGCTCCTTCAAGTTCAGGGTACCGAAACATGAAACCACTGGTCTCCAGCTTAACCGGTGTGACGCGAGTACTGCTCAGCAGCGCCTCATCCCCCATCTCACCAAACAGTAGGCGGATCGCTGGTGCAGGCACCGGAAAAACAGTTGGTCGGCGTAGGACACGACCGAGCATCTTCGTGAACTCCCGATTGGTGACGGGCCCTGGAGACACGGCGTTCACTGGCCCTTGCAGCCGTTCATCCGCTAAGCACTGCCAGACAACACCCAGCAGATCATCGAGCGCGATCCAACTCATGTACTGGCGACCGGACCCGAGCATACCCCCCAATCCAAGCTTGAAGGCCGGAAGCATCTTACCAAGCGCACCACCGGTTGGACTCAGCACGATGCCAGTTCGCAGATGAATCACCCGGATGCCGCATTCTCGAGCCGGATCTGCAGCCAACTCCCAGTCACGTGCTAGCTCGGCCAAAAATCCGTGTCCTGGCCCATCTGATTCGTCGAGCACATCATCGCTGCGGTTACCGTAGAAGCCAACTGCTGACGCGACCACGATCACACGCGGTGGTGGACTTAGACCGGTAAGCGTCTCACACAGCAAGCGGGTTGTCTTGACCCGACTGTCGCGCAGAACACGCTTGCGAGCTCCGGTCCATCGTCGATCTGCAATTCCAGCGCCTGACAAGTGGACGACTCCGTCCACTCCCTGGACGGCGCTCGTCGGCAAAACTCCATCTGCTGGATCCCACACTGCATCAGCCGTTCCCTTGTCGGATATTCCGCGCCGTAAGCGGATTACCTGGTGGTCGTGACCTTCAAGGAATGGCACAAGCATCGACCCGACCATGCCGGTCGAACCAGTAATAACGATCTTCATGAAACCTTGCCGGGTGGCGCTACCGGGCCCCTTCCTGGAAGATGTCCTGGGCCGGACCCCGTACGTCTCAAACGATACCCACTTGTCAGACCAAATCTATGCATGAGTAGGGTTCCAATTCACTCCGGTCCACAACACGAGCAGGCACCAAAAGTGGACGCCAAGGAAAGGAAAGTTCTCCAACCAGTTAATCTGCTCAGCGGTATCCGATTGGGGTGATGGTCGGCTCTTGCGTTGACGCAGGCGCAAAGCAATCGATGAACGATGGCTTCGATAAGAGAGTCTCCCTTCGTTCAAATTTATGATGATCTCGTACGTTAGATCATATACGGGAATCCAAAAACGCTATGGTGTTGATAAACTCCCCCACGCGGTGGGCCAACGTCAGAAACCAAGGATCGGGATCTCAACCTGTCTCCTCGGAGAAGAAGTCCGACACGACGGGGGACATAAGCGCGATCAAATACTAATGGACACCATGGGGCAATATGTCGAATGGGTCCCCGTTTACCCTGAGGTTGAGCTTGGACTTGGTATTCCCAGAGAACCGATTTGCCTCGTCCAAGGTCACGGCTCATCGACGCAGGTTCGTCTACAGACTAGCGAGACAGGCGTCGATCTCACGGCACGGATGCTGAACTTCGCCCGAGAGCGTGTGAGGGCACTTGGAAAGGAGAACTTGAACGGTTACATCTTCAAGAAGGACTCGCCGAGTTGCGGCGTGGAACACGTTGACGTGTGGCTCCTGAACAACACATCGCAATCCGTTGGGCGGGGACTGTTCGCGGCAGAACTCATTCGACAGTTTCCCGACCTACCGATTGCAGAAGAAGAGCGTCTTCATGAGCAAGGATGGAGAGAGCATTTCATTAAACGGGTCTTCGCGTACGAACAATCTGAGCTGACACTTAATAAAAATCGTGCGACTCGATCTTAGGACCAGCATCCCATAGCCTCTCACACCGCTCGGCCTTGACCGTGGTAACCCCGTCCTGGATCTGGAGCCGACCATCTACCAGCAGAAATTGCTGCTCAAGGATCGTCATCCGCTGTTTCGTGAAAACATCTGGACGCACGCGGCGGCTTCTTTATCCGCAACCTCTTCGACCCAATAAGTAAACCGGGCACGTGAGGACCGGTTTGCATTCGTATGTTTTGTTGCTGCTGCTTGAGCGGCCTCACGGGTCTCGAAGTCGATTATTCCTTGACCGTATGTTAATGGCGCTTCACGACTCGCCGTAACACCACCTTCGACGCGACACATTACAACAATCATATTAGCCTCTCTCTCATTGGTTTTAGAACTTTCGCTTTTTATTCGTTTAATATACCGTAGGCCTTTCCACGGAGTCAACGAGAAAAAGAGGACTAAGATACGGACGGGAGCAGCCTAGTGTTTCAGGAGGTGGTTGATATCTTCGTCCGAGGCTTCATGCTGAGGTGCCCTTGCTGCGGGCACGGGCGGCTCTTCAAAACTGCGCTACATATGCACGACCGCTGCTCGGCCTGCAACGAAAAATTTGAGCGTGAGCCAGGTCAATGGTTTGGCGCAGTCTACATTAATCTCGGGCTCACCCTAGCTCTGACGGTCACGGGTTTCGTGGTAACACAGACCTTCACGTCTCTCTCGATGCCCCAGCAGCTCACGATCTGGACGCCCGCCGCGGCGCTCGGACCGTTTGTGTTCTATCGATTATCAAAAGGGCTCTGGACCAGCATTATCTTTCTAGGTGAAGGGCTGTATATTCCATGGCCGAATCGCTAACCAACACCCCAGCCGACTCCACGAACACCGAAAAACCCCCCAATGTGGTCCATCCGGTCGGGTATCGGATTCTCATACGGCTCGCGGCGGCGTTTACCTTCCGTGATTTTCGCAACCTCTGGCTGGCAGCCTTCACCTCGGCGGTTGGCACGTGGATGCAACGCTTCGCGCAGCAATGGCTGATCCTAACACTGACGGGGTCAGCATTCTTTCTCGGTCTCACCGCGTTCCTCGGCGAAGTGCCTCTTCTGCTCTTCACACTTATTGGCGGCGTTATTGCTGATCGTCACGATCGACGTTATCTACTAATGGCGTCGCAGGCCCTTCAGATGGCGTGCGCGTTGGCTCTGACAGCAATCGTCTTCTTCGACGTCACCCGAATTAGCTACATTCTCGTGTTAGCGTTCATCACAGGGCTGGCCCAAGCGTTCGGCGGACCGGCGTTCCAATCCCTGATCCCATCACTCGTACCTCGACAGAAGCTTCCGAATGCGATCGCGCTTAATTCCATCCAGTTTAATCTTGCCCAGGTGGTAGGTCCGGCACTTGGCGGCATCGTACTCGCGACGACTGGCTTGGTGGCATGCTTCGGAGTGAATAGTGTGTCGTTCCTCGCGGTAATCGTCGTGCTAGGAATAATGCGTCTCCCACGACCCAGTCCTAAAGCGCGACAACAGATCCTAGTTGAGCTCAAAGGCGGGCTCTCGTATGTGCACAAGGAACGAGCGCTTCTGGCCCTGACGGTGCTAGCACTGGCGACGACGATGCTCGGTCTCCCAGTGCGGGCCTTTTTACCAGTGTTCGCCGATGATGCAATGCAGCTAAGCCGGATGATGACGGTGTTGGGAGCCGGTGCGGTCGTCGGAGCACTGGTTGTGGCGTGGCTTGGTAAATTCCGACACATGGGACAAACGCTGCTGCTAGTGCAGGCTTGCTTTGGAGGGTTAGTTGCCTTGTTCGCACTCCTGCCGGTCACCGCCTTCAGCTATGTGGTCCTCTTCTTCAGCGGAGGAGCCCTTCTAATTGTTTTCTCGCTGACAAACTCCCTTGTGCAACTAACGGTGCCGAACGAGCTCCGCGGTCGCGTGTTAAGCATCTATCTTGTCGCGTTTCGGGGCGGAATGCCGCTCGGGAGCCTGCTGAGTGGTTATTTTATGACCCTCGCCGCAGCATCGCTTGTTATCGCCGTCAACGGCGGTCTGCTCATCGCCGTGGCAAGTTATTTCCTTATACGCGACCATGGTATCCGGGAACTATAGAAAGTCCTGCGGGTCCGGTTATGATCGGCGCGTGCCAGGACCACTGCATCTTGCTTTTCTCGGGTGTGGGTTCATCACGCGGGTCCACAGCCGACATCTGCGGTCACTCAAGGGTGCCGTTGTCTGTAGCTACGCCAGCCGGGAGAAGACCAAGGCCGATGCTTTTCGCCGTCGCTATCACGGTGTAAAGAGCTATGGAGACTACACTACGGCCATTGACGACCCGCGTGTGGATGCGGTTGTGCTTGCCGTTCCACCTCGGTTTCATCTAGACCTCACGCTGCAGGCACTACGGGCTGGTAAACATGTGCTGGTCGAGAAGCCTGCCTACCCGAAGATGGAAGACTACGAAGCTGCAGTAGAGGCGAGAGACTTAGCGCAGCGTATCGTGCTCGTTGGCGAGAACGACCACTACAAGCCACTGGCCGTTCGACTCCGACAGTTACTAGCTGACAACGTTATCGGAGAGATGATCTTCGCGCATTTCACCACCCTCGTGAAGCGGCTCAAGGCTAGCGACGACTGGCGCAACGACGAAACGCTAGCGGGAGGGGACGCCTTCTTCGAGGAAGGGATCCACTGGCTTCACCTTGCGGCTAGTCTGGGCCCGGCGATTACCACCATTCATGGCTATCGGCCGAATTTGTTGCGGGATCGTCAGGATATCCGCCGCAAGAGCATGATGATCGCTTTCACCTACGATAACGGTGCGGTCGGGTCGCTCTACTACTCGAGGGAAATACCATCGCTCTTACAGGGATTCCGCGTATCGAAGCTTTTCGGGCGCGATGGCATTATCACTTTTGAGTCCAACGGGGCCTTCGTGCTGGTCCGCGGGCCGGGATTACCGAAGCTGTTCTTCCCGGGTTTTAGTGACATCCGCGGATACCGGGCTATGTATCGAGACTTCCTATGTGCGATCAGAGAAAAGCGTAACCCGGAAATGAGCCTGGAGCGCGCGATCAGCGATCACGACCTAATGGATCGGATCCACGCGAGCCTCGGAAAACCTGGGGTGGTAGCCATCGATCGATAAGCGTACCCAACCGTCGCAATGTTAAACGAATTTTATGACGCCGTCATCATAGGCAGCGGCGCCGGTGGTGGCACCATGGCAAGGGAACTGGCCACCAGCGCTGCACGGATCCTCATTCTTGAGCGAGGTAACTTCATTCCCCAAGAGGACGCCAACTGGGATCCGACCGCGGTGTGGAAGCACCTCCGGTACCGTACGACGGAGCGCTGGCTTGACGATCGAGGTAAGGAGTTCCTCCCATACACCCACTATTGCGTAGGGGGAAACACGAAGTTCTGGGGTAGCGTGCTCTATCGCCTGCGGCGCGAAGACTTCCAGGCCGTTGAACACGTCGACGGCGTGTCTCCAGCCTGGCCCATCGACTACGAGACTCTCGAGCCGTTCTACGAGCGCGCCGAACGCCTCTATCAGGTACATGGTCAGGCGGGGGTTGACCCCACGGAACCACCCCGCGGGCCCTTTCCCCATCCGCCGATTCCGCATGAGACCAGGATGGCCGAGACGGTCGAAGGACTCAGCCGGCAAGGGCTACATCCGTCGCCGCTGCCTCTCGGTCTACTAGAGCCCAGCGAACCAAATGGCTGCATCCTATGCAATACCTGTAACTCGTTTCCGTGCAAGCGTAACGCTAAGAGCGAAGCTGACGTCTGCGGCGTCCGTGAGGCCACGCGTCACCCAAACGTGCGATTGTGGACGAACGCCTACGCGAGGCGTCTGATCGCAGACGCCTCGGGACAGAAAATTGAGGCGGTTGAAGTGGAACGCGAAGGTAAGATTTACCGCGTTGAAGCGAATCTCATCATCGTGTCATGCGGTGCCGTAAACTCGGCAGCGCTATTGTTGCGATCGGCAAACGACGCGCATCCAAATGGCCTGGCGAACTCGTCAGGGCTAGTGGGAAAGCGTTACATGGCGCATCTGGCCACCATGATGCAGGGCTTCCATCCATTCCGGAAGAACAAGACCGTCTTTCAGAAGACCGTCGCGATCAACGACTTCTACCTACACGGTCCAGACACAGAGTATCCACTGGGTCAGATCCAGTCCCAAGGACGAACCCACGGGGTAATGGCACAGACTGTCGTTCCATGGATACCCTTGTGGGCGTACGACGCCTGGGTGGCACGCGGCGTTGATTGGTTAGTAACGTCGGAAGATCTACCGCGGCTGGAAAATCGTGTGTCCGTAGAGCCCAACGGACAGATTCGGCTCTGTTACCGGCCGAACAACCTCGAGCCTCACGACAGGCTCGTAAAGGAGACCAGGCGGATCCTCAAGCGTCTTGGGTCCTGGGTCGTGGTAACCCATTCACACAAGACCCAGAACACGACCCATCAGTGCGGAACCTTGTGCTTCGGCACTGACCCGAAGACGTCTGTTCTGGATCCATACTGCCGGTCCCACGACGTCGAGAATCTTTTCGTTGTCGATGCCTCATTTTTTCCGTCCTCGGCTGCCGTAAATCCAGGCCTGACCATTGCAGCACAGGCGCTCAGAGTAGCTGACCATATCAGGAATGCTCACCTGAAATAGTTTAGGGGGATCACCGTGCGAGCCAGATCGTTCAGCCATTGTGGCATTACCGTCTCCGACTTCAATAAGGCTGTCCAGTTCTACTGGGAAGTATTCCGGTGCCCGCTCGTAGGCGTGGCCAACACTCCGTCCGACAGGGTCCGAAGCTTCTTTGGCGTGGAAAGCGATCTACCAACCTGTAAGATTGGATGGATCCGCGCCCCAGGCGGAACTGTCCTTGAGATCTTCGAGTTCCAACCACAACAGCCTTTGGCCCCCGCTCCGTGGAATCGTGTCGGCTTGACCCACATCGCGTTCAACGTCAGGAACACGCAAAAGTGGCACGACTATCTAGTGCGCAAGGGCGTCGAAATCGTCAGTAAGCCTGAGCGATCGCCACGCGGTCATACGTTCTTTTTCGCTAAGGACTTCGACGGTAATCTCATCGAGTTGATGGATCTCGGCTACATGTATTACGTGCTGGGTTGGCTGGGTCCTCTTGGTGGGTGGCTGTTCAGACGAGGAATATACAAGCAGCACTATGCCACCTAAGCCTTGGTCCCCCATTTTCGGTGCTCCAGCTCGCTGAAACACAAGCACCAGAGAATCGGGGCAGATGGTTAGTGCTAAGAAGTAGAGAGAACGTCTCGACTATAATAATGCTGTGCGGGCTCCAGCGGCGGCACTCGGTTTGTCAGGCGCCGAAGTTAGCTACCGTATTCTTAAGGTTGCTCATTCATGCCCATCTACGAGTTTCGCTGTCGCCAGTGCCGTCAACGAACGACCGCTCTCGTCCTCGTCCGTGACGAGGTTGGAAAGGTACGGTGCAAGCAGTGCGGAAGCAGTGATCTCGTCAAACTCGTGTCCCGTTTTGCCATGCCGAGATCCGAAGAGGCTCGTCTCGATCGTCTGACTGAACCGACTGGGATGACTGGTGTCGATGAAACCGACCCCAAGAGCGTAGCGCGGTGGATGCGAAAGATGGGACGTGAAATGGGTGAGAACTTTGAAGAGGGCATCGATCAGGCGATCGAAGAGGATATGAGTAGTGGCGATAACACGCCCGGTGCAGACGAAGAACTCTAAACTACTACCGGCCATTGATGACGGCTTGATCGGTCAAGGCGCTGCAAAGCAGCGTTGCCTTCCTAACTAGGAGTTAAACACTCTATGCGGGCTGTGGTGATCTGCACGGCTGCTTTCTTTTCACTCACCACACTTGCGTCCGACGCCCAGCAGAATCCGCTGGTGGCACCTGGGGCACAGGTCAAGCGTATTCGCGGCGGGTTTGGCTTCCTCGAAGGACCGGCCGCGCACCCAGACGGTGCCTTGTATTTCACCGACATTCCCAATGAACGTATTCACCGCTTGACCGCAGATGGCAGAGTCACCACGGTGCGCGAGAGCTCTGGCCGGGCAAATGGCCTAAGGTTTGACCTCGATGGCAACCTGCTCGTTTGTGAAATGGGTAGCCGACGAATCACTTCGATCGACATGGCAGGTAACGGCGACGTGACTGTAATTGCAGAACGGTACGAGGGAGAGCGATTCAATAGCCCTAATGACCTATGGGTCGATCCCAAAGGAGGAATTTACTTCAGTGATCCTCGGTACGGGTCGACCGATGACCAAGAGATTACCGGGTATCACATTTACTACATCTCCCCCGATCGGTCTGAGGTTCGCCGCGTTGCCGATGACCTGATGCGTCCAAACGGCATCGTCGGTGCTCCAGACGGCAGCCGGTTGTATATAGCAGACCATGGAGCCGGCCGCACCTTCGTGTACACCCCCCTTAAGAACGGCTCCCTAACGAACAAGCAACTGTTCGCTGAGCAAGGAGCCGACGGGATGTCGATGGACGAGATGGGCAACGTCTATTTGACCGGGGAAAACATCACGATCTACAGCCAAACCGGGCATCTTGTAAGTTCGATCGCCGTACCAGAACCTCCGTCCAATCTTACTTTCGGTGGTCCAGCGGGAACCACCCTGTTCATAACCGCGCGAACATCGTTGTATTCCGTGGAAATGACCGTCACGGGGCAGTAATGTTACTATTCTCGATCCGCTTACCCATCTTCAAATAGAATAAGTCGACTTCATTGTCAGCCTGGATTCTTGACCATGGCCCTAGTCGGTATACGTTGGGAACCAACACGTTGTGCGTCTACTGCTACCGTCGCCCTGACCATCGAACTTGGTGACCGTTCTGCAGTGAACGCTTTAGACTGCTTGACTTGCGGAATTTGATGGCTGAACGCTACCGCGTCCCAGAAGACAAAAACTCGTCACTGTCCTCTGCCGGAGAAACACCGGACGACGAAGCCCAGGAGCAGTAGGCGCAGGACCGAAGACTAACATGTCTGACACGCTGACCATAACCGATAACCGCACGGGAAAGCAGTACGAGGTTCCAATCACCGACGGCACGATTCGAGCCATCGACCTACGGCAAATTAAGGTCGATCCGGATGAATTCGGGATGATGCTGTACGACCCAGCGTTTCTGAACACCGCGTCCTGCCGAAGCGCGATCACCTTCATCGACGGGAACAAGGGGATCCTTCGCTACCGTGGCTACCCGATCGAACAACTCGCTGAGCAAAGCACGTTCGTGGAGACCACGTATCTACTCCTTAACGGCGAGTTACCGACACGACCCCAACTGGACAAATGGAACCAAAAGCTCGTCTTTCACACTAGGTTGAACGAGAACATCGAGAAATTAATGGAGGGCTTTCACTACGATGCCCATCCCATGGGAATCTTCTTAAGCACGATTGGAGCGCTGTCAACCTTTTACCCGGAAGCCAGACAGATCCTCGACACCGAATCGCGTCGCTTGCAAATGGTCCGTCTGATCGCAAAGGTGCCAAGCGTTGCTGCGTATACATACCGGCATAGCGTCAGCCAACCGTACGTGTATCCCGACAAGGAGCTCGGTTTTGTCACGAACTTCATGAGCATGCTCTGGAAGAACGCCGAGCCGCGTTACGAGCCCAACCCCGTACTCGAGCGAGCCCTCGACGTTCTCTTCATCCTACACGCTGATCATGAACAAAACTGCAGCACTAGTGTCATGCGCGGTATCGGTAGCTCACACGCGGACCCGTTCTGTTCCCTCGCTGGAGCTTCGGCCGCATTATACGGACCGCTCCATGGCGGCGCCAACGAGGCGGTGCTTAGGATGCTCGCCGCCATCGGAACCATTAAGAACGTTCCAGCGTTCATTGCAAAAGTGAAGGCCGGAGAGGAGCGTTTGATGGGCTTTGGACATCGGGTCTACAAGTCATACGATCCCCGAGCTAAGGTCATCAAGAAAACCACCTACGACGTCTTTGAAGTGACCGGCAAGAACCCACTACTCGATGTGGCGCTTGAACTCGAGCGGATCGCGCTACAAGACGACTATTTCATCAGCCGACAGCTCTATCCGAATGTGGACTTCTACTCAGGGCTCATCTATAAGGCGATGGGCTTCGAGCCAGCCATCTTTCCCGTGCTTTTTGCTATCGGCCGAACCGTAGGGTGGATTGCTCAGTGGGAGGAAATGCTGTTGGACAAGGCTCAGCGGATATCGCGGCCACGTCAGATCTACACGGGCAAGGATCAGCGCAATTACGTGGCAATCGCCAATCGAAAACCGTGAGTGTCAGGCATTAGATGCCTAATCCCACACGACCATCGTCGTCATTTCGTAGTGTTACAACGCGCAGGCGATAAAACCCGTATCACTCCTGCAAGCGTACTGAAGACTCGTTCAGAAGGCCGCGTCCCGCATACCCGCCGTGGTGGCACGCAAGCAGTCGTTACCGAATTCTTCATCGTTCGGATTCAGAGCTTCCGATACACCGTCACAGAAGATCTGAAGAAAATTGCCCAGGCCGATCGACGCGGTGCCCTACACGAAACACGCCCAGGAGCAAGTTGTCAATAACAAGACTGACTCTACCGACGCCTCAGACGTAACGCGAGCAACACGCCGGCGGCAGCAAGCATGGCCCATGTCATTGGGGATATAGGTTCGCCGCTACCGCTATTGGTTACGAAGAACGCGGACGCCACGAGGAATCCGGCAGCTAACGCCAACACGACCATCCAACGTAACCCTTGAGACGGTGCCGGTTCAGCCGGCTGGTGCACCGGTTCGCTTGTAGCCGTACCGCACCGAAAACAGATTAGTGCCTTGTCGGCGATTTCAATGCCGCATTTCCTACAGATCATCGCACAAAGAAGCTTAGGGCTCGAAGCTGACCAACCGAGCACTTCACTAGCTCGTCGTCATTCTCTGGCGTATCCCGCGTGATACCCGTGCGAGATCGATTAGCAGTCGCTCGAGCTCAATCCGATATGTTTCTGACTCTAGCTCATCCTTGTTCGCTTTCAAGTCCGCGATCTTATCCTCCAACTCGGCACGCCTATCCATCAAGGAGGTGAGCATCGGATCTGCGATAACAGGCTTTACCTCAGCGCCTGCCCCCACATAGAACCGCGCGGCTCGCGTACCGTCGATACCCTGCTGGTCGGCTTCTCTGCCAACGCCGTCCCCGGTATCGTCGAGAACGGAGCGTTCGGTAACCAGACGGCCCTGCTGTTGATACCAGCGACGGACCTGACCACTGGCGAATTCGAACGCCTCCCAGATCGACACCCGACCATTCCTGTCGGCGTCGGCTACCATGTCGACAAACGCCTGGACGAAGAATCCTGGAAACACGGTGTCATATTGCTGAATCGCCGTTTCGGTTGCTGTCACCACGACACGGTCCTTACTCGCGAGACGTGCGAGGAACGGAAAACTGGCGGCGGTCGTATTAACGACCGCCGCTCGACCAGGCAACGTATCCAGCAAGGCCGCCCATTCGGCCGCCTCAAGATCAGGCCCGACCAGGTTGAACTTAGCGTCGATGCCGTCAAACGTACCGTGTCCAAACAACACTACCAGCAGCACGGCCTCATCGGTCATCCGTTGGCTGAGCTCGACAAACGCCTGACACACTCCTTCTCGAGAGGCCCGACCGATACCAGGACCAGGCGTTTCGGCGAGGACAATTAAATGATCTTCACGAAATCCGGTACGCATGCGTAGCGCTGATACCAAACCCTGGCGCCATTCCTGATAGGTTTCGACATACTGCTGATTACCAGATGCACCAGAGACGATCAAGGTGAAGTAGTCCTCCCCTCTAGAATCCGCAGGTGCCAACAACAGCAATCCAAACAACGAAATGACACAAATGAAAAATCGCATCCTGATGCTTTTTCTTCGCTCCCCTGAAAGCACGCGCTACCGCATACCCCACACACGCCGAAGTGACCATTCGGCTGTCAAGACCGCGACCAGCAATAGAAAGCTCCAGAGTCCGTGCCAGAGCTCACGCGTGACCGAGGACGCCTCGTTTGATACGCCGGCCAAGAGCAGACTTCGGAGGTCTTTCAAGTCGGTGGCCTCGAGGTAGCGGCCCTTACTGACCGTAGCGACACGACGCAATAATTGATCGTGCAACCTCGGATCGGTCAGCTCCGCATCGGCTCCGCCAATCAGGATCCATTCATCCGTGGTCACCGAAACGTCTTCACCAACGGCAGCGGTAACCTCAACGCCGTAGACGCCAGGGGTACCGGCAGCAAACTCCGCAACATAGCGGCCAGTGGTTACGTCAGCAAGGTGAGACTGTAGCTCCATGGACTCACCCGCCGGAGTGAACACACGAACCTTCGGTGTAGCATCGGAAATCGGTCGGTATTCCGTGTTCCTTAGACGTATATCCAAACGGAGAGGATCCCCGACCGAACGACTGCCTACCGTGGTAACCGTAAGTCGCTCTGGCGCGCTTGCGGCGAGCCACCGCGCCACCTGGCCCCAGAACGTGTCGTATGTCCGGACCTTGGCCGGGAGTAGCATTTTCCATCGCCAGGACGCCTCGCCAGCGAAAATCATCGAGCGCCCACTACCATACCGCTGGACTGCAACCAGTGGCTGTGAGCCCCCGCGCCGAACCAGGATCCTCGCCAGCACGGACGTGCCCGGTTTCGGAAGACCGATCGGAACATTGCCTCCCAGCGGTGGCATTTTGCTCCATTGTTCACGCGTCTCGCTCACCGTCTGGCCAAGTTGCATCATCGGGTGCACTGCCCCATCATCAGTAAGCATTACGGCATTGGTCTTGGTTGCTGCGTCGACTGGATCGATGCGTAGCCACCCCGACAACTCAAGTGGAACTACATTCCCAACCGACGAACCAGCAAAGCCTCGACCGGTCAGTGTGGCCGAGCCTAGCATTAGCAGGCCACCGCCCCGTTCCGCGACAAAGTCGGCAATCATCGCCAGCTGCTCACGACGAAAGAACTCAGCCTCGACGTTGGCCACAACGAGTGCGTCGTAGCGAAACAGCGCAGCGCGATTGTCCGGAAACCCCGTGGCAAGAGCGGCAGTCCGATCTGATGCTCCCTGTACGTAGAAGGTGTACTCACCCTGAGCGTTCTGGCCTTTTCGTACAACGGCATCTAACGCGATGCCAGGGTCGGCAAGCCACACCCGCTTTAAGAAACTGTGGTCGTACCCAGGAGCACCTTCAAGCATCAGAAGTCTACGCGGCCGACCAGGAGGCCGAACTAACACACTGCGCCGGTTGTTCTCGGCTACTACTTCTCGAGCGTCAGGTGGGATCTCAACTGTGTACAGGGTCGCCACGTCGGTATTCGGTGATACCAGAAAAACAATACGAACGGGTGACCCACCGGCCGGTGGCGTCACGCGACGAACCTGCAGCAATCGTCCATTTTCAAACAACTGAACCTCGATAGGAGCCTGCTTAAATCCGTGACTGACGACCGATGCGCTGATGTCGACGATAGACCCGGTGACCGTTGCATCCCCAGCGGTCAGACTTACCACTTCGCGATCTCGTGGCGGCTGAACGGAACCGACTCCGATTACATATATCGGCAGCATGCCGCTGGCCACGACAGAGGACCCGTCGTGGCCACTGGTATCTCCCCCGTCGGAGAGAAGCACGATCCCAGCCAACGAACGATCCAGGTACCGCCCACGGACGGCTTCGAGCGCCCCCACGAGATCGGTGCGAGACGCATCAGGTTCCACCACCGACGGGTCAACCGGCTCTACCTCATCACCAAAGGCAAGCGTCTCGACTTCGAAATCGTCTCCCAACCCTGGCAGGATCGAATCATTCAACAAGGTAACTGCCTTGTCGATACGACGCATGCCACCCACATCTGCGATCCGCATGCTGCGTGAACGATCGAGTAACACCGCCACAACGGTATCCGTCGCGGATACTGGATCGATCGCGACCGGGCGCAGGAGAAAGAACAGAATCAGCAGTAGCGCTAAGAGTCGGAGTCCCGTCAAAGTGACGCGCTGGCCAAGGGTAAGCGGCACAACCGACCGAGCGTACGCGCCGCATGCTACTAGCACGGCACCCGCAACGAGGAGCGCTATTACCCACCAAGGAATGACAACCGCCAGCGTCATGGATACGTGTTAGTGGACCAGTGATTCACCACTGATGAAACAAAGGGATACGTGGGACGAGTTACGGTCTCTCTGGATTAGTGGCGAGCGACCGATAGTACTCTTCCACGAGCCGACGGTATTCTTCTGGCATTCGCTCGTTGGGACCAACATTGAGCCGACCGTCCGTCTCCTTTTCGGCCAACTCCTGTGAACGCAGGACCTCAAACTCTTCGAGAACACGCTCGAGGTCATCGTGCAAGCTCTGCCAGGCGCTGAAGTCTTGCTTGAACACCTCGGTTCCTGGTGCGGGACCGCTGGCCCAATGTTTGGCCCACTCCTCCAGATCCCCTTCCAACATGGGGTGCTCGAGGCTCAACTGCTTCAGCAATTCAGGAGCTTCTGCCAGTTGACGCATCAACTCCAACTGGAGCTTAGCAAGCTCACCGATGCTCTTCGTCTTACTCTCTGTCCGTCGAAAGGTCGGATGTCCATCCAAACCTGGCTGCTCGTTAGCATCTGGCTCTTTCCCTTGCCCCAAGAGCGTCTGAACCTGCGCGCCTGAAGTATCGGAGGTCTCTGTCAGGGATCTCCCACCAACTTCAACCATGCGTTCAAGCTGCTGTTCGATTTGCTCAAGCCTGCGCCGTAGGTTCTGTGCGTCCTGGAGATCCTGCGACAGACGCTTGGCTGTAGCGTCTAATTCGCTCGCCTCCTGGAGATGAACAGCAACGCGCTTGAGCACGTCGGCCAGCTTATTCGCTCGTTGAGAGCTATCCAATTCCGATTGTAGTTCCTCCGACGACTGCACGATTCGCCGCAACCGGTCGGCCAGCTCGCGCATCTTCGGCGCGACCTCTTCCTGCCTGAGGTCGTCATGTGCCCTGTTCAGCGCCTGCAGCTCATCGCTGGTCGCTTGCGGTAACAGCGTCTCGAGGCGATTATTAAGCAAGGTGACTCGGGTGGCTAACTTGTCCTCTTGACTCGCGAGCCGATCGCGCGTCTCGCGCCCCTGCGCACCTGTTGCGGTCTGCCTTATCTCTGCCGCCACGGTCTGCTGATACTCTGCCAGTTGGTGTGCCTCAAGTTGTAGCTCACCGATGGCCTGGATGCGCTGTGCGCCAGACCTACCTTCCATCTGACGTTCGAGATCCCGCAACAGTTCCGCTGCTTCCTGACCATGCCTGGCGGCCTCAGAAGGATCACCATGTCGCAATTCGCTTAGAGCCTGGCGCATCTGGTCGGCGACCTTGGTCATGCTCTGCCGCTGCATCCCTTTGAGTTGTTCCCGTAGGTCCTCCATTTGGTGCCGGAGATCGTTCTGCTCGAGGATCAGCCGCTCAAGAGCGCGTGCCAATGCCTGTTCTTCAAGCTCGTCATGACGCTTGGCCAGCGTCTGTTGATCCACGCTGAGCACCTCCTGCTGTTTGGCGAGCCCACGAAGACGGCGGAGCGCTTCACTCTCCACGTTGGACATCTCACCCTTAGCCGTCGACGACCAGTCCTCGTAGTTAGTTTGCTGCTTTCGACGCAACTCTTGGTCGAATAGCGCCGATAGATCCTCCTGAGCGCGAGTCGTTTCGGTCTGCCCGCCGTCGTTCCATTGCTGCAGAGCGACCTGATTTCGACGAATCTCGGCCTCCGCCTTGAGCAGTCGCTTGAGAGCCTCCATCTCAGCTGGAATCGCGCCGGTGGCGTCTAACGCGCGAAGCTCTACCTCAGCCACGCTCATTGCCTCAACCGCAAGAGCCATGGCTTCGTTCTCAACCGAGAGTCGTTCGGAAGTTTCCGGTGTGATCTCACGTCCTCTGGAAAGAATGCGATCCGTAACACGGTGGGCTGCCTCTATCAGTTCAGCCTGCGCATCAGCTACAGCAATAAGGTCCTCGTCCATTCTTTCTGACACTCTCTGCCGATCCAGTTCCCACGTCACGACGATGATCTCCTTCTGCACTTGGGCCAAATTCCACGCCTCGCTTGCGTCTACCTCCAACATCGACCGCCTCTGACCCTCTTCAAACTCTTGATCGAACGGTCGGACCTCAAGAAAAAATATGTCGCTGCGAGTTTCGGCAGCTTGCAGTCCGCCGTTCATATCACTGGCACGCACGTAGTAGCTGATAAAGTCCCCAGGCTGTACGGTCAGGTTCTCGGCGTAAATCGTGTGACTGCCAGCGATCGTCAGAGCCCGAGTTCCGCGGTGGAAGTCGACCATATTCGCTTCGCGTCCCATGACGGAGTAGATGAGCTCGAACCGCTCTAGACCGTAGTCGTCATCGGCCTGCGCGACTATGACGACTTCCTCCAGTGGTGTGATTTCCTTATCACTGCCGGGGCGTAGGATCTTGAGCACCGGCGACCGATCCAACATCGCACGGATGAAGTAGTCAATGTCCAACGGGTTCGTTAGTCCGTCAACATCAATGATAGCAACCCGATAGGAATCGTCTGCGACCACGTCGAAAGTGGCCGTCAGCTCGTGTGTGCCGATCGAACTCAATTCAAAACGACCACCAGTAGCCAAGAGCAGAGCACCTTCACGCACCGGTTTGTCCACGCGAACCGTAAGCGTCACTTCAGTACCCTCCGGAGCGTAAATGTCACCACCATCTAACTCAACGCGCGGCAATAATCCCGTAAACACTGGGTACCTATAGGCGACATCGATTCCTTCCACCCTCGGCATGACCAACGCCTCCACTTCGAAGAGCTCTGACGTTATTGTCGCTGCGCGAACGTGATAAATAAAACTACTGTCAACCGAGGGCAGATCGAGCTCGTAGGCGTCACCAGCCGGTCGCATCTCAATCATGTGTTCGACGCCATCTCCCATGGTTAATATCACTGATGGCAACGTGCGTGTGAGAGCACCGACGGTACCGTCGAGTCTAGCTCTGATGTGCAAGGCCTCTCCAGCGACGACGCGCGCATCGCCAGGTTCGACACTTAATGTCGCCCTGTAGGGAAATGCGTAGAGCCAAGCTGTTCGCCCAATGCGCCCGACTGGTCCGAGACCTACCATCAGCACCAACAGTAGCGCCGCGATTACAGCCAGGCTACGGGCGATCGAACTTCGCACGTCAGCTCGCGCGACCACTTGATCGAGCTCGACACCACGGACCTTGTGTGCAGCGTCAACCAAGACGAAGTCGCGAAAAGCCAACGCACGTTCGCTACCTGCCACCTCCGTGGCACTCGCGAGACGATCTTCGAGCTCAGGGCAGCGTTCTTCGATATAGCGAGCTACTTGTCGATCGCTAGGCACGAGTCGAAGCGGCCATAGCGTCCAACCGGCGAACACCAGCGCGGTCATGAGCGCGCCGACCGCCAGCACCGTCATCGGTAAGTCCCCCGGCGCCAAGAAGTGATCGGTGCACAGGACGACCAAGAGCAGTGTAACGGCTACTAGTAGCGCCCGCGCGGCTGCGCGTGTCAACCGAATCGTCAGCCACCGCCAGCGTACACGTGCCAGTAGATCATAGAGATCGTCGAGGCGGGCCTGGGCCATGAAGCGCGTACCCATGTTGTCACATTAGCGCCAGCGTCCGCGCAAACCAAGCTTCCGACATCAGGAGGATGCCCACAGCGAGCAACACGTACCACCAATACCCCTGCTCGGCCTCGTGCGCGGCGGTCTCGGCCTGCTTCGCGACGGCTGCCTCGGCCCGTGTACCGTATGTGACTCGGTCGAAAAAGCCATCGGCCGTCATCGGCCTTAGATTTGATTCACGCGGATCGACGTTCAAAGTCGCACGCCGGCCTGAGCCAAGCAGGGTTACCACACCAGGCTCTCTCTGAATACCCAGCGGCGTGTCGGCTATAGTGAGTTCCTTAGAACTCTCACGCACGCCAACCAAATACCGAACGACCTCATGTACAAACGGGACAAAGCTCGGGCGCCGGGGAAAATCGTTCCACTCGTTGTTGAGATCAGACGCGAAGACCAATGCGCGTCCCCTGCCCACAACGTACTCAGTGACTGCGGCCGATCCATTATCGAAGCGGGCAAGCACTCTCCCTTTTGAGCTCTCGTCTTCAACTAGACGCGTTGTCTGGCGAAACTGAACCTGGCCGAGCGTTCCCAGTAACGAACCGAAAGACAGAAAAATCGGATGCCGTACGTCGGTGACCGACAGTCCCATGTCGCCATCACCTGTTGTTCCCGTTTGAAATAAGAGCCGTGTAGTGGCACCCAGGGCGTCAGAAACCAACTCCGTGTCTAGACTTGGACCCGTCACGATCAGCAGACCGCCTCCGGCGTCAACGAACGATGCCAGAAGCTCACGGCCAGCACGCTCCAAACCCTGCGTGCTGAGCAGCAGGACGGCAGCAGCCTCGGCCAACGGATCTCTGTCAGGGAACGACAATGACCGTGACCGAACCGAGCGTATGTCGTAGGGACTCTCCTTGCCGGCAAGGAGCGCACGTTCGAGGAAAAAGGCCTCCTCGGCTGTTCGACTTGCGCCGGTCACGAGCACGAGTGGTGTCGGATCTGGAGGGTCGAGTAACAGATAGCGTCGATCGTCCTGTCGGGTGCCATCGGGATCCTCAAGACTCAAATCTATCACCCCAACCTCCGGAATATCGAGACCAAACCTGACATCCGAAAAACCAGGTTCGGCCGTGTGATCAATTGTTTCGATCGCCACTCCATTAAGTCGTAGGGTGATCGTCGTCACACGTGACAAGGTTCCGGTATTTAGCACAACGCCTACTACCCCGGCCGGCCCATCCTCAACCGCAACGATCGCGAGATTGTCGGTCACGGCACTGACGCCACGCACCTCCAAGGTGACGTTAGCCGGGACGGTGGTTGCCGACTCGTTCCAACCCGATTCTTGCAGGTCGGTAACAACAACCACCCGACCGTCGCGTGACCCAATTTGCTCAACAGCGGCCGCAAGGCCGGCCGTGTATCGAGTCGCTCCGGACCCAGGCGATATGTCATCGACTCCGATGACCGCACGATCACGTTCAACCGTTGGCTCGCACACGACCTGCGCGTGATCATCAAACGTCACAAGCCCGACCAGAGTCCCGACCGGCGCGTTGTTGATCACCGCCTTCGCCATCTCGCGGGCCCGCTCGAACTGACCCGGTGCAGCCATGCTGAAGGATCGGTCCAGCGCAACCATTATCACCGGACTATTCAGTAGGCCATCAACGTAGAAGAATGGGCGAGCGAACGCTAAGGTCAGTAGTAGTAATACGATGATCCGAAGCGCTAATAGAAGGAGCTCCCGAAGCCGACGCCGCCTCGCCTGAGTCACTGGTGCACGTTGAAGAAACCTTATATCGCTAAACGGAAGCTTCTGGGTGATCTCGCGCTTCATTAGATGCAAGACGATCGGAATCGAAATCGTGAGTGCACCAATCAGAAAGGCTGGAAATAGAAATGACATCCCTAAATAGAGTCGGATCCTAGATCGCGGTAGTTCGCCTCACTACGTAGCGCGTCACGAACCTCGGTGCAACCAGCGATTGTCGTCGCCGACTACTAGTGCAACCGGCTTCTTCTTCCAAAATACGAAAGTAGCGCTAAGTCAAGCGGTGTGGATGTGTCGACGAGGCAGTAATCGATGCCAGCGAGTCGAAGCTCTCGCTTGTACATGGTGATTAAATCATTGATCTCTTTCAGATAGTACTCCCTCACCTTCAACGGCATCGCTATTACCTCATCGTTCGTCTCTAGATCTCTGAAGCGCGCTGCCCGTCCAAAGGGAAAGGTTAGCTCCGCGTGGTCGAGAACGTGGAACACGATGACATCAGTACCACGAAATCGCAGATGGCGGAGTCCTTTAATAATCTCCTTAGGATCGTCGAACAGATCAGAGATCAACACGACCATGCCGCGCCGAGAGAGCGTGTCGGCTAAACTGGTCAGCGGTTTCGAGACATCGGATCTGCCGCCCGGGACAAGCTCGTCGAGAACTCGAAGTAGTCTCCGTAAATGCCATGGTCGCGAACTGACCGGAACGTTCCTGACAATCTGGTCGTCGAAGACTGTCAACCCGATGGCGTCGCGTTGCCGATTCATCAGATAGGCGAGTGAGGCGGCAAGATACGACCCGTAATCCTTTTTCGTGACTTCCCCAGAGCTGTAGGCCATCGACCCGGAGATATCCAGTAGAAGATGACACTCCATGTTTGTTTCCTCTTCGAACTTCTTCACATAGTAGCGGTCACTCCGTGCGTAGACCTTCCAGTCGAGCCTTGAGAGATCATCTCCTGGAATGTATTGGCGATACTCAGAGAACTCGACGCTAAATCCCTTGTAGGGACTGTGGTGCAGACCAACAAGGAACCCCTCGACGATGGTGCGCGCCCGCAGCTCCATCGACCCCATACGAGCCACCACCACCGGGTCGAGATACCGAAGCTCGTTGGCTCGAGGCAAGGAGGTCATTTCAATTACAGGAGTTCTCTACTCACATGCCGCTCTTCGGTGCAGGCACCGTCTCGAGCAACTGCTCGATGACCTTTTCCGTATCGATACCATCTGACTCGGCAAGAAAGTTAGTGATAACACGATGGCGGAGCGCCGACGGAGCGAGTGCGCGCACGTCATCAACTGAAACGTGATAGCGACCTCGCATCAACGCTCGAGCTTTACCGCTCAGGATCAGCGCCTGGGAAGCCCGAAGACCGGCGCCCCACTTTACCCACTTCATTACGAAGTCTGGAGTGTTCGCACGGCCAGGCCGTGATGCGTCGACCAAACGCACAGCATAACGAGCCACCTCATCTGAGACAACAACCTGCCGAACCAGATGTTGAAACTCAAGGATGTCTTTGCCGTCGAGAACGCGATCTGGCACGTGGCTTTCAGCAGACGTCGTTGTCGTCACTACCTTCACCTCATCGTCCTCAGACAGGTAGGTCATCACGATGTTAAACATGAACCGCGAGAGCTGGGCTTCTGGCAGTGGATAAGTCCCTTCGAGCTCGATCGGGTTCTGGGTAGCGAGCACCAGGAAAGGCTGCTCGAGATCGTAAGAGATGCCTGCCGCTGTTACTTGATGCTCCTGCATCGCCTCTAACAGCGCGGCCTGCGTTTTAGGCGGTGTTCGGTTAATCTCATCAGCCAAGATAATTTGTGCGAACAGCGGTCCCTTGACGAACCGAAGCACGCGGTTACTGTCTGTTTCCTCAAGTACCTCCGTGCCGGTAATGTCGGCAGGCATCAGATCAGGCGTGAACTGGATGCGCTTAAATGTAAGGTGCAACACCTCAGCAAGGGTTTTAACAAGAAGTGTCTTTGCAAGACCTGGTACCCCGGTTATGAGGCAGTGTCCACCCGCGAAGAGCGCCATAAGCACCAGATCGATCGCCTCGTCCTGGCCGATGATCACCTTTTGAAGTTCGGCGAGAATGCGATCCCGCCCGTGCATAACCCTTTCCGCAATTTCTTCGGTGCTGGACGTTTTCTGCATCAGCCTATCTGTTTGAGCTCTTACTGTGCGATTAGTGGGTAAGTGCGTACACGATCTCATTGATGATCATGCGGTATGACTGAGCCGTGTAGTTGATGTAACCTGGATATTCCTCCGCGTTCGACCACTCCCATCCATCACCCATATCGGTATTAAAATTCGCTAGGATCATTGCCCGTCCCTCGTCGTCGAGGATGGCATGCAACTGTGGCTCGTATCCACCTTTCTCCCAAGTGACACGGTTAAAAAATGAGCCTAGTCCAGGGATCTGTGGATACATGTCCAACTCGTAGAAACAGCTGAACACCGGGTGGTCTGGCATCAGCTGAACAATCTCTCGATTAGGAAATATGCGCCTGATCTGCCGAACCCACAGGTCCCACTCCAACGGGCCGTGAAAATCATCGAACGTCGCGGTCCCGCCCCGGAGCAAGAACTCCCGCACGATTCCGATCTCAGACTCGCTGAGCTCAAGATTTGATGGCTCAACAAAGTAGATCCATGGGTGCTCCCAGAGCGCTGCGTCCGACAGCTCGAGGATTATCGGTTCATTCACCTTGATGCTGGTAACCCTAGCCATCCGCCGGGACAAGTTCTGCTCGGCGGCTGGAGAATCGATAGCCCAGGGGTCGCTCCAGTAGGTGCGCCGAAACTGCTCGAGCCTAGTCGCCTCTGAACTGTAGCGAATCCGCACGAAGGTCCACGCGAGCCCACTCAACGCCTCATTGTCAAAAGTCGCGAGGTCAGCACTCTGAATAAACGCCATCGGTGTAACCGTGAGAGCTGCAAGCACAACAAGCAGCGCCACCAGCGTCCCAACAACCTCCCTAGCCCTCAGTCTGCCTCTCGGCCCTCTCATTGCGACCCTTCAATAACCCGCAGCAACAGTTCCTGGGCACGTTCGTAGGTCGGCGCAATTTCAAGCGCAGCCAGCGCCTCTCGTTTGGCCGCATCGAGATCACCCGCGAGAACATGAGTTTCGGCCAAATCACAATGCGCGGTCACAACATCGACCGGACCGGCTGCGAGCGCAGCCCTAAACTCTCGAGCTGCGACTCCAATCTCACCCTGCGCGAGCGCCAGACGGCCAATAGCTTGATGCGGAATTGCGTCGAATGGATCTATGCCAATAATTCGGTCGTATGCCAGCTCCATGCGTCTCTCGTCGCCCGCTTCCTCAGCTAGCGCCGCCAACTTCCGCGCCGCGTCGATTGACGTATGATCGTAAGCGAGCAGCAGCTCGAGCTCCTGCATCGCGCGAGCACGGTCTCCCCGCTCCTGAGCGATCGCCGCTATCACGCCATGCGGACTGTCGATGCCGGTGACCATCGGCACCAGTTCTACCGCACGCTCCAATGTGTCGAGCGCACCGTCGAGATCACCACCAGCCCGCAACGCGAGCCCCATAGAAAACTGCACGGAGAATTGCCCCGGATACTTCCGGGCCAGCTCGCGCATGGCAGCTACCCGATCGGGTGACTTAGGCTCCGGTAACTCCTCGTCCAGCTGACGCAACGCGCGCCGGAGGTCACCAAATCTCGCTTCAACCTCTGCATCGAAGGAAACCTGCAAGGTATCGAAATCGAGGTCAAGCCGTCCGAGCGCTTCTTCCTTCTCGAGCCCCTCCCCGTAAGCTCGAAGCAACTCGTGGAGCGCAGGCTCACCGTGTCGATTGATTAGATGCTCGACCAGCACAAAGGCCTCAAAATACGCTAGCGAGATCGCCTCGGGATGGGAGAACCCGCTGTTCAAGTCGCGCAGAGCCAGCACCTCACCGTCGTTCAACGCGCGCGCGAAAGCGAGCTCCTGGTCAAGCCCCCACGCGGGCCGTGCTCGCTGTTCCTCGTAGACAGCAATGCCTTCAGTCAACCACCGGGGCACCCGCTGATTGGACATCTGAAGCGTTATGACGTGCGAGATTTCGTGCCATAGCGTGGCGCGCCAGTTGAAGTCGCCCTGTGGGCGGGCCCGTGGTGAATCCATCGTAACCACACGACCAAAACAAGCACCCAATGAGTCGCTCATCCCAGGTAGTCCGAGATTCCGAACCGCAAAGTCATCGTGCTGCGGAAACATCTCGATTAGGATCGGGCCCTCCACCTCTATCTGATAACGCGCTGCCAAAGTATCAAGCGCCTCCTGCGCAAGATCGATCACATACTCTTTCAAAACCGGCGCATCATCACGGTGAAGCCGAACAATGACATCGCCCTGTTCGAAGGTTTCAAACTCCGAGAGCGTGTCCATCATGCTAAGCAAGTTGAAGGTGATGACGTTGAACGGATCGTCGTCAAAAGCCCTTTCCAACGCCTTTCGAGCACCAGGCTCATCCCCAGTTCGCAGCAGGTGTAGGCCGAGTTCCGCGTGGGCGCGGATGTTGTACGGATCTAGCTGCAGCGCACGCCTTACGAGCATGACCGCTTCGGTGAAGCGATACGCACGCGCCGCATGACTCCCGGCGACCCGATAAATATCGCCGTATTCAGGATTAATCTCAAGCGCGCCTGCAACCACCATCTCAAAATCATCGACCCGGTCCTCGAGATACGCAATCGACGCAAGGAGAGCTCTAGCCTCAAGACTCCATGGGTTGATCTCGAGCGCGTCCTCAATCGACTCTAGTGCTTCCTTCTTGTTGCGATCACCTAGTTCCTGCTCCGCGATAACCAGATAAGCGTCGACGTTCGCTCGGTCAATTTCTAGTGCGCGTTCGGCTGCGGCACGGGCATGTGACGGGTTCGTGGCCGCGAAGGAGCGTGCCATGCCCACGTGCGCTGGCGCCCACTCGTCGTCGAGAGTTAGCACGCTCTCAAATAAGCGGGCTGCGTCCTTGGTGTTGTATTTCTCGAGAAACAGCTCTGCCCACGCGGTTTGGATCGCCGGGTCGCTCGGTGAGGCGAGCGAAGCACCGTGCAGAAAAGTGTTAGCTTGTTGATACAAGCCGAGCGCGCGCGACGCGCGACCGGCCCGGTATTGGTCGAGCGCACGCACTGAGCGATTACTCATTGCGATCACTGCTTCGAAGTACGGGACCGCTTCTTCGGCCCGACCGACACGCACTAGCAGTAAGCCGAGCTCGAGCCCAGCTCCACCGGACGGTTCTTTGTTAGCAACCGGCAAGAGCAGAGCCTCTGCGTTAGCATACTTACCACGCATCGCCTGCATGCGCGCGCGCAACGCTGTCGCAGCTGGATCACCCTCCGGACGCGTTACAACGAGCGCCTCGGCTTTATCGAACCGCCCGTGTGCTAGCGCAGCTGTTGCCTGTTCGTGGAATCTCTGTTCCTGCGCGCGTGTGATCCGCGTCTGAGCGGATGACGTTAACGCGGTTGGGCTCGACAGGCCAAACATGCAGACGAGCGCGCCCGAACTAGCTAGTATTAGAAAGTCAGACAGAGTTCTTCCTCTAAGCGGGTCGCATCGTCGCGTCATTGCAGCTGATTATATCGCTCTGCTTGTCTGGCAGTATGGTTTTCGACGGTGCGGAGATCTTGAATAATGCCCTTACCCCATCCTGTGGCTTTGTTCTACTCATGGCTCGGTGCCCTTGCCTTCGTGTCTTCGCTGTTCTACTTCGTATATTTCTTCGTCGTAACGCTCAAGACACCATCGGAGGAAATGACTCTCTGGCCAGCCCTCGCAGTTAATGTCACCCTCTTCGGCCTCTTCGCAACCCATCACAGTCTCTTAGCGAGAACGGGCGCTAAGCGTTGGTTGACTCGATTCGTGCCTGACGCTCTCGAACGTACGACCTATGTCTGGATTGCCAGCGCGTTATTTGTAGCCGTCTGCATGTTCTGGCGCCGGCTGCCAGGCGCGGCGTATCTGTTATCCGGCTGGCCGTGGTGGCTCGGAGCGACTACGCAGTTGACCGGGCTGCTCTTCATCGCTGGAGCCGCCTCTAAGCTCGACATACTGGAGCTGGCTGGTGTCAGACAGGCAGCGTCCGGTTCGAACAACCCGGAAACGGGTGTCAATGCGGGCAGTATCAAGATACGTAACAGGCTCAATACCGTCGGACCTTACCAGTGGGTCAGGCATCCCATTTACCTAGGTTGGCTGCTTTTTGTGGGCGGTGCCCCAGAAATGACACTGTCCCGTCTGGCGTTTGCGGTCATCAGTACAGCATATCTAGCAGTGGCGATCCACTGGGAAGAACGGACAATGGTCGAGACCTTTGGTGAGGAGTACCGACGCTACCAGCAACGAGTACCATGGCGAATCGTCCCAGGGGTCTTTTAGTCGTCGCTGTCAGCGCATATGATTCAGTGAATGGCGATCCACGAGCGAGAATTCTTCAACGAAAAGCATGAAACTAAATCAGCAACCTACAGCTGCCCACGCTGCCGATTTCGTGGCGAGTACAAAGTTCGGTGGATCCGTCGTACCAAGAAGGATCGCCCACCGCGTCAGGCGGACGCACGGGATTTCGCGCTTTTCGCTAAGCTCCAAAACTATATGGTTCGCATCGACGACATAGTTGTTTGTCAGAAATGCCGTCAACGCTTCGAGATTCCCTCACACCAAAACTTGGCATTCTTCTAGGTACTCTTAACTCCTCCTAGATGAAACCCGTCTTCTTCTACATCTCCACGCAGTGCTACGCCACCAGACAGATTAGGTCATCTCCAAACGACCGTGCTTAAAAGCATCGCTAGAGCAGAAGCAACTGGTCTAAGTAACGCGGAGCTGGTGGCGGACGGAATCCTTGGATCTCGGCTAGGAAGACCTTCAGTCTTTACGGCAGATGATGAGCGACCACACTCTTGGTATGTTGACCTTCTCGATTGAGATCGGTTCAAGCTCCGCCTGAACCAGGAACGCCGCCAGGTCAAGATCAGCTTTAAACCCGATATGGACGGTCAGTGGAGAAATCAGCCGCTCTGCACGAGACACCAGTGGATTATCGCTCAGGAAATGATTCAAGACGATAATGTGGCCCCCTACGCGGCAAACACGGTGCATCTCTCGGGCTACGCGAACCGGATCGGACACGACGCTGATGAGATAAGGTGCGTAGACGATGTCGAACGATTCGTCCTGAAACTCAAGGTTCGCCGCATCCATCTGTAACAGCCGAACATTTCGAATCCGCCGCCTGTCAATTCGCCGTTCGGCTCTCTGCAGCATCTTCGGCGAAAAGTCGATGCCAGTCACTGAACACTGGGGCGGATACAACGCGGCATTGATGCCGGTACCGATGCCCACCTCGAGTATGTCGTCACCCGATCGAATTGGAAGACGTCGGATCGCCTCGAGCCGCCCAGCATGCAGAGTGGGACCAAAGGTCCAATCGTAAACCGATGCGAGCTTTGCGTAGACCTTCTCAACGAAATCGTTCTTTACTACCGCTACAGACAGGGCCCGAGTCGCTGCATCTGACGACGACACGAGTCCTTCGTCACACCTGGATTCATTTAGCTCGAATAAGGACATCAACGACTCCGCATCTAGTAAGGATACCCCGACGGTGAACTGCACAAGGACCGGTGGTGCCAAGCCAACAGCTGACAATACTACCTCACGACGGACATCGACTATAGCTTGTTGGTGGAAGCTCCTCAATAAGTGGCCCGCCAAACAGTCTAAGCCACCTAAAACGGTTGACCGATGGCTTCCCGAATATAGCGAATATGATCAGGGGTCGTACCGCAGCAGCCGCCAACCAGTTTAACCCCTAGACCGACGAACCGACGAGCGTACGAGGCGAGGTATTCAGGTGATGACATATACAGGGTGCGCCCCTCCACCAGACGCGGCAATCCGGCGTTCGGCTGCGCAGCCAACGGAACCGTCGTGACTGCCCCGAGACGCTCGATGGTTTCGAGCATCGAGGTAGGCCCAGTACTGCAGTTGACACCAACGACGGTGGCACCTTCGTTAACGAGGTAAGTCGTGAATGCCTCGGGCGTAGTTCCATCAGCCGTATCTCCGCTGTCACCGGTGGTCATTTGTGCTACTAGCGGCAACTTGGATACCCCACGCAGCGCCCGGATGGCGGCACCGATCTCCTTAACCACACCAAACGTTTCCAGCATGAACAAATCCACCCCGCCATCGACTAGCAAAAGTGCCTTGGCTTGCTCCTGAAAATGACGCTCGGCCTCCTCGACGCTCATTGCCCCACCCGGTCCGACCGGAATCCCAAGCGGGCCAATCGAGGCCGCTACATAGGCCCGTGGGCCAGCCACGGCTCTAGCCAGCCTCACACCCGCCACGTTCATGTCAATAAGCTGATCAACGAGTCCAAAGCTCTCCAACCGGACACGATTCGCACCAAACGTATTGGTCTCGAGTACCTCGGCTCCAGCATCCAAATAGCGCCTATGTAAGTCGGCCACCAATTCTGGCTGCGTAAGGTTAAGCTCCTCGAATGCGCGGTTCACAAATACGCCGTTCGTGTACAGCATGGTGCCCATGGCTCCATCACAAACCAAGGGACGCGTAGCAATTTCGACAATAAATGGATTCATGCGTCAGCGTAACTGCTTTAATTATAACACGTTGAAAGACTTTTATGTTTGACAGCTCATGGCGACGCCAGTATAGTTAAGTTGAGATTGTGTTAACTGATGCAAAATTTCTATCGGCCCAGCAGTTCCTACTGACCACCCTTCTGGTCAAACTGGCCCTCGTAGCTACGCTCGCAACAATGCTGGTCAGGTTTCAACAGTTCCGTCGTATATTACTAACCGAGCAACGAGCATGGCGCGAGCGATTGGTGTTCGCGTTCATGCTTGGTATCCCACTGTGCTGCGGGATCACCTCCCGTCTGCTACTAAACTACGATGCGGCTGATTTCTCTCTGGCTGGACCATATCTGGCTGGTCTGATCGCAGGACCGTACGCCGGAGCGATGGTCGGAGCGCTCCTGGGCATGCCGGCACTCATCGGAGGTGAAATCGTCGCGATGCCGTTTGCGGTCGGCTGTGGGTTCGCTGGGGGTGGGCTGCGCGAGGTCTGCCCGAAACAAGCCATCTGGCACTTCTCACCCCTGTTCTTCACCGACCTACATCACCACGCGTGGCGGCTGGTTAGCCGGTTCAAGATCGATTGGGTGCTAATTCTCCTCGCTCCGCCGATTGCGCTTGAACTGCTCCGCCAGGTTTTGGGTCTCCGCTTTGGCACCGAGCGCTTGTTTCATCTGTCGCCTCCCAACGTTGGTCTCGCAGCCCTAGTGGTATTAGCCACTGTCTTGAGTGTCACGATTCCGATCAAGATCTGGAATACCGCCCGAATCGAGCACCGGCTACAGGAACAGGAAAAGCTGCTAATGACTGCACGGGTCGAAGCTCTCGCCAGTCAGATCAATCCACATTTCCTCTTTAATACCCTGACCTCAATCTCGTCCCTAATCCGGTCGCAACCTGAGATGGCGCGGCGGTTGATCGTCAAGCTCTCGGGTCTGCTGCGGCGCCTCTTGCACAGCCAAGAGCACTTCGTGACACTCAGAGAGGAACTTGCCGCGGTTGATGAGTATCTCGATATTGAGACGGTGCGGTTCGGTCCAACACTGGTCGTAGAGAAAGAAATCGACCCGGATAGCCTCGAGATAGTGATGCCGAGCATGCTTCTGCAACCGCTGGTAGAAAATTCGATCAAACACGGCATTGCGCCAAAAGTTGGCGGAGGTCGGATTACTATCCGTAGCCATCGTGCCAACGGCCACGCAGTCATCGAGATCATGGATAACGGTACCGGAATGAACGTGACGGGAGTCGAACAGACCCGAAAGGGTGGCATCGGCCTCCGCAACGTTGATGAACGCCTACGAGTCGTCTACGGCCAGAACTATCACCTCACTCTAAACAGCACACCGGGACAGGGCACTTGTGCCCGCATCGAGATCCCAGAACTCGTCGTGCCACAAGAGGCCTCCGGGTAGATATGAACCTACGAACCGTCGTAGTCGACGACGAGGAGCCGGCACGCAACGAAGTCTGTTTCCTGCTGGAACAGCTAGAAGGCGTTGAGGTGGTTGGGCGGACGGGTGATGGGATCGAAGCTATTGGCATGATCGAACGGTTGGAGCCAAACCTGGTCCTGCTCGACATCCAGATGCCAGGACTGACCGGCTTCGAAGTGGCGCATAAGCTCTTGGAAAAAGCAATCGACTCGCGGATCGTCTTCGTGACGGCATACGACCAGTACGCCATCAAAGCCTTCGATGTGAACGCAATCGACTACGTGCTGAAACCGGTCGAACCAGCTCGGCTCGAGCAGGCCATTAAACGGGTGCGCCGACAGGTACCCTCTGGTGAGCCGCCAGGGACAGACCCTTTGTCCCGGTCGAGTGAAGGACAGAAGCCCCTCAGAGACCTCGAGCGGCTGGTTGAATACGTCGCCAAGCAACAGAATCGAAAGGACCGGCTGGCGGTCAAAGTCGGAGAACGCTTCCTCCTGGTCCAATCGGACGATATTATTTATGCGTCGCTGGCGGACGACGTAATCACGGTAGTAACGGACGCCTTGGTGGGCACTTCGAACTGCCGGACGTTGGATGATCTACACTCACATCTTGACTCAGAAGTCTTTTGGCGGGTGCACCGATCACACTTAGTCAACATCAACAAGATCAAGGAGATAGTCCCTTGGTTCAGTCGAAACTACATCCTGAAGATGAAGGACGGAAAAGCAACGGAGATCCCGGTCAGCCGGTCGCAGACAAAGCGCCTTCGCAAGCACCTGAACCTATAGGTCCAGGGGACGCAACCGAGCGGCATCTACAGTCTGGCGGGAGCGTCCCTCCCGAAAAATCGACTGACCCCATCTCCGCTCTGGAACGTGGGCCCGACAAGCGAGCCCTGCGGCGGGCTGCATTCTTCGTACGTTTAGGCGAAGAATGTGTGGTATGGCTCAAGACGTTCGGTACGGCAGCGATTTACGCAACACTCATCGTCACCTTTGGCTTCCAGGTGGCTCGGGTTGAAGGCAAGAGCATGGAGCCCACGCTGCAAGATCAGGATCGTCTAATCGTTAACAAAGCCGTGTATCGTTTCTTCGGCGATCCACGCCCCGGCGACATCGTGATGCTGTATTACCCACGGGACCCGGATAAGTCTTTCGTTAAGCGGATCGTAGCAGAGTCAGGCGACACCGTACGGATCGATGATGGCCAAGTCTACGTCAACGAAATGCAGCTCCCGGACACCTATGTGCCCCCGCAGTTTCGAAGCCACGAAAATCACGGACCGGAAGTAGTAAAGCAAGCCTACTATTTCGTCATGGGTGACCATCGGAATAACAGCTCAGACAGCCGCCACTGGGGACAGGTGCCTGAAAAATACATAATCGGTAAGGTGCAACTCCGATGGTGGCCGTTGACGGAGATGGAGTTGTTTTAGTAGCGCTAACCTAGCTTTCGGTTCCAGGGTTCACTGTTGCAAGTGCAAACGGTTGGATCACTCAGGGACCGTACAGTCCTTCTATTACATCCTTCCACTTCTCCTCAACCACGCGGCGCTTGACCTTCAATGTTGGCGTTAGCTCACCGGTGGCCACGCTAAACTCCGTCGGTAATAGTGCGACCTTCTTTATCTGTTCATAATTCGGTAGCTTCACATTCACTCCTTGGATCACTTCGTCGAACAAGTCCAGGATATCGGCTCGCTCAACGATATCCTGATGACCCGCATCAGCTGACATGCCAAACTTGGCTACCAACGCCGGAAAGTCTGGAACGATTACGGCAGAGATGAAATGCCGGCGATCGCCGATCAACATTGCCTCTGCCACGAGCGGGTGCTGCTTGAGCCTTTGTTCGATCGGCTGCGGCGCCACATTCTTACCACTGGCAGTAATCAGCAGATCCTTCTTGCGATCGGTGATGATGAGATACCCGTCATCGTCCAGGCGTCCGATGTCACCAGTGTAGAGCCACCCGTCTCTGATTGCCGCAGCTGTCGCCTCAGGTTGGCCATAGTAGCCCTGCATCAGGTTTGGGCCCCTGGCCAAGATCTCACCGTCGTCAGCAATTCTGAGTTCCACGTGTGAGAGCGCTCGGCCAACCGTGCCGAGTCGCGGAGCCGTCTGCGGATTGACGGTCAGCACGGGTGCCGTTTCCGTCAGGCCGTACCCTTCCAGCACAGGAATGCCAACCGCGAACAAGAACATCGCCACGTTAGTTGGCAGCGGTGCAGCTCCGGACACGACGAAGCGCAGGCGCCCTCCCATACGTTCACGGATCTTCGAGAATACGAGTCGGTCAACCAGCGGCATTAGTAGCCGCACGGCCAGTGACGGAGACCGCCCCTCGAGCTGGGCACGCACGCGCATGCGCCCGATATCCATTGCGCAGGAGAAGATCGCACGGCGGAGGATGGGGGCCTGGGCAACATTCGCCAAAACGCGAGCGTGAAGTTTCTCGTACACCCGAGGCACAGCGGCCATGATCGTGGGAGATACCCTTGGCAGATCCCGTGCGACTGTCTCGAGCGACTCCGCAAAAGTAACCATTAGCCCCTTTGACAGGTAGAAGCACATCACCGTTCGTTCGAAGGCGTGCGAGAGCGGCAGAAAAGACAAAGCCTCGTCTTCAGCGGTGACCGTAATCACCTGGGCGACGCCAAGGATGTTCGCCACGATGGCCGCATGGGTCAGCATTACCCCCTTTGGATCACCAGTCGTACCGGAAGTGTAAATAATGGTAGCGACCTCTTCTGCCGGGATGGCAACTGCCGCCTCTTTGTACTCCCGGCCGAGGCCGTCCTCTTGCATGAGGCGCGTGTGGCCCGTCTTACATGTATCAGCCAATGACCACTCAAACCCGTCATCAGACCCAATGCGCTTACTCTCTATCACGACTAGTGTCCGCAGTTCTGGTAACTCCGCCCGCACTTCTCGCACCTTAGCGGCTTGTTCCTCATCCGAAACAATAATGGCGCGCGCACCTGAGTCAGCCAAGATGTAGCGCACCTGTGCGGGCAGGAGATTTGGATAGATTGGAACAGTGACCGTTCCGGCAGTAAGCGCCGCTAAATCGGCGATCACCCACTCCGGCCGGCTCTCAGACATGAGTGCAACTCGGTCGCCGCGCGTGACGCCAAGTGCCGCCAACCCGAGGCTCAGGTCCCTAACCTGGTCGAAGAACTCTCGGCTCGACCATTCGTCGTAGCCGTCGGCCCGGCACTGGCGCATAAGCACGTTCTTTGGAAAGCGGCCCGTGACATGGAACGGCAACTCGGCAAGCGTGTTGATAGAGTCGTTCATACCTTATCCCTTATAGACTCTGCGCCAGCTCTATGAGCATGGCTTCTTCTGATCATGGCACCCGATAAGTACCGGACCGTCCTCCGGTCTTTTCGATGAGCCGGATCTCACCGATGACCATTGACCTGTCAGAGCTTTTAACCATGTCGTATACAGTAAGCGCAGCTATGGTAACGGCAGTCAGTGCCTCCATCTCAACACCAGTTTTGGCTGTCGTCCGTACACGGGCCTCGATATCATAGCCGTCGTCGCGCGGCTCGAAGTCGACGTCCACCTGAGCCAGTGGCAGCTGGTGACACAGTGGAATGAGTTCAGCTGTCCGCTTGGCTGCCATGATGCCCGCAACTCGTGCCGCCTGTAGAGGATCTCCCTTGGCGATCTGACCGGCACGAAGTAGCCGGAGCGCCTCAGGACCGATCGTGATATGCCCACGGGCCACGGCACGCCGATCGGTCATCGGTTTATCGCCGACGTCGACCATGCGAACGCGGCCGCTAGAATCAACGTGGGAAAGCTTCTTTTCGTTTTGTCCACCCATAACGTCTGTCCGTCTCTCCGCGGTCTCCTGGTGTTCCCTATCAGACACCGGAGACTAGTTTCTCTCGCCTCTACTGGCTAAATAGAATGACAGGTTCTCTAGTGAGACCGTCAGATCAACGCTCTTAAGCTTGACGTGGGCTGGTACGCGCAACGCACCAGGCGAGAAATTCAGCACCGCCTTAATACCGGCCCGGACCACCGTATTGACAACATCTTGGGCTGACGCCGCCGGAACGGCAATGACTGCAATCGTGATCCCCTCATGTCTTGCGACTCGTTTAAGATCGTGAATGTCATAAATACTGACACCACTGCGCGACGCCCCCCCTACTTTCTCACGGAGGTTGTCGAAAAGAGCAATAATACGAAATCCCTCCTGTCGAAAGCCCGGATAGTCGGCAAGAGCCAGCCCTAAATTTCCGGCGCCCATGATGGCCACCTTAAGTTTTCGGTCCAGTCCGAGAATCGACCTGAGCTGCTGCTTGAGATCCTTGACGACGTACCCGATGCCTCGAATTCCGAAGTCCCCAAAATTTGAGAGGTCTTTTCGGATCAGGGCTGCGTTGAGACCAAACTGCTCCGCTAGAACTTTCGAGGACACCGTCCTGACCCTCTTCTCGTCCAGTTCATTCAAAAACCGCAGGTACAACGACAGCCGATTCGTCGTAAGCTCTGAAATTTGATCGGGCATAGGCCAACGTAACCCGCGATTTTACTCTAGCCCCGTGCTAAGATGCGAGCAAGGATGCAGTTAGGGGCCGTGATCCACTGGCCGATACCGACCCTCGGACCTCTGCTGTGTGTCGGTCTCCTTCTATCATTCGTCGCACCGGAGATCGCCTACGCGCAGGGTGGACGGAAAGTCACCACTCTCACTGCCCTCTCCGCGCACTCTATCTTCTTTCATCGGGAACAGGTCATCCTTCACGCTGACGCAGAGAGCGAGCAGGTCTTGACCTATCTCGTCGATGAGACGCATCGCCTGCTCGCCCTCAATATGCCGCTACCTCCCGAAGGCGCGCGCGAGCGGTTCGAGGTCATCGGCGTCTTCTACGACGTAGGCCGTCTCAACCGAGAAGACTCGCGCCTGGCTAATTATCCCATCGAGCGGCTCTCTAGAACATTGCTAGACAAACCGTGGCCTGGCGTGGGCGAGCTCCCGATATTGATCGCATCATCGGTCTGGCCGGCGCACAAACCGACGAGCACTACTCTACGGACCGTGGCACTCAACCCGGAGCTATTCGTCGGTAACAGGATCACGGTGACCGGGAGATTCCGGGGACGCAATCTTTACGGAGACCTTCCTAAGCCGCCGAACAAAAGCCGACACGATTTCGTTCTGGCGTCAGCCGACGCAGCCGTCTGGGTAGTCGGCAAGGAACCGAAGGGAAGAGACTTCGCACTGGACGTGTTGGCTCGGGTGGATACTGGCCGGTGGCTCGAGGTCACTGGGGCAGCACGCTTTGACAACGGCATGGTGCTAATCGAGGCGGGAACAATTAGGCTCGCCGGGCGTCTGGACGAACCCTCTCTCACACCCGTGCCGGCTGAAACCCCGCCAGGCCCCTCACCGGAAGTTATTTTTTCGACCCCTCTTCCCGACGAGTCCGATGTGCCACGTGACACGACCGTTCGCATCCAATTCTCGCGCGACATGGACCCCGAGTCATTCCAGGGGTTCGTCAGCTTGAATTACGTGGGCGTTCCTTCGGTAGATGCAGCAAGAATGCCACCGATGACCATTCACGTCGAATATCTGGCTCGCAATCGTGTGCTAGAAATTCGTTTTGAAGCGAAACTCGAGCAGTATCGCACTGTGACAGTGGAGCTGCTCGAGGGCATTACCGCCTCAGACGGCACGCCGCTCCCACCCTGGAGCTTGTCGTTCTTCACTGGGGCATGATCTCCTCTTTCCCGGCAATCGGACCTCTGGCTAAAAGCTCTGACATCGCCGCTCTAGTCTTCGCGATTACGTCATCGCGCCGCCCCAACGTCATCCCTGCGAACTCTAGAGGAGGAGCAATCCGCACACTGACGGTTACCGGCCGGATGATGAGGCTTCCTTTCCGCATTGCCGCCTGAGCACCCTGAATCGATACAGGCACGACCGCTGCCTGTCCACGAATGGCCATAATGAAACCGCCCTTCTTGAAAGGCAGCAGCTTTCCATTTTGGCTTCGTGTGCCTTCTGGAAATACTAGGAACGAATTACCTGCTTTGAGCGACTTTGCTGCCATCTCAATCGACTCTGTACTTCTCTTCCGATCCTGACGATCGATCGGCACAAAGCCGACTACGTCGAATGCGCTGCGCAACACCAAGAACACTTGTCGCAGTTCAGCCTTGTAGAGAATCTTTAGTTTCGGATGGATCGGCGAGAGCGCCATGTAGACGATAGGTGGCTCAATATTACTACTGTGGTTAACGAAATAGACTGCTGCGCGGCCAACCGGCAAGTGCTCGCGCCCTTCCACTCGATACTGAATCCCCGCCGCAGTTAATCCTAGACAAACCCCACCACGGCCGAGCCAGTAGAGCACCTGCGGCTGTTTGAACAAAATTGAGATTGCTATACCGGCCGGTACGACGGCGAGAACATAGAGTGACACCCCAACATAAGTGAGCAGGGAGCGAATCGCAGCAACGACAGTGCGAAGGAACTCAACCATCTCTTTCCAACAGTTATACAAAAAAGCCCGATCCGGCTTCACCGGATCGGGCCATTCGTATTAGCTGTTTCGGATCTCGGAGACCCTACGACGCACGGGCCGTTCGACGAGTACGGGTAACAGACTTCCGAACCTTAGTTACCTTCGCGGTCTTAGCTTTCGCGAGCCGACGCGCTCGGTTTATTAGACAACGTTCGAGTGCCTTCTCGACTTTCCCAGCGATCATCTCTTCTGTCTCGCTCGTTACTTCAGAGATTTCAGAAACGACCAGGAACCTAGCGCGGTCGAGCATCCGTTTCTCACGGAACGACAGATTTTTTGACTTGCTCAGAAAATTTAAGTTCTTCAGAACATCAATAACATGCTGGAGCGAGCCAGTCCGCATTTTGTCCGAATTGTCCTTAAAGCGCCCCTTCCAGTTCTGGTGACTATCAATCTTGCCGTTCCCGAGAAGTGTGAAGAGTTTCTTGACGTCCTGGTCACTGATGGCTCGCCGCAGTCCCACCCCTTCGACATTATCCACCGGCACCAGAACAGTAGTGTCACTGCTGGTCATCTTCAGGGAATAGAAGCCGCCGGTAGTACCGAAAATGGTCCTCGTTTCAATCTGTTCTACGATACCAAGGCCGTGGTTTGGGTAGACGACCTTCTCCCCTATCTCGAATTGCAACGTTGCCCCCGGAGTTGGTGTGACAGTCAGCTGGGAATTCGTACGGTAGTTCAACCTAATGATTTTAGTCCATCCAGGCCCTTTAAACAAGCCGAAACCCATGCAAAATGAACAATTTGCCGCCTTCTCTCAATTTTACAGACCCGGCGACTGCGGACCATCGTCCGGCTAAACAACCTCCGCTCGACAGGTTGTGGTAAACGACCTGACGAAGACAACGGGACTAAAATGATCCAATTATTTGGATAATGACGAGTACTGGTGGTTCATTGATAGCACCTACTCGAAACGGATCCGTTGATCAAAGGCGGATGAGAGAAACTACAGCAACACCTGCGGACTGAGTTAAAGTAGCGGGGATGCCGTGGGAGGAATCGACGATGTCTCAACGCTTATTCTACGTCGCGTGCGTAGTGACAATGGCGCTGGTAGGTTCTACTTACCTACCGACATTCGACTTGGTAGCTGTGCAAGAAAGCCGCAGCTTGGCACCATTCGTGCCAACGCCGCAGGATGTAGTCAATCGCATGCTAGAGCTTGCCGACGTTACAAGTGATGACGTTGTGTACGATCTCGGTTGCGGCGACGGCCGAATCGTGATCACAGCTGCACAGCGATACGGCGCGCGTGGCATTGGCATCGATATCGATTCACAACGCATCGCCGAGTCGAACGCAAACGCTGTACGGGCCGGTGTCACGAACCTGGTTCGCTTCGTTCAGCAAGACGCGATGGAAGTAGACCTGTCTGAAGCCACCGTCGTCACACTCTACCTGTTGTCCTCATCAAACATTAAACTTCGCCCTATGCTCACGAGCCAACTAAGACCAGGGTCCCGAATCGTCTCGCACGCCTTTAGCATGGGAGATTGGGAAGCGGATCAGATCGATCGATTCACTGACGAACGTGGCAACACCCGCACGCTCTATTTCTGGCGAACTGATGGTATGGCAAGACCGTAACCCTAGGGTGTCAACCCTGCCACTAAGCAGACCGCCAACACTCCAGGCCTCGAGTGAAAAATCTGAAAACGCACTGGATTTCGGATCCTGTGGAGTCGACACTCCGAGCGGATTCGATTTTCCTTTCGACACACATCCGTTCCAAGGAATGAACGTCTTCCCATTTGGTAAACGTTCACCTCACTTTCACGATAGCTCTTATGATGTGGATGAGCCTACCAGCGGCAGATGGAAGGAGTGCCTTGCCTGGCGGACCACGCCTGTCACTATAAGGCTCAGACGGATAAATTCGTGGGATATAGAAACAAGGGGCGCTTGAGCTCGATCCTCAAGCGCCCTACAGAATGGTTCGCAAATAATACAAGGTGAGTCTTGAACATTAAACGTTTCTAAAGGCCATTGCCATGTTGTCAAGTGCCAGTTTGATGAGGCTTCTGGACGTTGCACAATTCATGCGCATCCGGCTTTCCCCACCCAAACCGTAAGACGATCCTGCGTTCAAAAGAACGCGTGCATTGTCGACAATCCAACGCTGGACAATCTGCGTAGGCGTCACCAGTTCCAATGAAGGATCTCTATCCAGATTGACTGAATCGGCCGTCTGATTCGCGCCAATCTTGTCAATTAACTCGCTGACGTCTAACCAGGACAGATACGTTCCCTGGGGTTTCACCACCTTAACGAGTGGCAGGTTCGACTGAGTAAACGACTCAACGTAGTCGAGCGTGCCATCGATATAGTCGACAAGTTGCTTTTGCCAAGCCTCCCCCTCGTTGTACGCGGCCTCCGCTGCAACAATACCAAGCGTGTTGACAGACTCCCGGTGTTGACCAGCTCCTCTCACCCTCACCAGATAGTCTGCATTAGTCGAAAACATGTAAGCGCATTTCAAGGCTGACAGGTTGAATGACTTGCTCACCGACTTGTAGGTAATGCTGTTCCTAACGATTTCCTCATTGTCAAGACTGGCGTAGAGAACGTGGGTGTTCCCCTTAGTGATGAAATCACAGTGAATTTCGTCTGATAGCACCACTACGCGGCGTTTAGTGCAAATCTCTCCCAGAGTCATCAGAACCTCGCGTGACCAGGCAGTGCCAGTCGGGTTTTGCGGGTTGCAGAGGATCAACGCGTTGGTATCGCTATCGATTCGACGCTCCAAATCTTCGAAATCCATCTCATAGCGGCCGTTGACAACCTTGAGAGGACTCTCTTCGGCTATGCACCCGACGATCCTTATGTCCGAATAGAATCCACTGTAGTCTGGCGTATTGAGGAGAACCTTGCTTCCGGGAGGACAGAACGCCCTCAATGAACTGATGATGCCAGGATGGACGCCGTCGCATTGCATGATTGAATCAGGATCGATTTCGATTCCATAGCGTCGCTTATTCCAATTAACGATGGACTCGAGATATGACTCAGGCATCTGCAGATAACCGTAGGCTTCGTGCTCGATCCGCTTTCACAAGGCTTTGGTAACTGCGGGAGCGGTTTTGAAATCCATGTCCGCAACCCCCATCGGCACCTCGAGGTCACTGCCCCATCTGGCGATCTGACGATCCCATTTACTACTATTGCTTCCTATACGGTTGTAGACCGCATCAAAGTCGGTACTGGAATCCTCCTGTTCGAGCGTGGCACCGGCAGTCTCAGCCGCCAGTGAGCTACTTGCACCCACTGCACTTGCCAGTGAAATGATTCCGGCGTTCTTCAGGAACGCTCTGCGATTGAGCCACTCGTTCGTTGACATGAGTTTTACCCCAATAAACTTGTCGGCTGCTGTTGTGCTTCCTCGAGTCTGGCTTATTCCGACGTAGCCGACTCAGACATTACAGAAGATTATGCGCTATTTCCCTTCGTTAACAGCCGCCGAAACTTACCCTAAGACCAGCTCAACTCCCACCCATGACATTTAACACGCTTTTCTATTCCTCGCTATCGCGAGAATGTCACTGTGGGGGAAATCTATCCAACCCAGTTACAATTGGGAGCAAGCAGCAACGCTGACTACCCGTCGTGAAAGAGTCAAGAGGAGACTGAGATGCTTCGAATTCCATTCGCCTTCACGGTCGCAGGACTCGTGTTGGTCATTTCGTCCTCGGTCGCTGGACAGTCGGACGTCCTACGGTCTGCCTACCATGATTACCGTGTGGTTACAGTAGCAGACGGACTCGAGCACCCATGGTCTATCGCGTTTCTCCCAGGGGGCGACATACTGGTCACCGAGCGTCCCGGGCGACTCCGTATTGTTCGGCAGGGGAAACTCCTGCCTGATCCGGTGCCAGGAGTTCCCGAGGTCTTTGCCGAGGGACAAGGCGGGCTCTTCGATGTTCGCCCCCATCCAGATTTCGCATCCAACCACTTGCTCTACCTGAGTTACGCAAAGTCGAACAGCGAGGGCTCGACTACCATGGTGGTCCGTGCCAGGTTCGAAAACGATCGCTTGACGAGCATCGAGGACATTTTCGAAGCGACGTCTCAAGGCAGGGGGCATTACGGTGGACGCCTTGCATTCGACCGCGAGGGCTACCTCTTCATAACCATCGGAGAACGCCAGGCCCCGTCCACAGGAGATCTAGAGACTCACCCTGCTCAGGATCTCTCCAACCACCACGGCACCACCATTAGACTCCATGATGACGGCCGCGTGCCAGCCGACAACCCATTTGTCGATCAGGTCGGCGTGCTTCCAGAAATTTGGAGTTACGGACACCGAAACGCTCAGGGCCTCGCGATCCATCCAGAGACCGGAGACGTCTGGATCAACGAGCACGGTCCTCAAGGTGGCGACGAACTCAACCAGGTGCTTCCGGGTGCGAACTACGGCTGGCCCGTGGTTGGGTACGGAGTCAATTATCGGACTGGCTTGGCAATTCATGAGGGCACGCACCGAGAGGGTATGGAACCACCCATCCACTTCTGGGTTCCTTCTATTGGCATCTCCGGTCTGCTTATCTATACCGGAGACCAGTTCCCAGAATGGCAAGGCAACTTCTTTGTGGGAGGCATGGCCGGCGAACAGCTGGCACGCCTCACCCCAAGCGTAGACGGGCCAAAAATTGAGGTAGAAGAAACGCTGGTACAAGGACTGGGCAGAATCCGTGACGTCCGGCAGGGACTGGACGGGTATATCTACCTAGCGATAGAAGACCGGCAAGGAGCTCCGACGCCGCTGATCCGGCTGGAGCCGGTCGGCAACTGACATCACGAAAGAAGTAAATGGAGGTCACAAAATGATACGAATCATGTCCATCAGTTGCGCTGTCCTGTTGGTTGCGATTCCTGCGAACGCGCAGTCCACATCGGAAACTGTCGAGATCGCCCTACTGGCCGCACCAACCCGTGCACGTGCCGACGCCACGGTGATAGATTGGGACGAGAATGGTAATCGGGTCGTTCTTCGTCAAGGCTCGAACGGCTTAGTCTGTTACGACCGGTCCGGTGATCTAGGCCAGCGTCCGTTCAGTGTGCAGTGTACGAGCGAGGGCAACCTCCCAAGAATTGAACAGAACCGCAAGGCCCTGGAAGAAGCGGGTAACCGGGCCAGAGCACAGAAGCTGTTGGACGCGTTAGAGGCGAACGGCACGCGCGAAACCCCTGAGTTCGGCTCCGTGTGGCACTCTCTCAACGGTAACGAGCGAGAGAATACCAGGCTGCACCTGACGGTCGCGGTACCGTTCGCCACAACCGAGACGCTCGGCGTTCCAAGCGAACGCAACGCTTCTGTTATTTGGATTATGGACGCGGGAACGTCAACGGCCCACTTGATGATCCCTGGTCGCTAGCAGGGTAAAGGTCGGTTCGCAATTAACCCTATCTGCTCATTTCGTCCAATCCGCTCACGATCATGTAGTGGGCACCTCGTGATCAGCAACACTAGTGGGAAAAGCCGGCCGAGTCTGGCTGGTCAGCCAGCCTACAACGAAATTCAACGTGGGTCCCGATAGGTTCTGACCGGTGGAAGCGCGGCGCCGGTTTGCCCGGTCGGCTGCTCCCCGGCTACGACGTGCATCCGCAGGGTGCCGATACCATCGATGCTTGCCTCGACGACCTCGCCTGGCTTCAGAAACCGATCATCAGGACCACGCGTCGAAGCCGAACCTGCTGCAGTTCCACCAGACGTGCCGTTGTTGATGACGTCTCCAGGAAAGAGAGTGCTAATCGACGAGGCGTACTCGATCAATTCCCAGAGCGAGTGAATCATGTCGCCCGCTCTCGCTTCCTGTAGCTGCTGGCCACCCACACTCAGCGTCTGTCGTAGATTCTCCATCGGATCGCCGTAGAACTCCTTCGGAACGATCCACGGTCCCTGCGGTGCAAAAGTGTTGTGGCCCTTTCCAACGAACCAGTCTGATCTCAATGGGTTCCCTCCAGGAGGACGGCCACCACGATCGGAAACATCGATCGACACAACATAACCGAAGACATAGTCCTGTGCATCGCGAGCGGAAACATACCGTGCCGTTCGGCCAATCACCGTACCGAGTTCTACCTCCCAATCGATGCGATCACGGCCGTACGGAATGATGATCTCATCACCGTTGCCGATGACAGCACCCCTGCTCGGCTTCAGAAATAAATATGGAACACCACGCTGTTCACGCCGCTGCCGTCTCGCCATCGCTTGTTCCTCAATGGTCCCAGACTCATTCACATGGCTGTAGAAGTTAACCGCCGCGTTGAGGATCTTTCCAGGATACATAATCGGTGGGAGCGTGCGGAGCTCGTCAACGTTATAAACATAGTCGGCGCGCTGATTACCGTTCAGCCGATTATCGAGAACTAGCTTATTGACGATCTCGTATAACCGGTACTTCAAACCGTACTCGTACTGCCCTATCAACTCGATCATGTCCTCCGCCATTGGGATCTTCGGATAGGACGGGTTGGCCTCGAGAACACGGTTGGCCACTTCAAGGTCAACGACCAGGTTGTCACGCAGGACAATACCAACATGCGGTACGCCGTGGATATCGAAGGTGCCAACTTTAAAAGGTTCGACGCTTGACGTTGCCTGGCCACTCTGAGCAAAGAGCAGAACGGGACTTGCAAGTGCCATGATTACGGTGAGAATTAGAGTCAGATGCATGGATGCTCCTTGTGGGATAGCCAAGATATGAGAGTCTTGCTATTGACTCTTGCTCCGAGAGCCTGTCAAGGGTGCGGCCTGTCTCCACCCAGACAGGGCCGAGTATAATCGCTCTTTCATTAGTCTCAGTGGCTTAACTTCGAAGTGATACATGAAGCAGACAGCGATTCGCGAAATCTTGGTAGCCCTCTAATTTATGCGAGCACAGTCAATCAGCTGAACACGTTCTAGATCACTGCTGCCCGTGACTAACTTGTCGTCAAACTGAACAGCGCACCGATGAGCACCGCGCAGAGAGTGTTCCTCTGAAACATCACATCTTGTCGTGGATCTTGGCTATTTCGGGGCTAACAGTCCACGCTCCACCAGCGGCAGGCCAGGATTGGCCGCAGTGGCGTGGACCGAACCGTGACGGTGCCGTGACCTCTTTCAGTCAACCGTCCTCGTGGCTGAATGGGCTAACCAAACAATGGAACGTGAACGTAGGGCTTGGTTATGCCACCCCCCTTCTAGTTGGCACCCGGCTTTACATGTACGCTCGGCAGGATGATGACGAGGTCATGCTGGCGCTCGACGCTGCCTCAGGAAAAATCATCTGGCGTACTAGTTATTCTGCCCCGTTCGACATGAACCCAGCGACCGCACCCCACGGTGCGGGACCAAAGTCCACGCCGGCATTTTCTGATGGCCGGCTGTTCACATTAGGAATCAGCGGTATCGTTACGGCGTTCGATGCCAAGAACGGGCGACGATTATGGCAACACCCTGCGCCGTCCGTTCAACCACTGTACCACACCGCAATGTCACCAGTCGTCGATGGCGACCTCGTGATTGTTCATATCGGCGGGCACAACAATGGGGCGTTGACCGCCTTTGATGTTGCAACGGGCGACGTCAGATGGCGCTGGGGCGGAGATGGCCCCGCGTACGGTTCACCAATGGTCTTCGACATAGAAAACACTCGTCAGGTCGTAACATTTACGCAAGAGAATCTGGTTGGAATCTCAGTTGTGACAGGCGAACTCTTGTGGCGACGCCCGTACACGACGCAGTCAATAACGACCTCTCAGACACCGATTCTTTACAGAAACACCGTGATCGAAACCGGGCGCGGTAATGGCATCACGGCCTTTCGGGTCGTGCAGGAAGGCAATGCGTGGACTACCGATGATATCTGGCACACGGATGAGGTCTCCTTGTATCTTACCAACGGTGTCGTTATCGATGGCGTGTTATTCGGGCTGTCGCACTTGAACAGCGGTCAGTACTTCGGCCTCGACCTCGACACCGGTGAGGTTCTGTGGCGGAGCGACCCACGTCAAGCCGAAAATGCTTCCATCGTCAGAGCAGGCGAAATAATTTTCTCGTTGGAGGATGACGCCGAGCTCGTCGTGGTCCGTCACAACCGCACTAGGTTCGAACCGCTTGAACGCTATGAGTTAGCCACGAGCTCGATTTGGGCACAGCCTGTGATCTCTGGACATCGTCTGTTCGTCAAGGACGTATCCTCTCTCACGCTCTGGACCATCAAGTAAGGGGTACGCCCCTTGAAATCGGCTCACTTCTCCTGCATATACTGATAGCGATAATCGCGGGCTGGCGAAAAATTCTCCTTGGTTGTTCGTGGACTGACCCACCGAATTAGGTTTGACGGACTTCCTGCTTTGTCATTAGTTCCAGAGGCCCTGGATCCACCAAACGGCTGTTGACCCACAACGGCTCCGGTCGGCTTGTCATTAATATAAAAGTTACCAGCTGCATTGCGAAGTTTGTCGTAAGCGAGGGTGATCGCCTTTCGATCGGTGGCGAAGATCGCACCGGTCAGTGCGTAGGGGGACGTCGTGTCGCAGAGTTCGAGCGTTTGCTCGTAGTCTTTATCGTCGTAAATATAGACGGTCAATACCGGACCGAAGATTTCAATCTCTATCGTCTTATAGTGCGGGTCACGGGCCTGAATGATTGTCGGCGAAATAAAATAGCCATCACGATCGTCGCAGTTGCCACCGCAGATGACGTCAGCATCCGTATCTGTCCTCGCCTCATCGATAAAACCTTTAATGGAATCGTACGACGGTTTATCGATCACTGCTCCCATGAAATTGGTGAAATCGGTGATGTTCCCGTACTTGATCCCTTTAGTCAGATCACAGAGTTGATCGCGACACCGGTTCCAGAGGCTTAACGGAATGTACGCACGACTGGCAGCGCTACATTTCTGCCCCTGATACTCATAGGCGCCTCGGATCAAATTAGCGATCAGCTCGTCTGGTTCGGCAGAAGCGTGGGCAAATACAAAATCCTTGCCGCCGGTTTCTCCAACGATGCGCGGATAGCTCTTGTATTTGGCGATGTTGGTGCCGATTGTCCTCCACATACCCTGAAAGACCGCAGTGCTCCCGGTAAAGTGCACGCCGCCTAACTCCGGATGCCCCATCGCCGGATCTCCGATCTGTCCACCGCTACCTGGCACCATGTTGATCACGCCATCAGGTAAGCCCGCCTCCTTAAAGAGCTGCATTAACCAATACGCTGCATATACCGCGGTCGAGGCCGGTTTCCAAACCACGGTGTTACCCATCATAGCCGGGCTTGTCGGCAGGTTACCGGCGATCGAGGTGAAGTTGAACGGCGTTACGGCAAGCACGAAGCCTTCCAGTGGGCGGTATTCGACGTAGTTCCACATCCCGCGTGAGCTATCAGGTTGCTGCTCGAAAATCTGTTGCATATACCGAACGTTATAGCGGTAGAAGTCGATTAGTTCGCAGGCTGCATCTATCTCGGCTTGAAAGACAGTTTTACTCTGATTCAGCATCGTGGCGGCATTGAGAAGCTGACGATACTTTCCGGCCAATAGATCGGCTGCTTTGAGAAAGACCGAAGCACGAGCCTGCCAAGGCATCGTGGCCCAATCTGGACGAGCCCTTGCAGCTGCCTGGATTGCCCGTTTCACGACCTCGGCATTCCCTTTGTGATACTGCGCCAAGGTTTGATGATGATCGTGAGGAAGAATACAGGTGCCCAGGTCGCCGGTCGTCACCTCCTTGCCACCGATGATCAGTGGAATTTCAATGGTCTTGCCGGCAAACTCATCGAGCTGCGCCTTGAGCATCTTCTTCTCTGGCGAACCTGGAGCGTAATTAAGGATCGGTTCATTGATCGGGGTCGGAACGGAGACGCGTTCGTTGATCATTAGCAGGAACTCCTTCTCTCGAGGGACTCAGACTAATGCTACCCCGTAACCATTAATCACTGACGTCATATCACTCGGCCGTTTAGGGCAAGGAAAATGGAACGGGAAAAGAGAGAATCGCTAGTCCGTTGGCGCTATTGCAACCAATAGAGTGCTACTTTGTTCGGTCGCTGGCTTCATCTAGACACGCTTAAAGTCAGACTCAAACAACGACATAATCCTAGTGTGAACCATGCCGCGGCGGGAGACAGCGGACCGCAAAACGCCAATGAAGCTTAAGGTGATGGGTCACAATGGAGAAAGAAATCAACACGTGACGGATTCCAGGAATAATATGACCGCGCAGCCAGATTTCGCAGCTAAGTGTCAGTCTCCTGTGTTAGTCCTCGACCACGGAAGCGTCCTACCCCTCGGCACTCGGCTCTGCCTGCGGCCGGACAACCCGCCAACCGTACCAGCCAAGACCAGCAAGAAGCACCAGCGCCAGCCAGGGAGCGAGAGTGATTAACGTGGTTGTGATGACGGCAAGCCAATCGACCGGATACTGGCTCAGAATAGCCCAACGCTCGGTCATCCAGTGCCAACTGGTATGCGCGACAAGCACCGACAGCACGATGACACCCATGCGCTCGGCCACAACGTAGCGAAATAGCACCTGCAATGCTGGAACGAGCAACACGAGCACGAGAAGCTGCCCCAACTCAACACCTACGTTGAACGAAAGGAGCGATGCCAACAAGTGAGCGCCTGCAAACTGCATCGTTTCGCGGAGTGCGAAAGAAAATCCGAAGCCGTGGACCAGTCCAAAGCCGAAGGTAATTAGCCACCGCCGTCCGACGCTTGCTCCGATAATATTCTCGAACGCCATGTAGACGATTGACATCGCGATCAACATCTCGACAAGCGGTGGAAACCACAAGACATCAGGCGCCAGACCATAGGCGGATGCGATGAGCGTGATCGAGTGTGCCACGGTGAACGCTGTGATGATAATCACGAGCGCCCTGAACCGCCGAAACGGAATTACCAAACACGCCAAGAACAACAGGTGATCGACACCACCCAGGATGTGCTCAAAGCCACCTACAACAAACCGTAGAGCAGCCTGGTGCCAACGTGGGTCGAGCGTTACGATGCCTGGATCGCTTCGAAATTCGTAGGCGCGCTCAACCCCCCCTGGTGTCAGAAAACGTAGCACCGTAATAACTCGAAGGCCGAGCCGTTCAACACCTGGACGAATGGAGAACTCCGACTGATCGGATTTGATCGGATACTCAAGCAAGACGTCGAGCAACGCCTGTTTCCAGATGAGCTGTGTGGTGTTCGGCAACCGGCGGCCCGTTGTGATGTGCGCGAATGCGTCGTCGTAGTTCGCGAACGATCGATCCGACGGTAGCGACACCCGAATCGCGGCTACCTCAGGATAATCGAGTCGTGTACCGTCTTCGTAGATCGCGACCTCTTGACCAAGCCAGAGCGTTGCGGCGTGGGACAGGAGCGGCTCAGCACCGTCCAGATCCAAATAGCCAGGTCCACTGATCGGAAAGTTCATATCCTGCATAGCCTCGAGGGGCACACGCACTAGCAGGCGCAGTAACTGACCCTCTGGTTTCAAGTAAGCCTGGACCGTAACGTCGCCAGGAATCTCGTGGGCCGCCTGGCGGGACGGCACAACAAACAGCAGCCCGACCGCCAGGACGGCAACCAGACCCGGGGTAACAACTAGAGAGCTTCTTCTCGTCAAGGGGACCTCCTCCCGAGATCCGGGGAGGATGTACACGAAAAGGTTAATTTGGAAGAATAGCGAATGACAAGCGAAAATTGTGTTTGCAGCCTATTCTTCTCATTACTTCTCTGTATACTGTTGGCCACTAACCTGGGGATTCGCTCCAACTGGGCATCAAGAATAGAGAACTAAGACACCCGGGACGTTCACCCGCGTGGAGCGGTGTCTACGGCAACGCACCTCTTATGGTGTAACAAGGGAGGAAGGGGATGAAACGGAAGCACAATCTTCTCGTCGGTGTGATCCTGCTAGCCTTCGCGACCGCCTGTGGTGGTGGGGCGCCAGAAGAGTCAGCTGGGGAAGGCGAGATGGCGGCTGCCGTGGACCCGAACGTCAGGATGGCACCGATGTTCGAGGTGGATCCGTTATGGCCAAAGAACCTGCCCAACCACTGGCTCATGGGCCCGACCATCGGCGTGGACGTCGACTCGCGAGATAACATCTGGATCGTGCATCGGAATACACCCAATCAGTTCGTTGCACGCACAGAGATTGGTCTCGCACAGGACCCACCATTGAGTGAGTGCTGTCAGCCAGGCCCGCCGGTCCTGGTATTCGATCAAGAGGGCAATCTCATCAACAGCTGGGGCGGACAAGGAACCGAGACCGGTGATTACACCTGGCCAGTCTCGAATCACGGAATTACCGTCGACCATATGGACAACGTTTGGATCGGCGGAAACGGCGGCCCGGATTCCCACGTGCTGAAGTTCACGCGGAGTGGTGACTTCCTGATGCAGGTCGGCCGACCTGGTGCGCGTTTAGTCGGCGAGAAAGACGGCCGGCCGATCTTCGAACGCAACAGCCTTGCTACCGACAGTTTCGGGAGGGTTGCTAAGATTGGAATCGACCCGGAAGCAAATGAAGCCTACTTCGCCGACGGCTATTTCAACAGACGGGTTGCCGTGGTCGACGTGAATACCGGTGAACTCAAGCGCCACTGGGGTGCCTATGGCAACGAACCGGACGACGATTACGACTTCGGCGGACCCTATCAAGCAAATGGCGATCCAGCGAAGCAGTTCCGTGGGCCTGTACACTGTTCAGAGATTTCCAACGACGGACTCGTGTACGTCTGTGACCGTTCCGAGGACCGTATTCAGGTCTTTGATAAGAGCGGCGCGTTCGTTAATGAGGTAATCGTCGCGCCGCAGACCCTCTCGCAGGGATCGACATGGGATATCGACTTCTCGCCTGATGCGGAACAGACCTATCTATATCTGGCCGATGGGCAGAATATGAAGGTATACATCATTGAGCGTGAAACGATGGAGATCTTAACTGCCTTTGGTGACGGCGGCCGACAGCCCGGGATGTTCTTCGCGGTGCACAGCATCGCCGTCGATTCGATGGGCAATATCTTCACGACAGAGACCTACGAAGGGTCACGTATCCAAAAATTCGTCTACAAGGGTATGGGACCCATCCCAACAGGTGCGGAGGGTATGAATAGCCAGGGTGTTCTTTGGCCGGAACGGTGATGATCCGTTTTGGTAAAGTTTCTGGCCGGTCAGGCTACGCCAGGCCGGCTTTTTCTATGCACGAGATACGACTCAGACGCCAGGCTTGATCCGATAGCCATCAGCGGTCTCTTCCCGGAATTCCTTGTGACACGACTCGCAGACACCCCTGAGATCTTGAAGCGCACTCCTAGCGGCCTCCTGGTCTTGCGCACCGGTCGCCTGTGAGAGCGTGCTAACCGCCGACAACGCTTCGTCCGCCAACGCAGCGGCCTTCTCGGTTTGCCGTGCCTCCCAAAAATTTTCGACGCGGGCAAAAAGCTTCTCCAAAGCGCCGACCGCATCCCCTACCTCTGGCCAGTACATCGCGTCAATGTAACCTTCGGCGTCGATGTTAGTCATGTTGATCTGCTTCATCGCCGCCTCGTATTCTGCTTTGGTTGGCGTCGCCTCTTGAGCCACCGCCAGTAGACCAACCGCGACCGCGATGTAAGCGGCAATAACCGCAACCACAAGCCCACGACCCCACATATCCTCACCCTCCTGACGCGTTTCGAGCAGACGGCCCTTCTTCATGCCAGGCATTATACGCGCCGGATACGCCCCCTTGAACGCTCGGAATTAGTCCCTGCCGAGACTTTCTCAGAACCACAATCTGGTGTGATAAAAAGCGTCACGAGCTCCCCTCTTGTGTCACGCTTCCGAGCACGATACCCTTAGTAGCATCGTCATACTTGTATAGTGTGTTCGCATCTGGCATGGGCGCTGCCCGGGAAGGAAGAGATGCGGTATCCACAACGGTTCGCCGTTCTCGTTGGTTTGTTCTCGCTTGTCACCGCTAACGTCGGGGTAGCGGAACCGGCGTCTGAGAATATTCCTACGTTCAGCAAGCATGTTGCGCCGATTCTCTTTGATAATTGTGTCGTCTGCCACCGCCCTGGTGAAGTCGCGCCGATGTCGCTTCTGAGCTATAAGGACGTGAGGCCATGGAGTCGTGCACTCAAAGAAAAGGTCTTGACTCGGGAGATGCCTCCTTGGCATGCCGACCCTAGATACGGTGACTTCAGGAACGACCCTGCGCTGTCACAGGCACAGATCGACACTATTGTCGCCTGGGCTGACGGAGGGGCACCGCGGGGCAATGACGCTGACCTTCCGTCGGTACCAGAGTTTAGTAATGGCTGGGCAGCTGCCGTTGACCCGGATTACGTTCTCGAGCTACCAGTCGAATACCACGTGCCGGCTGAAGGTGAGGTCGAGTATCTGAACTGGTACTCCGCAATCCCATTCGAGGAAGACTTCTTCTTTGATGCCATTGAGATGCGCCCTGGTAATCGCACTGTCGTTCATCATTCAGGCGCGTTCCTTGTGGAATTCCCAGAGGGGACACAACTCGTTGAGGGTATCCCCTACAACCCGGATGGCACACCGCTAACCAAACAGGACATGGAGCAGGGCGGCGTAACACCCAACTCGAGCAAGCTAGTGTCGTTCGTGCCCGGAAGAGGCTATGAGGCCTACCGTGGGAGCACCGCGAAGCGGCTTCCGGCCGGTGGCTTCATCGAGTGGGTCATCCACTACAACTCGACCGGACGCCCAGAGACCGATCGGAGTCGGCTTGGTTTCTGGGAAAAGAAGGGACCGATCACACACGAAGTAATCAATTCGCTTAGCGGCCTCGGACCGTCTTCCTACGTTGTGGATGACCAAGAGCTTCGCAAAACAGACCGCGGCTCCGGCCATGACCTGCCGGTAATCCCACCCCACGTCTCCAACTGGGGCGTTACCAGCATTACGGCCATCTCGAACGACGTGACGATCCTTGGCGTCACGCCCCACTTCCACTTGCGCGGCAAGGCAATGACCTACGTGCTCACCTATCCCAGCGGTGACACCGAAGTACTGCTACACGTGCCGAAATACGACTTTAATTGGCAGCACTACTACGATCTCGCCGAGCCGAAACGGGTACCGGCTGGCAGTAAATTAACGATCATCACGACGTTCGACAACTCCGTCCGAAACCGCTACAACCCAGCACCGAATAAGGAAGTCTACTGGGGCGAGCAAAGCTGGGATGAAATGTACAACCCGCAGGTTCGGATTACAGTCGACAAGTACGACCTACCGAAGACTCAACGAGAGCAAACTCAAGAAAACTAACGACCGCGATCTTCAAGCGTGAACAACAAAAGGCCGACCCCATCCAGGGTCGGCCTTTTGTTTAATGTTTTCACTATTGATCTTATGTTTGTACCAATTGTTTTGCAATTCCTTTCTTGCGCGGTAATTACGTCTTGAACCGCTGACCTTGGATGTGATCACTCTCTTGTTTCGCTATCGAGTTGGTTAATCCCAGCTATCGCCCCACCGGAGCTTTCGTGCCAAATGGTAGATCGGCCCTTGACGTCTCGTAATCGTCTTGTCCTTGACACCATCGCCGGCACATACCCTAACGAAGACCTGCCCCGATCTTGTCCGTGGACGGCGGATCACACGACCCGCCACCCGTTCTCCGATCTCGCGCGTCGCAATCACATAGGAGTAAGGCTCGTCCTCATAGGCGAGGGTACCTCCTTTGAGACGTCGTTGCAGACTCGTACGATTGAGGCGGGCCGCGAAATGACACCAGTCGACGTCTTCATCGAGAAGCGGACAGACGTCTGCGTGTGGACACGGGGCCACAATCGTAGCGCCACGAGCCATCAAGTGGGCGCGGGCAGCGATGATGCGCTCAAACCCAGCCGGTGAACCTGGCTCGACGAGCAGGACGGCATGCCGGCAGGCGTCCCACATCGTATCGAGGAATAGTTCTAATTTTGGTGACGGCAATTCGTTCGTTACGTACGCAGCCAGCACGACGTCGAACGGAGAAGCTACTACCAACTGCTCAGAGGTCGTTGGTGCCCAGGTGACGTTTACTCGCTCACGGATCAAGGAACCCGAGAGCAGCCGGTTACCGAGTTCCCGCATGCCTGATACCGGCTCGACGAGCGTTGCACGTGACAGCTCAGAGAACACCGAGGAAGTCGCCCAAAGGCCGGTGGCTGGTCCGGAACCGACATCTAACAGGCTGCCAACCTCGAGCGTTGGACAACGTTCGCGAAACTCTAGTAAGACCATTCGAATTGATGCGTACGTTGACGGCATACGCGTCGTTACGTAGGCGAGCCGATCGATGTCACTCAGCCGCTGCAGGTAGACTGACCTCTTACGTGTAGACTCGCGATACGCTCCGCTCAGACGAGCAGCAGCCTCACGAAGCTCGCGTAAGGGAACACCGGTAGCCACAGCATCGATCGCTGCACGAAGGGCTGATGGTAATTCCCGATTAGCACTCCAGGCCCTCGTTCCGCGCATAGTCGAGGTCGATTGTATAGATTCGAGTAATGGCGGATGAGGCAAATCCGAAGCGGACCCAGGCAAGCTCCTACCGCGCCGCTACCTTATCGAGTGGAAAGCTAGCAACCATCCGGAGAGTCGCTTTTCACCATTGGTTCAGAGTTCAGGGATCTCAGAGGGTTTCGAAACCCAATAGTGTGGCCGATGAGAAACGAAAGAGTCTGCCTCAAATGGCCCCCACAGGGCAGCCGCCGTACGAACCCCAGCAGCACACCCAGCCTCGATATCGTGCGGTGAATCGCCTATGAACAGTGACTCAGCCGCATCAGTCGCCACTCGCTCGATCGCCGTGAGCACCGGTTCCGGGTTGGGTTTGCACTCGGTTACATCCTCCACTCCGACGAGCACCTTGAAATACTCGTCGAGTGCACACCATCGTAGCCCGCGCCATGCGAGCTCTCGGGTCTTGCTAGTAACGATAGCGAGTGTCACGCCTCGCTTACGCAGCACCTCGAGCGCTGTACGAACTCCTGGGTACTGGCGGACCAAACGATCGTGATGTTGATGATTGTACTCACGATACGTCGACCTCATCGCGTCGGCTTCACCTGCGTTACGGGCAAACTTCGCCAGCTGGGCCCGTAGCGGGGTACCAAATCCGTCACGCCATGCGCGCTCGTCTGGCACGTCGCCCAGGTGCCTTCGCATTGTGTGCCGAAATGATTCCATGATCAGGTCAGTCGAGTCGATGAGTGTACCGTCGAGGTCAAAGAGATAGGTGGAAAACACACTGCGGTGTGGCAAGATGCATGATTATAGTGCACCGACTTCCGCGATCCGGAATGTCCACATACAGCAACGTCGCCTAGTCCACTATCACCGCACTGTTATTGGGACCAGCCTCACTGGGCTGCTTAATTATTATGATGTAACGACTCACACGCAGTAGGCAGCGCTCGAGCACGTTAGCACTATTTCGACGGTTGAAACCATGGCGTGACAGACGACGGTGCGTATATTTCTATCGTGGACTTAACTGGCATGAACAACCACTGATTCTCAGATAGACGAGTTTATCAGAAGCTGAGTGCGGCAGTCGCATGAGCCCGAACCGAATCAACGATGTCATGCGCGATATCGAGTCGGAAATAGAACACCGGTGCACGAAGAAATATCCCAGCGCCAACCCCCTTGTGAAAACGCTGCTTTCTTAATGAGTGCCCGTGTGCGTAGGCGGTTGCGGTGTCGTAGAACACACTGACGCCCACTTGCCTAACCGAAAGAGCCGAGTTCAGGGGAAACCGTAACTCAGCCGATGCCGCTACGGCCCGGTCGCCGATCAACTCTCCGACCTTCCAACCGCGCAACGAAGAGACACCGCCGAGCAAGATCTGTTCGTACGATGGAAGCGGAGCGCTAGCTCCCTGATACCGCGCACGAACTGCAAGAATTGTCTGCCCGATCAGCCCTTTGAATCCACTAAGCTCGTAGCGTGAACGGCGAATCACAGAACGACGGCCAGAAATATCCAACCACTCTATCTCAGCAACGGCGTGCATCGCGTCACGTGGGAACGTCACGTCCGACCGAGTATCGAGTTCGATGTTCGCGCGGTAGCTCGCCATACGGTCATCCAGTGTTCCAAACCGGACGTCGACCCAACCAACGTGGGCTCCCAACCGAAGACTGACCGGCAATTCATGGGTTGCGTTGACCCAGAATTCTGTTCGGTCTTCATTGATCTCAAAGTGAGGATGGGTCCGCCGTGACAACGCCGTACCGCCCTGTAACCGGTGGATCACACCGGTCGCAAATGTCTTGTCGGCCTCAAGCGCCACTCGCCTTTCACCACCCCACGTTGCAGGCACTGACAATCGGCTGTCATTACCAAGGACGTCAACAATGCTGGTACGCACACCGTAGGTGAAACCGTAACCTTCGGCGTAGTTGACGATTGGAAGAATCAGCGCCCGCCGGGCCACCTCTCGAACTGAACGAGCGAAGAAGTTCCCTGACGCCGAGACTGGGCGTTCGCGAACGACTAGAACGATCGACACCTGATCGGTCGTCGTTAAGGACTGATAGCGCTTTCGAACATCGAATGTCTCGAAGCGGCCACTCTCCTCAAAACGTCGCTCGATCGCTGAGATTAGATCCTGGCCGACCTGGTCGCCAACGGCGACACCAGCTAGCGCTAGCACTTCCTCATCTGGAATCGATCGGTTGCCATGAACACGGATCTCCACGATCGTCTCGATAGCAATCGCTAGCTGTGCCAGAACCGTCGTGCTCCCAACCAGCAGGCAGAAAATCAATGAGACCGCTCCCACAAAGCCCCTACGGGAATCAGTCCTGAGGTGTGACATACGATCGGATCCGAGCGCCGGTTTCTGCCTGGCGATAATCCGAGAAGCTGCGCGCGTGGGTCACACCGTACGTACCGAGGGCCGTGGTCACCTTCCCCGTAAGCTCGACCTGCTCTGGCAGCCACACTCCCTCAAACGGCTGACCCATCGTCATTGACGCCTTCAGATCATCAAGGCGTACGACCCATCGCAATGGCAGAAACTCGAATCCAACGTTGTCAAAAGTGAACTTAACGATCTGGTATTCGGAAGGATCGATCCAAAGGGTGACGAGACTGGTCTTGTCGAAGCCCGCCTCGATCTCATCGTCTGGATCTACCTGCTCGGTGCCGTCACTGGCATCGCTAAACAGTTGCTCCTGGTAGTACTCGATCCGGAGGACGTCTCTCTCGGCTAGGACCTCTCGCCCGACCAGGTAGTAGTTGCCCGGCTCAAAGTCAAAAGTGAACTTAACGATCTCGAAGTCAAAGAAGTACGCCTCGGATACGAAGCGAGGTTGTAGACCGACCTGGACCCGATCGCTAGCAGCTGCTCCCGTCATTCGATCTGACGCAGGCGGCGTCATAGCCGAAAGCGTACTACGGAAATCATTGAGTGCCCTTGCACGTGTCATCTTCCCAGCCGCGGTGGCCGCTGACCACGCCTGCTCCAGCGCTGGATCGATTCCATGGACCGGAAGCTCGAACTCGACCGCAAGCTTAAGGAGCTCAAGGAACGCCGCGTGGTCAGCATCACTCGTGGCCTTGGCACGCACCGCCAACTCAGGAATTATTGCGCCCAACAGAATCGAGACCTCATCAACTGCAAGCCGTTCATTCTCGAGCATCACGAACCCGTCACGGGTTCGCTCGACTGTTCGAGCAAACCCAACCGTCGTAACCCCACCGAGATCAGCAAGAATCTGATCGCCGTTCGCAACGATCGCCGCCATGTCGTCACCCCAGAGACCCGCCACCTCAGCGATGTCGCGTGCCAGTGCTTCAGCGACCTTTCTACCCCAGAGCCGCTCAATCGATTTCGTGACATCGTCGTAAACAGTGCGGCGGCTAAACGGCCGCTTCTGACGCTGGCGTCGCACGCGCCGGCTTTGCTCCTGGCGCAGCCACTTGTCCTCAGCCTTACGACGACTTACCTCGTCAATCTCGACCCCATCGACGCGTACCGGGCTACGGATCAGATACCCATCTCGCACGTACCAGGAAAACTCTCGCCGGAAGCTTTGCTGAGTGACACGGCCTGGACCAACAAGCTCAAAGGTCTCGAGCTCTTCGAGGATGTAGTCCTGAAGGGTTATCAGATTTTCTTCCCGACGGTCGAGCACTTTCTCCATGAAGTCATCGATGTCATCCTGTTCGGCCGAGGGTGTCACGGCGAGCAGCAACAACACCGTTATGACACTAAGCGTGCGTACTGATCGACGCAACTGCAGGTGCACACATGACGGTCTGTTCACAAAGAAGTCACCCCCCTTGGCGACGAGCGCCAACCCAACTATGAGCAAGACAATGTCTGGAAGCACCCGTCAAGTCCCTCCCAAGTGATCGCAGTCCATCACCGCCAGTCACCCCCTACATATTGGACCACTGCTTGACATGGGTCCACGCGGGAGTGCATAGTGCGTATTATCAGCGTCGGGGCGAAAATAGAACAAAGCGCTGTTGTCACTCCTTGCCGTGCCACACCCAGGGTTCGGCGGAGGCTAAGGCGAAACGCCTGCGATTGGCGGGCCAAGCCAGCCAAGGCTTATGACTTCAGCCAAGCGACGCCAGCTTCTGTTTTCCCTGCAGCAAGAACGTCAAAAGGGCCGTCAGGCCTTGGTAAGGCTCTGCGAAATCAATACAAGTGAGGCCGCTTCAACGTCTCATCTTGACCGTCAAGATGATGCCGCGCCTCCAAAGTCCGCAGCCCAGCATCCAGCGGACTTTAAGGATCCTCCGCCGGCCGAGACCTGGTGAACTCGGAACGAACAATAGGTTCGACTACCGCTAGTGTCTAGACTCCCAAAACCAGCACAGCGGCGCCACTCGCAGCTATGACCAGACCAGCGAGTACGTCTGCATGACACTCGAGCCTACGTATCGTCACCAAACCAAGACCACGATATCCGACGATGACGGCTCCCACCATGGTACTGATTGTCAGGATGCCGAAGATGGTGACGCCGGCAGCCAGCAGAGTCCAGGATCTTGTCATCGCTGGTACGACCATTAATGGAATGAGAGACTCACAAGGACCCAAGACGAAGATGACGAAGAGAGTCAGTGTGGTGAGTCCCGGTCCGGCGCCGTGCGAATGGACCGTACCGTCCGCGAGGGTATGCGAATGTGAGTGTGCCCGGTTCCGCAGTCGTTGCCAACCTGCCCAGGCGGTATAGATCAGGCCGAATCCGATTAGCAGGACCGCCGCCAATTCGCCCCGGATGCTCTCGAACCAGACAAGCGAATCAAGCGTCAATCCAACGGCCACCCCCACCAGTCCAATCACAACCGACGAAGCCACATGCCCAACTCCGCACAGCGCAGTGATTGCCACGGTGTGTCTCAGGGTCCAGCTCCTGGACCGACCAAGCACAATAAAAGGCAGCGCGTGATCAATACCGAGCAGGGTGTGCCCAACCGCCAGCGTCGCGGTCGTACCAAGTAAGACGATTTCAGCGTTTCCGACCAACTCCAACATGGACTTCTAGAGTTCGTTGCAGTACAAACACTCATTATGTCTGGTTTGGAAGAGAAGATCACGCGGCTACGCGAACTCCTCACTGCATTGCATAAGGTAGTCGTGTGCTTCTCCGGCGGTGTCGACTCGAGTTATTTACTAGCTGAAGCGGTGGGTGTTCTCGGTGACGACGCGGTCGCGTTGACAGCTGTTTCCCCGAGCTTGACTACGGAAGAGGGTGCACAGGCTCGTAGTTTGGCCCAAAATCTCGGAGCACGGCACGTTCTTGCAGAAACTAACGAAGTCGATGACCCTCGATATGCGGCGAATCCAGTGAACCGCTGTTATTTCTGTAAGACGGAGGTTTATGGGCAGGCGGTAACCGAGGCGCATAAGCTTGGCATTGCCCATGTGCTCGACGGCTTCAACGTGGATGACCGTGCTGACTACCGACCTGGGCGTCAAGCAGCGCGCGAGCAGGGAGTGCGCTCACCGCTCGACGAACTTGGCTTCACGAAGGCCGATATCAGAGAAGGCTCGAGGCGTCTCTCGTTGCCGGTATGGGATAAACCCGCACTCGCATGCCTGTCGAGTCGATTCCCATACGGGACGACGATCACGCCAGAACGTCTGAGTCAGGTCGCAGCTTGCGAGCGTGAACTTCGCGATCTTGGGTTCCGCGTCTGCCGGGTTCGTTACCATTACACCACGGCGAAGATCGAAGTCGAGCCGCAAGAGATTGAACGGCTGTTGGAACCAAAGACCCGTGCCAAAGTCGTTGAACGGTTTCGAGCTGCCGGGTTCAACGAAGTGACCATCGATCCACTTGGATATCGTCGTGGTGCCATCAATGAAACGTTAGTCCGCACATAATGCCTTAGCAATCCGTAATGAAAGTCGCGCGTTACAACCTTGATCGTAAGACGCCAGACTGGAACGGCCAAACAACTAAGAATGACTAGAATATCCAAGGGAAGAAGAATGTCGTCACGCGTGGCGCATCACCAGCCGAAGGCAGCGGGTCGGTTGCTGCCGGTGGGAAACCTGGCAGAACTCTCACAAGAATGTGTCAGTAGTCATCAGTCGCAAGCGAAGCCCGAATGATCTCGTGGTCGTTTCGGGTGATGATATGTCCGTTGGCATACGCAGGATGAGTCCAGTTAACCAAACGTAACCGCTTCGGACCGTAGCCCATGTCTAAAGTCCTATCGATTAACGTGGTTCGATCGATCTCCACATAACCAGCCGACGTAAATCGAACAATCATGAGAAAACCTTCATCGTTATTAACGAAGTACTTATCTCCGTGACGTACAATAAACGCAGCACTAAAGCGCCGCTGTGCCGTCATTTCCCCGCTCACCCACAACCGCTCACCCGTCCTGGCATCAAGCGCACGTAATTCGCCGTAGCTGCCGACCCCGTAGATGTGGTCACCTTCGATGATGGGAGTGGTAATGAGCGAATGCAGCGACTCGGTCTCGTCTGGCAAGTCGCTCGTGCTGCTGCTTTGCCAGAGCAGTGTGGCTTCAGGTCGATCAGGATTGAAACGTAGCATCATTGATCCGCCGAAGTACTGGGTGAAAAAGAGATAGTTCTCGCTTATTGCAGGGGTCGCCACCGTCAGTCCGTTGCGTACATCCCATGGTTGCTCCCAGTAGACTTCACCAGTCTCAGGGTTGAGTGAACTGACCGCGGTCGGATGCCAGATGATCAATTGCCGTACGCCGCCAGCGTGATAGATGACGGGCTGTGCATACCCCATCTCTGACACGACCGGCAGGGAACGCCAGACCTCGTCACCCGTCATTTTGTCAAATGCCATTACCAGGGCATTCGGCTCGCCGCCGACGATATAGATCACGCGATCACCGTCGACAAGCGGTGAACCGGAAACACCCCAGACCGGCACAGTAGTACCGTACTTAGCAGTTGTGTCGATCTGCCAGAGGACCTCACCAGTCCCAGCATCTAGACAGAGAATCATGCCAGCTGCACCGACAACATAGACGCGGTTACCATCGACAGTGGGCGATGCCCGAGGACCAGTGGCATATGAAGCCATGAGGTTCCGATACGGCGCCGGCCAGTCGTGTGTCCAGAGGAGCTCGCCGGTATGCTCGTCCAGCGCGAGAATGCGTTCAGTCCCGTCCATCAACCGAGTCTCAGGCAGTAACGCGAAGTCAGTGACGAACACGCGACCGTCGGCCACAACGGGACCTGAGAATCCTCCCCTGATCGGCACACGCCACTTCACCTTTAGGCCGTCGGCAGGAAAGCGCTCGATAATGCTGTCCTCGGCCCAGACCCCGAGTCGATCGATGCCTCTCCATTGAGGCCAATCGTCGGCGTGTAACACGGCCGAGAACAATACCAGGCACAAAATCAGAAGACTCAGCAGATTTCCTAGTGTCACATTCTCATAATTCACTTGCATTACGTTTCTTGATAAAGGTCCGTTGCTGGTCTCATGTCGTGTGGCAGCACAGTGCTATTGTGAACCAAACGTCGTGTCAGACAAACCCAATAGCATGAAACAACTAGCGTTCCGGCCCTAAGGCGGTGTGACCTCGATCGGCAGCTCAGCCGTGAACAGCAGACTCCGATCCTGGTCGATTGCCGCCCAACGCAACAGCGTCTTGACGTTTGGGCGCATCATGCCTTCAAACGACGGTGCGCCGTTCGTCACGACCGTGATCGGCTGAGAGAAATCGAACTGCTCCGGAGACAGGAGTAGTGTGAATTTCCTGACGCCTTCAGTCGAGGCAACCACCAAGTTACCGTGACGCTCGAGTTCCACCCGCCCGGATGGCTGGCGCTGTGGAAAGGCGGGTCGGCTGCCGTCGACTGTATCCGCCGGATACTCCAGCAATAAATCGACCCGCACACCAGAACGCTCGACCGATACTGGAAAACTATTTCCGGGCAAGAACCCTATAAGTGCGTTCCGGAATGCAGCAACACCAGGTATCTGGATCCCATTGATCTCAACAATAATGTCGTTCGGCTCGATCCCTGACATCCCGGCGATAGACAAGGGGTTGACGTCGAAGACGCGAAGCCCTGGGCGATCTTGCAGCTCGCCTAGCATGTTGATACCCAGCGGTACACGTCGGCTGGGCGAAGCAACCTGATTGTAATCGTTCAGATCGGTCTCTCCTTCCACAGCACCAAGCTCGTCGATTCGTAACCAATGTGCACGATTGAACATCTCGGTGGTCTCAGTCTCCCACGTCAAACGGTCCGGCAGTGGGTGCCTTCGAGTTTCCTGGACGAACGAATCGATGTTCTCAGATTGGCTAGACCACCAGCTCATGTCATGCCCAGCGTCCATTTGCGGCCGGAAGTCCACGGAGACCCCAGCTTCGAGAAACAGCCTGACATAGCGCTCAACCGATGCTGCCGGATACAGTTGATCGTGCGTGCCGTTAATCACAAAGAATGGCTTGTTGCGCAGGTTAGTTACGTACATCTCTCCGTCGACATCAGTGGTCGGGTTGGCAAGAACCACTGGGTGACCATTAAACGACAGGAAACCGGCCCATGGTGTGGTCGCCTTAAATGCATGGTAGTACGTGGCGCTCGCACCATCCGAGATCCCGAGCAGATAGGCTCGATTCTCGTCAAGGTTGTACAGTCGACGAAGATCAGTCAACAGACCGGTGAGATTCTCGATCTGGCTTGTCTCCCACCAGACTGAAGCCTTCCACGAGGCGGGAAAGACGACAAGCGCATCGTCGCGCGCCAGAACGAAATCGTTCGGCCACCAGTTCCCATCCGAACGCTTCGGACGCATGACACCGCCGTGCAGATAGATGCGGACGGGATACCGCGTGGCCGGATCGTACGAATCCGGGACGTGGAGGACGTACTCATGCTCGACACCATCAAGATTCTGTCGGCTGAGCAACTGCCGACCGGTGGGAACATCAGCCGCGTAGGGCCGCCCCTCGCGAAGTACCATCAGAATGTCGTTGAGCTCTGGCTCCGTCGCTAGAATGGCATCGATGGCTATCGCGAGTTCCTCGTTCGACGCGGCGGCCCAGAACATCTCGACGGCAACGCCAAGATCCTCATCCGTCTCAGTGTAGATGTGGGAGATCCCCAACCGGTCCTTGATGATCTCAACTGGAACGATGATACCGTTGAGCTTTAGGGTCTCCTGCTGGGCTCCACTGGTGTACCCGGCAACCATCAGAATTACAAGGATGATTGCTCCCAATAAACCAGCACGCGTGCTCAGCATTACATTCCTCCCTTAGATGAGGCACTAAAGGTCATGGCAGCGATCTAGGCACGTCGAACCCTTGGTGCGCACCCGCCTCAGCCGCGCGACGCTCGGTCTCTCTTCGAAAACCGCTCGACCTGCCGACGGCTTATTCCGACTGCTAAGCACGAATTGTTGCTACAACTTCTGCTGGTATGTTCCGCGAGACCGAGGCCTGACACGGCAGGCACGGCTGTCTACTGTCCCGAGCGGCGGCGCAGGCGCTTGACCTGATACTCTCGCACGTTACGGTTATGCTCGCGTAGCGTGCTAGCGAACGCGTGTGAACCGTCGTTACGGCTGACGAAGTACAGGTAGGAGACATCGACTGGCCGAACCGCCGCGTCAAGAACGGCTCGGCCGGCTGATGCGATTGGGCCTGGTGGTAGACCTGCATGTCGATACGTATTGTACGGCGAATCGAAATCGAGACTTCTACGGTTCAGGTTGCCGTCGTAAAGACCGGCAAGCTGAAGAGCATAGATAACCGTTGGGTCACATTGAAGCGGCATGCCAATCCGTAGCCTGTTGTTATAGACGGCCGACACTAGCCCGTGTTCGTCAGAATTGCCCGTTTCCTTCTGGATCAACGACGCAAGCGTCACGATCTCGCGTACGCTCAACTTCCGATCAGCTGTAGCCTCTCGCATGATGACGCTAAACACCTGGCGAAACTGGGTGACCATCGCTTCGACGAGGTCGTTGGCGGTAGCGTCCTGAGGAAGCGAGTACGTTTCAGGAAACAGGTAGCCCTCAAGGTTGGTCGCTTGGGAATCAAACTCGGCGATCAGCTCAACCCGCCCTGCCGCAACCAAGAATTCATCGACCGTTCCAAACCCTTCCACCTCGAAGATCTGAGCCATCTCAGAGATGATGAGACCCTCCGGAAAGGTTATTGGTCGTAGATAAACCTGGCCCGTCGCGATCTTGTGGACTACCTGCATGGCGGAAAGCGGCCGGTCAAAATGATACTCGCCAGCCTGCAGTGCGCGATCTCGACCACTCCGCCAGATGGCCAGCCGAAACGTCCAGTAGTCGCGAACGACACCGGCTGTGGCCAACCGCTGGGCAATCGTCTGTGTAGAGTTACCGGGCTTAATCTCAACGAGCACTTCTGGGGCGGAGTAGCTCTGATACGGCGACTCAAGCCGCTCGGTCAGTTCGTTGACCGCCATTACAGCCCCGATGGTGCCAAGAGCGACTAAAACCCCGAGAATTAAAAGAACCTTGCGAAGCAACCTACTAATCCATAGCTCTTGGTTTCCGATCCAAATAGTCCTGTAAAATCACCGCGGCCGCGGCAGCGTCGAGCTTTAGCTTTCGCACTCGCCAGTCCTTCTCCTGTAACGCCAGTCGACTCTCAGCTTCACGGCTCGTTAATCGTTCATCCTGAAGCGAAACGGGAAGCCGGGTTCGTCCGCGCAAAGCGTCGATGAAGACCTGAACTTGTCCGGTCTGCGTGTGCTCGCACCCGTCGAGCGACAGCGGCAACCCCACGACGATCCCTCCCAACCCGTCCGCTTCCTTCTCGAGCTCGGTGACAGCGTCTACCACTGCATCGATCCGTGCAGGCAGCCCACTAGACGCCTTAATCGTCCGCAATGGGCGCGCGATCGTAGCCGATACGTCACTGATCGCCAAACCGATCCGCTGTTTACCGACGTCGACGCCTAGCATGCGCACAATGTTAGGGTATCGAGAGCTCACCAATCTGTCCACTCAACACAATTTCAAGCTGCGCGTCGACGACTAACCGGTCAATCCAGTAGAATGGCCAAAGGATTAGCAGCCCTGGCGGGCGTGATCCACAAAGTGCTATGACATCCAGAACACGCTTGGTCGTCCTGTTCGCGACGGTTCCGTTCATCACCTTTACACTGGTCGGCGGATTCCTTGGGCGAGTCGTCGCACGCGAGGACACGTATCGGCACCTCCGCATCTTTGAGGACGTCGTTTCGCTCATCTCTAATAATTACGTTGAACCAGTTGAATTTGACGGTGTCATGAATGGCGCTTTGCGCGGTCTTGCCGAAGGGCTAGACGCCGATAGCGCGTATCTACTTGAGGAAGACGTCGAGCTGATAAACGGCGAACATCCTATACCTTCCGGTCGGATCGGTGTGGAGGTAACTCGTCAGTTCTACATCCAGATCGTCGCACCACGAGACGGCTCACCGGCCGCGCGTGCGAGTCTACTACCAGGCGACTTTATTCGAACGATCGACAATCAGTCGACCCGGTTGATGTCGGCCATCGAAGGCACGAGACGCCTGCGTGGTGAACCTGGTTCTACCGTCCACTTGTCGCTGCTGCGCGGGAACACGTCCGAGCCATTTGAGATCGATCTGATTCGGGAACGACCAGAAGGGGACCCCGTCAACTATAGACTGCTTCCGACTGGCGAAGGGTATATCCGCATGGCAAGTTTCGCGGAAGGTGCGACGGAGGATCTCCAACGAGCGGTGGACATACTCCTGTCTGATGGAGCCCCGGGGTTGGTGGTCGATGTTCGCAACGCCGCGGGTGGCTCCTATGAAGAAGGGATCGCTGCAGCACGGCTCTTCGTTGCCTCAGGCACGATACTCCGGCGAATCGAGTACGGCCATTGGGACGATGAAGCACTCAGGATCGATGCCACGGCCGGAGACAAGGCAATAGACAGCCCAGTAATTCTTCTGTCAAACTCCGGAACAGCCAATGCCGCTGAGCTCTTCGCAGCGGCGTTGGTCGAAAGCAACCGGGCCGAGACGGTCGGAGGACGAACCGCCGGCCGGGCCAGCTTACAGAAGCTCGTGCGGTTACCAGACGCGACCGGCCTTTGGCTTTCCTGGGCTCGGTATCTTAAAGGGTCGGGTGAGCCCATCCACCGCTACGGCGTCGAGCCAACTGTGGCCGTCGCTGTAAAGCGAGTTGAGCTTGGGGAACCACTCCCGGACGGCGACCAGGTTCTTGAACAGGCGCTTGAACGCCTCCGCATGACATCTTAGATTCCATGTTTGCAAGAGATAGGCGCGTAGCTCAGTTGGTTAGAGCGCCTGCTTGACATGCAGGAGGTCGGCGGTTCAAGTCCGCCCGTGCCTACCATGATCCCGCCTTACTCTTTACTTGACTGACGGCCGTAGTGATATGACCCAGGTAACAGTAACACTCCCAGATGGATCGACCCACAACGTGGCGGCAGGTACTGTCGTTAAGGACGTGGTGGAAGGGATCTCGCCACGTCTAGCGAAACATGCACTGGCGGCGTTCGTCGACGAACATATGGTTGATCTGTCACACCCAATCGACGCGGATGCCACGGTACAAGTGGTCACGCCAGATTCACCTGAGGCACTGGCACTCTACCGGCACAGCACTGCTCATCTCATGGCTGCAGCTGTGATAAGTCTGTTCCCTGAGGCACAATGCGGGATCGGCCCAGCTATCGACGATGGATTTTTCTACGACTTCGTCGTCAACCGGCCGTTCGTTCCGGAGGACCTCGCAGCGATTGAAAAGAAGATGCAGGAGCTAGCTAAGCAGAACCTGCCGTACGAACGAAAGACGATGCCGAAAGAAAAGGCAAAATCTTCTTTCATGGAGCGCGGAGAACCATTAAAAGCCCAACTGGTCGAGGAAAAAGGTGGACCGGTCGTCTCCTGCTATACGATCAACGACATCTTTATCGACTTCTGCACCGGTCCGCACGTGCCATCTACCGGAAAGCTTAAAGCGTTCAAGGTTCTGACTAGCTCGAATGCCTATTGGAAGGGAGACGCGCATAACCAGCCGATGCAGCGGATATATGGAACCGCTTTCTTCAAGGACTCGGCACTCAAGACACACCTGAAACGTTTGGAAGAGGCAAAGAAGCGTGACCACCGCAAACTTGGGAAAGAGCTTGGGTTGTTCACTTTTCATTCCTGGGCACCTGGAGCACCATTCTGGCAAGCTAAAGGTACAACGCTCTACACCCTGTTGGCCGATTACATGCGTGAGCTACTCGCACCGGCAGGCTACCTCGAGGTGCGGACTCCTCTCATCTACAACAAGCAGTTATGGGAGACTTCAGGCCACTGGAAACACTATCGAGAAAACATGTTCCTGCTGGACTCCGAAGAAGAATCATTCGGCCTTAAGGCGATGAACTGTCCGGGACACATGCTAATGTACGCCACAGACATCCGTAGTTACCGCGACCTGCCATTGCGATATGCCGATTATGGCGTATTACATCGAAACGAAGCATCTGGTGTTCTCTCGGGACTAACCCGCGTGCGCCAGTTCGCACAGGACGACGCACATTGCTTCATCACCGAAGATCAGGTCAAGAAGGAAGTCGAGCGACTACTGTCACTCGTCGGACGGGTCTACGAGGACTTTGGACTCGAGTATCAAGCTGAGCTATCGACTAGGCCTGAGGAGTACCTCGGCGAGATCGAGACGTGGAACCACGCCGAGACGCAACTCCGTCAAGCCTTGGAAACGACCAGCTACTCGTACACGGTTTCAGAGGGCGAAGGCAATTTCTATGGCCCAAAGATCGATTTCCACGTTACCGATGCCATCGGCCGGAAATGGCAATGCGCTACGATCCAACTCGACTATCTAATGCCCAGACGCTTCAACCTGAAGTACGTCGGAGCCGACAACGCCGACCACACGCCGGTGTTGATTCACCGAGCGATATTCGGGAGCTTCGAACGATTCATCGCGCTGCTCATCGAGCACTACGCGGGAGCGTTTCCACTCTGGCTGGCGCCGCTTCAGGTAGTGGTGTTGCCGATTGCCGATCGGCATATTGACTACAGTCGGATGGTGCGCGAACAACTGGCCGCCGCAGGACTCCGGGCTGAGCTGGATGGTCGGCAGGAAAAAATTGGGTTTAAAATTCGTGAGGCGCAGCTGCAGAAGGTACCCTATATGCTGGTTAGTGGTGACCGGGAGAGCACTAATGGCACCGTGGCGGTTCGCAGCCGGACCGGCGGCGACCGAGGCGCCCAGCGGGTGGATGAGTTCATCAGAGTGGCCCTAGAGGAAGTCCGGCTGAAAGTTACCGGCTCGGCAGGGTAAACTTTACAGAGAGGAGCCTGCTTATCGCATTCGGACGCGGCCCACGCCGCGACTTTCGTCAGAACCGCACGAGGATTAACGAACGCATCCGAGTTCGAGAGATCCGCGTTATCGACGATCAAGGCGAACAACTCGGTGTGATGTCACCGCAACAGGCTCTAGCCATCGCGCGGGAGAAGGGGCTAGACCTCGTCGAGGTCTCCCCAACTGCACAACCGCCCGTGTGCCGAATCACGGATTACGGACGGTATCAATATGAGGAGCAAAAACGGACCCGACAAGCAAGGAAGCATCAGAAGACGATCGAGGTTAAGGAAATTAAGTTCCGACCAAAAGTCGACGAACACGATTACCAGTTCAAAAAGAAGCACGTCGAGCGCTTTCTCGCTCACGGAGACAAGGTCAAGGCCACGATCTTCTTTCGCGGACGCGAGATGGCGCACCCTGACTTTGGACGGCATATTCTTGAGAGGCTCGTCGAAGACCTAGCGGACATTGCGACGCAGGAAATGAGACCGCGAATGGAAGGTAACCAGATGCATACGATCTTGACGAGCAAGAGCGGGGCTAAAAAAGGGCGCTAGACAAATCCCCTACGAGTTAGGACAAGATAGCAATGCCAAAATTAAAGACCCATCGGGGAGCCGCGAAGCGCTTTAATAAGACTGGTAACGGAAAGTTCGTGCGAAGCAAGGCCCTCAAGCAGCATATCCTCACAAGCAAGACAACGAAGCGCAAGCGAAACATGCGCGGAACCACACTGGTTGATGCCACCGACACACCGCGCCTGCAGCGAATGCTTCCTTATAAATAGAAGAGAAGATAGGAGCAAAATTGCCAAGAGTTCGACGTGGAACCGTTCGGCGTGCGAAGAGACGGAGAATTCTCGCACGCGCCAAGGGATTCTATCTAACGAAGAGTAAGTTGTATCGTGCTGCCAAGCAAGCAGTCGATACATCACTCGAATATGCGTACATCGGCCGAAGGCGAAAAAAGAGAGACTTCAAACGCCTGTGGATCATTCGGATAAATGCCGCCGCTCGCGAGCATGGCCTGAGCTACAGCCAATTCATCAGTGGTCTCAAGATGGCTGGCCTGGGACTTGATCGCAAGGCGCTCGCCGATCTAGCCGTACGTGAGCCGAGCGCATTCGCACATCTAGCCGATCGGGCCAAAGAGGCCAGAACGGTAAGCTGATCAGCACGGTTCGTAAGGTCGAAAAAGTGGAATGGAGTATTTTCCCACGTTCCTGTTCGCATCATCAACGCGGGCAATGCTAACCGGAAATACCATAGTCATCTTTTTCAGCTCCGTTCCACAGCTTCGATGACCGCACCCTCCATCGATCAACTCCGCACGGAGTTCCTGACCGAGCTCAATCAAGTCGCAACAGAGCGCGACCTGCAGGCCCTTCGTGACCGATATCTCGGTCGCAAGCGCGGCGTAGTTGCAGCCCTGCTCAAGTCAGTCTCGAAAGCCACGGCCAAGCAGCGCCCAGCGCTGGGTCGCCAGGCCAACGACCTCAAAGAGCAGATCGACCGAGAGCTCACGGCACGTCGAGAGGCGCTGGAAGCCAACCGGAAGCCAGCCGGTGCTGTGGATGTGACCCTACCTGGACGAGATGTCGTGCTCGGACACCTGCATCCGCTCACGATCATCCGTCAACAAATCGAAGAGATCTTTACTGGTCTCGGATTCGAGGTGCTGGAAGGTCCGGAAGCCGAGGACGACTATCACAACTTCGAAGCACTCAATATGCCACCCGAACATCCGGCGCGCGACATGCAGGATACGTTGTACCTCGAGGGAGCACTTCCGGTATCTGGTGAGGGCTCACCTCCAACCAGACCGGCGACGCTACTACGCACCCATACGTCTGGCATGCAAATCCGTTATATGGAAACGCACGAACCGCCGGTCCGCATCATCGCACCTGGCCTCGTTTACCGTCGAGATAACCCAGACGTGACGCATTCGCCGATGTTCCAGCAGGTCGAAGGGTTACTCGTTGGCGATAACGTCACGATGGCCGACCTTAAGGGGACACTCGAGTGCTTCCTCCAACAGCTCTTCGAGCCAGATACTAAGGTGATGTTTCGGCCGAGCTTCTTTCCGTACACCGAACCGAGTGCTGAAGTCTTCATTACATGCGTATTCTGCCATGGTGACGGATGCCAAATCTGCAAGAAGACCGGCTGGCTAGAAATCCTCGGCAGTGGCATGGTGCACCCTGCCGTCTTTGAAGCGGTAGGCTACGATCCAGAGCGCTATACCGGTTGGGCGTTTGGTCTCGGCATCGACCGTGTGGCCATCTTGAAATACAGCATCGAAGATATTCGACTCTTTTACGACAACGACCTACGTCTGCTGGAGCAATTTTCCTATTGAGAATCCTTGTTTCTTGGCTGCATGAGTTCGTGACGTTCGACGCAAGCATCCGAGAGCTGGCTGATGCTCTGACGATGCGAGGGTTCGAAGTCGTGTCAATAGAATCACCCCCCTCTAACGTCGTGAACTCAGGAGCGGACGCGGTACTTGATCTTGAAATTACAACAAATCGCCCTGATTGCTTAAGCGTGCTCGGCATCGCCCGAGAAATCTCAACTATCTACAACACGGCACTCACTCGACCGCCTCTAGCCGACGACGATGCCAAAGAAACTGACTCTAATCGAACGGTCTCGGTCACGATTGAGGACGCAGAGCTCTGCTCACGCTATGCAGCATCGGTTGAGGAGGTAACGATCGGTCCATCACCCACTTGGCTTGCTGCACGACTCGAGGCGACTGGGGTTCGCCCGATCAATAACGTCGTAGATGTTACGAACTACGTCATGCTAGAACTAGGTCAACCAATGCACGCCTTCGACCTCGACCGCCTTAGCGGAGCCTCGTTACGGATCAGACGTGCGATCCAAGGCGAAACAGTTCGAACACTCGACGGCCAGGAGCGAAACCTGACACCAGAGATGCTCGTTATTGCTGATGCAGACCAGCCGCAGGCGGTCGCTGGTGTGATGGGTGGCGCTAACTCGGAAGTTGGCGCCGGAACAAAGGCTATAGCATTCGAGAGCGCATGCTTCAAGCCAATCTCTGTTCGACGCACGAGCAAGCAGCTGGGGCTCTCAACTGACGCATCGTACCGCTTCGAGCGTGGCGTCGACATCGACGCACCAGTGGTCGCGATACGCCGCGCGCGGTCGCTACTTTCTAAGATTGGCGTTGGCCGGTCGGTCGGCCAGGTCATCGACTGCTATCCGACACCGGCGGAGACAATCAAAATTGAATTGCGGTACGCCCGCATCGAACGGATCATGGGACAAGTCGTGGATCCAGCTTTCGTGCGAAAAACACTGGAGCGTCTCGAATTCGGCGTCCGTGAACTTGAATCTTCTAGCGCTGGACCCCGCTGGCAAGTTACTGTGCCGCCCCACCGCACCGACGTGAGCCTGGAAATCAACCTCATCGAAGAGATCGCTCGACACCATGGCTACGATCGTCTCCCAACCACCTTCCCAACCGTTGTCAGCGCCCCAGCGCCGACTGGAGCCTGGCTGCAGCGAAACAGACTCTTGCGACGCGTGCTCACGGGCAGCGGTTGTTGGGAAGCAATCACATACGGATTTATCGAACAAGCTTCCGCCACGGTGTTCGTGAGTGACCCTGGGGAAATCGTCTCTATTGCGAACCCCTTGTCTGAGAAGTACGCGGTTCTTCGACCGTCGCTCCTGCCAGGGTTGCTCGACTCGCTCGTCAGGAATCGCCGGCGCGAGCACCGGGATGTCCGCTTCTTCGAAATTGGAAATACGTTCCGGCGGAGCAACGGCGAGTCATCGAACGTCGCCATGGTGATGACCGGCGCTGGGCTCACGGACCACTGGAGCACGAGTGAGCGACCCATTGATTTGTTCGACGTAAAGGGAGTCGTCGAGAGAGTTTGCCACTCACACGGCGTGATCTCGGCCTTCGAACCTACCGAATGCGCTTGGCTCGTGAGCGGGCGCGCTGCAATCGTCCGCGCGCAAAGCACCGGTGACGAGCTGGGGTTCCTCGGGCAACTCACACCCTCAATCGCCACTTCCCGTGGTTTTCCAAGCACCAACAATGAGGTTTACGTGGCCGAGCTCTACGTAGCCGTTCTCGACCGCATGACAATTGCTCGCGACTCAACGCGAACTGAACCACGCCCGAAATATCCGTCGATAATTCGTGACCTCGCGATCCTCATCGATGCCACCTTGCCTGCCGGTGTCGTTCGTGGCACGATCCAGGCGGCCGCACCTGACACCTTGGTCAACGTGCAAGAGTTTGACCGGTACGAAGGCCAAGGGGTTTCAACTGGCCTGGTCAGCCTCGCGCTTCGCCTTACATTCCGGGCTGGCGATCGCACTCTGACCGACGCCGAAGTGCAAGAAGCGATCGGGACGATCGTGTCGGCATTAAAACAGCAACACCAGGCGAAGCTCCGTTAGTGTTCTGTGTTAGAGATTCGTCGTTCGCCTTTCGACAGATTTGAGTCGAACGGTGGGTTCTGCCTTGGCGAACCTCACCAACTGTTTGAGGAGTGCAACACATGGTCAAAATGATGCAGACGGTCGACCTCGAGCCAATTGAACGACTAGCCGAAAAGGTCAAGGGCCTGGTTGATCTCCTTGAAAATACCCGTTCGGAATTGGAGCAGACAGTCGACGATAACCAGCGTCTCAAGCATGAAGTAGAAAGTTTGAGCGAGCGCTTAGCGTCGGTGGAAAATGAAGGCACCGAGATGAAGACCCTCGTTACCGAGCGCGAACAAATCCGAACCCGCGTCTACGAGATGCTTGAGCAACTCGAAGGTTTAAACCTGTAATACGTGGAATAACCTTACCCCTAACGACAAATGGACGAACAAGAAACCGGCGTCGTAACCGTCGAGATTCTCGGCCAGCGGTATCCAATCCGCAGCAAGCTTGGCAACGAATACGTCGCCAAGCTTGCAAGCTACGTCGATGAGAAGATGCAGACCTCCCAAGACCGTAACGCGACTGGAGATTCGGTACGTGTGGCCGTATTGGCGGCGCTCAACATCGCCGACGAGCTCTTCCGGCACCGACAAGCCCAGACAGTCGCCAGCGGCGACGTGCAGAAATTGACATTGGAACTCGAGGAGTTCGTAGATCAGGCGATCACGAACGCCGCCACGAGAACTCCAGAGACCTAGTGTCCCAGCCGCACCCGTTGATCGCACCCTTGCCAGACATTCGGGTTCGTTCTAAGATCGGCATGAAAGACGGAAACGGCACGTAACTGGGGGCAGCCGATGATTGGATTATGTAACCAGCGGCAGCCATGTGGTTTTGAGATCCCTGCCTTGTGCGTGATGGTTTGGAGGTTCGTTTGAACCAACGTTACATCCAAGAGAGCTGCGACGCTTCGTGTTGTGCAAGCCTTCGAGCGAGGTAGCCTGAAGCGAAGCTTATTTAGCGGCTCCACCTGTCTTACGCAGGTTCATTCTCCCTCCCCACACGGCAACGCGGGGTTCGTTGTTTCGCCCACTGGGATCACCAGCCAGAGTGCTCGCCTCGGCACGTCCCGCCGCGGCCTCCGTCGAGGACCACGCATGGGTCAGTTCCTGCCAGGCCTCGGCGCATTCGTCGTTGCCTTCGTCACCAGCCTGGTGATTCTTGCCTTCTGGGTCGCGAGCCGGAAGCGAATCGCGGCTGAAACGGTGGGGCGCGCCCAAGAAGAGGCAAAACGCCTCATCCAAGAAGCCGAATCTAAGCGTAAGGAAGCCGTGCTCGTCGCCAAAGAAGAGGCGCACGACCTAATGCTCCACACGGAGGAACAAACTCGCAAGAACCGTGAGGAGCTCGCAACCCTCAAGCAAGAACTCGTTGTCAAGACCAACATCCTCTCTGACCAAGTGTCGGCCGCCGAGCGCGTTGACAAGAAGTTACGCTCACGCGAGGCGCACGTAGACGAACGCGAGAAATCTGTCACTAAGGAATCTGAACGGTACTCACAGCTTGTCACCGAGCAACAGCGTCAACTCCAGCGAGTTGCTGGAATGACCGCCGATGAGGCCAAAGAGATCCTCAAGCGGCAACTTGAATCGGATGCTCGACGAGACGCAGCCAACCTGGTCAAGCGTCTCGAGCATGAGGCACGTGAGAACGCTGCGGCCAAGGCCAAGCACATCATCACGCAGGCGATCCAACGGAGCGCCGCTGAGCATGCCATCGAAACGACGGTTTCAGTGGTCGACTTGCCGAGCGACGATCTCAAAGGCCGGATTATCGGACGTGAAGGTCGAAACATACGCGCGCTTGAGATGGCGACCGGCGTGGAATTAATCATCGATGACACGCCAGGCGCCATCATTCTGTCCAGCTTCGACCCGTACCGCCGTGCCATTGCTAAGCAAGCCATCGAGAACCTTATTGCCGATGGCCGGATCCATCCCGCACGGATTGAGGAAGTGGTCGAGAAGGTGAAGGCAGAGATCAATGAGGCGACCTTGAAAGAGGGTGAGGCAGCCGGATTCGAGCTTGGTCTGCACGATATGCATCCTGAGATCTATCGAATGATGGGACGCCTGAGGTTCCGCTCGAGCTATGGTCAGAATGTGCTCGCGCACTCCAAGGAAGTCGCCTATCTGGCCGGAATCATGGCACGTGAGCTCGGATTAGATGCTCATGTTTCGGTTCGGGCCGCGTTCGTCCACGACATCGGTAAGGCAATGGACCGAGAACTACAGGGAACGCATCTCGAGATTGGTATCGAATTTCTTAAGCAGCATGGCGAGAGCAAGGAAGTTGTCGACGCGATGGCGGCGCACCACATGGACATTGACTGGCCCTCGCTCGAAGCGATGCTTGTCCAAGCGGCCGATGCTATTTCAGCGGCTCGACCAGGTGCACGACGAGACATCCTAGAGTCCTACATCAAGCGACTCGAGAAGCTAGAAGGAATTGCCGATTCGTTTAAGGGTGTACAGAAGGCGTTCGCACTCCAGGCAGGACGAGAGATCAGAATCATGGTCGAGAGTGAAAAAATCTCTGATGAGGAAGCGGTCTGGCTTTCGAAAGACATCGCGAAACGGATCGAGAATGAGCTCGAGTACCCAGGCCAGATAAAGGTAACCGTAATTCGGGAAACACGAGCTATTGACTACGCCCGCTAGATTTCCTGTGCTTTCTGGTTGATTCTCACCGTGGCGATCATCACAGTCGCAGAGATAGGTGAGTACAAGCTAATCGAGCGCATCAACTCGCGCGTGCCACCGCCACCGACCTCGATCATGGTCAGCATTGGGGACGATGCGGCCGTCATCGAACCAGACCGTGGAATGCTCACGGTCGTGACCACTGATGCGATCGTGGAGGGCGTGCACTTCGAACGAGCCCTTACCCCACCTGATGCGATCGGCTTTAGGGCGCTCGCAGTCAGTCTTAGTGACCTAGCAGCCATGGGAGCCACACCACGACACGCACTGCTGTCCCTCGCACTACCAGGAGAGCTGCCCATCGCGGATCTTGACGCGCTACTCCAGGGACTACTTGATCTAGCTGGGCGCTACGGAACGACGCTCGTCGGGGGAAATATCACGCGATCAAGCGGTCCGCTTTTTATCGACGTTACGGCGTTCGGAAGTGTAAAACGACGGTGTGTGTTGGAACGTAGCGGTGCAAGACCTGGGGACGACGTGTACGTGAGTGGACTGATCGGATCGGCCGCCGCTGGGTTAAGCTGGTTGCAAGGATCGAGACGCGATGGTACTGAGGCCGACGCAAGACTGAACAGCTGTCTCGAACGCCATCTGAAACCTGAACCTCGGGTGAGACTGGGCACACTGCTCGGCCGCAACCGGGTAGCGCGAGCATGTATCGATCTGAGCGACGGCCTCGCTGACGGGCTAAGACAACTCACCCGCGCTAGCGATGTCGGCGTTATGATCGACGCTGAACGCATCCCGATCGATCCAGGCGCACGCATGTGGTTCGAACTGGCTGGGCTTAACCCATCCTCGGCCGCACTCGTGGGCGGTGAGGACTACGAGTTACTCTTCACGGTGTCGAAGTCGGCACGCGGTCGATTTCGAGGAGTGCAGCGGCTCGTGAAGGACCTCTCTCTTACCCGGATCGGGATCATCACGGAAGCACGCGATCTACTGCTACGACTAAACGGAAAACATGAACCGCTACCGAAGGGATACGAGCATTTCAGGTAGGTCTTCATCACAAGCTTCAAAGTTCAAGGGTTCCTGGATTTTCCACACTCCCACCCTCTAATCTGCAGTTCCCATCTCAGACACGGGTTGCCCTATAAGTATAAGGAGCTGCCTCCTGTTCCTTGTATTGCAACTGATACAGTTTGTAATAGAGTCCACGGCGCGCCAGCAGTTCCTGATGCGTCCCAACTTCCCGCAGTTGTCCCTTATGGAATACCAGGATCTTATCCATGTCCTGGACCGTCGAAAGACGGTGGGCAATGGCAATAGTCGTTCGGTCTGCCATCATTCCGTGTAGGGCATTTCGAATTAGTAGTTCAGTAGTGGTGTCAACACTCGAGGTCGCTTCGTCGAGAACCAACACATCCGGGCTAAATGCTAGCGCACGGGCAAACGAGAGGAGCTGTTTCTCCCCTACCGAGAACGTCGTGCCACGCTCAGACACCGCAGTATCAAGCCCATGTGGCATGCGGTCGATGAACCGAGTCGCGTGCACGCTTCTAGCAGCACTTCGGATCATAGTCTCGCTAATCCCCTCGTGCCCGAGCTTGATATTGTCGCGAACCGTGCCAGAAAAGAGATAAACGTCCTGAAGAACCAGGCTGAACCTCCGCCGTAGTTCTGGAAGCCGCATATCTCTAATATCAACCCCGTCAATCGTGATCCGACCTCGGCTCACGTCGTAGAACCGCAGTAGTAAATTGATCGCAGTCGTCTTTCCAGCACCGGTCGCACCAACGATACCTACGTGCTCACCAGGATCAACCGTGAAGGAAACATCACGCAACACGTAATTCTCCTCACGGTAGGCGAACCAGACTTGTTCGAACGCAACGATGCCTCGGCCCTGTGGAGTCTGCGTTTCGTCATCAGGAGGGCTAACGATCTCGACGGGTGTGTCGAGCAGGCTGAAAATCCGTTCGGAGGAGGCCATAGCCGCCTGCAGGATGTTGAATTTCTCCGAGAGATCGCTAATTGGTCGGAAGAACCTCTGTGAGTACTGAAGAAATGCCACCAGTACCCCAAGAGTTAAGGTGCCCTCAAGCGACCACCCGCCTCCGTACCAGATAATCAAAGCCGTTGCCAACGCGCTGACAAACTCGATCGCTGGGTAGAAGGTGGCGTAATAGAAGATCGATTCGACGTTGGCGTTTCGGTGCCCACGGTTAATACTGTCAAACTCAGCAAAGCTTCGCTCCTCACGCCGAAATAGTTGCACAGTCGACATTCCAGTGATGTTCTCCTGTAGGGACGCGTTGATACGGGCGAGCCAGCCACGGACCTTTCGGTAGGACTGACGGGCATTCTTTCGAAACCAGTGGGTGAGAACAGCAATGGCCGGGAGTACCGAGAATGCCACGATCGCCAACCGCCAGTCCATCACCACGAGGACGATCATGATGCCCCCCAACATGAAGACATCTCGAAACACCGAGGTCATGCCTGAAGCGAACAGGTCGTTTAAAGCGTCGACGTCCGTAGTGACTCGTGTCATTAAGCGACCAACGGGATTACGGTCGTAGAAACGGATGTCGAGCCGTTGAAGATGCGAGTAGATCTCCATCCTTAGATCGAACATGATCCGCTGCCCAATCATCTGCATTGTGTAGGTCTCAAGATATTCGAGAACGAACGACACAAGAAGGATGCCAAGAAATAGCAGGGCGATCTGCTCGAGTCCTATGAGATTACCAGTTGTGATGTGGCGATCTATGACCAGTTTAGTGAGATACGGCTGCACGAGCTGCATCATCGAATGACCGATAATTGCTACAAGCGCAACACCGACTGCCTCGCGGTACGGATGCAGATAACCCAGTAGCCGATGCATCAAGCGGGCGTCATAGGCCTTACCAAGTAATTCATCCTCTTGAATGGACATAAAACTCTTACAACTGACGAATTCAAAAATTCAATGATTATTGACGTCAGATCTATGGAATTCTTCGACCTCTCTTTTCATGATTCTGCCAACTCTTTTTCCAATAACTGCTTCTCGTAAAGTTCCGCGTAGAGCCCAACATTCTTGATTAACTCGTCGTGTGTGCCACGTTCGACGACCCTGCCATGGTCAAACACCAGAATGAGGTCCGCGTCACGGACGGTCGAGATCCGATGTGAGACCACGATTGATGTTCGTTGTCGCAACACCCTACGCAACCTCGAAAGAATTTCGTCCTCCGTTTGAGTGTCGATGGCTGACAGTGCATCGTCGAGAATGAGAATGCTAGGGTCAGTAAACAGCGCGCGAGCGAGGGCGACCCGCTGTTTCTGACCTCCCGAGAGCGTGATGCCGCGCTCCCCTACCGTTGTCTCAAATCCTTGGAGAAAGTCGTTAACGTCCTTGTCGAGACGGGCAACTGCTGCGGCATCCGAAACGGCGGCACTCCACGAGGCTTCGTCTCCGATGGCTCTAAAGGCAATGTTGTTAGCGATCGTATTTGAGAACAGAAATGGCTCCTGCGAAACGTAGCCGATCGACCTCCGCAAGACTGAAAGTGGAATCTTCCGAATGTCGATGCCGTCCACTAGCACCGAGCCAGGTGGCGGGTCGAAGAGTCGTGGCAGGAGACTAACCAGAGTGGACTTGCCAGAACCTGTGGGTCCCACGAGAGCAAGCATCTGCCCAGGCTCGACCGTAGCCGATACATGTTCCAGCACTGGCTGATCGTTGTAGGCAAACGAGAGATCTCGAAATTCGATCCGGCCCTGGATGTCCTTGGGACTCGCTAGCACGGTATGGGGACCAGGGTCCTCGATGGCCGGTTCCGCCTCGAGAACATCTAGCATGCGTCGCCAGGAGGCCAACCCCCGCTGTAACATGTTGGTTACCCAGCCAAAGGCGATCATCGGCCAACTCAGCATTACCAAATAGGCATTGAACGCCACGAAGTCGCCGACTGTTATTGCCCCTTGGATCACCTCTCTAGTTCCCAACCACAGGACAATCAGCGCGGACAAACCCAAGAACAGCCCCATGCTCGGGTAGAAGAGACCCTGGAGGTGTATGACGGCCCGACTACGGTGCAAATACTCCTCGCTTGCCTCCCTAAATCGCTCCGTTTCGATCGCTTCCCGCCCGTAGGCCCGTATCACGCGGACCCCGGCTAGAGCCTCGTGGGCTACTGCACTCAAGTGGGCCAGTTGTGCCTGAATCCGCTCAGATCTCCGGTAAATGGCGCTGCCGAACACCTTGACTGCTACCGACACGAGAGGCAGTGGTAACAGCACGAACAGCGTCAGACGCACCGAAATCGAGAGCATTAAGACAACCGCCACGACAAAAACAATGGAAGTAGTGGCCGAATACATGATGGCTGGCCCAACCATCATCCGAACTGCGTTGAGGTCGTTGGTCGCACGGGACATTAGGTCACCGGTGCGATTTGACTGAAAGTAGGACAGCGGCAACCGTTGGAGCTGGGCAAAGAAGGCATTTCTGATGTCGTACTCGATCTCTCGGGATGCACCAACAATGATGCGTCGCATGAGGAAGCGACAGCCACCGCCAACTACTGCAATGGCCACGAGCAGACCAGCGTAGAAACCAAGCTTGGCACGAGTTACATTAGCCATGAGATCGTCGATCGCGTACTTTAGGACCCAGGGAGAAAGCAATTGGATCACCGTCGCGAGGACAAGAAAACACGCACCAACCGTAAATAAACGCCTTTGGCTAGCTACGTAGGAAAATAGTTTTATTATTGGCGAAGACATAACAAAATAAGGAGGCCAGAATAGGCAATAGTAGCTTGCTGTCTCCTTAAGGAGAACAATTTCGTTGTTCGATTAATTGATGTTAAGAGGCAAGGCACTTATGACACTCCTTCGCCATACGGTGGCAGCGTTGCTGTGGGGTTCAGCGCTCGCAACGGCTGTTCCGGTAGTGGCGCAGAATCAAGCGCCGGCGAAGGAAGCAACTGTCTCACGATTACAGGACGTCACAGTTCATGGCGCGCGTGTCCAGAATACTGAAGACCAACCTGAGTATTTGTGGTCAATCGAGGATTCTCTCTGGCGCGGTACAAGTATCGGTGAGGATTATACGCTCGAGTTCCTGGGAGGACTATGGGACCCAAGGCCGACGATCGTTGCGTCGAGTGAGCAGTTCGGCATCATCGGCAGCAACATCGACTTCACCGATGACCTCGGAATGCTCAGGAAACCTCACACCGAAGTGCGGTTAACCCTTAAAACTAGTCGGCGTCACAAGCTACGGTTTCACTGGTTGCCCATTCAGTACAACCAAAGCACTGTACTCCAGCGACCGCTAGTGTTCCAGGGCATCTCCTTCGACGCCGGGATCCCAGTGAGCTCCTTCATTAAATGGGATGCCTGGCGATTCGGTTACGAGTTCGATGTCGTGGCGCGCGAACGAGGCTACTTCGGCTTGATCCTCGAAGCCAAGTATACGGCGATCGAGAGCGCGCTCGACAGCGAGGTGGGCTACGAGTTCGTAAGAGCGCGCGCACCAATCCCGGCGATCGGCGCCATCGCCAGAATCTACGTCACTCGATTCACCCCGATCACTGCTGAGTTCACTATCTTCCAGCTACCAGACGACTTAATCGCTGGCTACCGAGCAAAATACGTTGATTTCGACATTTATGGAACGCTCAACCTATCGAAGCACGTGGGTGCAAACCTTGGATATCGCTCTATAGAGCTCAACTACCTTATTGCTCGAGACAGCGGGGAGCTGAAGCTAAACGGGATCTACCTCTCAGGAGTCTTCCGCTTCTAGTGCTAGAGAAGACCGTAACGAACCGTTGCCTTGAGTTTCGCCAATCTTCGGTCAGCTTCGCGTAGCGTCTCGTCTCGTTTACAGAAACAGAAGCGAACCTTGGTCTGTCCAAGGGTGGGATCGTGATAGAAGCTACTCCCAGGCACAACCGCTACGCCAACATCGGTTACTAGCTGATGAGCAAACGCGACATCATCGGCGAAGCCGAAGTGACCAATGTCGGTCATGATGTAATACGCCCCGCTCGGACGATAGCAGGTGAAGTTATGACGCTCTAGGATCTCTAAGAGGAGATCGCGTCTCGCCTGGTAAGCTCCAGCCAAGCGCAGGTAGTAGTCGTCCGGTGAGGCTAACGCCGCCGCGCCAGCTTCCTGCAATGGTGCCGCCGCACCAACAGTCAGGAAGTCATGCACTTTTCGGATCGAGTCATTTAGCCACTCCGGAGCGATCGCCCACCCTACGCGCCAACCGGTTACGCTGTAGGTCTTCGATAGGCTGTTGATCGTTACTGTCTGTTCCGCCATCCCATCGATCGTAGCCATTGGCACGTGCCGCGCGTCATCGTAGAGAATGTGCTCGTAGATCTCGTCGGTGACGGCAATTGTTCCCCAGTGTTGGCAGAGGCTCGCTATTATCAACAGCTCGGCACGAGTGAATACCTTTCCGGTTGGATTGTTCGGCGTGTTAATGATGATTGCCTTCGTGTGATTATTGAAAACTGCCGTCAGTTCCTCTGGGTCGAACGCCCAGTCAGGCTCGCGCAGGGTCACATATCGAGGCGTTGCACCAGATAGAATCGCGTCAGGACCGTAGTTCTCGTAGAAAGGCTCGAAGACGACCACCTCGTCCCCAGGGTTCACTACGGCCAGCATCGTTGTGATCATTGCTTCGGTCGAGCCACAACAAACCGTCACTTGCGAGTCCGGATTAACTGGAACCCCGTAGCGCTGAGAGAACGATCTGGCTATGGCCTGACGTATCCGAGGCGCACCCCAGGTAACAGCGTACTGGTTGATGTCAGCGCGAATGGCTTCGCAAGCTGCCACCTTGACAGCCTCTGGTGCCGGAAAATCTGGAAAGCCCTGCGACAGGTTAATCCCGTCATGTAGGTCAGATAACCGAGTCATCTTACGGATGACCGATTCGGTGAACCGACGCGTCTTTTGCGAACCCTCGAGCTTTCGCATGTTGCTAATTATAGGCTTTGCCCTTGAAGGAATCTGTCGATCTTGTTTTAATGTAAGGAGATCATAAAATTATTTTGTACCATTTAGATTAGATCTATGTCTCACCAAATGCTTTGGCCAAGGGGAACCTCCCTGCTGATCCTACTGGTCTACGTGCTCACGCTGACGGTTCCGGTTGTTGCGTCTGGTAAGGTGCAAGAGACCGATAACATCCTGCCGTTGGAGAAATTATCGCCGGTCTTCCTTGGCATCTACCGGAAGCTGATGCTGATTGAGGACAAAATCCGGACGTACAGCAAAAAATACAACGTCGACTACGATCTGGCGCGGGCAGTCTGCCTGTACGAATCTGGTGGGAATCCAAACCTGACCTCACACGCTGGAGCTGGCGGTTACTTTCAGGTAATGCCAGCCACCTTTCGTTCGCTCCGCGTTGAGACGAACATCGAGGCCGGCATTAAGTACCTCTCACAAATGGTCAGACAATTCGACCGAGAGGACTACGCGCTTGCTGGCTACAACGGTGGCCCGGGTCGTGTCAGACGGGGCCGCGTGCCGCTTGAAAGCTTGCAATATGTGCTCAACGTCGGCCACTACCGCAACGTCCTAAAGGTCTACGAGCCCTCGATCCGTCACCACGCAGACCAATCAATCAGACTCGTGGAGATTAGCAAGGGTGATGACTGGTGGACGATCTCTCGCCGTACCGGCGTTTCTGTGCTCCAACTACGCATGCACAACCCATTTCTCTCAACGCGTGCGCTTCGTGTCGGGCAAACACTTGCCTATCCAACCTCTCCCCGCCTCAACCTATTCACATCCGTCGGTGAAGATCTCGGATACAAGACACTTCATGGCGACAACTATCTGCATCTGGCGTTCATCCTGAATGTTGACCGCGATGCCATGCGAGACGCCAACGACCTCTGGCGATTGCAGACTCTACCGGCCGAGCAGATCCTACGTATCCCACTCGACTGGACAGGTAAGCACACCGAGCATAGCGTCGAGGCAGGTGAGGATCTTAGTACCGTCGCGGAAAAACTTAAGTCGACCCCTTGGCGGATCATCAGAGACAACTACTTGTTCTGGAACGAGGAAATCAGCGAAGGTCAGGCGTTGAAGGTTCGAGCAGTTCCACCCAAACCAACGTATCTCGTGTATCGAGTACGCAGTGGTGATACGCTCGGTGCGCTGGCCGAACGTTATGGAACAAGCGTGCGGGCCATCCAGGCGACCAACAATCTTGGACGACGTACGCTTATTCGCATTGGCCAGCGGCTGCGGATCCCCACCAGAAATATCGGCTAGAGATCTGTCACAGCTCCGGTGGCATATTGCGCCGCACGTTCGGTGTTCGCTCGCTTCACGACACGTGAGACTAGATCGCGAACCTCTGACTCCATGGCCTTGTAAGGTCGAACCAATAGGGCATCAACTTCCTGTTGGATCTCTTCTTCGGACGACATCCTACGTGGATTATAATTAACGAAGATATTGGCAACTGAGAGCTGCCGACATGTACTCTCCAATTTTGGGGGCGACACGGCTTCGACGGGAGTAATGACAACGCAGGATGCATGCCGAGCACCATCGACTCGTTAATCCGATGGAAAACCTAGTAACTGCGGATACGCAGCTTGCTTTCGCTGCTTAATTAAGCAGTGCGTCTATCTTGACCTCGCCCACGGGTTGGGAATAGACGCCATTTAGTGGGCTGGCCGCCACGTGTGGCACCGACGCGTGGTAGCAAGATTCATCGGGGCTGGCTTCCAGTGGTTTCTGCCGTGCTTTAACACTGGAAGTGAGACTATCAAGAGCGGACACGCATGTAGAGTCCTACGGAGACATACTTTCGGACGCGGGTTCGACTCCCGCCGCCTCCACCAATATTGCATCCAATAAGATTCAAGCAGGACCTATAACATGCTGATAATAGGTGGATTGACCATGATATACTGTCCGGTAAGGTCCCGTTTCTTCCAGGGGAATCTGCCCCCACATGTGGGGCAACTCTGGGGGCAACAGGTAGACACCGAACAGGAGTTGCCCCTTCATGCCGCTGACAGACACCGCGGTCCGCGCTGCCAAGCCACAGACGAGAACACGCAAGCTGTTCGACGGTGGGGGCCTCTACCTGGAGGTCAGCCCCGCCGGCGGCAAGTGGTAGCGCTGGAAATACCGATTCGGTGGCAAGGAAAAACGGCTGTCCCTTGGTGTCTACCCGGACGTCAGTCTGAAGTCGGCGCGTGAGCGGCGTGACGCGGTGCGCCAGCAGCTCGCCGCCGGCATCGATCCAGGCCATGCCCGCAAGGCGCAAAAGCTGGCGCTCGCTGACGAGGACAGCTTCGAGGCAATCGCTCGCGAGTGGCACGCAAAGTTCTCGTCGGGGTGGGTCCCAAGCCGCGGCGATCGCATCTTGCGCCGATTCGAGAATGACCTGTTTCCCTGGTTGGGCCAGCGTCCCGTCGCCGACATTCGGGCGCCAGAACTGCTCTCGGTGCTGCGCCGGATCGAGAGCCGCGGCGCCGTGGAAACGGCCCACCGCGCCATGCAGAACTGCGGGCAGGTCTTCCGGTACGCCATCGCGACGGGCCGCGCGGAGCGTAATCCGACCGGCGATGTCCGCGGCGCCCTCCCCCCACCCAAGGAGCGGCACCACGCCTCGATCATCGAACCGAAGCGCATCGGTGCGCTGCTTCGTGCTATCGACGCCTACGCTGGGTTCTTCGTGACCAAATGCGCCTTACGGCTCGCCCCGCTGGTATTCGTCCGCCCAGGCGAGCTGCGCAAGGCACAGTGGCCTGAACTCGACCTCGACGAGGCCGAGTGGCGCATTCCCGCCGATCGCATGAAAATGCGCGAGCCACACCTTGTGCCGCTGTCCCGACAAGCCGTTGACATTCTGCGCGAGCTTGAGCCCCTGACGAACCGCGTGTCATCCGCCAAACCCAATGCGCCCAGCTTCGTCTTCCCCAGCGCCCGATCAGCGGAGCGACCGATGAGCGAAAACGCCGTCCTCGCCGCGTTGCGTCGAATGGGCTACACGAAGGATGAGATGACCGGCCACGGCTTTCGCAGCATGGCGTCCACTCTCCTGCATGAGCAGGGCTGGAACCATCAGGTCATCGAACGTCAGCTCGCCCACGCGGAGCGCAACGCCGTCAGTGCGGCCTACAACTTCGCGGAGCATCTGCCCGAGCGGCGCAAGATGATGCAGGCGTGGGCCGACTATCTGGATGCGCTCAAGGGCAACGCCGAGGTGATCCCTCTGTTCAGGCGTGCATAGAACCGTTCGAGCACGAGCGGTGCAGACTGATGGCTCGGCACTACTCCACGCGCGACTTCTTCCGGCAGACGCTGGCCCGCTATTTCCATGCTCGCGGCGCCTTCCAGGACGTCGACTTCGCCGCGATGCACGGGCATGGTATTAGGGCTACCTGAGTAAGGGGATACCCAGATCCCGGAAATATCCTGCTTCGAAACTTCTGTGCGGCGCATGTACCGCCCCGAACCCATGATCAAGCGCAAATCATGGGTGCTCCCCAACGGTCGGTCTCTCTTTGGTGCCAGCCTTGTGGATCAGCTCGGAGAGGCTTCGGTCTCGATCAGCGCCTGGAGGCTTGACGGTCGTTGCTCCGGTGCGCGTGTGGCTCTTGACGTGCGTGAGCACGAAGCTCACGACGCCTGAAAGGTGCAACACATCCGCCAAAGCCGGATGGCATCTCCAGAAGGGTTACCGGTGCCAGTCGGAGTTGCTCCTGCTTGCGTTCGCCAAAGATGCCCAGAAAGAAATGGAGGAGAGGGTGCGCCGTCGCATTGGCAACGAGGCCGGGGCTCAGCTCACCGTTCGAACTTTCCGCAGCTTGGGCATGTCCATCGGTGAAGCGGAGGGCAAACGCCCAGCACTGGCAAAGGTTGCAGAGGACGACAAGGCTCTGTTAGAAGTGATCCCCAAAATTCGGATAGTGCTGTAAGGTAGATCCTGTGCTGATGAGGAGGTCCCACTCGGCGGCGCGGAGAGACGATTCTCGCGCTCCCAAGCCACCGGCGGGGCTGGTTCACCAAGCCCATCGCTTCACGTGCAGCCGTCGCGGCTGGTGGCGTGCAGGCATATTCGCCGGCGCCGCCTGTCTGGCCTGGCTCGCCTGGCCGAACTTGGCCTTCGCGCAGGTGACGGTTTCGGAGACGGCACTGACGGTGCCGGAAGGCGACTCGGCGACCTACACGGTGGTGCTCGTCACCGAGCCGACGGATGATGTCACGATCGCGGTGGCGCGGTCGTCCGGGGACGACGCCGACCTGACGGTGAGTTCGGATACGGATACGGATACGGATATAGATTCGGTTACGTTGGCCTTCACGAACTCGAACTGGAATATGCAGCAGACGGTGACGATCCTGGCGGCCGAAGACGACGACAGCGAGCACGGCACCGCCATGTTTACGCATGCTGTGGCCGGCCCCGGCATCTATGACGGGCTTACGGCCCCCGGCCTCACAGCAACCGAGAACGACAACGATCCGCCCGGCATAATGGTTTCGGAGACGGCACTGACGGTGCCGGAAGGCGGCTCGGCGACCTACACGGTGAGGCTCGTCACCCAGCCATCGAAGGATGTCACGATCGAGGTGGAGCGGGTGACCGGCGATGAGAATCTGACGGCGAGCCCGGATACGCTGACCTTCACGAACTCGAACTGGAGTATGCAGCAGACGGTGGCGATCCTGGCGGCGGAAGATGACGACGGCAGGGCCAGCCCCGCCCAGTTTCGCCATAACGTGAGCAGCCCCGGCACCGTCTATGACGGCATTTCGACCCCTGGCATCAGGGCAAGCGAGGATGACAACGACACGCTCGGCGTGATCATCTCGCCGACGACACTGTCGGTGCCCGAAGGCGGCTCGGCGACCTACACGGTGAGGCTTGGCACCAAGCCAGTGTTCGATGATGTCACGAATGATGTAACGGTCGAGGCGACCCGGGACTTCTTAGGGAGTGACACCGACCTGACGGTGACCTCGGATACGGATACGGATGCGGATATAAATTCGGTTACGTTGGCCTTCACGAACTCGAACTGGAATACGGAGCAGACGGTGACGGTCACGGCGGCCGAAGACGCCGACGAGGTGGATGACGTCGCGATCTTCTCTCACACCACGGCAAGCTTCGACGTGGACTATGACTCAAGAGAGGATGTCGATCCGGTCACGGCGACCGAGGCCGACAACGAAAAGGTAGTGACGGTCGCGATTCAGACGGAGGTGTCAGCTCCGGTGCGCGGCGTGTTCGAGGTGATGATCATCTTTAGCGAGGCGGTGACGGGTTTCGAGCGGAGCGAGATCGCGGTGACGAATGGTTCGGTGACCGACTTCAGTGGGTCGACGCCGACCTATAAGGCAGAGATCACTCCCTCGAAGAGCGGTGAAGTGATCGTGGAGGTTGGGGCGAATGTGGTCGAATACGGGGTCGGCAACGGCAATATAGCGGGCGCGCCTCTGGTGCTCGAGGCGGATTTGGAGCGGCCGGAGGTAACGATCGAAGGGCCGACGGAGCCGGTGGGAAGAGCAGCGTTCGAAGTGACGATCGCCTTCTCGGAGCCTGTGGAGGGTTTTGAGCTTGAAGATATCCAAGTCACTAATGGAACGGCTTCAAACTTTACCAAAATCTCGCCGCAGGAGTACACGGTGACGATCACGCCCGAAGGGATCGGTGAAGTGAGGGTTGAGGTCCCCGAGGACGTGGCCGAAGACGTGGCCGGCAACGGCAACCGGGCGGCGGAGCCTTTCGTCATCGAGGCGGATCTGGAGCGGCCGGAGGTAACGATCGAAGGGCCGACGGAGCCGGTGGGAAGAGCAGCGTTCGAAGTGACGATCGCCTTCTCGGAGCCTGTGGAGGGTTTTGAGCTTGAAGATATCCAAGTCACTAATGGAACGGCTTCAAACTTTACCAAAATCTCGCCGCAGGAGTACACGGTGACGATCACGCCCGAAGGGATCGGTGAAGTGAGGGTTGAGGTCCCCGAGGACGTGGCTACGGACGGGGCCGGCAACGGCAACCAGGCGGCGCAGGCCTTCGAAGTGGAGACGAAGCGGGTGGTGAGCTATCAGGAGGAGAGCTACACGGCGAGGGAAGGTGGAGCGGCGGTGGCGGTGACGGTGAAGCTGAGCCAGGGCTGGGACGAGGAGCTGGCGATCTCGATTCGGGTGACGCGGCCGGAGGCGACGGAAGTCGCCGACTATACCCTAGATGATTTGGAGGAATGGGATGCCCAGGAGGGCACCGGCAGGCTGACGTTCCCAGCCGAGGAAACGGAACAGACCTTCACGATAGAGGCCAACCATGACGGGGACGGGGACGACGAGACGGTGGAGCTGGGATTTGGGGAACTGCCGGAGATCGTACTGGCAGGGGAGCCGGGCGTGGCGACAGTGATACTGGAGGACAAAGGACTGGTGGAGCTGAAGGTGAGCTTTGGGCAGGCGGAGTACCAGGTGATGGAAGGCCAGCAGGCCGACATCGAGATGAAGGTGGCGCCGACGGCGGACCGACGGGTGGAAGTGCCCCTGGTGGTGGCGCCTAAAGGAGGGGCCACTGACGAGGACTACAGTGGAGTGCCGGCGAAGGTGGTGTTTGAGGAAGGCGAGAGTGAGGGGACGATTTCCATGGAGGTGTTGGCGGATGAAGTGAACGATCCTGGGGAGGGGGTTGTGCTGAGCTTTGGAGAGTTGCCGGAGGCGGTCAGTGGAGGAGAGATCTCGCAGACAACAGTGAACTTCAGGCAGCAGCGCACGGCGGAGCAGTTCTCGCAAACGCTGGAGGTGGCGCTGGCGGTGATGGCGCGGTCGATGGGGGAGAGTGCGCAGACGGCCATTCAGGGTCGCTTTGAGCGGCATCGGCAGTGGAGTCGGCTGGGGGCAGCCGGAGGAGCGCTGCCGACAGTGCAGCCGGGAAGCGACAACGGTGCCGCGGCTCTGAGCCCGGGAGAATCCCAGCGGATAGGCAGCGAGAGCCTTGAGGGCTCCGGCAGGAGAAGAGCCGAAGGTCCGGTGGTGCCGAGCGCTGGAGGCGCGGCCGGGGCCCCAGCAGCGATGGGATCGAGTGGGGGGGCGGGAGATCGGGAAGGTGACGTGCAGGGAGCGTGGCTGCGGAACGTCTCGCTGGGTGGATTGACGGGCCTGTTCGGCCACAGCCAGGGCGATGCGGGCGTCACGACCGGCTCTGGCATGGCGCCAAGTGGGACCGGCCCGACTGTCGGGTTGGGAGGGCAGCCGGGTTACGGTCAGAATCGATTCCAGGGTTCGGGGGCCAGGGACTGGTCGCTGAGATCGGGATCGGGCGAGTTCTCGGGGAGGCGGAATCGAGAACTCAACCTTGCGGGAGCCTCCTTCGAGATGCCGCTGGGAAAGCAAGAGAAGGAGAAGAGCAGGAGCTGGGTACCGGCGGTGTGGGGGCAGGGGGACCTGCAGCACTTCAACGGGAACCTGACGCGGTACGAGATGAGCTATCGAGGAGGTCTCGAGGCCGCCCATGTGGGGCTGGACCTTTATGCCAACGACAAGGTGCTGGCCGGGCTGTCGTTCATGCGCAGCTGGGGGAACATGGATTACAGCGACGATGGGATCGATGGGACGTTGGGGAGTCGCATGAACACCTTTCATCCTTATCTATACTGGCAGCCGGCGGAGCGCGTGAGTGTGTGGGGCATGGGAGGCTTGGGACGAGGGCGAGTGGACGTCAACGAGCCTGGGAGGAGTCACAACTTCGAGGCCGACTTCCGGATGTTCTCGGGAGGAGTGAGGACGGTGCTGTCGAGGCGAGGCAGCAATGAGGTGGGGCTGCGGGCGGACACCTTCACGGCGCAACTGGGGACCGAAGCCTCCGAAGACATCGCGAAGGTGCGAGGCGAGGCCCACCGGGCGCGGTTGATGCTGGAATGGGTGCACACCATGCAGCAGTCAGCGGGGCGATCCCTGAGCGTGAAGGCGGAGGCCGGCGGGCGTTTCGACGGGGGCGATGCGGAACGGGGCAGCGGCGTGGAAACAGGATTCCGTCTGGGGTATCTGGATGCGAACAGTGGACTGGACGTGGCCATGCTCGGCCGGGTGCTGGTGGTGCATGAAAGCGACTACCGGGACTGGGGACTGGGAGTGCAGGCGAGCTGGGACCCGGGCGAGAAGCAGCGCGGGTTTAGGGCGTCGGTGACCTCCGCGCGGGGCCAGGATGGAGGCGGCCGAACGACGCTATGGAACAACGCTAATATGGTCACGCGCCCGGTGGGAATGGATGCCATGAGAATGAGTTCCCAGAGCCGGATAGAAAGCGAGGTGGCCTATGGCGGGCTGAGGGTGCTGGGCTTACCGGGTCTGTTGACGCCCTATAGCCGGCTGCGATGGGCCGGACAGAGCCGGGAGCTGGCCTGGGGGACCGCTTGGAGCCTGCCTCCTCGCTCGCAGCAGGGGCTGCCATTGATCTTGGAATGGGAAGCCATGGCGCGGGAGAACAGCATGGGCCCGGCCGGTCTAGCGGTGCTGGTGCGAATGTCGATCCCCGTCTGAGGGATGTGTTGCAACTTTGAAAAGCAGCAAGAAACCGACTTGGTCGAGTCGACCGGGCGCCCATATCAGGCAACCACCTCGAACAGTTTGTCGATGCACTGAATCTGCCGCCGAACATCCGAACCGCTCACCCGCCTTATCTGCCCCTTCCGGATCATGTGCAGCGCCTCCTATCCCTCAATCGTTCGCCGAGCCGCGTGACATTCGCGAAAGCCCTGCTTGGCCTTCACTCGTCGTTTGATCGCTCGATGATCCTGCTCCAGGATGTTGTTCACGTATCGGACCGGCCGATGTCGGCAGCGGCGGCGCAGGGTTCCTTCCGTTTTCACGGCTGGGTTGTGTACGTCAAGTTGTGCAATTTCAGATTCATGGCTGAGGTTGTGATCAGCTAGGCGGCGGGGCGCAGTTCTTTCTTCTGTTCCTTCAGGAACTCCATGTTCAGGTAGCGATGATCCTCGAGCCAGCCCTCGTGGGTTTCGGCGCAGAGGGCTCGGACCAGGCGCAAGCAGCTCGCGGCGTTGGGAGAGATCCTGACCACCCGCGTCCGCCGCTTGATCTCTTCGTTGAGCCGCTCGAGCATGTTGGTCGACTTGAGATGCTTGTGGTGTTGGCGCGGCAGGCTGTAGAAGGTCAGCGTTTCGCCGATGTGGGCTTCGACCCAGTCGGTGAGCTTGGGGTAGCGCGTCGCCCAGCGCGTGAGCCACGCCTCGAGGTCCTGCTGCGCTTCTTTGAGATTGCGCCGGTCGTAGAGCCAGCGCAGCTCCTGGCGGCAATCGTCGTCGGCTTTGCGCGGCAGATAGTCGAGGACATTGCGGAGGAAGTGCACGTAGCAGCGCTGCCACACGGCTTCGGGCAGCAGCTCGCGCACGGCGCGCTTCAGGCCCGCGTGATCGTCGGAGACGACAAACTCCACGCCGTGGAGCCCCCGCGTCTTCAGCCCTTTCACAAACGCCGTCCAACTCGACCGCGACTCCCGATTCGAGAGCTCCACGCCCAGAATCTGGCGGCGCCCTTCCCCGTTGATCCCGATCGCGATCAGCACCGCCTGCGACTGGATCACCCCGTCGAGGCGGACCTTTTCGTAGCGCGCATCGAGGATCAGATACGGATACGCCTCGTCGAGCCGGCGCTGCGCAAAGCGCCGCAGCAGCCCGTCCAGGCTCTTGTTGATCCGGCTGATGGTGCTGGCCGAGAAGGTGTGCCCGCACAACTCCTCGGTCACCGCCTTCACCTTGCGCGTCGATACCCTTTGGACATACATTTCGGCCAACGCGCTCACCAGCGCTTTCTCCGAGCGTTGATACCGGTCGAACAGTTCCGTCGAGAAGCGGCCCTCCCGGTCGCGCGGCACCGCAGCTCGAGCTTCCCGATCCGCGTCACCAAGCCCCGGCTGTAATAGCCGGACCGGTACCCGACCCGATCGGCGGTGCGCTCTCCAGACCCGGCGCCCACGGCCTCCGTCATCTCCGCTTCCAGGACCTCGGGAGGGATTCCTTCAGCAGGCCCTTAAACAACTCGCGGTCTTCGCGGACGAGAGCTTCGATTCGGGGAGACTTCGCGCTACGCTTGGCTCGAGTGGTCATGGCTCTGCTCCTTGGTGAGTAGGTCGATTTCAGCAATCAACCTTTGCCATGACCGCTCGTCTTCCTCAAGCGATTTTACACACAGAACGAAACATAACCCACGGCTGGAATCGCCGCGCCATACAGGCGTGCCTGATCGGTGTTAATGACGCGGGGCTGAGGATGCGAAGGATCAGTCAGGACCTTACGGAACAGCCGTCTGGCCGCCGCGGCATCGCGCAACGCTGAGAGCACGAAGTCGATGGTGGCCCCCCTGGAATCGATGGCCCGATAGAGGTAGCACCAGCGGCCCTTGACGCGCACATAGGTCTCATCGACACGCCAGGATTTGGTGGTCGGCTTGAGATGACGGCGCAGCCGTTGTTCCAGTTCGGGACCGTAGCGCTGGCCCCAGCGCCAGATGGACGTGTGGTCCGCCTCCAGGCCGCGCTCGGTGAACAGCTCTTCGACATCGCGGAACGAGAGCGAGTACCGAAGGTACCAGCGCACGGCGCAAAGAATCAGCTCGGGCTCCGTTTGTCGCCACTTGAAGATCGCCGGGCGGATTGCCTTCTTCACGATCTCTTCAGGCTACCAGCCGCCGCTAAAGTTGCAACACAACCACGCGGAGGTCTGATGGCACGGAAGAATCCGGCCGCGGTGGCGCTCGGGCGTCGCGGCGGGCGGCCAAGCAGAACGCTCAACGAGCCGGGCGGCCCCCGCGTCACGTCTCAGTGGACCTGTATGTCAAGTCCAAAAGCGTGCCATTCCGATCGGAAATCCGGGTTGAGAACTGGCCCAGCAACCACCTTGACAGAATATACTAATATACGTATAATTATATTAATGAAGGGTGGACAGGAGCCCAAGTCAGTCCGGTGGGTCGGGTCATCAAAGAAGGACGTGAGGTCGTTTCCTGAGTCGGTTCGCCGAGACATTGGACATGCCCTTTATGCTGCACAGTGCGGCGCCGCGGACCCAGCAGCCAAGGCGCTCCGCGGCTTCGGTGGCCGCTCCGTGCTGGAAGTGGTGACATCTGAGGCTGGGGGCATGTGGCGCACCGTCTACACCGTGCGGTTTGCGGACGCGGTCTACGTGCTCCACGCGTTCCAGAAGAAGTCAAAGAAGGGTATTACCACGCCGAAGATGGAACGTGAGGTGATCCGACAGCGGCTGAGAGAAGCCCACCAGGATAATCGGGAAAGGCAGACGTGACCATGCCAACACGCAAGCAAACACAGGCACCCCGGAAGAAGAGGGCTGTTAGCAAAAAGGGTTCAGCCATGAAGGTTGTCAGTAGCAAGGCCGTCAAGCGCGGCGACGACACCAGTGTCACAGCGGGCAGTGGCAATATTTTCGCTGGCCTTGGCATTCCTGACGCCGACACGGAACTGCTCAAGGCTCAGCTCACGCTGCAGATCCACACGATCATCAAGCAGCGTGGCCTGACCCAGACCCACGCTGGGGAGGTCCTTGAGATCCAGCAACCGCACGTCTCACTGCTGATGCGCAACCGTTCCGGCACATTTTCGGTTGGCCGACTGATGGAGTTCCTCGCCGCACTCGGGCAGGATGTCGAAATCACGGTCAGGCCCACCCGAAGAGCCCAGGGCGCGCTCTCCGTCGTCACAGCCCACCCACGTAGAAAGGGCATGCCGGCGACCCCCTGACGTGACGTCAAGAAGATTGAGTGACATGGGAAAACCACGGAGTGACGCACTCGCGGCCGTGCATGAGACCACCGCTGGGCTGGCCAAGGCGGGCGTCATCACGAAGCAGACGATGAAGTCCATCTAATCTATAGGAAGATCAAAAACTCATTCCTGGTTGATTCAGACACGGATCGAGCAAAGTCCACCCCATAAGCGGGGTGCGGCGGCAGGTGCACTGTCATGGCGCCGGAGACGATTCTCCGGCGACTCTGAAGGGCGCTGTCAAGTTGAAGCGGCGGATGGCAGAGTAGGTGGATGACGAGCCAGCCGCCCAGCTACCGCCGGTACCGCTTTCCCCCTGAAATCATCAGTCACGCCGTCTGGCTCTACTACCGGTTCGCCCTGAGTTTCCGGGATGTCGAGGATCTCCTCGCCGAACGGGGGATCACCGTGACGTATGAGGCGATTCGGCAGTGGTGTCGGACGTTCGGCCTCGACTACGCGCGGCGATTGCGCCGCAACCGGGGCCGCATGGGCGACACCTGGTATCTCGACGAAGTCTTCGTGAAGATTCAGGGTCAGCAGCAGTATCTCTGGCGAGCCGTGGACGAGGACGGCGATGTCATCGACATCCTCGTCCAGTCCGGCCGCAATCGGCGAGCGGCCACACGGTTCTTCCGCAAGCTATTGAAAGGACAGGGGCGCGAGCCTCGCCGGCTGATCACGGACAAGCTACGCAGCTACTCGGCGGCGCACCGCACCGAGATGCCCTCCGTGATCCACAGTACCCGGCAGTACGAAAACAATCGAGCAGAGGTCTCGCATCAGCCGACCCGCCACCGGGAGCGCCAGATGCGTCGGTTCAAGTCGGCCGCCCAACTGCAACGGTTCGCATCGGTACACGGCGTCGTACAGAATCTCTTTCGTGTCGGCCGCCATCTGCTCCGGGCGGTTCACCATCGCTCACTCAGAACGCGCTCGTTTCGCGTCTGGAATGAGGTGACGTGTGCCTGCTAGACCATGACGCAGAACGAGCTGTCCCGGGATCGTCACGCCTTCTTTTCGTCAACTTGACAATGCCTTCGGATCAACTCCGGCCTTAAAAGCTTGCTGGACAGCATTGAGATCTCCAGTCGCGATCCCCACCAAAATTTTGTCTTTATCCTGTTCAACGATCGGCGCACTGCACACCGTGACGACCATGGCGACCGCGATGAGGCGTAGGAGGAGCCGGGTCACAACGTGTCTAGCCTACCGCGGCGCGGCGGGTCGGCCCGGGGTAACGTCCTTCATTGGCGGTTGGCGTGACCGGTCGCCCGCTACGACGGACGCCATGGTGACGCCGACGGTGCCCTCCTGGACGGCGCGCTCGAACCGGCGCTTCAGGAAGCGCTTCAGCCACCGCCGGCAGGCCGGGACGAGGCAGAGGAAGCCGACGAGGTCGGTCAACACGCCGGGCGTGATGAGCACCGCCGCCGCGAGAAGGATCAGCACACCGTCAAAGATCGGCTCGGCTGGCAGCTGGCCGGCGTCGAGATCGTTGCGCAGGCGCGCCAGCGTACTGATGCCCTGTTGCCTGGCCAGCGACGCGCCGACGATCCCGGTGCCTATGATGAGGCCGACCGTAGCGAGGGTGCCGACACGCTGTCCGATCTCGATGAGCAGGACGAGCTCGACGACCGGTACCGCAATGAAGAGGATGAGGAGGCGTCCCACGGTGATGCGTTCCTAGCCCAGACTGCGAGTCAAAGTGTCCAGTAGAAAATCTTTATGTCATTAAATCAGAAACAGGCCAAAACATTGAGGGAAATGGTCGGGATGACTGGATTTGAACCAGCGACCCCCTGACCCCTAGTCAGTGCCCACACCTTTTCACGCCCGTTCACACGCTGTCATTATTCCTCATAAGTTGTTATAATGACTATGTTTATTTGATCTATTGACTTCAGTGACTTGCAGCGGATTTCAGCCAAGGGCACGTCACCGTGTTACCCATGTGTTACCCATAACGCCAGGACCCCGACCTGCCCCGTGACCGCCTGCGGCGTCCCCGACACTCGCCCATGCCCACGCTCGCCCTCACCGACCGCCACATCAGGACGCTGAAACCCACCGGCCATCGGGTGGATCACTTTGACCGTAATGTCACGGGCTTGGCGCTGCGCCTCTCGGTCTCCGGCCGCAAGACCTGGTGTGTCTTCTTCCGCGTCAACCGGCGGTTGCGCCGGATGACCCTCGGCCACTACCCCGCCGTCACGCTCCACGCGGCGCGCACGAAGGCGCGGCAGGTCCTCGCCGAGGTCGCGTGACCGCGAGCGGATCAGCAAAGATTTGCGGGCGCGTCTGGACGACTGGCGTGCGCTGTTGCGCCGTCACGTCCCGCAGGCGCGGCAGATCCTACGCAAACTACTGGTGGACCGTGTGGTGTTTACGCCGAGGACCGACCACTACGCGTTCGTGGGCCCCTGGACACTCGGCAAGTTGGTGAGTGGGGTGGTGGACCTTCCACAAGGTATGGTGTCCCCAAGGGGAGTTTTACCCTTTACCATGCGGGGCGCCGTGACGCCGACCGCCGCCTGAGTTGCCAGTGGCGTCCCCAAGGAGAATCGCACTTATGCGGACGCCACAACTCCAAGGAAAAGTGCAGGTTTGGGCCTGAACTTGGTCAGGCGGCACTGCAGATAACAAGACGAGAAGAAATACCTTGTCGTTCCAATCCGGTCAATCAGGTAATCCGCTCTGACGCCCGAGAGGATCGCGGAACAAGTGCTCCTGTCGGCTGCGAGTTCTCTTGTTTCGGTGTGCTTGCTTTCTGCCAGTCCGTAATGTCTGTTTTGCACCGTTTCGTGAAAACGAGGAATCCTTCGATCTATTGAGCTTTCGTCTTGATAGGGTTGTCGGTTGTTGTTTCAGCTTCCGGCTCTGTTCTAATTTCGACGCATCCGTTGTAATAAGAAATCCGGAAACCGGTTCCCGTTTGATTTGTTTTTTAATGAGTCGCTCGATAGCAGCTAATTTTTTATGTTCCTGAGGTGCGACGAGAGAAATAGCATTACCGCTGCCACCGGCTCTGGCTGTGCGACCAATCCGATGTATGTAGTCCTCAGGTGTATCGGGCACTTCAAAATTTACGACGTGGCTAATGCCTTCAACATCAAAACCGCGGGCAGCGATATCCGTCGCGATGAGAATGTCAAACTTTCCGTCTCGGAAATGTGCCAATGCTTTCATCCTAGCATTTTGACTCTTATTACTATGAATGACCGTGGCAGGGTGGCCGGATTTGTCTAATACCTTAGTTAACTGGTTCGCTCGGGCTTTAGTGCGAGTAAACACCAAAATTCGATGCATGTTTCTGTTCTTTAGAATGGCTTTAAGTAACTCCTTCTTGCGATCCGTTTGAACAGGATGAATGACCTGCGTGACGCTACTGACTGGTGTTGCCCGCCGAGTAACCTCGACCATCACCGGTTTCCGACTGGTGCGCCGAATTAAGGATTCGATGTCATCTGGCATCGTTGCTGAAAAAAATAGGTTCTGACGTTTCTTCGGCAAGACAGAAAGGATGCGACGGACATCGGGTAGAAATCCCATATCGACGGCGAACTGGATGATTTCGCGCGGCGTGAAGTACTGCCCGAAGTCGCCCTTAAAGAACCCGTCCATGAACTGCTCGAAAGCCACGCCCTTTGTGTCGAAATCCGTTTCCGACAGGTTGATGGCTTCGAGGTGTGACACCACGGTCAGCAACGTTGCATCGTCGATTTTGATGGTGTCCGTGAAGACGTCTGGCTCTCGTGCCTGTTGGCGTTCGTAGAGTCGCCGAATGCGTTCGGCCAGCCGTCTTGGGCCACAGCACAGGAAGGCATCGATGTTGTCCACGCCGCCCTGCCGCCATCAGACCAGACACTGCTATGTCGTCTTCGCGTCGTTCGTCGATCGCGCCAAGTGGGACCCGTCGGTGGAGGGCGCGCGTCTTCATAAGCATGAACGGTCCCTTGACAACATCACACACGACGTCATCTGTTGATTGCGATGAGCCAACGCGAATATGTTGCCCTTCTCGATATGACTTTCCGTCTATGAGCGTGACGCCCTCTATGCCGACAACGGTGTCGTAGGTCAGTTCCTATTCAGCTCCAACGCCAGTCGCTGCGCTAGGTCCTTGTACCGATTCGAGATCACCAGGAACCCCTGTTCCACGAGCTGATCGACGTCTTTCAGTTCTGTAGCCCGATCGCAAGGAAGCGAGATTTCCTGCGTTTCATCGAGTCGTTCCGACAACTGGTTCCAGTAGGCCGCGCTGCTGACCGCATGGGGACCCGCCGCAGCCCTTCGAGTGCGCTCGCGGAATCCTCGGATGAATTTATAGTGATAGAGAACGGCCGAGAAGTCCGCGACTCGAGCGCCGCGAATATAGTGAGCGTCGATGACTTTGACGCCTCGCGATGGGAAAAACAACGAATGCTTGGTGCGAAGCGGCCTCATTCCAAGAAGAAATCGCCAAGCGCCTCCGTAATGCACCTCGATCTCGGCGTTCGCCCTCGACGTGCGACTCCCGAGGCGCTTGTCGCTGCGCCGGAACGGTCTCTTCTCGAGTGCTGAAATGTCGTAGAAGCGATGGTTCGCCAGCTCGTCTTCGTCGCCCTCCAGCTGCGATCCCGGCACGCCGCGGGTGCAAAGATCCAGCATCTGCGATGTGACCGCGGAGTAGTCTTCGTCGTTGAGGTAGTTGAGAACGTCGGCGAGACGCAGGATACTCGAGAAGGGGAAGTCGAAGAACTCGTCGATATCGACCATCAGAACCCAGCATCCGCGACCGAACCTCGAGACCATGTACCGTCTCATGGATCGCGTGAACAGGCCGAAGGGAAGTTGGCAGGAAAGAATAGTCACGCGTTCCCCGGCATCTGCCAGAAGAGGAACGGTCTGATCAACGGACCCGTTGTCGATGAATACGAGGTGGCTGACGCCCCTATCGAGATAGTACTTCACGAACGAACGCACATACACTTCACCATCGCGGACGAGTGTCACCACGACGATGTCGGATTCGTTCAGGTCGAGAGTCTCCGGACCGTGGCGGTGGGCCACGGTCAGCGGTACGACTAGATCTCCCAGCACGTTCATGCCTCGATCGGCGAGGCTCCCTTTCCGGCCGAATGCCCCGCCCAGAAGCCACTGTGCCACGCGCACTGCCCACGGTCTCATTGGGAGCGACCCTAGCGTTTCTGGAGCCACCTGGCAAGAACTACGTCTCGTGTCTGGGCACCAACCGGTGAGTGTGCACCCCGCGATCGCTCAGATAGACGAGCTCGAGAAGGCGCATAGAACGCCAGCCCCCCGGTTATGAAACTGGTCGAGAGCCCAACCTTAGCCGACCGAGTGGCCTCACGCTCGAACCTGGCGACGCGTTCCTCTTTTGGACGCCACCGCCCAGGGCAGTACCTCGATGGCGATGTCACGATTGAATTTCGTGTCCCGCGCCCGATACACCTCCCCCATCTTGCCCATGCCGACCTGGACAGCGATCGCATGCGGGATGGGAACCAGGAACCAGCTGCACATTATGGTAAGCTCCATCCGCCTCCGCACTACGCGTTTCACGAAGCTCTCCTCGAGCGGCACGAGCATGCCAGCCGCAACCGGGTCGTGCGCAGGATGCAGGGCTGAATTCGTGGCTCCGCAAGCGGTACAAGCTCACAACGACGAGCGGTCGCAGATCGGCCTATCGTCCATTGAATCGGATCAGGCTCACCGGAGGATTCTCCGTGGCAGACGGACGCGCCGCTCAGTCTAATCACAAGGCCGCGCTGATCGTTGCACATCCAGGTCATGAGTTGCGGGTTCACCACTGGCTGGAAACCACCCGTCCTTTAGTTTGTGTGCTGACCGATGGGTCCGGCCACACCGGTCGTTCCAGACTCGAGTCGTCAACACGAGTACTGACGGCCGCCGGAGCTCGGATCGGCCCAGTCTATGGGGGGTTCACCGATCACGCTTTCTACGCGGCGTTGCTACGAGGTGACTTCCGCGTATTCAGCCAGCTCGCGGACGATCTGGCGGCGGCGCTGATCGCTGAGGACGTTTCCTGTGTGGCAAGTGATACAGCCGAAGGGTACAACCCGGCACACGACGTGTGCCGTCTCCTTGCCAACTCCGCAGTGACTCTCGCAGCCGCTCGGCTCGGACACGCGATTGAGCACGTTGAGTTTCCGCTTACCAGGCATCCAGCGGGGCGCTGTGAAGGCACGAACGACCGTGCGATCCTGCTGCGACTTGACGACAGCGCACTCAATAGAAAAATGCAAGCCGCGCGAAACTACGGTGAACTCGCATCCGAAGTGGACGCTGCCGTCGAGGCCTTCGGGATTAACGCATATCGCGTGGAGGGTCTGTGCCCGGCGGATCCACGCAGCGACGCTGCACCCGGGGACGATGACGCCTTCTATGAGCTGGACGGCGAGCGGCAGGTTACCGCTGGGCACTACTCAGAGGTAGTGCGGTACGCAACCCACATCTTGCCGCTCGCGCGTGCTTTGCGAGATGCGATCAGGCCGCAAGCGCAAAGTACCGATGAGACCACTGACTATTCTGTTTCCGATCGCTAATCTTACGAACCGGTCCGGCATGGTGTTGTGGGTTGCCGATGTTGCCACGGAACTGCTTAGGCGGGGGCACAGGCCTATTGTGTACAGCCCTCACCACGGCGTCATCGCGCAGGAACTTCGGGAGCGCACGATCCCCCGTGCCAAAGACGCTGCAGGCCATCACGTCGCCGCCGGATCTGATTCACGGCCAGAACCATTTCGAAACGATGCTCGCCATGCTGGAGTTTTCGCATACGCCAGCCGTCTTTACCTGTCACGGGTGGTCGAGTTGGAAGAATGCTCCGCCCCTTTTTCCACGGATTCGGCGGTACCTCCCGGTTGATGACACGTGCCGTGACCGGCTCGTCCTCGAGTGTGGTGTTGCTGACGATCAGGTCGAGATCCATCACAATTTCGTCGATCTCTCTCGCTTCGCGCTACGGACACCGCTCCCACTTAAACCATCGCGTGCGTTCCTCTTTTTCAGGAAAGTACCCAATGAGTACGTGTCCATGTTCCGAACGGTCTGCGAACGGTATGGAATATCACTCGACGTGCTGGGAGAGGAGCAGCTGATCAGCCCGGAACAAGTGCTGAGTAGCTACGACTTGGTCTTCGCCAGGGGGCGCAGCGCGATCGAGGCCATGGCATGCGAAACGGCGGTCGTGTTGACCGGCCTGGAGGGCGCTGGTCCGCTCGTCACTGCTTCTCATTTTGATGAGTTGCGGCGGCTGAACTTTGGACTGCGCGCCTTTCAGCGGCCTCTCGCACTCGAAACCATCGCCGCCGCCGTGAGCTCCTATGATGCGGCTGATGCCGCCGTCGTGTCACAGCGCATTCGCGCTGAAGCCGGCCTCGCCCGAGCGGTCAGCAGACTCGTAGATACGTACGACGCTGTGATCAGCGAGTCCTCGTCCAGCTTGGACTGCGAAAGAGAGGAGCGGGCCGTCGCGGTCTATCTTATCGACACCAGGCGCTATTTTGAGTACCACAGGACAAAATTCGTGGACAAGCGCTTAGCCCGGCTCCGTGAGCGCATGCGGCATTTGCGTGACGCACTCGACAAACAGCGCCTCGAAGCGAGGGAGAGTCGACAGGAGGCTAAAGAGCACCGGAACCTCGCCCGGGTGTACGACCGCGAAAAGGCGAAACAGGCCAAGGCACAGATCCAGGGCCTTAAGGCCACTCTCGCGAAGCTACAGAACTCCCGCACTCGATACCGACAGGAGCGAGACGACCTTCGCGGGCGCTTTGCGGTCCGAGTACAGAACCGACTGACGCAGCTGCTGCGTGGACGTAGCCGTCGCCACTAGAGCTGACGCCCTTGCCTAGCTCCGGCGTTGGTGCACTGCATCATCGTCGTAGGCATGGTCCGAGCGACTCCGGCAGTACCTTCACCGCCACCTCGCGCTTCAGCGTGTCCCGCGCCCGATACACTTCCCCCATCCCGCCCACGCCGATCTGGGCAGCGATCTCATACGGACCAAGCCGGGTGTCGGGGGCGAGCGCCATGACCTCCTGGGGAGAGAAACCGGGAACCGGCTGGATTATAGGGGGTTTCAGCGCCGAGCGGCACCCGCCAACTGGTCAGCGGCGTGTTGGGGCACTACGGCTACGCCTACTTGACCGAGGAGTCCAGATAAGCTCAGCTTTCTCGCGAGCGGAGGTACAATTCTGCAACGGGTACGGACCAGTTTAAGCTGGTTACAGGCCTTTCAAGGTGCTGGACTTACCTGCGGCAGGAGTTTCCGTTTCTGGTCACGACCATGAACCTTGCAGTTGCATCTCCATCGGCGTCCGCCTACTCGGAGACCTTCATTCAGATGCAATGGGAGCGTCTTCCATGCAAGCTCCGCATCCATGGCGGCCTTCTTCGTGGCACCCGCCGGGATGGTCCGCAGCGGCGTGAACTGAAGCGCCGTTTGAAGCTGGCAGGCATTCAACGATTGCTTGCGAGCTATGGCCCGACAGGCGTCGCGCTGCTTCCCATTTGCCGGGAACTTGAGATTGCTTTGGTTGTTCACTGCCACGGCTACGACGCGCATAACAAGCGGGTTGTTGCCGAGTATCTTGATTCGTATCGTCAAGTCGGACGCGAGGCGGCGGCGATCGGTCACGTTGGATGATCTGGCCGTGGAGGCCGGTCGGTGCGCGCCTCGAACGCCTCCGCGTAACCAATCCAGCGCGTGACCACCTTGATCGCGGCTTCTGCATCTTCGAGCGTCACGACCAGCGACGGCGTATGCACGCAATCACCAAATGCTGGCTTCCGACCGGCAGCCGAGAGCATCGCGACCTTCCGCGCCATGACGCCCACACGCACGGTCATCTGGCAGCGGTCGGCTGCTTCGTCGATCGGCTTGTCGATCGCTTCGTCGATCCGTCGCAGTACGTCGGGCGCGAACGCTACGGTCTGCGCAGCTGTGCGTTTACTGATCTCGTGTAGCCTCACCACGAACGACGAAGGAATTGCGTCGTCCGTCAATGCATACTGCGGCAGACGTGGTGGCTTCGATTCCGGCATGATGATCGCGAATCGCGTGAGCAGCCCTGACCCGATCGCTGTGTTATCAAGGCTGCGAAAGATGGTGTCCGTCGCGCAGCCGATCAGTGAGAACGTGACGTTGTCGATGCAGAAGAAATCCTCTGCGCGCTTAACGATAGGATCATCACCGTCCTTCTTTGTCGCCTTTACCGTCTTCGACACGCGCCGGTATTTGTAATTTGTCCGTGCATTCATTTCGAGCAGGATGCCTCGCATGCCAGCCAGGTATGTCACGTTGAGCATCTTGCTCAACGTGTCCGTGAATTCGTCGATGGCCCACAGCGCGGCACCGTTGTTACACTTCGTCAAGCTCTCGACAAACGATTCTTGCGTCATTTGCTCCGGTAGGAGCACCTGCGGGAGCGCCCGGCGAAGGGTCGCGACCGCGTAGTCCTTCGCGGTCGATTTGCGGGTGATGCCGGCGCGGCCAATGAACAGGACATAGAGGTTCGTGCGCAGCCCATCCGGTGATCCTGAAATCCTGGCTGTCAGCGATGGGGTGGCCTGTGCGCGCGCGACCAGGGCGGCGCCTTCGTGGTATTCGCGCGCTGCGTCACATTGCCTGCCGAAGTGGTCAATCCAGCTGGTGACGAAGTGTCCCGGCGGAAACGCGGGTTCAAAGGTGTAGGGAGCGATAACCGCTAGCGTGTTGGTGGCAATGTCCACCTCTAGGGCGGATTCGTGCACGTAGACGGCGACCTCATCGCAGAGCGTGATTAGCTCGGTGGTCGTATGCCCGGCGTTGAAATAGTCGGTGACATCGCCTTTTGATGGCAGCCCTGGCAGATTGACGATCCGCGCCTCGATACCGACGGCGGTGCAACTGCGCGCGACGGCCTGCGGCCCGGGTCATCGTTATCAGGGACACAGGCAACCGACGCGACGCCAAGGGCCTTGAGCTGCTGGGTTAACCCATCGGTCCATTTCGGTTTCCGTTTGTCTTCGCTGGCCCCCGTGTCGTTCGTCGTGCCCGGCAAGCCGAGCGACCAGAGGCGATCGACGTCCTTTTCCCCTTCGGCGATGTAGACGTGAAATGTGTCAGACGATGATCCTTCGGACTCCTCACGAAGATCGTGCAGGCGATACAGTAGGCGGTTGACGTTCTGCATCACAGGTTTGTCCCCGTTCTGTTTCGCGCTCGCAATCCAGCCGCCATGCCCATCAGGCCGTGAGAAGAAGAACCGCTTATCGGCCGTGCGCTGTTTTCGGTAGTGCAGCGTCCCGTCCAGATCGCGATACTCGTAGGTGGCGACGATGGAGGACCGCTGATGACCGTTGCCGTTGCTGTCGACGAACAGGTCTTTCATCATCAGCCCGACCGCGCGGAGCACGGCCTCGGTGTCGCAGCCGGCGAAACAGTTGAGAAGGATCTTGCCGTCTTTCTCGTGGATGCTGAGTGACGCCGTGTGGTCGCCATGCGCCGGGCAGTGCGCCTTGAAACCCGCGCCGGAGGACGTCGCATCGAGGCGACGCGCGATGTCTTCGATATTCACGCGGACACCTCGCCCTGCTGCGCGCGGCGGCGCGCGAGCCACTTCCGGACGTCCTTCCGGCGGAAGAGGCGCATGCCTCCGGCCGTCCTCGTGACGGGCAGCCGCCTGAGGTCGGCCCACAGACGAACCGCCGCAGCTGTCACACCCGCCAGCTTAGCGACGTCGTGACAGCTCAAGAAATCATTAGGTGTGTCCAGCGGAGGCGTGCAACGATGTTGATTGGTCGCCTGTAGCGCATCGTCGATTGCTTGACGGTCCATACCCCGCCCACGCAGCCGGCAACCCTCCCGGAAGAGCGTGTCGTTCCGTTCACCCTCCGGCACTACGCTCAACGCGGGGTCAAAGACGGGGAGCTCATCGATGGGGGGCCAATCGCCTACCTTCTCGTAACGTGCACCCGTCTCGTGGACGCTCCCCGGCCCTACGACGTATCCCCCATCAGCCCTGACGTCAATCTCGATCCGAGCCTCACCCGTGTGAACCCGCACCGTGTTCGAAACTCGGCCACCGGGATGGCGATAGAACCGATGTTCCCCTTTCGCGGTACGGGTGGCCATCCGCGTGGGTGGCAGATGTTCATTGGCCCAGGCAACCGCGTCAGGGGAATCGCAGTCAAGCACGACAATCCCCGAGACCGCCCCGGTCACGATGCCGACGTTGTAGTTCGTGGGACCACCGAACCAGTTCTCCAGCTCGTCGTGTGTTGGACGACGCAACTGGAATTCCTTCCACTTGACCGCGGGCCGCTTGTCACCGGGCCGGATGGGCACGAGCGAGAATCCGCGGTTCCAGAGATCCTCGATATGGCGGGGGATCATGCCGAGCCACCCGGGCCGGCATCCCCGACACTCGCCTCCGACCGGGACGCGATCCACGACTCGACGTCGGCTTCCCGCCAGGCCACACAGCCTGGAGAGATCCGAACGGGGTCGGGAAACTGTCCACGACGGCGCTGCCGCCAAATCGTCGTCGCGGACAGCCCGACGCGAGCGGCAACCACCGGAAGCCGAAGCAACCTCGATGAACGGAAAGACTCTGACGTGGATGGGGAGGTAGGTGAGGAATCTGACATCGGACGGCTCTCCTCAGAACAATCGAGGTTTCTGTTGAGCCGCCCCGCGGCATCGGCACCCCACCTCCCCGAGGCAGGTGACGACCGCAACTTAGATCAAAAGCGATGGGTGCTTGGCTCCCCCCGGGAGCCCCCTTTGTGTGCCTCCCCGAGGCACCCGCCGGCATCGTCCGTCGTTGCGTACCGCACGCACTCGCGTACAGTTATTCAATGTAGCGTGGCTACGGTGTCTCGTCAAGCCCAGAAATCATCACCACCGCTATTTGTCGCTCCTGACCAGCGTGAGGACTCGTCACGGTGTTACCCATGTGTTACCCAAAAAGAAAAGGCCCAACCGACAGAGTCGATTGAGACCTATATTTATTGGTCGTGATGACTTGATTCGAACCAGCGACCCCCTGACCCCTAGTCAGTTAGTCATCTGAGATCGACCCGTCTCCAACATGTCTCCAACAGCGGGGATTTTTATTGGTTGATTTTGTTGATTCAGCAGCCTAACCGTCGCCTCTAACGTGGCTGGCGTCAGGTGCATATACCGCTGCGTGGTCGCCAAGTTCTGGTGCAACATCGTTATTTAGATACTTAGTTCTTGATCGTTACCGAGATAATTACGACTGGTTCGACCGGAACGTTCTGGTGTGGGCCTTGACCTTGGGTTGGAACGGCTGCGATCTTATCGACGACGTCGGTCCCCTCAGTGACACGGCCGAAGACCGCGTAGCCGTAGTTGTCTGAACCTTGATGATCGAGGCTCCTCCCGTTGTTCGACGTGTTGATGAAGAATTGTGATGTTGCACTGTCGACGACGTTAGTTCGGGCCATCGCGACCGTGTACTGCTCATTGCTCAGGCCGTTGGTTGCCTCATTCTTGATCGGATCACGCTCGCGCTTGGGTGACAGATCCGCGGTCAGTCCCCCACCTTGGATCATGAAGGTCTCGATCACTCGGTGGAAGACTGTATCTTCGAAGAACCCATCGTTGGCGTACCTCAGGAAGTTCTCGACAGAAATGGGGGCCTCGTCTGGGAACAACTCGATCGTCATGCTGCCAAGACTCGTCTCCATTACTACGACGTCTCCAACCAGGGCATCGGACGTGTCTGTCTCCGGTGGAGCTGCCGCGGTGTTACTTTCCGGTGGATCTGGTGGGGGTGGTGGGTCTGGCGATTCAACAGGCACCGTAGAGGTAGTCGGCTCAGAGACGGCCGTTGGATCGGTCTCTTCGGGTTCGGTACCACTGCTACAGCCGGCAAGCAGAAGCACTGTGGTTAAGCATACGGCGCTAGTTGGCGTAATCATTGAATTCATGTGTTCAGTCTCCTCATTCGACGAGCCCCTCTCAAGATCGTATTGTATGCGTGCCCGCGTGTGGTCATCATCAGCCTTCTCCGACCACGACGACGAACGTCAACAAGACTAGCCTACCGCTACGTGGCGAGCGGTTCAACTGGAACGGGGGTTAGTTACGTGGGTGCGCTTCGTCCCATTCGCGCGCGAGACGTTTGGCTTCGACACGTTGCTCACGAGTGAGACTTACCGCCACCTTGTCACGTGCGGCAAGTATATCCTCTGGTAGTTCGTCAGTTGTTAATCTCGATGCGAAAAGGCTGAACCACATGTGGGCCCGCACATGATCCTGCGACACACCTCTGCCCTCGGCGTACATGCACCCGAGGCAGTTCTCCAAAGCTCGACGCGTTGGTGTTTTCGTGGGGTTACCTGGCCGCCTGGTTCATCTTTGCGATAGGGGCAGCCTGGTTGCAATGGTGGCTGCACACACAAGGAGCTTTACATGGTCACCTACTCGTCACCAGTGCCGGTCTCACGGGGGCGACCTTCATCGGAGCCGGTGTCTATCAACTGACGTCCTTCAAGGACGCGTGTCTGAGTCGCTGGCGTAGTCCGCTTGGATTTTTGTAAACCACTGGAAGAGCGGCCGCTTGGGTACGCTGCAGATGGGTTTCAGGCACGGACTCTACTGCACAGGGTGTTGTTGGGTGTTAATGCTGCTGATGTTCGCCAGTGGCACGATGAATGTCACAACCATGGCCATGCTCAGCGCTTTGATTCTCGCCGAACGTCTGTTACCTGCCGGACCCTGGGTATCAAAGATTCCAGGGTTCGGGTTGTTCGGATGGGGGGGGCTTGGTGCTGGTCCAGGGATAACGCCTGGTTATTCGAAGCGGCTGAGATGACTGGGGTCAAATGGCGTGATCTCTGCTTCATGTCCTGCCTGAAGTTTATGGGCCCATGCTGGGTCTGACAGTAGCGCTCGTCCCACCGCGACCAAATCAAACTCTGAGCGTTCCAGTCGACGGATCAGCGGGTCGAGGCTGGTGGTCTGTGTGTGTTCGCCGCCGTAGGATCGGAGAAAATCGAGGTCGAGTCCAACGCTTCCAACGGTAATCGACGGTCGTCCCGTGAGTTCCTTCGCCCAGCCCGCCAGATTCAGGTTTGACCCTTTAAACTCAGGTTCATCGAATCGACGGGTACTCGCATGAAACACATCCACACCAGCTTCAGCTAGTGGTTGAAGAAAGCGGCCGAGTTGATCCGGATTCTTGGCAAGTTTACAGTCGTAATCGCCTTGTTTTCACTGTGAGAAGCGGAACACGATCGGAAAATGTTCGCCGACCGCTGTTCGCACAGCCGAGATGAGTTCCACGGCGAAGGTCAGTCGATTTTCAAACGAGCCTCCGTATCGGTCAGTTCGCTGATTGGTCACGTCCCAGAAGAATTGGTCGATCAGATAACTATGTGCGCCATGCAGTTCTACGCCGTCGAAACCGAGGGCACGTGCCGACACCGCTGATCGCACGAATGACACAATGGTGTCAGCGATGTCGCTATGTGTCATCGCATGGGGCAACTCTACGTCGCCATTATCTTGGTGGGCGGGATGGTGAATTGCGGACGGTGCATAGGCAGGCACAGTAGGATCCGGTTCCATTCCTTTGGTTCGAATGGAACCACAGTGCCAGAGTTGCGGAATCATCAGGGCTCCGGCCTCATGGACGTTGTCGACCACCCGCTTCCACCCGGCGAGACCTTCCCGACCATAGAAACCGGGGACATCAGGATACCCGCTGGCCGCCGGATGGTCTGGATTCGTGCCTTCCGTGATGAGTAGGGCCGTGCCTCCTTCGGCGCGACGGCGATAGTAGACTGCGATGTCGGCTCCGGGGACTTTGCCCGGGGAGTGGCTTCGTGTCATTGGGGCCATCACGATCCGATTACGCAATTGTTTGCCACCCCAGGGAAACTGTTGGAAAAGTGGAGCAATGGAGCGTGTAGTTTCGAGAGAGGTTGGTTCGTCAGAGGTCATGGCCTGCGAAGGATACACTGCTTGGCGTGTGGGATAAATCTGGTCGTCCTTCAAATTTGAGAGTTTTCTCGAAAATAAGCGCCGACATAATGAGTCCTGCCGCGTGTCCTGTTACCGGCGGTGTGTGTTCGCTTGAACGGGACCGGACAGGTCGGCGAACCGATCGTGTCGTGAAGTGTTTGTTGTTTACAGTGCAGCCTGACCGAGTTCACGCCGAAATCAATAGCGACTACTTGATTCCAATACCGACAGGGAGTCTCAACGGCTGGGTATCGCGGCTCACAAGACTGAAGAATTCCAGTGTTAGGCCGTCAATTCGTTGGCTTTCCGAAGCGACTCCATCTCTTTCAGTCAGCCCAGTACCTAGTTCCAACTCGGAACGCTTAGGGACGCCACTTTCCCCTCGCTACCTGCTATATTTACCAGCTGCTTGAAAACAACGACGGTCGTCGCGGTTCATTCTTAGATCCGACTTCTGACCCAGACAACCACTTGCAAAAGCGCCCCCCACGGTCCTCATCGCGTGCCTTCCTCATGGGCCTTGCGCTGCCAGCACAGCCCGGTTTCGTCGTCAAAGAGAACCTCGACGAACTGGCAGAACTTGCCAGAAGCGTCGGGATTTTAGTGGTTGGAAGTAGCCTGCAATACCGACGAGCACCGGACAGGCGAACTCTCATCGGCCACGGCAAGGTCGGCGAGATCGCACGTGCAGCGGATAAGTTGGGTGCCGACGTAGTGATTTTCGATGACAATCTAACGCCGAATCAAGTCAGGAACCTAGAAGAGATCATCGCGTGTGTGGTCATCGACCGTAGCACCTTGATCCTCGACCTCTTCGTCCGGCGGGCGCGCACGCGCGAAGTTCGTACTCAGGTCGAGCTAGCTCAGCTCGAGTACCAGTTGCCGCGCCTGACTCGTCGCTGGACCCACTTGTCTCGCCAGGTTGGTGGTATCGGCGTTCGAGGCGGTGAGGGCGAAACCCAACTTGAGGTCGACCGGCGCATGTTGCGCACTCGAATCAAACAGTTGAAGCAAGAGTTGTCCAAGATCGAAAGGACGCGCGAACTACATTGTCGAGGGCGGCACGGTGCACCGATCGTTGCTCTCGCCGGCTACACCAACGCCGGCAAGTCGACTCTCTTCAACCGCTTTACTCGCGCCGGTGTTCGAGCCGAGGACACATTGTTCGCCACCCTCAACTCGAAGCTTCGGAAGGGTTTTCTCGGAGGCACGACAACGGCGATCTTCGTTGATACTATCGGTTTTATTCGCAAGCTCCCGCATCATCTGGTAGTTTCGTTCCGCAGCACACTCGAAGAGATCAGCCAAGCGGATCTCGTTCTTCATGTCGTTGATAGAAACCACCCGAAGTGGCACGAGCAAATGGAAGTAGGCGTGAAAGTGCTGACAGACCTCGGGGTCGACATGAGTCGCGTTTTGCCCGTCTTCAACAAAGCGGACCGATGCGGCGCAGAAACCGGCGTGGTGAACGGTGGTTTGGCTGTCTCTGCCAAAACCGGCGATGGCATCGAGGAGTTAAAGGCGCACCTGCTGGATCGGCTCTCCGTGTTGCGTCCATCTCTTTGAGCCATCCCAACAATTGGTTCCAGCTTGGAACCCTTAGGGACGCCACGTTTGATTCATCACCTTTTCTCTTCATTAACTCACTGAAAACAAGACGGGCGGTTCAACGGGAACGGGGGTTAGCGTGGGTGCGCGGCGAACCACTCGCAAGCGAGCAATTGAACGTCGGAAGCGGAAAACTGGAAAAACAGACCGATTCAGGAAGTCAAGCAATGTCAAACTCTCCCATAATGAGTGCACCAATCACCGGAGCAGATGAGTGAACCAGACCTCGAAGGAAATGCTAGAAACGGTCCGCCGATATCACCAGGTTACCAAGCATCACGTCCATCGCTTCGCGCCCGGACCGGGCCACCTGGACTGGGACACCCAGCCGGACCCGTTTCGCCGCTACGACGGTGCGCCCCTGATCGGGCTGGACAAGATCCCACCGACGGGGAAGCCACGTTACGATGAGGCGTTTATCGAGGGGCGACATTCACCGGTTCTGCTGAACCGGCGGGGTATCTCACAACTCTTCTTCGACAGCCTGGCGATCTCGGCTTGGAAAAGTACGAGTGGCTCTCGATGGGCACTCAGGGTCAACCCGTCGAGCGGCAACCTACACCCGACAGAGGGCTACCTGCTCTGCGGTCCGGTGGATGGTCTCTGCGCGGTTCCGGTTGTCTGCCACTATGCGCCCAAGGAACATGCGCTCGAGGTTAGGGCGAAGGTTGGCCTGGGGCTATGGGAGACGCTATGCCAGCAATGTCCGCCCGAAACAATCTTCGTCGGGTTTACCTCCGTCCACTGGCGAGAAGCGTGGAAATACGGCCAACGCGCCTATCGCTATTGCCAGCATGACCTCGGGCACGCAGTCGCCGCGGTCGCTATCGCCGCCGCTGGACTGGGGTGGCAAACGAGATTAATGGATGACCTGGGCACGGCTGAACTGGCGCGCCTCCTCGGCACCGAACGGAAGCATGCCGCCGAACCGGAGGAGCCGGATGTGCTGATCGCCGTAGGCCCTGGCGTGAGGGGGATCACCGTGCGCACCCTCCCCGAGGACCCGGTGCAGTACTTCGCGAAATTGGAATGGCTTGGCACGCCCAACGTCCTCAGCCCGAATCATCTTGACTGGGGCATGGACGCGCCGGCGACCGCAGCCCGGAAACCCCGCGGGCCAAGTCCGAGCACACGCACGCAAGAGTCAGGACCACCTGGCTCATTTCCGACTCGCCCCGTCCCGCTTCGGTCCGTCATCCGTCAGCGGCGGAGCGCGGTAGCGATGGATGGGCAGACCGAAATAGACCGAGACCTGTTCTATCGCATGCTCCACAGAACGGTCGTTAGCCAGGACCAGGTCCCCTTTAGTACGCTGCCTTGGACCCCGTACATCCACCTGGCGATCTTCGTGCACCGCGTAGACGGCCTACCCCCTGGGTTATACATGTTAGTACGCGACAAAACACAGCGGTCTGGGCTGGAGGCGGCCTGTACTCGCGCCGCGTCGTGGGTGCGCGCTCCTGGCTGCCCTGAAGAAGTCGACCTATGGTGTCTCAGTCAATCAGATACGAGGCGCACCGCGCAGGCGGTCTCCTGCACCCAAGACATCGCAAGTGACGGGTGTTTCAGTCTCGGAATGGTGGCGGAGTTTGAGCGTCCGCTAAATCACTACGGCGCCTGGTTCTACCCTCGTCTGTTCTGGGAGGCAGGCGCGATCGGTCAGGTGCTCTACCTGGAAGCCGAAGCCGCCGGGATCCGGAGCACCGGCATCGGTTGTTATTTCGACGATGCGATGCATGAAATCCTTGGCCTTGAGGACACCTCCTATCAGGACCTGTACCACTTCACAGTCGGCGGTGCGGTCGAAGACACTCGGCTCACCACGCTCCCGGCCTATTCGGATTGACTATAATTCGCTCGCCAGGGCACTCGCCATCGGCTAGCTTCGACCACAACCCTACGGGTGCAGATCCCGGTCCTACCGCTGGCGGGCCGGGGGTTCAATGCGCGGCGCGGCGGGCGGTTCAACAGGGACGGGGGTGACGCGGGTTCGCGGCGGCCCATTCGCGAGCGAGAAATTGACCGTCGGTGGGGCAGGTCAAGTGCCAATTCCTTCGTCGAGGTTATACTCACAAAATCGAATCGCCACATCCCCGCTCGTCCACCTGTGGTGGAGGCCATCATGACAACCATTCTCGTTCCTGCGATCGTGCTTGTTCTCGTTGTCGCGCTAGGCGCGATCGTGACTGGTATTTTCAACAAGCTCGTTACGTATAGAAATCGCTACAAGAACGCATTCGCGCAGATCGAGGTCCAGCTCAAGCGGCGCTATGATCTGATTCCGAATCTCGTGGAAACCGCCAAGGGTTACATGAAACATGAGCGCGAAACACTCGAGGCAGTGATCAGTGCCAGGAATCAGGCTGTCGGTGGCTTGCAGAAAGCCGCCCAGAATCCCAGTGACGCGGAGGCGATCCAGGCGCTAGCCGGTGCCGAGGGCATGCTGACCGGCGCCATGGGCCGGCTGTTTGCGTTGGCTGAGAGCTACCCGGACTTGAAAGCGAATCAGAACATGATGCAACTCAGTGAAGAGTTGACATCGACCGAGAACAAGGTCGCGTTCGCAAGGCAGGCCTTCAATGATGGCGTGACGACCTATAACACGTACCGACAGACGTTTCCCGCTGTCATGTTCGCTGGCATGTTTGGACACCCACAGGATGCCACGTTACTGGAGTTCGAGAGCGAACAAATTCAAGAAGTACCGAAGATCTCGTTCTAAGAATGGCGACAGACTTCTTCGAGCGTCAAGACATCGCTAGGCGAAACACGGGCCGCCTCGTGCTTCTGTTCGTCCTCGCCGTGCTAGCGATCATGGTGTCGATCTACCTGCTCCTTGCGGCAACGATAGGCTACCTGAATCGAAATCCTGAGACCGGGGCAATTGACTGGGCGCTTGCCAATGACCTGCAGCTGGTGGGCATCGCCGTTGTGGGCACGTTGGTTGTGGTGGGCGGAGGCGCTCTGTTCAAGACCGCGCAGCTTAGGGGCGGTGGTCGGGTCATTGCGGAGGAACTCGGCGGTCGACGACTTAACCCCGACACCTCGGTTTCAGGCGAGCGCCAACTCTTGAACGTTGTCGAGGAGATGGCGATCGCGTCAGGTACACCTGCGCCACCAGTCTATCTCTTGGACGAAGAAGGCGGGATCAATGCTTTCGCTGCAGGGTTCACGATCAACGACGCAGTCATTGGTGTGACACGCGGCGCGGTCGAGCGGCTGTCACGCGACGAGCTTCAGGGTGTGGTCGCGCATGAATTCAGCCACATTCTCAACGGGGACATGTGTCTCAATATTCGTTTGATCGGTTTTCTGCACGGCATCCTCATCATTGGCATGCTGGGCTATTTTATGTTTCGGGTTTCGGCCTTTTCGAGTTACCGACACCGGCGGTCTAGTCGGGACAGTAGCCCGCTGGCCCTTTTGGCACTCGGGGCAGGGCTGATGGTGGTCGGCTTCCTTGGAACGTTCTTTGGCAATCTGATCAAGGCGGGAGTCAGTCGTCAGCGCGAATTTCTGGCGGACGCCTCGGCTGTGCAGTTTACCCGCCAGCCGGCAGGCATCGCTGGCGCGCTGAAACGGATTGGCGGATTCTTAAGCGGGTCGACGGTCCAAAGTCCGAACGCGCCAGAAGCCAACCATATGTTTTTCGGCAAGGCCACATCAGGCCTCAGTGGGCTGTTTGCTACCCATCCGCCGCTTGCGGAGCGAATCCGGCAACTCGAGCCATCGTGGAATGGCCAGTTCGCCGAGGGGACTCCTCGGACAGACAGCGCCATCGCCCCACATCCTTCCACCGCGGGTATTGCCGGCTTGGCTGGCGAGGAGGCTGTCAATCGCGGCGCCGCGGAGAGCATGACGAGTGCAGTCGACCATATTGGACAACCGAACACCGCCCATCTTCAATATGCCGCGAGACTTGTCGATGAATTGCCCAAGGCTATCGTCGATGCCGCCCGCGCGCCGTACGGCGCGCGGGCCCTTATTTATGCCTTGCTGATTGATCGCCAGACCGAAACCCGAGAGGTTCAGATCGCACACCTGTCCAGGGCGGCCGACCCTGGTGTCTGTAAGGAGACCCTCAAGCTCCTGCCGCTTGTCGAACAGCTTGACGCGAGGGTTCGACTTCCGCTCGTCGACATTACGCTGCCAGCGCTGTGCGCCTTAACCGACGCACAGTACCGGCAGTTCAAGCAGAACATCACCGAACTCGTGGAAGCCGACCGTACCATCGCCCTCTTCGAATGGTCACTGCAGCGGATCCTGTTACACGATTTGGACGCCCAGCGGTTCAACGTCGCACCCGGTCGAGTTCGGCACCACAGACTACACCGCCTTCAGCCGCACTATGAACTATTACTGTCAACGTTGGCCCACACGGGTCACCGGGACGAGACTGCGGCTCATGAGGCATTCGAGCGGGCCAAACAACATGTGGACCTGCCGCAGGCACGGTTCCGACGGGACGAAGAGTGCGGGCTTGAGGCGTTTGACACCGCTCTGACTGTTCTGGAAGAAGCTGTGCCCCAGATCAAACGACAGATACTTCGAGCGGCCGCGGCATGCATCACCGCCGACCGGAAGGTCACCATTGCTGAGGCGGAGCTACTAAGAGCAATGTCTGCATCGTTGGGTTGTCCTATGCCCCCGCTCCTATCTACGTGAGACACCCTCGTTCCGAGCGTAGGGCAGCACGGCGAGCGGTTCAACGGGGCGGGGGTTAGTTACGCGGGTACGCGGCGAACCACTCACGCGACTTGGTATTTTCCTGCTGCGACCGAGGACCCGAGCCGATTCTTGAAAAGAACTAAAAGAGAATGTGGATTTCGTGTGGCACCCCAACTCGACGAGCTGCCTACCCTGGGTGTCAAGGATTAGCGTTAGTCCTTTAAAGGTGTACGTATAGCACTGAGAGCAAGGATGAGCCATCCAGCTACGAAACAAAGACCTCCAATCGGAGTGATGGCGCCGAGCCAACGAACACCGGTGATGGACAGCAGATACAGGCTTCCTGAAAAAATGACGATTCCCGCCACAAACAGCCACCCCGACGCAGTAATCCAAGTGTTAGGCCACCGTGTCGTGGCCCAGGCCACCGCAAGTAGTGCCAGCCCGTGGACCAAGTGGTACCGTGCGCCGGTTTCAAAAACGGCCAGCATCTCAGGTGTCACGCGGTCTCGGAGTCCGTGGGCACCAAAGGCCCCCAGAAGCACTCCTAATCCACACATCACCGCACCGGCGGCGAACCAAGTGGCAACCATGCTTCGTATCATACATGGCAAGTCGCCGCAGCATTATGTGCTTGTCGTATAGACTCACTCTATTCTTCCCATTTTCTTGAGAGACAGCCGATATGAGATCTATCGCCTCGATGATGCTAGGTGTTGTCGTTCTAGTGGCCGGGCCGGTTCACGCTCAGGTGGATCGACCAGTTTTAGAAGAGGTGCAACGCCAGCGGGAGCCGTTGATCGAGACCATGAAGGAGCTTGTTTCGATCGAGTCAGGAAGTCGAGATTTCGAAGGACTTTCGACGATTGCCGGTGTCATCGCTGACCGTTTGGAGGAACTGGGAGGCGATGTTGAATTTGTTGGTCCAGCCACTATTTATTCGATGCAGGACACGCCTGACCAGATTGGGCGAAGCGTCGTCGCCCGGTTTAGAGGCGCGGGTAGTCGGCGAATCCTGCTCTTGGCACACATGGACACGGTGTATCTCAAGGGCATGCTTACTGAGCAGCCGTTCAGAATTGAGGGTGGCCGAGCTTTCGGTTTGGGCATTACTGATGACAAACACGGTGTTGCCTTGATCATTCATACGTTAGCCACACTCAACGCACTAAACTTTCGGGACTATGGACTCATCACGGTTTTGATTAACGCGGATGAAGAAGTGAGCTCCCCAGGTTCACGGTCACTAATTAACGAGACTCGGTAGCGAACATGACGCAGTGTTTTCTTGCGAGGGCGGCGGTCGTGATCGCGTCCGATTGACGACCTCAGGCATCGGTGCGTTCAAGCTGACGGTGCGTGGACGCGCCTCCCACGCTGGTGCGGCTCCGGAACAGGGTCGCAACGCACTTTACGAACTAGCTCACCAGATGATGCAAACCCGTGACCTTTCAGACCCGTCGACGGGTTTGAAGATGAACTGGACCCTAGCTCAAGCCGGTAACACACGGAACGTGATCCCGGCTGAGGCTCAGGCCACCGCGGATGTGCGGGCGCTTGCGATAGAAGATTTTGACCGGATTGAGGCCGAGGTGAACCAGCGGGTTACTCGAAAACTCATTGAAGGCACGGAGCTTGACTTAATCTTCGAACGCCGTCGGCCGCCGCTGAAAGCGACCGACACATCTCGGGCGCTTGCTCGGCACGCGCAGCGTATCTATCGAGAAATGGGTCGCGAGTTGACTGTGGATGAGGAAGCTTCAGGTGGCGGGACCAACTCGGCGTTTGCCGCACTGGAGACAGAAGCCCCGGTCCTTGAAGGGTTCGGTGCGCACTCGAACAATGCGGAATACGTCGAACTTGCTTCCATCGGACCACGACTGTATTTGCTGACGCGAGTGATCATGGACGTTGCTAAGGGAGAGACTGGTGCCCTGGAGTGAGTCGACTGGGGTCGATTCCAGTAGACACACGATGACGGCTATTGACAGTGCGAAAGAGCTAATCGGTGTGACCCGCGAGGTTTAGCTGAGGAGTGCTCGCACGCGGTCCTTGGGCCGACCAATAATGGCGGTGTCCTCGGTCACGACCAGCGGCCGCTGTAACAACTGCTTGTGCTTCACCAGAATATCGACGACCTGATCTTCGGTCGCCACATCGGCGTCCCCGAGTTCTAGCTTCCTAAACTTTGAGTCACGACGGACCAGCGCCGTAGGAGGATCTTCAAGCTTGGCGATGATCGCCCGTAATGTCTCAGCATCCGGGGGAGACTGCATGTAGTTCACCTCGTCGAACTCCACTCCCAATTCGTCAGCAATGCGCACGGCATTGACCGACGAGTTTCAATGCTTGTTGTGAAAAATTTGGACCTTAGCCATACCCTAGATCATACGTCACTTCGAGCAGACACAACTGTCGCAGAGCCAGATTCTTCATGCGCATGCCTCGTTTCCTGTGTGCGCCGATCCTACCGCTGACGGGCAAAGGGTTCAATGCGGGGGTGGCGACCGACTTTTAGATCCCGCGCCAAAAGTAGCGTATGGTCTAGCAACTGATGCTTGAGGTTGTCACGCCAACTCGCCTTGACCCCGTGTCCAAGAAGGAGCCGTTATGACCGACCACTATATAAAGACCGTGCTTACGGTCATCGCGATCTGTCTTGTGTGGATTATTGCGCGTGACACCGCCCCGCGTGTCTACGCGTTAGCCGAGGGTGGGGAACCGCCGTTGTCTCGCAGGCAAGTTGAACGGATCGTTGAGCGTTGCTCGGTCGATGGCTCGGTTGATCGCGACGGCTATTTTTTCGGCCGTATTGATTGTTGACGGTGACAGTCTCCGGCTGACACCCTTCTAACCCTTCCCGCTAATCGCGTCCGCCCGGTCGAGCCATTCGTCCAGACGGTTCAACGAGCCATTCCAATTTTTGAGCCGCACCACAAAGTGAAGGTCGGAGACGCTAGATCGCTGGTTCAACTAGGGGCAGAGGGGTCAGAGGGGTGTCTAAGAGATACAGATAAGACCATCCGGGGGTGCGTGTATGGGGGTGACCCTAGTTACGGGCGATGACAGGGGCTCTGTTAACGGAGCGGCATGGTCCCAGGAGGATATGGCAGATCAGATTCTTTAAGACGATTTATCTTGTAGATGAGGTAGAAGACGTGGAAGAAAAACGTGAAACCTCCATGGAACCAAGAACTGGAATGCCGGCGTGGGCGAATCGAGGTTACGCCCCACTGGGCTGATCGCAGTAAAGTATTCAGACGATTGCGCACCTTAAATATCCAAATATACAAGCAAACGAAGAATACCAAAGCAACATAACCAGTAAGAAGATCCAAAAAAACCTACCGGGACGCTTAAGGTCGAGAAAAACATACACACGTTCACCCACGCCAAACCCATAGTTGTCACAGTAAACGTCTTTGGAATGTGCAAGTGCGACTCTGATGGCTCTAGGGAAGCATTGATTGACTCGGTCAATGTGTTCAGAAAGTACACACCCCACACACCCAGAGTAATTGTATGAAAAAGAATCGCGGCTGGTATCGAACGAGTGGGAAGTTCTTGGATGTTTATACGAGTCTCGGGCTGACTGGTTTGGCCCGTCGAAACATCGAGAGCGCGAGATGTTGGGGGCGTTGTTTCCTCAGGAGCTTCAGCCGAGGATGGTACCGAAGACGAGGTTTCCGTCTGGGGTAACAGCTCCGTTGGCGGTGAAACTAATACCTCGGATGTCGTGCCACGGTAAACTGGTAACCCGCAGGCATGGCAATACTTCACGATAGCCTTTGCCTTGGTACCACAGTTGATGCAATAAGTCGGTTTCAGATCGCCGTTAGCATCGGCCACTCGCATCCTCCGCCTACCGCGACGAACGGTAAGTGTCTAGCCTACCTCTACCCGACGGGCGGTTCAACGGGGACGGGGGCGAGTCATGCGGGTGCGTTCCGCAATTCAAGTGCCTCGGGAGCAGGCTTCTCTTGTAGATGTCGAAGAGTCTCTTACGAAATATCAAGATCGGTAGAGGAAGCTGTTCTTGTCAATCGATCGACACGCCGAAAGCGCCCTGCACAGCGGGTTGTTAGGTGTTGCTCTCAGCGACCTCAGGACGAAGCACCTCAATCTCTTCGAGAAGCTTGTGGAGTTCGACCGTGAGAATCTCTCGGTCGCGCGCCTCCGACGCTAGCTCCCGTTCCACTGCTTTGACATCCTTTGCTTCCTTAGATGCTTGGCGTTCGGCGCGCCGATGCTTGTGCCGAAGCTCGGAAAGGCGATCTGCTTTGTCCCTCGCCTCGGATGCGAGCTCTGCGCCACTCAGCGCTTGCTCAGCCGTGCGCAGCGCTTGGTGAGCGACATTTAGCTCCAGGACCTCTTTCTTGTGCTGCTCTTCGAACGTCTGAACCTCTTCAACTGAGATTTCGAGTTCCTCCCGCACACGGAGCCTAAGATCCTGTGCCCGGGATAAAACTTGTCGCTCAAGTTCCTCCACGCTCGCCGCGGCTCGCCGGATGGACTGGGTGTACTGGGCCCTCCAGCGATTGCTTCGTCTTTTGGCGGCACGGGCCTGCAAACGACGCATGGAGCTAGCCAAACGCCGCACCTGTCGGGTTAGAACGCTTTTCTCCTGTAAGTCCCTGAAAAGGTGCCGTTCTCGTGGATTATGGTCTGACATTTAGTCCGACGCTAACGTGAACACCGGCCCCTGTCAACCCACAGATCACCGTTGTCCTCCACTGATTCCAAGAACTGCGGTTTAAGCGAGCCGTGCGAGAGGGCACTGTCGCGGCGTGACCTGGGCGTTCGACGGGGACGTGGGTTAGTTGTGCGGGGGCCCCCCGAGGCTCTGAGAGGATCGACAGCCTACAGCTGCTTTCGCCCGTGGACATGCGGTCTTTCGCACTGCGCTGGACAACAACCCATTGCCCCATACCGTCTGTCTTACGTTTTTCGTGATGCTGGGTTGCGGAATTGCTACGAAGAGGAGTGCCGTTCGATAGCATCCTTCATTGTGTCGGCGGTGACACGGAAGTGAGAAGCCTCCCACACCACACGTCCTGCTTGAATCAATAGCACCTGCGGCGTTTCATGTCGCACATTCAAACGCGTTGCCACTGCATCTGAAACATCCCGATGGGTCTGCACGGTGACGATGGCGTGTTGGGTGGCGTGCTGGCCTTCACTGAGATATGCCACGAGTTCATCGTGGGCTTGCGCACTGGTGCCGCACGTTACGCTGTGCTTGAACAACAAGACTAAGCGTTCCTCTGATGCCACGATGACACGTTCAAGTGCATCAACGCTGTCGAGAACAATCAAACCTGAAAGCATGTCATCGGTGTGTTGGAAGATCTCTTGTCGTTCCTCAAGGCTCCGTCCTGAAACGACGGCGCTGTCGGTTGAATCCTCATCCGTTTCACCACCGGAGGCGACCAATAATCCGACACTAAGCATCAACAATAGGAAATTCATCAGTCTGTCTCCCTATCACGGACACGACTTTATCACTTTCAGGTGCGAACGCCGAATTGATGACCCTTGGCGCAAAGCGGCGGACGGTTCAACGGGGACGGGGGTTAGCGCGGGTGCGCGGCGTCCCACATCTTCTTAAGTTCATTGACGGTTGGCCACGGGCGACGACGGGTGGGGAAAGCAGAGCGTGATGACCCACGGGCGATCTAGAATCGACCAATGGTCGATTTCTTGATCGTCCTCGCGTACTTCGCCGTCATCTTCACGATAGGCCTGTGGGCCCGAGCCGATTCGGCCGCCGATCCTGAGGAATACTTCCTCAGCTCACGCTCGTTGCGGTGGCCATCCATCGCGATTTCCACGATCGCGACCAACATCGAGGCCGGCCATTTCCTTTCGGTGGCCGGCGCAGCCTACGTCGACGGCCTGGCGCTGGCAAACTTCGAACTCAACGCCATCTTCGGCATTGTCGTCGCAACCTTCTTTTTCATCCCACTCTACCTCCGGCTGAAAGTCGTGACGATCAGCCAGTTTTTCGAGCAGCGGTTCGGGCCGCAGATCGCGCTCGCGTATGCGTTGCTGATGATTGTGCTGTACGCGCTCCTCTATCTCGGCACCGCGTTGTTTTGGGCGGCCTACGCGCTTGACGGCATCTTTACCGAGATGGTGGCGTGGATCAGCGACAGCCAGGCCGTTCGGCTGGCCGTCCTGATCGTGGCCCTCGGGGCGTTCTCGGCGGTGTACACGTATCTGGGCGGATTGCGCGCCGTGGTGCGGACCGACCTTCCGCAGTTCGTCTTGCTGCTCGGCGGCGGCCTCATCACGGTGACGGTCGCGGTGCACTACCTCGGCGGCTGGGCAGCGCTCTTCAGCAAGACGGGGCACCTCATGCACCTCCACCTGCCGCGAAACCACCAGACGGTCCCGTGGACCGCTCTGCTTGGGATGAATCTGCTGAACCTGAACTACTGGGGTGCAAACCAGGTCATTCTCCAGCGGGCCTTGGCGGCGAAGAGCCTACGGGACGCCCAGGTGGGACTCTTGGTCGGAGGGCTTCTCAAATATGTCATGCTGCTCATCATCGTCATCCCTGGTATCGCGATGGCAGGGATTCTGGCCGAAGCGCCACTCGACGATCCGGACACGGTGTACATTACCCTCGTCAACAAATTCCTCCCGACCGGCCTGCGCGGCCTGATCGTCTGCGGGCTCTTCGCCTCGCTGATGAGCACGGTCGATTCGATCTTCAACTCAGTATCGACGCTGTGGTCCATCGACATCTACAAGCGCCACCTGCGGCGGGACGCATCCCCGTACGACATCGTCCGGATGGGCAAAATGGCTATCCTGGGGGCGTTAGTGACCGGCGTACTGTTTGCCTTTACGGTGGTCTTCTTCAAGACCGGGAGTCTGCAAGCGGATCCGCTCACCCACTGGTTCAACGAGTTGTCGTACTACGTGAAGAATGGGTTCGTCGTCATCGTGACCGCCGCCGTCTTTCTCATCCGGCCGTCACGACACCTCGTGTTGGGCGCCTTGCTCGGCAGCATGGCGATGTACCTCGGCTTCACGCTCGTGTGGCCGGAGACGAGCTACCTCGTGCGGTCTGGGTGGGTCATCGTGCTCAGCTTCGCCGCGGTGGCCGTGCCGACGATGATGCGCCAGGGATGGCGAATCCCGTTTCGCGACCTGGTCGCGGCGCCCGACAGGGGCGTGGCGCGGTTCGGTGCGGGACTGCTCGCCTCCCTGGTCTTGGCCCACGTGCTGTTCCATTGAGTTGTCGGGAAAGGCTCCGCCAGTCGATTCTGTACGCATCACGCACGGTGGCTTGGGAATGTTCAACTCGATGGTGACCACTCACTAAGGGCAGGCGACATCAGTCCAGGTAAATGTGAGTCGAATATGCCACTCAACACCCGCGTAGGTGTCTCTCAGGTAATGCAAAGAGGGCGGCGCATCAGTTTCTATCCTGCAATCCACTGATGGTATCTACTGCAGCATCGGAGTCGCCCTGCTCGGCACGCGCCCGCAAGGTGTCCATATACAGTGTCTGCGCGTACACCGGCGCACCGGCCGCGAGCGTGACCAGGACAACGACGGCGCAAAACCCAACGTTCCAAGAACCGCGTTAAACCGGTTCTGTTTTGGTCACGTAGAGTTGCTGAGTGGGATACGCAAACTCAATTTCGGCCTTCTGGAATTCCTCCATGAGCCGAAAATTGATGGACTGCTGCACATCCATGTATATGTTGTAATCGGGGAGGAGCACAATTAGGACGACTTCGTAGATGAGCGCGAAGTCCCCGAAGCTTTTGAAGTGGGCCCGGTCAAATCTGGCGTTCTCGTGTTCTTCGACGACCCGTCTGATCATCTGGGGGAGCGCCTTCACCTTCTCGATGGGGGTTTGGTAAGTGACTCCGATACTGAAGACGACCCGCCGTTCCTGCATTCGCTTGTAGTTTTTGATCCGGCTGCTGGTCAGGTCAGTGTTGGAAAAGATCAACTGCTCGCCGCCGAGGCTGCGAATGCGGGTCGTCTTGAACCCTACGTGTTCCACGGTGCCGAGTAGATCGCCCACGATGATGAAGTCCCCGACCTGAAACGGCTTGTCCATGAAGATGGCGAACGAGCTGAACGCGTCCCCCAGCACAGCCTGAGCGGCCAGGGCGATGGCCACCCCACCGATGCCGAGGCTCGCAACGAACGCGGTGATGTTGACCCCGAGGTTGTCGAAGATAAACAAGAGTGTCGCCGTCCAGATCATGCTCCGGACAACCCAAGTCATGTTCTTGAGCATCGCGGCGCTCGTCGGGTCTTCCTTCACCGTTCGCTCAGTCCATTTACGGATACCGTAGCGGGCGGTTTCTTGGAGGATCTGCGCGACCTTGATGGCGACAATGACGACGAAGAAGCCGTATAGCAGGCGGCTGAGGTTTCCTGGCAGGCTCAATGACAGGGTGCCGAAGTAGAGCGCGGTGAACAGATACACGAACGGTCCGACGAAGCGCCGAAGTAGATCGTGAAACAGGTCGTCATAGTCGTTCCTCGTGACCTCAGTGAGGGTCTTCAAGTGGCGCAGGACGAACCTCTTGGCGATCGGCATGCCGACGGACACGCCGAGAAAGACCGCGGCGGAGACCAGGTAGTCTTGAAACGTGTTTCCCAGAAACTGGCCGTCCATCACTTCTAGAAGCGCCTGCATGTACCTCCGTTACAGGTGGTTTATCACCGCTTGCTTAGGGCTAGCGTCCTCTTGGCATGAAATGTGGCGACGTGCACCTGCTGAAAAAATGATGGGAGGCCACACCTCGGTGAACGGTCACGTGCTGTACTACTCAAACTTGACAGCACCCCTGAACCGCTCCCGTAACCAGGCCGTAAAGTCCTTGCCCGTTTCAAGCGTCTATTTCCCGCCAGTGAACCGGTTCCATGATGCCGCCCATACCCGGCGGACCACCTGCCGCGGCATTCTGCGGTGCCGCGCGTACGCCCTTCGTCGGATCGATGCGCCCGCCTTCACCAGATTCTCATACGCCTCGCTTTTGGCGTCAAGGCGAAGATTGACCAGCAATAACGGCTAGTCATAACAGTCCTAGCTAACTCGCCACACAGGACGGTTCAACGGTGGCGGGGTTAGTGACGCGGGTGCGCAGCGTCCCATTCGCGGGCGAGGCGCTGGGCTTCGGTGCGTTGATTCACGGTTAACCTTCTCTCGATCATCTCGCGGCTCTTGACCGCGCCGTCCCGGACATCACCCGTTGACCGTGACGCAGCAAGATTGAACCACATGTGCGCAGTCAGATTATCCTGTGGGATGCCTCGGCCATTGCGGTACATCAGTCCGAGGTTGTACTGCGCTATAGCATTTCCTTGGTCGGCGGCCAACCGGAACAATCGTACCGTTTCCGCATCGTTCTGCGACACACCGAGACCAGCCCGGTACATACCCCCAAGGTTCACCTGCGCCAACACATGACCTTGTACCGCCGCCCAGCGGTACCACCTTACCGCCTCAGCATCATTCTGCGACACACCGCGGCCGGCCCGGTACATGTACCCAAGGTTCACCTGCGCCAACACATAACCTTGCTTGGTCGCACGGCGGTACCACCTCACCGCCTCAGCATCGTTCTGTGGTACACCGCGGCCCTCAGCGTACATGTACCCAAGGTTGTTCTGCCCCGCCGCCTCACCCTGCACGGCCGCACGGCGGTACCACCTCACCGCCTCAGCATCGTTCTGTGGCACACCGCGGCCCTCAGCGTACATGTACCCAAGGTTGTTCTGCCCCTCCGCCTCGCCCTGTGCAGCCGCACGGCGGTACCACCTCACCGCCTCAGCATCGTTCTGTGATACGCCGCGGCCCTCACCGTATTCGACTGACCGACGGTACAACCTCAACACTTCGTCATCATCCTGCGGCACACCACGACCGGAAAAGTACATGTGTCCGAGACCCGCCTGAGCCAAAGCAAAACCTTGCAAGGCCGAGCGACGGTACCACCTTGCCGCCTCGGCATCGTTTTGAGGTATACCATCGCCGCTGGCATACACATTCCCAAGGCGGTACTGCGCCTCGGCATCTCCTCGCTCTGCGCGCGTGCGTAAATTTCGTCCAGAGTCGCTCTGGCTAGAGAAAACGAATGCCGTGACAAGGACAAAGTGCGTGAAACGGCCCGTCCTTAGCATCCTGCAGACCCCAATAAGCGGTTTCAGACGGCCACAAGTGGATTCGTCAAAATGAAGTTTGGCATCTGCTTCCATTCTCTAGTACCTCTGACCAACGACCGACAAGTAACCCCTATCTTCCACCCAGGATTCGGTTCCACTCATCCACCTGGTTCTTCTGTGCCGCAAGAAGCGAGGCAGGGTCGCCCTCGATAACAATGGTCGTCATAACGTCATCTTGTGCGATGGCATCAACGACGTCCTGACCTGAAGAGACTTTGCCAAAAATAGAATGTGCGTCGTCCAGGTGGGGGGTAGGCACGTGAGTGATAAAGAATTGGCTTCCGTTGGTGCTCGGTCCTGCGTTAGCCATTGACAATGTTCCAGCCGAGTTGTGCCGAAGCGAGGGACTGAATTCGTCGGCGAACTGGTAACCAGGCCCCCCCCTCCCGGAGTTGGTTGGGTCACCTCCCTGAATCATGAACTTGGCAATGACACGGTGAAACTTCAGCCCGTCGTAATAGCCCCGCTGCGCCAGGTTGACGAAGTTCGCTACGGTCAAAGGGGCCTCCACAGAAAAAAGAGTCACACGGATGTCTCCCTTTGTCGTCGTGATGACGGCTGCTAGTTCGTTCGCTTGAATGGGCATTACGGTCGGACCTCAACTGAACGCGGCGAAAACCGCAGCCATGGCCAATAGTCTCGAAATCTGTATGTGATGTTTTCTCTTTCCATAGTCACGCTTACCTCACAGACGACCGCCGTCGTCGGCATTGGGATCGTCGTCATCGGCGATCTTCGCCCATGACGATGACCGTGTAGCCCTAGCCTACCGCGGCGCGGCTGGCGGTTCAACAGCGACGGAGGTTAGCCCGTCGAGTCCCTACGCAGCACACCCTGGGACTTGGGAATGTTCAACTTACGCGTAACGTGTTGTCTTATTCGAACCGAAGCGATTCTATCGGGTCGAGCTGTGCGGCCTTTCGTGCCGGATAGAATCCGAAAAAGATCCCAGTCGCTGCCGAGAAGCCAACAGCGAGCGCGACGGCGTTGCCCGGAACCGACATCGGCCATTGCAGAAAACGTGTAACGCCTTCGGAGAGGCCAAACCCGATGGCCACCCCAAACAGTCCTCCGGCAATACTCAACACCACGGCTTCAACGAGAAACTGGAACAGCACGTCTCGACCCTTCGCACCCACGGCCATTCGCAGTCCGATCTCACGTGTCCGTTCGGTAACGGAGACGAGCATAATGTTCATGATGCCGATTCCACCGACGAGAAGTGAGACGCCAGCGATTCCCGCGAGGAGCCCTGTCATCGTCTCGGCCATCCCGGTTCTCATGCTCGCCATATCCTCCTGCGTTCGGATCATGAAGTCGTCTTCGTCACCGGGGATAAGACGATGCTGCTCCCTAAGCACGGCGGTGATCTGTGCCGTAATCTCGTCCATCTCGTCCAGCGAGGATGCGGAGATGATCATTCCGGAGATGTTGATCCCATTTCGGCCGCGTAACTTCTTTTGCACGGTGGTGTAGGGAACAAGGATGGTGTCGTCTTGGTCCTGCCCAAACTGACCAGACCCTTTGGACTCCATGACACCAACGACCTGGAACGACTGGTTCCTGATGCGAATACGCTGTCCGACCGGGTCCACACCTTCACCGAAGAGGTTGTCGCGGACCACCGACCCCAGCACGGCGACCTTGGCAGCACTTCGAACATGCGTCCGCGTGAAGAACGTACCGTGCTCGAGATCCCAGAAGCGAATCATCGGGAACTCGATATCCGTACCTTCGATCTGTGCCGACCAATTCTGGCCAGCAGCGATCACCTGATCTCGCGTATTGACGCTTGCAGCGAGGTAGACCGCTCCCGGCACCTGCTCACGGATCGCATCCACGTCCACGGCCTTAAGGGTTGGTGCGCCACCTATGCCCATACTGATCCCACGGTGGCGGAAGTTTCCGGCCCGGATCATGATCAAGTTCGTGCCGGCCGACCGCACTTGTTCTTCGATCTGCAGCTTGGCCCCGGTACCAAGCGCAACCATCACGATGACGGCGGCCACGCCGATGATCATGCCAAGCATCGTGAGCGCAGTCCGCATCTTATTTCGCCACAAGGCTTTAAGCGCAACACGGAGGATGATAAAAACGTGCATCGGTGCTCCTTTATTAGGTAGACCGTGCCGCCGACTCAGAGAGTGAGGAGTCTTCGTCGGTAGTAAACGCCTCGATATCATGACCAGCGACTCGCTGCGCTGTATTGACACGGTCAGAAACGACCGTGCCATCTCGGAACCAAATGATCCGACTACCGTACTCAGCGATGTCTCGCTCGTGGGTGATCAGAATCACGGTGATCCCGTTGTTTTGGTTCAATTGCTGGAAGATATCCATGATCTCGATGCTCGTGCGCGAATCGAGGTTTCCCGTCGGCTCGTCGGCGAGAACAATCGACGGACGATTGATCAGTGATCGGGCGATCGCAACCCGCTGTTGCTGGCCACCAGACAACTGGTTGGTCTGATGGCCCATCCGGTCACCCAGGCCGACAGCTTCCAGCATCTCGCGCGCGCGCTGATGCCGTTCAGATACACGGATGCCTCTTCTATAGAGCAGGGGCAGCTCGACGTTGTCGAGTGCCGATGTTCTGGCGAGGAGGTTGAACCCCTGAAAGACAAAACCAATGCGCTGATTGCGTACTGTGGCCAGGGCGTCCCGCGACAGCTTGGACACGTCTTGGCCATCAAGGATGTACTGACCGGATGTGGGGCGGTCAAGACAGCCGAGGATGTGCATGAAGGTCGACTTGCCGGAACCTGACGGTCCGATCACACTGACAAATTCGCCAGATTCGATCGACAGGTTGACACCGCTCAGAGCGCGCACCTCAACATCACCCATCCGGTAGACCTTGGTCAGATCGGAAACAGAGATGACCGACACGAGCCCCTCTACCTTCGCCGGCCGAACCGCAGGATGAGCGGTGACCCACTGTTGCCGCTCTGGGATGAGGAGCCGTTATCAGGCGTTGTGACGTTGGTGACGAGCGTGGTTCCGGAGTCGAGGCTTAGCCGGCTTACCGAACTTGGACTCGCGGGAGCTGCGGCTGGGGCCGACAGGACGCCCAGCAGCTCGGTCGCCCTGCCATCGGTCACGCCGAGGCGGACGTTGATCTGCCGAAGCCTCCCTCCATCCATCGCCCACACCTGGCCGGTCGTCTCGGTCACGGGCAGGGTACCAAAGAGGGCATCGATCGTCGTAGCGCCCCGCTCGACGGCCGGGATATTCGAACCACTCGATGCGTTGGTTGACCGCTGGACACCTGACGGTCGCCTCCCACCATTCCCACCGAATCTACCACCACCACTGCGAGGCGCGGCCCGCCGCGCCTCGAACTGCTCGCGTTCCTCGGGCGTCATTTGAACCAGCCGCTCCCGGAACCGCCGCATCCGCTCAGGATCTGGAGCACCTCCGTCGCTGAACTGGCCCGCTCCACGAGTACCAGCTGCGAAGTTATCCCCTTCGCCCTCACTGAAGCTCGCTCTGGGCACCGCGTGGACGTTCTGAGCCGCGGAGTCTCCCAGCTCCATCGACTCAGGCACCGGTTGACCCAAGACCGCAAACATATCGTCCGTTGGTCGGAAGCGCAGGGCGGTGTTCGGAATTCGCAGGACGTTCTCTCGCCGGGCCGTTTCAAGACTGATCGTCGCAGTCATCCCTGGCTTCAGACGGAGATCAGGGTTGGGCGCATCGACCACGGTTGCGTAGGTCACGACATTCTGGGTAACGACAGGGTTGAGACGAATCTGGGAGACCAATCCCTCAAACTCATCGCTGGGAAAAGCGTCAACGGTGAACGTCACGCGTTGATTTGGTCGAATCCGTCCGACGTCAGACTCGTCGATATTCGCAATGACCCGCATCTTTGTCAGGTCCGCGGCGATCACGAATAGTTCTGGAGCCTGAAGACTCGCGGCTACAGTTTGGCCGACATCGACCAACCGGGAGATCACGATGCCATCGATCGGAGACCTGATAATCGTGTGCTCGAGATTAACCTCGTTCTGGTTGAGTGACGCTCTGGCCTGCGTAATCCCGGCCTCCGATGACTTCACCTGTGCTTCGGTCGACCGTACGGAAAACTGGGTCGCTTCAAGCTCCGTGTCTGAGATTAGCTGTCTCGCCGCCAGATCCTCCGCGCGCTTGAGCTGCACTTTGGCATCGTCGAGCGACACCCTGAGGCGCTCTGTGTCGGCTTCGGATCGAACCAAATTGGCGCGCGCTTGTTCAACCTGAGTTTCAAAGAGCGATGGGTCGAGACGCATGATAACATCGCCTTCACGAATAATGGAGTTGAAGTCAACATACAACTCATCGATGATGCCAGATACCTGACTCCCGACGTTGACCGTCGTGACCGCCTCCAGGACTCCTGTCGCCCCGACGGTATCGACGATGTCGCCTTGCGTCACGGTAGCAGTGCGAACGTCCGGGACAAACTCGGATGTACTGTAGGCGCAATACCCGTAGACGGTGCTGACTATTACCAGAAGCACGACGACGAGCAACGCTTTCTTCATCTCTCGGGTCCTAGTCCGTACCACCTCTGTGAGTGCGATGCCACTCTTGCGTGTATGCCAGCAAAGGGTGGCAACTGTTTACCCCCCACTGCCGACGATCGAGATGCCCGTTGGACCGAGTGACGTTTCTTGCAGACGCTCGAATTCGACCAGGGCTTTCTGATAGTCGAGAATCGCCCGAAGCTCGGCGTCACGCGCTGTCGCGAGGTCTCGCTGTGCCTGGACGACGAAGAAGTTGGTCGACATGCCAACCTCGAATTTGCTTTCCTCCGCGACCAGCTGTTGCTCGGCCAGCTCTCGAGACGCTTTCGCCGCAGCGATCCATTCGCGAATGCTCTCCACCTGCAGTGCCGCGTTGGTGACCTCTGTAGCCACGGTGAGCTCGAGCTGTCGCAGCTCGGCGTCGATTTGGCGGATCTGGAGTCGTGCGCGCTCCAAGGCAGCCTCGTCAGAGCTCGTGCCGATCGGAACACTCATCTCCAGACCGATCGTCCAGAGTGGGAAACGAGCGTCAACAATTTGTTCGATCGCGTCAAAGTATCCGCCTGGAATCACCTGCCCCGCTTCACCCCCGAGGAAGTTACGGACGAGTTGATTTCCGCCTTGGCCTTGCAGGTTGAACGTGCCAACCAAGTCGAGTGCGGGAAGGGTGTTGTTTCTGAGCGTACGAACGTTGAGCTGGTTAATATCCTGCTGGCGTTTCGCGCGACTCAGATCTGTGCGTTGACCGAGGGCGTTAGCCACGGCACTTCGGATGTCAATCGGCGGTTGGTTCAGCCGAGGTTGGTCGACTGGATTGATCTCAGAGATCCACAGTTCATCCTGCGTCCCGCTGACGATGAGTCGTTTGAGTACCAGCTCTGAAGTACGAAGCACCTGCTGTGCTTGGACCAGCGTTTGTCGCCGCGAGGCCGCTTCCGCTTGGGATTGCACCACGTCGATCGGGGCCAGTATCCCGATCTCCACTCGTGCCCGGTTATCACGAACAAGCTGCTCGGCGAGCTCAAGCGCCTGCTGTTGCACTGCGACGCTGCCGATCGAGTAGAGCAGCTCCCAGTAAGAGTTCTCAACATCGGCCACTGTGTTGGTGATCGTTTGCCGGAGATCAATTTTCGAAATGTCACGGTTGATCTGCGTGACCTTGATCTGTGAACGACTGTCGTCGATTCGGAAGCCTCTAAGTAGCGGTTGAGTGTACTGAGTCACGAACGCACTGCGATAGCCGGGGTTGAAGCTCGAGAAGGCGTTGGTCGTTTCCTGGCGATTATTGTCGAAGCCGACACTGAGCGAACCACCGCCAAGCTTCACTGGCTGGTTCACGCTAACGTCGAAGTTCGACGTGTCGGTTTCTGTAATGTCTCCGCCATCGAGTTGCGTGGCTGACGGGGTGGTGCGAGAGTTCGCGTTGACATTGATCCCAAACGTGGGCCGATAGAAAGCCTCCTGCTGGGCCAGCGTCAGATCCAATACCTGCGGGTTGATTCGTTCAACCACAATATCGAGGTTGCGGTCCAGGGCACGCTGAATCGCGTCATCTAACGTTAGATCGAACCGGCGAATCTTGGCCGACTGCCCCAGGAACTCGATGCCCTCGCGAGCGAGTCGTGGCACCTCGGTAATCGTCACGTGGCCATCGTCAGCTAAGTCGGCCCTACGATCGACCTGAGCCAACGCGTCGCTGACAAACCCAAGCATGAGAACCAAACAAACCGTACTCATGATTCGTCCCACCACATTCATTTCCTTCCTGTCGGCAACCGCCATCTCTTTATATAAAACAGAGGCATGTCCATTGCACTTGCCCCGTCTTCCCTATATCTCTCCACGCGAGATATCGTCGCGACGGCATCTTATTCTCAATGAGACAGATTTTCGGCGTTATAGATTCGACGAAATTCTCGCTCTTCTCTTCCAAATGGTTCACCAGCGAACCGCGAGACAATAATCAGTTGTCGGCCAGATTCACCGTTTCGAACTTCGTAAGATCGCTCGATCTCGAACTTCACCCGGCCCTCGAGCTCAATATCAGTGACCAATATTTTGTCGTCCCATCGCGTCGTGCGGGCCACCCGCATGCTGGTACCGGCAACACCAGCGTGCTCACGACCGTCAGGTAGGAGCCGAACGACGCGCCCGTCATTGTACGTCAAGAGTATTTCGTCCCGCGTGCCGACGATCGTCATCCGCCGAGCTGCGGTCATCAGGTCACGCATCGCGTCCTGCAGGGCCGCTCTTCGCTCGGCCATTTCTTCGCGACCGGATCGATCGCCATCATGACTTCGGCGGCCTCCGAGTCCACGACCACCGAATCCACCGCCAGAGGGGCCGAACCAACCACCGCGGCCACGCCGACCACGTTCGCCATCAGATCTGGTCATGCCTAATCGTGGTCGTGGATCATCGCTCAGCTCATCGTTGAGAATCCAAACGCCAAGAAACGCCACTTGTCGTTCATCTGCCTGCGTAGCGCTGATCGGCAGCACAAACACAAGGATGCCAGCAAGCGCACATAACAAGTTGGGAATCGTCGTGGTAGCGCAGCAACGAACGTGCATGTTAGTTCACCTCACCATCGAGTCTACTCGGCCTACCTCGATTTTGAGCCTCAGTGGCCGTCTTTCGAGCTTTACTTAGCTCCTTTGAGCGTTCTTAGCCGGTTCTCGACCCGAAGAACAGCGGGAGTCAGTCCCACGATGCGTCGCATCTCGATCAACTCAAACTGCGTCTGTACGTACCCCACGAGCGTGATGACGCCGTTCTGCACGACAATGTGAAAGGGTGGATTCACCATACTCGCGAGCCGCTCAAAATGAAAATTCGACGAAAATCGACTGGCAATTGAGCGCCGAACCCTTTCGTCTCTGTGCGACTGTGGGAGTGTCAAGATGTTGTTTTGGATATCTTGCACCCCTTTGACCTTCGCCACGCGCTCGAAAAGTTCGTCCACCTTGTTCCGGTCCGGCGTGACGCGACCTTCTAGGAAGACCTTGCCATCGTTTACACGGCCTATGATGTGGTCCCATATCGTGTAGTGGGCGTATCGCTGGATTACCTTATCAATGTCTTGGGCGATTTCGTTGTCGCTTTCTCTCTCCGGCAGTTTAAGCTCGCTCACGACCGTCTCGATACCATCAACGTCAAGCGCTTGTCTGACCGCCTGATCTTTAGCCCAAAAATCTTGCACCTGCCCGACCAGCGTCGCTTTACTGCCCTCGATGGATATCTCCACCCATCGAAAATCGCGCCCGCGCAGAGCCTTCTTGACGTCTCGCTCCAACTGCTGAGCCGTCTGATTCACCGCATCCTCTGCGGATGGACCCGTTGCGCGCACTCGCTTGTCGTCTTCTGAGAGGTAACCAGACATCGGAAGAGTCGCGAGCGCAATGAACACAATTTTCACTAAGGTCTGGCCATATGTCGCTGTTCGATCATGCTGTTCTTGATCATCAGTCATTGGTCCTCCTTTACCGTACCTACTGTGCTGTCTCTACAGACCAACCGCATCAGCCACATATTTCAGTAACGGTAACGAAATATCTGGGTGGAAACCAGAGTCAGTAATAATAAGAGCTGGGTAGCCTGGCTCTGTCATGGTGACAGCGGAGATGACCGTCGGGGCTAATCTGAATTTCCATCTCATGAATGTCACTGACAACAGAAATGTTGATTCTCGGACAGACCCTGACCGCGCAACAGTCGACGAAGCGCTGACGGGAAACGTTGAGGCCTTTGAAACGTTGGTACTACGCTATCAGAGACAGATTGTGAACTACGCTACAGCAATGATCCGAGATGTGAGCGATGCCGAGGATGTAGCACAAGACACCTTCATTCGTGCCTACCGGGCTCTGAATCAATTCAGAGGCGACAGTTCATTCAAGACGTGGCTGTATCGGATTGCCACCAACGTTGCCAGAACCCATCGCGATCGACGTGGACGACAGTCTCGGCTGGACGGACCTGGCTTCCATAATGACACTCAGGCGTTGCAGGCACGCGACATTCCATCCAGTGAGGCCAACGTAGAAACAACGGTTATCGCACGGGACGCAATCGACCGCGCGTTAGGCGTGCTTCCTGACGAGCTCAGAGTCGCCATTGTCCTTCGCGATGTCGAAGGCTTCAACTACAAAGAGATCGCTGAGGTCACTCGCTCACCAATTGGCACAGTCGAGTCCAGAATCTTCCGCGCTCGACGAGCGCTGCGGCCGCTATTGCGGCCACTCGTGAACGCGGCGAGAAAGAAGTCTATAGATGATGACGTGCGAACAAGTTGAATCACTGCTGGCACTATCAGCCGACGGCACACTTGACAGAGCGCGTCACGAGCAGCTCGACAAACACCTCGAAACATGTGCCACGTGTCGTGACGCACTTGAGTGCCAAACTGAGATATGGGAGCTATTGTCCCGACGTCCATCTGCCCCGGTGCCGCTTGGATTTTCGACGCGCGTGATGGCCAGCCTCGAATCGAACCCTGTGAACGGTTGGTCTCTGTGGCTGGACGCCCTGGACTGGGGCGCATGGACCTTGCGACTCGCGCCGGTAGCGGCCACGCTTTTCATTGCGGCGTTTCTGGGACTCGGGCGGGGCACCAACACTGAACCGGTCGTCGCGATCGACTTTTCAGAACTCGTGATGGCATGGATTGCACCAGACAACGATACCGCTCTCGATGCGGTGACGCTACTCTGGACGGACGACGAAACGGACGAGCTCTTACTTGACGTCCTTTTGACAATTCGGAATAGTGCCGACGTTCTGAGGTAGATATGAGCAACCTGCGAATAGAGATCTGGTTCAGCCTGTTTGTATTGGTCGTTTTTCTTGTCGGACTTGGAACCGGCATCGTGGCAACTCCCTGGTTGGGTGGCGGACCACGCACAGGTAGCCTGTTTGGACCAGCCGATCCGCGTCCTCCTGGAGGACCACCGCGTCCCCATGGAGGGCCACCGCCGATAAGTGAACGCCTAATGGATCGGCTAGCGAGCTCTATCGACCTCACCGATGAGCAAACCACTAGCCTTGAGGTCTTGTTCGATACCAGGCGTGAACGTTTCCGCGAGATCAGCCGAGAGATACGTGAACTCTTCGATCGTGAACGTGACACATTTCGAACAGCGCTCTCAGAAATTCTGACGGTTGACCAGATGGATCAGTTCTCATCTGAAATCGTGAAAATGGGTCATGATCGGCGACGTCCATCCGATCGACGGATGGGACGGCCTGGCCGTGGTGCTCCGCCAGAACCCCGGTGAAATAGCCTACGTCAAAGCGGTCAGACCGTTAACACGTGGATAGGGAATTTGTAACGAATGATGCCACTGTCTTAGAACAGTTTTCCAAAGAAAAGAGTCGGGCAAAGAGAAAGTTCTCATTCGGCTCGAAGACCTAACCCGAAATCGTTCCACTGTGCGTCGTGGCAACCTAGGCAATCATGACGGTCCGTGGAAATTGACTGTTTTGCTCCAGAAAGGTCTTCTTCACTTTAAGCTCATCCTCCGTCGGTTGCACAACACCATTCACATCCGTTACCCGAGACGTAATTTTGTGTTCACCTACTGTGGCACCATTCCAGGTGTAATTGAAGAACTTCCAAGAGTATTTTTCTCGCGTCGTGTCAGGATCGAGCGTTGCCAACTGCCATGGACCATTGTCAACCTTTACTTCAACGGAGTGCAGTGGCGTACCATCATGCATTACGACACCAAAAATGTTGTGGGCTTCGCCAGTCTGAGTTACCCGAGCAATAAACGATTTGAGTCGCATCGCAGAAATCGCTGTTTCCTTCCATTTCATCTCGCCGTTAATCATTTCACCTTTTAACGTGCGGTACCAGTTTGCCTGGAACTTACCGAGGTACTGATCCTTCTGAACATGAATTTCGGAAAGGAATTTCACGTTTGGAGCACCATACCATCCGGGGACAAGTAGCCGCAGTGGACGACCTTGGTGCGCCGTCAGTGGTTCTCCGTTAAGGGCATAGGCGAGCAGTGGTTCGTCCGAAAGCGCTTGGTCTCGCTCAAGACTCCGACCGTACTGCTGGTTAACCGTGTAGGTTCGCCCTCGGAATGCGACCTCTTCTTCACCGTGATCAGCGCCGAAGAACACAAACTCTCGAGCAACGTCTTGAATCCCAGCTCGCTCGAGTACTGCGCGTAACGGTACCCCAACCCACCGACCATTACTCGAAAGACCGTTCAGTGGTCCACGGTTACCTGAGCATTCGAATCCGAATACCAACTCTCGACTCGGCATCGACCTGAGTTCGGCAAGCGACAATGCCAGTGGTTTGTCGACTAGGCCTGAGACCCTGAGTCGGTAGACAGCGGTAGCGATATCAGGATGGCCGTAATGCTGTATCGTGAAAAATTGGTTAATAGGCGTGTAAAAGCCGTCGATGTGCCGGATATCAATCATACGTCGTTCGGCGTCACGGATCGGATTAATCTCATCAGGTAGATCGGTGAATTCCATGAGAGTCTCACCCTGTTCGAGTGCCGGCATCGCCCATTCGGGAAACCCAAGAACTCCGAGTCCAGCCATTGCCAGACCACCCTGCAAGATCTCACGACGCGTTGTTTCTTTCGCCATTTCCTGGCCCTTTCCAAGATCATTTATAGGCACGACAGCGCCATCTTTGATGATTGGTAGCACAGAAACACACTCCTCCGACTACATCCCTGCCTGTTCCTGAACATATCGCGCGACCTGTTCGTGCGTCGCAAACCACACGTTGCCAGCTGACTGGATATGGGCAATAAGCTCCTCAAGAATAATGATTCGTGACCGATGACCGATGATGTGTGGATGATTCGTCAAGAGAAACATCGTGCCTTCATCGTATGCTTCATCAAACTCGTCGATATAAACTTGAAGCAACTCTCTTGGAGAGGTATAGCTGTTTTCACGAGGGTTCATTAGTGGCGCATCGTCGAGAATCCACTCGACCGGCAGCTCAACCAATCCAGTTGGTTCGCCATCCTGCATCAGTTCATATGGTCGATCGTCGGCCATAAGTGAACTGTCGTAAAGGAATCCCTGCTCCAGGATGATCTGCAACGTGTTGGGACTGAAATCCCATGAGGGTGCCCGATAGCCGACAGGGCGCCGGCCCGTCACCGCCTCGAGATAGTCGGTTGCCCGACTTACCAACTCTCGTTCAGTCTCAACATCAAGACCTGTGTTCAGCTCATGAATCCACCCGTGGACCCCAAATTCGTGACGACCAGACTTTTGGATCATGTCGACCATGTCCGGTTGAAGTGCCAAGCTAATCGCAGGAATAAAGAACGATGCGGGGATCTCATGCCGATCCATCAATTCCACCACTCGCCTCAACCCCACACGTGCCCCATACTCCCCTTGCGACATACCTCCGATCGAAGGGTTCTCGTTCCTGGCGATACTGATCGTGTCGTTGTCAACGTCAAACGAAAGAAGCACTGCCACTCGGGCGCCGTTCGGCCACCTCTCGGGGTTAAGGCTGCGTCCAGCCCGAACGCGGTTTGCAATTCTTTCGATTTCCTCAATGTTGAGACTGACGCCTGGCTGATTTGTCTGTGCTGTGCTATGGCCCAAGAACAACCCCCATAGCAACAGGAAAAAACCTATTGCCAATCCTTATTTTACAAGTCATTACCACTCTCGCTACTGTGTCACTACGAATTTCTGACCCACGATATCTAATAGGCTCACCGCACTTCTGGCAGGACTCAGAGTCCGGAGACGCCTCACTACCACAATTAATGCTGCACATGGACACTCGCTTGTCATGCAGTATCTCCTCGATGTTAAGCGATCTCGTTACATCGGATTCACTGGGGTGTTTATTAGAACTAGAGTGGCTGGCACATACCGAGCGACCGCTGAGTAGCCGGTCGCGCTGAGTCTCTGGTGAGTCCAGAGTTTGCGGCTCTCGGACCTTTAATGGCGATCGGCCGTTTACTGCCAGTCTGGCGGCGGAGTGATCGTCTCGGCTGGAGTGCGCCCGGAGTCTGGTCTACCGCTACCTTCGAGCCGACTGACCGCCCGGACGGTCATGTCCTGGTCGCAGAGCATCTGGCACGACAAGCGCACTCCCGTCAGACCCCTAGCCTCCAGACAGGTTTTTTCCGCCACTGTTATCTTCGTAGGTTCCCCGTCGATGAACTCGACGCGGCATGTTGTACATCGTGCGTTACCACCGCAGGCATGCAAGACATCCACCTTAGCATCCTGCTCGATAGCCAGCACCAGTCTTTTGCCCTCAGGGACGTCGAAGGTCCCGTATCCTTCTACCGTCAACTTTGACATATCAACACCCTATAACATGACCTCCGAGGTGAACGCGGAATCGCGTGTGACTCGAAGGTGAAATCACTCTTTTTGTAAAGCGTATTTGTTCTCGTCCTAACTCGATCATCGCTATTCACACGTGGTACCTAGAATCCGATTCCCTCGAGAAGAATTGATCTGATGGTCTGATCAAATTTGACCGACGCTACTCCAATACCCAGTAGAAAGACAAGAACGAAGAAAAGGAAGTTCGAAACGCCAGACTTTATACGGATATCAAACCAAGCTGTCAAGCTTTGCGGGTCTATCAATCGAAGGTCGTCGTCTCCCTATGGAGCTCGACACCAACAGCAACGAAACTCACTTCCGTAGCAGTGCCATCAGGATTACGCTTCAACTGCACACCTTCCTCAGAGAAATGATCGGCTTGCTTTTTCGAGAATGCGATGCGCTTAAACGTACCTTCCAGTCTCGCAATGAGCCCTTCTGATTCCTTCGGAACGAAAAAGCCATAGTCCTTAAACGTCACGCGAACGCCAGTAGTAGCACTCTTCGGTACAAGCTGCATCCAACAGCCTTTCATCTGGCACACCTGCCTTACTTTTCCTTCGACAATCACGCTCTGGTCAAGAAACTGGTCGATGTCGTTCAAAGCTTCGGACAAACTCACTAGAGGCACCTCGCCGATGGAAGCCCCGCGCATGATAACCTCATCCTGCGCAGTAACCTGTTGAGTCAGACAGACCGCAACAAGCGCTAGGACGCATGGTAATCCGTGTGTGCACCAGTCTCGAGTGCCTTTCTGCTGTGACAAGGGGCTCCCCTCCTGTGAAGACCTGATGATAACACTGTCCTTGACCGACTAAATTAGTCGGCTATAGACTGGGGTTGAAGTAAAGCTGAGACTCGGTCTCAGCTTTGTTCACTTGCCCACCATGGTGAACTTCCGCCATGAGTTTCCGGGAGTTGTCGGTCTCTTGCATCAGAGCCTCCGCACGCTTGATCGGTTAACCATCGGCGAGAGCGCGATGGTCCATCACGTGGGTGGTGACCGCCGGATGGCCCGTCGGCTCATGGAGATGGGACTGCTGCCTGGCATACGGGTCGAAACGATCCGCAGGGCCCCGCTCGGCGATCCACTCAAGATTCGTCTTCGCGGCTATTTACTTTCGCTTCGTCTTACGGACGCCTCAAAGATTACGCTCACTTCTGACGAAACAGGAGACTCGGTTGACCGTGCCGCTGAAATACCCACGTCCTATCGGTTTCCAATGCACGCGACACGCGAGGCATCACAGACCACTCACGTGCCACGTGTGCTCGTGGCAGGCAACGCCAATTCCGGCAAGACGACCATTTTCAACGCACTGACCGGTGCCCGAGCGCAGGTAAGCAACTATCCTGGCGTCACGGTAACCCGTTCGTCCCAGCGGGTTAAACTCCCAAACGGATCGCTGGTGGAAATTGTTGATCTACCAGGTACCTACAGCCTTAGCACGCATTCTCCAGACGAACAGGTAGCAGTCAACGAGGTGCTTGGCCGTCACGCCAAACCGCCAGACGCCGTAATAGTGGTCATCGATGCGGGCGCCTTTGAGCGAGGTCTCTATCTGGTCCTCCAAATTGCAGAAACTGGCATGTCGGTCATCGTAGCGCTGAACATGCTTGACGAGGCGACAGCGGCCGGAGCTGACTTCGACGCCACTCGGCTCGGTAGCTGGCTCGGTGCCACTGTCGTGCCGATGGTCGCGTCACAAGGAATCGGACTAGAGGACCTTCGCGCGGTTATCTCGGACACCATCCGTCTAGCACCATGTCCAGACTGTGCATGGAAGGGGCTGCCCGCTCAAACCGAGATCGACGTTTCGACAGTCTGTGAGACGTTGGCAAATACCACTTTGGCCAAAACAGCAGCCACGCGCCGTTCATGGGCACTCTGGTCACTCCTATCGCTCGAGGCTAGTGACGGTGCTGAGACCGGTCTTCCTCAGTCGGTCCTAAAGGCTGTTCGGGTAATCCGAACCAGAGCAGCAAAGATGAAACGAAACCTCGATCGGGAGATCATCGCTGCAAGGTACCGGTGGATTGAGACTGTCGTGGAAGACGTTCGGACTATTACCCGCGATGACACACGGAAGTGGACCAATCGGCTCGACGGCATCCTGACCCAGCGGGTCTACGGCCTCCTCGTGTTTTCCGTCGTAATGGCGGTCCTCTTCGAAGCATTGTTCACCTGGTCCGAACCGATGATAGGGATGCTCGAAACAGCGACCGCGTGGTTGCAGACCGTCGTAACGACACTTCTACCAACCGGAGTACTACGCGACCTGCTGGTTGACGGCATCATCTCCGGGGTTGGTAACGTCGTGGTATTTGTACCGCAGATCGCAATGCTCTTTTTCTTCATCGCGCTGCTCGAAGATGTCGGATATCTCGCCCGCGTGGCTTTTGTCATCGACCGCCTAATGGGATCTGTCGGACTACACGGCAAGGCATTCGTGCCGATGTTGTCAGGATTTGCGTGCGCCATACCGGCGGTAATGGCAACGAGAACAATAGAAGGCCGGCGAGACCGGTTAATTACGATGCTGACACTGCCGATGATCTCGTGCAGTGCCCGCTTACCAGTTTTCGCTCTTGTGACAGCCGTAGTATTCGCTGGGAACCCACGACTTTTCGGCATCGTGAGCGTCGGTGCGGTAGTCTTGTTCTCGATGTACGCACTGTCAGTCGCAGCCACACTCGGCGCCGCTGCAGTGCTCCGCCGTACCATCTTACGTGGCCCAAGAATGCCACTCGTTCTAGAACTACCTCCCTATCGAGTGCCTGTTTGGCGAAATCTTTTCGTCACAACTTGGCGGCGGATCTATAAATTCTTACACGACGCCGGAACGATTATCCTCACTATGACGATTATCCTGTGGGCGCTACTGTCGTTCCCCCATAGTACGGAGATCACCGATCGCTACGACGAGTCTCGAATGCTGATCACCTCAACCACACCAGACCTTGATCAGCGTGCTGCTAAAATCTTAGGACTGGACGGACAGGAGGCCAGTGAACAAATTCGGTACAGTATCGGTGGACGTCTAGGTCAGGCCATCGAACTAGTAATCGAACCGCTTGGATTTGACTGGCGTATCGGGATCGGAATCCTTGGCGCCTTCGCGGCACGAGAGGTATTTGTTTCGACACTCGGTATCGTTTTTGGTATCGAGGAAGCTGACGAGGAAAACGCCACCTTGAGATCATCACTTCAGAGTGCAAAGCGAGCTGACGGATCTCCGTTGATGACCCCATTGGCCGGTCTGTCACTAATGGTCTTCTTCGTGCTCGCGTGTCAGTGTATGAGCACGATCGTCATCGTGAGGAAGGAATCTGGAACCTGGCGATGGCCAGTCTTTATGTTCGGCTATATGTCAATACTTGCCTATATCGTATCGCTTACGGTTTATCAATTCGGAACTCTACTAGGTTGGGGTATCTCGTGACCTGGCAGGCAGCACTCGTCGCGATCATCGTTGGCCTCGCAGTCGTCTCCCTTTATCGACACCTACGTACCGAGCTGGTCGGTGCCAAGCCAGGAGCAAACAATTCGTGTCATGGTTGCGACGACTGCGAGGATGACAACGCCGGAACTACCAGGGTAGACCCGTCGGCACTCAACCCGCCAAGCACAGGCATCAACTAACAATCTGTCGCCCTGAACAAGCTCTCCCTTATGCATTACGGTAGACTAGATTAAATAGTTATGAAACGTGAAACGGCGGTGTTTTGTCTTGGTCTGTAGCTGATGGGAACCGTGTGTGTCAGCACTGTCGCTGTTCAGAATTTCCACACAATCGATCGGCTCCTAGTGAATCCTGGTAACGCTACCTTTCGGGAAATGGTGGAGCAGATCGGCTCGGCCGAGTCTAGAGATTTTCTGCGCTATCTATCATCAGAGCTCAACAGACTCCCTTTTCAGCTATGGAACTATGCGCAGTTTGGGATCGGCAGTGTAACACTCTGGCTGATCTTTTGAATTCAGGGAACGGAAAGGCTTCGCTGGATCGTCATCGGTATGCTAGCGATTTTGCTGTTCCTGACGGTTTGGCTTACGCCGCAAATCTTGTCGATCGGCCGGAGTCTCGATTTCGTGCCGCGCGACCCTCCGCCATCGGAACTAGCCACATTCGGCTTCCTACACGCCACCTACACTAGCCTCGAGATGCTCAAGCTAGTCGCTGGCATCGTCGCGACAATGTGGATCGTCAATCTCCAAGCGGACAGTCGTTAGCCAACAACATCATCAGATCGCTGAAATCGCATAACTGCAGGCTCTGGAGTCCGAAAGCTTAAAGATAAGTGTCGTGCTTGGCAGTCCCACATCTGCCGCTATCAGTTGATTAATTAACTTGTTAGGGCTTTTGGCCAATTAATTATCTTGATCGACTTAGCAAGCCTTGCATCTACACCACCATGTACTCGATACTTTTGCATCTAACCGACAGGTTGATTGAGTAGTTTTCCGTGGTTCTATTCCAATAGTTTGAACCGCTTTAGCTTGTACAGTGCTTAATGTTTTTGTGTCAGTAGCTGCCCTGTCGAGCATGGAACTAAAACTTTTTGATGAATTCCCAAATTTCGACCAACGGTCTTTCAACAACAAACAAAAGCAATCGACGGGTGAAGTACGTTCGACGTATCGATCAGATCGAACAACTTCAACCAAGCGATCGCGACCGCCTACAGATGGTAACGAACGAGTACGTGTTTCGTGCAAATGACTACTACCTCGACCTTATCGACTGGGACGACCCCAATGATCCGATTCGTCAGCTGATCATCCCACGTGATGAGGAGCTGACCGATTGGGGACGTTTGGATGCTAGCAATGAAGCAGCGGTCACTGTAGCACGTGGGGTGCAACACAAATACACCGATACAGTACTGCTGCTCTGCAATGAAGTCTGTGGTGCCTACTGTCGCTACTGCTTCCGTAAGCGGCTGTTCACGGATGAGAACGACGAGGTTACCAACGACGTCAGTGAGGGCTTCCGCTACATCGCCGAGCATCCTAAGGTAACGAACGTGTTACTCACCGGCGGTGACCCGCTGCTCATGAGCACGCGGCGGCTAGTCGAGATCTTTGAAGGGCTCCGCTCGATTCCACACGTGCAGATCATCCGAATCGGCTCAAAAATGCCTGCGTTTGATCCCTGGCGGGTGTTCGGTGATGAGGACTTGCAGTCAGCTTTCCGGACACATTCCACTCTGGAGCAGCGGATCTATCTCATGGCACATTTTGATCATCCACGCGAGCTGACGGACGAGGCGGTAGCTGGAATCGATGCCTGCATCAGGAACGGAGTAATCTGCGTTAATCAGTGCCCGATCGTTAAGGGCGTTAACGACGACCCGGACGTGCTAGCTGAGTTGTTTGGAAAGCTCTCCTATATCGGCTGCCCGCCTTATTACCTCTTCCAGGGTCGGCCAACTGCCGGAAACGAGCCGTACGAGGTTCCGATCGTTCAGGGCTGGGAGATCTTTCAAGAAGCACTTCGGCACGGTTCAGGACTCGCCAAGCGCGCACGCTTCTGCATGTCGCACGAGTCTGGAAAGGTCGAGATCGTGGCGGTAGACCACAAATACATATATCTACGCTACCACCAGGCTAGAAACACAAGTGACCTTGGTCGCTTCTTTGTCTGTCACCGTGATGACTCAGCATATTGGCTTGACCAGCTCGAGCCGGTCGAGCGTATGTCAGCGTACTCCGTCTGAATGTTTTTCCTTCCCCTATGATTTCGGCCGGTGCTCTCCGTGAGCATCACGTATGGCAGTTACATGATTCTTGATCGGTTGCATCGGCAGCAACTTCATAATCCACTTTTGCATCTAATCGATGGCAAACGATCGTAACACCGATGCTCGGAATGTCTGGAGCCAGAACACCGAGCATGCCGAAACGGCTATGGCATTGAGACGCTCGCTTGATGTCGATTTCGTTGTCGACCTTTGGAAGAAATTCGTCGGTATCGTGTGCCATTATGAGGAGTCGAAATCATATTCAATCGTTAAACAACGAACGTGACCCTTCACTTGTCCATTTTGCTTGTCTATGCCGCCCTTCTCATGGGCATCGGACTGTGGATCGGAACCGGTGTTCGGCAATCGAAAGAATTTTTCGTCGCGGGTCGACAACTCGGTCCATTTCTGCTCTTCGCTACTTTACTGGCGGCTAACATCGGCGCAGGCTCAACGGTGGCCGCCGCTGGAATCGGCTATCGCGATGGTCTGAGTGCGTGGTGGTGGGTTGGATCCGCCGGTCTCGGTTCACTCGTACTCGCGCTCTGGGTCGGCCCAAGGATTCGACGAATCGCAGCCGACCGAGACCTGCATACCGTAGGCGACTTCCTGGAAGACCGCTACGGACAGAGCGTCAGGGCCACAATTACGGCCCTACTTTTGGTCGGCACGCTCGCCATCCTGGCCGCTCAAATTCTCGCCATCGGTTGGGTATTGAACGTCGTCACTGGCGTCGCCCGATGGATTGGGTGCGTAATTGGAGGAACCGTTGTCACGGTCTATTTCACAGCTGGCGGTCTACGCACGGCCGCATGGGTCAACGTCGTTCAGCTTGTCGTACTACTCGCTGGTTTTACGGTGGTGCTACCACTAGCCCTATGGAATGCTGGAGGATGGTCTCACGTCGTAGAGGCGACGCGAGATGTAGAAGGCTACTGGAACTTCTGGCAGGGAGGCGGCTCTGGCTGGTTCTACGTGGCAATGCTAGGTCCGTCGTTCATTGTTTCGCCTGGTATTCTTCAAAAAGTCTACGGCGCACAAGATGAACACGCCGTCAGGCTGGGGGTCGCGCTCAACGGGATTGTGCTGCTGCTCTTCGCTGTAATTCCCCCGCTGCTTGGCATGATCGCCCGATCCGTGCACCCCGAGCTACCCGACCACGAACTAGCCCTACCAACCCTGTTAATGGAGGGGCTTCCACCCCTGGTTGGTGCGCTCGGCTTGGCCGCCCTTTTCTCGGCAGAGGTGAGCTCGTCAGACGCCATCCTTTTCATGCTAGCAACATCGCTCTCGCGCGATTTGTATCACCGCTTTCTGCGTCCATCCGCCAGCGACGGTGACGTGCTCAGAGTAGCTCGGCATGCCGCGGTCGTCGGAGGACTCCTCGGGACGGGACTGGCGATCGTGTCTAAATCAATAGTCGACACCCTAGCGATCTTTTACACGCTGCTGACCGTTAGTCTATTCGTTCCAATCATCGCAGGTTTGTACACCAGACGGATCGGATCAACCGAGGTGCTAGCTGCCATAGGTGCAGGCATTGGATTTGTCCTGGTCGTGCAGATAGGTACCGGAGGTACAGGAATCGCAGGTCTAACACCAGCAATGATTGGTCTTGCGGCCGCGGTCTTGACTTGCATTTCGGTAGCAACTATTCGTCAACGGTACATGTGATGAGTGTTGTCTAAGTAGAGTTTCATGATCAACATCAAGCACATTGTCTTGAGATGATCGATTTAAAAATCGAAGCTTAAGGACTGGTAGCACACGCTTAGAAGGCACTGCAGACAATTATCAATCCCATAGTGGCGCTGTACAAGATCCGTAACACAGTGAGCCGAGACAAAAGAATCTCATACTCGTTCAGCAAATACTGGTCTGTCAATAACCCTTAGACAATGAGCCAGCAGGAAACCCTCTCTCTGAACCGCAAGCCTTAATCCCAAACACCCGTCTTTGTTCAGAGTGTTATCATCTTTGCTAACAGTCCAACAGAGACGAATTACGGGATGCTCAGATCTCTCGCTGCTCTGCTCTGTTTCTCGCTTACTCTGACCGCAATCGACACGTTTTCGTCGACGCAGTCAGCCGAAGATACCCTCGTTGTGATCTCTCCTGATAGCCGTCAGTCACTCTCCACGACCAAGATCAGCGGACGTGAAATGGTGACACTCGACGACCTTGCTCGTCTACTGAAACTCGAGGTGCGAGAAGATTCTCGGGCTAGCACACTGACAGTCACCTCCGGTGGGCAGGTGATCATCCTGACACCAAACCAACAGCTCGTCTCCGTCGCTGGACGGCTAGTCTCACTCAAAGCGGCGCCGAGTCGCGTGGATGGCCACTGGCTAGTGCCGCTCGATTTCATTAACGGCGCGCTAGCTCCCGTTCACGGTGAAAACCTTGAGTTACGGCAGGGCTCAAGATTGTTGCTTATCGGAGACGTCCAGGTGCCACGAGTCAATGTAAGTTATTGGTCGCAACATGACAGCGGTCGTGTTTCTCTGGAAATCAATCCCTACATCGCCCACGCCGTGACCGAGGAAAGTGGCCGTCTCGTTATTAGGTTCGAGTCAGACGCGATCGACGTCGCCGAGCTTCCCCGCACAAGCGGTAATTTGATCCGTAAGTTTGAAACAATGGCACTACTTCCAGGAATTGCGATTGACCTAGGTCCGGCGTTCAGTTCGTTCAGCGTCTCGAGTCAGCTGGCGCCAAACAACGTGTCAGAACTGGTCGTCGACTTACACTCAACCGGTACTGCTACGACGGATCCTACGTCAACGATACCGAGGAAGCTTAAAGCAGACGCTTTGACGTCAAAACCAGACGACGAGCTTCCAGACTTCACGGTTCGATCGACCATTCGGGTCGTGGCAATCGACGCCGGTCATGGAGGTGAGGAAGAGGGCGCACGTGGGTCGGAAGGCACACTTGAAAAAGACGTGACGCTCAGTGTAGCGAGGCGACTACGCGACGGCATCGAGCGCCGTCTAGGCTTACGGGTCATTCTTACTCGGACTCGAGACGTGACGGTTGATCTCGACGAGCGTGCAGCGATCGCTAACAATAACAAGGCTGACTTATTCATCAGCCTGCATGTAAACGCATCCACTCGGCCGTCGGCTGAGGGGGCCGAAGTTTTCTATTTGAGTATTAACGAGTATGGCGAAGAAGCCAGAAGTCTGGCTGAGCGAGAAGCACAGCCCCTCTCGGTCATCGGCGGTGGAACTCGTGAGATCGATTTAATTCTTTGGGAGATGGCACAGGTGCGTTATCTGGAGCACTCAGCCCGCTATGCTGAGTTCGTAGAGCAGGAGCTGCGACAGCGGGTGCCGATGAGCCCAAGAGCTATCCAACCGGCGCCGTTCAGGGTCCTTGTAGGCGCCAATATGACGGCGGTACTCGTGGAAATGGGTTTCATCTCTAACCCTAGTCAGGAGCAGCAACTGGCCAGCGCGATCTTTCAAAATGATGTGGTCGATGCACTAATCAGCAGCATCATTCGCTATCGCGACTACCTTGAACGGACCCAGCGGTCACTGACTGGACCAAGGCCGCTGGTCGACGACGGAGACTCGTCGCTCCGGGAATAGAACGAGTGACTTCGCTGAAGCCAGCCCCTACAGGAACTCGACGCTTAGTCGCTATCTATCCTGGTCTCACCGCTGCAGCGGTGATCGCCGCCTGGCTGGCTTTCCTCATCGTGTCACGGCTGGGTCCGAGTACTTCAAGTCAAAATACCGACGTCGCTGAGACAGACGTGTCGGACACCGATCCGATACTGCAGGTAACACTGTACTACGTAGCTGAGGATGGCATGGAACTCGTCGGTTATAATCGTGGACTGACGCCTCAAGCGAGTCTCGTCGATTTGGCACGCACCATCACGGTACAGCAGCTTTCAGAGGCACCCGTTCCGCTAGCATCCCCTTTCCCAGACGGCACGCGCCTCAGAGCACTCTACCTCAGAGACAGTAACGCATACGTCGATCTGAGCCATGAGGTCACAGCCGACCACTCCGGTGGATCACTCGAAGAAATCTTCACGGTCTACGCACTAGTGAATGCACTGACCAGTAACTTACCGGAGATCCGAGCCGTCCAGATTCTCATCGGAGGTCAGGAAGTCGATACACTGGCAGGACATGTAGATCTTCGGCACCCACTGGAACAGAATATGAAGTGGGTTTCTCAGCCAGACGATGATGAGCCACTGTCGGCTGCCAGCTAACACTGCTTACTTCCACGCATCTAATGACCGATAACATTCGATTCGACCAGCGTGTCCCTGACCAACTCCGTTCGACTCGTCTTACTCCAAACTATTTGATCCATGCGGAAGGTTCCGTGCTGATCGAAGCTGGTCAGACACGGGTAATCTGCACGGCCAGCGTCGAGGATCGTGTGCCAGTGTTCCTTCGTGGAAGTGGCAAAGGGTGGGTCACGGCCGAATACGGCATGTTGCCCCGTTCGACGTCGACCCGATCAACTCGCGAGTCGTCAGTCGGCCGTGTTGGCGGACGGACTCAGGAAATCCAACGTCTCATTGGCCGCTCGCTTCGGGCTGTTACCCGTCTGGCAGAGCTAGGCGAGCGAACAGTCTGGATCGATTGTGATGTCATCCAGGCTGATGGTGGTACCCGTACGGCATCAATCACCGGTGGCTTCGTGGCTCTCGTGCTCGCGTTAGAAAAGCTTCGAGCGGCGGGAACCATCGCTAAGTTACCCATTGATGACTACGTAGCGGCCATCAGCGTTGGTATTGTGAAGGGCCGTCCACTCGCAGACCTGGCCTATGAGGAGGATGCCAACGCCGAAGTAGACATGAACATCGTCAAGACGGGCAACGGCCGGTATATCGAGGTGCAGGGAACCGCAGAAGGAGCCCCGTTCGATAGTGAGGCTCTGGCCGCGCTCCTCAAACTTGCCAATGGCGGAATTCTGGAGCTAATCGAGCTCCAGCGAAGTATCGTCGGAAAATTGTTCAGGGTCGAGGAACATCAAAGCTAAAGAAAACACATTCAGATCATAACGAAGTCGCTTGCTCTCCTAGTCCCCTAAGGCGGTTAGCTTCGTGATGAATAGTCAGGCAGTGAACTTTCTAATTGCCACAACCAACGACCACAAGCTCTCTGAGATACGAGGCATTCTGAGCGGTCTCACTATCACTTTGGAAGGACTCGAACACCATCCAGGTATTGAGGAGCCTGAGGAAACGGGGAACAGCTTCGCTGAGAATGCCCGTCTTAAGGCGAGCCACTACGCTGAGCGAACTGACCGGATCTGTATAGCCGAGGACTCTGGACTTGAGATCGACGCCCTGGATGGAGCGCCTGGTGTGTTGTCGGCGCGGTTCAACGGCGGTTCGTATCCGCAAAAATTCGCGGCTATCTACAAGCAACTCCGGGACCGGGGAACGATCAATAGTGCCGCGCGGTTTTGGTGCGCCTTAGCGGTGGCAGAACGGTCAAAGATCATCTTTGAAGCCAGCGGGACGATCGAGGGACAAATCGCCACATCGCCACGCGGCGATGTCGGCTTTGGCTACGACCCGATCTTCTTCTACCCACCCTACGGGTGCACTCTCGCTGAAGTTTCAGACAAAGAGAAGGCGGCTGTAAGTCACCGGGGGAAGGCATTCCGCGCCCTCCGTGCCTATCTCGAATCGATGGTCTAACCCCACCTGTAGCGCATGGTCTTGACGTATTGGTGCCCTGTTCGAAACGAGCCCTTCCATTCACTAGCCTAGAAACGTGCCACAATTGCGACGTGTAACCTTGTCAGAAGACTGTTCAGATCCTCTTCTGGCACCACGAGCCTCTTAGTCAGGTGTAGTGTCACATCAAAGCTCAGACCTTCCTTCGGCACGTAGGACGTCTCGATCATGTGAAGACGAATGTTCGTACCTTGAATGTCGCTAAACACAAAGGCTGATGGCGAAACATCTTGCTCAAGCCATCCATAGGTGTAAGTGGAGCCCCAGGTGTTGACCAGCCGCGGGCTTCCGTACTCGGCCTCGAGCCAGAAACCGCTGTCTCGATCGTTAGTGGCACGAGTGTTTCGCGAAAACTCAGCTAGAACTCTGAGCGGATAGTTTGTTCGCCCAGTCCGAATCGTCGCTTCGGCGATGATGTCAATCACATTGAAGCCAGAAGCGTAGCCGATGACGCTGCCGAAGGAATTTTGCTTAACCGCGTTCGTCAGAATGCTTCTGAGCACCCTGTCTGATTGGCCTCCGACAATCGAATCAGGATTACCCCATCGATAGTTGGCCGCCGACACACTGAACTCGGAACGTTCACCCTTAAAGTTAACCTCCCCGTAGCCGGCCACCATGTACGCGTCGGCGTCTCTTGACAACTCATTAACAGCGGTCTGCAGTGCGACAAGGGAAATTCCAACTCGATCCGAAAGATCCCAGGACACCTTCTCCCAGCCACCCTCAAAGTTTAAGTCGTCATCGAAAATCATCTGAGTTCGCTTCTGCGGAAACCCAAATTTCCCAATACCCAGAGTGATCGCTGAAGCTGCTTGCGGGTTGTAAGCGAGGAATGCACGGTCTAGGTTGAACGGTTTCGGCCGGAAGAAGCTCGTGAAGGATTGATTCGTCGAAACTGGGGTTCCAGGGTCCCCAGATGCAACCTGTAAATGAAACTGAGTGTCGTCGTTAATATCGGTGTCGGCCCTCAAACGCAAGCGAAATCGAGTCCGGTTCCGAGTCTCCAGACCGGTCTGATAGAAACCTTCGTACCGTGATCGGAAGTCACCACCAAAACGGATCCGCTCGTACCATGGCTTCTCCACACGCTGGTCCTGAGGAACCTCATTTTCAATATCCTCTGTCGAGGCAAGGAATACAGACTTGGGTGTCTTGACAGTGATCGATCGAGATTCGAGGCCCTGCCCACTAAGAGTATTGCCAGTGAACAAAACGGCAATCAGAAGGACCAGTCCATGCAACACTGCCTTACGTAGCCATATTGATATGTGCTGTAAACAGATCGAATGTTTCATTCTTTGATGGTAACGACTCAACATTTCATACCTGTTTCAACCAGGTTCAATATGTATTACGGCATCATCTAGTAAGTCCCCTCTTGATTGTACAGATCGATACCTGCCAAGCCAAACTACGTTTAAGTTAGCTCTGGAGACGTGCAAACGTTGCTTCTGCTCGTATGACTCAAAGGAACAAGAGATATGCTAGTGATACATCAAGGCTGATTATCATCCTGAGATTCACCGATACTGCTCAACAAGCCGTCCCAGCAACACCTCAACCTCTGACGGATCATCAAGACGAAAGCCAGCAGCAGTTGGCCGGTCTTCGTGAGGACCAGCGACAATGACCGTCATTCCTCGACAGCCAAGTACAGAAAACGCGGTCTCATCGGTCAGATCATCGCCGATATACAGCGCGGTCGATAGGTCGAGACTCATACCATCCATAAGCCACTTGACAGCCTCGCCCTTGTCCCAGTCGATGTCAGGTCGCAATTCATACAACAACTTTCCTTTCTCGAGTCTCAGTGTTGGATGAGCTAGATTAAGTTCGTCAATAATCGTCTCCACACTAGAGTGTCGATGCGGGTCAGCCTGACGAATATGAACTGAAATACTAAATCTCTTGCGTTCGATAAGTGCTCCTTCAATGCCATCAGTCTTCAACCTGAGCGAAGATTCCATGGCGTCGAGCTCAGCAACGAACGCTGTGCCGACTTGACGGCGTAAGCCAGTCTCTGCGGGACCAGCGATATCAAGACCGTGACTACCGACGTAACCAATTCCATCTATATCCACGAGCTTTCGAATGATATCGACATCTCGTCCTGTAACGATCGTGACTGGACAGCTCGTCGAGAGCTGCCTGATGATGACGCGCACCGACTCGGATAGGATCGCGAGCTCTGGCCTAGCGACGATCGGCGTGAGGGTTCCATCGTAGTCGAGAAACACTGCCCTACTCTGAAGGATCCTCTCAACAGCACCGTTGGAGAGTGCCGAATTGAGGGTGCTGGATAGCCGATTCAGCCGGCTTTGGGTCGATTTCGAATCTGTCATTCAGATTTCAAGACAAGACACCATCATCATGTTCGACGACGATCTATCCAATCATCTAATTATGAGCTTGCCGTGATCAGATGAGATAATTAATTGAACCAGCCTAACGGTACGGTTATCTGATCAAGCACTGAACTCGACCCTCGCCGCCTATCCGAGCACGCTGGAATAGTGTTCAGTAAAGACTGTCCTGGATTCTTGATAAACGTGCTATCAAAAATCGAAGCATGAGAGTCCTTATTCCTTTGGCTCCTGAAGGCTCAGTGAGACAGCCTCCATCTCCAGCCACACGCGGAGGATATTCCCGCTCCAGAGCTTCGCAATCTGCGGCTCGGTGTAACCTCGGCGTACGAGCTCAAGCGTCACGTTGAACGTTTCGCTCGCGTCGTTCCAACCCTCAACACCCCCACCACCATCAAAATCAGAGCTGATACCGACATGGTCAATGCCTATCAGGTTAACCGCATGGTCGATGTGGTCAACGAAGTCTGTCACTGTTACCGGTGGATACTGCTTATCGAGCGAGTCAAACCGCTTCTCGAAGTCCATTTGCTTCTCGGCACCGAGGCCATCCGCGCCATCGCGTGGATGATCGCCGCGACCGCGACCAGGCTGGCGCCTGACAGGTTCAAGACCGAATTCCTCCCGGAGTTGAGCGAATGCCCGCCGGCGCTGACCGGCACCCTCTGAAACAAACGCGCCAAGCGCAACCACCTGTATGACCCCGCCCGTCTCCTTAAGCGCCAAAAGCTGCTCGTCGTCCATGTTCCTGGGGTGGTCGGCCAATGCCCTGGTGCTCGAGTGAGAAGCTATGACCGGTGCGACCGAGAGCCGAACTGCATCCAGCATCGCCTGTTTCGAAATGTGCGACACGTCAACCATAATGCCGAGGCGATTCATCTCGGAGATGACCTCTTCGCCAAAAGCACTCACTCCATCGTGTTCAGTTTCGGAGTCTCCCAAGTTCTCCCGAGGGCCAGACGAATCTGAAATGTCGTTGTGGCCCCCATGCGCGAGCGTGATGTACCTGGCTCCCAGCTCGTGATATGTCTCCAGTAATGATAAATCCTTGCCAATCACATACCCGTTTTCGATTCCGATTGCGGCGACGAGTTTCCCAGAAGCAGTAATACGTGAAACGTCTGCGGCTGTATAGGCGATTTCAATCTGATCCGGGTACATCTCTTCTGCCATCCGGTGAATCGCGTCGAACTTTGTCATAGCGTCGACCTTGGCTTGCGCGTAGTTCTCTGGCGTCCGCGCGGTTTGGCCTACGTAGACGATGAAGAACGCCGCATCTAATCCACCCTCACGCATCTTCGGAAGGTCCACCTGTCGGTCTGCACTCACCCCTGGGTCCACTTCAGACGTTGCGAAGTTGAACGGGATGTCGTCATGTGTATCGATGGTTAAGACGCGCTCATGGATCACCTGTGCGCGCTCGATAAGCTGTGCCTCTGTCTCAGCTCCGGGTATCGTTTCGGCCGGATGATCACCCGCCGGACCACCTGAGCTACAGGAAGTTAGCGAACCCATCAACGACAGCACGGTAAAAAGTCGATACATCTTTAGTCTCCTCCCCTGTGTCACAGGATCATAGGCAGACACCTGGGGCCTGGGCAACAAACTTTTTTAAATTTGAGGTTTTTGCCAGACGCAGTCAGACCGTCGAATTGACCCATTTACTTCATCGAACTAGACTCCCCGCGTGGGCCGCCAGAGTGACGCGCGGGATCGGCTACTTGCGAGCGCCCATCGCCTGTTTCGCAACCGCGGATTCGAGGCCGTTGGGGTCGCAGAATTATGCACTGAAGCAGGGGTCAACAAAGGCAGCTTCTATCACTTCTTTCCCTCAAAGCGAGCCTTGCTTCTCGAGGTGATCGACGGCGCATGGGACGAAACTGGTCTGCTCGCCTCATGGGAGACGAACGTGCCACGGCGGCCAATGGATCAACTACGTCAGTACCTCAAGGAACTGTTTGCATATCACTACGTTGACCGGGAAGAGCACGGCTACGTGCGAGGCTCTCTTCTCGGCAACCTTGCCCTCGAACTGAGCGCTCGTGATCCAGAAGTAGCAGCGAAGCTTAATGAACTATTCTCGCAGGAGACGACTATCTTCTCGAGCCTACTATCCGAGGCAGCTGACCTGGGGGAAGTGTCACTGGGCAACCCCCACCTCGCGGCCGAGGCGCTGGTCGCCTGTCTTCAAGGACTGGTAATGCTCGCTAAGGTTCGGAACTCGTTAGATGTACTGCCTAACAGCGAGGTCGAACTTCTTCGTCTCGCAGGAGTCACGCAACCGTACTTATGATGCTTGATCGGTTCAGTACTTGACTAGCCTCCCAACGTGCCAGCGCCACAAGTTCAGCCTGCCCCAAGGCCTGCACTATCTCAACTGCGCTTACATGGCTCCGCTGTCGAAACGTGTCGTGTCTGCTGGAGAGCTGGCGCTCCGCCGATCTTCGGTGCCAAGCCAAATAGCCACTTCTGACTTTTTCACGGAAAGCGACGGCGTGCGGACACGTTTCGCAAGGGTGATCAATGCGCCTGACCAGACACGCATCGCGATCATCCCAGCTGTCTCGTATGGAATGTCAGTAATCGCTCGGAACACCACCCTCGAGAAAGGCCAGAATATCGTGGTCGTCGACGAGCAATTCCCGAGCAACATCTACACATGGCGACGGACGTGCGTCATTACCGGCGCTGAGCTGCGCACGGTGCCGACCCCTGAAACGAGCGTCGGCCGCGGGCGCGAGTGGAACGCTGCTATTCTTGAGGCGATCGATGATCGGACGGGTCTTGTCACGATCCCACAACTGCATTGGGTGGATGGCACCTGCTTCGACTTAGAACGGATCGGGGCACGCGCTCGTAACTGTGGTGCACGATTCGTGGTTGATGGCTCACAATCGGTTGGTGCATACCCGTTCGATATCCAACGTGTACAACCAGATGCCCTCGTGTGCGCTGGCTACAAATGGCTGACGGGGCCATATTCAATCGGGTTTGCCTACTTCGGTCCGGCTTACGACAATGGCGTGCCACTTGAGGAAACCTGGATCGCACGCCGCGGCAGCGAGGATTTCGCGGGCCTTGTTCGTTACCGTGACGAGTACCAACCTGGAGCCATTCGTTACGACGTCGGCGAACGTTCGAGCTTCATCCTCCTTCCGTTACTTACCGAGGCGTTAGAACAGGTGCTCGAGTGGGGTTCGAAGGACGTCCAGGCATACTGCCGTGCGCTTACACGAGAGGCTGTGGATGAACTGCGTGCGATGGGTTGCTGGATCGAAGAGGATGGAGCGCGTGGAGCACATCTGTTCGGTATACGAATGCCTCCAACCGTGGAAATCCCTAAGTTGGTCGACACGTTGCACGCAGCAAAAATCAGTGTTTCAGTCCGTGGCAACGCCATCCGTATCGCGCCATATGTCTACAACGAACCGGACGACGTAGCGGCATTGGTTGCGGTCGTACGAAAAATCATCGGCCAGTCCAGGAACGCTTAACGACCCGCTCGAGCGGCAGAGACGTCTCGGCTGGGCGAAACCCCTCTCTGGTTTGTAGATGGTAAGTATCTCCAGGAGACAAAAAATAGAAGCGTCCTCCTGAGTCGAGCAAGCGGTTGTGGTCGTAGATAGCCACGTAGCTCTGACCAATCACCTCGATCTTGTCTCCCTCCACGATGATGGCTGTGTCCTCATCAATTCCGATTCCTAGCAAATCCGGACGAGCCGTGACGATCTCGATTAGATCAAACTGCCGATTCCGGCGCAGCAGATGCTGGTCGATGGCCACTCCTCTGAGGAAGGCCATTCCCTCGTCGTGATCCCCCATCATGATCGTGTTGGTCTGGGTGTCACCGCGGGCAAGATAGGAACCAAGAATCGTCGCCCCAGCTGACGAACCACCAACCACGCCGCCTCGAACCAGCACCGCTCGAATTTCCTCGTGGACCCTGGTATGAAGGTAAGCGTCGGCAAGCCGCCATTGTCTGCCGCCGCTAAACCAGACCCCACGCGCGTGTCGAATTGGCAGGACGAAGGACTCTGTGTCGGCTACAATTCGATCGGTCGTGTGCAGTACCGTAAGATTGGTGGCGCCGCTAGCCTTAAACGGTTGAAGACCGGACCAGTGCTGGTCATAGTGCTCACGGCCACCAGCTGTTGGAATCACGACAATGGGAGCATCAGCGCCTCCGGCCAAGCGAAGGAACCGATCTAAGATCGATAGATCCTTCATTCCACCCCCTACGACAACGAGCGAACCATTGGATGGTCCGACCTTCTGGGCCCACATGTTGACGGAATCGAACAGAACTATCACCAGCGCAATCACCACCACTTTTGCAGTATTAGTCATAACCACCCTTGACATTGTTGCTAGAGTATCGTGATTGTACACGGTGAATGATATTCGTCCGCTGGGTTGATCAACCCTCACGCTTAGAATCTGGTATGAAACGTATCAACCCGAGTAATTGGCTAACATCAAATGGACTCTGGCGTCGTCAGTTAATTCACAGGTTCTAGGTCCCCTGACAACGAGCTCCTGTTTATACGAAAGATTGAACTGGTCTAAGCAGGCACCACGGCCAACGATCACGGGCAATCGTGCAGTGTAAAACGATCGACAGCATGAGAGGCATGGGCAGTCTAGTCAGCGTCGCGGTGGCTATCATTGCTACCACCCTTGCAGTCGTGCTTGCACCGGTAACTCAGGCACTGCAAGAAACTCACAACCCGATTAAGATCGCTGCTACCGAAGCGCTGGTGCTTCGCCAAGTCGACAGACTGATCGATCAAATGCTACGCGAAGGCACGCTCGAAATGGCAAGCGTCGAGCTAGATCCACTCATCGCGGGTCGAATACACGAACGGCTGGCGCAATTTCACCGAGGGGTTCGTATCTTCGGGGCTGACATCACACGACAATCTATTGGAAGGCTTACGACGTCAATCTTCGGCGAACTGCACATGGAGTTGCAGCTAAACACAGTACCCACGCTGTCATGGGATGAAGCCCTGGCACAGCTCGAAGCCGATTTCGGCCGTCAACCGATAACGTCGGCCCAGCCTGATCTCGTGGTGCTCCGTCATCCGGACACAGGAAACTATCACCTCGCGTATCACGTTACGGCATGGTCGACTAACGGTTTAATGGTTTGCTTTATCGACGCGCACACGGGAAAACTGTTGTGGGAGTATGACAGCTTGAAACGCCAGGTTGCCTGGTCTGAGTGCAGTGATTGCGCGATCGGAGAGGCTGTGGGGGTCAAAGGTGATCGTAAGAAGATCAGTGTTCGCAAGGCCTTTGGGACATTCAGCGCAGAGGACGGACTGAGGCCAGCAACGATCGCCACTTACGACATGGGGGGGAATTGGTCGCGCACGAGGGATATCCTCAACGGGCAGGCACAGCTCTTCGTCTCAGACATCGCTACCGATCCTGATAACAACTGGTTGGATGGTCCGAGCGTAGACGCCCATACGGGAGCCGGGTGGACATACGACTATCTGTTCCATCGATTCGGTCGCCGCGGTCTGGACGGCACCAACAGTCGCATGATCAGTATCGTACATCCCGTCAATCGGCTGGATCTACTCGATGTTCCAGATGAGATCGTCAGCTTGTTTTATCTGAACGCCTTCTTTTGTGGCGGCTGCATCAGCGGTGGGGTAATCGTCTACGGCGAAGGGCTGCCAGCTGGCTGGGTGCTTGCGAACACCGGGCAATCGGTCGACTTCTTCTCGGCTGGTCTGGACGTCGTGGCTCACGAGCTCGCGCATGGCATCACCAACTTCACCTCGCAACTGATCTATCAGAACGAGTCTGGCGCGCTGAATGAATCGTTCTCAGATATCATCGGTATCAGCACTGAGTTCTTCATGGCTGATACCGGTCGGCACCAGACTGAACAGGCCGATTACGTTCTCGGTGAGGATGTGATCAAACCTGGAGGTATTCGGAATATTAGTGATCCCATGGCTCTAGGCGATCCGGACCACTATTCGCACCTCTTGCTCGGAGAAACCGACAACGGGTACGTGCACGCAAACTCGACCATCCCTAGCCATGCGTTCTACTTAGCAATCGAAGGAGGACTAAACCGAACCTCCGGTCTAAGTGTCAACGGCGTCGGCGCGTTCAACCGGGCGCAGATCGAACAAGTCTTCTACCGCGGATTCACTTTACTACTCCCAGCGAGTGCTACCTTCTCCACCGCCCGCGCATCGACCATCCAGTCGGCGCGTGATCTTTTTGGAGCTGGCAGTACCGTCGAGTTGGCCGTGACCGAGGCCTGGACCGCGGTGGGTGTTCACTGACATATAACAGCAATCAAGAACATGCAAGAGGGTAACAGTAAACCACCATGCATCTAATGAAGTATCACATCACTACTATCTGGCTTATTGCGACTCTGCTACTACTTCTTACCGGTCGACCAGTAACGGCCCAACCTTTCGAGCATCGCCTTATCTTGGGTGGTGATTTCGGCCGTCAGACAGCAACCCATAGACGTCTCGAAACGGCCCAGTTTGAGCTATTCCTCGAGTCAGGAAGTTTCGAGTCCAGTTACCACATCGCTAGCGATAAGGTGCTCAATGGTGGAGGGTCGGTTCACCTTTGGAAACGGCTCGGAGCAGGTATCTACTTCTCTCGCTTCAAGACCACCTCGGCAGCAAGCATTTCGGCCATGGTGCCACACCCGTTCTTCTTCGGATTCGGACGGAACGCCAGCGCCACAGTGCCAGACCTTGAACGTCAAGAGATCGCAGTGCACCTACAGGCCCAGTACTGGCTTCCAGTGGGCGAGAGGTTACTGGTGACATTTTTTTTCGGACCAACCTTCTTCAACGTCAAGCAGGATCAGATTTCTTCCATCCAAACGTTAGAGCAAGGCTTCCCCTTCGATAGAGTCGACATCACCTCACACCGGCGTGTGTCAGCGAGCAAAAAAGCCATCGGCTACAACATCGGCGTCGACATAGTGCAATTTGTTCTTGATCATCTTGGACTCGCTGCTCAGCTGCGGTACAGCCGAGGCACCTCAGCCGTCTCACTTAACAACAGCGGGCAACCTGCCCTGGAACTAGGGGGGCTCCATGTCCTTGGCGGCGTTCGCGTAGGGTTCTAGCGATCCGAGTCACGAGTATTACCCTGGCAAGAGCTCCATCAGCGACAGCGGATCCACACGGGCGTTGTTCAACCGAACGGTCCAGTGGAGATGCGGGCCGGTCACGCGCCCAGTGGCACCCACTCTGCCAACGAGTTGACCAGGAGTCAGCACGTCGCCTTCCGTCACGCCGATTGACGAAAGGTGGGCAAAGTAGGAGTAGAGCCCCCAGCCGTGGTCGATGATCACAACATTTCCAGAAAAATAGAGATCGCCCGTGAGAACCACCGTGCCATGATTTGGAGCGAGAATGGGCGTACCCTCCGAGGCCCGAAAGTCGGTACCGCTGTGAGGGCTACGCGCCTCTCCGTTGAACACGCTTCGCCGGCCGAAGCTGCTGGTTGCCTCACCTGCCACTGGCGCCAAGAATCCGCCGCGCCACAACCTCTCGACGCTCGACGTCCTGAAGATCTCGGCAGTTTGCTGAGCCTCTCTCTGGATACGACCAAGGACTTCTGGCGGCGGGTTGACGAAGCTCGGGGCTACTCTCAACTGTCGGGTCGGGAACTCTTTTGACCCGATGGTCAGGATATAGGTAAACCGCTCGGTCTCACCGTTGGACGTCGTAGCAGAAACGATAATCGGATAATCACCAGGCTCAGTTGTGAGATCGATCCCGACTAACGCACGCCATGTTCCAATGCTCCCGATCCGAAAAAAGCGGACCGAGTGGCCGAACGCGGACGCACGAATGTCCATCGATGGAATCGAGGCTCGCACCTCAACGACGACCACTTCACCAGGATGGAGCTCACGTGCCCGGTGCGAGATGTCGAGCGTAGTCTCACGCGCGTGCCAGCTTCCGCTAGACCAACCGAAGCACAATAGCGCACATAACGTGACCCGTCGTGAGTATCGCAACTGAACGCTCACTCAGCTAGTAGGGACCAGCACCAACGATCGCCATCTTAACAGCTCAGAAAAACCTAACGGGTTGTTTGACGAGTTGCCGTTTGGAGTCCTGTCCAAAGAACACTAGGCGCCGAACAAAGCAATCCTGAACACGCGGGCCATGATAAGAATGACACTGAGCCCTGAAAACACGGCTAGACTAATCCAGCCGAACCATACAGCGAAGGTTGACGGGTAAAAGACTTTGTCTCCTTTTGGGATAACCGTCAGACAATAGTAGAGATTCAGGAAGAACACCACGGGACCAACAAAGAAGGCCAACGCTGACGCTACTAACACAAGCCACACCGGACGCTCCACACCGGCCACAATCGCCACCGACGCCACCAGCGAGTAGAACATTGTTAGTCGGTAAATGTTGTATTCCGAGCACCAACGGCCACGATGCTCATCTGTTAAATCTTCTTTTGCAATACCCCGAAGACGTGCCGTTGACCTAAATAGATTCCGACAACATGCACCAACGACACGTGGCCATCCATCAAAATAATTGAAAGCGGTCGAGAAAGTTGCGGCGAATGATCCAAGCAGGAACACGACCATCATCCATGGCCCGACGCTGCGTGTGAACATCTCGGCGATTTCACCGATGACCGCGTTTCCCTCGACCGGGTTCGGATAGAGCCAAACAGCAGCTAGGAGTAGAAATATACAGGCCATGAGGAAAGAGACGACGTGACCTAATCGAAAGTCCCACAGCCCGATGGTGAACCACCGCCGACAGTACTCGCGCGTGTGGGCTGGCAATGCCAACGTGTCGACGGTCAGGTCACCCTTCTTCGAAACGAAGGGATCGAACTTGGCCGTAACACCACTCTCCTCGAGCTGTTCCCTGACCTTGCCCATACCCACCTTCTTGGCCTGTCCCCACTCTGACGCCTGCAACGATACGTCGATACCCGTCGGGAGTAAGCCAAGAAATGCCGCGATCATCAACCAGGAACCCTGGGGTGTTTCGAAGATGAAAAACCTGCCCATGGCTGATAAGGGTGCAGGTTCGACGAGGTAGACGGCTACCGATGAGAAGAAAAGCATTCCCGCAAAGATCTTAGTCAGGAGCTCGAACACCGCGTATTTTCCAATAAGAATGATGGCCACCGACACGATTCCGATAACGAGTCCGTAGACAGCCAGGGGCAGGGGTAACCCGAGGTACTCGGCTGAAAAGTAATAGACGACCGCCGCCGAAGCCACAAGTCGTCCAGCCTGCCCGATCGCACACTGGATCAACGTGGTGACCAGAACGTACCACACAGGCCATTTACGCCATGCCGTAGCATACGCGTCCAACATGCTTCGTCCGGTGGCATTCGTGAACCGGAATGCCATCTCGAAACCGTAGTACTTGAACACGTAGGCGACGGGGATGCACCAGAGTAAGGCGTAGCCAAATCGTCCCCCGGCAGCCGGCGCGGTGACCAGGTGACTGGTCCCGATACCGGTCATCATCAGGATCATGCCTGGGCCAAAGTGTTTCGCCAGACCCAAGAACGACATCTCGGGGAGCTCGAGCGTTTCACGCTGTTCAGGCATCGTTGTCATGGCAGGCTGCGAAACAAGAATTTGGTCAAAGAGTGACTGTTACCACAAGTTCAGCAGGACACGTACGGAATGAACAGGGGTACGTACAGTGAAATGGGGACAAGATCCTCTGAGTCGTTATCACAATCAGACCCCCCAGAGACTCCAGTCCCCATTTACCAGCCGGACACGGACTTTGGCCCTACCTGCTCGCCAGTTCCAAGCCGCCCTTGATGGGTGCGATGCCTGGAATGGCCCACTCCTCCCACATTGTATCGACCATCCCCTGAATGTAGTCGATGTCCTCGTCAACCAGATGGGAGAAGCGTCCTTGCTTCTCAAGATACCCCCGCACGGGGATGCGCCCCTTCTTGTGCGGATCGTAAGTGTAGGAAACCTTACTCTCCACGATCTCGTAAAGGGGGAAGATACCGCTACGGATGCCCAATTCACCCAGCTCACGCGAATACCCGGGATGAAAATCCCACCCTTTTGGACAGGGGTCGAAGGTATGGATGAAGGTCGGACCGCCGATACTCAGCGCCTTGCGTGTCTTGTTCATGAAATCCAACACCGGGAAGGTCGCACTCGCCGTGGCGATGTAGCGGCAGGTCGGGTGCCCCACGGCGAGCATCGGCGCCACGTTTTTCTTCCACCGGGTTTGCATGATTCGACGGGCGCTACCTGGCGGCGTGAACGTCGTCTGCGCCCCATAGGTCGTGAGGCCGGTGGCCTGAATGTCCGTATTAGCGGCTGACTCGTTGTCATACATGATAATCAGGAGATCGTAGTTGGTCTGGAGAGCTCCCGAAACCCCTGACAGGCCCATGTCACCCGCACCAAGGTCTCCGCTGAAGTTAATAACGTTGATCTTTTCCTTCGGAATCTTCCCTTTGCGCATGAGGGCGCGCAGACCAGCGGCCATCCCGACTACTGACGCTCCTCCCGCACCGAGCTGGGTGTGCATCCATGGGATCACCCACGGCGTCGTCTGATAGCTGGTGTTCGCCACATACATGCATCCAGTCGACCCTGTCGCGATGGTGCGCGGACCGGACGCCTTTGAGAAATCGCGCATGACCAAGGCTGACTCGCAGCCCTGGCAGGTACGATGCCCCGAGGTATAGAACTCCTCGAGTGGAGCGTCTTTGGCTTTCTTGATGTGTTCGTAGTCAATTACTGGCAGTGTCGTTGCCATATTCATCATCCTTCCTTAACCAACGTGCGTCGCATCGTGACCAACTAGCGTTGCGCGACGCAATCCTGAGCACGCCAACGCGCGCTACCGCTCTTTTTCTGTCACTGTCAGGCCGAGTTTATTCCCTCAGGCCGATCCAGGTGACAATCTCCTCTGGTATATCACCCCGGCCGGCGGCCAGCGTCTGCTCGTACATCTTGATACATTCCTCGATCGAGATATCCCGTCCACCCAGACCACCCATAAAGTTAATCACGTTCGGACGATCGCGCACCGGATAGAGGCAGGAACGGATTTCATGAAGAAGAATCCCTCCATTGTCTGGCGATCCATGGCAAAAGTCCCGATCGATAACACCGACGCCTTTGAACCGTTCCAACGACGCCCGCAGCTCGTCCGTGGGAAACGGCCGGACCCAGCGCAGGTTGACGTAACCCACCTTGTGTCCCTGCTCACGAAGGCGTCTGACCGCCGCCCGAGTCGGCATGCAGACAGCACCGACCCCGACCAGCACCGCTTCGGCGTCGTCCGTCATGAACTCCGAGAAATGCGGATTGTCGTATCGCGAACCAAAAATCTCGTGAAACTCCTGATAAGCCTCCTTGATCACACCCCTCGCCCGGCGAGAGGCTTCCCAATTTTGGCGCCGAATTTCCATGACCCAATCTTCGTTTACCTGAGGCGCGATGGAGATTGGGTTGTCTGGATGCAGCCGGCGTTCAGCCAGGTCATACGGTGGTAAAAAGCGCTTGACCGCATCTTGGGTCGGCACCTTCACCATATGTTGAGAGTGGGTCAAGAACCCCCCGTCCATCGCCAGGGCCATCGGCATGCGAACGCGTTTGTCTTCGGCGACGCGGTAACCAATAAACACGTGTTCAAGGGCTTCTTGCGCCGTGCTGGCCCAGCAGAGCAACCATCCCATGTCCCGGATGGACAGAGCATCGTTGTGTTCGACTCCAAACGCTCCCGGGTCGTCAAGTGCCCGATTACCAACCAGGAAGAGCGGCGGGAGTCGATCGGTAGCCGTAACTACCAGCGCTTCCATCCCGTACATCCACCCCGTGCCGCTGCTGCCGCCAAACGCTCGCGCCCCAACGGAACTCGCATGCTTCACAATCTCAAACTGTGAATGCTCACTGTCGGCAATGATGTACTCGGCGTCGAGCTCACCGTCCGCGATGAGCTTCGATAGCTGGTCCATCACCTCAGTATACGGTCGGATCGGATACGCGGCGATCACGTCGACATCGGCCAATTTCACCGCATGCGAGACTGCCTGGCAACCCGTTAGTAGATCCTCGTGGTCCCAAATCTTTACTTCTTCGGCGACGGTCACAGTCCCTCCTTACAACTCTGTCAAGCCTTGGCCGGGACAGTTGTCCCTTCGCTCTTCTTGACACCAACACCAGTGACGTACTCATAGCGGATGCGCGTCTTGCCCTTCTTCTTCTCCGCCCACTTGATGTAGTCGGCAGGATCCTTCTTGTGGTGCTCCCAAGGGCTATCGGTGTTGTTGAATTCCAACTCGTCGACCATGACGATGCACTCTTTGACCGGGCAGACCAGGGCGCACTTATGACAACCGGTGCACACTTCGTAGTTAACGTCGTACAACCCGTCATCTGTCGGATCAAAGCACTCATCCGGACAGTCGGCCCAGCAGAGCGTGCACTTAATACACAAGTCGAATCGCACGACCGGTCGTTCCGTCTTGGAAGTTCCGTGCTTGAATCCATCGTTGCGATTCTGACCTCGTGGTCCCAATTCAAACCCGCGCTTGACCGCAGGAATCACGACACCACCTTCGTCGAACTCGTGCCACTTGGGCAACACCGGAATCTCGTGGGGCCAATCGATGCCCTGGTCTGGATTGACCACCTTAATGCGGTGGAGCGTCGCGTCGTAAGCCTCGCGCGCCGCACGCGCACGGTGCTCATCTTTCGTTTTCTCCAACAGGTACGCTTCCACCGCCTCGATACTGATGATGCCCGGGTCCACGGCCGCGACTGCCCCGAGACAGCGTTCGCGCGTCAAGTCGTCCTTAAAGACCCACAATCCGGCAAGGCTCGGATCCCCGTCCAACGTTGCCAAGCGATAGGGAAACGGCTTCTTTGCAATGTGCTCGAGGAGGTCATCATGCTCGCGTCTGGAGACCATCAGCAGACAGCCCTTGTGGCCGACCTTTTCATTGACCGGCCGGATGCCATGCCAGCCCCAGGGCTCGACGCCCTGTGCCATCGTGTCATCGACAACCACAGAAACATCGACTATAGAGGTGTCATATCCGGCCCCGCACTCGGCCTCTAGCTCCTCCTCAGATAGGTCGGGCGAGACGAAAGCGAAGTACTTGCAGGGAATCCCATTTCGCTCCGGGGCGTCGCTGTAGCGGCCATTGGAAAACGCGACCTTACCCATCCGACTGGCAATCTGCACAATGTCGCCACCGATGTATTTTCCAAGAGTCTTTTGAAAGATCCCTCGGTACTGGACCTCTACGCGTTTAATCATAAGACGTTCCTCGTAAGTTTCTCAGGCAATCCATCGGGACGACGTCACCAACCCCGTGCAATCTCCCTGATTTTATCATGTATGCCAATCGACGAAGTTCCGATCCCATTCGACACACGCGAGGCGCTTGCGGAGCGTGGTTATGAAGTGCTGGCCATCTCGAAATGAACGGCCACGTCCAAAGGTGCGCAGGCTGAACAAATCGACTAGAAAACCGGCTAAAAATACATGGGCGCCAACCGGCGACACGGGGGCTAGGCGCTGGTTTGCTAATGTCAAGAATAGGGCGATTGATAGAGCGCCTTCCCCACGAAGAACGGCCCCATAGCTTGAATGAACTCCGCGGTCTGGCGCGTAGAGCGCATGGCTTTCACAAGTTTTGAGATCGGAAAGAGCTCAGGGCCGGTTAGCCCGATTACGAACTCGTTGTCGTCCCGATCGATCCCATGACATTCGAGCCGAATATCGGTCGCATACCCGGCCTCCCCATAGCGACGTCCCAGCATGCCGTGCTCGTACAGAATTCGTCCCTGCTCTGCCCGCGGTAGCTGATTGAACGCGCCAATCCGTCGTAGTGGGTACCACACAGCCCACGGGTAGTCCGGATTGAGCACGTTGCGTGGAACCTTGCGAAGGAGAAAGTCCTCCAGATCGTGTTCGCGGCCTGATGCGTACGTGCGGCCAAACATCGTGAAATCTGGAAGCGGTATCAGATCACGAAACGGCGGACGCACCAACAACTCGCGCGCGGCCCCGGCGAAGAGGGCCGGGTCCTCGCTCATAACGATGACGCCAACCCCTCGAGGATCGTTTAGGTTCGCGTACACCGCGGCCTCGAATCCGGCCTGCTGGACTGCGTCGACGACCGGTGCTGAATCCAAACACCCTGTAAAGACGTGGAGTTGGACAAAGAGCCTCATATCAAACGTCTGCAGCTTGCCGTGGACCGGAGCCCCGTGTTCGAGCAAGTCCGGCGCATCCGACCCGTGAGACGCACGTGCAACAGAGACTTCGGCGGAACTCGCCGACGTTCGGACATCTTCTGACATTATTGATTCCCAGACGGATGCAGCATTTAAACTGATTCTATACCGATGCTTCCGCAGCCGTCTGCCGACTCCGCGACCTTTCAATCCGCCGTTTCCAACGTGCAGCGCGCCAGGCACCCTGCCATGCGTCAACACTCAGTTGCGGCTAGTCAACCTCGAGCGTATTGGTATCTTCAAGCTTTGCCTTTGTGGCGATGCTCGAACGCCTGACCCAACACTGTACCAATGGCCCGCAGCAGCTCGGTCACCGATGATCTTGGCACCAGCTGTTCGCGGGCTAGGAATTCCAGGACACCCACCACACCACTCCGGCCCGTTATAGGAACGGCGCATGCACCGCGGAGACCAGCCATCTCTGTACGATGCTCAGGAGTGACCCGCGGGTCGACTAACGTATTGGCAATCCATACAACGTCACCAGACTGCCAGGCTTGCCCTGACACGCTTTCCCCCCGTTGAAGCTGCGCCAGATTGGTGCTGGCGCGCAGCGCGGTAAATGTTTTAGGGTCACTCGGGTACCAAATTCCCATCGGCGTGAGTCGGTCTGGAGCATCGGAGGAGATCAGATACGCATGCCCCAGTGACCAACCTGACCACCTGCAGACGAGGCTCACGACGCGCTCCACGGCGACCTCAAACGAGTCGGAGTCGTTCGCAACACCTAAGACAGCCCGCAGGAGCGTGAGTGCTGCCGTGTGCCGGTCCAGCCGATCGTCACCCTCTGCTTGCGTCAGCTCTGCGTCTCGCGTCGTGGTAACGTCCGCATACAAGACGACGACTTCGTCCTGGCCGGCCGGAGTCTGTCGAATCTCGAGCCATCGGCCATCGGCCATTCGTGCGACCTGGTAGCTGACTTCACGGAATCGTGCTACCCGCTCGGTAACCCAGGCATCGATTTCAGCTTCCGGTACCTGGACCAGGCCACGGGTAACAGTGAATCGCATCAGGTCTTCGAACACCAGTCCTGGCTTGAGCTCAACCTCTGGATAAAACTCCCGGAATCGACGGTTGCAGGCAACGAGCAATTGCTGATGGTTCCAAACGGACAAACCAGTCGAGAGGCTTTCGAGGACCGCAGCGAATCGTTCACGCGCCACGGCGTCTCGTGACCGGATGCTGTGGAGGCGGTGGGCCACCAAAACTAATAAGACCGAAAGACCGATCACTAGTAGCCAGACGGATGACATACCTTAGAATCCCAGTTCACTAACACCAGAACCATAGAGTTCGCCTTGACAAGACACTAAGGCGGTCGTAGGGTGGCGAAAGGGAAGGTTAAGAACCGAAGTCGCGTGATGTCGCCACAGAACGTCCTCCTGCCGATCATGGTGGTCCTGCTCGCCATACCGGCGGCACCGATACACACGGACCAAGTAGCGTCCAAAGAAGTCCTGAGCTCAACGGAACTGCCAGTGTTGCTCGAGCGCATCCGTCGTAAACTTGATCGACTGCCGAGCAGCCAAGAGGAACGAAATCTCCTCCGCCTCAATTATTACATCGACGTCTATGGTAGTCCGCCGGAGCTTGACCTGCTGGAAGGCTTTGACATTCACTATGGCCCCGTTCCGTATTTATCCACACACAGCGAGCTACTCCAGGTAACAACGCCACGCCACTTCCAGTCAGCTGTGGTAAATATCATCGGCTGGACATGGAAATGACTATTGGAACACTAGCGGCTTCGACTCAGGATTGGGTCCAGAGTCGAATGGGGATCGAAACCAGTAGGTATTTCTTGCGAAGTTCAACAACGTTCGCTGAATAGTTCTGCTTCTGAATTTTTCCTCGCATGTAGCGGCCTCGAATCCGCCGCAACTCAAACCGATACAGATCACTCACCTGCTCGTGGACCAACTGAGGTGGTGTGGTGGTCTTTGGGCGGATCCCATGACCCGTAAGCCCCTCAAGAATCTGTGGGCGGTAGTGATACGTCAAAAGGTGATCACCGGTCTACAGAGCACTAAACGGAGGCTAGAGCTTCGACCGAACTGACACCGTATGCCTCAAACCATGCGCTCGCCGAAGTCAACTGGCCATTTACGTTCTTGATGTTCTTGACACCTTCGTTCTGGAGCCAATCTCGGAACGCACCAGCGCCCTTCGTCGCGTAAACTGGGATCCCGTCTTTCCAGGTGGCGCGGCCACACAAGACACCCGAAAACTTGACACCAGACTCGGCCGCAAGCCCAAGAGACTCAGTGAATTCAGCGTTGCTCACTCCAGCCGACAAGTAAATGAACGGTTTGGTAGCTACGTCGGCCGCCTCACGAAAGAGGTCGAGCGCCTCCTCTTTAGTATAGGCGCGCTCCCCTGCAAAGCTCGTCGTGCCTCCAGTAAATTTCATATTGACCGGAATCTCGACCTTCATAACATCAACACCATACTTAGCTTTCGTGAACTCCGCCATGCTCCCTTTTACGACTCCTGGTTTTGCCTTGGCAAATTCGAGTCCCTTGTCGTCCCTCCCGTTGTGATCGTATCCGACAAACTCGAGAAAAAATGGAATGTCATTGGTTCGGCACTCATCACCGATCCGCTCAACGAAAGCGTGCTTCTCTTCATTCACGTCCTTCTTGTCGTATGGCGTGTAGTAGATGAGCACTTTGACGCAGTTAGCACCAGCGGCCTTCAGACGACGCACGGACCAGTGACTCAACAGGTCTGGAAGCCGCCCGGGACGGCTGTTGTCGTATCCACTCTTCTCGTAGGCGAGCAAGAGCCCTGCATTGGAACTACGTTTTGTGGACGCCTCCAGACCCCATTTCGGGTCGAGCAAGATGGCGGAGGCGTGCCGTGTCAGAACTTCAGTAACAACCTCCTTAAACTCTTTCATCATAGCGTCGGTAACATCATCGCCCTTGGCCTGGGCAAGCGCCTTCTTCAACGAGCCCCGCTGATCCATCGCAGCGGCAGCAATGGTACCCATCTTGGTCGAGACTGCCTTCATCCCAGCGAGTTTTCCTGATGTAATCGTCACAGTGTTCTTACTCCTCATGCTCATGGAAGCCGGTATTGTACCTCACGAAGCGTGCTGACTGTATTGTGCATCGTGGTACGCTGGAAAGCAGGATCACCAATGCGTGCACAAACCTGTGGCCAGTTCCTGCTTTGGCTGGCCGCCATCATCCTCGCGATGTCCATGGCCACCGAGGCGGCCAACGACGACCTTCGGCTTCCACCTCCAACCTTTCCCGACGCCATCGCCCACTGGCGAGCTGGACGAATCAGCAGCGCACTTGACACGCTCGACCGCCAAATAATCTCTGGAACCGGTCAGCCACCACTCGAGGCTCTTGTGCTTAGGGCTACGCTGCTTCGAGATGCTGGCTTGCCACTAGAGGCCGAAATGCTCTGGCGGGAGGCAATCGCTCGTGAGGTATGGATGCGCACGTTTTCGCGTCGTGCTCTTGTTGACAGCCTGGCTAGACGCGGAAAACCAGGCGCGGCCGAACCCGTACTTGCAGAACTGACCCGCTCCGATATGACAAGACATCTCGACATGACGCTCCGAGTCGCCTCCGCTTACAGTCTCGCAGGCGAGACGGAGCTTGCCACCAACCATTACCGTCAAGGGCTCAGTCGGCAGCAACGGGGCGTATCAGCCGATGCGGCGCGGCTCGGTCTTGCTACCGTACTTGAACAGACCGGCGAAATGGATTCTGCAATGGCACTGCTTCGCGAGGCGAAACTACAGCACTGGCGTACTAAAACGTTTGCGCGAGCGGACACCGAAGAGCGTCGTCTGGCGAAGATAATCGGACACGGTCCGAAGCCCTTTAGTGAATCTGAGTATCGAACACTCGTTCGACGTCTACGCAACGCATCCAGCCACAAAGCGGCGCTGGCGTTGATCGAAGAGTGGCGTATTACCCATCCGTCGACAAGCACACCCGATCGAATTGAAGCTGAACGGATCGCGACCCTCTACGCGCAACGGGCGAATACTGAAGCTGTAGCGGCTGCCGCGCGCTTCTATGAAACGTTCGCGGCCAGCGTGTTGTTCTCAAGCGTCCGTTTGACAGACTTCCGCCTAGCTGTCCGGATGGGCGATACCGAACGCGCGAGACAAACCGGACTCGACCTCTGGCAAGGCCGGGTGCGAGGTGCGACCGCACGTGAACGCCAAAGCGCAGCATCGCTGCTAGCTGCGTACCTGGTGGCTATCGGCGACGTGGGCGACGGGCTCGACCTCTACCGCGAGCTATTTCGAACCGTCCAGTCGGCCGACGATCAACGCGATATTCTGTGGCGAGCCGGGGTCGCGGCGCTTCGCGACGGACAATATGAGCGAGCCCAGATAAACCTCCGGGGTCTGATCAACAGGCGACCGAGTGGCGATCTCGCTCCCGCAGGGCTCTATTGGCTAGGTGTAGTGGAGACTCGGACAAAGGCGACCCAAGCGGCAATGCGGTCCTTCCGTTCAATCGTGAAGCACTTTCCGTACCATTACTACGGTCTACAGGCGAGAAAGCGGCTATCTGAGCTCACGAACGGACGAGAGAACGGAGGGATGGGCCGCTTGCTCGACTTCCCGACCCTCAAGGTCAGCCGTGCTTCACAGGAAAGTGCGGAGTACAAGGCAGCGATGATACTGGCTCGTGCCGGACTCATCGAAGATGCCGCTTGGTATCTCCGCCGCTTGCTCGACCGTCAGCGCCGGGACCGAGGACTGGCGCTGCTGAGCGCTCGAGCTTCTACAGCGGCTGGTGACTACGCGCATGTGTCGAGAATTCTAGTCAATCATTTCGGCGCATTCATGCAACGGCTAGCGACCAACCTACCAGAGGATTTCTGGAAGATGGTTTACCCGAGACCTTTCTGGGAGGCGGTGACGAAATCGGCCAGACGACATGAAGTCGATCCCACCCTACTCGTGTCATTGATGCGTCAAGAGTCGAGGTTTGACCCGGATGCACGCTCCTCCGTTGGGGCAATCGGCCTCCTGCAAATCATGCCCTACACGGCCATAGCTCTTGCCGAAAGCGCTGGAGTGTCAGAAATCGTCAATGGAAACGCGATCGACGAAGTAGCGCTGACCGACCCGGCAATCAATACGGCGATTGCCGCTCGTTTAAATGGCAACCTGTTGGAAATGTTCGACGGGGCAATGCCGCCAGTTATTGCTTCTTACAACGCTGGCGAGGCTCGAGTGTCCATCTGGTGGCGTTCAGCGCGCGATCTTCCAACCGACTTCTTCATCGATACTATCCCCTATTCGGAGACGCGACGGTTCGTGCGCGCAGTACTGACCAACTACGCCGCCTACCAGCGGATCTACGGAAATAACTAAAATTAGGAGGTTGAAAACATAAGGAATTATGGGCTTTGTTGTTCTAGGACTACATCAGTTTTCGTTTTCTTTCCACCTTCTACCTCCTTCCTTCCTTAGTATCCTGCCGCCGAACTACCAACCCATCGTCGGTCAGCTGCGCCCGCCAACACGTCATCTTCAACTTGGTAGAGAATAGCCTGCGCGACCCCTTGTCTGCCTCGCTGCTCTAGCGTATGTCCACGACGTTCGAGCAATGCAATGGTGTCAGGCGAGAGACCGTAGCGCTCGTAGGTGATGCGATCCGGTAGCCACTGATGATGAAAGCGCGGGGCATCGACCGCTTCCTGTATGTTCATCTCAAAATCAATGACGTTAACAATTGTGTGGAGTACGGTGTTGATGATGGTCCGGCCGCCTGGGCTTCCGGTAATCATGAATAACTGGCCGTCTTTTGTAACGATCGTTGGCGTCATGCTCGACAGCATCCGCTTACCAGGCTCGGCCAGATTCGGCAAAGTGCCGATGAGTCCACGTTCGTCCGTCAAACCTGGTCCGGCATTAAAATCCCCCATCTCGTTGTTGAGCAGAAATCCACCACCAGCCACGACGATCTTTGAACCGTAGCCTTGTTCGAGCGTATATGTCATAGAGACGGCGTTCCGCTCGGCGTCAACCACTGAAAGATGGGTTGTTTCTTCCCGCTCGACCGGCCACTCGAAGGAATCTGACGACGAGCGCGAGGCTTGTGAGACAAGAATCGATCGACGGAGCTGAGCCGCGTACGATTTTGAAATCAGACGCCCGATCGGCATCGTCGGATTGAACTCAGGATCTCCAAGGTAGCGCGCGCGGTCGGCGTACGCACGCCGCATTGCCTCAACGATTAAGTGAATCGTCTGTGCCGAGCCGTGACCGGAGGCTCTAAGGTCGTACCCTTCAAGAATGTTCAGCATCTGGACGAGTGCGGCACCACCCGAGCTAATCGGCGGCATCGAGATAACGTCGTAGCCGCGATACCTTCCGAGAATCGGCTGCCTTACTTGTGCCTTGTACGATGCTAGATCGTCTATGGTGATGAGCCCGCCATTGGCCAGCATCTCGGCTTCGATCAACCCGGCGGTCTCTCCCCTGTAGAACCCCTCTGGCCCTTGCTCTGCGATCCTTTCAAGGGTGCGCGCAAGGTCAGGCTGTAAAAAGAGGGCACCAGCCTCGTAGGGCTCGCCGTTGTTAGAAAATTGAGCGATCGATGCAGGATATTGAACCATCCGCGGGAGCACGTCAGCAAGCGACGACGCCAGTCCGTGGGAAAGGACGAAGCCGTCACGCGCGAGGTTGATCGCTGGTTGAACCACCCGTCGCCACGGAAGCGTGCCCTTCTCAGACCAGGCTAGATGGAGCCCCTCGACCGTCCCAGGTACGCCGACCGCTATGTGACTGTTGTGATGCCGCTCGAAATCATATTCGCCTCTTACCAGAAACATCTCCGCTGATGCACCAGCAGGTGCTGTCTCGCGAAAATCGTACGCGACCGGCTGGCCAGACACTGGCCTGTAGACCATGAACCCCCCGCCACCGATATTTCCTGCGGTCGGATGCGTAACGGCGAGAGCCAACGCTGTAGCAACCGCCGCATCGACAGCCGAGCCTCCTTCGCGAAGGACCTCCACGCCAACCGCCGTCGCCAGCGGCTCCTGCGACACAACCATCCCATGTTTAGCAATGACCGGCTGTGTGCTGGCACCGAACATCGAAACAGTAAACGAAAGGAGGAGCGCCACCGCTATCCTAAGTTGTGGATGCATTGTTCCTAGAATACCCCAAAGAGTTCAGTGAGCTTGGCCGATAATAAAGGTCGCACCAAGGGGAACACCAATGGCGTGGAGACGAGTCATCGAACGCGAAGAGGAAACCAGCAGATTCGGTCGGAAATACGACAAACCCGTTCACCGGGTAGGTCGTTCGGTCTCGGTATCAACCTCGAGGACTTGATGCCACCCAAACGCGGCGGACGTTTTGTTCAGCAGAACCACGTAGCTTTAGGAACGCCTCGCGTTGACCAAGCTTGATGGGCATGTTGCTGAACCTCGAGACAGGACACTACACTGCGGACACACATTTAGATAGCGGTCAGGAGGAACGTTATGTGTCGTGTGGCAATTCTCGTAACGACGATTTCAGCGACAGTGGTACTGCTGCAGTCACCACCAACTTTCGCGCAGATCAACGGATTGGAACCTACTGACTTTTTTCAAGAAATTGACGTTAGTCAGGTAACTATATCCCCTGGCGGCGACCTAATAGCTCTCACCGTCACCACGGTCGATGAGGAACACAATCGGCGTCATCGCGAAGTATGGCTGCAACAACTTAGAGCCGGTCGGCCGAGCGGTGAACCATCTCGCTTCAGCGACCCGACCGTTGAATCCTCCGATCCTACCTGGGCACCAGACGGACGAGTACTGAGCTTTCGATCTCGTCGTGGCAACGATGATAACGAGATCTGGTTTGCGCGCGTGACCGCGCCCGGCGGTGAGGCTTACCACATCAAAGGAGTAACCGGAGCACCCATCTGGTCGCCAGATGGCGAGTGGATCGTGTTCACGAGGCAAACTGCTGATGAGAACGTCGAAGCCAAAGACGAGCGACGGGGCTGGATTGCGCCAAACGCAGTCACCAATACCCTTGATGCGAAGCGGTTCGATGGCCGCGTCATCACGGTGATGCGGTACAAGAGCGATGGGGACCTCGAGCTTCGCCCCCACCCCCTAATCAACAAGAAACAGCAGCTCTTTGTTGTGGCCGCCGAGGGAGGTGAACCTACTCAACTGACCACCACGGCGTTTGACGTCGACACACCCGTCTGGTCGCCCAACGCAGAATGGATCTTCTTCGTTGGCAATGAAGCCGAAGACGACGAGTACAGCCGAGAGCAAACACGCGACATCTACGCGATCACGCGTAAGGGAGGCGAACCGCGAAAGCTCACATCAAATCCAGGTTCTGAGTTCGCGGCCACCGTTGCACCAAGCGGTGAACAGCTCGCCTATCTCTATCAGCAGGCGCGCGGTGCCGAAATCGATCTCAAGGTGGTCGATATACGGCCTAATGGTACCTTCGCCGGTCCAGCGCGTACGTTGACGCGCGACTGGGACTTCGTCCCGAGCACACCACACTGGACGCCGGACGGAAGCGCCCTCCGCTTCACATCCGAAATTAGTGGCAACCGGCACCTTCTTGAAGTTACGTTGCGAGGCGAGCTGATCCGTCAAGTAACCAGCGGCGATCGTCAAATCGATTCGGTCTCAACATCAAGAGACGGCCAAGTGATGGCATATACCGTGACCGACACGATCACGCCAGCCGAGGTGTACACGAACCGTAGCGACGGTAGTCTGCAGCAGAGGGTGACATCGTTTAACGATATTTGGCTCGCCGATGTGGCGTTGCAACCAGCCGAGCGACTCATCTGGACGGTCGCCGACGGTACTGAGATCGAAGGGTGGCTCGTTAAGCCAGTTGGCTATCAACCGGGCCGCTCGTACCCAATGATCTTAAAGATCCACGGTGGCCCGCATGGTGCGTACGGCAACGCATTCTTCCGCACGTTCCATGTGCTGTCAGCGTCTGGATTCTTCGTCCTCTATGCTAATCCGCGCGGGTCGTCCGGGTACGGCCGAGCGTTCACGTACTCCACATTGGGAAAGTGGGGTGAAATGGACTCTGAGGACTACCTGGCCGGCATCGACGCCGCGTTGGAAGCCTACCAAGATATCGATCCAAATCGCATCGGCGTTTCTGGTGGCAGCTATGGCGGATTCATGACGAATTGGCTGACTGCGACGACCAATCGTTTCGCGGCCGCCGTGACCAGTCGGTCGATCGTCAATTGGGAGAGCTGGTATGGTAGCTCCGACGCACAGAGGCTCACCGAGCACGAGTTCGACGGAACTCCCTGGGAGGAGCGAAAGCTCTATCGACGACTGTCACCAATCTCGTATGTAGAGAACGTGACTGCTCCAACGCTGATCATCCACAGCGAAAACGACTACCGAACGCCTATTACCGACGGCGAGCAGTGGTTCATGGCACTTAAACGGCGGAGGGTGCCGGTCGAGTTGGTACGCTATCCGCGCTCATCACACGGGCTGTCACGCACTGGAGAACCGTGGCTGCTGGTTGATCGCCTGGAACGATTGCGGAGTTGGTTCGTCCATTGGCTCATCAACGAGTCGGTGCCGACGACGAAGGACTAAACCACCGAGAAGTGAGTTTGGTTCTGGCAAATGAGGCTTAGGTTCTCGTAAGTTTTCGAAACTTGATTCGGTGCGGACGATCAGCCTGCGAACCCAGGCGGCGCCTCCGATCCACCTCATAGTCTGCGTAATTGCCAGCAAACCAGACAACTCGGCTATCACCCTCGAAGGCGAGGATGTGGGTCGCGATACGGTCCAGGAACCAGCGGTCATGGCTGACGACCACGACGCAGCCAGCAAACTCGACGAGCGCATCCTCAAGTGCACGCAGCGTATCAACATCCAGGTCGTTGGTTGGCTCATCGAGAAGCAGGAGATTCGCTTCCCTCTTGAGCAACTTCGCCAAGTGCACCCGGTTGCGTTCTCCGCCGGAGAGCGTTCCGACACTCCGCTGTTGATCCCGCCCCTTGAAGTTGAACCACGACACGTAGGCACGAGATGCAACCGTCCGTTGCCCGAGTGTTACTTCGTCGTCCCCGCCTGAAATCTCCTCCCAGACGTTCTTCTCTGGTTCCAAAGCATCCCGGCTTTGATCGACATATCCCAACTTGACCGTGTCGCCGACCCGCAGAGTACCACCATCCGGTTTCTCGTCGCCCGTTAGCAAACGCAACAAGGTTGTCTTACCGGAACCATTGGATCCGATCACACCAACAATCCCGGCAGGCGGCAACGAAAATGACAGGCCATCGAACAGCACGCGGTCGCCATATCCCTTGCGGAGGTCCTGTGCCTCGACCACAACATCACCGAGGCGCGGACCTGGTGGAATGTAGATCTCAACTGATTCGATCTTCTTTGTCGAGTCCTCTGTGAGAAGTCGCTCGTAAGCGTTTAGTCTGGCCTTTCCTTTGGCTTGGCGTGCGCGTGGCGACATTTGGATCCACTCCAACTCACGCTTGAGTGTCCGTTGGCGTTTCGCTTCGTGCTTGGCGTCTACCTCGAGACGTCGCTGCTTCTGTTCGAGCCACGAGGAGTAATTCCCTTCCCACGGAATACCTGCGCCCCGGTCAAGCTCGAGAATCCAACCCGCGACGTTGTCGAGAAAGTACCGGTCGTGGGTAACGGCAACCACGGTACCCTTATAGTCCGCAAGGAATCGCTCCAGCCAGGCAACAGTTTCAGCGTCTAGATGGTTGGTAGGCTCGTCGAGAAGCAGCAGGTCTGGCGATTGCAACAGTAGCCGACAGAGCACCACGCGCCGCCGCTCGCCTCCGGACAGTGTCGACACGTCTGCGGTGTTGGGAGGCAACCGGAGTGCATCCATCGCCATCTCCACACGAGAATCGAGATCCCAAGCTCCAACCGCCTCGATCTGATCTTGCAGCCGGCCCTGCTCCTCAAGCGCTTCGTCCATCTCAGGCGAGACGAGCCCAAAAGACAGTGAGCTGTTGATCTCGTCATATCGCTTTAGCAATGCGCGGATGTCGGCCACCCCCTCCTGAACGTTACCGGCTACTGTCTTGGCTGGATCAAGCTGTGGCTCCTGCGGAAGGTAACCTACGGTAACGCCCTTGGTCGGAAACGCCTCACCGGTAAACTCGGTGATTTCCCCCACCATGATCCGTAGGAGTGTGCTTTTTCCAGAACCGTTGAGGCCGAGCACACCGATCTTCGCGCCGGGTAGAAACGATAACCAAATGTCCTGGAGAACAGTGTGGCGGGGTGGATAGGTCTTCTCCAACCCCTTCATCGTGTAGACGAACTGTGGTCCCATGGCTAAGAAGCGGCAAGCCTACCACAGTGTTGGTCTACAGCTCCTAGTAGCTAGTTAGCTCCTATAATGTCCGTGTTCGATGTCAGACACGTCTCTTATGACTTCCATTTCACCCTTAAAACGCCACAAAAAGAAACCAGCTTGGGCCCATTGGGATGACGACAAGCTCCTCGACGTTCGGATCTGTGACCTCGGCATTACGATCGGGGGCTCTCAACTCAAACGCTACATCGTAGAGCTACATAACGAGCTCAACACTTGCGGTATCCGTCTCCGTATCCACTTCTGGTTATCCGATGAATGGTTCACACCAAACGGCGTACCCGGTGTGGCGATTCCTTTCTATCTCGCGCATCCTCGGCTGGCTCGGCTCGAAATGAATCAGATGCTCGAAGTGGAAGGGGGAACCAAAGCATGGTGCATGCGGATCCTGCGGCACGAGGCTGGGCACGCGATCGACCACGCTTATCAGCTGCAACGGAAACGCCATCGGCAGAAACTATTCGGTAAGTCCTCGATGGAGTATCCCGAGCACTACACGCCGAAACCATATAGTAAGAGCTTCGTAATCCATCTCGACCCTTGGTATGCGCAAAGCCACCCGGACGAGGACTTCGCGGAAACATTTGCTGTCTGGTTGACCCCTCACTCGATGTGGCGTAAGCGGTACGCCGACTGGCCAATCGCCCTGAAAAAGCTCGAATACATGGATAAGCTGATGCGCAACATAACCAAGTGAGAGCCGGTTGAAACTAGCCGACGCGTAGTCGATCCGATATCAAGCCTCAAGAAAACACTCGGTCAGCACTACCAGCGAAAACGAAAACACTACGGCCTCGACTATCAGAATTTTTACGACCGTGACCTTTGCCAGCTATTCTCAGACGCGCAGGAGTTCCGAGAGAACATGCCGGCTTCTAGATTCTTGACGCGGAACAGGCGCGAGATTAGGCGCCTCGTGGGAAACTGGACCGCAACCTATCAGTACACGATTGACCGAGTACTCGAAGACATGATCATTCGCTGCGAGGAACTAAATCTACGGCTGAGAGGTTCAGAGGAGCAGGCCAAAATCGACTTCATCGTTTTGCTGACCGTGCAAGCGATGAACTATCTACACGGCGGTCGACATAGGGTAGCGCTATGAAAAAACTTCGCGTGCTGGCCTTGATGCACGACTACCTGGTTCCACCAAATCATCTGTCCGGGCTCGATCTTGCGACGGTCGAGTGGAAAACTGAGTTCGATGTAACCAGCACGCTCACCGATATGGGACACGACCTCCACGTGCTCGGAGTCAAGGACGACCTCGGTGTAATCCGGAAGACCGTCGAGGACTTCAAGCCACACATCGCGTTCAACCTGATGGAAGCGTTCCACGAAGTTGGCGCCTTCGATATGAATGTTGTCAGTTACCTGGAGCTTCTTCGATTGCCCTACACCGGCTGTAATCCGCGCGGGATGGTGCTCTCGCGTGACAAGGCATTGTCGAAGAAACTCCTGGCTTATCACCGGATTCAGGCACCAGAGTTCGCCGTGATTCACAGAGGGCGTACGATTAGACTTCCACACCGTCTCAGATTTCCGGTGATCGTCAAATCGCTCACTCAGGAAGCATCCATTGGCATCTCCCAAGCGTCGGTGGTCGAAGACGAGACGAGGTTACGCGATCGGGTACAGTTCATCCACGATTCAGTCGGTACCGACGCAATTCTAGAGCGGTTCATCGACGGGCGAGAGCTCTATGTCGGCGTCATTGGGAACAAACGTCTACAGGTTTTTCCTGTCTGGGAGATGCAATTCAGTAAGATGCCAGAAAGTGTCCACCGAATCGCCACCGACCGGGTCAAGTGGAGTGTAAAGTATCAGAAACGACATGGAATTAAGACCAGTGTCGCCAAGAACCTACCTGAAGACCTGACCGAACAGATACAACGGGTCGCTAAGCGCGTGTTTCGAACGCTGGAAATGAGTGGCTACGCGCGGATGGACCTCAGACTCGAACCAAACGGAAGATTTTACGTGCTAGAAGCAAACGCCAACCCCCAACTAGCGTTCGGTGAGGACTTCGCAGAATCAGCGGAGCGCGCTGGATTACCGTATGAGGATCTACTGCAGCGGATCTTGAACGTCGGGCTTCGCTGGAAACCTGAACGTGCTGGCTAACCTACTCCAAAACAAAATTGGCCTCGGTCGTCCCGCCTGAGGTAACCGTAACTTTCTGTGATGATCCCTCATAACGCTCGTGCCAGACGGTCAGTTCGTAGGTGCCGGTTGGAATTCCGGTCAGCTCGAATCGACCGTCTGAGCTCGTCACAACGCCGACATCACCAGTGACGTAGACCCACCCTCGCATCCAGCCGTGTGAGTCACACTCGACCCGGACCGGACCGGGCCGCTGAAGCCGGCGTTTCACATTGATTCCAGGCGCTGGGATTGCGATATTGAACAACGTACGCTGTCTGTCGTCGTACGCGTGGGTCGTATGAAGCGTGTCGTCTTCGCTCCTGAGCTCAACCTGGCTTCTGGTCTTCGCAACCTGCACACGCGGCTCGAAGTAGCAACTCTTATTGGTGATAATCGGCGCGGGCGGATCTGTTAGCCATGGCAAACTTGGCACGATAATAATAGCGTTAGCGACCCCACCAGACGGATCGACGACCATCGCCCTATCCTCCACCTCGTCGCCACAGATTTCCTGATCCGCAGTGACCGTAAGCATCTTCTTCTCCGGCAGGAGGTCAACCGTAACGATCCCATGAATCGTCCCGGTCCCCTGCCTACGTGCCGCTAGTGGGTCGAGTCCGCATAGGACGACTACTCCAACGGCAACCGCCAGGACACCGCGTCGTGACCATGTACTCTCGTTCACAGTGCTGGACCTGTCTGTTCTATCACCACACTACCATTCGATCGCCTAATCGCACCAGGCCGGCTAACAGCCTGTCGTGAAAATCACAAACGTTAACCGAGGTGTCAAGACTTGACTACAGGCTGCTAGAGGACGTCTGAGCTTCTAGTGCCGGGTGCAGGGAATGCGGGTGTCGGTAAATCTGGCGTGAAATCCTCGCCTGGGTTAATGAATCGATTTCGCTCTAGACGATATTGCTTGTCATACAGTTGTCTATAGCGACCGCCCAGGGAAAGGAGCTCGGCATGGTTCCCCCTCTCAATGATTTCCCCCCCCTCGAGCACCAGGATCTGATCCGCGCTTTGGATCGTCGATAGCCGGTGGGCGATAACAAACGTGGTCCGTCCACGACGTAGCGCCTGTAATCCGTCCTGAATCATCTCCTCGCTCTCGCTATCAAGGCTGGACGTAGCCTCATCAAGGATTAACACTTTCGGGTCAGCCAAAATCGCCCGAGCGATCGCGATACGCTGGCGCTGCCCGCCAGACAGCTTGACTCCTCGCTCACCCACTACGGTCTTGTAACTATCTGGAAACGCCTCGATGAATTCATCGCAGTGGGCAATCTGGCTCACTTCTCGAATTTCATCATCGGTAGCGTTCGGTTTCGAGAACCTCAGATTATCCGCCAAGGTACCATCAAAGAGAAAGTTATCCTGCAGCACGACGCCGAGATGGGCCCGATAATCTTGGAGACGAATTGACTGTAGGTCACGCCCGTCGAGTAGTAGACACCCGGATTGTGGTCTATTAAAAGCCATCACGAGACTAATCAGGGTGCTCTTACCAGAACCGCTAGAGCCAACCAGTGCGGTCGTCGTGCCAGGCGACGCAACAAGAGAAACCCCTTTGAGCACGGGCGCGTCTGTTTTGTACTCGAACCAAACATCCTGGAGTTTGATCTCACCGTCGAGACCACTCAATGGTTCAAGCGCGGCGTCTTGCTCGTCCTCTGTGACCATGCTCCGAATCTCGCGGATGCGGTCGAGGCCGGCAAATGCCTCGGTGATCTGCGTGCCGATTGAGGAGATTTGGATGACCGGAGCGATGACCAAACCGGTGAAGATGATGTATTGCACCAGTGCGCCTTGAGTCCAAGTCTCAGTCATGAGTGCACGACCACCCAACACAATCATCAGGGCCCCAATAGTCCCCATGATCAGACTTGCCCCGGCAGATACCGCAGAGACCCCGGTTACCGCCTTGGCCACGTTTCGAAACAACCGGTGCACCCCCTTGGTAAAAATAAGCTGCTCCCTTTTCTCCACCGTATACGCTTTGACGATACGAATGCCGCCTAAAGTCTCCGAAAGACGGCCGGTCACTTCGGCATTGATCCTGCCGCGTTCTCTGAAGATCGGGCGAAGACGCGAGAACGCGAAGGACATCAAGAGTCCAAACACGACCAAGACGATTAAGGTGATACTGGTGAGCTGCCAATTTAGGTAGAAGAGCACGCCGAGCGCGAGGGTAGCGGTGAGGATGCCCCCGGTTAGTTGCACAAGACCCGTGCCGACCAGATTCCGAATTCCTTCAGCGTCGGTCATGATGCGAGAGATGAGAATACCCGTTTGGGTCGAGTCGTAGTAGCTAATCGGCAAGCGAGTGACGTGCGCCATGACCTTCTTTCGCATGTCGGTGATGGCACGTTGTGCCGACACGCCGATGACCTGCGACAACCCGAACGCCGTCGCTGACTGGACGATAGTTGCACCGAAACCGACACCAGCAAGCAAAATCAGCAGGTCAACTTGGCCACTCGGAATCACGTCGTCGATGATATAACGTGACATCGCCGGTAGCACGAGCCCCGTAAGACGGCTCACTAGCATCATTGCCAGTCCGAGCACTATACGAGACCTGTGCTTCAACACTAGCGCTCGCGCCTCTTGCCAAGCACCGGCGGTCAGACGCTTCTTCTGCTCAGACATCTTCGACGACAAGGGAGCGAGGACATTCCAAAAACGACCAGTAAGCAGTGTAGTAGACTTTCGCCATGGTTTCACCATTGCGACGGATCATCCACATTGATATGGATGCTTTCTACGCCGCAGTTGAACAGCGTGACAACACAGAGCTTCGTGGTCAACCAGTTGCCGTTGGGAAACGTCCAGAAGACCGAGGCGTCGTTGCGGCTGCTAGTTACGAAGCCCGCGCGTTTGGGGTTCACTCGGCCTTATCGATGGCCCAAGCAGTTCGACTCTGTCCCTCGCTAATTATAGTACGACCCAACTTCAAGAAATACCGCTCGGTGTCCGGTCAGGTGTTTGAGCTATGTCGTTCGGTCACGCCACTCGTCGAACCGCTATCACTTGACGAAGCGTATCTTGATGTGACTGAGAACTTTTGGCGCGAAACCCTGGCCACCCCCATTGCCAAACGTCTCAAATGTCAGATCCAGCAGGCCACAGGGCTTACCGCCTCGGCCGGCGTGGCGCCAAACAAGTTCCTAGCAAAAATCGCGTCCGCATGGCGGAAGCCTGATGGCCTGACCGTCGTGCCACATGAACGAATCGAAGCCTTCCTGCACAAGCTACCGGTCGACGCTCTGTGGGGTGTCGGTCCAGTGACGGCTCGGAAACTTCGTTCGCATGGGATCCGCCAGCTCGTCGACGTTCGGGCAGTTGACGACGCTGTGCTTAGGAAACTCGTCGGGAAGCAGGCGGAGTGGCTCCGGCGTCTTGCTTATGGTCATGACGATCGACCAGTAGTGGTACACCATGCCACTAAGTCGTGCAGCTCTGAGCACACCTATGCCAAGGATCTCATCGATTTAGAGTCAATCCGTGAAGAGATCGACCGGATGGCCAGACGCGTGGTGAACTGGTTAGAACGAAAGTCCCTTTACGCGCGTACGGTCACTATTAAGGTTCGATACGCAGATTTCACAACGATCACTAGAAGCCAGACCTCCGCTCCTCCTACGCGCAATGTCGCCGTGATCGCCGCTCGGGCCGTCGAGCTCCTCGCGCGTACGAACACCGGCATCCAACCCGTTCGGCTACTAGGTGTTACGGTGCACAATTTCAGCGACACGGATCATCCAGACAGACCAGAGACCACCACCGAGACGCCGCTGCTCTGGGATACTGACGAGATTCTTCCCAACCAACGAGCCACACAGATCAAACAAGAGATAATCTTGCGTGCAGATTGATCCTAAGTCGTTTGATCACTGACTGCCCGTGCAAAAAGATCCCTAGCTTCGCATGGTACCAAGAATCCGTCACATCACGTTTGGCGTGTGGATCTTGTTCAGCCTCGGTGTTGGAACACTGTACCTGATCAATCCAGCACTGCTCAGACCAGAGACGCTCGTCGAAAGGTTGCGCCAATCCGGACAGTACGCATCGGCTGGATACGTCGCGGTTAGCCTCATGCGAGCCTTCACGTTTCTACCGAGTACCATCTTAGTCGTGGCCGGAACATTGCTATTCCCCGACCGGCCGTGGTTTGTTCTGGCGAGCTCGCTGATAGGTATCGTTATCTCGTCGGTCCTCATCTACTTCTTCTTCGAGTTCCTGGGCCTTGGTGAGCTCTTCGAGCGCCACCATGCCAACCGCGTGCGCTGGCTTGAGAATCAGTTGCGGAGCCGAGGTTTTTTGATTGTTGTCGCTTGGTCGGCATTCCCATTTGTACCTACTGATCTCATCTGCTACGTCGCTGGAACGCTCAAGATTCGGTTCGACAAGTTCGTGCTCGGCGTTGTGGTCGGAGAACTGCCTCTTGTCGGGTTCTATGTCATGGTCGGAAGTCAGCTGTACACTGGGTGATTCTGGCGAGATATCGATGATCAGCGATCTACCAAGGTTAGTAACGTGATACCCTAATCAAACTCTGAACGTGGCCAGCGTTACTTAGCTCTTCGACCGACCGCATATTGCAAATGGCACCGCTTCAGTTGTCACTCGACATCAAACCCCAGGCACGACTTGCGTTTACCAACGTCCGAGACCGAGCCATGGCCGTGATCGGTGACGAGTTCGACCACTACAGGCACTGCTTTTATAGTTCGCTCCACACGACCGCCGGGTACCTGCCGCAGAGCCTGCAAACACAACTCTTTGGTGGACGGACGGCTATCACCTCATATCTCGACGTGTACCGAGCCCTTTTCCCTGAGCGAGGTGGCTACCGTCACGACCTGCTCCGTGAACGCACGGAGCTCACAGTCGAACAGCGTCTGCGCGAACCGTTGAATGGCGATTCACATCTCATGTTCATCCTTGGCGGGCTTCGCGCTTGTGTCTCATATCAGGTGCGGCCGGATCCCGTCTACTTTGTTGATCTCGACGGCATGTTCGCCGACACTCCGAGAAATCGCACCACCGTGCTGGTAAGTTACAACAACGAAATCGAGGTGGCGCGCACCAGCTTGCATGTGCCGGTTTCTACACATCCGATCGAAGCCGTCAGCCTTAAGGATCCAAGGTATGGCCTACACGAGCAACTTGGAAATTTCATCGCCCGTCACGCTACCGGGAAGGGACGCTTAAAGATGGAGCTTGCGCCTGACGAGCAGAACGCGTGTCTCACGGTCAACGAGTATGAGACGCTGCTCATGCGCCATGATCTGACAGACGTGCTTCGCGAACCGTTTCGCTTTGCGGCCGAAAAAGCACGCCACGTCTGGAACGATCCAAGCGCCGTGCCGCAGAAGGCGCGTGCGTACGCCAGGTACGATTTAGTGCAGGCTCTAAATCAACTAGTGGACGTCCTTAGCCTTCCTACCTTTCGCATCGAGCAGTGGGTTGCGCGGGCACTCACGGTGCCAGCCGAGCGCTTATTCGGTGTAAAGCGCTCCATCGATCTCCTGGTCTCCGACGAGAATCCTCACAGGCATACCGCAATCGTCGAAGGCATCTACCAAAGTCCCATCCTCATCCAATGGCGCACCACGGCTTCGCTGGCCAGGACGGTGAACGTCTCCCTCACCCAGTTCATTTGACGATGATGTTCAGCCTGTGTGCGAACGCCATGAGGCATACCGGACTTGGCCTCGGGTAACGTCAGGGTGGCGCATTACGAGGGTCAGGCACCTATGGCATTAAAAGCTATACGCGACATGATGTTGAACCAGTTGTTCACTTGAGGTGCACAATGAGGCAAAGTGTCCCGCTGTTGGTAGCGTTGAGCTTCACCTTTGGGTGTTTCGTAACACTCGTTGCCGTTTCGGCCTCGGCCGATGATTTGGATGTTACTGAGTGGCTCGTCCCCTGGGAGGACACGCGGCCGCGAGACCCTTATGTTGACGGCCAGGGACGTGTTTGGTTCGTCGGTCAGAGGGGTGATTATCTTGCCTACCTCGACCCAACGACAGGTAACTTCAAGCGGTACGAGCTGGACCCGGGGACTGGTCCACATAATCTAATCGTCGATGACGACGGGTTCGTGTGGTACGCAGGCAACCGGGCCATGCACATCGGCCGACTTGACCCGGTGACAGGAGAGATCGAGAAGCACATGATGCCCAACCCAGAAGCCAGAGATCCTCATACTCTAGTATTCGACGGTAACGGTGATATCTGGTTCTCCGTTCAGGGCGGTAGCTTCGTAGGCAAGCTTGGGACAAAGACCGGGTCTGTTGAACTCATCTCCATCGAGGGGCAAAGTAGGCGACCCTACGGCATTGTGGTCGACGCGAACAACCGCGCCTGGTTCTGTGAGTTCGGCACGAACAAGCTTGCAACCGTCGACCCCGAGACGCTAGAACTCAAGGAGTTTGAACTGCCCAGAGCGAAGGCACGACCACGCCGGCTCCAAGTGACATCAAATGGTCAGCTCTGGTACGTCGACTACGCAGGGGGCTACATCGGCCAACTCGATCCGACAACAGGAGAGGTCGAGGAATGGAGTGTCCCGGGCGGCAATGAGGCTCGCCCCTACGGAATGGCCGTCGACGACCAGGACCGACTCTATTTCGTGGAATCTGGTCTCAGCCCAAATCGGTTAGTAGGATTCGACCCGGCCATAGAGGAGTTCTTCGGGATTACTGAGATCGCGAGTGGCGGTGGAACCGTGCGTCACATGTACTATCATCCGCCGACGCGTGAGATCTGGTTTGGAACCGACACCAATAACATCGGTCGGGCACGCGTCCCGTAGTATGGGACCAGACCGCTGGCACGTTATCCTTGGTGCCGGCGGCTTGGTGACCCTGTTGTCCATCACTTCCTTACTGGAGGCGGTTTATCTCGAAGGTCCACCTCTCGCCCACACAGGTAGTTTCGGCGGCGATAGCTGCCACTTGTGCCACTTCGACAACGACCTCGACGCGCCCGGGGGCTCACTCGCACTCACCGGCCTACCTGACGTGTTTGATCCGTCAGCGACCTACCGTATCACCGTGACACTGGTGCGACCTGATATGGTCCGGGGAGGGTTCCAGCTCTCAGCTCGTGTGACCGACGGCGACCACGCGGGACGGCAAGCGGGTACCCTTTGGGCTCTGGATGGGCGTGTGCAGGTCATCGAAGGACCGGATGCGGTCGTCTACGCACAACACGCTAAACTGGGAACTGAACTCACCGGTAACGGTATGACCTCTTGGACGGTCGAATGGCACCCACCGGACACAGAAAATTCGCCAATCACCATGCATGTGGCCGCCAACGCGGCGAACAACGACGCCTCGGAATTCGGCGACTTTATCTACACAGCATCGGTGCCGACGTATCTGTCTACTCCTTAGGAATGGGCTGACCGTGCCGCTTCCCCTGTAATGAGTGAAGAGCCAACTGACCTGGAACGTCTGGGCTGGGATTCCTTCTTCGCCCATGCCTTCGACGCGCTGGAGAATCCAAAACTAACACCCGCCCGGGTAAGCGTTGAGCACAATTATCTGTATCGCGTCACCACTGGTCGGAAAGAGATGCTGGCCGAGACAGCCGGCAAGTTAAAGCATGACGCGTCGGGTCCAGATGGGCTGCCGACGGTCGGTGACTGGGTCGCTGTCGAGATCACCGGCACTGAACGGAAAGGAATGATCCGCAGCATCTTGCCGCGTCGCAGCCAGTTCTCTAGAAAGGCATCAGGGAACTCAATCCAACAGCAGGTGATCGCCTCAAACATAGACACCGTGTTCTTGGTTTCTGGTCTCGATGACGACTTCAACCCGAGACGTGTGGAGCGATACCTCGTGGCGGCCGCTGGTAGCGGTGCCACGCCGGTCATTGTCTTGAACAAGTCAGACCTCGTTAACTCGCTCGACGATCGAATCGCCACGATTCGAACCATTGCACAAACTGTACCAGTTCACGAGACAAGCTGTGTGGAAGGGCATGGTCTCGACAACTTGTTGCCGTATTTGCGCTTCGGTCAGACCGTTGCCCTGTTGGGTTCATCCGGCGTGGGCAAGTCGACGATCATCAACCGACTGCTTGGTGAAGAGCGCCAGAAAACGCAGACCGTTCGGCTTAGTGACAGTCGAGGCCGACACACGACAGTGCACCGAGAGCTGATCGTCTGCCCGATGGGGGGCCTGATTATCGACACCCCTGGTATGCGTGAATTTCACCCGTGGGATACTGACCGCGCTCTCGAGGACGCCTTCGACGACATCAAGACACTAGCAACTGAATGTCGGTTTCGAAATTGCCAGCACAGGACTGAGCCGGGATGTGCCGTGCGGGCTGCCGTCACAGACGGGCGACTCTTGACTGCCCGCGTGACGCACTATCATCGCCTCCAGGACGAACGCGCGTATCTCAACCAGCGGATAAACACTCTGGCGCAGCTGGAGAAGAAGCACCGATTGCAGGGAACTCAAAAAGCGAAGAAACCTATCTACAAGAGGCGTAATAAGTGCGGATACACTGTGCAGAGTACAGTGGATGCGATGGACCAGAACGACTCGTGAGAAACATAGCCATATTTGTCGTCGTGCTCGCGCTCACCGTCATGGCTGTGGCCCAAGATCGCCTGATCGTCATTCGCGCCGGGTTGATGATCGACGGAACTGGAGAAACCCGAACAAATGTCAGGATCATCATCGAAGGTAACCGAATCATCAGGGTGGATCGGCTGAGGGGCACCGCTACTTACGACCTCTCTGAGCTCACCATAATGCCCGGGTGGATCGACACACATGTCCACCTGACAGCGCACTTTGACCCCGACGGTAAGACCCATCGGTCAACTACGGAAGAGACACCGGCTCGGTCGATGCTCTACGCCGTCGAGAACGCCTACCGGACGTTAATGGCTGGCTTCACGACCGTCCAGAGCCTGGGAAGTCCGCTCGACCATGACCTGCGCGAATTCATAGCCCGTGGCGATATTCCAGGACCACGTATCCTGACCTCGCTACTTCCTGTCACAAAACAGATCGGAAACACAGACGCGATCAGAGACTTCATCCGGAAACTAGCTGACCACGGTTCAGACGTCGTGAAGATCTTCGCATCTGAGAGTATCCGTGACGGCGGCGGTCGCGCGCTGTCAGACGAACAGATCGAAGCCGCCTGCGGTGAAGCACTCGCCCTTGGGCTGCGCACGTCGGTCCATGCCTATGGAACGGATGTTATTCGCTCGGCCATTCTCGCTGGATGCACCACGATTGAACACGGTAATCGGTACGACAATGAAATCATCGAACTCTTCGCCGAACATGGCACCTATCTCGATCCGCACGTCGGCCTGATCTACGACAACTACCTAGAGCACAAGGAGAACTTCCTCGGCATCGGCAACTACACAGAGGAGGGCTTCGCCAGGATGGAGGACGCGCGTCGTATCGGCTTCGATACTTTCGAACGTACACTCGCCAACCCGAACGTGAAGATCATCTACGGTACTGACGCTACCGCAGGCTCACACGGCCGTAATTACGAAGAGTTCATACAGATGGTTCGGCGCGGTGGGCAGTACCCGATGGACGCGATCATATCGGCTACCTCCCTAGCGGCTAAGTCGCTCGGTCTCGGTGACGAGATCGGAACGATTAGCCCTGGATTCACGGCCGACCTGGTAGCCGTGACCGGTAACCCCCTAGAGGACATCACCGCCGTCAGGCGCGTGAAGTTCGTGATGAAAAACGGACTAGTCTTCCGCTACGATCCGTAGCGATCCTTCCTTTTACCGTCCTAACCGCTCAAGTTCCTCGGCGTGGTCAGTCTCCTCGGCAAGTATGTCTTCCAGCCGAATAACCAATCCCTTATCACCGAACGCCTCGGCCTGCTGGATCCGCGCCGTGTAGTTAACTACCACCTGACGCTCAGCTGCAATGTTGATCAGCATCATTTGCTTTGCGTTACGAACCTTCTGCGGCATCGATGGGTTGATCTTCATTTCGCCGCCAAGCGCCGTGATCTTATCGGCTAGAAAAACTGCGTGCGCCAACTCCCCTTGCAGATCTCCTTTCAGCTCTTCTCGTAATTCGTGCCCGAGTAGACCTGTTGCCGCCGACGAATGATACAGGTATCGCAACACGGCTTCGAGCTCAAGGTTAAGGTCCTCGTTCAAGCCGTCAAGCAACTGCTTCTTCAGTGCGTCCTTTTTCTTTGCCATAATCCCTCCTTTTAAGAGGATGATACTGTAATGCGGTTGCAGATGGGCAACGACTCTATGCCCTAGTGCACTGCGCCGCTGCCCATCTGCAACCGCGCCGGGTCAACACCCAAGTGGCGAATAGCTGCCTCCCACATCTCAGTAACTTCAGTATCGAAAATGATATCGAGATCGATTTCTAATGTGAGCCAAGCGGAAGCGGAAAGCTCGGCCTCAAGTTGACCAGCATCCCAACCGGCGTACCCGGTGAGCAGCCGGGTACGCGGTGGTGATTTCTCGAGCAAGCGACGCAAAAGGCTTTGAGATGTCGAAAGGTATACTCCATCATGGACGCGAACCGACTCAACGTCAGTAGGTTCTGCCCCCATTAATATCCAACCACGCTCAGGCTCAACCGGTCCACCGATCTAAAGCTGTAGGCCGCTCTCGATATCGGCTGGTGGAGTCAGCCGGCTCACTTCCGAGGCTGGAGTATCAGTCTGCCGATTGAGCACGAGACCGAACGCGCCTTCCTCATCATGCTCACATAGCAGAATCACGCTACGGTGAAAGTTTGGGTCGTCCAACTGTTGGATCGACACAAGTAGCGATGGAGCAAGAGAGTTATAAACTCTTCTAGTCATATGTCCCTCGTCAGTCAACAGCTATTTTCTCATGGAACGGCGTCGCACGAAAGCGTGCGGCGCGCCCATCTCACGTGCTCGTTGACCTGGGGATCGGACCGAGAGTCATCCGAAGGCGTCTGCTCAAGTGCCGAAGCGGCGTCTGGTGCGTGACTGTTACCGAGCGCTACCGCAACGTTACGTCGTAGTCCACGTAAGCCAGCCCTCGACATCCCGCTCCGGTCCAAGACTGGTTGCAGTGCCTCATCTGGCTGACGCCAAAGCTCGACTAGATGCGGCCGGTCGAGCGTCGGCTCTGGTTCCCAGTCCGGATCCGTCGTCAGGGCTGGCTGGGTATTCCACGGACATACCTCTTGACAGATATCACAACCGTAGACGTGGTTGCCGATCGCCCGCCTGTGCTCTTCTGGAATAGACCCTTTTAGTTCGATCGTCAGATACGAAAGACACCTCGTCGAGTCGAGCACCCACGGTTCGACAAACGCATCCGTGGGACATGCCTCAAGACAGAGGGTGCACGTCCCGCACTGATCAAACCCTGGGGGATCGGCCTCGAGCGCAAGGCTACAAAAAATCTCAGACAGAAAGAGCCACGAGCCAATCTCAGGATTGATGAGACAAGTATTCTTGCCTATCCAACCAAGGCCCGCATGCTGCGCGTACACACGCTCTTGGACAGGCCCCGTATCGACATATGCCCTCGCGTCGAACGGCGCGTCGCTTGTCTCGCGCATCCAGGCTAGCAATGCCTCCATCCGACGACCCAACACGGCATGGTAATCGCTTCCCCACGCGTAACGCGAGATGAGTGCTTCACTAGGGTTGTCGATCTCGGTGGAGTACGGACGATCGACGTTGTAGAGCGTACCGAGAGCGATAACGCTGCGTGCTGACGGTAACACATGCCTACTATCGTACCGTCGCTGAGCCGATCGTCTCATATAGTGCATTTCACCCGCATACCCACGGTCGAGCCACGTGCGCAAAAACTGTAGCTCTGGAAATGCTTCAGCAGGGGCAATCCCGCACAGATTGAAGCCGATCTCAGCCGCCTTGGACTTAATCTCGGAAGAGTTAAGCATGCTAGAACCTCTGAATCTTAGCGATCGTTGCGTTACACCAGGCACAACCCAGTGCCCTACTCCTCTCGCGCGAAATCGCCACCGGCCACCGCCAGAATAGCCTTGGCAGCGCGGCGACTAGCACCAGGACCGCCAAGTCTGTCGCACACGCGTGCGAGTGACGATTCGGCCGCGGCAGCCCGAATAGGATCACGAAGAAAGTTGACCACCTCTGACGCTACCGCCTCGGGTGTGAAGGCATCCTGAATCAGCTCAGGGACGACCCTTTTGCCAGCAATAAGATTGACCATTCCGACGTCATCAACGTGCGTAAAGGTCTTGACTAAACGATACGTCAGGGATGACAAGCGATACACGATCACCATCGGCCGGCCGTGAATAGCGGTCTGTACCGTAGCTGTCCCTGAAGCGGTGACAACCACGTGGGAGGCGGCCAGCACCTCGTCGGTCTGCGCTTTGACCAGTCTCACCGCTCGTCCGTCACGCGCTAGCGTATCGAGAAGCATGAAGAGTTGGTCGTCTAGCTCTGGGGCGCGCGCTACGAGAAACTGAGCGTCCGGCACCTCCTGAATGACCAGGTGTACCGCGCGAATGAGATCCGGGAGAATCGCACGCACCTCATTTGGTCGGCTTCCTGGTAACAACGCCACTGTGGGAGCCGCCGACGAGAGCTGCTGTGCTGCGAGGAAGGCGTCCCTGGACTGTGCGGTCCGCGTGAGCTCAACCAAAGGGTGCCCAACGAATTCGACCGGAATTCCAGCATCTCGGTAAATTGCCTCTTCGAAGGGAAAGATAACGAGTGCACGGTCAACGATCCGCTTAACCGTTCGGAGACGTCCGCGACGCCACGCCCACACCTGCGGGCAGATGTAGTAGACGACCGGTATGCCGCGCCGCTGTAGCGCATTTGCCAGCCTAAAGTTAAAATCTGGAAAGTCCACTGGCACGAACACATCCGGCCGCTCGTCGCGTGCCAGCTTCACAAGCCGTCGATATGTCGCATACGATCGGGGCAGCACCGCAAGAGCCTCGGAAAGCCCGGTGACGGTCAGGCTGCGGTAGTCCTCGACCACCTCTCCCCCACTCTCACGTAGGCACTCCCCACCAAGCCCAAAGACACGGGCCGACGCATCTAGAGCACGGATCTCGCGAGTCAAGGCCCCGGCGTAGAGATCACCAGACGGCTCGCCGCAAGAAATCAGGATTTTGGTCATTGCGAGAACATGTAAGGAACTAGAAGGTCGAAGGGGGGAGGTAAAACAATAGGAGAAGAACCCGTTGCTCCGCAGCATCTCCCAATGCCGCCTAGCTTCCGCTATTCTCCTACCTCCTACCCACTCAATTGTCTGGCCGCCGCCAAGAATCGATGGCTGAAAGGTCTAGCTCGGCGAGCGGCACGACCTCAAAATCACCAAACCCGACCCCTGGGAGATCATTGACAAACGTCGAAGCATCGCCAACCAACACCATCGAGAGATTCTCCGGCTGTAAGTGCTCACTCGCCACCCGATGAATGTCATCGACCGTAACCGCGTGGATGCGTTCTTGATAGGTCTCGAGATCGCCGAGATCAAGCCCGTAGAAAATAACCTCGAGGATCTGTTCTGCTATGTCGTTGGGTTTCTCAATGGTCAAGGGAAAATTCCCGGCAAGGTAGTCTTTCGCACCACGCAGCTCACGTCGGCCGACCCGTTCTCGCTGCAACCGTGAGATCTCGTCCACCATCAACCGGAGCACCTCAGCAGTGGCGCTGGAGCGCGTGTCGGTCTTCGCCACAAAGTCGCCGCTAAACTGCCGTCCAACCAGGTCGGCAGATGCTGCGTAAGTTAGTGCCCGAGCCGTACGGAGCACTCCGCCAAGCCGATTGCCTCCTTCACCTCCGAGAATCTTTATGGTGACGTCGAACGCCAGAAAGTCTGACTGCGATCGTGGCGGCGTGAGATGACCAACCCGCAGTACCGTCTGGACGGCGCCAGGCTTGTCCACAATGATCAATCGGCGTGTGGGCTTGGGTAGATCGACTAACGTCGGTGTCGGCAGGTCGCCACGCGCCCACTCGCCAAACACGCGTTTGGTCCCATCAAAAGCCTCTTCTGACGTGACGTCCCCGATAATCGCTAAAATAGCGTTGTTCGGTATGAAGTGAGCGTGATGGAACGCCACCAGGTCGTCTCGAGTCATCTGTCGAACCGAATCGGGTGTGCCATTATTCGGCATCCCGTACGGATGTAGACCATAGATGAGCCGGCCGAACACGATTCCCGCAATGTACGCCGGATCGTCGTAGCTAACCTGCATCCCAGACAACAGCTGCTGCCGCTGGCGGTCGATCTCTTCTGGTACGTAGGCTGGATTCCGCGCAATGTCTGACACCATCTCGAGTGCGAGGTCGAAACTGTCCTTCATCACCAGTATGTTGACGAAACTTAGGTCACTCCAGGCACCGACGGAAAGACCACCGCCGATGTTGTCGATCGTGTTGGCGATCTGCTGAGCCGTTCGGCTTGTCGTCCCTTGATCGAGCATCTGCGTCGCTAGGGCCGCGATACCAGGCTTTTCAGTTGGGTCGGTCGCTGTTCCGGCCCTGATAAGGAGACGTACGTTGACAACCGGCTGCTCATGGGCCGAGACGAAGACGACCTGTAAGCCGTTATCTAGACGGCGCAGCTCGTAATCGGGGAACTTAACGTCACGCGCCAAAAGTGGCGGCGGCGGGCTTTCGTCCGGCCAGCGAACGTTCTGGGCGGCTGCAGATCCGGTGAGACCGATCAGAACCACGAAGGACACGATGGCGACGTGGAAGCCTGACCCCATCAACGGACCCCAGGCCTAAACACATCACCTGATCTCCACCCACGAGGCACGATCGTCAGCACTAGACGATTCTCATCCGTAAAATAAGTGCGTGCGACCCGCTGCACGTCGTCTTTTGTCACATTCATGAAGATGTCGAACTCTCCGTCTGTTGTCGTAATGTCGTCGTGGATCACCGCGGCGTGGCCAAGATGGGCGGCCTTTTGAGCATCGGTCATACGGCCAATGATGTAGTCGCGGGCAAACTGGTTCTTGGACCGCTGCAGCTCGGCATCACTAATCGGCTCATGCTTCAACTGATCGAGTTCTGCGATGAGCGCTCGTTCGGCGTCTTTCGGTGTGCGCCCAGGATTCACGAGCGCCACCGCGTAGAACAGATTCGGATCCTCGATAATGTTGCCTTGCCCGAATGCCGAAACTGCAACCTGATCATCGTAGACCAACCGCCGATAGATTCGTGAGCTCTGGCCGTCCGAAAGCACCTTAGACGCAATATGGAGCGGATAGGCGTCCGGATGCCCATCGTAGGTAATGTGATGGGCGACGACCACGGTGGGAAGCGGCCAATTGTCTGCCTCAACGGTAATATTGCGTTCCTTACGCTGAAGTGGTTCACGCGGGATATCTCGCGGAACCGAGCGGTTCGCCTGCGGCACCCGACCGAAGTAGTGTTCGATCATCTGCAAAGCGTCTGAAGCTTCGAAGTCTCCGACGATCACGAGGGTTGCGTTCTCTGGCACATAGTAGGTTTGGTAGAATGTCCGAACGTCGCTGATGGACGCCTCCTCGAGATCCGCTATTGAGCCAATAGCCGTGTGCTTGTACGGATGGGAGGTGAACGCGCGGTCGTAGATGATCTCAGACAGCAGGCCGAATGGCTCGTTCTCGTAGCGCCATCGGCGTTCTTCCTTGACCACTTCCCGCTCGGAATCAAGTGTGCTCTGATCAATTCTCAAGGTAGCCATACGATCGGCCTCGAGCCAGAGGACCAGCGGAAGATAGTGTGCCGGCACGGTCTCGAGGAACACTGTGGCGTCCTCCGTGGTATAGGCGTTGCCATCACCCCCAACGCGCGAGATAAACGTCAAGTGTTGATCCGACAGGACATTATGGGAACCCTTGAACATCAAGTGTTCGAACAGGTGTGCAAACCCGGTGCGTCCTGGCCGTTCATTCTTCGACCCGACTTGATACCAGACCTCGACATGGACGATTGGCGTGGAGTGATCCTCTGAAAGAACGACGGTCAGACCGTTGTCGAGTGTGCTGATCTGGTAGTTGAGCTTCGGGGGACGGATCGCGCTCTCGATGGTCACCGAACCGAGCGCCAGCGCGACAGCCGCGGCCATCACCAGCTGGATCAGACGTCGCTCCGCAGGCATTATCTGATTATCTCACACCCGTTACGGAATCAATGTAACGATGCGGAAGCCTACGAGCCCCCAATCTTCGGTCTTCAACTCGATCGGATCCGCATCGATTCGTCTTTCCCAGCCGCCGTACAGTTCGAGCGAAGCGCCGCTGTATCTGACACGGAAACCACCCTCGATCAAACCACCCACTCGCGTGTCCCGATTGAACACGCCGGCATCGACAGGCACGACCACGGAAGTCATGTCAGTATAGAGATCGACACGGCCGTTTACCGGCGCAGTAACCTCCAAAGATCCGCTGACCTCCCCAGCGTAATCGAGCTGCATCGAATGTTCGATCGTCTTTAATGCTCTGACGCTAGTGCGAATGTTAACGCCGTTCAGCGTCAGGTGCTCACCGTAGACCACACCCAGCATATTCCAAGAAATCCCAAAACGGTTGGCCCGGTCTGAACGATGACGCGACACGTGGTGAAACGTCATACCAAATTCTCCGCGTGGCAGACGACCGAATACCGACATGTCAAGCGTGTAGTTCGTTTGATTTGGATCGACGCGGCGAAAGTCTGTTCCAGCGATTGTTTCGAAATTAAAAAAGAAGTTGGCACGTGCGAACCCAACATCCAAAACATCCAGGTCAGCCTTTAAATCAATGCTCCAGTTGAAGCGCTCATCATTCTTTGGCAGCCAGGTAGCACCAAGGGCCATCCTGGCATCGGTCAAGATTCCATAAGCACGTTCAGTCGTCACGGCCGCCTGTGCACCACCGCTCGTCTGCGCACCTGCCGGAGCCGCTACTAACACGCACAGACTCGCCAAACTACACAGCTGTACTACAACACACCGTATTAACAGCATCTTCTGATTCCCTATCTCAATCGTACGACCATCCGTTCGACAAACGACGCGAGGTGTTTCAGATCGAGGCGTTTCTCGACTTCTTGAACGCTCCACGCGCGCGCGTCAGGATCAAATGAGAACACGCAGCGGAGCTCGGCTAATGGTGCACTGGCACGCGTGCGCCAAGCAACATCTTCCACACCATGACGGGCACCGCGCCATGACAGGAAGTGAGCCACGGCACGAAAAGTAAAATAGTAAGCGATCAGATTTGGACCAGGCACGAAAAAGAACAACGGCCCGAGGATCACTGACAGGATTCCATCGACAATCAGCCAACGCCGGTGGCGATCGACGTCGCACCGCAGACTGGCCAGGGAGATCTCAAGCGCTAACGAACCTTCAAGATCGTCTGGGTGTACGAGTGCAGCCTTTTCCTGCTTCCGGAGATGCCAGAGGAGCCGCTGTTCGACGACCATCTCGGCTACCCATGAGATGAGCCAGTCGCGACAGCTACTGAGCCATGACTGTCTGTTCGTCGAGTCGGCCGGGACGGCAGCCAGTCGTCTGGCACGACGAAACTCCTGCGCCTCTTCAAGCATCGACCGAAAATGCACGTACAAACCACGGAACATCACGGTGCTCCGCTCCTCCTCCTCGGACAAGCCATCTCCATCATCCGTCTCACAATACAGCTCGTACCGCTTGTTCCCAATAGGAATGAGATAGACCTGCATCTCTATACTTTTTCGAAACTCACTGGTCGCGCGTGAGCTTGACGTCGTTTGGGAGGCGGATGGTCTCATCTTCATCCTCAAATGGTATGACCAAAAGGACCGACCTGCGGACTGCGGTGATCGCGTGCCAAGCCATGATATCCTCTTCCTCTTGGGCTCCCCGCGGGCCGCTCGTAGGACCTCTAATGTCCGTTCGCCCCCATGAGATCGTCACGAGCCCGGACACGGAAGCTTCTCCACTTTCACACGAAGGACTCATCAGACGGCGCTTCGAACGACGTCTTCGCCTGTTGCAGATTCCAGAAGATCTGACCGGCTGGACCGTCCTCGATATCGGCGCCTGGTATGGGTTTTTCTCGTTCGAATGCGAGCGTCGTGGTGCGGATCACGTGCTTGCGATTGACCACTACGCATGGAACCGCTTCGGAATGGATGAATTCTTGGCGGCACGCAAGCGATTGGAATCGAAGGTGGAACATCGTCTAGTTGACGTGTATGACCTCAACCTACATGACATCGGCCAATTCGACCTTGTGCTGATGCTTGGCGTCTTCTATCACTTACGAAATCCGCTGCTCGCGCTCGAACATGTCAAGAACGTAACGCGGCAGTTACTGATTTGCGAAACCCACGTCCTACTGCCGTTCATTCACGAGCGCTATCCTCTGGTCCCGTTCTTTCCAGGCGATGAGAACGCCAAGGAGACAGCTAACGAGATGTGTGCGATACCAACGCTCGAAGCTCTACGGCAGATGCTAAGATCCGTCGGATTCAGTGACGTACAAACAGTCTACACCCCGTCGTTTCGGTACTGGAAGAAACTGGTCGCACTCGTGACAAACAGGCCGCAGTCTGGCCGTGGAATCGTCCACGCACGCGTTTAAAATATTCTATTGAAAGATCAAGGAGACAAGAGCGTGATGAGAATTGCTGTTCTGGGTTTAGGAACAATGGGTGCGCCGATGGCAGCCAACCTGATTAAAGCCGGGTGCGCAGTAACCGTCTACAATCGGACGGCCAGCAAGGCTGAGGCCCTGGAGCGGCTTGGCGCGACGCGCTTCAATACGCCGGCGGCTGCAGCTGCCGACGCCGAAATCGTGCTGACGTGCGTATCCGATACTACGGACGTGGAGAAAGTACTGCTGGACCCAGAGATTGGAGCGAGCAATAGTTTAATGGAAGGAGGTCTCGTCATTGACTGCTCGTCGATCGCGCCTGAAGCAACGCATCGGATCGCCGAACAGTTCAGGGCTAAAAACATTGGCTTCGTGGATGCGCCAGTGTCCGGTGGGTCCGAAGGGGCTATCAAAGGCACACTCACCATCATGTGTGGGGGCTCCGAAGATGATTTCAAGCGTGCTCAGCCTGTACTCCAAATCATTGGCAGTAAGGTGACACGGATCGGACCAGTCGGTTGTGGTCAGATTGCCAAGGTAGCTAACCAGGTGGTGATCACCGGTACGTTCATGGCACTGGCCGAAGCACTCACCCTGGCATATCGGGCCGGAGCCGATCCGGAACGGGTAGTCGAGGCGATTGGCGGCGGTGTAGCTGGCTCTTGGATTTTGAATAACCGCTCAGACAAAATGCTAAACGATGACTACCCGCTCGGGTTCCGCCTGCGACTGCACCGAAAAGATCTGGGGATTGCCCTCAATACTGCGAGACAATTTAGCGTGCCGGTTCCGGTCGCAAGCCTGGTAGCAACCATCGAGGATTCATTAATCGCACAGGGATACGGAGATGAGGACATGTCCAACCTGGCACGGTTCGTCCGGAGGGGTGCGGGTGTCGCGGATGGCCCCATGAAAGTGTGAGATGCATACAAAGATCTATCCGAACCCTAAAGCTGCTCTCGACGGCCTGATCCACGACGGCATTACATTAATGGTCGGCGGCTTCGGCTTGTGCGGAGTGCCAGAGGGTCTCATCTACGCAATCCGAGACTCCCGTGCAACAAGTTTGACCTGTATCAGCAACAATCCCGGAACCGACGGCCACGGCCTGGGCCTGCTACTTGAGACCCATCAGATCTCGAAGATGATCACGAGCTATGCCGGTGAGAACAGAATTTTTTCACAACAGTTCCTTGATGGTGACATCGAAGTAAAATTCAACCCGCAGGGAACGATGGCCGAGCGGATGCGAGCAGGCGGGGCCGGTATTGCCGCATTCTACACGCCGACCGGCTATGGCACGCCACTAACGGAGGGTAAAGAGACGCGGCAGTTCGACGGGCGCTGGTACGTTCTAGAGACGGCGCTACGCGCCGACGTCTCACTGGTAAAAGCGTGGAAGGCGGACGAGGAAGGCAACCTCGTCTATCGCATGACCGCGCAAAACTTCAATCCGACAATGGCCGAAGCCGGAAAGATCACGGTGGCCGAGGTCGAGCACATCGTCGGGATCGGTGAGCTCAATCCCCATCATATCCATACACCTGGCATCTATGTAAACCGGCTAGTTCTCACTGATCAAACTGAAAAGTTGATTGAGAAACGTACCATGCGACCCGTTGGGTAAGACGATAACGAGACGCGATGAGTTTGACACGAGAACAAATCGCTCGGCGAGCCGCCAGGGAAATTAGAGACGGGAACTATGTCAATCTCGGGATCGGCATTCCAACGCTCTGCGCTAACTTCATCCCATCCGACATCCATATCATGCTCCAAAGCGAAAACGGTCTACTGGGTATTGGACCTTACCCGGCTGAGGAGGATATCGACGCCGACTTGATCAACGCGGGCAAAGAAACCGTAACCACAATGCCTGGCGCCAGTTTCTTCAACAGTGCCCAGAGCTTCGCGATGATCCGCGGAGGACATATCGACCTCGCCATCCTTGGCGCTCTACAGGTATCACAGGACGGCGACCTCGCCAATTGGATGATTCCAGGCACTATGGTTAAAGGACCCGGAGGCGCGATGGATCTGGTCTCCGGCGCCAAGGAAGTACTGGTCGTGATGGATCACTTATCGAAGAAAGGTGAAAGGAAGATTCTCAATAAGTGTACGCTCCCCCTTACCAGTAAGGGCGTGGTTAATATGATCGTGACATCACTGGCGGTGATTAAAGTCACCGCAAATGGTCTGCGTCTACTAGAACGCGCGCCAGGGCTTTCGATCGAAAAGATTCAAGCTTCGACTGAACCGGAGTTATATACAAGCGGGAACGTGCCAGAAATCATGACCGAGTAAAGCAATAGGACGCCATGAACCAACCTCAGCCATGTGAGCCCGATTAATTCTGATGATATCTATGGGAAAAGTAGCGTGTGGAGTCTTTGGGCTTAGAGCTTGTTAGATTGCACGCGATCTCGCCTGCCGTTAGAAAAACCAGCTCAGCGAAAGGTACGTCGTCATCCTCGCCAGTCCATACTCCGAGGGAATTGGATTGGTTAATGAGATCTCCTCGTCACCGAAACCGAAAAAAACCCCGCCAGAAATTGACGCTTCGTTACTCGCCGAGTAGGCGAAGCTCTGAGCGATGAGCGAGCTGCGGTCGTTCAAATTCCACAGCCAAAGACCTGAAACACTCAACAACGGGTGAACCTGGTAAGACGCTTGGGCAACCGTCTCGTCTCGGCCGATCACTTGGAACTCACCTCGTTTGAACGGATCAGAAAGCATGACCTCGAGATACTTTTCCGGCACGTTAGCGCCGAGTCCGTCCCGCTGATACTCGAAAATGAAAAACAGGTCTCGACCCCTAACTTGAAGCCGTCGGTCAAACCCGACGGTCCCCCGAACGACTATTTCGTCGTCAATCGAACGGACAAGTGCTTCACCGCGGACCGCCCAATCGCCTAGGGAGCCAGCGGCGCCGAAAGCACCGGTCGGATCACCATACAAAGACCCAGCCCAACCAGATAGCTCCCAGTGCTTCCAGGTGGTGAGCCCTCGAATGACCACGGTCAGCTCCTCCCCCGCATCGGTCTTCGTCGGCCGCACTACGATATCGATCTCGCTCAGTTGGTTCGGATAGATACGGGCACGGGCCACGTCGACACCAGCTCGGAACTCACGGAACGGATCCACAGGATTGAACGGCATAAAGGGATCAGCAGGGGTAAAGAAGAGCGTCGTACCCCACGAAACCGCCTGCCGTCCTGCGGTGAGCTCAAAGGCCCCGGTCGGACGCCAGCCGAGCTGGAGCCGATCAAAGCGATGCTGCCAGAGAACCTGCTCATTTTCCGTGACCGGCCACTGCAGATTCAACCACTCACCCCCACTCGGCACCATCGCGATCCCAAGTCCACTCAGCACCTGCTGCCGACGATACGTCGCCGCGTGTTCGTAGGCCACGTTCACTGTAAAGGTACCGAATACCGGCTCACTCATGAGCCGAAACCTACTAAAATCCGTGATGTGGCTTTCAGATTGCTGGCTTGAGCTACTCCAAAGCGGCACCGTCTGCAAGTAGCCGGTGAGAAGGTTCGTCTGTGCGTAGAGATCGTTGCCACCGAGAAGGACCAGGAACATCAAGAAGACGAAGGTACCTAATATCCTCAAGTGTGTGTCTCATCCGAATCAATACAGCCATCAACCATGCGTATGAGGCGGCGTGACCGTTCCATGACGTGTGCATCGTGGGTAGCAAACACGAACGTGATACCCAAATCGTGATTCAATTCAGACATCAGATCGAGCAACCCTTCGCTAGACGCCGAATCAAGGTTCGCCGTCGGCTCATCCGCTAAGACGAGTGCTGGTTTACTTGCAACGGCCCGGACAACAGCCACCCGCTGTTGCTGCCCACCAGACAACTTTCCTGGACGACGATCTTCGAGCCCGCTTATCCCTGTCCGCTTAAACAATTTTCGGACATGGGCTTGACGTTCCTCCATCCCGACACCCTGTAACAACAGGGGAAACTCTGCATTTTCCAACGCAGTGAGTACCGGCAGTAAGTTATATGCTTGAAAGATGAACCCGATCTCATTAAGTCGTAAACGCGCCAACTCCTGATTCGACATGTTGCTGACTTCACGACCGGCCACCTGAACCTGACCACGTGTAGGACGTGTTAAGCCACCGATAACATTCAACAGCGTTGTCTTTCCAGACCCGGATGGCCCGGCAAGTGCCGCAAACTCACCGCGCTCGATCGTTAGACTGACATCACGAACCGCCGTTACCTCCTCCGCTTCCTGCTTAAAGATTTTCCAGACTCCATTGGTGCACACTGCTGGTCCAACTAAATTTGTCATCGCTCAAATTTCATAGCTTCGGCGCTGTTAACCGTTGCTGCCAGCCGCGCTGGGTAAACGGCGGCAACCATGCCAATCAACAAGATGAACGTGAACACCTGGGCAAGACGGGATAGGCGAAATAGCGGCACGATCACAGGATCGATAACCACCCCCGAAAAGGTCATGTCTTCTCCGATCAATGCGGAAAAGTCGAGACCATCTCCAAAAAAATACCAAGTCGTCAACAAGCCAAGCGAGACACCGATAAAACCACTGATGGCCGTAAGAGTAAAACCTTCCACCAAGACAATCGCACCGGTCTGACGCGGCGTTAGCCCCAGTGCCTGCAAGACACCGAACTCCCGGTGGCGGTGAAGCACCGACATTAGCATCGTGTTCACGATGCCGATCGCGATGATAATAAAGAGGATAAGCATAACCACATGGTTCCCAAACTCATCAATGATAACTGCGCTGTAGAGTGCCGGATTCGATTCCGTCCACCCCATCACCTTGGCATCACCACGCGCAATCGGTTCGATGAGGATCTGCTCCAGATGGGCGGTAACGCCAGCAACCGCCGCACTATCAACCAACACCACGCCCACATTGGTAACGTCACGATCGGATCCAAGCCAATCACTACCTGTTTGGATCGGAATATGAATCACCGATTGATCAACCTCAGGCATGCCGCTCCTGAAAATACCGACGACGTAAAGCAACTGCCCGGCAATATTCTGTTCTGTATCCTGTGCCTGTACAACAAAACGTGAACCCAGTCGCAGATCGAGACTCTCAATGAGACTGAGACCAACGTAGGCAGCGAGCTGATCGTCTGGCTCGAGATACCGTCCCTCGACCAATTGGTCATCGAGCATACCGAACGCGGCCTCGGCTATCGGGTCAACGGCCACTACCTGCGCAGGTCTCGCGCCTGAAGCAGAACTCGCCAGACCACTAACCGTAAGCCTGGCGGACACAGCGACGACCTGTGCCGAAATTTCTTGTGACTTCAGCCCCCGCTCAGCTTTACTTCGAACATCCGTAGTGAGTCGGTTCTCAATCTTCCGATTCAGTCGGAACTCTGGCCGTTCAACCGTAACATGCCCCCCGCTAACCCGTACACCTGAATCAATCCAACTTTCGTGAGTCCCGTCTCCTAAGCTATAGGAAAAAACAAGCAACCACCCGCCGACGATCATCGCGGAAGTGGTGAGGATGGTGCGCCGCAGCTGGCGACGTAAATTACGAAATCCCAATCCAAGAATGACGCCAATCTGCATACCCCGTGACCTTAGTGAAATCGGTGCGTCTGCCATCTACAGCCCTGAGAGGGTATCAGCCGGAGAAGTTCGACCAGCGCGGAGTGCAGGATAGAGCGCTGATAAGAGTACAGTCGCGATCAACGCTGCAGCGCAGGTGAACCAAAACGACACGTTGTACTCCACTCGTAGACTCGGTGACAACAATGCCCCCATCAACGTCACGTCAGTTCCTCCAAAGGCCCCACTGATATCTGGCGGGGCGTTGTGTAACCACACCATCAGCGGGACCGTCACTATGAAACTAAGAACGAGACTGACCACGCCGATTGCCAACCCTTCAGATAGCACAATTGCCCATACTGACCGCGGGGTCGCTCCAAGTGCCAACATGACAGCGAATTCTCTACGACGTTCAAAGGTAGCCATCAGCATTGAATTCGCCACTCCGAAGACCGCAATGCCGAAGGTCACCAAAATGATCAAGAAATACATGCCATCAGCTACTGCTACGTAATCCACCATTGCCGGATTGAGTTCGGTCCACGAGACAATCTCGATCGCTGGAACAGTTAACGGCAGAACATCAAGAAGGCGTGCGGCCACTGTCTCGGCAACGTAAGGGTCATCGGTAGCTACTGAAATCTCATGGATCCGGTTCGGCTGAAGCACTATGAGCGCTTGAAGATCGCCTATCGGCATCACGACGAACGTAGCGTCAAGCTCAGTTAATCCGGACCGAAATATCCCCACCAGTGTATAGAGGTCGTTGGCCATTGCCCCATCCGCCCCAGACGTCACGACCACAAGTTCCTCGCCGAGACTCGTCGAGAGCTGCCGCGCCAGATCCTCACCAACAAGGACTTCGTGCTCACCAGCAATTGGTAATCTACCGACGACGAGTTGATCAAGAAATCTGGTCAACGCCAGCTCACGCACTGGGTCGATCCCCATGAACATCCCTGCCGACGTTGCCTCTCCAGAGCTGACCAGCCCCCCCGCGTAGACACGCGGAGCCGACGCCACCACCGACGGATCGCCATCGATCGTGGTTAGCAGCGCCTCAACATCAGTGCCTTCTCGTCCGCCGATTGTGTCGTACAGACTACGATCGGGGCGAAACTCCGCGTCGTGGATCTCAATCTGCCCATTGACCAGCGAAGTCGCATTCTCGACCATCTGAACCATAAAACCCTCGGACCAGCCAACGACAAAAACGCTGGCGGCAAAGCCGACTGTCAATCCAAGGGCGGTGAGAACCGTACGTTTTAGATTCCGGCCGAGATTACGCCAGCCGATTATTAACCATGGCAAGTCTCTCATCCGTAGCTATCTCCGGCTCTTTAGGTTTCTGAGAGAAAAGAAGGATTGATCGATATCGATGCCAAATTCGAGTTCCTCATAGCGAATCAATGTTCGCTCGCTAGGCTTGTCCGCAGGATGCATATCCAGGACGGTTGGAACCAGGCGACCGCCAAGGTTTATAAATTCGCTGTAAGTCATAGTTCGAGACAGTTCACCATCCTCATCATAGAACTTCGTCCACAGTGGCATGTAATCATCTTGGCGGACCTGATAAACAACATGTCCCCAAACAACAGCCGCCTCAGGCTTAGGCGTCAGGAGAAACTCCCACACAGTTACGTTCTCGCGGTCTCCTTCGAACGTGATTTCGATATCGTAGTCTTCAATTGCCTGACTCTCTTTCACTAAGTCGTCGTTCGTAAAATGGGATCCCATCCAGGCCCCACCCATCATGGATGATGGAATCTTGATGGTACGATCGATCTTCGGTAGATAATTCCAGATGTCATCCTTAGCCATTAGAGTCGCCGTTCCAGCTTCCCTCTGTGGAGCACGTAGGCGCACAAGGGAGTACTCAGTACCAAGTGACCAGAGCTCCATCGTTATTTGACGCTCCCAGTTCTCGGTCACCACCTCCATCGTCGCAACTCCACGGCTAGAATCACCTCGCAACACACGGTCAACCTGCTCGATAATGGCTCGAGCGGACTCCTGCGCATAACTGGTCACTGGAAGACTCAACCATCCAACGATTACCAAGAGTATCGACAGAACACGCATCGGTATTATTCCTTGCCGTTACGAGCACCCCGTAGTGATCACGATTGATTATCGTCTGACGATCACAAGAGTTCCATCCGGAAGATCCACAGCAACAGTGGACTAATAGAAGACCATTGCTGCCACGAAGATGATTACAGCGAGAACTACGACCCACTGCCAAATTTCTTGCTTGTCTTCAGCGGGGATTACTTGGAACGAGATGCTGCGATGGGAGTCGATAACGTTACGAAGAAACGCAGCCGACGATGTTCCCGGATTGTCAATAACATAGGATCGACCAGCTGTCCGCTGCTCGATGAGCGTGAGCCCTTCCATACTGAGATTGGTCCGAAGATCCTCAAGATCGGCCTCCAGCGTGGTGTCGTAATCAACACCCCTGATGTAGTCCTGCAGAACCACTTTCAGGTCGACGCCGATCCGAGACCCGATGCCGATCGGGTACACTCTCAGACCTCGTCGCTGGAACTCCGTGAGAGCAACGTCCAATCTAGGCATCTGCTCGGCAGCAGCGATGAAGTCCCCGTCGGTAAGCAGTAGCACGAGACGATTCGACCGGCGCTCAGGCGCCCAGTCCTCCTCGCCAGCCTCGAAGCGATCCTGATTGTCAAGTGACTGGTACACATGCTCGAGGGCAGTCGAGATGTCGCTGTCCCACGGAAAGGCATCACCAGACAGGTTCCCAGGCGGAGCAATGCGACTCACTTGTTCTATAAACCGTTCGGCATCAGATGAGAGATGAGCCTTACGGACTGCTGTGGTCCCGAATACGAATAGCGCCACTCGGTCACCAGTCGTTAAGATCTCCTGAGTATAAAGGTTGAGCACTTCACGAACCGCAAGATCCAACCGTGACGGACCGAGATCCTTGACCCACATCGAGGCTGACCCGTCGACGACAACTGCTACGTCGACGTCACCGCGCCTAAAACTTGAGTTTCCATAGATCAAGAACGGCCGAGCTGCGGCAACAGACAGTGTGGCGAGCACACCGATCGCCAGAAACCAAAACTTAATGGGTCCAAAGAGAGGATAGGAGGAGCCGTGGGTCTTGGCTGGCTGTAAACCCAGCCGCAGTCCAAAGATCCCAAGGCCAAAAAGCAGGAGCAATATTGCAATCGGTAGAACGTTCAGGTACTCAGGATTCTGAAACTCGACGCGTTCCTCGAGCGCGGCTAAGAAGTTGCTCATCTCTTCAGAATGCCATTATTGAATTAGCCACGTCGTCGTCGAACGGGGGTCCCTGCCCCTCTTATCTGTTCCATTTCTGGAGGCTCGGCCTTACGCAGCGACTCCAGTGCCCGTCGAGTGGCCTCTGGATCACTGGTTAGATCGTAGTTCCACTTAAAGTCGAATCGATCCGTTTCGTCACTCCGGAGGGCCCGCTCGTAGTCGGCGTTAACGTTCTCGATTACCTCCTGAACGATCGCTCTCTTTAATGCCTCGCCATCAGGATTGCCATCAGTAATGGCACGATACCGCTGGCGTGCAAGCTGGAACTTGGCACTTGCCAGAATGTGAGACGCCTGGAAATTGTCGACTTCGTCCGCAAGGTCTCGAATCACCGCCTCGTAGTTACCCGTTAAGTAGTTGTAGGCGGCCTGCTGAATAAAAGCATCCTGAAAGAGATAAGCGTCGGCAAACCATTGGAGACCCCGGCCTCGGCTTCGCTCGTAGAATGCCGTCACCTCGTCCAAAGCAATCTGTGCTTGCTCGAAGTCTTTTCTGTCGACGCTCTCGCTTAGCTCTTCGAGATAGCCGTAGAAGGTTCCGAGCGTTCGCGCCGGAAGGGCTACGACAATCAAGAACACCACGGCAAGGATGAAGCCGAGCAGATACCGGAAGAAGTTATCCTTGTCCAGAACGTCTGTCAGTCTCATGGGCTGGTACCCCAAAACAGCTCGGCCGCAAACCCCACCGGAATCCCCACAATTAATAACCCCATTGCCAGAAGCAGAAAGCGTGAGTAGATGGGCACCTTTAGCGCACGGTGCTTCATCTCCATCCGCACAGCCTCTCGCTCATCGATCGCCTCATAGGCGCGCGCGAGGCTATCCTCATCAGTAACGTCGAAGTAATCCCCACCGTAATCCCGAATCAATTCGATCAAACGAGGCGTGGTCCGATGACCAACCATTACCGTCCGAGCATCGGAGGTGTTGATGTAGATGATGTACGGCGTGACGTTCCGCTTGGCAAGCTCTGAAAATTCTAAGTCTGGGAACTCATCAACCGCCGCGTCTGTGATGATGAGTGCTGCACGATGGGGGTTTTTGCCTCTCCCAAGGGCTGCTTCGTCCTGATCGAAATGCTTAATAATCGACTGCAGTGGCCGGATAATATTAGTGTCTCCTTCTGCCGGAATGATCTGCACCTTATCTCGCGGCACAACCATCGCCTTATCGAGTCGCTGCGTCGTTACAAACGGTGCGTCCCACACCTGGAAGTAGTACAGTTCGTCATCTACAATAAAATCGTCGACCATGTATGGGTAAGTCGAGAAGAGCCAGAGTGAGACGCGATCGTTCTTACCTCGCCTCATGTCAAGAAACTTGAGGTGCGCGTCCCGTGCCACCTCTGCCTTCGAAATCCCAGTGTCAGGGAACTCCCAAGCCATCGACCCTGACGTGTCGACCAGGTCGATCCGCACTCGTGTTTCGATATAGCCGCCCACCTCCTCAGTGGCTGTCAGGAAGGGATCCGCAGCTGCGAAGACGACTAGCGCCAGCGCACCCGCGATAATGACTTTGGGCGCCGTGTGGATCGCGCGAACTCTGAGACGCTTCTGGTGCTCCGGCGCGATCTTGTGACCGGAATGATGGCGGCTGTGCCGCCGCCGGTGAAGCGACAATCTAGCTAGCGTGACGACGAGTGCCAGGCCGATCAGAACGGAAAGCCAGAACGCCATGTCGATGTCGCCGTAGCGTACCTGAGCAAACTCCGTCTCCAAGAGCTCCCTGAAATTAAGGTTTACAAAGGCGACGAACTCCGTCCAATTTGTCTGCATGTGTCCGCTACCGTCCAACGAACCCTTTAAGACTCAGCCACAGCCGAATGTGCGGCCGCAACAACGCGAGTGATTCTTCGAGGGCTTGTGCTTCGGCGATCGGATCCTTGATCGTCACTGCCACAGCACGCTCTAAATCTCTTTGGTAAATCACGAGCCGCGAGGCAAGTGCTTGGAGCGCCTCCTTTCGTGAACCCTCCTTGAGGCTCTCGACGTGCCGCTGGATGTCCTTGGGCGTATCGCCAGTGTTGAGCTCTGGAAGTTCAGCCTGTAGGTACTCACGACCGGAAATGACCAGACTGCGTTCGATGTCACGGAGCTCAATTCCATTGTTACTGACAGGCATCTCTTCGAGGGCTCTTACCTGGCGACGAAGGTTTCGGCGCGCCTCCCAGATTGACGGCGGCACCGGGATCATAGATTCGATCCGCTGAAGTTCATCAGCCTCCTGCTGCTGCTCGAGCGAAACAGTCTTCGGACTCCGAGCTAAACGGACGAGCAAGAGGAACCACACCAGCAGCGGGATCGGTGCCACAGCCCAAGCGATTACACGGAACACTCTCGCGCGGGTCGAAAAACTACCAAGTTCGATTGTGTCGCGAATGTCGAGCACCGGCACATCAATGATCGTCGTCACATAGCGCACGAGTGACTCACCCGTATCGATCTGCTGAACTTCAGCGTCCTCGACGTCTTCGCCGAGGTCACGCACTAGGTAGAAGAAGCTGAACCTTGGTAGGATGTGTATTTTTTTATCCGGGCTGATGAGACGGAATCCGTACTCGAAGTCCCAGATGTGTTCTCCTTCGATCAGTCTCTTCTCGATCTCGAGCGACACCCCTTCAAACGGATGCACTGGAAGGTTCTCCGGAACCATCCTATCTTCGAGAATGATCAGCTCTTTCCCCTTGGCCACTAAGTCTGGGAACCTGACCCGATACGTCTGGCGAAACAAGTCCCCGGTCTTGATGACCGTCGGTTCGAGCTCCAGCGTCTCGATCTCCACGAAAGAGTCCTCTCGACTTTCCATGGAGTTCGGCAGTTCTTGTGCCAATCCGGTCGCGCCGAGAATGCTCCACACTACAAGCCAGATGCCCCCGATTAGCTTCCCTCGTCTCATGGTGGAAATATCCGCGCTGCTAGCGGGCCGTCCTAGCAATTAAAAACTTTGACAGCAACTCCGCATGATTCTCTGGGGTCAGCACGACGGAGTCCATTCCGCACTGCTGTTTGAACTTGTACTGAAGGGCCTTCTGTGACTCTTTAATCCGCTGCCGAATTGCCCCTGTTTTACGTGATGAGATTACCGTCTGTTTTCCCGTTTCCATGTCGGAGATCCGAACATAGCCAAGTCGGCTCTTAACTGCGAACTCCTTAGGATCGTCCAAAATGAGCGTCATCATATCGTGCTTCGAGGCCAACATGCGCAGGAGCTTAAAGTCAACCAACTCGTGGTTATTGACGAGGTCTACCAGGTCCGATATCAGGACAATCGAATGGCGCCTCTTGAGACGTGCCGCTATAAAGTTGAACGCCACGGTAAAATCAGCCCGACGTTTCGTCTGGAATTCCCGAGACAACTTCAACTTCTCAAAGATTTGGTGCGCCATGTAGAACACCTGTGACGTTCCAAGTTTTGGTTTGAGGAATAACTCGATCTGGTCTGAGAATGCAAGCAGGCCAATCGGGTCGCGGAGATATGCCCTTGTTAGCCCGATATTTCCGATCAGATCAAGCAGGAGCAGCGCCTTGTTTGACTCCCGAGAAATCTGGAACAGTGTCGAGTACGAGAGATCAACTACGAGCAGTGTTCGGAGCTCCTTCGGCTCCATACGTTCGATCTTGAACACCTTTTCTGGAAAAGTGCGAAGACTCAGCCTCCAGGCCACGTCCTTGAGCGGTTGCCCTGGCCTCCACTGATCCACACCGACGATATCGTAGCCAGCACCCTTGAAGCCGCTTTTATGTTCACCAAAATGGATACTCGTCGCCCGCTTCTTCGCCTTGATCCCATATTTAATATCACGAAATCTTGCAAACACCTCCTCTACTTCCAAGGTGGGATCTCCATGTCCCGAATGACCTTCTGCAAGAGATCTTCCTTGTTAATCGAAAATTCCATCCCTTCCTTGAGCACGAGCCGATGCGCCAGCACTGGCTCGGCAACCGCCTTCAGGTGATCCGGCGTGATGACCATGTCACCGTTAAAGAAAGCAAACGTGCGCGCCACCGCCTCGAGATGGAAATTCACACGTGGTGAGATTCCGACTCTGATGTACTCCTTCACTGTTCGTGCGGCCCGTCCCTGCACGCGGTGTGGCCGTGTATTTCTGATGAGCCTGACCTGGTACTGCTGCCCGTACTCAGACATCCTGACCTTTTCGAAGATGTAATTCGCGATGTCGAGCACTTCGTAAAGGTTAGTGAGCTTCTCGACTTTCTTACCAATGACGTTGTGAGCGCTGATCTTGAGTTCGTCGGCCTCATCACTGGGATCCACCATATTAATGGTCAGAGTCGTGCGATCAAGCTGTGCAACCGGGTTAGCGAAGGTTCCCTCCTCTTCACCGAAGATGTTCTCGGTGCAGATCACCATAAAGAACCGTGGCCCTTCAACGTCACTAAAGTCGCGAGAAAGTGGGAAAAGTGGCAGCATCTTGCCTTCGGCGAGATTGCCATAGTCTGAGCTGAGTGTGGCTGAGCTCTCCTCCATCCCTTCAAGTACAGCGGCCTTCGTCTTGCCTGATAACCGGTTGTCCTCGTCAATCAGCACGATGTGGGCCATTAACTTGCCCGGCTTAAAATGGAGCTTTCGAGTACCGTCGATCTCCTCCACAATCGTTTCATAGCCGAGAATATCCTCTGGCATATACGTCGGCAGTCCCTGGATACGCTCAAATTTCGCATCAATTGCCATCGCGCACGCACTAACCAGATCGGTCTTTCCGGTCCCGGTCGGCCCCCTAAACATCACGTGCGGCTGCCGTAGTTTCTTCTCCTGGCTCAGCTTGTCGGTGTATGGCAGTAGGGTGAAAAAGGCCCACGAGAGCATACGTGCCGCGTCATCGAGACCGTAGAGCCACTTGGTAGATTCGCTTTGGAAGCGCTGGACTACCTCCTGGGCACGGTCGAAATCAATCGTCGTCTTGGCTGCGACGGTCATCACGAACTCCAAGAATGGAAAGGTTGATACGAGCGCAGGACGCGGCCCTGCAAAGGCCGGCAGGCGTAATAGTCTCTTCCTTCTTTTGACGAACCCATCAAGTGACGGGTCCTACTCACTGGATGCCTTGGAGGTCACTCTGAGAGAGGCTCCTGGACCGGAACATACCTTCAACGGATCCCGAATCCAATCGTAATACCGAAATAGAACTCCCTGTCCGGCGACGGCTCAAAGTAACGCCTCCCCCAAGCGTTGACAATCACAGACGAGTTGTAACGCTCGTTGAATAAGTTATCAATGCCAAAAAACGGTCTTACGTCATTGTTACCCCACGGACGCTCAACCCCGAATCGGAGATCAACCACCGTATAAGCCCAGTTTGAAGCCGTATTGGCATTATTCGCAAAGAAATCGTCAACCCATCGGACTGACGCGCTTGACCGGATCCCAAACGGTGCCACATAGTTCACGCCTGCGAAGAAACGGTTGGGCGGAGCTCCAGGCTCAAGGTTTCCAGAATAGTCAGTACCGTTGCTTGTAACAAATTTCTGGAACAAGAAATTCTGATGAGTGTATGCCGCCCTGGCACTCAACCTAGAGACCGGCTGCCAATTCAAAGATAACTCCACACCATTACGCGACGACTCACCTGCGTTGGAAAAGAACGTCTGCTCGTCTGAACCTTCCTGTGACACAAATGCGTCCAGCAACCTGGCTCGATACACCGCAACTTCGTACTGCAAGCGAACCGGCTCCACGAGCCCGCGAAGACCAAACTCAAGACTGCGCACGCGCTCAGGCTCGAGTAGCTGGTTGAAGCCACCCTCGCCTTCAGGCCGATTTGAAAGCTCGACCGTCGTTGGAGTCTGGTATGCAGTGGAGAAATTAGTGAAGAGATTCAACGTTGGCGTTGCCGTGAACGTAAGACCAACCGAAGGGCTCGCCGCGCTCATCGTACGCTTTCCTGACTGATCACCATCGTCTAATTTTTGGTCGGTCGCTGAGAAGTTGTAGTAATCGTACCGAATACCAGCGGTCATTGTCACACGGCTATGTGGCTTGATACTCAACTGCGCAAACGGACCAGTCGACTGGACATCCTCAAGTTGTTGGACCAAGAGGCTGCCTCGAAGATGGCCTTGTTCCGGTGTGGTTTCGTTCAGAAACTCCTTTCGAGTATCACTCTGCAAAGACACATCGAGACCCATGCTCCATTGAACGATGCCATTCGTGCCGAGATACTCAGAACGCAAACCACCACCCTGCCGACTAAGGTCAATGACACGACCGGGGTTGGAAGCAAACAAGTCGCGTGACACGCCCCACCCTGTAACGCGAAACATCTGTGTGCCAAAGCTATGTTCGAGCGTGGCACCGTACTGGCCTTGCTCAGTCGCTTCTCCCCAATGCTGTCTCACAGCAATCGCCCGAGTTCCACGTGGGTCGTTCCGAGCGTTTTGTTCATTCATCATGCTCGGGTTTTCAGCGAATGGCGAACTGTAGTGGTTGAAGACACCAGAAAGTTTAGTGCCTTCCGACAACGTCTGGCGAACGACAACGTTAGTCTGTCTGATCTCTGCGGCGCTGTGTTGACGCCAGCCATCAGTTTCGAACCGGCTGAAGCTTCCCATAAATTCTGTGCCGCTGTTATTGTGGCCGTCGACCCGGAGCTGCTGCCGATTGTACCCATTGCTCCCGACCTGAATGTCAGGACGAAGCGTCAACCGACGTGATCGATCGATCTCGGTGAACAGACTGATCACGCCACCAGCTGAATTACCGTAGAGCACAGAACTCGGGCCACGAATGACCTCCACACGTCGCACCGAACCAAGATCGACGTTGCTTGGCTCAGTTGTACCATCAGCGGTCGTGATCGGAATACCATCTTGAACAATGGCTATACCGCGCAAGCCAAACTTGGGTTGCGGTGAACGGATACTCAACCCGACACCACCGGATAACCCGTAGTTGCGACGGTTCTGCACAAATAGTCCTGGAATACCCCGCAGTGCTTCGTCCATCGAGGCCTTCCGCTGTGAAAAATCGATATCATCCTGTTGGATCAACGTAATGGCGTTCGGTACTGATGCGAGGGTCTGCTCACTCCGAGTGACCGTCACGGTCTCGGCTAGCGGTGCGATGTCGAGGGTGAAATCGAGCTGACTTTCGCCCTCGCTCACGGTGACCGTGGTGGGCTGACCGCTGAAACCAGGCAGCGTGCCGTTGACTTCGTAGCGGCCAGTATCCAGACTACCAATCTCGTAGTCGCCTTGCGCATCGGTTAAGGCGCTTCTCGAAAGCCCGGTTTCCGTGTCGCGTGCCGTAACGATTACGCTGGGAAGAACGGCTCCACTCTCGTCAGCAACCGTTCCACGAATCGTACCCAATCCATCTTGTTGCGCAAAGGCTAACGCCTGGCTAACCGCGACGAGCACTGCAATTATTCCGCACACCGAGCTTTTGAGGAACCACCGTCGCACGTTGAATGTCATCCTAGCTCCCACCAGTTCATGGACACACTACCTATTAGCGATAACGTACGTCGGAGTGTTTCTAGCACATAAGAAAGAAGGCTGCGCGGGAAAAGGCTCTATAAAGGCTCTCGCCGATCTCGGCCCTTCATCTCAATGGTCTTCGCAGCTCTGAGCCAGACTGGTTCGCCAGTGGGTCTGGTTGAATCTTGAACTCGATCATTCCAGACTGGATTTCTTATAGCGTTCGATATTCCACGTGACGGCCGAGCTGTAGATCATTCACACGCTACACCCATCTCGACAAATGCAGCCGCTGGATATTGAAAGCCTGACAGCGTGACGCACTCATTGCCCAATGGGCGAAGAAACTTCTTTCGTCATCCACATGACCCCAAAGTTGAAAAACTCATCACCATCGATCGAGATCTGCTGGTTGATCCGATAGGCTCCTGGCGACACAAAATAGCTTCGGCCCTTTAGAACAAAGGTCTGGTCGTTTACTATGACCTCCTGGGTTTCCCAGAATTGGCTGTAGTAACCGCCAAGATCGCCACCGACGGGGCCGTGCTGGAGCAGCACAAACCCTGTGTCATAGGCAACGTAGCGCACAATGTTTTGGCCGCCCAGACCGTACTCGTAGAAGATCATACCCTGCCCTTTGATCTCGGTGCCGTCCTCATTCTCAATTTCCACTTCGACCTTTAGATAGCGATTTTTAATGTGACTAACTGTTTCCGTTCCCGTGTACTTTCCGCCAGGAATGAGACCAGTGTCTGGAGGATTCCATTCGATTTCCCATTCACCTAGGAAGTACCGCGGATCGAACGGTGGTACCATCTCATCGCCGGTGGTTAGCACGCCCTGTGTGGCACCCGGTTGTGCCCGCTGACGCTGCTCTACTTCAGCCGTGACGTCAGCCGCAACCACGAATGCAAGTACCATAAGTACCGTCAATCGTACCGTCGTCATAACATTTAACTCCGCAGAACAGCTGAAAGACTGTCCCTAAGCGCAATCGGCTCATTACGCTTCACTTAGGCTCCAAATGCGCTGAATAGGACACACCCGACACACGGTGCCGGGTGCAAGGCTCGTCCATTCTATGAGCGCCCACTGAGGCCAGTCAAGAGCGTAAAGCCTATTCAGATCAATAACTTAATGTGCTTCTCTACCTATCTCGAACGGCAGGTAACAACGAAGTAGTCCTTCGCCGACGTAAGTTGATCCTACGCCTTCGAGCGTGATAGAAATTACGTCTCCAGGGATCCAACTACCATTTGGTATCCGGCTCACGTCATAAATGCGAGGAGAGATCCTAATGAAAGTGAACTGGGCGGCCCTTCTGACCGCGGTTATTCTAGGTGGCTGGTCATGGGGAAACGCGAAGGCTCAACAAACTGACCCAGGTAACCCCACGGTCAAGATCATCCAAACGATCGGATGCGCAACGGTGGAAGGAACGTCTTGGTTCATCACCAACGCGACAGACCCTGCCGAGACGAAAACGCCGTTCACTAGTGATTCGGAAGTGTCGAACGCGAAAAATGTGCCCCTCGGGTCCAATCGGTTCCACCTGATTGGCGTGGCGGAGTTCCTCGACGTTGAGGGTCTGCTCAAGCAGTTCCAGCGATCAGAATTCACCACGCGAGAATTTGTCAACGCCTCAGGGCAGCTGGTTGCAGGTCAAAAGGTCGCGGTTAAGGGTTTATTCATCGAAAATAACGAGCCCAAACGGATCAACTTAACGTCGGTCATCAACCTGGCTGAATTCTGTAGTTAGTGTCCTGTCCCATTGACCATAATGCTTACGCTGGGCTCATCCTTGTAACTGGCAACACTACTATAGAAGCCGTCAAACTCGTCCCTTTATGAGATGCTGCACCCTGGAAATTTAGTGACACAAATTTCTGACACACAACATTAGCATCCTCAGAGGTAGAATTCCCTTTTAGCCGAATTTCCTTACCGAGGTGACAGGCATGCCCACACGGACGGTAGTGCCATCGGTTCCTTTGTGGATTAACGGACAAGAAGCAGCAGCTAAGAGTCAACGCCAGGGTTTGGTCACCAACGCCGCTACCGGCTTGGTGAAACGATCGGTTTCGTTCGCAAACGAAGTGGATGTCGATCTAGCCGTCAAGACTGCCGTAACTGCGTCCTTCGGATGGCGTGCTACGCCGCCGCTCCATCGAGCGCGGATCCTGATGAAGTTCCGGGACCTACTCGAGCAGCACACGGACGAACTCGCGGCCGTGATTACCGAAGAACATGGCAAGACGCTACCTGATGCCACTGGATCAGTACAGCGTGGACTTGAGGTGGTCGAATTTGCGACCGGGATTCCACACCTGCTCAAAGGAGAGCATGCAGAAGACGTCGGCGCCGGGATCAACTCGCACACCGTCAAGCAACCGCTCGGCGTTTGCACCGGTATCACACCGTCAAACTTCCCGATTATGTGTCCTCTCTGGATGATTCCAGTGGCGCTGGCATGCGGTAACACCTTCGTGCTGAAGCCATCAGAAAAAGACCCATCAGCCAGCATGATCACAGCGCGGCTTCTAAGAGAAGCTGGGCTCCCGAATGGGGTGCTAAACGTTGTACATGGAGACAAGGAAACCGTTAATGCCCTCCTAGATCATCCCGATATCGCAGCCGTGTCCTTCGTCGGTTCCACGCCAACCGCCAAGTACATCTACGAGACAGCCAGTCGAAACGGAAAACGCGTGCAGGCGCTTGGCGGTGCTAAGAACCACGCGGTCGTGCTACCTGACGCCGAACTGGAGAGTGCCGCAGATGCGCTAATTGGCGCAGCTTACGGCTCCGCTGGCGAGCGGTGCATGGCCATCTCTGTGGTCGTCGCCGTCGGTGAAGCTGGTGACGCGATCGTGCCCATGCTTAAAGAGAAGGCCCAAAACCTGAAAGTCGGTCCAGGAAACGTTGAGGGCACGGAAATGGGCCCACTCGTGACCAGCGACCACCTTAATTGCGTCACAAACTATGTCGACATCGGCAAGCAGGAAGGTGCCAATCTCGTAGTCGACGGACGCGGCCTCAAGGTCAAAGGTTACGAGAGAGGCTACTTCCTCGGCCCGACGCTGTTCGATCACGTCACTACTGACATGAAGATCTACCAGGATGAGATCTTCGGTCCCGTGCTCGTGGTTGTGCGCACGGAGAACTATAGCGAGGCAATCGACATCATCAACTCGAGCTGTTACGGCAACGGAACAGCTGTCTTTACCCAATCTGGTGCAGCTGCACGTCGTTTCGAAAACGAGATCCAGGTTGGCATGGTCGGTATCAACGTTCCTATCCCGGTGCCAATGGCCTTCTTCTCCTTCGGAGGCTGGAAGAGCTCACTGTTCGGTGATCTACATATCCATGGAGTCGAAGGAGTCAAGTTCTATACTCGCACAAAGGTGATCACGAAGCGATGGCCAGATCACCAAGAAGTAACAAATTTCTCAATCCCTACTACAAGATAGAGATCCTGACGGTGACACGGCTGAAGTTCGGTGACATCCTCGGATACACTGGCACCGGGATGATCGTCTGTATGCTCGTGAGCGTGATCGCGATGTTGGTCATCCCGACCACCCTATGACGCCCAGGCGACGCATCCGGACCTTGGCTTGCAGCTGCAGTGCAGATAACGTATCCAGCAGTCTCGTTCAGGTTTTATAGCTTGACAGCATCGCGTGACTGGATGTTCGCCACGATGCGACACCGTGACCAGTTCTTGGTCGTGGAAGAGCGGTTGCAAACAGTTCTGGAGCGACGGATTCAGACGACCTGCCGAAGAATTACCAAGAATCCAGACAGACTGGCTACGGTAAGCACAGCCCATCGAGTGTAACCTCGATCGACATAACCGGCCGTCCAGCGCGAAATGAAATATCCGACAAACACACTCGGTATCAACAACAGAGCGAGGTAAACCTCCATCATTCCGAATCTGCCAACAACCCACAACGCGGTCAACGACATGAGAGTGCCGATCAAGAAGAATCCTGACATGGTGGCTCTAACCCTAGCACCCTCCGCGTCCTGATAAACAAGCGCCAATGGCGGCCCGCCGATCGCCGCAATCGTTCACATCATCGCGGATAGCGCACCAGCGCCAACCAAGACTGCCCCATTCGGAGCCAGTCTTAAGCCAGACAGACTCATCCCAACCCCAGACAACACTAAAACACCGAATAGCGCTGCCATCCGATCTTCCGAGAGAACCGCGAGCACAGTCGCTGCAAAAACGGTCCCTACTAACCGCCCGGCTACAGCCCACAACAGACCGCCAACTTCGATTGCACGTCGCTCCCTGAGCGTCAGAAGGGTAGTCAAACCGAGGGTTGACAACAGGAGTGGCGCCGGCACGAACCGCTGGTCGATTAGAACGAGGATCGGTGACGCTAATAGTCCCATCCCAAAGCCAATCGAACCCTGCAACGTGGAACCGATAAGCATGGTCAAACTCGCGACCACTATGTCAGTCCAAGACATCGAGGATTTAGTCTGTAGACTCGTTAAAATTCGTGAGGGAACCTACGTTTTCTTCGATCCAACCAAAACCGTCTGGCTCGGTAATACCGACTTTGATCATCGGAAGACAAACCTGTGAGATCTTCTGCCTCTCACGTAACTTAGAACTCTCAATCCTGTCACTACACTCCTGACCAAATAGACCTAGGTCACTAGTTGGCGTCCATCGGCTCGATGGTCCCGTACATCAGACCACCGACCTCACCGTGCTTCCACCTTCCCGCATAGCGGTCCTCATAGAAAAAGACACGGGCCGTGAAACCGTCCCCGAGACCTGGAATAGACATATCGGTAATGGAAACCATAGGTGTGTCTCCGGCCCACATGATGGGAACTGTTACTGGAAGTGTGGCATCAACAGTCATATAGGTCATATGAACGTCGAACCGCCATCGTTTGTCATCCACCTTCGTGACCCGGTCGATCTCGTAACGGTCCTGATTGACGTCCAGAGGCTCCTGTCCCTCAAACGTGAAATGGCCAACGAGTGCTACGTTCTGCATCCGTTCGGTAAACGCACGCTCTAGGTCAGTGAGCGAGACTGATTCCACCGCCTGGCCGGTGCCAGTTATAGCCACGATCCAGCCGAGCGAAAAGACTACGATTGCCAACAGCACAAACACTGCGATCGTGAACATCCTTCGCATCGGCCGATTATAGCGTGAGAACTTTCCTAGCTTTGCTATCCTAAAATTTCATGACGTTTTTTTCGTAAAAGGTAAGACCACTAGCGCCAGCTCAGTACGGTGTTCGTTCGAAGCCAAAGCGGCAAGCGATAAAAAAGAGTTAGCGTTGGGTCTTCCAACGTAGCCAGTGGTCGGCCAACACCAGGGCAACCATCGCCTCGGCCATCGGCACGAAGCGCGGGAGGAGACAGGGGTCATGCCGGCCTTTGGTGCTGATGATTGTCGACTCTCCGGTATGGGTTACCGTCTTCTGTTCTATAGGCAAACTACTAGTTGGCTTGACTGCCGCGCGCAGCAAGAGTGGCATTCCAGTTGAAATGCCGCCCAACATCCCGCCATGACGATTCGTCCTGGTAGCAATCCGTCGTACCTGGTCAGTTGGTTTCTTCTGCTTAACCCGCTCGGAAAAGAAAAGATCGTTATTGTCGGTTCCACGCAGCGTCGCGCATCCAAAGCCAATTCCATACTCCACCCCGAGCACCGCGGGTAAGCTAAATAACGCCTTGCCAAGATCTGCTTTCAGCTTGTCGAACACTGGTTCGCCAAGACCAGCCGGCACAGAAGTCGCAACTACTTCGGCCACACCACCAATCGAATTTTTCTCGCCGCGTAGTCGTTCGATCAGCGCTACCATTTCGGCTGCCTTATCAAAATCCGGGCATCGGACAATATTTGGCTCGCCGTTTGGCAGCGTTTCAACCTGTTCGAGTGTGATCGCAGTCGGATCATCGATCGTGGCACGGATCTCCCCCACCTGTCGGACGTAGCCGACAATCCGCCCACCAAACTCATTAAATATCAGCTTCTTGGCGACCGCGCCGGCCGCGACACGGACCGTGGTCTCACGGGCACTCGATCGCCCGCCACCCCGGTAGTCGCGTAAGCCATACTTGGCGTCGAAACTGAAATCGGCGTGTCCGGGACGGTACTTCTCCTTAATCGCGTCGTAGTCATGACTCCGCTGGTCTCGATTTCTAATAAGGATGGCGATGCTCGTCCCGGTCGTCTTGCCGTCGAATACACCAGCCAGAATCTCAGGAATGTCCGGCTCATCTCGCTGAGTAACGATAGAGCTTTGCCCAGGCCGACGTCGTGCGAGATCGCCTTCAAGGTCTGCTTCGCTCAGCGGGATGCCGGGTGGACAACCGTCAATAATTACAAGATTGCCCGCACCATGCGCCTCACCGGCCGTGGTGATCCGAAATACCTGCCCAAAACTGTTCCCAGCCATACACGGAGATTGTACTTCAGGCTTAGGGGTTAAATACCAGACCAGCAGCAAGCTGACCGCACTTTAGCCCTACGTTCGAACTACTAGGGATTATTCATCAAAATACTGATCGCCTCTGATACCAACTGCGGTATGCCGATCAGTGGTTCTCGCGTCTCACGCAGGATATACGATGAGATAAAACAGGCCTTCTGATCTGTTGTCATGAAGAGACTGACTGAACATGTGGCGCGACCACGCTCAAGCACAGATCCAACGAAGGCAGACCGCTCAGGAACCGTCGTGAAACATCTTTCTTTCTAGGACAGGTACTGCCGGTAGAAATCGATCATCCGGGCCCAACATTGCTTTGCATACTGCTCATGGTAGACGTCACGGGTATCGTTAAAAAACGCGTGGTCCGCACCGTCAAAAATTGTGATCTCCGAGAGTTTTCCTGCAGCGTTGAGGTCAGCCTCAAGCTTTCTCGCCACCTTTGGCGTTACGAAACTGTCCTTTTCCGTGAAGAATCCTAGGACGGGTGCCTTGAGATCGGCAAGGTTCGGCTGAACGTTTGGATGGATGCCATAAAAATTAACACATGCCCCAACCTTGGGATTGGCACAAGCAGCGTAGAGCGACAGTTGTCCGCCCATACAAAACCCGACGGTTCCGATGCGCCCTCCGGTCGTCTCGTTTCGTGACAACAGAAAGTCAATGGCGCCACTAAGGTTCTTCTCCGCCTCGTTGATATTAAGCGCCATCATCAACTTACCAGCTTCGTCCGCACTAGTGGTCGTCTGGCCGTTGTAAAGATCTGGAGCAAGCGCCACAAACCCAGCCTCGGCGAACCGGTCAGCAACCTGTTTTATGTGGCCGACCAATCCCCACCATTCCTGAATCACGATCACGCCGGCACCAGAGCCAGTCACTGGAACCGCCAGATACCCATTGCCGGTCGTTCCGTTCATTGGGAATTGAACCATCATGCCCATAAACCGAAGCCTCCGAATCCAAACAATCACAATTATAGTGCCTCATCGTGTGCTTAGCGCACGGACGGTTAAGCACCTTAGACGCGAATTGTCCAACAAGAACAGCTATGCTATCTTGACTAGTAGATCTCAAGGAACGTTAGCTGTGCCATTTACCTATTTGCTTCTTCGTTCCAAACTACATTGCTGGATTGTAGCCATTACGATCCTACTAGTCGGAATCACTTCAGTCTCGACCACGTGGCATTCGGATCACGGTGTGGATCAAACTTGCTCGGCGTGCCGGTTGCGCCACCAACCGGCTGTAAACGTCTCGGAGGTTACAGCCATCACTACGTCTGACGTATCAAATCCGGTACGGCAAACTCAGAGCCTCCGTTTGACCCCATCAGACCACGCCTCGAAAATCTCTATCCGAGCTCCACCCGCTTAGCAGCTCCTCTGTTCACTACTATCTCGGAACGTAGGTCGCGAGCGGCCGTTTCAGCTACGCGCTGTCTTTATCCTATTCAAGCATCAGAAGACCAAGAGTCTCCACGCTCTGAAACTGGAAGAGGAATTGAAACATTTTGCACGAATCCTCCACCTTGTATTGGTCGTTACGACCATCCCCATGATTTCGTCACCTGCCTCTGCCGTGCAGGACACGGGTACCGTACAGGGATCGGTAACATTTAGTACTGATGGCGATGCCATTCATGGCGCTGTCATACTGATTGTCGAGCCTGGCATCACAGTTGTTACGGATGAAACAGGAAAATTCGTCATCGAAGACGTTCCGGTCGGAATTTATAAGATTTTCGCCCAACGGGAGCACCTTACCGCTGACCTGGCGACCGTCAAGATCGAGCCAGGACGAACGATCACTGTAAATTTCTCACTCGAGCTGTCACCCATCCATGAGGAACTCACCGTCACGGCCACCACTGGAGGGAAATCCACAACCTTTGAAGCATTCAACGCCACGACTACCCTCGACTCGTTCGATACGGTCACAAACCCAGTGGGGACACTCGCTGAAGCACTCGAGAATCAACCGGGAATCGCCAAGCGGAGCTCTGGAGCAGGATCGGCACGACCGATCATCCGTGGCTTCGACGGCGACCGTGTGCTCGTCATGGAAGATGGCATTCGGACCGGCGACCTCTCGAGCCAGTCAGCCGACCACGGCGTGAACACCGACCCCAACGGATTGGACCGAATCGAAGTAGTGCGAGGACCGGCGACGCTGCTCTATGGTTCAAACTCCGTCGGCGGGGTCATCAACGCGATAACACCGAACGAGAGCTTCAAGGATTCGTTGATCACAGGTACGCGAGGCCAGGTCAGTATCGACGGCGGAAGCGCAAACAAACAAGCCGGAACGTTCGCCAACATCCAGCACGCGAAGGACCACCTCATGATATGGGCTGGTGGCGGTACGCGACGAACCGGAGACTACGTTGCGCCTAACGGGCTCGTTAAGAATTCCGAAACAGCTCTCGCTACCGGTCGAGCGGGAATGGGCTACTCTGGCGATCAACTATTTGTCAGCGGTGGCTTCACGGTTGAAGACGGGCGCTACGGCATCCCGGCCAACCAAAACCTCCTTTTGGGATTCTCCGATGAGTTCCAAGCTCGCAGTGAGGAGGACGCTTACGAAGCGGAACTTTTTGTTGACATAGCTTCCGTACGCCGTGTTGGACGTTTTGACTTTGGGATGCGTAATCTGGATAGTCGCACCATCGACTCCTTCCAGGTCGTGGCTAACGCGATCGACTGGCAGCACAGAGAATTAAACACCTACGAAGGCACCGAGAGCGTCGGAACGGTGTTCAACAATCGGACCTATGTCGTTCGAGCCGATGTCACCCAGCGTCAGATAGGTCCGCTGTCCGGAAGGTTCGGTATGTGGACGCAATTCCGGGACTACACAGCAACCGGGAAAGAAGCATTAGCACCTGCTACTAAGCAGGTGTCGATCGCTGCCTTCGTCTATGAAGAACTCGACTTTGGACGGTATCAGCTGCAGTTCGGTGGCCGTCTTGAACGAAACAAATATAAGGTGGCCGACCGTACAAGCAACTATTCCAACGGTCACGAATTAGTGCCACCGACGGTTCGTGACCGCGAATTTACGGGAGGATCAGCCTCGATTGGGTTTCGGGCCGATCTAACCCTTAGTAACGCGTTCGTTACCAACCTCACCCAGTCGTATCGGGCGCCAGCGCTCGAGGAGCTCTACAACTTCGGTCCCCACGTGGGAAATCTAGCCTTCGAGGTCGGTAATCCGAACCTCGACGCGGAATCGACCACTGGAATCGATTTCAGCCTCCGGCACCAATCCAGCCGGCTGAGAGGCAATGTCAACGTTTATATCTACGACATCGCTAACTTCGTCTTTCTTAACATCGAAGACAAGATCATCAACGGCCTCTGGGTCGTAAACTTCCTCCAAGGCGATGGGCTGTTCACGGGGTTCGATGCCAGAGGCAGTGTTCGCCTTGGATCAAAGATCTGGGCGAATCTCGGGATCGGGCTCGTGAACGCCGAACTCACGACGACTAATGAGGCACTTCCGAGGATTCCGCCACTAAGAGGGCAACTGAGCGTTGACCTGCCTTATCGTGGCTTCACGCTCACCCCGGAGTTGAATTTCGCCGCTCGACAGAACCGCGTGTTTCGCGATGAGACAGAAACGGACGGATATTCCGTCTTTAACGTGAGAGCCTCTTACATCTGGCCAGCTCGTCACATGGCACATATTCTGAGTATGTCAGCGTACAACCTGACGAATGAGCTCTACCGAAATCACACGTCGTTCATCAAAGAGCTGGCACCTGAAATTGGGCGCGGCTTCAAGGTCGGCTACTCGCTTCGCTTTTTCTAGTGACGGTTCAGGCTTCCGCACTGAGGCACGTAAATGAGAGGACGACCTGTCTCTGAGCGGTGGACAGTTCAACAGAGACGAGGGTTAGAGGTTATGCGAGTGCGTGGTGTTCCTAGATTGGATTGACCCTTCTGAGTAATAAGGCTTAATTCTTGGTATCCATCTTGGAACATTATTTAAATACCTCTCATATTCATCACCGTAGCGTTTAATCAATGCGGGTTCTTCTGAGCAATGAAAATAGATAACGTTCGAGATGACCAATAAGCAAGCATAAATAAGTAATGGCAGTGAACCAAAAAACAAAGACTCGCAAAACAAAACAATAAGGACTCCAATTAACATTGGATTTCTTACGTGCCGATAGGGACCACTAACAATCAATTAATTAATAGGGTCCCAAGGAGCAGGAGTTCCACCTCTCCTTTTATAGCAAACAATCTAACTGAACCAAGGGAGAGGAGCGACCCTAACAACCCTATAAATAGAGACACGCCCTTCTCTAAGTTGCTTGATCGTGAAGGGTCAAACTCAAAAAGTATTAGTGGAATAACAACGGTAACATTTATAGGTAACAAAATTAATGCTTGCAACCATCTGAAAACAGTCTTCATTTAAAACTCTTATACACAATTTTATTCCATCGTGACAGACAAGCATCTGTAGGTCACCCGCGTTAGACACTCACGCGGCACCCTTTGCTTCTCCTTGGAGTCTTAGTGTGCACATAAATACGATTCACCTTTTAGGGTGTTGGGAGTTCCTGTACCACCTCGCCGTTCTCGTTCAGAAAACTGATGCTGGGCCGTCCATTCTTAGCCACACCAACGACCAGCCGCTGGCTCGTCGAGTCCGAGAAGTTAAGCACGGCCGCCTCCTGGACCACACCGAGCACGACACGCGATGCTCCCGCCTCATATAGCGTTACAACTGATGCATCGCTCGAGCTGACAATCACCCCGACACCCGGCTGTCCCTGACTAGTTAACAGATTCAGACTTGGAGCACCGTCATCAGCTAATTGCATCTGAATACGGCTGCGTCCACGATCCGCCAGACTGAAGACTGGAGTGTCGCCAACTGATGCCAACATACCGTTCCGTCCGTCCCGTTCGCCAACAACCAACAGCGCACTCTCCCCCTGCACTTCAGCAACCAAACGGAGCTGCCCACCATCGTCAAGTAATCGAAGCACTGGCGTTCCGTCGTCCTGGGTGCCAAAGACACCGCGCACTTGTCCCTGAGAGTCATAGAAGGCAAGCGACGCTAACCCGCGCTCGTCTCTCCCGCTCAACACACCTCGGAGATGCCCACTGTCATCAACCAGATTGACCTGGCGAGCAGTCACGACCTCAGCCTGCGCCTGAACGTCACTCGTAAAGAACATAGAAGCAAGCCCACCGACGAGACCAGCGGCCAATCCCATTACTACTGTCCACTGCTGTTTTTGTATCATTCTTTAAACTCCTCAGTGCCTTGTCCTGGGCACTAATCAGTGGCCACAAACTCTTGGCCGCGGGTTTCTGGACCCATCCAGATAATGGCCGCCACGAGAAGACCCGAGACGGCGATACACAGGGACATGGCGTCCGTCAGAGTCATCCCAACATCTTGCAGCTCGCCGATCAGAATTGGGGTCATCGATCCCACCGCAGCGCCGATATGATAGGTCAAACCAGGGCCGATACCTCGAACGGCCGTTGGAAATCGCTCGGTTAGATAGGACGGCGCCATTCCCCAGATACCCGTACCTGTCGCTCCCATAACCAGAGCACCCATCACAAGCAGCAACGTGTTCGACGCCCAGAGATAGAGCGGCAAGGATGCCACGCCGATCAGTGCGGCGGCGGTGACGGCTCCTCGCCGGCCGAGCCACGTTTCCGAAACCAGTCCCCAAAGTGCCATCCCGACGATCGCTCCCACGTTAAGCGTAACGATGTAGACAAGTGGGTCTCGGCCAATCTCTCGTATAAAGGTCGGATACCAGAACGTGATGGCGTAGTACGAGATCATGAACGCGCTGATCAGGATCGACGCCTGCACCGTAGTCCACAGCAAGTCGGCCTGCATGAGCCGAACAATCGAAACACGGTCACCAAGGACAATCCCTCCTTTCTCACGCAAATAACGCTGGCGTTCTAGCCAAACTGGGCTCTCGCTCACACCTAAGCGCATCCAAAGCACGAGTAGTGCTGGAATTATCCCGGTCCAAAACATCACACGCCACCCGAGCGTCGAACTTGGTAACTCGCTGAACGGATCTGGCAGACCACTGAACATTGGGTAAATAAAGTGAAAAGTCAACGCCGACCCAATGTAGCCCCAGTACCACCCACCCTGCAAAAGACCAGACGCCAGACCGCGATACCTCGCCGGCCAGTGCTCGAGCGTAAGTGGCATCCCGGCAGCCCACTCACCGCCCATGCCAATACCGAACAGGGCTCTGAAGGCGAATAGCATCGCGTAAGAAGTTGAAAATCCACTCAAAAATGCGAAGATCGAAAACCAGAGGATCGACAGCATCAATGGAAGCTTCCGGCCCCATCGATCGGCGGCGATGCCAGCACCAAGCCCGCCAACCAGCCTGAACATCAGCGTCACGGTACCAAGCGCACCGGCTAGGGCCCGATCGACGGTAAAGCTGTTCTGGATGTCGATCAGGATGAAGGTCATGATCGTAAAGTCGAACCCGTCCAGACACCAACCGAGAAACGTGGCCAGGAAGGCCTTCCATTGCGTCTTGTTGACCTGACGATACCAGGGGAGATTGGACTTAATCATCATTAGAGAGAGGCCAGAGTATAGCTGCGAGGCGTTAAAATTCGCAGGCATCAAATCGATAGGGTGACTGGTTGACACCTCAGCCGACCAGTGAGAGTTATGATCCCTTCGTGAGAGCTAATCTGGCCTACGGTCGCAAGCGGCTTTCTGTTGATTTCCCTGATGAGCGCACCACGATCCTTATGCCTGACTATGAGATGGGCATCGTGGATGAGCAGGGTGCTATTCGGAAAGCATTACGAAAACCGCGTGGAACGCGGCCGCTCTCGTCACTAGTCCGTCCAGAACAAACGGTCGCAATCGCCGTCTGTGATATCACCAGACCAATGCCGAGCCTGACGGTGCTCCCCGTTGTCCTCGAGGAGCTCTCGCATGTTCGGTCTGACCGCATCACGATCCTGGTTGCGACTGGCACCCATCGCAGCAATACTCGAAACGAACTTGTCGCAATGCTCGGTGAGGACATCGTCACCAGGTATTCTGTCGTCAATCACGATGCCTTCGATGAGCGAACACTCGTACACCTCGGAGAGGTCGAGCCACGTGTTCCCGTATGGTTAGACCGACGCTGGATCGAAGCCGACATCCGCATTACCACCGGATTCGTCGAGCCACACTTCTTTGCCGGGTTCTCAGGTGGCCCGAAGATGGTCGCCCCTGGTCTAGCTGGTTTCCAAACGATCATGCGCCTGCACGATGCGGAGATGATTGCACATCCAGAGGCACGGTGGGGTATCACTGCTGGCAATCCGATACACGATGCAATCCGTAGCATCGCCGTACTGAGTGGCGTTGATTTCAGCCTTGACGTTGCAATCAATAGCAACCGCCAGATCACACGGGTTGCTGCGGGTGAGCTCTTTACGGTGCACTCCGAAATAAGTGGCGCGGTTAAGCGTTCATCTATGCAGGCCTTCCACGAGCCGTTCGATGTCGTGGTCACGACCAACAGCGGCTACCCGTTGGATCAAAATCTCTATCAGACGGTGAAAGGGCTTTCTGCAGCCTCCCAGGTTGTCAAGGAGGGTGGCGTCATCCTCTGTGCGTCAGAATGCTCTGAAGGCCTTCCATCGCATGGGGAGTATCAGAAGATCCTGATCGAGCGGGACAACCCTGAGGCATTGCTCGACATGATCTGTGCGGCTGGTCACAATAGAGCCGACCAGTGGGAAGTGCAGATCCAAGCTCAGATCCAGCGAAGAGCCAACGTGTTTTTAAAGACTGACGGGCTCACCGACGAAGAAGTCCGAGCGGCACACCTCGAACCGATCGATGATATCGCCGCGGCGACCCTGGAACATCTCGATGCATTCGGACCGTCGTCGCGCGTCTGTGTTTTACCCGAAGGCCCACAGACGATACCCTACCTCATTCGGTAGGCACTTCGGGATCAAATTTGTAGCGTCGGTCCTGCCGTGCAAACTGCTCGAACGGCCTAGAACGGCTTCATGACTACCATGCCGACGGCAATAAGTACCGCGAGTACGGTGATCGTCGTCAGCCTTTGTCCTTGCTCTGGCCGGCGGAAAGCTAACCCGGTCAGCGCCGAAAGCGCTAGCCAACAAGCAAGCTTGATAATGACCCACCCAGGAAAGCCGACACGACCGAGCCCTGTCAGACCAAAGCCACTGACGAAAGCGACGAGCGCAAAAATCCCCGACCACATCAAGAAAACGCGACGGTTCTCAGGTCTCGGAGCCGCAAGGGCCGAGAAGACGATGCCGGTCAGGACGATGACCGAAAAGATGTGAACGATTTGAAAGAGATGATATGCCATGCCTGATCGTACTGGATTCCGAGTGATTCGTGGACCAACATTCAAATTCAAGGCATTTAGTGCTCGACTTCATGCCTGATCACGTCTTGACATCGATAGGCTCAATAGAAGCAACGCTAGGAACTGGCCGCTATGATGCCACCTTTCTCATTCACCCGCCACAACAACGCGCCCCCTACGACAAAAAAGAGCAGAATACTGCCCACGCCGACCCGCTGACTATAAGCGTCGCTCAGAATACCAAGCAGCCACGGTCCCATAAAGGCGGTGGCCTTTCCAGAAAAGGCAAAAAACCCAAAGAACTCAGACTCATGCTGTTTCGGTACGAACCGACCCATAAGTGAGCGACTGGCAGATTGATTCGGACCTATGAAGAAACCGACCCCAATCCCAGCAATCCAAAACCACGCTCGAGTCGTCGCGACGGCGGCTAACACAGTGAAAATGGCAAGAGCCACGAGGCTAACTGCAATCGTAACCTTTCCGCCAACCCGGTCGTCTATAAACCCGAAGATGAGCGCACCAAGACCAGCGACTAAGTTCAGCACGATACCGAACACCATCACCTCGAAGAGATCGAAGCCGAACGTGCCAGCCGCATAGATGCCACCGAACGAGAAGATGGTCACTAACCCGTCGTTGTAGACAAGTCTGGCGATGAGGAACTTGAATGTCTCGTCATAGCGGCGGAGGGAATGAAACGTTCGCGATAACTCATCAAGCGCCTGCCGAATCTGAAAACCACCGTCAGCTGCTTTTCCGTCCCGGAGATACCAAAATGCCGGCAGGCTGAAGACGAGAAACCAGAACCCAACCAGCATATTCGTAGCACGGGCGTTGAACCCCTCGGCAGTGCTAATTCCGAACGGTGGTGGATGACCAGGAAGAACGAAGAGCAGACCCAGGGCCAGGCAGGCTAGCCCGCCGCCGTAGCCCAACCCCCAGCCATAGCCTGAGATCCGGCCGATGCGATCGCTCACCGTAATGTTTGGCAAAAACGCATTGTAAAAAACTAAACCCAGCTCAAAGGCAACGTTCGAGATGACGAATACGCTGAGCGCAGTCGCCACAGCGTAAGGCTGGGTAGGCCGAACGAACGTAAGCGCCATTGTCATGATGACGCACGTCAAGGTGCAACTGATTAGGTAACGGTGCTTGCCCCCGTGATCCGCCAACGCTCCAGCGAAGGGCGCTAGTAACGCGATGAGTAGTGTGCTAATTACGATCCCACGTGACCATAAGGCGGTTCCGTGTCCTGGATCTTCAGCAAACGCTTCAGAAAAATAGGTCGAGTAGACAAACGTCACGACCAACGTGGTGAAAGCCGAGTTAGCCCAGTCGTAGAGGCACCAGGAGCTGATTACTACTCTGCTGCTTGGTCTAGGGGACGCGTTCATGAAGACGGTGGATCATGACATACAATACTGCTCCGTTAAGTGTCCCAGGTTAGAAATTCGTTACTCCCCATGAGGATATAAACTGATGCCTTTTTATGTATTGATTGGTCACGATCGACCCGATGGACTAGAAAAACGAAAAGAACAGCGCCCAGCTCACCTCGAACACATGGCCAAGCTCGACGCTGCCGGCCGCCTGCGGTACGGGGGTCCGCTTCTAAACGAAAAGGGTGAAATGACTGGTAGCTTAATCATCCTAGAAGCCAAAACTTTCGAAGAGGCCAGCGCCACGTATGAGCAGGATCCGTATGTCGTGCACAGGGTGTTCGAACACTACGAAGTGCTCCACACGAAGCCAATCTTTCCCAGGGGAAATTGAATCATAGTAGGCAAGGCACTTACTGCGTATTGATGTCTTGAAATCGTTTATGGTCCGGTTACAGTTGCATACACAATCTGTTGATCGTTATCGAAGTGAGATTAAGGAAACGCACCAGCTCAGAAAAAGATAAGTAAAGCTTGCTGTTCAACATCCAGAAGCTGATTACGATGACGTGACGGTGTCCAAGGATGCTCGTCGAGAAGCTATACGGGAAACTTGCCCCTGGAGGAATTACCTAGCAGTGCAGGGCTGCTAACGCTCGTAGACCACCGAGCCACCGAGAATTGTCATGTCCACCGCTGTTGCCATTATCTCGTCTGGATCAATAGTCAACAGATCCTGAGAGAGCACAACCATGTCGTCATACATCCAGACTCTAAGACTACCCTTGACGTTCTCTTCGAACGTCAGATGGGTGCTGCAACTTGAAGACCGCCGCGGCCAGCCCGCCGCCAACCAGTGGTCCAATAAGATAAAACCATAGATTACTGAACGAGCCAGCACCGACCGAGACGTTCACCACGATCGGTCCAATGCCAACGGCGGGGTTAAACACTCCACCAGAAATCGGCCCACCTGCAAATGCACCGGCGGCGACCGTAAAGCCAATAGCCAAGCCATAGAAGGAATTCCCAGACACGGCATCGGTGGTCGCAACATTCAAGACTACCAGCGCCAACGCAAATGTAAACAGGATCTCAATCAGCAGAATGGCCACCATCCCAACACCCTCACCAGGTGCTGGTGTAAATGCGTTTCCGGTAACCAGACGTACGGTCGCCGCCGCGACTAGCGCACCGACCACTTGTGACAGCATATACGGGGCCACCTCGGCAGCTGCCAACTTACCGCGCAGAAAAATCGCCAACGTAACCGCTGGGTTGTAATGCGCACCTGACACGTGGCCGCCCATGTACACCATCACCATAAGCATGCTGCCAATAGCCAGCGGCGCAAACGGTGTACCTCCAGTGACTGTAAGTCCGATCGTCAACACGAGAAAGAACGTTCCAATCAGTTCTGTCACGTAGTTCTTCATACGGATCTTCTCCTCATCACCCTCACTGTGGCGAATTCAGCCGATGCGTTCCTGGCAAGCAAATTCATCGATTTGCCGACGTCAACATCTGATTTTCAATCTTTTCCTTCTCGACACTCTTGTTGAGCCTATCAGCTTAAACAGCCATAACAGTCTCTATGGTAGAGAGTGTCATTTAAAATGGCGTTCTGTCGAAGAGGCAACAACCGTGAAAAAATTATAGCGTGTGGTGAACTGGTGCGTCTGAAGTTTCGTAGGTCTGGAGATTAGGGAACGCTAGTGGTGTCGTTCGACAAAGACAGAGGCCTGGTCTAAGCACTCCGATTGACGGCGAGTGCCACGCCCACAAGAAACCAGAGATTGCTCATGTCATCGACGATGAATCCAAAAATAGATGACCGCATCGCATGGGGCCTGCTGGACCAGAAGTGGCGCCGCTGCCAAAACCATTAGCCAAGCTGCACCATAAACATCACGTGCTGGCGCGACACCTCCTCGGAGTTGTAAGTGATTTTCTCACCCTCCGTGACAGCGTGCGTGCCACAATCGCCATCACAAAGTGCATATCTGGAACCTCGTAACGCAAATCACGATCTGGGCTGCCCTCGTCACCTACACGATCGGTGAGGCTGGACGAGTAACGGCCTGGCACCGCGCTAAGTGGTCGCTGGGGCGTGGGCTCTGGACTGCTGGCAGCGGGCTGTACGTGTTGCATGTGGTGGCCGCGTTTCACTCCCACCACAGCTGGAGCCACGCGGCCGCCTACGCGTACACGGCTAAACAAACCGCGTTGCTCATCGGGATTGATTGGGATGGTGGGATCTACGTCAACTACGTGTTCACCGCCCTTTGGATTGCTGAGACAGCCTGGTGGTGGATGGCACCGGTTAGCTATCTGAGACGAGCGCGATATCTAGAGCTCACGGTTCGGGCTTTCTTCCTCTTCATGATCGTCAACGGCGCGGTCGTGTTCGTAGCAGGACCGATGCGATGGGTAGGTCTCTGGATCAGCGTAATCCTCTGCTGGATCTGGTGGCGAGCAGGTTATGCAACAGACGAGGAGGGACGCTCAGCTGATGTCGAACCAGATGCCAACTGCGAATAGACATCGAGTGCCCGGTTGGCCATGACACGCGAGGTATAGCGATCACGTACGCCGGATGCCCCAAGCCGGCCAAGTTCTTGGCGGCGTGTCGGATCCGCTGCCAAAAATCGTAACGCCTCCGCGAGCGCCTTAACATCCTCCGGTGGAACTAGCAATCCCCCACCTGTTCGTTCGATGAACTCGGTGTAGGTGCCACGACGTGGCGCGATAACCGGCACGCCGCAAGCCATTGCTTCGAGTAGTACTAACCCCTTTGGATCGTCGTAGACGGCCGGCTGGGCCAGCACGTCGAGTGCGCAGAGAAACCTGATTTTATCTTTTCGGTCTACCTTACCATGGTAGGTCACCTCATTCTCGAGCCCCCACTCACGAACTTGTGCCATCATCGACTCAAGATAGTTCTCGTGCTCTAGCGCCAGGTAACCACCGATTTTCACGGAACTACCCTCTAACTCACCAGCCTCCCGTAACTGTCGATACGCATCACACAGCAAATGCATCCCCTTTTCTGGAGCGACGCGACCAAAGTAGCCGATCGTGAAACCGCCGAGTTTATTCGCTGTACTCGGCTCGTATCCCTCCACGTTGATCCCGAGCGGCACGACGTCGATCTTGGCGCCCGGAATCCCAAAGTAGCGGCTCATATATTCCGCGCAGTAGTCGCTGACCGCCAAGAAGCGGTCGACGTAAGGTAGGCTCTCACGAATAAGCTGAACTGCATGCTCGCGATACGGCTCGTTTAAATGATCGAGAAAGATGTTTTCCCCCTGCAACGTGCAAAAGATCGGGCATGCCAGTGCTTCTTTAATCGGACGCGCTAAAGCGATCAGCATTGAGTTCGAAAGGTCTATCACGTCTGGTCTCGGCTGGTCCCGCAGCCAGCAAACGAGCTTCTCAATTTCTTTCGCTTGACGACCGTTCCGGCCTTCGAGCACAGACACTGTCAACTTACCGAGCTGCTTCGGGTTGGTCTGAATCCCTCGGCCTGACATCATGCGCAGAAGCCAAGGTGCCTCCCACAAGCGGTCAAGCATCCACGGTGTATGACGAAAGACTGAGAGGCATTGCTCTAAATAGACACTGATCCCGCCAAAGAAGACACGCTGTGAACTAACGTTGGCCTCATCGGTCAGCGTTGGTGTGTACATTGGCAGCAACAGCACACCATGTCCCTCAGCTATAAGTGCTGCAGCAAAGGCGTTGTCTCGGATGCAGCTCCCGCAGTACATGCCGCCAGCCCCGGCGGTGATATAGGTGATCCGCATGAAAGTGAGAACAGATTATAGACCGTCTACTACAAGGTCCCCGTGTCGAGAAGCGCTTCCACTTAACCGGTGCCCTGTATATCCAGCGCCGGTTTAGGCCGCAGAGTATGATCGACTCGCTGAGTCCTCAGTCGAAGCGTCGTATATGAGATACCATGGCCGGATGATAAAAGTCGTGAATCCAATTACTATCTGTTTCGCCCTAACGCTTGTAACCAGCGTGGTCGCGATCGGCGTCGCGGCAAATAGAGGCAGACAGGCCCTTCAGCCGCCTGACGCCGTCGCAACCCCGCCAAGTGACTCAGCAACGACAGCCTCTGGTCTCGCTTCAAAGGTCCTCCTGGCTGGTAACGGCAATGCTCACCCAGGCCAGACGAGTAACGTGACAGTGCACGACACCGGTTGGATAACCGACGGCCAAATGTTCGACAGCTCCGTCGCGCGCGGCGAACCAGCCACATTCCCGCTGAAACCGAGTGATCCGGGGCTGGACTGAAGGTCTCCAACTAATGGTCGTAGGGGAGAAACGTCGTTTCTGGATCCCAGCAGATCTTGCTTATGGTACTAACCCACCGCCAGGCGCACCACGGGGAATGCTCGTTTTCGACGTCGAACTGTTAGGAATCGGATAGCCCTGACTCGAAGGCAGAAGTCATGTCAAGGGCCGACCATGTTCTATCACGCCGTCAGTTTGCCAAACTTGGTGCGTTCGGTGCCGCCAGTCTGTCATTCGGCTCCAACGGCATGAGCCAGCCGTCGGCCGACAGACTGGAATCTGAATTCCTGCTGGACATGCAGCTGGACATCGCTGACGTGCAAGCCCTTGGCCCACGCCTGGTCATCCCGGTCACCGGCGGAACCTTTAAAGGACCGCGGCTGCAAGGTGTGGCACTCGATGGCGGAGGCGACTGGCTCATCCGCAGGCCGGACGGCGTTAGTGAGCTCAATGTCCGAGCCACCCTTAAAACTGACGACGACCACCTAATATGCGTCTGGCATCGCGGGGTGAGCTTCGCACCGGCCGGCGGGGAACTGTACTGGCGAACGACTCCCGTATTCGAAACGGCGTCCAAGAAGTACGACTGGCTGAACCGGATCATCGCCGTCGGTGTTGGACGACGGACACCGGGTAAGACGACGTATAGCGTCTACAAAATTCTCTAATCTACTGCTTCGCAAGCTCCGTTTCACCCCACATCATGTCCGTGAAGCGGTCGTTGGAAAACGTGCCGACGACTGGTTCGTTGACCGAGTACCGATCATCTGGTCCATCGTAGTCTCGCACCACCATGAAACACTCCAACTCGACGATTCCGTAAGTCCCTTCACCTTCTCCGTCGGCATCCTCGAAATCGAAGTTTCCGTCTGCCTTAAACTGAATCTTTGGCAGCCCACCCTCAACCTCGAAATCTGTGTCATCACGAAAGCGGTTACCGGTCGAGAGCACCGGCATCTTCATCATAAGTGGGCGATTCATGCGCATGCCGCTTACACTTTCCGCGATCCGCAGAGGTTGGTACCCTTTGAGACGGAACTCGAAGGTGAATTCACCTAATATATTTGGAAACCGAAAGTTCCCGTCGTCGTCGGTAGTGTCATCCTTGGGTGAGCCACCCCCCGCGCTCTGTGCGACAACAGACACGCCCTTGAGCGCGTTACCCCATTCGTCAGTGACCTGGCCACGTATCATGCTTTGCGCCATTACACCAACGGTCATCAACGCCGCGAGCACTAAGACCACTGCTAGCATCAAACTTAAGCGACGTGTCATGCCTATCCCCTTTCGCATCCAGATATTTAGGAACCGATCATCTGCAGCCTGCACCAGACATGTAACTTGCCCAAAACTATTCAATGACCCCTGAGTGAATCCCGGCCTCAGGATAAATAACAATCCTGCCTTCGGACGTCACCTACATGAACTCACGTATCAGCCCAGCACGGGTCTCGCTGCTGATATCGAACGTCTGGTGAACAAGTGGCTTACCAGTCAATGCCGGATCAAGGGCGTCCAGTGAGGGTGGCGGATTGGGATTTCGATAGAACAGGCCGATCGGGATCCTTGGCTCCCACTCCAATGCTCTATCCATAGCCGCATGGAAGTCACTCGTGTCGTGGTCTTCGTCCTCGAGTTTGTAAATACGATCACGAAAGTACTGGTAACTGTTGTGCTTGTTAAACGTGACACACGGGCTGAAGACGTCGATAAGCGAAAAGCCCTGATGTTGAATTCCCTCTTTGTAGAGCTGTGTCAAATGCTTCGGCTGGCCGCTGAAGCCACGGGCAATATAGCCACATCCTGAGGCCAACGCCAGCGCCATTGGGTTCAACATCCCCTCGAGGTTGCCAAGCGGCGTCGTCTTGGTCTTCATACCGGTCTCGCTGGTTGGCGATACCTGGCCGGTCGTCAGACCGTAGATTTCATTGTTCATCACGATGTAAGTCACATCAATGTTGCGACGCATCGCCTGAATGAAGTGGTTAAGACCGATGCCATAGCCATCGCCATCGCCACCTGTCACCATGACCGTCATTGCCTGATTGGCCAGCTTCAAACCGGTCGCGACTGGAAGCGCCCGTCCATGCAAGCTGTGAAAACCATACGACCGAATAAAACCAGGCAGATTCGATGAGCACCCGATGCCTGAAACGACCATAAGGTCATGCGGCTGGATCTGCAGTTCCGCACATGCCTGAAATAACCCGGTAAGCACACCGAAATCGCCGCAACCTGGACACCAGTCTGGGGCTACTTCCGGCTTGAAATCTTTCGCCACAATCGCTGTTGCTGGAGCTGCCATCGTTTAAGTCCTCACGCCTTGGCTGGCACACGAGGGACCTCGACCTGCTTAAGGCCCTCCCAAGAACCACTCGTCCCGGTCGGATGGTCGGTTCGCCAACCAGGCTCGGTCGATACGGCGACGACAAGCTCCTGGCCACCAATGACGTCCTTAACACTCGAGACGATGTGTTTCGGTTCGAACGGCTCCCCGTCGTATTTCCGGATGTGCCCGTGCGCCACGATACCAGTCTCCGCCCGTAAGTGCCTGGCGAACTGGCCGCTTTGGTTGTTCTCTATGATAATGATCCGCTGACTCTTGCCCAACACAGCGGTGACCTCATCCACGTGCAGGGGCAGCATAGTCTTAACGTGAAAATGATTAACGGAGATCCCCTCTGCGTTTAACCGCTCTGCCGCTTCCTTAATCGCACCCCACGTGGAACCCCAGCCAAGCAACGTTGTTTCTGCGTCGGCCGACCCCTCCAAAATAGGACCAGGAAGATGCTGAAGAATAGTCGACATCTTTCGCGCCCGCTTGTCGACCATTTTCTTACGTCTGATCGGATCCGTGAAGACGTCGCTCAGGAGCACACCATCCTCATCGTGCTCATCACTAGCTGATACGTACAGGTGACCCGGTAGGCCTGGAATGGCCCTTGGCGAAATCCCTGATGGTGTGTTCTTGTAGCGCAGATATGGCTCATTACCTTGGCCATCTGCCGTCGTGATGAGTTCACCGCGATCAATTGGAAATTCAACGTCCAACAGCTCAGCAGCAACTGTCTCACTCCCCTCGCTCATGAGAAGATCGGCCAGGATGATGACCGGGATCTGAAAACGATCCGCTACGTCGAATGCCTGGGCTGGTGTCACAAAACAGTCGGACATACTGTAGGGTGCAAGCACGACACGTTCGAAGTCACCCTGACTGGCGCCAAATGCCTGGGTGAGATCCGCCTGCTCTGTTTTAGTCGGCACGCCGGTTGACGGCCCGGCCCGCATGACATTAATCACGACACACGGGGTTTCGATCATAGAGGCCATACCGATTGCCTCGGTCATCAGTGCAAACCCACCGCCGGAGGTCGCGCACATGCCTCGCACGCCCATATGGTTGGCACCGATACACATGTTGACTACTGAGATCTCATCTTCGACCTGCCGAACACAGATGCCGAGCTGTTTCGCATGATTGGCGAACCATTCCAGAACGTGTGTGGCCGGGCTCATCGGGTACGCTACGTAGAACTTACAACCAGCCAGAGCCGCACCCATGGCAAGCAGGTGGTTACCCGAGGCAAGCGCCCATTTCTGGTCCGTCGGTTGGAGCTGCGTCCCAAGAGGCTGGAAATTCTTTGCCGCGTAGTCATACCCGTTCCTGGACGCTTCCACGTTTTTCTGGACGACCGCTGGCTTTTTCGCAAAGGTGGTTTCGAACACCGTTTCAAGGCTAGAGAAGTCGAGCCCCATCAGCTGTACCAACGCCCCTACGGCCACCGTGTTCTGCATGACAGGCAGACGGGCTGAGTCTGGCGCGAGGTCCGGTACCGGGAGTGAGCACAACTGCACGCCTGCCGGCGGATCGTAGCTCGGCTGGAACTTTGCACCGTTGAACAGCGCAACACCCCCAGCCTGGAGCTCCTGTAGATGGCGATCGAGGGTGTCCTGATTGAGCGCAATGAGCGCATCAACCTGATCGCCATGGTTCAGCGGCATCTTGGCGGAACATCGCACACGAAGCCAGGAGTGCCCTCCGCGGATAACTGACTGATATGCGTTGTAGTTGTAAGCGCCGATACCCAGACGTGACAAAGTCAGTACCAACGTGTTCCCAGCAGAGGCAACACCGTCGCCGGCCGCACCTCCGATACCGACTATGACGTCTGATTGCGACATAAAAACCTCAGGGGCCTCCTCGAACAGTTGCTGTCAGACCACGAGAACCATCAGGATCCCAAACAGTCATTATATCAAAAGGAAAAGGGTGCACGAATACCTTGCAACCACTATGGGCGCGGGTTTCCGCATCGGGGTACCATGGCGTGCCTGGAAGACCCGAATGGAGTATGAAAGCTGGAAGTCCTACCTCTTCGAAGTTGATTCAATCTTGATGAGGTTCACCACGTGCTAGGCTTCGCTCTATGTCTTTCCCTAATCGACGCGAATGTTCGTGTCGTTTCTCATCTATAGAGATTTAGAACCGGTGACGGATGTAGTCGCAAGCAATGCCCAGTTGATCGCCAGAGATGAAGCCCACCTGCTGCACTCGCTACACGATGCCAAGCTGCACGGCACGGGTCGCGTCTGGGTCAAGGGCGAAGGGTCGATCGTAACAGACGCCGACGGACTTGAGTTCATCGACGGGCTTTCCGGTCTCTGGAACGTGACCGCTGGTCACGGCCGGCGTGAGCTGGCCGAGGCGATGAGCCACCAGGCCGAGACGCTCGCGTACTCCTCCGGCTATTCTGGAAGCTCAAACCCTCACGCGATCGAACTGGCCGAGCGCCTGTCACTCATCTGCTATCCCTCGATCAACCATTTCTTTTTCACTAGTGGCGGCGGCGAGTCCACCGAAAGCAGCATTAAGATGGCCCGCGCCTACTGGAAGCTCCGGGGAAAACCTGACAAGACGAAAGTGATCTCGCGTGTCGACGCCTACCACGGCACAACGCTTGCGGCAATGAGTGCTACCGGCATGAGCCCGTACTGGCCGCTCTTCGAGCCGCGGGTCCCAGGTTTCTTGCATATCCCATCTCCGTATCCCTATCGGTATGAAGTATCCAAAGGTGTGAGCCAAGGGATCGCGGCCGCGAATGAGCTCGAGCAGGCGATCCAAAACGAAGGTGCCGACACAGTCGCGTTGTTCATCGCCGAACCAGTCCAGGGCGCCGGCGGCGTGATCGTGCCGCAGGATGATTACTTTCCGCGTATCCGTGATATCTGCAGCCAATATGACGTGCTACTCGTGGCCGATGAGGTAATCACAGGCTTCGGGCGCACGGGAACTCTGTTCGCGCTGAACCATTGGGGCATCGAGCCGGACATCGTGCAATTCGCTAAAGCGGTAACCTCCGGCTATTTCCCCTTCGGTGGTATCGGCGTCAGTGACCAAATCTTTGAGGCACTCCTCGAGGCCGACCAGCCATGGATGCACGCCTATACCTACAGCGCACACCCCGTTGGTTGCGCAGTAGCACTCCGTACACTTCAGATCATCGAGGACGAATGCTTCCCCGAGCAGGCGACAGTGAAGGGGCAGTATCTGTCAGACGCACTGACCGCCTCGCTTGCCGACCATCCACACGTTGGCGATATCCGAGGGAAAGGACTTATGTGCGCCGTCGAACTGGTCCAGGACAAGGCATCCAAGACGGCCTTCCCAACCGACCAAAAGGTCGGCATTCACGTCAATCGCCAGGCAATCAAGCGCGGACTGTTCAGCCGGATTAAGGAGGACACCTATCTCCTGGCGCCGCCAATCGTGATCACCAATGAGGAAATGGACCGCACGGTGGATATTCTCACCCAGTCAGTGAAGGCAGTCCTCGGATAGGTTCCTCCTGCCTCCTACCCTGGCTCCAAGAAACTGCTCTGCGATGTGAATCCACAACAAGCTATTGCGTGGGGGTGACGACCATCAGCTGAATCGGCCCGCCGGCCAACACCTCAGTGAGTCCGGTCAGTTCGTCGGTCAGGGGAGCCGTGCGGAACCCCTCACTCAACGAGGTGTCGAGAGTTGAATGGTTCTGCATCGACAGGCCAGCTATCTGAAGAGTGTCACGAAAACTGACGACACTGGACTTTCGTTCAGAGCCGCAGCCGGGTACAGTTGTCGATGCTTCGAGTTTGGGAGGATGACACCATGCCTCGAATTTCAACTTTCGCCGTCTGTTTGTTTGTCGTCATCGGTCTGTCAAGTGCTGGCGTTTCGCAGTCCACTTACACGCTCGTCACTAACTGGCCGACTATGCCAACCTACATCTTTTTTGGACGATCCGAGGCCTGGCCTGACCAGCCGACACGCAATATGGAGCGCTCGACACGGCAAGGACAAGGAGACGGTCAGCCTGGACAGCGGCCACCACGACCGACCGAAGGTCCGCGTTACGGGCAAGGAGTGTCCGGGATCGCGATCGACGACCACGACCGAATCTACGTCTTCAACCGAGGTCTCCAAACGGTGATAGTGTTCGACCATGCTGGCAACTTCCTGATGGCGGGAGGCGAAACTGATCAGAAAGCCGCGCCGATCGCCGGTGGCTGGCTCCACTCGGGTGAAGTCGACTGGGACGGCAACGTCTGGGTCGTTGAGCGAAGCAACCAGCGAGTCGTGAAACTGAGCAGGGATCTGAGTACGGTTGTCATGCAGCTCGGCACCACTGGCGAGCGGGGCAACGACGAAACTCACTTCGACGAACCATCAGGCATCAGCTTCACGCGAGAGGGGAACATTCTGGTAACCGACGGCTACGGCAATAACCGCGTCGCGATGTTCTCGCCGGATGGGACGTTTATCAAGCAAGTTGGCAAGGGCGCGGGCGGACCGGAGGATACAGGTACCGGTCCAAGCGAGTGGAAACTCCCCCACCAAGCAGCGGTCGACGCCGAGGACAACGTTTACGTCATCGACCGTGAAAACCGACGCATCCAGGTGTTCGACAACCAACTGAACTACATTCGCGAACTTGCCAACGAGGGTTGGAACCCGTGGGACATTGCGATCTCACGAAAGGGGAATGACGGGTTTGGGTATATCGCCGACCATGCCGGTGAGAGGGTCCACAAGATTTCTCTTACTGACGGGGTGATCCTCTCGACCTGGGGAGGTCCGGGACGCGGCCCAGGCGAGTTCGACTGGGTGCATGGAATGGCGGTCGACAGCTACGGCGCTGTTTACGCAGCCGACACGTACGGGCAGCGGGTGCAAAAATTCGTTCCGGAAAAGACGACCTCCAGCCCACAGTAAGAAGCGGCGTGTAAGACAGTAGGAGGCAAGCAGGGGCTAACGCAACTTCTAGTAGTGGAGAAGCCCACCGGATTACTCCTGTTTTCTACCTCGTTTCCGCAGTCACGTGCTCAGGTGCCAAGAACACGCGTGACGGTCCAATACACTCCGGCGCAGGCGATCAGCACTGACAGCGGCACGACGGCAACCTGACGGTACCAGGTCTTATCACGGAACCACCCGATCGCAAAAAATATCATTGCGATCACCGTGAGCTGGCCAACCTCGACCCCAAGGTTGAAGCTCACGAGTGCTGTCAGAAACTCCGACCGCGGGAGTCCTAGATCTGCCAACACGCCGGCGAACCCCATCCCATGTAATAGTCCAAAACCGAATACCACCGCGATCCGCCACGGTTTCAGCTCGGAGGTCACGAGGTTCTCAACTGCCACATACGCAATCGAGAGCGCGATCAGTGGCTCGACGATACGGGACGGCAGGGCGAACACACCGTAGATCGTCAAACCGAGCGTGAGGGTGTGTGCCACCGTAAAGGCCGTTACCTGCGTAACGATCGGGCGCAGACGTGTGCTGAGTAGATAGATGCCGATGACGAAAAGTATGTGGTCAAGCCCCTTCGGCAGGATGTGCGTAAACCCTAGGTCGAGGTAAGTCTGAACGACCATCCACCGTGTCGGCGGTCTGAGCGTGGCCAGCTCGAACGTCTCGCTGTCGTATTCACCGTTAACCCACGAAGTCACCCACTCTCCACCCCCCGCTTGGATCAGCACGGGATAGGGATCGATGACATATCCATATGACCAACGGAATGTGCGGATGCCCTCAGGCATCCGCCCTCTCAGTCTCATGGTGCCAAGAGGTGGGTTGTCCGGATTATTAGAAAGTCTGGGGTCTGGTGGCAGGTACTCAGCAAGGACATCAACCCGTACGTCGTCGAAATAGACGTTCACTCGCTCCATGAACGTGTCGACCATCTGGGTAAGCCGCTCGTCGCGCTGGCCCGGATCTACCCTTCCGGACGGCGGCAACCCGGAAAATGGCTCTACCCTGGCCAGGAGCCAGTTCGGATCGTTCATTACGTCTATCAGGTAGGTCCCATCGTCACTGAAGGTGACGAAGACTGTCGTCCGCTCGAGCTCGTGTGCGAAGACACCACCACCTGACTGGAAAACAGCCAGCAACCCGAGGACGATTGCAACGATTCTGTAAAAGAAGATCACGTTCATAAATAGTCGAGTTGCCGTCCTTCGACTTTGGCGATAAAGGCACGGGTTGCCACGACAGAAGCTTTTTCCCTGCTCTGTTATGATCAAACTAATGGTACCATCGAGCCGGAAACAGTTCTGACAATGACCCTAGCCACTCTCGAGAAGCTCTCCAAAGATGATCTCCTGAGGCACGAGCGCGAGCTCACTACACGTTACGAAAATCTGAAGAACGCTGACCTCCATCTCGATCTGACGCGTGGCAAGCCAAGCCCTGAACAGGTCGCGCTATCCGATGGATTGGACCAAGTCATAGATGGCAGTTACGTGCTTCAGGACGGAACTGATGTTAGGAATTACGGTGGTCTCCTCGGCATTCAGGATGCGCGACGGTTAGGCGCCGAGCTACTGGGCGTGCGCGAAAACGACGTTATCGCTGGTGGAAACGCCAGCCTGACGTTCATGTATCAGTACATTCTGAACGCCTGGCTACACGGCCCGCTCGGCCCTGGTACCGCTTGGCGAAATGAAAAGGGTCGTGTCAAGTTCTTGTGTGTCGTGCCAGGCTACGACCGTCACTTCACGATCACCGAGAACCTCGGCTTCGAGTTGGTCAACGTTCGGATGACTCAGGATGGACCAGACATGAACGAGGTGGAACGGCTCGTGAGCCAGGATCGCCTTATAAAGGGGATCTGGTGTGTCCCGAAGCACTCCAACCCGACTGGTCACACTTACTCAGACACGGTTGTACAGCAGTTTGCCAGATTAGCAACGATAGCTGGGCCTAACTTTCGTATCATGTGGGACAACGCCTACGCCGTTCACGACCTGTACGATGACGCACCAACACTCGCCAACCTGATGAACCTTTGCCGCATGGAAGGTACGGCTGACAGCGTAGTGATGTTCGCGTCGACGAACAAGATGACACGAGCCGGTGCAGGCATCTCGTTCATGGCAGCCTCACCTACCAATATGATGCATTTCAAGAAAGGCTTGGGGGTCCAAACCATCGGCCCAGACAAGCTGAACCAGCTCCGGCACGTGCGGTTCCTAAAGAACCTGGCCGGCATCAGAACGCATATGCGTCGTCACGCGAAAATCGTTCGCCCCAAGTTCGAATGCGTACTGAGACACTTGGACAAGCACCTCGATGGTATCGGCCGATGGACACGGCCACAGGGTGGATACTTTCTATCGTTCGACGCACCAAAGGGTACCGCCACCGAAACCGTGCGTCTGGCAGCCGATGCTGGCGTCAAACTGACCCCAGCAGGCTCAACCTTTCCTTACCAGCAAGACCCGGACGACTCCAATATCCGGCTTGCGCCCACGTATCCAAGCCTCGACGACATCGAGGAAGCCATGCCCGTCTTCGCCACATCGGTGAAACTAGCAGCGGTCAGACAGTGCCTCTCGCAACTCACCGGTTGAGTCTCTCCGTGGTAGGACATCCATGATCGGCAACGGGTAGAAGCGCCGGCTGGCACGGTTAGTGCTCGTTACCTTTGTCAGCTCTGGTAGGCTTCAGCCGAATCTACCGTATTTCTGCTAGGTTCTACCCTCTAACCCCTATCCCAGGTTATACCTTGTAAATGTTTGCACTCGTGCGAAGTCAGATTCTACTTGAACGCCTTCTGGTAGCTCAGCAATTTCATCCATAGATTTGAGATAGGCGATGCACGGTCTTTCATAGCGCAATGCCAATCGCGCTTCGCTCGCCGTACCTTCCCCACCTGGTAGCAGGATAATAACTTTCGAGGTCAAGACGTTAATGTGATTGCGGGAACTTGATTCGTCTCCGTGGAGTCCCCCAATGTCTAGGTGAGTGAATACGGGGATCTCGATCCAAGGATTCGGATAACCGAGGAGCGGCCGGTGTTTCGGATCATCCTGGAGGCTTGGGATGACACCGAGTGCAAAGCCTCGGCGATTAGAGACCTCCACAAAAGCACGTGTTACCTCGCTCATCACTCCCTCACCACCGCCCGTCAGTAAGTGATATCCCTCATGGGCAATCCACTCTCCTACCCGTCGCGCGCGGTCCTGATATTGATCCACGTGGGAACCCATTACTCCAATGATCGGTAGTCGCACTGCTGTCATGATCAAGAGTATAGACGGGTAACCGACGCTATAATTTAGGGAACTATATACCTAGTTGCACTATTTGTCGTTTGTTAGTATAATTAGGTAATGGTTAATCACATGAGCGTTCTTGATTTCTCGGCGCGGTTCCCCGACGAGAAAGCCTGCAAGGAGTATATTGAGCAGGTCCGGTGGGGCGGTGAGCCTGCCTGCCCGCGCTGTGGCGACATGAAGGTCTACCGTATCAAGGGCGGTATGGGCTTCAAGTGCGGCGGGTGCAAGCGATCCTTCAGCGTCCGCAGTGGTCTCCCGATGGAAGAATCCCGCCTGCCGCTACGGAAGTGGCTGCTCGCGATCTACTACCTGACCACCGCCCGCAAGGGAATCTCAAGCATCCAACTCGCCAAAGAGGTCGGCTGCACCCAAAAGACCGCGTGGTTCCTCGAACACCGCATCAGGGCGGCATGCTCCGGTGGAGGGTCGCCGTTATCTGGCGAGATCGAAGCCGACGAGAGTTACTTCGGTGGCAAGGAGAAGAACAAGCACGCGAAGCAGCGGAAGCACGCGGGACGCGGCGCCGTCGGCAAAGCTCCGGTAATGGCGCTGCGCCAGCGTGGCGGCCAGATCCGAGCGTTCCCTGTCCCAGACACGACCCGAGAGACGCTGCACGGTGCCATCGAAGGTGCACGCCGAACCGGGCTCCACCATCTACACAGACGAGGCCGTTGCCTACACCGGCATGGTGAAGTACAGTCACGCCACCGTGCGGCATAGTGCAGGCGAGTACGTCCGCGGGCGCTCCAGCACGAACGGCGTGGAGTCGTTCTGGGCTCTCATGAAGCGAGCCTATATCGGCACACATCACTGGTGGAGCATGAAACACCTGCACCGATATGTTTCCGAGTACGTCTACCGCCAGAACACCATCGGTGTTTCCGGTGAGTTCGCGTTGGGCTGCCTGCTCCGCAAGGGTGAAGGCGTCCGGCTCAGCTACGCCGCGTTGACCGCGAAGTAAGGAGGGGGGTTACCGTGGGCCGCCTCATCGAACCGCTCGGAATCTCGTTCGAGGAAGCTGTCGGTCGGGTTGTCGGTCACCGTCCTGTGCAGGGTGAGCAGTCGGTTGATCTTGCTGCCCTTGTAGAATCGAACAAGCGGTATCGGAAACAACGATGGCCCCAGCCATTCGACAAGACGACGCACCGACTCGTTCGCGCGGATGCTAGAAGCCTTGACTGGATCGATGATGACTCAGTGCATCTGATCGTCACGTCGCCGCCCTACTGGACGTTAAAGGAATACCCGCACGGTGATGCCCAGTTGGGAGGGATTGAGGATTACGAGAAGTTTCTGGTGTCTCTCGACCATGTGTGGCGGGAGTGCGAGCGGGTTTTGGCTCCTGGCGGCCGTATTTGCTGCGTCGTTGGGGACGTCTGCGTACCTCGGAAGAAAAACGGGAAGCACTACATCGTGCCCTTGCACGCAGATATTCAAGTCCGCTCACGGACGCTCGGGCTGGACTGCCTCACGCCGATCATCTGGCACAAGATCGCCAACGGAGCGCAGGAGGCAGCGGGCAACGGCGCGGGTTACTACGGGAAGCCGTACCAACCTGGCGGCGTCGTCAAGAACGACATCGAGTACATCCTGTTTCTCCGCAAGGGCGCAGGCTACCGCTCGCCCTCGCCCGTTCAGCAGGCTCTTTCCATGTTGACCAAAGCCGAGGTTCAGGAGTGGTTCAGGTCGGTATGGACGGACGTTCGCGGCGCCTCCACTCGCGGCGGGCATCCGGCTCCATACCCCGAGACAATCGCCGAACGCCTGATCCGCATGTTCTCCTTCGCGGGCGATACGGTGCTGGACCCGTTCGCGGGTAGCTGCTCAACTCTCGTCGCCGCCATCCACGCGGGCCGCAACTCACTCGGAGTTGAGATCGAACCGTCCTACGTAGAACTCGCGGAAGCGCGTCTAGAGGCTGCGGTACAAAAGCACCGTTTCGACGTGAACACCACCGCCTCTCTCTCGACAATCTAGCGGTGGTCACGTATCGGCTCCTAGATCGGTTTCAGCAGCTCTTTGACGGCGTCAAATACCGGCACCGGGCATCCACCAACGGTGACAAAGTGGCCCGTTGTTTATACGAGGACCTGTACGAACTCGGGCGGTCGAAAAGCCTTCGCGCGCACATCACAGAGAACCGCTCGGCGGTGAGTACCCAGAACCGCCGACGCGGAGTTCGAGCGCGCCGTGGAGATGGCACGTTTGGCGAGTTGATCCCGAATGTCGTAGCAGTCGTAGAGGCTGGATTCAGTGTGCCCCGAGGCGAGATCGCCAGCATCGAGATCGGCGTGGAAGTAAAGATCTTCTCGAAAGCGATGGTCAAGCAACTTGGCCGTGTGGAGAATGACCTCCGCGACCAGGTGAAGCAGTTTCAGACGCGGGCAACCAACCCTGTTTGCGTCGGCCTCGTTGGTCTCAACTACGCTCCGCGCTATGTCGGCTACGAGGGCAACCGCAGTTATCCCACGGACGGAACCACGCGCTACCGTCATCCGGCACAAGAGGCTCCGCAGATTGAGCGGCGGTTATCTGCAGCCCTGGAGACAACGTTCGATGAGCTGCTATTCCTGAAGTACCGGGCGACGAACGAACCGCCGTACCTGTTCGCGTGGGTCGACCCGATAGGAGTTCGGCGCGATTACGGGGCTGCGCTGGTCCGCATCTCTCAGAAGTACGAGACGCGATTCGGCGACTAGTGCAACTAGGTATATAACCCCCATAATTTAAGGGGATGCGAAGAAGAGTGAGGCTCGCGGTCGCGCTGCTAGCGATGTCTAGTATTGCATGCGGCACCAGAGACGTCTCGAATAGAACCAAGCTGCCGCAGCAGGGTACCGAAGCGGTCGAGTTGACCGTCGGCCACAGGTCTGAGTGGCGCGTCCTGTGGCTTGAGGGTCAAACTGATCTCCCGAACGGAGCACTCATCAACTATCGGGTCATCCACGAGGTCGGTGAAACGTTACCTGCGGAGGAATGGCCGGCAGCCAACCTGATCGAAGAAGGCCGTGCGTCGGTTCGGGATGGAACTTACTGGGCAAAGGTGAATACGTTGAACTGGCCCAGCGGGCAGGTGCGGGTGCTGGTCCAGTTCCCACTGCCGCCGCAGCCACCTGAAGTTGAAGAACGCTTCGGTATCCTTGGCGAGCATCTCACCGGTGACAACGTCCTGGTGCTCGACGGTATGAAGGCCCTCGAGATCGAGCATACGCTGAAGCATCAACGATAAGCGGCTCTCATATGCAATTAGCGATAAGCAGGAGTGATGGCACTGTGATCAAAGACGACACAGCCCGAGTCTCTCCAGTAGGTATCAACGGCGCTGGCCATAACCACTTCCGGGTGTTTGGGTGACACATTTTGATAACCAGTGGCCCCGGTTAAAGGAAGGGTGCCCTCTCTAATGTTTAATCGGCTCAACCAGCTAGGGCCAGGATTGCTCTTCGCCGCGACGGCAGTTGGTGTGTCCCATCTGGTGCAATCCACCCGTGCCGGTGCTGAGTTTGGTCTCACGCTAATGGGCGTGATCGTTCTCGCCTGTCTTATCAAGTACCCACTCTTTCGTTTCGGTGCTGAGTACTCGGCAGCTACCGGCAAATCGGTGATCGTGGGTTATGCGCATCAGGGACGCTGGCTCCTCGCGCTCTTTTTCGTCGTCACCGTCATCGAGGGTGTCACCGTGATACCTGCCGTCAGCCTGGTCACGGCAGGACTCACGATGAATTTGTTCGGTTTCCAGGCCGATAATGTTGCCGTCACCATGGCGATCATCATCGCAGCCTCTCTGATAGTGGCATTAGGCCGTTACCGACTCCTTGAGAACATTACCCGAGTCTTTGTTGTGCTCTTTTCGGTCTTGAGTATCGTTGCTGCTGTGGCAGCGGCCACACGACTTGGTGGTGATCAACCATTAAGTGCTCCATTCGAACTTAACGAGAAAAACCTCTTCTTCTCGATGGCGATTTCCGGCTGGATGCCTATCGGCGCAACAGGTGCCGCATTTTTGTCCGTGTGGGTCATCGCCCGATCGAGAATGCAGAGACGCCCCGTCGATCCGACGGAGACCATTTTCGACTTTAATGTCGGCTACTTCACGACACTAGTTATCGCGTTGTGCTTCCTAGTAATGGGGGCAGCCCTCTTGTTCGGTTCAGGCACAGCTGTCTCGCAGGACTCGACGGGTTTTGCCGCTCAGCTGATCAGCCTGTTCACACAATCAATCGGACAGTGGGCACAGGTTGTGATTTCGATTGCCGCACTCGCGGTCATGTTGTCCACTGTGGTGGGCACCATTGACGGCTTTCCACGCGTCTATGCGAATGCCACTTCAGCCCTCCTCGGTACGTCAGGAGCGGGTTTAAGCGTTGACCGACTCTATACTCCTCTTCATGGTCCTGCAAGCCGGCTCGGCGTTGGCGTTACTGGTCTTGTTCTTCCAATCGTTTGCAGCCTTTATCGATTTTGTTACTGTAATCGGCTTTTTCACCGCTCCGGTGATCGCGTTTCTGAATCACCGCGTGATGTTCTCGACTGATGTGGAGCCAATTCGACAACCGGCGGTGTGGCTTCGGTACTGGAGCATTATAGGCATCGTGGTGCTGACAGCCGTGTTCCCGGTTTATCTCTACTTCAGATTTTTCTGAGGGCACTCCGCTCGCAAACCTATCAAGACACCAAACGGCCATCTCAATTAAATATTTGCTCCAACCAATCGGGGATGGTTCTGTTTGATCCGACGGATTTTTCAGATTCGGCGCCGAGCTCAATCAGTAACCGAATCAGCTCGACATCGACCGCCTTTGCAACCAGCAGAAATGGCGTCGCGCTGGCCTAGTTCAAGACGTTGCTCAGTCGTCCACAGTAGTGCTCTGATCCCGAACGGCCGCTGGCACAGCAACGACAATGGCTAAGTTGCACACCTCACCGGCAGAATGTGGGACAATCCGTGGAACGATGGGTAATCGAAACGGGACTGCTTAGGGTGCCAGTGTCCATGCATCGGTACGCCTTATCAATATCAATGTTTTCCGTAGATTTGCTAGCGTTTCCTTACTTTATGTCGGGGCGTGGCGCAGCCCGGTAGCGCGCCTGCTTTGGGAGCAGGAAGTCCTCGGTTCGAATCCGGGCGCCCCGACCACCTACCTTACAGAACCCGAGGAAACCGTCAACCGTCCAGCATTCCGTTAGAGGTCTCGGTTCTTATCGTTACGGTCGGATGGTCCTTCTAACTGCTCGTAGTGCACGTCTCCTTGTGTTCGCCGTGTTCGGTCTCACGGGATGTAATGGCCATAGCGCGAGCGCCCCCTCTCCACAGCCTGCCAACCTCAGAGGTATTGAGGTGTTATACAAGAGTGTTACACCAATAGCCGGTTTTCAATTTGGAGTAACTGGTGTAAGTGTTATAGCTGCAAGAGATGGAGCTGCAGAAGCAGCTGCGTTTACCGTATCTACAGGGAATAACATAGTTATAGGTTTTAGTTTAACGGGAACCACAATCCTGGCAGGCGAAGATGTTCTTGTTGTATTGGATGTTGCAGGCACTGGTAATGCTTGCCTCACAGACCTGATTGTATCTGACAGTGCCGGCAATGCCCTTGAGGCTTCGGTTGAGGATTGTTTAACCATCAGTCAAACGACCCGCTGACGATTGATCCATGCCTGACTGTCATCGTTTTACTTCTGGTTGTATGAGATAGCTCGTAGTTAGGTGGATACCTCGACCATCTGTAGATGCAATATCCTGATACAGCATTCGGTTCAGCGCCGAAGATTTCAAAAACCCCTGCTGCACACCCCATTGAAATGCCAGGCAACCCACGTTACTCTAGACGGCCCACCTGACATTATCGTGGCCGGAGAACGTCTATGATCGGTTGCTACACACGTTTCATCTCGGTCGCCATTACCATCGCAATATTCAATGCGTTGATCTACGCGCAGCAGGAAACAGTCGCCCAGTTGCGAACAAAGGCAGAACAAGGAAATGCCGCAGCCCAGTACAACCTCGGAGCAAGGTACGCCAACGGCGAAGGCGTTCCCCAAGATGACGCGGAGGCAGTGCGGTGGTACCGGTTGGCGGCGGACCAAGGGCATACCACGGCGCAGTTCAACCTCGCGGGGATGTACGTCAACGGCCGTGGTGTCCCTCAGGATGACGAGTTAGCGGTGCGGTGGATCCGGTTAGTGGCTGACCAAGGGGCTGCCCAGGCGCAGAACAACCTTGGAGCAATGTACGACACCGGCCGTGGCGTCCCACAGGATGGCGCTGAAGCAATGCGGTGGTACCGGTTGGCAGCCGACCAAGGATATGTCCCAGCGCAGTTCAACCTCGCAGGAATGTACGACATCGGCCGTGGCATCCCCCAAAATGACGCAGAGGCAGTGTGGTGGTATCGGTTGGCAGCCGACCAAGGATATGCTCCGGCGCAGTTTAACCTGGCGGGAATGCACGTTAACGGCCGTGGTATCCGCCAGGATGATACGGCGGCGGTTCGGTGGGTCCGGCTGGCAGCTGACCAAGGGTATGCGCCAGCGCTGTACAACCTCGGACTTATGTACACCAATGGCCGTGGCGTGCCGAGAGACCTTGTGATTGCTCACATGTGGTTAGATCTCGCCGTATCACGATCAACGGGGACTGTGCGGGAAGGAGCGGTGCAAAGCCGAAACTCCGTTGCAGAACAGCTGACCCCCAGTCAACTTTCCGACGCCAACCGCCGCGGCCGCGAGTGGGCTTCGGTATCCGAACGGTGAGGATGTGAATTCCTAGGAAGGAATCACAGTCGTGACAGACCGGCCGATGAACATGACATTGTCGTGAGTGAATATCGCCAATAACGAATCTTGCCTGCGACGGTCACTCTTGGCACCTCGCCCGGAAGCCGTTAGGACAACGCCCCTGAGGACGAGTCAGAGGTTTACCCGTTAGAGACCAGTGCCTTCACCTGCAGAGAAATTTCTTTGGCTTGCGTTTCGTTAAATCGATCAGTCCTACCCATTACAAGGAAGAGCTCGATGAATGCCACGAATGTTGGAACAAACGTAAAACAGAAAAGTGTATAAACGACCCCAAGGCCCACGTCTCCAAGGTAGTACCGATGCGCGCCAACACCTCCAAGCAAGAGTGTCAGTAGCAGGGCTGTGGTTCTGTTCTTTCGAACCTTGTTCATCTCGCTCTGAAACATGAGGCGCTCGGTGTCAGACATATCTTTCATGATTAAGCACTCGAACTCTTCCATTGCATTACTCCCGGAGAATATTTTTGATTTCTTTCGGTCTTGTTGAACCAAGAGACGCCAAGAGATCCGTTAGACCGCTTACTGTTAGTGGTCGCAGTTTGAGCAATCTTCCTATCGGTCACTGCGCATTTCTAGCAATCAGTATTGCATTTATTTGTACTGCCTGTGGTGGTGGGGATGATTCCAACCAGACACCGACGGCTCCGAGTGCAACGTCCACAGCAGCGCCGACAGTGGCGAGTATTTCCGTCAGCGCGTCGACGACCAATCTAAACGTCGGGGAAACGGCTACCATCACGGCAACAGCCACCTACAGCGATGGGACGAGTGCTGAAATCAGCGCTACTTGGTCATCTAGTGACATATCCGTGGCTACCATCACCACGGATGGCACCGTAACCGCACTGCAACCGGCACCACCACTGTTACAGCACAGGTCGGTAATCAGAGTGGATCAATCGTCATCACGGTAACCGAAACCGCGTCTAGTAATTGGCGCGGCATAATCATCAGTGACGAAAATCGGTGCTCCTCGTACAACCCGAACGACTACAGCTATCCACAATCAGTGGAAGACGAAATCATCGCCAGATTAGGCGCTATCTACAGCCCCTATACGGGTGAATGCTTTGCCAGCAAGAACGAAACACACATTGAGCATCTGGTAGCTCGATCGGAAGCCCACGATAGTGGACTCTGCGCAGCCGACAATGGGACTCGGAGCAGTTTTAGCAGCGACCTCGACAACTTGACTCTGGCAAGCCCGTCTGTAAACAGCCAGAAAGGTGCCAAAGACGCGGCCGAGTGGCTGCCAGATGGCAACCGCTGTTGGTTCGCTGCGAAGAACATAGAGGTTCGGCGCAAGTACAACCTGACCATTGACTGGCTCGAAGCTAATACGCTTGATCAGATATTGGCTAGCTGCACCTCAACGGATCTTGAACCAGCAACGTGCAATGGAAGTGACGATAACAACACACAGTCTGGGTTGGGAATCGTGATTAACGAGTTCCGCACACGAGGCCCAGCTGGAGTAAATGATGAGTTCATTGAGCTCAAGAATAGTTCGAGTTCAACCGTAAATATTGGCGGCTGGCAAGTCGTAGGCTCTAATAGCTCAGGAACGACTAGCGTGCGCCGAAACATACCTCCAGGTATAGTCTTGGGAGTTGGGTGCCACTACTTGCTCTGAAACTCCAACACCAATGGCTACAGCGGCTTGACGGACACGACGTACGGTGTGGGCATTACAGATACAGGTGGTATCGCTTTGAAAAAGGCTGACGGTACAATTATTGACCAAGTGGGATTAAGTAGCGGCTCGGCCTTCAAGGAAGGTAGCCCGTTACCTGCTTTCCCAAACAGTAATACGAACAACAGTTACTCAAGAACGGACGTTGACACAAACAATAATCTGACTGATTTCATACTACTTTCGCCAAGCACGCCAAGAACATCAGCGTCATCCTGTGTTCAGTAAGAATTTACCTAAACGGTCAACAGCGCCGAAACAAGTATCTGAGTGAGCCAAGAGATATTAAAACGTGACTCAACCTCGGCGATGATAGAAAGCACGAGATGTTAGCGGACAAATCCCAGCAGAAAATAGGCCTCTTGTCGATTGCGTGGTTGCTGCTTGCATTAATGACGGTCGGCATCGCCATTCCAGTCCAGGCACAGGTTCCTCAGTACGAAGTTGATCCGTTCTGGCCAAAGCTGCCACTGGGAGACGGCTGGATCACTGGTGGTCTCGGCGGGATATGCATCGATAATCGGGATCATATTTACGCCCTTAACCGTCAGAACGTGGTGCCAGCAGATCTCAACGCCGCTGCCCTGGCACCGCCGGTACTCGAGTTCGATCCTGATGGAAATATCGTCCGCGCCTGGGGTGATCCGAAACAACTCGGTAACAGGTTGCATGATTGTCACGTCGATGATGATCAGAACGTCTGGATTGTCGCCGCTGGCACCGCTGTTATCCAGAAGTACTCAAGTGATGGGAGTGAACTCCTGCTCAAAATTGGACACTCTGGAAAATATGACTCTTCGGACGGCACGCGTGAGGGTCACCCTCTGAATTCCGATCGTGCCAGGTTCTTTTTTCCAGCCAGCATCGATATCGATCCTGAAAATGGAGACATCTACGTCGCTGATGGCGAAACTCCCCTCGGAAACTATCGCATCGCAGTGCTGGACCGCAAAGGTCAATTCTTGCGGCAATGGTCACTCCACCGGAGCGAGGACGAACGTGACCTCACGCCGTTACCGCATTGTCTACGAATCGCCAACGACGGCCTGATTTATGTCTGTGATCGCCTGGCTGACAGGATCCAAGTATTCGATCGCATGGGTACCTTCATTCGAAATATCAACGTTCCGTGGCCCGCGAACGCGCCGCCCATGAATCGTCGTGGTGTTACCCGCGGCACCGCTGTTGTGGTCGCGTTCTCTCCAGATCCGGAGCAACGCTATATGTTCACGCTGAATCAGAACAGTGCGTTGATCGATATACTCGACCGCCAGACGGGGCATGTGGTGTCGAGCTTCGGTGAAGGTCCTGGACGCTACATCGGCCAGTTCACGCTCCCGCATGGGATCGCAGTCGATTCAACAGGGAACGTCTACGTTGCCGAACAGGAAGGGCGGCGTATCCAGAAGTTTCGGATCATTAATCCCTAGCAGCCATATTTCTAAGAGAAAATCTGAACGTCAACGTCCGTCCTTGGTCCTCACCCCAATCCTCTCCACGGGAGAAAAAAGCAACCGGATGCTATCGTGAGAACAGATAGGTCATCTTGATGGCGAACTGCCGGTTCTGGACCCATGGAATACGGCCCGTATGTCGCAGCATCGGGTCAAGGGTGAGGAAATCATCGTAACGCAGCTCGTCGTAGGCGATATAGATATCGCTTCCCGGACTGTATATCCAGTTGAACCGCACGCTCGTGTTGATCGAGTCAGTCGTAGAGTTGTACTGAGTCAGCGAGCGCAACGTCATCTCCGGCGACAGTGCTAGGTCGAATCTGGCTGAGGCGAGGTCGGAGATAAAAGAGCCACCCGGTAGGTCAACGTCGTTGCGGCTGAAGCTTCCCTGTGCGGCGATACGACTGCTGGCACGCAGGTTAATCGACGCTTTCCAGTCAGTTCTTGTCCCTCCGAAGAACCCCTGTGGCGAGTAGATGCCACTGGCGGAGAGCCGACGCGATGGGTCGCTACTGTAACGAAAGATCGGGTTCCAGAAGCGATAGGTTCCTGCCGGAATCGTCACGTCATCTGTTATCTGGAATGACACGTCGAGCTGTTCAAACTCCTTGTTGGCTATGATGGTGAAGTTCGACCCGTCCTCGAATTGGATACCGATCATGTGATGAATCCGTCGAGTGAGTAGACGATTATTCTGGTCGGTGATGTACTCGATGTTCATCATCGGATCCATCGACCTGATACCCCACTTGCCAGGACGCGGGTTCCACTGGGCATGTAGCTTCGACCGACGAATACCGGTTCTCGGCACGAATCCGACTTCGGCATTGAAGTTGTCTTGGATGTCAGTGTAGTCGCTGTAAAACCTGAACCCTGGGCTCAGCCACGATAGCGTCAGGTGCCCCATCAGGTCCTCGTTCACAAGGTGAGGTGACTCCGTCTTCGCGATGAAGCCCGTAACCGAAAAGAACTGATGGGGGGTCAATGTCGTGTCGACCGCGAAGGTCCGATTGTAGGCAGCGTCTCCGATCGCCTCCTTATTAATGATCATCCCACCCACCTTCGAGCGAGCGAATATGTCTCGGCTGTATCGAGCGACGAAGAAATTCTCCCCAGGTCGAGATCCGACCTCCTGGGTCTGAATGTTCATGACGGCGATATTGTGCCGATCCACCTTGCCGGTCAGTCGTGTGCCGGCGAGAATCGGAACCGGTTGGCCATTCACTAACCCGATCCGACGCGTGAAGAACATGTCAGCTAAAGGCCTGATGCCCTGCGCCTTGACACTGAACATCCCGGCGTTTTCGAGGAAGAAATCCCGTTTCTCAGGAAAGAAGAGCGGAAACCGCGTCAGGTTGACCTGCTGTTCGTCTACCTCCACCTGCGCGAAGTCGGTGTTCAGCGTTACGTCGAGGTTCATGCCGGAAGCGATGCCATACTTCACGTCGAGCCCAAGCTCGTTAAACCCAGAACCGGTCAACCCAGCGGTCGCGGTACGGTCCTGCTGGCCACCAGCCAGCGCGTACGGAGTGATCCGAAGATCCATCCCACGGTCCACACCGCCGAGACCAGTCATCTTACCGGCTAGGCTCACACGAGTCAGGTCGTAACCCTTTGGAATCGGCGCCCAGAAAACCTGTTCGTTCTTGCGCCGGATGTTCCGCATGAAATTTACACCCCAGACCTGGTGGTCAGAATCCGGAAACCGCATCGTCACCATTGGGATCGCGATTTCAGCAACCCAGCCTTGATCAGTTCGCTGCGCCGAGACGTCCCACACGCCATCCCAGTCTAGGTTGATGTTCGAGTTGATACTCGATCGGAGCTGACGGTAGCCCCCTTCGCCCTCTTCAGCAATCTGTTGCTCGAGCTTAGCGCCAAGCGGGCTCGTCACAAACATATAGCCAGAACGGGAGTCGCTAAACGTGTCGAAGATAATTTGGAAGTTATCCTCGTCAAGCAACTGGAGGGAATCGCGTCGCATCTCGGTAGCGATGACGCCGTTCGGATTTGAGCTGTAGGCCTCGACGCCAACGTAGAGTGTGTGTTTATCGTACATCAGCCGAACGACGGTTCGCTCGGTCGCCGGTTCCCCTTCAGAGGGCTCCTGCTGGATAAACTCATCGATAACCGAAGCGTTTTGCCACTCTTCTTCACTCAGGACGCCATCGAGCCGTGGCACCTCGTGAATTCTGGTCGGTGCGACGTTGTAGCGTTCACTTGGAGTGTGCAATTGGCTATCACCTGCGAGGTTCAGCGTGCCGCCAGTTGACGACCCGGTCTGCTCGTCGGCATTGGTCCGTTGCGCCGCTACCGACCCACTCAGGAGGCATACGCTCACCATTCCCACCACAATTCGTCGCCCTTGCATCACCCCGATCTCGTTTCGTGGCATAACTCGCTATTGAGCTGATTTCTGACAAACCAATGCGTACCAAGCTCCTTCCCCTATGAGAGAGGACCTTGGTGAGTAACGGAACTCACTGAAGAAGCCGAAACGCGAACTGCACATTCTATCGCTGACCGACTCGTGAGCCGAAAAGTTCTAGTCTCGCTCAACATTGTCTAGCACCTGTGTCGTTAGTCACGACCCACGCGGTGTCGCACTCGTGGCAAGGTTCTTGGCTTTGGCTCTCTCTCAGCTTTAGACTGCGATATCCAGAACATTATCCGTTCACCGTGACGCTGCTGGCACCGCTGAATCACGAAGGTTACTGGAGACAGCACTTCTTGAACTTGCGACCGCTCCCGCACGGACACGGTGAGTTCCGACCAAACTTCGGCCGACCTCGTGTAAGCTCACGCCGTAACGCGGCCGCTCGCGTGCGTAGGTCCTGGTTAAATACACGCTCGAGCGCCGCGTAGAGAACCGGGTGTTTGCGTTGCATCATGCCTGGTCGTTCAAAGAAGTACTCCGACGTCACGGCGAAGAATTCTGCTTCGTTGGTCAGCGCGTAGCGGTTAATATCTGATTTTCCAGACTCGATTTCAGCCATTTTACGTCGCACTAGATCGATCCATGGTCCGATCGCCTTCCGGTCAAGTCCCACCTCAGGCACGCCGTCGATCACCCCATCGGTCTTATCGACAAGATGCGCAAATTCATGGACCCCAACATTCCGCTTGTCGGTTGCATTCCGAAAGCCGCTGATTAGATCAGGCTTGGACAGAATCATTAGCCGGTTCAGGCTTCCCGTCCCGACCATTCCGAGAATGTTGTGACCCTGTTCGTCACCGAACTTGAACTTCCTATCAAACCGGGTCGGGTAGACTAGCACTTCGTTAATCTGATCCCACTCCCAGTCGGGAAATCCAAAGATCGGGATGATTGCGCTGGCGGCAACTAGCAGGCGTGTCGTTGTGTCGACTTGCACCCTAATGCCAGTAATTCGCTTCTCTCCCAGGAAAACCTGGATCTGACTACGGAACCGCTGCTGCGCCGCCTGGTCGAGGACTCGGAAAAAGACGACATCCCGCTGCAGCACCACTTCCCACTCCGGTGGAAACGGTTCGCTCAGGATCGCGTGCCGTTGTCGGATCTTTCTCGTTTGCCAGGCATACACCAAGAACACTGGAACCAACGCCAGCACCAGTGTGACCCCTGTCTGACGTCCCGCACGGATAACCACTAGTGCGACGAACGCTGACACCACCAAGGTCAACGCCGCGAAGATGACTGCCCAGAGTTTGGTTCGCCGCTCCCAGGCAACGAACAAGTCAGTCGCGCTACCCTGCCAGCCTGTGCCACCATCTGATGTAATCGTTGTATCGTCAATGCCAGTCATTGAGACCTTACTTTCACCCAATCAGCTGTAGCGTGCTGCAAGTGGGTCAATCGACCCAACATCGGTAGAATGGTAATCGGAGGCCATGATGTCAATACGTCCGATCAAGTCTGTCACGACAACCACTCCGACTCTTGAGGGCGCTGGTGTTCGGCTCGAACGCGCGTTCGGTTTTGGTAATACAACTGAGTTCGATCCATACTTGCTTTTCGACGATTTTCGAAGCAACACACCTGAACACTACCGCGCAGGCTTTCCATGGCACCCCCACCGGGGTATTGAAACCATTACCTGCGTCCTGGCCGGAACGGTCGACCATGGTGATAGCCTTGGCAACCAGGGCACCCTGGCGGCTGGGGATGTGCAATGGATGACCGCGGGAAACGGTATTTTGCACCAGGAGATGCCGAAGGGTGATGCCGACGGGCGGATGCACGGCTTCCAACTCTGGGCCAACCTCCCGAAATCGCACAAAATGACGGCTCCCCGCTACCAGGATATCGCGATGGCTGACGTGCCAGAGGTGACCGAGGACGATGGCACCCAGGTGCGAATCGTCTGCGGGAAGTTCTGGGGTCAGCTGGGACCGGTTGAGGGAGTGGCGACCGACCCACGCTATCTCGACGTGTCGGTACCACCAAGCATCCGACGGCAGATCCCAATCGACCGAACGCACAATGTTTTTGCCTACGTCTTTGCTGGCTCTGGCACGTTCCGCGACGCGTCAGCACCTCAACCAATCTTAACCGAGGATGTGAGCTGCCCAAACGCAGAGCCCGTCTACGAGGCAACCAATCGGTCACTCGTCCTCTTCGACGCAGGTGATGAAATAACCGTGCAGGCTGGGGACAAAGGGATCCGGTTTCTCTTGATCTCGGGGCGTCCACTCGAGGAACCGGTGGCATGGCGCGGACCTATTGTGATGAATACGGCGGACGAACTCCGTCAGGCCTATCAGGCACTACGCGACGGAACTTTTATCGGCGGTTGATCTGCTAACGCAGAAGGAAGCTCGTTGATGAAACAACCGAAACATTAGCAGAGGAAACGGCTCTCAAGGGACGTTCAACGGCAGCTGAACTGATGCAATCTGTCCGTGGGTCTTCCACCACAACCACAATTTAATCTATTATTGAGTACACACTGAGACAAAGGAGGGGTCAATGGCCCTACGGCTTAATGATACTGCGCCAGATTTTTCAGCCAACACAACCCAAGGTCCAATCAACTTTCACGAATGGATTGGTGAAGGGTGGGCCATCCTTTGTTCACATCCGAAGGACTTTACTCCGGTGTGTACTACCGAACTCGGCTACATGGCCGGATTGCAGCTAGAGTTTGAGAAACGCAACTGCAAGATCATTGGTATCAGCGTTGATGGTGTAAGCAACCACAAGGCTTGGTCCAAGGATATCGAAACGTCACAGGGACACCCGGTGAATTATCCACTGATCGGCGACCCAGAGCTAAAAATCGTCAAAAAATACGACATGCTACCAGCCGAGGCAGGAGACACGTGTGAAGGCCGAACGCCGGCCGACAACGCGACGGCACGTTCAGTCTTCGTTATCGGGCCTGACAAGAAGGTCAAGGCAATGATCACGTATCCAATGAGCACTGGACGAAACTTCGACGAGGTTCTCCGGCTGCTTGATTCATGTCAGCTCACCGCCTCAAAGAAGGTAGCGACTCCAGTGAACTGGCAACAGGGCGACGACGTGATCATACTGCCCTCAGTGTCAGACGACGACGCCAGGGCTACGTACCCCGATGGCTGGCAGCAACCGTTGCCCTACATCCGGGTCGTGCCGCAGCCAAAGTAGCCGGTTTCCAGGTAGGACTCACTCACGCTTTGGTCTTCCCCAGCAGCAAGAAGACCAGGAAATCCAGCGATTATGCTCTTCTTCCCCTCGTCTGAGATCGGATCGTCACCAAGATAGACATCGAACAGTGCCTGGCACAAGACCCGCGAGTCTATGGGTTGACGCTCATCTTCTCCAACCGATGTCGATAGACGTCCAGCGGAACCGCAGGAAAAGACGATCTCCGTACCAGTGCTCACCTCGTCTACGTCGAAGTAGCTGCGGAACTTCGTCAACAACTCCAGCTCGCCGGGGTTGTTCGTGATCGTTACGGCCCGAGCTATCCGCGGCCTCAGGGCATCATCAAAGGCTTTGGCCACGTCGTCGCCATCGACGGTACGGAGCATGACTAGCCTGAGGGTCATCGCAAAGTCTAGCTCAAGCAGTTGCCGGTAGAAGTTTTTGTCGCGCTCGAGCGTCGACAAAGATATCCCGGTGAACCTGGAGAGAGATGATCGAGCGCCCTCCGGATTAACGTAGAGTCCGAACGCATAGATTTTCACCCGGAAGATCGTTCGCTGCCGGATCGCGGTACCCATGATCCAGTGTGGTGTTGTGCCGCCAGGCGGAGTGAGCGAGACCGGGAACAGTGTTCCGCTTCGAGGCTCCTGAACCGTGTCCGGAACGGTCGATTGGGCTACCGTGACAGTTAATAGAATCACGAACAAAATGAGTATCAAGAGGAATCGAGTCATCTCACTCGTACCCGTTTACCATAGCCAGAGCAGTCCGCACTCTTGAATCTCATATCCTCAATGACATCTTTGACAATATCTGGCTCCAAATCAGGTGTCTGAACAACACCGAACGGACCAACCTGAGAAAACCTTCTGGACTGGTTGGGCGCCACCGTGTCCGCAGGTAACGGCGGCGGGGTGGTGTCAATCATGGGGGTACAGCCAGGAGTACTCCAGCCCAGGGTGTCGACGGCCGTACCTGGATGGGATGTCCTGTGTCCAGTTACTTGGAATCGTCAAGCAAAACGCCAGCAGGCACACGAAGACGATGCGTTGGGAGGCCAGCGGTGCGGCGACAAGTGACGCATCAGGGAATGAAGTGGTAGCTAGACTACTCTTGAGACGACCTAGTCTTCGCTGGCGCGAGCGGTACAACAGTGCAGCACCAAGAACAATCATCGCAACGTTAAGAAATTGTCCGGTACCAAAAGCAATCCGGTGAGCCGGATATTCCCTAAAGAAGTCAATAAAGAAGCGAGGGAACGAGTACCAGAACACAAAGCGTGCCGCGGTCGCGCCAGGCGTCATGTTTGCTCGCCTCACACGCATTAGGTACGCCATCAGCAGCAGGTTCTTTACGCCGTCGTACAGTACTACCGGATGACGAAATCCGTCCGCGTCAGGAAATTTGACCGCCCACCAAACATCAGTTACAGCACCGACGATCTGGCCATCTATGAAGTTCCCAAGTCGCCCGATTCCCATAAGGAACGCCGCCGGTATGACAAGGGCGTCGGCAAGAAGTAGGAATGATTTTCGGTACAGAAGTCCAAAGAGTCCCAACCCAGCTGCGCCACCGAGCATAAGCCCGTGAGTAGCCATTCCTCCAAGCCAGTAGGCTGGAATCAGACCGGGGTGGTCATAATAGAAAGGCCATTCGTCGAACGCGATCTCAATGGCACGGCCTCCGACAAGGACGCCAACGACCATAAACAGGCTAAGGCTCCAGACCTCCCGGAGCGACAGACGTAGCCGTCTATGACTTCGTCTCAGGAAGAAATGGATCTCCAGAAATCCGAGGGTGAAACCCAAACCGTACCACCAGAGGTACACCCCACCGATGTCGAACAAAACGGGATCAATCTGGTGAATATAGTGTCCGGTCAAGTGTCACCGAAGTTTCAACCTGAGGTGCGAGATCGACAGGTACCGAGTACACTACTACGGTCAATGGGCAAATTGAGATCCTGAGATCTTTGACATCGATTGTGCCGGTCGAAGCATTGGCCTCAGAATTAAAACAGGATATTTTAATAGGAAAAACGGTAAACCGCCGAAAACTGTAATTCAAAACCCGTAAATTAAGAGTCTTTCGCGACAGAGGATCTCTTGTAAAGTCGCACAACATCTCATCGAAATATAAATGCGTTGTCAGGAGGGAAGACAATGTCTCGAACATCAGTCAAGCGTTCAGTTCTCGTTCTTGGTCTCGTGCTTTGGACTGGATCATTGCTGACCTCGCAGCGTTTCATGGCAGCTCAATCGACCACCGCGCTGCACGACGACGCGATTGTCGTCGACGGGCACGTACACATCACAAATCGTGTGTACTGGGAGGGCATTGACCCGTGGGAAGTACAAGCGACTGGCCTATGGGACTACGCTCGTGCGAAGCAAGGTGGGTTGGACGTCGTGATCGAACAGGTGTATCTGGAGGATCCCTACAATAACTACAACTACGCCGTGAAACAGGCGGTCCGGCTGATCGAGACGTTTCATCGGATTCTTGAAGCCAACCAGGAACGAATGGAGTTAGCGCTCAACGCGGCGGATGCACGACGGATTGTGGGGAGCGGTAAGACCGCAGTCATCCTGGCGCTCGAAGGCGGATTCGACATGGAGGGCGACCTCGATGTTCTACGGCTCTTTTACCGCCTGGGCGTTCGGCTTGTGCAGTTCACAAGTCACAACACGACAAACGCATTCGTGGATGCGGGGCTTGGTGATCAAGCCTGGGGCGGTATCACTGACCACGGCCATGCAGTCGTTCAGGAAATGAACCGTCTAGGGATCATGATTGACATCTCGCACGCCTCTGACGCTGCCCAGCTGGAAATCATCGAAGCAAGCGCGGCGCCGGTTGTCGCAAGCCACCATGGACTTCGACACTTTTCTGATTCACCGAGATCATTGTCTGATGCTGTACTCAAAGCTCTGGCAGCCAAGGGCGGTCTTGTCGGAATCCATTCCTCTGCCGGAATGCTCAATCAGGAGTTTCTCGACTGGTCAGGTGCCCAGGGCCTCTTCAGTCTTGATCTCCCTGCGAATCAGGTCGATTGGCTCCAAAATCTTATTCAGCCACCCAGTAACGATTATGGCAAGTACATCAAAGTGCTCGATGCCAAGATGCGGGAGGACTGGACCCGTGAATACAGCGTACCGTGGCGGGATCTGCAGCAGAAAACAGTCGACGCGGGTGGTCCTCTTCCACCCGAAGATAACTGGGCGACGCATGTTGATTATGGCGTGAACCTAGTCGGAGAGGATTACATCGGAATCGGGCTGGATATGGCGGCCGGCGGGGCAAACATTCGCGACTTCGACGCGACCAGCTACCCACGTCTCACCGAGGCCTTGGTGGGAAAAGGGTACGCTCCCTCGAGGGTCAGAAAAATCCTCGGGGAGAACTGGTTGCGGGTGCTCGACGGTGCCAAGGTATCCGACGAAACGATCCGGAGAACGGCCGGCTGAGAAAACACGCGTTCCTGAGAACGCTGCCATCCATGTCCGGATTTAATGGACTCGCCCTCTACTTGGTATGAAGGTTCAACCAGCCTAGCCTGTATCAGGCTACCGGTCAGGCCAGTTGTCATCACTGGCGCGATCGGCCAGGCAGTGTAAGAGGGCCGGCTTGCAGCACCTGGTTCCAGATCCGCCGCCCAACCATATCGGCTTCGGCGATGATGCTAGCCTCATCCATCGTGAGAACCTCATGGTTGCGCATGATGAACTGGCCGTCAACCATGACGGACTCAATGTCTGACGGTTGACCATTATGGATCCACGCGGACAAGATGCGCCCTGCCGGCACGAGGTGGGCCTTTTGAGTATCCAGGACAACGAGGTCTGCTTTTTTCCAACCTCTAGTGAGCCGAGAAGCTCTCCCTGCCGCACTGCTTGCGCACCCCCTTGCGTCGCGTCTTTAAGAATATCTTCTGGCTGAGGCAAAAGGCCTGGGTGCTCATCATTACGCCGGATGCGTTCCGTCAACAGGGCCACTTTCATGACCGCAAACATGTCGTTGTTGTTGTTGTCGGTGCCGAGAGCGATTGTGCAACCCGCTTCTCGCAGGGCAGGGATAGGAGGACTAACCCCTCGGTTCGCTGCCATGGCAGCCTGATGCGAAATAATGGTGCCGGAATTGCCAAGCAACGCGATCTCGGCATCGTCGACGTACCGGCAGTGCGCCGCGAATAACTTGGGGCCAAGGAAGTCGTGGTTATCGAGATAAGCCGACGGACAGACACCATGGTAACGCAGCATGAACTCGATCTCAGAGTGAGTCTGGTTTAGATGGATGGTGTATCCAAGGTTGTGTTTCTCAGCGAAGGTGCGGACGGCGTGCAATAACTCTGGTGATGAGTCCTCGGTGAGCGCGGCTGCCGGAACCACGCTGATACGTCCCTGGTTCGCGCCGTGCCAAGTGGTAAACAAGTCTTCGATGCGCTGTAAGCCCTCATCTCGTAGCCTAGGTGAAAACTTTGGGGCTTCACTGCTGGCAAGACTCTCCGGAGACATCGGGCCAGAACCATTCTCCCTATCACGGACGGACTCCGCGAACACCAAACGCAGGCCTGTCTTCGCCAACGCGGCTGCAGAGGGGGCAATTCGCGAGGTGTTCTGCACAACTGTCGTAGTCCCGCACCGTATGGATTCCAAAGCAGCGATGGTTGCCATCAGAGTAGCTTCCTCCTCGGAGAGGAGACTCCTAGACCTGATAACTAGCTGTGCCCTGTTCGGGAATCCAAAGTCCTCATTGAAACCACGACTGAGGGTAGCCGAGAGATGAGCGTGACAGTTAATGAGACCTGGGAGGAGGGCCTTTCCTCGTCCATCATAGATTTTGGCTTGTGGGTACATCTCGAGAATCTGGTCAGTGGGACCGATCGCCACAATCGTGCTGCCGTTGACCGCAAGGGCCACATCGGAAAGAGCCGCCCGATCGGCATCACCGGTCACTACGGTTGTATGCGAGAAGACAACTACCCTACTCGGGGTCGCCTGAACCTCGACACCACTTGGTTCGAAAAAGAGGGCTGCGGCGCCGGCACCAGCAAGCAACTGGCGCCTGGTGAGAAGGGTTTCAGAGGCATGTTTTTTGCCTTGCAACTTCTTTGTAACTGTTTTAGTCATTTTCTTCACAACTTGTATCTATGTGATGCTCACACTCCAGAGTTGAATGAGTAATAAAATATTTATCTTTCAGCACTAGTTTCAATTTGTCTTTAATAGCTTCAACTTCTTTTAATTCATCTACTGTGACAACCACATGAGCTTCCAAAGCAATTCGATACTCATCTAAATTCCAGATATGAATATGATGAACATCTTCGACACCGTCAACTTCTTCCATGGAAGACTTAATGTCTTCTAAAGACAACTCTTCTGGAGTTCCTTCCATTAAGAGATGGATTGTTTTAGGAAGCAGTGTCATGCCTTGCCACAAAACAAATCCGGCTATCGCAAACGCAAGTAACGTATCAACCCAATACCATTGAAACAGAAGGATTAAAGTTCCAGCAATAATTACACCTATAGAAGCTAAAGCATCAGATAAATTGTGCAAAAAAGCAGCTTTCATATTCATGCTACTTTTTGACATCCTAAAGGTAATAAAAGCTGTAACCACATCGACAACAAGTGCAACTCCAGCAACCAATACAATTATCAAGCCTGCTATGGTTTGAGGTTCTACAATTCTCAAGACAGCTTCATAAATTAAATAGAGACTGACAGTGATTAAGAGAGTTAGATTAATTAGAGCTGCTACAACTTCGGCTCTTTGATAGCCAAAGGTTTTAAACTCATCTGCTGGTTTTCGGCTTATTGTTCGAGCAAATAAAGCAATACCTAACGATCCTGCATCACTTAAATTATGTAAAGCATCAGCTATAAGAGAAAGACTTCCTGAAATAATTCCACCAACGGCTTGAGCTAGAGTCAATAAGACATTAATGCCAACAGCTACTAGCAGTCCTCTATCGCTTTCTGGCGCATGGTAGTGATGTCCACTCATTTCATTACTTGAGCTTTAAGTTTCTTAACTGCGATGAAAAAGCAAAACTTAGGGAAAATATAGTTACAACGCTTACCAGAACAATTAGCTTTTGGACGGTAGCTTGTCTCACCATTTCCTCTTGGTTGTCCATAGGGCTACCACTGACCAATTGGTAGATAACATAAGAAGAAGTGCATGCCAAATAAAACATAGTAACAAGGGCATACCTATTTTCAATCGGACTACGCAACAAAACAATAAGGCACGCAAGAGAACCTGGCACTAAGAATCTGAAAGCATTGAAGGCGAAAAAGTTATGCAACTCTAGGTAGAGATCGTACGGTGTTAGTCCAACCCAGGCAAAAAAGCAGTGCCAATCAGGAAAAAAGCTGAGCCAATAACAGCCATCACATAGTTCAGAGGATCTCCTTTAAACAATCTCGGTACAAACAAGAATGCGATTCCTACACCAATAAACATGAACATAGATAAATTAAAGAAAGACGCAGAAAGAAAGTTTGAAGCCCCTGAGTGTGATTGATGACCACCTAGGTCACTCAAGAAGTTGTGCGTAATGGAATATCCAAGCTGTGCTGGATCATGAATATTGCCACCTGGATAACAATAGATAGCAACCATTACAGCGAAAATGAAGAATAAGACAACGAAACGTAGTAATGTAACAGTCAAAAAGTTGTACATGGAGAACACTAATGATGCCGTGGAAGTATGTCTTTAGTGTTTCTTCGATTCCCTCTTGATGCGTGAGTCTCTCCGTTGGTCGTCATTATGCCTGACCGCTTAACTGGCCGCTACACGATTTACGGTTGAAGGTCTCTAGAGCAATTGGCCGATGCCATAGAAGTTTGAAACACTTTAGTAAAGCTACGCTGGATCAGTGAAGGAGCATGGACCATGAGCAACGTCACTTTTAATGTGAACGGCACAACACACACTGTGGATGTCGACCCGTCGACTCCATTGCTTTATATCCTGCGCAATGATCTCGGCTTGCGAGGTCCGCGGTTTGGCTGCGGACTCGGGCAATGCGGGGCGTGCATGGTGATCATTGATGGCGTGGCGACTCGGTCGTGCATCACACGGATGTCCCGCGTTCAAGGCGAGATCACAACGCTCGAAGGACTTGCCAAGGATGGCACGCTGCACCCAGTGCAACAGGCCTGGATCGACGAGCAAGTTCCGCAGTGCGGCTTTTGCCAGAACGGGCAGATCATGACGGCCAAAGCGCTGTTGGACCAAAATCCGAATCCGACGGATGCCGAGATTCGTGAAGGGATGGCCGGAGCCCTGTGTCGGTGTATGACCTATTACCGGGTCCAGGCCGCGATTAAGCGTGTCGCGGGAGGGATGTCGGCTGGTGAACCGGTCGCCGCCAAGGAAGGGGCCGAATGACAACCTTCACGAGTATTCCAAAAAAACTCGAAGAAGTATTGGAGACGCGGGACTTCGTGACTTCTCGGAGAAATTTCCTCAAAACCTCTGGGCTTATTGTGGTGAGCTTCAGCGCAGCGGCTGTCACAGGCACCGGCCCACGCGCTGCCGCAGCGGCAAGCGAAGGCACCGGAGTCCAGACGGCTGGCCCGTACCCCGATCCTGACTTTAGGCAACTCGATTCGTGGATCGTCATTCATGGGAATAACACGGCGACCTTCTACGTGGGTAAAACGGATTGTGGCCAGGGCACCGGGACGGCATTTCGCCAGATGATGGCCGACGAATTGGATATCGCCTACGACAGCACCAGCCTCGTCATGGGCAGCACTGACGTGACTCCCGATCAAGGGGGATCAGGCGGTTCTGATGCTATACAGAGAGATGGGTGGCCAATGCGACGGGTGGCCGCCGAGGCCAGGCGCGTTCTGCTGAAACTAGCCTCCGATCGATTTGGAGTACCTGTCGAGCAGCTCGACGTTAGCGAAGCAGTGATCAGCCTGAAATCAAATACCTCTAAGCGAGTCACTTACGCGGAGTTGATCAAGGGGCAGCGGTTCGATGTAACGCTGACGGGAAGGAATGTCAACGAAACTACCGGCGTGGCCGATGTCAAGCCGGTACAGGACCTCCGGATCGTTGGCCAGTCGCCGATGCGCTATGACATTCCACCCAAGGTGGATGGGTCATTGGCATGGGCGGTGGATGTCACACTTCCTGGCATGGTACATGCCCGCAACGTCAAGCCGCCGGTGGCAGGTGCCACCCTCCGAAGCATTGACGAGTCGTCCGTTCGAGACCTGCCAGGTTTTATTCGGGTAGTCTGTAAGGGAAATTACTTAGCGGTGGTCTGCGAGCGGGAAGAACAGGCGATCAACGCGGCCAGACAGCTCCGAACCGACTGGGAAAAGCCGGCGGTTGCACCGTTCCCCACATCTGAAGAGTTGTTTAGGTACATGCGCTACGCGACGCCGACTTCGAGGGGTGAGCCGGACGAGGTGGGCAATCTTGAGGCCGCGCTAGAGAGCACCGCAACGGTGATCGAAGCCGAATACGACGTCCCGTTCCAAGGACACACGGCCTTCGGTCCCGCACATGCACTGGCCGACCCCTCTAACGGACAGATGACGATCTACTCCAACGACATGAAATCCTACGGTATGCGGACTGGAATCGCCGAGTTCCTTGGAATGCCAAGGGATCGAGTGCGCGTCGTCTGGATGGAAGGTTCCCAGGCATATGGCCGAACGGCTGCTGACGATGCTGGCTTCGAGGCCGCATTTCTGGCGAAAAAAATTGGGCGGCCAGTTCGCGTGCAGTGGATGCGGAACGAGGAGACGGCCTGGGATACAAAGGGACCCGCCTTTACATTCGCATTACGTGGCGGACTCGACGCCCAGGGCAATCTCGTCGCGCTCGACTACAACGCGCAGGCTGCAGACTACAATCACGTCGGCTACAACGAAGTAAAAACGGTCCTAATTTCACAACTGTTTGGCACGAGACTAGCGACGCCAAATAGCGGACGTGCAGCCACGCCTTCCGCAATGTATGCCATCCCGAACCAGCGCACCGCAACTCAAGTTGTACGCCTTCCCATGGTGTGGGAAACGCCGCTTCGAACTGGGAACCTCAGGGATCCCAGCGGACCGCAAGTAACCTTTGCCTCCGAATCGTTCATCGATGAACTGGCGGCGGCGGCGAACGTCGACCCAATAAAATTTCGATTAAATCTACTTACCGGCAGCACCGACGACGACAGCGGATTCAAAAGGGCGCGTTCGATTGCAGTCATCCGCGCAGCTGCGGATGCCTATGGCTGGGAGACCCGTCCTTCACCGAAGTTCCGTGATACGGGAACCATCGTGAAAGGACGTGGGATCGCGTACGCCTACCGTAACCAGACGGTAGTCGCTGAAATTGCCGAAGTCGAAGTAAATCGTGACACCGGTCACATCTGGGTGAAGCGGTTGGTCTGCGCGCATGACTGTGGATTGGTCATCAACCCAGAGGGGTTACGCGGTACGATCGAAGGTGGAATGCTACACTCACTGAGCCGTGCGCTTCACGAGGAGGTGCAGTTCGATACCGAAAAGGTCACGAGCGTCGATTGGAGAACTCATCCCAGCCTCACGCACGCCGATACGCCGGCTGCGATCGATGTCGTCCTTGTCAACGGAGATCCCAATCCGAATCGGTCCGATCTGCCTCACTACGGAGCAGGTGAAACCGTCTGTAAACCTCTGATTGCGGCAGTGGCTAACGCGATTTACGATGCGACCGGCGTTCGTCTTCGCCGGGTTCCATTCCGAGACGAGCGGGTGCTCGCGAAGATCAAGGCCGCAACCCTGTGAGACATAAGCCTCAGCTTAAACTGTTCCACACTAATCACCTCAAGCGGTCGATGTGCGCTGAGTTTTTGCTGTTTATTGACATATGAATTGATACAAAATGAGTTTTGGGGAACTTGAAGACCTTAATAAAGGTGAACTTGCTTACCCCAATTGATAGCCTTGACTTTGCTAATTCGATAACCTGACGATGGAATTGTAAGGATGAAATCATGATCACTCATTGGCTGTTGCGGTTCTTCTGTCTTGTGTCAACTGCGGTTTTGACTGCCTGCTCCACCACAGCCATGTTGATGCCAGTTGAAGGGCCAATGAGTCAGAGGGTGCCGGTTCCCGTGATCGAAGCAAAGGCTGATGACATACTTGGAAACAGTGGGAATTTGACCTTCGTCATGCCGGACGGCGAGGGATGCAGAGGGCGCTGGGCTTCGGCAGCCGGATCTGGCCTGAGTTTCGTATCAGGGAGTCTCATGAACCAATATGGAACGGGGACCTATCTGCAGGGGTATTCCATTTCGCCTGGAACAGGGCAGAACCCGGGACAAGCCCTGCTGACCTGCGATCGCGGACGTACGTTTCAGATTGAGTTCATCACGGGCGCTGGAACCGCAAACGGGTTCGGCATCGGGAAGGATAACGAGGGAAACGTTTACCGAATGGTGTTTTAGTCGACTGTAATCTTGATGCCGTTTTTACTAAGTGGTCCAAATCTCTGAAAGTAAAGTCTATGACTGGCCGCTATTTTCGTTTCGTCGCCGTTCCCATAATCCTACTTGTGACCCTGACGACGACCGGGTTCGCACAAGAGCCCACGGGTGGTCAGTCAGCCGCCTATAGCCAAGTCATATCGGCGAACCCGTTTGGGTTGATCTTGATGCCGTGGTACAATGGTGAGTACGAGCGTAAGGCTACGGAAAGAGCCACCATTGGTTTGTCTGGCTCAAGACTTCCTTGGAGTGATGGTGGCGGCTTCTACAGTCTCAATATGGCGTTGCGCTATTATCCAAACGGCAATGCGTTTAGAGGATTCTATTTAGGACCAAAGGTCGGAGTGTTTTGGGTTTCGCAAGAAGAGGACGACATCGGTACGGACGAAGATCGAGGGCCACACCTCGGTCTCGGTTTCGAACTGGGATATGCCTGGCTCGTTGGGCCAGAACGACACCTCAGCATTAGCATCGGCGGTGGCGCGACAAGGTTGTTTAATGGCGAGCCAATCCCTGTGCTTCGGCTCGTCAATATCGGTTGGGCCTTCTAGTGCAGTCAACAATTCCAGAAGGCGGCACCCACGCCACAAACCACCGTTCCCGTTGAATCACCTGCCGCGCCGTTCGTTGTCTAGGTCTGAGGAATGCAATAATTAGCTGCCAAGTGTCTCTTGTTTACTTCATGGAGAAAACGATGAGGCAGTCAGTCTGATGAAGTCCCTATTGTTGATGCTGGGTGGGTCGGTTTATTGGTCGCTTGCGGCGGTGGCAGCTCACCAGTGACTCCCTCGACGACAGTCAGTGCGACACCAACCATCACGATCAGCGAAACTGGCGTTAGTCCGGCCGAGCTGAGAATCTCAGTGGGGCAGCAGGTGCGATTCGTCAACAATACCTCTCAAACGCATATGATGCGATCGAACCCGAATCCCGTCCACACCGATTGTCCTCCCATCAACGAATTGCCGGTGCTGTCCGCCGGACAGAGCGGGCTGACCGGGGCGCTGATGGAGCAGCGAACATGCGGGTATCACGATCATCACCAGCCTCAAAACCAAGAGTTTCAAGGCGTGATCCTTGTTGGGGTAAGCGAATCTGGTGGGTCCTCCTCTGGCTATTAAGCACTAAACCAGGATTGGCTAACATTTTATAGCTGAGGCGGAAACACGAACCCGCGTGAACCGTAACCCCTGGCCCCGTTGAACCCGCCACCAGCCAGCGATAGACTCTAGCTCTCCAGCTATCTCGTCGGCGGCTGAGAAATACTATGACCGATTCAGTGTGAGTTGAGGGAGAACAATCATGGTCAAGTCGAGCAGACGTAAATTTTTGTCAGTCAGCGGTGGAAGCCTTGGCCTTCTCGCTATGACCGGAGGTCGATCGCACGCGGCCGAACCCATTAAGTCAATACACAGCCGACAGGCTGCCAATGCGTCGACCGTAGACATCGCGGTTATCGGTGCCGGAGCATTCGGCGGATGGACAGCCCTCTACTTGCGTGAAATGGGCTTATCGGTCGCGTTGATCGATGCTTACGGACCAGGCAACTCGCGCGCGGCCTCTGGTGGTGAAACCAGACAAATCCGCGCAGGATACGGTGAGCGAGAAATTTATACGCGTTGGGTGCTTGAAGCCTTTAAGCGCTGGGAAACACGGCAAGAGGAGTGGGGTGGACTCCCGTTGTTCTACCGAACTGGTCAACTTTTTCTGCAGCGGCAATGGTCGAGAAGCCTCAGGGCCACCAAAGGTGTACTTAACAAGCTCGGAGTCGAGAACGAAGTTATTGAACACGACGAGCTGGCCAGGCGGTATCCCCAATTCAATATCGATGGTATTGATTTTGGGTACTACATACCCAGCACAGGCGTGCTTATGGCAAGGCGAGGCTGTTTCGCCGTGGCCGAAGACTTCGAGCGCAAAGGTGGCCAGTTCGTCCTCGCAAAAGCTAAACCTGGACGGCAATCGGGCAGACAATTACAGGAAGTAACTTTATCAACGGGGCAAATAATTGCTGCCGAAAAATTTGTTTTTGCATGTGGTCCCTGGTTGCCGAAAGTACTCCAAAATCCCATGAAAGATCGGCTAGAGACACCTCGACGGGTGACATTTTGGTATGGCGTACCAGCCGACGACAATCGCTTCACCTATCCGGACTGTCCAAATTTTGATATGGCGAGCGTGTACGGTTTTCCAAGTATCGAGGGACGTGGCCTAAAATTCGCGACGGAGTACGACAGCATCCCGTTCGATGCGGATACGGATGAACGACTCGTGACCGAAAATGAAGTCAAGCGTGCACGCGAATTTCTGCACAAGTGGTTCCCCGCGTTGCACGATCAACCACTCCTTGAATCTCGCGTGTGCCAGTACGAAACGAGCGTGGACGACCACTTCATCGTCGACCACCATCCAGACATGGAAAACGTATGGATTGTCGGTGGAGGCTCAGGACACGGCTACAAGCACGGCATCATGCTTGGTGATTACGTCGCGCGACGCGTCACAGGCCAAGCAACCAATCCCGAACTAGACCTAACCTTTAAACTGAAGCAGGAGACGTTCTAATTGGGACGTACGCTGAGTTTTTTGTGATCCGTGGCACAAATCGAATTATGAGGGACGGTGCGCGGTCACGCACCGTCCAACTTCCGCTGTTTTTGTAGGAAAAAGTGGTGAGCCGCCCCGGACTCGAACCGGGAACCTCCAGATTAAGAGTCTTGTGCAATCGGTAGTCACCGATGGTCAGACGTCGTCTTTGTTGACAGAAAGTGTCCTGCATGGTCACGCGTACGCACGAATGACCCAATCATTGGAACAAATTGGAACACAGGTTCCATCAGCGTTTTCGCCTACCGGCTGTAGGCTGGTTGGGTGCAACTCGCGCTTGAACCACCCCAAGCGCTTCGCACCCGCGCTAACCCCCGTCCCCGTTGAACCGCTACTTTTGGATTGGAATCCAAAAGTCGGTCACCACCCCCGCCCGCATTAATTTTATTTCCGAACCTTTCAGCCGAGACTAGCGGGACACCATGATCCCGCCTCGGCGTCAAGGGGATGGAACCATCCTCCTTTCTTGAGTACTACCACCTACGGCACGAGACGCACCGCAATCGTGGCAAATTCGGTTGAATAGGCTTTGCTCTTGGCTTCGTCGCGAGGAATACCATTTCTAATCTTCTCGCTGTCCAACAATCCAGCAGAGTGATGCCACATGCACGCTAACGACTCACCAACCAAGTGAAATTTCTCGTGGTCTGCCGACCCATGGGCTGAGAGGACGATCGTCAACATCCCAGAATGCGACTTATTGTGCGCCGCATAACTTCCGATCAACGCTAACGACTTTCCAGGGGGTTGAGATTCGATCGGTAAACGCTACGGCGTTTGAACGAAGCGGCCTCCGCCTTCGGCTATGGCCGCGGACGCTTCGCGTGGGCATCCCGGGGAGTCTGGCCATGCCCGAACTGGGTCTCGGGCCGAGACAAACGGCACCACTCTTGCCAGTGATTTCCCTCAGGCTCGAATCTCGCCAAGCCCCAGGGCCGGGGATGTGATATCGTGGCACCTCATGACGGTTCAGCGCACCTCATGGACCCGCTGCACGAAACACCAAGGCATTGATTCCAAAGAGAATGCGTTACTTTCTCCATAGCCCGCCCAAACAGCGGCAAACGTCGGCCGCTTCCTTCAAACGTCGTTATCGAAAGTGCCCCAAGATCTCGCCGTCCCTCAACCTTCTCGCCCGGCACTTCCGATCAACGCTAGGCGTTTATCGCTGGTAATCGTTGCGAAGAACACCTCCCGTTTTCCAGTGGGGAGTTGAGACCACGGATCCGGCTCAAGAGGCCTATTTTCAATGCAATATGGGCGGACATGAACGCATAGAAATCTCACTGTCCGAGAATGTCAGGACTTGAGACATTTCTTGCTAATAAATCCTACCTGTAGTTGAATTTACAAAGAATTTCTCCAAGCGGAAAATGCGTTTATTATAGTGGAAAAATCTGGCACGAAACTCCGTCCTTACGAGATCCGCAGTCAGATCATCCCAGGGGCGGGGTCTCTCTTTTGGCCGGAGTTTCTTGGGGACGGCACTCATTTTCTTTTTGTTGGAATAGCGAACCCGAGTGTGATGTACGTCGGATCCCTAGAAGGAGGCGAGTCCCTTCCTCTGATGGAGTTCGATTCTGTTGCATCCACGCTTCGCTACACACCCGGGCGTGTGCTATATGTAGAAGAATCAGTTCTCTAGGCTCGGCCATTTGACGAGGAGTTCCAGGTTTTTACCTGCTGAATCTCAGACCCACACTGACCATGTTCGTCACGTAATTGGTGATGTCTCCGGTCGCCACAAGATCCAGCTCCCGGTTGAGTGTCTGCGTCCCATGGGCGCCCGCGAGTGTTGCGTGTACCCCGGCGGGCGACAAGGAAACTGAGCTCCGCCTTAACGCGGTGGCGGAGGTCGCTGCGGCCGTTGTGGAAAATGTCGAGAGGCTCCACCGAGCTGAAGCTGCGCACGCGTGCCTGGTAGCCGAAGTCGATCTTCACGCGGCTACTGGCATCGACGTGGATTTCTGCTCCCATCGCGTGTTCGGAGCGAGAGTAGTCGACGGATGCCAGCGTCCGAATATTCTGATCGGTTAGCCGTCCGTTTTCATTGAGGTCACGGCCGAGCTTGTCCTCGTCGATTAGGAGGACCTGCTGCGTAGGCGTTGCAAACAGCGAAGCGAAGTCGTAGCCCAGGTCGAGGGCGATGCGTCCGGTGAGTTCAAAGTCGAGCGACGCCTTCGCCGTGGGCCCGCTGCGGTTTCTTCCCGAGAAGGGAGCATCGTAGATCCGACTCAGGTATCCGCCCCCCAATCGGAGGAACAGGCCAAAAGGGCTCCGCCTGGTCGACTTGGCGAGGCGGTATTGGAGCTCCAGGTCTCCGGACGTCTTCTGAACGCTACCAGCACGGTAGACGCGCTCCGTCCGACTGATCGTACCGTTCCCATTCGAGTCCACGGCATCGACCAGATAGTTCCTGCGAAACGTGCTGGGTGTAAAGCGTCCACGCACCTGCACCCAGCCTTCGTGGCCGAGGTTGTGTTTCAGACTGAGAGACGCCTCCCAATCGCGGCGCGCCTTGTTCTCTGCGAAGTGGACGAACTCGAGGGCGGGGACGAGCCGGAGGCGATGGCCGCCCCGGCTCCGCATGTTCAAGGTCAGCTCGGTGCGCACGGTCGTGAGCAAGTCGCCGGCACTCTCCATGTCGGTGAAACGGCCATCGATGAAGTTCTCTCCTGAACCGGACGAGAGGTCCAGCTTCCGGTCCGGTGACAGGAGGAAGACATTGCTGCCGAATGCCGTCGAGACCTCGACATCGAACTCGGCGCGACCCTGTGCGCTTGCAGTGTCTGCGAGCGCCGCTGTGCCAACGAGGATGAGGCTGGCCCACCGGAGCCGACAAAAGAAAGTTCGGTTCCCGGTTGTCCCAGCTGCCGCAGAGAGTCTATGCGGTGGCATTGACCGACGAACCGCCGACGCCCTTCAGCATGCCTCCCTCAAGGAAGGCCATTGCCGCCTCTGTGGCGCGACCCGGGTTGAAGAAGAGATCGCTCCTCATGGCCCGACGAACCTCGGAATACTGCGTTGGGTCCTCTAGACTGGCCTCGACAGCGGTGACGACCTGTTCGGGTCGATCGACAAGCACTCCAACTTTGCGCCCCCACGTTTCAATATCGACCCGCGAGCCCTCGCGTCGCGAGGCCGCCTTGATCAACAGAGGCGTGTCCAGGAAGACCATCGGCCGGTCGAGCAGAGAGAACTCGCTTGAAACCGATGAGGCATCCGTAATGAGAAGGTCGGCTGCAGCCATGAGAGGGATGACGTCGAGATCGCGAGCCAAGCGGAAGCGCGGCCCCTCGAACTGTTTAAGATCGGCCGCCCAATCACGAGACGGTGCTTTGGCGTGGTCGTGGAGCTTAACGATCAGGTCGAATCGGCCGTTGGTGATGAGTCGGTTGATCACGTCCACTCCGAACAGTTCGAGAGAGTTGTGCTTGAGACCAGTCGGAGCGTACAGTAAGGATGGGACGGTTGCCGTCAAATCCGTACCGAGTGCACACATCTTCGCGATCGGAGACGCTGTGGAGGAGCCGATCGGTCTTCGGGAATCCGATGTCGATTGCTCTGGGGTCATCGTGTGAGAGCAATCCGGCTCCGCTGAACATCCGTCTCATGTAAGGCCCGACCATGAAGTAGAAATTCGCGCCGAGGTTTTCGGGCCGTATGGCGCGGTTGCGGAAGGAGATTCCGTGAAAGATTTGAATCCGAGTGTCGACCGAGCCCGGTTCTATCATCTTCGTGTTCGCGGCGAAAAGCAGATCATAATGGCGAGCGCGAATCGCGTCCACCGACACCACGTGGTCAGAATTGGCGCCGAGCGTCCCGTAAAGAGCGTGGGCGTCATAGGAGAGTGACCCCGACGACCCTGATCGAATCCCTCCCGAAAGAAAGACTCGACAGCGGGGGCGTGCGAGCAATCTCTCGTACAGGGGGCGGAAGCAGAGAAAGTGGACCGGAGCGTACCCGGTAAACAGAATGCTAATTGGACGATCAGAGATTATGGCTTGTTCCTCATCTTTCACGTGCAGCGATCGCAGGCCAGACCTCTTTCTGGGCCTTTCGAACATCTTCTGGGAAGTCGATTTCTATCCAATCCATGCCGGAAACATCGAGACATTCGATCGGGACGGAACCCGTGATGCGGTCGACTGCGGCAGGTGCCCAGGACTCCGCGCCGTCTTCAGAAAGAACCTGATGCGCGGCCCTGAAGAGCTTCGGCATAGTCGAGGCCTCAAAACTAAGGATTCCGACGTTTTCTCCGCTGGTCATTTCCGGGGAAAGGGTCTTACTACATGGAGCGGAGCAAACCGTTCACCGAATACACCTTCATGTGTTCAGGCTCGGTTCCTGAGCTCGAATCGAATGTCAACGCATCACCCATCACAGTGTCCAGACGTGTAAAGAACTCCGCGGGCGCCATAACATCGCCGTTCAGGAGGATGAACCCACCCACGACCCAACGCCGCGCGAGCCAGAGCGAGTACAGGCTGTTAGTGGTCGCGTAGTCAGCGTTGTTGATGTAATGGACGCGGTTTTGCAGTGTTTGTTGGATATCGTTCCGACGATACCCGACGACCACGGCAATCTGCTCAACTCCGATTCGTCTGAGATTCTCGATCTGGTGTTCGATCAATGTTCCATTCCCTATAGCGGTCAGGCACTTTGGCAAGCCGTTGCCTCCGTTGAGGCGCGAGCCCTGACCTGCGGCAAGGATGAGCGCTTGCTTGCATGAGCGAACGCCTCGAGTTTCGTGAGGTGGCAACTCGCCAGGCAGCGACGTGGGAACGCTGGACGCGTCCTTTCTCGCACTGCGGCTGCGCCAGGCCTCTGGAGCGCCGTCGAAGACGATGCGACCGCGCTTGAGTACGACGACGCGATCAAAAGATGCGAGATCGGTCGGCCTGTTGAGCGCCACCAGGACCGTCGACTGGCCTGCAATTTCGAGCACCGAGGTGACAAGCTCCTGGCGCTTCCCAGCCCGTTGTTCGACGAACGGATCGTCGAGGAGCAGGACCGATGCTTTGGATAGCAACGTGCGCGCCAACGTCATCGCTCTACGTTCGCCCAGGGAGAGCGCCGCGCCTCGGAGTTTCGTATCGAGTCCTCTGGATAGTCGTCCCACGAGCTTGTCGACTTCGCACAGGGCAAAGACCCGCCTCGTGAAGTCATCGCTCGTGTCATCTGACACACGAAGGTTAAGGTGTTCTCGCAACGAGATGCGAGGCCAGGCTGGTAAATCGGGAAGGAACGCGCACGCCGCCGAAGACGGGTTCAGAAGGGACGTACGTAGTCCATCCCAGTACACGCTGCCTTTCCAGTTGGTCTCCAGTCCGGCAATGATGCGCAACAGGGTGGTCTTACCAGCGGCCCGTCCACCGAGCACGGCCATGTGCTGGCCGGCCGGTATCTCGAGATCGATGGGCCCGAGCCGTCGGAAATGCCGCGTACGAATCTTCACCGCACGCAGACTCAGGCAGTCGGCAAGGGGGGGAGAGCAGTCCTTTGATCGTCGGCGGACCCCGCGTTGCCGAGGAGAATAACTAGGCGGTCGAGTCCTGCGAGAATCTTCCCGGTTCGGCAACCCTGCCGGACCAACTGTACCATCGGTGTGCGGAGCATAAGTGCGTGCAACGCTAGAAGTACCAACACTTCGGCATCGAGATCACCCGCTTGAGCCGACCGCCAGCAGACCCACAAAGCGACCAGGACCGTCACGCCGAACAGAGCGTGCGCACCCCACGTAGCCCGCCCCTGAAGCAGCGTCAGTGCCGCCTCATGGCGTCCGCTGGATCGGTTGAGCATCACTAACGACGCCTCGTCTGTATCGTGGGATGAGGATTGATGGATCGCTTCGGCCAGCTTCCCCTCCTTCTTGCGATACGCAGCTGCGCGACCGTGGATCTTGGCCGCAGCCACATGCATCATCACCACAAGGAGTATCCCCGCGACAGAAAAGATCAATCCCAGCGGAGGGTAAAGCCACAAAAAAACCACGCCCACTCCTGCGAACAGGAGGCCGTTGGTCGCGACATGAATCAAGAAACCTTTGATTCCGGTCTTGATGCGAGCCGTGTCGCCGACAAGGCGGGCGATGAGATCTCCTGTCCCTGCGACCGGTACGTTCCGGCCTCTGTTATTGGTCGCCGCGAAGACCGCAGACCGCAAGTCCCGGACCACTCCGATGGCGAACCGGGCGAACGCCACACGCGCTGCCAAATCCGCAAGCCCCAAGGTTACAGCGAGGAAAAGGAAAGCGCCGCCCATGACCAACTACGGACTGAGGAACTCCTAGAGAGGTGGCTGGTATCGCGGATTGGGCGTCTGAGAGCCAGGGAGCGATCAACTTCGTAAGAGGCCAGGGGAGAGAAAGTCTGAGGACTACGACGCCAATCGCGGCAACACACCCTTGCGCGAACTCTCGTGTATGGCTCCGTAGAAAGGGGAGCATCGGCCCGGCGCTGCCATACATGTTCATGCTGGGCGTGACACGGTATCACCGGCGACTCGATGGGCGGGCGGGCGAATCACAGCCTGCGGCCGGCGGAAATTACCTCCTTGGCGGCAGGTCTTGTTCCGATCGCTGTGCTGTGGCGCGATAGTCTGCATGGATCCGTTTGCCTCGAGTCTTAAGATCCGAAGCGCAAGAACTCGAAAATGGTAACATGCCGTAGCACGATCGAGTATGGTGTTTTTTATTGGAGTAAGGAGCAGCTGTCCGTTCCTTTTCCATGGAGTTGAACGCACACCAGCAACTCTGAAGATTTGTGTCGAAAGAGAATTCCCTGCCAGGAGGATGGACGCCAGTTTTCCCAGACAGCACATGATGCGTGCTGGTATTGTCAAGTTGAGGTTAACCGCCCTATCTGACGCCCAGCATGACGTGTTCACGACTGGCACGAGTCCAATATCTTGGGGGTCGGTGAGCTGATTATTCGCCAACTTGACAGTGCCTGTCCCCGTGTTCGTGCTGAGCGTGCCCCCGCATACTTTGCAGCGGTGCCGCCGCCGTCGGCCAGATTTCGTCACAAACGAACCGTGGCCCACGATGTTGAGGCCCGGTTTTCCACGGTTGTCACACCCGGGTTTGGCGCACGCCATCCCGTCGACCACGTTCATCGCTCAAGTGTACCGGGCTGCGAACCCGTGGTGTCGCCCAGGATCTCGGAGGTGACGGTGACCGATCAACAGCCAACGGCGCAAGCACCTGGTAGTGGCCGAGTCGGGAGCCGACTGCCAGGGCCATGAGCTGTATTGGATCTACTGACGCAGTTCAGAGGCATTCTATGCCTAAGCGGTCAATGGCTCCACCGAACGACGCGGACGCACCCATTCTCAGTGGCCTCGTTCTCTGGACGGCCTCTGCACGTTGATCCGGTGAGGACGTTCGATCCATGCTGGTGCGTCATACTCATGGTTTCATCCAAGGAGGCAGGCTCATGCGCAACCTAGTGATCGCGGCGGCGGCGTTGGCGCTGGCAGTTCCACTCGTCGGCGGAGCCCAGGAGGGAGGCAACCAGGCCGAGGGCTGGGAGACGAGGCTCGATGGAGGAACGGACGCGACGAGCGTGTTCCATTTCAGGACGATGGGAACCGGCTTCCACGCCTCGACCGCGGGTCGCGGTGCGGCCATCTTCTGGCAGCCAAACAGCATGGCCAAGGGGAACTACACGATCAGCGCGTCGTTCACGCAGACCGAGCCCTCTGGACACCCAAACGCTTATGGCCTGTTCTTCGGCGGTTCCGATCTATCGGGAGCCGATCAACGTTATTCGTACTTCGTGATCCGGCAGGGTGGCGAGTTCCTCGTCACGAAGCGCATGGGTGATGAGACGTCAGCGGTCGTCGACTGGACCGCGCACGATGCGATCAACGATCTCGATGATCAGGGGCGGTCAAGCAACACGCTCGCGGTAGAGATCGGCAGTTCCCAGGTGCGCTTTTTAGTGAACGGCACGGAAGTGACGTCGCAGCTCCGGTCCGCCGTCGACACGGATGGGGTCACTGGATTGCGTGTCAACCATTTGCTGGACGTGCATATCGGCGACCTCAATCTCGGGATGTAGTCGGGCAACGGTCCAGGGGCAACGCGTCATCCGTGGCGACGCCTTGCGAACGGGGAAAACGTTGGAGATGATTGCGTGGGGTCTTGTCGTGGTTCTCGGGGCACTCGTCGCGTTCGGCTTAGCCGTGGCGGTACGGTGTTGCGGGTCAAGTTATTGAGAAAAGGCGGTTTGCTCGGCGCCCGTGCCACCGTTTGTCAGGAATCTTACAACGATCGCCTTGGACCTCTTCCGTCCACCTCGACGGGTTCGGAATCACGCCGTCCGTGCCAGCCGACAGCGCCCCACTGACACGTCCATGGCTGGGTGTGGACGAGTTGTGGGCCGAAGCGGGATGAGTGCGGTGGCGGCGTCATCGGACCAAACGGGACATCATCCGGTGCCTCAAACGCATCCTTCGCAAGCCGATCTAAATGAGCCAGTTCGACTGGAACGGGCGCATCTACCAGGGCATCCATCAACCCATCGTCTCGCGCGCTCCCGGTGCATCGCTGGTGCAGAATCTCTGTCGTCAGCGGGCCGCAGCGGCAACGACTGTGGTGCTGAGGTTGAAAAAGTGCTCGGGAACAACGAGGATTTCAAGATCAGACCGACTGAGTCACCCAAGGTCTGACGGCCCGGTGCCTACGTTCGGCGTCAAGCGGGTCTGCCGCGTGTGGAGGCGGTTACGTTGACATGTTCATCGGCATCCTCGGCTAGTCACGACGGAGCATCGCCGCCGGCGCACCCGCCGATGTCGCTTTCCGGAATGCGAATCGGCCTCATCGTCTATGGTGACATCGAAGAGCGGACTGGTGGCAACATCTATGATCGCGAGCTCGTACGTAGCTTGGCGAGGTTCGGCGCGACATGGACCGTGTTGAATCTGCGCGACCCATCGGCGCCTGCTGGTGGCGGCGGCAGCGTCGAAGAGATTCTGGCTCGCATCGAGGCCGAGGCGTTCGACGTTCTGTTGCAGGATGAACTGTGTCACGCTGCGCTCAACGAGATCAACGCCGCGCTTGGTGCTGACCCTCGCCCCCTGCGCATCGCGATCGTCCACAATCTCGGCTATCACGCCGCCGATGACGAAGTGGGTGACCGATGCAAGCGAAGTGAACGCGAGTTCCTGGGCGGAGTTCATGGCTGCGTCGCGAACAGTGAGTTCACGCTCAAAGAGATCGAGGCGCTGGTTGGTAATACGTCCCCCGGCGTCGTGGCCTATCCATCGGTCGCGCCGGATCTCCTGCGCGCCGACGATCACGGGCCGTGGACGAGATTGGACGGTGCGGACGCCCGGCTGCTGTCGGTCACGAATCTCTCGGCCGTCAAGGGAGCGCATCATTTGCTTGTGGCGCTTGCCACTCTTCGCAGCTATCCCTGGATGCTCGAACTGGTCGGGAGCACAACCCGCGATGAGCCGTATGTGATCTCGATCGAGAAACAGATCGAAACGCTAGGCCTGTCGGGGCGGGTGCACATTAAAGGCGAGCTGCGTGGTGCGGCGCTCCGCGCAGCCTACGGACGTGCTGACGTCATGGTGCTGGCATCACCACGGGAGGGGTTTGGGATGGTCTGTTTGGAGGCGATGCGATGCGGTCTTCCCGTGATCGCCTCCAGCGACGGCGCCGCTCGCGAGCTGATCGAACACGACGAGCAGGGACTCCTCGTCGATCCTACTGACCATCGGGCTTTTGGCGCGACGCTGCAACGGGTGTTTACCGAGCCGAGTCTGCTGTCGACGCTCGGCACCGCGGCCCGCGCACGAGCCATGCGGCATCCGACCTGGGAGTCAACCGCAGCTCGGGTCGCGTCTTTCCTGTTTGCGCATCACTCCGCGCGCAGCGCGTAGACATCCCCTGAGCGACCCTCGGCGGGCTGCGCGGCGAGGACCTCCTTGATCCCATCGCCGTCGACCCAGCTCGGGCAGGACCACTGCATCGTCTCCCCTTCTGACCAGCGAAATCGATAGGCGGCCAACCACTCCAGACGATCGATGCAGGCGTAGGCTCGTTCTCGAGAGACGGGAAGGAACTCGAACGAGAGAGCTGGTAGCGCATGCGTGAACCCCTGCAATACCTGCAGTTCAGATCCCTCGACGTCGATCTTGCAGAATGTGGGCTCGCGGTATCGCTTGATCATCTCGTCAAGGGTGACGACGTCGACTTCTACCTGTGTGTCCCAGCGGATCGATGCGAAACGCCTATCACCTACCTTCACCTCCTCGACCCAATCGGCGGCGGTGGTTGACAGCGTGGGCGTCGCGCTACTGGAGTGCAGGACAGTCCGCCCACCCATCGCGCCCACGGCGGACGCGACAATCTCCACCGCCGCTTCGCGGCCGTACAGGAACCGCAGCACGGTGAGACAACTCGGTTGCGGCTCGACGGCGATGACGCGAGCCCCCAGCCGCCGCCAGACCCGAACCCGGTTGCCGACATGTGCGCCGATATCGAAACAGAGATCGCCCTCAGTGATGAATTGCTGGTAGAAGCGAGACATGCGACCGCGGCGCCAGATCGGGCCATAGTAGGTCAGCAGCGAGCGAGCCACGCCGTAGCTGCCGGCAAGACCCATGCCCTGAGAGGTGGACCCCATCCTTCTCCTCGCCTGCAGTTCGCGTTTGTCTCGTTCGCTCCGGTCGATCTACGCTCGTGGCGGGCCACAGGTTCGCGGTCGCGTCATTCTATGTAACGCTGTCTTGCGCGGGAGTGCGCTAGTGCACGTCGACGAAGTCAAAAGATACTACGAACACAACACACGCCGGTTCTTGACCCTCGGTCAGGGTGGTGCTGAGGGTGCGATCCATCGTGCGGTGTGGGGCGAGGGCGTGGAAGATCGACGCGAGGCCTTTCATTTCGTGCATGAATTGGTTTTGCGAGAGGCGAAAGCCCTGCGGAGCCCGCTCCGCGCGCTCGACCTCGGTTGCGGGGTTGGGGCCTGTCTGTTGTATCTCGCCGAACGTCTGACGATGGAGGGAATAGGCATCACGCTGAGCCCCTTGCAGGTGGAGCTTGCGCGACATCGGGTCGAGGCACACCCCGCCGCGTCATCGCTCGAGTTTCGCGAGGGTGATTTCGAGCACTTGCCCCCGATCGAAACGGTCGATCTGGCCACGGCCATCGAATCGTTTATCCACGGCTCCGACCCCAACCGGTTCATGGGCGAAGTGGCCAAGGTTCTGCGACCCGGCGGCAGACTGATCGTGTGTGATGATTTCCTGGCCGCCAAGGCTCTCGACGCTGGTCCTAGCCAACGCAAACTCCTCGACGAGTTCAAGAGCGGCTGGCACGCCGGTACGCTCGAGACCGTCGCCACTGTCGACAAGATCGCACGGCGCTACGGATTCGAGCTTACGAGCGATACGGATCTCAGTCCGCACCTCGAACTCGGTAGGTTGCGCGACCGAGCGGTCGCCGCCTTCGTGCGACTCGGTACGTGGGCGGGGACACAGAACAAGTATCTCCAGGCTATGGTGGGAGGCAATACGCTGCAGCGCTGCCTGCGTAGCGAGTTGGTCCAGTATCGATTCGTGGTCTGGACCGCGACGGGCTCCGCGTCCAACTGATGCTCTCTAGTGTCTCTCATCGCCCCACCATCGTTTCTGATGAGCCACCGCCGTGCGACCGAAGAACCAATGTTCCTCAGGTTGGTACAGAGAGAAGCTCCCGCTGCCGAGCAGCACGATGCTGCTGCCGATGGCGATCACACCGAGCTCTGCGGGAGTCCCCGTTGGCGCGACTCCAAGAGTCACCAACACAAAGAGCACACACAGCCGGGGCAGATATCCCAGAAGAACGGCGACCGCGCAAAGGCTCCAGGGCAGGCCAACCGACGCCGGCGCTGGCATCATCGAGATAGCTGCGAGCGCGAAGACCGGGCGGAGCAGAAGCGGGGTCAGGTTGCGCACGACGACGATCGAGCGCTGGACGAGTCGACGGTAGCTTGGCGTACCTGGTACCAGCCGGTCGGTGGCCACGAGCCAGTCCCGTAGAAACGCCGCTAGAGACGGCACCATAAACACGGTCGCCACCACGCGAACGACCTCTGCGTGAACGGGAGGCACGAACGCAACGGCGATCAAGGCCATCTGAAAGCCGGCGAAGGCCCGCGCATGCGCGCTGGAACGTAGCCTCTCTCGGTAAGAGGGAAGACCCAAGGCGGGGCGCAGGGCGAGCGCCGCGTGGAAGATCAACGCGGCGACACTCAGCAGGAGATACCACAGTGGTAGCCGTCCGACCGTGACCGCGACGACTGGGGCCACCAACATCCCAACGATGTCGACCCGCATATCCAGTTGCTCGCCCAGGCGGGTCTCGTAGCGCGTTCGACGGGCAAGGAAACCGTCGAGCCAGTCACCCGCGCCGATCGCGGCGTAGAGTCCAGCAACGTGCCACAGTTGTGTGGGGCTTGGTGGTGAGAGGAGATAGCCCGAAAGCAGCGACAGGCACGAGACTCGCAGGAGGGTGACCGCCGTCGCCATGCCGAGCCTGGGCGACAACACGGCCGTCGAATCGGGTGTAGCGTCCGTTGGACGCCAGATGAAGGCTACGAAATAGGCGGCGACGACTGCCGCGCCGATGAGCCAGAGAATCAAAGGACGCGGTGTGGCGGTTGCGCTCCAGACTAGGCAGATGCCGACGTGGATGGCGCCGGCGAGCACAACTTTCTTGCGCAGCAGTCGGAGCGCCGTTCGCCGGCTGATGGACTCGTGATCGCCCGAGATCGACATGGTTCCGCGCCGTCGGCTCTTCATCTGTTGATGACATCGATCTCCTCAGCAGTCACGCGGTGAGGGATCGAAATTCACTATGCTAACAGCCTGTGGTGAGTGTCACGCGTGGCACCCAGCCGAGCGAGGCGGCCGCCTGGCAAGGCACGAAACATAGAGTATATTGGTCATCTTCGTCCGAGAAACGGCGCCGCCAGACAGATGGTCTCGTCCGGCGAATGCCACGCTCACCGTCGGCTGGGTCAGACACCATCTGTGAAAGGGAGGTCACCCGTTCCTGGAACCCATTCGCCTCTCCACCGGCAACTGTTGACGTTTGCGCGATCCCTCCCGACGGGTGTTGGCATCGCGGCGGGGTTCTGCGCGCTGAATCTGGTGCTGTTCGTTCCGCTCTATCTCTTGTATTCATTCGAGAACGACTTTTGGCCGTTCTTTCCCCTGGGACATCCCCGAGGGGCGTACGACTGGGGCTGGTCGGGGTTCGGGCGCAGCTCGTACGAGTACTTCATGCAGTTGGTCGTCCGACGCCACAACAAGGATATCTTCCGACTGAGCGCCGACTGGGCCTTCATCGTCTCTTCCCTGATTCTCGCCAGCCGATTCGCTGGTAGGTGGCGGCCCACGGCGGTGCCACTCGCCTGGCTGGGGTACATGGCACTTCTCGCGTTCATGGCGTATAGCGGCCTCATCGAAAACCTCTTGGGGCGCCCAGGCGCCCTCATTGACGATCTCCTCCTGCTCGAGAGTGCCTGGATCTTCGTGCGCGACACATGGGCATGGACGGAGGTCTTCTACGTCAGTCTCTTGCTGGTCGCCGTCGCGGGGCTTGGGATGCTCGTGGCGCGGTATCTGAAGCTTGTGTGGCACTGGGCCAGTGGCCTCAATCGGGGGTACGTGGCTGTCGGGTGGATGGTCCTCACCGGGTACTGTGTGCTGTCACTCTCGTGGTTCGGCATAGGGCGAGATGATCCGATCGTTCAACTCCAAGCGAAGCAGGTGCACAACACCTGGGAGCGCTCACAGGAGGTGCTGGCTGCCGTCGAGGCAATGAACAGTTCGTCCGTGCGGGCGGCGACCCGCCTGGCTGAGACGATACCGGTGCGCCGTCCCGACATCTTCCTGTTCGAGGTCGAGTCATATGGCGCGACGCTGTGGGCAGACGACGACTATGCCGTCGCGCGCCAGGGGCTGATGAGCCGAGTACAGAGCCAACTGGACGAACGGCGGCTCCCGATGGTGACCCGCTTTGCGACCGCACCGGTGTACGGCGGTGGGTCCTGGATGAGCAAGGCGTCGGCGCTGAGTGGGATGAAGATCGAAACCCATTCGACCTATTCGGCTTGGAAGCAGCTGGCCAGTCGGTATCCTCATCTGATCGCCTACCTGAACCGACATGGCTACTACACGCTCGCCGTGCAGCCTGGCTCCCTGTGGGTGGCGGGCCTGTATGACTACGACGACGTGATCGTGCGGAAAGATTTCTCGTACGACGGGGCTTTTTATGGGTTCGGTCACGTTCCGGACCAGTGGGCCCTTGACTACGCGTTCACGCACTACTGGAGCCAGCAGCCCCGCCCCCGACTCTTCCACTTCTCGAGCGTATCCACGCACTTCGCGTGGGAACCGCCGCCTCGCATCACGGAAGATGTTGCAGAGCTGGAAGAGCCGCAACCGTCATTCCTCGAAACCCGACCGGACCATGTGGAGCTCGCGCTGACGGTTCCCCAGGGGCGGAAGCGGAACTATTTCGTCACCGTCGCGTACGAGTGGGAACTGTTGCTCGAGGCGCTTCGACAACGCGTCGAGCCGGGCTTCATCGCCCTTGTTTACGGAGACCACCAGCCGCCCTTTATTGCGGGCGGCCACGGAGACCACGACGTTGTCGTTCACGTCGTGACCGATCTCCCTGATTTTCAGGGGCCGCTGGCGACCGCGGGCTTCGTGCCTGGGTGGGAGCTACCCTGGACGCCGGTCGCCTCGGAGGAGTTTCGTATCGAGTCCTTCTATTCATTCGTGCTGAGCCTGTTGTCGACGGAAGATGGCGCCGCCCTGGAATACAGCCCGAAGGGTATAGAGATTCCAGCCTTGCCGACGGGGTAACGTGTCGAATCGGTCACCAATCAGTCCAGGGCGGCCGCGTCCATGGAGTAGACTCCATGCGGCACACCTTCATACACCTAGGATGCACGAAGCCGAGCGCGGTTCCTTTGACCTCCACCGCGGGAGACCGCTTCTCGTGTTAGGCCCACCTGACAGAGCCACCCCGGCCGCTCTTGTCGCCTCGGTCGACCGACTGACGCGTCGAACGCTCGACACGATTCGCGCGGTGCGCCCTGGTGGCATGCGTCTCGCGATGAGCCGACCACAACCGCCGCCGCTCAACGGGTTGGGTGCGCATCGCGACCGGGGTCCCGATATGGTGAGCCTGGCTGTGTCTGGCGATCCGTGTCCTGCCGAGCTATTGAGGTTCGTGACTACCGCAGCGCAGGCCTTGGCTCCGTTCTCGCATCTGAGGCACGCGCCGCTTCCGGTCTAGAGATGGCTGGGCTCACGCTGGCGCGCTGCGGCGGTCTGCGGTCAGCGGTGGTGTGTCCGTGCGGGTTGACGACCACGAACGAGGGCGCCTGAGCGCCGCACTCGCGAGCGGCGCGATCCTGACGGTCGCGAGCGAGCAGGTCGAAGCCATGACGGGCGCCGCGCATCCTGGTCTCACGCAGGTCAGTGTCGGTCCTGTTCCCTTGGAAGAGGCCGAGCATGCCCGCTTCGTGTCCTTTCGTGAGACGAACGGCATCCTCGGACATGTCGCCGTGTTGATCGGGAACCGAACGGTGTGGCCAGACCCCGTGCCCGTCCGTATACACTCGGCGTGTCTGGCTGGGGACTTATTCGGGAGCCTTCGCTGTCGCTGTGGCGAGCAGCTCCGACAGAGCCTTCACGCGTTCAGCGCCGGCAGTGGCGGTGTGCTACTCTATCTCGGTCAGGAAGGGTGGGGGGGGACTGCGGTGGGGAGCCGGCTGAGTGCCTGCTCGATGCAGCGGGTCGACCTGGACGTCGACCACGCCGGTCGTGCGGTTGACTCGCGAGCAGTCCGACGCCATCAGGTCGTGACTGAGATGCTTCGCCTCCTGGGTGTCACGCGTCCACAGTTGTTCTTGAATAGTCGGGACACCGTTCCGTTCGGGCGCACTGGCGACCGTCTGATGACCGAGGGCCGGCCGCTTCAAGACCTTCAATCGCCACATCGTGCGTTTGGTCCGGGCGATGGTCCACCCCGACGCTGGCTCGGCGAAATACTCGCCGAACCGTGACATGGATGAGTCGCTCGCTTCTTGGTTGCGGCTGCGCGAACCGGCCGACAAGGTCTCTCGGTCCAAAGACCTCACCCACATGGTAGCGCGGATCGTCGCTGCGCCACAGCACGACGCAGTGGAGGTCCTTGATCTGGCCACCGGCACAGGCTCCAACCTCCGGTATCTGGCTGGTCAGCTTCCGGATCGTCAGTCGTGGCTTGTCGTCGACCGCGATCCGTTATTGCTCGATCGCCTGCCCGTTCAGACGGCTCGCTGGGGGGCATCACAGGATTACGAGGTCTCGAGGGACGGCACCCGTTGTGTCATCCTGGGCGAGCGACTGGACTGCCGTGTTGAGACACGGCGGGTGGATCTCTGGACCCTCGATACTCCCGACATCTTTACCGGCCGGCATCTGGTGACGGCCTCCGCGCTGCTCGACCTCGTGTCGGAGCAGTGGCTACGTGCGCTCGCGGTGCGCTGTCGCGACGGCGGCACCGCGGCACTGTTTGCCCTCAACTACAACGGACAGTCGTCCTGTTCACCGATGGAGCCAGAGGACGACATGATTCGCAACCTCTTGAATCGGCATCAGGCCAGGGACAAGGGACTGGGCGGACCCGCCGCGGGACCCGACGCCGTGCGCGTCGGTGAACGGTGTTTCGCCGAGGTCGGGTACGAGGTCCGGACGGCATCCAGCGACTGGGTGCTGGGCGCGGCCGACAGCGAGCTTCAGAGACGGTTGATAGAGGGCTGGGCAGAAGCGGCGATAGAAATGGTGCCCGACGACCGTTCTGGCATTGAGGACTGGCATTCCAGGAGGCTCGGGCATCTCGATGCTGGCCGCTCCTGCGTGGTGGTAGGCCATGTTGATGTGGCAGCCTGGCCCAGCCGCGCGACGGAGACCACCGTGTCGGTCGGGACATCCTCTGTCTGAGTCATGTTCGATGCCAGATCAGTAGTGGTCCTGATTGGGTTCGGCTCGCTGCTGGTGCAATTGCTTCTGTTCCCCGTTCCTAGCGAGGCATCCGTTTATCAACTTCTACTCGAGGCCGACGACGAGATTGCCCACGACACGCGCCTCGGGCAGGCGCGCGTTCGATCGCCAGCGAGCAAGCTGCTCACGTACTTCTTGCCCACCGCCATCGGCGTTGTGTTGTTTCTAATACCGGTCGCCGCCGCATTCTGGCGGTCGCTGATTGACTATCTCGTACCGCTACACGGACTCGACACGGTCTGGTCGCTTGGGTTGGGAGCCGTGCTGGTGCTGTGCGGCCAGGCCGTGACGTTCGTGTCCGTGCTGCAATTGCGGCGGCACAAGATCCAGTCCGAGCTGCAGCACTCAGGTTTGTTCGAGTGGTCGCGCAATCCCGGTCTGGTCGGTATGTACGGTTTCTACCTTGGACTCTGTTTTCTGTTCCCGTGTGTCGTGCTGTTCGTCGGCCTCATTCCCTATGTATGGAATATGCACACGCGCGTCTTGATGGAGGAGAGTCACCTGGGCGCACGCCTCGGTGCTCCCTACGCGAACTACATGGCGCGCGTGCCGCGCTATCTGGTGTTCTGAGGCGCCCCTTGACGTCCACCGCCAGGAAAAACCAACGAGCGGTTTGGCCCGGTCGGTGCCGGCTAAGGAACCTGGTCTCAGTTGAAGATCACGGTGTGGCTGTGTCCGGCATTGGTCGTGGAGTCCTTGCTCCTCACCTGGGTGCCGTTGGCGATTTGTCCCACCTCGCCCGAGCTCAGCTCCACAGTGTGTGGGTGAGTCGCTGCGCCGGTGATGTCCAACGAGATCATGTTTCCAGCCGTGAGCTGCGCGCTGGTGATGACCGCGGTGTGACCGTGATTCGTCCCGACGACGCCTGTCTCATCGGTCGGTGTCGGTGTCGGCGTCGGAGCCATCGGGCTATCCGAACTGCACCCGCTCACGGTAATGGCGACACCGCCCAAGATGGCCATCGCGGAATGTAGGGTGAACTCTCGTCTGTCAATCGATTTCGTGTCGTCCATGGTCGTGTCTCCGTGAGGTATGTGCGAAAGCGCTGGCGAACTATGGGGGTGGCTAGAAGAATTTCCTCGCGATGTTGAAACCGATGAACCAGTCGTCCTCGCTGCCACCCTGGGCCACCTGGGCCGGGGTGGTCCCGAGGGAGTTCGAGAAGTTCACCTGGAAGACATGGCCACCAAACTGGAATTTGACGCCGACCGTCGCGTGGTGATCGCCGTTGTCGAACCCGGCGACCCTGGGTGCGAACTCGCCAACGCCCAGCAGGGATTTCCATATCTGGACCCGGCCGCCGACCCCCACCATGAAGGTCGACTCGTCGTCCGAGTTGGGGCCGAGTGCTGGATGGAGTAACTCACCGTTGTTGGTGTTTCCGACCCAGGTAGGCTGCGCGTACACCGCGACCCGGGTGGCCACCGTTCTCGAGATGACAACTCCGAATGCAGGCGAGTACTCGTCCCGAAAGTTGTTGGTTCCCTCGATCGAGCCGATCACATCGAGGCCGATTTCGTGGTCGCGTTGGCGGAAAATCTGCTGTTGTCCGAACATCTGAATCGTGCGGTTGCTCGTGCGAAATCCACCGACATGCGTTGACGAGGTTAGGCCGAATCGATACTCGAATCCGACAAAGGCCGACGAATCAAAGCCGAAGAAGTCCTCGACCAGGTTGCCAACGCTACCTTCCCCAAGCGGCCGCGAGAAGCGATGGGTCAAACGAAACGCACCTTTGTGTCGGGGGAGGGCCCGGGTTGTCGGTATCGTCACCACGGTGAAGTCGTTTTCGACCGGGAGATAGCCCACGTCGAGGACCGCGTCGCTATTCAGCGGACGGATCGTGATGGCACCGCTCATTCTCCCGTGGTCGACGCCGCAGTAGACGGAGCACGCGAAGGGATGCGTGCCAGGGTCCGACGCCTCGAACTCGATGACGACCGGCTCGCCGTCCGCCGGAATCTGCTGCTGAATTCCGAGGGCGGGGATGGAAATACCGTGGGCGACGTCGACCGACCGGACGATGAGACGGACGCGCTCACCCTCCTGCACCTCGATGGTATCGGGTGCGAAGCTAAACCGGCCGGCGACGATCTCAATTTCCCTGACCTGCTGATCGGTCGCTGCAACGTTCGTCTGTTCCGCTAAACCGCTTGCAGACGCGATGGTCCCAAGGGACATCATTCCGACGACGATGAACGCACGCACTCTGACAGCCTCATTTCTGTGTGTCTGTCGTCACGTCGATGACGAGACCACGGAATGCCAGAACCGTGTGACCGGGAGGTTGGGCCCGCGGCCCTGACATGCACAAGCGATGCCATTCCGTGAACGTCTGGAACCGTCGCGACCGACGCCAGATTCTGGGCCGAGAGTCAAATAGCCGGTGACCTGTGCTCCGATAATGTCCAATTAACCGATCGGCCGTGGTTGGCACTGCATTGCTAGCCTGACCGACGCCATTCGTCGGCGGTGAGGCGCTTCAATCGCTCGAAATACAGGCACAGCTATGGCGCCGGCCTGGCTCGGGCGGTCCGCCGCGCCGGGCATCACGCGGCGGAAGTGAATCGAGCTGACCGACGCAGCGACTACCACGTGCCCGCTACGTCGCTCCGTGCGTGGACGACACCGCGCGGAGCGACGTGCAGTATCGACGGGAGAGAGACCGCTGTCAACACGAGCGATCACGTCCGTCGGGGGCCCGAGCCGACAAGCCTCGTCAGGCGACAGGATCGTCGTCGCGGTACGGGTCTGTCACATAATTTCCCAACCCCGCTGCTTCGCTAGGTGGTCCACGGCGTGGTCCAGAATCTCTGCCGAGTGGGCCGACACCTGTTACGGGCGGTGTATCATCGCCGACTGCAAACCCGGACGTTCGTCGAGTGGGAAGTGGTCCGTTGCGTCCATATCAGACGGCGGCCCATCCACCGGGGCGTGCGGCGGATTGGGAAGACGGGTTCGCGCAGCTCACCGCCTACGTACAGGCTGAAGGCACGGCACGGGTGCCGACCAGCTATCGCACGGCGGAGGGCTAAATTGGGGACATGGGTCAATAGCCAGCGCAGCAGGAAGGACTCGATGTCCGCGGATCGCCGCCAGCGGCTGGACGCCGTGGATGGCTGGGTGTGGAACGTGAGGTCATCGAAACACGCACGAAAGAAACCGTAAGCGGTCGATCTCCTCAGCGCCGCGCACCCGCGTGACTCACCCCCGTCCCCGTTGAACCGCTACTTTTGGATTGGAATCCAAAAGTCGGTCACCACCCCCGCACAGTGCCGTCCGTCTGCGAGCGGGAGGGTGCGTCTTCGTCCTCTACGTGGTGCATCCAAGCCCTCCTCGTTGAACCGCCCGCCGCGTACCCGCGTGAGCCGTAAGCCAGTGAAACGAGTCGCGGCAGATGGGGATCGTCGCGCGTCGACGGCGTCGAGTGCCGCATTGAATTGCTGCCCACGTCCTTGGGTCAAAGAGCGACTATCCAAGGTTTCATGTCGTCAATAACCGAAAACTCACTGCGTACCGCTTGAATTCAATAGACGGCACCATCGATAAGGCTCTTCGGAGTCGTTGATCATCTTCAAGGGCGATCACAAGGCCGCGCACTTCCTGACCAGGTTCAGCAAGTACGTCTTTGACATATCCCATGTAGCGCAATGCTTGCCCGACGACCGCATCGCTAGCTCGTCCCCTCTTTAGTTCAATAACGAGGATCGTCTTCTGGTCCTTGCTGATGGCGAGGATATCTATCGGTCCGGTATCGGTCTGGTACTGCTGTCCCCGTGTTTCGTTCTCCTCTGTCCAGATGTCGAAAGTGTCACTGAGTTCTGTGGCACCCCAGTTGGCAACGAGAAAATCTTCGAGATGCTTTTCCAGGGCGAAGGTTGCAGGATCTTCGATACTGTCGTCCGTTGTCGTAATGCGGGGTGTGGTGTGACCAGCGAGTAGGCGTTCGATTTCTTCTCGGTGTTTCTCGAGGGCCGCAACGGTTCCAATAGAGCCGTAAGAATGCCTGAGGCCATCGCTCAAATCAGTCTTCGAGATGTGATGGTCGAGCCAGTGGACTGGTCGTCTGTGAGGTAACACCTGATTAGGTTCGTAGGTATAGCCACCGGTTATCTCACCAACACGGTACTGCCCGGCGCCGGTGGGACACAGCACGATGTCCTTTTCTGCTATGCCCTTGGAAACCGTCCAGAGTGCGCCACATGCCAATCCAGCTGCGATGCGTGACTTGTCCGGGTGCTGTTCGAGAAAAACAGGGATGAAATGCTTGTTGAAAGCACGCCACTCCGAAGGTAATTGGCCAGTGAGATCCTGGTGAATCGCGAAATCCGTTCCGACGAATCCACCAGTGAAGCATTCGTCGGCGTGTCCACTCTGCTTGCCGAGCATCAGCCGATAGAAGTTTCTCATGCTGATGTTTATACCAGCGAGCCTTCATCTGTACCGTCCCCGTTGCACCCGTAATTTTGTGCCGGGGGACAAAAGTCGGTAGTCACCCCCGCATTGCACCCGCAGTCTGCGAGCGGGAGGGTGCGTCCTCTACGGGGTGCATCCAGCCGTCACGTTCACGAGAACGAGTACACCTACACAACACGTCACGAGAGGCGTAGACTGCCCGGAATGGCTCCTTCAATGCGCCGTCGGTTGGCACTCGCGGGGGTGGCCGTGTTACTGGTGGGTGCCGCTGCGTGCGCGTGAGACACCTGAGCCTCCTCAAGCTGGTCCGGCTTCAGCCGGATCGGTAGACGACAGCATCGAGGCGGTACGAACACGTGCAAATGCCTGGGACGCAACGGCGCAGTACAACCTTGGCATACAGTACTCCACCGGTCGTGGCGTGCCGCAGGACGACGTCGAAGCGGTGGCGTGGTATCGCAAAGCCGCGGAGCAAGGGTATGGGCAGGGGCAGACCAAACTGGGCTTCATGTACGAATCTGGCCGGGGCGTGCGTCATAGCATCAGCAGCGGGATCTGCCGCAGCTCCACGGCCAGCGGATAGGCAAGGCCGTGCAGCGCGAATTGATCGTCGTCCATGGTGTTGAGCACGAGCAGGTCGACGCGGTGCTCGTTGATGAGTCTGTGGTATTCACCGAGGCGCCGGCCCATGATGACGATCTCACCGATCTCGCAGGGCAGGTGCTGCTCGGCGATCTCGCGCCGGCACGATTCGATATAGCCACGCGGGCCCTTGAGGAGCTGCCTCTCGATCAGCTCGTGCGCAGACTCCGTACCGATTTCTGGAATCTTCGAGATGACGTCCAAGTAGTAGTCGAAGACCGACATCGGTTCCACGTGGGTAAGCCAGCAGCTTCCGCCGGGCTGCGTGAAGCCGAGCGCATAATTTACGAGCCGGTCGTCTCCACTGAGGTGGTCGGTGATCGCCATGACGCGCTCGGTGTTCTTTCGAGTGTGGGGCAGGGCACGCGCGGCATCGGGATGCGGGAGGACGATCATCGGTACGCGTGTCGCCTGGGTTAGGACGTCGAGGTACTCGCCGAGGCTGTGGGGCTACCGCCAGGCCGAGGAGTGCAGATGGCGGTAGGTGACGATCAGATCTGGTGCCTGTTTATCGACATTATCGAGGAGCTGCTTCACGCTCGAGAACGTGCCGCCGTCCAGTCGAGCCCATTGGGTTGATTCGTCGTCGACGACCGAGATGAAGGTCCGCACCCGGTTCGATAGCTCCGCAGCGGCGTCACCGTCGAGGTCGCTGACAACCAGGACGTGTTTGACTGCGAGCTTCTTATAGCGAAGGGCGGTTTTGTCGGCCGACAAGAACACAGACTGGAACTGATCAAGCTTCGTCATCGCTCCCCGCCGCAAACACGAACTATGGTTCGTACGCTTACCAAAAAACGATGCCTAAACATCACTATTTGTCCCTCGCTCATTGTGCAACGCGATGTCGAGGCCTTCAACTTCCTCATCGTCCGTTACCCGAAGACCGATCACATAATCAAGGATCTTTACGATGGCGAATGTCAATACTCCACTGTAGATGATGGTCGCAGTGGCACCGAGAGATTGAAGCGCGACTTGGGTGCCTATGCTGCTGTTGAGGCCAGAGCCTCCAAACGCTTTGGCAGTGAATACGCCAGTTAGGATGGTTCCGACGAATCCGCCGACGCCGTGGACACCGAAGACATCCAAGGAATCGTCATAACCTATAGCGCGCTTCATGCTGCTGGAGACAAAGAAGCAGAGTCCCCCAGCTATGATTCCAAGGGCAACAGCTCCGATCGGTCCGATGGTGCCGGAGGCCGGCGTGATCGTGGCCAGACCGGCAATTGCTCCTGTTGCAATTCCCAGGACGCTTGGCTTTCCGTGGCGCAGCCACTCAATGGCCATCCAGGTGAATGCTGCTGTCGCGGCACAGATGTGGGTTACCGCCATAGCCATACCAGCGACGCCGTTGGCGGCAAGTGCACTTCCCGCATTGAAGCCGAACCACCCGACCCACAGCATCGACGCACCCACGACTGTCAGCACCAGGCTGTGTGGGGCCATCGGCACCTCGGGGTAACCCTTACGCTTGCCCAGGACAATACAAAGTACAAGCGCTGCAATGCCGGCGTTGATATGCACGACGATACCGCCGGCAAAGTCAAGCACCCCCATTTTGTGTAGCCACCCACCGCCCCACACCCAGTGGGCGATCGGAGCGTACACGACGGTGAGCCAGAGCCCCATAAACCAAAGCATTGCCGAGAACTTCATTCGTTCCGCAAAGGCACCGACGATTAGGGCAGGCGTGATAATCGCAAACGTCAACTGAAACATCTAGTAGACCGTCTCTGGGATCGTTTCGTGCACGGTGTTGTAATCGATACCAGACAAAAAGAACTTACCGGCGCCGACGACGGCGTTAAGGCCCCCGCCATCGCCAAAGGCGAGTCCGTAGGCGTAAACCGTCCACAAAATGGTCACTAGGCAGGTGATAGCAAAGCACTGCATCATGACGGAGAGCACGTTCTTGGCCCTGACCAATCCGGCATAGAATAGCGACAGACCTGGGATCGTCATGAAAAGCACGAGAACGCTCGAGGTCAGCATCCAGGCGGTGTTACCCTAGTCTAATTGATCCTGTGCCCAAGCCGCTCGCGGAAGCATTGCTAGCAGTAAGGTAAAGGTCCCGATTAAAGCCGCTTTTGGCCTAAGCCGTCTCATGAGTGCCATCCCTTCCCAAATGTAAATCCCTGAGCTGGTATTGAGTCAGGGTCGTCACTGAGTGAAAGAGCGGTAGCTAAGCAGGTCAAGCCGAGCGATTCACCTTTCTTTTCCAATTAAACCTGGTTGATCTTGGCGTCCTAGTACTCACTGAAGATCCGTTGGATCTCCGTTTGAGAGTCGGTGATACTCAGAGCAAGCATCATCAGGATCCGCGCCTTTGTCGGGAACAGGTGCGACGAGCTGATCACGGTTAGCAACTCCTGATTCTTGCCCTCCTGTTGCGAGTTAGCCTGTTCACCTGATGGGAACGCAGTCGCTATCATCGTGCCGCGCCGTCGGAGCTTTGTGTAGTACTCCCTTTCACCTGGAGCAAAGCCGGTGGTGGGTGGTGGTCACGATGACTCCTTTCGCACGTTCGTCGACAATGCCATCGGTTCCAGCATAGGAGTAGCTGATTTCCACTTTCGGGAGTGAGGAGATCTTCGAGACATCAAAATCAGAGTTTACAGTGTGCTTCTTGGCCGGTGCGTAGAAGAAAGTCGGGCCGTCTTCGGCCACGACCTCACCGGGAAGGCCACCGCGGAGGATACCCACCACCCCGGTGTGGGCCACGCCGACCATGACTTCATCAAAATCTAGATCGCGTAGGTGATTGGAGACCAACTCCATCGTCTCAAACTCACGATTTCCTAGTTCGGGGTGTTGGTGGATGTGCTGACGCAGCCTGATAATCTGTTCTGCGTATTTCTCGACTGCGTCATCAATCGCACGGTTCTGCGCGTGAACCCCAACGACCATCCAAGGTGCTAGTAGTGAGGCCAGGAGTATTCCTCTCGTCGTGGCACGCATGTTGTTCTCCCCTATCCTTAAGCCGTGAGCCACCCATAGGAGGTCATCCTACCCCTGGCTGGCAGAGGGTGCAATGCGGGGGTGCTACTGACTTTTGTAGCCCGCTACAAAAGTAGCGGTTCAACAGGGACGGCTCGGATGCACCCCGTAGAAGACAGTGTCGGGGTTAGCCCGTCGAGTCCGTACGCCTCACACCCGGTGGCTTGGGAATGTTCAACTCGATGGTGATGGGTGTCTCCGGTTCCGGCACGTCCCGCAGGTACTGTCAAGGTGACGATCAGAGCGCAGAGCGCTCGCTCGATGGCGGGGTTTTTCATCCCGCAGTAGGCACACGTCACCTCGTCCCAGACACAGAACGCGCGTGGTCGCAGCACGCGATGGTGGGGTGCCCGGCGCAGGTGGCGGCGGACACGCCAGAGGGTGCGCACGCGTCCATGTACGGAGAGGAATCGTGGTACGTGTCTGGCGGACTTGCCTCGTCTCATGTGTGGCTCGCGCTGCCGGGTCGGGTACTGGGACACCTCGGCTCGAGTGTTCGCGTCCGGCTGCGTGCTGTGCACGACTGACGGCAGCACGGTGCGGTGCGCCGCCGAGTAGCGCCGGAGCGTGTCGGTGATCAGCGGGCGGGGCTCACGGCCTGGCCGCTTCACCAGCGTACGGACGAAGCGCGCGGCTGCGTGCCGGTCACGCTGGGAGTGCACGAGAATGTCGATCACGTCGCCGTCCTCGTCGACCGCCCGCCACAACTAGTGCGGCCGCCCCTGCATGGTGACGACCAGTTCGTCCAGGTCCCACGTGTCGCCCATCCGTCCTCGGTGGCGCCGAAGCGCACGGGCAGACGCAGGGCCGCAGGTCTGACCCCACGGTCGAATCGCCTCCTAGGAGACGGTCATGCCCCGCATGCCCCGCTGAGCCAAGAGATCCTCGGCCTCTCGAACGCTCAGACAGAATCGGGGGTCGAGCCAGACCGCGTGCCTGCTGACCTCGGGCGGAAATCGGTCTCCAGGGTCGCTGGGGACGTGGCCGGTCCTCAGCCGACGCTGCCAGGTGCGGCCTCAACTTGACAATGCCGTCCAATTAGCTATTTTTCCGCCCTTCCTGCCATTTAAACTCTATGGCAGGAAGGCTTTGCAATGACAAACGGGACTACCGATACCGATGCTATATGGATCCAATGGGCCGTCAAGGAAATCACGGCAGATTACACCCGTTCGTCCGACACACATTTGTTGAAGTGCTCTCTCCCAATACTCGATCGATACGATATCCATCTCTACTTTAAAGATGAATCAACCCATCCCACACGTAGTCTGAAACACCGTCTCGCTCGTTCCCTGTTTTTACATGGATTGTGTAGCGGATGGATTCGACCGGGCCGATCCATCGTCGAAGCGTCTTCTGGCTCCACAGCTGTTTCAGAAGCCTACTTTTGCCGCTTGTTAAAACTTCCCTTTATTGCCGTGGTCCCCGAGGACACCTCAGTAAACAAGATCAAGGAAATTGAATTCCTTGGTGGACAAATCAGCCGAACTTCCGCTGCCGATATCTATGACAGGGCTGCTGACTTGGCCGACGACTTAGGTGGGTACTACATGGACCAGTTCACGCGTGCCGAACAGGCGACTGACTGGCGAGGTAATAACAACATCGCGGAAAGCATCTTCCAACAACTCACTCATGAAAAATATCCTATACCTCGGTACATCGTCGTCGGAGCTGGAACAGGAGGCACGAGCGCCACGATCGGACGTTACATTCGTTACTTTCCCCTCGCTGGCGAGCGTCCAGAACTGGTCGTTGCAGATCCTGAAGGATCGGTCTTCTATGATTATTTTCAAACGGGTGACCATACGCTCACCTCGAACATGAGTGGACGCATCGAGGGCATAGGCCGACCACGTGTTGAAAAGTCATTTATTAGAGCTGTCATTGACAGCGTAATTCGTGTTCCCGATACCGCCAGCATCGCTGGCCTGCGTTTTATCGAAGGTCTACTGGGGAAGAAGGTCGGCGGATCAACCGGCACCAACGTTTTCGCCGTCTTTCAACTGATTAGTCAGATGATCGAGTCTCACACCGCAGGCAGCGTCGTCACACTACTCTGTGACGATGGCGAACGATATACCGACACGTACTATTCTGATAGTTGGTTACATAAGCAAGGTCTTGATATTTCTGATCACATCAGCCTCATTGAACAATTCGCTAAGCTCGGCAAGCTCTGACTCGTGTAATCTCCTGATGGCCTCAGGAGACAACCTCCACTTTTTCCTTGAGTTTCAGCGTCCACATAAGTGCGAGTCCCCTTGGGGACGCCACTCTCCTCGCGATGTCCGAGCATCCTCATTTTGTAACCCGGTACAAAAGTAGCAGTTCAACGGGGACGGGGGTTAGCGAGGTGCGTCGGTCCGTTCAACGTCAACTTGACAGTGCCTGGAAGCGACCCCATCCTTCATGGCGAATACCTCCACAGGATTTCCACACCGGAGAAAAATCTATGAACGGCGAAAATTATAGACACCAAACTCTAAGAGACCACCTGAAACACGAACACAAGATGTCGCTTTTTTCAGGCTCCATTACGGAAATCGTCTACGGCGGAAACGACGGCATCGTAACCACATTTGCCGTCATTGCCGGCTTCACGGGGGCCTATTCCTCCACAAACGCTACGCTAAACCTAAGCATCCTATCTGTCCTGCTCTTTGGTCTGGCAAATCTCTTCGCAGATGGTTCGGCCATGGGATTGGGAAGCTTTCTGTCACTTCGCGCAAAAAAGAGCGTATACCACGACTTTAAAGAGAAAGAGCGCTATGAACCGGGATTGTGGGGGACGGCAAAGAGATGGGGGCCTGAGCAGCGACTCTGACGTGCGGAGCGGTGGACCCCTGGTCGTGCTTTACTCCGACGACCTCGACTCGAGCCTCGCCAAGGTGCGCGAGGCCGGTGGGGGCATCTGACCTGCCCCCATTCTTAGAACCACCTACGCTGCAAGTCCCTCCCGTAGGCCATGCAGATCTTCCCGTCGGCAGTCATCAACGTCTCGGCGGCAGGGGGCGGCAATGCAGTTGCACCATACCGTCGCCGATCCCGTGGTGTCCTACGAACTCCAACGTATGACGCTTCGTGACTCCGGCGAAAAGCGAGTGTCCCTCGCCAAGAACGACCGGCACCATCGTCACGATCAGATCATCGATTACGTTCGCATCCATGGCCTGACGAATCAGATCGCCGCCGTCGAGGTAAACATCCTTCTTGCCCGCAGCCATTTGGGCCTGTGCGATCAGCGTTGAGATGTCGCCGGAGACAGCCCGCACGTCGTGGCCTGTCGATTCTAGTGGTCTATGAGTGGCAACCAGAACCGGGCGCTCACCATAAGGCCAGGCACCCTCGCAACTAACCGCCACGTCGTACGTCCGCCGCCCCATCAATAGAGCACCTACATCGCTCATGAACTCCTCGAAACCCACAGCGCCTGCGTCCCGCTTTGGGCCCGGGCCGTCATTCGCGTCACCGTCAGGCTGGGCTCCAGGCAGCCAGGAAAGGTCATCTCCGGGGCCAGCGATGAAACCATCAAGGGAACAGGCGATGTAGACGCGGATTCTTGAATCTGCTTGCATACTTTTCCTCGACTAACCGAAATCAGTGCCCGTGTCTGGCGCTACTGCGAGGCCGATGGATCACCCGTAGGATTTTGTGCGTACCATACCAATTGCCGAGATATCGAACTTCTTCATCCCCGGCATGGCCGGGAATGCCCTGTCGCGCGCAGCAACGTCCTTGCTGGTCAACCAATCGGCGATGCCTGTGCACGGCGTTGGTGCATTGACATCTGTTTTTACCCGGGTAATATTCTGGGCCATGGAATCGACATACACAGCCTTTGGCGGATTGAGCCTTATCGCGACCGGCGGCATCGAGAAAGTGGCCCTTGCGGCGCGCGAGTGGTTTGCGGGCGGGGCTGACGGGTCGATTTCCGTCTTCAAAGATGAGACCGGCGAACCGGTGGATCTCGACCTGCGAGGGGAATCGACGGAGGTGCTCGCCAGGCTGGACGACCATCCGATAGTCACTCGGCCGACCGCGGAGTTTGCACCCCATAATAGAAAGGTGGCCGTGAGCAACACTTGGAGAGTCAGGGGCTTCATGGCTTCGAGCTAGTGACCAGGCGTGTGCGGATGAACTGCTTGATCAGTTCCTCATCGTGACACCGCTGCTCTATTTCATTAGACAACTCTGAAAACGTCACTGCTCTACACAGACTCTTGAGACTCTTCAGGGTAATCGAATGTTGACTACGCTTTCGTTTATTCAGTTCCGACGGTTGTTGCCGGAGCAGGCGACGCGGCTTCGCACGTATCTCGCCAAGGGTGGCGTCCTGTGGGTCGACGACTTCTGTGGCACGTTCGCCTGGGAGCAGTGGCTGCGCGAGCTTCACAACAAAGTGCTGCTTGAGGCCACATCGTGACGCCGACGTTCGATCACGCCCTCTACAAGACGCACTACCGAATCACCAAGACGCTTCAGGTGTCGAACTCGTGCACTGGGAGAGACGCGGGCAGACGGCGGAGCTGGACTAGGACAGCCCGGTGACGCCGATGCGGGTCGTGACCGATGACTACGGGCGGGTCATGGTCGTGATGACGCACAACAGCGACATCCAGTACACCTGGGAACGCGAGACCGACAGTCACGACTACTTCATGGAGTTCTCACCCGACGGCTACGCTCTGGGAATCAACGTGCTGCTGTACGCCATGACGCACTGAACTCCCGAGCTCCCGCGCTACGACACGCCCTTCTGTCTATGCAGCGAGCACGCTACATCCCAAGCATGAGGCTGTCGATGTGCACGTTCAGCAAGTGGTTCACACGCAACCCGGTGATCCCGTCCGTATCCACGGCTGCCCGCGGCTGCGTCGCCACTTCCGTGCCGTTGACCAGGAAGCGCACTTGATTGCTGCTGACCTCGACCGCCAGCGTGTTCGTCGACTTTCCCTGATCATCGAGATCGTTGATCGCGTCGTGCGCGGTCCAGTCGATGACCGCTGACGTCTCATCGCCCATGCGCTTCGTGACGAGGAACTCGCCACCCTGCCGGATCACGAAGTACGAATAACGCTGATTGGCGCCTGATAGATCGGAACCGCCGAAGAATAAACCGTAGGCATTCGGGTGTCCCGAGGGCTCGGCCTGGGTGAACGACGCGCTGATCGTGTAATCGGCTTTCGCCATGCTGTCGGGCTTCCAGAAAATGGCCGCGCCGCGACCCGCCGTCGTGGCATGGACTCCCGTCCCCATCGACATAAAACTGAGCACGCCTGCCGCGTCCCCATCGCGATCAAGCCGCCACTCCCACCCGTCGGCCGTGACACCGCCCTCCTGGGCTAGCAGGGCAAACGGAATTGCCAGCGCCGCCACAACAACTACTACCGGTAGGTATCGCATCAGACTCCTCCTTTGGTTCCGCGTCTTTCACAATGGTTTGACTAAGTAGCCCGCGTTCGGGAGGGGACTTCACCCCATATCATCGGGCTTGAAACGAGAAGCAGGGCCTATTGTATACCTTCGACGGCGGTAGAACGCGCCGCCCCCTTTGCCTTCAGCGGAGGCGAACTTAGCAAGGAGATATTCGTAAGTCCGCGGCGCGGTGGGCGGTTCAACGGGGAGGGCTTGGATGCACCGCGTAGCGGACGAGGACGCACCCGCCCGCTCGCAGACGGACGGTGCAGTGTGGGGGTGGCGACCGACTTTTAGATCCCGCGCCAAAAGTAGCGTATGGTCTAGCAACTGATGCTTGAGGTTGTCACGCCAACTCGCCTTGACCCCGTGTCCAAGAAGGAGCCGTTATGACCGACCACTATATAAAGACCGTGCTTACGGTCATCGCGATCTGTCTTGTGTGGATTATTGCGCGTGACACCGCCCCGCGTGTCTACGCGTTAGCCGAGGGTGGGGAACCGCCGTTGTCTCGCAGGCAAGTTGAACGGATCGTTGAGCGTTGCTCGGTCGATGGCTCGGTTGATCGCGACGGCTATTTTTTCGGCCGTATTGATTGTTGACGGTGACAGTCTCCGGCTGACACCCTTCTAACCCTTCCCGCTAATCGCGTCCGCCCGGTCGAGCCATTCGTGTCAAGCCGTTGGTCGAGTGTCGGCGGAGCGGTGGGGTAGCGCGGCGCGGCGGGCGGTTCAACGGGGACGACTTTCACCCCCGCTGTGCGCGGCGGGTTTGCGAAAACTGACACAAAACTGACACAAAACTGGCACATACTTCCCTCTTGGACGGACGGGTGACGGTCACATCCGCACGGTTTGCCGATTGTGTTAGGAAAAAGTGGTGAGCCGCCCCGGACTCGAACCGGGAACCTCCAGATTAAGAGTCTGCTGCTCTGCCAGTTGAGCTAGCGGCCCACGCGTGAGTAGTCGTGCCGCACCCGACAGCATTCGAACCTGTGGCTTTCGGTTTCGAAAACCAGATAGCCAAGCGCGAATTCGTATCCTAGCAGTTCTTTACGAGCACTGCCACGAAACGCTACAACGCAGACGCTGATTCTTGTCTGCAAGAATGAACACTTCTCCCATCTCCTGTATGCTGTCTCCCTACTGCACTAGCAAGGAGACAGCCGTGCCCACACACCTAACGTTGCCGTCATGCGCGCTCGTTGTCGTGCTAGCGGTGTCCGGAGAAATCTACGCGCAGGGTTTATCAGACCGACCCTTCTGGAGGCCAGTGGTCATGGGCACGGAGGCAATGATCGCCGCCGAGCATCCATTGGAGGCCCTCGCGGCTCGGAAGGCATTGGAAGCTGGCGGCAACGCCATTGATGCTGCCGTCGCCGCGTTTTACATGACCACGGTTGTCGAGCATCACCAGGCCGGAATCGGTGGCGACGGGTTCATTCTAGCCTATCTGGCTGACCGCGATGAGGTGATCTTCATCAACGGTACGGGACCAGCGCCACAATTGGCCACACGCGAAAAATATTTGGAGCTGGATGGCATTCCCAGTGCTGGACCGTTCGCCACCGACGTCCCTGGCGCCGTCGGTGCCTTCGACCTCGCGCTTCAGAAGTACGGCACGATGAGCTACGCTGACCTGCTGCAACCAGCGATTAAAGCGGCTCGGAACGGCCACCCCCTCAGCCACTGGGCGGCCGGCAATCACGCTAGGGCAGTTGAAAAGCTCTTGCCCTACCCCAGCTCACGAATCCTCCTGAAGAACGGCGGACCGTTTGAACCAGGCGACATCTTCGTCCAGACCGATCTCGCCCGCTCGCTCGAAACGATCGCACGAGAGGGTGCGGATGTCTTCTATAAAGGGTCCTTCGCGCGACAGATCGCTGAGTTTTACGAACAACAGGGCGGACTCCTCCGCTACAGTGACCTCGCGTCATACGAGCCGGAGGAGTCCGAGCCGATCCAAACGATGTACCAAGGGCTCGACATATATCAGAGCGCTCCGAACTCCCAGGGCATCGTCTTGCTGATGGCGCTCAACATCCTCGAAGAGTTCGACCTGTCGGCGATAGGCCATAACTCACCTGATTACGTCCACCTGATAACCGAGACGCTAAAGCTTGCATTCGCCGATCGGAATCACTACATCGCCGACCCACGATTTACCGACATCCCAGTCGACGCACTACTGTCGAAATCCTACGGTGACTTACGGCGTGGGCTGATCCGTCTTGACCGTCCGATCCAAGGCATTGCCCCTCCTGGCGATCCAGCGGGTGGCGTCGCCATTCTATCTGGCCATAGGATCACCTACGAGACACAACCGTCAACGGTCGAGCCTGCGGGTAATGCCTTCGACTTTGATCATGATGGAGAGACATCCTCGTTTTCGATCGCCGACCAGTTCGGTAATCTGGTATCGGTTACCCATAGTGTCAACGGCGGGTTCGGAAGCGGGATGGTGATCGAGGGACTTGGGTTCGTTCTTAACAACCGGATGTCTTATTTCAGCCTTGATGCAGACGATGTGAATGTGCTCAAGCCTGGCAAGCGCACCAGACACACCATCAATCCAGCAATCGCTATGAAGGATGGCAAGCCGTATCTTGCCTGGAATACCCCTGGCGGGGACAACCAGGCACAGGCGATGCTGCAGGCCTTCTTGGCGATCGCCGAGTTCGGGATGAACGTGCAACAAGCGGTCGAAGCGTCGACCATTACCAGCTCGAGCTTCGCGGCGTCGAATTACCCACAACTCACATCGAATTACCTTGCCATGCCGAAGGTGCTTGCCGAACAGGTAGCTAACAATCTCGCAGCGCGTGGGCATATCGTTCGGGTAGGCGAACTGCAGCAGCCTTACCGCCAAAGCGCCTCTGGAGCAGGTGCCGTCAAGATGGTGATGATCGATCCAGAAACCAGGGTGATGTTCGGAGGGGTCAGCCCAGCTAAGGATGACTATGTGGTCGGGTGGTAAATAGCGCTAAAACTGATCTGACATGTCGTTGAAGTCCTTCGAGACTACGTCGGAGTCAGAGTCTGGTTTCAGACCGTGTCAACGGTTTTGATAAGCACTGTCGCTGTTCCTGTAGTCTCCTGCCAGGATCGATATTGAATCCGAGCCACACCCTTAATATCCTTTGGATCAAGTATCCCCTCCAGCATCTTCCGAATGGCTATCTCTGATTGATCGGGATCTTCAAGCTTACGGAAATGCCTTGAGTTTACCAGCTTGGAAGTGAAGATTAATGAGCGCACGCGTGATGAGACGCTCGCCAGCACCCAACTCGACGATCGTCGACGTGTCGGCACCGTAGCCTCCTTCGGCCGCGGCCCGAATCGTCGGGAAGTAGCCGAGGTTCCCATTGGAGTAGCCGGCAAAGAATGTATGGCGAACCAGGCTCTGCTGCTTTAGTCGGAGTCCGTGCTCGACGAAGAACTCGCCAGGAAACGTTGCGATCGCGACGGTAGGACCGAAGAGTAGAGTGTTTACCTCGGCAATGCGTTCGCGCTCGTATTGCGCCAGATAGTCAGCCCGAAGCAATTCGCGAACCTCAGGCTCGTCCACATCCCAGCGCGTGGCTACTGGTAATAATTCTTGGTAGAGCGAGATCCACAGGATCTCCTCATACCCGGTAATGTCTGACCGGATCCTGACCACTTCGCGAGCCACCGCCTCGCCCATCTGCTCCATCTGCTCGAAGGCGCCTTCGGCTATTGGAGTCTCGTGCCAGAACGGATTGATGTCACCCGCAGCCCCTTGGATGAACATTGTCTGGCCACCGACACGCTCATCGACCATCGCCATCATTGCGCCTGGGTAATCGGCCGAGAACTCCAGATTGTCTGGGCCAAGCACCATTGGGTGACAGGTGAAGTTAACCAGCGTCGCAATCGGGTCACCGTTAGGGCTATCAAACACCAGAACGCCGACCGCGTAGTCAAGTGGGCTGGTCACCCGCCGACCCCGATTCTCCCAACGCATCGTAACCGTTCCGTCCGGGAATACCCGCCGGCGGTTGTAACCCTCCTCCACCCTACCCCACCCAGCCGCCAGACGTGCTGGCTGTCTGGATGCGTCTGCCTCGACGACCGCCTGTGCAATCTTGTCAGCTAGATCCTGCACACGCATCCGCTCAGAACCCAAGAGATCCGAGGAAAGCAGAGGGCCGGAGTGGGTATGAGAACCGAACAACAGCACGTCACGGAGTCCGATCGCCTGATCGACCGCCTCACGGACTTCTCGGGTAATGACCGTATCTACGTAACCAAGATCGAGAGTCACCAACGCCACTTTAGCCCGACCATCCGAGGCAACGAGCGCCCGCGCATACAATGGGTCATGGACACCTGTGGCGGTAGTCTCCTTGCGAGCTTCGTACCCATACATGCGACTGCCAGGAGACGGGGTTACGTTGACCTTCGCTACGCCGACTTCGAAACCCACTGATTGCGCGCCGGCCGATCCAGCCGCCAACACGAACCACGTTACGAACCAGGTTGCACGTGCGTGCATGGTTAACCAACCCCAGTTAGGGATCGTTGATCTGACCGAGGCTCAGAAGATTGGCGAGCAACTTGTAGGCTCCAGTCGTTCCAGCCGGCAGCTGTCGCCAGAGACCTAGACCAACGTATATCCACCGGCCTTCTCCGGCGCGAGCTTCGACGAGCGCGCCACGTTTGGGGCCAGGGTTCGACTCGAATGAATCCATCAGTTCAATGAGATCGGTATACGCCGGATCGCGGTTGCCCAGGAAGTAAAGTCCCCGTTCCTGGACCCACCCGTCCCAAGTCGACCCGTCAATCTTGTTCGGCCATTCGAACACCTGGTGGTCGGTTGCCAGCACTCTGATCGGAGCCGTTTCGTCTGTGACACGTTCGCGACCGACCTCGGCTGGATACGGACCGTACTGGGCATCGTTGAACTCGAGCTTGTTGTACTGAACGATAAGTGTTCCACCACCCTCGACGTAGTCGATGAGCCGGCCGTTGTTAGCGCGAAGATCTGGCCGTCGTTCGTAGGCCCTAACGCCGGTCACGATTACCTCATAGTGCGAGAGGTCACCCCAGGTCAGAGCATCACTATCGATAAATTCGACACGCGCACCAAGCTGTTCAATCGCGGCTGGCACAGCATCACCGACGCCGTCGACGTATCCCACCGTGAGGTCTGATGCTATCGCGACGTCGAGCACCTTGAACGTCGCCTCGGCTGGATGTACCAAATGGCGCCGCCCAATGTGTTGATATTCAACTACCTGATAGCCCTGACCGAAGACCGACGCGGCCATCCGAACGGACGCGCTGATAGTGTACTCGCCAACCGCCGCCTCATTAGACGAAACAGTAAAACGGACTGTCTGTTCCTCGTCTTCATGTGAGAGCATGACCGTTACCTTGGTCGGAGTAACACTCCAACCGGCGGGCACAGCCAGAGTAACTTCGCCCTCACCAGGCTCGAGCGCGATGTTGGTGATCGTCACCCTAACTTCGTGCCCCTTCCGCGCGGAAACCGGGATAATCGCGATAGTGGGCGTTATCTCGACCGCGAACCGTGACGCGACGTTGAGACTGGTTCGCTTCTCGCCGGAAAAGAGGTCGTTACTGTATCGATATTCGACCGGCCGGTCGATGCTGACTCTCTCGCCGTCGAACTCAAGCTCGAAAGTGGCACGGAACGGCGTTCGTCTGAACGGAACACCAAAGGGCACTTGGGGATCGAACACGTAGCGCGCGAAGCCTGGTACGTGAGTCCAGTGAATGTTCGTTGGTTCGGCACCGACCGGGATAAGTAGCTCCGATGAGCATTCGTACACCCCACCGGCGACCAGGATATTCTTGCCGCAGGCCACTGAGGTTTGGTCGAAGCCAGTCAGACGCACATGCTCGACGACCACATCGACAGTACCACGATTGGCAACAAGCGGTGAAATGGTAACCGGTTGCCCGGGTACTACGAGTCCGTCGTTCGCCGTAGCTTTAAGGAGGAGACCATGAACCAGCACCGCTACTTCTTCGAACTGGCGTTCCTTAGCCGCGAGCCTAAAATCGATCTCCCAGCGGCCGTCATCAGGTAGAGGCAGTGCCGGCAGTTGATCTCGCAAGTTTCGCACAGCCGAAAGCCCCTGCATAACCGGACCGCTTGCGGCGAGTGACCCCTCTTGCTCAAAAACCTGTAATGCGGTCCGCGCGTGACGTGCGACCGATGCCAAACCGAAGGTGAGGTCGTTAGGCGGCTGGTCTCCGGCAAATTGCATAAGCCCTTCGATCGAGATATCGATACCGTCGAATAGTGACAACTCGTTTGTATCAAGTTGCCTAGGGATCGTCGTTTCAGCGAGCCGATAACGTGCCGTCGACGGCCATGGTTGACCAATGAACGGCGACATTCCCTGACACTTGTGCATGCTGCGGGCGTGGCTTCCGATTTCCGCGTACGTCCGGCCGAGTAGAGTGTCGTAGCCTTCAAGTTCGACAACCGTCACATTTGCGTCGTACGTCGACGAAAGCCGTCTGGACCCCGGCGTGACAGCCCTAAACTGAAACTGGAATCCCTCGCTGAAATAGAATTTTTTCGGTTGCCAGGGGCGAAGCCCATCGTCGAGCTGCTCGGGAAATCGTAACGGGTCCGCAGCGGAGCGATAGGCCTCATGGGCGAGTGCCGCCGATGCCTGATGGTGCTGTCCACCACCCTCGCCCTCTGGACTGAGCGCTGTGATTACCTCTGGCCGCACAGTTCGAATCATCCGAACGAAGTCGCCGAGGATCGCTTCGCGTCCCCATTTCTTGAACGTTTCCTCCCTACTGAACGAATAACCGAAATCGACCGCCCGCGTGAAGTACTGCTCGGCCCCATCGAGACGATGGGCGGCCAGTAGTTCCTCGGTGCGTAACACCGCCAGGGCATCAAACAGTTCTGGACCGATTTCGTTCTGGCCGCCATCGCCACGCGTAGCCGTGACGAGGACCGAACGGATCCCCTGCCCCTTGGCCAACATAGCCAGCAGCGCATTATTCTCATCATCGGGGTGTGCCGTGGCCATCATAAAGGTACCGACTGTGTTCAGTTGCCGCAGAAGAACACCTAGGCGGATCCGATCCTCACCGGGCTGCATCGGCTGCGCCACGCTTAGGGGCGCCAGCCGAAGCACCAGCCCAAACAGAATCAACAGACTGGCAACAGCCGCAACGTGTTTGCGTTGCATGACTTCCGAGTATACACCTCGCGAATGCGCGGACCGTGCCACTCGATAGGACGGTTACCGCGACAACTTATCGACTCAGGATTCGCCTGCAAGAATTTCACGGTAGAAGTTTTCGTACTGGGGCACTATCTCCTCGGCGCAGAAACGCTCGTGCACCGTACGGCAGCTGGCCTCGGCTATCCGATCGTGAAGCTCAGGATCAGTCAGCAACGCGATACTGCTTGCGACCATGCCCTCGAGGTCGTCCGGTGGATGCAAGAAGCCGGATACCTCGTGGTCGATGACCTCAGGAAGCCCTCCAACGCGGGAGGCAACGACCGGTACGCCACAGGCCATCGCTTCGAGTGCCGCGAGGCCGAAGCTCTCCTGAGAGGACGGGAGGAGGAACAGATCTGAGACCGACAGGAGTGGCACCACCTGCTCCTGCTCGCCGAGCGGTTCGACATCAGACGAGATCCCAAGCTCTCGGGCGAACCGGCACGCCTGTGCCAATTCCGGACCGTCACCAACCAGTAACAGCCGCGCGCGCACTCGTTTGCGAATCCGTCTAAACACTTCGATAACAGCTGATGCGCGTTTTACTGGACGGAAGTTCGAGATATGAATGACTAGCTTTGTGTCGTGTTCGCTGCCACGGTACCTTTCAGCCAGTTCAGTTTCAGGTAATCGCCGATGATATTTGCAATTGAGGAAGTTCGGTATGACCCGAATCTCACCATGGACCGGAAGCTCTCTCAGTGTCTCCTGACGCAGGCTTTCTGAAACGGCGGTCACGCCGTCAGATTGATCGATGCAGAAGGCCGCAGTGTCCGAATAGGATGCATCGCTTCCAATCAACGTCACGTCCGTGCCGTGGAGCGTCGTAATCACCCGTGGTACGTTCGCCGACCCAGAAGCCGCAAGGATCTGCCTCGCCAGATACGCGGCCGCAGCGTGCGGAATCGCATAATGGGCGTGGATGATGTCGAGATTGAACTCGCGTGATACTTCCACGAGCTTGTTCGCTAACGAAAGGAGGTACTGGGGCTCTCTGAATAGTGGATAGCCTGGCGTCTGGACCGCATGGAACACGAGACCAGGCTGGAAGGCACTGAGCCGCCACGGCGGCTCAGTGCTGATAAGACGCACCTCATGACCTCGCTCCGAGAGGAGCTTAGCCAACTCGGTAGCAACGATCCCGCTACCACCGATCGATGCATAGCAGACTATCCCAATGTTCATAACACTAGATCTCTCCGTAACGCTGCAACTTCAGCTGTCCGGTACTCGAACAGCTTCTGCCGCAAGACCGCTTCCTTCACCACGAACTACTACCGGCCGAAACCAAATAGCTCGTCCCCATTTTTTTTGGCCCCCATGTGGTAACGCAGCAGCACGCGGGACGCGAGGAATCCGAGGGTCAAACCGTTGCCACCATGCCCGAGGGCAAACAGGTGGTTTGGATAGTTGCGGTGTGGCCCGATATAAGGCAGACCGTCTGATGTCGTCGTGATAATCCCATCCCAGGCCTGTTCGGGTTGAATACCAGAAATGACCGGATAAAACATCGATAGTTCGTACATTAACTGACCCGTACGCTGCACAAGAATCTTTTCACGCTGACGACTTGGAGTCGGTGGCTGGTCTGCCCCTCCGAACAGTACGCGGTTATCCCGGGTCCAACGAAGATAGTGATAAGGCTCAGATGTGTCCCGCAGCATAGCGTTCCGCTGTCCAAGTTCGGCGCGGATCTTCGCTCCGAGCGGAGGTGTTATTACCGCGTAGGTCTGCATCTGGCGCAAATGGCGTTCCAGCGGCTTGACGAGCGGTGAGGCGCTGCCGGTTGCGATCACGGCCCGTTGGGCCCGCAACGTACCACCCTCCGTTGTAATTTTGACTCCCTTACTATCGAAATAAATCCGAGTCACCGGTGATCGCTCGTAGATCATAGCGCCCCGGTCGGCTGCGGCGGCAGCCAATCCCAAACAAGCGCAATACGGATCCAACTGGCCGTTTCCGCGAGTTCGTATGCCACCGTTCCCCCTGAGCTGGGTTGCCAGTCGTAACCGTTCCGCTGTAAGCCAAGTGGCTTCGAGGCCGGCAGCTTGCCGCGCCTTCAGTTCACGGTTGAGTGACATCAGGTCGTCTGGACTCGTTGTGAAGTAGATAGCGTCCTGATTATCGAACTGGCACCGCACGCGCAATCGACGAAGCGTCGCGGCACAGTCCAGCATTGCTCGGCGTGTCATCTGCCAAATCCGCCGGGCCGAACGCTTACCGTAGCGCTCCTCCAGTGGCCGGTAGTCCATCTCTGGCTCCTGCATTAGCAGACCAGTGCTCGCCCCGGTACCTGCCTGCCCGATTGACCCAGCCTCGACGAGCGCCACTGACACCCCCGCAGCCGCGAATGCGTAGGCCGTCGCGCATCCAGTGATTCCGCCACCTACGATGACTACCTCAATGGCGCAGTGTCGGCGATGACGCGGGTACACAGGCCTCCGGCTCTTGGGAAGCCTGGTGAGCCAGAAAGAGTCGCCGTACCTAATCTTCGACATGCGGATACGTGGCTTATCAGGTTCGAACTGACGTTAGGAGCGGACAACCGCCGCTCATAGCCAGGAGGGAAGCGCGCAGTTCAGCGCTTCCCGGAGTACTCCAGCATCTGCTGGGTTAGATCCAGTGGGTAGGAAATCGTAACGTTGATAACATTTCCATCGGGATCGGTCACCGTCTCAAGTTTTGGCATAACGAAACCGCTGTACGAGGGTAGATCGATTCTAGCAACCCGTTCCAGCACCTCGTCTCTGAGCGCTGGGTCGAAGTAGATACCGTAGGTCTCAAATAGCTCCCTGGCCGCGTCGTAGTCACCCTCCGACTTAATCCGTTGCACCTCGGCGAGTAGACGTCCGACCCCCTCGAGAAAACCTTGCCAGTCAGTCATCACATAGAACGTCTTGCTATCACGGGTCCGCACACTAATTGCATCGGTATTATCCATGAGCCAGTGGACGATCATCTGCCGGTTGCGCATGTGGTCTTGTTCGATCTGCGACCCCTCACGGAGGCGACGAAGCTGGAGAAGCGCGTTACGCGTGTAGCCTTCGTATTCGGCGCGAATAATGTCTTCGCGGCTCTCTTCCGGCATGATGCCAATTTCAACCAGTTTCTGGTCGGCGATGAAGTAAAGTGCCACTAGGTCAGCTCGGCTCTCTTCGAGCGCCGAGTACTGTTCTCGTAGGAATGCCTGTGGGTTCCCCTCGAGATGCTCAGCTAGCTGACCAGAACCATGGCCGATCACTTCGTGCATGTTTGTCGTCAGCTCGCCAGCAAAATTCCCCCACTGCTCAGACCGAACCGCTTCCTCCTCGCTCCAAGTGAACTCACGCCGGTAGGCAGGTGGACGTGAACGGTCATACGCCTCGTTCACATTCGATAGCGAGACCGACTTGCTGCCATACTCCTCCCTCACGCTTTGATCGTTCGGCAGATTGATCCCAATCGGCGTGAGAGGACCTGAATCACCTGTCTCGATCACCACCTTGATCGCGTTGGCGGTGATACCGCGTACTCCTTCTTTACGGTATTTCGGGTCCCATGGCATGTGATCTTCGAACCACTGAGCGTGTTTGGCGAGTGTCTGAATCGCCTCGGTCTTCTCTTGATCCACGTAAAAAACCAGCGCCTCCCACGAGCCCTTAGTACCTCTGGCATCCATATACACTTCGGTGAAACCATTTATAGTGTCGACTGGTGAGCTCTGGTCGGTTACCCAAGCGATGTCGTAGTCGCGTTGATCCTCTGGCTCACCGGTGCGATACCACTGGACAAGCGCCGCCAGTGCCTCACCCATCAGTTTCGTCGCGAACGGGATCGCCGCCTCGAGATGCCTGACAATTTCCGCGATCTGTTCACCGTAGCGACCATCGATTTTATAGACTTCTTCCACCAGTTGACCGTTGCGTTTAACCAATCGAGAGGTCAGCGGGTAGCGCTCATTGAAACCGGCTAAGTCACCGGTAGACACCCCGTCATATAGATTGTTAGCACTTTCCAGCAAAATGTCCTGGCCTTCACCAGGCGTCTTATTTGTAACGATCGGGTCGACCGTCTGATCGAAGAACAGCGGCTTCATCCTGGCCAACATCTCGTCAAGCGTCTCCCCGTCCTTCAGCGGAAAACTCGCCCCGGTCTCCTCCGCTGCCTTGGCCGCCTCGGCGAACGCCTCGGTTGTCGTTTCGAGAACGAACTTACGCGCCGTCAGATTGTTGAACGGGCCAGTGTTGATCCAAAACAACTTTGTGTAGCTACTGATCGCATCCATCGTGTGGGGGGCGACCTTCTCGGCATGCGTCATGATCTCTTCGAGCACCTCACGCATCTCGAGATTATGGACGTAGCGCTGATCGTAATAGATGTCCCGCCCAGCCAACGCCGCCTGGTATAGATGCCAGATGAGTGTCTTTTCACGCAGGTCAAGATCCTCAAAGCCGTCGGCGTACAGCTGGACGACGGCCACGTCAGCGATCCGCTCAAGTAGATACGGACGGTCGTCGACCAAGGGCGTCGATTCTGCCGATGGGGATACCTCATCACCAACCGAACCACACGACACCGCCAGGACGGTCGCCAATCCAAACATCACTACTCCTCGAAGCATCGTTACAACTTGTGGCCTAAGCAAATTTGATAAGCTGAGCAAATATCTTGAGGAATTATATACAGACTCGTTCGATGGTCGGCACAGATTTCGTATTTACCGTCTGGTCCTCTACAACGTTATGATGAGTTACTACCGATTCTGGATCGTCGTTAGTATCACCCTCTCTATCAGTGTGTCCTGTCTTACAAGCGTGGTGACAGCTCAGCAGCAGCCGTTCACCATAGATAAAATCTTTGACCCTGACCGCTCGATCGATTTCGATGGGAACGCGCCGTTTGAACTAAGCTGGCTAGACAACGAACATTATCTCAAGCGTGCTGCCGACGGTAGTCTGTTGAAAATCAAAGCAATAACTGGCGAGCTCTTACCATTCTACGATGTAGCCCAACTAGCAGCAGCCATCAGTGAGCTGTCGGTTGTGACCATGGAAGAAGCCGGACGACTGGCCAGGCAGCCAAACCATCAGTGGAACGCCGACCGAACGGCATTGGTCTTCGAGATGTCCAACGACCTGTATCACTACTGTCTCGAAGCAAACCAAGTCAGTCGGTTGACTCTGACGCCTGAACGCGAAGAAGAAGTGTCCTTCAGCCCTAATGGTTTGATGGTCGCCTTCGTTCGCGGAAACAACCTCTACGTCGTCGATATCGCACACCAGCGAGAGTACGCGTTGACAACTGATGGCAGTGAGTCACTCCGCAATGGGTTACTTGACTGGATCTACCAGGAAGAGATCTACGGACGTGGTAGTTTCAGCGGCTACTGGTGGAGCCCAGACTCGACGCGTCTTGTATATCTCCAGCTCGACGACACGACGGTGCCAACCTACACGGTCATCGATCACATCCCGTATCACCCAGAGGTTGAACACTGGGACTACCCAAAGGCCGGTGATTCCAACCCATCGGTTCGGTTGGGTATCGTCCGTTCAACCGGCGGTGATACACAGTGGGTCGAAACGGCGCAGTACGTACCGAACCAGCCATTGATCGTCAACATCGGTTGGTCTCCGGACAGCCAAAAGGTTGTGTTCCAAGTGCAGAATCGGGAGCAAACGTGGCTCGACCTCAACGTAGCTAACGTTGACACGGGCATTTTTATACGAATCCTACGCGAAACGACTGGCGCCTGGGTCAACGTTAACGGACCACCGACCTGGCTTGAGAATGGATCCTTTCTCTGGCTGAGTGAACGGTCTGGATGGAAGCACATCTATCAGTACCAGCTCGATGGTACGCTGAGCCGGCAAATTACCAACGGCGAGTGGGAACTGAGACAACTGCATGGCATCGACGAGGCGAATGGCTGGATCTATTTCTCTGGTACCGAACGGAGTCACATTGGGAGCGATGTCTACCGCGTCAGGCTCGACGGCTCAGGCCTGACGCGCCTGTCTGAAGTCAACGGAACTCACCGGGCTCAGTTCGACCCGTCATTCACCAGGTTCATCGACACCTGGAGTAACATCGAAACACCCCCGCAAGTCCGCTTACACGCAGCGGATGGAACGGAACTCCGGGTGATCGACGAAAATGTGGTCCAGGCGCTCAAAGAGTATCGGTTATCAACACCTGAGTTCATCCAGGTTCCCAATCGGAATGGCTTCCTAATGGAAGCACTGCTAATCAAGCCTCCAGACTTCGACCCGTCGCGCCGGTATCCGGTCTACGAGCATGTCTATGCCGGACCGCACGTACCGCTGGTACGAAATGCCTGGCTGGGTCGAACCAGACTGTTTTGGCAGTTATTGGCGGACCATGGCATCATCGTCTGGGTGTTGGACAACAGCACGGCGAGCGGCAAGGGTGCCATTTCTACCTGGCCGCTCTACAAGAACTTCGGAGAACTTGAGCTTAAAGATCTCGAAGACGGCATAGCCTGGCTGAAGCAACAGCCATACGTGGACCCGAACCGGATTGGGATCGAAGGGTGGAGCTATGGCGGCTTCATCGTCAGCTACGCCCTGACGCACAGTCAGAGTTGGACGATGGGCATTGCTGGCGGATCGGTCACCGATTGGCTCGACTATGACACTATCTACACTGAACGTTACATGCTGATACCGCAGAACAATCCTGACGGCTACAAGAAGAGTTCACCGAGATTTTCTGCGGCTGACTTACATGGCTCTTTACTTCTCATTCACGGAACGATGGACGAAAACGTCCATATGCAGAACACGTTACAGTTCGCTTATGAGCTCCAGAAGGCAGGTAAACTCTTCGAGATGATGATCTATCCTCGGTCACGTCATCGATTGGGCGGCCAGGATCTCGAGAAGCACCGGCATCTTACGATGCTCGACTTCGCACTTAAACACCTGCACGCAGCGCCGGCACCAAGTTCAGGCTTGCGCTAGTATTCCGTCTTTGTGAATCTTCAGGCGACGCTCCATACAACTCCAACCATCACCGCGGTCGAGTTGCGTCCGCCAAGAGCCGAGCTCCACATGACCGCCGGCATCGACGCCTGGATCGACACTTACCATGCCGTACGCAGCTTGACCAGGCAGGGCACGTACGTTTTCCTGACTGATAGTGCCGTCGGAACCCGTGAGGAAGACAACCTGCGGCATCTTGTCTCGAACCTTGGTGACGATGCTCCTCGCGAACGGGTAGTGCCGTTTCTCACTGCCAAGCATACGCTTGACTATTGCCTCGCCCACGCTGACCGAGCCTGGTCTCACGGGTTCCAGTCGCTGGTAGTGCTAGGCGGTGACGTGGCAAGCGGTCCACCGCGATGTGTTGCTCATGCATGGCAGCTACGCAAGGCGGTCCGCGTGCGGCAGCCGGTGCTGCAGCTAGGTGGATGGGCCAACCCGCATCGGAACGCCACAACCCAGGTTGACTACCTGCTCGACCCTGACGTGACCGCGGATTTTTATCTCACGCAGGTCGTGTCGCATCACGATCTTGTTACAGTCGAACGATTCCTTAACGAATCGTCTCGCCGAGGCCTTACCCTCCCTGGACTCTTCGGACTGTTCTACTATCGAAGCGCGAATCCACGCACGTTGGACTCGCTTGCCCACTTCTTGCCGGTGCCGCGTGCAGCGCTGGAGAAGGAGTTCGCGGCCGGTACCACGGCAGAGGAAGTTTGTGCCCGTTCGATCCGTGATCTGCACGCACTAGGAGTGCGTCACTTCTATCTCAGCAACCTGCCGGTCTGGCAAGCACCGGTAATTCTGCGCCGCATTATGGACCTTGCCGAGATTAGCTAATGCCCACACTCATCAAGGAACCGTCCGTCGTCCAGGCAGCCGGCACCAAGCCTAAACAGATTCAGGAGTTTGCTGGCCGGCTAAACTCCGGCCATGGCACAGTCAGCGTCGCCCGGATGGTTTCAGCCGAGGGTTAGTGCGAACCTGGACAGCGCCCACAATTTGAGGAGATAACCCTGGTCCTGAAGGGGATGCTACGGGTCGAGCACGAGAGCGGACAACTCGACGTCCGTGCCGGTCAGGCAGTCGTGGCTAAACCTGGCGAATGGGTCCGCTACAGCACGCCAGAACCTGGCGGTGCAGAGTACATCGCGGTCTGCCTTCCGGCATTTTCTCCAAACACTGTGAATCGAGATTCACTTTAGGTGCCTTCCACCATCCACACGAATCATCTCCCCGGTAATGAAATCAGATTCCACCAACGCGACTACCACTTTGACAATCTCATCCGCACCGCCCCAGCGGCCAAGCGGAACCGCTCGCTGAACCGTTTCGATCTCTGAGTCCTTAAGATCCGGCGGGGGCATGATCGGACCAGGGGCGATGGCGTTAACCAATATGTTGTCTGATGCCAGCTCCAGAGCGAGCGCCTCAGTGAGCCCGATGATCGCCGATTTCGCAACGTAGTAGGGCAAGTAGCCTGAGTACCGCGGGCGACCACTCTGAGCTACCCAATCGGTGAAATTGACGATGCGCCCAGTACCAGCCCGCCGGAGGTGTGGTACCACCGCGAGCGAGCAAAGGTAGGCCGCTTTAAGGTCAACTGCTAGCGCACGATCTAAGTCGCTCTCCGTCAATTTGTCGAAAGATTTTCTAACGTAAGTTGAGGCCATATTCACCAACACGTCAAGCCGACCTAGCTCAGAGACCGTCGTCGAGACAAGACGCTCACAATCTTCTGCTCGCGACACGTTCGCCTGCGTCGCAATCGCTTGACGCCCGAGTGCCTCCACCGAAGCAACGACTCGCTGCGCCTCGGCTTTGGAACGATTGTAGGAGAGCCCTACGTGCGCGCCACGCCGAGCGAGCTCATCGGCCACTGCCGCCCCGATACGTTTTGGGCCGGTGATCAGCGCCACCTTATTCTCGAGATTCATATGCAAAGAGTGTACTAAGCCACGAAGCACCCAGCTGCTTTCGTGGCCCTTGCAGTGAATTGATCTAGAGATTTTGCGCTGGAAGCCGAGCCCGACCTAACTCCTTTGACTCCCTCACCTTAGCGCGCCAGCTATCGATAGAGAAGGCACCCGGCCCACTGAATAGCAGGCACAGAAAAGTTCCGACCAGCAATAGATCGTACTCGTAGCCATGCCCAGCGGCAGAATTGAGTGACCAGTTGAGGAAGAAACCGTTCGGAAAATGTAACTTCCATCCAATCGCCAGAGTAGTCACCGTCAGAACGATGGTAATCAAAACGGTATACCCCCCGGCGATCAAGAGAACACCGCCGAACACTTCGACAATCCCGGTCACGACCGCAAGGGGATATGCGGGCTCAAGGCCAACGGCGTTGAAAAGAACAGCGGTATCGGTTGGGCTTCCACCCCAAAGTGGCAACAGCTTTGGAAGTCCGTGGGAAATAAGTACCACACCTACAACTGATCGGAGAAGAAATAGACCAAATGTTCTCATGGCAAGCGCTAATCATACTTCTTGATACATGGATGAGGACGCCACTACACACTTCTATTGTGTCATCAAATTCTATGGATTTCACGTTGCCACATGGAGTCCAGAACCAGAATCACATAACGCTACACCGTCCCACCAGCTGTAGCCATCCTTCGGAAAGAATCGGTTCTACTTCGAAACCGCAGGTAAGCGTGTGAAGTTTAATCCGTCGCTGGAACTCGTCGAGATGCTCCTCGAGTAGTGTCCAGAAACGCTATTGCTGTGCCATGGGCGCTTGCGGCGCATTCGGATTCAGAATTTCATCGATTAGGAATACGTCTGTCAGCAGGGCTCGGATGTGGATGAGAGCGTTGAGATTATCGATCATCTGCGAACTAATAGCCGACTGAGCAAGGACGAGCTCGATTGGCGCCAGCGCATTGCCAGCGTCCTGTCGCAAGACGTCGATGAAAGCATGGTAGCGTTCAGCTTGAGCGATTTCTCGCTCCTCAACCAGCCGCGCGAAGAGATTCGCCAGCTCGGGTAGCGCGCGCTCGGTCCGCTGGAGGAACTCGCGCACCTGTCCGGAAGACTTCACTGCCTGCTCGCCGGACACACCCTGAGCCGCGTAGGCGAGAAACAACTCGTAGCTTTCTTCTATGGTTTCGATGTGAGCTTTAAGCTCGTCGGCAACGCTCACCCTTTGATGACCCAGCGCTTCGGATCGTGATGCTCGAGGTAGTCCTCGCGGTCCACGGTTCCGAAGACCATCGCCTTCAGCATCCAGAGTTTCTCAGGTCTGACCGCGAAGTAGATGTGCGTCAGGGTCAAGGTAATGAACAGGATGGCACTCACGCCGTGGGCAGCGTACATGAGCCCCCACGTCGCCTCATCGAACAGATACGCGTTGCGCGTAATCAGTGGCGTGTCGATCCGCACCATCATGACTAACCCGGTCGCGGTCACGACGAGACCGGCCAGCATGACCGACAGATGAAAGAGCTTGTGGTCGAGCGGATATTTCCCTGGCTTTGGCACCTCGGCGGGCTGGCCTAGCTGACGTTTAATCCGCTGGATGACTTCTTTTATCTCGCTCGGCCCGATCCAGATCGACCAGAAGTCGAGCACGAAAGTGGAGTGAATGACGTGCCAGAGAATAGAGATGGTAAGAACGATACCAGAGACCCAGTGGATCGTCAGCCAAGGGAACTGGATACCAACAATCGGGAAAAACCCGGTGATGAGCAGCGCCAGCATGGCCGCCGCCATCAGCCAGTGGAACGCTCTGGACCCAAACGAGTGCCGGGTAATCTTAGCCGGCACTGACGCCGCAGTCTCCAACGATCCGCCACCACCGTTGACACGTGCCAACTTTGGTAACCAAACAATCGCGTACACGATGTGGAAAACGATGAACGCAATACCGGCCCAAAAAGCCAGATAGAGGAGATCCCAGGAGGCCCGGATGAGGATCTCCTGGCCCCAGGGGTTGGTGCCCCACTGAAAAAGGTCCATGTGCTACGCCTCGGCGCCTCGAATAGAGCGCTTGACCAGGTTTCGAAGTAAAGAAACCTTGTATGCGTTGTGAGCGAGTGGCCTCACATCTCGAATGGCAATCTCGCCACCTCGGCTCGCGGTCTCCTCGTTCACCTGCTGGCCTCGGACAGCGTCCTCGACAGCAGTTAGACGTAGCGGCGTCGGCGCGACTCCATTCACGGCGATGCGGATGTCTTCGATGACCCCGTTGCTGATCCTTGCCGCGGAAGCAACGTTGGCCAGTGCAAAGTCCCAGACCTTGCGGTCGCGGATTTTCTCGAAGTAGAACCTGGCCCCGGCCCAGGTTGACGGGATCCGAATTTGGGTCAGTAGGTCGCCAGCCTCGATAACAGTCATCCGCTCGATGTCAACCTTAGGCCCGACAAAGAAGTCAGCGGCCGGAACGACTCGCTCGCCACTAGCGTTGGCTACGACCATCTCGGCGTCGAGCGCTACGAGCGCCGGCGCCGTGTCCGACGGGTTCACCGCCACGCAGCGGCTGGCTCCAAGAATGCAGTGCTCTCGGTTCATTGCTGTGGGCGTGTCCGCGTAACAAATGTTGCCGCCAGCTCGGTAGCAGCTCCAGCCCTCACGGTAATACCAGCACCGCGTGTCCTGACCGATGTTGCCGCCGATCGTTCCCTGGTTGCGGATCTGCGGGGACGCGGCAAGTTCGGCGGCCTCGGCAAGCAGCTGGTATTGGCTACTCACTTGCTCGTGCCTCACCACCTCGCGGAGAGTGGCCATCGCGCCGATGGTCAGCCCGTCACCCGAAGATTGGATCTCCCTCAACGCGTTGATCCCGCCGATGTCAACGACCGCCGCGGGTCGTTTGACACGGTCCTTAAGCCAGTCCCACGTGTCGAGCCCACCGGCGAGCACCCACGCGTCGGCGCCGTATCGATCGAGCAACCCCACCGCAGCCTCGGTGCTGGTGGGCTGGAAGAGCTCGAAAGCCGACATATTGTCGCGAATCACGGCCATTGGTAATCTCTCCCTCTTTATCTATCTCGCTTGTCGATCAGGCATGCGCCGCAAGCTTCGAGACCGCTTCCGGCAAGTTCTCGAGCTTGCTCAGAATCATGTCGCTCATAACCGGCGCTCGGTTAAAGTAGCCATCACCAAGCGCGTCCGCGATGGCACAGAGCACGGCGCCGCACCCGGCACCTTGTGCAGGTTCGCCGATTCCCCTGGCCCCGAGTGGGTTGAACGGATCGGGGATGTCAGCCGCTGACCACTGCATCTCTTCCTTGTGTGGAACGTCCAGCATCGTCGGCGGGCGATTCGAATAAAATCGCTTCGACACATGCAGGCCATACGTGCGGTCGTAGACCCACTTCTGCCCAAGCGCCACCCCGAAGCCCTGGATACCGCCGCCGTGTAGCTGCGCAGCGAACGTGTCCGGGTGAACGACGGTGCCGGCGTCTGACGCGACTTTGTAGTCCTTGATCGCAACGGCGCCGGTTTCGGTGTCGACCTCTACCTCGGCAAAACCGATGCAGTACGACATGTTTCGGCCGCCGGTCTCGAAGTTGTCCTTGGCAACCCCCATCAGTCCGAGACCCGCCAGTGCCGTAGCGGAGGTCGTGGTCATTCCGTTAAGGTCCTCGGGCAGCTCGTGGCCATCGTATTTCCCACCGAGGGCGATGGCACGCTCCGCGGCGCGAGCGAAGCTCATCCCCTGCGAGCGATTACCCCGACGGAATACCCGACCGTCAGCCACGTCGTAGCTATTCGGCGACCCTCCCAGGGAACGCGCGGCGATCTCCTGGAGCTTACCCTTTGCATCGAGCCCCGCAGCGTAGTTCGCCCGCGTATGCGCGTGGGTCGTCATGCTACCGGCCTGGATGGAACTCCAGGGTACGTGTTTACTCGTGTCGCCCCAGAGCACCTCGGCTTGCTCCCAATCGGTCTGGAGCGCTTCCATGGCGGCTCGAGCTGAATCGAAGTTCGATCCAGTCCCCAGGTTGCCGACCCCCTGCTGGATGTAGACCATGCCGTCCGGCCGAATAGTCAACAACCCATCCATACCCGAGGTGCCAGCCGCATACGAGCTGATGGCTACGCCGATGCCAGTTACCTTCGTACCGTTACGACGGCCGCTCTTGGCGCGCATCTCCTCCCAGTTAAACTCCTCACGGGCTTTGTCGATCGCCTCCTTAGGGAATGCGCTCGACACGTTGCCCTGCTGCCCCTGGCGCGGCCGGCCGAAAATCTGCTGCCCTTCGGGGGCGTTCAACCGAACGATGTCGAGCTTGTCGATACCGAGCTGCCTGGCTGCCTTGTCGACCATCGGTGCGATCATCGAGACCACCTGCACGCCACCGGGCGCCCGCTGCGCAGCCCGTGGCGGTGTGTTCGTCCAGACGCTCAGACCGCGCACACGCATGCTGGCCGGCGTATACATCAACGACGCATTGTCGCCCGCCGACAGAAAGTCGCCGGACCGCCCGTAAGGACCACCGTCCTGCACCGAGAACATCTCGAGGGCGGTTATCCGACCGTCGCTCGTTAAGCCCATCTTGATGCGCGACGCCATCCCTGGACGTGCGCGGCCGATGGCGTTCTCTTCTAATCGCGTGATACGCATCATGACCGGCTTGCCGACCTTTTTCGAAAGAAGCGCCGGAATCGCCATCTGAATCGACCCGGCGATCTTGCTGCCGAAGCCACCGCCACAGTACTCGCTTATAACCACTAGGTCTTCCGGTCCGATGCCTACTAAACGTGCGGCGTTACCATGCGTGCGCGCCAAGCTCTGCGTGGAGCAATGCAGATAGCACTTGCCGTTCTGCCAGTAGGCCATCGCCGTCCGCGACTCGAGCGGCTGGTGTGCCAGTGATTGCGAGAAGACACTCTCATCGAGGACGAGATCTGCAGCAGCGAACGCAGCGTCGACGTCGCCGACCTCCCACTCGTCGGTGAATGCGCCGTTGGTCGGTAACACGCCGTGGTCAATCTCGCTGAAGTCGACATCGTCCCACTTGATCGTCTGCATCTCGCGTCCCGACATCGTGTTGCCCTCGAGGCGCGCGTTCGGGCCACCCGGCCGCAAGCTGTCAAACGGGTCAAGTGCAAACGGGAGGGGTTCTAGATCGAGCCGGATCTTCTCGACCGCGTCGGCGGCGGTCAGCTCGTCGACCGCCGCGATGGCGAGAATGGGCTCGCCCTCATACTTAGGTTCGTTGGTTAAGGACGATTCTTGTGGAGCCTCGACCTCGGCTAAGTCGTCTGCGGTCAGGATAGCCTCGACCCCAGGCATGGCCATCGCCGCACTCGTGTCGATGCTCCTGACACGCCCGTGCGGCATCGGACTAAGAAGCAGCTTCGCGAAGAGCATACCTTCGGCACGAAAGTCCTCGGCGTACTTAGCTCTTCCGGTAACCTTAGCGACCAGGTCCGCCGTTGAATAGTTCTTGCCGATCAGCTTGTAGTCAGCCACGTCAGCTCCTCTGCGAATATTCCACTGCCTTCAACGCGACATTCAGAATCTTGTTGTAATCGGCGCACCGGCAAAGGTTGCCCGATATGTAGTGCGCTGCTTCCTCGCGCGTTGGGTTCGGGAGCTCGTTGACCATCTCGGTGATGCTCATGACGAACCCTGGCATGCAGAAGGCGCACTGAAAACCCTGCAGGTCAACAACAGCCTGCTGCACCGGGCTCAGAGTGCCATCAGGACCCTCCAACCCTTCGATCGTCGTCACCTGCCGCCCACGCACCTGATGCGTCAATATCGAGCAAGAGTAGTGCCGCACGCCGTCCAACAGGACCGTGCAAGCACCGCACTCCGAACGGTCGCACCCAATCTTAGTTCCGGTCAGCCCAAGCTTGTAGCGCAACGTCGTCGCCAGCGTTTCCTGTGGCAGCACGTCTACGCGCCGCTGTTGTCCGTTGACCGTCAGCGTGACCAACCGCTCAACGGCCCCGGCCGCCTGCGCCAGCGCCGTGCTGTTTCCACGGAACACATAGCTCGACGCGGATACGCTCGCGCCAGTGGCGATCACCCCTTTGATGAAGGTGCGCCGTGAGAAACCGTGTTCTTCTTGCTGGGCCTGTTCCACGTCTCCCATGAGACGACCTCCTCAATACATGCGCAACTCGCGCCGGGGACCTCTGAGGAACATATCTACTTCTTAAGGCACGCAGTCTAGCACGGATTTGTGTTTAGGAAGCGTCTTGATCGCACCCAAACAGCCGATGGATAAAGAACGCTGTAAACACTTACAAGAACAGTCTTTATTCTTTAGATGGTTCATCGATCATCGCAGTCCAACCAAACGTGCGACAACGGTGACCGCCACATCTGCGACCAAGGGCGAATCCTCCGCTCCAATCATGCCGTGCGCGCGGCCGAACCAGTAGCTCACTAGGTAGTCGAGCCCGTTGGTTTCGAAGGGCGTGAACGTCGTGCGATCGCCACCGACAGCATACGGATTGTGAACGAGAATGCTCCATGTCCGCCCGCGCTGGCCGATCGGCAATGGATCGTCGCCGGCAGCCGACACGTGCACTGACTCAGCCTGAAATGTGAACCCAAGGCGTGAGGCGTAGGATGCGATCGTGTCCGTGTTCCACTTCATGTCAAGTGGCATGTCGCTCAACGTCTCTATGCCGGCAGCGTCGTACGCGTCATCACCCGTCCAATGATGCCAGAGGAAATTAGCGAACGGGTTGGCTTCGACGGAAACGCCAGGATACGACCCGCCCTGGAACCACCGACGCGCCGCCTCGAGGTAGCTTTCCCGAATGCCCGGGTCGTGTTCCAACTCGAGTAGCGGATAGAGCGCTAGTGCGATTAAAACATCATCGGAATGGTTGGCGCTGAGCGGCGCGCGGTCAAGTCTGGCCGCTTCGCCGATACGAGGGTACCCAAGTTCGACCAGCTTCCGATACTCTTTCTCAAAACGCGTGTTGCTCGTGACCGCATCAGCGATCTTCACCATCTGTAACAGGAGCAACGCGTTCATCGGCTCATCGTTGGTAACGTACACTGGTTCGTAGTGCCCCCAGGTGGTCACGTCTCCGTCGTAACCGACAATGCGAAAACCATCGTCGAGGATTGCACCGACGACCTGGCCGATCGTTTCCGCGAGCAGTGCCCTTTCGGCCGTGTCGGCTAGATGGGTAAAGTAGACGTAAGCACCAAACATGAGGCCGTCGACCTGATCGGAGCTTACGTTGCCACGCCACCGGTGAAGTCCATCTGTGCTGTCACGCCAGATGCCGTCGTCGAACCACGGCACGTCGCGCGGCACCGATGCCCGTGCCAGCAACCCCGGCCGCCCGCTCACACGACCCAAGTGGTACAACGCCTGAAACGCCGCGCGCGCCTGTCGCGCAGCCTTCGGATCATCCGTAGCCAAATAGCGCCAGGTTTGCATGGCGCAATAGATGCCGGTCATGTAAGCGTTGTCCGACATGTTGTGCGTGACGTAGGGTCGTTCCGATGTCGGTAGTCGGCGTCTGGTTGTCAGCTGTCCATCGCGCAAAAATCGCTCGACGATGTCCGTATCGAATAACGCGGCTTTCGCCGCGAGCGTTAAGTCGTCACTCGCCACAACGGTAGTGCTTCAGATGATGAACACTCCGATTAATAGGGTTTGGTGGCGCATCAGCTTTAGCGCAAAAAGACTACCATCCTTCGCCAAAGATCCACCGTCAACTGACCCAGTCCCTGAGTGCACCACCCGCCAGCATCAAGGTCATGAACAGCAACACGTACGACTCGACGACCCACTGTGACTCGGAGCTGGTCTCTCCGAAGTCGGCTTGGAGAATCGTCGTAGTGACACCTTCGAAGTGAATAGCCCCGGACCAGAAAGTCTTCAAGATGTTTAAACATGGCTCAGGGGTATTATGAGAACGCATGCTCAGTCATTTCGGTACTCCTTTAGAGAGAGGCCTCTTAACCCTCTCGGTAATCGTTATCATGCTGGTGGGTCTGACCCTGGCGCAAGAAAATCTTGAGATACTAGGGCGGTTCGGAGATAACGAGACAATCCACTACTTCATCGTGCCACCGAGCCCTGGCGCCGGCTACCGAGAGGGAGACGACGAACTGGCCGAGTGGGCGTTCGACGACTGGGCACGAGCGTCTAAAGGCAAACTGCGCTTCCGTCGCACTGATAATGTCAATGCTTCGCTCATCAACATCCACTGGGTCGGAGCCGCAGACGGTCAATATGGCGAGATGCGCTCCATTCTCGTCAACGGCCTTCCCGGCGCTGCCGTGTACATCAGACCCGATACCGATGCACTGGGTGCGAACATCTCGGCGTTGGCTGATAGAGATCCGCTCTTCCGCGATACGATCGTTTACCTGACTTGCGTCCACGAGCTCGGCCATGCGCTCGGACTACCACACACCGCCCATTTTGAGGACATCATGTTCTTCTTTGGCTACGGCGGCGACATTCCCACGTTCTTCGGTCGTTATAGAAATAAGCTGACCGGCCGGTCTGACATTCGGCACGTGTCGGGGATCTCATCCGGCGACGTCGAACGTTTGCGGTCCCTATATCCTTGAACCTGCCCCTGTCTTCACGACCGCGAGTGCTTTAAAGCAGCGTCGGTAGAATCTTCGCTCTCTCGTGAGCGATCGTTCGATAAGAGACTCAGCGCATAGGCCGAATAAGACACCAGTTAAGGAGCCGCGTTCGGCGCCCAACAGTGCAGCGATAGGCCCACCAGATCGCTCCAGATAAGTCCTCACAGGTTTCATTGAGATAAAAACAAGGCTCGCTACCGTCTGCTCTCCGTGGATGACCAGGGCATCCTTACAAGTAAACGGTCTTGCTTCGATTCAGACACTAGGGCACACGATTCAGCGGCAAGCAGGACCGCGGTTCCTCAATCGCCGACAACAATGCTGACAGTAGTCGAAACAACTATCTGAACGATTGCTACTATTGACGCTATCTTCTATTCATACGTATGATTAAATCAGTCGTTTAAATCTTTGCAATCAGAAGCAATGGCAGGAGACACCAAAGAACGTATCCTTGATGTGGCTGAACGTTTGTTTGCGGACCGAGGATTTCCCGCGACTTCGCTCCGTTACCTCACAAGCGAAGCCAAGGTCAACATCGCCTCAGTCAACTATCACTTCGGTTCCAAGAACGCGCTCCTGGCCGCAGTGCTCGAACGCCGCTTTCAACCAATCAACGAGCACCGGCTGGCGCTCCTCGATGAACTAGAGCGTTCTGCCGGAGACGAGGGCCCTGAACTCGAGGACGTCCTGCGTGCCTTCATCGCACCACCTTTCCAGAAGAAGATGGAATGGGGCGACAAGGGTCGTAACTTCCTACAACTCGTCGGCCGGATCCATTCGGAGACTAACGAAGAGTTTCGCGCGAGCTTCATCCAGCAATTCGATGCGGTGTTCAAGCGATTCACACACGCGCTGCAACGCGCGCTACCGCATCTCGACTCCGCCGAGCTGACGTGGCGTATGTTCTTCCTCGTCGGAGCGATGGCTCACACGATGCTCTGGTCCGATTCAGTGTTGAAGCTGGTAAAGGGCACGTCGCATCAGCCTGAGGATTTGCTCGAATCGTTGATCAAATTCGTAACAGCCGGCATGTCGTCAATGATCCCGATGGCAGCTAGTGTTCGCACCGGGAACGAAAGGAAACAATCGTGAGATTAAGTACGGTTCTGCTGGCTTGGCTCCTCGCAGGTGCTGGCTGCGCTACGGCACCGCCGATCGAGTTTCCTCAGCTGGACGTGACAGTGCCAGAGGCCTGGGCAACCAGCGCGATTCCTCCGGGGCAGATCAACATCGAATGGTGGAACGACTTTGACGACCCGAATCTGTCGGTCGCAGTTGTCACCGCTCTCGAACGGAACTACGACCTCCAGGCTGCAGCCGCACGTCTCGAGCAGGCAGCAGCCGACGCGCGAATCGCGTCATCTGATCTGCATCCAAACGTTCAGACGTCGTACACGGGAAGCCACCGCAAACAGAATTTTGTCGGTTTCCCGATCCCTGGCGCTGAAGGGCAAGTCTTGAGCACGGTCTCGACCAACCAAGGTGTCTCACTTGACGTGTCGTGGGAACTCGATCTCTGGGGCCGACTGCGAGCAAACGCACAGGCATCACTAGCAGACCTTCAACGGTCGTCGGCCGACCTACGGGGCGCGCAGCTGTCGCTGGCTGGACAGACGGTCAAGGCGTGGTTTGCGATCGCCGAGGCGCAGCAGCAGGTCGACCTATCACGCAAGACCGTAGCGAGCTTTCGCGAGTCGGTCGACGTGGTACGTGGGCGGTTCGAGGCTGGGATCCGGCCAGGACTCGACCTTCGGTTGGCGCTGCTGAATTTCTCGAACGCGAAGGCGCTCCTACAGCAGCAGCTCCAGCAGTTTGACGCGGTCACTCGACAACTCGAAGTGCTTCTGGGTACGTATGCGGACGGCACGATCGGCACACCATTGGCGCTACCGACCGCGGCCCCGGATATCCCAACCGGGCTACCGGCCGACTTGGTCGGTCGACGCCCAGACCTCGTGGCAGCCGAACGACAAGTCGCGGTTGCGGAGGCTCGGCTCGAGGTCGCGCGGACGGAATTACTGCCACGAATCACGCTAACCGGCGCGACGGGAACGGCCTCAGATTCGCTGCGCGACTTGATCGGCGGTGATTTCTCCGTTTGGAGCATCCTCGGCAACGTCGTCGCACCCTTGTGGCAGGGCGGCCAACTGCGGGTGCAGATTAACCGCGCTGAGGCCCGAGCTGCGGAGGCACTGGCCACTTACGCGAATACAGCGCTCCGCGCGTACGCCGAGGTCGAAACAGCACTTGCTGCAGAGGACTTCCTCGAAGAGCGCGAGATCAACCTAGAAATGTCTGTCAAGCAAGCGCGCGCGGCTGAGCGTTTGGCAAACGAACGCTACCGCGCTGGGCTTGAGACTTACATTACGGTGCTCGATTCGCAGCGCTCCGCGGTTCAGGCCGGGGCAGATTTGATCGCAGCGCGACGGCTGCGCCTCGAGAACCGCGTAGACCTGTATCTGGCGCTTGGCGGTGGTTTCGAACAACTCGAATCACCGTTTGAGCTCGGGATAAACGGCGACAACAACAACTGATCACCGACAACTGATGAAGACAACACGTCGGTTCGTTGGCCTCCTAAAGTTCCTGCTCCCTATAGCTGTCCTGGCGGGGGCCAGCTTTGCGACCTACATCATGATCATTAACCGCCCGCAGGTGGTGACTCAACAGCCGGTGATAACGCCGCCTGGAGTGCGAGTCCAAGAGGTCACTCTTGAAACCGTGCAACTCTCGGTATTAAGCCAGGGCACCGTTCGCCCACGCACGGAAAGTCAGCTCGTGCCGGAGATCTCTGGTCGCGTGACGTGGGTAGCTCCGTCGTTCGCAGAAGGTGGCTTCTTCGACGCGGGCGACGTCCTACTGACGATCGACCCCTTCGACTACCAGCAAGCGTTGGTGAGCTCCCGTTCCCAACTAGCACAGGCGCGGCTGCAGTTGGCACGGGAGGAAGCCGAAGCCGAGGCGGCGCAGCGGGAGTGGAAAGAGCTCGGACGAGGCGATCCTCGCGAGCTGACGATGCGCAAGCCCCAACTCGAGGACGCACGAGCTGCAGTCGCAGCGGCTGAGGCAAACATCGAACGGGCAAGACGCAACCTCGAACGGGCCGAGATTACCGCGCCCTACGTCGGCCGGATCCGTCGAAAGAACGCCGACGTCGGGCAGTTCCTGACAGTCGGCACGCCCGTAGCGACAATCTATGCTGTCGACGTAGCAGAGATCCGTTTGCCGCTACCCGATAAAGAATTAGCCTACCTCCACTTACCGCTTTCATATCGTAGTAGTGAGGAACGACCCGGGCCTCGCGTCACCCTGCGATCGACTTTCGCCGGAAAGATGCATGAATGGCAAGGGAGCGTAGTCCGCACCGAGAGCGAACTCGACCCTGCTACGCGGATGGTCCATGTGGTCGCTGAAGTCCGGGATCCGTACGTGCCAGGCCCAGATCCTGATCGACCGCCGCTGGCGGTGGGCATGTATGTCGAAGCGGAGATCGAAGGACGACAGTTTACCGATGTGGCGGTCCTGCCGCGTGCCGCGCTTCAAGGCCGGAGTCAGGTTCTCGTCGTCAACATCAAGGACCGTCTTTCTTTTCGTGCCGTTGACGTTCTTCGTTCTACTACAGAGTCAATCTTCGTTCGGGATGGCCTGAAGACAGGTGACCTTGTAGTGGTTTCGGCGATCGACAACCCCACAGAAGGCATGAGTGTGCGACTCGCCAACGCTGATCTCAACTCGTTGAATCGGCGCCGCGGAACACCAGATGCCCAGGTGCCAGTGGCCGAACCAGAAGTAGCGGTGGTGACAGACGAAGCGGAATCGAGCAGGCCAGCAGGCGAGCGTCCTGCATCCATGCAAGCCACCCGTCCCCAGGCACGACAGCCTATGGCTTCACCCGCACTCTCGATCCCGGTCGTCCGTGACCAACAATCCGTAGCTGCCGTGGCGTCATCGCCGACGGAAATGTCAGAACTGGCGCCTGCCCAGCCGCAACCCAAACTGAATAACTCAGCCGTGGCTGTGCTCCCATTCTCGAACATCAGTCGAGAACCCGCAGATGTGGCCATTGGTACTGCCATCGCCGACACAGTTTCAACGAAACTCTCCGCCATCACTAGTCTGACCCTCGTTAGGCGAGAGGAAAGCGCACGATGGCTCGTGGGAGGCGGCGTTCAGCGCATGGGAAATGTGATTCGGATTACGGTCCGGGTGGTTGATGCCAACGACGGCTCCGTCCTCCGGTCGGTCAAGATGGATGGTCCGGTGTTGGAGCTCTCGCGTCTGCAGAACGAGGTCGCGTCGCAGGTGACCGAGACCATGCGCAAGGCCGTTGATGAGGTCATCGGAAACGACGCGGCGTAGAGAAACACCGATGAACGGCATAATCGATTGGTTCGCACGTAATTCCGTTGCCGCCAACTTATTGATGGTGTGCATCATCGCCGGTGGAATCCTCGCGTCTTTTAACGTTAAGGTAGAAGTATTCCCAGAGTTTTCGCTCGACAGGATTAACATCCAGGTCCCGTATCTGGGTGCCGCGCCCGACGAGGTCGAAGAGGCCGTCTGCGTGCGCATCGAAGAAGCCATCCAGGGAATCGACGGCATCAAGCAAGTTACGTCGACTGCGTCGGAAGGTATGGGTTCGGTCTTGATCGAACTCGAGCTAGGCGCCGACGCACGCAAGGTCGTTGACGACGTCAAGAGCCAAGTTGATGCCATCACCACCTTCCCGGCCGAGACCGAGAAACCGATCATCCGGGAATTAACGGCCCGTAACCAAGTGGTCGATGTCGCGATCTCAGGTCAGACGGACGAATTCCAGCTGAAGGCGCTCGCGGAAGGCATCCGTGACGAGCTGTCGGCGATCCCCGGGATTTCCCAGGTGGAGATCGTTGGCGCACGGCCTTACGAGATCTCCATCGAGGTCTCCGAGACAACATTGCGACGCCACGGTCTGACATTCGACGATGTTGCGCGCGCCGTTCGCCGCTCCTCCCTCGATCTACCCGGCGGATCGGTACGAAGCGAGAGCGGCGAGATCCTGCTCCGAACGATCGGGCAAGCCTATCGCGGAGAGGAATACGAGGATCTTGTGCTCATGACCCGGGCGGACGGCACGCGCCTACGCCTCGGCGACGTCGCCACGGTTATCGACGGATTCGCGGAAACGGATCAGTTCGCGCGTTTCGACGACCAACCGACGATCCTCATTTCCGTATTTAGAACGGGAGACCAGAGTGCACTCGAAATCGGCGCGCTGGTAAATGACTACGTCGACAGAACCCAGGCACTCCTGCCGCATGGAATCTCGATCACCGTCTGGCAAGATGCGGCGCAGATCTTGAACGCCCGCCTAAAGTTGATGCTTCGTAATGGGTTAACAGGATTCGTTCTGGTCTTCATCCTGCTAGCGCTGTTCCTTGAACTGCGGCTCGCCTTCTGGGTCAGCCTGGGGATTCCAATCTCGTTTCTAGGTGCCTTGATGTTAATGCCTGGATTCGACGCATCAATCAACGTCATGTCGCTGTTCGCCTTCATCCTCGTATTGGGGATCGTCGTCGACGACGCCATCATCATTGGCGAAAACATCTACCGGCATCAGGAAGAGCATGGTGAGGGCCTACGGGGCTCCATCGAAGGCGGCCAGGAGATCGTCACACCGGTCATCTTCGCGGTTCTGACGACGGTTGCGGCCTTCAGCCCGTTGATGTTCGTGCCTGGGATTATGGGAAAGATCTTCAAGGTTATCCCACTGATCGTCATCCCGTGCCTGCTGTTCTCGCTCATCGAATCGCTGAATATTCTGCCAGCGCACCTTTCATACATACCCAAGCACGGAAAACCTGGACCGTGGCGTCGCTTTCAGAGTTTCTTCGCGAATGGACTCAAGCACTTCATCCAGAAGGTCTACAAACCAAGCCTCGAACTCAGCTTACGCTGGCGGTATCTGACTGCCTCGGTCGGAATGTCTGCCTTAATGGTGACCATCGGCATGGTACTGGGTGGATGGACCAACTTCCATTTCTTCCCATCGGTCGAGGCGGACTTTATGTCGGCGTCGATAAGCATGCCGCAAGGTACACCGGCCGAAGTTACGTCAGAAGCGGTTGAGAAGCTCGAGGCGGGCGCCAACCGCCTTCGTGCCGAACTCCAGCAGGAAACGGGTCTGGACGTCTTCCGTCATGTATTCGCTTCCGTAGGGGACCAACCAATGTCCTCCCGCGAGGGAGGCCCGATGGGTCAGAGTCGAAACGCAACCGCCGCTCACCTCGGTGAAGTAACGATCGAGCTGGCACCGTCCGAAGAACGCACGATCACCAGCGAGAATCTAGGTAACCGCTGGCGAGAGCTCACTGGGCCTATCCCTGAAGCGGTGGAAATCAGCTTCAACGCCTCGATAATGACACCCGGGGAGGACGTCAACGTTATGCTCACCGGCCCAAAAATAGATGAATTGCGCGTGGTGGCGAATGACGTCAGGGATCAGCTTCAAAGTTACGCGGGTGTCCATGGAATCACCGACTCGTTCCGGGAAGGCAAGCAGGAGATAAAACTCAACATCAAGCCTGCGGCCGAAACCCTAGGTCTAACCCTCGAGGACCTCGGTCGTCAGGTGCGGCAGGCCTTCTACGGCGAGGAGGCGCAACGGATCCAACGGGGCCGCGACGATATCCGCGTGATGGTCCGTTATCCCGCCGGTCAGCGACGATCGCTGGGCAATCTGGAGAACATGCGGATCCGGACGCCTAGCGGTCAAGCAGTTTCGTTCGGGCAGGTGGCGGTCGTTGAACCCGGCCGTGGTTACGCCTCGATTAAACGGGTGGACCGTAACCTAACCGTCAACGTCACCGCTTCGATCGACGCAAACATCACCTCAGGCGGCGCTGTGATCGCTGACCTAGAAAACCGTATTCTGCCAGAAGTGCTTTCCAACCACCGGGGTGTCTTCTATAGCTTCGAAGGCATACAAGCAGAACAACAGGACGCGATTGGCGGGCTCAAGGTCGGATTCGCTGTAGCGCTGTTCGTGATCTTCGCTCTCCTGGCGATCCCACTTAGATCGTATCTGCAGCCCCTCATCATCATGGGTGCCATCCCGTTCGGTCTGGTTGGTGCCGTCTGGGGCCACATAATCTTAAATCTTGACGTGACTCTCATGTCGATGTTCGGCTTGGTTGCGTTGTCCGGCGTGGTCGTGAACGACAGCCTAATCATGGTGGACTTCATTAATCGAAAACGCCGACTCCACCTTGACCTCAAGCAGGCAGTGCGAGAGGCCAGTGTAGCGCGTTTTCGACCGATCCTCCTGACGTCGTTGACTACCTTCTTCGGTCTTGTACCGCTCATGATGGAAAAGAGTTTCCAGGCGGCGTTTCTAGTCCCGATGGCGGTTTCGCTCGCCTTCGGGGTGATCTTCGCGACGTTCATCACCCTTGTACTCGTGCCCACTGCCTATCTGATTGTGGAAGACATAAAACGGCCGCCGTGGAAAATCTTCGAGCGGGGTGAATCGGCGGACACCAAGTCGATCGACCTCTGTACGGATAGGGTCCCGATTCTGCCTGAATAAGGCGCTGGGATAGATTGACCGGTTAGAGGTTCTGATTTCTAGCTCAGGGCTCCTGGCTTCGGCTCATCGAATAATCAGTAAACTCAGCTACTTCGTAAGGCTACAGAGGCGCGCGGAACTTGGGGTCGCCTAGGCTGGAATCACACCTGACAGACCAAGAATTTAAAGCACTAAGTGTCCTAGTCACAATTGTTACATTCGTATTAGTTGGCACCCACAACTTCGGCGATCACCTGCTGGGCGAGCGGCAAGCTGACATCGCAAGCCTGATCATTGATACGGCACTGCGCGAGAGTTAGCTGGCACCCACAGTTGCAATCCTCTTGGTTCAGCCTTTGGAGTGCTTGTTCTCTCTGGCTCGGTGTGAGCTGGGAGAGATCAAGTCCGGGCATCTCAGTGGCATGGGCCGCGTCAGTAAGTCGCATCTGGGTTGTTCTTTCGATCAGCTGAATGGTTACGTCGGTTGGGAGCGAGGTTAGATATCGAACCTCCTGTTCGATCACCACAGGATTGATTAGCCCGATGTGGGTCTGCACGATCTGCCCATCCGGATCGACGACGAACGATGTTGGCAGTGCGAATACCCCTGGAAACTGCTGATGAATCTCAGGCGTCGCCATCACGATTGGGTAGTTCATCCCCCACGTTCGCGCGAACTCCTCAACCAGAGACTTGGCGCCAAGGCCTTCGTCCGTCGACACTCCAATAACCTGCAACTGATCAGGATATCGAGCTTGGAGTGCGATGAGATCCGGAATCTCCTCGCGACACGGTCCGCACCAAGTCGCCCAAAAGTTCACCACCGTGACCTTGCCCAATAGATCGTCTGTGACGATCGTCCGCCCATCTAGATCTTCCATGGTTAACTGGGTAATAGGGATTACTTCCTCCACCAATTGCAGAACCATGCCCCCCGCCGGCACGTCGAAGAGCGGCTCCGGCTCCCCGAGTGTGGCAGCTCTCATGTCCGAAATATTCTCGTCGATAGATGGCTGCCCACACCCAGTGACCGCAATTAGCCCAAGCACGACCACGCCTGAAACAATATCCCTCATGGTTTCAACCGTTAGACATAGTCACGTAGCAGCATTAATGGGAGAAGCTCTAGCTCCTACCTCTCTGGGTTTTCTTTTCAATCTTGGCCCACGTATCGCGCAGACTCACCGTCCGGTTGAACACCAGTTTTTCAGTCGACGAATCTGGATCGACGCAGAAATATCCTTGTCGCTCGAACTGACACCCACTACCCACCGGAACGTTAGCCAGACTCGGCTCGACCTGGCAGTCAGACAGCACTTCGAGTGACGCTGGATTCAGATAATCCTTGTAGCCTTCACCCTCTGCGATGTCTTCCAGGTTTTCCTTCGCGAACAAATGATCATAGAGGCGCACGTCGGCACCAACCGCATGGGCGGCTGATACCCAGTGAATCGTGCCACGAACCCTTCGACCGTCAGGCGCGTATCCACCTTTAGTTTCTGGATCGTAAGTACATCGGAGTTCCGTAACCTCGCCCGTCTCTGGGGACTTTATAACGTCGATGCACTTAATAAAGTAGGCGTAGCGTAAGCGAACCTCGCGGTCGGGTGCCAGACGAAAATACTTCTTTGGCGTATCTTCCCGAAAGTCGGTTTGCTCGATGTAAAGCACGCGAGAAAACGGAACCTTACGCGTACCAGCGTTGTCGTCCTCCGGATTGTTCAGAGCGTCTAGCTGTTCGACCTGGTCCTCCGAATAGTTCTCGATGACCACCCGAAGCGGGCGCAGGACCGCCATGGCCCGGGGTGCGTGCCGGTTGAGATCCTGGCGCACAGCATCCTCGAGTTGGGCGACCTGTACAAGACTGTTGGCTTTGGCGACCCCGATGCGATTACAGAACTCCCGAATGGCCGTCGGCGTATATCCGCGTCGCCGCATGCCGCTCAACGTCGGCATGCGAGGGTCATCCCATCCACTAACGTGCCCGCCGTCGACCAACTCAATTAGTTTGCGCTTGCTCAAAATAGTATGGCTCAGGTTCAAACGCGCAAACTCGATCTGTTGAGGCGGGTCTTCGAACTTCAGCTCGCGGAGGAACCAGTCGTATAGCGGTCGATGGTCCTCGAACTCAAGCGTGCATAGCGAATGGGTGATCGCCTCGCAGGCATCGGACAACGGGTGTGTAAAGTCGTACATCGGGTAGATGCACCACTTGTCTCCTTGCCGGTAGTGTGGCACGTGCCGGATTCGGTAGATCGTCGGATCCCTCATGTTCATATTTGGTGCCGACATGTCAATCTTTGCCCGCAGCGTGCAACTACCGTCCTCGAACTCTCCAGCCCGCATCCGCTCGAACAAATTGAGATTCTCTTCCACCGACCGATTGCGATACGGGCTGTCTTTGCCAGGCTCGTCCCAACGTCCGCGGTACTGGCTCACCTCCTCACCCTTAAGATCGTCAACGTATGCCTTCCCGTTTTTGATCAGCTGCACGGCATACTCGTACAGGTGGTCGAAGTAGTCTGAGGCATAGTAGAAGCGGTCACCCCAATCGAAGCCAAGCCAGCGAACAGCCTCCTTGATGGAATGGACGAATGTCTCGTCCTCAGTCTCCGGGTTGGTGTCGTCCATCCGGAGATTACACAACCCTCCGTTCTCCTCGGCGATCCCGAAGTCGACGCACATCGCCTTGACGTGACCGACGTGAAGGTACCCATTCGGCTCTGGGGGGAAGCGCGTGCACACACGGCTGCCATGTTTACCGGTCTGTTGGTCTTCGGCAACGATCTGACGAATAAAGTCGAATCTAACCGTTACTTCTGGTTTGGTGTCGCTCATTTCTGATCTTTATCCACGCGCGCGAGCGCCCGATCAATTCTAGCGAGACAGGCCGACCGACCAAGAATCGCTAGCGTTTCAAACATACCGAACCCAATTCCCTTGCCTGTCACCGCGACGCGCAGAGCATGGATGATCTGACCAATCTTGATCTCCTCTGCCTCGACAAAGCGATGGACCAGGTCATCGAGCGTCGCCGTATCGAACGGCTCTACCGTTTCCAACTGAATCCGAAACCGCGCCAGACGTTCGGGAACACCTTCGGCCCGCACTCGCTTGTCGAAAACCTTCTCGTTGTAGGGAAAGGCCAGATCCTCCTGGAAAAACTCTACATAGTCCAGAATGTCACCATCTACCTTAATTCGATCACCAGCGGCCTTAACCGTCGCCATCAGCGTCTCTAACTCATCCTCTGTGGGTTGGTCCGATAACAACCCAACTTCCTGAAGATACGGAAGCATCAATGCAGATTTTTTTAGCATCGGAACCAACAACATGTGTCGTTCCTGAAAAGCAAGAAGTTTCTGCGGGTCAAAGCTCGCTGCCGATTTGTTCACTCGTTCGAGCGAGAAGTGCTGGACCATCTCTCCACGAGTGAACATTTCGGTCTTGCCGTCGAGGGACCAACCGAGAAGCAGTAGGTAATTGATAAGTGCTTCGGGCCGGTACCCTACCTCCCGGTAAAAGCTAACGGCAATCGGGTTGAACGTCTCGCTTGAAATCTTTCGTTTAAGGGTCCCCATAATGCCAGAGGCGTGATCATAGATCTTCTTGAATTCGGGGTGCTTCAGATATGTATCCAGCTTTCGCTTGCTGAGCTTCTCGGCGCTGCCTGGTGCCGCAACATACGGCAGATGCGCGTACTTGGGTAGGTGGTAGTTAAGACACTGCGCGATGAAGATCTGGCGCGGCGTGTTTGACAAATGCTCGACGGCGCGAATCACATGCGTAATTCGGTAGTCGTGGTCATCAACCGCGCTGGCAAGATGATACAGAAAGCTACCGTCGGCGCGCTGCACCACATGGTCCTGTTCGAGTGCCCATTCGAACTCGATGTGGCCGTGTATCAGGTCGTCAAACTCGCACTGACCCTCGCGCGGCATCTGCAGACGGATGACCGCTTTCCGTCCTTCCGCCTCGAACGAGATTGCCTCCTGGTCACTCCTGGCCATCCAGCGCCGGCTGTAGATGAACCGCCGCTTTGCGCGCAGAGCTACGTTCCGCTCAGCCTGGATCTCCTCCGTTTTGGCGTAGTCCCTGTACGCGTAGCCGTGCGCAATCAGTTGGTCGACTACGGCACTATACCGCTCGTGCCGTTCAGACTGGAAATATGGCGCGTAAGGCCCCCCCACATCGGGCCCTTCGTCCCAATCTAGCCCGAGCCAGCGGAAACCCTCGAGGATCGGCTTGATTGCCTGCTCGAGGTTCCGTTCTTGATCAGTGTCGTCAATCCGTAGGACAAACTGGCCGTTGTAATGGCGCGCGAACAACCAGTTAAAGAGCGCCGTTCGAACTCCACCGATGTGGAGATGCCCGGTCGGACTGGGAGCAAAACGGGTACGGACGATCATATCGAACGACAAAGATTATGAACTATTATGACGAGATCATGACCAACCCACGACTCATTGTAGGTCGGCAAGAAACATCCCTCCCACCGGAGCTTCGGGCTGATCTTGAGACCTCGACCGAGAACTGGCGGGCAGCTGACAATGTGTCACGACTGTGGAGAGGAGACGCCTCACTCTGGACGGGTGCTGATGAAGGCAAGTGGATGGGCTGGCTCGGAATATTCAATGACCAATTAGCGCAGACGGATCATCTCCGCAGGATTGCCAGTGATGCCCGCACCGGTGAGTTCGACCAAGCTCTACTGTTGGGTATGGGTGGCTCAAGCCTTTGCCCTACGGTGTTCAAGATGACGTTTGGACGAATCGATGGCTCGCCGGAGTTTCACGTGCTCGATTCGACCGATCCCGCACAGATAAAGAGTATTGCGGACCGCGTAGATCCAGCGCGCACCCTATTTATCGTTTCGAGCAAGTCCGGGACGACACTCGAATCTAACATCCTCAAGAAGTATTTCTTCGAACACGTCGCGCAGTGTCTCGGTGCCGATCGAGCAGGCAGCCACTTCATCGCCATCACGGATCTAGGCTCTCAACTACAACGGATTGCCGAACGGGATGGTTTTCGGCACATCTTTTACGGTATTCCCAGCATCGGAGGACGCTACTCAGCACTGTCAAATTTTGGACTCGTACCAGCGGCACTGATGGGGCTCGATGTGGAGCGTTTGCTAGACCGAGCCAATCAAATGGTTCAGGCGTGTGTGCCGTCCGTCCCCACCTGCGACAATCCCGCCGTTGTCCTGGGGCTCACCTTAGGTCTGGCTGCCAACCGCGGTCGCGACAAGGTGACGATCATCGCTTCACCGGGCATCTGGAATATGGGGGCGTGGCTCGAGCAACTTTTGGCCGAGTCCACCGGTAAGAACGGCAAAGGGTTAATTCCGGTGGACCGAGAACAGCTTGGTCCACCAGAGGCATATAGCAATGATCGAATATTCGTCTATTTGAGATTACAGAACGCTTTAGAGTTGTCCCAGGAAGCGGCGGTTACTAGGATTCAGAACGCAGGGTATCCTGTGATCCAGATCGAATTACGGGACACCTACGACATCGCTCAAGAATTTTTTCGGTGGGAAATTGCCGCTGCCGTCGCTGGTTCGATTCTCGAAATTAATCCATTTGATCAGCCGGACGTCGAAGCTAGCAAGGTCGTCACACGAGAGCTGACAACAGCGTTTGAAACAACTGGTACATTGCCACCTGAGATCCCAATCGCCCACGACAATACGTTGTCCGTCTACGCCGACGACCGGAACACCTCGGCCCTGGGAGCATCCGATTCGGTTGAGGCGCTGGTAGGCTCACATTTGGCTCGCTTATCTCTCGGAGATTATTTCGCTGTGTTGGGCTATGTGGAAATGAACGAGCGCCACGACGTTCAGTTGCAAGCAATGCGACATGTAGTGCGAAACGCCAAGCGAGTGGCGACCTGCCTGAACTACGGCCCACGCTTGCTGCATTCGACTGGCCAGCTTTACAAGGGTGGTCCGAACTCAGGCGTGTTTCTCCAGGTGACATGCGACGATGCTGTTGACCTGTCGGTACCGGGTCATCGGTATACGTTTGGAACCGTGAAAGCCGCACAGGCGCAGGGGGATTCACAAGTGCTTTCGGAGCGTCAACGACGATTGCTCCGAATCCATATCACGGGGGATGTCGCGTGCGGGCTCTCGCGTGTCCGAAAGCTCGTCGAACAGTCGCTGTCTTAGCTTAAAGCTCGAAGTGGATTCCCAGTGAAATCAGCGGATGAAAACCAAACTACCTAGACCCGTGACGGAAGAGGCAACGTCCCAGCCACGCACCCCAAGCGTCAGCCAGACGCTCATTCCGGTGGTCGTGTTGATTTCCATGCTAGGTAGCGCCGTCTATCTCTTCGGTGATGCATCCTCACAGGGACCTAATCAGATTGCGCTCATCCTCGGGACTGGAATCGCCGTACTGATAGGCCTGGCTAACGGATTCAGCTGGAAGTCACTCCAAGCGGGAATAAGCCAGGGTGTCTCGGTCTCGATAGGCGCTATTCTGATTCTGTTCGTCGTCGGCTCAGTGATCGGTACCTGGATCCTGGCTGGGGTGGTGCCGACGATGATTTACTATGGTCTGTCCATCCTCACACCATCAATCTTCTACACGGCCGCGTGTGTCATCTGCGCCGTGGTCGCGCTTGCCACTGGTAGCTCGTGGACAACCGCCGGCACTATCGGGATCGCGCTCATCAGCATCGCTACTGCGCAAGAGCTCAATCTCGGGTTAGCCGCCGGTGCCATCATTTCAGGCGCCTATTTCGGCGATAAGATGTCACCACTCTCAGAAACGACCAACCTGGCGCCAGCGGTGTCTGGTGTCGATCTGTACGCCCACATCCGGCACATGGCATGGACTACAACCCCAAGCTTTGTGCTCGCTCTGAGCCTCTTCACCTTAGCCGGATTCATCGTCCAAACCCCAGAGAGCGCAGACGAGTTCACTGGCATTCTCCATGCACTCGAGACACAGTTCGTGATCGGTCCGCATCTGCTAATCCCGCTCGTCTTAGTGCTAATCCTGGTCGTTCGTAAAGTCCCGGCGTTCCCAGCACTGCTGATCGGAGCGCTGGTCGGTGGGCTTTTTGCAATCGCCTTTCAACGAGAGACAGTGCTCGCCGCAGTCGGTGAGACCGATCTGCCTGAGGGTGTGGCCCTTATCAAAGGAGTGTGGGTCGCTCTCTATGATGGGGTAACACTCGATTCTGGGAACTCCATGCTCGACGATCTACTCTCGCGGGGTGGAATGAGTAGCATGCTGATGACTGTTTGGCTCATCATGACGGCGATGATCTTTGGGGCAGTAATGGAAACGACGGGGATGTTACAGGTGATCGCGGCTCGGATCCTTAGTTTCGTGCATAGCACGGGCAGCCTCATCTCAGCGACTCTCGCCACGTCGTTCGGGATGAATGTACTGGCATCCGACCAATCCATCGCCATCGTGCTTCCCGGCCGCATGTTCCGTAACGAGTACGAACGGCGTCAGCTAGATCCCAAGAACTTGTCTCGGGCACTGGAAGATGCCGGGACCCTGACCTCTGTGCTGGTGCCGTGGAACACGTGCGGAGCATTCATGTCGCAGACGCTCGGCGTGTCAACATGGACCTACGCCCCATTCGCCTTCTTCAATCTGCTGAATCCGTTCGTCGCGGCCTTTTTCGGTTTCGCGAACATCGGGATCGAGCGAATCCACCTGCCTGATGACGAACTCAACCGCCACAACATTGGACCAACGTCGTCAACCAATTCTTGACCTGGGTAAATACCAGGAACTCATCGTGCGCCCGTCGCTGAGCGCTCTGCCCAAAACGGATGCGCCTGTCGACATCCCCGAGGAGCTCGTCGAGCTTGGTCGCGATATCATCCGAGTTCTCAGGATCATTGATCAACAGTCCGTCCACGCCATCGCGGATTTGTTGGCGAATCCCACAGGCGCGGCTGCCGAGGACCACTGCATGTTTCCACATCGCCTCGGTAACAGTGAGGCCGAACCCCTCCCGCAATGAATTCTGAACGACGACAGTCGAACAGCGCTGCAGAGCATTGACAATCAGCTCGTTGTCCTTACGAACGCCCATCGGCAACGAGACAAGCGCGATATCTTCTTGAAAGGAACGTGGCAGCGCAACGTATGTCTTCGTCAATTCCTCGAGCACATCGAGAGCCTCGGGGTCATCAGCAACTGCCGCAGGATCGGGACCGGCGAGAACAAGCCGAACTAGTTGCAGACGGCGCTGGTGTAGGCCGTCGGACACGTTGCCATGCTGCGCGCGCTCCTTGAGCCGTACGAAGCCATCGAGTAGCGGCTTGAAGCCCTTGAGCTTATCCCACCGGGAGATCTGGGTCACGATCGGCCGGAACGGGATCCCGATTCCGCCAGAATGATTAGCGGGTAGAAACTGACCGTTTGGCGCAAGACGAGTAACAATCTGCTTAAACTCCGCCGGAACGATTGGATACTGCTCAACCGCTAGCCGCGAATTGCACAGGATGCCGACCAGTTTGGTGATCATCAATTCACGGTTCTTGTGGCTAAGCGGATCAATGGCGGGCCGAAGCACACCAGCCCGGCCAGCAAGAAAATCTGGGATGTACTCTTGCGTTGAGAAGACCGCATGGTCGTAGCAGGTGGCATATAGCCGTAAGAACTCCCAGGCGGTACGCGTCCGGGACGTGTCATCGTCCAGGCCGATATGCGATCGGAAGACGGCCCGTACATCCAGCTCCCGCCGAAGAATAGAACCCACCCCCAGCGGTTGGGGATCGTGAACAATGAGGAGATCACCCGGTTTGACCTTTCTCCGTAGATCATCGGCGTTGTCCTGGCTCACCTTGGCATAGAGAGCTTTGTCATCAGACGTCAGATCTTGACCGTTGCCGCTGTCGTGAATCAGGTTGTGTAGCCGCTTGGTCAATGCAAAGAAGCGAGGGTCATCACTGCCTATGACGACCCACTCGACCGCTACACCGAGCTCGCGGAGAATCGTCACCAGTCGAGGCAGCATCTCCGCCACTCCACCACCGCGGGCCGTGGAGTTAATCATCCAGATGGTTCGTCCTCTCAGTTGCGGAACGAGCGCTCGCGCTTTGTCACGCAAATCGCGCACGGCCTCAGAAAGATGGACGACTGCTTGATATTCGTCGAGCGTGATGCCTTCTCGAACGTCAACGGTCTTGACCAACGATGCTTCCTTTATGCTTAGAGAAATGTCTGCCGAAATACTCTGGTAGCTTTAATCTCTATATCGATCCCAGTGCCAGTCGGGACAAAAAAACAGGCAGCTATCTGTCGAGCTTCGGCCCACGCGAGGCCGTTCTCGACCCCCATGACGTAGAGAGCGGTTGATAGCACATCCGCCGCGAGGGCGCTCGTGTGCCACACGGTGACGGACGCCGGCCGGCTAAGCGGGCGGCCATCGCGCGGATCTAAGATGTGTCCCATCTGGGCCCCATCGACCCAACGATCTCGCTCGCCGCCACCGCTGGTCGCGAGCGACCCTGCGGTAAGCCTGAGCTCGAGCACCGGCATGCTACGTCGGTCCGGGTGGGCAAGCGCAACCGGCCATCCCTCATTCCTAGTACCGGCTACGACGATCTGGCCGCCGAAATCGATCATCCACTGGCCGGCCGACTGACGTCGGTCTTGGCGAACAATTCGATCAAGGGCTTCACCTTTTCCAAACGCGCCGGCGTCAAGGAGCGCGTCTCGTTGACGGGTCATCAAGCAGCCACTCGGTTCGAAAACGAAATGGCGGAACCCTGTCTGAGCCCTTGCCCGTTCTAGTACGGCCGCCGACGGCCTTTCACCCCGATCACGTAAACCGAGGGCGGCTACCAACGACCCAACCGCCGGATCGAAGGCACCACCGGTCTCGACGTGCCAGGTCAGAAGCTCCCCAAACAGGCCACAGAGCGATTCGGGCGCCAGCCATGCCTCTCCGACAGGGTGACGGTTGAGCGCGCTGAGTACACTGTCATCACGCCACGTGCTCAGTTCAGCTTCGGTGGCCTCTAAAACCCGTAGCATCCGTTCGAGATCATGTAAACCTCTTGTGCGGTCGGCCGCAAGGGTCACGAGAGTGGCTCGGGTTCCCATGAGATACGCTCGTCGTTCGACGCGTATGAATGTTGTGTCAGTACTGACGAGCAAACCACCTACGACCAGTAGTACAGCAATAACCAGACAGGGCAGCCAAAGGGGAAATGGTCCCAATCTTGGCGATGGACTCATAGGACGATACGAGCACCCTTAGGGATGTCTGTCTCTTGGACAGTATCGTCGGCCGCGGTCTTCAAAAGTCGCAAGCCGAGAAATAAATGTGTGCTGTACCCAACCAGGAACAGTAGGCTCGTGCTGACGTGCATCACCAGCATAACGTGCACTAGGAAGAGGTTTGGGGCAACTTGGAGCAAATACCCGGATAGAGCCATTCCGGTAAAACTGACGAGCGAGAACCAACCACTCCGCCGAGCCGATGGGTTGTTCGACAGTAGTTTCTTCAGGATGTGTAACCGGAGCACCATGCCGAAGACCAAAACAAAGACCGGGGCAAGCACAACATGGATGCCAAGCATCAAGGGCTGCCATGGGTGATTGATAACGGAAAACGGATCATCGGCAGGCAGCAGGTATTGCATGTAAAAGTAGACAACACCAGTCAATGCCACCACAGTGTGGAGCGTGTTAAAGACCCAGCGTTCCCAGCGGGTCATCGGTTCACCTGCTCGTCCGGCTCGAGCACCTGATCGATGGCCAGCACTCGCCGGACCGCGGTGTTGGTGGCCATCGCTGTCAGCGTCGCGCCGGCAATAGGACGAATGGCGCGCTGTAGCGACAGTTCGTCGTTCAGTCGTCGTGTGTCGTATTGCTGTAGCCAGTGTTCCGGCGCAAGGTACTCGCGTGGTTCGAGAAATGCGGTAACGTCGATACGGAGCACGAGACCACTTGGATTGAGTGAAATCAACAAACTCTCGCGTTTCGTCCGGACAACGTGAGTGTCGACATAGGCCCGACCCACGACCTCGCCGTTCCTTCTAGCTATATACCGCGCCACAACGGCACTCGGCATCTCCATTCGAGCCAGTTCCGCTGCCTCCCTTGTCTGAGCTTGAGTGAGAAAAACCCACTCAGCATCAATCACTGCTCCAGGATAAAGGGCTGCAAGCGCTTCATCGCGGGTAATAAGCCCGCTCTGAGCCACGATGACACTACCGGCAAACAGCCATGCCGCCGCGCCCACTGCCGCAAAACGCTTCATTTTCCACTCGCTGGCCCGCATCCGTGCTCCATCACTAAAACGCGTATCCAAGGCCGATATTGAACTGGTTGATGCCACTCTCCGCGTCGTTGCTAACCCACGCGTAGTCGACTTTCACGACGATGTTCGGGATCGGTTTTAGATCGACACCTAAAGTAATGAACGTGTTGTTAGTCGATGCACTCCGCTCGAACCCAGCTGGCATAGTCGCCTGTGTGTCGACCTGCTCATAGCGGATGTACGGCGTCAACCCGACACCGCCAGCCTCCGCAACCTGCGACAACAGGTTATAGCCGACCTGTATGTAGCCTCCCTCCATCTGTTCGGCCACACCGCTCGAGCCCTCTAATCCCAAGACCTGATTCAACTCCACGACGTCATCGAGATCCGCATGTGCATAGAGACCACGAAGGTCGAAGCCTCGAATCTGCAACTGTGCGTGCAAATCGACGATCGTTGTCCTAACATCGTAGTCCTGGTTATCTATCGCGATATCACCCTGGCCAGATCCACCGCTGTAAAGGCCAGCACCAACGAACACGCCAGGCATTGGCGTGATATCGAGACGACCCGTAAAAGCCATGTTGCCAGCCTTCGCCTTTGCACCTTTCTGACGGCCGCCACGGACACCTGTCGATGAAAAACTCGAGCCATTGAAACCATTGATGACGTAGGCGCGAAAAGTGACACGGTCGACCGACCCATAGATGCCCGCGCCGTTTTCCCGCCAGGTCGACGGAATGATTCGCTGCTCGGTAACCGGCCGCTCAGCACCGAGGAAGACGGTCGGCTCGTGAAACTCGTTGACCAATCCCATAGGCACGAGCAACATCCCGCCACGGAACCCAAAGTTTTCATGCGCGAGATAATCGACGTATGCGAATTCAACGAAAACCTCATTCGCATGTTCGATCTCCATCTCTGAATTGAAGAGAAACTTGTCGTTGAAGCGGTAGCCAGCGTAGATAATGGCTCGCAGGAAATCGAGCTGGGTCTCCTTGTTTGTTAGTCCGCCAGCCTCGTTTTTACTTCCGTAGTTCTCGTAAAGCATCTCACCGTAACCGGCGATCGACACGCCTTGCTCACGCCCATACGTTGCGGCAGCCGCGGGCGATAGTCCCAACGCCCGAGCGTCAGTGTCGGTCAGTTCAATAGTTGATACTTCTTCGTTCCGGAGTTGCTCAACGGTGGCCGCAAGGACGTCGATTCGGCGCTGCAATTCCTCAATAGTGATCTGTTTCTTCTCGGCCTCCTCGTCGTAGTCCTTCTCGGCAACAGTCATCCCAGGCGCAGACAACGGTGGGACAGTCGAGGATGGCTCGGATCTTCCCTGCTGGACCGCCTCTTGGTCATCGGTCAACTGTGCTGACGCAACAAGATACTCACTGCAGCAGAGCAGAGCTGCCGCAGCAAAGAACGCGGTTACGAATCGGCGCAGTGGCCCCAAAAATGAAAACAACATGAGACTTGATCTCAATTTAAGACAGTAACTATATAGCCGACCATTTTGGTCGGTCAAGGGATTTTGAGATCCAGTCTTATTTCTTCAGGCTAGTGAATCTCTTGCCCTTGTATGATCATCGATTGCTAGGGAGGTAAATACGCTGAATTATCGGCGGATCTTCTGGTTTTGGCTACCACTTGCAAGCACTTGGCTGATGATGGCGGTCGAAGGCCCCTATCTGGTCGCAATCATCGCGCGCCTCTCTAATCCCACAAACAACCTCGCGGCGTTCGGTGTAGCGTTCGCGATAGCGGTCATCATCGAAGCGCCAGTCATCATGCTGATGGGCGCCTCCACCAAATTGGTGAAGGACCGGCAGTCATATTTTGCCGTGCGACGCTTCGCTTACGGGCTGAGCGCAGGCCTCACGCTCGTGCAGCTCGTCGTGCTCATCCCACCAGTTTTTGATCAACTGACAGCTAACCTGCTGTCACTTCCGCCTGACGTGGCACGACTAACTTACGGAGCGCTCGTACTGTTTCTTCCCTGGCCCGCTGCGATCGGCTACCGCCGTTTCCAGCAAGGGCTTCTGATTCGGCACCTTCTGACCAACCGTGTAGCCTACGGTACGGTGCTCCGGCTGGTAACGATGTCGGTGACAGCGTTTGTCGCGTTTCGGGTGACACACCTCGATGGCGCCTACCTGGGCGCCCTGGCACTTTCGGCCGGCGTGACTGTAGAAGCCGTGGCCAGCCGCTTGATGACCCGCAATGTCGTCCCGGTGTTACTTGCTCGTGAGTGCACACGAGACCGACTTGATAGTCTTCGCCTCCCCTCACTTATCAACTTCTACGTCCCTCTAGCGCTGACCTCGCTCTTAGCCATGGGCATCCAGCCACTGGTGACCTTCTTTCTTGGGCAGAGCCGGTTTGCTCTGGAGTCACTGGCAGTGCTTCCGGTCATCCACGGTCTGGCCTTTATTTTCCGGGCGTTGGGGTTGTCCTACATGGAGGTGGTCATTGCGCTGATTGGTGATCGGCGTGAGCACTTCCGGCCAATTCGTAACTTTGCAGTGATGTTGGCGCTAGCCGCAACTGGCGGGCTGATGACGATTGCCTGCACTCCCTTGGCATTTGCGTGGTTTCACCATGTCTCAGGGCTCACTCTCACACTAACCACGTTCGCCTTGCTGCCGCTAAGAATACTCTCGGTCTTCCCGGCGTTGTCGGTAACCCTCGCGGTCCAGCGTGCCCTACTCGTGCACGCGCACCGGACTACTCCGATCAGCTGGGTTACCCTAATGGAGGTGTTCACGGTGGCTACCGCCCTTACTGTGGGAATCCACGTGTTTGGGATGGTTGGCGCCAATGCAGCCGCAGCTGCGTTAGTCACAGGACGTATCGTCGGCATTCTATGGCTCGTACCGTCTTGCCTTGATGTGCTGCGAGACTCCAGAGCCTCGGCAACTGAGCCGACTGCGGTGCAATTCGCACCAGTTGAGTAAATAAGTGTCGAACCCCGTGTAAGTGATGATGATCGACTACTCTCGAATCTGGACCAGCGAATGGATCGTTATCGGGTTCTTCCTGTACTTAATCATTTTGGCACGACTTCGGCCGATGAGCGGTCACCAGCGCGGACGCGTAGTGCTCGTCGGGCTTGTCTGCACCAGTCTGGTGCTAATGCTCTCGCAGCTGCGGCTGTCGCCATTCCTTCACCTTGCGCGAGCGTGGCTACCGGCCATCTATATGCTCCAGGGCTACTGGCTGTCTGGTCTGTTCTTCCGTATGGCGATGCCAGATATCGAAGAACACCTGCTTGATCTCGATCGATGGCTGTTTCGTATGACAAACCTGACCGATCTCCTGACCAAGGGACCTCGGATAGTCCTGGAGTATCTTGAGCTTGCCTATCTGCTCACCTACTTCTTCGTTCCGGCCAGCTTCGCCCTGTTCTGTTGGTTGGGATTTCTGGAGGAAGCCGACAACTTCTGGACCGCAATCTTGATTGCCAGCTACGGCTGTTACGGCGTCTTGCCGTGGATTCAGACCCGACCACCGCGCAGCCTGGAACTAGATAGCCCGCTCGACGCCAGAGAACTACTCTTCCGTCGTGCCAATCTTTTCATCCTGAAGCACGGCAGTGTGCAGGTGAATGCCTTTCAGAGCGGCCATGCCTCTGCGGGTGTGGCAGCTGCGCTCGCACTCGGTTTAGTTAATCCAGTCATCGGCGCAGTGCTCATGGTATTGGCGGTAAGCCTTATCGGCGCGACCGTCCTAGGACGATACCGCTACGCTGCTGACACCGTCCTAGGGGCCATGCTCGGTGTCATCGGCTGGTGGATAGGATTCCAGGTGAAGAACTTCTAGTGTCGGCCTTGGGACTGCCCCCTCTATAAGTGTCACGCTGCCTATTCCGACTCTCAAGCTTACTCCGGCACGGCAACCGTCAGTAGCGAGACCGTCACATTTATCCAGGATCACACGTCCTGATGATCACGTTCTCATGCAGACGTCTCTGGAGCTAGTGTCCTAGCGGATGGCAGCCCGCACTACCTTCTCAAAGGTCAACCCCTGGACCACGATCGAGAAAACGACCACGCCGTAGGTGACCGCTAAAATCACCGGCTTGTACGGATTTTCAGGAATAGAAAGCGCTAACGCAACCGAGATACCGCCCCGCAGCCCGCCCCATGTCAGAACCGGAATAACGCCCTTCGTAAATTCCTGCCGCAGGCCGAGGAACGTTATCGGCGCACCCACACTAACCCACCGCGCCAGCAGCACGACCGGAACCGCGAAGGTTGCCACGCCGACGACCTGTCCCGTGAACGTGATGGCAACCACTTCGAAACCTATCGCGAGGAACAACAGTGAGTTGAGCAGTTCGTCGATCAATGACCAGAAAGTTTCGACGTGATGCCTAGTCTTGTCGCTCATGGCGAACCGCTTGCCGTGATTACCAATAAAGAGCCCGGCAACAACGACGGCGAGTGGTCCAGACACGTGTGCCTGTAACGCAACGGCATAGGTCGCCATGACGAGTGAGAGAGTGATTAAGACTTCGAGGTTATGCTCGTTGATCGTCTTCATCGTGCGATAGGCCGAGTAGCCCGCCGCAAGGCCCAGAGCTAAGCCTCCAATCGCTTCGACCACCAGTAACTCTGCGGCGCCCACAAGATTCACCGTACCGTGATCGCCGTCTCCGACCGCCATCGCCACCAGCACCGTGAAGAGCACGATTCCAACACCGTCGTTGAACAGGCTCTCCCCAGCGATCTTGGCTTCGAGCGTCTCTGGGAGCTGCACCTTCTTGAGGATTCCCATGACCGCCACCGGGTCGGTGGGTGAGATTAGTGAGCCGAACACGAGACAGTAGGCGAACGGGACCTCAAAGCCAAAGACGGCGAAACCGAAGAACATCAAGCCCGCTACGATAAGGGTTGACATAACAATGCCGACCGTAGCTAGCGTCGAGATCACCCACCGACGGCGCATTAACGCATCGAGATCAACGTGCAATGCCCCAGCAAATAGTAGGAAGCTGAGGAACCCTTTCATCAACGTGTCTTCGAAGTCGATGTCAGTGAGCATCTGGCGAACGGTAACTTCAAGGCCCAGCCAAGGGAAGGACGCATCGGCGAGCAGAATGACGACTGAGACTGCCAATGCACTGATGACCAGGCCGATCGTGTGCGGTAGCTTCAGCCACCGCTGGTTGATGTAGCCAAAGATCGCCGCCAGGGTGATAAGAAGCGCGACCAGATTAAAGATGCCCGAAACAGTCATGTGGACAGTTCACGATCCAAGCTTCCCAGGCACCCAGACGATCAACGACTCGTCTTGCGGCTGGTTGTTCGCGACGACTTGCTTGTGTTTATTTGTTGTGTGCTCAGTTTCCCAAGAGCCACGCTTCGTTGGTACGCGGCCAGAACCGCCTTCGAAACCACTGTCCGGAAGCCGCCCTTCTCCAACTGGTACAACGCATCGGCACTTGTCCCGCCCGGTGAGGTCACCATGTTACGAAGCTCGGCCGGGTGGACGCCCTTGTGTTGGGCGTAAATAGCAGCTCCACGGATGGTCTGAACGACCAGTTCACTCGCGTCGGCACGTGAGAACCCCAGATGGACTGCGGCATCAATGAGCGACTCCATAAACAGAAATACATACGACGGCCCGGAACCGCTGACCGCAGTCGCCATGTCGAGAAAGTTTTCGTCGTCGACGTAAAGCTGATGTCCGAGGGCCTCGACGACCGCTTCAGCCTGATCCCGTTGCGAGTCAGAGACCTCTGGCGTTGCGGTCCAGACGGTCATCCCCTCACCCACCTGCCCCGGTGTGTTCGGCATCGTCCGAACGATGGCGCGGTGCTCGAGACCAGCCGCTATCGACTCAATCGTTGTCCCAGCAATAATCGAAATGACCAGCGCGTTCACCTTTATCTTCCCACGCAAGTCGGCGTAGACGACAGGCAGGACTTGCGGCTTGACGGCCAACACGATTACCTGCCCTTTACGAACCGCTGTTTCGCTGTCGAGCGTGGTGTGGATGTGAAATTTCTCACGCATCTCTTGCAGACGCTCACGGTGACGGTCGTTCGCTGTGATATTCCCTGGTTCGAGCTGGTGGTGGGCCAGCAACCCCCCGATCATCGCCTCGCCCATAACACCCGCGCCGACAAAGACCAGACGGAGATCTTTCAATGCGTGTGTTTTCTTCAAGGTCACTCCTTGGCACCTCCCAACCCCGATGCAGGATCGAGGTATTCTAGTGCTCTACTCGGTATTTCGATCCCATGGACCCGCTGGCTCATACACTAATCGGCGCCAGTTTGGCTGAGACACCACTCAAGCGGTGGACACCTATGGCCACTCCAGCACTGATTCTTGGAGCGAACGCTCCAGACATCGACGCGGTCACGCTGTTTATAAGCGGTGACGTGTCGCTTGGGTTCCGGCGTGGATGGACACATGGGATTCTCGCCATAGCGGTGCTGCCGCTCCTACTCACCGGCTTGCTGCTTCTACTCGACCGAGGCATCGCATGGTGGCGTGGTCGTAAACCCTCGGCTCGGGCTGCACCGCTCATCGCCCTGTCGTATATCACTGTCTTAACCCACCCGGCACTCGACTGGCTCAACACGTATGGCATCCGGCTCCTGATGCCGTTCAACGGACAATGGTTTTATGGTGACGCACTCTTTATCGTAGATCCTTGGATCTGGCTCCTCGCCGGTGTTCCAGTCATATTGGCGCATACGCATACATTGGTAAACATCGGCGGCTGGTTTCTTCTTGGTCTATTGACGACCGTGTTCGTCACCGGGTTCGTCGGTACACCTCCGGTGGCGCGCCTCTTGTGGGTCACGGCCGTCGCATCAATCGTGACACTTAGGATCTGGGGGCCACTGCAGCAACGCCTGCCCAGAGTAGCAACCGGCTGTCTCGCGTGCGTGGTCGTTTACATCCTCTTAAATGTGGTTGGCTCACACATCGCAGAACAGCAGGTGAGAGCCTGGCTGGCTGAGCTCGACGAGGTGCCGACGGCCGTGATGACGGGGCCGCTGCCGGCCAACCCCTTCGGGCGAGATGTCGTCATCGTTGACACTCAGCATTATCACTTTCTGGAGCTGAATTGGCTGCACAAAGATCGGATTCGCATCGCCAGTCCGTCCATAGACCAGGGATCCCGCAATGCGGTCGTGGACGCTGCGTTAGCTGCCCCAAACATCCAAGGCATCATGGCCTGGATAAGGCTTCCAGCGTACGCGGTCGAGCAACTGTCGGACGGTTATCGTGTAACCATCACCGACGCGCGCTATTCGCGCCGTGCCGGTACCGGGCTCGGTGGCGCAATCATCGACCTCGACCGAGACCTGCGCCTCCGCTAGTGTTCCAGTGCAGTGGTCGAGACGAACAGCAGTGTAGTGTCCTTCGAACCGAATCCGAGGCGGTGCTCGAGCGCTATAATTTTCTCATCACATTTTCAGGGCACCAGACGAGGCCAGGCGCTTATGATTTCCAGTAGCATCGAGAAAGGAGGCTTGTCATGTGCTGGAACAATCTGAGACTCAAGGCTTCGGGCACCAGGCTTCCGGGGTATCTGGTTCCGTTGCTGGTGATCGCAGCCTTCGCCAGCGGCTCGGCAATTCGCGCGTCTCTGCCCACCCAAGCACCCCAGCACCATGCCGCCGCAACTGTGCATCAAGGTAAGACCGCATCACCACAGTTTCCCACCGGCCGCGCGCCTGGCATCTCACGCTCCCTCCGCAACGCCAACTACTCGATCGATGTCCGCCTGGACACCGAGCGGCGGACGCTAACTGGTCACGAAGTACTCACATGGCGCAATATCTCGACGATCACGACAGCTGAGCTGCAGTTTCACCTGTATTACAACGCCTGGAAGAATACGAACTCGACGTGGATGCGTGAGCGGCTACTTGGGCGAGGCACTGGCCTTCATGGCCGACCCGAGGCCGACTGGGCGTGGATCGATATAACTGCCGTGCGCCTCCTCAGTGCCGGTGATGCGCTCCCCATCGACCTAACGACAAAGACCCGTTACATCGCGCCCGATGATGACAACCCAGACGACCAGACCGTCATGACAGTCACGTTGCCGGAGCCAGTGCAGCCCGGCGAGACAGTTAACGTCGAGATTGAGTGGATATCTCACGTGCCGCGTACCTTCTCGCGCACCGGCACAGTCGGTGACTACTTCTTCATTGCGCAGTGGTTTCCGAAGATCGGCGTCCTCACCGAGGACGGCTGGAGCTGTCATCAGTTCCACACTGCAACGGAATTTTTCGCCGACTACGGAAACTACGACGTGCGGCTTACGATTCCCACGGGCTGGATCCTGGGCGCAACCGGCGTAGAGCGTTACGTCAGAGAAAACACAGACGGCACAACCACGCATCATTACTATCAGGAGGACGTTCACGACTTCGCTTGGACAACCAGCTTGGACTTCCTCGAACTTCGGTCGCGGTTCGAGCACCCTCGGCTGCCAGCGGTTGATATCCGGTTGCTGGTACAGCCCGAACATGTCAGCCAGGCATCGCGATATTTCGAGGCGACACGCGTTACGCTGCAATTCTATGGCGAGTGGTTCGGTGCCTATCCCTACGACCACATCACCATCGTCGATCCTGCATTTCAGAGCGGTTCGGGTGGAATGGAATACCCGACCTTCTTTACGGGGGGCACCAACTGGCTCGCGCCGCCCGATGTGTCGAGCCCAGAGGAAGTCACCATCCACGAAGCGGGCCATCAGTTCTGGTATGGCGCGGTCGGGACCAACGAGTTCGAGCATGCGTGGATGGATGAAGGCCTGAACACCTTTGCAACGGCGCGCGTACTCGAGTCCTCTTTCATCCCCCACTACCACTCGACCCGGTTCTTTGGAGGATTCGTGCCCTGGGTCTTCCGCGACATCGAGTGGTCGCGGGTGATCGACGGAAACCGGCTGACCGGCTACCAACGCGACGCTAAGATGGACGCCCAGGTGACGCCGACCTACCGATACTGGCCAGGGACTGCCAGCAGTATCAGTTACAACAAGACTGCGCTCTGGCTGCACACGCTCGAGCGGTATCTCGGGTGGCCGGCTCTACAGCGATCCATGGCAATTTTCTACAAACGGTGGCTATTTGCTCATCCTGAACCTAGTGACTTCTTTGACGCGATCAACGAAGAGACACAACAAGACTTGACGTGGTTCTTCGATCAGGTGCACGGCAGCGCCAAGGTGTTCGATTACGGCGTCCAGCAGCTCACGAGCCGCCCTGCTGGCGGCCGAGGGTTCTTCGGCGACGGGACCGACGGCGATTTTGCTGAAGCGTCAACGGGCGGCGAAACTTTTGTGACAACGGTGGTGGTGCGGCGCTACGGAGAAGGTATTTTTCCGATTGATATTCTCATTGAATTCGACGACGGACATCAGATACGTGAGCAGTGGGACGGGAAAGGACGCTGGACCTCCCTTCAATACGAACGCTATGCCCGCGCCACGCGTGCGGTCGTGGATCCAGACCGCGTGCTTCTGCTCGACATCGATTACACAAACAACGGCCAGACGATAACTCCCATGGCTAGCCCAGCCGCCACGAAGTGGAGCTTGAAGTGGCTTGTCTGGCTACAGGATCTGCTGTTGACATACGGGTTCTTCATCTGAAAGTCAGAGACCGTGCGAATCTTTAGAGCACATGCAGACGGGATCCGAAGGGTGCTTGCGGCGCCTGCGTTGTTGATTGGTGTGTATCTCGTGACGTTGCTGGCGACAGTGCCACCGATGCTTGCGCTTCACGAGGCCATCACGGAACACCTGGGTAGCAGCATCGCAGCGGACACGTTGGCCAGTGGCGTCAACCGGACATGGTGGGAGGAGTTCGGAGCACAGGCCGAGGGCATTGAAGAAACCTTCACTCCGTCGGTAATCGGTTTCGCTGCCGTGCTTAGCAACTTGAGTGCTTTCGTTGACAATACCCCGATGCCTGGAGCCATTGCCGGCATCGTCGCCATGTATTTGGTGGTTTGGGCTTTCCTGGCTGGTGGTGTGCTCGACCGCCTCGCACGTCAGCGCCAGGTTCGAAGTGTCGGTTTTTTCTCGGCATGCGGTGTCTATTTCTTCCGGTTTATTCGTCTGGGGGTGATCGCCGGCCTGACATATTGGGTGTTGCTGGGTCCGATCCACGAGTGGCTCTTCGATGATCTGTACAGCATGGCGACTCGTGACCTTACCGTGGAGCGAACTGCGTTCCTTGTCCGCATAGCTCTCTACGCACTACTTGGTGTACCGCTACTCCTAGTTAACCTTGTTCTTGATTACGCAAAAATCCGAGCAGTCGTCGAAGATCGCCGGAGCATGGTGGGCGCGCTGCTAGCCTCGGTACGTTTCGTACGCCGACACCTCGGAGCCACGGTCGGTCTCTACTTACTCAACACCGGACTTTTCCTGGTCGTGTTGGTAGTCTATGCGCAGGCGGCTCCCGGTGCTGGATCGACTGGGCCGTCGATGTGGATGGGCTTCCTAATCGGTCAGTCCTACGTGCTGGCGCGGCTCTTCACGAAACTGGTGTTCTACGCGTCGCAGACAGTCTTCTTCCAAAGCCAGCTGGCACATGCCGGGTACGTGGCAGCTCCAGAACGCGTCTGGCCGGAGTCTCCCACCGCAGAGGCCATCAGCGGTAAGGTGACTTAGTGTCAGCCCTCGCGGAACAACTCTCCCACTGGCTACGCCAGCAAGTCCTGGCTGCAGGCGCCAACGGGCTTGTGGTTGGCTTGAGTGGAGGTCTCGACTCGGCCGTGGTGGCACGTTTGTGTCGATTGGCAACACCGGGAGAAGCGCTTGCCGCGATCCTTCCCTGCCAGAGCGATCCGAAGGACGAGCTTGATGCCAAACTTATTGCCAAACATTTTGACTTGCCCACAACCCAAGTAAACCTCGATCGCTCCTATGGCATCCTAATCGAAAGCATCAAGATCGGCACACGTGTACTCCAGGAACCCTGTTCAGAATCACCACTTGAGGACGTGCGCTTGCGTACAGCACTCGCCAATGTTAAGGCTCGACTACGGATGATGACCCTCTACTATCTGGCCAACACGATGAACTACCTGGTGGCTGGCACAGGTAACCGCTGTGAGCTTAAAGTTGGTTATTACACGAAATACGGAGATGGCGGCGTGGACGTGTTGCCGCTCGGACGTCTACTGAAGAGCGAGGTCTCAAAACTAGCCCGTGAATTCCATATACCTGAACCAATAATCGAGAAACCAGCTAGCGCCGGGCTATGGATTGGACAGACGGACGAGGTGGAGTTGGGTTTCACGTACGACCAGCTCGAGGCCTATGTGACCCAGGGCCCAGAAGCCGTCTCGCCGTCGCTCGCCTTGCACATCGAGCGGATGATGCAGTCGAGCGGACATAAACGCCAGTTGCCGTCAATGCCTCCGGCAACCGAAGCATAACTGTCACAGCCTAAGCCACCGTTCCGATCCATGACCGCAGTGCGCAAGTTCTTGTCATTGACATGACCGGCACACATACGTTTGAGCTTAATGAACCACTTCGTCCTAAATCCGCTCAGCCGTCGACCACAAGACCTACCGGGCACGAAACTCCAGTCCCACCGGGACCACAGTAGCCAAGTGGGTTCTTCGCCAGATACTGCTGGTGGTAGGCTTCAGCGTAATAGAAAGGACCGGCCGGCAAAATCTCAGTGGAGATCTTGCCGTAGTTCGCTTGAGTTAAAACGGACTGGTAGGCGTCGCGAGACATCCACGCGGCTTGGTGTTGCGCTTCGCTCGCCGTGTAGATGGCCGAACGATACTGCGTGCCAATGTCGTTCCCTTGCCGCATCCCCTGTGTCGGATTATGGTTTTCCCAGAACATCTTGAGCAGTCGTTCGTAACTGACCTGCGCCGGGTAAAAAACCACGAGTGCGACTTCGGTATGACCGGTCTGCCCGCTGCAGACCTCTTGATAGGTCGGATTTTGCGTCGTTCCACCGGCGTAGCCAACAGCGGTCAAGTACACACCTGGTAATTCCCAGAACTGCTTCTCGGTACCCCAGAAGCATCCCATTCCAAACACGGCGTGTTCCGTTATATCCGGAAACGGCGGCTCCAGCCGAACATTATTGATGAAATGTTGCTCAGGTGCCGGTGCTGGCTCGCTGCGACCGGGCAAAGTGTCCTCTGGTTTGGGAACTTTCAGTATCTTTGGATCTTTAGAAAACCACATAACACAGTCACCTTATCCCCATTTTAGGGTTCTGACCACGTTCTCGACCCATCCCATGGTAGGGTGTAAGAAATGCGTCAGAGATTAGCATCTGAGAAACAGCCGTGAGAAAGCAATTGACTACCAAGATTCCGTCCCAGCGGATCACTCCGCCAGAGTTCTTCTTTAATCGACGCACGTTCATGAAGGCCTTCGGCACGGGCATCCTCGCCACGCCCATGGCAATGTGTTCCCTCCCTTCTGGCGCCAAGGCGCAGGCTCAGTCGCAACTGCTCGAACTCCCGTTCGAACAGCCGGATGTCTTCCCGGCCGACCGCAACACGACGTATAGGATCCCATCGGCCATCACCCGTCAAGAATTGATGGCGCGTGAGGTTGCCGCCGCACACAACAACTTCTACGAGTTTCTCTCGGGGCGTGGTGGCCCGGTGTGGCAATTCATCGGAGACTTTAAGGTTGAACCGTGGAGCATCGAGATTACCGGTGAATGCAATAAGCCTATGACTCTCGACCTGGATGATCTCTTCGGGTTCGCCCATGAGGAGCGGGTGTATCACTTCCGCTGTGTTGAACGCTGGGCAATGAATGTGCCCTGGTCTGGGTTCCCGCTGAGTGTATTGCTCAATAAAGTCGAGCCGCGCAACTCGGCGAGATACGTCCGCTTCGAGACGGCAAAGGTCGACAACCAGATGCCGGGTCTCCGGAGCTCACCGTGGTATCCATGGCCGTATCGGGAGGCGTTGCGGATGGACGAGGCGATGAACGAACTCGCATTCGTAGTCACCGGTATCTACGGAAAACCGCTGCCGAAGCAGCACGGTTCGCCAATCCGGATTGCCGTACCTTGGAAGTATGGCTATAAGAATCCGAAATCGATTGTGAAGATTGAGCTCGTGCGAAGCGAACCGAAAACGTTCTGGCAAATCCAGCAGCACGAGTACGGCTTTCTTTCGAACATTAACCCGAACATCCCACACCCGCGCTGGCCGCAGAACACCTCATTCTGGCTCGACACGGAGGAACCGTTCCCGACACCTCTCTTCAATGGCTACGAGGAGTACGTCGCGAACCTCTACCCAGACGAGCCACGTGAACCACAACGCCCATTGCGTCCTGGCGAAAAGGCGCGTTAACGCGCGAGCGATCGATCGCTAGTGAAGATCGCACTGATCCAGCAGCACGCCATGACTGACAAGGCAGCAAACCTCTGTCAAGGCCTGCAAGCGTTAGAACATGCCGCAAGCCAGGGTGCTGTGCTCGCCTGTTTCGCCGAGCTTGCGTTCGAGCGGTTTCATCCTCAGCAACCGGCAGCCGACGGTTTCCGCGAGCTAGCTGAACGGGTTCCAGGCCCGACGACAGAGTGTATCGCCGCCAGAGCGAAAGCACTCGGGCTAGTGGTCGTCATGAATCTGTTTGAACTGGACGGCGACCGCTGTTATGACACCTCTCCGGTGATTGACTCCGATGGGACACTGCTCGGCAAGACTCGGATGATGCACATCACAAACTATCCGTGTTGCCACGAGCAGGACTACTACACCCCTGGGGACACCGGCGCACCCGTATACAACACCCGGTTCGGTCGTCTCGGTGTTGCTATTTGCTACGACCGGCATTACCCGGAGTACATGCGGGCACTCGCGCTCGCGGGCGCGGATCTCGTCGTAGTGCCGCAGGCAGGCTTCGCCGACGAATGGCCGGATGGACTCTTCGAAGGGGAAATGCAGGTGGCAGCGTTTCAGAATGGCTACTGGGTAGCACTTGTGAACCGTGTCGGGCAGGAAGACTGCGTGACCTTCGCAGGTGAATCATTTGTCTGCGCGCCAGACGGCCATCTCGTGGCAAGGGCACCGAAAGGCGCGGATCACGTCCTTATAGTGGAGGCCGACCTTGATCTTGCCCGAGACAGCCACGCGCGACGACTCTTCTTACGGGACCGCCGGCCCGATCTCTACGCGGATTGGGTGAACGTATCCCGGTAGCCCTAGTCGTCGTTTGACCTATCATGAATGTTCCCATGACAACGGCCGCAGCCTCCCCAGTCTCGCTCCAACCCACCGATGAGTTCAACCGGCAGCTCGTTGAGAATGCCCACCCTGCAGAATGGGAAAACCCAGAGCCCACGGGTCGCTACAACATCGTTGTGATCGGCGCCGGAACGGCCGGGCTAGTGACAGCTGCCGTAGCCGCCGGTCTGGGCGCGAAAGTGGCACTCATCGAAAGTCATCTGATAGGGGGCGATTGTCTAAACGTCGGTTGCGTTCCTTCCAAGAGCATCATCCGATCGTCCCGTGTCTGGGCAATGGTCGCCAATAGTGCCGAGTTCGGTCTCACCTTCCCAAACGGCGTTCAACGGGACTTTGGAACTACGATGGCGCGGATGCGAAAGCTTCGGGCGCGCATCAGTCATCTCGACTCGGCGAGTCGTTTCCAGAGCCTTGGTGTTGATGTCTTCATTGGAAAGGGACACTTCACCGGCCGCGATAGTCTCAAGGTCGATGGCAAGACGTTACAGTTTGAGCGGGCGGCGATCTGCACGGGAGGGCGTGCAGCAGTACCGCCGATCGCCGGCCTTGAACACGCAGGCTATCTCACGAACGAAACCGTTTTTTCGTTGACCCAGCTGCCGAGGCGTTTCGCTGTAATCGGGGCGGGCCCGATTGGATGTGAGCTTACCCAGGCGTTCGCCAGATTCGGCAGCAACGTGACGCTTCTCGAGCGCATTGATCACGTTCTGCCGCGTGAGGATCTAGACGCGGCGGACATCGTGCAAGAACGCATGAGAAAGGACGGCGTAACATTCGTGTTCGACGCCTGCATCGGCGCCGTCGATCGGCGGGTGGACAACAAGTTGATCCACTACACCGTGGGGACCGCTGAGCACGAACTAACGGTTGACGAGATCATGATTAGCGTCGGCCGCCTGCCCAACGTCGAAGGACTGAACCTGGAAAGTGCGGGAGTCGCTTACGATAAGACCGGCGTCACGGTGAACAACCAGCTTCAGACGACCAACCCACGCATCTACGCGGCTGGTGATGTCTGCTTCCCTTACAAGTTTACCCACACTGCTGATGCGCTCGCACAGATCGTGATCCAGAATGCCCTATTTCCACACCCTTTTGGTCTTGGCAAGGCATCTACTGACTCGTTGATCATCCCCTGGTGCACCTACACTGAACCTGAAGTCGCCCATGTCGGCATGTACGAAGCCGACGCAAAGGCTAAGGGCTTCGAAGTCGAGACGTTCACGCAGCCACTTGCCGAGGTAGACCGAGCGATTCTCGACGGAGAGGATGCCGGCTTCGCGCGTGTGCACGTCAAGAAGGGTACGGATCGAATCTTAGGCGCGACGATTGTGTCTACCGATGCGGGCAACCTGATCAGCGAGGTCACGGTGGCAATGAAGGCGGGAGCCGGCCTCAGCACCATCGGCGGCGCGATCCACCCGTATCCTACCCAGGCAGAAGCGCTTCGCAAGACCGCTAACCTCATGAGGAAAGCACGCTTCTCGGAACGACAGCGCAAGTTCCTTAAACGCCTGTTCTCATGGCGCCGTTGAAGTCACACCTTACTAGACCATCGAGAATTGCGGGATCACAGGGACTTGTAACCGACAAAAGGTGCTGGCCAAGGTCGACTAATGTCGTCCGTCCAGGTAGCATTGCCCTTGAGGAGTCTGCCTAGTGAAGCTTTCTATCACCTACTGCGTACGTTGAAAGTACCTCCCCAAGGCCTCCAGTCTGGCGGCCAGTATCAAAGAAGCACTGCAGCTCGACAGCGTGCTCGTAGAAGGGTCGAATGGCATCTTCGACGTTGTCGCGGACGGTAAGATGATCTTCTCAAAACATGAGGAAGACCGGTTTCCCGAGCATGACGAGATCATCAACGGGCTCCGCGCAATGAAAACCACCACAACGTAATTCTGCAGGGCGATAGGCACCCGTACCCCGGCCAACTACTAACATGCTTTCGATCTAGATTTCAGATTCGAAACAATAGAGAACCGGGATCCCCAAAAGCATTAACACCTGGAGCTTGTCAGACGGGAACTCGTGTTTCACATGCGTGTTCGAGCCGTTCTTTATGACCAAGGATTCGGGTGCAACCTGGCGATGAAAAAAACGAGGCCGTCAAGCAAAGCGGTGGGATTGCGATAGCCTGGAACAAAACGGGTCCCAGGTCAACTTTCCTCCATCATCTTCCAGAGCTTCCGGAAACTTCACCAACCACGTTGAACCTGGAATCTGACTGACGTTCAAGATCGAACTAGAATCGGAGTTGGACCCAAAGATCTGAATGGGACTGTCAATGAAACATAGTCCCGTATTACGGAACATTAGACACGGCTTGTGCCGGCAGCGGTCTCCGCCCCGACCTGTTGGTGAACAGCTGCCACGACATGGGAGGCCGAGATGCCGTAGCGATCAAGCAGTTCGTCTGGCTTACCACTCCGTGGTACCCCGCTAACCGCCAGACGCCGAACCGCTATTCTTTGGTGCGCAACCGCCCCGCTCACTGCGTCGCCAAGCCCACCGGCTACATAGTGGTCCTCGACTGTGATGACCTGTCGCCCGGTCTGAAGACCGGCCCTTACGAGCGTTCTGACGTCGATTGGCTGGATGGAATATGCGTCGATGACCCGAATCTTGATACCTTCGCGTAGTAACCGGTCGTACGCTTCGAGCGCCTCGAAGACGGTCACGCCAGCGGCAACGATAGTGGCCGAATCGTCTGCACTCTCCCTTAGCACCTTCGAGCCACCAATCTCGAATCGATCACCCGTGGTATAGATGATCGGAGTTTTCGGCCGAGTGGTACGTAGATAAGCCATACCCGAAAAGGCTGCCGCAGCGGCAACCAGCCGCTCAGTGCTTACCGCGTCGCACGGGTAGAACACCACGCAATTGGGCACACTGCGCATCATTGCCAAATCTTCGAGCGCCATTTGGGACGGACCGTCTTCGCCGATCGACACACCGGCGTGGGAGCCGGCGAACTTAATGTTCGCCGCGCCGATGCCGGCCATCCGGATAAAGTCTGACGCACGAGTGAGAAAGCACGCGAAGGTCGATGGAAACGGAATGGCCCCGCGGCTCGCAAGTCCCATCGCCACGCCCACCATTACCTGTTCCGCGATATACACCTCGTAGAATCGATCTGGGTGCACCTGTTCAAACTTAATGCTGAAGGTCGAGTTTCCCACGTCGGCATCAAGGACCACCACACGCGGGTCGACCGTGCCGAGCGCGGCTAGCGCGGTACCGTAGGCTTCGCGTGTGGCCACCTTGGCACCCAACTCGTACACCGGCTCCGGTATTGCCGCAACGCTCGGCACGGGATGCCCAGCGGGCCTGGTGGGCGGCAATGGAATTGGCGGAATTTCTGCATCCGGAACCAGTTGCGCTTCGAGCTCACGGAGAGCAGCATCGAACTCCGGCCCTTTCTTCACCGCCTTACCATGCCACCCGTCTTTCGCTTCCATTAGCGAGATGCCCTTGCCTTTTAGCGTGCGCGCCAGGAGCATCGTGGGCCGTCCCTTAGTGCGCCGGGCTTCATCTAGGCTGTCGAGAATGGCACCAATATCGTGACCGTCGACCACGCTGGCATGCCACCCAAATGCATGCCAGCGGCTCGCCAGCGTTTCCATGTCGTGGCCCCACGGCGTAGCCCGGCTTTGTCCCAACGCATTGACGTCGACTATCCCACACAGGTTATCGAGTGTAAACTGCTGAGCTGCTTGCGCCGCCTCCCAGACCGATCCTTCAGCCGATTCGCCATCGCCGATCATCACGTAAGTGCGGTAGTCGGAACCGAGACGCCTAGCGTTCAACGCGATACCAATCGCGGCACAGATGCCCTGGCCAAGTGAACCGGTAGCAACATCGACGAACGGTAACCGTGGTGTCGGATGTCCTTCGAGATCGCAACCGAGCTGTCGGAGCTTGAGCAGATCCCTGCGTGCTACGTAGCCGGCCTCGGCCCAGGCGGCGTACAGCAAGGGCGCCGCGTGCCCCTTCGACAACACGAACCGATCATTATCGTCGTGTTGAGGATTCTTCGGATCGAACCGCATCTGCCCAAAGAACAGCGCAGCCATAATGTCCGCCGCCGAGCAGCAGCTCGACGGGTGACCGCTACCGGCTTCAGTAGTGGCACGCAGAGACTCAATTCTCAGGCGAGTGGCTATGTTCTGAAGGGCGGGTAACCGCGACGGATCAGTAGGCAAGAAAACCTCCGGAAGGCAGTCTACCACGAGGTTTATAGCCGAAAGGAGTCTCCACTTCGTACGTCCTATGTGATGCTCCGTAGCTCGCGCAGCGCCAACGCATAGGACGAACCATCTACTCCGTGGGCACGGGCGACAGCGGTTTGCGATGTGAGAATCATCACGGCCTGTTCACGAAATCGGTCTTTCTCGGTAAGCCTGGCGAGATGAGCGAGAACGCGTGCTGCTTCGCAATTCAACATGAAGGGAACGAAGGGCTTTCCCAGTAACCCCACGTCGTCGGCCGCAATTCGGCGGTCAGCAAAGCCGCTGTTCGCCTTCCGGAGTGAGCGCCAGGCAAAGAGCATCAGTTCCTGGGCCATGTCAAGATATACCTCACGGTCGGTGGCAGCATAGAGCTGCAGCAGCGCATCGCTAACTACCACATGATCGCCAAGTAACCCGCGCACGCTGTTCTGACTGTTCGCGTGATGGGCGATTCCATTTCCTTTCTCGTAGGAGTCCAGGAGGATCCGCTCGAGAGATGTAACCGCAAATGCCAAGAGGGACTCGTCCTCGAAGGCTTCTGAGGCTTTCACGAATGCCGTGACCATCCGCGCGGTGCTGTCAGCATAAATCGATCGATCAACCCTCGGCGGTGACAGCGCTCGTCGAGTCGGTTCGTCAGCCGCGTAGTAATCTGGTGCGGCTCGTTGACTAGTGAAGAACCCCTCACCGTCCTTATTGACGAGGGTCTCTCGCACGTAATGGACCAGTGCGACTGCGCGCTCGCGATACCGAGAATCGCCGAGCACCAGCCATCCATCGAGAAAAAGTCGAAGCGCGGCGGCGTTCACCTCAAGCATCTTCTCTGTGCTCGGCCTCGTCCAGTCACGCCCGGCACAGTAGCGGAACACTCCACCATCGACTGGGTCCGACAGTTCGCTGAACCCGATTGCGGCCAGCGTCGTCTCAACGACTGGTGTCAGAGTATCGTCACCCTCTTGACACCGAACCAGTGCGAGTTCGAGCGCTGACGCCTGCAGGCGCTTTGCACCCGTTCCGAAACCACCGTGGTCCGCATCAAACTCATTCCGTAGGCAATCCACGACCCAATCCTCAAAAGCATCATCGAGCATCGGCCTAGTAGGCGATGGTTCTGCCTGGTCCCGTTCCGCGGACGCGTTCGCCACCGCGCTCAGCGCATCATTGCTGGCCGCAAAGGCGTTGGACACCTGCTCGAGCAGCTTGATCATGCGCTTGGGTATGACATACGTTTCGCCGCCGAGTAAGTGGCCCTCTGGTGTCAAGAACGCTGTTGTGGGCCAGCCGCCAAGGTTGTAGCGTTCGTTGATGTCAGGACGACGGTCAGCGTCGACCCAGACTGGGACGAACCGGTCGCGAATGAGACCGGTTACGACTGGATTTACGTAGGTAGTGCGGACCATTTCTGCACACCAATGGCACCAGGTAGTTCCGATGGCTAGGAGCACAGGCGTCGCATCGTGGCGGGCCCGTGCGAAGGTGTCTGAGCTCCAATCCTGCCAAGCTACGTTATCTGTCAACACGCTGATTATAATGGCTTTACGTGAACACAGTTGATCGCCATTGTTCTGAGAAACCGTATCAGCCAGAGGTAGCTAAGGCGCTAAACGATGTGTTCACCATGAGGTGCCTAGACCTCGAAGCTCTCTCGGACCGCGATGACGATAAAGTTTGCCGATGCTGTGCCCCGGTAGATGGAAAAGGTGTCACCATCTGATCCCAGGAGGTAAGAACTAGAAAGAAATCGTGGGCTACTCAACCCTTAGAAGCAAGATAATCTTAAATTCTCTGCTGCTTCCTGCGTTCTACTCCTCAGTGATGTTCGCTGAAATGTTCAGATTAATACAGCCTCGCACGCTGTTTGCGGCCGGGCAGCTGGTCGGATGCTTCTTGACGGCGCGCTCGGCCGACTCCCGTTTGCCCTTTGGCACTTTAAGATCATAGCGGACCCGGATCTGCGTGATACGTAGGACCTTGTCAACGGCCTCAATATCCCCTTCGACACTGGCTCTGATTCTATCTGGGGACGCCGGAACGTCGCGCACCTCCAGTGCGCGTGCCAGGGTGCCTAGCAGTCAAGTTCCCACCGCAGCCACCATGTAATCGAGGGTGGTCGGCACTTGTTCCTCCGATTCCACCCCATAGAACTCCTTAATGCCACCATGTACACCGAACTGTATCGGGGTATTGAAACCTTCGAGGAAAGCCTGCCGAATCGGGCCCTTCACCCGCTCGACCCGCACGTGACTCGTGTAAACGATTTCTCCCATGGGGCAATCCTTTCACAGAAAAGCAGGATGTTACAATTTCTGACTATGCAGCAATCAAACGCGCTTGTCTTGAGCTTGTTCGTGTTGACCCCTCTGGTGCTCACCAGCGTGGCATGCGTAACCGACCAGCCAGACGCGTCCAGGGAAAGCGCGTTTGACCCCACCCAGTCATTCGTCGACGAAGCGGGTCCAGAGGGCGTGCCCAATTACACTCGTGTTGACGTCACCATCGCCTGTGCTGGTGCGACTCCGCCTGAGGTGATGGCGAGCCTCAAAGAAAATGGCTTCGTCTCAATTATCAACTTCCGCACCGATGGCGAACGCGGCGAGACCAACGACGCGGGCAAGGCGGCAGCTGAGGTGGCAGGCCTTAAGTATTTCCACCTGCCGTTCCGACAGCCGAGTATTGAGGTGACCGAGGCATTCCTCGAGACCGTGACCACCCCGACGAACCAGCCAGCCTATATTCACTGCGGTTCCGCCAATCGTGTTGGCGCCATGTGGCTGATCAAGCGGGTAAAAGTTGACGGCTGGTCAGTGAAGAACGCCACGATCGAGGCCGAAGCCATCGGGCTCCGTAGCGCAGGGCTCAAGAAGTTTGCGCTCGAGTATGTCAGCGGCTTTTAGTATCTTGCCCTGACGGAGTTAATAAGGAAGCGGGGGTATTTTCTCGTGTCTCGTCGACACCTAAGATCATCACGAGAAAACACATCAGCCACCTCTTCTAACTCGAAAGAGACAAAACCGCTAGGCGACATGGACGCGGCGGATTTCCGCCGCCACGGCCACGCCCTGGTCGACTGGATCGCTACCTACCTGAGCGAAACCGAGCGTTATCCCGTGCTCTCCCGCGTGGAGCCTGGGGCGATCCGCGACGCGCTTCCGAACGAACCGCCCGCAAACGGCACCTCGTTTGACGAAATCTTCACCGACTTCGAGCGTGTTCTCCTTCCAGGAATCACTCACTGGAATCATCCGGGATTCTTTGCGTACTTCGCCATCTCTGGAAGCGCGGCGGGCGTGTTAGCTGAGTTCCTCACAGCCGCTCTCAACGTCCAGGCAATGCTCTGGCGAACGTCACCCTCCGCTACAGAGCTGGAAGAGGTGACATTGGGTTGGCTGCGGAAACTCCTCGGTCTACCATCTGAGTTCGAAGGAGTGATCTACGACACCGCTTCGATCGCCAGTCTGCATGCGCTCGCCGCCGCCCGTGAAGCGGTAGTGCCGGACGTAGGACGTCTCGGATTGGCTGGCCGTCAGGATATTGCGTCGCTTCGCGTATATGCATCCGAGCACGTGCACTCCTCACTCGACAAGGCAGTGATGACCCTCGGTCTTGGCTGCAAGTCGCTACGAAGGGTTCCCGTCGACGTAGACTACCGCATGCGACCAGACGCGTTGCGGGAGGCGATCGCTGTAGATCGCGCGTCTGGACGAACGCCGCTGGCGGTGGTGGCAACGGTCGGGACAACCTCAATGACGAGTCTCGATCCAGTTGCCGAGCTTGCTGACGTCTGTGAGCACGAAAACCTATGGCTGCACGTTGACGCTGCGTACGCTGGTGCCGCGGCGTTGGTCCCAGAAACCGCCAGCGTCATGGACGGCTGCGAACGAGCGGACTCGCTGGTGGTCAACCCACACAAATGGCTCTTCACGCCGTTCGACCTCAGCGCCTTCTATTGCCGGCGGATGGATGTGGTACGCGCGGCGTTCTCACTCACCCCCGACTACCTGCAAACAGCAGAAGCTGGAAAAGTAAAGAACTTGATGGATACCGGTGTGCAGCTGGGACGCCGCTTTCGCGCGCTGAAACTCTGGGCGGTGCTTCGCTACTTCGGTGCCCACGGCATTCGGGACCGGCTGGCTGAGCACATGCGACTGGCACGCGTGTTTACCGGCTGGCTCGACGATAGTCTAGATTTCGAGCGACTCGCTCCGGTGCCGCTGAGTGTCGTCTGTTTCCGGGCCAAGCCGGCTAGCGGCGTATCGACCGAGAACGAACTTGACGATTTAAACACACGCCTATTAGAGGCAGTGAACGCCTCCGGTGAGGTTTTTCTCTCCCACACAAAGATAAACGGCCGGTTTACCCTGAGGCTCGCAATTGGTCACATCCGAACGACCGAACGTCACGTGGCACGCGCGTGGGAATTACTGAAGGACCGGTTGGAAGAATGCCGGAGCTAGCAATTCATGTCGAGTCGCCAGACCTCACGCCAACCGTGCTCGTGAACCTCGAGCGCTACAAGGCCGTGCGGCGGGAAGATGAGCGGTTCCGCCGTGCTAACAAGTTGCGTGAGTAACGCAGACAGATGCGGCATGTGTCCAACTAGCATCAGATCACGTGTCTCGCCAGCGAGCCGATCGGCAATCCACTCCGGTGGATCACTTGGCTGGAGGCCGCGCACCATTGAAAAACTGGCCAGCGGATTGCAAGCCTTTAAAAAAATTTGGGCCGTCTGACGGGCACGAACCTTGCCACTATGCCAGATCTCGTCCGGCTTGACACCGCGAATCCCAGCTTCAACCGCTAACTTTTCGACGGTTATGCGTCCCGCATTGGTGAGGGATCGCTGCGGATCAACAGTAGGGGCTGACGCTTCTCCGTGGTGTACGAGGAAGAGCATGCACTACTCTATAGAGATGTTGGAACCTGGCATAAGGCTAACGAAATTTCTAGAAGCAGCGTAGACCACATGACTCTTTCTATCCGTTAGCTTCTGTCTCCTACCTCCTACGATATACTCTCCCCCCTCATGGATGCGGCCACCCTCTCGCTCGGCGCGCTGATGATTGCGATCGTCGTTAGCTGCACGATCAGACTCCACGTCGGATTCCTAGCTATTTCCCTCGCATGGCTCGTCGGGGTTTACATCGCTGGCATGAGTCCCAACGAAGTAATGGCCGGATTTCCTACTCAGTTGTTCTTGACCCTTGCGGGCGTGACGCTCCTCTTCTCGCAAGCTAAGGTCAACGGCACTCTCGACCAGATCGCTCACAAGGCAGTTCACTACTGTCGCGGCAATGTCGGTGTAATGCCAATGATGTTCTTCCTGCTAACTTTCCTCCTCGCCTCAATCGGCCCGGGTAATATCGCCGCCTGTGCGCTTGTCGCCCCAATGGCAATGGCCGTCGCCGGACAGGTCGGTGTTCCGGCGTTCTTAATGGCGATCATGGTCGGCAACGGCGCCAACGCCGGATCACTCTCCCCAATCGCTCCTACTGGCATCATCGTGAACGGTGTGATGTCTGAAATCGGGTTGGGAGGCTTTGAGCAACTCACGTATCTTAATAATATGATCGCGCACGTCTTCATCGCCTTCACCGCGTACTTCCTATTTGGTGGGTGGCGACTTCTTTGGCGATATCACAAGGGTTCCTTGCTCGTGCCTCATGCTACCGGTGGTGACGAATCGACCAGTGCCGCGATCAAATTCAACCAGACCCACAGGATCACAATTGGCGTCATTGTCGCCCTGATTGGGAGTGTCATCTTCTTCGATGTCAATGTCGGACTTGGGGCGTTCGCGGGCGCGGTCCTCCTGTCATTGCTGAAGGCGGGTGACGAGCTGAAGGCCGTTGAGATTATGCCGTGGCTGGTAATCATGATGGTCTGCGGCGTGACCGTTTTGATCGCAGTGCTCGACGAAACCGGTGGGCTCGAGCTTTTCACCCAAATGCTAGCCGGCATTTCGACCGCCGACACCGTCACCGGTATTATCGCCTTCTCGACCGGGTTCATCTCGATCTACAGCAGCACCTCTGGGGTCGTGCTGCCGGCATTCCTGCCGACGGCTCCGGGTCTCGCTCAACAACTTGGAAACGTCGAACCGTTGGCGATCGCCTCCTCGATGAACATTGGCGGTCACCTGGTTGACGTGTCGCCACTTTCTACTCTTGGCGCGCTCTGCATGGCCGCGGCGCCGAAGAGTGAGGACAGCCGGAAGCTGTTTAATCAGTTGATGGCCTGGGGGCTTTCGATGACGGTGGTCGGCGGCTTCCTGTGTTATCTGTTGTTCACCGTGCTACGGATCGGTCTCGAGTAGGTTTATTCTGCCGGTCAACGTTCGCTCCCCGGAGTCAAGAGGCTAGCACCAAGCACCTTATCTGGCGGACCAGCCTTCGATACTCGTCCGCGTTCCAGAACAATCACCCACTCGGCAATCCGCTTCACCTCATTTTCCGCGTGCGACACGTAAATGATCGGGACACTGAGCTCATCCCGAATCCTGGCGATATACGACAGTATGCGCTGACGGAGCGCCATGTCGACCGCCGCGAGAGGTTCGTCAAGTAACAGTAAGTCTGGTGCCGACATAAGAGCACGTGCGATAGCGACCCTCTGGCGTTCACCGCCTGACAGTCCACCCACCGCACGTTCAAGAAACGGTTCGATCTCGAGAAGCTGCATAACCTTCTGGCTCGGCATAGATTCGCCGCGGGCCACGCCATAGAAGATGTTGCGCCGCGCGTTCATGTGGGGAAAAAGCGCAACGTCCTGAGGAACGTAACCAATGTTGCGGTGGCGGGACGGCATGTCGACACCGTCTGATGAAAAGAGTTGGCGAGTCCCGATTTGGATCTCGCCTCCATCGGGTCGGCGAAGTCCAGCAATCGCATCAAGAACGGTGGTCTTCCCAGCACCCGACGGCCCGACAAGGGCGGTGGCGCGCGCCTCGAACCGTTCATGAATAGCAAGATTGAACAACCCTTGGGTCAATGTGAACTCGAGCGCAATCGGTACCGTTTCCATTGCTAGCGTTCTATGCCGCGCTCAACCGATTGGAAACAAAGACGGCGGTAAAGGCAAGCAGCACGGCAGCAATGAGTAATGTCAGCGCCGCAATGTCTTGGCCGGTCTGTGTGTGGGAGTAAATTGCTACCGAAAGAGTGCGCGTGCTAGGCAGAGCACCGGCGATCATGATTGTTGCACCGAACTCCCCCAGCGCGCGTGAAAAGGCGAGCACCGATCCGGCGAGCACTCCTCGGCCGGCGAGTGGAAGGCTGATGGTAAGGAATACTCGTGTCCGGCTCGCCCCGAGGGTCGCAGCTATCTGCTCGTAACGCCGGTCTACCTGTTCGAATCCGGATCGCGCTGCTCTGACAAGTAGCGGCAACCCCATTACCACCATCGCGATAACAACCGCCTTCCACGTAAAGATGATTTCGAATCCGGCATCCTCAAGCATGCGTCCGATCGGTCCACGGCGGCCAAGAAGCTTCAATAGAATCAACCCCATTGCAACGGGCGGCAGGACTAGAGGAAGAGAGACGAGGGTTTCGAGTACGCTGCGGCCGGGAAATCGCTGCCTAGCCAGCAGCCACGCAAGCATGACGCCCGGGGGCAACATGATCAGGGTAGCCAACGCCGCCATAGCGAGACTGAACGACGTAACGTTGATAAGTTCAGTAGACATGATGCCCAAGGAGCTAAAGATCAGAAGTCTTCCGAAGAATCCAGGACGACGAAGCCCGCCTGTTCGAAGATCGACTGTGCGTTTGGACTCTGGAGATACTCGAGAAAGCGGCGAGCCACAATTTGGCTCGGTGCCTCGGTGAGGACAGCAGCCGGGTATCGGATATTAGGACCTTCGTCGAGGGGAATCTCAAATGCCAAATGCACACCTGTGCTGAGGAGTACGTCGGTGCGGTAAACGAATCCGGCGTCGGCGTTTCCAGCCTCAACCGCCGCCACCACAGCACTGACATCTCTGGTCGGCACTATCTTGTCAGCCACGCTCTCCCACAACCCGATCGAGTCGAGATACGCCTTTGCGTAGACTCCAGCTGGCACCCCATTCGGGTCTCCAATCGCAATGTGGCGAATCGATGCGCTTTTCAGATCGCAAGGCTCGACAACGGTGCCTCCCCACGCAGTTGACACGATAGCTACCAGCTGATTGGCTAGCAGATCAACACGGGTACCACCGACAAGCAGCCCACGAGCCTCGACCCGATCCAGTTGAGCATCGTCCGCGCTCACGAACAGATCGACCGGGGCGCCCTCCACGATCTGTGTCGCCAGCGTGTCAGATCCCGACACGTTGAGCACCGTCCGCGTCCCGGATGTGCGCTCGTAATTACCAGCAATCTTCTCCAACGCACCCGACAGGCTGATGGCGGCGGAGACTAGGAGCTCTCCTCCCCGGTCCCGGTTCGACGTTCCACGTTCACCGGTCTCCAACCCGAACGGTGTACATGCGAGCGCAGCTGCAAGATACGCCATCGTCGCCAAGCGATTTGCCATAATTAGATGCATAGTTTAATATGATTTAAGTCGGTTCATCAAATGATTCAATCCGATATATGCCACTCCTGACCGTCCGCGAAACGGCCAACCGACTCGGAATTGGCTATTCAACCCTCAAACAGTGGATCTACAAGGGCAACGTTCGCACCGTCCGAACGGAGGGCGGACATCACCGGATCCCAGATACGGAGGTTGAACGGCTGCTCACCAGACACGAAACTGGTCCACCAATCCGGCAACGTCGGGCGCGTCGTGAAAACGTCCTCGTGTCCATAACTGGTCGTAACTGGTTGAGCGGTGTCGTGGAAGAATTACGCCGTGAGGGACTAATGGCGCAGGTGCGCTTGCGGGTGGGTGATCAGACCCTAACCGCGGTGGTCACGCGGGATGCCGTCGATGAACTGCGTTTGAAAAGAGGCGATGAAGCCACCGCGATCATAAAGGCGACAGAAGTGATGATCGCGAAAGAAACGAAGGAAGTAGAACCTAGAAAGTAGAAGACCTCCTACCTGCTTTCTACAAACGTAGCGGGAAAAATCGACTGCAGCTGTAGCCCCCAGTGACCGTTCTGTTTCGTCAACACGTAGAGCGCCGGAACGGTCCGATATGGGCTTCCATCAGCCCGGCGACGGCTAGAAACGATCCGAAAGTGAACCTTGTCTTCTGAAACCTGTGTCGCCTCAACCAGGTCAAGCGTCGTGTGATCCCATCCCTCTGCTTGACGCAAAAGCTCGAAATCGATCTCGATCTCTTCGTGACCGTCGCGCACGACCACCTGACCGTTCCCACCTAAACTCACGCGCGGGAAGTTGCTAATCTTCACAATGGACACATTATCCGCAGCGTTCCACGCTCGGAAATACTCCTCGAGCGCAGCGCGGGCTTCCGTTTCATGGTCCTGTGCTGACACAGGCACGGCAAGGATAGCCGCCAGAATCATCAAATCGAGCATCGTCCTCATCATCGCCAGAGCTCCTTAGGAACCACGGAACGCCTAATCCAGATCAAATTTTCGCCTTACGAAACCAGTGATGACCTGCCACCGGTCTAGTGTGAAGTCAAGACATTGTATACATGGACACATCTGGCGGAAATTCCTCGCCAGGCGCCAGCGCCTCGACATCTCGATCGAAGAACGGCACGCCGGTTCGGCCGATCTGGAATCGCGACTCCTGCTGATAGCTCCGCGAGAGCATCACGAAAACCCGACCGGTAATCGGTTCGGCATGAGCACTGGCCGGGAAGGAAACCTCGAAGCGTTAAGGTGGAATCCTCCGCTGTGGCGAACAACGTGTGGGTCGCGGCCGCTGCGCTCAACAATAGCGTACCGACTGTCCATCTGACCTGCCGCCCCCGACCTCGGATCCAAACGTGCTTCATGACATTCTCCTCCGTCCGCCGCTGCAGGCAGTATTCCCCATTTGACAGCCCATGGGGCCTAGGTTTAGGGTACTTCAAGCATGCGGTCGACCTTGCACGAGCGCCATCGGCACCAGCATCCCCATCTGGGGAGGCCTCTGGTCGCGCGCATAAGGTAGGCACGAACTCTCGAAAAGCCCTGGCGCACGACACGCGGCCTCGCCGAATTTCCGGCGGGGCTTTTTTATTGTAGAGGTGAGGATTCTAGTTCAACGTTCAAGGTGCGATATGGATTTTACAAAGCTTGATGGGTTGATACCGGCCGTCGTTCAGGATGACGAGAGCAATGAGGTGCTCATGGTCGGGTTTATGAACCAAGAGGCTCTAGACCGAACTACCACGACTGGATTCGCCACCTTCTTCAGTCGCACTAGGAGCAAGCTCTGGATGAAGGGAGAAACGTCTGGGAACCTCTTGAAGGTCCGGCGCATTCTGACCGACTGTGATGACGACACCGTGTTGCTGCGCGTCACCCGATTGGGCGAAGGAAACGTGTGTCACACTGGCGAGCGCTCTTGTTTCTATCGAAAACTGGACTGGGGAGCATCTGATCTAGGTGGTGAATCGACATGAGATCGCAAGACAAGAAACTGAAGTTGGGTCTCCCGAAGGGATCGCTGCAGGAGTCGACGATTCAGTTGTTCGCGCGTGCGGGCTTCAATATTTACGTGCGCTCGCGGTCGTACTTCCCAACGATTGACGATCCGGAGATCGAATGCACCCTAATCCGTGCACAAGAAATGGCGCGGTATGTCGCGGACAACGCGATTGACGTGGGCCTGACTGGGCAGGACTGGATCGCGGAATACGGTGCCGCAACTGGAAACCACGTCGTCAGTATCGCCGATCTTATTTATTCGAAACAGAGTTTCCGGAAGGTGCGTTGGGTTTTGGCGGTACCGGAGGACTCCAAGTACCTCAAACCAAAGGATCTGGATGGCGCTACCGTCTCGACCGAGCTCGTCCGTGCTACCGAATCCTATTTCGCCAAGCTCGACACTAATGTCAACGTGGAGTTCTCGTGGGGTGCTACCGAGGTAAAACCACCCCATCTCGCTGACGCCATCGTCGAGGCGACTGAGACCGGTTCAACTCTGCGCGAAAACCACCTACGCATCATCGACACCGTGCTGGAGTCGAATCCCCAGCTGATCTCCAGCGAGCAGGCGTTACGCGACGCTTGGAAGCGCACGAAGATTGAGAACATCGCCCTCTTACTAAGAGCGGCCATTCAAGCCCAAGGCCGGGTCGGGCTGATGCTCAACGTCCGACGTACAGACCTTGACAGCGTGCTGGCGTTGCTCCCAGCGCTGCGGCGCCCAACAGTCGCCGCCTTGAGTGACGAGCAGTGGGTCGCCGTTACGAGCATTCTGGAGGAACGGGCCGCGCGCGAGTTGATCCCGAAGCTGAAAGCCTCAGGAGGTGAAGGGATCGTCGAGTACCCGTTGAATAAGATTGTCCTTTAGGAATTTTCAACCAGAGGGTCGGCATTAGGACTGGATGCAGATGAGGATTATTGACTCCTCGAATAAACGGGCGATGCAGCGTCTCGTAGATCGTCATCAGACGAGTGACGCGGCGATCGAACGCCAGGTGGCGCGGATTGTCGACGCCGTACGACGTCGTGGCGACGCGGCCTTGCGTGAGTACGCGCGACGCTTCGATAGGCTTGAGGGACCACTGGAAGTATCCCGGCACGATCTCGAACAGGGCGCGCGCGAAGCACCACCGGCTGTCCGGCGAGCCATTAAGGTCTCGGCCAGAAACATTAGGCGGATTGCCATCCGGCAGTTGCCGCAGACCTGGCGGTTATCAGTAGTTCCAGGTGTGGTCGTCGAGCAGCGCGTCACCCCCCTCGCCCGTGTCGGCTGCTATGTTCCAGGTGGACGGTATCCCTTGCCGTCGTCGCTCCTCATGGCAGCAATTCCGGCACGCGTCGCTGGTGTGCGCGAGGTGGTAGCGGCCTGCCCACAACCTGCACCAGCCGTAATGGCTGCGGCGCTCGAAGCAGGGGTGTCTCGTTTCTTTCGGGTGGGTGGTGCACACGCTATTTCTGCGTTCGCCTTTGGTACCGCTTCGGTGCCAAAGGTAAATAAAATCGTCGGTCCGGGCAATGCGTACGTCGCGGCCGCCAAAGCCCGAGTCGCATCAAAGTGCCCCATCGATTTCTACGCGGGCCCGACCGAGATCGTCGTTGTTACGAGGACTGGAAAGGCCGAATGGATCGCGGCCGACCTGGTCGCCCAGGCTGAGCATGACCCGGAGGCACGGGCCATCCTTCTAACGCCAAGCGCGCGATTGGCGCGCGCGGTGGTACACGCGGTTGAGGTGAAGTTGGCAACCAACAAGGCAGCGAGTGCCTCGATCCGGCGTCATGGGATCGCTGTCGTCACAAATAATCTAGAGGAGGCAGTAGGACTGGCAAACGCGATTGCCCCAGAGCACGCCGTCTGCGACAGCGAAACCGTCGCGGCGAAGCTCACACAGGCGGGTACAGTCTTCGTAGGATCGTACAGCGCCCAGGCAGCAGGAGACTACGCGACTGGTTCGAACCACGTGCTGCCAACCAACGGGGCGGCACGGTTCCGTGGCGGACTCAGTGCAGCTGACTTCGTTCGGGTCAACAGTGTTCAGCGCCTCACACGTAAGGGCCTGACCCAGTTAGCACCGACCGTCGTGTCACTCGCCAACGCCGAGGGCCTCGTGGGTCACGCCGCATCGGTCACAATTAGGGTGAAATAAGATACCTGGGCATCGGCCTCGATGAATAGATCATGGCACGAGCACGACGCGCAATCATCAATCGGCGCACCAACGAGACACGGATCAAGATACAACTTACCCTTGAGGGACAGGGGCAGCACCGCATTCACACTGGTATCCGTTTCCTCGATCACATGCTCGAACTCGTCGCACGACACGGCGGCTTCGACCTGACAGTCAACGCGCGAGGCGACCTCGATGTCGATCAACATCACACCGTTGAGGATGTCGGCATTGCGCTCGGCGAAGCAGTCGCGAAGGCGGTCGGCTCTCGGCGCGGCATCAACCGAGCTGGCTATTTTGTTATGCCGATGGACGAGACGCTTGGAGTCGCTGCGATCGATCTCAGCGGCCGGGTACACGCGGTCGTCGACGTGAAGACTCGCGCTCAGCGGGTCGGCGATTTCCAGGCTGAGCTGGTCAACGACTTCTTTGAGGGGTTCGCCCAAGGAGCCCGTGCCAACGTGCACCTGAAGGTGCTGTACGGCCGATCCAGCCACCACAAAATAGAGGCGGTGTTTAAGGCATTCGCACGGGCTCTTAGGGTAGCCTGCTCACACGACAAACAACTTGCCAAGATATTGCCGAGCACTAAAGGTCTCCTCTAAGGGACCAGCGAAGGCGGGTCCCCCAAACAGAAGATCGGGCTCCAAATGACAATCGCACTGATTGACTACGGCGCGGGAAACTTGACGTCGGTCCGGAAGGCACTCCACCATTTGGACGCAGTCTTTACGACACCGGCGTCGCCGGCGGAACTTGCTGAGTGCGCGGCGATCATCGTTCCTGGTGTGGGTAACTTCCATGCGACCAAAGCTTTGGATGGAGACAGGATCAAGAGCTGGCGACGCGCCATCGGTGCCGTTGTCTTGGACGGGCGGCCACTACTGGGAATCTGTCTGGGACTTCAATGGCTATTCGACGGTAGCGCGGAAGCACCTCAACTAAAGGGACTCGGAGCCATACCGGGGACTTGCACGCTGATCACGAACAACATTGAAGAAGACGCAAGGCTTGGCATGTTCAAGGTGCCCCACGTTGGCTGGAACAGCCTACACCTGAATCACCCTTCCTGGCTGCTGGAGGGCGTTAGCGAAGGCGCCCAAGTGTACTTCACACATTCCTATGCCGCTCCAGTGACAAGCGACTGTGTGGCATCAACGAAGTACGGTATCGAATTTGCTAGCGCCGTTGCACGTGATCATATCGCTGGCGTCCAGTTCCACCCGGAGAAGTCCGGTGACGTCGGTTTGCGGATCTTGAGTAACTTCCTCACACGGGTGGGGAGAGGACACTAGGACCTGGACGAGGACTGTGCTGTCCAAACGTATCATTGCCTGCCTGGATGTCCGCGACGGCTCCGTCGTCAAAGGAATTAAGTTCGAGGGGTTACGTAATGCTGGCGACCCAGCAGCCCTGGCTCAGCGTTACAACCGAGAAGGAATCGACGAAGTGGTCATCCTCGACGTTACTGCTACCATCGAGAAACGGAAGGCGTTGGTTGAAACGATCCGTGCCGTGGCAAAGGAGCTCTTTCTACCGCTTTGTGTCGGTGGCGGGATCCGGAACGAAGCACACGCCGATGCGGCGATCGAGGCTGGAGCTGACAAGGTCAGTCTCAACACCGCAGCAATCGCACACCCGGCACTGTTGACTCTCTTGGCGCGTCGCTACGGCAGCCAGGCAATAATTGTCGCTATCGACGCAAAGCGTCACGACGATGGTTTTAAGATCTACGTGCGGAGTGGCCAACAGCCGACTGAACGGAACGCTGTCGAGTGGGCGCGTGAGGCGGCGGATCGGGGCGCCGGAGAGATTCTGTTAACCTCCATCGACCGTGACGGCACAAAGAGCGGCTTCGACTGCGAGCTAACTGCCGCCGTGTCGAAGGCTGTTTCGATCCCAGTCATTGCGTCTGGGGGAGCCGGCATCTTTGATCACTTCGTTGACGTATTCTCGCAGGGCAAGGCCGACGCTGCACTAGCCGCCTCGATCTTCCACTACGCCGAACATTCTGTGGAAGACCTCAAACGCCATCTCAGCGAGCGTGGAATTCCCGTGCGCCTATGCTGATTCCGTCGATCGATCTCAAGAACGGCCACGTCGTTCAGTTGATTCAGGGTGAACGTCCTGCCATCGAGACCGCGGACGTCGATGCTTGGGTCGCAAGATTCAAGCGTTTCTCTAAAGTACAACTGATCGACCTCGATGCAGCAATGGGGTCTGGCACGAACGACCGTCTTGTTCGCTACATAACACCGCAGTTGCCGTGTCGTGTCGGTGGAGGTATTCGCACTATCGACCGTGCCACCGAGGTGTTGGGCTACGGCGCGACCGCCATCATTGTCGGGTCGTCACTTTTCAGGGACGGACACGCGGATCTTGATTTTGCCCACCGGCTCGCCGATACCGTCGGCGTCGAGCGAATTATCGCCGCAGTCGACAGCAGGGGTGGTCAGGTCGTCATCAAAGGGTGGAAGGAATCGTTGGGAATCACGGCAGTTGAGGCTGTGCAAGCGCTCGAGCCTTATTGTAGTGAGTTTCTCTACACGCACATTGACAAGGAGGGGCTCATGGAGGGCACCGACTTCGAGGCGGTCATGGCAGTGCGGCATAGCACAAAGCAGCGTGTGACGGCAGCTGGCGGCATCGCGACACCGGATGAAATCAAGAGGCTCGACACGGCCGGTATCGATGCAGTTGTAGGAATGGCTATTTACACAGGTCGCTTTTCCCTTGCTGACCTATCGGAAACAGAAACGTAGTGGCCCAAGAGAGACGGCTATGGGCACCCTCGACGGCCAGGAGGGCTCCGAAACTTCTAGTTCTATGCTCCTAGCTTCTATTTCTTCGATTCTGGCTGAAAGCGCAAACTAATTCTCGCTGAGGAACTTGACGAACCAATCCGCAGCCGCCCTAACGCTTATCTCGAACGGCTCACCTTGGTAGATTTCGAAGTGAGTGATCTCAGGGATCTCGATGACCTGCGTCGAACCTGAGATCAATGCCGACGCCGCATACGTATTAGTAGCGTTGTCGATAACCTCATCGTTTTCCGCAACGATAAAGAGCAAAGGAAAATCATCCGAGAGATCGCCGAGAACTTGGAACGGCAGATATTCTGCATTGAGGCGTGTGGTCTCGAGATCAATAGTGCTCTGGGTCTCTCCAAATCCTATTTCTCGGCTGTTTGCTAGGTAGGTCATGCCCGTGCCAGTCCGAGCGCGCATGATCCAATCCTCGCGCACCTCCTCAGACATCGGTGCCGGAGTCATTGGCTGTCCGTGGCCAGCAATGGCCGGCACCTGTACGACACCGACCTTCACACGGGGATCGATGGCCGCGACGCTCACAACGTGCCCGCCAGCGTAACCCGTGGCCCAGAGCCCGATCCGACCACGGTTGACACCCGGTTCGCCCTGAAGATATGAAATGGCGGCCTTTATATCGTCGATTTGCGCGTTTGGGATCAGGCGTGTACGTTTAAGCCGGACCTTGGCAATGGTCTGCTGGATACGCAGTCGGTCGTCAGACTTTATCGGCTCCGCTAGGGTCGTGAAGCCTCCGCTCTTCCCCCAACCACGATAGTCGATAACCATCGCGACCAGCCCGCGGACCGCGAACCTTAGGGCGTATGGCTCTAAAAGAAACGCAGTCCCAGTCCAGCCGGTCGCAAGCACTACAGCCGGACGGCTGCCACTCTCCGAATAGCCGGGTGGAAAGAATATCCGCCCGTAACAAGCGACACCTTCGCTATAGAACCAGACCTTTTTCGCAGTAACGCCCTCGGGAAGGGTGTTGACCTGCGCAGCCCCTGGCAACGTTAACTTGCTGGCGATGATCACGGCGAGCACAGCACAGTACGTACTTCGTAGCGTCATAGTCATGGCTGTGCCACCTCGCTCACTGGTGTATCCCCCCCCAAGTAGTGGAGGAACCACTCCGCCGCTGTATTCGAGCTCACCTCGAATGGCGGCCCTCCGTAGACCTGAAAGTGACCAATATGGGGAATCTCGAACACCGCGGCCGGTCCCTTTAGATGCTTAACTGTTTCGAACGGACCATCCGGCCCGTGTGGATCATTGAGCTCTTCATTCTCTGCCAAGATAAATAGGACAGCAGTGGTCTGCGGAATTCGTTCAATCGAGCGACCAGGTCTCGCCTCGCGTTCCCAAAATCGAGCCTCGAGACCGATGAGAGTGCGGAACGAAAAACCTCCAATGACCTCCGCACCTCGCCCTGTACGCGCGCGCTGGATCTGATCCTGTAGTAGTTCATCGCTGATGGACGCCGGTCCCTTAGCAGTCAGGCCGTTGGCTCCCGAGACCTGGCCAACAACCGCCTTAACCCGAGAATCGTGACCAGCCACGTTCAGGATGACGCCGCCGCCATAACTCGACCCCCAAACGCCGATCTGATCAGGATTGACGCCAGGTTCGCCCTGGAGATATGAGATGGCGGCCCGTATGTCCTCCACCTGTCGCCGGTGGACCAGCCGCGTGCGCTCGAGTTCAATCGGCACCTCCTTAATAACCTCGCGCTGTCGGGCAAGGCCAGCTTCTGGCTCCAACAGCCGAACCCACGGATCGCTAAAGCCATAGCTGCGGTAGTCAATCACCATGGCGACAAGACCACGTTCGGCGAAACGGGCTCCATATTTCTCAATGGCAATCGAAAGAGCGTTATAACCATGGCCCAACACGACCGCCGGCCAGCTGCCATCAGGTGAAAAGTCTGCCGGAAAGAACAGCTTCGCGTAGGCCGGCTGCTCGTTGCTGTAGAAGGTGACCTGCGAGACCATGACGCCGTCAGTCAGCTCATAGCGCCAGTCCTCTGGGTGGGTACCCCCCTCGCGTCTTGTAGTGTCGACGTAGGCCTTAATCTGAGCATCGAGCTCTTGTGAAAGGGGTGTGGGCACCATGCTTGGTGTCTGAGCCGTGAGCGGCTCACCGACCGCCGCCAGCGCGATCAGGACCAGCATGGTGGATAGCCAATGAACGCTCCGCATTGCTCCTCCTCCACCGCGCGTTGGCGGATGGTCGTCCGGTCTAGGACGGCAATTCAGGCTTTCAATATAGGCTCTCGCGTTGTCTAGCGGCAAGATTCGGACAACGGGATGTAGCCAACGGCCTAATCCTACTAATTAAATAGTTCAGAAAAAGGTGGCGCGCCCGACAGGATTCGAACCTGTGGCCTTCGGCTTCGGAGGCCGACGCTCTATCCAGCTGAGCTACGGGCGCCGGGAAGGTTAATGATTGCCAATCGTCCTGCGAACTGCCGTCGATCTCAGATCAGCGATCGTTGAATGAGATGGCGCGCCCGGAGGGATTTGAACCCCCGACCTACGGGTTCGAAGCCCGGCGCTCTATCCAGCTGAGCTACAGGCGCACAAGAGCGAATAATAACATAGGGGTAACGGTTCGCAGTCGAAGACCGGTTCGAGTTTCGTCAGCCAAGGAAGGCAGAGGAGCAACAGAAGTTAGAAGCTAGAACAGAGAAAATCAAAAGCACTTCTTCCTTCTACTGCACTCGTAAATCGAACGCTGCCATCTCGCGCGCGTTCCTGACAAGCAGTCGCCCATCAGCTATCGCCGGCACGTTCCAAGTCTTTCCGTCGATCGCCGGAAATCGTGCAACTTCATAGTGCCGGTCTGGAATTGCCCGAACTAGCGCAAGGTCGCCATCCTCCGTCAGTATTACCAGATGATTACCAACGAGTAACAGCTGACCGTAGCCGTACCGGCCACCCTTCCACATTAATTCACCGGTCGCGGTATCCACACACGCCAAAATCGATTCATCCAGCCCGTAAACATAACCGTTTAACAGCACCGAGCTGCTAAACTTGTTCTTCATCCGGTTGTTGCGCCAGACGATATTCACTGAGAACCGATTCCAAGCCTCGGTAAGTTCTATCACCATCGCGCCCTGGCCGTAGCTGGCAGACAGAAATACTCGGTTATTGCCAAGCAGTACTGGTTGCGCAATGTTCGGCACCGTCGACACTACCCACGGGTGCTCCCACAGTACAGCGCCATCGTCAACCTTTAGCCCGGCAACGCGTTCGGCGGTCACAATCAAAATCTGCCGCTGGCCAGCCAGGGTGACGTCCATTGGTGACGTGTAACCCTGTACATCATTAAGCGCGTGCCAGATAACTTCCCCGCTCATCCTGTCATAGGCTACTACTGACCAGCCATCGTCTCCTCCCGGTTGCACGATCACCATCTCGTTGACCATGAGAGGAGACGCCGCCATCGCCCAGTGTAGATTTCTGGAGCCGCTGTCATCAAAGATCTGACGGCTCCAAACTACCGCACCAGTCTCGGCATCGAGACACCAGAGGTGACCTATCGCCCCGAGCGCGTACAGTCGCCCGTCGTGCCATGTCGGCGTGGCGCGCGGGCCGGGACCGCCCATCGTCTCCCTAAAGTGCGCATCCCACCCGTGGGTCCAAAGCTCGCGTCCGGTCACCACATCATAGGCCGCGACTACTTCCCGGTTGCGGCGTTGCTCAATCGTGAATGCGCGGCCGTCGGCTATGACAAATGATGCGTAACCTCCTCCGATCGGCTGCTTCCAGATTGGAACCAGGCCATCGTTGGTCCAAGTCGTGTTAATTGGTGTCTGCGTGTATCGGCCATCACGCTTTGGGCCGCGGAAGTCTGTCCAGTAGTTGTGGTCTGCGGGCGCAATGCCTCTTCCTTTCATTTCTAGAGCTACGGCAGCAACTTTCCGCTCGGCTTGGCCCGTCGATGACTGTGGATTGACCGGTTTCGCTGTCGGCATCGGCAGAGTACCGGCCGGCAGGAGTCGCGAGTAATGCTGCGAGCGATTCAGCTCGAGTTCCGCAAAAGAATCGTCTAGATCACCGAACGTAAAGAGCAGTCGCATACCGCTGCCGGCTAGCTCCACTCGAAGGTTGAAAGAGACCACGAGGATAGCGACGGCAACCACTACAAGTGAGACCGTGAGTCCGAACGCAAAGAACACACTGCGAAGGATTGATCTCTTGACCATGAGGCTGATATCAGAATGCGACGAACACCACGATAGAAACGCAGGAGACAATCACTTAAAAATCAGGACCAAAAACCTGTCCTTGGACGAATCAGCTACCTGCCAGAAACGCTTTTGCTTCCTGAATGCTCGCAGTGTCACCGGCGCCACGCCACTGGTCGACCAGTTTCTGATACTGCTCCCGGGCCAATTCTCGATTACCCGCTGCCGCTGCGGCGCGTGCGAGACCGACGAGCGAGAGCGTCCGATTTGGAGTACGGAGCAGCGACCGTTCAAACTGCGCGACCGCATCGACTGGTCGGTCGAGATCGAGCAGAATCTCTCCGTAGAGTTCGTGCGCCGGCTTGATTGGTGTAGCCGGACCACGCGGAACCCCACGCTCCTCCGCCATCTTGGTTGCTTCATCCATCAGAGCGACCGCCTGATCGGTTTCCCTGTTGGCGGCATGTATCAACGCCATCACTTCATGATGGGAAATGGTGGCGACATCGTCGTCGAGCACGGCAAGCGCATCAGCCGCGGCTTCAGCCGCTATCAAGTCACCAGTCCGAGCCGCACTAATGCCATTGGCAAGTAGCGACTCTACCTCGGCATGCTCCGAAACCTCGATCTGCTGCCAGTCCTGCGTCTCGACTATGTAGCGTGGCCAGGTGACCGCTGAACGCTGCGTGGCTATGGTCTCTTCCGTGTTAGCAATGATCATTCGTCCATTCTCGACTGCTTGCAAAGCCTTGATGTAATCGCCACGCTGTAGGTCACCGTACTGGCCCCAGTCGAGCGCATGGGTCAGGTTTCTGGCATTGAAGTAGCGCTGGGTTTCCGACTCAATCGTGTCCTGTCGCTCGAACATCTCTAGCGCAGCAGTGTACGAAGCGTCGTTGGTCTCCGTCACATCGTCCCACATCCCAACCTGGATGAAGATGTGTGATGGCATATGGAGCGCGTGCACGACGCCTGGCGCGATCGCTGCAAAGCGCTTGGCCGCAGGCAACGCAATCGCCGCGTGAATCGGATCATCGAACGCGTGGATCATGTAGTGCGCTGCTCCCGGATGGTCAGGATTCTCATCGAAGACACGCTGCGCTATAGCGCCAGCCTTAATGTTTGTTCGGTATTGCTCGTAGCCGTAATCGCTCGAGGAACCCAGAAGGGCGAGCGCATAGAATGCCTGCACCTCTAGATCGTCTGGGTACCGGTCGGCCAGTCGCTCCATTTCATCGGCGTAGGCAACCCGTCGGTCGGTTTCCTCGCCTTTGCCGAAGAATAAAGTGTCGACTGCGCCGACAAATCCTTTTTCCCGCTCGGTAGGCGCCTTCGCAAGCCGCTCCTCACGATCCAATCCAAGCCGCTCGAGCGCGCCCTTCGGAAGGTCCCAAACGTTAAAGCGCTGCAGCGGGTGATTGTAGCTCATCGCCTCGCCCCAGTACGCCATGGCAAAACCAGGGTCGAGCTCCTGCGCCTGCCGAAACTCCAAGGCAGCGTTTTCCAGACCGAAGCTGTGGAGCATGGCTGCACCGCGAATGAAGTGGACCTGCGCTTCAGGTGAGCCGGATGTAGGGAAGTCGATCATTCCCAGATTATTCGGTAGGGCCTGGGTAGTTTGCGAAGAACCGCCGCAAGCTACGGCCACCACGGCAAGCAACACTATCAGCTCGCGTGTCATGAGGAATCTCCTCTCCATCAATCTAGATTCAGTGCAAACTAGTATAGTCCGCACCAATTGTTAGGCAATCCCAATCGCATGTGTGGATGAAACACTAGCGAAGTCCTTCGACCACGTAGAGCTCTGAGAGACGGCGCACATAACTGCACACTTGCCAGTTGTCGTCACCGGACAGAAGAGGGCTAGAACCGCTGAAGTGTAAGTCCTCATCTTGTTCTTCATTGACTAGACGTTAATCTATGCGGTCGTTGAAGCGGAGCGCTGGCCGGGCCCATGCCTGACGGAAGAGCACTGTCCGATCCGCCGCTGGAGTGAGCGTCATAGCCAGTCGAGACTACTGATATGTGTAGCCAGGCCAGCGCCAGAATCAGCTGCCCTTTATCATTCAACTAACTTGGTTTTCTCAACCGGGGAACGCGAGAAAGACGTGAGTCGAAGATTGGGGTGAGTGACGGGGATCGAACCCGCAACATCCGGCGCCACAGGCCGGCGCTCTACCATTGAGCTACACTCACCGCGGAGCTTTGTGATTCGCAAAAAGCCTAGTCTAGCACGCGATTTCCGCCTAAGATGACTGGCTTTCAGGCGACAAGGGACTCGGTCCGGACGTGTGCAAAGTTATTGCCTAAGAACTGTGTGGTAGTTTCAAGGAGACTGGCGAGCCTTGCTTGTTTAAACCTTTCACGAAAGATGCGTCTTTTTGACGATCACCGACGTGCTTGGAAAGATGTCTCGCTCGTGTGGCACCACAGCATGAAGCACTTGAGCGTGAAATTGGCTCGCCCGGTAAGACTCGAACCTTCGACCTACGTATTCGAAGTTTCGTGCTCTATCCAACTAAACTACGGTTATACAGCACGTGATCATGCTACAAAGGATCTTCTGAGTTGCATTAGCTGAAAGTGCAGATCACAATAGGTGTTGAATTTTCACTACCCACTGTAAGTTGAGGGGGCTGCAGATGTTGCATTACTGGCTTACCGTTACGTTCGTGCTCACTAATTACTGCACCTGTCTTCGGGCAGGCTGGTAACGAGGGTGAAGAGCAAGATAAGCCTATCGAGTTCGAGGAACAGTTGGTCGTCACCGCCTCGCGCGCCGAACAGGAGCTTGTTAATGCACCGGCAGCTGTGAGCTTGATCTCCAGTGAGACGATTGAGAACTCACCAGCCGTCAGTGTCGGCGAATTGCTGCGCTCCGTGCCTGGCATCAATGTGGCACAGACCTCGGCGCGAGACATCACCTTGACCGGTCGTGGGGCCACTTCCACGCTGTCCACCAGCCAGCTTGCACTGGTGGACGGCCGTAGTGTGTACCTGGACTTTTTCGGTCTGGTTATGTGGGACCTGATTCCGACGAACCCTGACGAAATCAAGCAGATTGAGGTGCTTCGGGGCCCGGCATCGGCGGTTTGGGGTGCAAACGCGATGAGCGGCGTGGTCAACGTGATCACCAAGTCGCCCCGCGAGCTCGCAGCTGAAGGCGGCACGAAACTTACGCTCGGCATGGGAGACTTCGGTCGTAACGTCCCTGGGCGGAGCGCCAGCAGGGGTAGTCTGTTCTACACGAACGCCTCGCACGCGGAGGCGGTCAACGATCGCTGGTCGTACAAAGTCTCGGCTGGCTTCTACGGTCAAGATGCGCTGGCGCGTCCGGCCGGCACTATTTCCAATGTTTATAACACGCCGTACCCGCCGTTCCCCAACTCTGGCACTGCGCAACCCAAATTCGACGTGCGTGTAGACCACGACTACTCCGACGGGGGTAAACTGTCCCTGTCTGGCGGGGTTGCTGGCTCCGAAGGCGTCGTCCACAGTGGCCTCGGGCCGTTCGACGTGGAACGCGGGACGCGAATGAGTTACGCGAGCCTTAGCTACGACCGCGGCGGCCGGCACATCGGTATCTTCACCAATCTGCTCAAGGGCGATGGTGCGAATTTGCTTACCGTTGGCGCCACTGGCACGCCACTCCCTCTAATCTTCGATACCAAGACGTTCGACTTTAATGCTAGCGACGTGCGCCTAGTCGGCACGCGGCACCTGCTTACTTTCGGCGGTAACTTCCGCACAATACCTTCGACATCTCGCTCACTCCGACCGATGATAATCGGAACGAAGGCGGTGGGTTTCTGCAGGATGAGATCTTCCTCTCAGAACAGTACCGATGGGTGGTCGGCGGCCGCATCGACAAGTTCTGTCGATTGAGAAAGCAGTGTTCTCGCCGCGCACCACGTTCATGATCAAGCCTACGCCCTCGCAGACCGTGCGGCTGTCGTATAACCGAGCGTTCCGCGCGCCGTCATACGTTAACAATAACCTTGACACGGTAATCCTGAACCAGGTTAACCTGGGCGTCCTGCATCCGCTCGTATCGAACTTTGTCTTCCCCGTAGCATCGATCGGAAACCCAGACCTCACGCAGGAGACGATGACTGCAATCGAGCTCGGTTATACGGGTGTGGTCGGCGGCGGCCGCGCCACGGTGAATGCCGCGGTGTACTGGAACAAAACCGATGACGGTATCTTCTTTGCGCAGATCGGCAGCTGCAGTGGGGCCAACCCACCGGCCACGTGGCCGGCGGTGCTGCCGAACTACCTGCTCAACTTCATCCCTGCACCAGGGTTGCCATCGTTGTTCACATATCAAAACATGGGCACCGTCAAGGACAAAGGGATCGAGCTTAGCGTGGACGGCGTGGTGAACGAGTATGTCAACGCATTTGCGAACTACTCGCACCAGTTTACGCCGGTGGTCGAAGGCTTCGACATATCAGAGGTCAACCTGCCGCCGGAACATCGGCTCAACTTGGGTGCAAATTTCTCCTTCAACCGTTACTTCGGCAACGTGGTATTTAACTACACGGACTCCGCGTTCTGGCAGGATGTGCTCGACGCGCGGTTTCATGGCGACACTGACGCCTACACTCTCATCAATGCCGGGTTCGGCGTGCGCTGGAATGAGGGACGGTACGTTACCAGTCTGAAAGTTAGCAACTTGACCAATGCTGACATTCAACAGCACGTATTCGGCGACATCTTGAAACGCCAGGTCGTCGGTGAGCTCCGCGTCAACTTCTAGACTGCACAGAGGCCGTAGGACCAGCCTTCAAGATGGCCAACAATGCCAACCTGAAGGCTGGCTCCACGTGCGAACTGCACCTCGACCCGAAACGACTCCTTTACGGCTTCTGGCAGGGCGTAAGCCCTGCCCATGAATCACGGACTAGAACGAAACACCCCGACTAGTTGCCGAGCTGGAGGTTGCCAATGTGCACGTCCAGCAAATGAGTAACACGCAATCCAGTGATCCCGTCCGTATCGACGGCGGATCGTGGTTGCGTCGCTACTTCCGTGCCGTTCACCAGGAAGCGAACCTCCGAGCTCCCGACCTCCACTGCAAGTGCGTTCGTCGACCGCCCGTCCGCATCGAGGTCGTTGATGGCGTCGTGGGCAGTCCAATCGATGACCGTTGGTGTGTCACTACCCATCCGCTTCTTGAGAAGAAACATGCCACCTTGGCGGATCATGAAATACGAGTACTGCTGGTTGGGCTCGGCTAGATCGGAGCCGCCCCAGAACAACCCGTAGGAGTTCGGGTGACCCGAGGGTTCGGTCTGCGTGAAGGACGCGCTGATGGTGAAATTTCCCTTCCCCATGCTGTCCGGCTGCCAGAAGATAGCGCCACCGCGACCAGCCGTCGACGCGTGGACCCCAGACCCCATCGTCCTGAAGTGAAGTACGCTATCGGCATCGGTGCCCCGATCAAGTCTTGACTCCCAGCCATCGGCTGTCACGCCTCCGGTTTGAGCCGTCAGAGCAAGTGGAATGGCCAGGGCCACTAAAGTGAAAACTCCCAGTAGGTTTCGCATCTAACTACTCCTTGGTATTAAATCACCAGTCTAGTAAGAGTGTGGTGCATGATACCGTGACACGGCCGACCGACTCCAACCGGAGTGCCCGCCAAATCTTTCAGGTCAGGATGGGAAAATAGCGCCGCGCACAGTGCCTGAACCGAATCCCGAAAGGTGATCGCAAATACTGTACGCCAGGTATCATAAGCCGTAGGGAGATCTCATGCATCGACGAACTCTACTCAAAACCGGCAGTATGGCGGCACTCGGTCTTGGCCTAAGTGGTTGTGCAGCCAGGGCATCACAACCGGCGAGGGTCACCAGCCGCCGAACTCGCCCGCCGATAGTCCTCTCGCCGATCAGGGCTTCCTGGGGTCGTGTCATCAGGACCACAGTTGGCTTGCGCCCGCACCGCCGGCCCGGATTCCTCCTGAAGGCTGAGAAGTTCGACGCGAAAACCGTGGTTCACAACTATGGGCATGGCGGGAGTGGCATCTCTCTTTCCTGGGGAACCGGGGCGCTGGCCGCTGACCTGGCACTGAAGCAGGGTGATCGACGGGCGGCCGTCCTTGGATCCGGCGCTCTCGGTTTGGCCGCGGCGAGACAACTACAGCGACGTGGTTTCGACGTAACGATCTACGCAATGGCGGTGCCACCTGATACCACCTCGAATATGGCATATGCGACCTTCTCGCCGACTTCTAGGCTCGTCTCCGGTCCACACACAGCGGCGTGGCAGGAACAGTTCAACAGCGCAGTGACTATCGCTTACCGACAGCTACAACTCCTCGTTGGTCCGCACTACGGAATCTCTTGGCTGGACAGCTATAGCACGATGGAGGTACTCCCTTCGATGGAAAACGCGGAGAAAGTGGAGGAAAATGCCAGACAGAGCGACGGCAGCCTGGTGGAGGAAGATGATCCTGAAGTTCCGATAGAACTGCCCCCCTACGTGCGATCAGACCGCGAGATTCTCTATCCAGGCGAACATCCGTTCCATACGCCCTACGCTTCTCGTCGCTCGTCGATCAGGATCGAACCATCAATCTATCTCGACGCCCTGGTGAGAGAATTCCACCTGCTGGGCGGCCGCACCGTCATCCGCAAGTTCGACACGCCGCGCGATCTGATGAGCGTCAGTGAGTCGGTCATCATTAATTGCACGGGCCTTGGCTCACTGGACCTTTTCAACGACGAGGAAGTGATGCCGGTAAAAGGGCAACTGACGCATCTGGTCCCACAGCCTGAGGTTAACTATCAGTACGACTGTATGCCTCGCTCTGACGGTATCGCGCTCGGCGGCACCGGAGAGTGGGGTGTCTGGACTCTGGAGCCGAACGAGGAGGCTAGACAGCGTATCGTCGAGCGGGCCATCGAGCGATTTGCAAGGATGCGGCCGCCAGAACCGGGCATGCGGCTGACGCAATCCCGAACGCCAGTGGTGGGCCCACGCGCCGAAAGTTTTTTTAACTGAAGAGTTCTAGCTCTGTCGGCGCAATGTTGACATCGATCCCCTGTCCCGCTCCGATTTAGTCCGGTGTAGATCGTCCTTGTCCAGAACTAGTTCAAGAGGTTGAAACACCTCGTTCCGGTCGAATGAGTCGCAGGGCTATGTACCAGAATTTGATTAGATGCTTAAAGGAGGACTGCATCGATGATAAAAAAAGATGGCAAGATCGACCGCCGCACGCTCTTGAAGCTGATGAGCGCCGCCAGCGCGGGAACAACCGTGGCGTCCACTGGTGCGATGCCTTGGTGTGCGGAACCCGCAGTGCATGCAGCTGGGATCATCCAATCAGGTATTACCCCCTTTGAGATTCACGTCAACGACGACGAACTCGAAGATCTTCGCCGCCGGCTGGCAATGACCCGCTGGCCAGGCGACGCACCCGGTGAATCGTGGGCTTATGGAACAGACCGTGATTACCTGGAAGAGTTGATCTCGTACTGGAGGGACCACTACAACTGGCGCGTGCACGAGGCTGAGCTCAACGCTTTCAACCACTATACGACGACGATCCAGGGACAACTCGTACATTTCGTTCATCAGAAAGGCCATGGGGCATCCTCGCTCCCCCTCGTGATGACCCATGGCTGGCCAGGAACCATCTGGGAAATGCTTCCATCGGTACGAGCGCTGAGTGATCCAGAGACCTACGGAGGAGAAACGGTTGATTCATTTGACGTGGTTGTGCCGTCGATCCCAGGCTTCGGCTTTTCGGGCGTGCCAGCGGAGGGGACTGACGTGGCACGGACCGCAGAACTCTGGTTAGCCTTAATGGACCAACTTGGTTACCAACGATTCGGCGCATATGGCAGTGACTGGGGTGCTGGCGTCACGCGCGAGCTTGGTGCGCAGTTCCCGGACCGCCTTATCGGTATTCACACACCTGGCGCTCCACCACGCAAGCAACGCAATCCGGAAACCGACGAAGAACGCGAGTACCATGCTCGTGCCGAACTCTGGTCGATCGACGAAACGGGCTATCAACACATCCAGGGCACGAAACCGCAAACGCTAGCCTATGGACTGACCGATTCTCCGGTCGGCCTCGCTGCGTGGATCATCGAGAAACTCCGGTCGTGGAGTGATTGCAATGGTGACGTAGAATCACGGTTCAATAAAGACCAGATGCTGACGCTGGTTTCGATCTACTGGCACACGCGAACTATTGGAACGAGCGTTCGCTATTACCATGCGAACGGTTTGGGAAGCTCACGGAGACGGACGCGGCCACGTGGTGCGTTGCGTGTGCCACAGGGATACGCTGAATTCGTTGGAATACCAGCTCGTTCGCGCCCCCCTCGATCGTTCCTCGACGAGCTTCCCTCCAACATCACTCACTGGTCGGTGTTCGACTCTGGTGGTCATTTCCCAGCCATCGAGGAACCTGAGGTGCTGGTTGAGGATTTGCGAACGTTCTTCCGGCCGCTTCGAACAGTGTAGCGAGTTCGATCAGACTACCATCCGTGGGTCGTTCAGCTATTTACACGATGCCGCTGACTATACTATGCAGATGAAACAAGCTTGGCCTTGCGTGGTAACCACACCGAAGGAGGCGACATGTCCAAACGGTCTTTCACATTCGTAACACTCGGATTTCTTGCCGCGCTGATGGCAATGCCCTCTGCCGCACAGGCTCAGTTGGACAAGACGGCAGCCTGGGTAGCCCACGTGTCCAATGAGTACCGCGTGGTGCCAAACGTTTTGTACCTCACGGCGAATAACCGCGAAAACAAGCTAGACCTCTACCTACCGACAAACGCGAGCGGCCAGACACCCGTGCTTATGTATATGCATGGCGGCGGCTGGGTTCGCGGAAACAAGGAGAGCAACGTCCTTCGGCTGCTGCCATATCTCCAAATGGGTTGGGCGGTCGTCAACGTTCAGTATCGTCTGGGCCCAGTGTCACTCGCACCGGCGGCAGTCGAGGATTGTTTGTGCGCCTTGCGCTGGGTCATTCGTAACGCTGATGAGCACAACTTCGACACTTCCCGTATCGTCCTAACCGGCCATTCGGCCGGTGGGCACCTGACACTGACGACCGGCATGATCCCCGCGTCGGCCGGCCTCGACCGTCAGTGTCCGGGGACTGAGAAGCTTCAGGTTGCGGCGATGATCAATTGGTACGGTATCACCGACGTCGGTGACCTTCTCGAGGGACCGAACATGAAGTCATATGCTGTGGAATGGATGGGCAGCTTACTGAACCGAATCGATATTGCCCACATCCTGTCGCCGATGACGTACGTTCGAAAAGAGCTGCCGCCGATCTTTACGATTCATGGCGACGCGGATCCATCGGTTCCATATCAGCACGCCGTTCGATTCCATGCTGCGCTCGACCAAGCTGGGGTATCAAACGAGTTCCACACGGTATCCGGTGGTGGTCATGGCAGATTCAGTCTTGAGGAAACGGCTGAGATCTTTAAAAAGCTTCATCGATTCCTTCGACAACACGGCCTTACGGGCCAACCGTCATCTTCACAGGAACAGCCGTAAGCAGAACTTTGTTGTGCCATTCTGACCCAAGGTGCCAGTACGTCATCGTCCGGTATCAGCACGTCGCACGGATGAGGTAATCAGAGAAAGCTAGTCGGAAAATCTTCAAGGAAAGAGGATGGAATGGTTGTCGACGGAACAATCTAGACACCAATGGACGGCTTTCTAGATTTAATATTGACAAGCTGCGCTCTGTTGACGTGGGTGATGGCAGTTGGAACCAGTAGATGGAATGCGGTGTTCTAACAAGAAGCCGGAGTGGCGAAATTGGCAGACGCGCTGGACTCAAAATCCGGTCGTGACTATTGGGCGGTGTTGGGCGGTCTTGGTTGTCCATGTGTTTGCTGGCGTGAACTGATCTCACCTTTGGGTGGTGTCGACCCAGAATGGCACCTTTCGGGTGCAGAGTTTCAAGAATCTTTCAAGTCTGCTGCTGCGGGTGACTGCCCACGCCTCGCTTACGAGAGACAGGACCCGGTCGCGCGCGGAAAGCTGGGGGAACTCGCACCGGCGATCAGCGTGCTACGCTGATCGAGAGCCGATGGCGAAGAAGCAGGCCGCGAAGAACGGACACAAGAGCGACAGGGCGCCCGTGCGTCGGCGAAAGCCTACACACACACTTACACACTATAAAAAAGGGGAGAAACAAGCCGCGTTCCTCCAGGCGTTCCGCGAGCTCTGCATGATCACCAAGGCAGCCCAGAAGGCCGGGGTGAGCCGAAAAACCCACTACAACTGGCTCAAGGCCGACCCGAACTACCAGACGCAGTTCGAGGACCTCGAGGAAACCGTCACGGAGACGCTCGAGCAGGAGGCGATCCGGCGCGCGTCGAAGGGGACGCTGAAACCGGTGTTTTACCAAGGGAAAGCGTGCGGTGAGATCCGCGAATACTCCGACACGCTCCTGATCTTCTTGTTGAAGGCCCGGCGCCCGGAGACGTATCGCGACCGGTCGGACATCAACAGCACGATCCAGGGTAGTCTCGAGGTCACCTGGCTCGGTCATAACCCGACGTCGTAATGCCCCCCACGGTCATTCCCTACGACCCGCGCGTCTGGGCGCGACCGTTTCACAATTCACAGAAACGGTGGCTGGTGCTCGTGCTCCACCGCCGGGCCGGCAAGACAACGGGCGTCATCAACTACCACCAGTTCGCCGCGATGAACGACGCCTGGGAGCGCCGCCGCCTCCGGTCGCTGAAGCCGGCCGTGACGGACGCGGGCCTGGACGACCTGTGTCGAGGCCGGTTCTACGCCCACATCCTGCCGACGTACCGCCAGGCGAAGCTGACAACCTGGGACATGGCCAAGTACTTCGCCAACCCGATTCCTGGCGTGACCTTCAACGAGGCCGAGCTCCGCATCGACTACCCCAACGGGAGCAAGCTGCAACTCTTCGGGGCGGACAAGCCCGACCGACTCCGCGGCCCGGCGTTCTCGGGCGTCTCGTTCGACGAGTACGGGATGCACCCGCCGAACGTCTTCTCGGAGGTCATCTCGAAGGCGCTGGCCGACCACTTGGGCTACGCCATCTTCGCCGGCGCCATCAAGGGCCGGAACCAGCTCTACCGGACCTACGAGGCGGCCAAGGATGCCCCCGGACTGGTTCGCGCTGTGGCAGGACATCGACGAGTCGCTCCGGACCGAAGAGGACGCGGCGACGCTGATGCTCAGCCAGGCAATGGAGGACGACCGGCAACTGATCGCCAAGGGCCTGATGACGCAGGAGGAGTTCGATCAGGAGTGGTACCTGTCCAGCGATGCGGCGATCAAGGGGGCCTACTACACCACGGTGCTTGCCGCGGCCCGGAAGGACGGGCGGATCACAACGGGTGCCCTATGACCCAGCGCTGCCCGTCGACACCGACTGGGACCTCGGGATCGGCGACGCGATGGCGATCTGGTTCAGCCAGTCCCTCCGCTCGGGTGAGGTGCGCCTGATCGACTACTACGAGCACAGCGGCGAGGGCCTCCCGCACTACGCCCGGGTGCTCAAGGAGCGGGACTACGTCTACGGGGAGCACTGGGCGCCGCATGACATCCGGGTGCGCGAGCTCGGCACGGGCAAGAGCCGGCTCGAGACGGCGAGGAGTCACGGGATTCGCTTTCGGATCGTGCGGGACATCGGCGTCGCCGACGGGATTGACGCGGCACGACTGCTCCTGCCGCGGTGCTGGTTCGACGAGGAGAAGTGCCGGGCGGGTCTCGAGGCGCTGACGTTCTATCGGAAGAGGTACAACGAGCGACTCCAGGAGTTCACGGACAAGCCGCTGCATGACTGGTCGAGTCACGGGGCGGATGCCTTCCGCGGGTTGGCGGTGCGTCACAAGGTGCCACAGCCCGAGGCGGTGCCCGAGGCACCGTATCGCCCGGTGGGGGTGTGGCAGTAGCCCACAGGGGAGGAGAGTAGCGATGCGTCTTGAGCAAGCGCTCCCGGTCAGGTCTGGGCGTTGCGGGGATCACCGGGTACAGCGGGTCGTGTGCACATGGGTGTCGTGATCCACGTTGACGGCGATCCCGCGACGGTCGTCGACATGTCTCGGATCAGTGCGCAGATTCTGTTCTCCCAAATGTTGCGACCATCGCAACATGACCCGGCCAATGAATGCCGAACCGAGCACCGACGTGGCGAACTCACGCTCAAGAATCACCACTGACGGTCGCTCGGCGATGATGGCTTGCACGGCCTTGTCCGTGTCGGTATCGGCGAATTCCACCACGTCCGCGTCTGTCGTGATACGCGTTTTCAACTGCGACGTACGGTCGGCGGGGCCAATCAGAACGACGGGAGCCGTGGGCGTTTGTCCGCTGCTGTGCCTCACTGTCAGGGTCGCGTATTAGGACATCCTTCAAGCCACTACGGTGCCTTTGGGTATCAGGAGCAGATCGGCGTACGGCAGGCGTGGAACCGTGTAACGGTGTGAACCACCAGAACGGCCACAATCGGCATAGACGCGCCTTAAATGTAATCGTGATCACCAATCAGTCAACGGATCGCTCAGTGGATGGGGGGACACGTCGTCACGTTAAATAGCGTCCGTTATACTGAACAGCCAACTTCCAAAGGAGATTCATCATGTCGACATTCCTCGTCTTGTATCGAGGCGGAGACGCCAAGAAGCTTTCGCCCAGGGAAAACGAAACCCTCTTCAAGAAATGGGGCCAGTACATGGAGAAGTTAGTCAAGTCCGGTGCTCTGAGGGATGGCGCCCCCGTGCAGAGTTCCGCCGCGACGCAACTGGTTGGGAAAGCTAGGGAGATAAAGGAGAAACGCGCGGGCAATCACTCCAGCTTTGTGGGCGGGTATTGCGTCTTGGAAGGCAAGAGCATGAAGGCCATCCAAAATCTCTCCAAGACTTGTCCTCACTTGACGATGATGGACGCAACCATTGAGATCATTCCTGTGATGGAGATGGCCTAGGTAAACGAAGGCTCTCCCGCCCGCAGGAGTCACGGTCGGTGCCGTCCAGCTACGTACGTTCTGGCGGGACCCGCGCGCATTACGCGCGATAAACGCCCGAGCCGACCGGACGGACAACCCACGTCGACACGGGCACCGAGGTTCGTGGAGAGATTCTGATGGATCGCCACAGCCGCCGTTCCGATGGGTGTGTGCAACTCCCAGATCGTTTCGTCACTCGACGAACCTTTCCAGAACACGTACACGCCGGATTGCTCGAAGCTCTTCAGGTCGCACGGCCAGAGGCCGTGGTTTTAACACGGAAGAAGCGTGACGATCAGGACGGCGGCTAGGCCGAGGCCGCGTCCTGACACCCCCGGTTCTGTGGCGGCCAGCGCCTCACGACTCGGGCGTCGGCTGCCACACCCGCGCACGGCGTTGGGCGTCGGCGATCTGGTCAGCGGTCATGTGCGCTGCAACGGCATCCCGGAGACTCACGGTCAGGTCGCGGTCTTCGCCGGTTTGCTGCGCGGCGGCGAGGTTGTACCACATGTGCGCTTCCACGTAGTCCTGCAGGACGCCCTCGCCGCTGTCGTACATGAGCCCGAGCCTGGCCTGTGCGAGGGCGAAGCCCTCGTCGGCCGCGAGCCGGAACCACCGGACCGCCTCCGCATAGTCTTGCGGGACACCACGTCCGGTGTAGTACATGTTCCCCAAGTTGGTCTGCGCGGGGCCGTACCCCTGGTCGGCTGCGAGGCGATACCACCGCACGGCTTCGGCATAATCCTGCGGGACGCCCAGGCCGGCGCGGTAATACTCCCCAAGATCGACTTGTGCGCCGGCGTGCCCCTGGTCAGCCGCGAGCCGATGCCATCGGGCCGCTTCGGAATAGTCCTGCGGGACCATCCAGCCGGTGGCGTACATGGACCCGAGGTTGAATTGCGCCTCGACGCTTCCCTGGTCGGCAAATGACCGATACCACCGGACGGCTTCGGCCGCGTCCTGCGGCACGCCTTGGCCAGTGCTATACAACAGGCGCCCGAGGTTGAATGGCGCCTCGAAGTGACCCTGGTCGGCCGCCAACCGATACCACCGGGCCGCCTCGGCCACGTCCTGCGGGACGCCCAGGCCGGCGTGATACATGTCCCCAAGGTCGACTTGTGCGCCGGCGCGCCCCTGGTCAGCCGCGAGCCGATACCAGCGAACGGCCTCCGTATAGTCCTGCGGCACACCCCGGCCGTAATAGTGCATCCATCCCAGGCTGGACTGAGCGGTCGCGTGGCCCTGGTCGGCCGCCAGCCGATACCATCGGGCCGCCTCGGCCACGTCATGCCGCCCGAAAAGCCCGATCCGATACATCCATCCCAGGCTGGACTGAGCGGTCGCGTGGCCCTGGTCGGCCGCCAGCCGATACCATCGGGCCGCCTCGGCCACGTCATGCCGCCCGAAAAGCCCGATCCGATACATCCATCCCAGGCTCTCCTGCGCGTCTGCGTGGCCCTGGTCGGCCGCGAGGCGATACCATCGGGCGGCCCTCGGCAAAGTCTTGCAGCAGGCCCTCCTGGCCGATGTTGAACAATTCCCCCAGGTTGAATTGCGCGTCCACGTCGCCCTGCTCAGCCCGCGCACGCAACTCGTCGAGCGGCAGTTCGCTGACCGGCTGCTGTGCGCGAACCGAGGGACTGAGAATGAGCGCACTGATGCCGACCAGGACGACAGCCAGGGCAATGACGCGTGCGTGGTGAACCGTCATGCCAGTCCCTCCAAGAGTCACGGCGACGGGCGAAGAAAACCCCACGCTACCGCCTGACTGGTAGGGCGTTCAACGCTGGGGTGAGGCCGCCAGGATTTCGTCCAGCCGGGTACGCGTTGTGTGCCACGACGGCCATCAGTGGATCGTACAGGAACTGCCACGCTCAGGAGGGCAGCCGCCAACATCCGCGGAGTTCTAACCGGCACCGCTGTTGCACTCTCCGGCCGGTGTCCTCCATTCGCCGCGGTCGAGCGCGTCGAGCGCCGCCAGGATGTCAGGCATCGCGAGCCCCGGCCAACGCACGGCGGATCTGACGTGGTTCCTGCCTCGTCGTCAGGATCGGCGAAGCGGCACGGGCGGCTTGACATTGCTGATGAAATAACATGAAATAGAGTGGTTGCATTTCATGACTCCCACTAAGGCCAGGACTTTTCGGATCGACGAAGCACTCATTGAAGGCATGGACGCCGTCAAGGAACGAGACGGCGTGCCGCTTTCGGAGCAGGTTCGGCGGGCGATCAGGATGTGGTTGGACGCGAAGGGGGCCATGAAGAAAACGGGACGCAAGCGGGCGGCCACCCGCAAGCGCCCCTAACCCGTCAACCGTCAGTGCCGGTCGATAGGGCTGCGCTATTCTAGCTGCCCATCCACCGGCCTCCGCCACGGAGGCCACATGAGAGTCGCACTCTACGCCCGCGTTTCAACTCTCGAGCAGGAACCCGAGAACCAGCTCGCGGAGCTGCGACCGTACATCTCGGCACGAGGCTGGGACGCACGGGAGTATGTCGACCGCGGCGTGAGCGGTGCTCGCGACAGTCGGCCTGCTCTCGACCAGCTCCTGAAGGACGCCCGCCAGCGCAAACTGGACTGCGTCGCTGTGTGGCGACTCGATAGGCTGGGGCGCAGTCTCCGACACCTGGTGACGCTGCTCGACGAGCTGCAAGCGATCGGGGTCAGCTTCGTCAGTCTCAACGAAGGGATCGACTTCGGGACACCTGCAGGACGCTTACAGGTGGGCATCCTTGCGGCGCTGGCGCAATTTGAGCGGGAACGTATCTCGGAGCGCGTTCAGGCGGGCCTGGCGCGGGCGAGACGACAAGGCAAGAGACTCGGTCGGCCAGTCTCTCCTCCGACGTGCCAACAGATCGGCTGGCAGCGGTGTGTGGGCTGTCTCTCAGTGAGGGTGCAGTGCGCCTCGGCGTCTCCCGCAGCACACTGAAGCGGTGGCGCAAGCGGGTTCAACAACCCCCTGCGAATCCAGCCTGACTTTCGCCCACATTCGCACCACATTCTGACCCTGGTCGCTGTCTCGGGCTGGGGTCAGCAAACACCCGATTGATGGCCCCAGGCTACTCTACCGGTCACCCCGGTCGTCGTGAAGGCGCTCCTGTTCGCGCCGCAGCGCCTCAAGGCGAGACTGGAAATACCAGACCCCAAAGCCAACGAGCGCGCCGACCAGCGGCGTGACAAGAAAGTCTATCCAGACAATCTCCATCGATCACTTTCCGATAGCGTCTCTCTGTCGGCATAACGCTCACGTTCACCTGCGCCGGCCAGGATGTGGCCCTTCAATCCACCGGAATGGCCCATGGCCGGCGCCTGGCCGTCCGGGATGTCATTCTCTCCGTCCCCAGCAAGTGAATGGTCATGATCAGCGTCCCCTGGCTAGGCCAGGACCATCTGACCGGGATTTCCATTTTCGCCGCCCGGATCAGGATCCTTAACGCTGGTGTGGGACGTCGGCGTGGTGCCGGACGCTCAGCTCGCTAGCGGAGCCCAAGGAAACCAGAAGTACGGATCACTTATCGTTGAACCGCAGAAGAGATCGCTCAAAGATCCTTGGCCGGAATTGGATACAGCCCGAAGGATATTACCCTTGAAGATTATTTCCCACTCTAGTGGCCAACCTCGACCTTCACCTTCACGGTTCGGTGTGCGGCCTTACTCACCGATAGACGCAGTTACCCAGGCTGACCCAAGAGCAGGTTGCCCGCAACCGACGGGTGAGCTATGGTAGGCGCTGGCCCGCACCGTATCGTTGAATCCCCCGCAGCTAAATGCCATCCGTTGGGCGGTCAACGGCGTCTAAGATTTCCCTCGATAAACGCCGATCTGCGGTCCACGTGGATATTCCACTGGCCGAAGCTCGTGGTGCTGTCGCGGCGCGAAGTTGCTACTCGATGCGCACCAATTCCACGCGGCGGTTCTGCTGCCGGCCCTGCTCGTCGGCGTTGTCGGCGACGGGCTGGTCCGGGCCGAACCCGCGCGGCACGAGCCGGTTCGTCTCCACGCCGTAGAGGCCCAGCGCCGCGGCCACGGATTGCGCCCGCTCGAGCGACAGCTGGCGGTTGCGCTCGGCTGCCCCGGTTGAGTCGGTGTGGCCCTGTATTTCGATGCGCAAGTCCGGGTTTGCCTTGAGCACCTCGGCTACCGTATCGATCACCTCTCCGCTGTCTGGCCGCAGGTCCGCCCGATTGGTGTCGAACAGAATGCCGTAGATGGCCAGGCTGCCGTCGCGGGTGAGGGCATCGAACATGGCGGCGGCGTCGAACTCGAGGCTCAGGTCGAGTCCGGCCTCATCGACGATCTCGAGCTCGTACGCGCCGTTCGAACGCGTGTCCATGATGGCCCAGGTCGTGCCGCCGCCGCGGCTCACGATCGAAAGCGCAGCCGTGTCCCGCTTCTGTCGAGGACCTCGCCGCCCACGCGCTCCACTTCGGCGGCGTAGTTCGCCATGATCTCGTTACGACTCGTGCCGCGATCCTCGAGCTGTTACTCGAGATGCCAGAACTTGCCCTCCGCCGTCTCGTCGACCGTCTTCCCGTCCAGGCGGTACCGCACCAGCAGTTGGCCGAAGTCGTCCACGCGCGACGAACCCGCAAGTAGCGTCGCGCCTTTCATGGGCTTGATGACCGGATGCTCGGGCAGCTCGTCCGAGGCGTCCTGCGCCGACACGGGCGCCGCCAGGCCCAGGGCCAGCACACCGGCGGCCAACGCGGAGAACGGCAAACGGCAGTAGCGGATCATTGGAGGCTCCCGTCGGCGTTGAAGATCCCGCCAAGTGTAACGGAAAGCCAGCAATAAGCAGAATCAGTGTCAGGACCAGAAGAACGGCATTCGTTCCCTTCAGAACCGTGCTCTGCTGGTGGGATCCGCGGCGGTCACCAACGTCTAGCAGCCCGTGGTGAAAGTCGAATTCACTCCGATTAGGGATCGACGCGATCGATCTCTCGTCCTACACTGTCGTGCATGGCCATGGGTACACGCCGCCGTACGATGCGGCAGTCGACGATGTGGGTCGCTACGACGGATCTGCCGCGGAGCGCGGCGCACCCGTTTTACCAGCGGCTGAATTGCGTGCTCGACGACGCCGGGTTCGACGCCTTCGTCGAGGGGGCGTGCGCCACGTTCTACGCGCCGGTGATGGGCCGCCCGAGCCTGGCGCCGGGGCGGTACTTCCGGCTGCTGCTGCTTGGCTACTTCGAAGGCCTGGACTCGGAGCGGGCGATCGCCTGGCGCGCGGCGGACTCGTTGAGTGTGCGCAGCTTCTTGCATCTGGAGTTGCACGACCCCGCCCCCGACCACTCGACGCTCTCGCGCACACGGCGGCTGATCGATCTGGAGACGCACCAGGCGGTGTTCACCTGGATCTTGCAGCAGGTGGCCGACGCCGGCTTGGTCACGGGGCAGACGATCGGGATCGATGCCACCACCCTCGAAGCTAATGCGGCCTTGCGGAGTATCGTACGGCGCGACACGGGCGAGAGCTACGAGGCGTTTCTGACCCGGCTGGCGCAGGCCTCGGGCATCGCGACGCCCACGCGGGCGGACTTGGCACGCCTGGATCGGAAACGGACGAAGAAAGGGTCCAACGACGACTGGACCCACCCGCAGGATCCGGACGCTCGGATCACGAAAATGAAGGACGGTCGGACGCATCTGGCCCACAAGGCGGAGCACGCGGTGGATCTGGACACGGGCGTGATTGTGGGCGTGACGGTGCAGCCCGCGGATGCCGGGGACACGACCACGCTGGTTGAGACGGTGATCACCGCCGCGGCGCAGATCGAAACCGTCCGGCCCGCCGCCGACGCGGTGCGCGAGTTGGTCGCGGACAAGGGGTATCACAGTAACCAGACGCTGGTCGATCTTGAGGCCGTCGGCGTGCGGGCGTATGTCTCGGAGCCGGCGCGGGGGCGGCGGCAGTGGCGCGGCAAGCCCGCAGCCCGCGCGGCCGTCTATCGCAATCGGCGGCGCATCCGCGGGCACCCCAACATCCTCAAGCGCGTGCTAGTGCAGGTCGGTGGCTTCAATCTCGGGTTGCTCATGCGCCACCTGACCGGCGTCGGCACGCCACGGAGCCTGCAAGGGCGCACGGCGGCCGTGATCAGCGCTCTTATCGACCGCCTGCGCGGCCTCGGGGGTTCTTTGTTGCACCACTGGTCATCCGATCCGCCGGGTGCGTCGTTCGACGACCCGGCGACGCGGCGTCACGAGCACATCACGATCGATCTACGAATGAGCACTTCCACCACGGGCTGCTAGGCGATCCTCAAATTACTCCGAAAGCTTCTTATACCAGTTCGTACCTGACACAGAAGTCATGAGTACACCACTTCTCTACTGGAAACAGCTCTACGCGGAGTTGAAGAGCCGAGCCGTCTGTGTCGACATCGAACGGACACGATTCAACGGACCCATCGCCGTAGTTGGATGGAGGAGCGAGCCTCGCGATGGGTTGGTGGAGTGCAACCACTTCGTCAGAGGTCAGAATCTGACCGGTGAGAATCTGAGACGAGCGTTTCAAGGGCACAAATTGTTCATCTCATACAACGGTCTGGTTTACGACCTTCCAGCCATCGAGAAAGAGTTCCCGGGCGTGTTTCCTCCGGACAAGCAGGTGCTAGACCTCTACATTCTGTCGAAGAAGCTGGGGATGAATACGGGATTGAAGACATTAAAGGCGACGTTTGGCATAGACCGGTTGGACGGTGATGTGAAGAAAGGCGGTGCGGGCCGACTGTGGCAGAGGTACGAGACCCATCGCGATCAGCGCGCGCTAAACCTGTTGCTGGCTTACAACAAGCAGGACACAGTGAATCTTTATCCGCTGGCTGAGAAGTTGATGGGGTTCATTGGCTAGACACAACGACTTGAATCCATAGGAAGTTCAAAAACTCATTTCCTGGTGCGGTCAGGCCCGAGTCGGGCATCGTCGGCCGACGCGCGGTAAAGGGTGCAGCCGTCCCGGCGCCCTGATGCCTCCGGGGACGATCTTCGGCGGCTACGAAGCCTACGCGCAGTGTGCGGGCCGAGCCGCCCGGCCGGGGGGCGTCAAATCTCTGGAGGGTGACGGTTCGGAGACCGCGGGGGCGGCGTTCTCGCGCGCGGGCAGCAAATCAGTTCAGATCGGCGAAGGTCGCGGGTCAGCTGGCGGCAGCAAGAGCCGTCTCCACGGGCACCTTGGGGCCGGCGAGAGCCGGTGGCACGCGACGAGTCCAGCGCATCCGCTGGCCGTCGCGGTCCACGAGCGGGTCGATGCCAAAGCTTCTCTGCAGCGACGTGGCCCACCGCAGTGGCCTCGGCTTTCCCAGCCGTTCCTGCCACAGCAGGGCGAAGACCGCATCGTGTGTCTGGCACTTCACGCGAGGCGCGAGGAGCCCGAAGTACCGAATGTTGTGCCGGTAGCGGTCGGGGACGTGATCGGCGAGCGTGGCCAAGAACTCGGCCGGGGCATACGTAGTCTCGACGGTGCGTTTGGAGCGCGTGTCCTTCGTCACAAATCGGATTTCTTGACGGGTGATCGTCCGGAACCGGTGCTGCGCGTGGGCTTCGTAGCCGCCGAAGATCGTCCCCGGAGGCATCAGGGCGCCGGGACGGCTGCACCCTTTACCGCGCGTCGGCCGACGATGCCCGACTCGGGCCTGACCGCACCAGGAAATGAGTTTTTGAACTTCCTATAGATCAAGCTCTTTCCTCCGGGAGACACGCTCGGAGACCTACTGTTCGGCGATCCGGTCCCTCTGAGGGAGAGCAGGTCCGTCCTCGCACGGTTTCACCGAAGTCGCACTCTCGACATCTACACCCGGTGGGGGCTGACGGGTGATGACGACGACGCGAACGATTGTGTTGAGAGTCTGGTGATGGCAAGAGCTATCCGGCCGCGCTGTCTGCTGGATGTTTCTTTCGGTAGGTGCGCTTGTTGATCGTGGCCCGGCACCTCGTGGAGCAGTAGCGTGTTTGGTAGGCTCGTGACACGAACAGGCGGCCACATTTCTCGCACGTACGAAATTCCGCCTGTCCGGCGAGGTCTTGCAGCGCTGTCAGCGCAAGCGATCCAAACAAGGTCGGCGCCACGAGGTGCAGACTGAATCTGGCTGTTGTGGACGGTGTAGGGGACAACTGAGCGTTGGCGCACGCAATGAGATCGCTGATCGCGAGCGCGTAGTCGGCACGAGGGTCACTCGTGACTCTGTTCTGACTGATGGTGTCCGGACCACCGACGATTGTGGCGAGAAGCCAGCTCACCCTGGCCGCGGCATCGAGAAATACGTCCAGCGGTTCTTCGTAGATCCTCCAGAATGCGGCGTCGTGCGGGTGTGGGTACTGGAACGTGTGCCGTTGTTTAGCTGGTACGGACGGAAAGAATGTGCCCCATGTCTGAGATAGCGGTTCCCAGGCGATGTCAGAATCGTTCAGGCCGTGCAGCATGACTCCCACCTCGCGCGTGTGTGGAAGCGACGTCGTTCCTATGAGTCCTTCCGAGCTCTTATTCCATCCCTCCCTTGTGCGGTGGCACCACGCCTGAGAGACTGACCTCTCCTTTTTCGACCTACTCCGAGTGGTCTGTACTGGCAAGACGACCGTGTCGACTCGCTGAAGGAGTACGCCCAGTAAGCCGTACTGCTGGCACCACGACACGACACTCGCCTCGATCTTGGGTGTGACCGCTCGCGACGAGACGGTGTATCGCCCTTGGCGTATGAGTTCAGCCAAATCTTCATACGGACGCTTGCCGCGCTCGCTCCGCTCAGTCAACGGGTCGTAGCGCTCCAGTCGCGCGTTCTCGGTTGGACGGATACATCCGTCCCGGAGCTCATACGCACTGAAGCGTGGCCATTCGGCGCCGAGTCGGAGCGACGTTGGCTCAGGTTGTGTCTTACGCATTGTCCTACTCATAATATTAGACTTGTTTATGACACAAAGGAAGAGTAGAGTCCAGTGGCAAATCGCGCAGCTCGCCCTGGCAGCGCCAGGCGGCACTCACGCGGATTGTGCGACGACTTTGGCCGGGGTTCACCCATGCTTGACGTGCTGGCTACCTTTCCGTCTGCGAAGCCGTCCGGCGACGGCTGGACAGCACAGTGTCCCGCGCATGAGGACCAGCGCGCCTCCCTCTCGATCGGCCGCGCGGATGACGGGCGCTGGCTCCTGAAATGTCACGCTGGCTGCTCGTTCGATGCCATCCTCGCGGCCACGCACCTTGAGGCACGCGACCTCTTCCCGCAGAACGGCGACGGCGGACGGCGCATCGTCAAAACCTACGACTATTGTGACGTTCGTGGCGATCTTCAGTATCAGGTAGTGCGCTTCGCGCCGAAGGACTTCCGACATCGTCGACCCGATGGGACCGGTGGCTGGATCTGGAACACGCACGGGGTGGCACCGCTCGTCTATCGGCGACAGGAGCTCCAGGGGCGCGAGGTGGTCATTGTCGTCGAAGGCGAAAAAGACGCCGACCGGTTGTGGGGGCTACACCTCCCCGCTACGTGCAATCCCGGCGGTGCCGGGAAGTGGAAGCCGGCTCACACGAAGCCCCTCGTCGATGCCGGTATCAAGCGCGTCGTCGTGAGCCCCGATGCCGACATGCCTGGCCAATCGCACGCTCAGACGGTCGCGCAGGACTGCGCCGCCGCCGGCCTGACGGTTAAGGTGATCTCGTTACCAGGTGGCGCGAAGGACGTGAGCGCCTACCTAGACGTGGGGGCACGAAGGCCGCGCTCACGTCGCTGATTCAGCAGACGGCGACCTTTGAAGTCGGAACCGAGACGACGCCACCGGACCAGAGCTCACTCGGTTGTGACGCCTTGCTCGTCGAGCATGAGCTGCATGCCCTTGACGCCAACGTTGATCGGGCCGTGCTCGATGGACGCCTCCGAACGTTGACGGTTGCGCTGCAGGGATCGGACCGACTGCGCGTCGCCCTCGTACGCGATGCGCTCATTGCCCAACTGAAGACCACGAAGATTCGGACGGGCACCGCAATCGTCGATGCGGCATTTACGGTACGCAAGGTCGAGACGACCACCCCTGAGACTCACCAAGGAACACCTCTCCTGCTGGCCGATGTCGATCCCTGGCCAGATCCAGTTAATGGGGGCGCTGTCCTCGACGCGGTCATCAGCACCATCACGAGGTTCATCGTCCTGCCGACGCACGGCGCGGTGGCGCTGGCCCTGTGGATTCTGCACACGTATTTGATGAAAACCTGGTGGCTCTCGCCGCTGGCTGTTGTGAAAAGCCAGACCCGCCGGTGTGGTAAGTCGGCACTCCTGACCGTGGTCTCCGAATTGGCACATCGCCCCTTGGTCGCATCAAACATCAGCCCCGGGCGCTCTTCCGAGCCGTTGAGAAGTATCAGCCAACACTCCTCCTCGATGAGGGCGAGACCTGGCTGAAGGCCAACGAGGAGCTGCGCGGAATCGTCAACGCCGGGCACACCAGGCGCACCGCGATGGTTATCCGCACCGTGGGGGATGACCACGAGCCGGCCACTTTCTCGACGTGGTGTGCGAAGTTCATCGCGCTGATCGGCGAGCTCCCGGACACCCTCATGGACCGGGCCATCGTGATCGAGATGCGGCGGAAGACGGCCGGGGAGCGGGTCGAGCGCCTCCGTCTGGACCAACTCCCGGATGTCTGCGATCCGCTGCGCCGGCAGATGGCGCGCTGGGCCAAGGACCATGCAGCCGGGGTCGCCGCCATCGACCCGGAGGTGCCGACCGGGCTGCACGACCGGGCGGTCGACAACTGGCGCCCGCTGCTCGCGCTAAGCGATGCCCTCGGCGGGGAGTGGTCCACACGAGCACGGGCCGCCGCGCGATCACTCGCGGGTGTCGACCTCGAGGACACCCTTGGCGTTCAGCTCCTGTGGGACATCCAGGAGGTCTTCGAGGGGGAGGAGATGTCGTCGGCGAGCATCGTGACCGCCCTGGTAGCCCTCGACGATCGGCCTTGGGCGACCTTGTCGAAGCAGGACAAGCCGTTGACGACCCACGGCCTGGCGCGCCTCCTGCGGCAATTCCACATCGTCCCGGGCGGCAACATCCGGGTCGGAGACAAGGTACTGAGAAGCTATCGCCGCGCCACGTTTGAGGATTCTTGGGCCAGATACCCCCTTCAGAGTGCTACACGTAACAAATCCAATAACGACGGGCCTAAACATGAAAAAACAGAGTGCTACACCGATCCGTCTGTAGCACTTGCGAAAACGGCAGTTGAACCAATGAATACAAGGGATTGTTACGGTGTAGCACTTGGAAACCCTGGGGAGGCCCAATTTCGGGAATTCTAGCTCATGCCGATGACCCAGAACGTCTTGAATAGCCCTGCCGTGGCCGTCCTCTGCGACCTCGAGCAGGCCGGTCTGGATCTGGCTGTTGTCGATGGCCGCCTCCGGGTCTGGCCGGTGGAGCGGCTCACGGCGGAGCACGAGCGGTTGATTCAGCAACATCGAGACGCACTCGTCATCCTGGTCCGGATCTGCGATGAGGGCGTCCAGGAGCGCTTGGCGGCCTTCAAGCGGCAGTGTGCCGACACGCCCGCCGACTCGATCCCGTCGTTCCTGTTCAAGCCGAACGTGCCCTACGTGAAGGGGTTGTGCTTCAGTTGCGGGACCGAGCTCCCCGAGTCCCGGTTTGGCCGGTGTTCGAGATGTGCCTTGGCGTGGTGCCTGGCCGCAGGGGTGGACACTCCGGGCGAGTTGGCGGCCGCGGTGGACGAGGCGAGGGTGGCCTGATGTCGGCAACGGCTAACCGAACCGAGGCAGAAGGGTTGTCCGCCAATATCACACCGTGGCTCACGGTTCGCGGGGCGGCGGACTACACCAGCCTGAGCGCGGACACCATCTACCGCGCGTGTGAGAGCGGAGAGCTCCAGCACGTGAAGGTGGGCGGCCGTCGCACCATCCGTCTGCGCCCCGAGTGGATCGATGCTTGGCTCGAGGTACATACTTGCGGCGTGGCCAGGGGATAAGGATGGGACTCTACAAGCTCTGCACACATCGGGGGCGCGCACGGGAGACCGGTGCGCGCACGCGTGGTGGGGCAGCTTCCAGTTCCAACGTCGCCTCCACCGGGCCAGTCTCACGAAGTGGACGGGACGCACCATTTCCACGAAGCAGGCCGCGGCCGCGGCGTTGGACGACATGAAGGACGCGATTCGCGGCGAGCGGTTCGAGTCCACCCCCTCTGGAGCTAATCTGACGTTCGATGCTTTTGCCGACCTCTACATCGAACGCTACGTCGAGCTCCGTCAGCTCCGCTCGCAAGACACCGTGGAATTCCGGCTCCGTCTCCTCCGCAAGCGGTTTGGCCACCTCCGGCTGAGGGACATCCGCGTCGGGGAGATCGAGGACTTGATCCAGGACCTGAAGGCCCGCGGCCGCAAGCCCGCCACCGTCAACCGCTCGCTCGCCCTGCTCCGCCACATGATGAACTGGGCGATCGGTCGCGAGTATCTCCGCGAGACACCCTTCCGCCGGGGCACGCAGGCACTCATCACGTTCGAGCGTGAAGACAATCGACGGGTCCGACGCGTCTCACCCGAGGAAGAGGCAGCGCTTCTGGCCCACGCCAACTCCCAGACACAAGCACGGTGTCCCGCTCTCGCACTGTTCATCATTGCCGCCTTGGACACCGGCCTCCGGCGCGGATCGTTGCTCAGCCTACAGTGCGGGGATATTGATGCGGATCAGCAGGTGATCCATGTCCGACGCGAACACGCGAAGGGCAAGAAGCGCTACGTGGTACCCATCGGGACCAACCGCCTGCAGGGTGTGGTGGAGTGGCTCCTCACGGACGCGGCGGGAGCACGACGGCCAGCGACCGCTCCCCTCTTTGCCCGACCCGGCGACGTGTCGGTCAAGAGCTTCCGCACGGCGTGGGAGAACACCAGACGCCGCGCGGGCCTTTCCGACGTGCGGTTTCATGACCTTCGCGCCGAGTATGCTTCCCGCCTGATCGAACACGGCGTCCCGCTCTCGCAGGTCCGGGACCTGCTCGGACACGCGAGCATCGTCACCACAGAGCGATACGACCGCCAGCGACTCGACAACCTGAAAGAGGCGGTCCGGTGTCTCGATACTGGTCAAAGTTTCAAGAATCTTTCAAGTCTGCCCTCCGAGGAGGATCTGCTAGGATCGGTAAGTCCCACCCAGTCAACAAGAAGCCGGAGTGGCGGAATTGGCAGACGCGCTGGACTCAAAATCCAGTGAGGTTCACCCCTCGTGTCGGTTCGAGTCCGACCTCCGGCACCATCTTTTTCAATGACTTAGCGGCACCAGAATGACTAGTGAATCTAGACTGTACCCCGGGTGCACTCGTCTCTAAACTCCCGGCACGCTACACCTAAACTGTTTAGACGACCACATGAAAGTCCTTTCTCCCCTTAGAGTCACGCAAAACGCACCTTCCTACCTCCCTTTGCTTCCACCGGAGGTGTTTCCCCAGACCTCTGGTGACCGGAACGGTACGTACCTCACCAGCCGCTGACGGCTGACTTCCCCAGCGTAGATGTTGCCGTCAAAATCCACGCCGAGGAACTCAATTCCCGCTCCAACATCCGTCTCATGGTGAGGAATAAAGTGCGTCACCCAGGCCTGTTCGACCTTTAGATCGCCGATCCGTATGCCCTTCTCCCATCCAAGGTTGCTCCGCCATGGATCGGGAGGACCGGTACGCAACGACCCTGACAAACCATCGCCCGCGTAGAGAATGTCGTTGCGATCTATAAATAGTCCGCTAGGCTTACCATAGTGCGTCCAGATGTATAGCAATGCACCTTCCTGGTTAAAAACTTGGATCCGGCTGTTCCCACGATCCGCAACAAAGATCCGACCTCTGGAATCCATCTTGATATCGTGCGGATCGCTGAAGCGAGCAGGCTCTTTACTCTCGGCACCGACACCGCCTCCAACTTCAAAAAGAAAAGTGCCGGAGCTCGAGAACTTGACAATACGGTTATTGCCGCTCCGATGCCCATCCGACACCCAGATGTCCCCGTTGGAAGCAATCACGACACCCGAAGGTCCATTGAAATGGTTGGGACCATCTCCCCAGACTCCTGCCTCTCCTAACCTCATCACTACCTCACCTTGCTGGTTGAGCTTAAGAACTTGGTGGCCCATTCCCATACTCTCTCCAAGCGCCGCCCGGCTATCCCCATGCGGTCCTCCCTCGGTCACCCACAGGAATCCTTCGTGATCCAAAAAGAAACCGTGAGGAAACGCGAAGAGCCCTGCACCGAAGCTATCTACCAGATTCCCCTCAAGGTCGAATTTCATTATTGGATCTAAATCGGTTCCAGCGCATTGATTCCCTCCACACCGATCCAGGATCCACAAGTGCTGTCCGCCTGGATCAGGAAAGACTCCGCTAACCGTTCCCATTTCTCGCCCTTCTGGAAGGTGCTCCCACCCGAAGCTGGCGCGATACGGATTACTAGTGGAAGACTGAGCGTTCAACTCCTCGCTTAATATCACGCACAACACGGCAAGGCCGACTGTGAGCACCGAGCCAACTTGATGGGCACGCAGCATCTAGACCTCCTCCTGCATTGCGGCCACCAATGCCCCTCGAGCCAAGCCGCACTTCGACAAAGACCAGTTCATAGCCTCTCCTGTGAACATTTTCGAGAAACTTGGAGCCAATTATGCCATTGGTCAGGATCGTCTGCGCACTCGACAAGACGAATGGTGGACAATAAGCGGAGTTGAACTGCCACCAGATTTGTTAAGCAAGTTTCAGCCGCTAGATCAGCTAGGCTAGTGCCTACTCGCGCGTTAGCGCCAACTCACAGGCCGTTCAAGCTGGCTACCCCGCCGAACACCCCAGCGCCCTGTTGACAGGCTGCCAGTCGAACGCCTGGCGGATAATTCGAACATTCAGTTTCTCCTACCTGTACCCCTCGGAGGGCTCAAGCACTGGCTACAGGTAATATGCTTAGAATGACGCGATGATCCGGCCGATCCTACGCTACAGCAACGACATGCTACATCAGCGAGCGGACGAGGTTCGCGACATTACAAAGGAGATCAACAAGATCATCGAGGACATGATCGAGACAATGTATGGTGCGACTGGCGTCGGTCTCGCCGCGCCTCAGATCGGTGTGCCCTTACAGATTTTCGTGGCTGATCTCTCAGCTGGTCGTAATCTCAACGACTTGATCGTCATGATCAACCCTAAACTCGTCGAACGCGACGGTTTACAGCAGGAAGAGGAAGGATGCTTAAGCATACCCGGGTTCAACACGACCGTCCCGCGGCCGGCGCGTGTAGTCGTCCGTGGACTGGGACGTGACGGTGTGGGACATGAGTTAGATGGCTCAGGACTTCTTGCACGAGTGTTCCAGCACGAGCTCGACCATCTGGATGGCATCATGTTTCTCGATCGGTTGCGCGGAATCAAGCGAGAGATAATCATCCGAAAGATCAACAAACTAAAGCAAACCGACAAATGGTGAAAGCAGTTTTCTTCGGCACACCAGCTTTCGGGGTTCCAACCTTGGAACGTCTGATTGCCTCAGACTATCCCGTGCTGGCCGTCGTTACCCGGCCCGATCGACCGCGGAATCGTGGTCACAAGGTTCATGAATCGCCGGTAAAGGCATGTGCACGCGCAGCTGCACTTCCTGTGCTACAGCCCGAGCGGATGAAGGATTCTTCGTTTCTTGAACAAATAACCAAGATGGCTCCAGACCTAGGCGTTGTGGCTGCCTACGGCAAGATTCTCACGGACCAGCTTTTGGCGATTCCGCGTCTAGGCATGATCAACGTCCACGCTTCACTGCTACCAAAGTACCGCGGTGCCGCACCGATCCAGCGCGCCATCATGGCTGGCGAATCAGAGACCGGAATCACGCTCATTCGTCTCATTCGAGAAATGGATGCCGGCCCGATGCTCGGCAGGGTTGTGCGATCGATTGGACCGGCCGAAACCGGCGAGCAGATCGAACTGGCGCTCGCCGAACTTGGTGCGGACTTACTGATTAACGTTATCCGGCAGCTTGATGACGGCTCCGTGGTGGATGAGGAACAGGACCATCAGAACGCCTCGTTCGCCCCGCGCTTGACCAAAGACGACGGGATCATTCATTGGGCTGCTCCGGCCCGCGTGGTGTGTGATCAGGTGCGGGCGTTGCACCCCTGGCCACACGCCTACAGCTATCTAGGAGCCGTGCGTTTCCTGATCCTGCGAGTCGTGGTCGCAAAGATTCCCTTCCGTCCAACTGGCGTTGCTGAACCGATACCCGGCGAAGTGCTCGAGTCGTCTGGCGATCGCCTGCTGGTCGCCGCGGGCGCTGGTTCGGTTTTGTCCATTCTTGAGATCCAGGCGGAAGGCCGCCGCCCGTTACCAACTCGTGCGTTTCTCGCCGGATACCGCATCAACCCAGGATCGGTGTTTGGATCCTCCCCGCCATGACGACGCCCGCGCGCCGAGCTGCTCATCAAGTCCTTCGTGACGTGCACACCGGCCGAGCCAACTTGCCTCAGGCGTTGACACGTGTACGCCAACATCTGGTTGACCCTCGCGATCGTGCGTTGGCATCAAATATCGCCGCTGGAACTCTGCGGTGGCAGGCCACACTCGACCATCAGCTCGCGCAGGTAACCTCGAAACCGCTCGCGCAGCTCGATGGCGAGGTGCTCGACCTGCTCCGCGCTGGCGTTTACCAACTGCTTCACCTGGAACGTGTCCCGGAGTACGCAGTCGTCAACGACACGGTGGCGCTGACACGGCTAACCGGAAAGCGGCGCGCAAGCGGTCTCGTGAACGCAGTGCTCCGGGCAATCGCGACACGCCGAGACAAACTACCGCTGCCTCCGCCACCGTGTCGCACCACCCCCACCAAAACCGAGGAGGATCGACGGGTGGCACTCGACTATCTCAGCGTCACTTTGTCACATCCACGGTGGTTGGTCGAGCGGTGGCTCGACCGCTATGGATTCGAAGCTGCCGAGCGGTGGGCACAATTCAACAATGAGCTGGCGCCGATCACGTTACGGGTCAATCGTCTGGTGGCATCTCCCAGCGACGTCGCGACCCGACTCGAGGCCCACGGTGTCAGAACCCGGCCCGGTAGTTGGAGCCAAGACACGTTGATCGTCACAGACGGTAATCCCCTGGCGACCCCAACAGCTAACGACGGATCATTTCTGGTGCAGGACGAAACGTCTCAGCTCATCGGTGAACTAGTGACCGCAACACCGGGTCAACTGGTCCTCGATGCCTGTGCGTCACCCGGCGGAAAAACGGTGACCATCGCAGGAGCAATGCAGGATCGTGGAATAATTGTGGCTGCCGACTTTCGAGCGCGCCGCCTTACGTTGCTCACGGAGACACTCGCCAGATGCCGAGTGTCTTGCGTACATGTCGTCCGTCTGGACCTCAGACGCCAAACCCCATTTTCACCCGTGTTCGACTGGGTCCTAGTCGATGCACCCTGCTCTGGACTGGGGACGATCCGGCGTGACCCAGACATCCGATGGTGCCGTGCTCCCAACCAACTATCACAATTCGCGGCGGCCCAGACGGCTATGCTGCGCAACGCAGCTGATGCCGTGCGTCCGGGCGGCCACCTGGTTTACGCCACCTGTTCCAGTGAACCGGACGAGAATGACGAGGTCATCGCCCGCCTGCTTGCGTCGCGACCCGACTTCTCGGAAACACCCATCACCCTGAGGCGACTCGCCCCCCTGCTCACGCCGAAAGGACGCTTCGAAACACGGCCAGACCAGCATGCGCTCGAGTCGTTCTTTGCCGTGATCATGCAGAGGGAAATCCCCTGAACATTGTGAGAAATAAGGAGTTGCAGTACACTAGTTATTCGAATGAAAAGCGCGTTTTCGCTCCGGGTGTGGGTGCTCCGTCTGGGCAAGATCGTGTTACTTGTAGGTGCCCTGGGAGTGACCTACGGACTATTTGCAATAACCAGTCTCCAGGTGGCGCTCAAGAGCCGCGAGGTACCTGTACCCAATGTCGCCGGTTTGACACTCAAGGAGGCCGAGACAACGCTGGCTGATGCAGGGCTCACAGCGCGCGTCGAGCCTATCCGCCGAATAGACCCTGGCATTCCTGCGGGTCGAATTGCCGAACAAGATCCGAGCGCTGGACTGGAAACACGCCGACGCCGGAGCGTGAAGCTCTGGCTAAGCTCGGGTACAACATCAGGTTCTGTGCCGACGTTGATCGGTGAGTCCGAAACGGCCGCTCGGCGACGCCTGGAAGAGAACGCGTTCCAGCTCGAGGGTGTCTCGGAAATCCGATCTGGTCGCTACCCTACCGGCGCAGTCGTCGCGCAGGAACCTCCGCCGGAGGGTAGTAGTCAGACAGTGTCGCTACTGGTCAATCGTGGCGAGCGCGGCCTTACCTACGTGATGCCAGACCTCATCGGGGTCAACGGCTGGACCGCCGCAGAGATTTTGCGTACGCAAGGGTTTCGTGTAACGGTCGTCGGCGATCACCCGTACCCAGGGGTACCAACAGGCACCGCACTTCGTCAGTCGCCGCCGGCAGGATTTCAAATCGCCGCCGGGGAATCGATCTCGCTCGAGGTCAGTCGGTGACACTTCGGATTGCGCCGTCGATTCTCTCAGCCGATTTCGCACATCTCGCCGACGCCATCGCCTCGCTCGAACGCGGTGGTGCAGATCTCATCCATGTGGACGTGATGGATGGCCAGTTCGTACCCAATCTAACTATCGGCACACCTGTCGTGCGCGCCCTGAATCAAATCACCCGCGTAGCTCTCGACGTGCACCTAATGATTGTCGAACCTGAACGCCACATCGCCGCCTTTGCAGAGGCCGGTGCCGCGATGATCTCGGTTCACGTCGAGGCCTCGCCGCACTTGCATCGAACGTTGTCGAAGATCCAGGAGCTCGGGGTTCAAGCGGGTGCTGTTTTAAACCCTGCGACTCCTGCCCGTGTGCTGCAACCAGTTGCCTCGTTGTTGGATTATGCATTGGTTATGTCCGTGAATCCTGGCTTCGCGGGTCAGGCTTTCATCCCAAAGAGCGTGTCAAAAGTAAGGGAGGTCCGGGCAATCCTCGACGCAGCCGGCAACCCGGCCCCGATCGAGATTGACGGCGGTATTCGAACGGACAACGCTGCCGAGGTGGTCCGAGCGGGCGCCGAGATTCTGGTGGCTGCGTCGGCCATCTTCGGTAGCGCTGACCCGGTGGCAGCGATACAAGATCTCCGGGAAGCGGCAACCAAAGGGACGCAGGTCTCCCTACCAGAGAACGGATAGGCTTCGCGGTCGGCACATGCGTCTCATGTCCAAGTGCAGTACGCTAAGACGATGAGCGGGAAATTACTGCCCAGGGTACCCTTCTCTCACCAGTGCGTGTGGAGTATTGCTATAAGGTGCCGCGCCGGACGGACGGGGTCGTGTTAGCTATAGGTGCAATCGTTCACGCAGTGGCCGATCGTAAGGGACGATCGTTCCGGTTGCCTCCAGAGATACGCGAGGTCTTGAAATGAACGCTCTGGTCACGGGCGTTGCTGGATTTATCGGATCACATCTGACCCAACGGCTGCTTGACATTGGCGCGAACGTACTCGGGATCGACTGCTTCACCGATTACTACCCACGTGAACTCAAGGAAGTTAACCTCGATCCGCTTCGGGAACGGGAACGGTTTCAGTTCGTCGAAACATCTATCCAAAGAGCTCAGTGGCCACAGCTGTTGACTGGGGTCACGCACGTCTTCCACCTCGCTGCGCAAGCTGGCGTTAGGAGAAGCTGGGGCCGAGACTTCCGAATATACACAGCTAGCAATATTGAAGCAACGCAGATCCTCTTGGAAGCATGCGTGCCAATCCCGCTCGAGCGATTCGTCTACGCATCGAGCTCATCGGTCTATGGCGATTCCGGTGATATCCCAATGCGAGAGGATGCACGCCCTAGACCGGTGTCGCCGTATGGGGTTACCAAGCTCGCCGCTGAGCACCTATGTCACCTCTATTTCGCAAACCATGGGGTACCTGTCGTCTCTTTACGCTATTTCACGGTGTACGGCCCTCGGCAGCGTCCGGACATGGCATTCAACCGCTTCCTCCGGTCGATTGCCAGCAGAAAGCCGATCACGGTCTACGGCGATGGAGAACAGACCCGAGACTTCACGTTTGTGACCGACGCAGTAGGAGCGACGGTTGCCGCTGCAACGTCTGGCGTGCCTGGGCGTGTCTACAACGTCGGTGGCGGTTCGCGAGTCTCGGTGAACCACGTGCTGGCACTCATGGCGCGCTGCACAGGAGCCTCGCCGGCCGTATGTCACGAGGCAGTGCAAAAAGGGGATATGCGCGATACCTGCGCAGATACCAACTTGGCTGTCGCCGATCTCGACTGCTCGCCGACGGTGACGCTCGAAGCAGGGATTGAAGCGGAGTACCAATGGCTATCGACAACACCGATACTCAAGTGAACACCGGATACTCTGCAAGGCAACGACGGCCGTGGCATTCTGCCATGGTCTTGGTCACGGGTCTCTTTCTAGTCTCAGGCTGCGGTCGTCGCGAACTTGAAATCGCCACGACAAGCGTTGACGCCGACAAGATTCTCTTTGAGCGCGGCTCAGACGCACTCGAAGCTGAAGAATGGTCGTTAGCTCGCGAGTATTTCAGCCAGGTTCGTGACAACTTCCCCCAGAGCCCACTGCGAGCCGACTCCAGACTTGGTGTCGCTGACGCTTATACAGGACAGGGCACGTCTCAGGCGTACGGTGAGGCAGCCACAGAATTCCAGGAATTCTTGAATTTCTATCCGACCCACCCGCGGGCTCCTTATGCCCAGTACATGCTGGGCCTGATCTATTACCGCCAGATGAGACGGCCGGAAGTGGATCAGGCGAAAACACGAGAGGCCATACGGGAACTTGAGATCTTCATCCAGCGATATCCGACCAGCGATCTGATAGGCACGGCCCGAACTAAACTTCGGCAAGCTCTAGATCGACTCAGCGAAGCAGACTTCCTAGTTGGACTCTATTACTACCAGAGCAAATGGTACCCGGGTGCAATTGGCCGGTTCCGGTTGATCCTTGACCGCGACCCCGGGTACACGGAGCGAGGTTCGGTCTACTTTCATCTCGCAGACTCGCTGCGACTAACCGACCCTTCGCTCAGTCTCGACCGCCGAGTGTTTGACTCGACTGAGGAGGGGACTGAGGGGACTGAAGCACTGCAGCTCTTTGAGCGCCTCGTGCAAGAATTTCCTGACACCGAGTATCTCGAGCTCGCCACACGGTGGATAGCCGAACTCAAGCAAGGACTGGACCTCCAAGAGCAGGAAAACCGCTAACAACCCGATAGCCCCATCAACGCTTGACCGTTGCCCAGCTAGCGTTTGGCTAGGCGATCGCCGTGACGATCGCAGGTCTCATCCGGACGCGAGATTCCGCCGAGGCTCCTGCCCTAATCTCCCCCCACCTCTTACTTTCATCCAACGTTGACTCGCTTCTCGGTGGCACGCCGGCGCGCACTTTCAAAGTCAGCGACCGTCGGATGTATCAGTACCCGACTAAATCGGCTGTAGTAGTTCGCCGCGGAGAGGAGTGCTGTCACCAATACCAGCCAAAGTGCGACCTGCCCAAAGACAAAAAAGCCCCGACCCTGATTTCCAAGAATCAGAAGTAAGATCGCCACAACCTCAGCACCCATCTTGATCTTCCCGAGTGACGAGGCCGGAATCGCGATGCCACGGGCATGCGCCACGCTGCGGAGAACCGTAATCCCAAGTTCGCGGCCGAGGATGACGGCCACAATCCAAGCCGAGGCCATTCCCATCTGCACGAGTGAGACGAGCGCCGCCGTGACGAGCAGCTTGTCCGCAAGCGGGTCCATCAGCTGTCCCCAGGCAGTCACTTGCCGACGCCGTCTCGCCAGGTAGCCGTCAAGCCAGTCCGTGAAGGCAGCCAGCCCGAAGATCGCCGCGCCGAGGATCTCTTTTTGCACACCGAAAATCAGTTGAGCCTCGAACCGGGTCAGAAGAACGACGACTAGAAGCGGAACTAGAAAGATCCGTGCTAGCGTCAACGTATTTGGCAGGTTCATCAGGGCATCCTAAGCTTGCGCTTACCTCACTGTTTATTCATTGTAACCTGCTGATCTAGAAGGGCCAACAGAGTAGCACTACTTACGTGAGGATCTGGACTAATGTCCTAAAAACGTGTGCAACAGGATAAGATCAAAAGCGTCAATGAAGGCGATCCTGCTCGCCGGAGGGTTTGGTACCCGCCTGCGCCCCCTTACGCTGCACACCCCGAAACCGATCGTACCGATCTTAGACCGGCCATTTCTCTACTACCAGATCGATCTCCTCAAGCGCGTGCCAGAGATCGACGAGGTTATTCTGAGCCTGAACTACCGTCCAGATCAGATCCAGGCAGTTGTCGGCGACGGCGCGGAGACCGGCCTTCGCGTCAGGTATGTAGTCGAGCCCACCCCACGCGGCACTGGTGGCGCCGTTAAGTTCAGCGAACAGTTTCTAGACGGCACCGTAATTGTCTTTAATGGGGACGTGTTGACTGATGTCGACCTCCCGGCGGTGGTGCAGCTCCACCGGGAGCGCGGCGCGCGTGCAACAATCGTGCTGACCCCAGTAAGTAACCCCACCGCCTACGGATTGGTCGAAACGGACGTAAACGGCAACGTGAACCGATTCCTCGAGAAACCCAACCCTAACGAAATCACGTGCGATACGATCAACGCGGGCATTTATGTGCTTGAACCTGACACATTTGACCGTATCCCGCCAAACGAAAAGTATTCGATCGAACGTAAGTACTTTCCATCACTAATCGAGCACGGTGAAACCTTCGTGGCTTATATCGACCGAGGCTACTGGCTCGATATCGGGACGCCAGACACTTACAGACAGGCCCATCGTGACATTCTGAGCGGTCGCTGCCGAGTAACATCCATCTCAGAACGAGACTGCACACAGCCGTGGGTGGCACCGAGTGCAACCATCGATCCGAATGCCCATGTCGAAGGCCCCTGCTTCATCGGCCGGGACGCGCGAATCGATGCTGGCGCGCACGTGTCCAGAAATACTGTAGTCGGCGCCTCTTCAGTCGTGGGCGCCGACGCTACACTCGATGGAGCCATCCTCTGGCCAGGATCGGTGATTGGTCGCGGTGCGGTCGTGCACGACGCCATCCTTGGCCGGGACTGCCGCGTCGATGATCACGCCCATGTTGAACCAGGTGCCGTCCTGGAAGATGGAACAGTTATCAACACCGATATCCGAACACCGTAGGAGCGGTTTCACGATCCGTCCGGCTGGGCTGTAGCCCAGCCGGACGGGACAGATCAGCAGATATCCATGTCGATCGATCCCAGGATCTTCAAGGCGTACGACATACGCGGCCTTTACCCCCACCAGCTCAATGAGGACGCCGCACGGGCGTTGGGGCATGCATTCGTTGCGCACCTCAGCGCCAGACGTATCGCGGTTGCCAGAGACATGCGCGAATCATCACCGATGCTAGCGGAGGCGTTCATCGACGGAGCCCTCGGCCAAGGCGCAGATGTCGTGGATTACGGCATGGCGGCCACCGACATGCTTTATTACGCGGTAGCCCGTGAGTCGTTCGATGGCGGTGCACAGATCACCGCGTCCCACAATCCAAAGGACTACAACGGCATCAAGCTCGTCCGCCGTCAGGCGCTGCCACTGAGCGGCGATGCCGGTATCAACGACCTCCGGGATATGATCGCGAACGACAGCGTACCACCGGCCGTCGGCCCACGCGGACACCGGAGTGAGGCGCAGTTACTCGCTGACTATGTAGAGCACGTCTTGTCGTTCATCGACCCTGCGGTCATCCACCCCTTGCGCCTCGTGCTGGATGCCGGCAGCGGCATGGGCGGACTCGTCGCGCCACCACTTTTTGATCGTCTTTCGTGCCGAACGACGCGTTTGTGTTTTGAGATTGACGGCGCGTTTCCAAATCACGAAGCTAACCCGCTGCTAGAGGAGAACCGGCGGGATATCGTTGACCGAGTCATCGCCGAACAGGCCGATGCTGGGGTCGCCTGGGACGGTGATGCCGACCGCTGTTTTTTCATCGATGACCAGGGCGGTTTTGTCCCTGGTGATTTCGTGACCGCGCTCCTCGCGGAGGCGTTTCTCCGGAAGACCACCGGCGCCACAATCCTCTACGATGTCCGTGCGAGCTACGCAGTCAAGAACATTGTCATGGAGCACGGCGGGACGGCACTCATGAATCGTGTTGGTCACTCGTTCTTTAAGAAGCGCATGCGAGAAGAGGACGCCCTCTTCGGCGGCGAAGTTACCGGACACTACTACTTTCGGGACAACTTCTACGCCGACAATGGCTTCATCCCTATGCTCATGATCCTCGAACTGCTGTCGATCAAGCAACAATCGCTGAGCGAGCTACTGGCGCCTCTCCGCGACCGATATTTTATTTCTGGTGAAATCAACACCGAGATGGCTAACATGCAGAGCGTCCAGCGCACCCTCGACGCTCTAGCTCACCGCTATCGTGACGGTCACGTTTATCGGCTTGATGGTGTCTCAATCGAGTACCCGGACTGGCACTTCAACGTTAGGCCCTCCAACACAGAGCCGCTTCTCAGACTGAATCTCGAAGGCGTATCACAAGACGTGATGGAGGAGAAGCGGGACAAGATTCTCGCTTTCATCCAGGAACGGGAGACCTGAATACAAGGGTCTGGAAATTGAAATAGAGCGGGAGACGGGGGTCGAACCCGCGACCTTCAGCTTGGGAAGCTGACACTCTACCACTGAGTTACTCCCGCTTGGTGTCGAACCTTAACGCCATTCTAGCAAAAGGTCGGACAGACTATCGTTTAGTTTTGGCCTTGGTGCTTGTCGAATTGAATCAGCTGTGGCAGCATTCTTGCGATGATCTGGAAGCAGAATCAGCACCTAATGCCGAAGCGACCGTCAGCTGAACAGAACTCCATTGATCTCATCTCCTTGCCGGAAATTGACGTCCCTGAAGGTATCACTTCGCTTGGCCAAACGATTGCAGTCAAGGGCGAATTGTCTGCCGCTGAGCACATCATCATCGAGGGACGATTCGAAGGTCAGCTCGACGTACCGGACCACGGAGTTGCCGTTGGCCGGCTGGCAATAGTCAAAGCGGAAGTCTTGGCACGCACCATCACGGTCCTTGGCCGAGCGAAGGGAAACTTAACCGCTGCCGAGAAAGTTGAAATACGAAACGGTGGCTCAGTCGAGGGCCGAATCGTTGCGCCCAAGGTCGCCATCGAAGAAGGTGCATACTTTAAGGGGTCGGTCGACCCAAAGCGCATAGATGCAGCCATGGCAGTCGGCCGGCACCGTTTGAAACAGAAGTCCACAGTGAGCTAGTGCATGATCACGCGAAGCGACCGAGAGAGTACATCAGCCGGTAGTAGAGTAACTTCTGAAACTCGAGAAGTCCTTTGCGAAGTGTAGCGTGCTCACGCCACCATTGTTCGTGATTGAACTGTTCGATCTGCGCCGGGTGCACGTGAACGACTGTACCGTCATCAAACATCCGACCGAACACGAAGCGCACTCGGGCGGACTGGTACACCGACGTCACGATGATAAGCCGGCGGATGTCTCGTAACGCCGCCCACTCAGCAAACAGATCGGCCTCTTGCTGGACCGACTGCACATGCCGACTGAGGACGGTAACAGCATCGACTGGGACACCAGCTTGCTCCAAGAACGCAATGCGTGCCTCAGTTATCGACGTGAACGGCAGACCTCGTCGCGCCATCTCCTCAACGATCGAATTCTCTGGGACCTTCGTGATCACCACAACCGGTGCGAGCCCCAAATTGTAGAGATCGGCCGCGGCAAGCTCGTGCCAGAGTTCTCCCCCGTCGAGGACAACAATGGCATCTGCCTCTTCCAGCATGTCTTCGTGCACTAGCTGATATCCCACCAAAATGAGTAACGGCGCGCGGGCCAGATATAGCCCTACCATCGCCACCGCAACGAGTGCAAGGCCTACCATGCCCCGTCGAATCCAAACCCTTGTCGTCGAGCGCTCGTGTGTATCAGCTGACATCGCTTTGCCTTTTCGCAGACGCGGATTTCATAACAAGACTATTCGCTCGATTATGCCTTACCTCTTACCACCTGCGATGAGAACTAACGTTGGCCTCAATCTTGAGACAGTCCTCGAGCGTCTAGGCAAGGAGGCCTTTGATCGACGGACCCAACAAGGACGCTACCTTCTCTACAACGTGGGCCCACTGTCGGAATGTGGGAAGCTTGACGTGATCGCCTTAGGACGCCACCAGGCGGATGCGGAACAGGCAATACTCTCGGATCTGCCTCGATTACTTAACCTGTAGAAGAGGAAAGTGATTCCACGGCTTGAGGTTAGGTGGTGGACCAGACGGGGGTCGAACCCGTGACCTCGTGAATGCCATTCACGCGCGCTCCCAACTGCGCCACTGGCCCACATAAGACGCGACAAACGTCGTTTCTCATAATTGTAAGTCCGGTACCGTCAGGTGATCAACGGACAATCGCTCTACAGTTTCTACCAATCAGGCATCGGTCGCTCGCAAACTCTAACGTAATCCTCAGGCGTATCAATGTCGAGGAACGCACCCTCATCGTCGACACTAACGTCGATAGCATCCTTCTCATACTGACGGATGACCACATTCGCACCTGCATCAAGACTGGCATTACACAGTGCACCGAAGAGTGCGCGGTCAAAGATTACCGGATGTCCATGACGACCCTGTCGCACGGGCCGAACCACCGACGCATGCGTGCGACGATAAGTATCAAGCAGTGTCTTGACGGTGTCTGGAGACAGGAGGGGCACATCAACCAAGGTTACGAGCATGCCGCCGATCCCCGGATGGTCTACAGCGCGAAGTCCGACGAGTAACGAGGACAGCTGGCCCAGATCGGGCTCAGGATTGACCACGATCCGCGGAAGAGGCACCGTTTCACTTAACACATTGGTAATCCCTGCTTCTTCGGCAGCCACAACGACAACGACATCGTGCACCCCACCGGAATGGAGCGTGCGTGCGATACGCTCGACAAACGTCTCCCCGGTCTGATCAACCGGGAGAAGCGCCTTAGCGCAACCCATACGGCTGGAATGGCCGCCGGCCAGGATGATTCCGGGAACGATGTCACCCATTATTGACCTAGCGCAGTGATTCAGAAACACCTCGTGCACCGAGAGCGTTGCTGTCTTCGGGCTTCGAAAAACACAACAAGGAAGTAGGTCTGGAACTTGTGACCGTAAAGTACCGTAGCCAGGCCGAATGCCACGGCAACCGAATACTAAGGTGTTTCTGAATCACTGTGCTAGATGTATCATAAGTGAGACGGATGGTGCCGCGCTGCGATCGTTCGTTTCGGAACGTCGGGACAGGGCATTGCAATCTCGCTTATGAGCGACATCGACATTCACATCCGCTGCCAGCGCTGCGGCACCCAAATGGATCTCAAGGACCCGGCGCGCGGCGCCCCTTGGCCTCCCCAGCAATTCTGGGAGTGTCCCAAGTGCGGGCGACATTTCTGGACTACCTTCCCACCCCCCAAACCTCCGAAGCCTGCCGCCGCCGCTTCGAACTGATGCTCGTGGGCCGCAGTCTCTAAACATCGGCGCTTTCTTGACTTCTGGGGGAGACCTCACTAGACTGACCACCTTCGAGCCGGAGCTTACCCACCGGGTATCCGACGGGTTCCGTCAAGTCTGCAGTGACGGGTTCCAGCCGCTGCCGGCACACGCCAGGAAATGGACGTTCGTGGCTCGAAGGAGCGCGGCACCGGCCGCTGGGGTCGGAGTCGCGAATCCTCTCGGAGGGACGGTATGCCAAGTGGCACAATCGCACGTCTGTTGATTGATAAGGGGTTCGGGTTCATCCGCGATGAAGGCGGAATAGAGCACTTCTTCCACCGGAGCTCAGTGCGTGGTGCCGTCTTCGAGCTCTTGCGTGAAGGACAACGAGTCGAATTCACACCTGAGGAGTCCCAAAAGGGACCGCGCGCGGGTGATGTCCGTTTGATCGAGGACTGAAAGACTCCTTCCGAGACATAGTCCCCGCACCTCTCACCTTGCTGCTTTCAGCTCAGCGCTGCGGCTGAGGCATCCTTTTCCTCACGTCGGTATCGGATGTTGTTGGCGTGCGTAGAACCGACATAGTGTCGGAAACACATCGAGGGATAATGACGCGTGGAAGCGAATGGGGCCCGGTGGCCCTCCCGGTCTTCAAAACCGGTCGTTCCCCGCTCACGCGGGGGGGCTGGGTTCGACTCCCAGGCGCTTCCGCCAATTTTTCTTCAGAAACACACTAGGCCAGACGACCTAACGGTAATTGCTTTTTTCTTTGCCTGACGTAGCATCATTCTGCACAATGGGTACACTTTACTTCTAGTGTTCTATCCCAGCGCACTGGACATATCTCACTGCTTAACCCGAACCGTCGGGTATCTACGGAGGGGATGACATGGTAAGCAACTCCTCGAGTTCAGGTCGGTCATCTCAAGGCCGATTCGTCGGTACGACACAAACCGCTCAGGAGTGTGCCCTCTGTTGTCGCCACCGACTTGTCGGTAGCGTCCTCCCCTCACGCCAAGGGATGGTTAACGAGATGCTGTGGATCTGTGCCGATTGTCAGCATAAGTTGTCGCGCCGAATCGACGACGAGGGCGTCCTTGGTGGCTAGCAGTTCGGACTGCCTAGCCTAGTGTCTTGCCCCAACACAATCCAGAAAAACCTCGGCATCACTGAGGTCCATCAACACCGTGTCGGCGCCGGCGTCGCGGAGTGCCTTTTCATCATACGAGCCAGTGGCAACAGCTACTGAGTGCGCACCGGCAACCACCGCGCATTGAACATCAAGTGGCGTATCTCCGACGACGACGACGTCCGAAAATGAATCCACAACAACACCAGCCCTGAATGCTCGCTCGACGGCGATTGGAACGAGCTGGTTACGCTCGGCCGCGTCTTCACCATAAGCGCCGAACCTGAAGTACCGCCATAACCCGAAATGCTCGAGCTTAATTCTGGCCGCCCTAGCAAAATTACCGGTCAGCAGCCCCGAGCAAACATCTGCCCGCGTGTCGAGCACCTCCAGCAACGCAGAAACGCCCGGCATCAAACCCTTGCGTCGTCCAGGTTGGAGAATCTCTTCCGCCAGGATTCCACTGTACCGGTTATGGAACCGAGTGCGGTCGTTCTCGTCAACCTGTAGACCGGCACGTGTGATGGCCTCCTGTAGGATCAGGGCATCGGTTCGGCCAGCGACTGGGATCCCACGGAAGCCATCGGCCACGCCGAAAAACTCCTCAAACGTACGGGTTAGAGCACGGAATCCAGCGCCACCAGACAGCAGCAGGGTACCGTCGATATCGAAGAGAAAGAGCGTTTTACGGGGTTCGCTCGGGGACATTCAGTGGATCCTCAAGAAGCCGATTAACTTCGGCCACGACTCGCGCACTTGACACCAGAGCAATTACTTCCACCCGAAGCGCCGCCAGATTACCGGCGAGGGCCGACAGTGCAAAGATCGCGTGCACGCTGGCGGGCAGGACCCTGGTGTCAACTCCGCCACCAAGAATCACTGTGACCATTGTGAGCATCATGGCCACAGTCGCGATCGAAAAGACTGGCCGACGTGCCATAACCACCGCGTCGTAGTATTCTCCGGATAATTCCCCCTCCTCCGCACCCTCTCTCACGGCCTTCCCCTTACCGATCAAATAGAACATGGTCATTGAGTGCACTAACAGCGTGATCAGCGTGAAAAAAATGCCGATCGTGGTATGGTGCAGGATGTCAGCCGAGCTCGCGACCGTGTATCCAAGCACCGTGGCGTAACCGAGCCCGGCAACACCGAGGACGACAGTCGTGATCAGCGCGACGGACATCTATTCCGTGTCAGAAGTACGTTAAGCCCCATGTGTAACATTATGTGCGAATAGGAACCGTTGAAATAACTGCATGAACGCTTCGCGTGGCAAAGTGACCACGCCGAGCGACTTGGCCCGATGATGACTTTCACCGTGATAGTCAGACCCGCCAGAGCTGGCCAGTTCATGTTGAGCAGCCAACCGCGCGTAGTGCGCCCGCGTTTTGGCATTATGCCCACTGTGATATACCTCGATAGCGCCCAACCCAGTCTTAGCTAGGCTCGGGATCAAGTCGTCACGCCCCAGGAGACCAGGATGAGCCAGTGCCGACACGCCGCCGGCCCGAGATATTAGACGCACCACCTCGGCCGGTGACACGGCCTGGCGCACAACGTACGCCGGACCGCCATCCCGAATCCACCGGTCGAACGCCTCCCGCTCGCTGGAAACGTGACCTGCATCCATGAGTGCGCGCGCAACCATTGGTCGAGTGAGCGTTCGTTTCTCGGTAGTGGCTTGGCCAATCAATCCATCGATGTCAATAGGCGCGCCGAGATCGGCGAGCAGCTTTGCCATCTCGCGTGCACGTCGGAAACGATCACTGCGCTGGATCTCAAGAAACGGCTCGAGACCCGGTGGTGATTGATCGAGAAAATATCCGAGCATGTGGATTTCTCGCTGCTCGGAAACCGCGGTGATCTCAATGCCAGGCAAAAACTCTAGTCCATGGGAGGCCGCTGCCTCCGCGGCTTCTGGTACGCCAGCCATCGTGTCATGGTCGGTCACGCTAAGGGTTCGCAACCCCACGGCCCTCGCCCGGTCGACGAGCGCTGCCGGCGCCAGGGTGCCATCGGATGCCGTCGTGTGTAAGTGAAGATCGATCAAAACCCGGCACCTCTGACCATCCTATATACTGGCACGACGTCTCCGCTTGGCTGTGGGCCGCCGCACTTTGGTCTTCGATTGCCGCTGCGCCAGTAAGCGGTACTCGCGAATGAGCAATTCGAGGTGTTGCCGCTCCTCTTCGGCGAATTCCAGAAAGACTTGCTTTCCTTCGGAGTCCTCGAACCGTTCACCGTAGCGCTTGAAGAATCGATGTGACCCGCGCTCGCACCGAATACCAATTATTAGCGCTTTCTTGTCATCGATGCCTTTGGTTAGTTGGTCTGCGCCGGCCGCGAACAGTCCATTGGCCGCGCCCCTAAAAAAAAGGAAGGTCGGTCTTGATTCGAGTTTTGGATCCTGGGCCAAGAGCTTTTTATAGCGTGTCTCGAGCTTACCCAGGTGCTCCTTTTCCTCCGCTGCCAACTCCAGGAAAATCTTTCGCCCTCGGGTGTCTTTCGTGATTTTTGCGGCCCGTGTGTAAAACTTAAACCCGCTTTGCTCTGTCGCAATAGCGATTCGAAGTGCGTCCCGCGCAAACAGCAACTCGGTCGGTACTGTTCCTCCAGGCTGCCGTCGCCCCGTCTGACATTCATCGCAGGTACCATAGATTTGGACCACGCTCTGCCGCGCAGCGAACCCTCGAGCAGCCGCTACTTCCTCGATAAATCCCTCGATGTCAGAGCTGAGGAACTCATCTGACCTATTGCACGATTTACAGATCAAGTGAAAGTGCCGAGGGTGCCGGTAGGAGTGTTCGAAACGAAATCGTCCATCACCGAAGTCAACCTTCCGTGCAATCCCAGCCGCAACCATCCACTGCAGCGTGCGATAAACAGTCGCGCGACTGATTTTTTGATCCTCGTGCCGGATTAGGTCGACCAGATCATCGGCGCTGAGGTGCCCCTCCTGTCGGAGGAACACATTGACAATCAGCTCGCGTTTGATAGAACGCTTGCCGCCTGGAGGGCGAAGACGCTCGAGGTAGACCGACTGCGGTTCCATCTCGGTTGAACTGAATGCCAGACCGACAGGACCGCCGTGTACTACACGCCGAACGACTGGCCGCAGCCACAAGTCGTTTTGGCGTTTGGGTTCTTAATCGTGAACCCACCACCTGTCAAGTTGTCGATGAAATCGACTTCGGCCCCGGTGAGATAGCGGATGCTAATAGGATCAACAAAGAGCTTGACGCCGTTCGACTGAAAGATCTTGTCGGCCTCGGCGTCGCTCACTCCATCCTCGAGCATCAAGCCGTACTGGAAACCAGAACAGCCACCTCCCTGCACGAAGACCCGCAGGCCAGCCTCGGGCTTCTTTTCTTCACCCAATAAGCTTGTGATCTTGACAGCTGCTGCGTCTGTAACGGTGATCGGGTCAGCCATGTCGGTCACTCTGCATGAGATTCCTCACTGATTATAGCGATCTGCGCTAAACGCCATCAAGCTCATTATTGACTATATTTCATTTAATTCAGTTTTTAGTGCTATTTTTATAATTGTTTACAGCTTCAACTTTCCTACCTGACCAACCTCAAGGGATACTTAACCAGGTAAGCATTAAGAGCATGTTCGCCGCATTCGCCCGGATGCTGCTGATGGCACTCACGCGCTAACATCTAACACTTGCTGAACAAATGAAAACAGTTTTAACGATAGCTGGCAGTGACTCCGGTGGCGGTGCCGGCATCCAAGCTGACCTGAAGACCTTCGCGGCGCATAGTGTCTACGGGGTCAGTGCGGTCACCGCCATCACCGCCCAAAACACAATCGGCATCACCGCGGTGCACGCGGTTCCCGCGGATGTCGTTGTAGCGCAGATTGAGGCGGTCGTTAGCGACATCGGTGTAGACGCCGCTAAGACCGGTATGCTGCTAAACGCTTCCATCGTCGAGGCAGTTGCGGCTACCGTACAAAAGTTGAAGATTCCGTTTCTCGTTGTAGATCCCGTGATGGTAGCTAAGAGCGGAGATCGCCTACTCGAAGACGACGCCGTGAGAGCAATCAAAACGGAGCTGCTGCGCCATGCATATGTCGTGACCCCGAATATCCCAGAAGCCGAGGTGCTCGCCGGAATCGAAATCACCACGACTCACGAAGCACGAGAAGCGGCACGGCGCATCCACAAATTCAGGTCAACCGCGGTCATCGTCAAGGGTGGTCATCTGGCAGGACCGGATATCGTCGACATACTCTACGACGGTCGCGAGTTCTTCGAGTTCTCCGGACCCCGTCTCGATAGCTCCAATACACACGGAACCGGCTGTACCTTCGGTGCGGCCGTCGCTGCGTCTCTGGCGAACGGCCATCCGCTCGAGGAGGCCACTCGACTGTCGAAAAACTACGTAGAACAGGCAATCCGTCATGGACACCAGCTGGGACACGGCCATGGACCAGTTGACCATTTCTATCGACGTGGGGACCACTAAGTGGCTCCTGGCTTCTGGCTGCTATACTCGAAAAATGGGTGTGTCACCATTCGCCGTGACGAACGATCCATTAGACCTCGAAATCCTAATCCGAACCGTAACGGCAGCAGTCGAGCGTGATCAGGCGACAGTTGGTGCCGTCAGCTCGTTTCTGGGAATCGTCAGAGACAACAATCTGGACCGAAAAGTCCTGCGGTTAGAATACGAAGCCTATGAGCCGTTGGCGGTAAAGTCCTTCGAGCGAATTGGCGACGAGGCGCTGGTGCGGTGGCCTCTTGTGCATCTGGCTCTGCATCACCGTCTCGGCATCCTGCGTATAGGGGACGTTAGCGTCGCAATTGCTGCCGCCTCGCCGCATCGTGCCGATGCGTTCGGCGCGTGCCGTTATGTCATCGAACGAGTAAAGCAGATCGCCCCGATCTGGAAACACGAGTTCTTCGAAGGTGGCGACGTATGGATCGAAGGGGCGACCGCTGACCCAGACAATGAGGCAGCTCGCGAGGACGCCCATCGGCGAGCATGCGTGTAAGCGTACGGTTGTTCGCTCGATTACGGGACATTGCTGGCACGAGCAACCTGGAACGTGAGTTGCCAGACGGCTCGACCGCCCGCGAACTCTGGGACACGCTGGAAGCAGAGTTTCCAGAACTGGATCGATATCGAGAGACGGTGTCTACGGCGATCAATACGGAGTACTCACGGATGGATCACGCGCTCACGCAAGGGGATGAGGTAGCATTTCTGCCGCCAGTTTCTGGGGGATAAGACAAGAGTTCAAAACTGTCAGTTTCGAAGTTAGTCGGTTGCTTTTGTTTATGTTTGACAAACTCAAGGCCATCGAGGAACGCTACGACCAGCTGATGGCGCTGGTAAGTGACCCGGCTGTGCAGGCAGACCCAGCTGAATATCGTACACACACAAAGGCGCTTGCCGAAATCCAACCCCTGGTCGAAAAATTCCGAGAGTACAAGGCCGTGGTCGCCGAGGCGGCCCAGACCAAAGAGCTCGCGGAAGGGGACGATCAAGAGCTTCGCGAGCTCGCGGTTCAGGAGCTACACTCCCTTAACGAACAGTGCGGACACCGGCTAGCCGACATCAAAGTCCTCCTGGTACCGAAAGATCCCAGCGACGAAAAAAACGTCGTGCTCGAAATCCGAGCGGGCACAGGTGGTGACGAAGCTGGGTTATTCGCCGCTGATCTCTTTCGGATGTATAGCCGATTTGCCGAAAGCCAAGGATGGCGCGTCGAGGTGCTTTCCGCGAACGAAACTGGGGTCGGTGCCCTCAAGGAAATCATCGCACTGATCGAGGGAAGCCGAGTCTACAGCCGACTAAAGTACGAAAGCGGTGTACATCGGGTCCAGCGCGTACCAGCGACCGAAGCGAGCGGTCGGATTCACACGTCAACCGCAACGGTGGCGGTGCTCCCAGAAGCGGAGGAAGTGGACGTCCAGATCGATCCGAAGGAGCTCAGGGTTGATACCTTCTGCTCGAGCGGGCCCGGTGGACAAAGTGTAAACACGACTTACTCCGCCGTGCGGATAACACACTTACCCACCGGCCTGGTAGTCTCCCAGCAGGATGAAAAATCCCAGATCAAGAACAAGGCGAAGGCCATGAAGGTTCTCCGCGCACGCCTCTACGAAATGGAACTGCGCAGGCAACAAGAAGAGATTGCCGAGGACCGCCGAAGTCAAGTCGGAACCGGTGAACGTTCAGAAAAAATCCGCACCTATAATTATCCACAGAACCGGATCACCGATCATCGGATCGGTTTCACGACACATCAGTTGCCGGCCGTGCTTGACGGAGACCTCGCCGAGATCATCGACTCACTCGTGACCCATTATCAGTCAGAAAAACTGAAGGCTGCCGAGGTTCCGCTATGAATATGACGGTCTTCGAACACGTCGGAACGGCACGTGACAAGCTAGCGGAGGCAGGTCTGGCACAAAGAGATGCAGCCCTCGATGCGGAGTTACTGGCCCGCCATGCACTCGGTTGGGATCGGACCACCTATATCAGCAGCCGGCACGCGGCGGCGCCAACAACCTTCCCAGCGGAGTACGACGCGTTGGTGGCTCGCCGGGCGAGACGTGAACCAGTCTCTCTCATTACCGGCCATCGAGAATTCTGGGGTCTCGACTTCGATGTGACATCGGCGGTCCTCACGCCCAGACCTGAGACCGAATTGATTATCGAGGAAGTGCTTGCACTACTCGAAGAGGACGTTGATCCGGGAAGCGTGCTGTGGCGAATCGTTGACGTCGGCACTGGTTCAGGCTGCTTGGCGGTGGCTCTTGCGCATGAATTACCCATCTCTCGCGTCTCAGCAACTGACGTCTCCGAAGCGGCTCTAGCCGTAGCGAAAGGCAACGCGGCCAAGCACGGGGTTGCGGATCGGGTCACGTTTATAAGAACCTCTTTCCTCGACGGTGTCGGTGGTATCCCAAATCTCGTCGTCGCCAATCTGCCCTATGTACCGACAGCCGCCACCAAGATGCTGGCGCCAGAAATCGGTGCCCACGAGCCGCGCCTCGCTCTGGATGGTGGCCCGGACGGTCTCGATTGTATTCGGACGCTCCTGAAACAGGTAGCGACGCGGCTCGTGGGCGGTGGGCATTTGGTACTGGAATTTGGGCTGGGCCAAGATGACGTGGTGCAGGAACTCGTCGCCGGTCAGGACGGTCTCGACCTCCTAAAGCTGCGGCACGACCTCCAAGGAATCCCTAGGACCGCCGTCATCAGACGGTCTGACCCGAAGAGCTGGAGGCTAGCAACTGGAAGCTAGCCTGGCGGCCAGATCATCACGCGTCCGCCCAGCAGATGCAGATGGATGTGAAAGACCGACTGCCCGGCACCAGCGTTGCAGTTAAACAGCGTGCGGTAGCCCTCTTCCGCGTGACCGAGCTCCTTGGCAATAAGCCCGGCCCGCCGAACCATTTCACCGACGAGCCCGTCGTCCTCTACCGACAGATCGTTGAGGGTCGCGATATGTTTTCGCGGAATGACAAGGATATGGGTTGGCGCCTGGGGATTTCTGTCCTTGAAGGCTACCAGACGTTTATCCTGATAGACGATGCCGGCTGGAATCTCACCATTGGCGATCTTACAGAAGAGGCAGTCAGCCATCATTTAACTTCCAGCTTCTAGCTTCTTGCTCCTAACTCCTAAGCTCCCTTGTCGCTCTCGTCATATGACCCCGCGATCATGACCACTGCTCAATTCGGTATTACGATCCGCCGGACCGCATCGCGCATCGTCGGTCATATCTCCACACTGGTATCGATTGCTGTCGGGTGCTTAGCCATATCGGTCATTATACAAGCCACCCCTGGCGCCCAGGCGCCGACGAGGGTCGTTTGACCTGCCAAAAGCAGGCGATCAATTACAATTGAACGCTCGCGCATGCCGACCTGGAAAGACTCGCTCAACCTCCCTCGGACCGGCTTTCCGATGAAAGCCCTCCTGCAAACGACCGAACCTCAGACCATCGCGCGCTGGGACGAGATGGGGTTGTACGAACGCATCCGTGAGCGACGCGCCGGCGCTCCTCGCTTCATCCTGCACGACGGGCCTCCGTATGCCAACGGACGTATCCATATCGGCACTGCACTCAACAAGATCCTGAAGGACTTCATTGTCAAGGCGCGAACGATGGCCGGATTCGACGCACCGTACGTGCCGGGTTGGGATTGTCACGGTCTGCCGATCGAGCTGAAGGTCGACCACGAGCTCGGCCCAAAGAAACGGGAGATGGACATCGCCGATTTCAGGCGACGTTGCCAACAATACGCAGAAAAGTACGTCGGTCTCCAGCGCGAAGGTTTCAAGCGGCTTGGTGTGATTGCGGCCTGGACCGAACCCTATCTCACCATGAGCTGCGACTATCAGGCGGCCATCATAAGCGCCCTCGGTGCTTTCGTCGAGCAGGGCCTGGTCTACCGAGGCAAAAAACCGGTGCACTGGTGCATCCACTGCCGCACCGCTCTGGCTGAGGCCGAGGTGGAATACGAAGACCACAGATCGCCGTCGATCTATGTCGAGTTTCCGCTGGCATCCGAAAGCATTGGAGCTCTGTTTGAACTCGCGCCGACCGCGCCTGACAAACCCATCTCGGTACTAATCTGGACGACGACCCCGTGGACCATTCCATCGAACTTAGCGGTGGCATTCCATCCGGAGCTTGACTACGCAGCGTACGACAGCGGCGACACAGTCGTCATTCTGGCCGAAGCGCTAGCCGAACGCGTTGGCCGAGAGATTGGGCGTCCGCTGAGCGATAAGACGAAACTTGCCAGTTTTAAAGGTCGCGCCCTCGAAGGCCTGCGATTTCGGCATCCGCTCTACGAACGCGATGCCATTAGTGTACTAGCCGACTACGTGACGTTGGAACAGGGAACAGGTGCTGTGCACACGGCACCGGGACATGGTTCGGACGATTTCTACACCGGGGTGAAGTACGACCTCGACATCTACGCTCCGGTCGGACCGAGCGGTCACTTCACTGACGATGTTGACCTGTTCGCTGGAATGCGTGTTTTCGACGCAAACCCCACGGTGGAAGAAGCGCTTTCGTCGCGTGGGCGACTCTGGCATCGAGCCACGGTCGACCATACCTATCCCCACTGCTGGCGTTGCCACAACCCCGTGATCTTCCTGGCCACATCGCAGTGGTTCATCGCGATGAACCATGACGAGACTGGCCTGCGGCAGCTGGCACTGGACGCCATCCGCCAAGTCGAATGGTTCCCCGCATGGGGTCAAGAGCGCATGCGGACCATGCTCGTCAACAGACCGGACTGGTGCATCTCTCGGCAGCGATCGTGGGGGGTACCGATTCCGGCCATGCACTGCACCTCGTGCAACGAAGCGGTACTTACGACGGCCCTTACTAAACGAGCGGCCGTCGTCTTCGCAAAGCACGGAGCCAATGCGTGGTACGAGCACGCCCTCGACGAGTTCCTACCACCTGGCCTCACCTGCCCGTCCTGCGGGAAACAAGACTTCCAGCGTGAACAGGACATCCTGGACGTCTGGTTCGATTCCGGTTCGAGCCACGAAGGTGCGCTAGGCATCCGCCAAGACCTGAGCTGGCCATCGACGCTGTATCTCGAAGGATCAGACCAATATCGAGGCTGGTTCCACAGCTCTTTACTGGTAGGTCTCGTTACCAGAAATGCGGCTCCCTTTAAGCAGATCGTCACCCATGGTTTCGTGGTTGACGAGTTCGGACGAAAGATGTCGAAGTCGCTCGGGAACCAGATCGATCCAGAAACCATCATCAAACAGAGCGGAGCTGAGGTGCTGCGACTGTGGGTAGCGATGGTTGACTACCGCGAGGAGATTCGTCTCGGTAAAGAGATTCTCGCGCGGGTGATTGAGGCGTATCGTAAGATTCGAAATACGCTGCGGATCTTGGTGGCAAACCTTTACGACTTCGACCCAGCCGCCGATCTGATCGCAGTAGAACATCTCCAAGAGGTCGACCGCTATGCTCTGGCGCGGTACGGTGAAGCAGCATCGAAGATTTTACAAGCGTACGATCAGTACGACTTTCAGACGATCTCCCACACGATCAACAACTTTGCCACCGTTGATCTGAGCGCGTTCTATATCGATATTTCGAAAGATCGTCTGTACACTTTTGGAGCAACGTCGCGAGAGCGCCGTTCCGCGCAAACAGCAGTCTACATCATTGCCGACGGGCTGACCCGACTGCTCGCACCCATCCTCCCGGTGACCACCGATGAACTGTGGCACCACCTACCTGGCAGTCGAGAAGATAGCGTCCATCTCGCTGATTTTCCTGTCGGGATTCAGTCACTCATCGATCGACCACTCCTCGAACGATGGAAGCGATTACTCTCCCTTCGTGAGGTGATCAACGTTGAGCTCGAGCGGTTACGTCAGCAGAAAACCGTTGGTACCTCTCTCGAAGCCAGAGTGAGAATTCGTGCGAGCGGCGCGGTGGCTAATCTTCTAACTGAGACGCCGCTCGATTTGCCAATGTTATTCATCACGTCTGAGGCCGACGTCGTAGAAGACCAGCAGTTGAGAACCGACGAAGCGGACGGAACAGCTGTAAACGCACGATACACTGAAACTGGCGGGGCCGCGGTCATCGAGGTCATGCGAAGTGATGGAATTAAATGCGTGCGTTGCTGGCGTTATGTACCATCGGTCTCAGATGACGGTAAGCTCGAAGGTTTGTGTGCACGGTGTACGGATACCCTATCTCAGACAGTGGAATCAGTTTCGTAGTAGGGATTAGCTATTGACACACAAAGTTGACGAAAATGCTCAGATGGTGGCTCCGAGTGGTGAGTCTGGGGTGACGCCGGAGACGATGTCTGCGACACGTGGGTTCGCGCTCACGGGATATTGGCTGGTAGCCAGCACCATCATGATCGTGATTCTTGATCAAGTCACAAAGGCTACGGTACGGAGTTCATTGAACCTGAATGAGAGTGTTGCCATTGTGCCTGGCTTTCTGAGTTTCGTACACGTGCGCAACACCGGTGTCGCATTTGGTCTGCTGAACTCAGCAGATATCCCGCTCAAACCGGTTTTGATGACCACGATAGCCCTCGCATCGTTGATCGCGCTCGTGTTCTATGCGATCCGCGTCACAGCCAAGGAACCGATCGCACGACTGAGTATGGCACTAATCATAGGTGGGGCGATTGGCAATCTAATCGACCGGGCCACCGCCGGCTACGTCATCGATTTCGTGGACGTGTACTGGGGGGATTGGCACTTCTGGGCGTTCAACGTAGCGGATTCGGCCATTACCGTCGGAGCTGGGCTACTGATCCTCGAAATGACATTCCTACGCCGGCATGTATCCGAAACTGTTTGAACTCGGTTCGATCAACATCTACACCTACGGGGTCCTGTTGGCCTCCGCTTATCTAATTGGTCTGCAGTTCGCGATCGTGCGTGCCCGCGATCGTGGGATCGACGGCAATCGGGTGCTGGACCTCGGCATCTTAATCATTGTCAGCGCGTTGATCGGGGCCAAGCTGCTATTACTCGTCGTCGATTTTGATTATTTCTGGCGGGAACCCTCTAAGATCTGGACGATCGTGAGGTCTGGCGGCGTTTTCTATGGTGGACTGACCCTCGCTGTCGGGGTGGCGTTCTGGTATATGCGGCGGCATAAGCTGCCAGTTTTGAAGACGTGTGATGCGTTTGCACCGGGAATCGTGCTTGGGCAAGCGGTTGGTCGAATCGGCTGTCTGATGGCAGGCTGCTGCTACGGAACGCCGACTGCACTCCCGTGGGGAATTACCTTCACGAACACTCTCGCTGCAGCCAATGTCGGAACTCCGCTCGAGGTCAGCCTGCATCCGACGCAGCTTTATGAGTCAGGTGCTGCGCTCCTGATCCTCGGCTTCCTCCTCTTCTACGAGCGCTGGCGACACTTGTTCACGGGTCAGATGTTCTGGACGTATCTGCTCCTCTACCCGACCGCTCGTTTCTTCATCGAGTTCTACCGAGGTGACCCGCGTGGTACGGTGTTCAACGTATTGTCTACCTCGCAGTTCGTCTCTGCGCTTCTCATCCCGCTTAGCATCATCATGCTAATCGTGCTTGGACGAACGCAGACGCTGAAGCCAGACAAGGCCACCGCACGAACCAGCGTCGTCTGATCCAAATCCGAACATCGTGAGGCTGTCGCCCTAACATACTTGACCAATGAAAGATTTTGGAAAGCACGGACCTAAGGAATTCGAGGTTGTCAGCCTAGAGGTCACGGAAGACTACATGGGCATTCGCCTCGATCAGTTCCTCACGGCGCATATCGCCGATCGCACTCGCTCACAGATCCAACGGCTAATCAAGGACGGGAGAGCCCGCGTGGGTAACAAGATTGGCCGCGCCAGTACGCACATGTATAACGGCGATGTCGTGAGACTTACGATCCCGCCCCCAGCTCCAACGACGCCGCAAGCACAGGTGCTTCCGCTTGAGATCGTCTACGACGATACTGACATCGTCGTTGTGAACAAGCCACCTGGAATGGTCGTCCATCCTGCACCTGGTCACGCCGAGGGCACATTGGTCAATGCACTCCTTCATCATGTTAAAGACCTAAGTGGTATTGGTGGCGAGCTGCGGCCAGGAATTGTGCACAGGTTAGATCGGGGCACGTCAGGTTTAATGGTGGTGGCGAAGCACGACCAAGCACATGCCGAGCTTTCGCGGCAGTTCAAAGACCGAGAAGTAGAAAAGGAGTACGTGGCCCTGGTATGGGGCGTGGTGAAGCAAGGACGACGAATCGATCTACCAATCGGCCGTGACCCAGTGCACCGTAAGAAAATTTCTGAGCGGTCACGTCGCGCCAGAACAGCTGTGTCGCGCGTGACACAGGCCGAAAAATTCGATGGTTTGTCGCTGCTGCGAGTGACCATCGTGACTGGAAGGACTCACCAGATTCGAGTCCACCTCAGCGCTATTGGCCATCCGATTGTCGGTGACACCGAGTACGACGGAAAGAAGCGGCACATACCACCTCGCTTTCGCGCAGTTCGAAACCTGAACCGCCCATTCCTTCACGCCGCACGCCTTGCATTCACCCACCCGAAAGACGGTAGAACTGCCCAGTTCTCCTGTGCCCTCCCGCCAGACCTTGAGGAAATTCTCAACGAGCTTCGCGTCGCGACAATCGAAGGTGAGACAAAGAGATAACTGCTGATTGTGCTGACCGTCCGAGGAGTTGCTGCATTCGTGACACTGCTCTCCCTCCTGATACGAGCAGTTGGCCAGGCTCGCCCTACGAGACTGACCGCCACTAATTCAGAGAGAACAGGCCACTAGCACTCCGAAAACATCACCAAGGCGAGAACGGTGAGCCAGGAAATGGCTGGCGTCGGCTGTTCAGGGCTCCAAAGCACTATACCGAATTCGACGCGACCCGGTGAGCGAGACTAAGCCAGTTGACGAGGTGCCGTGCTGCTTCATCAGGCGTGTCGCCGTAGAAAGGCATCAGCGCCGTCGGCCCGCCGGTCATACGCACCAGATACGCGCGCCATCGGTTCGGCCGCACGGGCGAGACTTCGACCTGATACGTTCGGCCGTTGATGGTTTCTTCAAAACGATGAGTGGTCACGATGTCGACGTTTGATGAAGACTGTATTGGAAGTAGAGGACCGCGGAATTGTAGCGGTCTGACACACCCCGTCAAGCGAAGGGTGACGCGAAGACCACATCAACAATCAAGACCCGCACAAAATACGATGGTTCCTAGGCTAAAATAAATTTCCATTCTCGTCTTATCCACACCGATTACACAGTTTTTCAACAAGCTTTTACACAAGGGGAAAATTCGTAGTTGTTCCGCTTAATCCGTACCAGAGTGGCCACCACGCTGGAACTTGTCCATGGCGGTATCATGGTGAGGATCTGGACCCATCGCTCCTACTGCCAAAATTGCCTTGACCACTGCTCGTCAGACCAGACTCCTCCGCACGCCAAACCTCCAGACGTTCCAGTACGCCATCCGACAGGTCACGCGACACGCCGACCCCTGGCGCACACGTCAAACGGCAGTCCTCGTACCGACACAGGCCGCGGCCGGAGAACTCCGCCGAACGCTTGAAGATCTCCTTGTCCGAAATGAGCCGCCCGGTACAGTCCTCGTACTGCCTGAGCTAGTAACCCGTGATGATTGGTACCGTCGCCAGCATGCGTGCCTCGTCGACGCTCCTCCGCTACTATCAGCGACCGAGCGTCAAGTTTTAGCAACGGCCGCATCGAAAGAGGCCCTGGACGAGGCGACGCCACCGTTCCAACTGCGTCCAGGTCTGATCCCAGCGATTCTGGACTTCTACGATGCATTGATGCGGCATAAATGCTCGATCGACGCATTCGAACGACTACTGATCAAAGACCTCGAACCGAACGCGGATGTCGACCGCGGTGCACGCCGGCTGCTCCGGCAAACACGCTTTTTGGCGGCGATGTTTCGTGCTTATCGGCGGCGGATTGAACGGGCAAGCCGACTCGACGAGCACGAGCTGCGGCAACTACTGCTACTCCCTGAGCACAAGAGCGCATACAAACAGGTAGTCGTTACCGTTCCAGACTGGGCGGCCGACCCCACAGGGTTGTGGCCAGCTGACTTCGATCTGCTAATGCGACTTCCAGGGCTCGAGCAGATCGATATCGTGGCGACTGAAGCAATGCTGGTAGTCGGGCTCGACAAACGTCTGGCTGACCTCCTCCCGGAGATCAATGAACTTCGGGTAGAGGACAGTGCTTCACAACCACCAATCTTAATCGCCCCGGACGTGACACCACCAAGACCTCATTTCATGTGGCGCGACCGCGAGGAGGAACTACTGGCGATCGTTCGTATTCTGAAAGCGCAAACAGCAGCGACCGCGCAACCAATCGTGAATGAAACCGTTGCGATCATCTTCCAGCAGCCGCTGCCGTATCTCTATCTCGCCCGCCAGCTACTGCAGTCTTCTGGTGTTCCGTTCGAGACCCATGACACGCTCCCCCTTGCGGCCGAGCCTTACGCTGCCGCGGTGGAGATGATTTCGGTTGTCGTGGGCGATAACTACAGCCGGGAGTCCCTTATCCCACTGCTTCATTCACCACACTTCCACTTCAAACACGAGGGACACCAGCTGGAATCCGAGGTGATCGAGACGTTAGACCGAAGATTGCGGGCAATGCGGTACACAGGTGGTCACGACGTTTTGGCGCGACTAGCAGCAACGTGGGACGAGGTAGCCGCTGGCGAGACGGAACCAGCCCGATCCGAGATTAGACGGGCTGCACCTGCCTTGGCAGTAGCCACCGGCCTCGCAGCTGAACTCTGTTCCCTCGAGGGACTCACACCAGCCTCGAACCTGCTCGGCACACTTTTGTCGTTCTTACGACGGCACGCTGCACCGCTCGACCCAACGGCGGTCTACGCCGAACGCGCTATTCGCGCTCGCACCGCGATCTGGCAGTCGATCGACGAACTACAGCAGGCGCACAAGCTATTAAGTGACGCAGACCCCCAGACGAGCTTCGCCGAAACGGTTGCGATGGTGCGACGGCAGATCGAGAACAAGACGTTCGATCCAAACATTGGTACGGGCGGCGTTCAGCTGATGGACGCTCAGGCCGCGACCTACGGCCGATTCCATGAGCTGTTCTTTGTCGGACTCATAGAAGGTGAGTGGCCGGATCGACTCGACCACAATATCTTCTATCCGGCGTCGATGCTTGCGTCAGTTGGCTGGCCGCGAGCACGCGATCGGCTGCGAAACGCACGGGCAAAATTCAGCGACCTGATCCGTTTGCCGTCGAAGAGGGTGTCGATCTCAACCTTCACACTCGAAGACGACGTAGCAGTCACCCCCTCAAGTTTGCTTGAAGACTTGCCTGATGTGGATCTCGCAATAACACTCCTACCTGAGGAAGATCACTCGCGGGTCAATCTCGACGAGGCCTTATCGTGTGAGCCGATCCGAACCGATGTTCTCAGTGGCCCTGCCGTGTCCTGGCTCGAAGTCCGTCAGTCTCGGACGAATGGATCCGAGAGCGCCCCCCGCTTCCACGGAGAAGTCGGCCCATGCCAAGCAACGACGTACGCTACCCGAGCGCTCGAGCAGTATCTTGAATGTCCGTTCAAGTACTTTGCGCAGACGATGCTAAAGCTAGAAGAAGACGACAAAGATGATCAGAGCTGGACCGTGCTCGAACGCGGCTTGTTCCTCCATCGCGTCTTCGAAACATTTTTCAGACGATGGCAAGACGCCGGTCAGAAAACTATCACCTTGGCGACACTCGAACACGCTCTGGATGGTTTTCGGGAGATCGTTGACGAAGCATTGGCTGATTTTCCGGCCGCCGTACGCGCGGTGACGCGTGCCTGGCTACTCGGATCGCCGGCGGCAGCGGGTCTGGCGGAACGACTGTTCTTGTTTGAAGTGAATCATCCCGGCGACGTTCTGGAACGGCTCATCGAGTTTCGGATCGAAGGCACATTTGATTTCTCAGATGGTACCCGTCATCGCCAGGTAGCAATTCGCGGCGTCGTAGACCGCATCGATCTGCTAGCCGATGGAACATTTCGAGTGCTCGACTATAAGTCAAACCGGGCCCCGAACTTGGATCGTGCGATACAACTGCCCGTGTATGCCCATTGTCTCGAGTATCAGCTCACGGAGCGTGACGATAGGGAGTGGCAAGTCGGTGCGGCCGCGTATGTTGCCTTCGGTGATCCTCGACTATATGTACCACTCGCCCAGCGTGACCTCTCGCTAGCGCTGGCGCGCGGGGAAGCTCGTCTGCTCGACGTGCTCGAGCAGGTTGAGGCGGGCACGTTTCCCCCACGTCCAACAGAGCTTTACCGTTGTAGCTTCTGTCCGTACCCGACGGTCTGCCGGAAGGATTACGTCAGTGGAAAGTAAGAAACAGTCTCGTTTCTCTCGAGGGTACCAGACGTGAAACCTGTTCCCGCGCAGAGTAGAATCCCTACGGTACCCAGTGACGCTGCTGCGCGAGCGTTCGCCACCGATCCCACTAAGAACGTTGTGTTAGAGGCATCAGCTGGGACTGGCAAGACGTCGGTCTTGGTTGCCCGCTACGTGAACCTGCTGCGAGCAGGTGTCGACCCCGCCAATATCTTGGCGATCACCTTCACGCGCCAGGCGGCCGCTGAAATGCAACAACGCATCATCGGCCAACTGCGCGCCGATGCGACGCAGACACCAGAAGCCGAGGCGCGGTGGCGCAACCTTCGCGATCGATTCGGCGAGATCGCTATCAGCACCGTCGACGCGTTCTGCCTGTCGCTACTCCTGGAGTTTCCACTCGAGTCCGATCTAGACCCAGGGTTCGGGATGGCGGACGAGACCGAAGTGCCGCATCTTATCAAAGATGCTGTAGAACGAACCTTGACAATCGGCGCCGAAATGGCCTGCCGTGACACCGACGTGGCCATGTTGCTCGCCCAACTTGGACCCTGGCGTGCTAGAGCAGCATTCAGCCATCTCTTACGGCGACGACTTGTTGTGCCGGTCGCGTTGCACCGATTTCTCAATGCCGCGCCTTCAAACCTCACCGGCGAGCGAGCGTGCCGCCTCGCGGCCAAGCGGCTGGCCGAACAACTGGCCGGTATGCGGCGGGAGGTAGAACGCCTGATGGCGGCCGGTCCTCATAAAGAGCAGCGCTTCGCTCTGATTAGCCGCGATCTTAAGCAACTCCATGAGCTGGCCGACGCAGAGCCGGCCCGTATTCGCGCCGCGTTGGACCGATTCCGCGAGTTTTTCCTAACCAAGAAAGGAACTGCGCGCACCGTTTTTAGGCAGAGCCAACGAGGAGCCGATCAATCGAAACGCCAGTGCTATAGGGACGCAGCAGTCGCTCTCGCGCCGTTTGTCTGCGAGACGCTCCGAGCGTTTGATCGTGATCTCAATGTCGCGATGGCCCGTGAAGTCCAACGGCTCTTCGGGGTAGCCATCTCCGAATACCAGCGCGCGCTGGATGCTCTGACTGTGGTTGATTTTTCGGACGTGTTGCGACGGGCGGTCGATCTCCTGAGTCGGATGGATGAGTTTTCTAGATCGCGATACCGTCTCGAGTCTCGTTATCATCACGTTCTCGTCGATGAGTTCCAAGATACCAGCCGATCTCAGTGGAAATTGGTATCGCTGCTCGTCAAGTCCTGGGGAGAGGGAAGTGGCCTTGGGAATGAGGCGCCGTTGCCTCCGTCAATTTTCATCGTCGGTGACCGCAAGCAATCGATCTACCGATTTCGAGATGCTGATCCGACGGTGCTCCAGGATGCCGCTGACGAGATTGCGAACCTGCGGGAAGACGGCGACGCTAGACTGTCAATCGTCCACAGTTTTCGGGCCGTTCCTGAACTTCTTAGGTTCGTAAACGATCTTTTCACGGATGTTGAAAAATCACCAGCTCGGCTCGATGCTTTTCGCTATGAAAAAGGGGACCGCTTTCCGCTTGAACGGTTGGCCACCAAGGAACAGTGCAACGATCTGGAGGTGCCTCTCGGTGTGGTGGTTGGCCACAACGTAGAGCGCTGTGCTGAAAGAGTAGCGGCGGAAATCGCACGGCTACTAGAGGACACCACGGTCAGGGACCAGGAGTGCGGTATTCGACGGAATGTCCGCTTTAGCGACATCGGCATTCTGTTCCGGGCCCGTGAGAGTCATAGGGAGTTCGAGCTCTCGCTCGAGAGGCGCGGAATTCCGACCTGCGTCTACAAAGGCCTCGGGTTCTTCGACGCCGATGAAATCAAGGATCTCCTGGCGCTGCTGCGGTTTCTGGCGCGACCCTGGTCAGAATTACGGGCAGCTGCGGTCATGCGATCCCGTTTCGTGCGTGTCTCCGACCGTGGCTTGTTGACGCTGTCTCCTCATCTTTCAGCGGCACTTGTGGGATCCGAGGTTCCCTCAGCAATCGAGTCGTTAGAAGACGACGACCGTCGTGCCGTAGAGCTCATGCGCAACAGCCTAGTCAGATGGCTTGGTCTTGTCGATCGCCTGCCACCAGCGGAAGTGCTCGACATACTGCTCTCCGAAGGGGCATACGCCTTCGAACTTCGGGGCCCACACCGAGTTCAGGCTCGAGAGAATGTCAAGAAACTGCGTGCACTCGTGCGCCGGTTGCAGAATCGTGGGTACGCCACGATGGCCCGTGTCGCTGCCCATATCGATCACCTCTCAGGTGACGTGTCGAACGCGACGGTCGATGCATTTGATGCCGTCAACCTCATGACTGTGCATGCTTCAAAGGGGCTTGAGTTTCCGATTGTCTTTCTCGTCGATATTGGACGTGGCACGGGCGCGCAGCCACCGGCGATTCGAATTGTTTCAGACCGTGGCGACGGACACCCCTCGGTGACCATCTGGCCGTTCCGCTCAGAAGTGGATGAGGACGAGCGAAACCGAGAGCTGGAGGAAACCAAGCGTCTCCTATACGTGGCCTCAACGCGCGCCAGGGATCGCCTCTATCTGTCCACCGTGCTGGAAGAGAACGGCCCAAAATTCAACCGTGGGAGCTTGGGGGAAGTGCTTCCGAACCTGTTTGGCCCAGTGTTCAAGGCGGCTGCCCACGCGCAGACGGGAAAGCGCGTTCGGTGGCAGGGGCTAAACGGGTCAGATCATACCTTCCGGGTATGCGGCTCACCGCCGGCGCCCGAGCAATCTCAAAGGAACGAACACTCCCGTCCAGACGCGTCGACGAACGCTCCTGGTCCGGCACCGGTTGTCGATCGATTTGAGCATCTCAGCGATCGGCCGCGACTGAAACGAACACCGGTGACTACCATGACGGAAGATCAGATGGATAGTTCCGATGCGGGCCAAACCGAGGAGGACGTTGAACGGCGTTTGATCATTGGCCTATTGTTACGCCAGCTGCTGCAACGTCACGTTGTTCAGCTTCTCGAGCCTAGCGCTGCGTATCGTGAAACTCTTGCGCTTTGCCAGTTTCTTAAGCTGCCAAGTAACGATACAACCAAGAACGCGGCCGACACAGCAGTCACGCTCTATACCAGGATTACCGAAGGCTCAGACCTGGCTGCCCTCGTGGCAGGTGAATGTCTGTTCGAGGTGCCGTTTTCTTTCCACAGTCCCACGACCCGGCTACCGGACAAACCTCAACAGATAATCCGGGGCACAATCTACTGTCTCGCACGAAGCTCTACGGGTAAGGTTACAGTCGTGGATTTCAAGACGGGCCACCCCAAACCTGAGCATCGGTATCAGCTCGATCTCTACACCGCCGCTGGACAGGCGATGTTCCCGCAAGTTGACGTCCAAGGTCGACTCATCTACACCGATGGACAGGTGTTCTCCTCAGTCCGTCTTAATAGACAATAAACGCGGTCCCTGTCCCGCCGCCTATTGTTTCTGAGGTTTAACGTCATCGGCAGCACCGGGTACGGAACCTACCGGAGGATTGTCATCATAAGCAATGAATCTTGCAGACCCACTGGCACAAGTGTTGATCACGTAACCGTGAACCGTTGAAACGTCAGGACTCTGAATGTCATAGAATTGAATGGCATCTGCACCGACCGCGCAGGCACGTTCCCTGAAGACAGACATCATCCTCGTCGAATCACAATCAGTACTAAGTCCGGTATCCTTAAGACTCACCTCAGAAACAATAGAATAGGGGTTCGGCACCTCGGTTTTCGGTTGGTATACATCCAACTGACAGTTGGCAGGTCGTTCAGGTCTGGATAAATAGTTAATTTGGCTGACTCCTGCCGCACATGACACCCCAGTAACAATAACAACAGTCAACAACGTTAGACGACTTGACATAGTGTTCCAACAATAACCGCAAACAACGAATATTTACTAACACGCAGCGGCGCGAATACCAGCGGCCTTCTCTTGACGATAGCCCAGATCCCTAGAACGATGCAGATGATCGAGAGCGAATCCATTATCGCTTAACATTTCCGATGTAATTCCCCTTGGAGCAAACAAGGGGCTTAGACCTGCGGCGTGAGCTAGAAAAACTACTAAGAATCGCTAGGACAGAACCCTTAGGAACGTGACAAAGTGGGATCGTTGTCGAGCCGTTCTCCCCAACGCCGTGCGTTGTCCTCTGCTTCCTCCTGGGTCTGCCCGACGAGAATAACCTCGCCAACTGGCTTCTGGCCGGAATTGCCTTTCACCCACGCCACCCAGTGCCCGTAACGCTGTTCGCTGTGAATCTCGTAATCAGCCACAAAACCATCCTATACCAGGCGCGTTCGCTGCGGCCACATCGGCTAAGGCTTTGTCGAAATGCTCAGGACAAAAGACTGGGTTGTTTGCGTAGGCTGTTCGGCTTCCCGTAAAATCTTATGTCCGGCGTGTAACAAGAGAACCTCACGAGAGGAATCACGGGCGATGGGGCTGACCTGCCTAAATTGTGGCAACGACAAGAACTTTCTGGTAAAAACGCTCCGCTGCATCTCTTACAGTTCGAGAAAACTGGCATTGATACGTCCGAAAACGGACTGCCGGTCGTGCTTGAGATTTTGCGCGACGAGTATGATACGGAAGTGGAACTTCAGGGCCTCGATACCCGATCTGCGTCGCGAGATCTTGCAAACGTTCGGCGCGAGCTGAGACCTCCTCAAAACCCGAACACAAATTTATCTTGCATTCCCATGTCGGACTTCCATTGAGACTACTATCGAGTCTTTCGCGTGTCTAAAGACGTAAGGTTATCCGAGATCCGCCTCGCGTGCTGGGATTTGGCACGACGGATTCGCTGGAATGTACAGGAGCAAGACGTCGAGGCCCGTCTAGAAAAAATTCAACGTGGCTATGAGAGATTCAATAAAGACGAACAGCGGCGCAACTACGCCGCTAGAAACAACGTCCGGCTGAGTGCGGTAACGAGCGATCCTTACGATAGTTGGCACTCGGACGAAATCGCGGTAGATTTTCCAGCGATGGACTCAATCATTCAACGTATGCGCGAATCTTTCTTCGGCAGTTCTGACAATCCAGGCGGTTGGACCGACGAGACGCAATCGACTCACACAGTGGAAATCGAGCTCACCGCCAGGCAAGCAGATGAAGGCGTCCGTATACCATTGAACTTGCCGATCCGGCACACCTGTCCAATGTGTAGCGGTCGCGGTGAACTGTGGAACAAACCTTGCGGAGTCTGTGATAGCACCGGTGGAGGACTCTTGTCTCACCGGCTCCAACTCAAGGTGCCGCCTGGGGTAAGACACGGCACGCGACTCAGCTTTTCGGTCAACCCATCTTACGCAGCAGAGACTCACATCGAGGTCCGTATACCATTTAATGAAAGGCCGGTGGTAAATCCACGGTGTCGGCTGAGACTAAGAATCCTAATTCAAACATCCATTATTGATATTTTCGATTCTCTGACTATTCCTTGTCAGTACGAACTGAAAGCCAATACACTTACCCCGCATGTCCACTGTCTCAGAAGAATCTGTCCTCGATGCATTAAAGATCGTTACGGATCCCGATCTCGGCCGTGACATCGTCAGCCTGGGCTTTGTGAAAAATGTCGTGATAGCCGATAGCCAGGTTTCGTTTGCAATCGAGCTAACCACGCCCGCCTGCCCAGTTAAGGATCAGATGCGTGACCAGGCTCAGGCAACGGTTTTGTCGCTCCCAGGAGTTACGAAAGTTGATGTCGAGATGACCGCGAGTGTGCGTGCGGCGGTTGTGCCGGAGGCAGGACGTACGCCGATCCCTGGTGTGAAGAACATTATCGCCGTAGGTGCTGGCAAGGGTGGCGTCGGAAAGACCACGGTGGCGGTCAACATGGCAGTGGCATTAGCTAGATGCGGTGGTCACGTCGGTATGATCGACGGGGATGTGTACGGACCGAACGTGCCGATTATGTTGGGTCTTGACGCGCAACTGGAGAGCAGTGGCAAAAAGATCATTCCAGCGGAACAGCACGGCATCCGCGTCGTTTCCATGGGATTCCTCGCTGACAAAGACGCGCCGATCATCTGGCGCGGACCGATGCTGCACGGAGTCGTACGCCAGTTCTTTCAGGACGTGCAATGGGGCGAGCTAGACTATCTCGTGGTCGATATGCCACCAGGCACCGGAGACGTTGCACTTAGTCTGAGCCAGATCGTGCCGGTCGCCGGCGCTGTTGTGGTGACGACACCGCAAATGGTGTCGCTGGCAGACAGCCGCCGCGCTATCGGTATGTATCGAAAGCTTAACATTCCTACACTCGGCATCGTCGAGAACATGAGCTACTTCGTCTGCCCTGCGTGCAAGCATGAAACCGACATCTTCGGTAAGGGTGGTGGCGAGCAAGTGGCTGAGGAGCTCGGAGTACCGTTCTTGGGGCAAATCCCAATCTACGAGCCAATTCGCGTCGGGAGTGACACGGGCAAGCCGATCGTCAACACCGAGCCCGACTCACCGGCGGCGCAGGCCATTATGCAGGTTGCCGCGCAAGCCGCGGCCCAAGTGTCGATCGCCAGCTATCAAACACCCTCACCTGTCGAGGCTCAGCCTGTGCAGCTTCGCACCAATACCACGCCTCCGTCGTAGCGGGTTCGCTCGGTCTTTCGTACCACGTTAAACTTTCAATCGCGGGTCCTCGCGCCAGTCTGTTCCTCTGGCGGTATCAATTCCCAGCAGAGTTAGTACGGTTCTCTGGCTGCACCGGTCATCGGGACGAAGCGGACCGGGATAGTCTCCTCGATAGTGGTACCGGTCGTCGTTTTTGTGACAATCAGCATCTCCTGATAAAAATCGCCTACCGGGATCACGAGTCGAGAGCCGACCGCCAATTGTTCAACGAGCGCTGGCGGGATATGATCCGGTGCGGCAGTGACGATGATACCGTCGAAGAGTGCTGCTTCCGGCCATCCCTGATATCCATCGCCGTCACGTGTAATGATGTTGTCGTAGCCCATCGCCTCCAGCAGGTCTGCCGATCTGGTGGCCAACTCAGACACGATCTCGATCGTGTAAACCTCACGCGCGATCTCAGAGAGAACTGCCGCCTGGTAGCCTGAGCCAGTGCCGATCTCTAACACACGAGCATCGTCAGACAAATCGAGCGCTTCAGTCATGTAGGCCACGATGTAGGGTTGCGAGATCGTTTGCTCGTATCCAATCGGCTGTGGGCTGTCCGCATAGGCGTGATCCTGGAGAAAAGCTGGGATAAAGCGATGACGCGGAACTGCTTGCATCGCTGCGAGCACCCGAGGGTCGGTGATCCCGCGCGCGCGAATCTGCCGTTCCACCATCCGCTGCCGTTCAGCAGCGCGCTGGTCCGTCTGGCCGCCCGCCACCATCGTGGATACGGTCGGATCGGTCGCACACACACCAAAATTAGCAAAACCCAAGCCAATCAACAGCGCCATTAGCAGGGCCCTGCTATGCTGAACCACTGGAGCAAATTCGCACTTCATGTTCTTTCTCTTCATCGCGCTCGGCTTCGGTTTGATGTCTCTGGCACATACGGCGCCCTTCCCGTTTTTCTTAGATGCCGTGGCACCAGCTACCGCGCTCTGGAGCATGCCTGAGCGCGAGCTGTCACCGATGGTCTATCTCACCTTCGACGACGGCCCGAATCCAACGGCAACACCTGACCTGCTCGATGTACTCGCCCGCGAAAACGCGGTGGCCACCTTCTTCATAATAGACCGACACCTCACCGATCAGACCGCGCCGATCGTCAGTCGCATCTTCGACGAAGGCCATGCCGTGGGACTGCACTCTCATACGCGTAAGTTGATGATGATGTCACCGCTGGAAATCGCCCGGACGCTGACTGCGGCTGCGGACCGCATCGAGCGGCTGGCGGGTCAACGGCCCTGCCCCGTATTTCGTCCGCACGGTGGGTGGCGTAGTGGTCAGATGTACGCAGGCCTTGCCAAAATCGATTATGCGCTGGTGGGATGGGGCTGGGGGCTCTGGGACTTCAACTGGTACCGTCGGCCCGACCCGGATGCGTTGGTCGAGCGCTTGGTCCGTCGTATCTCGGACGGTGACATCATCGTGATACACGACGGCCACCATGAGAATCCTCAAGCCGACCGGCGCTATGCGATCGAGACGGTCTCGATACTGATTCCTGCTCTCCGTGCCAACGGGTTCAAATTCGGCCAGATCTGCGATTGACTGCAGCAATCTACAGAGCATGAAGCACGTTGATGCAATGTCCAAAATTTTCAATTAGGTTCCGTTGACGAGAACTCCTGAGAAATGAGACCCATCAAGGGAGTCAGTCATCTGTTCTGCAGCCACCGCCGCCCCGAGTAAGGCAGAGTGATGCTCAAGAATGACGAAGATCGGCATCTTCTTCACCAGAGCGTCCATCGGGGCCTTGGCCTGAAAAGCGTTAAGGAACATCGCTGTCCGCAAGGCGGGCAGGATCTTTGGCGGGATACCGCCGCCAAGATACACTCCAGCGGTAGCTAGCGAGCGAAGTCCGTGATTTCCGGCTTCGGCGCCCAACGCACTGACGAACATTTCGAGGGTTTCGACGCATCGATCACACCGGCGTTTCAGTGCTGCGGTCGAGATTAGTGCCGGCACTTTTGAAGCGTCCGCATCGAGGGGAACACCTTCGCAGCTTTCAGCACCGTGAACGAACCGGTGAATATTGGCTAGCCCGGGTCCAGATAGCACTTGGTCGTACTCGACCCGCCCGAACTGTTCCGTGAGCGTCGCGAGTAGTTCGATCTCTCGCGCCGTTCGGGCCGCGAAATCTGCATGCCCGCCCTCTGACGCCGATGGGACGAAGCGGCCGTTGACGCGATGAAGCAACGCCTGACCGAATCCGGTGCCAGGCGCGATGAGCCCGCCATCGCCGCTTGCGACCGGCTCACCAGCCTGAAGAACCTCTATCTCATTTTCCATCAGTGCTTCCACTGAATAACCCATCGCCACTAAGTCGTTGATTAGCCGCACGTGAGGGATGGAGAAGCGCTCTGCGACTGCTGTCGCTTCGACACGCCATGGCACATTCGTGAGCCGGGCAACCTGATCCAGAACCGGACCGGCCACTCCGAAACATGCTGCTTCGATGGCACCGGCCTGATTCACCTTGCCAAGAAACTCTGCAACAACATCGACAAGGCTCTCAAAGTCGAGCGTCCTGAATCGACAAATCTCAACCGGCACCGGGCGGCGTTGCCCTTGCGTGTAGAGACCGAGCAGCGTCTTGGTTCCGCCGACGTCACCTACCAACAGCATACGTCGCTCGTTTCTTTCAGTCGTACGACTTGACTTTATGATCATTCTCCTGCATCTTTCCACCGCTGACAGAAGATGCAGCGCCTGCATCGCGTGCGTGTTAAGTCCCTGACATGACGCTGCCGTCTCCCCCGTCCGAACGTCAACCTACGAGTACTCCCTTCGCCGGCCAAACTGTTGTCTTCGCCGGCAAGCTCGCGTCACTTGGACATCGTGAGGCACGTGCACTAGTCGAGCATCTCGGTGGAATCGCCGACGACGAGGTAACTGGTCGCACGACCATCCTTGTGGTCGGTGACGAAGGTTTCAATCGGCGTGCAGGGCAGATTAACGAGCTCTCCAATCGCGGTGATGACAGCCCAGAAATGAGCAACAAGTTGCGCAGAGCCGAAGAGGCAAATGCGAAGTCCCCTGGCCGCGTCCAGATCCTCATCGAGGAGGACTTCTGCCGCCTTGGTGGGTTACGGTCGAACGAATCGCTCAAACGACGGTATCACAGCCTGCGTCGGATTCGTGAGCTCTACCCGCTCGTGCGCGAGACGCATCTGCGCTATCTGGCCAAGTGGGGCTTGGTTCAGGCGGTCGCGCGGACCAATACGGACCTTTACTACTCCTTTACTGACGTCGCGGTGGTCAAACAGGTCCATGAGGAACTCCGGCAGGGACGTACGTTTCGTGCCACTGTCCGCGCACTACTGGCAACCCGTGAGGGGCAGCTTGCGCTGAATTTCGGTACCGTGCGTGGAAACGCACAGCCTGCAAAAGTGGTCGAGCTTCGGCAGCGCAAAGCCAACGTGCCCGCGCTCAGCAATATTCCCCCCAAGCTAGGGGAGACCGACAGCGCGCAGGCCGAGATGGCTAGTCAGTTCTTTCTCGAAGGTTCGGAGTTAGACGAGGGCAGCGAGACCGACCAGGAACGTGCTCGGGTGGCATATCGAAAAGCCCTTCTACTCGACCCGAACTTGGTGCCGGCCATCGTCAACCTGGCGAACATCTACTACGCGCACGATGAAATTGTTGAAGCGCACGCACTCTACGGACGCGCTCTGAGTCTGGACGCCGATTGTTTCGAGGCATACTTCAACCTCGGGAATATCCACCACGACCTTGGGCGCTACGACGAAGCGGTCGCCTACTACCGCGACGCTCTCCGTCTGAATTCTGCATACGCCGGCGCACACTTCTACCTGGCGGTCACGCTAGAGAAGAGCGGCCGTTCGACGGAAGCTAAAATACACTGGCGAGCCTATCAACAGCTGGCGCCCGACGGTGAGTGGGTCGAACTGGCCAGGGAATTTAGCGACTAGTACCGCTAGTAGTGTCGCCGTTCAGCGACCGCTTCTTCACCGTTCGCCGCGCCTTGTAAAAGGCGCACTCAGGACACCACGCTTCCGGTTTGAAGCCGTTCATTCCCGCATACGGCAGGACATCTCGGTGTGAACAGTACGCTGCGCCCCCGTCTTGTGTTTCATGCCAGCGGCAGGAGCTGAAGCGCTTGCCCGTTGGATGTTCGGCAATGGCCGGTGCGGACTCTCCCTGCGTGTCGCCGCTCGGGGAAACGGACTGGGCTGACGGGGACCCGGGTTGGTCGGTCATGTCGCTTATTTACCTGTTGAGGAATCAACTGGCACGTTAACAGTCTGATCCCGCTCGGTGGGTTGTACAGCGACACCCAACGGCAACAGGGTCTCCGGCACGACCTTGATCCGCAAACATCGTATCCGGCTACTTAGTTGGACCAGGATCTCGCGATCCTGGTCGCTTTGTACCAGATACGAGCCAAAACCATGCACGGCTATCGCCTTGTCCTGAACGCCGGTGAGATCTCTTTCCGCCAAGTTACTTCCTATTAAGTGAATTATACCAATGAGCTAGAAGCTGAGAGCAGAACAGTGAGGCGTGTACCTACAACGCCTTGACGGCATCCTCAACTTGCTTGGCAAGCTCCCGATAATCTTCACCCTCGAGTCGAAGCGGCGCACCGAACGCCACGCGCACGCGTCCGGGTCGTGCCATGCGCCAAGACTGATGGAGGATACGGTCCAATCCTTCGATCCGGACTGGAACGATCGGCACGTGGAGACGTGCCGCGATCATGCCTATGCCCGGTTGAAAAATGTCGATGGTGCCTGTCTGGGTACGACGTCCTTCTGGGAAGATCAACACTGAAGTCCCTTCGTTCAAGAGTTCTCCCAGGTAACGTATTGCCTCTCGCGTGCCAGCCTCGCGTTGCGGAAGTGGAAAAACGTTAAAGAACAGGCTGGCCAGGTAGTAGTTCAGACCGCTAGTCAACCGCTCGCGGCTAGAGTGTCGGTCTGGATGAAAGTGTGCGGCAAAGAACTCCTTCGAGGCCGCCGTACCCACGCGATATCGCCGGCGAGAGGGCAACGCCGCCAGGATAACCGGTCCGTCCATGTGGCTCTGATGGTTCGCCGCGTATACGACCTGGTCAGTCGTGTTCTCCAGGTGCTCCAGACCTTCCACGCGAATCCACGCGAAGAGCCGGGTCAACGGCAGCAGGACGGTTTGAAGCGCAATCCGGCGAACCAGCCACGCCGCACTTCGCCTGTTCCAGGTCGGAAAATCGTGGACGTCCCCATGCACCGTGGCCGATATGGCCTGGCCACAGGGTATGGTTCCGGTCGCCACCAATAATCGGAGATCGCCAACGATCGTGGCATTAGCGAAGGCAAGCTCATCAACCGAACAGTCGAAGGTCCTCTCGAGCGCCATCATCAACTCGATACGCTCGATCGAGCTGAGACCAAGCTCCTCGAGTGTCGTTGTCTCCGTAACTGGCCGATCGGGCACAAAGCTCTGCACGACCGCCTCAACGCTGTCGACTGAGGCCGTGCTTTCCTCTGACACCGTTCGCGCTCCCTGCGCGACCCAGCGTCTTAGCTCGCGCCGCTTAATCTTCTGGGTACCCTCGGTGCGAGGCAAAGCTCCATGTGGCCAGATGGAGCAGCCACGAATCCTCTGATGGTCCTCGAGACGAGCGTTCGCTTCTCGAATAACTGAGGTCGTCTCCACACCGGGATCGACAATAACGACGGCGTGGACCCGCTCCTGGCCGTTGTGGACCACACCGACTACCGCCGCATCATGCACTCCAAGAACTTCTCGTAAGACGCGCTCAACATCTTCAGGGAAGACGTTGAGACCTTCAGGTGTCACGATCACATCCTTCTTTCGGCCACGTACGGTTAGACGTCCGGCCGCATCGAGTGCACCGACGTCACCGGTATGGAACCAGCCGTCTTGGAAAGCCGCGGCGGTTTCCTTGGGCGCCTTGTAATAGCCACTTGTGACATTCTGGCCACGCACGAGAATTTCACCATCTTGGGCAATCCGCACCTCGACACCACCGAGCGGGGTCCCGACCGTTCCCTGTCGTGCACGAAATGGATGGTTCAACGTAACAATCGGTGCCGTTTCTGTAAGACCGTAGCCCTGAACCACGAGAAACCCGAGGCGAGACCAGAACTCCTCGAGCTCCTGGTCAAGTGGTGCGCCACCCACAACGAACGCCCAGAATTTGAACCCAAGCAGCTGATGGATGCGTCGGTACCGCCACCACCGGACCACGATGTGTGGTTTCGTGGCTGTGGCTTCTATTGCCTCCGGCGCGACACGCGAAATGTGGTCGCGTAGGACGTCGAGAATCTTGGGGACACACACGAGAACCGAGACGCGCCGAGCATGAATCTGACGAATAATGTCCACAGGGTTGTAACCGCGCATGAACATCGTGACGCCGTTCAGCATTGGTGGTATGAAGGTGGCCATAGCCTGACCGAACATGTGGCTGAGCGGAAGGAGAGTAAGGAAACGCAGCGGAAAAACTAGCCGAGCGTACTTCCAGTAGTGAAGCACCTCACGTTCAACCGGAACGATGTTGGCGAGGATGTTGGCGTGGGTGATCTGTACACCCTTGGGCTCAGCCGTCGCCCCGGACGTGAAGATGATTTCTGCTAGGTCGCCTGCTTTCGCCGCTGCTGCGCTTTCCGGTAGTACCTGTGTTTGTGTCGATTGCTGGCAAGCTTGGGAGAACCTGGCCTCTGGCAGGATTTCACCGAACGACCACGCTCGGATACCATCTGGTAAATCAACGAGCGGTGCGTCGCCACCGACAACCACGACCCGCGCCGAGACTAGAACTGCGACGCGCGTCAGTAGCTGTCTCGATATCCGATAATCAATAGGCACCACGACTGCGCGCGCAAGCAGACAGCCCCAGAAGACTACGATCCACTCGGGACGGTTCTCGCCCCATACCACGACGCTCTGGCCGGGCTCAATTCCAGCAGCCCGGAGCCGGCACGAGAAGCCGATGGCCGCGCTTCGAATGTCGTCGTACGTATAAGCTCTGATGCGTAATCCATCGTCATAGACAAGAAACTCAGATTCGGAACGGACGCGCTCGTCGAAGAAATCCAGTAGGGTGTTCCGTGTCATACGGTAATTATTGTCGAAATCGTCGAGCCACCATTGGGAGGGAACATGGGTCAACATCACGAACGCTTTTTCGTGGCCGGATTCCTAGCAGTCGCGTGTGGACTGAGCACGACCTGCTCAGTTCCAGGACTCGAGGAGCCGGCGATTGAACAGAAGAGCTCTTCGACGCCAACCGTGACATTGCCACCATCCGAAGAGTCAGCGGCTTCCACTCTTGAATCGTCTCCCAGGCATGCCGAGTGGGTCGATGTGGAACTACCTGGAACTGACATCACGGTCAATACCTGGGTGGTCTATCCCGAACGGTCGGATAACGCTCCACTGGTGATCGTAATTCACGAAATTTATGGGCTCACGGATTGGATCCGAGGTGTCGCCGACCAGCTTGCGGCTGACGGTTTCATCGCCCTTGCTCCAGACCTGCTGTCTGCTAAGGGACCCGACGGTGGAGGGACCTCCTCCTATGGATCACGGGACGCCGTAGTTTCGGCAATCCGCGAGCTGGATCCAGCAGAACGGACTGAGCGGCTCGATACGGTGCGAACCTATGCCCTGTCGGTGCCGGCCGGGAACGGCCAGGTCGGCGTCGTTGGTTTTTGCTGGGGCGGTTCGTCGAGCTTCGCGTACGCGGTTTCGCAACCCATGTTGGGAGCAGCAGTCATCTACTACGGTACGTCACCTGAGGACGAAACCGACTATGCTCAAATCGCCTCGCCCGTGCTCGGTTTGTATGGCGAAGACGACCAACGGGTCAACGCGACGATCCCTGTTGCGAAAGCAACGATGGAGGCACTCGGCAAGCCGTACGAGACAAACATCTACGCGGGCGCTGGACATGGATTCTTGCGGGCACAGGACGACCGCGAGGGCGCGAACATGCGTGCTACCGAACAAGCCTGGCCGCGAACGGTTGCCTTCTTCCGAAAACACCTTGAAGGATACGGGTCAGGAGGCAGGAGGTAGAAGGACACCTGGAACTGACGTAGCTGTTGGTAGCTGCGCAACCACAGGTTTTCTTTCACCTCGCACTCTCTACCTCCTACCTACTTGAAAGAGGTTCCAACGCTGAGCACCATCGTTTTTAAACGGGGCGAGCGAGGATTAGTATCGGTCGCCTGCAGTGCTTGCGCCGCGTAAAACCGAAGGTCGAGTGAGAAGGCTAGGTGCTCCTTTACGAACCACCGTGCGCCACCGCCGTAGTTAAAGGTTCTGGATCTGCGTCGCGCCGCCTCCTCGTCGTCGAGGGCGTAAAGTCGTAGCCTAGAAGTGCCGAGACCGGCGCTCACATAGCTCCAGCCGTCTCGGCCTCCAAAGTTGAGAGAGAGCTGCGGTGACACCGACATGAATGTCTTGCGGAGTGTTGGGCCATGCTCAACCTCTTGTTCCGTTTCGGTTGGTTTTGGTTTAGTTGGACCCTGATCAGCCCGTGACACGTGGAAGCGCGCGCCAAGTCCAATAGTAATGGCGCGCCACCGGTACAGATACACCTGCGCTCCGGCGTCGAGACCGATACCGAGGCCTGGTGTCGCTGATGGAGCGAAACCACTGGTGAGAGCTATCTCTTCGTTGCGCTCGAACGGGACAAGAGAACCACGAAGATCAACAACGAACCGCCCGATCGGCTCTTGGTCCTGCGCGGTGGCGGGCCAGGCCTGTCCGAGCACGAGCGTGACGATGAGGAAGAAAACTGCCAGGCCTGCTAAGGTCTTGGAAGTACCGTTGACGCACATTGACCACTCAGTATACGAGAGGAGTAGGATCGCGTGACCGCATTAACGTCCCTCGTTGGTATCGAGCGCGCCGCCGCGCGCATTCACACTATTGTCAATCGCACACCGCTTGTCGATGTGTCGTGGCAGGCCGGCCATCCGCTGTGGCTCAAGTGCGAGAACCTACAGGTGGGAGGTGCCTTCAAGATTCGCGGAGCCTTCAATATGATCGCGAATCTTCCGGACGAGGCTCGCCGACGCGGTCTTATTACCTATTCGTCTGGCAACCACGCACAGGCAGTTGCTTACGCGGCACGGTCATTCGGGATTCCTGCCGTCGTCGTGATGCCGCCGACGGCGCCAGCCATCAAAATCGCTGGAACCCGTGCCTATGGGGCCGAGGTGCAATTCGAAGGCCCAACCTTCCTCGAACGCCGCGCGCGCGCAGAACAGGTAGCATCGGCTAGGGGTCTAACGATCGTACCGCCATTCGATCATCCAGACATTATCGCTGGGCAGGGAACTGTGGGACGCGAGATTCTCGAAGATGCATCGTCCGCCGGCCAAGTGTATGTGCCTATCGGGGGCGGCGGGTTGATCGCGGGTGTATCGGCAGCGATCAAACATCTCCGGCCAAAGACGCATGTGGTCGGCGTCGAGCCAGTCGGCGCCGCCAGGATGACGGCGTCCTTAACGGCAGGTCAACCTGTGACCCTGAGCACGGTGACCAGCGTGGCCGATGGGCTCTTACCAGTCAGGCCTGGTGATTTAACTTTCGCACACGTGCAGGCGTTCGTTGATGAAGTGGTGACAGTTGACGATGCAGCGATCACCCGTGCAGTCGAGTGGCTGTTTCGACGGACGAAGCTAGTCGTCGAGCCGAGTGGCGCCGCCACCCTGGCGGCGATCCTCTTCGGGTCCAGCGATAACCAGGAACCGAAGGCCGTAAGTCGAAGAAACTCTTCCTCGATGGCTGCCGCTGGGCCAATCGTCGCAGTTGTCAGCGGTGGCAACATCTCGCTTGAGGCACTCTCGAAACTGATAAGTCAATGAACACTAGAACCCTCGAACCTTATTCCGTGTCAATGAATTGTTTCGCTAGAACTCTCGCTTCGTCGAGTGTAGCGACTGCCCCATCCAGCTGGCGCTCGTAAACCTGCGACAGGACCTGGCCAATTAGTGGCCCAGGCGTCATCCCCAGCTTCAGGAGATGACGTCCTAGCAGGAACGGTTTCGGTGGTTCGTGCTCAACCCCGAGAGCACGCGCCCGTTCGAGGAACCAGTCCATCGCCGAGCAATCAAAGGTTCCCGCTCGACCCAGACAGTCTGCCTTCGCCAAACGCGCGAGCAGCTCCAAGTCGACTTTCCTCGCAAGCCGGCGAAAGGCGCCGTCTCCAACGCCATCACGTGCTGCGTGCCACATCCCTGGCTTGAGATGGTTGGCAACGAGCCCGAGAACCTGACTTCGCACGTCATAACTGTTCAAACTGTGGATGTTCAATCGGTCGAGAAACGCCGTGGCTGGCGCGACGCCAGCTTCCTCATGGTTGTACGACCGGAGTCGACCATCGATGACCTCGGTCGTGGCTGGCTTACCGAAATCGTGACAGACGGCGCCTAGCATGATGGCAACTTGTTGTGCATATGGAAGATCGTCGATCGACTTGCGAGCCTGGTCGATAACGAGGAGGTTGTGCACCCAAACGTCTCCCTCGGGATGCCACTCCGGTTCCTGTGGACAATCGATGAGGGCAGCTAATTCCGGAAAGAGGCGGTCGATCACACCGAGCTCTCGAGCGATCTCGAAGCCGATCGATGGCCGCCGAGCCTTGAGCACGAGCTTCTCGACTTCTCCCCAGATGCGTTCTGCCGGCAGATCATCGAGCTCGATGCCGCGACAGAGCATCTTCGTGGCTTCGTCCACCTCGAAGGTAAATCGGGCTGCAAACTGCACGGCTCTGAGAACCCGCAGGCTATCGTCGCCAAAGGTGCTCGGGTCGACAGCGCGTAGCACCAGGCGTGCAAGATCCGTCTGGCCGTCGCATGGATCCAGATACTCGTCGGTCAGCGGGTCCCAGGCGATCGCGTTGATGGTGAAGTCTCGGCGACGGGCAGCCTCCTCGATGGACAGATCAGGATCGCCAGTGATCGTGAAGCCACGATGGCCGCGTCCAGTCTTTGATTCGCGACGCGGTAGCGCCACGTCGATCGGCCCTATCTTGTAGACGGTGAACTTTTCCCCAACAGTCTCGACCCGCCCAATGCCAGCGAGCAGCGCACGTAATGGCTCGGCCTTAAGCCCGTAGACTTCAAGGTCGATGTCCGTCGATTCAAGACCCATTAGCCGATCGCGAACCCAGCCGCCGACAATCAACGCGCGGCCTCCGGCATCCCTGACAGCCATAACGATCTGACGTGCGAGTTCGAGTTCTGACATTCGGAGGACACCAGCGCAGGTTCTAGTCTTGCGATTCACCCGGATGTGATTGCACCACGCGAAATCCGTAGTCGGTGTAGCGGAACGACGGATCTAGCTTGCTTCGAGCTGCGCTCCGGCTGATGGTGACAGAGTGTCGCCACGAACCGCCGCGTGATATCCGACGAACCCCATCGGGCGGACCAACGGGATTCCGAGCTGGAGAGTCGCTATAGAACGTCTTCGAGTGCCAATCGGCACACCATTCGTGGATATTCGCCGTGATCCCATAAAGACCGAAGGGGTTCGGGTCTCCAAGAGTGACCAACCAAGGCCCCTGCAGCGGTCCCTTCCCACCGTTCGGGATCCACGCCGGGATGGCGTCACCCCAAGGATACCGACCCGACGGCTGGTCACCGCGCGCAGCTCGTTCCCATTCCGCTTCGGTCGGCAGCCGTATTAATTCGTTCTTGGACGAGCACCACACACAGTAGAGGTAAGCGTCTGTCCAGCTAACGCCGACGACCGGCTGATTGGCCTCCGCAAACACGGGATCATCCCAGCCACGCGGCGTGGCCCGGCCGGTCTCGGTAATGAACTGCGTATACTGGCGTCGGGTAACTGGATAGACCGCCATGCTGAACGGGTCGACCCAAACCCGATGCATGGGACGTTCGTCCTCCTGACCTTCCTCACTGCCCATGAGGAACCAGCCGCCTGGAATAATGACGAACGGAGTCGACCCCGTCATGCGTGGATCATGGCACGAATCCACAGCGACCGGCTCGTTGCCAGAACTTCACTTAGGGGTGCTACAGGCGATCCTACGGCTGATATGATCAATTTTACACGTGGGACGAGGCAGGCCGAAAATACCCCAGCGACTGGCGCCGATGTGCGGAACTCCCTGCGAGTCCGGATATCTGGCTGTGATCCTAGCCCTCACCCTTGGGGTAAGTGCCGGCTGTTCGATCAGATCGATGGCGATCAACACCCTAGCGGACACGCTCGGGAACAGCTCAACCGTGTTCGCCTCGGACGAAGATCCAGAACTCGTGCGTGAAGCTCTTCCGTTCTCGCTGAAGACGGTCGAATTATTGTTGGAATCTTCACCAGAGCACGAGGGCCTGCTATTGTCGGCGTGTAGCGGGTTCAGCCAGTACGCTTACGCCTTCATCCAGACCGACGCTGAGCTCGCGGAGTGGGACAACTATGCGATGGCCGATGAGCTCAACACGCGCGCCCGCAAGATGTACATCCGAGCGCGTGATTACTGCCTGCGACGGGTGGAGTTGGACTACCCTGGCATCACTTTACGATTGCAGTTGGAGCCAGAGGCGGCGGTTCAGGAATTCGGGGTCGAGGATGTCGAGATGATGTACTGGCTTGGTGGATCGTGGGGACTCGCGATCTCGATCGGTCTCGATCAGCCGTCACTCGCCGCTGATCTTCCGGCCGTTCGCGCGTTGATGGCGAAAGCGCTAGCGTTAGATGAAAGCTTCGATCGAGGCGCCTTACACGGCGCTCTCATTACACTAGAGTCGGTACCCCGAGCGATGGGCGGATCACCTGAACGTGCCCGTAAGCATTTCGCGCGCGCTGTGGAATTGTCAGACGGGATGGATGCCTCGCCGTATATATCGCTGGCAAGCAGCGTTTCTATCGCAACACAAAACCGGACCGAGTTTGAAGATCTGTTGGGGTCAGCGTTAGCAATCGACGCGGATGAAGAACCAAACATCAGATTGCTGAATCTGATTTCCCAGAAAAGAGCCCGCCATCTACTTAGTCTCGTAGATGACCTGTTTGGTGAACCGTTGGTGCAACAGGAAATCTCGCGATGAAGTCGTTTCGCGCCACTGTTACGTTGCTGCTACTACTAGCTCCAGTCGTCCTGCTGGCACAGCGGTCGACAACTGTTCGCCTTGGAACGATCCTGCCGGCTAATTCCGTGTGGGACAAGGCACTGAAGAAGATGGGGTCTGAATGGCAGCAAGCGACGGATGGGCGCTGTCGTCTGCGCGTCATCTCCGGCGGCTCTCTGGGGGACGAATCGATGATCATCCGCCGGCTGCGGCTGAACAACCCGCATGCGGCAACCCTAACGCAACCCGGGCTCGCCGAGATCGACGACGCGTTTAACGTCTTCGGGATCCCCTTCTTCTTCGAATCGGATAAGGAAGCTGCTCACGTGCTGGAACAGCTGACACCGACGTTTGAGCGCGTCCTCGCCGACGCGGGGCTGATGTTACTAAACTGGGGACATGGCGGATGGGCGCACATCTTCACCGATGAGCGAGTCGAGACCCTCAACGACCTGCGTGCCACCAGGATCTTTACATCGTCCGGTGATAACCGGATGACGCAGTGGTACAAGGAGAATGGGTTTAATCCGGTACCACTCGCGATCACAGACGTCCTCATGGGGCTCAACACCGGCCTAATCAGCGCATACCCCAGCCCCCCCTACGCGGCGCTGCTGCTGCAGTGGTATCGGCAGACCTCTTACATGCTCGATATTCCACTTGGACCGGTCATCGGGGCAACAGTCATAACTGAGCGCACATGGCGCCGCATCAGCGCAGACGACCAGGAGGCACTTCTCGCTGTGGCGAAGGCAGCCGAGCGACAACTCTGGTTGGATGTGCCGTTGCAGGAGCGGGAGGCAATCACCGAGATGACCAAGCGCGGGCTGGTGGTAACAACTCTCGACCCAACTGCCGAGCAGGAATTTCGGGTAACGGCCGACGAACTTACCGTGTCGATGAGGGGAGGGATGGTTCCGAACGACGTCTACGACCTCGCGTTTCGCGAGCGCAACAGCTTTCGGGCCACTCGTTGACGATGATGAGAACTCGGAACCGGGTGACCGTCCCAGCCTGCTTCCAGGACCGTTCGGACACCGTCACGATCGAGATCGGCTAGCCGCCAATCCGGTCAGATCATCCCTTTCATGAACGAACTCCCACCGGCCAACCGCGGCAACTTCGGTCATCGCGTGCTCTCCTTCCTGCACACAACCGAGGATGGCCTTGCAACGCTAGCGTTGTCAGCGATGGTTCTGTTGCCACTGGCGGAGATCGCCATCAGACCATTCGTTGCTGGCGGTATCCCCGGTTCGATTCCCTTTGTCGAGCACCTCACCTTATGGATCGCCTTTCTTGGCGCGGCGCTCGCTGCGCGGCACGGAAAGCTGATCGCCCTGTCGATGGCGACCTTCTTACCCGAGGGGCGCTGGCGACAGTTACTGCGTGTGTTCTCAGCCATGTTTGGGGCGGCGGTCTGCGCCATCCTAGCGCGCTCAGCCATCGATGTCATTTCGATCGAGATGGAGATCGGCCAGGACATCGCGCTCGGGATTCCCAAATGGGTTGCGCAGCTCGTGCTGCCGTTCGTGTTCGCCATTATCTCGGTCCGCTTCGTGTGGCGGGCCGGCGGCTGGAGGGGGCGTGCCCTCGCGGGCGCGGCGCTCCTGGCTGGGCTCTGGCTCAGCACGTCGTTCGAAATCCTCGACGGGGTGGCTGGGTGGCCGTGGGTGCTATTGGTGGTCGTCGCCGCGTTAGCCGGCGCGCCGATCTTCACGGTGCTCGCCGGGGTCGCGGTGTTCTTGTACATGACAGATGCGATCGAACCTGCCACTGTTCCCCTGTACGCTTACGACCTGGCCACCGAGCCACACCTACCGGCGATTCCTCTTTTCACCTTGGCAGGTTTCATCCTCGCGGAGGGACAGTCGTCGGAGCGTCTCCTGCACGTCTTTCGATCTCTCGTGGGTTGGGTGCCGGGAGGCACTGCGGTCGTCTGCGCGGTCGTCTGCGCGTTCTTTACGGTGTTCACCGGCGGCTCAGGCATCACTATTCTGGCGCTGGGCGGACTTCTACTACCCGCGCTCTTGAATGACGGCTACCGCGATCGCTTCTCGGTAGGGCTACTGACGGCATCTGGTTCGCTCGGGCTCCTTTTGCCCCCAGCGATGCCGCTCATCCTCTACGCCATCATCGCCGAGACCGCGCCAGAAGAGCTGTTCATTGCGGGCATCTTGCCAGGGTTGCTACTAATCACCCTGGTCGCGGCTTGGGGAATGCGCGAAGGCATCGTGACTGGGGCGGGTCGCCATCCCTTTGCCGCTGCTGAGGCCAAGAGAGCGCTCTGGGGAGCCAAGTGGGAGCTCGCCCTCCCGGTAGTGGTCTTGACCGCCCTCTTCAGCGGACAAGCGACGCTCGTGGAGACCGCTGCGCTAACGGCACTCTACGCCATCATCGTTAGTGGTCTCGTGCATCGGGACTACTCATTCTGGGTAGGACTGCGGCACGCGTTTCGCGAGTGCATTGTGCTGATCGGCGGGGTGCTGATCATCCTGGCGAGCGCGAAAGGATTCACCGCGTACATGGTGGACGCTGACATCCCGTTCCTCCTGCTCGACTGGACCAAGGCCAACATCGAGTCTCCGCTGCTGTTCCTGCTCGCGCTCAACGTGTTCCTGCTAGTTGTTGGCTGTTTCATGGACATCTTCTCGGCCATCGTGGTGGTGGTGCCGCTGATTTCAGAAATCGGGGCAGCGTTTGAGATCGATCCGGTGCATCTAGGCATCATCTTCATTGCGAACCTAGAGCTCGGATATCTCACGCCGCCAGTCGGCTTAAACCTCTTCTTTGCGTCGTACCGATTTGACCGACCGCTTCTCCATGTCTATCGCGCAGCACTCCCGCTTCTGGCCATCCTCGGGCTTGGCGTCCTAGTCATCACTTATGTACCATGGCTGACCCTGGGTCTTTTGGAGCTGCTTGGCCGGCGCTAACGGGTCGCTCCACCACCGCAACTCGCGTCGTAACGAATTCAGAGGGGGAGGGACAACATGTCGATGAGGGTGTCGAAACAATTGGGAATGGCAAGTATGATCATAACTTTGGCGCTGGCATGCGACGCCCTACCTCCCGAGGCAAAAGAGACGCCAGCACCAAACGTAACGCCAGAGGTCACTGAGGTCCATCTCGCGAACTTGCGGCAGCTGACCTTTGGTGGCGAAAACGCCGAGGCGTACTTTGCCTTTGATGGGTCGGAATTGATCTTCCAGTCGACACGCGAGGGTGTACCGTGCGACCAGATCTTCACGATGGGACTCGATGGTTCTGACCTCCGCATGGTCAGCACCGGGAACGGCCGAACCACCTGTGGCTACTTTTATCCGGACGGCGAGTCGATCATCTATGCCTCGACACACCTCGGTGGCGCGGAGTGTCCGCCTCCGCCGAGCTTTGAGATGGGATATGTCTGGGCCATTTACGATGCGTACGACATCTTTAGCGCCGCGTCAGACGGTACCGGTTTGACTCGGCTGACCAACACGCCGGGCTACGACGCTGAAGCTACTATCGGATCGTCTGGCCAGATCGTCTTCACCAGCGTTCGCGACGGGGACATGGAGATCTATTCAATGAACGGAGACGGTTCGAACATCAGCCGTCTAACGAACCGCCAGGGCCCTGACGGTGGACCTTTTTATTCGCCGGACGGTTCAAAAATCGTCTTCCGCGGGCGCGGGATACCTGATGGTCCGGAGTACGATAACTATAAACAGCTGCTCGATCAGGGTCTGTGGCGACCGTCCGAACTCGAGATCTACGTAATGGATGCCGCCGGCAAAAATTTATATGCCGTCACAAACCTTAGTGGCGCGAACTTTGCCCCATTCTGGCATCCAGACGGTGAGCGGATCATCTTTGCGTCGAACTGGCACAATCCTTCTGGACGGAACTTCGACCTCTTCATCATCAACAGCGACGGCAGCGGTCTAGAGCGAATTACCTTCAATAACGCATTCGACGGGTTCCCGATGTTCTCACCTGATGGTCGCTCGTTGGTCTTTGCCTCCAATCGTAACGCCACCGCTGAAGGGGAGACGAACGTCTTCATCGCGGATTGGGTTGAATAGAGGGCAAGGGTCTAGAAGCTCTGAGCTCCTGTCCAATGCATGACACCCTGGCATTCCTAAAAGACCTTGTCGCGATCGATTCTGTGAACCCAAGCCTCGTGCCTGGCGCAGCGGGCGAGCTGGCCGTAGCAGAGCGCATCGCCGCCGAGATGCGCCTGTGTGGACTCGACGTTCAAACCACAGAAGTCGCGCCAGGTCGTCCTAACGTCATCGGGATTCTCGAGGGGCGTGGACCCGGTTCTTCGCTGCTACTCTGTGGCCACATGGATACAGTCAGTGTGGCTGGAATGACCAAGCCCTTCGACCCAATCGAACGCGATGGGCGTCTCTACGGACGTGGTGCACAAGATATGAAGGGAGGTGTCGCAGCCATGTTGGGCGCCGCGGCGGCAATCGCCGGTGCTGGAGGGTTGGCATCCGGTCGACTGATCGTGGCGGCAGTCGTCGATGAAGAATACTCCAGCATCGGAGCCGAAGCACTAATCCAGGACTGGAAGACCAACGCGGCGGTCGTGACGGAACCGACCGACTTGAGTGTCGCCATCGGACACAAGGGGTTCGCCTGGGTGACAGTTAAGACACGGGGCTGTGCGGCGCATGGCAGCCGCCCCCAGGAAGGGCGTGACGCGATTATCCGGATGGGTCGGGTGCTGAACCGTCTCGAGGTGCTCGACCACGAGCTTCAGGCAGGCCCAGCCCACTCTTTACTCGGTACACCGTCGCTCCACGCTTCTACCATCGGCGGTGGTCACGAGCTCAGCGTCTACCCAAGCCGATGCACACTCGATTTTGAACGCCGTACGCTCGTCGGTGAACCGGATGGCGTTGCACTTAAGGAGGTGCAGGACATCATCGAACAGCTACGTCTCGAGGACCCAGAGTTTGATGCCACAGCTGAATCACGATTGGAACGCCCGCCGTACGAAGTGGCAGCTGATCATCCGCTGCCGTCTGCTCTACTCTCAATCCTTCGAACAGCCGGTCGCCAGACCCGAGTAACCGGCATGTCGTTTTGGACCGACGCCGCCATCCTCGCTAGAGCCGGTATTCCCTCGATCCTATTCGGACCGTCTGGCCGTGGTCTTCACAGCGCTGAGGAGTATGTCGAGCTCGAGTCGGTGCTAGTCTGTCGCAATATGCTCGCCGAGCTTGCTCGTGTCTTCTGTGTTTAATTCACTACGAAGAACACTCGAAAGTCCCTATTGTCCCAGCTGTTTAATAGAGCAGGCTGCGGATGACTAAGCGCCCGTTAGTGGAACGCTCAGCGAACCAACACATGACCATAGCGCGAGATAGTTCGCTTGAGGCTGGCGCTCTCGGCGAACGTGAGGAAGAACCCCATCTCGAAAACGCGTCCAGTCTCAAAGCGTCAGTGCGTGAAGCCGGACTGGTCTCTGTCTTTCAGGAGATGTTCGATGGTTCGGGCATAATAGCGGAGCACCGTGCGCTCACGAACTCGATACCGGTCACCCTCAACGACAAGGATGCCCCGCGTCACCATCGGAGCGGTGGCTGCCTCGGTGGCTGCCCGACCTGTCGTAACATCGAGGTTAGCGTTCGCCGCCTGGAGGATCTCAACCAGTCGGTCAATGCGACTCTCGAGCTCACTGCGTCTGATCGATGGCCGCATCGCGGCCGCGACCAGTGCTGTTGGAACGACTTTGTAGAGCCGACCGATTGTCTCGCGAATCAAGCGCGTCAGCTGCACCATGTCTCGGCGAGCGTCAGGGTTGAAGTCTCCAAGACTGATGGGTGCGCCGAAATTGACGAAGGCGCGGCTTTGATATCCCACCGCGTACCGCACCATCTCGGCTACCTCGCGTGCAAACGGCCGCTGACGGCGTTTGACTCTCTGTTTCGCAAGTACGAAGTCTTCGAGCACCAGATCGTAAGCGATGGCAACCGGCACGATAACGACGTCTGGACGTCGCGTCTGAGCTGCCGCATGTAATAAGCCGGTCTTGAACGGTTTGATCTCGCCGCTGTAGCTCCGACCGCCTTCGAGGTAGAGAAAAAGGTCATGCCGCTGGAGCACCTCTGCGATGTATGCCTTGAGCGTCGCGAGATACGCGGGGTCCTTCATCTCGCGACGGATCGGAATCGCACCGGTTACGTGCTTGTGGATCAGTCCAAGCGCACCCCCGAATAGGTTGATGCCTGCGGCAATCACTGGCGGCCGAATGCCGTTATCGTCGAGTACTAATGGCTCGACTAGGTAGTCGGTGTGGCTCTTGTGATTCGAGGTGTAGATAACGCGCCCTACCTGGGTCGCCGCTTTGGCGATCTCAACGTGCTCCAGCTTCCGGTCGATCTTTCGAAGGATGGGATAGAGGGGGTGTTGCAGCGCGCGGTACATCCGATACCGCTGAGTCGTTCGCAGTTCCTCGAGGTAGGCTTGAATCCGCCCCTGCGCTTCGTCCGTACCTCCTTGCAGATAACGAACGACCTCCTCGCGCGAGAGCACAGCCTTCGTGATCTCGTCCCGCACGCGCGAACTATACCATGTGAACATGACCGGATCGGTACGCGCGACGCGGGTGTCGGGTTATTGATTCAGCTTACTCGTGTTGTAGTGTTCCATCGCTTCACCGTAACGGTTACAGGACGTGACATATGCACCGTCGCCGTGGAACCGGCTGGTCGCTGCGTCATCGAACGCCGCACCCCCCCCGGGGGGGGGGACATTGCCGATTGTGCTCGGCTGGTCTGAGTCCTCCTAATTCAAGTAAATTCACACCACCTAATCCTTGATAGACTTGTTGGTTGGGCAGATACACGTGGGTCACACAATGCACGTCGTCATCGTGGGAGCCGGAATCATCGGTTGCTCTACGGCTTATGAATTGGCCGGCCGAGGCGCAAAGGTGACGGTCATCGATCGCCGTGCGGTAGGGCAGGGCGCGACCCAAGCCTCAGCCGGTGTGCTCGCGCCATTAATCGGGGCCCACGGGAACCGAGCGTTGGTGGATTTTGGATTGCGAAGCCTAAAACTGTTCGACGAGTTCGTGGCACGCGTGGTCAAGGATTCCGGATCCGCCGTTCAATATATTCGCTCTGGCACGCTCGAGGTCGCGATGAACAGTACCGCACTCGGACAGCTGCAAGCACTCAGCCGCACGTGCAGCGCGCACGGTGTCAACGCCGAATATCTCGATGCAAAGTCCGTGCACGAGGCAGAACCCCAGCTTTCAGAAAAAATTCGAGGCGGTCTTCTCGTGGGAACACACGGCTTCGTCGGAGCAATCGATCTGACGTCGGCACTTCGCCGCGCTGCCGGTGCCCATGGCGCAACCTTCGTAACCACTTCGGCCGCGGTTCGGATCGTCGCCACCAACGGCAGTCTGCGGGTCGAGACCGCTGGTGAACTGGTCGAGTGCGACGCGATCGTGCTGGCGGCCGGCAGCTGGTCCGGGCAGGTTGAAGTCGAGGGTGAGGCACCGCTTCCAATCCGACCCGTTCGCGGTCAATTGCTTCGTCTGAGATGGCCAGCAGCACCGCTCAAGCGGGTCGTCTGGTCCGAGCAGTGCTATCTCGTGCCCTGGAGCGACGGATCCGTCCTTTCGGGAGCAACGCTGGAGGAAGTCGGATTCGACGAGCGGGCGACAATGGCTGGCATGAGGCAACTGTTCGACGCAACCACGAAGCTGATGCCTCAGGCCCGTGAGGCCTGGTTTCAAGACGTGCGGGTCGGACTTCGGCCGCGAACGCCAGACGATATCCCGGTTATCGGTCCATCTCCACGCCTGTCCGGACTGGTGTACGCGACTGGCCACTTTCGCAGCGGTATTCTACTCGCACCCTTGACTGCATCACTCGTTTGCGATCTGATCCTCGACCAGAAGCACGATCCGGTGTTCGAACAGACGTCGCCGGCACGCTTCGATAACTAGTCTCTAGATCTTCGCCCGGGGGAGGTTCCGTCTGTGAAGCTGAAACAGAGCTACAGCGCGCGCGAGGTGGCGGCCAGGACCGGCCTGACGGCCCGACAGCTCCAGTGGTGGGATTCTCGCCGCTTGCTCCCGGCAACGATCGCATCAAAACGCACGCCAGCTGGCGGCTTCACTGAACGCCGCTACTCGCCGGTTGATCTGTACGAACTACTAGCCTTGGCCAACCTCAGGCGCCACGGGTTCACGGTCCAGAAGATCCGAACGCTACTGAAGTCGCTTCGCGACCGATTTGGTGTCCGGCTGTTCGATGCGTTGGGCGACGGAGGTAAGGTCACACTATTGACCGACGGGCGTGAGATTTACGCGCGCAGCAGCTCCGGTGAGTTCTACAATCTCCTACGTGCGCCAGGCCAGCCCTTACTCGTCGTTGGCGACGAAGTGGAGCTAAGAGCACTCAGCGCGCGCGTGAAAAGACGACGGAGAAAGGCTACTCCCAGGCGCTCAATAAAGAAGACGAGCAAGGGATAGGATACTAGCTATTTCTTCCACGCGCTGCGACCGCAATCTCCTCGATCACTACGTCGTCCTCAACCAGCTGCAACGTATTGGTCAGGTTGGTCACGACGCACGAATGATTCGGGACGATTCGAACGCGGTCGCCTGGCTCGAGCACGGTCTCGCCTCGAAGCCTGCTTACCACTGCGTGCTCTTCAGAGAGCCGTTCGATCACAAACGAATCGTCTGGAACCTGACTCGAAACGTTCGGGCAGACAGCGCCGAATCCGTGACGCGCTTCCGGACCGCGTACGTTATCGGAACTCAACGTCTTGCTTCCTGCATCCAGGATCAGACGCTCATCGGACGGCTTGCTGACGACTGTTGCCAGCACGGTGAGCGCACAGTCTGTCACTCTAGCCGACCCGAGGGCGACTTGCGTCAGATCGAAGAACACGTAGTTGCCCGGTCTGGCCTCGGTCAGCTCAGACTCCATATACGAGTAACGAGCCGTTGGAGTAGCTCCTACACTTATCTCCGCCACATCCACACCCCTTGCGCGTACTGCTGACACCAGCACCCGTAGGATTGTGGCTTCCTCGCGTGCGATCCGAGCCAAGTCTTCACAAGAGCTCGCCGCATAGCCCTGACCCGCGTGACTCAGTACTCCGCGGAACTTCAAGCCAGGTAGAGCCGCCACTCGAGTGATAAAATTAACGGTGTCTGCATTATCAGGATCGATGCCACAGCGGTGAAACCCGACGTCGACCTTGACCAGAACATCGAGCTCGCGCCTGGCATTTACCATCACGTCAGACCAACGGGTAGAAACACCGAGGTGATCGACGCAAAGCGAGAGACGCACCCGATCCATCAGCGCGATGACCCTGGAGGCCGTGGCGGTTGGCACCGGATACGCCAGCCGGATGTCTTTCACCCCAGCTTCGGCGAAGACCTCTGCCTCACTCACCTTCGCGACCGTGATACCAACAGCGCCAGCATCCAACTGCCATTGGGCAATTCGAGGGCTCTTGTGCGTCTTGGCGTGGGGACGCAACCGAAAACCAGCGGTGGAGGCCACCGCCTGCATCGTGTCGATGTTATCGAAAAGACGGATCCGGTCTACCAAGACCGCCGGGGTCGCCAGATCACATAACTGCACCCCGGTATTAAACCAGGAAGCTGAAGAAATTTGAGACTTTTACCTGATGTTTTGTAAAGATCGTCTCAGGATTGCACATTCCCAGTTGGCATGTTTAAGCTTGAAGACTCTAAATAAAATTTCCAATGGATATATTCTCGTGTGATTTGCTCATTGTCGGCGGTGGCGGTGCGGGTCTTCGCGCTGCCATCGCGGCCGCTGAGGCCGCGCCTCAGCTCGATATTGCGGTGGTGTCGAAGGTCTACCCGATGCGGAGCCACACCGTATCGGCCGAAGGCGGCGCCGCCGCGGTCATCAAGTCGGAGGACAGCCTGGAGGCCCACGCTTACGACACGATTTCTGGTGGGGACTGGCTCTGCGACCAGGACGCGGTCGAAGTGTTCGTCGAAGAGGCCCCGCGCGAAATGCTACAACTGGAGCACTGGGGATGCCCGTGGAATCGGGAGTCCGACGGCCACATCGCCGTGCGCCCATTCGGCGGCATGAAGATCAAACGCACCTGGTTTGCTGCCGACAAGACCGGCTTCCACATGTTGCACACGCTGTTCCAGACGTCACTGAAATACGGGGCGGTTAAGCGGTTCGATGAGTGGTTTGTGACCAAGCTGCTCGTGGATGAGGGTCGGTGCCAGGGCGCGGTCGCGGTCGAGCTCGCTACCGGTCGCTTGGCTGGTATCACGGCTAAGGCCACCATCTTGTGCACTGGTGGCTGCGGAAAGATCTTCTCATTTACGACCAATGCCAACATCAAAAATGGCGACGGTATGGCGCTCGCTTATCGCGCTGGCGTTCCGCTGAAGGACATGGAGTTCGTCCAGTACCATCCCACCGGTCTCCCAAATACCGGAATCCTGATCACCGAAGCTGCCAGGGCCGAAGGCGGCTGGCTGCTGAATAAGGACGGCTACCGATACCTTCAGGACTACGATCTTGGCAAACCAGAACCAACACCGGTCCTCCGTTCCATGGAGCTCGGCCCGCGGGACCGCTTGTCGCAAGCGTTCGTCAAGGAGCAGCAGAAAGGGCTGACCCTGGAAGGGCCTTACGGACACTACGTCAACCTGGATATCAGACAGATCGGCGAGAAGGTAATCAATAAAAAGCTGCCGTTCGTCCGCGAGTTGTGCCTGAAATACGCGAATCTCGATCCGGTCAAGGAATTGATTCCAGTTAGGCCAGTCGTCCATTACATGATGGGCGGTGTCCACACGGATATCACGGGCGCGACCTCACTCGCCGGATTGTATGCAGCTGGTGAAGTGGCGTGCGTGAACTTGAACGGCGCCAATCGCCTGGGGTCGAACTCGCTGACAGAATGTCTCGTCTTCGGTGCGCGGGCCGGAAAGGCAGCCGCGATCTTCGCGGCGCGGGCGCTGCCGACAAGTGCGTCACTGAACGCCCAAGTGCAGGACGAAGAACGGCGTTTGACCGCCGACTTCTTCAACAAAACCGGTGGCACGACCAGGATTGCTAACCTCCGAGCCGAGATGCAGATGGTTATGGAGGAGAGCGCTAGTATCTACCGAACTGAGTCAACCCTGGCCTCTGGGATAGATGCACTGGGCCGCCTACGGGATCAGGTTAAGCACTTGCAGATCGAGGACCGTAGCCGAACCTTCAACACGGAACTAACCTCGGCACTGGAACTCAGTTACATGATCGATCTAGCGGAGGTGATCATCCGCTTGGCAGAAGCACGGAGGGAGTCACGGGGTGCCCACCAACGGACCGACTACCCGGAACGAGACGACCAGCAGTTTCTGTCCCATTCCCTGGTGTATCGCACTCCAGGTGGAGCACCGCGTATCGAGTACTTGCCAGTAACCATCACCAAATGGCCTCCTGGAGAACGAGTCTACGGTAGGTAATGACATGGCGGATACGATTACGTTGGATGTTGCGCGGTATCATCCGGAAAAAGACTCCGAACCCACCTTTCAGTCCTACAAGGTGCCATACCGAGTTGATTGGGTAGTACTCGATGCCCTGAATTACGTTAAGGATCAGCTGGACGGGTCACTGACCTTCCGGTGGTCGTGCCGAATGGGTGTCTGCGGTAGCTGTGGCATGATGGTCAACGGCACGCCGAAACTCACGTGCGCCGTTCCATTGTCCGACTACGTACCAGGCCCGATCCGCATCGAGCCGTTGCAGTTCTTCCCGGTAATGCGCGATCTCGTCGTTGACATCACCGAGTTCCTTCATAAGCTCCAGAAAGTGCAGCCCTGGATTATTCGGGACGAGAAACAGCCGCTTGCCGACGGGGAGTATCTTCAGACTCCGGCCGAGCTAGACCTGTACAAACAGTTCAGCATGTGCATCAACTGCATGCTTTGCTATTCCGCCTGCCCGGTCGTGGGGCTCGAACCGGAGTTCATAGGCCCAGCCGCAATCGCGCTGGCCCAGCGCTACAACCTGGACTCGAGAGACCAGGGCGCGGCCGAGCGACTGCCAGCGCTCGACGAGCACGACGGCATGTGGGGGTGCACCTTCGTCGGTGAGTGCACGAAGGTCTGCCCGAAGAACGTGGATCCTGCTGCCGCGATCCAACTCTACAAGGTGGCCAGCGCCAAGGATTGGTTCAAGACCATGCTGCTGCCCTGGGGCTCGCAATGAACAGCATGGCACCTGCAACATCTAACCGGCTGAAGATGTATCGTCGCCCGATACCGCTGCTATGGTGGCTTCAGAACGGTGCATATTTTCGGTTCGTTGTCCGGGAGCTCACTAGCCTCTGGGTCGGGTTTTTTGCCGTGCTCACCATCTGGCAGGTGCGGGCCCTAGGGGAGGGTCCAGATGCCTATGCGCACTTCATGGACCGTTTGGCCACACCAGGCTTCGTGCTTCTCAACGGCACCGGGCTCGCGTTCGTGTTGTATCACGCTATCACCTGGTTCAACCTCACCCCGACGGCGATCGTGGTCCGGCTGGGCGAGAAACGGGTCCCTGATTGGATCATCGCTGGGCTGAACTATGTGGCGTGTGTGTCGCTGTCGGCGGCCGTAGCCTGGTTTTTGCTGAGGGGATGATGGCGAAGGGAATCACGCCTTTCTGGTGGTCGTTGTTCGGCGCGGGGGGGACGGTGTCGGCGCTTCTGTTCCCGATCCATATTCTCTTGATCGGATTGGCTATTCCGCTGGAGTGGGTCGATGCCCCTGACTATGAGACGTTGCATAGTCTCGTCACGTACCCCCTCACACGCTTGTACCTGTTCGTGCTGGTTTCCCTCCCGCTGTTCCACTGGGCGCACCGCTTCCGGTACACACTCTACGATCTGTTCCAATTAAAGATGGGTACCCAGCTAATCGCTGTGGCCTGCTACGGCGCCGCTCTTATTGGCACATTCACGGCGGCGTATACGCTGTGGACGGTCTCGTAGATATGGTTTGCCGGCGACCTGCGAGCTCAGCCACCTGATGAGCCTCGCAAATCTAGTCCCTGAGCTGACGCTCCACATCAGTAGCTGACTTGAGCCGAACCTTGTGGGCCACGATGCGCTGGAAGATCTACTCCGTTTTGAGAAGATGAAGATCGGGGACCTCTCGAGTCAGGACGAAGCTAAACGATAGCCACTATCAGCGCACCACGATGCCACCGCATGACACACGCGTGAAACGGCATTCGCAGTTCGAGCAACACCACATCGCTCTCGCAGTCATGCCGAGAGCTCCGCGACTTCGCGTGCGAGGGTCTTGACGTCTTCGTCCGTCGTGTCCCACGAGCACATCAGACGAACGCCGTCTTCCCCGATGAAGGTGTAGAAGGACCACCCTCGCTCGCGGAGCCCCTGTCTGACAGCCTTCGGAAGCGCCACGAACACCGAGTTTTGGCTTCTGTCTGGAAGAGTAGCGTGACGCCCGGTATCGCCTGGAGCCGCCGCGACAGCTCCGCAGCCTGGCGATTGGCATGACCTGCATGGCGCAGCCAGGCATCCTCGTCCAGCATACCAAGCCATGGCGCCGCTAGAAAACGCATCTTGGCCGCCAGCTGGCCCGCCTGCTTGCACCGGTACTCGAACTCGTTCGCCAGCTCCAGATCAAAGAAGACCACCATGTCACCCACTGGCATTCCGAGCTTCGTCCCGCCGAAGCAGAGGACGTCGACTCCGACTTGCCATGTCAGCTCCTTCGGTAACCGTCCGAGAGCTGCCACCGCATGGGCGAAACGCGCACCATCCATGTGCAGGTAAAGACCCAGGTCCTCGCAGGTTTCGCCGATGACCGCCAGCTCCTTCGGCTGATAGACAGCACCCAACTCGGTCACCTGGGCAATGCTGACGGCCCCCGGCTTCGGATAGTGGACGTCGCTTCGGCGCGTCACGGTTTGTGTGATCCTCTCTGGTTCAATCTTTCCGTTCGGCCCATCGATCAGAAGCACCTTGCTACCGTTCGAGAAGAACTCCGGCGCGCCGCATTCATCGGTCTCGACGTGGGCGTGTTGGTGACAGATGACGCTGTGATAAGAGCGACAGACCGACGCCAACGCGAGCGAGTTGGCGGCAGTGCCGTTGAACGTGAAGAAGATCTCACAATTGGTTTCGAACAACTCACGAACACGTTCGGACACCCGTTCGGTCCACGCGTCTTCACCGTACGCGGGCGCGTGTCCCTGATTAGCGGTGGCTAGCGCCTCCCACGCTTCTGGCGCAATTCCGGCGTAGTTGTCGCTGGCAAACTGGCGCTTCGGGAGAGGCTCTGGCGGCATTGCCGGCATCGTAGATTAGTGTCCTGTCCAGACGCTGGGTTCCTATCATAGTGCGGAATGAGAATCAGTCATGACCAAGCTAATAACGGGCATACCTTCTCCTCGTCGCTTCGCTTATGCCGTCGCTCTCACGGTACTGGTGCTGACCTTGACCGCAGGGCAGGACTAACTGGCACCTTGAACCAGTTTCGGTCAGTGGACTCTGTATCGCCTGCGATGTTCTTCCCAGGCGTCATCTTCCGCTTGCTCCTCAGCCTCCCACCGACATCGTTTCTCGGCGCGGCGCCGTCGTGCCTTCCAGATGGCGACTAGCGCGAGAAAGGTAACGAAACTCCAGAGGGTAAACGGTCGCCCGACGAAGTCGATCCAGCGCTCCCACGTTCGATACCGCGTCCAGAAAGCGCGCACTATGCCGGTCGACGTGACACCGGTGATGTGGTGCAGGGCCTGTTCGAAGCCCTCGCCGTTGGCCATTCGGGCAAGCACACGCGCGGCGGTATCCGGCCCGTAATGCTCCAGCAGGTCACGAACAAGCGCATCGGCCAAGACGTACGCGCGCGCAATTTCACGCGGCCCCTCGCCAAACAACCCCTCTAGCTCGGTCACCGTCAACTCGCCACCAACGATCATTTGCCAGGCAAATCGTGACCGATCGTCTAATCCCCAGTTACTCTCGGCGGCACTCGCCAAACCTTCGTTGAACCAGCGAGGGATCCGTCCACCTGCGGTGGCGCGAGCTGTCAAGATGTGAGCCACCTCGTGATGGAGAACCCCCTCGAGCGAGCCGTACGGGTACGACCCGATCCGATCGGGAAAGAGCACCACCACGTCACGGTCGGCGTCGGCAAATCCGGCTATCCACGGCGGCGTGTTCCGCGCAACAATCGAGTTCTTTGAGAGCAACACGACCCGAATGGGCAGCCCGACGTCGGTGAGTCCGGTCAGCCGCATGATGCCACGGAGCCGGGAGGCATCGAACCCGCGCACGCGCTCGGCCACGGCAGTCAGCGAGTCAGCCGCTTCGACTGTGAGTCGCGGAAGCTCCGATAGGTCGGCCTGGTTCTTAGCGACTCCGAAAACAGACGCATACAAAACTATCGAGGCCGCCAGCACGATGATACGAGCTTCGAGCGGGATAGCCTCGATACGGACGAGCAGGACGGCGCTCATCTTAGGGTCCTTAGTGGCCATCAGCTTCGAAGAAGCTTGCGATCTCGTCCCGCTCGGCCGGTGCTAGAGGGCAAAGCTGGCCGTTCTTATAGGCCATCACTCCGAACGACGACGGGCGCGCGCCTCAGCCCGCGAAAGTAGTTCAGCTGTCAGGCCCGGTAGCCAGGGCAGCGTGCTTCTCACGCGCCAGCAACGCCGTGCCCTCGATGGCCGCGCCGAGCACTGCCACATCGTTGGCATTAACGTGCACGACATACCACCCAATACGGTCGGACGCAAAAGTAACAGGGTCAGATGCTACGACGAGATAGCGGTCGTTCAGGTCGAGCACAGCAGCATCCTCTCCAAGTCTCGGCCCTAAAACCACCCGAGGGTCACGCTGCGGCAACCGCTGCAGCAAGGCGTTAAGCTTAGCGGCTGGCAACTTACCGACCGGCAGAAAACTAGACATATGACACGATCCCCGCGAGCGGCTTCTTGCCGATCACTGGCACGCGGGCGTCTGGGGTAGGGTACCCAGCGACCAGAATCACGAATGGACGTTCGTGGTTAGGACGATCTAGCAGTACGTTGAGAAAGCCCATGGGGCTCGGCGTGTGGGTAAGGGTGACCAGACCCGCCAGATGCAGCGCAGTGATCAAGACACCGGTCGCGATTCCAACGGACTCCGGTACGTAGTAGTGCTTGAACCGCCGGTTGCCAGACTCTTGACAATACGGCTGGGCGAAAACGACGATCAGGTATGGCGCCGTCTCCAGATAAGGTTTGTCCTCGTCAGTCCCGAGCGGTGCTAATGCATCCAGCCATTCCTTCGGTGCTCGGCCTCCGTAGAATGCTCGCTCTTCCTCCTCGGCGGCTACCCGAATTTTGTGTTTCACCACCGCGTCACCAACGACCACGAAGTGCCACGGGTGCATGTTGGCGCCACTCGGCGCGCTTGCTGCGGCGTCCAGGCCGGCTTCGATCACGCGGCGCGACACTGGCCTTGACGAAAACTGTCGCACGGTGCGCCGCCGACGCATGGTAGCCGCGAAGTCGGTCGCTCGCCGCTGCATTTCGTCGACTGGATATTCCTGATAACCTCTGAGCGTCGTAAAGTGCACAGCCTGCATGGTTTCTCCTGGTCGCTCCGAACACAGGGTTAAAGTCCTGCGCTATGTGTGTGGAACGATTACCACTATCTCGACATCATTTTCGCGGTTTCGACGGCCGTATTTCCACGCGACTCGGTAAGCTGCGTGGGTCGTGACACAGAAGGTCGATGACGACCTGAGAAACGTCGGATACTGTGAGCTTCCACGGTGCCGGTTCTTTACGTTCTCCGACAAACCCAGTACTCACCGATCCTGGCGCCACACAACTGACCCTTATACCGTCGTAGCGAACCTCTTGCATTAGGGCCTCGGTGAGCGCGTTGACGCCGGCCTTGGACGCACAATATGCAGCGCCAGAAGCAAACGGGTGCGTACCAGCCAAGCTGCTGATGTTAATGATCCAGCCGCCTCCACGACGTCGAAGAGCTGGGATCGCAGCTTTGCAACAGTAGAAGGTCCCGTTGAGGTTGGTCTCGACCACCTCGCGGTAGTCGTTGACCGACTGCTCGGACAGCTCGCCGAAATGGCCGACGCCGGCGTTGTTAACCAGGATATCGAGGCCGCCGAATGATTCGACCGCCGTATGGATCACACGCAGACAGTCTTCCACCTTGCCAACATCCGCTTGAACACACTCGACATGCCCTTGTGTTACCAGTCTATCGGCTGCAGGAGCGGTGAGGCGGTTTCTGGCCACAGAGAGGACCTCAACCGAGCGGCCGCAGATGACTACGTCCGCCCCCAGCAACACCAGACCTTCAGCAATGGCAAAACCGATACCGCGCGAACCACCGGTGACAACTGCGACCTTACCGGAAAATTGAGAGGCGTCAGCCATGGATAGGTGGTTCCCATTAGAATACCTCGAGTTCGAATGCGTCCAAGGTCGATAGTCGCGATCGTCGGCGCCGGCACCCTCGGCGGGTCGCTAGCTTGCAAACTCGCCGCACGCGATCGCGTCAACGAAATCAGGCTGATTGACGATGCGTACGGTGTCGCGGCCGGTAAGTCGCTCGACATCCGGCAGGCGGGCGCTGTCGAGCACTGGGGAGCGAACATCGTCCCGCACCAGGACCTAACGGCCGCTATCGGTGCAACAGCCATCGTCCTCGCTGGACCAGCCACAACGACAGATGGCGAATGGGATGAAGCACGCGGACTCGAGCTGCTTGCCCGTATCGCGTCTCTTGACCGTCGGGCAGTCATCGTCTGCGCCGGGGCTTCACACCGCAGGCTGGTCGAGCGTGGTGTTAGCGACACCGGCCTCCCCCGCCACCGCCTAATCGGGTCGGCCCCTTACGGATTCGAGTCGGCGTTGCGGGCGATCGTGGCTGTAGAACTCCGATGCGCTGCCTCGCAAGTGTCATTAACCGTACTGGGTACGCCTCCCGATGGCGCGGTCGTGCCGTGGAGTCAAGCCACTGTTCGCGGACTCGCGATCAGCCACGCGGTGGAACCGCCCCGCTTGGCGAAACTCCGTCAAAAGGTACCGCGTTTGTGGCCACCCGGTCCTTACACCCTCGCGTCGGCTGCTACCCGGGTCTTGGAAGCCATCGTTGACGCCACCGATCGCCGGGCACTTCCCTGCTTCGTGGTGCTGGACGGCGAGGTTGGCATTCGCGGCAAGGCAGCAGCCATGCCTGTGGAAATCGGTGCCCAAGGGGTATTACGTGTAATCGAACCCCGACTGAGCGTGCAGGAACGGGTGTTGTTGGAAAACGCACTCCTCGGAAGCGGGGGGGGGAGACGGTAAGCTACAGTGACTTCGTCGCTATCAGGTTCCTAAGGCACTAAGGCAGTGGCTCCGTCCAGCGCTTCTTGGCCATGACCCTCTCCGCCTTTCCATGAGCCTTAGCAGTGGGAGAGACTGTTCTCTTACCTCAAAAACGCGGATTCAGATTGGAGAGGCCAACCAAATGCTTGGCTAAAGGCTCATGTTGAGCGATGTTACGTCTTGAGAATGGGCCACCGCAGTCCTGGAAACGGACACCTTCTGGCCGAAGACCGCAGAGAATTGCTGTGCCACAGTATTTTCAACTGCTTGACGTTCGAGCTGTCGGCCGGTCAGCACGGCCAGCGACGTCACACCGCGATCAGCAATCCCGCAGGGATGGATGAGATCGAAGTAACTGAGGTCGGTGTTTACGTTTAGCGCGAAACCGTAACTAGTCACCCAGCGCGACAAACGAACACCGATCGCCGCCAGCTTGTCTCGGTCAACCCATACACCGGTGAACCCGACGGAACGCGTGCTGTTCACTTCATAGACCCCCGCGGTCCTAATAAGCACCTCTTCAAGGTCACGAACGTATCGATGCACATCACAACGGTCTGGCTTGAGGTTCAATATCGGGTATCCGACGAGCTGCCCCGGCCCATGGTAGGTAACATCGCCGCCACGCGGCGTCTCGTAGAAGGCCACTCCCCGACGGCGTAGTGTTTCCGGTGTGGCTAGAATGTTGGCCCGACTTCGTTTTGCAGCGGCGCCAAGAGTAACCACATGAGGGTGGTCGAGGAGCAGCAGTATGTCTGGCACGGAGCCCGCCTGTCTGGCCGCCACGAGATCCAGCTGCAGTTTGATCGCCTCCGCGTATGGCACCGTGCCGAGACACCTGACCTCAAGCATGATGTGGACATCCTTAGCCTTACAGCAGGTCTTCGCTAAACGCCTCCAAACCGCGTTTGACCTTAGACATGAACTGGTCGGCCACCGCACCGTCGATTAGGCGGTGGTCAAAACCTAGGGTGAGGTAGGCCCCAAGACGAGCCACCACTGCGTCATCGACGACGACCGGCCGTTTTTCGATAGTGCCGATGCATAGGATTGCCACCTGTGGTTGGTTGATGATCGGCACCGCGAGGATCGGGCCGAACGCGCCAAGGTTGGTGATCGTGAAGGTACCCCCACTAACCTCATCCGGTTTAAGTTGCTTCGCGCGTGCGCGCGCGGCGAGATCGGAGACTGACTGATTCAGCTCGAGCAGATTCTTTTCGCCGGCACGTTTGACAACGGGGACAATTAAACCTTCTTCCAGGGCTACCGCTACACCGAGGTTAACGTCAGAGTTGTAGACCACGCGGTCGCCGTCAAGCGACGCGTTGATGATCGGCATCTCGGCGAGAGCCTTCGTCACTACCTTCGCTATAAACGCTAAATAGGTGAGTCTCGCACCAGGCTTCTCGTAGCGCTTCTGCGTGGCCGAACGGAGCTCGCTCACTCGTTGGAAGTCAACATCGAAGACGGTGTGAGCATGCGCAGCTGTGTGCAGGCTCTCGACCATACGCTCGGCGATGGTGCGACGCATGACCGACAACTGCTCGATCCGCCCCCCAGCGGATCGGGTCGCGATATACGCCAAAACGTCAGACTTCGTCACACGTCCGCCGGCACCTGTACCAGTGACTGCCGCAAGCTCGACCTCATGTTTGAAGGCAAGCTTCCGCACAACCGGTGACGTGCTCGAAGAGCGTTCCTCACGTGTGGGGGAATTTTCAACGCTGGGCAAAGCGACCGGTGCACCAGATGCAGGTGAGGCCGCCGCCTCACCTGAAACCGATTCTTGCAGCACATTTTCTCCGGCCGTGCCAATAACCGCTACAACACTTTCGATCGGAACCGTCTCACCCTCGCACACCCGGATCTCAGCCAACACACCTTCCGCTGGCGAGGGAATTTCGGCGTTGATCTTGTCGGTGGAGATCTCGAAAAGCGGCTCGTCTTTCTTGACCGCATCGCCAATCCGCTTGTTCCAGCGAACGATCGTCCCTTCGGCGATCGATTCGCCGAGCTGGGGCATCAAGACGTTGATCGCCATCGAGGCGTTGCCTTGCACAATAACATGCTCGCAACAAGAACCGTCACCGCAACGTAGCGGTTAGAAACTCCTGACGGAATCAGAAAATCGTACACCCGTTCGCGAGCGAATCATCGTGGTTCGGGGCTCTTCAGCTCCGAGTGCCTACTTCGACAGCACCGAATCCTTCAGCTGCTTCGCGATACGGGCCTTTACCACGGTCTTGGCGGGAATCTTGATTTCCTCACCGGTGGCCGGATTACGACCCATCCGGGCCTTCCGATTCTGCACCACCAGTTTCGTCATCCCCGGCAGCACAAACTCGCCACAACGCTTTAGCTCCCTTTCCGACAACTGCTGAAGTTCGTCGAAGAACTCGCGTGCTTGCGCGCGTTTGATATCGAAGCGGTCCGCGAAGTGTGAAAAGAGTTCCGTTTTGCCCATGCGTCGGGCTTCGGCCATCGGCGTCCCCCTGGCTGTGCGCGCGCTTGTTACTTCCCGCTTACCCAGCCGAGCGCGCGAACGGCCGTAGCGGTCAAGAAAAACTTAGCAAAAACGCGCAGTATGCTAGCGCGCACGTTTTCCCGTGTCAATCACCCTGATCAGACGGCCCGCTGACGGGAGTCAACCGGGTGCTAGAATCACGCCATGCCAGAGGTTGCAATCGAGACTTTTCCCAACCCGAAACCCGAGCGCGACTACCAGATCGACATCCGTTGTCCCGAATTCACATCTGTCTGTCCTAAGACCGGTTTCCCCGATTTTGGTGAGATCCGAATCACCTATACGCCGAACGAACGCTGCATCGAACTAAAGGCTCTCAAATACTACCTCTTTGGCTTTCGAGATCGTGGCATCTTTTACGAGCAGGTGACCAACCAGATCCTTGATGACCTGGTAAGCCTCTGCCGACCTCGACGCATGGTGGTTGTCGGCGATTTCTCTGTGCGCGGTGGCATCAGCACGCAGGTGACTGCTATGTACGAGAAGAGCCAAGAGACTGAGGACTAAGAGCCGAAGTTGGAGAAACCGTGGCTACTTCTATTCGTCTATCTTCAAGCTTGCTATGGTCGCGCCAAGATGAGATTCGGGAGCATCCCAGAAGCATTCCACCAGTGGATGGCTTTCGAGGACTGTCTGAACTATAGCGCGCTGCATACCAGTGCCGCGGCCGTGAATCAGTCGAATCTCTGTCAGGCCGGCCTCAGAGGCGGCGCGCAGGTACTCCTCGACCAGCGATTTGACGTCCCGCGGGGCAAACGCGTGAAGGTCGAGGACCGTGTCAATGGGTAACTCGTAAGGCATGCTCCGAATTCCAGGCTCCAAATTTATTCACTACTAGAAACAGCACTCAGTTCGGGGCCATAGGTCAACCCCGGTGCATCCCCGACAAAGCCGTGCCATCGGTTCTTGCAATCAATCGTGAAGCTACTTCTGCAAGACAGTCAGCTCAAGTCGTCCGAGCCGCAGTCGATCACCAGGTTGGAGAGATGATTGCTCGACCCGTTGATCGTTCACGAACGTACCGTTTGTGCTCTTGAGGTCTTCGACCTTGAGACCGGTCGCCGAGACTGAGAACTGGCAGTGGACCCGTGAAACCAACGAGGTGTTGACGACAAAATCAGCTATTGGACCACGGCCGACAGTCTTCACAGCGCCAACCGTTAACCTGATCGCCAACGGGTTCGACTCATCCGTCGAACGGAGGACCCACATAATTGGAAGCTCTAGGCTTTAAGGTTCAAGCGTGCGCTCGATCCACGCCGTGAGCGCCGACACAACACCGGGGCTCACTGTCTGGTTCCCCAAACGCGAATATTCGTCGACGTTGCCCGTCTCGGCTGGTACGAGCAAGTGATTAATGCCTGGCAACCTCACGACCTCAACGGTCGACTCGCGTCGTGTCCGGGCTCCCGCCAGTTTTTTGAGTCGGTCGGCATGGTGAGGCAGTACCTGACGATCGAGTTCACCCTGCACGATCAGCAACGGCTGCCGCGTCTCGCGTATCAGCTCGGCCGGTTCAAACTCAAGAAAGCTTCTGAACCAGGCGGTGTCAGCCTGGCGCCGAAGATTTTCCGGAATGCCATCCCACGGCCCCTTACCGAGCACCGCGTCCTGAATGCGCTGTTGTAGCGCGACCTTCTCCTGGCGCTCAGTGCCTTCGGTTTGCATCAGCTCGAGCGCTGTCTGTTGTTGCTCGAGCGCCAGCTCGGTACCGCTCGTACCTGGCACCGCTAGCATCGCCAGTGCTGCGATTCTCCGCTCCCGGGACGCTGCCAGAAGGCTGACCCATCCACCTTCACTGTGACCGACGACGACAATCCGGTCGCGGTCAACGTCGTCGCGCGTGGTGAGATACCTGACCATTTCACGGACATCGTTAGCGTAGTCCTCAATCGTCGCCGATTCGATCCGGCCTCCGCTCTGGCCAACACCCCGCTTGTCGTAACGCGTCACAAGGTAACCAGCATCTGCAAGGGCGTTCGCTAGCTGACCGAAGATCGGAATGCCAGAAATGGTCTCATCGCGGTCAACCACACCGGAGCCGGGGACCAGGAGCACCGCCGGCCAGCGGCCATCTGGCGGGGTTTCGTGGTTGACTGGCGTTGTGACGGTGGCAGCCAGACTGAACCCGGAAGATCGGACTTTGACCGCTTCGTCCCCTGAATGAGTGACGCCTGTCAGACGTGTCGAGACGAGGGTGATGTCCTGCCGGGCGACCTCGAGTCCAGCTGCCGGCAGGCTGACACGCAGCAGCCGGTGCGACTCATCAACCCAGATCTCAGCATCCAGCGGCCTACGGGGGTTCTGGAAGGTGATGCGATAGATCTTAGCCGTGAGCGGCTTCTGAGCAGTCTCGATTTGCTGGGTCAACACCTGGTTGACCCGTGCCGTGATCTGCTCTCGCGCTGTTACGTAGACTGGCAGCTCCTCACCGATAGGCGTTTCACTTAAGCGGACGGCCATCGCTTCGTACGACGCGAAGAAATAGTTTGGTAGGATGACAACATCGGGTTCGACCGCCAAATTGTTGGTCGTTCGCATGTTCCTTTGTTGAATGATGGACGTAGCGGTTCGCTCGTCGAATATGGTCTCGAGCGAGAAAATCTCACCTGATCGAATAGCGTTAATGCTGAAGCGAATGGGCCGCCAGTCAGCATCGTATTCCACCTCGAAGTGCTGGTTCTCGAGATTGATGGGGGAAGAAATCCGTCCGGATGAACGAATCGCCCAGCCGTCGGTGGTACGATTCAGATCGACGCGCTCGATGCCAGCCGGTGTCGCTGCGATGAAGATGTTGAAAATCGCCTGACCGGGCGTCGGCTCGGGAAAGGATTGACCCCACGCACTTGCCACAGCGCCTAAACAGCTCAACGCCAGTGTTAACACCACTGGACCGGCGCGAGCGCAATGCCAGGTCGACACATCGTTCAGCATATCATTTGGTCTTGGTTACCTCTTTATGCGAAACGAGTCGTATCTAGTTCTACGTGAAGGGGCAGGCTTGGTCGACAGGACCAGCCGCGGTCGCATCGCCATCAAAGGCCGGGATCGGGCCTGTTTTCTCCAGGGGCTTTTGACCAACGACGTCAATGCGCTTAGTGAAGGCGAAGGCTGTTACGCTGCCTATCTCACACCACAAGGCCGAATAATCGCCGATCTCGATCTGTTCAATATCGGTGACGCGATCCTGCTCGACGTGCACATAGATGTACAGGAGCAGCTCATTAAGCACTTCGAGGAGATTATCTTCGCGGAGGATGTCAAGATAGCGAACTGGACCGAGCTGTGGGTCGCCTTCAGCGTTCACGGACCTGCATCACAGACAGTCGTCGAAGCCACTCTCGACAAACCCTCAGCACTCGACGAGCTTACTAAACCGTACTGGAACCAGCGACTGTCGGTTCACGGAGCAACGCTCATCGTTGCACGAACTGACGAATTTGGCGAGTTGGGGTTTCGTCTCTTTATTGAGCGATCCGGCGCCAGCCGACTTTACGATGCACTTATGTCAGCCGGGGCAGTTGAAGTTGATGCGGCGGCGGTTGAAATTGCCCGGGTCGAGTCTGGTCGTCCCCTATTTCCAAACGACATGAACCAGGAGACCATTCCGCTGGAGGCTGGTATCGACGCCCGGGCGATCAGCTTCACCAAGGGGTGCTACGTCGGGCAGGAGGTGATCATCCGGATCCTTCACCGGGGCCATGGACGGATTGCTCGCAAGCTGGTTGGTCTAACACTAGATTCGGGGTCACCATCAGGAACGCCTGGGGTTCCGGAGGCTGGTGCCGAACTTTGGAGTGCTGGGCAAGCCGAACCGGTTGGTCGCGTCACTAGTGCGGTCCACTCACCCACTCTCGGGCAGGTAATTGCACTCGGCTACACCACGCGTGAACTCGCCGAGCCAGGAAACGTAGTGCAGATCACCCTAAGAGGTGGGCGTGCGGATGCCGTCGTGACGGCAACCCCGTTTGTCAGCCCTCGGCGGAAGGATTAATAGGAAATGAGCGACAGATCGGTTTCATCGGGCAAATGAGACATCGCGGCTTGCGTGCCACACACACCATCGCACCAAGATCCATTAATGCTTGGTTGAAATCAAAGACTTGTCGACGAGGAAGTACCGCCTTGGAGATGTCCCACAGACGTCGCTTCATCGCATAACTGCCTGAGTCGCCGCGGGCAATGAACACTCGGAACAAGACACGAGCGACGTTGGTGTCAACGATCGGGACCCGCTGACCGAACGCGAAGCTCTGTACCGCTCCTACGGTGTATTCTCCCAACCCCTTGAATTCGCGTAGCGTCGCCCTGTCTTCAGGCAACTTACCATCATAGTGAGCAACGACCTCACGCGCGATGGAGTGCAGGCGCTTAGGACGGATATTGTAGCCGAGCGGATACCACGTCCGCGTAGCGTCTTGCTCCGATACAGCGGCTAGTGCTTCCAGCGACGGATACTTTTCGATCCATTCCTGGTATTTTGGCAGCACGCGATCGACCTGTGTCTGTTGAAGCATGACTTCGGAAACGAGAATCCGATACGGATCACGGGTGTGTCGCCACGGGAGATCACGTGCGTGCCTGCTGTACCAGCCCAAGAGTCGGCGACGGAATCGTCGTCGCTTGTTCGGTGCGGGAAGAGGAGTGGCCGGCGAGCGTCCTACGCGCCTGGTGCGTTTAGCCATACAATCGGATCCGTGAAACTCTACACTGGCGTAGGGGACCGTGGCGAAACCGTGCTGTTTGACGGCAAACACGTGTCGAAAGCCGAAAGCCGCGTAGCGGCCTATGGTGACATCGACGAACTCAATGCAGCTTTGGGCTTCGCGCTGATCACTGGCCTCGATACTGATCTGGCCGACATCGTGACGCGGGTACAAGACGACCTATTCGCCGTCGGCGCCACTCTGGCCGATCCAGATGCACAGACGACCGCCAATCGGGCCACTAAAGCCGAACTAAAGGCCAGTGACGTCAAGCGTCTCGAGGAGTGGATCGACCGATTGGATAGTGAGCTACCACCCCTACGTAGTTTCATCGTACCGGGTGGCCATGCGACTGGCGCTGCCCTGCACCTGGCCCGCGCCATCTGCCGCCGAGGGGAAAGGAGTATCGTTCAACTTGGAATCGAAGCAGTGCCCTCGGATCTCCTGCGTTATGTGAACCGGTTGTCAGACTTACTGTTCATTCTTGCCCGCGTGGCCAATCACCGCCGGAAAGTTCCCGAGCGCGAGTGGTAGATCGTCTACAGAAGCAACTGGTAGCTGTTTAAGATCGCACGAGAACACCCAGGTTTGTGTCGGTGTGTCGCTGAGAGACTCGGTGACGTTAACACCTTAATACCAATAGCCCTTATCCCCCTGGAACGAGTAGGGCAAGGCTGTTAAAGAATTAAATCAGGATCTTAAACTAGTTCTTTTGGGACCAAACCGGGTTGGAATAGTAAAACGTTAATTCTGGGAGGAGATCGGTTGTTTGTTTCTCGAATCCATCTCGGTCTTGACTGCATCGAACACCCGGCGGGCCAGATCCTGTGAGACCTGCTCCCGAATGGTGCCACATTCGATAAGCACGGTTTGATCGGACGTCTCGATCTCGACGTCCCACCGGTCTCGTAAGATGTCGTCGGCTTGTTCAATAAACTCCGTCGACGGTTCTTTGACCTCAAACGTAAATCGTCGAGAGACGCTGACCGCGATCGGAACGCCGTTGATGAGGACGCGGGTCGCTTTGATCTGATCCTTCCGAATCGCGTGCCCGCTCCAGTAAAAGGCGTCCATATCTTCCGTAAAGAGCGCCAATCCGTTGTCGGTCGGGACCTCTGCCAGGATGGACTGGCCTTGGCGCCGTGCGCTCCAGCGGAGCCGATCGTGATGTCGCCGGTACCAGTGCAGCGAAGTCGCCAGGCCGAGCGCGGCTATGACCAAGAACAGGGTGACAATAATCCCGATAAGTTCGCGCATTTGACTATGCTAGCAATGGTCATGCTATGACGGCCAACTACATCCTCGGCATCTCCATCCGAACAAGCCATACTAGTAGTATGTCTCTACCCTCGAACCCTACGCTAGCCTGGAACTTTCTCGTGTTCTTGTTGCCATTACGCCTGTTAATCGTTCTTTCTCAGGGACCATCGGTTGTGCCGTTCGTCTACACGACCTTCTGACAGCCCGTGACCGATCCTCTTGCCCGCGCCTATGCCACCTGCCGCCGAATCGCCAGGGTGCATTCCGAGAACTTTCCGGTTGCTTCCCGGCTACTACCTTCCACCATGCGATCGCACGTGGCGGCGATCTACGCGTTTGCCCGTTATGCCGACGATTACGCAGATGAGGGAGAGCGTCCGGACGCTGAACGGCTCTCACTCCTAGACGACTGGTTGGGTCGCTTGCACCGGGTGGAGGAGACGACAGAAAGCTCCGAAAACGAACGAGACGATATCTTCCTGGCCATCGGTCATACGATCGAAACGCATCGGCTGCCAGTCGTGCTCTTTGAGGACCTCCTCAGCGCGTTTCGACAAGACGTAATGGTTCATCGCTACGAGTCTTGGGAGCAATTACTCGACTACTGCCGTCGTTCGGCCAATCCGATTGGGCGTCTCATCTTGCGCATCGCCGGGTATCAGGCCGACATGCTCGAGCGACTCGACCCGGCGTCTGACTGTGTGTGCACGGCGCTGCAGATCACTAATTTCCTGCAGGACTTCGAGCTCGACTGGAGTCGTGACCGATTGTACGTGCCAACCAAGATTCATCAGATGTGCGGTGCCCACTTGAGCCAGCTTGGTCGGTCTCCACTGCCACAACAGTGGCGGGACGCACTGGCAGAAATGGCTACCCGCACGCGAACACTCTTCGATGAAGGCCGGGCGGTGTGCGATGGTGTGCGCGGCTGTCTGCAACTTGAGCTTCGGATGACCTGGCTCGGCGGCATGCGGATCCTCGATCGACTGGCACAAACCGAGTACGATCCACTGACGAAACGCCCGACCCTCGGTATCGCCGACACATCGCCGATTTTGTGGCAGGCACTCCGGTGGAACCGTAGCGCCCCATAGCCCTGAGTAACGTGGCCCGAGACACCAATTTCTACTACTCATTCTTGGTTCTCCCTGCGCAGAAGCGACGCGCGATCGTTGCTGTTTGGGATTTTTGCCGTGCGGTGGACGATGCAGTCGACCGCCCGAACCTGGCCGGGGGTAACCCCACCTTCGAGCTCGCGCGTTGGCAGAGTGAGCTGACCCGATGCTACGGCGATGAAAAGGCCGAGCCGGAAACAGCGCAGGGTATACGTCTCAAGTCATATATCAGTCGATTCAATCTGCCACAACAACCGTTCTTAGATTTGATTGACGGTGTCGCCATGGATGTCGACCGGCGCCGTTACGAAACGTTTGAGGAGTTCTACCAGTACTGCCTGCGCGTGGCGTCGTCCGTTGGTCTTATTTGCATCGAGATCTTTGGGCATCGGAACGCAGGCACTCGTGATTACGCCGTAGCGCTCAGCATCGCGCTGCAGCTAACCAACGTCATCCGTGATATTCCGACTGATTTGGCACGCGATCGCATGTACCTCCCGCTCGAAGATCTACATCGATTCAATTGCGCCGAGACGGATCTGGCTAGAGGGTTATCGCCACCGGTGCGTGCGTTGCTCGAATTCGAATGTAAGCGCGCTCGCTCGTATTACGCCAAGGCAAAGGCGATGTTACCGGCCGAGGACCGCCGCCGACTCGTGGCGGCTGAGATCATGGGGGCGATTTACTTCGCTATCTTGAATAAGATCGAACGACGCGGATACGACGTCTTTTCTGAGGTTGTACGTGTGCCAAGACGCCGGCGGGCCATGATCGCCACGGCGACGTGGACCCGAACGATGATTGGCGTCTAAGCCCTAAGACTCTTGCCTTTGTACGACACCATCGTAGTTGGCGCCGGGTTTGCCGGTCTGAGTGCGGCCGTTGATCTGTCATCTCGTGGCGCGCGGGTTCTTGTGCTCGAGGCTCGGTCTCAACTCGGTGGTCGCGCGACCTCGTATGTAGACCGCGCAACCGGTGAGCGCGTCGATAACGGCCAGCATGTCATCTTCGGCTGTTATCGTGAAACGTTTCGCTTTCTTCGAACCATCGGGGTGGCGGAGGATATCCACCTGCAGACGAGTCTCTCAGTGACATCCGTCGATCTGAACAATCGACGTATTCGCTTCGAGTGCCCGCATCTGCCATCCCCAATGCATCTCCTCGCCGGAATCCTCGACTGGGATGCACTTCCAGCGCGTGAGCGTCTAGCCAGTCTCCGGATGATCGGGCCACTTAGACGAGTACGGCGTCACACGAGAGTCGACTGTCGCACTAGTGATGTGGTAAGTCATGAAACGGTACGCGACTGGTTAATCCGTCACGGCCAGGGACCACGCGTGCGGGAGTTATTATGGGAGCCATTGGCTCTCTCCGCGCTAAACCAACCGGCCGACCTGGCCTCTGCGACGCCGTTTGCCAGAGTCCTGGCCGAAGTGTGTGGTAGCAGTGTGACCGACGCTGCTGTTGGTATTCCTGCAAAGCCGCTCGAAGAGTTCTTTGCCCTGCCAGCACGTCGTTTCATCGAGGCGCACGGTGGCGAGGTTCGCACAAGAGCGCCCGCGAAGCTGGTAGCGACCAGCCACCAGCTGCTCGGTGTCGAAACACGAGGTGATCTGCTCACGGCAAAAACGATCATCAGTGCCGTGCCGTGGTTCGCGTTCTCCAAGCTCTTTTCCAATCCTCCTTACGAATTGGCTGGCATCATCGCTGGGGCCTCAGCGATGGATGCCTCACCAATCGCTACTGTCAATCTTTGGTTCGATCGACCGTTGCTCGACGAGCCGTTCCTTGGGTTACCCGGACGACCGCTGCACTGGGTCTTCGACAAGCGCTTCGCGTTCGGCTCTGCTGGGTCCCATCTTTCAATGGTGGCGAGCGGCGTTGAGAATGTTGTGCGGCAAACGAATGAAGCGCTCGCCAACCTGGCGGTGGCAGAATTACATGATGCCCTTCCCAATACCAAGCAGGCCAGACTGATGCGGGCTACCATCATCCGCGAACAGCGGGCGACCTTTTCACTCGCTCCAGGCCAACCGAAACGCCCGGACACAGAGACGGCATTAAGCGGCCTGTTTCTCGCAGGTGATTGGATTGATACCGGCTTGCCAGGTACGATCGAAAGCGCAGTTACAAGCGGCCACCGCAGTGCGGCTGCAGCCTTTCGCGCACTATCGTAGCAAAAAGAATCAACAGCTTTTCATCGCATCAGACTAATGAAATCGCTCATCGTCCACTATCATGAAATCGCCCTCAAGGGCGGCAACCGTCCCTGGTTTATCAAGCAGCTCGTCCAGAATCTCCGTAATGCGACCTCGGACCTCGGCATTACTAAGGTTCGTGCACTAATGGGGCGTATCGAGATCGTGCTAGGACCGACGTCGAGTTGGGATTTGGTGCGCAAACGGGTTAGCCGTGTGTTCGGGGTCGCTAACTTTTCGCTAGCACGGCGCGCACCACGCGATCTAGAAGACCTTTCAGCTTCCATCATCTCAGAATTGAAGGGCCGTGAACCCTCTAGCTTCCGAGTCACGGCCAAGCGAGCCGACAAGGTCTATCCTCTGAAGTCACCCGAGCTCGAACGCCAGGTTGGTGGTCGTATCAAACAAGCCTATGGTTGGAAGGTCGACTTGTCCAATCCTGAGCTAGTCGTGCACATCGAAATCCTACCGACCGAAGCCTTTTATTCGCTCGACAAGCACCCAGGACCTGGCGGTCTTCCCTCAGGCACGAGCGGCCGTGTGATTTGCCTGCTGTCGGGTGGAATTGACTCTCCGGTGGCAGCATATCGATTAATGAAACGTGGGTGTCGCGTCTGGTTCGTACATTTCCATAGTTACCCACTGCTATCCCACGCCTCGCAGGAGAAAGTACACGAGATCGCTGAGCTCTTGACAAGGTATCAGTTCACCTCTCGTCTCTACGTAGTGGCGTTCGGCGAAATTCAGCGTCAGGTTGTTCTAACAGCACCACCTGCGCTCCGTGTCGTTCTCTATCGCCGATTGATGATGCGCATCGCTGAACGGTTGGCGCGAAAATCAAGGGCTGGAGCTTTGGTCACCGGCGAGTCGCTCGGGCAGGTGGCGTCGCAGACATTGGAGAACCTGGCTGTTATTAATACTGCGGTTTCGTTGCCGGTCCTACGGCCATTAGTTGGATCTAACAAAGAGGAAATCTCGAACGAGGCGCGTGCGATTGGAACCTACGAAATCTCGATCATTCCCGATCAAGACTGCTGTCAGCTCTTCACGCCACGCAAACCAGCCACCAGGGCCAAACTGAAGGTAGTAGAACTGGCCGAAGCGGATCTCCAAGTCGACGAAATGGTCGAGACCGCTGTAGTTAACTCGAAACGCGAGGACTTCAACTTTCCTATCAAACAGTAACCTGGTAGCTCTTATCTAATCTACCAACCTGTTGATCGTTCCGAAACACGCATTTCTACTGTGCTGTGCAACAGATTAGTTGTGTAACAAGCGCAGCTACACCGCATTCGGATGAAGAACCCCGTCGAGATAATCACGTAACGCCTCGTGAGTGCTACGAAACGCGAGCTCGTCCCACGGCAGGCTAAATGTTTCCCACCACGCCGCGTCGAGCGATTCGTCATCGGCTCGCAGCTCACCGCCAATAAGCGTGGCGGCGTAAACGATGATGATCGGGGTGCGTCCTGCATAGGAGTAGAGGTTGATCAAGCCGTCGATCTTGATCTCGAGATTGGCCTCTTCGTGCACCTCACGCAACGCTGCGGCGAGCAGGTCTTCGCCTCGGTCGACATAGCCGCCTGGAAAGACCCATTTCCCGTAACCCGGATCGATGGCGCGACGCACGAGCGCAATTTTTCCATTGCTATCCTTGATGATGGTGCCGACCGCTACCTTCGGATCGAGATAGATGATGTGGCCGCATATCACACAAACCGGGCGCTCCTGATCGCCGTCCTTCACGAGCTTCGTTTCTAACCGGCCGCCACAAACAGGACAGAAGCGGTAGGTTGGATCATGAATGTGTGATATCGAATGGTTCAAGAGTTTAACGCTCCAGGGGTTGAAGGTATTAACAGAACGTAACGTATAATCGAAAGCAATGTCCATTTTGAAAGTCGCGCATATGGGGCATCCGGTGCTTAGAGAGCGTGCGCGACCGCTTACACGTTCTGAAATCACGGAGTCAGCCACGCAGAGATTGATCGACGACATGTTCGAAACGATGCGGGAGTATCAAGGCATCGGGTTGGCTGCTCCACAAGTGCATAAAAACCTGCGCCTGTTCGTCGCCGGAGTCGAGAACCCAGACGCTGTACTGCCACCCGTGGTTATGATCAACCCTGAAATTACACCGATCGGCCAGAAGATCGAAGAAGATTGGGAAGGTTGCTTGAGCATTCCTGACATTCGAGGACAGGTTCCGCGACCAAACGAAATTCAAATCCGAGCTCTCGATCGTCACGGCCAAGAGCTCGCGATGACCGCCTCAGGATTTGCGGCGCGGGTGATCCAGCACGAAACGGATCACCTCGACGGCATCCTCTTCTTCGACCGGATGAAATCATTCAAGAACCTGGCTTTCCTCGAAGAGTACTCCCGCTATTGGGAAAAGGAAGAAGCTCCAAGCAAGGCGTAGCGCAGGGTTTCAACTCTGCTTAAGAGCCCTTTTCCGCTCACTCTCCCGCTCCGCCTCAAGACGTTCCAACTCAACCTCGGAGTGATCAGCAAAACTCATCGCTTCCGCAATCGCACGATGACCCGCCACGTCCGCGATTAACTTGTGCATCTTTTGACAGACGCGTCGATAAGCGGGGTGGCCCTGTGGTGAAGAACGTAGCTCGATGACATGCATCGCCTCGCGCGCGTTCATCTGCATGTAGTAGCGAATACGGTAGGCCATTGAGACAGAGTATTGTGCGACGAGAGGACAATAGTTTTGCTCCAGCCGTTCGTGAAGCTCGGCTGATTCATCCAAAACACGCCGCCAATCAGACAACGCACCGACTTCTTCAATCACCGCCGGGCACGTGTAACCATGGCGCGGCGTCAGGTCCTGCCAGTCCATTGACAACATCCGGTGGCGCTGTAGATCGCGGAAAGCACCGTAATCCGACAACACATCAAAGCAATAGCTCGCCCGTTCGAAGGCCCGTCCGGGCCTGTGGCGCCGATTCTTGCGATCGCCGATGTAAGCCCGCAGCACACGAATACGCTCATCAGTCGCCATTCCTCGCGCGATCGCCAGTAGCTGATCGTGCGGCAGGTGCGAGACTGCATAGAGCGCGGTCGCAACCACCTTGATCTCAGCCTCAGGATCGAAGTCGGTCAGCGTTACCTCGCCTTCAGACTCCTGCTCAGCGGTCTCAACAATCTCTTGGGCCACCGCATGTATGTCGGCTTGTCGAGCGCTTATGTAGTTACTCAACCGAACCCCACGGTCCTCCCGGTCTACACGCGTCAAGAACGCAGGAATCACCTTGCGGAGCTCCGGGAGCATCAAGCTGGCGACCTCCCGCGCTTCCGCAAGCGGATGCGCACGCATGTTGAGCAGCAACGACTCGTAAGCCTGCCCAGAGCCGTAAATCCCAACGTTTGAGCGTGTCGCGGCTGGTAGAAGCCCCCTCAACGTGTCGAGCGCCTTGGCGCGGATCGCCGCCTTATAGACGGCGCCAGAGTCATCCTCTTCCTTCGGATATCGCTCCCGATAGTGCTGCTGAACCGGCTCGATCCACCGCGAGTAAGTCTCGAAGGCGTGGTCGAGTCGTATCCGTAGCTCTGCTTCGAGCGGTTCACCCTGCAGTTCGCCCGGCACAACGTACTTCCATTCGCCGTCAGGACGGTCGGTGTACGGAACGTAGCGTGTCGATTGCTCGAGGTAGGCCATCAGCCGCCCGCGTTCGAGCACCTTCGTTAGGATGTTGGAAACCCCTTCGCAGGCGATGTGAGCGCCACCGAGCTGGGCGACCGAGTCATCCCCGTAATCGTTAAAGACACGAGCGTACAACTTGTCAGCTCGCTCCAAACCCACCGAGTACTCCTCGGTTGCGTGGGTCGGCACGCTGCCCAGGAATTCGTCGAGAAAGAGACGCCTGACCGTCTTGGACGACCGTGAGTACCGCGCAAACAGAGCGCCCTTGACGACCTCCGGAAGATTAGTGAGGACAAAAACCGAACTGTCCGTGTTGCCGAAGTACGGCTGGAGTGCCAGGCATTCGTCGTCTGTGAATGTATCGGGATTAAAAACGGTGGGAAGCACACAGTATAATACGCTGTGCTTCCAGTCTTTCCTACCAAATCGAGATTTAGTTCCGCACCTGTGACGCGCTCATAGCAGCCAGAACATTGATCTATGTTGTCTTCGATTACGACATCAGATGCACGATGCCAATACCAGAAGCGTTCAGCGCCAAGCTCTAGCAGTTGATATAACAGAATTCGACCACCCCGGTAAGCTCACGAGGAAACTCATGTGTTGATTCTCTGTTTACAACATATGTTCTAGTTTTTGCCTGTGATCACCATGGATAATCCGAAGGGCTACACGAAGCCACAGCTATTGATCGCTCCCAATGAGCTGGCACAAAGGCTTGGGCTAGCCTCGTCGTCCGGACGGCACAGAACGCTTACCGCCCAACCACCGGTTGTGATCGACCTGCGCCCCGTCGAGGCTTTTGCCACGGGCCACATTCCGGGTGCCGCGCACCTTGATTTATTTGGTCTCAGCCTCATCGACACTGACTTGGCACCGCTCAATGCCTTTCTGTGGATGATCGCGCACCTTCTCACGTCACATGGCGCGTCAGCCGATAGCACCGTGGTGACCTACGACGAGCGGTCAGGTATGCGCTCTGCGCGGGCGTTTTGGTTTCTCGAGTTCTTTGGACATCCAGACCCGCGACTACTCGATGGCGGCTTCGGCGTTTGGGAGCGTGCCGGATATCAGATCATCACGAAAGTGACTCCTCCCAAGAAAGCCGAATGGAAAGTCGGGCGGATAGAAGAGCGTCTGGCCACATGGCGGGATGTAAAGAACCGACTGGGCAATCCAAGCGCCGCCGTTCTCGATACCCGTAGCAACGGCGAGTATGACGGCACGATTGTTCGCGCCAAGCGCGGTGGCGCTATTCCGGGAGCGGTTCATATCGAGTGGACACGGAACCTTGACGAGGATGGGGCCTTTAAACCTGCCGCGGAACTAAGAGAGATGTACGAAAGCGCCGGTATCACGCCCGATAAAGAGGTGCTCTCATATTGTCAGGGTGGCTACCGCGCCGCACATTCTTACCTGGCACTACGACTGCTCGGCTACCCGAAGGTGAGGAACTATATCGGCTCGTGGAAGGAATGGGGAGACAGGGAGGACCTTCCGATCAAAGAACCGAAACCGTAAAGAGGTGCTATAGAGTTTTCGGTAGAGAGAAGCCCAAACAACGCTAACTCCTATGGTGCGCTAAGAAACAAACACTAAGAACCGAGGGTTTCATGGATGCCGTCATCGACTTCATCAACACGAACCGAGATCGTTTTGTCGACGAGCTCAAAGAGTACCTGACCATCCAGAGCATCAGTGCTATCCCAGAGCATGCGGAGGACGTTCAAGAGTGCGCACAGTGGACGGCTAGCGAACTGACGCGAGTCGGGCTCGAGAATGTTCGTCTCATCGAAACCTCCGGTAATCCTGTTGTCTACGGTGATTGGCTACACGCCGAAGGCGTGCCGACCATCCTCTTCTACGGCCATTACGACGTACAGCCGGTTGACCCCCTTGCTGAATGGGACTCCCCACCATTCAAGCCAACGATCAGAGAAGGGGAAATCTACGCACGCGGAGCAGCGGATGACAAAGGGCAGATTTTCATGCACTTCAAAGCGGTCGAGGCGCACATTAAGCAGACTGGAAAGTTGCCGGTAAATATCAAATTCATCCTCGAAGGAGAGGAGGAAGTCGGTAGCGAGCATCTCGACGAATTCATTCGGCAGCACAAGGAAGAACTCGCTGCGGATGTCGTGGTGATTTCCGATTCACCGATGCTTGACCGCGGTGTTCCGTCGATTTGTTATGGGCTCCGAGGGTTAACATACTTCCAGATCGATCTCCGTGGAAGCAAGAATGACCTCCATTCTGGCTCGTTCGGCGGAGCGGTGGCCAATCCGGCCTTCGTCCTAGCGCAGATCCTCAATCAAATGAAAGACCGAAGCGGGCGAGTCAAGATTCCTGGGTTCTACGACGACGTCCGGGCCCTTCTGGACGAGGAGAGGACGGAATTTGCCAAGCTTCCCTTCAATGAACGTCAGTATCGAAATGAGCTCGGTGCGCCGAAGCTTTTTGGTGAAATTGGGTATACGACCCTAGAGCGAATCTGGACCCGCCCGACGTTTGAGGTCAATGGACTCCTGTCTGGGTTCACCGGCGAGGGAGCCAAGACGGTTATTCCGGCGGTTGCCATGGCCAAGGTAAGTATGCGGCTCGTGCCGGATCAACACCCAGACAAGATTGCGCTGCTTTTCGAGACACACATAAGAAAAATCGCGCCAAAGACCATTGAACTGAAGGTTACTCGCATGCACGGCGGCAAACCATGGATAACAAATTTCGACAATCGTTTCGTGCAGGCCGCAGGGCGTGCAATCCACCAGGGTTTTGGTCGAAAGCCTGTTTTTAGTCGAGAAGGCGGTTCGATTCCAGTGGTATCAACTTTCCAGGAAGTACTGGGTTTACCGTCAGTCTTGTTCGGCGTGGGCTTGCCTGACGAAAACGCACATGCGCCCAATGAGAAATTAGATCTAAATAATTTCCACAACGGCATCATTGCGTCTAGCGTGCTTTATCAGGAGATCGGCTCACTCGGCTAAATTCAACCTACAACTTTCACATTAACTGGAATAGAGGCAGTTCGCAGTAGCAGTACTAAGCCCGTGCTTGTAAGATCAAAAAATAAAGTGTGCGCCTGTAGCTCAGTTGGATAGAGCATCGGCCTTCTAAGCCGAGGGTCGCAGGTTCGAATCCTGCCGGGCGCGCCAATACTTTCGTATTTCCTAACAGAACCGCCAGGTAGGGCTTCCGTCCCAGCCAGTCAGCACACACCGGAGACCGTTAATTTCCGCGTGGCAGGGTTGTTCACGTAGCAGATCGCGTGGCACTATCGGAACCGAGGGTCAGCCCTTTACGTGCGCCGAGTTTCAAGAATCTACAAGATCATTCAAGTGTTCACCGGAACGATCGCCAGCACACGCAACGGGCTACCACTTCCTTTCACCAACTTTAGCGGGGCGGCGATGACGACGGCTCCCGTCGGCGGGAGGAGAGGAAGGTTGCAGAGGCTCGCAAGGCCGAACTTGCCTGCACCGCACATAATGGCGTGGTTGGGAAACGGCGGATCAAAGGAGGCGGCCTGTCCCGCGTCGATACCGACCGTTTCGACCCCGATGCCGAGTACGTCTCGGTCGTCCACGAGAACACGAGACGCCGCCGCGTCGAAGCTGGGACTGTGCGGACCGTCCTCTGCGACGTTCAGAAACGCATTCGCATTGTCCCGCTCGCTCCACCCCGTGCGCAGCAACACCCACGCGCACGGTGGAATTCGACCATGGGTGCGCTCCCACCTTTCGATGCCGTCGATAGTCAACAGGAAGTCGGGATTGTGCTCGACCTCGCGGCTGACATCGATGATGCATGCCGGGCCGACGAAGCGCTCCGGCGGAATCGTGTCGGTCGCGTTGTGTGGCAGCCCGCGCCCTGTGATCCAGTGGATCGGCGCATCGAAATGCGTACCCGTGTGTTCCCCGAGTCTGATTGTATTCCAGTACCAGGCCGGACCTCTGTCATCGTACTTCGAGATGACCTCAACGGACACTCCTGGTGACGCCCCGAATATGGGCGGCAACCCGATCACGGGCGTGTCAGGGCCGAGCGGCTGCGTCAGGTCGACGACGCGCAGCCGATCCTGATTGAGATCCTCGATGAGCTGCATCAAGACGGACATCACACGGCCTCCACTCGTTTCAGATAGCGTTGGAACTCGAAGCGGTTCTCGAGTAGCCCCAGATCCGTCACGAACTTCGACGGTCCGGTCGCATCGACCTTAGCGACCAACGTCGTCAACTCACGCGCGCCGCGCGCCGCGTCGAACTCGCGCACGAAATCCTCTACTGTTCGCACCGTCGCGGTCCTGGAAATGCCGGCCGCGGCCGCGACGGCGGCGAGATCGGTACCTGTCGACGTTGCGGTCGCAAATCCGCCCACCGACAGCAGGCTCTCGTTGTCAAAGATGACGTGCAGGAGGTTGCTCGGCCCGTATCGCGCGAGCGTCGTCAGCCCCCCGAGGTTCATTAGCACGGACCCATCGCCGTCGAAGACAACGACGGGCAACGACGGCCGGCTCAACGCAATGCCCAGACCAGTCGAAGACGCGAGTCCCATAGCATGCTGCAGATAGAAGAAGTTCTTACGGTGACCGAGCTCCTGGAGCTCCGCCGCAACGGCGCCCATGATCGTTACGACGGCGCAGCCCTGCAGACGATCGTGCACGGCCCTGAGAGCATCAATCCGGCGCATCATGCTTTTGACCTCTTTCCTTTAGAGACCTTTGCCCTGTGACCCTACGATTCTTCCCACATGAGTTCCCGGCAGAGAAGAAGCGCGACCGGGCGGTTCGCTGAATACGCTAGCGTCAGCGCGTCGCGGACGCGGCGCGCAACGTGCTGCGGACTGTCCAAGTACGAGAATGGGATGCGGAGCGTGCGAAGCAAGTCTTCTGTGACCGCACCACCCTCGGTCTGCCATGGGTCACGTTCGCCGAAGGTGCCCCGATGGCTAATCAGTAACAGCAATGGAAATCGATAGAGCTGCGCACACGAGACGATGCCGTTGACAGCCGCAAGGAAGCCGTGGTTCTGCATCAGCATCGCGGACTTCACGCCGGCGAGATACGCGCCTACCGAGATACCGACCCCTTCTTCTTCCTTAGCGAGCCGGACCAGCTTCACATCGGGGTCCTCGTCGGCCATCCGGATGAGGTGCACGAGCCACGTCTCCGGCAGAGCCGACATTAGGCGTACGTCGCACGCCTTCAACGCATCGTAGACAACCTTCGAATTGGTGACCGAAATCGGCACGGGACTCCCTAGGGGCAGCTATCATCGCACAAGACGGTTCGCGGCGCCTCTCAAAGAGCGGGCTTCCAGTCAAGAGAAGGAGCCCTGCCTTATATTCATAATATGTACTTATGTAGTCTTAATAAATATAAACTTGACGAAAGATCATGTCACCGGGGTAAAATGCCAGAAAGTATCATGAATGCGTTTTTGATTCGGCTTGTCGTGGACATCGTTAGCACCGTCAGCGTGATTACGCTGATGGCCAGCGGATGATGTACCCGGTAGCAAACCAAGAACCACAGGGGCCATCATCCAACGCCGGGTGATGGCTTTTTTTGTTATGAGCAAACGACGAAGCGCAGCAATTACCGAAGGTCCGAACCGAGCGCCAGCCCGAGCAATGCTCAAGGCGGTGGGGTTCACCGACCAGGATCTACGTAAGCCGATCATCGGAGTAGCAAATACCTGGATCGAGATCGGCCCATGTAACTACCACCTGCGTGATCTTGGCGAACATGTCAAGGAGGGAATTCGTTCTGCCGGCGGCACGCCGATGGAATTCAACACCGTCTCGATCTCTGATGGCATCACGATGGGAAGCGAAGGGATGAAGACCTCTCTGGTCAGTCGCGAGGTGGTGGCCGACTCGATCGAGCTAGTGGCGCGCGGGAATTTATTTGACGGGCTCGTTGTGCTTGTCGGATGCGACAAGACCATCCCGGGTGGTGTGATGGCGCTCGTGCGACTGAACATTCCCGGATTAATCCTCTATGGCGGATCGATTGAACCTGGTCGGTGGGAGGGACACGACGTCACCATTCAGGACGTGTTCGAAGCGGTCGGCACCCATGCAGCCGGCAAGCTAACCGATGCCCAATTGGCCGATCTCGAGAATCATGCATGCCCCGGTGCCGGGGCATGCGGCGGACAGTTTACGGCAAATACAATGTCGACCGTCTGTGAGCTGCTCGGCGTTTCCCCCATGAGCGCCAACGGGGTGCCGGCAATGGATGTCAATAAGAATGATGTCGCCCGGCACGCCGGCGAACTCGTGATGCAGTTAGTAAGCACGGACCTTCGACCTCGGCAGATCGTCACGCACAAGTCACTCGAGAATGCGATCGCCGCAGTAGCCGCGACCGGCGGCTCGACCAATGCCGTGCTACACCTGCTAGCTATCGCCCGTGACGCAGGTGTGTCGCTAGAGCTTAACGATTTCGACCGGGTCAGCGAAAGAACGCCGTTGGTCGCCGACCTCAAGCCAGGTGGGCGATTCGTAGCAACCGACCTCTACCGCGCTGGCGGGATCGGACTGGTGGCGCGCCGGCTGCGGGAAGCGCGAATCCTCCACGAGGACGCCCTGACCGTAACTGGGCGAACGATTGCCGAGGAAGCAGACGCGGTCCAGGAAACATCTGGTCAGGAAGTGGTCCGACCGCTGGCAGATCCGATAAAGGCTACAGGAGGCCTAATCGTGCTCAAGGGTAATCTCGCGCCAGACGGGTGCGTCGTAAAGGTGGCCGGACACGAGTTGGCCCAGCATCGGGGGCCCGCCCGAGTGTTTGAAAGTGAAGAAGACGCGTTCGAGGCGGTGACACACAGACGAATTCACGCCGGTGACGTGGTAGTCATCCGGTATGAAGGGCCGCAAGGCGGTCCTGGTATGCGCGAGATGTTAACGGTTACAGCTGCGATCGTCGGTGCCGGTCTTGGAGAATCGGTGGCGCTTCTAACAGACGGACGGTTCTCAGGCGCGACCCGCGGCATGATGGCTGGTCACGTGGCACCAGAAGCAGCTAAAGGAGGACCGATCGCTATCGTGCGCGACGGCGACATGATTCTGTTCGATGAACGCAACCGGAAGTTACAACTAGAAGTGACCGAAGACGAAATCAAAGAGCGCCTAGCTGACTGGAAGGCACCTGCGCCACACTACGTAAGCGGTGTGATGGCAAAGTACGCCCGTCTCGTATCATCCGCTGCAACTGGTGCGGTCACGAGCTGAGCCACTAGCTGGGAGTGAAGTAATGCCTGTGATAAGAACCGGTGCACAGATTATCTGGGAGGCGTTGGTCCGAGAGGGTGTTAAGACCGTCTTCGGCTATCCGGGCGGCGCCATCTTGCCCGCCTATGACGCGTTGCTAGACTACCCGATCCGTCATGTGCTGGTGCGACACGAGCAGGGTGCAACCCACATGGCCGACGGCTACGCCCGCGCGAGTGGTGACGTAGGCGTCGCAGTAGCCACGTCTGGGCCGGGCGCAACGAATATGGTTACCGGCATCGCCACGGCGATGCTTGACTCGTCTCCCATCCTCTGCATCACCGGCCAGGTTGGCAGTAAGGTGCTCGGCTCTGACGCCTTCCAAGAAACTGACGTCACCGGCGTGACGCTACCGATCACCAAGCACAACTACCTGGTGTCAAACGTCGACGAGATCGCGCCAACGATCCACGAAGCGATGTACGTTGCGCGATCTGGACGTCCTGGCCCGGTGTTAGTCGATATAACCAAGGACGCGCAACAAGCGTCGTCCGAGCTCGAATGGAATCCAAGCGATGTTAAGCTGCCGGGATATCGGCCAAACCTTCGAGCATCTGATGAGGAATACAAACGTGCGGCCGATTTAATCAACGGAGCCAAGCGTCCAGTCATTTTCGCTGGTCACGGCGTGCTGCTATCAAACTCGATGGCTCTAGTCAACGAACTTGCAGAGCGCGCGAGCATACCGATCGCGATGACTCTTCTTGGGATCGGAAGCGTCCCGGCTCAGCACCCCCTCAATATGGGAATGATGGGGATGCACGGTGAGGCCTGGGTCAATCAGGCGATCCAGGAGGCCGATCTCCTACTGGCTCTCGGGATGCGCTTCGACGATCGAGTGACCGGTAACCTGAAGACCTACGCGTCGAATGCACGCAAGATTCACGTTGACATCGATCCGGCCGAATTCAACAAGAATGTCAAAGTAGATGTTACTCTGGCCGGTGATCTCGCTGCTGTACTCGAAGACTTGCTCCCACTCGTCGAGTCTAGTGACCGTACGCAATGGCTGTCGCTGATCCACGAAATGAAAGGAGATGCTGCCGTCCGAGACATTCAGAACATACCAGACAGCGGACATTTGTACGCCGCCCACGTAATACACGACATCTGGCGAATCACCGAGGGCAAGGCGACCGTTGTCACCGACGTTGGTCAGCATCAGATGTGGGAGGCGCAGTACTACCATCACAACGAGCCGCGGACGCTCATTACTTCTGGCGGACTCGGAACGATGGGCTTTGCGCTGCCGGCGGCCGTCGGTGCCAAGTTCGCCAGGCCAGAGAACGAGGTCTGGGTGGTGGCTGGCGACGGCGGGTTTCAGATGACGATGGCAGAGCTCGCAACGATCGCGCAGGAAAAGATCAAAATTAATGTCGCCATCATCAATAACGGCTATCTCGGCATGGTTCGCCAGTGGCAGGAGTTCTTTTACGAGCGGCGCTACGCAGCAACGCCCCTCCTAAGCCCTGATTTCTCGAAACTAGCGGAGTGTTTCGGGTTAACCGGTGCCTGCGTCAAGAAACGACAGGACGTCGTGCCGACCATCGAGGCCGCCCGGGCGAATGATAAGACCGTTGTCATCGACTTCCAGGTCGAACAGGAAGACACAGTGTATCCGATGGTGCCAGCAGGGGCAGATCTTAATGAGATGATTCGACGACCGAGCCCAGCGCCGATCATCGAAACCGGAGCTGATAAGTAGCGAACAGTTGGGAGCTAGCAGCTAATGCGTCACACCTTCGTGATCTACGTCGAGAACAAACCTGGCGTCCTGAACCGCATCGCCTCTCTCTTCCGACGTCGCGGCTTCAACATTGAGTCTCTCACGGTCGGGCACACCGAGATGCCGACCGTGTCACGGATGACCATCGTCGTTGACACCGACACGAACGGCGCACGCCGACTGGAGGCTAACCTCTACAAGCTTGTCAACATTCTCAGGGTGCATGACATTACGTCCGAGCTGGCCGTGTTTCGCGAGCTAGCAATGGTGAAAGTCTCGACTAAAACACAAGAGACGCGGACCCACGTCATGCAGCTGGTCGACGTCTTTCGAGCCCGGGTCGTCGACGTCGCGCCAGATTCAGTGATCATCGAAATCACCGGAACCGAAGCAAAGATCGAAGGGTTGCTCAAGGTTCTCAGTCCCTATGGAATCCTCGAACTGGTGCGCACTGGTCGGGTCGGCATGGTCCGCGGACCATTAAGCGTGATGGTCGATCCGTCCGAAACGAACCGCGCTGAGCGGAGCACCACGATTGACGACGAGAATGTTTCATCTTCGGTATAGACTCGTTCCCCATTTACGACCGAACGACAAGGAATAGCTAATGGCCACGATCTACTACGATGACTCCGCTAACGCGTCTCTCATCCAGTCAAAGAAAGTCGTTATCTTCGGTTACGGCTCGCAGGGACATGCGCACGCCCTTAACCTCAAGGATAGTGGGGTCGAGGTGCGCGTCGCGCTCCACGAAACAAGCCGGTCGAAGACGAAGGCGGAAGAAGAGGGGCTAACCGTTACGTCCGGCTCTGAAGCCGCAGCCTGGGCCGACGTGATTATGCTCCTAACGCCTGACACTACTCAGGCTGGGATCTATGCGAAGCAGGTGGCACCACACCTCAGCGCTGGGAAGATGTTGATGTTCGCACACGGATTCAACATTCGCTTCAAGACCATTGAACCTCCGAAGGATGTCGACGTTACACTGATCGCGCCGAAGGCTCCTGGGCATCGTGTCCGAGAGGTCTTCCTGGAAGGTGGCGGCACACCCGCCTTGATCGCGGTTGGACAAGACGCTACTGGTAACGCAAAGGCGTTGGCGCTGTCTTACGCCAAGGCGTTGGGATTAACGCGTGCCGGTGTGATCGAGACGACATTTGCCGAGGAGACAGAAACCGATCTGTTCGGCGAACAGACTGTTCTGTGCGGAGGTGTGAGCGCGCTCGTCAAAGCCGGATTTGAGACCCTGGTTAACGCTGGCTATCAGCCTGAGGTCGCCTATTTCGAGTGCATGCACGAGTTAAAGTTGATCGTGGACCTTTTCTATCGGGGCGGACTCAACTACATGCGGTATTCGGTGAGCGACACGGCCGAGCATGGCGACTACACCGGCGGTCCACGAATAATCACCGACGAAACACGCAAGGCGATGAAACAGATCCTCACCGAGATCCAGGACGGCACCTACGCGAAGAACTGGATCGAAGAAGATAGGACCGGTCGCTCCTGGTTTATGGCGCAGCGGGAAAAAGAACAGGAGCATTCGATTGAACAGGTAGGAGCAAAACTCCGTGGAATGATGCCGTTTTTGGATGCGGTGACACTTAAAGAACAGGTGTAATTGTTCTGAGCCACTGCAGGAACGGACTACCCCACCTCTCCATTTTCGCTTCCAACTTGTCGGTGCATTTGCAGTCGACACAGGCCCAGCGCTTCGCCCCATTGGCGTCCAGGCACTTACTCCGAGCATGGGCTTCCTTCACCCGAGTGAGTTCGAAGTGCTCTTCCCAGTATGACCGCTCTTCCAGGAGTGGGGTGGAACAGAAACAGGTCTCGAGCCAGCAGACAGATCCATCGTCCATCCGGCGGGCCTGATTCATGTCGTGTAGGTACTCGTCACCGGCGATCGAACCCGCACCAAGTGTGCGGTTGTTTATCGCCTCGGCAAGACTGGCACCCTTACCCGGCTTCAGTTGAGCAGTCACCAGATACCTCATAGAGACAGTATAGACAGTGACCGCGCAGATAATAATTGTCTGGATAAAAAATGACACGGTAGAATTACCACCCCTGACGCAGCAGTGTTACGACGAGTTCCACCGATGCCCACGATGCAGTCGGACCCATTGGGAAAGCTGGCACTTCGTCGTCTTGTGGTTTTTGTTGGACCATGTCGTAACCGCCGAACTGACGGTGGCGGAACCAGCTGGGACAGCTACGGTAGACTGAAGAGTCACAGAGGAGGGTGCCATGCCTCATGTTTCGTTCGAACAATTGCCGGAAGATTCGCGTCTCTGGATCTTTGCCGCCGAACGGCCACTCCAGAAAAAGGAACAGCAACGTTTGCTTGTTAAAGTCGACGAGTTCATCAACCAGTGGGGTGCGCACACAGTGCCACTGTCGGCAGGTCGGGATCTGCGTTACGGCCAGTTCTTGTTCGTAGCGGTCGACCAGCGGGCTGCCGGTCCATCAGGCTGCTCAATCGACGCGCTCGTCCGTCAGATGAAGGCGTTACAAGATGAGTTGGCAGTCGAGCTTGTCAATCACTCGCCTGTCTTATTTCGGAGGGGAGAGCGGATCACGCGTGTACCTCGAGAAACGTTTGCCGCCCTGGTAACGGCTGGCGAGGTCAATCTCAACACCACGGTCTTCAATAATACGCTCACAAGCCTCGGGGAGGTTCTTGCTGGTCGGTGGGAGGTGCCTGCTTCCGAATCCTGGCATGCCAGAGCATTTTTCTGAAAAGTTTCGATACACAAGAATTCGAGGCGCTATTCCTAACGAACTTCGGACGCCTGATAGTAGAAAGCAAACCGAGACTAACGAAGCTATAGCGAGATTACGTTTCTGTTGCTGAAGGGTGTTCGAGCGCCTCGGTTTCAAGCGCCTCCCATTGGTTCATCAGATCACCAACCTCCCACATGAGATCTTGGTGGCGAAGGACAGCTTTTTCGGCCGCTTGGAAGTCTTCGTAGAACCCCGGAGCAGCCATTTCAATCTCGAGCTGGTGGATTGCCTCTTCATGCTCGCCGATCCGTCGCTCTAATTCAGCGATACGGGCTTGCAGGGCGTCCCGCCGTCTCTGGCGGCGCCTAGTCTTATCCTGATGACGCTTGTGCTTAGCCAAAGCCGAGGTCGAGCGTGACCGGCGCGTCTGCGGTTTAGGGGACGCAGCCGGAGCAGAAACGTGCTCTGCCTCCACTTGTCGGCTCCAACGAAATTCCTCGTAATTACCAGGATACAGCACCGCATTACCGGCGCCGACCTCGAGCACTTTCGTCGCGAGCCGATCAACGAAGTACCGGTCGTGCGATACGAAGATGAGCGTCCCTCCGTAATCGACAAGTGCGTCGAGTAACACATCGGTCGAATCAATGTCGAGATGGTTCGTTGGCTCATCGAGCAACAGAGTGTTCGAGGGAAACAAGAGCATGCGCGCGACCGCAAGCCGAGTGCGTTCGCCACCCGATAACACCCGAACGCGCTTGTACACGTCGTCGCCACTAAATAGGAAGCCGCCAAGGATACTGCGGATAGCTTGCACCATCTGCACGGGCGACCCGGCGGCCAGTGTGTCGTGCACGGTTAACGACTCGTCGAGGCAGCTGGCCTCATCCTGCGCAAAGTACTGCGACACCACGTGGTGCCCTTCGATGCGGACTCCCTGATCCGGTAACTCCACCCCGGACAACATCCGCATGAGGGTCGACTTTCCAGCGCCGTTCGGACCAACCAGTGCCAACCGGTCGCCTCGTTCGATGTGCACGTTGACTCGCTCGAACACCGAGAGCTGACCGTAACGCTTCGTTGCATCACGGAGCTCGAGCACCGTGCGCCCACTCTTGGCGCACGCAGGGAAAGCAAAGTGCACTCGTTGATGTTCGGCTGGAACTTCGATTGGGATGATCTTGCCGAGCATCTTCACCCGGCTTTGCACCTGGGCCGCCTTCGTTGCCTTATAACGAAACCGGTCGATAAACCCCTGGATGCGCGCAATTTCATCGTCTTGTCGGCGCTTCTGCTCCCGAAGCCGTTCGATTCTCGCATCCCGCTCCACGAGATATGTGCTGTAACTTCCGAAATACGTCGTGAGCGTCCTAAGGCCAACCTCAGCGATCGCCGTGACCGAACGGTCGAGAAAGTACCGGTCGTGGGAGACGAGCACGACCGCGTGAGGATAGCTAATCAGGAAGTCCTCGAGCCAATTCCGCGCATTTAAGTCGAGATGGTTAGTGGGCTCATCAAGAAGCAGCAGGTGTGGGCGGCGGAGGAGAAGCTTCGCGAGGGCGATGCGCATCTGCCAACCCCCTGAAAAGATCTCGGTCTTAAGTTCGAGATCGCTGCGCCTGAAACCTAGACCGCGTAGCACGCTGGAAACCTTCGCCTCGATCTCGTAACCTCCCTGGTGTCGAAACGACTCCTGCGCCTCGCTGTACCGACCCAGCATTCGGTCATGCTCCTCTGCGGGAACGCTGGCGTCACCCAGTCGGGCTTCGAGATCGTGCATTTCTTCCTTAAGCGAAAGAAGGGCGTCGAAAGCAGTACTGGCTTCCTCAAACAGTGTCCGGCCACTATGGGTGAGCCCGTCCTGCGGCAGGTAGCCAATGGTCAGATCGGCAGCCGCGGAGATAGTGCCTCCGTCGGGCTCCTCGAGACGGGCCATCATCCTCAGCAGGGTTGTCTTGCCGGCCCCATTCGGCCCACAGAGTCCGACGCGATCCCCGGTCTGGACTTGCCAGGTGACGGCGTCGAAGAGCACCTGCTCGCCGAATGCCTTTTGAACGGAAGAAAGCTGAAGCATCGTTACTAAGACTGCAGCGCGATATCTTATCTGATCTACAATCCCCTTCATGGACGTACGTCTGGTATTTCGGTGCCTCAGTTTGGCAGCCCTTGCCCCGCTGGCCCTGGGATGCGCTGGAACGGATGTCGACATCACCAAGGCGTTCGAAGTAACCGACCTTACGACCGGTTGGCTCGACGTGGGTTTCGATGAGTTCGGCCGTAACAAACTTGTACCGACCGTATCGTTCCAGCTTGCGAACGTATCTACTGAGTCACTCCGCATCGTGCAGTTGAACGGGGTTTTCCGCCGATGTCTCATCGCTTACGCCGATCAACCGGAGCCAGCCTCTGACGTGTCTCCGGCTAACCCGACCACTGGCACATGCCACGGTGAGACCGAAGTCTGGGGCAACGTGTTTTTGCGAGCGGTCGGACGTGACGGGCTGGAGCCGAGTTCGTCGGTAGGTCCGTTCACGATGCAATCCGACCTGGGATACACGGGTGAACAGCCTCGGTTGGAGATGCTACGGCATCGGAGTTTCGTCGATGCCAAGGTAGAAATCTTCATTAAACACGGCTCTGACCAGTGGGTCAGGATTAACGAATATCCGATCGACCGGCAGCTGCTCACCCAGTAGTGGATATACCGCGGGTCCCGTGTGCCTCACATCTCAACGTCTACCAGCGGCATGATTTCACCAACGCTACGCCAGGGGCTTGGCCCGATTGACGGTGCGGCCATTGTCGTGTCCAACGTCATCGGAAGCGGTATCTTCATCGTTCCGGTAATCGTTGCCGCAAGTGTGCCGAACGCCTGGGCCATGCTGGGCGTGTGGCTAGCCGGCGGCCTGCTCGCCTTTGCCGGTGCCATGGCGTATGCGGAGCTCGCGGCGCTCCGACCCCGTGCTGGGGGTGAGTACGTCTACCTCCGCGAGGCCTTTGGTCCGGTGGCTGGTTTCTTGACCGGCTGGACGTCATTCGTTGCAGGCTTTTCAGGCGCGATCGCGGCAAGTGCTGTCGGGCTGGCCGGTTATCTGGCACGATTCCTTCCTGCGGCCGGCGACACAACACCCATCTTTGAAGTACCGCTTGTCCTGATGAGCTTGACCGTCTCGCCACAAGCGGTCGTGGCGCTCAGTGCGATCGCTATCCTGTCGGCTGTCCACATCCTCGGGCTTGGTCCCGGGCGTGTTGTGCAAAACCTCCTGGCAGGAATCAAGATCGCCCTCCTGGTAGGGTTTGTTGTTCTGGGTTTCGGATTCGGCCAGGGAGCCACTACGAATTTCTCGGTTAGCGGGACTACGATCATGCCATCGAATTGGGTGCTTGCGCTGATTCCGGTCATGTTCGCCTATTCTGGTTGGAACGCGGCTGCATATCTCGCCGAAGAAATGCGTGCTCCCGGCCGTAACGTGCCGCTTGCGCTCGGGATCGGCACCGTGATAGTTGTCGTAATCTACCTGCTTCTTAACATGCTCTACATCTATGCAATCCCAGTCACCGCGTTTGTCAACGTTGGCGAAAACGTAGCCGATGCCACCGCCGTGCGTTTGTTTGGCGACGCTCTGGCGGCGCCGATCGCGGCGGCGTCAGTCGTCATGATCGCGGCCAGCATCAGTGCGATGGTTCTGGCTGGTCCCCGCGTGTACTACGCCATGGCGCAGGATGGGCTATTCTTTGCGGCAGGGGCCAAAGTCCACCCGAAGTTTCGTACACCCATCATCGCCATCGTGGCGCAGAGTGCGTGGGCCGGCCTGCTTGTGCTGTCAGGCACCTTTCAGCAGCTCGTCGGCTATACCGGTTTTGCTGTGGTGCTCTTTTCCGGTGTCGCGGTAGCGGCACTATTCGTCCTGCGTTTCCGGCAACCGACGGCACATCGCCCGTATAAGGCCTGGGGCTACCCAGCAGCGCCAATGGTTTTTATCGTGGCCAGCGCCGCCATGGTGGTCAACGCGATTGCACGGAACCCTGGTCCGTCAGCGGCAGGGCTACTCGTTATCGGAGCGGGTGTGCCACTCTATCTATTGTTCCGCTGGCGTGCTGATCATCGCCATGAACCTATGAACCCATGAAACATAAACTGTGGAATCCTGTAACCATGAATCCCAATTACTCTTTTGAGTCCACAACCGTTCTCGCGGTCCGTCACTCCGACCGGGCCGTTATGGCCGGTGACGGGCAAGTAACGCTAGGTAATACGATCGTTAAACAGTCGGCCAATAAGATCCGCCGGCTGTATAACGATCGGATCCTTGCGGGGTTCGCCGGCTCGGCCGCCGATTCGTTCGCGTTGTTTTCCCGTTTCGAATCGAAGCTTGAGCAGTACCGCGGCAACCTCGAGCGCTCGGTAGTCGAGCTGGCGAAGGACTGGCGAACCGACCGAATCCTCCGCCGGCTTGAAGCAATGCTTGTCGTAGTAGATGCATCGTCAACCTTTCTTTTGTCCGGAAACGGTGACTTGATCGAACCCGATGACGGCATCGTGGCGATCGGTTCCGGCGGACCGTACGCGATGTCAGCAGCCAGGGCGCTCGCGGCCCACACATCACTTGACGCGCGGGCTATCGCAGAGGCATCGATGGCGATCGCAGCTGGCATTTGCATTTACACGAACGGCAGTGTCACGATCGAAGAGTTGTAGTGCCTATCTATCTCCCTGAGACAACCACGACGACCACCGACGGCCTGACGCCACGTCAGATTGTCAGCGAGTTGGATAAGTACGTCGTGGGACAGACACGTGCTAAGCGCGCAGTGGCGATCGCGTTGCGCAACCGTTTGCGACGCCAAAAACTTCCCTCCGAATTAGCCGAAGAGGTCGCACCCAAGAACATTTTAATGATCGGGCCGACCGGCGTCGGCAAGACAGAGATCGCGCGTCGACTAGCAAGGTTGGCTCAGTCCCCGTTCATTAAGGTCGAGGCGTCGAAATTCACAGAAGTCGGGTACGTAGGGCGCGATGTGGAATCCATGGTACGTGACCTGGTTGAGCTCGCCGTCGATATGGTGCGGGAAGAGCGACTAGTTGAGGTGCGCGAAAAAGCACGCATTAACGGCGAGGAGCGCCTGCTCGATCTGCTGCTCCCGCCGATCAAACCAGTTGGACAGGCACCAGACGCACAGGCTGGCGAACACGCGCAGCGTACGCGCGAGAAGTTTCGAGATCAACTACGCGCCGGCCGTCTGGACAGTCGTACGGTCGAGGTTGATGTTCGAGACAGATCTTTTCCCTCATTCGAGATCATCACTGGTTCGTCAGTTGAGGAGATCGACATTAACGTGAAGGACATGTTGCCAAGTCTCTTCCAGAGCCAAAAGCGGAAGCGGCGCGTGAAAGTGCCTGAGGCGCGTGAACTCCTGGTGCAGGAAGAAGAACAGAAGCTCGTCGATATGGAAAGCGTCGGCCGAGCGGCTGTCGATCGAGTCGAACAGGCTGGGATCATTTTCGTCGACGAGATCGACAAAATCGCAGGGCGCCAAGGAACGCAAGGACCAGATGTTAGTCGAGAGGGTGTGCAGCGTGACATCCTGCCGATTGTTGAAGGAACAACAGTCAACACCAAACATGGGATGGTTCGGACCGATCACATTCTGTTCGTCGCCGCCGGTGCGTTCCACGTCGCGAAGCCAGCTGATCTGATTCCAGAACTACAGGGACGATTCCCGATCCGCGTGGAGCTCGAAGCGCTGGGCACCGAGGACTTCGTACGGATTCTGACTGAACCTAAAGGCGCGCTGGTGACACAGTACACGGCGTTACTGGCTACCGAGGGATTGGAGCTCCAGTTCAAGCCTGATGCCATTCGGAGGATCGCTGAGTTTGCCACACTCGTCAATGAACGGAGCGAGAACATCGGCGCGCGTCGCCTTCACACGATCATGGAAAAGCTCCTCGACGAAATCTCATTCGAGGCACCAGACATGACCGAGCAAGAACTCTCAATCGACAGTGCATATGTTGACAAAATGCTGGCCGACATCGTGAAAAACGAGGACCTGTCCAAATACATTCTGTGAGTCGGAACCGGCGAATACAGCGAGACCGTTACCAGTGGCTACTAGCAGCTCGCCTGGTGGCCCTGCTCCTCATGCTCCTCGGGGCAACGTTATCGTTCGGGTGCGGGAAAAGAGGTCCACCTCTCGCACCACTATTGATTCTGCCGAGTTCAGTCAACCCTGAGCTTGTCCGCCGAATCGATAACCAGGTGTACATCCAGTTCGAAGTGCCGACGGCAAACACCGATGGCTCGACCCCGGCTAACCTCGACCGGATTGAGATCTACGCGCTAACCACCCACCCCGAGGAAGGTGACCGTTCGCTACCACTCAAAGAGTGGCTAGAGTTGGCGACGGAAGTTGCCACAATTCAGATCCGTCCTCCCGACCAGCCACCACCGGAATCCGGTACCGCAGAGATCCCCCCGGCCTCTCTCCGCCCTGACGGGACACGTGCCCAGGGAGAGATAGTGGTCGTCACGGAGGAGCTAACCCCGGAAACCCTGATTCCGGTATCACCGGGTGAAGGCAAGAAGAAAAAAGAAGACGCTGATCTCAAGGAAGATGCGGGAAACCTCGCGGTGGTTGCGCCGCTGTCGGCGCCGATACCGCTTCCGCCGAGACGAACGTATGTTCTGATCGGCATTTCACAACATGGGCGTCAGAGCCAGCCGAGTTTAGAGTTCGTGGTTCCCCTCACGCCGAGTCCAGACCGACCGTCGTACCCGGTCGTTTCCTACTCCGAAACCGAAGTCCAGATCAGTTGGGCAGCTCCAGACACCGCACGTCTACCGATCCAAGAACCCGCTACCGGTGGTGTCCTGTCAACCAACGCAATTCTTCCAGTGCCGCAGCCGTCGCGATACGAGGTGTACGACGTTACACGGTCTGGCGGAACCTCTGGCAAAGGGTACGTCACGATGCCTCAGCCAGTTAATCTTGTTCCACTCTCGACACTGTCGTACACAGACAGCCACATTGCGTTTGGTCACGAGCGCTGTTACGCCATCCGCCTCGTGGATGGCATCGGTACGTCTGAAGTCAGCAGTCCAGCCTCACGAACCGCCTGTGTGGCCCTGATTGACACGTTTCCACCAGCTGCTCCCACCAGGTTAATCGCTATCGGAGACGAAGGGATCATCAATCTGGTCTGGAACGAGAATACCGAATCCGATATCGCAGGCTATCTAGTCTTGCGCGGATTGGCGACAGGTGCGACACTGCAAGTATTGACACCCGATCCGATCAAAGAGACCACCTACCGAGATACCGACGTCCAGCCTGGCAAGCGTTACGTCTACGCCGTACAGGCCGTCGACACCGCATCACCGGCCAACGTAAGCCCTCAGTCGGAGGCCGGTGTAGAAGCGGCTCGATGACTGACGCGCTTCGTGGCCTGAGGCCAGGCTCGGCGCAAACATCGTCCTGAGCATAGCCCTGAAGGGAACCTAGCGAATATGGACGTCATTTACCGTATTGACGCGGGCGGCCGCAAGTCTCACGCTGTACAGATTGACGGTCAGTGGCATCGTTTAAAAGGCGATCTATTCGGTCGGTACGAACCTGGCGAGGCGGTCGAGACCTCTGAACTTCAGCTGCTAGCACCGATCGAACCGTCAAAAGTCGTCGCGGTCGGACTTAATTACCGCGACCACGCGAAGGAGATGAAAAAATCGCTTCCCGAAGAGCCGCAAATTTTTCTGAAGCCGTCCACTGCCGTGATCGGACCTCAGGAACCGATCGTGCTTCCGTCTGGTGTCGGCCGCGTGGACTACGAGGCTGAGCTGGGAATTGTGATCCGGACGCGTGCGCATCGCGTGCCGGCGACAGAAGCCCACAAGCACATCCTAGGTTTGACGTGCGTGAACGACGTTACCGCCAGAGAGCTGCAAACCCGTGATGTCCAATACACGCGGGCCAAGGGGTTCGACAGCTTCTCCCCAATCGGTCCAGGCATCGTCATCGGTCAGGATCCAAACGCGCTGAACGTCGAAGGGTGGGTGAACGGCACACGACGCCAGGCGTCCAACACCCGCGAGCTAATCTTTGACATCGAGCGTCTTGTGGAGTTCATCTCGGCCGTCATGACACTGTTACCGGGCGACGTGATTGCGACCGGGACGCCGTCCGGTGTCGGCCCGATCACGCCTGGCGACCGGGTTGTCATCAAAGTTCAGCATGTGGGCGAACTCGCGAATCCGGTCGTGGGTGCCTCTTAGGAGGGTTCGAGCATGAAGCTATTCCTGGACACCGCTAACATCAAGGCGATTGAGGACCTGATGCCGCTAGGCATCATCGATGGAATCACCACCAATCCGTCATTGCTTGCCAAGGAAGACGGAGATTCGTTCCAGACGCTAAAGCGTATTTGCCAGCTCGTCCGAGGACCGGTCAGCGCCGAAGTAGTGGCAATCGATACCGATGGTATGATTCGCGAAGGGCACCAACTCGCAGAGATCGACGAGCATATCGTCGTCAAGGTGCCGTTCGGACGTGCAGGGGTACAAGCCTGCGACACCCTCGCGCGGGAGAACATCCGAGTCAACGTCACCTTGGTGTTTTCTCCGTCGCAGGCTCTGCTCGCTGCCAAGGTCGGTGCAACCTTCATGAGTCCATTCGTCGGCCGACTCGACGATATCGCCACGTCTGGGATGGAGCTGATTAGTCAAGTGGTCGAGATCTACGACAACTACGAGTTTGCAACCGAGGTGTTGGTCGCCAGCACCCGCGGTCCAATGCACATTATCGAAGCGGCCCGAATGGGTGCCGATATCTGCACTTGTCCACCGAAGGCGATCGATTCACTCTTTAAGCATCCGCTGACCGACATCGGCTTGAAGCAATTCCTCGCAGACTGGGAAAAGGCGAAGACCATGAAGGCGTGAGGCCGGAACCGAGAATGGAGAACGAACTGGTTGCCCCCAAGGCTGAGCGCGTGAAAATCGTGTCCGCCGAGGAGGGTTCAGCCATCGAAGCGGGCCAAGTGCTCGTAGTGATCGAAGAACATTGGTATGTTTGACGAAGTGACACCAACAACCGAACAATCTGCACAGCCCCCAAACAGACCGCTCAAGCTGACTGCGCGACGGCACCTGTGGCGTCGGCTTGCGCGCCGCTATACCAAACGAACGATCATCATTGGTGTGGCACTCGTCGCCGCAGCCGTGGTGGCATTCGCAACGGTTGATTTGGGGCCAACACTGAAGGCCCAAGCGGAGCAGGCCTTCGCGGCGCAAATCGATCGTCCGGTTCACATCGGCAGTCTTGGCACCTACCTCCTCCCCGGTCGATTCCTTATCGAGGATCTCGTTATTGACGGTCTCGAACCTGGCGATCGCCCATTCTTCTACAGCGATCGTATTGTCATTTCCGCCTCGTGGCTACCCCTGTTGCGCGGCGAAGTGTTAATCAACACCGTCGACATGGGTAACTGGCATATGCTCGTCGAACACTTCCCGAACGGGCAGCATAATTTCCCGCGATTCTTCTTCGACGATGGACCGAATATCGAGACATCAGATAAGCCCCACTCCGATCGAACATGGCTGACTGAGCAGACTGCGCAGGTCGTGAGCGCGACGGACGTAAGCGAGCACCGCGAGGGAGACGAGATGCGCCACTTTGTCACCACGGTGCAACACCTGCGGGCAACCGGTGGTGAGTTCATCTACGAGGATCACGAAACACCGTGGAGTGTAACGGCCCGTAATGTTGATCTGATCATCTCCAAACTCACTGACTACGGCGGGCAGGTTTCATTCAGCAACGGCACAGTTCAGATCGGGTCGTTTAAAGAGATGAAAGCTGACATGGAGGCAACCTATACGCTTGATGGTGGTCTGGTAGATCTACCACGCATAGATCTGACGATGGATGGATTCACTTCGGTATTGACAGGGGATATCGACCTGTTTAACTGGCCTGAGCAAACCTATCGGATCGTCGAATCCGAAATCGATTTACCAACGATGAAGACGATCTTTTTTTCCGACGACGACTTCACGGTGACCGGAGAAGGACAGTTCACCGGAACCTGGCATCTGTTCAACGAAGGTCGGGAGCTGACTGGTTTGTTCCAGAGCGACAACGCCACGTTGAACACGTTGGCCTTCCCGCGTCTCGACGGCTCGCTCATCTGGACTCGTGATCGTTTCGAGGTAACAGACCTTACTTCTGGGTTCTACGGGGGAAATCTGCAGCTGGACTACGGCCTGCAACCACTAGGGGCCCCAGAGCCAGGCGCTCATACGTTCGACGTCGAGTATACGAACGTTGAGATCGCTGAGTTATTCGAAGCAATCGAAGTCGAGGGCGTACGTCCAAATGGACGAGCCAGCGGAGCCACCCGCCTCCGGTGGCCAATAGGCACGAAGAAGCATCAACTCGAGGGGAACGGTCGGATCCGGATAATGCCACCGTTAGGCACCGAACTGCTCGTGCGTGGAGATGTCCGCCGACTCCGCCCCTTCACGCCTTACATGGAACTCTCATTCACACAGGCTGACCGATTGTGGAATTTCCCAATCGGCGGCGAGCTCACGTTTGACGTCAGTCCTGAGTGGATCGACCTCGCGCCAGGTCGTCTCGCAACGCCGCTAACCACGGTATCGTTCGAAGGACGGACCGCGTATGGCGAACGGTCTCGCATCCCGTTTCATGTCACGAGCATTGATTGGCAGGAGAGCGACCGGCTGATGGCCGCTATCTTGACCGCGTTCGGGAATGAGACGCGTGAGATTGCGGTGGGGGGCCGCGGTGAGCTCGACGGAGTGATACTTGGGGCGTTCACGACGCCTCGTATCGAAGCCAGATTTGAAGGAGATCAAATTACCGCCTGGAATGTTAGTTGGGGGAGCGGCACCGGTGAGATCACCGTTGAGAACTCCTATCTCGATGTCGTTAACGGCCTCTTCGAAAATGATTTAGCCCAGCTACAGCTGGCCGGTCGCTTTGCTCTTCGCTTCCCGCGGCATGACGGCAGAGAGGAAATCGACGCGCGGTTCGGAGTAGCCACCTTCCCCGCGGAACGAGTGCGTCGGGTGTTTGACTTGCAAGGTTACGAGATTAACGGGCCACTGACAGGGGAATTACGTCTGTACGGTCAATACCACCGGCCGTTCGGCGTCGGCCGGATGACGCTCACCTCAGCCGTTGCGTACGGTGAATCGTTCGACTCCGTCACAGCCGGATTACGGTTCGAAGGAGAAGGCGTACGGATGGAAGGACTGGAGGCCCAAAAGGGCCGTGGGACAGTGACCGGCGCAGCGTTCATCAGATGGAATGGGACTTACTCGTTTAACGCTGACGGACGAAACCTCGCGCTTGGAACGATCGATGCAGTGATGGATCCGAGGGTTCCGGTTGAGGGACGTTTTCAGTTTATTGCCTCGGGGGTTGGAGCGTTCGAAGACCCCCGCTATGAGGTCCGGGGATCGATCGCGGATCTTGTCGTGAGTGGCGAGGTCGTCGGGCAAGTAACCGGCCGAGCTGACGTCCGCAGCGGCGTGCTGCTACTGGAGGTGGAGGCTGCGTCGTCTCGTCTGGCCGCCTCAGGATCTGGCAGGGTGGAACTGACGGCGGCGGCAGACGCCGACCTGCTTTTCCGGTTTACTAACACGACTCTCGACCCGTACGTGCGCGCCTTCCAGCTGGATCTACCTGCCGGAACAGCAGCAATCGTTAGTGGGACCCTGCATGCCAAAGGTCCGGTACGGAACGTGGAGAAGTTAGTTGTGAAAGCCGCGATCGAGCAATTTAATCTTACGTTATTCGACTATGCGATTCACAACACCGGTCCGGTGCAAATGACGCTTGATCGCAACGTACTCCGCATCGACCGCATGCAATTAACGGGCGAGGGTACTGCGCTTGAACTGACGGGGCAGGTAGAGCTGAGTGATGAACAGCTGTCGCTCCGTGCGACGGGTGACGCCAGCCTCGGCATCCTACAAGGCTTCTTTCCAAACATCCGAGGCTCTGGCAACGCTCAGCTCGAGGCAAACATTACCGGAAGCTTCCGCGCGCCCGTGATCACCGGGACGGCTGCCGTCGACGGCGGACGACTGCGTCATCTGGCGCTGCCGCACAGCATCGAGAACGTCAACGGTCGGGTCGTTTTCGAGCCTGGGGGTGTCCGTTTCGACGATCTGACGGGCGAGCTTGGCAACGGACCGCTGCGGTTTGGTGGCCGTCTCGGCCTGAGAGGGTACGAGCTTGGCGAGTTGGACATCAGCGCGGTCGGCACAGAGATGCGGCTCCGGTACCCAGAAGGGGTTCGTTCACTGGTCGACGCCGAGCTCACACTCCGCGGCCAAATGACCGACCAGGTGTTAACCGGTACAATCAACGTACAGGACGTAGTCTGGCTCGACTTGTTTGAACCGAACACCGGATTGCTGAACTTCGCGCAAGTCGAGGTGCCACCTTCGAACCAGAGCGTCTGGGCACCCATACCACTCAGATTCGACGTGCGAATCATCGCACCGTCGAGCCTGCGGATTAGTGACAACGCGGCCAGAATCATCTCGAGTGCTGAGTTGACCTTGGGCGGTACGTTCGCTCAGCCTCTACTGTTTGGGAACGCTGAGATCGAGCAAGGCGAAGTGTTCTTCGAGGGCAACCGCTACCGTGTGACCCGCGGCAGTATCGGGTTCGCCAACCCCACTAAGATCGAACCGTTTTTTGATATCGAAGCTGAAACCGACGTGCGGGTGCCTGGGCAGACGTACCGGGTAACCCTGGGCATCAGCGGAACGATGGATCAACTTGAATTCGATTTGTCGTCTGACCCACCGGTGCAGGAATTTGAGATTCTGGCGATGTTACTTGGCGACGTGCGAGACCCACAGAGAGCTGAGCTTCGCGCACTCCGCCAGCGCGAGGCGTCCCGGCAAGAGCTGTTTCAGGCTGGCGCTGCCCGGTTGTTTACAGGTCCGCTGTCATCGGGTGTAGGCCGCCTTGTGGAACAATCGTTCGGCGTCGACACGTTCGAGATCACACCAGCACTCGGAGATCCGTCCGCGCAGCTATCGGCACAGCTACTGCCGACGGCGCGCCTCCTCATCGGCAAGCGGATCTCCCAACGTGCCCACGTAACATTCTCGCGCGCTCTTACCGGGGTCACTCAAGACCTCATTGTAGTCCTGGAGTACGATCAGAGCGAGCGGCTGTCGTGGATCCTGTCGCAGAACGAGGACCGAACCTACGCACTCGATTTTCGCGTCCGCCATTCTTTCTAATGACCCGAAGCTTCTGTCTCAGCCGCCGGTCGTCCGGCCTGTTCCTGATCGGCGTACTCGTGCTCGGCACGCCAGTTATGGGCAATGAGATCGACGACTTCATCGGTCAGAGAGTGATTGACGTGGAGCTGGTGAGCGCGGGACGACGGCTGGATGATCAATCAGTGATCGAACTGGTGGAAACAACGTTAGGTATGCCGCTCTCGATGCGTCAAGTTCGAGAGAGCCTCACCCATCTCTTCAGCCTAGGGCGGTTCCAGAGTGTGCGGGTGGACGCACGTCAGCTCCAAGGAGGCGTGGAACTCCGCTTCGAACTGCTGCCGTTGCAAATCATCGAACGGATATCGTTTCACGGCGAACTCGGGTTCTCAACCGACGAGCTTCGACGCGCGGTGACTGAAATCCACGGGGCTTCATTTAGAGCGGACGAGGCACCGGTCGTATCAAGAACGTTACGTCGCTGGTATCGCGAACGCGGGTTTCTGTCCGCGGTGGTGCATATTAGCATCGAGTCAACGGCCGTGGGTGCAGAACTGATCATCGAGGTGCAGTCCGGCGAACCGATCCGAATCGACCGTCTCCAGGTTCGCGGTGTATCGCCGACCCTGTATCCTGTAGTGCTTAACCGACTCGGTCTGCACGCAGGACAGTCCTACGACGGCACCGAGGTCAATCGCCGCTTAAGTGACTACGAAGCCGAGCTCAGGAATCTTCGCTACTACGAGGCCAGTTTAAGTCACGACATAGACGTCAATGCGGATGGGGTGAGCGCCAACCTGCTGCTCGATATCCAGCGCGGCCGACGGATTACCGTTGTATTTGAGGGAGACGAGATCCCAGATGGCAACATCGCACAGCTGGTGCCGATCGAACGTGAAGCATCGGTGGACGAGGATCTACTCGAAGACTCGGACCGCCGGATCGCGGCGCACCTCCATGTATTGGGGTACAGGGATGCGACGATCAGCCACACGCGAGAGAGCGACGGCGACACGTTATCAATTGTCTTCAGGGTCGATCGAGGAAAACCCTATCATGTTGCGGAAGTGGTATTTACCGGTAACACTACGGTGCCACGAGCAATCCTGGAACCGCTCCTCGGACTGCGACTTGACGACCCTTTAGTCGAGACCAACCTCGAGAACGGATTGGCGAGCGTTGCCGAGCACTACCACCGCCTCGGCTACGCAACGGTTCGAGTCACACCGTTCATCACTGAGATCGCAACTAGCGACAAGCACGACCTAGTGCGGGTGAAGTGTGAGGTGGAGATAACCGAAGGTGCCAAGACGGTGGTCCGTTCAATCTCTATCGAAGGGAACGAATTTTGGAGCAACACTGATATCCTGGCATCGATTCGGTCAACGGTAGGCGGGCCCTATTACGCGCCGCAAGTGGTCGAGGATCGGGACGCCATTCGTCTCCTCTACCTTAACGATGGCTACGACCAAGCCCTTATCACTGTCGAACCCAACTTCGAGAACGACCTTCAGGGAGTAGAACTTTCGTATCGGATCAACGAGGGACTGCAGGTCCGTGTCGAGCACATCTTAGTCATCGGAAACGAGCGCGTCGATTCCTCAACCATCCGTCGAGAGCTGGCGCTCCGCGAGGGAGAACCGCTTGGACTCGCCGACGCGGTCGAAAGCCGGCGGCGTCTAAATGCACTTGGACTGTTTCGTAGAATCGACATCCGTGAATTCAGTCATGGGGCACGGGAGCGCCGTGACGTGATCGTGCTGGTAGACGAGGCACCGGCTACGCGAATCGGCTACGGCGGCGGCCTCGAAGTCTCTCAACGGTTGCGCCGAGAGACTGGTTCCATGGGCAGCCAAGCGGTGGAACGGTTGGAGTTCGCTCCGCGCGGCTTCTTCGAAATTGGCCGGCGAAATCTCTGGGGAAAGAATCGCTCAATCGATCTCTTCACGCGCGTCAGCCTGCGACGCCAGAACGACCCAACTAATCCGATGCTGGTGACCCAGAGTAGCAATTTTGTGTTCAACGAATACCGCGTGTTGGGAACGTACCAAGAGCCGCGCACTTTCGGTTCGGCGTGGGATGTGTTCGTGACTGGATATATCGAGCAAGCCATCCGGTCTGGATTTGATCTGTTCAGCCGTGGAATTAATGCCCAGATTCGACGCGGGCTCAGCCAGACGGTCAGCACCAACGTGAGCTATCGCTTGGGCCAGAACGACACGTCGAATAAGCAGCTCAACCCAGAAGATGAGCCGCTCGTGGATCGCCTGTTTCCAGAAGTGCTATTGTCATCGTTTTCTGGAGGCGTGGTGCGGGACACGCGTGACGATCCTTTTGATCCCACCCGAGGCACATTGGTCGGCATGGACGGCGAGATAGCGGCACGGGCGATCGCGTCAGAGGTCGGCTTCGCGAAAACATTCCTACAGGGTTTTATCTATCGAACGATACCCGGAACCACGCGCGTTGTCTTTGCCGGTGGGGTGCGACTGGGCCTAGCGTATGGATTTCCACGCACGGTGGCAGTAAACTTCGAACCTTCAGCAACCGGCAACTGGCCTGTGCAGGCTTTTGAGATCTACGTGTCGGATCCATCCTTGCCAATCAGCGAACGCTTTTTTGCCGGTGGTGACACAACAGTGCGCGGCTTTGCGTTGGATCGACTGGGCGACCATGCAACGATTGACCAGGACGGATTCCCGCAAGGTGGGAACGCGATGATTATCCTCAATGGAGAACTTCGGGTACCCGTGACCACGGATCTCGGTCTAGTCGGATTTCTCGACGCTGGGAACGTCTACGATCGCGTCCGGAATGTGAGTCTCGGCCGAATCCACGGCGGGGTGGGGTTCGGTGTACGATATCGGTCACCGGTGGGTCCCATTCGCGTCGACCTTGGATTTAAGTTAGACCGCCGGGAGTTCGACAATGGTGAGCTCGAACGGCGCACTGCACTCCACATCAGCATCGGACAGGCCTTCTAAGGCTAGCAGGCAGACCTCTCACCGGCAGACCGTTGGGCAGGTTGTGCTTGCACTGCTCATCAGTCTCGCCAACGGCGGCGCACTGGCAGCTCAAACTTCAACCCTCGACCGGATCCTCGCTGTGGTCAGCGGCAATGTCATTATGTTGTCCGACGTGCGTGCTTTCATCGATCTCGGATTAGCGGACGTGTCGGGGGCGCCAGAACCAGAAGTGGACATGCTGACTCTTTTAATCGAACGCCGGCTGGTCCTCGACGAGATCGATCGCTACGTGGTAGCCGACCCTCCCTCCCAGACGATCAATCGCCGGTTGAACGAGGTGCGGGATCGGTTCGCCACAGCACAAACGTTTATCGCCGTGCTTGATCGAGTCGGATTCACTGAGGCTGATTTGCGAGCGGTGCTGCGTGACAATGTACGACGCGACGCCTATCTAGAGGAACGTTTTGTTGCTGATGTCCAGCCCACTGAAGCTAAACTCCGCAGCTACTACGAAACCCATGCTGCCGAATTTCTTCGAGATGGCCAGATGCTGATGTTTAAAGAAGCACGTCTAGAAGTACAGAGACAGTTGACTAAGGAACTCCACGCGAAGATGGTCGCGGAGTGGACAGCAACGCTAGTTGAACGTGACCAGGTTATCCGCGTGCCGGCTATCAGCAGTTTCCGCTAACGGACAGACGACGAGACTAGCTAGCCACCACTGTTCCACCTAATACAGCCAGCATGATTTCTGAGAGGTTGAAGCCAGCGTGGCTGACCATGGCGGCAAGCGCGCTTCGCCGAACAAGATACATAGTGCCCCAAATGGCACCGAGCAACCCGGTGATAATTGCAGCATCCCAACCCTGAATTAGATGTCCCAGGCCAAATGCGACACTGAACACCACAAGCCCAAGCCAACCGCCGCCGAGGTGCTGTTCGAACCGACGGAGTACAAATGCACGTTGGAGTTCCTCGCGAAGCCCGCCTGCGACAACCGACACCAGTGCGAATAGCAGCACGTTAGCCGGCGACTGGAGCAGTGCTTCGAAAGGATTCTCAGGAACGTTTCGAAGCCAAGGGGCAAAGGACTCAATAACACTGAGACCACCCACAACAGCCACAACGATGATTGGCGTTAGCACGATCCCCAGCGCCACCTCCACGGAAGGACTCTGAACGCCAAAGAAGATCTCGCGGGCCGACTCTCGATGAAGCCAAATAAAATAAAACATCAGGCCGAGTAGTAGCACTGAATCGATCAGAGAAAGCACCACGATGTAGCCGAGTGCTAGTCGTCCAGCACCATCGAGCGCCTGGAGGCCGAGGGCTCCGAGAACGACTATGAGCAATAGTTGGGTTGGGAAGCCAGAACAGAGCACTACCTCAATCGCGGCCATCAGCCGTCCTGACGCGACGGGCCGGTGTGGAGTTGGTGTGCCAAGATCGTCTAAAAGTGCTGGGGCGGCTGGCGCAGTAGTCGGGCCCTGATTCGCTGGGAGCATCCCAAGGACAGTATCATGGCGAGACATGCCTGATTTTGGCCTATTTCGCTACATCTTGGGTTTAACCTGAAAGCACAACGCTACATCTAGTGTTTTTCGTTCTTGACAGACACCCGGGTCTGGTCGCATAGTAGGCGTTTTAGCGTGGCACGGGTGACCGAGGACTACCAAGGTTTTCTTTCAGCGATCCCAGAGAAGATCCGGTTGGGTCTTCAGCTGCGCACCTCCAATCAGTGCTGACGGGCCCGCCCTCGGGGTGAGGTTGGTGCCAACGTTCAGGGAGGCAGGATGTCGAGTAGCGCCGGGCACGAATCTCAGATCTACCAGCCACCGACCACCACAAATCCGTCCGGCGCAACCGCGCCAGGACTCGAGTTTCCGCGGTTCTTTTCTCACGAGGGAATCGATCCGTTCGACGAGATGGAATGGGAGCTCAGGGCGGCTGTCATTGGGAACGAAAAAGGTGAGGTGGTTTTCGAGCAGCACGATGTTGAGATCCCTAAGAACTGGTCACAGCAGGCGACTAACATTGTCGTCTCAAAGTACTTCCGGGGTCAGCTTGGTGTTCCAGAACGGGAACGAAGCGTAAAGCAACTGATCGGTCGCGTCGTGGGAACACTCACTGACTGGGCTCGCGCACAGCACTATTTTGCAAGCGAAGACGATCTCCAGGCGTTCAGCAATGATCTAAAGCACTTGCTCGTCAATCAGAAGGCCGCGTTCAATAGCCCCGTCTGGTTCAATTGCGGGTTTGAGCCGGCACCCCAGTGCTCCGCCTGCTTCATTAATTCCGTCCAGGACACGATGGAATCGATCCTGACGCTAGCCAAGACTGAGGGCATGCTGTTCAAATTTGGTTCCGGTACCGGGACCAACTTATCAGCAATCCGATCGTCGCGCGAGTTACTCGCCGGTGGGGGCACAGCCTCTGGACCAGTGTCGTTCATGAAGGGTTATGACGCGTTCGCTGGCGTCATCAAGTCCGGAGGTAAAACACGCCGTGCGGCGAAGATGGTCGTCCTGAATTCCGATCATCCCGATATCATGGAGTTCATCACCTGCAAGGTGGACGAAGAGAAGAAGGCCTGGGCGCTCATCGATGCCGGTTACGACGGGTCGTTCACGGGCCCAGCCTATGCATCGGTGTTCTTCCAGAACTCGAACAACAGCGTTCGGGTCTCTGATGAGTTCATGCGAAGCGTGCTCGATGACGGTGAGTGGCAGACGCACTCAGTCACCGACGGGAGCGTCATGGATACTTATAGAGCCCGCGACCTGATGCACCAGATCGCTCAGGGTACCCACATCTGCGGCGACCCGGGCATGCAGTTCGACACAAGCATTAACGACTGGCATACCTGCTCAGACACGGCCCGGATCAATGCGTCAAACCCTTGCTCGGAGTACATGTTCCTTGACGACTCCGCTTGCAATCTGGCGTCGTTAAACCTGATGCAGTTCCTGACATCGGTGGACGACGATCAATCGGAGTTTGACGTCGCTGCGTTCCGCGCCGCAGTGCGCACGCTCATCACCGCGCAGGAAATCATGGTCGACAACGCGAGTTACCCGACGAAGACGATCGAGCAGAACAGTTACGACTACCGTCCCCTCGGGCTTGGGTACGCAAACCTCGGCGCTCTCCTTATGTCGCGGGGCCTGCCGTACGACAATAATGAGGGGCGTGACTATGCGGCTGCAATCACAGCGTTGATGACCGGTGAGGCGTACGCACAATCGGCACGGATTTCGCGCGACCAGGGAGGACCGTTTGCGGGCTACAAACGGAATCTGGAACCATTTCTACGCGTCATGCGAAAGCATCGTGCCGCCCTGAAGGATATCGATGGGACCAATGTACCAGCTGATCTGTATCAAGCTTCTAGTGAAGCTTGGGATGACGCTGTGGCACTAGGAGAGGCACACGGCTACCGCAACGCTCAGGCCACGGTGCTAGCACCCACCGGGACAATCGGGTTCATGATGGACTGCGATACAACCGGTGTAGAACCGGATATCGCGCTGGTGAAATATAAGAAGCTGGTGGGTGGCGGGTTAATGAAGATCGTGAATCAAACGGTACCCATGGCATTGGTTCGACTCGGTTATACCGAGGATCAGGTGAATGTCATCGTTGAGTACATCAACGATCATGAGACTATCGAAGGTGCGCCACATCTTAAAGACGAACATCTGGCCGTTTTCGACTGCGCGTTCAAGGCCGCACACGGCCAGCGTTCCATTCACTACATGGGTCACGTCAAGATGATCGGCGCCACGCAACCGTTTATTTCTGGAGCAATTTCGAAAACGATCAACGTGCCACACGACGCGACCGTCGAGCAAATCGAGCAGGCTTACATTGACGCTTGGCGGCTCGGAACGAAGGCCGTGTCGATCTATCGGGACGGCAGCAAGCGAACGCAGCCGCTCAATACATCACAGACCTTGGAGCAAACGGCTGAGACGGCGGTCGCCCAGATGGCAACGCAGCCGATCCGCCACAAGCTTCCAGACGAGCGTCAATCAATCACCCACAAGTTCGACATCGCTGGCCACGAGGGATACATCACTGTTGGCCTGTATGAGAGCGGTTCACCTGGCGAGATCTTCCTCGTGATGGCGAAAGAAGGCTCGACGATCTCAGGCTTTGCGGATGCGTTCGCGCAGGCAGTGTCGTATGCGCTGCAATACGGCGTGCCGTTACAGGTACTCGTGGACAAGTTCAGTCATGTCCGCTTTGAGCCATCCGGGCTCACGAAGAACCCAGATGTTCGGCTGGCGAAGTCAATCGTCGACTATATCTTCCGATGGATGGCGACAAAATTCCTATCGGCAGAGGCACAGTTTCGCGCCGGGGTTAACAATCGCAACTTTGTCGACACCAACGAGTCTGACCCAGAAGTCGAGCAATTAACTTTGACGCAGACGAGATCCGAAACATCGTCGGCCGATCCTTCGGCAACATCAGACTCGTTCCAGCCTAGCGAGGGACCAGGGTCAACACCCTACGCCATCCAGAACGATCAAGATGCACCACCGTGCTCGACGTGTGGCGCGATCATGATCCGGAGTGGTGCCTGCTATAAGTGCGCCAACTGTGGTGCGACCAGCGGGTGTGCTTAGGCTAACCGTACAAGCTCCCACCGGTTACCGATTCCAGGAATTAAGAGTCTTGCCCAGAAGGGACCTCCTCATCTACTCCCCAACCGACGTAGGCCAGTCCTACCAAGATGGCAGCAAACCCCACACGGACGAACTGGGGAAACAGCAGGACCTGTCCATAGAGATGGCTGTCGTTGTGCAGGCTTACCGCTTGCAGGCCAAGGAGGCCGCCTACCGCGAGCGCGAGACCGCCAGGCATCGACACGCGAACAAATGCCGCTGACAGCAGGACGACCGTGCCGGCGAGGATGACCCAAAGACTGGCCCACCATTCCAGCTCAGTTCCAGCAAAGAGATTCTCCAGCCCGACGACGATGGAATAAAATCCGTAGAACGCTAGGCCAAGCGCTGCGATCCTCAGCATCCGTAAACCTTGAACCTTTAAAGCCTTGAAACTTGAACCGGAAACAACGCCAGCCACGAAACACGCATCAATCTGTCATGATACAAGAAAGGGGGGCCAAACAAGAATCGATGTATCCATGGAAAGCTAGAAACGTGAGGCGGACAGGCTTAAACCTCGCCGTGGTCGTGTTCGTCGCGACGGCACTTACCGGGTGGTGGGTGCCAACCGCTGGCGCCACGCAGCCGGACGAAACTGCCGGGCTAGATCGGCTGCTCGACCTCTACGTGCGCGATGGTTTCGTGTACTACGCCGCATTAAAATTTGAACGAGCTTCGCTCGATCGTTACATCGGTTCTGTCACCGAGGAACCAGCAGGATTCAAAGAATGGTCGCCGAATGTGAAGGTGGCGTTCTGGTTGAACGTCTACAACGCACTGGTACTTCGAACGATTGTCGATCACTATCCGATCCAGGGTAATTCATCCAACTACCCTTCAGCCAGTATTCGCCAGGTGCCAGGGGCATTTGACAGACGCGAGCATCGAGTCGTCGGCCGAACTCTTACGCTTGATGAAATCGAGCAGACAGTACTTCCAGAGTTCCAGGACCCTCGGTTGTACCTTGTGCTCGGCCGAGGCGCGATCGGAAGCGGTCGGTTGCGAAGCGAGGCGTACGCAGCGAATAAACTAGACGAGCAGTTGACGGCAGTCGTTAAGGAATTCGCAACAACTCCTCGTCACATCACCCTGGATCGGCTCAGACAAGAAGTTCGAGTCAGTCCCATCTTCGGCTGGCGGGAAACGGAGTTCGTGGCTGCATACGCCACGCGAGGATGGACTGAGTCTGGGCGGACTCCCATCGAACGAGCCGTTTTGACGTTCATTACACCGGTCCTCTTCCCGAGCGAGCGCAACTTCCTGACGGAGAATACCTTCAGGCTTCGTTACCAAGAGTTCGATTGGCGCCTGAATGATCTCACCGGCGGACGTCCATAACTCACATGGACCTTCAACTCACCGATAAGATTGCGCTAATTACTGGTTCCAGTAAAGGACTTGGTCTGGCCAGCGCTCGAGCGCTAGTGGTGGAAGGCTGCCGGGTATGCATCTGTGCACGAGGCAAGGAGCGCCTGGGGGTGGCCGCGCAGGAACTCATAGCGTTATCCGGCGACACGGAGCGAGTGCTGGCGGTGCAGACTGATCTCTCGAACTCAGCTGGTGTCGAGACCGTTATCAACAGTGCAGTCGAGACATTCGGCGGTCTCGACATCCTGGTGAATAGCGTTGGAAAGGCGGGTGGTGGTGGGATCATCGAGGCGACTGATGACGACTGGCTGACTGCCTTTGACCACACTTTCTACCCTACAGTTCGCGCGTCGCGTCTCGCCGTACCGCACATGCAGCGTCGCGGGAGCGGTGTGATTATTATGATCGCATCCATCTGGGGACGCGAATCAGGTGGCCGCATGACGTACAATGCAGTAAAAGCGGCTGAGATCAGCTTGGCAAAAGCGATGGCTCAGCAGCTTGCCGTCGACAACATTCGTGTCAACAGTGTAGCGCCTGGTTCGATCTCATTTCCCGGTGGCAGCTGGCATCGCCGACAGCAAGAGGACCCTAAGGGAATGGCTGAGTTTGTTCGCCAGCAGCTTCCATTCGGACGATTTGGCAAAGCGGATGAGGTTGGTTCGGTCGTTGCCTTCCTGGCTTCGCCAAGAGCCTCCTGGATAAGCGGTGCCACAATAACCGTCGACGGCTGCCAGTCCCGCTCAAACATCTAAGAGTTAGAAACTCCCTGACTATAGCTTCTTCCTGTTCGCTTGACACCATACACCGAATGTTTCACTGAACGAGGTGGCTAGGCGATGGGATGATCGCAATCTAATGAAGAGTCCGAGAAGATTAAAGATCAGTTTACCTCCTAGCATCACCTCGTACGGCTAGCCTTTGAAACGAAAAACCATTCTAGACGTCGGTGGTCGACTGAGTATTAACCGAAACGCTTGGACCAATAGATCAATACGGCTTGCCAGATAGTGCACGCACAGTCCAATGGACTGAACCTTCGTTTGACGGACGACGCTTTATGGATGGCGAGGCCTAAAACTAGAGGTACTGCAAGGAACGCACGTGGATGCACTGCGCAGACGACTGCGCGAACATTTTTCAGCGGTCGGCCCGCTGCTGCTTCTTTCGGCTTTCTACGGTGACTGCCCCGAACTTCTTGGTAAACCGCTCGACCCGTCCCTCAGTGTCGACTAACTTCTGGCGGCCAGTAAAGAAGGGATGGCAATTGGAACAAATCTCGAGATGAAGTTCTGGCTTGGTCGAGCGAGTAGTCCAGGTAGCGCCGCAGGCACAACGAACCTCGACCTCGTGATACTCCGGATGGATCCCCGCTTTCAACTAACTGGCTCCTTCTCTCCGCTCTCCTAAGAGGCTGAGCTTTTAATTATAGCAGCTCGTCTAAAAGCGCCTTCCAGACTTCTGGGATCCCTTCGCCGGTATTGCCAGAAACCCCGATAACCGAGCCTAGGATCGACCGATGCGCGGCAACGGCCCGGTTACGCTCGGCGAGGTTTAGGCGATCGATTTTAGTGGCAACCGTGACTAGTGGGTATCTCCGCGCGGCGGCCCACGCGTGGGCTGCTAGATCGGACGCCAAACCTTGACGCCGCACATCCACAACAAGGACTACCCCAGCTAGACAGAACCTATCCCCCCGAGTTGCATCCCCTGGACCAGTTACCGCCTTGGCGAAAAAGTCCCGCGTCAGCTCGTCGAACGTGTGCCTGGCCTGCTCACCGCCACGGGCGTACCCATAGCCAGGTAGATCGACAACCATCACGCCAATAGACTTGTAGGAACGTGCCGACAAACACAAGCGATAAACATTGAGCAATCTCGTTGTACCTGGCGAACGACTAGCGCGGGCGATGCGACGGCGGACCAGAGCGTTGATGAGCGTGGACTTACCTACGTTCGAGCGACCGACCAACGCGACCACAGGTAAACCCTCGGCCGACACCCGGTCGTTAACGGTCATGCTGGTGACGAACTCGGCGCTAAGAATTTTCACAGGAACCAAGCGCCTAGAGCCCAGCATCCAGGACCAATGACTGGGAGCGAGCCCGTAGGCTAGTGGGTGATTTGATCGTCTAGCCTGGAGGAATCTGTAGCGATGTCGGTGTCCACCGCTAGAGTGGTGCTCAGTGGCTCGGCTAGCGCGTTCTTAAGCACCTCGTCCATCGTCTCGACCATGTAGAGGTTGAGCGTGCTGAGCACGGCCTTGGGGATGTCGGCCAGATCCTTCTCGTTGTCCTTTGGTAGGATGATGGTCTTCAGCCCGGCACGATGGGCGGCAAGCACCTTCTCCTTGACTCCACCGACTGGCAGGATCTTCCCGCGCAACGTGATCTCACCGGTCATTGCCACATCGCGTCTTACTGGCACCCGAGCTAGCGTCGAAACCAGTGCGGTCGTGATGGTGATGCCAGCGGATGGTCCATCTTTCGGAATGGCGCCCTCGGGCACGTGCACGTGAACGTCAGTCTGTTTGTTGAACTCTTTGGGGATGCCGAACTCCTCTGCCTTCGCCCGTACGTAGCTCATAGCAGCTTGGGCTGATTCCTGCATAACATCGCCCAGCTTCCCGGTAAGCGTAAGCTTGCCCTTACCTGGCATCAACATCGCCTCGGTAAACAGCAGCTCGCCACCCTCCTCGGTCCACGCCAACCCGGTCGCGATACCAATCTCGTCTTTCTCTTCAGCTAGCGTCGGCCTGAATTTTGGTACGCCAAGATACGTAACAACCTTCTCGCCGGTAATCTCTTCCGAGAAGCTTTGCCCTTCATCGACCACCTTGCGCGCAATCTTTCGGGAGATCGACGCGATCTCCCGCTCCAAGTTTCGCACACCAGCTTCGCGAGTGTACCGACGGATGATCACTTCGTAAGCGTCATCATGAAACGTGGCATTCTTTTCCGTCAGGCCTGTAGCCTCGAGCGTTTTCCGCATAAGAAACTGCTTGGCGATCTCGATTTTCTCGAGCTCGGTATAGCCTGGTAACTGGAGTACTTCCATCCTATCCCGAAGAGCTTGCGGGACGGTGTGCAGCATGTTGGCAGTACAGATGAACATGACGTGCGAAAGGTCGTATTCGACGTCGAGGTAGTGATCAAGGAAGGTATGGTTCTGTTCTGGGTCGAGCACTTCGAGCAGAGCGGCCGATGGGTCGCCACGGAAATCCATCGACATTTTGTCCACTTCGTCGAGTAGAAAGACCGGGTTCATTGTCCCGGCCTTCTTCATCATCTGGATGATCTGTCCTGGAAATGCCCCGATATACGTCCGCCTGTGTCCTCGAATCTCAGCCTCATCCCTAATGCCACCCAGTGAGAATCGCACGAGCTTACGGTTCATCGCCCGTGCGATTGATGTCGCCAACGAAGTCTTGCCAACCCCAGGGGGCCCAGTGAACGTTAGAATCGTACTGCGCGGCTTGCGGACCAGATTTCTGACCGCAAGAAACTCAAGAATTCGGTCTTTTATTTTCTCAAGGCCGTAGTGGTCCGTGTTAAGGATCTCCTCTGCCTTCTTCAGATTACGACTTTCGCGGCGTTTCTTGTACCACGGTACCGCTATGAGCCACTCGACGTAGTTGCGGGAGACTGTTGCCTCAGCCGACATCGGCGGCATCGCTTCGAGACGCTTGAGCTCCTGCACAGCTTTTTCCTCAACCTCGCGCGGCATCTTGCAATCTTTAATCTTTTTACTGAGTTCATCCACTTCGTTACCGCGATCATCCTTGCGGCCAAGCTCCTTCTGGATCGCTTTCATTTTCTCGCTAAGGTAGTACTCCTTCTGCGCCTTCTCCATCTGTTTCTTAACACGAGACTGGATCCGCCGGTCAACTTGGAGCTTGTCTACCTCGATCTCAAGGATGCTTGAGATTCTAGTCATCCGCTCAAGCGGCGAGATGATCTCAAGAAGGTTTTGTTTTTCCTCGACACCGATGACCAAATAGGCCGCGATCGTATCGGAAAGCTTGCTCGGATCGTCCACACGCACAGCAGCAATCATCGCATCGTACTGTAGGTTGTTCGACAGCTTGACGTACTGCTCGAATAACGAGACGACCTTGCTCATCGCACCCTCGATGTCGCCGCTTGTTTTGGATTGTTTTGGCAGGACCTTCGCTACTACACGATAGAAACCTTTGTCCTCCTTCCACTCAACAGTCCGCGCTCGATCCACCCCTTCAACAAGCACTTTCACGTTGCCGTCTGGCAGCTTCAGACTCTGCACGATGTTAGAGACACACCCCATCGTGTAGATGTCGTCTGGGTTCGGATCGTCGTTAGCGGCGTCCTTTTGGGCAGCAAGAAAAATTCGCTTGTCTTTCATTAGCGCGTGCTCAAGTGCCCGCGTGGATGACGGTCGCCCAATCACAAATGGCATCATCATATGTGGAAAGACGACTACATCGCGAAGCGGAACGATCGGGAAAGTTTCGTAGACTTCCATGATGAATTAGCCTCGATCAGCCAGCTTTCTCGATCAGCGTGATTGACCTGCCCTTAGCGAGAACGGCCTCTCGGGTGATCACGCATTCTTTGATTTTCTTCTCACTAGGGAGCGTGTACATCAGATCCAACATCAGATCCTCAATGATCATTCGTAAACCTCGCGCACCGATCTTTCGTTGCATGGCTGACTCAGCGATCGCCTCAAGCGCGTCGTCCGTGAATCGAAGTTTCACGTTCTCATAATCGAACAATTTTTGATACTGCCGAGTGATCGCATTGCGAGGCGTGGTCAGAATCTGGATAAGCGCCTGCTTGTCGAGTTCGTGCATTGTGCCGACAACGGGAAGGCGTCCGACGAACTCCGGAATCAGACCGTACTGGATAAGATCCACTGGCTCTACGTGCTCCCATAGCGAGCCGCCGGTCGCCTGTTGCGGCGAGCTGATATCCGCACGGAATCCGAGCGCTTGTTTTCCGCGCCTCCGTTGGATCGTTTTGTCTAGACCCACAAACGCACCGCCACAGATGAAGAGCACGTTCGTCGTGTCGATCTGAAAGAACTCTTGGTGTGGGTGCTTGCGGCCACCCTGGGGTGGAACATTGGCTACCGTTCCCTCGAGGATCTTAAGCAGGGCTTGTTGCACACCTTCGCCAGAAACGTCCCTCGTGATCGACGGGTTTTCATCTTTGCGACAGATCTTGTCGATCTCGTCGACATAGATGATTCCCTGTTGACACTTCTCGATATCGCCACCGGCCGCCTGAAGGAGCTTAAGAATGATGTTCTCAACATCTTCACCGACGTAGCCAGCTTCGGTAAGCGTCGTCGCATCGACAATCGTAAAAGGCACCGACAGCAAGCGCGCTAGCGTCTGAGCCAGTAAGGTCTTGCCAGTGCCAGTTGGACCAATCAGGAGAATATTCGATTTCGTGAGCTCAGTCTCGAGGCGGGTTTTCGACTGTTTCTGGATTTCGACACGCTTGTAGTGATTGTAAACTGCAACAGCGAGCTTCTTTTTCGTCGTGTCTTGTCCTATAACATATTGATCCAGAAACTTCTTAATCTCTTGAGGGACTGGCAACGACAGCCGCAACCCGTCCTTGTTCTCAAATCGATTGTCGTCAGCGACGATATCATTGCATACGTCGACGCACTCATCACAGATGAATACCGTCGGGCCAGCAATAAGTTTCCGAACATCATTCTGATCCTTATTGCAAAAGGAGCACCGAAGGATCCCGCCATCGTTATTCTTTTTCACCATGTGTGGTGTTGTCTGAGCTTGCAAGCCCTAAATTAGGCGCGCTTCCGAATCACATCATCAATAATACCGTATTCGTGACTCTGCTCGGCGTTCATGATGTAATCGCGCTCCGTATCCTTCTGGATACGTTCGAGTGGCTGGCCGCTGTGCTCGGCCAGAATTTCGTTCAACCGCGCGCGCATGCGCAGGATTTCCTTGGCATGGATGTCGATATCTGTCGCCTGTCCACCTAACCCGGTCATCAGCGGCTGGTGGATGATGATCCGGGAGTTTGGCAGAGAAAAACGCTTACCCTTCGTGCCGGCACTAAGCAGTACGGCGGCCATCGACGAAGCCTGGCCAATACAGTAGGTCTGCACGTCTGGCTTAATGAACTGCATTGTGTCGTAAATGGCCATACCGGCCGAGATGGAGCCGCCCGGGCTGTTGATATACAACAGGATGTCACGATCAGGGTCTTCGGCTTCCAGAAACAGCATCTGGGCAATCACTAGATTCGCCATGGCATCGTCGACTGGCGCGCCAATAAAGATGATGCTGTCTTTGAGCAACCTAGAAAAAATGTCGTAGGCTCGTTCGCCACGGTCGGTCTGCTCGACCACCATCGGAATTAATTGCATCCGTGAGTCTGACATGAATGGTTCTCGCCTCTGACGACCTCGGTCGGCCGCGATAGGATTTGAATTCGTGCTCGGTCCAGGTCACACGTAATATATCTTCCGAACGTGGCATCCCACCAAGGCGCGTTGCTCCTCCCTCGAATATTCGAAACACTCTCGATCATCGCTCCTTGCCGTCCTGACGTTGCTCTAGGGATCTGCATCACATACAACTCGGACCGAGCACCTAAAAACACATGATTTGGAGGGAGCATCCACATGGCAAGGAGGGCTCGCGATCAAACAGCAACAATCGTAGCATTCGCCAACAGAAAATCAATCGTCTTCTCCCTTAGGACCCCGGTAGCCAATTGGTCGATCTTTTCCTCTTTTTCGATCAAAGCACGCATCGCCACTGGCGTTCGCCCGCTTCGTTCGGCCTGACGGCCTATCTCTTTCTGAATGTCGGCGTCGTTCGCCCCGATCTCTTCTCGCTTCGCGATCTCGTCGAGCACAAGCGTGCTGCGAACCGTATCCGTGGCAGCTGGCCGCTGGTCGTCACGAAACTTATCCCAATTAATATTTGCCTGCCGCGGGTCGATACGCTGCGCCAATAGGTGACTAACCATGTGTTCGGCTCGGCGGTCGATGTCACGTGAGATCAACTCGTCCGGTACTTCGACGGTTACCCGCGTGGCCAGCTGTTTGAGGAGGTCGGCCCGCACCTCGAGGTCAGACTCTCGCTCGCCAGCCTCTCGAAGCTCGACCTTTACACGCTCGCGAAGCGCAGCGAGCGAATCGAGTTTGCCAAAATCGCGCGCGAACTCGTCATCAAGGTCCGGTAGGACACGCTGTCGTATGTCCTTCACCAGAACACGATAACTAACGTGTCGTCCGGCAAGCTCCTTGATTTCATGAGTGTCCGGATAGTTCAAGGTGAAATTGTGGCTTGCGCCAGCTCGGAGTCCCATGAGCTCGTCGTCGAACCCCGGAGGATTGGCCGTCCCACCAACTTCAACGGTCACATCCTGGTGTCGCTCGGTTGCAGAGTTTGAACCCTTAGCATGACCAGCGCTCGAAACGACTCGCCGCTCGAGATCGAGTGTTACCATATCGCCGCACTCAACCGGTCGGCCCTCCGCCGACTCAAGTTTGGCAGCTCGCTCTCGAAGCTGAGTCAGCGCCTTGTCAACTGCTTCGTTGTGGATCTCGACTGGTGAACGGCGTAGTGTGAGGCCACGATACTCGCCCGGATCGATCGGTGGGATTATCTCAATAGTGGCCGTAAACGTCAGTGGCTGGCCCTCCTCGACGGTCACGTCACGAATGGTTGGCGTTTCCACTGGGTTGAGCCTGTGCTCGCGTAGCACCTGATCGATGGCTTTCGGGACGAGATCCTTGGCAACGTCATTCAAAATTTGATCTCGAAAACGCTGCCGCACCAATTTAGCTGGTACCTTACCCGGCCGGAACCCTGGCACTTTCACCGAACGTCCATAGTGCTTCGACAGCCGGTCGATCTCTCGGTCCACCTCGACCGTCGGGATTTCAACCTCTAGGTTCTTCCGCGTCTCACTGAGATCTATAAATTCTGTTTTCATCCTTCGTTATAATGATATCGGTCGAGCTGACTTGAGGCTTAATCGCTTGGATGGAACTTACCCGTCGGCGGTTAGTGCGAAAGGGGGGACTTGAACCCCCATGGCCTCTCGGCCACCGGATCCTAAATCCGGCGCGTCTGCCAGTTCCGCCACTTTCGCGTCACGAAAAACCTTCCCATTTAAGAGCCTAGCATACCCACTGGTGCGGACGTTGGAAGCCAGCAGTCTTCCTGGTACTATCCTTTTTATGGGCGCGTGGGTTGGCCTCGTGAGTCAGGCTCAATGAGTCGAACCAGAGTCGTAGTTTGTCCTAACGCTGTCTGGTGCAGAATAACCAAAGACCGATGACCACCGAGAATCAACTACACACAGATACAAGCACAAGGTTTCTTGTCGCCGCCGCTAGTCTGATCATCGTGATCGCTGGCCTACGTGCGGCGGCTCCACTCATTCTACCGTTCCTAATCGCAGTTTTTTTGGCCGTGATCAGCGTGCCTTTCCTTAACTGGTTACTTGTCAAGAAAGTCCCGAAACCACTGGCTGTTTTGTCGACGATCCTGGCCGCAGTCGGTGTCATCGCCGTGCTCGCGCTCGTGGTGGGACGCTCCGTAAACGAGTTCACCGCCGCCGCACCACGGTATCAAGCCCGGCTGCAGGAGCTGTTCGAGTCAGTGATCGACTTTGCCAACCGTCGAGGTCTGCCGACGACTGAATGGGCCACTCTCGACCTGATTCCCTCGGAGGTGTTCACTTACGTGGGTGGCGCGTTGAGCGCTGTCACGTCGTTTGCATCGAACACCTTCCTGGTCCTGTTGACCGTGATCTTCATCCTGTTCGAGGTCACGGGGTTCAACGCCAAACTTCGGGTCGCGTTCGGCAAAGAAACCAACTTCGACCAACTTAGCCGTATGACCGAACAGGTCCAACACTACCTCGTGATCAAGACGGCGATCAGCGCTGCTACGGGACTCCTCGTTGGCATCTGGGTGGCAGCGTTGGGACTTGACTTCGCGCTGTTGTGGGGACTGGTAGCGTTCCTCTTTAACTTCATTCCGAATCTTGGCTCGATCATTGCCGCCGTGCCAGTCGTCCTGTTAGCACTCGTGCAACCTGGTCTCGGTCCAGGCTCGGCCGTTGTGATTGCTGCCGGCTATATTGTAATTAATCTCATCTTCGGTACCTTCCTCGAGCCAACACTGATGGGACGACGTCTCGGGTTGTCGACCATGGTCGTGTTCATCTCATTGGTTTTCTGGGGATGGGTGTGGGGGCCCATCGGTATGTTGTTCTCGGTACCGTTGACAATGGTAATCAAGATAGCACTTGAAAACACGAAAGAATTCCGCTGGGTGGCGATCATGCTCGACGCAAACCCTTCCGAAACGCCAGCGCCACCAAAGAGCGACGCTTCGCGCCAAGAAAACTAGAACTGATTGTCACACTAGGCGCCAGCTAAGCCTTCAGACCTCGCAGCCCCTTCAGCGCCTCGAGATGCTTCAAATACGTGGCACGTGCGGCGATGAACTCGTCATGTGTCAATCCGAGCTCCTTAGAGATCTGGCGAGCTTGACCTTCTTCCAAGGCGGTGATTGACTCGTCTGATGCCACCACTGCGAACAAGCAGTCGAGCAACTCAGTCCGTTGTCTCGGAGTGGCCATCTCCTTGAACCGTCTGGTGACCAGGTAGTTATCAGTCCCGCCAAAGAGACGCACCTCGTTTTTGGCGATCTCGACGACGAGCAACGCTTGGGCTTCTGGCAGATTACCGAGTCTCTGGACAATCTCCTGCATCTTTCGGGTTTCCTCGTCACTAAAGTGCGAATCAGCGTGCGCGATCCGGCCCAAAACATAGGCGAACGCCGCCAAATAGCGCGCTTGGTCCGCCGGTAGAGCTTTGAGCGTTCGGACGATACGGCGCATCGTTTCGGTTTCGTCTTCGTCGATGGAAACACGGTTGGTGTCGGTGCCCTTGGCCGGCAAGGGTGTTTCAAGACCGAGAAAACCTAAAAGGCCCATTGATTCCTCACCTTGTAGTGTAGGTGCTTGCTATCATTCGATACGTTCACGTCCACAGTAAACTACGGGTGAGCCTCACCATAGCGTTGTGAAGCCAGGTCTCCAAGCCGCTTGACACATCACAAGGTCGAGTCCGTCGTTCGGAGCTCACGAAACCCGAGACCATAGGTGTCGCGTTTCGCGGTCCATAATCATAAGCCTTTACCTCCATCGTGACTCAGACTACTTTATCGGAGCTAGAAGTATAGGAACTAGAGTCCTACGACCAGCTGTTCAGTTTCGAACTCCTTTATTGAGTTCACTCAGGAGTATAATGGCCGAGGGAGTATCTCGACCTTGAGTCTAATGGTCGATTTTCGCTATAGGTCATAGAATCTTCGATGGTATCCAGGCAGAGTAACTAGTGACTCTTAATCGCTCCGTAACATTGGCCATCTCGTGTTTGTTGACGGCAGTCACCGTCGCCACCAGCCACGCACAGATTTCAGATCAGCAGATCGAGACCCTGATCACGCAGAAGCTTCTTGATGAAACTAGCCTTCGAGAAGTAAAGGTGACCGTCGAGGAACAGATCGCGACCCTCAGTGGAACGGTACCGAGCTTGTGGGCCAAAGATACGGCAATCGAAGCAGCGTTTGAGGTCGAAGGCGTTCAATTGGTCGTGAGTGATCTGACGGTAGCACTCGCCGAAAATGACGACATCGTGTGGGAGCAGGTGGCCAAGAGTATCCGGCGCTATTCTCTGTACACAATGTTCGACCACGTTGACATGGGAGTCGACGACGGCGTAGTAACGATAGTCGGGAAAGTGACAGACGCGATCAAGGTATCAGACATTGGCCGGCTAGTGTCGCGTGTGAGCGGCGTCAGGGAACTGAACAACCATATCGAAACTCTTCCTCCCTCTCCAGTGGACAGCAGGGTGCGAACTGAGCTCGCAAATCGGATATACAACCATCCCGTTTTGTCCAGATACGCAAACCGCCCAGATCCGCCGATTCACATCATTGTCGAGAACGGGCGTGTGACACTCACCGGTGCGGTCAACTCTGAGTTCGAGAAACGAATCGCAGGCATCGTCGTTCGCGGCACCTTCGGCGTCCTGTCAATCGACAACCAGCTTCAGATCGGGTAATTCCGTTCGGCTTTTGCTTGTAGCGAAGGCACTACTGGGTCGCCGTGCACGCGATTCTATACGTGACATCTCACCGAAGAGCCGGTGCTAACCGAACCAGAGGCTCATGATCGGATGGCACGGCACGCGAAGATTTACGCCGCTGGTACTTGAGCGCATGCCGTAATCATCGTTGGCTTGGCGGCTGTGCTGATTCCTTAACCATTGCAGTAGAAATAACTTAGACTGCCGAAGCACAGCTCTTGGCTGGCGGGATTGAGTTTGGCTTCGGCTCGACCGCAGTGCTTAGTCAGCCACTACTTGTTGCCTATCGACAGTTCAAACTCACAACCTCTATCTATTTCGTCTGAGCGCGAACAAGATTCTCTAGCATCTTCTCTCGCTCACGCGTCAGGTGAGGCACTAGCCCAAGAAGCCGCTGAATGAGCATCAATTGTGCTCGGTGGTGCATCTCATGCTCCTTAACAGAGATCAGCAGCTCAAAGCGGCTCTTACTGGAGGGCGTAGCCTGAGGCGATAGCTGGATTTGCTCGGACAGAAAGTCCTCAGGTAATCCTTCGAGCCAACAGGCCCACTCTTCACCCGTTTGGCGGAGCGCGTCAAGGATCTTAGACTTTGCACGTAATCGCAGCTCTTTCTGCTTCCACTTCTCAAGAAAGGTACTCCAGTCGAATCCCTCGAACGTTGTAACGCGATTGACCGCATGCATTTCATAGTTTCGACTCGCAGAAATGGCAATATGACTCAGAAGCTCAGCGACACTTCTAACCTCATCCGTGGTCCTAAAATCAAACTGAGCTTCTGGAATTTCCTCAGCAATGACTAGTGTGTTCTTCCGAACCGTCCGAAAGCTATCCGCTAGTTCCGTTCCTCCGTAGTACGTCATGACAGCACCCCTTTGATAGACATGGATCAAGCAACAACTTCAGCACTACATCATAATCAAGCTTAGCGCCCTCATACGATACAGGATTCACGATGCACGGCTATGATTTGATCGACGCTGGCGGCCAGCGGCACGATCTACCATCGCACAAGCTCATCGTGAACCAGAAGGTGCTTGTAGGTGAGATAAACGTAGGCAGCGATGCTGATGTCGTACCAAGATTAATAGACAACGCTAAACAACGGCATCTACTGAACGATTCCGTGTACTGGTGACGCATCAGATGCATTGGTGGTCCGTGGCGGTGTGGCTGGGGCCGGAAGCAGGGCCAGTTCCAGTGCTTCGTCGATCTTCTCTACGTAGTGGACGGTCATAGCACGGCGAATGTCTTCGCCGAGATCCTCATTGACATTCTTCTCGTTCCGCTTAGGCACCACGACGTTGAAGATCTCGAGCCGATGGGCGGCCAGCACCTTTTCCTTGATCCCACCGACTGGAAGTACATGGCCCGAAAGCGTGATTTCGCCGGTCATGGCCAGATCAGCACGAACCGAGCGCCCGGTTAACTCGGACACCAGCGCCGTAATCATGGTGATCCCGGCCGACGGTCCGTCCTTAGGAATCGCACCAGATGGCACGTGTAGGTGAATCTCTGCGTTCTGATAAAAGGCCGGGTCGACGCTGTATTTCTCCACGTTGGCGCGGAACCACGAGAGGGCCGCGCGAGCCGACTCTTTCATGACATCGCCAAGATGCCCGGTGAGTGTCAGTGAGCCCTTACCGACCATCCGAGTGGCTTCCACAAATAGCACATCACCACCAACAGGCGTCCAGGCGAGACCAATCGCGACACCAGGGTCCTTGGTCCGATCAGCCATTTCCTCATCCAGGAACTTGGGGGTACCCAGCATCTCAATGATGGTGTCTGGAGTAACCTCGACCGGAGTGTCCAACCCCTCTGCGTGTTTTCGGGCAACCTTTCGGCAGATCGCGGCGATTTCTCGTTCGAGGTTCCGAACACCGGCCTCGCGCGTGTAACCGCGAATGATGGCGTGCAGTGCATCTTCCGTAAAGGTGATCTGGTCGTCGGTAAGCCCATGGTTTGGCACTTGTCGGCCAACCAGATGCTCTCGAGCAATCATCAGCTTCTCATCTTCCGTGTAACCAGGTAGCTCGAGCACTTCCATCCGGTCGCGAAGCGCTGGCGGTACCGGGTCAAGAACATTGGCGGTGGTGATAAACAGCACCTCCGAGAGGTCGAATGGCACGTCGAGGTAATGGTCTCGGAACGTATTGTTCTGTTCCGGATCGAGCACCTCGAGGAGTGCCGACGCAGGATCACCACGGAAGTCCATTCCCAACTTGTCGATCTCATCAAGGATAAACACGGGGTTCTTCGTCTCGACCCTGCGCAGCCCCTGAATGATCTGGCCTGGCAACGCCCCAATATAGGTCCGTCGGTGGCCGCGAATCTCGGCTTCGTCCCGCATGCCGCCGAGCGAGACCCGCCAAAACTTGCGATCGAGTGACGTTGCGATCGACTTGGCGAGGGACGTCTTTCCTACGCCCGGTGGACCCACGAAGCACAAGATCGGCCCCTTCACCTCAGGGTTGAGCTTCCGAACGGCCAGATATTCGAGCACTCGATCTTTAGCTTTTTCGAGATCGGAGTGATCCGCATCCAGCGTGTCTTTCGTCCTCTTGAGATCGATCACCTCTTCGGTCCGTTTGTTCCATGGCAACGCCACCATCCAGTCCAGATACGTGCGCGATACTGTGTATTCGGCAGCTGCTACCGGCATTTTCGATAGGCGGTCCAGCTCACGCAGTGCTTCTTTTTTCACTGAATCTGGCATACCAGCTGCCTCGATCTTCTCGCGGAGTTCTTCAACTTCCTTGGTTTGATCGTCAGTCTCGCCCAGCTCCTTCTGAATAGCCTTCAGTTGCTCACGCAGCAGATATTCCCGCTGGTTCTTACCGACCTCTGACTGCACCTGCGATTGAATCTTCGACCCAAGCTCGAGCACTTCAAGTTCCTTTATCAGCATCCTGTTCAGGTCGTCCATGCGTTCACGGATGTTGAGGGTCTCGAGCACCTGCTGCTTCGCCGCAGTGGGAATGGTCGCGAGGCTCGACGCAATAAAATCGGCAAGCTTTCCAGCTTCTGAGATGTTCGAGGAAAGCGCCTGTAGGTCTTCTGAAAGCAGGGGCGACAATGAAACAACCTTCTGGAAGTTATTCTTGATGTTGCGCTGCAACGCTTCGATCTCGAGGCGATCGTCATCCAGCATGATTTCGATGGCCGGCTGAACTTTAGCCCGCAGAAACGGCTGTGAGGCGAGAATACGGTCAATAGTGGCCCGTGCTAGGCCCTGTACGATCAACCGCACGCTGCCATCCGGCAGCTTAAACATCTTGTGAATGTGAGTCACCGTGCCGATTGTGTACAGATCATCCTGGGTTGGTTCCTCGACAGCTGCGTCACGCTGTGTGAAAACACCGACCACCTGGCCAGCTGCCACCGCCTCATCGATCAACCTAATGGAGCTCTCGCGAGCCACGGCAAGCGGCATGAAGGAGTTCGGGAACAGCACTGTGTCCCGCAGCGGCAGGATGGGCAACTCCGGTGGGACCGAGAGCGGTTGGTCTTGGAATTGATCTTCGTCAACTTCGCCGACATCTAGAGCTTTGAGCTCCTCGCTCATTTTTCCCACTCCTAGTATTCCAACTCAACACAAGACGGCCCCGCACCAAGGCGGGGCCTGAAGTTCACACGACCGACGAGCTGTCGGTCCTATCTGACCATGCCAGCAAATAATGATACTCCGCCGCGCCGCGAGGCGTGAACTGCCCGTTGCTGGGCAACCTCACGCGCTTCTTCACAGCTCTTGCATCGCACCGCAAAGGGCAAGGCTCTGAGCCGTTGCTCGGTGATCTCATTGCCGCATTCGTAACAATAGCCGAAGCTTCCCTTCTCGAGACTCGACAACGCCTCGTCGATTTTTTTGAGTATCTCAGCTTTCATCTGCAGAAGAGCGAACTCTATGTCGTCCTGAATATCTGCCTCTGAGCTCTCTGCCTCATCTTGCACAGCCTGACACTGAACCGCTGCGCTTTCAGTGCGAACATTGCGCATCTTGTGGTACACCTCCCCGATGATCTCGAGGCGACGTTCTTTGAGAATCCGCTTAAGCTCTTCGTACCGAGCCTTTCGCATCTTTTTGTTGCACTTAATTCCCATGATGACGGTCCCTTTCCTCACGCTGACCTGTTCCAAGGTCGCTCGGATCTTCTCGGTTCCAACTCGCTCTTTCATCACTAGGCACACAATTTTGATACTTAATGCAACAATCCCACGCTGACCAGACCTTGGACCACTGAAACCACTATGGCGACGAAAATTGTGCAGTCAGAAAGAACCTAGGGAAGGACGGGAAGGGGAGGTGACATGCCTTATCTCCGAGTCTCTCAACTTTCAGTAAATCTCGTCAACCAATTCATAATAAATACTTTACTCATCTACTCTTTGTCTAATCCGACAATTCTCGGCATTTCGAAATACTGCACTCATCCTGACTAGACAGTGGCGAAGCCCTCGCCAGTTTCTCCCTTTTGGGATGGCAAAGGACACCTGAAATGGACAAGCCGACGAACTGAAAATATCTCCAGTTGGCTGCGCCTGGTCACCCCATGAATGCACGCTCAGGTAACGTTGACCGGCCAGGGCGACTGTGCGAAGCTGGCGCCTATCACCCATGAGCCGAACCTGCCCTAGTTGTCGGAAACGTCGAGCCAGGCGGGCCTGTCCTGCACTTGGCCAGCAGATCTGCACTGTCTGCTGCGGAACGAAACGGCTAATCGAGATCCAGTGTCCGCCCGACTGCGTGTATCTGCGATCCGCCAAAACCCATCCGCCTGCAACCGTGCAACGCCAGCAAGAGCGAGACCTGCGATTTTTTCTGTCACTGGTCGAGGGATTAAACGAACCTCAACAGCGTCTGCTCGTGATCGTACAGAGTTTCCTGCACAACAAGCGCCCTGGCACACCACTTCTCCAAGACGACGAGATTGCTGAGGCGGCGCAAGCGCTGGCCGAAACATATGAGACCGCAAGTCGTGGCATCATCTACGAACACAAAGCGGCCACCCTGAATGGCCAGCGGCTCAGTGCCGAGCTCCGGGCACTGTTCGATGCCAAGGAAAAAGAAGGGCTTCGGATAAGCGACACCGACCGGGTGACGGTTATGCGCCGAGTCGAGCTGGGGGCACGTCAGGCAGATGAGTCATTATCCGGTGGTGAGACTGCGTATCTTGAATTGCTAAAGCGGATTCTGCACGACCCCGAAGGATCCACGGCCCCCACGAAGAACCAGGACGGCTCACCGCTGATCGTGCCTGGTCGCTGAGAACTCGTCGCTGAAAAACAAAAAGCCTGAGTCTCTAGTCGGGAAGAAAAGCTACAACATCGACCTCCACGCGCGCGTCCTTCGGGAGCCTGGCGACTTGAACCGTCGCCCGTGCGGGTGCCGGATCCTGGAAATATGAGGCATAGACGTCATTCATGCTTAAAAAATCATTAAGATCGGCTAGAAAGACCGTGGTTCGAACGACGTGGTCGAACGAGGCGCCAGCCGCCTCGAGAATCGCGTGGAGACTGCGCATGACACGGTGCGTCTGTTCCGAAACATTGCCATCCACGATGGTACCCTTAACCGGATCGAGTGGTAACTGACCGGATACGAACAGGAACTGCCCGGCGCGGATAGCCTGCGAGTAAGGACCAATCGCCTCTGGTGCGCCGTCAGTCTGGATGGCCGTCCGCATGGGAGTGGCTGCTAATGCTTTCCTAGGCGGCCTTGGTAATCTTGTTCGAACGGATACAGCGGGTGCAGACACGGACACGCTTGATCCCTCCGTTGATAATGGCGCGCACCGTCTGGATGTTGACCTCAAAACGGCGACGTGTCACGTTGTGAGCGTGACTGACGTTTCGCCCAACGGCCGGGCCCTTCCCGCAAATCTCACATCGTCTTGCCATAATTATCACGTTTCCAGAGCCCTTGATTATATCAACTTCGAACCATTCACCAGAAACTGCCGACATAGAATCAGCCGGCAGTAGGATATCACCAACGTCCTTAATTCCACGTCCGTCTCGGGGTGCTAGTCCTCCACCTTCTATCTCCTAAGTCTGTTCTCCCAACTGCATCACGCGTTCAACATCAATGACACCAGGAACCGTCCGAACCACCTTGATAACGCGCTGCAGATGCTTGAGATCGTTGATGTCCATCGTCATTCTGATCTGACCATGCTGATTCTCATTTGTCGTAGCCTCAACCTTACTCATATTGATCTTGCTACCGGCGATCCTTGACGTAACATCGGCCAGAATCCCCCGGCGATCCTCAACCTGGATAATTAGACAAACAGTGAACAAGCTGGCATCATCGCTTTTGCCCCAGTCCACGTCGATACGTCGCTCTGGGTCATAGAGCAAGTTGAGCACATTTGGGCAATTAGCCGAATGAACCGACACGCCCTTCCCCCTGGTGATGTAGCCGACGATCTTCTCACCACGAATCGGATTACAGCACCTGGCGCGTAAGACCATCAGGTCGTCAAATCCCCTGACTTTGATCTTGTCCTCACCCGTTCGCAACACGCGGCGGAGGACCGAGACAATCCCGGCCTCATCAGTCTTTTCGTGGAGCTGCTCCTGCGGCACCAACTTGGCTAGCACGCTTCTGGCCGAAACTTTCCCGTACCCAATCGCTGCAAATAAGTCGTCGTCTTTTCTTGAGCCAAACTCACTAGCCACCCGTCCGAGCGTATTCGGCTCAAAGACTGTCTTGGCGTGCACATCGAATCGGCGCACTTCCTTCTCAAGCAGCTTACGTCCCAACTCAATGGCCCGTACGTTCTCTTCACTGTTGATGCAGTGCTTGATCTTGTTCCGCGCCCGCGACGTCACCACGAAGTTGAGCCAGTCTCGACTCGGCCTGTGACCGGATTTGGTCACGACCTCGACGATGTCGCCACTCTGCAAGCGGGTCCTGAGCGGTACCATTCGCCCGTTGACCCTAGCACCCACGCAGGTGTGGCCGACGTCGGTGTGAATTGTGTAAGCAAAATCCAACGGCGTCGCGCCTCGTGGCAGCGCCTTAACCTCACCTTTTGGCGTGAAAGTGTAGACCTCTTCTGGATAGAGATCGAGCTTCAGGCTATAAATAAACTCATTTGGGTCTCGGATTTCCTGTTGCCAATCGACAACGTGACGCAACCACAAGAAGTGCTGCTCATCAGGATTCGCGCCGACGCGTCCTTCCTTGTATTTCCAGTGTGACGCGATCCCTTCCTCAGCCACCAGGTGCATCTGCTCGGTCCGGATTTGCACCTCGAACGTAAACCCTCGGTCGCTGACCACCGACGTGTGGAGGGACTGATAGCCATTCGGGCGAGGCATCGCAATGAAATCCTTAAACCTCCCGGGAACCGGTGCCCAGATCTGGTGGATGATCCCGAGCGCGGCGTAGCAATCACGGACCGAAGACGTAATAACCCGCAAAGCGATCAGGTCGTATACTTGATCTAACTCGATCTTTTGCCGCTTGATCTTCTCCTGGATACTGAACAGGCGCTTGATTCGTCCCTCAATCGCCACGATTGGAATCCGAGAGTCCCTGAGTTTCTCCTGCACTGTTCGCTTCAGAATAGCCACAGTTTTCTTGGTCGCTCGACGCCGCTTTTCGACCCAGACCCTAAGCCTTTCGAATGTTTTCGGCTCCAAGTGACGAAAGGCCAGTTCTTCTAGCTCGTTTTTAATCTTGCTCATGCCCAGTCGGTGTGCGATCGGAGCGTAGATTTCGAGCGTCTCCTGGGCAATCTTGAGTCGCTGCTTTTCGGTCAGATGATCGAGCGTCCGCATGTTGTGCAGACGATCGGCAAGCTTGACCAGAATCACTCGTACATCGTCGACCATGGCGAGCAGCATCTTGCGGAAATTCTCCGCCTGTTGCTCTTCATGTGAGGAAAACGGGATGGTACTGATCTTGGTAAGTCCCTCGACTACGTGAGCGATTTCTGGCCCGAAGAATTCACGAACTTTCTCTATTGTCGTAAGCGTGTCTTCGACGACGTCATGCAGCAAACTCGCTGCGATAGCAATGTCGTCGAGCTTCATATCAGCAACCAGGACGGCGACCTCCAAGGGATGAGTGATGTACTTCTCACCGGAGCGGCGTACTTGACCCGTATGCTCGAGAGCTGAAAAGTCGTAGGCTCGGTGTAGTAGATCCGTGTCGGATTCTGGGTTGTTTGCACGGACCTTCGTCACGAGATCGTCGAAGCTGATCATAGAGAACTGGTGTCTAACCAATAGGATGCGAGGACGGCGCCAAGCTCAGACTCGATCATAGAAGGGCAGTTTTTTGCGGTCAAGGACCGTGCTGGTGTTGTGATATCAGGGAGCCAGGGTAAACGCCGGTGTCACTTGAGCCGTCGAGCTATGGTCGTTGGATAAGGAGGACGGGCCCAAGCGGTTGAAAAACAAGGTGATATTCGGCTCGAAGAGTGCTTGACTTGCCGTTTTTCGCTTCACTATACTGTTCCGATTTTGTCACCGGTTCCGACCGGTTTCTTGTTGTTGCCGACCAGGCCTCAAGACCTAGTTATTGGTCGTCCCAGCGGGAAAGCATCACGAGACCAAGGACTTTAATCGCGGCCACACTTGTCCTTGGATTCACGGCTGAAAGGGGAACATTATGCACACGGGACGTAGCTTCGCGAGACTAGCACTGATCATGGTTATGCTAGCCCCACTAGTCTCTTGCGCTTTCTTTGACGAGCTCGCCGCTGTGCGAACTTTCAAGGACGCCAACGTCTTATATGGGCGCGGTGACTATGAGGGCGCCATTGAAGAGTACGGGAAGGTCCTCATGGTTCTCGAGACAGACCCGGACAACGACCTTCTGAAGACAGCCTACTTCTACCTCGCCAACTCTTACGACAACCTCTATAGACCTGGGCTCAACGACCCAGAGAACGAGGGCTATCTGAACGATGCAATCAGGTTCTACGAGCTAGCGGCTGAGGAAATCACGGAGCCGTCCCTGAGGACGTTGTCGATGCAATACCTTGTGGCCGCTTTCGGTCCAGACAAGCGCAATGACCCATCTTCCTCTGAGCCGATTCTCCGCGAGATGATTCAGATTGACCCTGGCAATCCTGACAATTACTTCGCGCTCGCAAAACTCTACGAGGATGCCGGACTCTACGAAGACGCTGAGTTGGTCATGCTCGAAGTTAGGAATATGCGTGGAGATGACCCAATCGTCTACTTACAGCTTGCCGGATTCTACAACCGGGCTGGCGAATTCGAGCAAACGATCGATGCCCTCGAACAGCGAGCGGCCATTGAGCCGGACAACCCTGAGGCCTACTACACCATCTCGACTTACTACTGGGAGAAAGCGTTCCGCGACTTCCGTATTACACAAGAAGAAAAGTCCCAGTACATCATGGCCGGCCTCGAGGCGGTGGACCTGGCGATCGATCTGAACGACCGTTATGTGGACGCTCTGGTCTACAAGAACATTCTGCTCCGGATGCAGGCCAATATGATTAGTTGCGAAGATACTGATGATATTGAGTGCATCAGTTTTCAGGAAGGACTCATCGCAGAGGCCGACGACTTCCGTGACCGCGCGGAAGAGCTGCAGAAGCAACAGCGGGAAGGTGCTGCGGCCGCGGTTGGGCAGTAAGTCCCTGTTTTTCGTTCAACAGCTAAGGAAAACGGCCGGCCGCTGTTTAACGCGGCCGGCCGTTTTCCTTGCACAGAACTCGTTATCTAGAATACTCGACCCTCTGGTTATAGCGCCTGGGCACCAGCAGCGCGTCGCATCCCCTCGGTGACGATCCCGACCTTCTCGACACCAGCACCCTTCGCAGCGTCGATCACCTCGATGATTTCACCATAAGTCAGCGTGCCGGCTCCGGCGATGAACATCGTCTTGTCACGTCGCTGCTCAAAGATCGATCGCAGGCGTCCTTCCAGCGCTTGAATCTGAACATCCTGCTTGTTAATTGAGATCCGCCTATCCGCCGTGTACTCCAACACGATCTGGCTACTGTCAGTTTGTGACTGCTGAGCTCCTTGTGTCTCGAGCGGCAAGTTTATATCCAAACCGCGCTGATTTAACGGCAAGGCCGCTAGGAAGATAACGATTAGAACCAGCAACACATCGATGAACGGCGTGATATTGATCTCTGAGTTCGACTGCGGCTTTTCGGCCCTGACAACGTCCTCTGCACCGTGATGCTTACGTGCCATGCCTAGCCTCCCCCCCGACTACTACTACCGAGCTTGCGTTCCGTCACGAGCCCGATGTCCTCAATGCCGGCCCGCTGAAGCCGGTCGAGCATTTTCATGATTTCAGAGTAGCGGGCGTCTTCATCTGCCTTGATGAGCAAGATCCGCTCGAACTTTCGATCCAGCGCGCGCTGGATCGTATTTAGCAGCTCGTTCTCAGCTGTCACGACTTGATCGACGTAAAACCGCCCGTCAGCTGTGACAGCCAACACCGTTTGTGTATCGTTGTCCTTCTTCTCGATCGTGTTGCTGGCCTCCGGCAGCGTCACGTCAACGCCTTTCTGCAAAAGAGGCGCGATCAACATGACGATAATCAGCAACACTAGCATCACGTCCGCAAGCGGCGTGATGTTGATCTCTGAGTTTAGGCCGCCCTTTTCCCCAATTGTCATTCCCATAGCGGGATCCTCCTCAACTCATTGTCGATACTCACAACATTAGGAGTATCTCGAGTTGCGTTGTGACGCCGATTACTAGGACTTCTTGATGAAGTAGTCCACCAACTCTGACGATGAATTATCCATCTCGACGTTGAAGTAATCGATCCGTCCCGTGAGGTAGTTGTAGAACCACACGGCTGGAATCGCTACGAACAACCCGATCGCGGTTCCGACCAGTGCTTCGGCGATACCGGCCGAGACCGCACCCAGACCGCCAGACCCGGTGGCGGCAATGCCCTGGAACGCGTTAATGACGCCCAGTGTCGTTCCGAGCAGCCCGACGAAAACAGCAGTCGAGCCGATCGTCGCGAGCCCGCCCATCCCTTTCTTGAGGTCAGCGGCGGTCAACGCCGCGGCACGCTGTATGGCCCGGCGGACGCTGTCTACGACGTCGTCCCTCCCGAGCTTCATACCAGAGTCCTGCTGGAACTGATACTCCTGCAGACCGGCCAGGACAACTTTTCCGAGGTGGCTATACTTGTAGTTCTTGGACTGCGATACGGCGATCGCATCCTTTAGCCTTCCGTCCTTAAGGTGCTTCGCCACTTGCGGTGCGAACAACTTCGACTGTTTCGTTGCTTGCGAGAACGTGAAGACGCGCTCAAAGAAGACGCCAACGGACCACATCGACATCAGCCCCAAGAGCAACATCAGTGACTTGACGGCAATACCCATCTGTTCCCATAGTTCGAGAAAATCCATCTACTCCTCCTAAAGAACCAGTCAACCGACGAACCGGCTTATTGCAACGTAAAGTTCACAGTCACCGTCATGATGACCGGGACGGGCACGCCGTTCAGCAGCGTGGGCGTGTATTCCCACTGCCTGACAGCCGTGATCGCCGCTTCGTCCAGCAACGGCACCGAGCGGATGACCCTGACTTCGGTGACCCGGCCGGTGGGACCGATGATAGCCTCGAGAATAACAATGCCTTGAACACGCGCCGACTGCGCTACCGGCGGATAAATCGGCGAAGCATCCCTGGTCTTCGTGGGTGGTTGGATGTTACCACCAACACGTACCGGCTCAGCCGGCGGCGGGGGCGGCGGGGGGGGCGCAAGGGCACCACCAACGATACCGCCGACGACGCCACTAGCCTGCGCAGTCTCGACACCACCCATGTTCGAGAAGTCGAATCCAGTCTCCGGAACAATTTCCTCCGGCGCCACGATCGGTGCAGCGTTGGGGTTGACCTCAATAACGGGTGGCGGTGCCGCCTCAGCCGCTCGTGGCGGTGGAGGTGGCGGTGGAGGTGGTGGGGGTGGCGGTGGCGCAGCCACAAAAGCCATCATTGAAGCCGGTGTCGGAAGCGCATCGACCGCCATCAGCGGAACGATCACCACCGCGCCAATCGCCAGGATGTGTGCCGCCATCGAGAGCGGGACGGTGTACCACTTCTGCGTACCCACCTTGATCGATGGATTCGAGATCTCGCCAAACATTTGACCGGCCACGGATAACCCTCCTCACCCTACAGCAAGCGTGGGCGCCATCTCAGAAGCGTAAATTATATGCTCGCCCCAAAACCCGTGTCAACGAAACGGTGGCACTTCATGCTAATCGATATCCTTAGACATTTCTGCCGCAAGAATGGCAGCTCCATCAATATTGGCAACACTTTCGACGAATTCTGACGGTTGGAAGATACGAACTGCAGCCTGCGGCACGCGAAAAACTAAGGTATCTTTCCGACCCTAGAACACTCAGCAAACGAACTCCTACCTCCCTCACTGCACCGCAGTCCGGTCAGCCCATCCAACGGACAACTAGTGGTGCAAAGATAACCGCCACGATACTCATTAACTTGATGAGGATATTTAGACTCGGACCGGACGTATCCTTAAATGGATCGCCGACTGTATCACCGATCACTGCGGCCTTGTGCGGGTCCGACCCCTTGCCGCCGTGATGTCCTTCCTCGATGTACTTCTTTGCGTTGTCCCAAACACCACCAGCGTTAGCCATCATGAGCGCCATGAGCACACCGGTGACGAGCGCACCCGCTAGTAATCCACCCAAACCGGACACCCCGAGTAAAAACCCGGTCAAAATCGGCGCCAGGACTGCGAGCAACCCGGGGATAATCATTTCTCGAATTGCCGACTTAGTCGAGATCTCCACGCACCGTGCTGAGTCCGGTTCTGCCTGGCCTTCCATCAGGCCCGTAATCTCTCGGAACTGACGGCGGACCTCCTCGATCATCTGGTTCGCGGAGCGCCCCACCGCGTTCATGGTCATCGCCGAAAAAACGAAGGGCAGCATCCCGCCGATGAACATCCCAATCAGGACATTCGGGTTGTCGAGCGCTAGGCTTAAGTAGCGAGGATCGAAGGCTTCGGAGCCACCGGCCCGTTCGATCGCCATCGCTGCCGTCGACCTGTACAAGCTGAAGAGCGCCAGCGCCGTCAGTGCGGCCGACCCGATGGCGAACCCTTTCCCCATGGCGGCCGTCGTGTTGCCGACCGCATCGAGGGCATCGGTGCGTTCTCGTACATACGGCTCACATTTGCTCATCTCGGCGATGCCACCGGCGTTGTCAGCCACTGGACCATAGGCATCGACGCCTAGACTAATCCCGAGCGTCGAGAGCATACCGACGGCAGCGATGGCTATGCCATACAACTCGGCGAACTTGAAGCTAAAGAAAATCGCGAGACAGATGACGATAATTGGCAACCCACACGACATCATGCCAACTCCGAGCCCAGCGATGATGTTCGTCGCCGGGCCTGTCTCAGACTGCTGCGCGATTCTGTGAGCTGGGGGCCTATCCTTGCCGGTGTAGTACTCGGTGATCTGTCCGATGAGTATTCCGGCCGCCACGCCAAACAGGACACACCAGAGAACGGCCATCGGGATTCCTAGCAGGACCACCAGCCCACCAGCGAAAATACAAACTATCACTGAAGCGACGATCAACCCGCGCTGTAAGGCGCTACCGATCTTTCTCTCGTCGTCGGTATTCACCACGAACGTCCCAAGGATTGAGGCAATAATGCCAGCCCCGGCCAACAGGAGGGGAAACAGCACCAGAGACTGCTGGACCGTTCCGAAGGCCGACTCCTCGAGCCCCCAAAGAACGGCCGCCGTCCCAGCACTTAGCGCCCAGGCTAAACCGATGGACGAGATGATACTCCCGACATACGACTCAAAAAGATCAGCCCCCATGCCTGCAACGTCGCCAACATTGTCACCGACGCTGTCCGCGATGGTTGCCGGGTTGCGTGGATCATCCTCAGGAATACCGGCTTCCACCTTTCCAGACAAGTCACCAGCTACGTCGGCCGCTTTGGTGTAGATTCCTCCGCCGACGCGGGCAAACAATGCGATCGATGACGCACCCAGTGAAAACCCGAAAAGCGCTTCAATTGCCGTTCGGCCGTCGCCATCGAGCCCACCGTAGAGGTAGTACAGCCCTGCCACACCGATGGTGCCAAGTGCCACGACGGTTAACCCCATTACAACACCGCTCGAAAACGCAACTCGCAGTGCCGCCGAAAGACTTGTCGTCGCAGCGTGTGTCGTTCGAACGGCCGCACCGGTTGCGGTCCGCATCCCGATCCAGCCAGCCGTCGCCGATAGCCCGGCCCCGACCAGGAAACTTACGCCGGTCAGCAGCGCGTTCTGTGGCAAGCCAAAGATCAGTATGAGAAACATCACCGCGACGAATCCGGCCAGTACGCTGTACTCAGTCTTGAGGAACGCCATAGCGCCGGCACGGATCAGGGCCGAGATCCGCTGCATTTGTTCCGTGCCTGGATCGCAGTTATTGATGCTGCGAATCAGAAAAACAGCGAATAGGGCAGCTGCCACCGGAGCACCCATCCCGAGCACAAAATAGAGTTGTTGTTCCATGTAGATCCTTTAAGAAGCACTGGGTTCTCAAACACAAACCCGTCACGTTAACAATCCAGTTTCCAGACTGTCAAGAACTGCTCAAGTCGAGGGCTTTGCCGGTATCTTTACCATCCTCTCGGCACGCAGGTGTGTCGATAACCCCATACCGCCGGTCAGGAACATCTGCACGCCTTCCTGTACGGTGAGGTCCGGATACGATACGACCGAGCTCGGGTAGATGTGGATATCGCCTAGGTAGATGTGGTTGGTCGGCACGTAAACGGCTACCATAGCCTCAGGTCCACGGTCCCGATCGAGAGTAAATTCCTTCGTCAGAAACCCGAGTGCGAGTCCTCGTTTCTGGTCGTCCAGTAGGACCACCTTCTTGAACCCCAGCCGGTTTTCCGGTGAGAAGGCTGCGACCAACTGCTTCACCGGTCCATAGACGGCGCGAAAAACCGGTAACCGCATCAGATAAGTTTCTCCGCGCTGCAACACCCGCTGACTCCACCCGTAGTTCGCCAGCGCACCGACCAGCAGCACTACAAGCAGCAACGTCAACAGGCCCAGTCCAGGAATCTCACGTCCCAACCATCGCATATAGAGCGGTCCCATTACACCGTCGATCAACTGGAACAGCCAGACGAACGCGACCACGCTGATAATCAGCGGTACGGTGACGACAAAACCGGTGATCAAGCTGCGGCGAAGTAACTGCATCGGCAACATGCCTCCCTACACCATCCAGATGAGCACTGCACCAGCCAAGACGAGTCGATACACAGCGAAGACGTCAAGAGAAGATCGTGCCAGATATCGGATGAAATACGTAACGGTCAGGTACCCGACAATGGCCGATGCGCCGGTGCCGATAGCTAACAACTCGAACGCGCCGCTTGGCAGACCTTGGTCGATGAGGTCGAGCATGGCCTTGCCGGCTGCGGCGATGATCGCTGGAACCCCCAACATAAAGGCGAAACGGGCGGCACGGTCGCGTTTTAGCCCGACTAGCATAGCGACGGTTAACACTGCGCCTGAGCGCGAGATCCCGGGAACCAGCGCACCCGCTTGCGCCACGCCCAAGATGAGAGCCTCCCGTAGGCTCAGCGTCGTTTCTGTACGAGAACTGTTCCCAAACCGCTCAGCTGCCAACATCGCGACCGCACCAAGTGCCAACGTGAATCCCACCACCTCAGGGCGTCGCAACGAGCTCGAGATCGCGTCTCCAAAGAACCCTCCGGCGATAACGATTGGCACAGTACCAACCACGAGGCTCCGGAGCAGGTGTGTCGCCTCGCTGCCAGAGCCATGCCAGGCCATAGGAACCGCCACGATTATCGCGGCAAGGTCACGCCAAAAATAGACCAGCACGGCGAGTAGCGTCCCAACATGACAAGCTACATCGAAAGCTAGGCTTAACTGGCCCGCATCCCAGCCGAAGAGCGTACGCGCGATAATCAGGTGCGCCGAGCTAGAGACCGGAAGAAACTCGGTAAGGCCTTGCACGACCCCAAGCAGAGCGGCGTGGAATGCGGTCAACGCGTCAGGACACGTGGGCCTTGCGGCCTTGCCGTTTCGAGCGCTGCGACCGCCGAGACCGCTGCGGCGTGCTCGTGGGCGCCGTGGCCAGCCTGGCCTGCTTACTGGTCCTTCCCTCCGTGATCAGGATAGCGATAGTGGCAGCTATGAAAACCGTCGAATAGGTTCCGCTGATCACACCGACGAGCATCGTGAAGGCAAACCCCCGGAGCACTTCGCCGCCAAAGATATACAGGGCCAGCACGGAGAACCCAGTCGTTCCAGAAGTGATGATAGTGCGTCCGAGTGTCTGATTGACGCTCGTGTTGACCAGATGATCGAACTTATCGCGTCGCATCTTCCGCAGGTTCTCACGAACCCGGTCGAACACGACGATCGAGTCATTGACAGAGTACCCGGTGATGGTCAGCATCGCCGCAACGACATTTAGTGACAGCTCGTACCCGAAGAACATCAACAGCGCCACCGTGACGAGAATGTCGTGCACCACCGCCACGACGGCTCCCACCGCGAAGCTGAAGCGGAACCGCAGGCTAATGTAGATCAGGATCCCAACCATGGCAAAAACGAAGGCCCTGATCCCTCGCTGCCGTAGTTCCTGACCGATCACCGGTCCAACCAGTTCTTGACCCATGACCTCGAATTTCCCGAGGTTGCTACTCTCTAATGCGGCGACGACAGCTAATGCTCCTGCTTCCAAACTGCTGCCTTCCTCAGACCCAATCTGCGGCATTCGAATCATCACTTCGTTCGCGTCCGAATCGCCGTACTGCTGGACGACCTTATCGCCTTCGACCGTTGCCAAGGCGTCTCGCACGAGATCTTCGCCCATGGCCCGCTCGAATTTCAGGACGACGATCGTGCCGCCAGAGAAATCGATGCCTAACGGAAGACCGCCACGTGCAACAAGCATCACGATGCCGGAAACAATGACCGCCAACGAGAGCGCCATGGCGTGCCAGCGCCATTTAATGAAATTGAAATTCGGCTCTTTTAAAAATGGCATCGAATCCCTATTTATCCCGGATCTTTGATCCTCGATCGCTGACCCCTAGTTAAATACTCAACGTTTCTACCCGTCGCCGCGACAATACAATCTCGAATATGGTGCGTGAAACGAACATCGCGGTAAACACATTGGACACCAGGCCAAAAAACAGCGTTGTCGCGAAACCCTTGATTGGACCAGACCCGAACTGGAAGAGGAATGCCGCTGCGATCAGCGAGGCGATGTGTGTGTCGAGAATAGTCAAGAAGACTCGGTCGAATCCGGCTGCCACCGCAGCCTTGACCCCCTTCTCCGACCTGAGTTCCTCCTTGATCCGTTCGAAGATCAGTACGTTCGAGTCGACGCCGATGCCAATCGTCAGAATCAAGCCAGCGATCCCCGGTAGCGTCACCACGGCATCGATATAAGCCATGCAGGCCATCAGGATGAGTAAGTTCATAGCGACAGCGAGTACGGCGTTGATCCCCGCTAGCTTGTAATAAACCAGCATGAACAGCGCCACGGCGATGAGACCAGCTATCGACGCCGCAACGCCAGCGCGAATCGAATCTGCGCCCAGCGTCGGACCGACCGTCCGCTCCTCAAGATAGGTTAGCGATGCCGGCAGCGCGCCCGAGCGAAGGACCAGAGCCAGATCGGTTGCCTCCTGCTGTGTGAAATTTCCCGAGATTCGTCCTTCGTCGGTAATACGGCTCTGGATCTGCGGCGCTGTTTCGACACGGTTGTCGAGGATGATCGCAAGGTTGCGACCGATGCTTTGCCCCGTTATATCGCCGAACTTACGCGCTCCGTCACGGTTGAGAGTGAAGCTGACTGCCGGCTGATTGTTCTCGTCAAGCGACGGACGGGCATTCCGTAAGTCACGACCGGTTACGGCAGCAACGCGGCGGACCAAGTAATAGACAGTTTCCAACGTACTGTCCGGATTGATCACATTCGAGGGCCCAGAGATCACCTCCATGTCTGGCGGAATAATCCCATTGCGTGACTGTAGCAATAACTCACGGGTTGACGCTGGCCCTTCCTCAACCAACTTGAGCTCGAGGAGTGCCGTGGACCGGATGATCTCCTTGGCCCGCACCACGTCGGACACTCCCGGTAACTGCACCAAAATCTGATCGCCGCCCACGCCATGCGGTGCAACGATCGGCTCGGCCACGCCCAGCTCGTTGACTCGCCGTTCGATAGTCTGCAGCGCCTGACGCACCGATTGCTCGCGGAGCGACGATTCGTTCGGCGCACGCATCGTGTAGACGTAGCTGCCACCGACTAGCGACTCGCGGTTGTACGACAGCGTGAGCTGATCATCCGCGATCTGGCGGAACTCAGCATCCCGTTCAGGGGGTACGCCCTCGATGCGCATGGTAATCGGGTCGGTCGCTATCACCGACGTGACCGTAATCCCCTGGAGACTTAGTTGTTCGCTAAGCCGTTCCGCTGCCGTCTCCGTCTCGACCATCAACGCATCATCGGTCTGGACGCGCAGCACCATGTGCACGCCGCCTTTGAGGTCAAGTCCCAAGCGAATCTGTTCACCAGGGGGATAGACGGCCCAGGCCGACAACGCGGCAATAGCGATGATCGAAAGTAGTTTCCACTGCAGATTTTTTTTCATGCGCCCGTCCTCAGGAGGATCCAGATTTTGGTACCACCGGCTCCTGACCCTGATAGCCGCCGATAGCGGCCCGCGAGACCTCGATCCGGACCCTGTCGGCGACCTGAATGTTAACGGAGCGTTCTCCCAGCTTGGTTACGACTCCATAGATACCGCTGGTGGTTACGATCTTGTCTCCCACCTTCAATCCACCCTGAAATTCCTGGACCTTCTTCTGCCGCCGCCTCATCGGCAATAGGATGATGAAGTAAAAGATCGCCAGGATCATGGCGAACGGCAGAAACTGCACCAGGAGGCTCGGCTGGGACCCGGACGGCTGAGTCATGGCGAAAATGGCAGTATGCATCGATCTAAAGTACGGGTTCAGCGAGAAAAAGTTCGGTGGAATGCCTGTCTGAACTCCTCGAATGAGCCGGACATTATAGCCTCCCTGACCCGTCTCAGCGTGTCAATGTAGAAGTGTAGGTTATGCAGCGTGTTGAGGGTAGCCGCGGTCAATTCATTCGCCACGAAAAGGTGCCGAAGATATGCACGTGAAAATTTGAGGCAAGTGTAACAGTCGCATTCGGGATCCGGAGGTTCCATGTCCTCAGCATACCGAGCGGCCTTGATATTGATTGGACCCGTTCGGGTAAAGAGCTGGTCGTTCCGCCCATTGCGTGTCGGCAACACGCAATCAAAGAGATCAATGCCGTGAGCGACCATCTCAACGAGGTCGTCTGGCATCCCAACCCCATTAGATACCGCAGCTGATCGTTCGGGAGACGTTCCGCAGTCTGCCCGCCAATTTCGTACATCTCATCCGTGGATTCGCCGACACTGAGACCACCAATAGCGTACGCCTCGAAGCCGATCTCAACAGTTGCGGCGGCACTGGCCTCGCGTAGTTGAGGAAACATGCCACCTTGCACGATACCGAACTGCACCTGACCGGGATTGGTGACGATGGCACGGTCTGACCCAGTTTCGAGCGCGAGGAATCGTGTGCGAGATCGACGTGCCCAGCGGACGCTGAGTTCCATCGATCGCCTGGCCTGACCCTCGGTAACCGGATACGAAGTGCATTCGTCAAACGCCATCGCGATGTCTGCGCCGAGCCGCGCCTGAATATCGATCGAACGCTCGGGGGTGAGCAGGTGTTCAGTTCCGTCGAGGTGAGAACGAAAACGGACGCCTTCTTCACTGACTGTTCGGCGCGGACCGAAGCTGAACACCTGATAGCCACCACTGTCGGTGAGAATCGGACCGGGCCACGCCATGAATCGATGCAAGCCGCCACACCTAGCGATCAGCTCATCACCCGGTCGAAGAAATAAGTGGTACGTGTTGGCGAGCACGATCTCGGCACCGGTTGCCCGGAGGTCGCGATGCGTAATCCCTTTCACAGCCCCGCTCGTGCCGACCGGCACAAACGCCGGTGTCCGCACGAAGCCGTGTGCCGTCCGCATTTCTCCGGACCGCGCACGACCATCGGTTCCAGTCACGTGGAACGAAAACGCCTCTGTCATTGGAAGCAGCCTGCTATACTTTACAGGCGGACTTGCCTTTGAAGCGCCTGCGCCTTGGCGTGATTTACGGAGGTCGGTCGAGTGAGCATGAAGTCTCACTGGCATCGGCCGCTGCTATCTTTGCCAATCTCGACCCCGCCCGCTACGAGGCGATTCCAATCCGCATTGACAGACGCGGACGCTGGTCACTCGAGGAGAACCCTCCAACCACCCTGTCCGCAGCCGCTGTCATAACTCAACCGACCTCGGTGCCAAACATTGGCCGGATGTCACGCGAAGTACACTTCGTCGCGGCTCCAACCAGCCAGAACCTTGTGACGATCGAACGTAATAGCGATGGCGGCAGCCAGGCTGTTGTCGCCGGATTATCGCTCGACGTCGTGTTTCCAGTTATCCATGGACCGTATGGCGAAGATGGCACGCTTCAAGGACTGCTCGAACTCGCTAACGTACCGTACGTCGGCGCGGGGGTTCTTGCATCGGCCGTTGCTATGGACAAGGCAGTCGCCAAGGTCCTCTTTTCGGAACGAGGTCTGCCGCAGGTCGACTATGCCGTGGTCAACGGGGCGGTATGGGATCGGGACCACAGGGGTACCCTTGATCGTCTCGTGGCGGAACTTCCGTTCCCAGTGTTCGTCAAGCCGGCTAATCTCGGTTCGAGTGTCGGCGTGTCAAAAGCCAGCGATCGGGTAGCACTCGAACAGTCGGTCGAACTCGCACGCGCCTACGACCAAAAAATCATCGTTGAAGCAACGGTACCCGATGCCCGCGAGCTTGAGTGTGCCGTTCTTGGAAACGACGCACCAGAAGCGTCAGTGCCAGGTGAGATTGTACCGTCCAGGGAATTTTACGACTACGCGTCCAAGTATCTAGACGAAGGATCTGAGTTGGTCATCCCGGCTCGACTCGAAACCCCACAAACAGAGCAGGTTAGGTCGATGGCCGTCGAAGCTTTTCGGGCGGTCAATGCCGCCGGTATGGCTCGTGTGGACTTCCTGATGGCTGGTGCTTCCGGTCGAATTGTGGTGAACGAGATTAATACAGTCCCCGGCTTCACTACGATTAGCATGTTTGCAAAGCTATGGCAGGCCTCCGGACTGGAATACTCCACACTACTCAACCGACTCATCGAGTTGGCGCAAGAACGACACGCCGCCAAGCAACAACTCCGAACAGGTTCACCTCTGTAGAGGCCATCTCAACCGATACACGTCCCCGCATCATAAAGAAAACCTCAGCAATACCGATACGTTCTCACGGACAGGAAGAAGATAAATTTTTAACTTTCGAGTTATTTTGTGCTTGACACGTAAATTTTCTTATCCATAATCTACATCTGGTATGAGGGTGGACCGCTCAGCCCACCTATTGTGACGCTTCGGTGCCGGTAACCAAGCTGAGCAGCTACATTCCAAGGAGGAAGAATGGCGAAGAAAAAGGCAAAGAAAACGGCCAAGAGGAAGGCAGCCAAGAAAGGCGCAAAGAAGCGCTAGTTTCCGGACCTGCGCCGGAAAAGGGGGCGTTGGTGCCCCCTTTTCTTTTGTACGCCAGTCGACAGAGACAAGCCGTATCGTCAGCGCGGGGATGACCGGAGTGGTTGCACTCCATCCCAGACCAGTACCCGCTTAATAACATCTCCTTGACGTATCTGGTCGACCGCCTCCATTCCATCAACGACACGACCGAATACCGTGTATCGTCCATCGAGATGTGGTTGAGGTGAGTGGGTGATGAAAAACTGGCTACCCCCGGTGTCCTCCCAGTCGAGCGCCATGCCGACGGTACCCCTCAAGTAAGGGATCCCACTTAATTCATCTCGAACGGTGTAGCCTGGCCCCCCTTCGCTGTCGCTACGAGGGTCGCCCCCCTGAACGACATAATTCGGAACGACGCGATGAAATGTCAACCCGTCGAAGAACCCTCTTCTCGCGAGGGTGATGAAATTGTCACTCGTCAGCGGGGCATCAAGCACATTGAGCTCAATCTCGATGGTGCCGTGCTCCGTTTCGACGTAGACATGTGGGGACACTCTCGGCATCACCAGGCTAGAGTCGGTGTAGTCAACGCGGCGGCGACTCGGTGCTGGTCTTATCCGAGCTCCGTGGTCACCTCCCGGCTCTAGCTCGTCCAGCCGCTGAACAGCGAGTACCCGCACCGCCCAGTCTGGATCGTCGAGCGCCGCACGCAACGTTTCCTCTGACAGCGGCCCACCATATGTGGCCAGCGCGTTCAACGCCGCGGCTCGCCCCACATATGAGGGATCGGCCAGGGCGACCCGATATGCCTCCGCGAGTGCCTCGTCCGAACCGGCTCGCCCAATGTCACCCAGCAGTCGAGCCGCCGTTTTCCGCACCACTACATCTTCGTTTCCAAGGTGTTCCAGGAGAATGGAAACCACGTTCGGAGCCCGATGGAACACGAGAGAGGAAAGCACGCTTGGGAGTACCCGCTTGTCTTTATCAGTCAACATGAGGATCAACTGGTAGGTTGCAACATCCGGGTCGACGGTCTCAAGCGCTTGGGCCAAAGCCGCGCGCACGGTCCAGTCCTGGTCGGGTTCCAAACCCGAAAGCACGAGGACGAATAAGTCAGGATCAGACCTAGCGAGCGCTCGCAGCGCCGCAGCCCTGAGCGGTGCCCACGGATGGGTAATGAGCTCTACGTACACGTTGGTGGCGTCACGGCTACGCAGGTGGCCCAGTGCCTCGACGGTTTTGAGGAGAAGCGTTGGGTCGAGATCGGGTGTCAGTACGAACCGCTTGAGCGCCGGCGCGGCTCGGCTGTCTCCAATTGCAGCAAGAGCGCCTACCGCACTTGCCATCACCCGCGCATCGCGCCGGCCTGGGTTAAGTAATGCGACAAGTGTCTCGATCGCAGCTGGGTCCCCCAGAGCACCCAAACCACGCGCAGCCAGTGCAACCCCGATACTGCCTTGAACCCCGGCCAAGGTTGTTAAGGCGTTGAACGCACGCGGATCTTCGAGCTGCTCGAGTGCATAGGCTACCGGCCACCACCATAAGATAGGTTGGCCGTTTTCCTCGAGAATCGTGCGAGCCAGTGGTTCGAACGCATTCAGATCTGCCAGTGCGTAGAGCCCGAGACGAAACGCTTCGACCGCGTCGGATTGCGGATACGAAAGGTCTTCCGGATCCACGTCGAAAGCTGCCGTCACATGGTTGCGAATCATTTCTCCGATCGGCTCCGCGGCAACTGCCGCCCCAATCCGACCCAGTGCCTGTGCCGCACGACCTTGCACTCGAGGGGACGGATCTTGCAGCGCTTGAACAAGCGCGTGGGTCGCTGCCGGGTCCCCGATCAAACCCTGTGCGAACGCCGACATTTGTCGCACTTCGACTTCCGGATCCGCGAGCCGGTCGATGAGCAACTCCACTCCTTCACCAAGACCGACACGCCCGATTGCCAGGGCGGCCCGACGGCGAAGTTGAGGTTCGGCATCATCCAATAGCGTGATCAAATCTGGCACCGGCAATTTGGGCGTACCCCGTGCGTCAGGCGCCAGCGCAGTGCTAGCACCTACGGGAACCGCTGATACCGAATCACGCAGCACTCGTTGATCCTCAAGACGAAGGATCCACGACAATTTTTCCTGGAACGTCGGCGGGGGAGTGGGCACGACCCTGGGTGTAGTGGCACACCCAGAAAAGATCAAACCCAAGCACGTACCGAAGAGAATGGCCCCAATATAACTCCTAAACTGGTGACCGGTTCCCGGCACGTGGGCCATCATAGCACCCTGCTATACTGCGTGACATATTGGACTTCCGCCACGTTGCCATCGAAGGTCCGATTGCTGTCGGCAAAACTGCCCTTGCGCAGCGGCTTGGTATTCGACTCGATGCCACTGTAGTTCTCGACGAAACCGACAACCCGTTCGTCTCGGACTTCTACGCGGGACGACCGGGTGCGGCGTTTCAGGCACAGCTATTCTCCCTCCTCGCGAGGCACCGCCAGCAGACATCACTGCGGCAGGCTGACCTTTTCAACCAACTAACCGTTTCCGACTACCTGTTTGATAAGGACAAAATTTACGCCTATCTAAATCTAGACGACAACGAGCTCTTCATTTACCAACGGCTCTACGACCTACTGGTTGGCGACGTCACCGCACCAGACCTCGTTGTGTATCTTCAAACACCTTCCGACATCCTGCGCCGCCGGGCAAAAACCTGGCGGCATCACGACCCAGAAAACCGAGTGCCCGATGACGACTATCTGGGCGAGCTGAACGAGGCGTATAATCATTTTTTCTTCCACTACAATGCCACCCCCCTGCTCGTCATCGAAACCTCCCAGTTCGATCTCGACTGGGGTGACCAGGCCCTCGAGGAGCTAGTCAGACAGTTTCGTGATATGGGTTACGGTACTCAGTACTACGTCCCGCGCACCGGTTAACCCGTCTCCGGCCAGAGAGGTGCTTTTGCACATGACCCGGGCTGGGCACTAAGCTCGAACTCTATGGTGTGGTTCAAGAAGACCCGAAAACCGATTGCAACGCCGGCCGAAACGAGCCGGGTCCCCGGTGGACTCTGGGTAAAGTGTGGGTCGTGTGGAAAGCTCCTGTATCCCAAGGACCTGAAAAGCACGCTCCGCGTCTGCTCAAAATGTGGCTACCACTTTCGGTTTGGCGCAGCTGAACGCCTGCGTAGCCTGTTCGACCATGGCCGTTGGGAAGAGTACGATGGTGATCTCGTCTCAACTGACCCACTCGTATTTCACGATACGAAACCCTATCGGGAGCGGTTGACGACGAGTGCCAAAACCACGGGTCTAAACGACGCGGTGATCTCTGCCGTGGGCAGGCTCGACGGTCTCGAGATTCAGATCGTCGCGATGGAGTACAACTTCATCGGCGGCAGCATGGGCGTGGTCGTTGGCGAGACCATCACCCGCGCTATCGAACGGGCGCTTGAGAGACGGATTCCACTCGTTATTGTCTGCTGCTCGGGTGGCGCTCGTATGATGGAAGGAGCGCTGTCGCTGATGCAAATGGTCAAGATCAGCGCCGCGCTGGCCAGACTCGACCGTGCAAGTGTACCGTACCTTTCCGTCCTCACCGATCCGACGACGGGTGGCGTGACCGCTAGTTTCGCGATGCTAGCCGATCTCAACATAGCCGAACCCGGTGCCTTGATCGGTTTCGCCGGCCCACGTGTCATCGATCAGACGATCCGCCAGAAACTCCCAGCAGGATTTCAACGCAGTGAGTTTCTGCTCGAGCATGGCATGCTCGATATGATCGTCGACCGCCGACAGCTTAAAGTGACACTCGCGCGCTTGCTGAGGTTCTTAGGCGCACGCGAGACGACACCGGAAACCGAACTGCCGCAAGACCTGTCAGGCGGTCATCCTAAGTCCACTGAATAACGGGACCCGTTAGTTCATGGGCCCGATCGACTATCTCTTAAGCCTCGAACAGCACGGCATTAAGCTGGGGCTCGATAACATAGCGGCTCTCTGCGAAGGACTAGACCATCCGGAGCATACGTTCAAATCAATCCTCGTTGCCGGAACCAATGGCAAGGGCTCGGTCGCGGCCATGCTGGACACGGCACTGCTGTCCTCAGGATACGCCACCGGCCGCTTCACCTCACCGCATCTAGTGAATTTAGAGGAACGGTTCACGGTCAACGGATCTGCGGTTACTCAGGAAATGCTGGCACACGAGGCCCAACGGGTTCGCAGCTCGATCCAGCGGCTGCAAGCACTCGGAAGGCTCGAACGGGCTCCGACCTTCTTTGAGGCAACGACGGCTATTGCATTTTCACTCTTTCGGCAGAGCGGCGCCCATGTGAGCGTACTTGAAGTCGGGATGGGTGGACGCTTTGATGCAACCAACGTCGTGAACCCAGTAGCGGCTGTCATCACATCGATCGATCTCGACCACCAGAACCATCTTGGGTCGACGCTTGAAAAAATCGCATTCGAGAAAGCTGGCGTCATTCGGCCGGGTATTCTGGTCGTAAGCAACGAGCCGAAACCGGTGGCCTTCGATGTTCTTCGGAATATCTGCTGTGAACGGGAAGCCCATCTGGTCGAAGCTAGCAAAGAAGTGGATGCCCAGGTCGCGATCCGAGACGGATGGACCAAGTTGGAAATGACGACGCCAATCCGACGATACGGTCCGGTTCTGATGAGTCTGAAGGGCCGTCACCAAGTCCGCAATGCGATAACTGCGGTGCGTCTTCTTGAAGAACTCCGCAGCGTCGGGATACCGGTGACCGCACCCGCCATCCTTAATGCGCTCACCGAGACCCAGTGGCCAGGCCGGCTGGATTTGGTCCGTGTCGACGATCACCGGGCCGTGCTCCTTGATGCGGCACACAATACTGCCGCAGCAGCCACACTCGCCGACTACCTTCGGGAAGTTTATCCAAACGGTGTTCCCCTAGTGTTTGGAGCGGCCAGGGACAAAGATGCGGCCGGCATGCTGCAGGCGCTTACCGACACAGTTACGCGTGTCATCTGCGTGCCTCTCAAGACCCATCGCGCCCACACGGCCGACGAGTTAGCGGATATCGTTAAGACGACGAAGCCGGACATGCCAGTAGCGACCGCTGACTCACCGCAGGCTGCCCTCGAGACGGCCTGGGCCGCCAGTAACGTGGCCTGCGCAGCTGGATCGATTTATCTTATCGGTGAGCTCATGCCTCATCTCGCTCGTTTGTAGCGTTACAAGTACCTTCCGTGCATGATCGCCACCGGTTGCCGACGCCGAAGCACCGATGCTATTCTTCAAAGGTCTCTGGATGAACCGCTTCCGCCTCACAGTTTTGCTATGCAGTGTGCTCGTCCCGAGTGTCGTCGAGGCGCAACTTATCTCTGGTCTTGATTTCAACTCCCGCCAGTTCACACTCGAGCAGATTAGCGAGAATCACCTACGCCTCATCGGCGAGGTAGAGATCGATGATCCATCGTTCAACCTCTACGCCGACCAGGTGGACATCTACACCGACGAGTTCCGGCTGGTAGCGACCGGCAATGTGGTGTTTGCGAGCCAGGGGAGCCGAGTAGCGGCTGAGCGGATTGAATTCGACACGAAGCAGCTCACCGGAACTTTTTACAGTGCAACCGGGTCAGTCAACCTAGCTGACGAAGTCCAGCGGAGCATGTTCGGCACCCAAGAACCGGACATGCACTTCTACGGTGAAACGATCGAAAAGCTCGGGCCGCGTACCTATCGGCTGACAAATGGGGGGTTCACGAGCTGCATTCAGCCGACTCCACGGTGGGAAATCACAGCCAGTACTGTCACGCTAAACCTCGATCGTTATGCTGTAATGCGAAACTCAGTTCTCGAGGTTAAGGGCGTTCCAGTCTTCTACCTTCCGGTGATGTATTACCCCATCCAGGAAGACGGACGTGCTACTGGTTTTCTCGTGCCGACCTACGGAGCTTCCACGTTTCGTGGCCAGATGCTGAGCAACGCCTTCTTCTGGGCGATCAACCGGAGCCATGACGCCACATTTTTCCACGACTGGTACTCTGATGCTGGCCATGGCGCCGGAGCCGAGTACCGCTACATGCTCGGGCCAGGGTCAGAAGGGTTCGCACGGACGTACTTCTTGAGTGAGTGGGCAATCGAGAGCGAGGGAATCCCAGCCCGGAACAGCTACGCGCTCCGCGGCAACAGCCGGCATCGGATCTCGGACAATCTGAGCGCACGTGGTCAAATTTACTATTTTTCAGACATCACAGTGCAACAGATGTTCCATCACAACATCTTCGAGGCTTCCAATCGCCAACGTAGTGTCAGCGGAAACGTGGCCGGCGCTTGGGGTTCGTATCAGTTGAGCGGCACTTACGACTTTAACGAGACCTTCTTCGGGGACAGAGCGTCAACGCTGTGGGGCGCCGGACCGAGGATTACATTCGGCCAAGGGCAACGCGAGGTTCCAGGAATTCCTTTCTACTTTTCGTTTGGGTCGGAGTACACCAAACTGCTTCGGACGTTCACCAATAATCCGGACACCGCCGCCGCGCAGCAAATCGACTCCGGTCTCAACCGATTCGACGTCAACCCTGTGCTCCAGATCCCATTTACGCGGTGGCCCTATCTGACCGTGAATTCGGCAATCTCGTGGCGGAGCACCTATTGGACCGAAAGTCTTGATGAGGCAACGAACCTGCAGGTTCCATTCGGTATCGGCCGGGCTTTCTTCGACATGCAATCGCAGATCGTCGGGCCGACGTTCATGAAGGTTTGGGACACACCAGACAGCAACTACGCCGAACGTATGAAGCACGTTATCGAGCCATGGGTTACGCTGCGACGCGTGTCGGCTATCGATAACTTTGATCAGATCGTCCAACTTGAAGGAATCGACTCAATCGTCGGCGGCGTCACCCAGGTCAGCTATGGGCTAAACAACAGGCTCTACGCGAGGCGGACCGAAGGAGAACAGGAAGGCATTGCGAGGGAAATTCTCAATGTGGCAGTAGTCCAAAGCTATTACACCGATGCTCTGGCTGCGAAATTCGACCGCCGGTTCCGCTCCAGTTTCAGCGGTGCACCGCCTAGTAATTTCTCGCCCATCTCGCTGATCGTGCGTGGCGCTCCAACATCCGAACTGTCTGGAACACTGCGCACGGAGTACGATCCACAGTTCGGGGCATTGCGAACGATCGGCGCCGAAAGCAGCGTGGAGATTGGGGGTTGGCTGCAAACTACCGCTGGCTGGAGCCAGCGTCGATACATCGAAGGCCTTCCGGGGTTCAACGACGTGAATCGCCTCGACCACTACCTGACCTCCTTCACGAGCATGCGCACGCATAACAATACGTTGGGCGGCATCTACTCGTTCCACTACGACCTGCTCAAGAACCGGTATCTGACCCATCGTGCGCTGGTCTATTACAACGCCCAATGTTGCGGAATCAGCGCAGAATTCCAGACTTTTAATTTTGAAGGTCTCGACATGCGTGCGCGGGTACCGAGAGACCGACGGTTTAATATTTCGTTCACATTGGCCGGCCTCGGCACGTTTGCCAACGTGTTCGGCGCCTTTGGTATGGACCAGAGGCAGCGATGAAGGGACTCATCCTCAGCGGTGGCACGGGCACACGTCTCCGACCGCTCACTTACACCAGAGCAAAACAGTTGGTCCCGGTGGCCAACAAGCCGGTCCTCTTCTATGGCATCGAGGCCTTAGCCGCTGCCGGAATCAGGGAAATCGGGATTGTCGTTGGGGAAACGAAGGATGAGATCCAAACTGCGGTGGGCGACGGGGCCCGCTGGGACGTGTCGGTCACCTATATCGAACAGGACGCGCCGCGTGGGCTGGCGCACGCTGTGCTCATCAGCGAACCGTTCCTGGCCGGTGAGCCCTTCGTCATGTATCTCGGCGACAACCTCCTAGCCCGTGGCATCACTCCCTTTGTACGAGAGTTTGTTGAACATGGCCCGGCGGCTCAAATCCTGTTGGCTCGCGTGCCCGATCCGCAGCGGTTCGGCGTAGCCGAGCTATCGGCCGGAAAGATCGTTGGGCTCGTTGAGAAACCGAAGGTACCCAAGAGCGACCTGGCGCTGGTTGGCGTCTACCTGTTTGGTCCAGAAATCTTCGAGTCTGTCAAGCGAATCAAGCCGAGCTCCCGTGAAGAACTCGAAATCACCGATGCTATCCAGGACCTGATCGATCGTGGGCTGGACGTGCGCCCGCACATCGTAGAGGGGTGGTGGAAGGACACCGGCAAACTCGAAGACCTTCTAGAAGCTAATCGCCTGATTCTCGACACCTTCAAGCACTTGATCGATGGCACTGTCGACGCAGCCTCAAGTATCGAAGGGAAGGTCGTGATTGAGGCGGGCGCGATTATCGAAGCCTCAGTTATTCGAGGGCCTGCCATTATCGCAACTGGCGCCCACATCGATCACGCCTACGTCGGGCCATTCACGTCGATCATGAACGACGTTCACATCCGCGGCTCTGAAATTGAACACAGCATCGTACTCGAAGGAAGTGTGATCTTGGATTTGGCCAACCGTGTTGTCGATAGCCTGATCGGCAAGAACGTCCGCATCTTCCGCCAGCCGATGAAACCGTCAGCGTATCGGTTCATGCTCGGCGACAACTCAGAGGTTGGCATGCGATGGTAGTCGGTCGAGTGGTCGACCAGACACCTGAAAGGCTGAAGTCGTGACTAATCCAGTCCGATACGAGACGTTGACCAGCAAGTCGCCTCTGATCGAGGGAGTTAAGGCCAAGAAACTTAGACTCATCCCGGATGAGCGGGGCTGGTTGATGGACATCCTCCGCTCCGATGACGCGGAGTTCTTTACGAAGTTCGGTCAGGTGTACGTCTCGACCACCTACCCTGGAGTCGTTAAGGCGTGGCACTACCACAAGCATCAGATCGATAACTTCACCTGCATCAGCGGCATGGTGAAGCTCGTCCTGATTGACACGCGTGATGATTCCGAGACCAAAGGTGCAGTGAACGAGTTCTTTCTCGGCACGCAAAACCCAACCCTCGTGCAAGTTCCGAACCTCGTATATCACGGGTGGAAGTGCATTAGCACCACCGTGTCGACCGTCGTGAACGTACCGACCGAGTTGTATCGCTACGACGAACCAGATGAGTACCGCCTCCAGCCCCATGGCTCGTTACCCTACGACTGGACCCGTAAGGATGGCTAGTACTAAAGTACTCGTCACGGGAGGTGCTGGTTTTATCGGCAGCAACTTCGTGACGTTCGCTTTGGATACGCACGAGGATTGGCAGGTGACCACACTCGACAAGCTCACCTATGCCGGCCGCCTGGAGAACCTACGCGAGGCGATGGACAATCCACGTCACCGGTTTGTCAAGGGCGATGTGGCGGATGCAACTGTCTCGGCACCACTGGTCGCCGAGGCCGACGTCGTTATGCACTTCGCAGCGGAGACGCACGTCGATCGCTCGATTCATGATGCCAGCGACTTCATCGCGACCGACGTCGTTGGCACCTTCGTGCTATTGAACGCCGCACGGAAAGCCACCCATCTCCGTTGTTTCGTTCAGATCTCAACCGACGAGATCTACGGCAGCCTGGCGAAGGGAGCTTCGACGGAGACCGCTGAACTCAGACCGCGCAACCCGTACTCGGCGAGTAAGGCAGGTGCTGATCGTCTTGCCTACAGCTATTGGGCCACCTACGAAATCCCGGTCATCATCGCGCGGGCGTCGAACAACTACGGGCCACGCCAGTTTCCGGAAAAACTTATTCCGCTCTTCATCACGAACGCTGTTGAAAATCGACCGCTGCCACTCTACGGCCACGGTCAAAACATACGTGACTGGCTACATGTGTCCGATCATTGCCGCGCGCTTGATTTACTCATCGAACACGGCCAGCTTGGTGAGGCCTACAACGTCGGGGGTGGAAACATGGTTACGAACGCTGACCTGACCGGCCGCATTCTAAAGATCCTCAACAAACCGGTCTCGCTGATTCAATCGGTTGCCGATCGTCCTGGCCACGACCTCCGGTACAGTCTCGACACCACGAAGCTGCGAGCGCTGGGTTGGCAACCACACGTTCCCTTCGACGAGGGTCTATGCACCACGGTTAACTGGTATCGCGAAAACGAATGGTGGTGGCGCCCAATTAAAGAGGGCGACCCTGACTTTAAGAGCTTCTACCGAACGCAGTACGCCAAACGCAGCTAGTCGGTTAGTGTCTTCTCACGATGTCAGAAGTGGTGTTGGTCACCGGTGCAGCTGGGTTTGTTGGAAGCCATCTTCTAGCGGCATTAACCAAGAGCGAGCCGTCGGTTGAAATTACGGCGTGGTACCGTCCGCGCGCCGCGGGTCCTACGCAGTTGCCACGCGCGTTCGGCGACACCAGTTCTGTTTGTTGGCAAGCAGTCGAGCTTCTTGATCGTGAAACCGTGACGCGTGGCATCGCCGAGTTGCGCCCATCGGCCATTTATCACTGTGGGGGCATGGCCAACGTGCACGGTTCCTGGTCAACAATCCTCGCCACGCTCGAGGCCAACGTTAGCGGCACGAAACATCTCCTCGACGCGGTCAGCCGATCTGGTCTTACGCCCAGAATCCTTATCCCCAGTTCCGCCTTAGTGTACGGACCCTCGACTCGCGCGATCACAGAGGACGATGCCCTCGGTCCCGTCAGCCCATACGGCCTGAGCAAGCTCGCCCAAGAGATGCTCGGCCAGCGCGTTGCCGAGGAAGGTCAGGCAGTGCTCCTGGCTCGTGCGTTCACCCACATCGGCCCGGGTCAGGAGCCATCGTACGCCGCGTCGAGCTTCGCCCATCAAGTCGCTCGGATCGAAGTAGATCAACAAGAGCCAGTCATCAAAGTTGGTTACCTCGACGCACGGCGTGACCTTATCGATGTTCGAGACACCGTGGGTGCCTACCAGGCCTTAATGGCTCGCGCGGTGCCGGGCCGAGCCTACAACGTCTGTACTGGACGAGCGCCTCAGATCAGAGATGTCCTGAATGGTCTCAAGCGTTACTCGACCGTTGAGATCCGAATTCAGGTCGATCCGAACCGTTTCCGACCACAAGATAATCCGTTGCTCCTCGGCAACCCCGACCGGATCACTAACGAGCTTGGCTGGAACCCTACGATCCCACTTGAGCAGACGCTCCTCGAGCTACTGGACTACTGGCGCCAAACTATCCAACGCTGAGCGATGCTCCAGACTGCAATGGCGAAGCCGAGCCGAAGGTTCTTGCTTTATTGATAAACACACTCTGGCTTCGCGGTCATTTGATGCAATGGCTGTTCCGGAACGATAGGCTAGGTTTGATATGTCTTCAGAAGGTCCAACCAGAGAATCAGTAGAACCCAATGCTCATCACGCCAATCATCATAAATGTGAAGTTCAAGCCGGTCTGACTGCCTAAGAGCTAGCCGATCACCAGCAGTAACTAGCTCAGCCAACCTTAGAACAGGACCGTGGTGTCTCAGACTTCGTCATGACGCTGTTGAGGTAGAAACCATCCTACCCCTCCATAACAGGGCGGTTCAACGGGTCATGCTCATTCTGGATCCGGGATAAAAAGTCGGAGGAGAGGAGCTTAGTCACGCGGGTGCGCGGCGTCCCATCTCCCGGTGTTCTCTATCGTTGTCCTTACTTCATTTGATCTTACGCCTCGTCTAGTCGATTGATTAAACCGGCGATTAAAGCTGACCGCCATGGCAGCTTCGCGATCTCAACGTGTTCGTGGAGCGCATGGGCACCGTCACCAATTGCTCCAAGACCGTCCAACGTGGGCACGCCGAGCGCCGCGGTCAGATTGCCATCCGAGCCGCCACCAGTCGTCCCCTCACCGAGATCGTGACCCAATTCAGCCGCCACCTCACGCGCTATCTTGTACAGGTTGATCACAGCCTCAGTTCGTTCGAACGGCGGCCTCAAGAAACCCCCGTTAACATCAAGCTCGGCACCAGATCGGTGGGGAAGCAGGGCTCGGAGCGCGGCTTCGATTCTTGAGGCATCTTCCGCGGTTGCGACTCGTGCATCGATCACAGCTCTCGCGCGTTCCGCTACGACATTTGGCTGACTGCCCCCTTCGACGAACCCGACATTAACTGAAACGCCGCGATCGAGGTCCTGGAGCGCAGACACTTCAACGATCTGCTCAGCCAACTCATGGATAGCGCTTGCACCCTTGGCTGGATCGACACCGGCGTGCGCCGCGATACCGTGTACCGTCAGTTCGAACACGCCACTCCCTTTCCGGCTGGTCTTGAGCGCTCCCCCTGGCAACGACGGCTCGAGGACCAGTACGGCGTCGCTGCGCTGCGCCTCAGCCTCAACGAGTGCTCGGGACGATGCGCTGCCGCGCTCTTCGTCCGCGGTTAAGAGCATCGTGAGTGTCTTACGAGGGGTTAGTCCAAGCTGTAACAGGGCACGAGCAGCTAGCATGCCGAGAGCGATTCCGGCTTTCATGTCGAACACGCCTGGCCCATGCAAACGCCCGCCGATTTGTTGTACCGGCATGCGATCCAACTGGCCGACAGGCCAGACGGTATCGAAATGGCCGAGTAGTAACAATTGCGCTTCGCCATTTCCGAATCTTGCCCGCACTGGGTTGCCTGTCTCGTCGCGTGCGAACGTTTCAACTGTGGCGCCGATTGCCTCAAGCCGTTGGCCGAGCTCAGAACCACAACGGTCGACCGCCGTCTTCTCTTGAGTTGGTGATTCCAACCTGGCGAGCGCGGTTGCAGTCTCAATAACCCAATCGCGTTCCGCTTCACAGAAATCGAGCAACTCGGAAGCTAGCATATAATTAGCTCGTGGCTGTGACCGCCTGGCGCCTCGGACCAGCGATCCTGATCGCTCTCAGCACTGCTGTAACACCGACACTACGAGCTGCCGTGCAAATCTCTGAAACCGCAGCGATCGATGTTCCTCCCACTGAGGCTACACTCGGGTTCCCAATTTTTCCGAACGCAGTCTACCTAACGTCGTACGACGCAGGGCATGGCCAGCGTTACTACCTCTTTGGGACTAACGCCGTCTATTCTGACCTATTGCAGTACTACTCAAAGGTTCTCGACGAGCGGGGCGACCGAGTTTTTAACGCTCCTCCCACTCACATCTTCAGGATCGGTCGATTCCGTGAGCAGTCGATGGCGTTCCCTCCCGGTGTAACGATCAAGGATTACACTTGGAATAGATTGACCGGCTATCTGAACCCCACACTTGGAGCCTCGCCGGAAAGATTCCGGACCGTCATTCAGATCGTGCCGGCCCCACCTGGCGAGCGTTAGGGTTGAAACTTCATTGCTCGGTCGCGACGTAAATTTCTCCACGCTTACGGAATTCCTCAGACCTCTCTTTTAGACCGGCCTCGACTGCCTCATCCTCGATCAGTCCGCGGTCAGCGGCAAACTCACGCAACTGCTGGGTCAGCTCCATACTGCAGAACTTCGGCCCGCACATCGAACAGAAGTGCGCCACCTTGGAGCCGTCAGCCGGTAGCGTCTCGTCGTGATACGAGCGCGCGGTTACCGGATCGAGCGACAGATTAAACTGATCGTCCCACCGGAACTCGAACCGCGCTTTCGAAAGCGCGTCATCTAATTCCTGCGCCCTCGGGTGACCCTTCGCAAGATCAGCCGCATGAGCCGCAATCTTGTAAGCGACAACCCCGGCCTTGACGTCTTCCCGATTTGGTAGCCCCAAATGCTCTTTCGGTGTGACATAGCAAAGCATCGCGGTGCCATACCATCCAATCATCGCCGCGCCAATGGCCGAGGTGATGTGGTCGTAACCGGGTGCAACGTCAGTGGTCAGCGGGCCCAGCGTATAGAACGGCGCCTCCTGACACCACTCGAGCTGCTTTTCCATGTTCTCTTTGATGAGATGCATCGGAACGTGTCCGGGGCCCTCATTCATTACCTGCACGTCGTACTCCCAGGCGATTTTCGTCAACTCCCCCTGTGTCGCTAACTCGGCAAACTGTGCCTCGTCGTTGGCATCGGCGATCGCACCTGGCCGCAAACCATCCCCAAGAGAGAACGAGACGTCGTAGGCCCTCATGATCTCGCAGATCTCACGGAAGTGGCTGTAAAGGAAATTTTCCTGATGATGAGCCAGGCACCACTTCGCGACGATCGCCCCACCACGTGACACGATGCCCGTCACTCGCTTTGCCGTGAGTGGTATGTATCGAAGCAGGACTCCAGCGTGGACAGTAAAGTAGTCGACACCCTGTTCTGCCTGCTCGATCAGTGTGTCTCGATAGATCTTCCAGGTGAGGTCTTCCGGACGACCACCGACCTTTTCCAGAGCCTCATAGATCGGAACTGTACCGATCGGCACCGGGGCATTGCGAAGGATCCACTCGCGTGTCTCGTGGATGTTGTCGCCAGTCGATAAATCCATGGCGGTGTCGGCACCCCACAGTGTTGCCCATTGGAGTTTCTCTACTTCTTCTGCAATCGACGAACTTACCGCCGAGTTCCCGATGTTCGCATTAATCTTCACAAGGAAACGGCGTCCGATCGCCATCGGCTCAAGTTCGGGGTGGTTGATATTAGCTGGGATGATTGCGCGACCACGCGCAACCTCGTCGCGAACGAACTCCGGGGTAAAACATTCGCGCAACGCAACGAACTCCATCTCTGGCGTGACTATGCCCTTGCGTGCGTAGTGCATTTGGGTCACTGGATTGATTCCCCGCAGCACGGACCGGCGGGGTGATGCCGAAATCCGTTCGTCGCTCTTCGTCACGACGTCCCTCGATCGAACCGTAACAACGTCACCGCGCTCTTCGATCCATTCCCGTCGCAGCACCGGTAGCCCAACACCGACCTCGGCACAGGCCGGACCACTCGTGTCGTATACACGGACCGCTGGCGTGCCACCTGACAACGTGATTTCTCGCATCGGTACACGCACACGTGCGCCTTCGACGTGGACCTTACGAGAGTTTGGAAATGCCGTGCCGTAGTCAGTTGTCGTCGGAGGTGTTTCAGAAGCTGGGCTGGCCATTGCTAACACTCCAGGCGCGGATTGGGACGCCAGTCAGGCATCAATTTCTGAATCGGAGGGCGGGGGAGGTGCGCCGCGCTCCCTACGCCGGTTTAAACCGGATCAGGTTCCAAGGGTCGTATCTCAACCCCCACTCGGGATACCCCTAGCGGCTCAGAAAAACTATATCACGGTCACAAGTTACTACCACGCAACCGAACAGCCATGCTTCAGAGTCGTCGCAGCGCAAGACATTACGGGCAACGCGTCTCATTCGTATCGTGTGGCAACAACACTGTGAGTCAGTTTTGGACTGCGACTAGTGTACAATTTCATTATGCGCATCGCGCTCGGGGCAGATCACGCAGGTGTGGCGCTCAAAGCGCATGTTAAACAGGCGCTCGATGATCGCTGTCTGACCTACGAAGACTTCGGCGCTGACTCCGAAGCACCGGTCGATTATCCAGACTATGCGCTGAGGGTCGCGCAGCGGGTCGCTTCCGGCTCATTCGACCGGGGCATCCTTATTTGCGGAAGCGGCCTCGGCATGGCGATCGCAGCCAATAAGGTCCAGGGAGTGCGGGCAGCACCCGCCACCGATGCCGAGACGGCGCGGCTCAGCCGGGAACACAACGATGCCAACATCCTGACGCTGGGTGCCCGACTGCTGTCCAGTGATCGCGTGCTCGATATTATCGATGCGTTTCTATCGACACCATTTAGGGGCGGGCGCCATAAGCGCCGCGTCGATAAGATCTCGGCGATCGAAACCGACCAAGATCCAGGAGTCGACGGTAGGCCCGAGAGGACGAGATGACGAATCCAGTCGAGTCCGTCATCACCAATCGACGACGAAGCGTTACCGAGACAGACCCTGAGGTCGCACAGGCGATCCACGACGAGATCATTCGGCAAAACTCCGGACTAGAGCTGATCGCGTCGGAAAACTTCGTGAGCGCCGCTGTAATGGAAACTGTGGGATCGGTCCTCACGAACAAGTACGCTGAAGGGTATCCTGGACGTCGCTACTACGGTGGCTGTGAGTTCGTCGATAACGCCGAGTCTTTAGCTATCGAACGAGCGAAGGTGCTCTTCCGAGCTGAACATGCAAACGTGCAGCCTCATTCGGGCACCCAGGCAAATATGGCAGTGTACTTTGCACTGCTCGAGCCAGGGGATACCGTGCTCGGGATGGACCTGGCCCACGGCGGCCATCTAACCCACGGCCATCCGTTGAATTTCTCTGGGAAACTTTATTCGATCGTGCCATACGGCGTCCGTCGGGAGGACGAGCGCATCGACTACGAGGAACTCGGTCGCCTGGCACGCGAGCACACACCGAAAATGATTATGGTCGGAGCCAGTGCATATCCTCGGATCATCGACTTCGCACGCATCGGCGAGATCGCCTCAGATGTCGGAGCCACTATGGTCACCGACATGGCCCACATCGCTGGCCTGGTAGCTACTGGCATACACCCGAGTCCGGTCCCCCACTCAGATTTCGTGACAACTACTACTCACAAGACGCTCCGCGGACCTCGCGGCGGGCTGGTACTTTGCCGTGAAATCCATGCCAAAAACCTAAATCGGGTTCTCTTTCCAGGGGTCCAGGGTGGACCTTTAATGCACGTTATCGCGGCAAAGGCCGTATGCCTTAAGGAAGCAGCTGAGCCACATTTCGCCGACTATCAGCGTCAAGTGGTCGCCAACGCACGGCGTTTGGCGTCATGTCTTGAGGCAAGCGGTTTTCGTCTGGTCAGCGGCGGCACCGACACACATCTCCTCTTAGTCGATGTGTTCTCTCAGGGAATCACAGGCAAGATGGCCGAAGACTCGCTTAGCCTAGCGTCCATTACCGTCAACAAGAACGCGATCCCATTCGACAAGAACCCGCCGATGGTAGCAAGCGGCATCAGGCTTGGAACGCCGGCGGTCACGACGCGCGGCATGACCGAACCGGAAATGGACCAGATCGGAGCGTTCATCGGCCGGGTCCTGGCGGCACCAGAGGACGATCGGGTTGTGAGCATGGTCCGCGCCGAAGTCGAGGCTCTGTGCAGAAAGTTCCCGCTGTACCAGGAACCGAGGAACTAAAAGCTCTGGTTTCCGACGCGTTTGCGGATAACGGCCCGCTTGCGGAGGCCCTGCCTGCCTTCGAGGCGCGCGAGAGCCAACGGCAAATGGCGGCTGCAGTATCCGACATCTTTGCCGACGGCGGTGTGCTCCTGGCCGAAGCTGGAACCGGCACAGGTAAGACGCTCGCCTATCTGGTTCCCGCCATCTTGAGTCAACACCGCGTGCTGGTATCAACCGGCACCAAAAACCTCCAGGATCAGATCTACTACAAAGATCTGCCCGCGTTGCGAAAGGCTCTCACCGTCCCGTTCTCAGCCACTTATATGAAGGGCCGTGGGAATTACCTCTGTCTGCATCTGTTCGACGCGCTGCGGAGCAGCGACGAACCATTAACAACTGCAGAACAGGGCTATCTGGAAATGCTGTCTGAGTGGGCACGGCAGACGGAAACCGGGGATCGATCAGAAGTCGAAGACCTACCGGACGACTTCGCACGATGGAACGACATCTCCGCGGCCGCAGAGAACTGCATTGGCACCGAGTGCCCACAGTACCAGGACTGCTTCGTTACCAAGATGCGGCAGCGTGCGGCGGAATCCGATTTGGTCATAGTCAACCATCATCTGCTCTGCGCCGACGCGTCGGTGCGGCAAAGCGCTTACGGCGAGGTCATTCCGGCCTGCACCCACGCAGTGATCGACGAGGCGCACCAACTTGAAAATGTGGCGACCCAGTACTTTGGTATCTCGATTAGCAACCATCGCCTTGGCGAATTTGTCCGCGACGGCCGGCGAGTGTTAGGCACGGAACTGGCGGCCGACGCAACCACCCGAGACGAAGTAAACCGACTGCTCGACTGTACACAAGCACAGACACGCGTATTCTTCGCGGAACTGTTGCTACTCGGTCTACCCAGTGACCGCGCGCGTCTGACAGCCGAGAACCTTGCACCGGTCGTGGAGCCAGGACGACGGCTGGTACGGCATCTCGAGGATCTGTCGCGCGCGTTGTTGTCTCTCGACAAGTCCTCAGAGGACACCCTGGCGTTCGGTCGTCGGACGGTTGAGCTGCGCGATCAACTCAACTTCCTCCTGGAAATAGGTGACGCCGACTTCGTTTACTTCCTGGAGGTTCGGCGTAAAGGTGTGTTTCTGAAGGCGTCACCCATCGACGTCTCAGCCGTCGTCCGCGAGTTGGTGCTTGACCGCAGGGAGGGCAGCGTCCTCACTTCTGCCACACTAACCGTCGATGAATCCTTCGACTACGTTCGTGGACGACTCGGTGCGCACGGCGCCCACGAGGTGCGACTACCCTCAGAATTCGACTTCCGTGAGCAAGCTGTGTTGTATCTGCCAAGACGGATGCCTGACCCGCGAAGCCAGGCCTTCCCCGAAGCCGTTGCCCACGAGCTCACCGGTCTCCTGAAGGTCTCCAGGGGCCGGGCTTTTGTCCTGTTCACTAGCTATGTCACTCTACGAGAGGTCCAACGTTTGCTCAAACATTCGCTCTCCTATCCACTGTTGGTCCAGGGGTCTGCACCGCGCACAGTGTTGTTGCGCGAGTTCAAGACAACGCCACACGCCGTATTGCTTGCCACGGCCAGCTTCTGGCAGGGAGTCGATGTGTCTGGTGACGCCCTGAGCTGCGTCGTAATCGACAAGTTGCCATTTGCGCCACCAGGAGATCCCATCACGGCCGCTCGGATCGAGGCAATCCTAGCGAATGGTGGCAATGCATTCATCGATTATCAGATACCTCTTGCCATTCTCACTTTGCTGCAGGGCCTTGGGCGGCTGATTCGGCACCGGAGTGACCGGGGAGTACTAGCGTTGCTCGACCCACGTGTCCAGACCAAGGGCTACGGCCAACGTTTTTTGGCCTCACTTCCACCGGCACCGATAACACACGACCTGTCTGACGTGGAGCAATTCCTAGTGAAGGTTGGACCCAAGAACGTAGTGTAAACTTGGCAGGGTGTTGCAATTGAAGTTTTCTGCATCAGTGTTTTCGTGGGTGTTCTACCTGGCAGCGAGCAGCATACCCCTTCTGTGCTTAAGCAGCCCAGCCCTGTCGCAGTCAGCGGAGACCGGAATCATTCGGGGTACTGTCGTCGATCAACAGGGACACGCAATCGGCGGTGCTCGGGTGATCGTGAACGATTTAAGCACCACATTGGAACGGTTTGAGATCGAGACCGAATCAGACGGTCGATACAAGCAAACTGGGCTAGCTTCTGGTTTTTACACCATCACCGCTGAGAAAGCCGAACTTGGCAGCGAGGTTTTCCGTGTCCGCATCCGGTCAGGCCGCACTGTTGGTGTCAACTTTGCCTTAGAGCCTGGTAGGTACGTTGCCACTTGGCTCTCGGATGCCGTGCAACGCCAGGAGCTCTCCTTGATCTTTTCGGCCGGCGTCGATGCCAATCGGGAGGGGGATTTTACGGCCGCGGTCGAACGCTTCAACCAGACCCTAGGGTTGAGCGCCAGGTGCGTGGGGTGCTACTTCAATCTGGCCGTGGCCTATACAGAACTAGGCCGGTTTACGGAAGCAGAGTTGGCGTTCAGGCAAGCGCTAGAGATCAAACCGGACTACGCGGCCGCCTATTACGGTCTGGCCAACATCTACAGGAAACAGAATCAAACCGAAAACACTATGGCGGCGCACGAAGAAGCAATCCGGATTACCCTCACCAAACTCGAGGCTGGACGGTCTCAAGCCAAAGACGAGGTCAGCCGCGGGATCATCTTACTCGATACCGATAACGCAGTCGACGCGCAGCGGCTTTTCGAGGAAGCTATTAAGAACGCCAGAAATTACGGCCCTGCCTACTACTGGCTCGGCCTGAGTCTCTTGCGACAGAACCAGCCGGACGCTGCCATACTGGAGTTCAGGCGCTACCTTGGGATCGAACCCGCCGGAGAATTTGCTGCCCAGACGCGGAAGCAACTCAACAGGCTCGGACGTTAGTGTCTTACTACAACTCGTGATACCGGTTCCCCCAACAGACCCAGCGCTCAAGATCAACATCGCCCGCAACCTGGCTGTGGTCCGCCAGCGCATCGCGCGAGCCGCGACCGCTGCCGGCCGACACCCCCACCAGGTGCGCCTCATAGGAGTATCGAAGACCGTCCCGATAGAGCATGTGCACGCCGCATTCGCCGCCGGTCTCAAGGACTTCGGAGAGAACCGGGTGCAAGAAGCGTTACAGAAAATCAGTCGATCAACCAAGCCGCAAATCAACTGGCATCTCGTTGGTCACTTGCAGTCGAACAAGGCGCGCCTAGCCGTTGGGGCCTTCGCCTGGATTCACTCAGTTGATAGCGTTTCGCTCCTCGAGAGGATCGACGAAGTCGCGGCCGTCAAGAGCGTGGCCCCACAACTCCTGATTCAAGTGAACCTCTCGGGAGAAACTACGAAGCATGGTGCGTCGGAGGCCGAGACACGGAACATCTTCGATGCTGCAGCAAGATGCCAGGCGGCATGCGTCGCTGGGCTGATGATGTTGCCCCCATGGTCAGAGGATCCGGAACATGCGCGCCCGTATTTCGAACGACTCCGCCAGCTCGCGTTGGAACTGCAACGAGATGGTGTGGCACCAGACCATCTCCGTGAGCTGTCGATGGGCATGAGCCACGACCTTGAAGTGGCCGTCGCGGAAGGTGCCACGATGGTGAGAGTTGGCACAGCGCTATTCGGAAAGCGGACGCCACCCACACCTCACGGATCGACATCCGCCTGAACTTGGATTTCCTAACGGACCTCCAAATATTCAACAACCGAGTTTTGTGCGGGAGCACCCCACAAAGGCCACTTGCTCAACTTGCGTCAACATACATTTAGGTCAACGGTATGCGGATTCGAACGCTCGGAGATCCTGTTTTCAGAGAGGTTAAAGCTCTTGCCTACTATCTCCAGGAGTCGAGCTTGAAATTATTGGCGCCTCAGATACGCCGGCTCGGCGTGAACCCTGATGGCATGAAGGATTAAGGTAACGAGTCAGAACTGACTGACTGCACGCATCCTGAAAGATCCTGTGGTTAAGGACCTGCTGGAACATTCGATCCCACCGCGTGCGCGTAAAGAAATGGACAACGACCGACGAAAGGCGTCGAACCGCCGCGCCGAGACCGCCTTCTGGGATCAGTTCGGGTCCAGCTTCGTACGACCAGTACACCATCATCGCTCTTCCCTTTAGATAATTTCTTGGAAGCGGCCCCCAAAATCGGCTATCCTGTGAATTGTCGCGGTTGTCCCCCATCACAAAATAGTGCCCTGCCGGAACCGTGACCGGGCCGTAGTTGTCACGTCCTGCAACTGTCCCTAGGTCGCGGCGGACGGTTGGGACCTGGTTCCGCAGGTAAGGCTCATTGAGCCGCTTTCCATTGATGACGATTCGCTTGTCGCTGATCTCAAGCATTTCGCCTGGGAGTCCTATGACACGCTTGATAAAGTCCCGCTCAGGATCGTCCGGGTACTTGAACACAACGATATCTCCACGCTCGACCGAACCCATTGGCAGCAAGAACCGCTCCGCCTCGCTCTTCGTCGGACCAAAGACGAACTTGTTCACGAGTAGGTGATCACCAATGAGCAGATTCTGCTCCATCGAGCCGGTCGGAATCTTGAACGCCTGCACGACCCACGTGCGAATGAACAAAGCCAGAATCACTGCGATAACGATCGATTCGAAATATTCTCTGGCCGTTGACTTCTTGAATGACACCTGTACGGTCATTTACCGTCCACCTTGAGTACGGCCAGAAACGCCTCCTGTGGAATCTCGACCTGCCCAACCCGCTTCATACGACGCTTGCCTTTTTTCTGTTTCTCCAACAGCTTTCGTTTGCGAGAAATGTCTCCCCCGTAGCACTTCGCGAGCACGTTCTTTCGAAGAGCCCGCACTGTCTCACGTGCGATGACGCGTGTGCCCACTGCGGCCTGGATGGCTACTTCGAACATTTGCCGCGGAATCAGTTTCCGCATTTTGCTGGCGAGGGCTCGTCCACGCGCATAGGCCATGTCACGATGTACGATAACTGACAGCGCGTCAACCGGTTCCCCGTTAACAAGCAGGTCGAGCCTGACGAGAGGCGATTCCCAGTACCCCGTCACATGATAGTCGAGCGACGCGTAGCCGCGAGAAATTGTCTTGAGCCGGTCGTAGAAGTCGAGGACAACTTCGTTGAACGGCAGCTCATAGGAAATCCTCACCAGATTGGATGCGTAATACTCGAGGTTTTTCTGAACGCCGCGCTTCTCTTGGCACAGCTTAAGGATGGCGCCGACGTGATCCGCAGGAGTCAGAATCATCGCAGTGATTGCCGGCTCTTCGACCATCGCGATGCGGCCCGTATCCGGCAGTTTGGATGGACTGTCAATCTCTATGATTTTGCCATCGGTCGTCGTCACCCGATACAACACCCCAGGAGCGGTCGTGACCAGGTCCATATCAAATTCGCGTTCGAGACGCTCCTGCACGATTTCCATATGCAGTAGGCCAAGGAAACCACACCGAAACCCGAACCCAAGCGCCTCGGAAGTCTCGGGCTCAAAGAAGAAGGCGGAATCGTTGAGACGCAGCTTCTCCAAAGCTTCACTAAGTTCAGAATATTGATGGCCTTCGACCGGATAAAGTCCGGCAAAGACCATCGGTTTTATTTCTTTGAAGCCTGGGAACGGTTGCGCAGTCGGTCTCGCGGCCTCTGTAATCGTGTCACCAATTTTGGCGTCTCTGGGCTGTTTGATGCCAGCGATGACGAAACCGACCTCGCCAACGCCGAGTTCATCGACAATAAGAGGCTTCGGTGTAAACGTCCCGACCTGTTCAACCTCATAGCTCTGGGCAGCGGCCATGAGTCGGATCGTGGTCTTCCGCCGAATTACACCATCCACGACCCGTATGAGCACGATGACTCCACGGTACTCGTCGTACCAAGAGTCGAAGATCAGCGCTTTGAGTGGGGCGTCTGAAACACCTTGCGGTGGGGGAAATCGTTCAACCACTGCCTCGAGGATGTCGCGTGTGCCGATGCCCTCTTTCGCGCTCGCCTGGATGGCGGTGGATGAATCGAGGCCGACGAGCTCCTTGATCTGTCGAGCCGTCTCTTCGACTTGCGCGCCAGGAAGGTCTATCTTGTTGACGATCGGAATGATTTCTAGATTGTGGTCAACAGCGAGATAGGCATTGGCAACCGTTTGCGCCTCGACCCCCTGCGATGCGTCCACCAATAGTAACGCGCCTTCGCATGCCGCCAGCGAGCGGGTAACCTCGTACGAAAAATCGACATGCCCAGGCGTGTCAATCAGGTTGAGAGCGTAAGTTTGACCATCCGCCGCGATATAGGAGAGCCGAACGGTCTGTGCCTTGATCGTGATGCCGCGCTCACGCTCCAGGTCCATGCTATCGAGGACTTGTGACTCCATCTCCCGTGGGCGCAGCGCTCCCGTAAGCTCGAGAAACCGATCCGCCAGAGTTGACTTGCCGTGATCGATATGCGCGATGATAGAGAAGTTGCGGATGTGAAGATGATCCATCGACGAGAGGTGCTACTGTTTTCAATTATAGCGGCACTAGCTGGATTCCGTTAGCGTGCCAATATTCCACATTTCTACAAAACCAACTTATCTTTTTGTGCGGCGTCCTACCTGTGGGCTCTCCAAGGGCTCGTGCACCAATCCGTTTAAGCTAATTTCATCTCTACAAAATTAAATGGGTTTTTCTGAACATGGAACGCTAGTAAACCTCCGAGGCTTATAGCTAGTCTCACAGGCTTCGTGGGACAGTGCCGGCCAGAAGCTCTATCGGTCATCGAGCGGAACGAAGGTTCGAGGGTGCTCCGGACCGATGTACTCGGCGCGCGGGCGGATTAAGCGATTGTTTGCATACTGTTCGAGCGCGTGCGCGGTCCAACCGGCCATCCGACTGACGGCAAAGATCGGCGTGAACAGCTCTATCGGAATGCCGAGCAGGTAGTACATAGAGGCTGAATAGAAATCGACGTTCGCGTCAATCTTTTTCTCCGCCTTCATGAACGCCTCGATGCGCTCCGATATCTCGAACCACCGACGGTTCCCAACTCGCTCCCCTACCTCCTGCGACATCCGACGGAGGTGCGTCGCCCGCGGATCTACAGTGCGATACACGCGGTGCCCAAACCCTGGGATCCTTTCCTTTCTGGCCAACATCCCTCGGATGACATCGTCAACTCGCTGATCGTTGGCATCCTCGCCAATCGCCAGCAACATTTTCATCACCTCGGCATTCGCACCGCCGTGCAGCGGTCCCTTCAGCGCACCGATTCCAGAAACAACGGCCGAGTGGATGTCGCTAAGAGTCGCTGCGGTCACTCGCACCGCGAAAGTTGACGCGTTGAACTCGTGGTCCGCGTGAAGAATGAGAGCAACGTCGAATGCACGTGTCTCGACGGCGCTCGGCCGTTCACCCGTCAGCATCAAGAGGAAATTCGCCGCCTGACTGAGCGTCGGGTCAGGCTCGATCGGCCCGCCACCGGCTGCCATGCGTCCATAGGTTGCAACCACGCTGCCGATCTGTGCCGTCAGACGCACAGCCTTTCGGTCGCGTGCCGCCGGCGAATGATCTTCTGCTTCCGGATCGAAGTGCGCGAGCGATGAGATCAGCGTTCGCACGCTGTCCATGGCATTTCCGAGCGGCAGTGACCGGATCAAGCGTAGGACCGGCTCCGAAAGTGAGCGGCCAGAAACCAGCTGCGACTGTATATCGCCCAGCTCGGCTCTGGTCGGTAGTCGTCGGTACCAGAGAAGATGGCACACTTCCTCAAAAGTCGCGTAACGGGCAAGATCGTGGATATCGTGACCACAGTAAGCCAGGACTCCACGCTCCCCGTCCAGGTAACAAATCGTCGAAGATGCGGCTACAACCGCTTCGAGACCGCCTGTCGGGTTGGTGATAGTTGTCATGACATCTACTCGGAAGGTACTGAATCTTCAGAATAACCGGACTCGACGATCATGCCGTAAATCTCGAACTTGATCACGTGGTCGCTCGCCAGAACCGCCGCCAGGGAATGTGCGCTCGAAAGAGCAGCCCGGTGACGTTGGTCTGCTGTGCGAGCGATAGCAGCCCGGTGAACAAGAATCCCATCTGAAAGAGCATCAAAAACGGTAAGGAGGCAAGCATTCCAACGGAGACCGCGTAGAGCACGGCCGCGGTAAAGTAAAAACCCAATCCAATCTCGACGAAGGGCTGCATCTGCCCCATCTGACGATACCGTTTCGTCGTCCAGCCGTCTGACCTTTGAGTAACCCCGTACTTCGGTGTGCGGGCGAAGTCACCACGGCTCGCTGAAAGCGCCCCGAGCACCGCCCTTGTATTGTTGACTGATAGCCCGATCCCAAGTGCTATTAGGGCCGGAATGTACTTGAGCCGAGCCAACCAATCCGCTCGAAGCTCGCGCTGGCTGACCGCGTAGAAGTTCACGACGGACAGTGTGGCAGCACCGAATAATGGCAACTCGACCAGCAATAAACCATTCATCTCCATAGACTGGCGGATGAAGAGAACGGGCACCACAACCAGCGCGAGTGCAGTCATCAGCAGGTAGTTGAAGTTCGCCGTCAGATGCAAGGCAGCTTCTAACTTGATCCGGCCCGGCAACTCGGCCCGTAGAACCGCAGGAAGCAGCTTACGGCAGGTCTGGACCGAACCCTTTACCCATCGGTGTTGCTGGACCTTAAAAGCGTTCACCTCGACTGGAAGCTCGGCCGGCGCGGGCACGTCCGGCAGAAAACGAAATCGCCAACCCTCAAGCTGTGCACGATAGCTCAGATCCAGATCCTCAGTCAGCGTGTCGTGGTGCCAACCACCAGCCGATTCAATCGCCACCCGTCGCCAGATACCAGCGGTTCCATTGAAATTAAAGAAACAACCCGCCCTATTGCGGGCGCCGTGTTCCAAGACGAAGTGCGCATCCAGTAACATCGCTTGCACGCGGGTCAGCAGTGAATAGTCACGATTGAGATGCTCCCAACGAGCCTGCACCATGCCGATGTGCGGATCAATAAACGCGGGTACGGACCGGCGGAGGAAATCTGGTGACGGCACGAAGTCTGCGTCAAAAATGGCGATGAGCTCACCTTTCGCGTGTCGCAAGCCGGCTGCCAGTGCTCCAGCCTTAAAGCCCGTTCGTAGGCGACGTGGGAGATAGTGGATGTCCCGGCCGCGCTTTACCCAATGCTCGACCGCCCGCTGGGCGATCTGGCACGTTTCATCCGTTGAGTCGTCCAATACCTGAATCTCAAGGCGTGTCGGCGGATAATCAAACGCCGCAACCGCGCTGATCAGCCGTTCGGCGACGTACATCTCGTTGTAGATGGGAAGCTGAACAGTGACATAAGGGAGGGCTCGATGCAATTCGTTACCCGTCTTGCGATCACCTGATGCCGGCACGTTCCTCCGATATCTTGTATAAAGATACACGAGGTAGGTTCGATGAACGCCGTACACACTCAAACAGATGAGGATGGCGAAGTAGAATCCAAGGACGAGAGCTTGGGGTGAGAACATCGGGCGGTGGTCGACGGAACAAATTTGACCACTCACGGTACACATCACTGGGTCGTTAAGTCAAACAACCAGCCGTCCCCTCCTGCCAAACTGTGGCATGAATAATCAGCAGGTTCGCGCGATCCTCGAGGATGTCGAACGCGGTGTGCTCACCATCGACGACGCTCAGGTGCGGCTAGTGGAAATGTTGCGGCAAATCCCATTCGAGGATCTTGGGTTCGCTCGGTTGGATCACCACCGCACCATTCGCCAAGGATTTCCGGAAGTAATCTTCGGTGCCGGAAAGACATCGGCTCAGATCGCCGCAATCGCGGAGCGGATCGTCGCCGCTGGTCACACTCTGTTGGTCACCCGAACGAACGAAGCCGCTTACGCTGCTGTGCAAGCGGTTGTGCCGGATGCGCGTTTTCACGACACAGCGAGGGCCATTACCCGTGGTACGGACATCGAGCCTACGGGACACGGAACGATCCTGGTGGCCGCCGCCGGCACGTCTGACCTGCCTGTTGCCGAAGAGGCACGTGTTGCCGCCGAGACACTCGGTAACCGGGTCGATCCACTCTACGATGTGGGCGTCGCCGGCCTGCACCGCATGCTGGCGGAGCGGGTGCGCTTCGACGCGGCGCGCGTCATCATTGCGGTCGCCGGCATGGAGGGTGCACTGCCGAGTGTTATCGGTGGACTGGTTCGGGTGCCGGTCATCGCGGTACCAACCAGTGTCGGCTATGGTGCCAGTTTCGGCGGGCTGACCGCACTCCTGGCGATGCTCAACAGCTGCGCGGCCGGGATCGCAGTCGTAAACATCGACAACGGGTTTGGTGCGGCGGCAATGGCCAGCATCATCAATCACTTAGACTAGCCGCTAGTGACATCATTAAACATGAGCATGCATGAAAGCGCGCTGAGAGTCCTTGAGTTCGACCGGATCGTTGAAGTGGTGCAGAGCTTCGCGCTAACCCCCCTCGGCATCACCGAACTTTCCAAACTGCGCCCGCTTGTCGAACCAAGGAGTGTACAGGCTGCGCAGACTGCAACCACCGAGTGCGTAGCCTTCTTGAAAGCGAACGATCCGTTCGCTCTGCAAGCCCCGGACGATCTTGAAAAAATCCTTGCCGGTCTTGCAATTAAAGGCCGCCCACTCGAAGGCATGCAGCTCATCGGCCTCGCTGATTTTCTCTCGTCGATCGTCGATGTCCGCACCGCGGTGAACCAAGCGACCGGCGGCTCTTACCTCTCGTTGCGAACCGTGCTTGAGGATTGTCAGTCGTTCGAACGCGAAGTTGATCAGATCCGAACAACCATCGATTCAGCTGGGCTCATCGTTGACAACGCCACACGGGAACTTCAAACCATCCGTGACCGGCTGCGCAAACAGCGAGACCGTCTTAGAAGCACACTCGAGTCATATCTGCGCGGTAAGGATACGTCTCGCTACCTGCAGGAACAGATCGTCACGGAACGATCGGGTCGTTTCGTCCTGGTGGTGCGGGCCGAGCACCGCGGCGCGATACCAGGAATCGTGCATGGCAACTCAGGCAGCGGCGCTAGTCTCTTTCTCGAACCGCTCAGCACGGTCGAGATCAACAACGACATCGTTGCACTCGAGAAGAATGAAGCGGACGAAGTTCGTCGCATCTTACTGAAACTGTCAGATGCGATTCGGAAGCGGGCCCTTGACTTGCAGCACACAATCAAAGCAGCAACTAAGATCGACGTCATTCAGGCTCGGGCTGCCTTCTCACGTCTGGTAGACGGTGTTCCACTCGCGCTATCAGCGGACACCCGGATCGAACTGCCAGAGGCAAGACACCCGCTGCTAATCCCAGCCGTGCGACAGCGGCTCGGCAACACGCTGGTTGAGAACGAGCCGGTTCCCGTGGGCCTATCAGTGACGCCCCCGACCACGGCACTTGTTATCACGGGTCCGAACACAGGGGGAAAGACGGTAGCGCTCAAGACCACCGGGTTACTGGTGCTGATGGCTCAGGCCGGGTTACATATACCAGCAGCAGTTGGCGCCTCGGCTACGGTCTTCCGCACGGTGTTCGCTGACATCGGCGATGAACAATCGATCGCAGCTAACATCTCAACATTTTCTGGTCACATCACCAACATTGTGGCCATGGACCATCACCTCTCACTCCCCGCGCTCGTGTTAATCGACGAGATGGGAGCCGGGACAGATCCAGTCGAGGGAGGCGCTTTGGGCGCTTCAGTTGTCGATTACTTTAGGGAGCGGGGAGCACTCGTCTTGGCGACGACCCACGACGACATGCTCAAGTCCTATGCATGTACTACGCCCGGGGTAGCTTGCGCAGGGTTCGGCTTCGATCCTACGACGTTCGCTCCTACCTATCAGCTCACTTACGGCACACCAGGTCGCAGCCTAGCTCTGGAGATCGCGGCACGGCTTGGCCTCAACTCGACAATCATCGATACTGCCCGCCAGCGCCGCCCCTCGCTAGAGGCTCAGCTGGCGGACCACCTGGCTAAAATGGACAAGGATCTTCAATCGATCAAAGAAGAACGAGGACAGCTGCAGGCAGAACGGGAACGTCAAGTCTGTGACCGCCAACAGTTGGCGGCCGACCGCGAGAACATTCTCGACTTGGAGTCTCGCTGCCGCGAGCGCCTGCGAACTGGTCTGGGCGAGCAGTTGCTAACCGCCCGTACCGAAATAGAAGCCGTCGTGCAGACTCTCCGTAAGCAGGTGGCCGAACTCGAACGCCGTGCTGTCGATCGTGTGGCTACTGGACAGACGGGTATATCGACTGGAGAAAGCGGTGTCCTCCTAGCCGACGCCCACACCACAATCGATGCGATAGCCTTACGTGCACGCAATGCGAACGACACAAACCCCCAGCACGCCTGGAGTCCGTCTCCGGTGCAACCCCCGATCGAACCCCCGCCTGTCGGTGGACGTGTGGTCGTGCAGACCATAGGCTTCGAGGGAGTGGTTCGTGCTGTGTACGGTTCAGAGGCAGAGGTGGAAGTTCGCGGTAAGCGTCTTCGTGTGCCGTTTGAGCAACTGGAAGTCGTATCTGAAGTGGCCGTACAGACCCCAGGCGGCAAGATTACCGTTCAAGTCGAGCAAGCGGAGGAAGAACCGCTTCGGGATCTGAACGTCATCGGCTGTGCGGTCGATGAGGCGCTCTCACGTGCCGAGAAATACCTGGACCAAGCATTGATCCAGGAACAGCGAAAACTTCGTGTAATCCACGGACACGGAACAGGTCAGCTGCGGAGGGCGATAGCTACCTTTCTGAGCGAGCATCCACTGGTGGCACGCTTCGAGCTAGCTGTGCCGGAGCATGGCGGAGATGGCGTGACTATCATTGAACTGAAGGAATAACGTGGGCCGGTTTACACCAAACTTCGTTGACGACCTGAAGGCTCAGGCCGACATCTTGCAGGTCATCCAGGATACGGTGCCGCTCAAGAAGGCCGGGAGCAGCTACAAGGGGCTCTGTCCCTTCCACAGCGAGAAAACCCCATCGTTCAACGTGAATCGTGAGAAAGGATTCTTCCACTGCTTCGGATGCGGAACGGGAGGCGATGTCATCAAATTTGTTGAGCTTCACGAGAAGCTGAGTTTTCCGGAGGCGGTCCAGCAGCTAGCGCAACGCTTCGGACTTGCGGTCCCAGAGTCAGATGACCCAGAACGTGACGCCGCTGCAGAAACCGCCAGGGAAGCATTGCTCAAAATCCATGAGCTTGCCGGCGTGTACTTCCGTAAGCAGCTCGACCAACCCGGCGGAGCCAGAGCTCGCGAACAACTCGCCGCCCGCGGGCTCCTTGCAGACACCATTGACCGGCTCGGCCTTGGTTATGCGCCGCCTCAACGGGAAGGATTAAAGGATCACTTATTGGCAAACGGGCAGTCGATTGAACTCCTGTTGGCCAGCGGGCTCATCGTCGAGCGGGAGCACGGCCAGATGATCGACCGCTTCCGCAATCGACTGATGATTCCAATTTGCCGGGATAGCGGATCGATCATCGCTTTCGGCGGCCGCGCGATGCAGGCGGATCAACAACCGAAGTACGTCAATTCACCGGAGACTGCACTTTACACGAAGAGCCGGACGCTCTACGGCCTGCATCTCACAAAGTCTGAGGTTCGGCGACTAGGATACGCGGTCATGGTCGAGGGCTACTTCGACCTCGCGCAGGCCTTACAAGCCGGCGTCACACCGATGATCGCAACTTGTGGAACCGCGGTCACACAGCAGCAAGGACGGTTGTTGAAGCGGTTCGCCACAAAAGTCATCCTGAGCTTCGACCCGGACACTGCAGGACAGAGCGCCGCAGCCCGTTCGGGTGAGCTGCTAATCAGCGAGGGCTTACAGGTCAACGTGGCACTGTTAGAGCATGGCGAGGACCCAGACGCGTTCATCCGCACCCATGGTGCGGCACAGTACATGGACAAGCTTAGAACCTCACAGCCGTATCTCGATTACGTGCTTGACCAAGCGGCCGCTCGACGGGATTTCTCACGGGACGAACAGCGTCGCGCCTTCCTGATCGACATGCTTGGCGTTGCGGCGCGGATCCCTGATGCCCCCACCCGCGACCAATTCGCCGACCGGCTGGCACACAAAGCCCGCATTATGGAGGATGTCGTCCGGGCTGAGATCCGACGAGCGGCCGTCGCCAGGCGTACCACGTTCGATCAACCTGATCGCGTGTCGCTTGGCACCGTCACACCGGCCGAAAAAGGGCTCATCTGGGCGACCATGTGTGACACCTCTGCCGCACTGGAAGTGCTTTCAGGAATGGAGGAAGAGGATTTCTCCAGTCTGACGACCGGTGCGATCCTTCAGATGGCTCGCTCGCTCACGGAATGGCCGGTCGAGACGGTGCCTGAGACCTTACTCGCGCGTCTAAGTAAAGACGAAGCAACGCTCGTGTCCGGAATTGCCGAGGAGCCGACTGCGCCAGCTGGTGTAAGTGACTGCGGTATCGAGTTGCGGCGTCTACGGTTCGAACGCGAGCGTGCAGCGTTGCAAGAGGAGATCGCCCGGCGACAGCAGCTCGGCACGCCCGTAGCATTGCAGGAGATTGACGCCCTATGGCAACGGAAGAAGGACCTCCTCCAGCGTATCGAGGCACTGGTACGCTAGGAAGGTTAAGATCCGTGTGCCGCTGCCGCACGGCTTGGGCGTCGCTGCTTTGACGGAAAGAACTTAGGAGGAAATGCGTTGGTGCTCGAAGAGAAATACGATGAAATCCGCCAGCTGATCACCATCGGCAAGGAGAGAGGCTATCTGCTCTACGAAGAGGTCAACGAGATACTCCCTACGGATCTCGTTTCAGCTGACGAACTCGAGGACCTATTTAGCACGTTCACCAGCGCCGGCATTGAAGTTATCGAATCCGAGCAGAAGTATCGAGACGAGAAAGCTTCCCTGCGCGTGAACAGACGTAGTGATGAGATCGAGTTCGATCTCACGCCGAGCGCGATCGACAAAACAAATGACCCCGTCCGCATGTATCTGCGTGAGATGGGAACCGTGCCGCTCCTCACCCGCGAGGGCGAAGTCGAAATCGCCAAGCGGATCGAGCGCGGAAAGCTTTCGGTGATCAAGTCCATCTCTCGAAGATCGACCATCGCCAAGTTCATCATCCAACTCGGCGACAAGTTGCGTGACGGTGAACGTACCATCCGAGAGTTGGTGACCTTCCAGGAAGAGGAGTTAACCGAAGGCCGGATCGCTAACCGTCGGACCCAGATCCTTCGTCAGATCGATGTGGTGAAAAAGAAGCGTCTTGAGGTCCAGAGAAAGGAAGCGAAGCTCGCCAGCATCCCGAAGCGGGACAAGCGCCGTTACCGACGCTATCGGTGGAAAGCGCTTCGGGCCCGCGTTGAATTGTCACAGCTAATCCGTTGCATCAAGTTCACCGAACCGGTCAAGCGCCGCCTGATTGAGTTAATCAAGAACTCGGTCGAGGGGGTGCACCGCGTCCAACGCGAAATCGAGCAAATCAACCGGCAGCTCAAATCAAAGACGCGGCAAGGGCGGCTGACGGAGGAGGTCCGCCAGCGACTGATGCGTCGGTTGCGGGAAAACCGTGAAGATCTTCGAGGTCGGGTGGCAGAACTAGAAGAAACACCGCTGGCACTGGCGCGCACATTGCGCACCATACGTCGTGGCGAGACGAAGACCGGACAAGCAAAAGCGGAACTGGTCGAGGCTAATCTCCGGCTAGTCGTGTCAATCGCAAAGAAATACACCAATCGAGGATTGCAATTTCTCGACCTTATACAGGAAGGCAACATCGGCCTGATGAAGGCGGTTGACAAGTTCGAATATCGGCGAGGCTACAAGTTCTCGACATATGCCACTTGGTGGATTCGTCAGGCTATCACCCGCGCCATCGCCGATCAGGCAAGAACCATCAGAATTCCGGTTCACATGATCGAAACGATCAATAAGCTGATTCGGACTTCGCGCGCACTAGTTCAGGAGCAGGGCCGAGAACCGACTAATGAAGAGATCGCGAAGCGGATGGATCTTCCAGTCTCAAAGGTCCGCAAGGTGTTGAAGATCGCTCAAGAGCCGATTTCCCTCGCGACGCCGATCGGCGAGGATGAAGACAGTCATCTCGGTGATTTTATCGAAGACCAACAAGTGGTATCCCCTGCCGACACGGTTATCAGTATCCACCTCAAGGAGCAGACGGAATCTGTGCTTAAGACCCTGACACCACGGGAGGAAAAGGTGATCAAAATGCGCTTCGGTGTCGGCGACGGTAGCGAGCACACGCTCGAGGAGGTCGGTCGGAACTTTTCGGTCACACGCGAGCGGATACGACAAATTGAAGCCAAAGCACTTCGGAAGTTACGGCACCCGTCGCGAAGCCGTAGGCTTCGAGCGTTCTTAGAGGGGGGCGCGTAGAGGATTGGCATGTCCTCCATGTTGTTTATCGGGGGCCCATAGCTCAGCGGTCAGAGCCGCCGGCTCATAACCGGTTTGTCCCAGGTTCGAATCCTGGTGGGCCCACCAATCCTCGGCGCGAACTATATGGAAACAACTGCGAACCGATGTTCCCAGACCTCAAGCTCCTGATCAGACTCCAGCAGCTGGAAAACTCCGCCGCGGATGCGCGGAGCAAGATTGACCTGCACCCGAATCAACTCAAGGATCTCAACGCCCGCATCGCCGAGCGTGCACTTGACGTCGACACCACAAAGCAACGGCTCGCTGATCAGCGCTCTGATCGCCAGTCGCTCGAAAAGGAACTGGCGTCCGTCCAGACACGACTGAGTCGCTTTAAAGAACAGCTGATGGAAGTGAAGACTAATAAAGAGTACCAGGCGATGCAGACCGAGATGGCAAGCGCCGAGACGGATGAACGTCGCCTGGAGGACACAATCCTCGAACGGATGCTTGAGGGAGACGAACTGGCAGCCGAAGTCGCACAGGTTGAGCAGGTGCTAGCTGAAGAGCAAGCCTTGGTGGCAAAAGAACGAGACGTCCTGGAACAGAAACGCCGTGACCTGGAGCAACGTTTGGATCAGTACAACGAAGCGCGGACGAAACTGGCAAGTGAAGTCACACCTCAGGCAATGACACTGTTCGAAACCGTGTTTCGACTGAGAAAGGGCGTCGCCGTCGTTAAAACTCACAATGGGCACTGCTCATCGTGCCAGGTACGATTACGCCCACAGTTGTTCAACGACATCCGTTCTAACAGCAACCTCATCCAATGCGAAAGCTGTCAGCGCATCCTGTTCTACAAGGCGGAGCAGGATCTCGCTTTGTAGTAACCCGTGGCAAGAGTCCAGCTTAGTTCAGCTGGCGTGGAAAGTGGACGGAGGCATTCGTTCGCATGAGAGGCAATCAAGATTCTGGCAGCAAAGAGATACTCCCGTCTCATTTCTTTCGGAAGTGGGAGGCGCTCACGTGAACACGGGACAGGTGGTTGCTTATATCGATGGCGGCGCTCGCGGCAATCCTGGGCCAGCTGGTTACGGAGTTCATATCGAGACGTCTGATGGAACACTTGTCCACGAGCTAACAGGTGCCATCGGTATGGCCACGAACAACGTCGCTGAGTATCGAGGCCTACTTGCAGCGCTAACCTACCTAGATGAACGCGGCTACCGAGACGTTGTCATCCGCTCTGATTCACAGTTGCTCACCAAGCAGATGCGTGGCGAGTACCGCGTGCGCCACCCGACTCTAAAGGTGCTCCATGGACGCGCTACGGCGCTTGTCGAACGTCTGCCTCGTGTTCGATTCGAACATGTGCCCCGATCGGAGAATGCGGCAGCTGACCGGTTGGCCAACGCCGCGATGGATGCGGCCACCACCGACACCACGCCGGACGGTGGAGATCCACCAAACTTTAGTCCATCAGTCGACACACCGCGACTGACGGACACTCTCTCGCCTAGAATGTCTGCCGCCAGGACCATCGTTGGCATCGGCATGGACGTTGAGGAGGTCACCCGTGTGGCCCATCTGCTTAAACGCTATGGCGACCGCTTCCTCCACCGTGTCTTCACCGACTCAGAAGCGGCGTACAGTCTATGCCGACGTCATCCTGCGCAGCACCTCACCGGTCGCTTCGCTGCCAAGGAGGCAGCCATGAAGGCCTTAGGCACAGGGCATTCACGTGGCGTCCTCTGGAGAGACATCGAAGTCATTCGTGTCGTAGGACCGCCGCAACTACAGTTTCACGGCGGCGCGCGGAACCATTTTCAGTTGATGGGAGCTAGTCGCTCGCTTGTCACTATCACTCACACCCACGCGTTGGCCCTCGCGCAAGTGCTGCTGCTAACAGACTGATCACTCAGTCCTTGATGCAATCGTAAGGAACGTCATGCTTTCATGTTATTGCTACCGTCTAGGAACACGAACGCGACAAATCTAATCAGTGAACCGAAACTCCCTACGTAAGAAGAACGCAAGGCGTTGATATCAAACCCAGGCTAGGATTAGCACTAATTGCCCTGACGGCGAAGAAAAGCGGGTACGTCCGATGGAGACTCGAACGCCGGTTTCTCCCCGTCAGCCTCTGGCTTTGAACCGATCAACTGGTCAGTGGGGATCGGCATCTCTATGAGCGACCGTCGGGAGATCGAAAACGCCGATCCTGCAACCCGTTCCACGGGTTCCTTTTGATGCCAAGCCGAATAGTTCTGGAGGTCTACAGGCGTCTCAGTGGCAGCGTCTGTGACCGTCTCTTCCATCCGGGTCGACCCAGTGTGGTCGAAACCGGTGGCGATAACAGTGATCTTGACCCGGCCTTTCATCTCGCGGTCCACGACGGCGCCGAAAATGATGTTTGCGTCTTCGTGTGCTGCCTTGTGAATGATTGAGGTCGCTTCGCTCACCTCGAGCATTGATAGATCTGAACCACCGGTGACGTTCACGATCACGCCGCGCGCGCCCTCTACAGAAGCATTCTCGAACAGCGGGCTAGAAATAGCACGGTTAGCTGCCTCGAGGGCGCGGTTCTTTCCCTCTGCAACCCCAGTGCCCATGATGGCCATGCCCATGCCAGACATGATGGTGGTTACATCAGAAAAATCGAGGTTAATCAAACCAGGCACCAGAATTAGATCGGAGATACCATGGATAGCCTGGTACAGTACGTCATCGGCCATAGCAAACGCTTGGGTCAGACTCGTTGTGGGATCGATCGTGGTTAGTAGTCGTTCGTTGGGAATTGCGATGACCGTATCGACGCATTCGCTGAGCTCTTCGAGGCCACGTTCGGCCTGCAATGCACGGCGTTTCCCTTCGAACGTAAACGGCTTAGTCACGACCGCGACAGTCAATGCTCCCAGCTCACTTGCGAGATTGGCGATAACGGGCGCCGCTCCGGTGCCAGTGCCTCCACCGAGACCCGTCGTCACGAACACCATGTCGGCACCGTCCATCGCGCCGATCAGCTGCTCGGTATCTTCTAGAGCGGCCTGACGTCCGATCTTCGGGTCAGCGCCAGCCCCAAGACCTTTTGTCAGCTTGGCACCGAGCTGGAGACGAACTGGCGCAGCATTGTGCGACAACGCTTGGGCGTCCGTGTTGGCAACGATGCACTCGATCCCCTCTAAACCTGATTCGACCATGCGATTGACGGCATTGCCACCCCCTCCGCCTACGCCGACAACCTTAACCCGAATCTCTTGGCCACCGTCGTCATCCAAGGTCAGCCGTAGGTCGCGATCACTCGCGGCTCCGTTGCCGGTAGTCTCGATCATTACTCGCTCCTCCTGTCAACAGAGAACTTCGAACATGGGACACTAAAAGAATTCCTTAAAGAGCCCACGAAACCGTCCCGCAACGCGGGTAATAATTCCAACACCTGCTACTCGCTCCTGTTCCAGTAGCTGATTGCGGTTGGCGTATATCACCAGTCCCACCGCAGTGGCGAACGCTGGATTGTTGACGTGGTCGGTCAACCCTCCAACACTGACGGGGCAACCCCGACGAATCGGTAGATCGAAAATTTGTTCAGCGATCTCTGGCATGCCGTCAAGAATCGCCCCTCCACCAGTTAGCACGATCCCTGAGTGCAGGGAGCGCTCGTAGCCGGCTCGTCTGATTTCGTCCCACAGCTGATGGAAGATCTCCTCGGCTCGCGGCTGCAACACTTCAGACAGAATCCGACGCGACATAATCCGTGGCTGACGGCCGCCGACACTGGCTACTTCGATTGTTTGCTCTTCGTCCACCAGTGAACCCAAAGCGCACCCTGAACGCCGTTTAGTCTTCTCTGCCTCAGGGATTGGTGTCCGTAAACCAACGGCGATGTCATTGGTGAAGTGGTCACCTCCAAGCGCCACCACGCCCGTGTGCAAGAGGCTCCCGCGCTCAAAAATCGCGAAGTCCGTGGTGCCTCCGCCAACGTCTACGAGCGCTACTCCCAGCTCCTTCTCATCTGGTGTTAACACTGCCTCCGCCGCGGCCAACTGCTCGAGAACCGTGTCAACGACGGCAACCCCTGCACGGTTCACGCAGGCGACCATATTCTGGGTCGAGGACGAGCTACCGGTTACCACGTGGACGTTGACCTCTAACCGCGCACCGGTCATCCCGACCGGCGCGCCAATACCGTCCTGTTCGTCGATGACGAAATCCTGAGGCAACACGTGCAGGATCTCCCGCCCGCTCGGGAGAGCAACTGCTTTCGCTGCGTCGATCGCGCGTCGGACATCCTCCAGCGTGATCTCGCGGTTCTTTCCGGCGACAGCTACCACACCGCGGCTGTTAAATGCCTTTACGTGGGTACCCGACAAACCAAGATGCACGGAGTCAATTTCGACGCCAGCGGTAAGTTCGGCTTCTTCGATCGCCTTCTTTATTGAGTCCACGGCCGTCTCGAGGTTTACCACTACCCCTCGCCGGATACCCTTGGACTCCGCGATCCCGATCCCGATAATGTCAAGCCCATCTTCCTCAACCGCCTCGCCGACGATGGTGACGACCTTCGAGGTGCCCACATCGAGACCGATCACGTACTGCTCCCTCCGTGCCACATACCCTCCGTTGCGCCTAGGTTTTCATCACTGACGGATCACGGTGTCTAGCTTCGAGCGTCTGTTGAGACGCACCGATTGTTTCCCATCGACACCTACTGGACGCACGTACACCCGCTGTTCAAATCGAAGGTCCACGGAATCGATGTCTGGTACGCGAGCCCGAAGAACGGGCGCCAGTTCCAGATACTCCTGCAACCGCTCGACGAACCGTTCATTTCCCAAATGAACTAGCGCGGGATCCCCGCTCAAGAGCACGACAGCATCACGTGGGTCATGCACGTCGATCTCTGAGATCCGTTGTGCCAGTTCGCGCCGGCTGTCGACCTCAGAGATCAATCGAGCCGCCAACTGCGCTCTGGCGCGATCCACCACGATTTCCTGCTTGTCGCCGATGGAAAGGCCGTCGATGATCGGTAGGTCGAGATCCGAGACGACCGGGCCATATTCGTCGATCACCGTGCCAATCGAATCGACCAGGTACAGACGGTCAGAAAACCTACCGAGTCCTACCGGAATCCGCTCTGTGATAACGATCTCGATCGTCGCCGGGAGCAGCCGCCGAAGCGTCGCATCCTCAACCCAGCCAAAAGTCAGCAGCCGCGCCCGTTCCGTGTCGAGATCAGCTAATAAGATATTCTGGCCATGTAGCGCACCTGCTAGCGCTAATACCTCGCCGGTAGATATCCGATTGTTCCCTTCGACTGTGATGGTCGCGATCGACAGCGCCGGCATATTGCGCACGATGTCCGCTAACCAGTAGAACCCAAGACCAATGAGGGCGAACGCCGTCGCGACGCGCATCAATCGACGACGAGCTGCCACGATGCGACGTTTACGAGACGGCTTGACGTGCGCACGTCGAAATCGTCTGTCGGTCGGGGTGTACACCGTCATCACGGTCGTCCTTTGTCGGCGTGCCGAGCTAGTTCCTCGACGACACGAGGGGCCAGCGTGGTGATCGAACCTGCTCCGAGCATCACGACAACATCGCCTGGTCGCACTGCTTCAACCACTGCCATTACGATCTCGTCGAACGCTGAAACGACACGAACGGGAACCGGTGCTACAAGCTCAACTGCTTTAGCTAATGCTGCTACTGTCGCGCCTGGGATTGGCGACTCACTTGCAGCATAAATTTCGGCCAGAAACACCAGGTCAGCGCCGGCAAGCACCTCGCCAAAGCGTTTCATCAAATGTAGCGTTCGCGTATAGCGGTGAGGCTGAAAGACCACGACCAACCGCTGGGGTAACCAGAGACGCGCCGTGGCCAACACCGCGGCGATTTCGGTCGGGTGATGTGCGTAGTCGTCGATAACAATCACCCCACCGGCCTCTCCTACCACCTGGAAGCGACGCTCGACGCCGGTGAAGTGGCGAAAGGCGTCGCTCATCGCCTCGACTGACACGCCCAGTCGCAAGCCCACGGCTAATGCCGCCAAGGCGTTCTGAACGTTGTGTCGTCCTGGCACCGCGAGCTCAAACTTGACCTCCGCTTGCCCTCCGTCGACGGACGATACTTTGACGCGGACCAAGGAACCAGACTTGGAGACCGCTAGACGGTCGGCGTAGACGTCGGCTTCGGGATCTTCAAGTCCGTAGGTGATCATCGGTCGTTCAATCTTCGGCAGGAGGCGTCGTAGACGGGGATCATCAAAACACGCAATCACCACACCGGTGTCGGCCACACCCGTTGCGAACTTGACGAATGCGTCCTCAAGCTCGTCAATGCCTTCGTAGGCATCCAAATGCTCCTCGTCGAGATTGGTCAACACTGCAATCTCCGGCGCTAGCTGCAGGAACGACCGATCGCTCTCGTCAGCTTCCACCACCATAAACGTCCCATGACCCAGTCTCGCATTGCTGCCGAACGCACTGAATACGCCGCCGATAACGACGGTTGGATCCAGCCCTCCTCGCTCTAGGATCAATGCGATCATCGCGGCCGTGGTGGTCTTGCCGTGTGAACCGACAACGGCAATTCCACGCTTCAAATCGACCAGTTCTGCGAGTATGGCTCCACGCGGCACGACAGGAATCCGACGTTCTAGCGAAGCAAGACGTTCGGGGTTGTCGGACGGTACGGCCGAGGAGACCACTACGAGGTCTGCCTTCCCGACGTGCCGTGGGTCGTGTCCTTCTGCGACGCGAACCCCCAGGGTTACGAGACGCGTCGTGATGGCAGATTCCTTGAGATCTGAACCCGTCACCTCGTAGCCGAGCTTCACCAGAAGCTCGGCAATACCGCTCATGCCGATGCCCCCAATGCCCACGAGGTGAATTCGTTTGACTCGTTTGAGCACGTGTTATTCTCCGGTTCGTCACCGTCTTGTCTCGTCTCGCAGGCCGAGTAACTGCTCAATCCGATCCACTACGATAAGCGAGGCAACCGGTTTCGCCAGCCCCCGGCTGGCCACAGCCATTGCGTGCCGGCGTGCGTCGTCATTGGCAAGCGCAACGACCCGACGGCCTAGCACCGTCCCGTCGAGATCGGACTGATCGATAATCTCGCCGGCTCCGGCCTTCTTGACAACACACGCATTGTGGCGCTGGTGATCGTTAGTCGCGTGCGGGTACGGCACCACAATGACGGGACGCCCAGTGGCCGCCGTTTCGGCTAACGTAGTTGCACCTGCTCGACAGACGACTAGATCCGCCGTCGCCATCACCTCGTCCACCGCGTCCACGAATTCCTCGACACGCGCCGTCAAACTAGCCGCTCGATAACCCTCACGCACCATCTCCAGGTCATACCGACCGGTCTGGTGGGTGACACGGATAGAGCGTGAAGCCGACGCAACGATCTTCGCGGCCTCAACCATGGCAACGTTGATAGCGTGGGCGCCCTGCGAACCACCAAGCACCAACACATGGACCGTTGCCGGAGAGTCGGCTGGCGGCTGAGCCTCGAAGAATCCGGATCGGACAGGGTTGCCGCTGATGAAGCCGCGCTTCCCAAAGTACGGCAATGTCACGTCGTGCGACACTGCCGTTGCGTGGGCTACCCACGCGAGTAATCGGTTCGTAACACCGGGCAGAGTGTTTTGCTCCAACAGAAGCGTGGGCCGCCCGGTAGCAGCAGCGAGCAGTACAAGTGGGCCCGCGCTGTATCCACCAAGGCCAATCACTAGATCGGGTCGCTGCCGACGCAGAATGTGCCACGCGTCGAGCAGAGCAACCGGCAGAAGAACCAAGCTTCGTAACTTCGTAGCCCACGATTTTCCGACCAAACCGCTGACACGGATGAGGTCTAGTGCAAAACCCTCGCGTGGCACCATACGCTGCTCCAGACCACGCCTCGTCCCAGCGAACGCGACGTGCGCCAGCGGATGCCGACGTACGAACTCGCGCGCAACAGCGATGCCTGGAAACAAATGCCCACCCGTTCCACCGCCAGTGAAAAGCACGCGCGGTGGTGCTGATGTCACCATCTGAAACCAAGGGCTCTCGCCCATAAACAACCACTAGTCCTTGCGGTCACACTCCGTCAATATCATTCTTCGGCGGACGCGTGCTGTGAGATCTTCAATAAGACACCCATCCCCAACAAGTTAATCAGTAACGATGAGCCTCCAGCACTCACGAACGGCAGTGGAAGTCCCTTCGTAGGTAACAGGCTGAGCACCACGCTGATGTTGACGAACGCCTGTAACGCGACCATCGTGGTCAACCCGAGAGCTAGGAAGGTGCCGAACCGGTCCGGAGCGAGTGCTGCCACACGAAAACCGCGCCAGGTGATCACAACGAAGCACAGCAGGATTACCGTGGCTCCGATCAGTCCAGTTTCTTCGGCGATCACCGCGTAGATGAAGTCGGTATGGGGCTCAGGTAGATAGAAGAGCTTCTGCACGCCACCCATCAGCCCACGACCGAAAACGCCGCCCGTTCCGACAGCGATAAGTGATTGGATAATCTGAAAACCGTCGCCAAGTGGATCACCCCAGGGATCAAGAAACGAGAGTAGCCGCCGGCGGCGGTAGTCCTCGGCTGCCAAAATCACGTACATGAGCGGCAGCACCGCGAGCCCGACACCGACCAGATAGCGATAGCTGAGCCCGGACGCGAAGACCATCGTTCCGACAATGAAAAATACTGTGAGCGCGGTACCGAAATCAGGCTCGAGCACGATCAACCCACAGATCACACCGGTAACCATCGCGATCGGTAGGAGCGAGTACGACACCTCGTCGATGCGATCCATTCGTCGTTCAAGAATGGCGGCCGTAAAGATGATCACCGCTAGCTTGGCCAGCTCAGACGGCTGGACGCCGATGCCAACGATACCGAGCCAGCGGCGCGTGCCGTTGATCTCAGGACCGAAGAACACGGCTACTAGTGCAAGGATGGAGACACCCAGTGCGGTCCAGATCACCACTGGTTGCTTTAACTGACGGTAGTCGACTTGCATCATGCCAGCCAGTAGGCATACGCCGAGTGCGGCCCAGGCGATCTGCTTAAAGAGGAAGAAGTACGGCTGATCGTAGCGGTCCATGGCTAGCGCCGCCGAAGCGCTGTAGACCATAACCACGCTCGAACACACCAGGAACAAGGTGGCAAGAAAAAGAAGCTTGTCCGATTTAAGCTTTCGCGCCATACTCGCCGTCCTACCCATCAAGGAACAAATGGAGCCACTAAAGCTTTGCCGCGCCGAGCCCGAAACTAGGGTTGCTGCCCGCAAGTGAGCCGCCAGCAGTCATCAGCCAGAACTGAAGGTGAAGACACAAGCCTCGCAGGCCGGGGCAGCCTGCGCTCCCAGCGGCCGGTTCTCCACCGTAACAGTCCGGCTGATGACTGCTCACGGCTCACCGTTCGGTCATTTCGTCGACAAGCGCCGCCACCTCCTCCTTGAACGTGTCCCCGCGTTCCGCATAATCCTCGAACATGTCCCAACTGGCACATGCGGGTGCCAGTAGCACGGTTCCACCTGGCTGCGCGAGGCTAAACGCCGTCCTGACCGCCTCACCGAGCGTGCCAGCCGCGCGGACGGTTACAACACTGCCAAGCGCGTTCTCGATACGCTCCCGAGCTTCCCCGATCGTTACCACGGCGTCCGCGCGACCCTCGAGCGCCGGCGCAAGACTGTCGAGCGCGCCGCCCTTGTAGCGACCGCCCATAATGACGACAAGGCCACGCTGAAACGACTCGATCGAGGCGCGCGCGGCCATCACGTTCGTGGCCTTCGAATCGTTCACGAAACTCACGCCAGCGATTTCACAAACTCGCTCTAGTGCGTGCGGCAGTCCTTCGAACGATGTCACTGCCCGCTCCATCGCGTCTGGGGACACACCGACAATGGTGCCGACGGCGGCTGCCGCCAACACGTCGCTCAACAGGTGTTGTCCTGGCATCTGAACCGCCGACAGTGGAAGAAGCGAGTGTTCGCCAACTGCTGAGCGTCGTACGATGGCATCATCGGTCACTACAACGCCATCCGACATCGACGACCTCGCACTGAAGAGCAACCGACGCGCTCTCCCGCGGCGTGCCAACTCAAGCACCTCCGGATCGTCTGCATTGATCACCATTGCGTCACTGGTTATTTGGTTCGAAAAGATGCGCGCCTTGGCATCCGCGTACTCTTGAAAACTGCCGTGTCGGTCTAGATGGTCGGCGGACAGATTAAGAAACACCGCGATCCATGGCCGAAATGTCTCAGTTAGCTCGAGCTGGAAACTACTAACCTCGACGACATGGATCGCATCCGGAGCTGACTTGTCCACCTGACTGCTTAACGCGGTGCCGATGTTGCCGCCAACCAGTGCCCAGCGGCCATCGGCTTCAAGCATGCGCCCTGTCAGCATCGTCGTCGTCGACTTCCCCTTCGTGCCGGTGATTGCCACGACTCGACCCTGAAGCCATCGTGCCGCAAGCTCGATCTCACCAATGGTCGGAATGCCATTCCGGCGTGCACGATCAATGACAGGCATCCGTGGTGACACCCCAGGGCTCAGCACGATGAGATCTGCACTAGTAAACGTTTCTGGACGATGCCCCCCTAACTCGATCGAGACACCAGCCCTGCGCAATTGTTCTAGGTCATCGATATCCTCGCGCAACTCACTGACCGTTACCCGTGCCCCGCGGCGTGCAAGCAGCTCTGCAGCAGCCACCCCACTGCGTGCGGCTCCAACAACAACAACATGCGATCCATCGACTGAAAATTCGCTCGTCATTACCGTAACTTCAACGTGGTGAGACTGAACAACGCAAATACGATTGCCGCGATCAAGAACCGGCTGATCACCTTCGGCTCGCTCCAGCCGATCAACTCGCAGTGATGATGCAGCGGCGCCATTTTGAAGACACGTTGCCCGGTCAACTTGAACCACGCGACCTGAATAATCACCGAGAGCGCCTCGATGACGAACACTGCCCCGACGATCGGCAGTAAGAGCTCCTGTTTGATTAGCAGGGCGACGGTGCCGAGCGCACCACCCAGGGCCAGTGAACCGACGTCACCCATGAACACGGCGGCAGGATACGAGTTGTACCAAAGGAACCCCAACCCTGCGCCAACCAGCGATCCGCAGAAGATCGTGAGCTCAGCCGCTGGAGAGAAGTGAACCAATAGCAGATAGTCGGCGAAGACAGCGTGTCCACTTATATAGGCAAGCACCGTTAACGCCCCGGCCGCCACTGTGAACACGCTAATAGCGAGGCCGTCGAGACCGTCGGTCAGGTTGACCGCATTCGATGCTCCTACGATCACCACGATCGCGAATACCACATACAGCCAGCCGATGTCTGGCGTTAGGGTTTTGAGAAACGGAAACACCAACTGCGTGTTATACAGACCTTGCTCAGACAGCGCGAGAAGTGCCAACCCAACTGCAGTTGCCGAAACGACTTGCAGGGCGAGCTTGTAGCGTGGGCGCAGGCCATGGTGGGAATTGCGGATGACTTTCAGGTAATCGTCGAAAAATCCAACTGCTCCGAAGGTCAGGGTGGACAACACGGCGATCCAGACATACGAGTTTCCGAGATCGGCCCATAATACTGTCGGCACAATGGCCGCGCCGAGAATCAGTAGGCCTCCCATCGTTGGCGTTCCAGCCTTGGGCCAGTGCGTCTCTGGTCCTTCGTGCCGGATTACTTGTCCAATTTGGAAACCACGAAGTTTTCGGATCGCCCAGGGTCCGAGCACGAGCGTAAAGACAAACGCTGTTAGGCTAGCCGCTGCCGTCCTGAACGTGACGTATTGCGTTACGTTGAGCACAGATAGCTGCGTATGCAACGGATACAGTAGGTGATATAGCATCAGGCTAGATCCGCTTTAAGCCGATCCACTACAACCTCCATTCGTATCCCTCGAGAACCCTTGACCAGCACCAAATCACCAGCCTGCACGTGCTTCAGGACAACAGCAGCCGCTTCCTCACTGCTTCGGCACGTGATAACCGCTGAGGTCGAAAGGCCAGCGGCGATCGCACCCTCGGCTAACGCGATAGCCGCTGGACCACCGACTGTGATAACCAGCTCGAAACCAGCCTTGCTCGCCGCGCGTCCGCATGCCGTGTGTCTGGCGTTCGAGCCAGGACCAAGCTCAAGCATCTCGCCCAGCACGGCGACACGTCGCCTATAGCGGGTCTCCCACCCGACCGTCTCCAGAGCCTGGCTGAGAGAGGTCGGATTCGAGTTGTACGAGTCATCTACCACGGTCACTTTGCCCAGACGCAGCACCTCCCCACGTCGGGCCTGTGGCTGGAGAGTGGCGACCGCCGACAACATGGCTTCGAGCGGGATCTGAAACCGTAATGCCACGGCAATCGCTGCCAATATGTTGGCGACGTTGCCTCGACCGAGCAGCGGCGTGCGTAGGTTGCCAGTGTCGTCTGGCGTCCGCACGGTCGCCTCCATGCCATCGAGGCCGAAACCGCGAACATTGCTGGCCGAAACATCAGCTGCCACATCGATTCCGAATGTCGTCACAGAACCAGGAAACTGACTAATGCGAGTCATTATCCGAGGGTCGGCAGCATTAGCGATCAAATCTGTTCTTGCAGTCGCAATCTCGAGAATCTCGGCCTTGGCATCGGCAATCGCATCGAGCGACTCGAAAAAAGCAGAATGAACCTCGGCGACGTTGGTCCAAACACAGGTGTCCGGTTCAGCGGTCTCGACCAGCACCCGAATCTCACCCGCGTGATTCATCCCGAGCTCAACCACGGCAATCTCTGGCCGGTCCCGTAGCGCGAACAGAGACAACGGCAGACCTATGTGGTTGTTGAGATTTCCATGGTTTCGGAAGACGCGATACTTACTGGCCAGCAGCGTCGCACTAATTTCCTTCGTTGTGGTCTTGCCGATGCTCCCGGTGATCGCCACAACTCTGGCTCCAGAGAGACGACGAACATGCCGGGCCATATATTGGAGCGCGCGCGTCGTGTCGTCGACAACGATCACGAACGACGGCACCTCACTGGCGCTTGTCACAGATGTGTCGCTGACGATCACACCGCTCGCCCCCTTCTTCACCGCGTCAGCAACGAACGCATGTCCATCGAATCGCTCACCGCGAATTGCCACAAAGAGATCGCCAGGTGAGACCAGACGGCTGTCAATCGACATACCCGCCACCAAGACATCCGGTCGGCCGCTGGCAAGCTGTCCGTGGACGGCCGCCGCGAGTTCACCCGCACGGAGTACCAGCGGACTGCTCGACACTTTTCGTTCCTCATCCCACCCGCGAACTGGACCGGCGACGCGCGAGCGCCGCGTGCGCTACGGCCGGGTCTTCGAACGGCACCAAGTGGGTGCCGATTTCTTGATATTGTTCGTGCCCCTTACCCGCAATGACGACAAGGTCACCCGGCTTCGCCTCACCAATTGCTCGGCTGATCGCCTCACCACGGTCGACGATCGAACACCATGGTGTCTCCGGTGTTGTACGTCCCGTTTTGGTATGCGCGTCGTTCGCCACCGGGCTGCTGAGACCGCGTTCGATGTCCCTAAGGATCTCTTCCGGGTCTTCCGTCCTTGGGTTGTCCGACGTCAGCACCAACCGGTCACTTAGCCGGGCGGCAACCGCGCCCATCAGCGGGCGCTTCGACATGTCGCGGTCGCCTCCACATCCAAACACCGTGATGAGGCGTCCGCTGGCAAGGGGCCTGGCGGTCTCAAGCAAACCACGTAGGGCATCGTCGGTGTGCGCAAAATCGACCAACACGGTGATGTCGTCCGTTTCACCTGACACAATCTCCATGCGTCCCGGGACCACTTCCACGGCGCTAATTCCGTGCTCGATCGTGCGAAAGGGTACGTCAAGCGCCACACAGGTCGCCGTCGCCGCCAGCAGGTTGTACGCGTTACTGCGCCCCAGGAGTCGGGACTGCAGATGCAGTGGTCCTCTCGGCGTCCGCACATCTAGAACGATGCCCTCGAGCGAGAGCTCACGACGGGCTGGTGCGATATCGGCCGAGCCCTCGAGGGCATAGGTCACCGGCCGATCGACCGTGCTCGCGAGTAATGCACCCCGCGGGTCGTCAGCGTTGAGGATCGCTGGTGCGGTTTCCGGCAGACTTTCGAACAGCTGTCGCTTAGAACCGAAATATCGTTCCATATCCCCGTGAAAGTCGAGATGATCACGCGTGAGGTTCGTAAACACGGCCGCTTCGAAGCGAACGTGGTCGACCCGCTTGAGCGTTAGGGCGTGTGAAGATACCTCCATCACGCATGCACGGCAGTCACGCTCCACCATTCGGCGGAGGAGGGCCTGTAGATCTGGTGCCTCTGGCGTCGTAAGCGCTGCGTCCTCCTCATCCTCCTCTGGTGCCACCCGATACGACACTGATCCCACGCGGCCGGTTCGAATGCCGGCGTCATCCAGCACCGACCCAATGAGGTAACACGTCGTGGTTTTCCCGTTGGTGCCGGTCACACCGACCACAAGTAGCTCATCAGCGGGATGGCGATTGAACTCCGCCGCCAGCACGGCGAGGGCAGCACGGGCGTCGGGAACCTTGACCCATGGGGTTGGGAATCCTGCCGGCGCATCGGTTGCGGCAATAATCGCCAAGGCACCACGCGTGCGCGCCTGATCTACGAACGTCGCGCCGTCGGTCTGATGGCCTCTGATGGCCACAAACACCTCACCGCCCTTCACCATTCGCGAGTCGTACGCAACGCCGGTCACCAATGCGTCGGCCCCGGTTGGATTCGAGGGAGTGAACGCAGCGCCTTCGAACAAGTCATGGAGTGTCATCGTTAATGACATAGTTACGGGCTCACGTCACGGCTTGGAATTGTCTGCCGTTCGAGCCAGACCAATGCCGTTGACCCACGTTCGACAGCCGACCAGGGACCGGGGTCGTGCATAGTGACAAACCCACTACCAGCCAACCGCACCCCCATCCCCAATCGCCCCAATACCTGCAGCGCCTGGCGCGCGCTCATCCCAGTCAGGTCAGGCATAAGACCACTCGGTGACGTTGTATCGACTGCCGGCGTGACAACCGCTTGCGCGCGCGCACCGGTCGAGACCTGGGCGACGGGTACCGTGCGCTCACGAGTCACGAGGACCGGCGGCTGTGGGTTAATGGTGGGCGGAACAGCAAGATGACGGAGTGCCGCTTCCGCAATTCGGCGAAAGATCGGCGCCGCAACTGCACCGCCAGTGTACTTTCTCACCAAACGCCCGTCTGACATGCTGGCGCCACGCGGCGTGTCGATCATGACGAGAATCGTTAGAACGGGTTGGCGGGATGGAACAAAGCCGACGAACGATGCGTTGTGATCAGTATCCGAATATCGTCCGTCGATCAATTTCTCGGAGGTGCCGGTCTTGCCAGCGACGGTGTACCCGGGGATGCGAGCGGCCCGCGCTGTCCCCCGCTCAACGACCGCTTCCATAATGGTCGTTAACTCCGCCGCAGTCTGAGCGGTGATCGCCCGCCGTATGACCCGTCGGGGCACTACGGTTCGCATGCCGTTCCTCCGGACTGCATGCACAGCCCTAGGCATCAAGAGCACTCCGCCGTTTGCTACGACGCTCGCGGCGCTAGCCATCTGCAGCGGCGTGACAGCGACCTGGTATCCCATCGATAGTGACGCAAGAGCACGGTCGTTCAGGTCCGCTGGATTCCAGACGATGCCTGCACTTTCGCCAGGAAAATCTGGCGAAAGTGTTTGGCCGAAACCAAAACGTCGAACATAGCGGGTGAGCCGCTCTGGCCCAAGCCTGAGTCCGATCTGAATTGTCCCAACGTTGCTTGACTTTACGATCACGTCCGTGAACGACAGCTGGTCATAGGCATGGAAATCAGGAATCCTGTCGAGACCGACCCGGATAAAGCCGTCGCTGACGTCAAAGATCTCATCCTTCTCAACCGCCTTTTCTTCGAAAGCTGCCGAGGCGGTTACCAGTTTAAACATCGAGCCAGGTTCGTAGATGTCCTGGATTCCCCGGTTGCGCCGCGCCTCAGCCGTCGCTTCGGCGAAGGCATTCGGGTTAAACGTCGGCTCATTCGCCAGGGCGAGCACCTCGCCCGTATCCGGATTGAGAACGACGACAGTGCCGCCGTCGGCAGAGTGCTCGCGCACACCGTTCCGCAGCTCGCGTTCGACAATATGCTGGAGATATTTATCGATGGTCAGCTCGAGAGTTGCGCCAGCGGTCGGTGGACGTTCGATCCGACTAAAGGCCCTATGCCTGGCATCGGTCTGAATCAGGATCTTGCCAGCCCGCCCGCCAATCTCGTGGTCGTATGTCCACTCGATGCCACTGAGCCCCTGATTGTCAATCCCGACAAACCCGAGCAAATGCGCAGCAAGCTCCTTGTTCGGGTAGTACCGCCGGTTCTCCTTTAGAAAGCCGACACCTTCCAGACTCAACGCCGCGACCCGTCGAGCTTCGTCTGGTGACGCTTGTCGACGTATGTAGGTGAACGAGTTCGCCTGTCGCAGGCGCTCCTTCATGATCTCGAGCTGTCCTTCCCCGCATTTATCAAAGGCCTCGCATAGCCGTTCGGCAGTCTCGGTAGGAGTGTTGATCTCTGACGGCACTGCGTAGACCGTATCGGCGTCCACACTGTAGGCAAGGACTCGGCCGTGCCGATCAAGGATCTCGCCGCGCTTCGGATTCGCGTCGATGCTCCGTCTCTGTTGGCGATCAGCCCTTGCGACTAGTGCGTCGTGTTGGAGGATTTGGAGATAGACGAGGCGGGCCTCGATACCAGCGGTCCAGAAGGCCAAGACGACTGCCGCCACTGTTAGCCGCCGACGGATGACGAGCCGCCAGTCCACGGTCTGTCCATTAACCGATCGCCGCGAACGTTGAGACCGGCCGCGCGAGCGATGACGGCCAACCCAAGCCCAGAGCCAAAACCGTTGTTTATTGCTGCGTATCCGTTGCACCAGCTCTCTCATCTTGCCGAGTCGCCACGATTGAAGGGGCCGGCACCGGCGAAGGTATCACGCGCTCGATGACTACCGCTTCGGCACTGTTGGGCGCCACGAGATTCAGCTGCTCCGTGGCGATCCGCTCGATGCGTTGTGGCGAACGTAGGGTTTCGATCTCAAGCCTGAGATATCGGTTGATCTCAAGCTCTCTCGCCCTCTCTTGTTGCTTCTGCTCGATCCGATACCCGTGCTGCAACAACTCGAAGTGCTGCCAGGCTGAAAAGAGAAGGACAGCGACGAGGAGCATGGCAATAGTCATCGATCGCCAGAGCTCGCGCTGACGTGCAGTGTCCACCTCTCGTATGATCGGATTGTTTCGGATGTCCTTCTTGATCGCGTATTCGAAATCCTGTCGGCTCATGCCAGCCTCTCTGCCGCCCTTAGCTTCGCGCTTCGCGCTCGAGGATTTCGCGCAATTTCTTCGTGTCCTGGACGCTGCGGGTGCTTAGTAAGCACGTGTAGTGCGATCTCGCTACCGCGTTCCAGTTCTCGAAAGACGTGTTTAATAATCCGATCCTCAAGCGAGTGAAAGGTAATGACCGCGAACCTGGCACCTGTTCGGAGTCGGCGACCGACGGCTCGCACAAACTCCTCCAGCCCCTCAAATTCGCGATTGACCCAGATTCGAATCGCTTGAAACGTGCGAGTAGCAGGATCGATTCGCTGCCACCCGCGCCTGGGAATTGCCCGACGCACTATCGATGCCAACTGGCCAGTGGTCGTCACGGGTACGCGAGCATCCGCAATTGCACGAGCGATCCGGCGAGCGTAACGCTCTTCGCCGTAGCGAAAGATCAAATCAGCAATTACTGGTTCGGATGCGTCTCGCAGGAGCTCTGTGGCCGTAAGACCCGTGGATCGATCCATTCTCATGTCTAGCGGCTCATCTCGGCGAAAACTAAAGCCACGACCCTCCGTCTCGATCTGGATCGATGACATACCGAGATCAGCGAGCGCTCCATCGATCGTGGTGATCCCTCGGTCGTCGAGCACCTGCTCCAGCCGACGAAAATCACTGTGTACGAGCTCGACCTGGTCTTTCCATTGCGCCAGCGTGTTTGGCACCAAGGGCAGCACGTCCCCGTCTCGGTCCATACCTAGGACACGGCTCGCGCCGGCTTCGAGCAAGACCCTCGTGTGGCCACCGCCACCCACCGTGCAATCGACGAATAAGCCTCCACGATCTGGCCTGAGCAATGTAACAACCTCGTGTGACATCACAGGTTGATGCGCGGGTGCCTGAGCTGGTCTCGGTGTACTAGCCATGGGAATCAAATTCCATAATCCGCTAGCGCCCGCGCATCGTCGTCCGTGTAAGGCTCGCGTTTCAATCGGGCAAGGAACCGGTCGTGGCTCCACACCTCCAGGTAGTCGTACAACCCAAAGACGTCGACCTCGCCCACCATGCTGGCCGACTCGCGTAGCCGCGTGTGAATCGAGACACGGCCCTGTTTATCGAATTCGGCCGGTTGACCAAAAAAGTTGATACGATCGAAGAACTTGGCGCGAGATGGATGTGCTGACGGAACCCGGGCGAGCTTCTCTTCGATGCTGATCCACACCGGCATCGGGTAGATGCGCACCGACTCACCTGTCAGGCTGGTGACGAAGAGACCAGCACCGTACCTTTCTTCTATTAGACCCCTGAAGGCCGTAGGGATCTTGAGCCGGCTCTTGTCGTCAATCTTGGCGGAGAAATTGCCCCGAAGCACCCTTTTACTCCATTAAAATCCACACAGATCCACCGCCATCGTAGGCAGGCGTGATGAGGCTTGTCAACCGCAAAATCTATAGGTTTATGGTCTTACGTGAAATTTTCGTCATAAGAAAGATACAGCGAAAGTTATTGCATGCTAGGATCTGCACTTTACAGCCCCGCCACCGCCACACGGATGCTGCACGCAGGTCTCATCGGACTCCCCTCGACCGGCAAGACGACCCTATTCCACTTGCTGACCCAACCCCACAAAGGTGCGTCAAAAGGACGAAGTGCTACCAGTGTGGCAATCGCGTCTGTTCCTGACCCGCGGCTGGATCGATTGATGGAATTATTTCCGCACAGCAAACGGGTGCCGGCCACTGTAACCTTCGCGGACGTTGCGGGACATGCAAGATCGCGCAGCCTATTGGATGTCGCGCCCTTCCGCGAAGCGGATGCATTGCTTCATGTGGTTCGTGCTTTTCGGGCGGAGCAAGTGCCGCATCCCTCTGGCTCAATCGACCCTGAACGCGACGCACGTGCTATGGAGGACGAGCTCATTTTGGCCGATCTCGCGGCCGCTGAGCGCCGGCTCGAGCGGATCGAGCGTGATCAGAGAAAGGGGGGTGCCTCAGCCCTCAACTCTGAAAGACAGGTACTAGAAGAGTGCCGCCACGCCCTCGAAAAGGGCACACCGCTGCGAGCGCTAACGCTCGAACCCGCGGCAACAAAGCTTCTGCGTGGTTTCCAGCTACTCTCAGCTAAGCCACTGCTGTTGATTATCAACCTGGATGAGGCTGACGTGGAGAAGTCCGATCGATCGATCGAGTTACCCAGTTTGATGGAAGTACAGCCCAGGGCCGCAACTCGAGAGGTTTCCGTCTGTGCCAAGATCGAACTCGAAATTGCTGACCTTAAACCAGATGATGCAGCAGCCTTTCGAGCCAACCTGGGATTCCGGGAACCCGGTCTGGACCGGGTCATCCTGGCCGCGTACGAGCTGCTTGGTTACATCACTTTCTTCACGATCGGCAAAGATGAGTGCCGAGCATGGTCGATCGCTGAGGGAACTATCGCCCAGGTAGCCGCCGGTGAGATCCATTCGGACATCAAACGCGGATTCATACGTGCTGAGGTGGTCGATTACAATCACCTGGTCGCCAGGAGCTCGCTGAGTGCGTGCCGGCGCCATGGTGAAGTCCGATTGGAGGGTAAGAAATACGTCGTTCGAGACGGCGACGTCATCGACTTCAGGTTCGCGACTTAGTAGTCCCGTTCATGATTGCGGTGACACACCGACGGGCCGCTTGCTGATACCGCGTCCGGCCCACGAAAGGGCCTGCCGATCAAGAATGTCTGGAATGTTTGAGACCGCTAATCTAGAACTCAGCCTAGGCCTTATTAGGATGTATCGTCACGCGAATGCCATCGTTATTGTGAACGGGATCGCTTAGTCGCGAAGTCATGCACATCTTTATTACGGGTGGCTGCGGTTTTATCGGCTCTCACCTGGCTGAACGCTTACTGGCCGAGGGGTACCGTGTGTCCGTGCTCGACGATCTGTCGACCGGCACAATCGAGAACATCAACCCTCTGAAGGACCATCCACGATTCGCTTATACCATCGACAGCGTGGCGAATGAACCGGTGTTGGCCGAGCACATAGATCGGTGTGATGTGGTCATTCATCTGGCCGCAGCGGTCGGTGTGAAGTTAATCGTCGAAGCACCGGTGCGCACCATTGAAACCAACGTGCACGGGACAGAAGTCGTACTGCGCCACGCTTCCAAGAAGCATAGACTTGTCCTCCTTGCCTCCACTTCTGAGGTCTACGGGAAACAGACTAATATCCCGTTCGGCGAAGATTCAGACCTTTTGTTGGGTTCCACTCGACAACATCGCTGGGCGTATGCCTGTAGCAAAGCGATCGACGAATTCCTCGCGTTCGCCTATTGGAAGGAAAAACAGGTCCCGGTGATCATCGCGCGGCTCTTCAATACTGTCGGACCACGGCAAACTGGACGTTACGGTATGGTCATCCCAACCTTTGTCCAGCAGGCACTCGCAGGTGAACCAATCACCGTGTATGGAGATGGATCTCAAACCCGTAGCTTTGGTTACGTGGGCGATGTCATAGGCGCCATCATTGGACTGGTCAACGAGCCGCGGGCTATCGGCGAGGTGTTCAACATTGGCAACAACGAAGAGGTCTCGATCCGACGGCTAGCTAAGATGGCTAGGGAAGCAGCAGGTAGTTCTTCTGAGATTATCACTATCCCCTATGAAGAGGCCTACGAAGTGGGGTTCGAAGACATGCCGCGCCGCGTCCCAGACCTCCGGAAGATACAAAAGCTGCTTGGCTGGCACCCCCGTATCGGGCTCAAGGAGATCCTGGCCCGAGTCGTCGAACACATGCGTGCCGTGGCCGCGATTCGACACGGCTAAGAAGATCTCGGAATATCTAGTGCAACACCCCTCCGTGACGTCGGCTAGTTCCTAACCTTCACGTAACCAGGTGTGCTCATTGTGTGCCCTTCGATCCGTAGTAAAGCGCGTTTTATGTCGAGTCCGCCCGTGAAACCCCCCAAACGCCCTCCCTGGGTAACCACACGATGACAGGGAACTATGATCGGTACCGGGTTGCGTCCCAGTGCCCCCCCTACGGCACGGCTCGCGCCGGCAGCACCGATACGCTGCGCTATGTCGCCGTAGCTCACTAGCCGCCCGAAGGGAATCGTTCGCGTCGCGGAGAGCACACGCGCCGTAAATACCGTCACCACCCGAATGTCGATCTCGACCGTGAATCGCTGGAGGCACCCACGGAAATATGCGTCGAGTTCACTCAGTACTAGTCTTACGGCGTCTGGCTCGCGTGAGATTCTAGACGCCCAGCGCGCAAGCTGATTGCGATATCGATTCTCATTCGTCTCCCCGAACGTCACGTCACACACGCCAAGGTCAGACATCCCGACAAAAACCCGCCCGATCGGCGTATTAAGCGAGCCAAATCTCACGAACGGACGTCCCATTTGCCCCAATGCTGACAAAAGCTGGTCGCCTGCTGGCAGATTGTCAGTTTGCATCGGCTCGATTCCCAGTTAAGCAGCAAACAATGAAAGAGCTGGGAAAACATACAGAGGCCACCGCACCCGCGCCCAGCTCCTAACCCCCAAATTCCCACAGCGGTAAACTTCCTATGCTACGCTGACCGCCAGCGATGGCCTCCCGCGGGCCACCGCACCCGCGATGGCGTCACTCGAACCCTCCACCACTAATCCTCCGTCGGCAACCCGTCTCGCTAAATCTGCGGGCGTCGTTGGGGTGGCAACACTAACAAGCCGGATACTCGGTCTGATCCGAGACCAGATTCTCGCCTACTTGTTCGGTGCAGGTAACGCGATGGATGCTTACAACGTCGCATATCGGGTGCCGAACCTGATGCGCGAGCTGTTTGCTGAAGGCGCTATGAGCGCCGCCTTCGTCCCAACCTTCATGCGACAGCTGACACTCAAGGGAAAAGTGGAAGCCTGGCACCTCGGCAACCAGTTAATCAACGCGCTGCTCGTCGTGACCATAACCCTCGTCGCACTGGGCATTCTCTTTGCGGAACCGTTGGCACAGCTACTAGCAGGCAGCTACGCGAAAGTGCCAGGAAAACTGGAGCTAACGATTTCGCTTACCCGACTTATGCTGCCCTTTCTTACCCTCGTGGCAATCGCTGCCGCGTTGATGGGAATGCTGACCTCGCTCAATCGCTTCTTCATACCGGCACTGTCTCCAGCGATGTTCAACGTCGGAATTATTTTAAGTGCGCTGTTCTTGGTACCCATCATGCCAGGGCTCGGGTTCGACCCGATCCTCGCCATTGCGGCTGGGGCACTTCTTGGCGGTCTCGGACAACTCGCTCTACAGGTCCCCCCACTGTATCGCCAAGGGTATCGCTATCGCCCGGAGCTCAACCCATCCGACCCTGGCCTCCGGGAGATCATTCGCCTGATCGGTCCTGGAACGCTTGCGGGTGCAGCGGTGCAGATCAGTTTACTTGTCAATATGGTTCTCGCTACCGGCGAGGGGACAGGCGCAGTGTCCTGGCTCGGTTATGCCTTTCGGGTTATGTATTTACCCATCGGGTTGTTTGGCGTATCGATCGCGACAGCCGCATTACCCACTGTCTCACGGCAGGCCGCGAAGAACGAACTGAGCGGAATCCGCCAGACTGTGTCTCGCGCGCTGCGCTTGATGCTGATGTTCCAGGTTCCCGCAACAGTCGGTCTGATCGTCCTGGCAAAACCAATCATCGAGTTGATCTTCGAACGTGGAAATTTCTTACCCTCAGACACTACCGCGACGGCAGCTGCGCTTCTCTTCTATGCCCCTGGACTCATTGGCTATTCAGCAGTTCGGATTCTAGTTCCCTGCTTCTACGCGCTTCGGAACAGCCTCACACCGGCTTTTGTCAGTATGGGGGTGGTCGGTTTAAGCATTGTGTTGAACCTGATCTTGGTTCAGCTAATTGGTTACCGTGGCCTCGCGCTAGGCACATCCATCGCTGCCCTTACCAACGCGTTCGTGTTGCTCGCCCTCCTCCGGAGACATCTTAACGGGCTCGACCTCGACCGGATCCTGATTTCGTTCGTTAAGATCGCGGTCGCGGCTATGGCAATGGGTTTATGCGCGCTGACTGTGCACGAGTGGCTTTCAAACTTACGTCCGGACGACATGGGTTCGATTACTCAGCTAGCCCGAGTATTCATTAGCATCGCTGCTAGCCTGATCGTTTTAGTTACATCGGCTCGATTCCTTCGCATCCAGGAATTTGCTCAGGTCCACCAACAGGTCTTCGGCCGTTGGTGGAAAAAACCCAACCCACCCGGCCGGTTGTTGTCCTAAGCTCGGCAACGACAACCACGATGTTGTACTCTTGACAGCGCATGCGTCGCACCTACTACGGAACCCAAGCCCACGTATCATTCGGTCCAGGCCTAATGACACCGGCCGTTAAAGCGCTTATCTGGACAAACGTCGGCGTCTTCGTCAGCGGCATGCTAATTCCGCCACTCGGACGTTTCCTCATCGGCTTCTTTGGACTCCGACCACAGCTTGTTGTAGAAGGGCTCCGAATCTGGCAGCCGTTCACCTATTTGTTTCTTCACGGTGGATTTGGACACCTTCTCTTCAACATGCTCGTGCTGTGGATGTTCGGAGTGCAACTCGAACGCCTCTGGGGTGCTCGGTTTTTTCTCCGGTACTACTTTGTTGCTGGTGTCGGCGCTGGTTTCGTTACGATTGGTGCATCTTTTTTGCCGTTTGTTTTCGCCGACCCGACGTATGTCGCCGTCACGATCGGCGCATCTGGGGCGATCTATGGTTTACTGATGGCGTTCGCTCTGTACTATCCAGAGACTCCCATCCTGATGTTTTTCCTTTTCCCTGTACCAGCGAAATACTTCGTGATGATCATTGGGGCTATCACATTTCTGTCGGTCCCCAGGGGCGGTGGAATTGCACATATTGCTCATCTCGGTGGACTCGTTATCGGTTACGTCTACTTAAAACGCTTGCAAGGGCTGTCAGCCAGCCGGCTCCGTTTCGGCCAACTGGGAGTGATGGCCGATATCAAATACCGGTATCTGAAGTGGAAGATGGGGAGGCTCCGGAAACGCTTCAACGTCTACTCCGGCGGCTCTGACCGCAACTGGCAGGACTGGGATAAGCATCTACACTAACAATCAGACAGAAGACTCTACCTAGAAAAGATGTTTCGAGTTGCGGCAACAGGGCACTAGCTGCTTCGCGGCAGCCACTCTTCGCGAATCGGGCTAAACATCACTAACCCGAACGTGTCCTCAATTGCTTCCGCCTGGTGGTGGATACCAGACGGGACATGCAGGACATCGCCTTCACGAATAGTGAACTCAGAATCACCCACGCGATACCGAAGTGCTCCCTGCAAGACGTAGACTAGTTGTTCGCTCTCGTGCACGTGCGTTGGCACCTGTGCACCCCGTTTGAGATAGACCTGCGCGACCATCTGGCAGTCGCCGGTAACGATTTTCCGTGAGATCAACTCAGTTACCTTCTCGAGACGGAGCTCATCCCACCGATGCACCATTGACTCTAACGGCATGAATCCCTTTCACTTTCGCGACTTGCGAGAGCCTTCGGCACCCCGCGACGCCGGCCCGTTCATTCTTTAGCATTAGCCTCTTTGTCATTGAATCTTAAGCACTTACATACCAGGCGTTACGTCGTTTCTTACCGAAACCGCATGGTATAATCGGCGGTCATGCGTGGCACCGATCGATGCCGCTGGTCACCACGCTTCGTTTACTGCAAGGATACTGCACCATGAAAGCATCACCGGTCACTAGCGGCCCCATCACCCGAACGGCGTCGCGCGCTGGCGATCAGTACGAGGGGTGCTCACGTGAAGATCTGCATAAGTTCTATCGACTCATGCTTCTCTCGCGGTGTCTTGATGACAAAGAACTCCAGCTCAAGACGCAGAACGAGAGCTATTTCCAGATCAGCGGCGCTGGTCACGAGGCGATCCAGGTAGCGGCCGGGCTAACCATGCGGCCTGGGTACGATTGGATCTTCCCGTACTACCGAGATCGTGCACTCTGTTTAACACTCGGCATCACCGCCTACGAGATGTTACTTGGTGCTGTCGGCTCGGCAGACGACCCGAGCTCAGGCGGGCGACAGATGCCCGCACACTGGAGCTCACCTAATCTTCACATCGTCTCGCCGTCCAGCGCTTGTACAACACAATGCCTGCATGCCGTGGGATCCGCTGAAGCTGGCGAGATCTATCAACGCGTCAGTCAGCTCGATGGCTCGACCAACTACAACGAGGACGAGGTAATTCTCGTGACGCTCGGCGATGGACAGACTAGCGGTGGTGAATTCTGGGAGTCGCTCAACACTGCCTGCACATGTCGCCTGCCGGTCGTCTATCTAATCGAAGACAACGGGTACGCGATCTCGGTACCGGTGGAAGTGCAGACACCAGGCGGTGACATCTCTCGTCTCGTCGAATCGTTCCCAGGTCTAAAAGTCATTCGCGCAGACGGCACCGAGGCCATGGCTTCCCTTCGAGCAATGCGAGACGCGGTTGCGCACGTCCGAGGGCGGTCCGGACCGGCGTTAGTACGAGCATCAGTGATCCGCCCTTACTCGCACTCGATGTCTGACGACGAACGCGCCTACAAAAGCGCGTCTGAACGCGAAGTAGAGGCCGCGCGCGATCCATTGCTGCGTTGCACCGATTTCCTTACGCGAACCGGTGTCGCTACCGAAGAAGAATTAGTGTCGATCGCCGCCGACGTCAAGAACGAGATCCAGCAGGCGGCCGACCGGGCAGTGAGGGCGCCCAAGCCAGACCCAGGGACGGTCACTCAATACGTGTACTCACCGACAGTCGACCCGGCGTCTTCGGACTTCGCTGTGGAACCTCGTCCAGAGGGAGACCCCTGCACGATGGTCTCTGCCATCAACCGAACTCTGAAGGACGAAATGATGCGGGATCCCCACATCGTTGTCTTCGGCGAGGACGTGGCTGACTGCAGCCACGCTGAGACGCTCTCTGAGGTTTCCGGTAAGGGCGGCGTCTTCAAGGTGACACTCGGGCTGCAGCGTGAGTTCGGCCGAGAGCGAGTCTTTAACTCGCCGCTCGCGGAGGCCAACATTATCGGGCGGGCGATCGGCATGGCGATTCGCGGTCTCAAGCCGGTTGTCGAGATTCAGTTCTTCGACTACATCTGGCCAGCGATGATGCAGATTCGAGACGAACTCACAATGTTGCGCTACCGGTCGAACAACGGCTTCTCGTGCCCGATGGTCATCCGCGTACCGATTGGCGGGTATCTGCGCGGCGGCTCCTTGTATCATTCGCAATCCGGAGAGAGCATCTTTGCCCACTGTCCAGGGCTTCGGATCGCGTTCCCGTCGACCGCCGCCGACGCGGTGGGGCTCCTCAGAACGGCTATCCGCAGTGACGACCCCATTCTGTTCCTAGAACACAAGCACCTGTACCGGCAGACTTACAATAAAGGTTCATATCCTGGCTCCAGCTACACGCTGCCGTTCGCCAGGTCCGAAGTGAGGCGTACTGGAACCGACGTAACGATTATCACGTGGGGGGCACTGGTTCACAAGGCACTCATGGCTGCGGGGGAAGCTAGCGAACAGGGCATAGACGTGATGGTCATCGACCTGCGTACAATCGCCCCGTATGACTGGGACGGCGTGAAACAAGCCGTCTCAGCCACTAATCGCGTCATCATCGCCCACGAAGACCAACTCACGGGCGGCTTCGGTGCAGAGATCGCGGCCAGGATTGCAGACGAGCTCTTCGATAAACTCGATGCGCCGGTCAAACGGGTCGGAGCGCTCGATTGCCCGGTAGCCTACAGTCCGGTGCTCGAGCAAGCGATCCTGCCGCAGACTTCCGACCTATTGGACGCCATCCGAACAATCGCTCGCTATTAGCAGCCTTAGACATGACACGCCTGTCATTACTGGCGCTTGCCTTTTCTTTTGTGCTGACAGCTTCTCAGGGTGCCGAAGTACTGCGCTCAACGGGTGAACTTCCGGCCCACGTGGTCGGCCAGTTTCGTGAGCCCGCTGCTTTTCAGGAGACGGCGTCGGGTGTTCGTTTTGTGTTCGATCGCCGAGGTCAAAGCGTCCACCGGGTAGACCGTTCAGGAATGTCACGTCAGATCATCAAGATCGGCCCTGAGCGTGGCCAGATCCTGGGCGCGAGCTCCTTCGACCTTGGTCCAGGAAATCGATTCGTCGTCGCCGATGCGCCGAACGGACGCGAACGAGTTCAAATCTTTGACCTGGAGGGCACACGCATCGGCGGGTTCACGCTACCGGGGCGCGCCGTGCCTCGGATTACGCTCGGCAACATCGTTTTAAACGGCATCAGCTCACTTCAGTTCACCGGTCAGTCGATCGTCATGAATCAACCTGAGCTGGGCGGTCTAATTACACGGTTCAGCCTGAACGGTCATCCCTTCCACACATTTGGGATCCTCCGTCGAACCGGGTACGAAGCGGATCGGAACATCCATCTCGCACTTAACAGCGGGCTGCCACTGGTTAACCCAAACGGTGGTTACTATTTCGTTTTTCAGGCAGGAGTTCCGGTTTTTCGTAAGTACGACGGGCACGGAAATATGCTCTTCGAACGACACGTGGAGGGGCCTGAGCTCGACTCGGTGCTTGCGAATCTCCCCACCACTTGGCACCGTCGGACCGACAACGCAAGGCGAGAAATTCCTGTAATATCGCCAACCGTCTGGACGGCTGCCGTCGATCCTAACGGCAACCTCTGGGTCGCACTCACGGTGCCGTATCTGTACGTTTATGACCCTAGCGGAGAGAAAATTCGGACGGTACACCTGAGGGGGAGCGGCCCCATCCAGCCGATTAGTCTTTTTTTCCCCAACCCGAACCGTCTACTAGTCACACCCGGTTGTTACGAGTTCACAGTTGGCTGAAAGAGAAGTTTGACCCATTTTCCCCAGGAGATGCGGTCACACTCGGGTGAGCTCAGCCCGAAACACCGTAACCGCTTGGCCGGACAACACCACGCGGTCTCCATCCAACCGGACACCAACGACCCCACCACGTGCCGAAGCTTGGTAGGCAGTGAGTCTATCCTTGCCGAGCCGACTCGCCCAGTACGGACCGAGACAACAATGCGAGGACCCGGTTACGGGGTCCTCGTCGATACCGACAGCCGGAGCGAAGAAGCGCGAGACAAAATCGAAGGCGTCAGTCTCACCTCGACTGGTTACGATTACCCCGCGCGCCGACAGCAACTCCTCGAGACGTCTGACATCTGGACGTAAGCCGCGCACCGTTGTTTCATTGTCGAGCTCAACCAGATAGTCGAACCGGTTCTGTCCAACGTAGCGAGGTTCAGCTCCAATAGCCTCGACCAGACCGGGTGGCGTGGGGGCGAGCGTGGCAGCTTCGATCGGAAAGTCCATGTCGATCCAACTGTCGCGCACCTGAGCCGTGAGCAGCCCAGACTGCGTGTGAAACCTGGCCGAGTCGGTACGTGGTAGGTGTCCCTCTTCCCACAACATATGGGCGCTAGCCAGCGTTGCATGCCCGCACAACTCGACCTCAACGACCGGAGTGAACCACCGAAGAGCGAACTCACCCGCCGGCCGCCGTGCGAGAAACGCCGTCTCAGATACGTTCATCTCCCGTGCGACATCCTGCATCCAGGAAGAATCGGCAGGCTCGTTTAACAGGCATACGCAGGCTGGATTACCAGCAAAAATCTCGTTCGTGAACGAATCGACTTGCACGATCGTCAAGCCCACGACCTAACTCCTCTCAACTTCTCTATTTGATCCGAGTCAACGCCAGACCAGTGAGGATGAGAGTCGCGCCGACCAGCTTGGTCCAACCGATCGGCTCGTGCAGCATGGTCGCGGCGACCACCATTGCCATGACTGGCACCAAATTCGAGTAGATCGCCGTTCGGGCGCTTCCAAGCTTCTGCACTGCCGTGTACCAGATTAGATATGAAACAGAGAGCGCGAGCACGCCGGAGGCTACAAGGGCGACCCAAGCCCACGGGCTGACCGCCAACCAATCCAAGCGTAACAGGTCTGGCACGCCGAAAGGCAGGAAGAACATCGTCCCGAGCATCATTGAGTAACTGGTGACTTCGAGCGGTGAATACCGAAGAAGCAGCGTGCGCGCACCAATCGTGTACCAGGCCCAGCAAAAGACCGCAACCACGGTCGCCAAGTCCCCCCACAAGCTTGCGTCATCCAACCCGCTGCCAGCCGAGACGACGAAATAAACGCCGACAAACGACAAACCTACACCCGCCCAAATGGTCCAGCCGACCGGCTCTCGGCGAACGCTCATGGCGTTCAGCAGCAGTACAGCCACCGGCACGCAACCCAGAATCAGCGCGCTGTTTACTGAGCTCGTTATCGACAGGCCGTGCACGAAGAATAGCTGGTAGAAGCAGTGCCCGAACAAGCCAAGAGCAACCAACCGCGGCCAGTCGCGTCGCGCTGGCAGCCGGAACCCGGCGACGAGGACGGCTGGAATCAGGACGGCGGACGCGACGATAAGCCGTAGTGCGTTGAAACCGAACGGGGGAATTTCATTGAGCGTTGCCTTGACGAGCGCAAAGTTACTGCCCCAGATTACGACCAGCAGCAAGAGCAATGCATCGATGCCTGCGAATCCCGCTAGTCGCGGACGGGGTGGCAGCGCTGTCGTTGGCGACACAGAAAAACTCATTCGGTGACCGACGCACATTAGGAAACGACGCGCTGTCGGTTGTTGCTTCAGTGTTTAGGCGTTTGTTATGATTGGCTGTTTTATCGGTCTCTGGGGGGCGGCGCTGTATCCTTGCTATCGGAGACACGCTGCCGGAACGGCCCCGGCAACCCTGTTCGTGGTCACATTTTCCATGCCTAAAGAGAGTAACCCGTTTCTAGCGGGTTCCCTACAAGCTCTGCAGGAGAATATCCGCAGAGCCGGACCGGCGGCAACGGCTAGCTACACGTTGGTTGGGGCGATTCTCCTTATCGGTGGGCTAGGGTATGTTCTCGACCGTCGGTTCGAGACGTCGCCGTGGCTCCTCCTGATAGGACTGCTAACGGGGTTGATCATCGGTTTCTACCAACTCGCAAAGACGGTGTGGAAACCATGAAGGCGATGACTCAGGTGTGGCTGATGACTGTGGGAAGCGTTGTGGCGTGGCTGGTCGCTAGTCTGTCGGCTTCAGAAGCCAGCGTCGCACTGCTGCTCGGCATGCTGGCGCCGCTGGCGGTGGTGACGACAAGCCTGTTACTAATCGACCGCGGCTATCGGCGTGAACCATCACGGCTGACGTCTCTGATGATCAAGGCGTTCATGGGTAAGATCGTATTTGTTGGCACCTACGTCACCCTAATGATGGGTGTACTGGCAGTGCCAGTCGTGCCATTCATCACAAGTTTTACCGCCTCGTTCATCGTTCTGTACCTAGTTGAGGCTCTGTACCTACGCCGCCTGTTTACGTCTGGCTCGCCAGCGCTGGATCTGACAATGTCATGAGCATGACTCAGCCAGACGAACACGGTTCAGAGCTAGTGAGTCAAGGCACCGAGCACACCGCTGAGGGCTTCAACGCCGGCGAAGTGATCATCGCGCACATCGCCAATAGCTCACTCGACCATCCCCTGATTCATTTACCACACGTTCTTGGCGCCAATCTGTCAGTCACCAAGCAGGTGCTGATGCTGTGGATCGTCGCCTGCATCGTGTTCGTGATCGTAACCGCCACCGTGCGACGATATCTGAAGCAAGACCATCTCGTTCCGGTCGGGCTCATGAACGGATTGGAAGGTATCGTCCTCTTTGTGCGAGATTCGATCGTGCTGCCGAACGTCGGACCGAACCACGTCGGCGCGTTCACCCCGTTGATCCTGACCTTTTTCTTCTTCATCCTCGTCTCAAACGGAATCGGCCTGATCCCAGTTTTCGAGATAATCGGTCTCACCGATCATCTTTTTTTGCACGCTGAGGAGGAAGCGTTCGTCAAGCGAGTGCTTCACGGGGGTACCACGGTGACCGCCAATTTCAATGTAACCGCTGCCCTAGCCAGCATCACCTTCGTTTCGATCATCATCGCTGGTTCACGCGCACACGGATTTCTGAATCACTGGAAGAATCTGGTACCACGCGGGTTCCCCTGGCCAATTTATATTCTCTTGATCCCGATTGAGATCTTGGGCATGTTCGTCAAGCCGTTTGCTCTGACCATGCGACTTGCGGCCAACATGACGGCTGGGCACATCGCCATTCTTGCCGTTTTGTCATTCGTTTTTATCTTCACCGACCTGTTTCAGAGTGCGTTTGCCGGAATCGGAGTAGGGCTCGCGGTGTCGGTGCCGCTGGCCGTTGGGATCTCTATGCTGGAAATTATCGTCATCCTAATTCAAGCATACGTGTTCACGCTACTCTCAGCCGTATTCATCGGCATGGCTATTAACGTGCACCACTAAGTTTAAATACTCGGAACGGAGGCAACTAAATGGAGGGGATCCAGTATTTTGGCGCAGCGCTTGGGCTTGGACTGATCGTCATCGGTGCTGGGCTTGGAATCAGCAAACTGGCCGCCGCGGCGGCCGAGGGCATTGCCAGACAGCCCAGCGCGGCCGACAAGATTACCGCCGCCGTGAACCTTCCGCTTTTCCTGCTCGAAGGAGTAGCGATCATCGCCGAGGTCGTCGTGCTTGTTATCGTCTTTACGAGATGAGTTGAGTTCCATGCCGGAGTGAATGGGTTCCAACACTCGCAAGGGGAGCGTGCTATGGATAATCCGTTGGTTCAAGTCGATCCAGGGCTGTTTATTTGGACGATTCTGACGTTTCTAGTCTTGCTGGGCCTGTTGAAGAAGTACGCGTGGGGACCCCTACTCAATGCTCTTGAAAGTCGTCAGGAAATGATCCGAAAATCTCTGGACGATGCGGAGCAAGCGAAGCAGGAGCTGGTGAAGGTGCAGCAGGAATCCGTGGCGATCGTGGCAAAAGCGCGCGTGGAAGCCGACGCGATCATTTCGAGCAGCCGCACCGACGCTGCCAACCTCCGTGATGAGCTGCGGCGGCAGGCCAAGGTGGAAGCTGAGCAGATCCTAAAGAACACTGAACGTCAAATCCAGCAAGAGACTGAGCGGGCCATGTCGCAGATCCATCACGAAGCGATCGACTTGTCCGTCAGCATCGCCTCTAAATTGATCCAGCGGAACCTCACGAAGGAAGACAACGAGGAACTCATCGAAGACGCGCTTAAGCAGGTCCAGCCTCCGCAGGTATGATCCGCCTTCGACTTCAGGTCCTCCTCGCTAGTATCCCGTGTCAAGTGTTGGAACGGGATGCTCGTATGATGCTCGTCATTTATCGTCTGGGTTGTCTTTTGATCTCACGATTCGAGATCCGCTATCGAGCCCAGGCGTAGCCTTCGGTCCGCGGATCGACCCCAGCGTCGAGGACACCGCTTTCCGTGTTCACGACGATTGCACCAATCGCACCCAAACTCCACGCACGCCTGACGCTCAAGTCGTGCCCCTTGGCTTTGAGTCCGTTCTGAACGTCCTCTAACACCGTTGCCTCGACCGACAGATCTCCTGGGTACATAGTGTGTGGAAACGGCGATGCCGGAAAGCTGCGTGTCGACCATCGTGGCGCCTCGATCGCCTGCTGCACATTCATGTCGAACTCGACCATGTTCAGCAGTGTCTGCATCGTCCGCATGATCTGGTCGTCACCGCCTGGACTCCCGATGACCGCGTACGGCTCACCACCCTTCATCACCAACGTGCTCTGAAGCGTGCTGCGTGGTCGTTTGCCAGGCTCGAGGGCATTCGCCTCACCAGACACGAGCGAGTAGTAGTCACCACGGCAGTTGAAGATGAACCCTAGGTCGCCTACGACCACGCCGGTGCCGAACCCACTGTGAAGACTCGGCTCGAAGCTGACCATGTTGCGATCCTTGTCGACCACAGCAAGGTAACTGGTATCGCCTGCGTGATCGACGTCACCGTCGAGGTTGACATGAAACGGCCGGTTCAGTGTCGACGTGTCCGTCGTAAACGCCTCAGGAGTCCCCGGTCGAAGTTCAAACGACGCATGGTTCGGATCGACAAGCTGTCGCCGTTCGCGCGCATACTCCTTCGAGAGCAAACCTTGATAAGGGATGTCGATGAAATCCATGTCACCGAGATACTTTTCGCGATCGGCGAACGCAAGCTTCAAAACTTCAGCGCTCGTGTGGATGTAGTCGACGCTATTGTGGCCGAGCGCCTTCAAGTCAAACCCTTCGAGCATGTTCAGAGCGAACAGCTCGGTTGGTCCCTGGCTGGCCGAAGGGTTCTTGTATACACCGTAGCCACGATAGTCGACCCACACGGGTGTTTCGACCTTCGCGGTGTACTCAGCGAAGTCCTCATAGCGATATAGCCCGCCATTCTCCTCAAAGAATGCCGCCATCTCCCTGGCGATGTCACCTTTATAGAAGCGGTCGCGGGCGGCCTTGAGTGCCACCCGTCGGCCTTGGCCAGCATTCTCCTGTTCGGTTTCTACGAGCTTCTTTAACGTACGCGCTGCGTCCGGGTTGCTAAAAATTTCCCCTGGCTTCGGTGCTTGACCGTTGGGAAAGTAGACCTTTTTCGTCGTCGGGTACTTACGGAGTTTCTCAGACCCCGCGATGGCTCGCGCGAGCCCTTCACTGATCGGAAAGCCCTTCTCGGCTACTTCAATGGCCGGCTGCAGGACATCGGCAAAGGTCATGGTACCCCACAAAGCGATCGAGCAGGATGTACCACGCGTCGACGACGGTCGGGATCGATGCCGACAGCAAGCCGTCACTCCGCGGTAACTCCCCGTTGTTATGCTCCGTGTACCACTCGATCGTTGCTAGCTTGGGGGCCGTGCCTTCAGCGTTTATCGACAGCACCTGTTTCGACTGCGCGTCATAGACCAAAAGCACGGCGTCAGCGCCGATCCCATTGCCACCTGGATCGACGAGGGCGAGGACCGCTTGACCAGCGACCGCAGCATCGAAGGCATTTCCACCGGCCTCGAGGATACGGACGGCGGCGGCGGTTGCCGGCGTTTTCATCGAGGTCACTGCGTATTGCTCACCTCGAATCACCGGACGCATCGTGGCTGTAAAGTTGGTGGACAGCCTACGGTCCTGGGCCGAAACAACGGCCGCGAGACCGAGTGTCACGTAGAGCAACAGGGCACCGCTAACGACCGTGCGTGACGTACGCATGTTGTTATCCTACCTGATAGTTTGCCTTCCAAGGATGCACGCGAGACACGGGCTTAAGTGTACTGGCCAGCCCTACTGAAACACAATCAGGAGGCGTTCTGCATCGGCAAGCATCTGAACATGGCTCTAGGTTTCTTGGGTGAACGATCATATTCGGACGGAAGTTCCTCGGCGAACTCGCTGAGACCAACAACGTGCCATTCGACCTGTCGGAGGCGAAACTCACAGGCCGAACAGGCGAGCGAAGTTTTTTCCGAGTATCCGCTGCCGTGCGTCTTCGACGAGCCCTAGTTCATCCATCACCGCAACCTGCTTCTCGTAGACCGAACGCTGCCAGCCGCGAGGAAAGAACGACGAATCACTGCCAAAGATCACGCGGTCAGCACCGAGCACCTCGAGCGCCTGACGAAAAACATCCTCGAGCCGCAGGCCAGGGAAGTATTTCATCCAGGCGTTTGAGCTTGACGTGTCGACGTGCACCGTCGGGCAGAGGTCTCCAGCCATTAGCGTCTCCCGAAGAAAGCCAGCGCCGAAGTGGGGAATGATCACAGGCACACCTGGGTGTGCCAAGGCGACCTGTACGAGCGCCAACGGATTTCCAAAACGCACATCGAAACGATGCGATAATCCAAGCTTCTTTCGCACACCGACCGACAGCACACCACAGTGGACAAAGATGGCGCCTCGGTGCTCGGCCACCACGCGGAACACAGCCGCGACTTGCTCATGGTCGAGTGCGTAGCGATGCATCGCCGGGAACAAACAGACACAGCGCAACTTGTACTCTATCAGACCGCGCGTGGCACGCGCCGATGCGTCCGGCTTAGTTGGGTCGAGCATAAACATGCCCACTAGGCGCTCTGGATGGCGCGCAACCGCAGCCGCCACCGACAATTCGTCGCCAGGCACGCTTGCCATTACCGCTGCGCGGGCAATGCCGTGGGCATCCAGTTCCGCTACCCAACGGTCCGCCAGCTCTATCGGCTGGCCGGGCGGATCCCACCCGAGCGCGAAGGGTAAATCCGTTCCAGGATCTTGGATCGGTGGCGAGCCCGGATCGGCCGCCAACACTTCGAAGAATCTTCGTGAGAAAAAGTGACAGTGGGCGTCATTGATGACGACAGCGTTCATAGCAGACGCATAGTACTTCACTCGCTTGGGCTCTGCCACTCACGCCGCGGTGGCACTGAACCCAGACGAGCATGAGAATAGCCAGGTGGTCGATAAGACCGAACCTCGCCCTACTGCAGTGCGACAGTGGAAACGGTTGCCCCGAGGGTTGCGGCCGCAGTCTGCGCTTGCTCGAAAAGGATCTGCGGATAGACGCCGAATAGGATGCTGCCGATGACCGCAACGATAAGCGCGACCGCCATCGCCGGACCCAGACGGAGCGCCGATCCCAGCGTTTCTTCCTTAATCCACATGAAAACGATGACGCGAATGTAATAGAAGAGCGAGATCGCGCTGTTAACGACCCCGATCACCGCAAGCCACACCAACCAGACTCCGAGTGGATTAAGCGGGTTTTGCCCCGCTTCGATCGCTGCCCCAAAAATCCAGACCTTACCCATAAAACCAGCGGTCGGCGGAATACCGCCGAGTGATAGCATGAACACCAACATCGCAAACGCCGCGCCTGGGCTCCGAAAGTAGAGACCGCTCATATCCTTCAGTTCATCGCCGACGATATCGCGCCGGCGCAGCATTGTGACAATGGCAAACGCCCCAAGCTGCATAAAGAGATAGACCCACAAATAGACCAGTACCGCCGCGACGCCCCGCTCCGTTGCCGCAACAACTCCAATTAGTATGTAGCCTGCATGGGCAATCGACGAATAGGCGAGCATCCGCTTCACGTTGCTCTGGGTGATCGCCGCGATGTTGCCGACTGTCATCGTCAGAACCGCAAGAGCATAAAAAATCAACTGCCAGTCCGGCACCATGTCCGCCGGAAACCCTTCGACAAGGATCCGAAGAAGCATCGCGAACGACGCCGCCTTCGAACCGACCGACAGATAGCCAGTGACCGGGGTGGGAGCACCTTCGTAGACGTCTGGCGCCCACATGTGGAACGGCACCGCCGCTATCTTGAACCCCATCCCGGCGGCCACCAATATCAACGCCAGGACAAGCATTGGATTACGTTCCTGTCCGGCGAGCGCGTCAGCAATCTCGTTTAGGTGGGTGGCCCCACTCGCGCCGTAGAGTAATGACATGCCGTACAACAGGATGCCGGTCGAGAATGCGCCGAGCAGGAAGTACTTGACCGCAGCCTCGTTGGAGCGGCGATTCGGCTTGAGATACCCGGCCAGAACGTAGAACGAAATAGCCATAGTCTCGAGCCCGATAAACAGCGTAATGAGATCGACGCCGCTCGCCATAAACATCATGCCGAGCGTGGCGCACAGGATGAGGAAATAGTACGCGCCAGGATGCGCGTCCTCCACACGCAAATAGGACGACGACGTTAATACCGTAAGCGCCGCCGACGCGACAAAAATCACCTTAAAGAACAAGGCGAACCCATCGATGGCCAGTAACCCCCGCGAGACCGTGACATCAATACCAGCAAAGGAGAACAGTACTAAGCCAGTCACCGCCAGCGTCGCCAATGTGAGCGAAAAAAGCAGACCCTCGCGACGGGGAAAGAGAACGTCGGCCACCAGTACGAGCAGCGCCCCACCTGCCAATACCAGTTCGGGCAAGATGTAGTAGAAATCGCTCGCCGTGAAACCAGCCGGCATTACCTGGTACCTCCACGTACTTGGCTGTCGCGTTCTCCCCGATCATCGACCGGTACCAACTCAACCGCTGGAGTTTCATTTTCAGCGATGGCGAATCTCGGCGTGTAGTCGCTATTCACCCGCGCGACCACCTTGTCAACCGAAGTGCTGAGCCGATCTAGAAACGGCTTCGGATACAACCCGATCCAGATCGCCAGAATCAGTAGCGGCACGAATGTCGCGAACTCCCGCAAGCCGAGATCGGCGAGGTGTTCGTTCTTTGGATTCGTGACGTTGCCAAACATCGTCCGTTGATAGAGCCACAGCATGTAAGCCGCACCAAGCACGATACCGATCGCTGCAAACGCCGCCCAGGCCTTGTGCTCTACGAAAACCCCCTGCAGGATCAGCACCTCACCGATGAACCCGTTGAGCGTCGGTAGTCCGATCGACGACATCGTCATGACGAGAAAAACCGCTGCATACACCGGCATAATTTTTGACAGTCCACCATATTCTGAGATCAACCGCGTGTGTCGGCGTTCGTAGACGATGCCCACAATTAAGAACAGTGCACCGGTCGAAATCCCGTGGTTTAGCTGCTGCACGATGCTGCCAGTGATTCCGACTGGGTTGAGGGCGAACATGCCGAGCATCACCATACCCATGTGGCTCACGCTGGAATAAGCAATTAGCCGTTTCCAGTCACGCTGAGCCATGGCCACCAACGCGCCGTACACAATCCCAATGATCGAGAGCGCTACGACCATCGGTACGAACGCGATTGTGGCGTCTGGCAAGATGGGCAGACTGAACCGGATGAAACCGTATGTCCCCATCTTTAGAAGAACGGCTGCCAGGATGACCGAGGCCGCTGTTGGCGCATCGGTATGGGCATCGGGCAGCCACGTGTGGAACGGAAACATCGGCACCTTAACAGCGAAACCGATGAAGAACGCTAGAAAGACCCACCACTGAAGGTCGTACGGCATGTTCAGCTTGTGGAATTGCGTGATGTCGAACGTGTACACACCGGTTACGTCGTAGTTATAGAAATAGACAGCCAAAATACCCAGCAGCATCACCACACTGCCGACGAGCGTGAATAAAAAGAATTTAATGGCCGAATAGAGCCGCCGATCGCTGCCCCAGATACCGATAAGGAAGTACATCGGCACGAGCATCACTTCCCAGAAAAGGAAGAACAACAGAAAGTCAAGCGACACGAACGCGCCGATCATCCCCGTCTGCAACACGAGGAGAAAGATGTAGTACTCCTTTACCCGAACTGTGATCGCTGTCCATGAAGACAGCACGGCAATAACACCCATCAGTGTCGCCAGTAGGATGAGCAACGCACTGAAGCCGTCAACGCCAAGGAAATACTGCGCGCCGATCGACGGAATCCACTCGACTTGTTCGACGAATTGCCATTCTGGATTCGCCGAGTCGTATTGGAACCAAAGGGGCAACGACACAAGAAATCCGAGCCCCACGGAGATGTTCGCGATCCAGCGAATCAGAGCCTCATTGCTCTTATTCACGAACAACAGGATCACAGCCCCAACTAGTGGAGTAAACAAGATCAGCGACAATAGCGGGAATTCAGCTTGGCTCATTGGCTTATGTCAGGGTCAGCGCCCCAAGAAATAAAAGGTCACCAACGCGAAGACACCCAGTAGGGTGGCAAACGCGTAGTTCTGGATGAGACCGGTCTGCACGCGGCGGATAGCATAACTCGCCTCACCGACAATCCAGCCGATCAGATTTACGAGACCGTCCACCACGTACTTATCCAGCACGTGAGAGATCCACGACGAGGTGATGGTCGCCCAGCCGGTTCCGTTGACCGCACCGTCAACAACTCGGCTGTCTATCGTCCACAAACCTTTCGCGCTTAACATCGTGCCCCGCACGACCGTTGCATCGTACAGTTCGTCGACGTAGTACTTGTTGGTCAGAATGCGATGCGTGCCATCCCAGGTATGGGCGAGTTGCTCGGCGGACTCCGGTTGCCGCACATAGATCCTGTGCGCTAGAAAGATTCCTCCCGCCGCTACCAACACCGAAAACGCCATCAGCCCAAATTCGGCCGCATGTGAGACATGCGCCTCTTCGGTAGCGTGCTCACTCCAAGCCCCATACGCGTTGAAACTTGGGTCGAGAAAAATGGCGATCGCGTTGCTACCACCAAGAACCGTCGGTACGCCGATGAAACCCGCAACGATTGCGCCGACCGCCAGTGCCATAAGAGGCATCGTCATCACCCGAGGTGACTCGTGGGGACCCTTCCACGCGTGAGCTCTGTGGGCCTCATTGTCATGGTGCGTATCGTTCGTGTTTTGTATGGCCGCGTCGTTGGTCGCCGCGTGCTCAAACGACCGACCGCGATAGTCTTGATAGAACGTCATGAAAATTAGCCGGAACATATAGAAAGCCGTCATCCCAGCCGTGACCGCCGCTAATCCCCACAATATCTTGTTGTGTAGGAAAACGCGGTAAAGGATTTCGTCCTTGCTGAAAAACCCTGAAAATGGCGGCACTCCCGCAATCGCGAGCGCGCCGATCCCCATGGTGACGCAGGTAAGGGGCATGTACAGCTTCAAGCCGCCCATCCGGCGCATGTCCTGCTCTTCGTTCATCGAGTGTATGACCGAGCCACTCCCAAGGAAGAGCAGCGCTTTGAAGAAAGCATGGGTCATGAGATGAAACGCCGCAGCCGCAAACGCGCCTACACCGGTCGCCAGAAACATATACCCCAATTGTGAGACGGTCGAATATGCCAAGACCCGTTTAATGTCCGTCTGCACTAATCCGATGGTGGCTGCCATCAAAGCCGTTAAACAGCCGACGACCGCAACAATCTCCATCACGACCGGCGCGTGTATGAATAAGACGGCGTTACGGCACACCATGTAGACCCCAGCGGTCACCATCGTGGCAGCGTGGATCAAAGCGGAGACTGGCGTCGGACCCTCCATCGCATCTGGCAACCAGATATACAACGGGATCTGTGCGCTCTTGCCAGTGGCACCGATAAAGAGAAACAAGCAGATTAGTGACGCAACACCGAACACGCCAGCTTCAACAGGCATCCCTGCTGCTGCCTCAGCTACAAGACGGAAGTCGAGCGTGCCAAACGTGAAAAAGATGAGGAAAATTCCCAGGATGAATCCCCAGTCCCCCACCCGATTGACAAGAAACGCCTTCTTGCCAGCATCCGATGCACTCTGTTTCTGATACCAAAATCCGATCAATAAATACGAACAGAGTCCAACCCCCTCCCAGCCAACGAACATGACCAGGAAGTTGCTTCCAAGCACCAGCATTAGCATGAAGAAGCAAAAGAGATTCAGATAGCAAAAATACCGCGCGTAGGCGGGGCGCGCTTCATGGTTCATGTAGCCTATCGAGTAGATATGGATCAAAAACCCTACGCAGGTGACGACGAATATCATCAACGCCGACAAGGGATCCAACATGAACCCCCACGGAACTTCGAACGTGCCGATCCCGTTGGTCGTTGCAAGAGGAATTTCAGGAATCCAATTTGCGACAACTACCTTGTGGTATCGCTCCTCCGCTTCAAGACCGAGCAACTGCACAAAAGCCGTCACCGACAACGCCAGTGCGCCGGCCATGGCACCGCACGCCACCAGCGCTGTCACCTGTTTATTGAAGTAGCGGATACCAAACAGACCGTTCAGCGCGGCGCCTAGACCAGGAAGAACCGGAATGAGCCAAATAAAATCCACTACTATCTCACCACCGCATGATACTCATCTCGTCTATGTTTACCGTTTCCTTGTTTCGGTAGAACGCTATCAGAATCCCAAGCCCGACAGCCGCCTCCGCGGCCGCCACCGCGATAACAAAAACGACGAACACTTGACCGGTAAGATCCTGTAGCTGTCGGGACAGCGCGACCAGGTTGATGTTGACGGCGTTCAGGATCAATTCGATCGACATGAATATGATGACAATGTTTCGCCGCACCAGGACACCGATTACCCCGATCATAAAGAGTGTCGCCGAAAGCACGGCGTAGTGAAGCGTTGTGATCTCAAGCACGTTGTTCGAACCTCGTCTTTATTAGCCCTAGTCCAGGCTGCGCTTCGCCAGCACGATGGCTCCGATCATGGCCACCAGTAGGAGCATCGACGCCACTTCGAACGGGATCAGGTAATCGGTGTACAGGATCCAGCCGAGCGCCTCGGTGTTACCGCCCTGAAGAGCAACGGGGATCTCGCTGGCCGCCGCGGTTGGTGCCTTGGCACGGCTCGTCGTATAGACCGCAATGCCGATCAACTGCAGTAGGACCACACTTGCCAAAACCGTTCCTAAGACTCCGAGTCTTCTGGTGTCTGAGTGCTGTTCCGGCGTTCTCTTCAGACTGACGAGCATCACGACAAACAGATATAGAACGACGATGCCACCCGCGTAGACAAGAACCTGGATTACTGCCAGGTACTCAGCACCCAGCGTCACATATAACATCGCAACGAACAGGAAGCTACCAACGAGACACAGGACGCTGTGCACCGCGCTGCGCGCGGTGATCACCATGATCCCAAGGCCTAGGATCATCGCTGCCAGCGTGTAAAACACAATCGCGTCGGCCATTGGCTCTTGTTATTAACTAGAACAGCACCTTCGCGACGCCGGTGATGACAAGGTTGGCGATCGCGATCGGGATTAACACTTTCCAGCCCAACGCCATCAACTGGTCGTAGCGATAGCGTGGCAAGGTTGCACGGATCCAAATAAACAAGTACAGAAACACAAAAACCTTCAAAACGAACCAGATCCAACTTGGGATTAGATCAAGAAATGTGAAGACTTCGACGTTAGGGAATGGGCGCATCCACCCACCCAGGAACATAATCGTCGCAACGGCCGAGATGACGATAATGTTGGCGTATTCGGCTAGGAAGAACAGCGCGAAGCGCATCCCGCTGTACTCGGTGTGAAATCCCCCCGTGAGCTCTGTCTCTGCCTCCGGTAGGTCGAATGGCACCCGGTTAGTCTCAGCGAGCCCGCCGATGAACACCAGTCCGAACGCAATCGGCTGGATGAACCCGAACCAGACACCAGCTTCACGCTGTGCCTCAACGATACCAACCAGGTTTAACGTGCCAGCCGTCAAAACGACGCTAACTAGTGTCATGGTGACGGCAATCTCGTAGCTAATGAGCTGGGCCGAGGCCCGCAGACTGGCTAACAGCGGGTATTTACTGTTTGATGACCATCCCCCAAGTATGATGCCGTAGACCCCAATGGATGTCACCGAGATGATAAAGAGCAATCCAACGTTAATGTCGCTCACGTAGTAGAGCGAACTGGCACCAAAGGGAATTACGGAGAAGACGACCAGTGCCGGCACTAGGCTCATGATCGGCGCCAGCGTGAAAACCCATTTGTCCGCCTTTGCCGGCGTGATGTCTTCCTTCAATATTAGCTTGATCGGGTCGGCAATCGCCTGAAGGATGCCATGGGGACCAACACGCATGGGGCCGAGACGTGACTGTGCCCAGGCGATCACCTTTCGCTCCATGAGAACTAGAAAGGTCACCGCGACGAGCACTGCGTTCAGAAGAACAACGATCTTCAGAAGTGGGATGACGAGAGTCTCTATCATGTTGGGTGTAACTCGCTTCCACCCATGCTAACGGTCGACCTCACCCAGCACGATGTCAATTGTTCCGATCAATGCCACGACATCTGCCACTAGGTGGCCTTTGATCAATCGCTTGAGCCCTTGCAGGTTGCAGAATGACGGTGGCCGAACCCGGAAGCGATAAGGGTTCGTCGACTTCCCATCGCTGACGATAAAGTAGCCCAGTTCTCCTTTCGGAGACTCGATAGCGTGATACGTTTCACCAGCTGGCGGCTTGATAAGACGAGGGACCTTACCCATCACTGGGCCCTCGGGGAGCCCGTCGATCGCCTGTCGGCAGATCGAGATCGACTGGCGGAACTCCTCCATCCGGACAAGATATCTGTCATAGGTATCGCCGCTGGTCCCGAGAGGAATCACAAAATCGAACTCTTCATATGCAGCGTTCGGCTCATCTTTGCGTAAGTCACGCGAAACCCCAGAACCGCGGAGTGGAGGACCGCACAATCCGAGATCTATCGCTTCCTCGCCGGAGAGCACACCGATACGCCGTGTGCGGCTCAGCCAGATCCTGTTGTTCGTCAGTAGCTGCTCGTAGTCGTCGAGCTTCGACTCCATCAGGTCGCAGAACGAGATAACCTTCTTATCCCAGCCCGGTGGAATATCGAGCGGCAGCCCACCGATCCGCATTGCATTGTAGGTCAGCCTGGCTCCGCAGAACTCCTCGAAGAGGTCCAAGACGAACTCTCGCTCTCGGAAGGCATAGAGAAGCACGGTCATGGCGCCAATGTCCATAGCATGCGTCCCAAGCCAGAGACAGTGACTTGCAATTCGTTGCAGCTCAGCAAGAATGGTGCGAATGTAGCGTGCGCGCCTCGGTACCTCAATCTGCATCAGCTTCTCGACGGTCTCGCAGTACCCGAGGTTGCTCGTTGCAGCCGACACATAGTCCATTCGGTCGGTCAGTAGAATGATCTGAGTCCAGTCCCGGTTCTCACACAGCTTCTCGATCCCGCGATGTATGTAGCCAATGACGCAGTCGGCATCGACGACCCGTTCGCCATCGAGCGTCAGCACAATACGCAGGACTCCATGCGTACTTGGGTGCTGCGGCCCCATGTTGATCACAAGCTGGCTCGTGTCGAAACCGGTGCTTGGGCGCGGTGTGTCGATGGTCATAACCAACGCTTTGTCGTCCTATAGCGCTTCGTTCGAACTGGTACTATTCGATCTCCGCCTCATCAGGGAGATTCCGGAGGTTCAGCCAATCCTGCGGGTTCTCCATCAAGAACTCTCCTGGGCCTTCGAGCGGATAATCTTTCCGCTGGGGATGTCCTTGCCACTCGTCAGGCATCAGGATTCGTCGTAGATCGGGATGATTGACGATGTTGACCCCAAACTGATCGTACACCTCACGCTCGAGCCAATTCGCCGCCGCCCAGACCTGAGTCACCGACGGCACTTGGTCCGTTTCCCCGGCTCGCACTTTCACCCGCAACCGATGTCGTAAGCGTGTGGAATACAGGCAATAAACGACATCAAACCGCTTCTCACGTGGGGGCCAGTCGGTAGCCGTGATGTCCGAGCAATAGTCGAATGCGGTTGACGGATGATCGCGCAGGAACCGGGCAACCTCAATCAACCGGTCAGCCGGCACGACCACGGTCCAGTCCCCCACCCAGTAGCTCACCTGCACGACCACTCTAGGTACCCCGGTTTGAAGGGCGGTTACGAAAGACGGTATTGCCTCACCCTCGGGAGGTGGAGGCTCCGAAGGACCTTTGGGGGCCTCCGGCGGCGGTTTCGCTTTAACAGGTGGCGGCGCGGCTTTGGGCGGCTTGGAGACAGCTGCCTCGCCCGCTACTGGTTTCGGAGATGCGACGTCGCCATCCCCAGCGGGAGACTGCCCGCCGCCGGGCGTCGCGGTCTTGTCGTCTGCCATTTCGCTCAGGTGCCTACGCCCATTCCAGGGCACCCTTGCGCCAAGCGTAGGCGTACCCAACAACCAGAATGAACAAAAAGATGAGCATCTCAATCAGGCCGAAGAGCGCAAGCTCGTCCATGATCACGGCCCACGGAAACATGAACACTGTCTCGACATCGAAGATGACGAAAAGCATCGCCACCAGGTAGTACCGGACGCTGTATCGATCCCGCGCGTCTGTAACCGGCTCGATCCCACACTCGTACGGCTCGAACTTGACGCGATTCCATCGACTCGAATTCAGTAAACCCGAAACAATGAGCGTGAAGATCGCAAAGCCGATCGCGACCAAAATGAAGAGAAAGATCGGAATATAGGCGTCTAGCATCGTCCGTGGTCGACCCCGCGTCGTCACCGGATCCGCTTCGACCCCACGGGTGACGGACACGCATACACCCGTGCACCGCGATCCGATAGGACGGCGTCCATGACGTTACGCGTCTTGGCTCGCCGGAGGAACTATCTCGCGCCAAGCAGGACTGGCCATGACAGATGGCGCGATGTGCGGACCGAAAACCCGGCAAATTATTGCATGCGCCCCCAGGGGTGTCAAGAAACGCCTAACGAATGAACGAAGCGGCCTGAACACCCGCAACTCTTGTATTTACAATAGGTTTCGTCATTTTTGTCACCTTGACGCTGCCAAAGTACGAAGCCTATACTTGCCGAAGGGTCGCCACCTCAGATAGCCACCCTTCCGCACTTTCCATGCGAAATATTCGAGTGTTCTTCGTCACGGGTCTTGGTGTCATGTTGACGGCGTTGCCCGTGACAGGCGATTTACCAACTGTGTCCGCTCAGAGCAATGAGCGGCAGTTGATCGTCAGTGTGCTCGATCGAGACGGTGCGCCGGTTGCTGGCCTGGGTCCGAACGACTTCATAGTGCGCGAAGACGATGCCACGCGCGAGATCTTGCGCGTAGAACCAGCGCCAAACGGACGCCAGATCGCACTGCTTGTTGATACGAGCCAGGCCGCCGTGTCGGCGATCACCGATTTTAGGCGCGGGCTCACAGCCTTTGTCGAAGCGATGCACGAGGGAAACGAGATCTCGATTATTAGCTTCGGCGGACCTCCACGGATCCTTGCCAAAACGACCACCAGCCTGACGCGGCTTCGTGATGGTGTCAGTAAAGTGTTCGCGTACTCTGGACGCGCGGCCTATCTGATTGACGCCGTGTCTGAAACGGTTGAAGGATTCGAGTACCGGGAAGCCACGCGCCCTTGGGTCATCATCCTAACAACCGAAGGGCTTGACTACAGCAATCGCGACGTCCGTTTGGTATTGAACCGGCTCGAGAAAAGCGGTGTCGGAATGCACGCTCTGGTGCTTCTAGAGCGAGGGAGAGACACTGTCGATCCGAGCATTTCCGGTCGCGAGATATTCCGACACCGCATAGAACGTGACCTACTGCTCGACCTCGGACCAAAGGCTGGGGGCGGCCAACGGCACGACCTGGTCGCCAGCCTGGGCCTGGTAACCGAGCAGAAGATGCGTGAGCTGGTGACCGAGCTCCGCGGTCAATACCTCGTCGTGTACGCGCGGCCCGGTGCACTGATCCCGCCAGAGAAGATCGAGGTCCATGCCAGGCGTGCGGACTTCACTGCAAGGGGACGACAAATCAGGACGGGTGTCGAATAATGGCTCGCTGCACATGGTCCTTCGTCGTCGTTTGGACGGTCGCGGTCATCGCCACCATCAGCGCTCAGCAGCGCCAAACACAACGGGATCAACCACAACAACAACCCGCTTTCCGCGCGGGCGTGGACATTGTCTCACTCAACGTGACCGTGACCGACACGGACGCTCGATTTGTGACAGGTCTCAATCAGGAAGACTTCATCGTCTACGAGGACGGGGTGCAGCAGAAGGTCAACTTCTTCACCCGCACGCAACTGCCAATTGCTCTGGCGTTGCTTATCGACACCAGCGCCAGCATGGACGAAACGATGTCTACGGCCCAGGAAGCTGCGATCGGCTTCTCGAGGCGTTTGCGGCCAGAGGACTTGGCTGAGATCATTGATTTCGACAGTCGGGTGGAGATCCTTCAGGTCTTCACCAACGACATCGAGGAACTGGAGGCCGCCATTAGGCAGACTTCAGCCGGGGGTTCGACGTCGCTCTACAACGCACTTTACGTATCCCTAAAAGAACTGAAGACAGCACCGCTAAGCCTCGAAGACGTCCGCCGGGAGGCGATCGTCATGTTGTCGGATGGCGCGGATACTTCGAGCTTGGTCACGTTTGAGGAAGTGCTCAACCTGGCCAAGCGCTCCGTGACCTCCATCTACTCGATCGGTCTACAATCGTCGAATGAGCAGTCCCGGACGGGATTCCGTGAGTCAGATTTCGTGCTGCGGCAACTGGCAGAGGAAACCGGCGGACGCGTATTTTTTCCGAAGGAAGCCAGCGAACTTCCCGAGATCTACCAGCAGATCTCCGACGAACTGTCGAGCCAGTACACAGTGGGCTATACATCGGCAAACCCACTGCGAAACGGCCAGTGGCGTCGGATCATCGTGCGTGTAAAACGTGCCGGCACCACGGCGCGGACCAAGCAGGGGTATTACGGCCCCAGAGGCTGACTCTGGGAGCATTGTCCCCATCGCTCGCGAGATTTTCTCGTCCCATGGAGACCTGATGAATCTAATACCACTCGCAGTGTACGTCGGGGCGGCTATTGCCTACATCGTGCATTTCGTCAGCCGTAGTGGGCCCGCTGGGCGGGTGGCCACCGTCATTCTCGTATTTGGTGTGCTCACCCACACTTTCGTCATCGGCATGCAGACTATGCAGGTAGGTCACGTCCCGTTCGTAGGTACCACAGGAGCGATTTCTGCGTTCGTGTGGCTACTCGCGCTGGCCTATCTCTACACTGAGATGACAACAGAGGAACGCGCGATGGGGGTCTTTATTGTGCCGCTAATGGTGGCACTCCAGATCATTCCGGCAATCAGCAACAGTGTGGCTATGCGCCCACCCGTGCTCGAGAGTCCATGGTTTGCCATCCACGTATCGTCATTATTATTCGCTTACGCAAGCCTGGCGCTGGCTTGCGTGATCGGCGTTACCTACATGTTGTTATTCAACGAGCTAAAGGCAAAACATCTTGGCTTCTTTTACGCTCGACTACCGTCGTTGCAGGTTCTTGACGTCATGAACCATCGTGCGGTGACCGTGGGCTGGCTGTTTTTGACCGTTGGACTCGTGGTGGGAGCCATCTGGCTGATCCAGGTGCAACCGAGCACCGCCGATTCTCGCGTCCAGGCGATGTCGCTCTTCGACCCTAAGATCTTCATTGTGCTGCTCTGCTGGGGAGTCTACTCGTTCGAACTCTATGCGCGACGCACAATCGGCTGGGGCGGCAAGCGAGCCGCGTGGTTGTCGACCATCGGTTTTACAATCGTACTACTGAACTTTGTAGCAATCGGGTACTTCGTAACGCCGAGTCATAACTTTTACTAAACGCGGTGCTTAGCACAAAGGACCTATTATTTAATGCATCTGTTTCTGCTCGGTGTAAGTCATCACAGCGCACCGGTTGATCTCCGCGAGCGGCTCGACTTCTGTCGACGTGGGATCCCGGAGGCGTTAGACGGCTTGGCCAAGGCACCAAGCATACTTGAGGGCATCATCCTATCAACGTGTAATCGTTCTGAGATCTACACCATGTGCAAGGACCCGGCGCATTCACGCGAAGCGCTCACGACCTTTATGAGCTCTTTCCATGATGTTCCAGAATCCGAACTCACACCGCATCTGTACGGACGCGTAGATGTCGATGCATCGCGCCATCTCTTCCGTGTCGCCGCTGGTCTCGATTCCCTGGTGGTTGGCGAGTCTCAAATTCTCGGGCAGATAAAGGACGCTTACGCCATCGCCTCCGAGCACGGTTACACCGGGGCGCTGCTGAATCGGTTGTTTCACTGGTCTTTCGCCGTTGGCAAGCGCGTGCGGTCGGAAACCGGCCTAGGCGAGGGAGCGGTATCAGTAAGTTATGCCGCGATCTCACTGGCACGGAAGATTTTCGGGGGTTTGCGCGATCGCCGGGCTTTGCTCGTCGGCGCCGGTGAAATGGCTGAGCTCACGGCCACGCATCTACAGACTCAGCAATTGCATCGCATTGGCATCGCCAATCGCACTCCGGCACACGCAACGGCGCTCGCCGCGAAGGTCAACGGCGTTGCCATCCCGTGGGAGGACATCACGACGGAGCTCTCATCGTCAGACATCGTGGTGACAGCGACGGGATCGTCGGCGCCAATGGTGACCCGGGCGCACGTCGAGACCGCAATGAAACCGCGCCGTGACCGCCCGCTGTTCATCATAGATATCGGGCTGCCACGCGACGTGGAACCTTCAGCTGGCGAAATTGAACAGGTTTTTCTGTACAACATCGATGATCTTCGAACAATCGTGCAGGAAAATCTGGCTCGGCGTCAGTCGCAAGTAGATCTCGCCGAGCTTATGGTAAACGAGGAAGTCGATCGCTTTGAGAGTTGGGTTCGCTCGCGCGCAGCGATTCCGACAGTCGTCGCGCTCAGACAGCGATTCGAAGCCATCAGGCAATCGGAGCTCGAACGGTTGGAGCCCAGACTGGCCTCACTCCCACCAACGGCCCGCGAGCACATTGACGACATCACTCGACTGCTTGTCGAGAAACTGCTTTCGAACCCGACGGAGCAGCTCAAATCCGTAACTAACCAGGAAACCATCGCCGCGTACTCGGATGCGTTAAGCGCCTTGTTCAAGCTGCGGGAGGAGCCTGAAGCTGAAAAAGTTTCGGCTGACACCGCCGGCGAGCCGGCAAACTCGAACCGTCAGACGGTCCGGACCTCGAGGCGCCGTTGAAAGCGTTGCGGATCGGTACACGTGGCAGTCCACTGGCGCTGTCTCAGGCTAACGCCGTTGCGGCTACTGTTACGAACAGTAACGGGCCAGCGTGCGAGTTGATCGTTATCAAGACCACTGGTGACCGTCTTGCGCACGCGTCGCTGTCGGATGTCGGCGGAAAACGCCTTTTTGTTAAAGAGATCGAAGAGGCCTTACTCACGAAGACAATCGATGTCGCGGTGCACAGCGCCAAGGACCTCCCTGCAGACTTGCCACCTGGTTTGATCATCGGCGCGGCGCTGCCACGTGCTGATCCCCATGACGCGCTTGTGCTACCAGACGATCACGAAGCAGCCTCCTTGAACGACCCTGAGTCAATTATGGCTTCGCTCGGGTCGTCACCACGACTAGGCACCGGGAGTGTGCGCCGCGTGGCACAGTTGTCCGAACGCTTTCCAACAGCTCGCTTCGAACCCATTCGTGGAAACATCGGTACACGGCTTCGCAAACTCGATACTGGCGGTTACGATCTACTGGTACTCGCGGCGGCAGGATTGGTCAGACTAAACTTGGCGCGACGGATTTCCGCGGTGCTGCCGTTTAATACGTGTCTACCGGCTCCAGGTCAGGGAATCGTTGCGATCGAGTCGCGAGCGTCAGATGAGTCAACGGCAGCCATCCTGGCGACGATTACCGATTACCAGACGATGACAGCCCTGGAAGCGGAACGCGCATTACTTCAGACACTCGGAGGCGGATGCCAGATTCCGGTCGGGGGGCTAGCAACACCGGAAACCGAAGGGTTACGCCTCTGCGCGGTGGTCGCGGCTCCAGACGGATCCAGGGTACTGCGCAAGACCGGGCACGGCGTGGCCAGCGCGGCCGACGCACTTGGCCGACAAGTGGCACATGACCTAATCGCCCATGGGGCTGCCGAAATTCTTGCAACTGTAGGTGAATGACCCATCGTCTATGAAAACTGGTTACGTCTATCTGATTGGCGCGGGACCTGGGGACCCCTCTCTCATCAGCATGCGAGGGTTCCGTTACCTAACCTCGGCCGACGTTGTTGTCTATGACCATCTCGTGCACTCTCGACTCCTGCAGTCAGTTCGTTCTGACTCGGAAACCATTGACGTTGGCGCGGCAGTTCCGCAGCCGCTCGAACAGGACGCGATCAGCTTCCTTCTGGCTGATAAGGCGCGGGAAGGCCTCATGGTCGCGCGCCTAAAATGGGGCGACCCATTCGTCTTTGACAGCGGCGGCAAGGAGGCGTTTTTTCTGCACGAACAGGGGATTCCCTTCGAGATCGTTCCAGGAGTGCCACCTTCCATCGGCGGGCCATGCTACGCGGGCGTGCCAATCACCTATCCTGAGTCTGGTGACGCCCTAGTCTTCATTCGCGGACACGAGGCAGAGACCGACACGCCGCCAGACGTTGACTGGAAGCGAGTCGCGCCGCTAGCCGGCACGATCGTCAGCTACGCAGGTGGCTCTCAACTCGAAACGATCATCAAAGAATTGCTAGCACACGGGCGACCTCCAGACGAACCGGCAGCCCTCATTATCCACGGCACACTACCAACGCAGCGAACCATCCAAGGCACACTGCAAGAAATCCAGGGCGTCGTGCACGACACCCAACGCCAGAGCTCAGGGGTGCTGGTCGTTGGCCCAGCTGTCGGTTTTCGCGAACATCTGCGCTGGTTTGACGCACGACCGTTGTTCGGCAGGCGGATTCTAGTTACCCGGCCGCGGGAGCAGGCAGGTGAGTTAGTGGATCGACTTTTTGACCTTGGCGCGGAACCGATAGAGGCTCCGACTATTCGCGTCGCTCCACCGGATGACTACGGCCCGCTCGACGAGGGATGCGCTCTAGCTAGCACGTTCGACTGGATCGTCTTCACCTCGGTCAACGGTGTCGAGTACTTCACTCGGCGCTTGCTTGCCGGATCGGGCGACATTCGGCAACTGAAAGGCGTACGACTGTGCGCCATTGGACCAGCCACGGCCGAGCGCCTCACCCGATACGGGATTAAGGTTGATGTGGTGCCAGACAATCACTGCGCTGAGGGCATCCTCGACACGCTGCGCGCCAGGGAAAAGCTTGTCGGCCAGCGTATTCTGTTGCCGCGCGCTGACCTAGCCAGCGAGCTGCTGCCTAACGAGCTGCGCCGGTCGGGAGCCGAGGTTATGGACGTGACAGCGTATCGAACGGTTCTCGCCGGAACGGAAAGCGATCGTGACCAGGACATCTACAAGATTCTGCTCGAACAAAACATAGACGTCGTTACGTTCACGAGCGCATCAACGGTACGTAATTTTGTTGAAATCCTCGGTGCAGAACCGGCCGCCGACCTATTGCGCACGACCGTCGTGGCGTCTATCGGCCCCGTAACAGCCAAGGCGGCGCATCAATTGGGTATAGAGAGCACCGTAGTCCCTTCTACGTATACGGTGCCGGCGCTCGTCCACGCCCTCGTAGAGCACTTCCAGCGCATGGGTAAATAATAACGATCGGTGGTTGACGGACGGCGAACAACGGACCACGATTACGGTAACACACACCATGGTATTGAAAATTCCAGAACGCAACGGTTCGGACACGAGGGGTACTAGAACGAGCGACGGCCTGAGTTTAACTCGCCGTCTCCGACGGCTCCGCCGTTCACCCGCCATACGCGCGCTGGTACGTGAAACACGGCTAACCCCGGAGATGCTCGTGTATCCATTGTTCATATGCGAGGGCAAAGGTGTCCGGCGTGAGGTGAACTCGATGCCAGGGGTGTCACAACTGTCGGTAGACGAAGCGGTCACAGAGGCCGCCGGCGCGCGCGAGGATGGTCTTCGCGCCGTGCTTCTCTTCGGGTTACCCACCCATAAAGACGAGTTCGGATCGGCCGCATCCGACCCGGACGCACCGGTGCAGTCAGCAGCTCGTGCGATCAAGCGTGAGGTGTCGGACCTCCTCGTAATAACGGACGTCTGTCTCTGCGAGTACACCTCTCACGGTCATTGTGGAATCGTCCAAGGTAATGAAATTGTCAACGATCCGACCGTCGAACAGTTGGCGCGTGTGGCGGTCTCCCACGCGGACGCCGGTGCCGACATCGTGGCACCATCGGACATGATGGACGGTCGCGTGGCAGCCATCCGAGAAGCACTCGATACAGGGGGCTTCGAGGACATCGCGATCATGTCGTACGCCGTAAAGTACTGTTCGGCTTACTACGGGCCGTTTCGAGATGCCGCCAACTCCGTGCCGGCATTTGGCGATCGACTTACCCACCAGATGGATCCGGCCAACGTCGAAGAAGCGCTGCGTGAAGTTGCACAAGATATTGAGGAAGGGGCCGACCTTGTGATGGTTAAGCCAGCGCTGCACTACCTGGACGTCATCCAGCGGATCAAGAACGAATTCGGCTACCCCACTGCTGCGTACCACGTAAGCGGAGAGTACGCGATGCTAAAGGCGGCGGCACGGACCGGTTGGATCGACGAGTCGCGTGCCATGTTGGAGTGCCTGACAGCAATCAAGCGGGCTGGTGCGGATATCCTCATCACCTACTATGCACGGGACGCGGCGCGTTTGCTACGCTCTTCATCCCAGTGAATTCAGACATGCACTAGCTCTGGCCGTTTGAGATGCCGTGGCGATCCCAAAGGGTGCCTGCTTCGGCTCGTTACCTCCCGACCTGATTGCGTTTATCTACGACAACTCGCTCAACAATCCGAGCATTCCGCCTAGACTGGTGACAGCTAAGGGTCGCTTATCCGACGAGGTGGCGCATCGACAGTTTCAGGTGTGCCTCGAAGCATGAACATCCTGGAACGCTTGATAGAATCGCGCTAGACCTATGGCCTGTTCTCGATGCGAATTTGTTCGAGATCGCCACCAAGCTCGCTATCACCAGCAGGAAAGTTATTGGCTTGGAGGATATAGGCGAGAACATCGATGTACTGTTCTACGCTCAGCCCACTAGGATTGTCCTGCGGCATCGTTTCCCGTGTGAACAACATGAGTTCGCTAAGCGGAGCCCCGTCCCACCCCTGAACAAACGACGAGCTGGCCAGCCCAGGGCCCATGTCCCCGCCATCGAGGTCATCTCCATGACAGCTGGCGCACGTTTGACGATAGACGCGACCTCCACGCCTAGCCTGTTCCTCCGAGTAGACACCATCGTTGATGGAGTGATCCTGTGCAATAACAACTGCGGTAACCACGGTGAAGATGGTCATTAAAAGAACGAACACGCGAATTGTAGGCATGGCAGTATCTTTTCATTAGGACATGGGCTTAATCAACATCGGTTCTTTATCGGGTCGTGAGCCAGAACTCGAAGTCGTAGCCGAGAGCAGATGATGCAGGCAGGGTATCGAGCCACTTCATGAACCGATGGTAATGGTAGTACGGAATCCATTCGCGGAATCCGCGATAATAACGTACCACGTCGGTGTTGATCCTTGCCGCAAGAGATTCAAACGGCTGGTCGGTCAAGCCACGGCCGGGTCCAGCTGCGCCGGGTGCTTGAGTCGCACGATCGACGAAACGAGCGAACCGTCGCTGCCCACCAAAATACCCCAGGGCGCGGAGGCCCCGTCTTACCCCGATGACCCTCGCCCGCCTGCATTCGAACCCACACTCGCTGAAGAGCCGCCTAAGATGAGCCTCCGTGAAGAACGACAGATGCCCCTGATCCAACAGTGGGAGTCGTTCACTGCTAATGTAGCCCTCCGCCAAGAGTGGGCGGAGGTTCGCCTCCCCGTTGGGGACGATCAGCCACACTTCGCCTCCAGGCCGCATGATGCGGCGGGTTTCGAGTAGATGCTCTCGTGGACGGCTGACATGTTCCAAGAGATCTTTCTGGACGACGAGATCGAACGCCTTATCAGGAAACCGTGCGTCCTCCAGCGTGCCACAAGTGACCTGGAGCTCGAAGCGAGTCCTAGCGTAGTAGGCGGCAAACGCCGAAGCGTCCACACCGTCCACGACCCAGCCAGCGCGTTTAAGTTTGGCGAGAAGAAACCCGAGCGCGCAACCTACTTCGAGCACGCGGTTGGCTGATTCCAGGCGTTTGAGTCGCTTCGTAAGAAAGTAGGCATCGCGCGCACGTCGCTGTGCTTCACGGGCGTAGTCGCCATAGCCAATAGGTACCGTCGTATCAAAGTAGTCGGCTGAGTACAGCGCCGACAGCTCGCGCGAGGTGAGCCGTGGCCGAATCTACCGAAAACCGCACACACTGCACCGGTGGATCCAGCGATTCCACACGCCGCACAGGCTGACCTCCAGCCACGGCTTCAGCGTACTCGAAGTTCCGCATACGTCACACGGCTCTGCTACCGATGACATCACCACTCCATGATATCGTTCGACCATATAATTATAATGGCTCGCTCAAAACATCCGAAATCCACCGCACTCTTTACTGAGGCCCGTTCAGTTCTGCCTGGTGGCGTCGATAGCCCTGTGCGAGCGTTTCTGGCAGTTGGCGATCATCCACGATTTGTTCATCGCGCGCGCAAAGCGCGTATCGAAGATGTTGACGGTCACACCTACATCGACTACGTAATGTCGTGGGGGCCATTGATCCACGGGCATGCGCCGCGCGAGTTGACGCAGGAACTGATCGCTGTGACTCGTCGCGGCGCCAGTTTTGGAGCACCAACGGCACAAGAGATCACTCTCGGCAAGCTTGTGTGTCGCTTCGTGCCATCAGTCGAGCGTGTTCGCTTCGTCAACTCGGGAACGGAAGCGACCATGAGTGCCTTACGTGTCGCCCGGGCGGCCACCGGTCGCGATAAGGTGATCAAGTTCGCTGGCTGCTACCACGGTCATGCCGACAGTTTCCTCGTGCAGGCGGGCTCCGGTGCAACGACCCTCGGTATTCCGACAAGCCCTGGCGTATCTCGGGCAACAGCGGCGGAGACATTGGTCGCCTCCTATAACGACTTACGGTCAGTGGAAATGCTCTGCGACACCCACTCCAACGAGATCGCAGCTTTGATCGTCGAGCCTATGGCGGGCAACATGGGTGTGGTTCCCCCAGCGGTCGGGTTTCTGGAAGGACTGCGTGAACTGTGTAACCGGCATGGGCTCGTGCTGATCTTCGACGAGGTCATTTCTGGATTCCGTGTAGGGAAGGGGGGTGCTCAAGCCTTCTTCGGCGTCCACCCTGACCTTACCTGCCTCGGAAAGATCATCGGTGGTGGACTGCCAGTAGGCGCCTATGGCGGGAAAGTGGATCTAATGGATCAGGTGGCCCCAGCTGGACCAGTCTATCAAGCAGGTACATTGTCAGGGAATCCGCTCGCGATGACGGCCGGTGTTTGGGCGCTGTCGCAGTTGTCGGCTCCACTGTACCGCCGGCTCGACAGGCTTGGCACACGCCTTGCCGCCGGGCTCACTGACGCGGCCAGCGCTGCGGGAGTACCGTTGCAGGTCAACAACATAGGCTCGATGCTCACACCGTTCTTTGCCGATGACCCGGTCACGAATTACGCTTCAGCCACTTCGGCTAATACAGGCGCCTACGCTACTTTCTTTCGCGAAATGTTGGCACGTGGTGTCTACCCGCCTCCCTCGCAGTTCGAAACCTGGTTTCTATCGGCTGCACATACTGAGCGAGACATCGATCGCACCATTCGGGCCGCCTGTGAATCGATGGAGGAAGTACGGGCTGCCAATCACAAGTAAGATGGAACAGGCTCGCATGATAGAAACTCAGTCGCATCGCACGGTCGGCGTACGTGTCGGCGACGTTCAGATCGGTGGCGACGCTCCGATTGCCGTACAGTCGATGACGATGACCGACACGGCTGACGCCGCTGCAACTGCGGCGCAGTGCCTAGAGCTCGCCAAGGCCGGGTCAGAGCTCGTTCGGATCACGGTCAACCAACCCGAGGCAGCTGAAAGCGTGCCAGAGATCAAGCAGCGTATGCTCGATGCCGGTTGCACTGCGCCGTTGATCGGTGACTTTCACTATAACGGGCATCTCTTGCTCACCAGGTTTCCGGCGTGTGCCGCCGCGCTCGACAAGTACCGCATCAACCCAGGCAACGTCGGTACAGGACACCGGCGTGACGAGCGGTTCGCAACCATTTGTCAGATCGCGCGCGACTACAACAAGCCGGTACGCATCGGGGTTAACGGCGGGTCATTGAACCAAGAGCTCGTTATGGCTAAGATGCAAGAAAACACCGAGCGTAATCTTGGACGCTCCTCAGAAGAGATCGTCGACGACTGCATGGTTCTGTCAGCGCTCGACTCGACAATGCTCGCACTCGAATGCGGGTTACGAACGAATCAAATTATTATCTCTTGCAAAGTATCAAAACCCGCCAATTTGATCAGCGTCTACCGAGAGTTAGCACGGAGAACCGACCAGCCGTTGCATCTTGGTTTGACGGAAGCTGGGATGGGTGTCAAAGGCCTGGTCTGGTCAGCCTCGGCGATGGGGATCTTGCTGCACGAAGGTATCGGGGACACTATCCGTTTTTCGTTGACACCACGGCCGGGTGGCGACCGACGTGAGGAGGTCTATGCTGCGTGCGAGTTACTTCAGTCCTTAAGCCTTCGCTCATTCGTCCCTAGCATAACTGCCTGCCCCGGGTGCGGCCGTACCACGAGCACTACCTTCCAGAAACTTGCCGAGCGCATCCAGACCTATGTCCGAAACATGATGCCTGAGTGGAAGACGCACTACGACGGAGTCGAGGCGATGACAGTCGCTGTGATGGGTTGTGTCGTCAACGGACCAGGAGAATCGAAGGCTGCCAACATTGGAATCAGCCTGCCAGGTACCGGTGAGGCGCCCTCCTGTCCCGTCTACATCGACGGCCAGCACACTACGACGTTCAGCGGTTCCTACGATAAACTCGCGGAAGATTTCCACCAGCTCGTTGATAACTACGTTCAGACCCACTACACCCGTAAGGTTGAAACCGCAAAGAAGGTAGGGCCTTCATAAATCAACCTCTTGGCGATCTTCGTGGTTGCTCAAAAAAATGAGTATCCGACTGATCGCAGTTGACATCGACGGAACACTGGTAAACAGCCATGGCGAGTTGCCAGATGCAAATCGAGCTGCAATCCATGATGCGTTGGCAGATGGCCTAGAAATCGTCCTTGTCACGGGAAGAGCCTTTCACCACGCCCTGCCGGTGGCCGAGGCACTCTCAGACGATTTGCTGCTCGTGGTCAATAACGGAGCACTCGTTAAGTTGCGGGATGGCACCACAGTGGACCGCCGACTGCTAACCCGCGAGTTGGCAGCCGAGGTGCTCAGTGGTGCGAATCCCTTACGCGAAGGTGCAGCACTGATCTTCGATCGTCTAGATTCCCGACAATACGTCTACGAGCGGATCGAGTGGCAGCATCCGAATCGACGGGCGTACTACGAACGCAATCATTCATTCATGACGGAGTTGTCGCCGCTCGAAGAAGCGTTGACTGAAGATCCGGCACAGGTCGCCTTTACAGGAAGCGTGGTCGAGATGCGACGTCTGGCGGAACACCTGCGTGGACAGCCGGTTGCCAGTCGCGTCTCCCTCACGCTTACAGAGTACGCGAAGCGAGACTTTTCGCTGTTAGATGTCACGGTTAGCGGTTGTTCGAAAGGCACCGCTCTGTCTGAGTGGGCCGACCGGAGAGGGATTAGCCCGGCCGAAGTGATGGCCGTCGGTGACAACCTCAACGACCGAGAGATGCTTGAGTTTGCTGGGCACCCAGTGGTTATGGGCAACGCCGTGAAGGAGCTCAAGGCGCTCGGGTGGCCAACGACTGGAACCAATGACGAAGCGGGACTCGCTGTCGCTATTCGGGCTCTAGCGCTGAGCTCGGCCACACAATAGGCACGGTCGACAACACTACTTCTAGTTTTAACCCTCGCGATCGATCGTCATAAAATATTGCAAGTGTTGCAAACTCAGAAATATTCGTTTGTCTTTGGTGGGACGAAACTGGAACTAGTGGCTTTGTCGGGAATACTGTTGCGGCAGCAAATCTGAGATTTCGCTAAGAGACCCGCTGGTCTTTGTAGAAATGTCTGACACTGGTGCGAAGACCAGGAGAAAGAGACTAACGCCAGATCATCAGATCTTCGATCCACGATATTCGCGTCAGGTCGTTGTAGATGACGATGACCATCAGCATCATCAGTACGGCAAAACCAGCGAGAAGCATGCGTTCCTTCATACGCACGCTGAAGTCGCGCTGTGAGATCCCCTCAAGCGCCATGATGAAGATGTGCCCACCGTCCAGCACAGGGATGGGTAATAGGTTAAGAATGCCGAGATTGAGAGAAATCATCGACATCAGGCTAAAAAGCGCCACCCATCCGATCTGGGCTGAGGCGCCAGACAGCTGCGCAATCCCGACCGGTCCCACCAGTTGTCTCGGCGATGTCTCGGTAGTGATGAGGCCCCAGAGCGTCTGGAAGATGAGCCCTGACCACATGAGGTTTCGCTGCAGACTCATTTGTCCCGCCTGGAGAAAGGTAGGCTCGATGATCCGTACTTCGTACGCACTGATCGACACACCGATCAAGCCAACGTCTCCTGTAAGCGCTGGCGTTACGACGAAGTCCTCCCGTTGGTTGCCACGCCGGACGGTCAGATGTACCGTCTTACCGGCGCTTGCGTTGATGCGCTCGATGAGTTGGTCCCGGTCAACCGACTTTCCATCAAACTCCTCGATGACGTCTCCCCTCAGAATGCCAGCCTGGTCGGCTGGCCCGTCGTTTGTGACTCCGAGGACCTGTGGTCGCATTACCGGACCAACGCCGATATCGCCCATCTTGAATTCAGTTTCGGCATCAGGTGTCAGCAGCAGCGTCCGACGTCGCCCCTCGGAGTTACGTGCGACGATCGAGATCTCCCGCTCGGCCAGTGGCATGACCGCCATGAACAGCTGTTGCCAAGTTTCAATTGCCCGTCCTGCGACCTCGACAATTTCCTCTCCGACTTTGATGCCAACTCGCTCGGCTGGCGAATCGGCAACAACGGACCCGATGATTGCCGGTTCCTCCTCGAAGGCCGGAACCTCGGCGCCCTGATATAGAACGAAAGTCATTACTACCAACGCGAGCACTATGTTCATCGTCGGTCCCATCACCAATACCTGGAACCGCTGCCACTTAGACTTCGACTGGAATTCGTCGTCGCTGCCGGTCCGCTTGTCGTTCGGGTTTTCTCCAGCCATCTTGACGTAGCCGCCAAGTGGAATCGCGCTCAAGCAGTACTCCGTGTCGCCGCGGGTGAACTTTAGGAGCTTAGGACCAAATCCCAACGAGAAAGTCAGGACACGTACGCCAATCCGGCGTGCCATCATGAAGTGACCGAACTCGTGCACAAACACAAGGACGCTGATCACGAATATGAATGCGAGCAAGTTGGTCATCGTAGAAGTGAAGTTGTCCGTCTCGCGTGGGTGGTACCCGCTCCGGCTAGTGTACCGTGAGTTTACTTCGATTCTACCTCGCCGGCGAGCTTGCCAGAAAACTTACGGGTCCAGGCATCTATGTCACGCACCGTTGCCAAGGTGTCAGCCTCCTTCGGCACGTCGAGCCCACTCGCGGCGGCATCAAGCGCCTGCTCGATCACCGTCGGGACGGCGGTAAATGCAATCCGTCCTGCCAAGAATGCCTCAACCGCAACCTCATTCGCCGCATTGAGAACAACCGGCAAGGCTCCACCGCCATGCAGAGCGCGGTAGGCCAACGCCAGGCAAGGGAAACGGGCCAAGTCCGGTGTGTCGAAGTCAAGCCGGCCACATTGAACTAGATTGAGCGCTGGCAAATCCGAGTCCCACCGATCCGGATACGAAAAGGCGTACTGAATAGGCAGCCGCATATCGGTGATGCCCAATTGTGCGATTAACGAACCGTCACGTAGTTCAACGAGCGAGTGCACAATCGACTGAGGGTGCACCACGACGGTAACTTGGTCTGGCGTAACGTCGAACAGCCACCTGGCCTCGATCACTTCGAGTCCCTTGTTCATCAACGTCGCAGAATCAACGGTTATCTTGCGTCCCATGTTCCAGGTAGGATGATCGAGAGCGGCCTGCGGTGTTACCCCTTCCAACGCTCCAGCCGTCCAATCACGAAACGGTCCGCCCGAGGCAGTTAGGATGAGGCGCTTGACCTCATCTGTCTGCCGACCGTGCAGGCATTGATGAATGGCGCTGTGTTCGCTGTCGACGGGTAATATCGACACGCCGTGAGTGCGTGCCGCCGCCATCACGAGACGGCCGGCAATGACTAAGACTTCCTTGTTCGCTAGGGCGATGGCCTTGCCAGCTTCGATGGCAGCTAGCACGGCCTCGAGAGCAGCCGTCCCGGCCGAGGCACACAGGACGAGTTCGACGTCAGGATGAGTTGCCACCGCGGTAAGACCGCTGTTACCAGAACCTGCCTGGTCGAACGCAGTGAACCCTTTGGTCCGAAGCGCCAATTTGGTCTGTTCGAGTGCCGATGCGGAGGCCATCGCGATCACCTGCGGGCGATACCGTTCTACCTGTTTGGTGAATCGCAGAACGTTAGTGCCAGCTGCCAACGCGACGACATCGAGACGGTCTGGGTAAGCGTCGACCACCGACAGCGCGCTGCACCCGATTGACCCGGTCGAACCTAGAATGGCGATCCGTTTCACACGATCTACCTCGTAAGGCACATGACCGTGTAGTAGAGCGGCGCTGCGAACAACAGACCGTCGAGCCGATCGAGCATCCCTCCATGTCCCGGAATTAGCAACGAGGAGTCTTTCATCTCGGCCGCCCGTTTGAGCTTCGATTCAAATAGGTCCCCCACGATACCAAGCCCCGCGAGTGTGGCACCGAGAAGAATGCGCGGGATCGGTTCGACAGTCGGCAACCACCAGTAGCCCACCCACAGCATAACGACTGCGCCGGTCGCAAAGCCGAACACAGCGCCCTCAACCGTTTTCTTTGGGCTCACGGCGGGCGCTAGTGGATGCCGTCCGAAGAGCCGACCACCATAGTACTGCGTTGTGTCACTCGCCATGATGACCACCAGCAGCAGGAGAATGGGTTCCCGTCCCGCGCTCAAACGGATTGCCGCCATGGCGCCTATTGGGATCGCCAGATACAGCAGTGCAAATTCAGCGGCAGCTACCCCAGGCAACATTCCGCGGAGCTGCCCTTGGGCCAGCTGCACCATAGCGATCACCAATGTGGCGGCCATCAGCACCAGCGGGAACATTGTGGGCGCTAAACTGAACGCGGCACCCGTCCCCAGCACGGTCACTGCCACTGGGATCCGTGGGTAGCCAACACCAAGTCGTTTAATGAGATCCGTATATTCAATGAAGGCGACCAGTAAAATGAGCTCCGCAAGGAGGACGGTCGCCAACGGGGGAAGAACCCAGATGACGCCCAGGACGAGCGACAGAAGCGCCAAGGCGCTGAGCACGCGGGTCATGAGGCTAGTAACTAATACCCTAACGGCCCACGACTGCCGGTTCGGGCTTGATATCGCCGTACCTCCGTTCGCGCTTCTGATAGGAAAGGATAGCGTCCAGTAAGTGCCGGGTCCGAAAGTCAGGCCACAGGGTCTCGGTAACCCAGATTTCGGAGTACGCGATCTGCCATAAGAGAAAGTTACTCACGCGCATTTCGCCGCTGGTGCGGATTAGCAAGTCCGGATCTGGCTGGCCTGCGGTGTAAAGCAGCGCGCTAAATCGATCCTCATCGAGGTCACTTGACTGGATGCCGCTTTCGAGCGCGCGGCGCACAGCGGATACAATCTCTGCGCGGCCACCATAATTGAGCGCTATATTGAACAGCATTCCTGTATTGGCGGCTGTTCTCCGCTGACCTACCTCGAGTTCCTCTCGAACGTCTGGTGGCAGATCTGCCTCACGACCAATGACACGGAGCTGAATGTTGTTTGTTAACAACGTCTGGAGTTCGAGTCGAAGGTAGCGCTTCAACAGATTCATGAGAACGGTGATCTCGGACGGCGGCCGCTTCCAGTTCTCCACCGAGAAGGCATAAAGAGTCAGCACACGAATGCCCAATCGCGCCGACAGCTCGACAACGTGCCGTACCGCATCTATTCCAGCGTAGTGACCTTCGACACGTGGTAGGTGGCGTTGTGCAGCCCACCGCCCGTTTCCGTCCATGATGACAGCGACGTGCGTGGGCAAGCGCGCAAAGTCGACCCTGCGGGCCAAGGCTTCTTCAGCCGATCCAGCTGAAACCCACCCCAGAACTTCTTTAAGACTCATAGAGAGATTAACTCCTGAGGATACAGTGTTTTAGAGACGCATTCAAGAGCTCGAACCCGGACACTAATACTCGATCCGCACTAGGAACAGTCCGTGCGGCGGTGCGGTGGGACCAGCTTGTTGACGCTGGCGGGTTGCCAGTGTTTTTGCTACGGTCCCAACAGTGCGGTGACCGAGCCCGACCTCGACCAGCGTCCCGGTGATCGTGCGAACCATGTGCCGTAGAAAACCATCGCCGGTGATATCGACCGTTATGTAGTCCACTAATCTGGTTGGAACGAGACCAAAGAAGCCAGAGCCCGGAGAGTTATTCACGCTCAAAGCGAAAAGCGTACGGACGGTGGAGTGGGCACGCGTGTTACCGTCGGCGGTGTGGAATGCGGTGAAGTCATGTGTCCCGCAAAGCGTTACACATGCCTGCCGCATGTCCTCCAAATTCAGGTGGTTGGGTAAATGCCAGACGTAGCGGCGATCGAACGGGAGAGCAACCGGCCCCGAGCTGAGCCAGTAGCGGTAAACCTTCCGACGCGCCTTAAACCGCGCGTGAAAATTGTCTGGTGCCTCCTCAGCTCGCAGCACACGGATATCCTCCGGCAGCTTGGCGTTCAAGGCACGGGTCAGGGTGATCCCTTCAATCGGGTGCGCGAGCTGAACGCTCGCCACCTGACCGAGAGCATGTACTCCGGCATCAGTGCGTCCGGCACCATGAACCACCACCGAGCGACCCTCAATCTCCGCAAGCGCCTCCTCGAGCAAAGCTTGAATCGTGGGAACGCGAGGCTGGCGTTGCCAGCCGGCGTACGCGGTACCGTCGTACGCGAGGGTGAGCTTGAGAGTACGCATAGGGCTTGCGACCCTTCGGCCTGGGAACTAGAGGCTATTGGCCTTGAAACTGGTGCGTTCACCAGGTGCACCAGGCCTCGAGCCTGGCTTCGTGGCTGGAACGCCGTCGGCACATAAGGGGCATTCGTTCGGTTTGTACGCGGGCCGCACTACGTCGGCAAGCGCGGCGAATGGAACATCGAAGCCTGGGTCAGAACCGCCGCGATTGATGATTGCTACCACACCGATGACTTGCCCGCCAGCTTCCCTGGCCACTGCGATCGTCTCCCGTGTAGAACTGCCCGTAGTCACAACGTCCTCAACAACGAGCACACGCTCTTCTCGTGCGATCTGAAACCCCCGGCCAAGGGTTAGACGCCCATCACGACGCTCGGCAAAAAGTGCACGCACGTTCAACGCCCGCGCTACTTCATGGCCGATCACAACACCACCCAGAGCCGGCGACAGAACAGCTGCTGGTGCCAACGGACCGGCACGCTCAGCCAGCGCGGCACCCAAACTAGCGGCGTGCGGTGGGTGTTGCAGCACCAAGGCACACTGCAGGTAGCCGGAGCTATGCAGACCAGATGACAAGAGAAAATGCCCTTCTAACAGCGCACCCCTTTGCCTGAATAGCTCAATGACCCGCTCGGATGTCATAGTCGGCACAATGAAACGCTGGCCAGTATACAACCTTGCATACAGTCTTCAGTACTGTCTGTTTCCTCGAACCGGTATTCTTATTTTTCATCTCAACAAATCAACGAACAAACATTCCGCACCGTCTAACAGATCTTTGGATAGATCAGAAATGGAAAAACACCCAGAGGACGCTTAACTCCTGCATCATGCGCTTTGCTCAGGAGGCACTGCTCCGCACCGGTACGGCGGCTGGCAATCAGTCCTGCCGGCGGCTCTGGATAATAGCACCGCGGTCCTTCCGGCCAACGGTGATAGACTCGCTCTGGTGCTGAACGGAATACTAGATCTTTCGGCCGTTATCATCACCAAGAACGAGGCGGATAATATCGCTGGCGCGCTCGAGACGGTGACGTGGATCGATGACATTGTCGTCGTCGATTCCGGAAGTACTGACGACACCGCAACCATCGCGCAACGATACACCGACCGGGTCACGGCGCACGAGTGGGATGGCTATGGGGCGCAAAAGAATCACGCAGTCGGTCTCGCAGCGCATGACTGGGTTTTGTCCCTCGACGCCGATGAACGTGTCTCTACCGAGCTCGCCGTTGAGATCCAGCAAGTGATGCGGGCTGGCCCGACAATTCAGGGTTACCGAATCCCCCGAACCACGCAGTATCTCGGGCGATGGATCCGCTCCACCGATTGGTATCCTGATTACCAATTACGTCTTTACGATCGGCGCGTCTCGAGTTGGAACACGCGCTACGTTCACGAGTCGGTTACAGTCGAAGGTCGAGTCGGGCGTCTTCATTCTGAGATCCACCATCACGCCTACCGCAGTCTGTCACATCATCTCGCCACCATCGATCGTTACACTACTCTCGCGGCGAAACAGATGCTTGTTGAGAAACAGCGTGCAGGTTGGTTCGATCTTGTTGGGCATCCACCGCTGGTCTTCCTCCGCAACTACTTGCTGAGGCTCGGCTTTCGAGACGGCATTCCCGGATTGATCATCTCGCTAATGAATTCCTACTACGTGTTTCTCAAGTTTGCAAAGCTTTGGGAGCAGCAGCGGGTGAGTGACGATCGACCGTCGTAGCTTAGGTCTTTGGTCGGCAGCGCCTCACTCATGTACGCAACGAAATCATGTTCTCCCTCCACGTCGACACAGCCCGGAGCTGGCGCGGCGGCCAGAATCAAGTCTTACTCACAGTGCTTGGGCTGCGTGGCCGTGGTCACCGCACTAGCCTGGTAGCCCACTCTGGCGGCGAGTTACACCGTCGGGCCGCAGAGGACACCGATCTGTTTCTACTGGCGCCACGCACAGAAATTGACCTGCGGGCGGCTTGGCAGCTGTCCCGACTGTTACGTGAGCTCCAACCGGAGATCGTGCACGCCCACGACGCGCACGCAGTGGCGATGACGGGACTGGCGTTGTCTATCGGTGGTTCGGCCTTGAAATCACGCTTCGTGGCTGCCAGGCGCGTCGATTTCCACCTGGGTCGAAACGCTTTTTCACGTTGGAAATATAGGCAAGTGGAATGTTTCATCTGTGCATCGGCCTTGATTCGCTCGATGCTCATCGCTGATGGTATAGCACCAGAACGGACGACCGTCGTCTATGAGGGTGTCGATCTTTCACGCGTAGCCGCCGCACCGCCAATAAACGTGCACGCCGAATTCTCGCTTCCGCATAACGCGCCGATCGTTGGAAACGTGGCAGCACTCGTGCCGCACAAAGGACAGTCCTATCTGATCCAGGCCGCAGGCCAGGTGGTGCAGCGAATCCCCAAAGCAAGATTTTTAATCGTCGGTGACGGCGAACTAAAGGACTCGCTGAAGAAGCAGATCAAACAACTGCATCTAGAGAAGCACGTGATCCTGACCGACTTCAGGAGGGACGTGCTCTCGTTACTTAAGAGCTTCGATCTGTTCGTAATGAGCTCCGTGACCGAAGGTCTCGGCACCTCGGTATTAGATGCCATGGCCTGTGAGCGAGCAGTCGTCGCGACGCGTGCCGGCGGGCTTCCAGAAATTGTCGAGGATAAGACAACCGGTTTGCTCGTGCCCATCCGCGATCCTGGGGAACTCGCCGAAGCGATTGTGAATCTACTTAATGACTCACCTCGTCGTGCGCGATACGGAGAGGCTGGTTTGACGAAGGTGCGCCAGCTCTTCAGTGCCGACCGGATGGTAGACGAGACCCTGGAGGTCTACGGCCATCTGGCCGGCACCACCCGCGAAGCGGACACGCAGAGTCCCGCTGGAGTTGACTGAATCCGCAAGCGTTCGCCATCCCCAGGTGACAGAGAGAAAAATCGTACTTGACCGGATCTGTGCGGTCAAAGGCGCGGAGTGACGAGGTGATTTCACGGGCCATCGGCCACCCAGGGCTCCGATAGCGCGTCAGTCGTAAACACTGCCCAACCCGGATCACATGCGTGTCAAGTGGAATAATCAGTTTTGCCGGATCGACTTGCCGCCAGACGCCAAGATCAATGTGGTCACGTCGTACCATCCACCGCAGATAAAGATTAAGTCGCTTGCAGGCGCTACCGCCAGCCGGCCTGGGGAAAAAGTAACCGACACGGCGATGTAATTCAGAGCCGTACACGTCCTCGAGATCGAACGCGAGCGCTCGCCCACAGAATGAGTCCAAGGCGTCGCCGATGTTCTCTGCGTCGGCGCGATACCCGTACAGGAAAAACGCCTCGATCGATCCGGCTCGTTCGAGCATCCGCCGTAAGATCCATAGCAGGGCGATCAAATCAACCCCACGAGTCCAGCGATGAACAAGTGGCTGAAGAGTCACGCCGTCGTGCTTTGGCTCAAATCGTCGAACAAACGCGGCCGGCGCTGGCCCCATTACACTCAGCAAGCTATCGAGCGATGCCAGCACACTACGCACACGACCAAACGCCAGTGCCGCCGCACAGAATCCCACTACTTCACGATCGGCACGACGCCGATACCCACGCACTCGGTGCACGGGATCAACTGCTGACTCTACGTGGTCGAACTGTTTGTAAAGCTGTTCAAGAGCCAGTTTCGCGTCAGGTGGCAGAAATTTTCGTGATGGCACCGTGTCAAACACTAGAACGTCGTCAACGGGATACCGGCCATACAAAGAGGGCACTCGGCCGCCTGATGATTCGGCGGCGCTTTGTACTCCGCGAGCGTGACATTAGGCACACCAAGATCAACCATCGACACCAGTCGATCATGAATCTCAACGGTGCCGATAACCGTACCTCCGGCCGCTTGGACAAGTGTGGCGCAGCACTCAAAGGTCTTTCCCGTGTTGCGGACATCATCTGCCAGAATCACCCGTTTGCCGGAAATCATCCGGGTATACGTGGGACGCAACATCAATCCTTTGTCTTGTTCGATAGTAAAGGGGGCGAACTGGCAGGGAGTACGGGTTAAATTTCGTCGTCCGTCGAGGAGCCCCGCCAGCGTGTGGGCAAGCAATGCACCGCCAGTAACCGGGCCGGCCACGACATCCGTCTGGTCAATCAACTCGCCAGGCATGAGGTCAATAAGGTCCTGCCCTAGGCGCCAGATGAGTGACGGCTCTTGCAACAACTGATGCGGGTTTAGGTACACCGACCCGTGATACCCGTTGCCATAATCGAAGTGTCCGTCGATCACAAGCACCTCGTACTGCTGGAGTGCCTTTAGCGCCCTCCCACGAGTCTCGTCGAGGCGTGCAACGCCTGGATCGACTGGCCGTATCATCTAGCATCCCTTCTCATCGAAGACGGCCGCGCCGGCGACACGCGTGTTGACGTAGACCGTCCGCCCGCTGACGAGTGTGGCGACCACGGCTCCGCGCAGCGTCCATCCGTCGAACGGTGTGTTACGTCCCTTGGATCTGAACGTCGCCGCGGTTACTTCGGTTTCGACGTTTGGGGCGATGACGGTAACATGCGCCGGTGCCCCTGGCTCGAGCGTGCCTCCCTTAATTCCAAGGATTCGCGCTGGGTTTGATGCGAGCAACTCAACCACGCGCGGTAGGGAAAGCAAACCCGTATGCACCAATCGATCGAGTGTCAGCGGAACAGCAGTTTCGAGGCCGACAATGCCAAAGGGCGCCCGGTCAAATTCGACCGTTTTCTCGTCCATGTGGTGCGGCGCGTGATCAGTGGCGATCACATCAATGCTCCCATCCGCGAGCCCTACCAGTATGTCGTTACGATCCGTGGCATCCCTGAGTGGTGGGTTCATCTTGAAGTTGGCATCGTAGTCGAGCTGTTCGTCGGTTAGCGTGAAGTGGTGTGGCGTAACCTCGCACGTGACGCGGACTCCACGCTCCTTTCCAGATCGTATAGCGCGCAGTGCCCCACTCGCACTCATATGCGCTATGTGAACTGCGGCTCCGGTTAGCTCGCTCAATGTCACATCTCGCTCGACCATCACTACTTCCGCAGCACTCGGTATCCCTCTGAGGCCGAGCACAGACGCCCGGGGCCCTTCGTGTGCAACCCCTTCGCCCTTGAGCGATGTGTCCTCACAGTGGTTAATGACTGGCATCTCGAACATCGAAGCGTACTCGAGAGCGCGACGCATCAATAGCGCATCTGCAACCGGGTGCCCGTCATCTGAAATGGCCACGCAGCCAGCGTCATGCAGCTCACCAATCTCCGTCAGACGCTCTCCCTCGGACCGGACGGACACGGCTCCAATCGGGTAGACCTGTGCCAGTTCGGCTTCCGCAGCTTTCCGCAGGATTACTTCAGTCACACCGGGATGATCGTTGACCGGATCGGTATTAGGCATACATGCGACTCCAACGAATCCCCCGGCCACGGCCGCCTCCACACCGCTTGCGATCGTTTCCTTGTGCTCCTGGCCAGGCTCGCGTAGGTGTACGTGCATGTCGATGAAACCTGGACAGATGATGCAGCCATCAGGCACGCTGACGACCCGCGCGCCATCAGCCGGGAGGTCCTTGTCGATATTGGCCACGATGCCATCGGCGATTAGCAGATCGAACGCTCCATCGAATCCACGGACCGGATCGACAATTCGCCCGCCTTTAAAGAGAGTTGCCATCAGCCAGCTTCCTCCTCGACGCCGGCTAACAGATAGAGCACTGCCATCCGCACGGCTACGCCATTCGAGACCTGCTCGAGGATTACCGAGTAGGATCCGTCCGCCACCTCCGAAGAAATTTCGACGCCACGATTCATCGGACCGGGATGCATAATAATCACATCCGGTTTCGCTCGTTTGAGCCGTTCCGTCGTCATTCCGAACATATTGAAGTACTCCCGAAGCGACGGGAAAAAATAGCCCTGCATCCGTTCGAGCTGAACCCGTAGAAGCATCACCACGTCTGCGTTCTCCACGGCGGCGTTGACCGATGTGGTCACCGTGATACCAGAACGGTCGAGCCCAGGGGGAATCAGCGTCAGCGGACCGCATGCCCACACGTCGGCGCCTAGTAAGCCCAGGAGCAGCACGTTAGACCGCAGCACTCGGCTGTGCAACAGGTCGCCGATGATCGCTACCTTGAGTCCGTTGATGCAAGACTTGTGCTCTCGGATCGTGAGTGCGTCCAACAAGGCCTGGGTGGGATGTTCGTGCATGCCATCGCCAGCGTTGATAATCCGAGAGTTGCAGAGCCGGGCAAGCAAGTGACAGGCGCCAGACGCCGCGTGGCGGAGGACAATCATATCCGGCGCCATTGCCTCAAGCGTGCGGGCCGTGTCGACAAGCGTCTCGCCTTTCACAAGGCTGGACGTCGATGCCGAGACGTTCAGCGCATCGGCGCTTAGTCGTTTCTCGGCAATTTCGAACGAAGTCCTAGTACGCGTGCTTGGCTCGAAGAACAAATTAACCACGGTCTTGCCGCGCAACGCGGGAACCTTTTTAATCGGCCGGGTACCGATCTCTCGCATTGCCACGGCAGTGTCGAGAATTAGGAAGATTTCCTCTAGTGTCAGATCAGCGATACTCAGCAAATGCTTCGAACGTAATCGCGTCTGGATCTCGACGGATGTGTCCGGCCGCGCGCGTTCTTGGTTTAACTGTGCGGTCATGTTCGGCGCTCGTTTCCGTCTCGAATTCCATCCTCGATGACAACCTGGTCCACCCCGTCAACTTCAGCAAGACGCACCTGAATGCTCTGCTGCGCGGAAGTTGGTAAGTTCTTCCCGACGTAGTCAGTTTTGATAGGCAGCTCGCGATGTCCACGGTCAACCAACACGACCAACTGAATCACGCGTGGCCGACCGAAATCGATGAGTGCATCCAGAGCAGCTCTCACCGTACGACCTGTGTACAACACATCGTCCACCAATAGGATGCGGTGATCGTCGATAGAGAAGGGAATTTCAGTGCGGCGGAGAACCGGCTGCGGTCCTACCGGGTGGCGCATGAGGTCATCGCGATAGAGCGTGATGTCGAGTGCTCCTGTTGGCACATCTTGGTCGACGATCTCCAGCAGGTTAGACGCGATGCGCTGCGCAATTGGGACACCCCGGGTGCGGACCCCGATCAATGCGACCTTCTCAAAACCTCGATTCCCTTCGACGATCTCGTGGGAAATCCGCATCAGCGTCCGACCAATTCGGTCCGCCTCCATCACGACGGGCATAGTCGTCTCCGCTTATAGCCACCACGGTCTACTGCGCTTGAATACACTAGCTGCCAGCGGAAGCCGGCATGACGAACATCGATGGTGGGAAACGCAATAATCACACGTTGCCTCTTCGCGACCTCACCGGGTCGCCATTAAAGAGAATATTAAGATTTTATCGGTGACAACGGTTTGTGTCAATGAGCTCATTATCCTTCCATTGGTGTGCACAGCGTTGACGCCTTGGTGCATGCTGCTAGTCGGGGGGCCCGGATGGAAGCCCTGTGTTATCACACAGATCGATCACCCTCAGAGCCCCCGTGTATACTGCCAGGAATGCCGCTAGCCGTCGACGCGGTGGTCATGTCAAATGAACGACTCACCGAGTACTACAACATCATCAAATTGGCAGCACCCGCGATCGCGGCTGACTGTCTCCCGGGACAGTTTGTTATGGTTAAGCGGAATTTCGATACCGACCTGCTCCTCCGCCGCCCGTTTTCAATTTTCGAGATTCTTCAGGATGACCACGGTCGTATCGAAGGATTCTCCCTCCTGAACAAGAGGGTCGGGATCGTTACGAGCACGTTGTTCGCGCTGCAACCGGGTGAACGGCTCAACTGTCTCGGACCGCTTGGGCACCCGTTTTCATTTGTCGACCCACCCACTGAGGCGTGGATGGTAGCGGGGGGAGTTGGCCTTGCGCCATTCGCAACACTGGCCAAAAGGCTCCGTCAACTGGACACGACCACAACTCTCTTCTATGGCGGGCAATCGACGAGTGACGTGTTCCATCTGGATTTTTTCGATCGACTCAGTGTGCGTATCGTTATAACGACCGAGGATGGGAGTCAGGGCGAGGCCGGTTTAGTCACCGGGCCGGTCGAGCGAGAGCTACAGACTCTCCCGTTAGACACGCGGTTGATGATCTACGCCTGTGGGCCTACCGGAATGATGTCCGCCGTCGCGGGCCTCGGTGATCGGTACAATCGATCCACGGAGGTCTCGCTGGAGCCGGTCATGGGTTGTGGCCTGGGAGGGTGCTACAGCTGTGTGGTTCGACTTAAGTGCGGTGATGGATCCTGGCAGTTCGTCCGGTCGTGTTTGGACGGACCGGTATTCGACGCCGACCGCATCGCCTGGAAGGAGTTGACCTGAACAGGGCACTAGTCCCAACCATGGATCTTTCCGTCACCCTCGGTCAACTTCGTCTGAAGAATCCACTCGTGGCGGCTAGTGGTTGCTTTGGCTATGGGGTTGAATACGCCGACGTCGTCGATCTCTCCACCTTGGGTGGGATAGCTGTCAAGGGACTCTTTCTCGACGAACGTGAAGGCCACCCGCCCCCGCGTATTATCGAGACACCCAGCGGCATGCTTAACGCGATCGGCTTGCAAGGGATCGGTGTCAAGCGCTTCATCGCTGAAAAGCTACCCGCACTGATCGAACGTCAGGCCGTGGTGATCGCAAACATCTGCGGTACAACAATCGATGAGTATGTCAATTTAGCAAGTATCCTATCGGACGTGGAGGGCCTGGCAGCCCTTGAGCTCAACATCTCGTGTCCTAACATCAAAGAGGGCGGAATTACGTTCGGCTGCAATCTACAGAGTACACATGCCGTCGTCAAGGCGGTTCGCCGCGTGACGCGTCTTCCAATCATCCCGAAGCTGACCCCAAACGTGACCGATATCGGGTCGTTCGCGCGGGCCGCCGAGGAGGCGGGTGCCGATGCTGTGTCGCTCGTAAACACCTTCCTCGCGATGGCGATCGACATCAACACTCACCGGCCGAAGCTCGCCAATGTGGTGGGGGGATTGAGCGGTCCCGCTATTCGACCAATCGCCGTCCGCATGGTATATGAGTGTCGACAGAGCGTACGCATTCCGATTATCGGCATGGGCGGCATTATGACTGCCGATGACGTCATCGAATATCTCATCGCTGGTGCTACGGCGGTACAAGTCGGCACGGCGAACTTTATAGATCCGTTCATCTGGCCCAAGTTGCTGTCAGGCCTGACATCCTACCTCGAACGCCACGGCTGCGCAGCAGTAACGGACATCATCGGCACCGTTGACCTGAGCGATCGCGAAACGTCATGGATCAGCTCCTGATTGCACTCGACGTCGACTCCGCAGACGAAGCGATCGAGCTAAGCGATCAACTTCGTGATCTGGCTGGTGGCTTCAAGATCGGCAGTCGTCTATTCACGGCCGAAGGCCCAAAGATCGTCAGGGAACTCGTGGGTCGCGGCGACCGTGTCTTTCTCGACCTCAAGTACCACGATATTCCCACCACGGTGGCTAGGGCGGTTCGGGCAGCGGCCGATCTTGGCGTCTGGATGCTTACGGTGCACGCGAGCGGAGGACTGGACATGCTGCGAGCAGCGAAGGAAGCAGCCGAGGCACCGGGATTGTCATCATCAGCCCCTAGTATCGTGGCGGTCACCGTGCTCACGAGCTTAGACGAAAAAGCGTTAAAGCAGCTCGGTGTGTCACGCAGTCTCAAGGAACAAGTCGAGGCATTGGCCGAACTCGCACTCGAATCAAAAATCGATGGTGTCGTAGCATCCCCATTGGAGATCGAGAGAATTCGCGCGCGGTGTGGACCTGCGTTCACAATCGTTACACCAGGCATCAGAACGCCTTCCCCGCAAGCTGGCAAGTCGGACGATCAAACCCGTACCCTCAGCGCTGCTCACGCGGTACGGGCCGGAGCCAGCTACCTCGTAATCGGCCGGCCTATCTACGCTGCTCCTGATCCACGCGCGGCGGCGGAAAAAATCTGTCGGACGTTAACGGCTCATGATTCATGACCAACCTTACCCTGGTGACCCGAGTACGGTGGTTATCTCTGCAACGACATGAAAGCGATCGTTACGCGCGTGAAGTGTGTCCACCCACTGACAGGGCTTGAACTAGATTTCTCGACACGTTCAGAACGAAAGCGCCAGTTCTGAACCGAGATTCACGTGCTCTTGCGCGAGAACGATGCCATCGGCCGTCACCGCATCACGGAACGAAAACTGCTCAAGGAGTTAAAAAAGAAAGGAAATGGAACTGGGCGCCAGACTCAGCATGCCGAGCCGAGTTTCGGCGCCCAGTGAATCAGTCAAGCTTATTTCGCTGTAACCATGAAGTGGCCGCGGCGATTCCTCGACCAGCAACTCTCATCACTTTCTGAACAGAACGGCGATTCTTCACCTCTGCTTACGGTGTTAACGCGACTCACAGGAATGCCCAGGCTCACCAGGTAGTCACGTACTGCCGACGCACGCCGGTCACCAAGAGCGAGATTGTATTCGTTGGTGCCTCGTTCGTCGCAATGCCCTTCGACCGTGATGCTAGTTGACGGCCACTTCTTCATCCAGTCTGCACTTTGTTGTAACGTGGACTGCGCGTCTGGTCGAATCTCAGATTCATCGTAATCGAAGAAGACCGGAGCGACAGGCGATGTGTTGTTGAGCTCCTCGAGTGACATCCGCTCGAACAATTCTTCCTCAGTCGGAGGAGGAGGCGGCGGCGGTGGTGGCGGTGGTGGTGGTGGTGGTGGTGGTGGTGGTGGTGGTGGCTCAGGAGCCGGTGGTGGTGGTGGTGGTGGCTCCGGTGGTGGATTGTCAGCACAAGCTGCGGCCCCAAGGCCGAGCACGAAACAGAGACCTAAGGCCAGCAGATACCGCCATTGGGATTTCATAATCCACTCCTGAACATCTTCATAGAAGTTGCCACTCCCGTCGATCTTGCGGGAGCCTCACGTGACTAATTTCAGAGACAAAGCTAATTGCCGGCTGAGTTTACAAGCTTTCGCCGAAACCTGTCAATTATTTGGTTAATTCTGGCCCCGCCGGACCCTAACAGCGGCTGCCATAAAGAAACACCTAGCTACTCATCCCAGCTTTCGTCGTCATCGTCTGAACTACTCCCAGAATCGTCCTACTCTTCGTCCTCATCCTCAGAGAACTGTTCCAGTTCGACGGGAGAAAGACCGACAACCTCAAGATTTGAGCCGCATTCCGGGCAGCTCAGACGATCGCCACGGTCGACGTCAAACTCATCGACGTCCATCTCAGCGTCACATTCCGGGCAGGTAGCCATGCTAGAGAGGCCGGATTATAGCGAGAAGACGGTGCTGCCGGCAATCGAGTTCAGGTATCAAAGCAATCAACAACCTGCTACGATTTCTTATTGCGTTCCAAGGAACGCAAACCCAAACACCTTCGTCAAGGAGAGCGACCTCGTGATTGAGGTTCGGCACGTCACCAAGCGCTACGGCCCCCTAACGGCCCTCGACGACATTAGCTTCCGTGTCGAGCCAGGCCAGATCCTCGGTTTTCTCGGACCGAATGGCGCCGGCAAGACGACAACTATGAGGCTCTTGACCGGCTACATGCCACCCACCGAAGGCAAAGTATTCGTCGCGGGGTACGACGTCTTCGAACGACCGATCGATTCGAAGCGGCGGACAGGCTACCTACCTGAATCTCCACCGCTCTATCCGGATATGACTATACGGGAGTATCTGACGTTCGTGGCGCGGATCAATGGGTTCCGCGGCGCCGAACGGACCAAACGCGTCGACTCCTCTATGGCCCGCACAAGCATCGACGACATGGCCGACAGGCACTGCGCCAAGCTCTCCAAGGGCTACCGCCAGCGTGTCGGCCTCGCCCAGGCGATCCTCCACAATCCGGACGTCCTGATCTTTGACGAACCGACGGCTGGGCTCGATCCCAAGCAGATCATCGAGACACGCGAACTGATTAAGGGGCTAGGAGGCGATCACACGATTATCCTAAGCACCCACATCCTGCCGGAGGTGGCGCAAACCTGCCAAGCCGTCGTCATCATCAATAAAGGCCGTATCGTCGCAAAGGATACGCCTGACAACCTAACAGGACGCCTACGCGGGTCCGAAACGATTCGTCTGAAGATCGATGCGCTCGGGGCCGACCCAGCGCCTGTGCTCAACTCGGTGCGCGGGGTGATATCCGTAACGCCTGAACATTCCGGTAATGACCGAACCGATTTCGAAATTCAGAGCGCTAAGGGTGCAGACGTGCGACGTGAGCTGGCTCAGATCGTTGTCTCGCGCGGGTGGGGACTGCTAGAAATGCGGCAGATTCAGATGAGCCTCGAGGACATCTTCCTGCAGCTAACGACGGAGGAATCTGACGACGAGGCAGCCGTCGAGATCGACCTAGCGGAGGAACTGGATGAATAACATCCTGGCGATCGCCCAGAAAGAACTACGTTCGTATTTTGCATCGCCAATCGCCTATGTCGTGGTCGGTCTATTCGCGGTACTGTTCGGTTACTTTTACGTCGTTAGCCTCAACTTCGTCGTTCGGTTGGGCATGCAGGCTGGCATGTTCGGAGCACAGGGGGGACCGCAGACAATCAACCTGAACGAGTTCATGCTCCGCCCCTTACTGGGCAACACGGCGGTGGTGCTTCTCTTTATACTCCCAATGATCACCATGCGAACCTATGCTGAGGAGAAGAAGTCCGGCACGATCGAGCTACTCTTGACTTCGCCACTTACCGACCTTCAGATCATCATGGGCAAGTTTCTTGGAGCGATGACGCTGTTCGCGCTGATGTTAGCCGTTACGTCAGTCCATATGGGAATTCTGTTCTGGTACGGCGAACCAGAACTCGGTCCGATTTTAAGTGGCTACCTTGGGCTCCTGCTCATGGGAGGCGCTTTCATCTCGATCGGGCTGCTTATCTCGAGTGCTACTAAGAACCAAGCTGTGGCCGGTGTGATTACCTTCGCCGTCTTGTTGCTCTTCTGGGTTGTCAGTTGGATGGCTGAATCCGGAACGTCCACGACACAACAGGTGATCGCCTACTTATCGATTTTCGACCACTTCGATGATTTCGCGAAGGGAGTCCTCGACACGAAGCATCTGGTCTACTACCTGAGCTTCATCACCTTCAGTCTGTTTCTGACGGCTAAGTCAGTGGACAGCGCGCGGTGGAGGGGTTAACGACACATGCCGGCGAAAATCCTCGGAGCAACGGGCTGGTCAGGAGCCATCTTGGTCCTTGCTTCCGTCGTGCACCAGGTCTTGGAACCGGAGCAGCAAGAGATCTCGTGGTGGTTTGCGGTCGCTGGACTTGCGCTCGTTGTCCTCTACACGCTCGGTCAGTGGCGTGAGATCGTCGGCTTGTTCAGCCGCCATCAAGCACGTTACGGGGCGCTCGCAATGTCGAGTGTCCTGATTGCCGTGGGTATCCTTGTAGCAATCAATTACATCACGAACCGGCAGAACAAGCGGTGGGATTTGACCGCCGCGAGGCAATATTCACTGTCGGACCAGACTCTCCGAATTCTCGAGTTGCTCGAGTCCCCAATTGCGATCCGGGTCTTGGCCCGAGAGGAGGAATTTCCCAGGTTCCGTAATCGGCTCGATGAGTACGCGTATGCGTCGAGTTATGTCTCAGTCGAATACATCGATGTCGATCGCAACCCGGTCGTCGCACGGCAATATGATATCCAAAGCTACGGGTACGGAACCGTGGTGTTCGACTACGAAGGCCGTATCGAGCGAGTCGTATCAACCGACGAGCAAGAGCTTACTAACGCCTTGATCAAGGCGGTCGAGGGCAATGAACAAACCGTTTACTTTGTGCAGGGCCACGGGGAGCACTCACCCGAGAACACGGAACAAGATGGCTACAGCACGCTGACCGAAGGCCTGCGTCGCGACAACCTAAAGGTTGAGTCAGTCGTGCTTGCGCAGACGGGTGCGGTTCCAGCCGACGCGGCAGTTCTCGTGATTGCTGGACCGGATATCGATTTCCTTCCGGCCGAAGTCGAACTGCTACGAGGATATCTCGAAGGCGGCGGCAAAGCGTTGTTTCTACTCGATCCACCGGAAACGACCGAAGCCTTAGACGTCCCGAACCTCATCGAGCTCATCGCAGAATGGGGCATCGAGGTTAGTCGTAATTTCGTCGTCGACTTTAGCGGGGTCGGCCAGTTGCTCGGCACTGGTCCGACAGTGCCAATCGCCGCTCCGCCGTACCCACCCCATCCGATCACGAACCGTTTCAACCTACTGACGGGTTATCCACTGGCGCGGTCGGTCACGCCCACGACCAGCGCACCAGCTGATAGGGTCGCGGAAAGCTTCATCGTGACCAGCCCGAACAGCTGGGCCGAAAGCAACTTGGCGGAGCTGGCCACCGGTGAGGTGGCGCTTAATGAGGACCAGGGCGACGTAACGGGTCCGGTGTCGATCGCCGCTGCGGTTTCGGTCGAAGTTGAAGTGCCAGACTCCCCTGCGACGAGCGAAACCAATGCAGTAATCAACGATGAAACGGCCGAGTCAGCCGGTGGAAAAGAAACGGAATCTGTGCAAGCTCGAGTGGCGGTAATTGGCGACTCTGACTTCGTCTCGAATGGGGCAGGTATCGGTATCCAGGGAAACGCGGACTTAGCTCTCAATACGGTGAACTGGCTGGCGCAACAGGAAAACTTAATCGCTATCCGACCTCGGGCGGCTGAAGATCGTCGGATCACCCTCACCGCCGGCCAACAACAGCGCATCACCTGGCTATTACTTGCTGTGGTTCCCGGAGTGATCCTCGGCACCGGCATCTACACCTGGTGGCGGAGACGATAACGAGTCCGAACTATGCGAGGCTTGCGTACAACGCTCGTGATGCTCGTTGTTTTCGTCGTGATCGGTGGTTACGCCTACTTTATCGAATCAGAACGACCACCAGCATCTGAGACTCCCCCCAACGAACGGGTCTTCATGTTTGAGGAGGACGATGTCACCGAGCTCCGCGTAACGACCGAAGCAGGCGAGGTCACCGCGCTGAAACGGGCAGGTGACGGAAATGCCTGGAAGATTACTGAGCCGATCCGAACGAGTGCCGATGCGACCGCGACCTCATCAATCGTCAGAAGTCTGGCTACGCTCGAAGTCCAGCGGGTGGTAGAGGAAGAAGCCTCTGACCTAACACCATACGGGCTGGACATGCCATCTGTTGATGTTGCATTCACTCTGGACGATACAGCAGATCTGCGACGTCTCCTGATTGGCGACACGACCCCCACGGGTAATGACCGGTACGCGAAATTAGGCGAGAGCGAACGAGTGTTCCTAATCTCAGCCGTGCTCGAGAGCACTTTTAACCGAGGAACGTTCGCTCTGCGTGACAAAGCGATTCTCGAGTTTGAGCGTGACGCGGTTGATCGCTTCGAGACGGTAGCCTCTGGCCGGACTATTAGTCTCATAAAGCAAGACAACAACTGGCTGCTAATGAAGCCTTTCGAGGCGCGTGCTGACTTCAGCAGCGTTGAAGGTCTTGTCGGCAGGTTAAGCACCGGCCAAATAGACGCGATTGAGAGTGAGGACACCAACGCGCTGGAACCGTACGGTCTCACCGAGCCTCGGCTTACCGTAACGATCGGTACCGGAAGCGCTAGAGTTACATTAATGGTGGGTGATGAAACACCTAGTAGCACAATGTACGCGCGCGATAGCACCAGACCGCTAGTCTTCACCATCAACACATCTTTAGTCACAGACCTCGACAAGGACGTCTACGCCTACCGTGACAAGAACCTGTTTCGGTTCCGTCCCTTCAACGCCAACAGCCTCGTGGTGGAGCGAAAAGACGAACGGCTTGTTTTCGAGAAAATCAGTGCCTCTGAAGATGCCGAGGAAGTCTGGAGGCAAATCGAGCCCGAAAGTAAAGACGTGAACCAAAGCACAGTGGACGACCTGCTGCTCCAGCTTTCTAACCTCAGAGCCGAGTCATTCATCGACTCTAGAGACAAGCTTAACGACGTACCGTTTGCCGTGCTGGACGTCGGTTTCAGTGAAGGTAACAATGCAGTGATGGACCACGTGGTGGTCTGGCGTTCCGGCGAAGAGATCCACGCGGCGCATGGCAACGAACCTGGGTTTGCTTTCATCAATACGCGGGCCTTCGATAAAGCAATGGAAAGCCTCGAGACGGTCCAGATAGAGGAATCTTCGCCTTAGAGGGCAGGAAAATATTGGGGAGCCAACAGGTCTCAGACTTCTCCGCTCGCGCCGTAACCCGTGGCCATCACGCCAAGATTCATTCGCACAACTGACTTTGACCGAACATCGTGTGTTGGGATTACTCCACCGCCGGTGACGTTACGATTACTCCCATCCTCCTCTTACTACTGTCCGTGTCAAAGCAAGGGATAGCGCTACTAGATACACCGGTCATAAATGTTGGCTTGTTAACAGTTCTGGACGGCTTCTTCTCGTTTCAATCTGAGAAAACTGTCCAATTGCAGTACGTCAATGTCGGTTCTCAAAGCCTGAGATGAGTGGATCCAAAATTCCGGCGGCCTCAAATCCCTTGGCCCGGAACTGGCAGCTGTCACACCGACCACAAGGTCGACCGCTAGAGGCCGGATCGTAGCAACTGTGCGTAAGACTGTAATCGAGTCCCATAGCAACACCACGGCGTACGATGTCGGCCTTGGTTAAATCGATCAGCGGGGCGTGCACTTGGAATGGCCTGCCTTCAATACTCGCCTTGGTGGCTAGCGCCGCCAGCCGCTCGAACGCCTCGATATACTCCGGACGACAATCTGGGTAACCGGAGTAGTCGACCGCGTTCACACCGACGAACAGATCACCCGCGTCCAGCACCTCAGCCCAGGCAAGCGCGAGCGCCAGCATAACCGTGTTACGGGCGGGAACGTAGGTGGGAGGGATTTCACCTTTGTCCAGTGGCTGATCTTTTAGAACCGGCAACCCACCCGTAAGCGCGGAACCGCCGATCGCAGCAAGGTCGACGGCGATCTCCAAATGATCAATCACTGCGAGTGCGCGTGCGACGCGTCCGGCCGCCTCTAACTCACGAGCGTGGAGCTGTCCGTACCGCACTGTCAGGGCGTACAACTCGAAGCCTTCTGCCGACGCAATCGCGCCGGTGGTGTACGAATCGAGCCCACCGCTCAGCAAAACGACCGCTTTTGGCTGACCGGCCATAGTTCTCGGTTCTTCAAGAGTTTGAATTCAAACACCCCGCGTGTCGTCGCCCCAGAGATACTTGTGCAGTTGGATCTGCACACGTACCGGAAGCCTATCCTCTAGCACCCAGGCAGCCAGCTGGGCTGCCTCCAACACACCGTGCACTGGTGAAAAGAGCCCCTTTGGTCGACGGCGCGCCAACTTGTGGCGCCGCACGACTTCACGTGCGAACTCGTAGTCGGTCCGGTCGCGAATGACAAACTTGACCTCATCATGGGGTGCAAGCCGCTTCAGGTTACCCCATTCGTTCCGTTTGACCTCACCACTACCCGGACACTTCACGTCGATAACCTTCACGACCTGCTCCGGCACTCGTGAGATGTCAATGTGGCCACCTGTCTCAAGCAGCACGGTTTTGCTTGACGCGAGCAAGCGTTCCATAAGCGAGTATACGTCGATCTGTAGCAATGGCTCGCCGCCACTAATCTCAACGAGACTGCAGTTGTACTGCTCGACCGCTGCGGTCACATCCTCGACAGACTGCCTCAATCCTTCCTCAAACGCGTAAGTAGTGTCACACCAGGAGCAACGCAAGTCGCACCCTGTCAGGCGCACGAAGACACAGGGCTGCCCTGCGAAGCTGGACTCGCCCTGTATGGAGTAAAAGATCTCGTTAATCGTCAACATTTCGTCGGCGCGTCCCGCACATCCAAGTAGTAAGTCATTGTACCCAAGCCCCGAACGGCATACCGAACACTTGCCAGCCTGCCTGCCGATCAAGAACAACCAGACGTTCGGCTTACAATAGTGGAACCGTTAACGAGGAACATATCCGGATCGGCACCTGCGGCTGGGGCTACCCATCCGGCGCCGGTAAACCCCGTGTTCGCTGTTGGCAACACGTAAACATCAGAACCTCAGCGTTTCACATCCCAGTAGCACGATCTACCGTCCCACCTTTGTCACACCGAGCCGAGGGCACAGGTTGCTCACCGCGCACGTACCGCACCGCGGGTATACCGGCCGGCAGACGTTTTGCCCCCAAGTCACCAGATACAGGTTGATCGACGCCCACCAGCGGCGTGGCACAACGTCGTAGAGCGCCTGCTCAGTCTGCTCAGGTGTTTTCGTCCGCACCCACCCCAGACGGTTCGTGATCCGGTGCACGTGCGTGTCAACACAAATATTAGTGTCGCTATGGTGAGCTACAATGAGCACTAAGTTGGCTGTCTTGCGCCCAACTCCAGGCAAGGAGAGCAGCTCGTCCATCGTTGTCGGCACTTTCCCGCCGAACCGACTCGCCAGCTGGCGGCACGCCTTCTTCACATGGCGGGCTTTGTTGCGATAGAAGCTCACCGGATAGATCAAGCGCTCGATCGACTGCACCGGTAGCTCCGCGAGCTTGTGGAGCGTCGGCGTACGTGCGAACAGTCGCGTAGAGGCTTCAAATGTGACTGCGTCTTTAGTTTGCGCTGACAACATCGTTGCGATCAGCACCTGAAACGGATCGCTCCTGTGTTTCTCAGCAATCTTTTCAACCGCTGGATCTTCCATCCGTGTGATGGCCTGACCGAGACGGCGCATCACTCGGTTCACAAGTGAAACATGACGTGCTGCAGTGTGGGAACGGACGCCCATGGATTGAGTCTGCGTCGTAATCGTTCAGGAGATGACCAAAACAGGAGATTTTACAGGCAAGTTCCCGGTGCCAAGCTAGTTGTGACCAGTCCGCCTTTGCCAAGACTTCAGCAAGTCCCCCATAGTGCACTAGCCGCACACACGTTAACGCAAGTGGGCTAGTGTCCGTATGATTGGCAATACCCACAGTGGACACACGCCACGGAGGGTTCAATCAGGCAGGGTCCGCCACGTTCGCGCCCATGGCTCACCGGAAGGCACGCGTGGCTTGCATGTTCGACAGGCACGTGTGTAGCCAGACCACCTGACCGCTCCGCTGCCGAGCGGCGCGCCAGATACTGCTGGATTACCAAGTCCACTGCTGTCTGAATCTGCTGATTGTTCAACGGATTCTTTCCGCGCGGCGACGCAAGCTCGGGCGAACGACCGGTTCGATCCGATCCACGACTCCGACAATAGCAGCATCGACTGGCGCAGCGCGTTGACCTAACGCCGCCACAGCCGCCCGGCCCTCGATCACAACTAGCACCGTGTCGCCAGTCCCAGCCTGGGCCGCATCGACAGCGAGCATCACATTGCTTGCAGGCACACTGTCATTGAAGGGATTCAACGTTTGGACAAGCATTAACTTGGCGCCATCGAGCTTGCCGTTCTTATGGGTCGCGACAACGTTGCCGATAACACGTGCCACCTTCACGTCAGCGCCCCTGTCTCCGTGAAACACTGAGCGACGCGCGATCAAACGACCAGTGATCGACGATACCGATAACGCTGGCGTCGGCCGACACCTGGTCCGGCAGGAACGGGAAAGATGCCTCGCGTCCGCGGACGAAGAACACCTCCTCACCCACACCGGCACCCACTGAGTCGACCGCCACGAGCAGATTGCCCGTTGGTTTCCTCTCCGGTGTTAGTGGCTCCAATACGAGCAACTTGTGCCCGTGGAGACTAGCTTCCTTGCGGGTCGCTACCACATTGCCGATTATTCGCGCCAGCTGCACCGCAATCTCCTAGTGTCCAGTCCAATGGAAGACTAGTCTTCAACCTCGATAGAATCGACAATTCCAACGATTGCGGCGTCGACCGGACGGTCCTTGAGATCAGCCGCCATACGTGCCGAGCTCCCGGTTACGATCAAGACGGTTTCACCAAATCCGGCGTCGACGGTGTCAACAGCAACGAACTGATTCCCCTGCGGCCGACCCTTCGGATTAATCGGCTGCACTACCAGCAACTTGCTGCCAACGAGACGCTCGTCCTTACGTGTCGCGACAACGGTACCGACGATATTGGCGAGAATCATGAGACCTCGGGCCCACGGGAACCAGGATTGACCCGTCTAGAATGCGGTGGCAAGAGCCGACCGTCTGAGGCTACCGGCTAACCCTTCCTGCCGGACTTACCGATTGGCAGGGCTTCCTCGAGGTTGGCATGCGGCCGAGGAATGACGTGCACCGAAACCAGTTCACCAACACGCCGCGCCGCAGCCGCGCCCGCATCAGTTGCCGCCTTAACGGCCGCCACGTCCCCACGCACGATAGCAGTTACGTAGCCAGCGCCGATTTTTTCCCAGCCTACCAAGATCACCTTGGCTGCCTTGACCATCGCGTCCGCCGCTTCGATCATCGCGACGAGTCCTTTGGTCTCCACTAAGCCCAACGCCTCACCCATCTTCTCCTCCACGCGCGCTGGCACGAGCGCACAGCACACTAGCACACTAGCGCCCTAGCGCAAATGCTTAACGGCATCTGCAATTAGGGCAGAGAGTTCGCGGTATGTTATTCGAATTTCCCCATCTTTATCTAGCAGTTCAGATTGATGAGCCAGCAGCTGGCTCTCTACGAGCTTCTCGCCCGGAGAAGACGGTGCCTCCAGTACCTGGCAATTTGCGTCATCGCTCGTATCTGATCCATCGGCGCAAATTGGGGCTGGACCCTCGACACCGTACAGGCCACGCAGATCTTGCAGCCGCATCACCTCTTCCCGGGACAGCAGGCGCTCTCGGCCGAGCATGCGGGCAACGAGACTAATCCGAGCGAAGTGTTCAATCGTTTCCATCCGATAATAGGCGGCGAACAACTCCCCAGCGACCGTCAGCGCGCCATGATTCGCTAATAACAACCCGTCATGAGACTTAATGTGTTTTCGAACAGCATCAGCTAGCTCCTGGGTCGATGGGGTCCCATAGTCAGCGATCGGAATGCTCCCGAGCGTCGTGACGACCTCAGCTAATACAGCTCGGTCGAGTGCGATCCCGGCCACCGCAAAGCCGGTCGCGGTTGGGGGATGTGCGTGGACGACTGCTCGTACGTCCGGCCGATGGTGGTAGACACCCAGATGCATCAGCAACTCCGATGAAGGATCCCGGTCGCCGGAAATCTTGTGTCCCTCGAGGTCAGTTGTGACGATCATGTCTGGTGTCATGAATCCTTTGGCGACACCCTTCGGGGTGGTAAGCAAGCGGTTGTCCGAGAGCCGGACGCTGATGTTGCCGTCGTTTGACGCGATGTAAGCGCGCGCGTGCAGACGTTGACCCACCTCGACGATTCCAGCACGGAGTTGTTCTTCTAGTTGCATGGTCTTAATCTTAGCGCTCGAGAACTTCGCACGAAAGCAGAACTGCGGCTGTGGCGCCTACGCACTTTGACAAAACACCCGCCGGCATTTATCCGAACAAAAGTAATGCACTTGAGAGCCGGCCCGCTGACTGATCGCCCGGGTTGGTTCGACAAACGTGCCACAGACCGGGTCCCGAACGAGCGGCATACCTTTCTGTGGTTGGAAGGGCTTCGTTCTCGAAACGCTGGCCATCAGACCGAACAGTAAGCTCCAGAGCACACGCGCTATCAGCACAACAACCAGTACCTTCAGGATCCAGCCGAGCCCCATCTTGTTTTGTGCCCTTGTTGTCGAATTGGCTAACGAGCTGTCAGCTTTGACCAGACACCGTCGCGCCATTTGTCTCCGACCCATGCACCGACCCGATCCGATCTAACGCGTCTTGAGCGGCGATTGCCTCCACGCTGTCAGGCGCGATTTCGATGACGCGCTCCCAGGCCGTCAACGCTCCGTTGAGATCCTGAAGGCCAAAGGCTCTAACAATTCCGAGATTCAGATACGTCTTAGCATGCATCGGATCGACCTCGAGCGATCGTTCGAACTGGGCAACCGCTCGTCCTGGCTGCTGCATGTAGTAGTAACTAACACCGAGATCGGTGCTAACGTCGACATCGTTAGGCGCCACAGCCAGCGCTTGTTCGTACCATGGAATCGCCTGATCGAATCGGTGCGCATCAAAATACAGTTTCCCAAGCGCCACACGCGACTCGACGTCCTTCGAGTTGTTCTCAGCGCGGATTCGCAAATCGGCAGCCCGCTCCTCATCGAATACTGGAACTGCAGCCGTATCCTGACCGCTCGTCAAAGTCGAGGGTACCACGACTGACGGCGAAACCTGGACTGGCCGTGCGCTCCATATAATCCATGCCATGATCGAAACGGCGCTCATACAAGAAACGGCGATCACAAGCAGTTCGCGACGCATGGGATAAGCGAGTCAGTCGAAGGTATCTACTCGATGATAGTCCGCGGCGAAGGTTGTTTACAATGCTTCGCGCTGAGTTGGGCCTTCACCCGGGTTACGGATTCAACAAACGCACCATATCTCTGACGGCGCGTTCCATTCCTACGAGCACTGCGCGCGATACAATACTATGACCGATGTTGAGCTCGACAATCTCAGCAATCGCCGCAATCGAGTGGGCGTTGACGTAAGTCAAACCATGGCCGGCCAATACCTCGAGGCGAAGCCTTTGCGCGAGGCGCGCGGCTGTCTCGACGTTATCGAGCAACTTTGATTTACTCGCGCCTGAGGCGTCCGCGTAGGGACCTGTGTTGATCTCGACCGCCTGGGCACCAATGGCACGTGCCTTCCGAACCTGTGCTGGGTCTGCATCAATGAAGAGGCTCACTGTTACTTCCGCCTTGTGTAGCTTAGCCATCGCCTTCTTCAACGAATCAGCACGCCTCACCACATCCAGTCCTCCAGTCGTAGTGAGCTCGTTTTTCCGTTCCGGCACCAACGTAACCTGGTCAGGCTTCACAAGACTTGCGATACCAATCATCTCTGGAGTAGCCGCCATCTCGACGTTGAGCTTGGTAGAGACCATCTCGCGTAACAGCTGCAAGTCACGTTCCTGAATGTGCCGGCGGTCACCGCGAAGATGGACCGTGATTCCCTCGGCACCGGCGAGCTCGGCTAGCACCGCGGCCGTGACTGGTTTAGGCTCTTGGGCCTGCCGGGCCTGCCGAATCGTCGCGACGTGATCAATATTGACACCAAGACGCATGGCTTAGTTCCTTTCAAAAACGGCCCGCGTGGTCAGCCGAGATTCCGGCGTACCTGTTCGGTAATAGACTTGGCCAGCTGATGAACGACCGCCGAGTCGCGGCCTTCGACCATCACACGAAGGAGGGGTTCCGTGCCCGAGTAGCGCACCAGCACTCGCCCGTCCTTCCCAAGCTTCGACTCAGCCGAGCGTATCGCGTCTTTCACGTCTGGCAACATTTCTAGCACAGGTTTATTCCGGACCGGCACGTTGACCAGCACCTGCGGATAGGTCTCAAGCCCATGGGTCAGCGCAGCCAGTGCCTGGCCAGAATCGAACATTACCCGCATAACCGACAGCGCGGTTAGTAGTCCGTCACCCGTTGACAGCAGGTCGGCGAAGATGATGTGCCCGGACTGTTCACCTCCGAGCACAGCCCCTCGCGTAAACATCTCTTCCCGCACCTGACGGTCCCCGACCGCGCATCGGTGCAGGGAGATTCCTCCCTCACGCAACGCAGTCTCAAGCCCGAAATTACTCATCACAGTAGCAACGACGGCATCATTAACCAATCGACCGGCCGCCTTGAGATCACGAGCGCAGATAAACAACATGGCATCGCCGTCGACGACAGACCCTTGGTGGTCTACGAGAATGACGCGGTCCCCGTCGCCGTCGAACGCTATCCCGAGATCAAATCCATGTTCGACGACTGCTTCCTTGAGCGGCTGAAGATGGGTCGAGCCACATTCGGCGTTGATGTTCAGGCCGTCTGGTGCTGCATTGATAGCAATAACGTTGCACCCAATCTCCCGAAGCACACGTGGTGCCAGGACGCTGGTTGCCCCATTGGCGCAGTCGACGACCACCTGCAATGGGAGGGCTTTCGTTCCCGCCAGTGGCCGCAGCGCATGTGCGACGTAGGCGTCGCTCAGATCGACGGCTTCTACGTACGCATCGGTCGCCAGGGGAATGTCCCAAGACGCGTCTGAGACCAGCCTCTCAATTCGTCCTTCCAGCTCCGCTGACGCCTTTGCCCCGGCTGAAGTCAACACCTTGATGCCATTGTCCTGGAATGGGTTATGCGAGGCCGAAACAACAATGCCCGCGTCGAACTGGTGGGAGGCCGTGAGAAATGCCACGGCAGGTGTCGGCATCACGCCCACACTAACGAGCGTTCCTCCTGCGGCCATCACGCCATGCATCAGTTGACGCTCAATCATTACTCCCGATTCGCGGGTGTCACGTCCAACCAATATCCTGGGGTGATCGGCTTGAAGCGCGTGCGCTGTCGCAGCTCCAATGCGCACAATCGTCCGGTCGTCGAGCGGGTAGGTTCCGGCCGTTCCACGCACGCCATCCGTTCCGAACAAGCTCCTAGTGTCCACAGGCATGAACGACGGCAGGGCCTCACCTAAGGGTTATGCGCACAAACGATGGGTCGATCTGTGTGACGCCGAGTTCGCCGCCTGACTCGACCGCGATTGGAAGATCGTAACGACCAGGTCGAAAGTCGGCAAGATCCACAAACGCCTGAACGGCCGTGTTGTCGAGCTTTCGCACGACGTTACGGGGACCGCTGACGCTTACGGTCACTTGATTCGGCTCGAAGACAACCCTCCGCCGACCTTCAAGGTTACGCGCCGTTACCTGAATTTCATGAAGCGTCCGTTCCACGGGAGCCGGAAGAATCTCGACCGTCACCGTTGCCGACAACGGTGCTGTTGCACGCACCCTAGGGTTTGCCACGCCTACGGTCACTGTGTTCACGAACGGTACAGTAGCGCTCTCGACCGAAATCGGTTCAGTCAACGCCTCGGTCAGCTGTTGAAGCTGACTCTCTGGCCCGATTAGATCGACTGTCGGCGGCACCGTCGTGATTCGCCCAACGACAAACCCTTTTGACGGTTGACCCTCGATGTCTGGCACAATCGGTACCGTGCGAGGCAAACCCGAACGTTCAAGGATCACAGTGACGGTAGCGGGCATCACCTGAGTGACCTCAACACCAGATGGCGTGTGCACCTGCCCATCAAAGAGGTCGAATAACCTTCGGCCGGGCCGCTCGCCGGCAAGGTCGAGCACCGCGATCACCTCGCCAGGTTCGAGCCGACTTACGATACCCGACGAACCCCGAACGCGGACGTTAACCATGTCAGGTGGACTCCCAGCGATTTCCAGCGTGATAGGGACGTTCTCAAACTCGAGCGGTACCTTGAGTCCCCGCTCGACCACCGGCTCGCCAGCAATATTCAGCCACAGCAGCGTCGCAAGGGCCACCGCCAGCGCTTTGAGTCCGAAATCGCGAAATGGATGAAAGGCCATCAAGGTTCGAGAGTCTCCCGCACCGACCGGCGCCTTGCACTTCGTGCAGTCTGAAGCATCAACGCTTCCAGTCGAAAACGTAACTGTTCAGCCTCCAGGTTACGCTCGATCTGGCCGTCTATCACCAGTGAAAGCAAGCCAGTCTCCTCGGACACAACGAGTGTTACGGCATCTGACTCCTCAGTGAGGCCAATCGCCGCGCGATGACGGGTTCCCAACTCTTTACTCAGTCGAGGATTGACCGTGAGCGGCAAGAAGCATGCAGCCGAGGCTATGCGGTTTTCCTGCAAAATAACAGCGCCATCATGTAAAGGTGACTCAGGTTGAAAGATGCTAATCAGGAGATCGTACGTGACCGCCGAGTCGATTGGAATACCGCTTTCGATATAATTCCTGAGTCCAATCTCACGCTCGATCGCAATGATCGCGCCGATCCGCTGAGCGGACAACGTGGTAGCAGCTGTGACGATCTCTTCGATTGTTTCATCGGTCGTGGTGGATCGCGTCAGGAACCGAACGAAGGGCGTTCGGCCAAAGTTCGAAATCGAACGTCTGATATCAGCTTGGAATAGGACAATGGCTGCAAAAACTACGTACCCTAACATGTCGCTGATGAGCCAGTTGACGGTTTGGAGCGGCGCGAACCCTGACACGTAATACAGGCCCACCACGAGCGCAAGCCCGAGCATCATTTGCACGGCCCTGGTGCGCCGAATGAGCTTAAAAAATTCGTAGATCAGGAACGCGACGATCGCAATGTCGAGCAGCTCTAGCCACCCGACCCTGGCTTGCCTCCAAATGCCAAACAAAGTATCAACCATTGGATTGCGTCCGCTAATGTCTTGTGCTTTCCATCACCACCGGGGTTGTATCACGCTCGGCGCGCAGCCGATCGGCCACCCGAATCACCTCTACCATCTCACGCACGCCGTGCACGCGAACAACGTGAGCGCCAAGCAAGACGGCGGCCGTGACGGCTGCGGCCGTGCCCCATTCCCGCTCGTTCGGCGGCCGCTGTCCGATTGAATCCTGCAAAAATGACTTCCGGGACGGCCCCACGAGCACAGGTCGCTCGAGTGACCCTAGCGCATCTAGCTTGGCGAGTGCCGTGAACGTTTCAGAGGCCCGCTTCGAAAAACCGAGCCCAGGATCGACGATGATCTGTTCGCGAGCAACACCAGCAGTCAGTGCACGATCAATCGTCACCGCTAGCTCACTGGTGATCTCTCCAATCACGTCGGCGTAGTTAGCGCGACGATACATCTCCTCTGATCGGCCACGATTGTGCATCAGCACAAGCGGCACACCAGCCGCCGCAACAACCCTGGCTAGATCTAGATCATAGCGCAGCGATGAAACATCGTTGATCATAGCCGCGCCACGGACCACAGCCTCGCGAGCCACCTCAGCCTTGTAAGTATCGACCGAGATGGGAATGTGGACGCGTGACACCAACCGGTCCAGGACGGGCAACACTCGCCCGCGCTCCTCATCGACCGGCAATGGCTTGGCACCTGGACGGGTCGACTCGCCACCGACATCGAGCAGGTCGGCGCCGGCCTCTTCGAGTGCCAACGCCGCATCGAGCACACGCTCCGGATCGAAGTGCGCACCCCCGTCAGCGAAAGAATCAGGGGTGACGTTGATGATGCCCATCACCAACGTGCGCGTGCCAAGGCGAAGCTTTCGGCCATCGGCCAGCGGGAGATCATAGAGCTTTCGCGGTAACATCGCTTCGACTCACCACAGTTTAATCCACGTGGCTCCTTGAAAGGGTGGGGGCTGTCGTCAGGCAAACTAACGTTCACACCCCAATAAAGCCATTTACCTTTGCCGAGGCGAAACTCGAACAGTCGAGTTAGAGATTTACTGAAACAGGAGCGTAAAGCGAGCTATCCGCTGAAACGCGCTGGTCCTTGTAGAGCTGTGAAAAACTGGAGCGGTGGTGAACAACAAAATCGCAGAGGTTAACGCTATTCCTGCGGGACCACTTTATCGAGCGACGGCACCGGCGGTACGATGGGCTTCGTCTGGTTTTTTGACTTCACTGCTCCGCCGTCGGGTAGCGTCTCGGATGAAGCCTTGGCAGTCACTGGCTCGTCAATTGTGAGGCCCTTGGCAATTCGGTTGACCTGGTCGCCGTTGAGAACTTCTCGGATCAGTAACTCCTCGGCAATACGCATTAACTTGTCGCGGTGGGCTTTCAAAGCCTTACGAGCTCTGTTGTAGTTCTGGGTAACGATTCCTCTGATCTCCTGGTCGATCCGGAGTGCTGTATCTTCACTGTAATCCTGATGCTGTGAAAAGTCTCGGCCCAAGAAAATCTGCTGCTCCTTCTTACCAAAGGTGAGTGGACCCATGGCGTCGCTCATTCCCCATTCACAAACCATCCGCCTGGCCATTTCGGTCGCCCGTTCCAAGTCGTTCCCCGCGCCCGTTGTTACATTGTCCTTCGTTAGTTCCTCAGCGATCCGACCACCGAGCATGATGGCAATCTGATCGTTCAGATAGTCACGCGAGTAGTTGTGCTTGTCGTCCAAGGGCAATTGTTGTGTGAGCCCCAGCGCCATACCGCGCGGGATGATCGTCACTTTGTGGATCGGGTCGGCCTGCGGGAGGAGAACCGTCAATAGCGCGTGTCCGGCCTCGTGCACAGCCGTAACTTGCTTCTCCTCGTCGCTAATGATCATCGAGCGACGCTCCGACCCCATCAGCACTTTGTCCTTCGCAAACTCAAAATCCTGCATCTTGACCACTTGCTGGTTGTAACGAGCTGCGTTGAGCGCTGCCTCATTCACCAGGTTGGCCAGATCTGCGCCGGAGAAACCCGAGGTTCCGCGTGCAAGCACCTGTACATTGACGTCATCGTCCAGCGGGATCTTGCGTGTATGCACGCCAAGAATACCCTCGCGCCCCTTAACGTCCGGATGATTAACGACAATTCGCCGGTCGAAGCGTCCCGGTCGCAATAACGCCGGGTCGAGCACATCTGGTCTGTTGGTCGCCGCCACAAGAATGACGCCTTCGTTCGATTCGAACCCGTCCATCTCGACGAGTAACTGGTTCAACGTCTGTTCTCGCTCGTCGTGACCGCCGCCAAGTCCAGCCCCCCGATGTCGACCAACTGCGTCTATCTCGTCAATAAAAACGATGCAAGGGGCGTTCTTCTTCCCCTGCTCGAACAGATCCCGCACGCGGGAGGCTCCGACGCCAACGAACATCTCCACGAAGTTAGAACCGCTAATCGAGAAAAATGGCACGTTGGCCTCACCCGCGACCGCTCGGGCCAGCAGGGTCTTGCCAGTGCCAGGCGCTCCCATCAGCAGCACACCTTTAGGAATACGGCCGCCAAGTTTCTGGAACTTCTGCGGCTCCTTCAAGAACTCGATGATCTCCTGGAGTTCTTCCTTCGGCTCTTCAACCCCTGCCACGTCCTTGAACGTCATCTTTTTTTTGGAATTCGATGACAGTTTCGCGCGGCTCTTACCGAACGACAGTGCCTTGTTGCCACCGCTTTGCACCTGCCGCATGAAAAAGATCCAGAAACCAATAATCAGCAGGATGGGCGCCCAGGAGTAAAGCAACGTCGCCCAAGGACTCGCGGCCGCTTTCTTCGCGGTCACCGTTACGTCTCGCTCAACGAGCTTGTTAACGAGTCCCTCGTACTGGGGCGGGGCGTAAGTGCGAAAGCGTTCCGTAGACGTGGTGTTTCCGGTGATTTCGTTACCCGTCAACGTGACCGTCTCGACCTGCCCAGCGTCCACCCACCGAATGAACTCACTGAAGGTCACCGCGTTGTCGCGGGCCTGGAACTGGGCGGAGAAATTCCAGATCAGGACTACCACGCCGATCAGAACCATCCAAAATACAAGGCTTCGCGTTGTCGAGTTCACCCGGATCCTCCCAACTTCTCTACTTTCAAGATTAACACGCCTTGCGTTTCGCTGTTTACACGAACTTCCTCAGCCACCGTGTGGCCGACAACCCACACGATCCCTTTCATTGTATCGGCCACAATCGGAATGGTTTGTCGTTCGGCCTTGGCCACTTTACGGTCGCTAAACAGGTCCTGCAGCTTCTTTCTACCACCCAGCCCGAGCGGCCGGACCAAATCGCCGGGCCGCCAACTCCTGACGGTTAGGGTGTCCGACAACTCGCCGCCGGCCACCGCCACCATAGTACCACGCGCCGACATGCTAGAGGTTACTGTGTTGTTCGATGCCCAGCCGGCCGACAACTTCAACCCTGCCTCCGTGATATCTACCTCACCAGGAACCGGCAAGCGGTACTCAAAACCCAGCGTCGCCTGTGCCCTCGTAACGCGCGGAGCCGGACGGCTGATCCGGATCTCTCCCTCGTGCCGCTCAACGCGGCAGCCAGGAAAATCTGCCGCAACTGCGCGATGCTCTGATGTTCCGGCAAGAGTGCGCAATCGCTCGATGTGATCAAAGCCAACCGCCCGTCGAGCCACGTGCTCGACCGCGTGTTTGACAACCCGGCGCGCCAGGGCGGTCGGTTGCTGGCTAAGTGCCTTGACGTTGACCGAGGCCCAACTCTCACCGGTTGACACGATCGCCGGCGCCACCTTGTTCGCCGCCGCTTCTAGCCACTCAGCGTCTCCTCGAGCGATAGCGGCCTCGCGGGCCAGCACGTTAACAATGGATGGCGAGAAATGCTCGGCGAGAAAAGGGATCAGTCGATGGCGGACGCGGTTGCGCGTGATGCGAAGATCTTGATTGGTCTCGTCCTCTCGAAAGGTCTGACCCCGGTCTGCCAAGAACGCTCGCAGGTCTGCCCGCGGGGTTTCCAGAAGCGGACGAATGATCGAGCCGGACCGTGGCTGGATTCCCGAGAGCCCGGTTGGCCCCGCTCCGCGAATCGCCCTGAGTAAATAGGTCTCCGCCTGGTCGTTCCGTGTGTGGCCGGTGGCGACGTAATCGGCCTGCCCTTGACGTATCAATCGTTTGAAGAACGCATAGCGTTCGCCGTGCCCGGCCTCTTCAATAGAGACCGCGTCACGCCTTGATCGTTCGGCGACGTCGATCCGCTCGACGGCTGCAGGCAACTCAAGACTCTCGGCGAACGCGAGGCAGAATTGCTCGTCTTCGGTAGAACTTTCGCGCAGCTGATGATTAAGATGAACCACACCAGAAAGGGTGAACGTCGAGGGCGACGCGAGCTCATGCAGAATCAGTGTCAGTGCTACCGAGTCAGCACCGCCAGACAGGGCAACCAACACGCGTCCACTAAACGGAATGAGCTGCTCTCGCTCGATAAACCGCAGGACATGATCTTGCATGGGGGTCATGGAGGGAATGTGGTGCCGGTGCAGGGACTTGAACCCCGGACCTAGCGGATATGAGCCGCTTGCTCTAACCAGCTGAGCTACACCGGCATCAGAAACATCCGAAGTAATCCACGATTATAACTAAGAACGCAGGAGACAAGAGTCTCTACGTAATCAACATCGCGTCCCCATAACTATAAAAGCGGTACCCCAGCGTGATCGCCTCTCGATAGGCCGCCAGCACCTGATCGTGGCCGGCGAATGCGCATACCAAAACGAGGAGTGACGAACGTGGAAGATGAAAATTAGTGATCAGGCCTCCGACAACCCGAAAATCGAACCCGGGATAGATTATAGAGATCGGTCACGCCACTCCCGGCCACGATTCGTCCGTCGCCGCGGCGGATTGCCGTCTCGATGCGCGCTGCCGAGTCTGGTGAAATGTCGAACCACTCTGCACCAACTCGATGCTTTGCGATCTCCACGGTTCGAATCGGCTGGAAGGTTCCATAGCCAACGTGCAGGGTGATCTCCACGAACTGGATCCCATAATCTGAGAGCCCGGCGAGTAACGAGGAGGTCAAGTGCAACCCTGCGGTTGGAGCGGCCACGGACCCTCGCACCCGGCCATAAGTCGTTTGGTAACGCTCGCGGTAACGTGGTTGATCTGAACGCTTGATATACGGTGGTAGTGGTACGTGGCCGATCGCATTAATCACCGTATTCACGTCCATTTTCGCGTCCGTCGTTAGGCTAACCGTACGGCGCCCGTAGAACCGGCGTTCGAGGACCTCAAGATACAGTCGATAACCCTCCTCTTCGAAAACTACCCGCGCGCCCTCTTTGAGTTTCTGGCCCGGATGCATCAACGTGTCCCACCGCCGCTCGTCCAGACGCGCCAGCAGTAAACACTCAACCGAGCCACCGCTTGGTGTTCGGTGCCCGAATAACCGTGCGGGGAACACGCGGGTGTTGTTGATAACAAGAAGGTCACCAGGCTTCAGCAGCGCAGGAAGATGCTCAACCCGATGGTGGGTGGGCGCACCGGAGTGCCGGTCGAACCTGAGCAGACGTGCCTGCTCACGGGCGGGTATGGGTTCCTGCGCAATCAGCCCCGGCGGGAGCTCGTAGTCGAAGTCCGAGAGCAACACTCTACAGGAACCAGGGAAGATCTGGTCGCGGTTGACGGTTTCTAATAGCTGGTACAACCAAGCAGTTTCCTTCTAGTTTCTCCCTGCGAGCACCGAGCTCCTTAAGATTAGTACGCCCAGTCTAGTAGAACAGCACCCATCGTGAAGCCGGCACCCACCGAAGTAAGCAGCACACGTTGGCCCTTGGTGAGCCGCCCGTCTGCAATCGCGTCAGCCAGGGCGAGTGGAATTGTCGCTGCGGTCGTGTTTCCGAAGCGTTCGATGTTGATCACGACCTTCCGTTCATCAAATCCTAACCGTGCCGCCGCGGAAAGGATGATGCGACGGTTTGCTTGATGTGAAACAAAGAGATCGATGTCGGCGATAGTAAGGCCATTGTCTTTTAGAATCCTGCGGCAGATCTCCTCCGTCTTCCGCACCGCAAACTTGAACACTGAAGGTCCGTTCTGATGTACATAATGCAGCCGTTGGTCGATGGTTTCGTGCGTGGCTGGCTGCAAACTGCCACCAGCCGGCATGCACAGGGCTGCCCCCCCGCTTCCATCGATTTCGTGCGAGAAATTAATAATCCCAAGACCGTCTTCGGATGCCGGCGACAGCACGGCGGCGCCGGCACCATCGCCAAATAGCACGCAGGTGGTGCGGTCCTTGTAGTCGATGATTGAGGACATTACATCGGCACCGATTATTAATGCGTGATCGTGAGCTCCGCTTGATACCATCTGTGCACCAATCGTCATGGCATAGGTGAAGCCTGAGCAGGCTGCACTAAGATCAAAACCCCACGCCTTCGAAGCACCGATCTTCACCTGGACTAAGCACGCGGTGCTAGGAAAGAACATGTCCGGTGTCGTGGTTGCAACGATGATGAATCCGATGTCGTTCGGTGTCAGCCCGGCCTGTTTGATTGCTAGGAGAGCGGCTTCCTTGGCAAGATCTGACGAGGCCACACCCTTGTCGGCGATGTGGCGCTCCCGGACACCGGTGCGTTCAAAGATCCATTCACTGGATGTGGCGACCATTTTTTCCAGATCGGCGTTGGTCAACACACCCGGCGGTACATACGTGGCGAGCGAAGCAACCTTCACCCCGCGGGACATCTGCCGTACAGTGGTTCGTCTGTTACCACTGCGTCCCACGCTCGCTCCCACGTCACATCCTTTCTATCCTGAAAAGGATCAGGGTCAGATTCTTTCTGGGACTAGCCTACAAGAACCTCGGGTTCCGCGCAGGAGCCGACAGCCCGAAATAGTCGTACGCCCGAGCAGTCGCGACTCGCCCGCGCGGCGTCCGGTCGAGAAAGCCAATCTGAATAAGAAAAGGTTCGTAGATATCCTCGATTGCTTCCTTCTCTTCGCTGATCGCCGCCGCGATGCTGTTGAGACCGACCGGGCCACCGCCGAACTTGTCGATGATGGCGCGCAACAGTCGTCGGTCTGCTTCATCGAATCCATTGTCATCGACCTCAAGCATTTCAAGTGCCCGCTTAGCTACGTCGACTGTAATCGCTCCGTCGGCGCGAACCTCCGCGTAATCCCTGACACGCCGTAACAGCCGATTCGCTACACGCGGTGTCCCTCGTGCGCGACCAGAAATTTCTCGGCTAGCCGATTCATCAATCGGTACGCCGAGGATCCGCGCAGACCGAAGGACGATCTCCCGCAGGTCATCCGCTTTGTAGAAGTCGAGTCGATGGACGATACCGAAACGTGAACGCAGGGGAGACGTTAAGAGGCCGGCTCTGGTTGTGGCGCCGACGAGTGTGAAGTGTTGGAGCGGTACTTTGACTGAACGTGCGCTTGGGCCTTGGCCGATTACGATGTCAAGCTCGTAGTCTTCCATTGCTGGATAAAGGATCTCTTCGATCACAGGACTCATACGATGGATTTCATCAATGAAGAGAACTTCACGCTCTTTAAGGTTCGTCAGGATCGCAGCAAGGTCGCCTGGTTTCTCCAACACGGGTCCAGCCGTGGCCCGAACTTGCACGCCGAGCTCGTTGCCGATGACATAAGCCAAGGTAGTCTTGCCGAGACCAGGCGGGCCGTACAACATAACGTGGTCGAGCGCTTCCTGTCGATTCCTGGTCGCCGTGATGGAAACTGCTAGATTTTCCCGTACGCGGTCCTGGCCGATGTAGTCATCCAGTGTTCGTGGACGAAGACCCGCCTCGTACTGTGTGTCCTCGTCTACCCGAACCGAGCTTACGATTCTGTCCGAGGTCATGCGGATCACATTCTACCGGGTAGTAACGACCAGCCGGTCCAGAGCCTAGCGCCCCGCTGGTCAAACGTCTAAAGTGCATTCACGGGCCGGGCTCATTTGGCAAGTTCCCGGAGAGCCTGCCGCAACGTCTGTTCGAAGTCCTGCCCGTCAGATTTCAACGCGCGGTCCACGGCGCGATCGGCAAGCGACTGATGATAGCCGAGGTTGAGGAGAGCCGACAGCACATCGCCACGGAGGTCGCTAACATCCGCCGGCGGCGGCTTGCCTTCGCGAGTCTCTACGTCGAGTGCAGAAGGTAGCCGATCTTTTAGTTCCAACACGATACGCTCGGCGGTCTTCTTGCCCACGCCAGGGATGCCCCTCAGTCGTGCTACGTCGCCGTTACGAACGGCGTGAATCAAATCAGGCGGCTCAATCCCCGACAGTACCGCCAGCGCCAGACGCGGGCCAACTCCGCTGATCGCGATCAACCGTTCAAACAGCTGAAGTTCGAGAGCGGTCGCAAACCCAAACAATGCTAGCGTATCCTCTCGAACGTGAGTGTAGACACGCAACGAAACCTCGGTGCCTGGTTCGCCCAAACCGTAGAAGGTCGACAACGGAACGTGCACCTCGTAGCCTACGCCGCTCACATCGATGACCAGGCGGCTCGGCTGCTTGTCGGCCAGCTGGCCGTGGAGGTGTGCGATCATGCTTAGCTGGTGCTCAGGCCTAGCCCGCCTGCGGGCGGTATCGTCGCCAGCTGCGAGCGCCACGTGCAGGCTTGTTTATATCGTCACGCGCCGGCCCAAGAGAATGGGAATGGCAAACCGCCACTGCGAGCGCGTCCGATACGTCGAATGGTAACGGCGTTGTGTCCAACCCGAGCAACAACGCAACCATCTCTTGTACCTGTTGTTTCTCGGCACGTCCATAGCCAACGACTGCTCGTTTAACTTCGGTCGGCGAATACTCAGCCACGGGCAACCCCGCCTCTGACGCCGCCAGTATCAGGACCCCACGCACGTGGCCGAGCTTCAGCGCACTGCGAGCATTTTTAGCGTAGAAAAGATCTTCGATCGCGACGCTATCGGGCCGGTGGCGAGTCAGGAGCTTAGAGAGCTCGGCGTGGATGGCGAGCAGTTTCTCGGGAAACGTCGCACGAGCTGGAGGTTCAAGCGCCCCACAGACAACGACTCGGTGGCGGCTGCCATCGGTCTCGATGCAGCCGTAGCCGGTACATTTTGAACCGGGGTCAACCCCAAAGATTCTCATGCCAGCGAGGCTGTAATTTCCTTTGCCTCGATATCAAAATTAGACCAAACGTGCTGCACGTCATCGTGGTCCTCGAGGACATCCAAGAGTTTAATCATTTGCTGGGCAATCTTCCCTTCGAGCTTGACGAAGTTTCTCGGGAGCATGGCCACTTGCGCACTTGTTGGTTCGACACCGGCTTTCGTTATGGCATCGCGCACTTGCTCAAACACCTCAGGCGTACTGATAATCTCCCAGTTGTCCTCGTCCTCGCGAAAATCGTCGGCGCCCGCGTCTATGGCGACGTTCATGAGTGCTTCTTCTTCTGCTTCGCCTTTCTCTACGACGATGTATCCGTGTTTATCGAACATCCAGGCTACGCTGTTGGACGCACCGAGGTTGCCCCCGTGTTTCGATAGGAGATGGCGGATATCGCCGACCGCTCGGTTTGTGTTATCGGTGACTACATCGATTAGCAGTGCCGCGCCTCCTGGGCCGTATGCTTCGTACGTCACTTCCTCGTACGACACGCCCGGCTCTTCTCCGGTGCCACGACGGATGGCCCGTTTGATGTTGTCGGCAGGCATGTTCGCTGCCTTAGCATCACCGATGACCGTGCGAAGGCGAGGGTTAATATCAGGATCACCGCCACCGTCCCGCGCGGCAACGGTCAGTTCCTTAATAATCCTGGTGAAAAGACGGCCCCGTTTCGCGTCGGCAGCGCCTTTTTTGTGCTTGATCGACGCCCACTTGGAATGGCCTGACATGACCGAGCTCCAGATTTCAGCAAGGATGGCTGGCACCCGAACGGCCCGCACGGATGGAAAACCAACGACCCAACGTACTCGTCATTATCGCAAATGTGGCCTGTGGCCGCCACGCTATCACTCCCTTAGCGCCGTCTCGCGAGAATGACCCACGCATCTGCCTCTGGGCACCACTCGTGGCTACGATAGTCGCCGAATACGGCCTCGATCCGAAAGCCGGCCTGGTCGAGCCTGTTCATAATTTGACGGTGTGTCAATGTACGAAACACCAAAAAAAATCGATGTGGCGTCTGCTGGCGACCTCGTTGTTCGACGAATTCCTGTTCGAAGATCGTCAGCCGCCGTTGCCGATCTTGTCGTACCGACTCGATTAGTGTGAGGTCGCGCCCACCGGTCGTCCGCCCGCGCAAACTGATTCGCCGCGTGTACTCATCCCAGCGCGGCAGGTCTGGCACCAAATCGATGACGAACGTTCCCGCCTTCCCGAGAACTTGAGATACCGCACCAAGAGTGGCTGCCAGATCGGAGTTCCGAAGCAACGATTGCAACATGCCGTATGGCGCCATAACAAGCTGAAACCGCCAACGCTTCCGAAACGGCAGCGCACGAATATCACACCGCACCAGTGTGGCGCGACCGCCGAGACGGGCGCGCCGTAGACGGTTTCTAAGCCGCATCAGCATTGATGCTGAACGGTCTATGCCGACAAAACGCTCCACGACCCGCGCGACCGGCAGTGACAACCGTCCGGTGCCACACCCCAGTTCCAACACCGGTCCGCCCAACCGACTGGCCTGATCGATCCAGAACCGAACGTCGCGACGGCCAAATGTACGAGCGTTCTCCCAATCGTAGAACGGTGCATATTCGTCCCAACCGTGCCAACCTTCGGTGGCCATGTGCACACGTCTCACGGATTTCGTGGGGAACCGCTGGGCCAATGGCATACGGTGACCTATTATAAGATTCCCTGATCCGCGATAGGCTAATACACCATGGCATTAGCTCCGGGGTGGGCACCAAACCTCCACCCATTAGTCGTCCACTTTCCCATCGGTCTGCTGGTCGCGGCGGTGGTCGTCGACTGCCTCGGCTTGATAGCACATGGACGTCCAGCAATTCGTGAGATAGCCACGCTGCTCTACTGCACGGGGGCCGCTCTGGCCGTTATCGTGTACTTCACCGGTCGCGCTGCGGCGGACGGTTTGGTCATCCCTCCGGAGATCAACTGGCTGGTCAACGAACACGCAGACTGGGCATTCCGTACAACCTGGTTTTTTGTTTTCTTTGCCTCGCTTCGACTCACGGTCTCGTACATCCTTCAGCCCAAACGAGCGGCGATGGTTGGCATGTTCGTGCTAGCCCTGGTTGGGATCGGTTTACTCTCCGAAACAGTAGAACGCGGTGCTAGGCTTGTGTTTCAGTATGGGCTCGCCGTTCGGGCGAGTGAGGCGATAGGACCATGAACTGAGTGGCGAGGTCCAAGGGAGCAATGAAAGAATTTGTGGACTCCTAAATCAACGACCAGCTGCTACCAACTTACGCGATCATCACTGGCGCGTTGGACAAAATCTCGCTCACGGCGATGAGCGCGACAACGTGCACACCATCGCCAAGGTCAGACTTCTCTCTCTTTTAGGCCTCGTCAGTAAACTGTAGTGCCATCGGGATGAATACGATGCCGTTAACAATACGCTCAGGACCTGTTTGGCGAAATCCCAGCCTCTCATACGCCGCCACACCGTACCGTGACGAATTCACGGTCACACGTTCGAGATTTGGTTGGCTGGTGCGAGCCATACCGAGGGCGTAGCTTAGCAGCTCGCGTGCGATGCCTCTCTTTTGAAATGACTTACCGACAAACAGTAGTCCAACGTGATTGTTTTGACGGATTTCGATCATCCCGGCTAGCACATTTCCGGTATCGGCCACGACCACGAAGTGATCGCGCCGCACCCGCTCTGCTATAGCGTCCGGTAAGACATACTTATGAAACGCCGAAATGCCGAGTTCTGAAAATTCGCGTCTAATGAATTCATTAAAAGATTCCAGAATTAGGGCAGAAACCGCCGGAGCTTCCTTCGAGTCTATCGTACGATAGGTGATGGTTTCGGACATGCAGTGATTGCCCGTTTGGGGCGTCCATGCTACCACACGGACCAACGGTGTCACGTGAGTCTCCTCTCATATACGATGCAACGGATCGATGTGTAGCAAGTTATGTGTATTCGGCGCGATGTTGGTAGCCGCGACCGATCTGCTCGGATGCGTTGCTAATGAAGCGCCGAGAGGTTTCATGGTCATCGAAGCAACGATTGCCGAGATCCATGACGCACTTCAACACGATACAACCACGTGCCGGAAGCTCGTCCGGCGCTATCTCGATCGTATCGCCGCCTATGACAAGAGCGGTCCGGCGCTAAACGCAATCGTTATCGTGAACAACGCTGCTCTAATCCGCGCTGACTCACTTGACCGAGCACGGATGGGTGGCGAACCGGTGGGACCGTTGCATTGTGTGCCAGTCATAGTAAAGGACAACTTCGATACTAAGGATCTGGCCACAACGGCTGGGTCCCTCTCGCTGGCTGAGTTCATGCCGGAGCACGACGCGTTCCAGGTGCAGCGAATTCGAGATGCCGGTGGAATTATTCTGGCTAAATCAAACATGGTAGAGTTCGCATTCAGTCCCTACGAGACGGTGAGTTCCATCTTGCCCGGGTACACCCGAAATCCTTATAGCCTTAACCGGGTGACGGCCGGCTCGAGCGGTGGAACCGCAGCGGCTATCGCCGCGAGTTTTGGCACTGTAGGACTTGGAACCGACACGGGTAATTCGATCCGAGGGCCGTCCTCTCATCAGGCGCTCGTAGGTATTCGCTCGACGATGGGACTAACGAGTCGCGCCGGAGTTGTACCGCTCAATCTAGCGTCGGACATAGCCGGGCCAATGGCGCGCACGGTGGAAGATGCGGCTGCTGTGCTTCAAGTGGTCGAGGGGTACGATCCGAGCGACGCGGTGACAGCCTCGAGCCGAGATCGCAACCATCCACCGTATGCCAAGGCCCTCGTGGCCAATGGTCTTGCCGGAGCCCGTATAGGAATCCTCCGGGTGATCACCGACTCGGAGACTGCCGACCCGGAGGTGCTAGCCGTATTCGAGGCTGCACTCGCTGACCTCACCAAAGAGGGCGCAATCGTGATTGATCCGTTCGAGATCAAGGGGCTCGACGAGATCCTGGAGATGCGCCGCGGGGATTGCAGCCAGTTCAAGTTTGATTTAAACACGTATCTCGCGAGGCACGGCGACCGAGTCCCTGTTCGGACACTTGCAGAGATCATCGAGTCACGCGCGTTTCACCCGTCAACCCGACCACGACTAGAGGCTGCCAAAACCGCTGAGTTGCCACCGGAGGAAAATCCCGAGTGTCAAGCCCGTGACGAATTCCGCGAGCGATTCAGAAAACTCGTGCTCGATGCGATGAACGCCGAACAGGTCGATGCTCTCGTCCACCCCACCTGGAACAACCGCCCGCGTCTAATTGGCGACCTCAACACGCCGCACGGCGACAACAACCAGCTCTTCACGCCGAGTACCGGATTTCCAGCGCTCACAGTACCGATGGGCTATGTGAACGACGGACTGCCGGTAGGACTGCAGCTTCTTGGCCGGCCCTGGAGTGAGTTCACGCTGATTCGACTCGCCTACTCGTACGAACAGGCCACGCGTCATCGTCGTCCGCCGACAAGTACGCCAACACTTCAGTAAGTCATCGAGGACTTGATCCGGTTACGCGGTAATAACCGTACCAATTGACCTCCCACTCCCAGGTTCTTGGCTTTAAGACGCCGCTTTACTCAAGAATAGTTACAGCCATGCCTCTCAGGCTCGGCCCAGTCACGCGGGTGTGCGGCGTTCCACTCATGGGTGAGACGTTGGCTTCGATGCGAGCGGTTGAATCGTGTTACCAGCCAACCGCATACATCATGCGCCGCGGGTCGGCTCCAGCGGCCATCGTGCCAGTGTCCGGATTGAAGAGAATACCCTGCATGTTACCCATCGACCATTCAGGCTCAACAATGATGGCATGCCCCATCGCCTCGAGCTCGGCGACCACCTGTGGCGCCATTCGACCCTCGATACCGAGCTTAACCTCGGCGCCCGGTTGGTAAAAATTAGGGTCGGCTTGTAATGAGATCCGTGGGACTTCGATAGCCTCCTGGATGCCCATTCCAAAGTCAAGAATATTGAGCAACACCTGGAATTGCGTCTGGCCTATCGTTTCTCCACCCGGTGTGCCGATCGAGAGGAAGAATTCGCCGTCTTTCATGACAAGAGTCGGAGAATTGTTCAAGATCGGAATCTGTCCGCCGCGCGCGTAATTTACGTGGTCAGAATAGGGCGAGGTTGACCCATGACGTGCGCCGTTGTTGAAGAAGATCCCAGTGTCGCCAACGATAACGCCAGTACCCCACGCACTCCCTAATGTAGGCGTGCACACGACGACATTGCCGTTGCGATCAACCACCGAAAAACTGGTAGTGCTCCCAGGATAGCTTCGTTCGGAGACACGACGTGTATTAGTTGTCCCCATCACGGATCGCGTCATCTGCGAACCAGGCGGCGTGCCGTGATCCGGATAAACCATCGCCTGTCCCGATTGGATCAACGCCCGCCGCGTCTCAGCAAATTCCTTAGACAGCATACTGGTCGTGGGTATGTCGGTTGTCTTCGGGTCAGCCACGAAATGATAGATGTCCGCTTTGGCCACCTTGATCGATTCAGCGATCAGGTGCAGCGCTCCGGCAGAATTGTGCCCAAGTGGAGACAGGTCAAACCCCTCGATCAGGTTGAGCTGCATCGTTACTTCGAAACCACCACGTGACGTCGAGGGGCTTGAATAGACGTCGTACCCACGGTAGGTCGTGTGCACTGGTTCCGTCCAGATCGGATCGTAGCTCGAAAAGTCCGCACGGGTGAATAGCCCGCCGTTCTCTTGGTAGAAGCGGGCCATGCCGCGAGCGATATCTCCTTTATAGAACCGGTCGAATGCGGCGCGAAGTGCCTCAGTTCGTGACAGTCCGTTGGCGCGAGCGGTCTCTTCCGCTTCAACCACTTTCCTGAACGTGCGCGCGAGGTCTGGATATGCAAAGAGTGCGCCGGCCACCGGGATCTCCCCATCGGCCATAAAGACTTCCCTCGTCGTCTCGTGCATTTGGAATATTTCACGCGCACGTGCCATGGAATTGGCCACATAGGGCGCTACCGGGTGCCCGCGCTCAGCGTATTCAATGGCCAGTTCGAGCACCTGTCCCAACCTCATAGTGCCGAACCGTTCAAGCATCGCTATCCAACCGCCGAACAAACCAGGAACCACGCCGGCCTGCACGCCGCGCGCCAATTCGTCCGCGTTCAGTTCACTTGCGTCGAGAGCCTTGGGTGCTGCGCCGGTTGCATTGAGCGAGTAAACTCGGTCGCTCTTCTTGTCATAGATCGTCATGAACCCATTACCACCGATGCCAGACATCATCGGCTCGACCTGGTTCAGGGTGGCGAGGATCGCCACCGCGGCGTCAGCCGCAGTTCCCCCTTGCATCAAGATGCGGACGCCCGCCATCGACGCTAAGGGATGACCAGCTGTCACGAGACCGTTTGTGCCAACCACGACTGGGCGGTGTGCAGCCAAGCCGTCAGTGACGTGTTCCCCAGACAACATAGTCGGGGTTTCCGTCTCTACATAGGTGGTCGTCGTCATGCCACCCGAACAGGCGACTAGGACAACCGTTACTAGCGCCAGCAACGCTTGGGATAAATACCGCGTCATGCCGAGGGTTGTTCGGCACCCGGCTGGCAAAACGCGACAAGGAAGCAGCTCGGGTTTCATCCTTTGTACGCGATCCCCTGGACTTCAAACCGCGCGCCACGCAACAAGGTCCCGGCCCCTATAAAGGCTCTGGCGGGTGGGGCCTCAGAAAAATAGGTGGAATAGACCGAGTTGAATGTGCCGTAGAACGACACGTCAGAGCAGAAGACTTGCACCTGGACAAGGTCGTCCATCGTCATGTCCGCCGCTGCCAGAACCTGCTGTATACCGTCGAGGATGTTTCGGGCCTCTTGCTCAGGTGTGTCTGGCAGCTCTCCAGTCGCCGGGTCCATCCCGAGCCGACCTGAAAGATACAACGTGTTCCCTGCCAGCACGGAATCGCTAAAAGGCGCGGCGGTCGTTCGACCTGGCAGATTAATCGCCTGGCGCTCCGGCAAACTCTGTGTTGCGTTCACTATCGTGAGCGCGGCCATCATGATGCATCCGAGTATCAGTCCAATCAAGAATCCATAAGGCATTTTCTTCATCTTATCCTCCGCTCAGTTTTCGGCCTCCCTCAGGAGAAACTGAAACCCCAGCCTGTAACGAGTGAAAGGCACTGAATTGAAGCGGCCGGCAGGCCGCTACCACCACTATTACTTAGTTCCTAACTACACCCCTGTAACCAACACCGTCGAACCGGTTGTCTTCCGCGCTTCGAGATCGCGATGGGCCTGGGCCACGTATTCGAGGGCATAGGTCTGATTTACCTTGATCTTTACGGCGCCAGTCCTGACGACGTCGAACAGTTCGGCAGTCGTTTCCTCCAGCTCCGTCCGGGTGGCCGTGTAGGTCGCAAGGGTCGGTCGCGTCAGATACAACGAACCCTTTGCCGCGAGCATACCCGGATTGAAAGAAGGCACGCTGCCCGAGGCGTTGCCGAAACTCACCATCAGGCCACGCGGCTGCAGGCAATTAAGGGAGGCCTCGAATGTGTCCTTTCCAACGGAGTCGTACACAACCGGCACTCCTTTGCCATCGGTGAGATCCTTAACGCGCTCGCTGAAGTTCTCTTGTGTGTACACGATTGAATAATCACAGCCGTGAGCCTTCGCCAACTCCGCTTTTTCTGGACTGCTAGCCGTTCCGATCACTGTGGCGCCTAGATGCTTCAACCACTGGCAGGCGATCAGGCCGACTCCCCCGGCGGCGGCGTGAAAGAGAACGGTTTGTCCTTCCTTCACCGGATAGGTGCGTCGAATGAGATACTGCGCGGTACACCCTTTCAGCATCATTGCGGCTGCCTGATCATCGCTCACACCGTCCGGCACACGGACCAAAAAACGGGACTGAATGATCCGGCGTTGCGTGTAGCTACCGAGACTCATCGAGTAAGCGACACGGTCACCCACATCGATCTCGGTAACACTATTACCCACCGCCTCAACGACACCGGCGCCTTCGTTCCCGATTATCGCCGGCATCGAGGGCACCGGGTAGAGCCCGGTGCGATGATAAACGTCGATGTAGTTGAGACCAGCAGCCGTTTGCCGAATTAGAGCTTCACGAGGTCCTGGCTCTGGCACGTCGATTTCTTCCCAGGTCAGCACGTCCGGCCCGCCGAGCTCGTGGATGCGAATCGCGTGTGTCATCGAATCAACTCCGTCCGAACGGTCGGACTGGGCCCGTATCTTAGCCTTGGTCGCGTGACAAGGGCCACCGGTTTCGTCAAACTGTCTCTGGTTTGATGTTGTATGTCCTCAGATTCCTCGGAGTGGCGGTGGTGGTTGTAGTATGCGCGGCGATCGCCCAGCCGAGCCATATCAATGGCAACCCAGTGGCGCGCCCAGCTGAGATCAGGAATGTCACCCTAGTATTCAAGGAGGGTGTGGGCTACGATGCGCCGAAACTGATCGAATCCATCAAAGGGCTCGTCGGACTTCGCTGACGCTTGTGGTAACACCTCCCTCGGCTTGCAGAAGTGCGTTCGACACGCACCATCCACCGTCGCGTGATCTGATCGCCGACTGTGTCCACTGTGGCTTCTGTCTGCCCGTCTGTCCAACCTATGCCCTCTGGGGTAAAGAGATGGATTCTCCGCGCGGTCGCATTCACCTGATGCGCGTGGGATTGGAGGGCAAGACAACCCTCAGTACCGGTTTTACACGCCATTTTGATACCTGCCTCGGGTGTATGGCATGCCTGACGGCGTGTCCGTCCGGTGTGCAGTACGACAAGTTGGTCGAGGCCACGCGTTCGCAGATCGAACGGCATGACACGCGCACGTTGGCGGATCGCTTCTTTCGCCGGTTCATCTTCTCATTGTTTCCGTATCCAAAGCGTCTACGCTGGTTAGCGTTACAGCTCTGGGTGTATCAAGCAACCGGGCTACAGTGGCTCCTCCGATCGACCGGGCTCTTGCGACTGCTACCCGCACGTCTGCACGCCATGGAGAGCATGATCCCAACGGTCTCGTTGGCCACCGCTTGGTCGACGCCGCCGGTGCATCTAGAGGCCGAAGGTGAGCCCCGCCGCCGGATCGGGTTGTTCCTCGGGTGTGTGCAACGGGTCTTTTTCAGTGACGTCAACGCGGCTACTGCGCGCGTACTTGCCGCTGAAGGATGCGAGGTGGTGATTCCGTCCCAGCAGGGATGCTGCGGCGCACTCTTTCTTCACGCTGGCCTCGACGAGGACGCAGCAGCAATGGCTCGACGATTCATCGATGCGTTCGAAGGCTCAGAGGTCGATTGTGTCGTTGTTAACTCCGCCGGATGCGGGTCAATATTGAAGGAGTACGGGCACCTGCTACGGGATGATCCCGACTATGGGGCTAGGGCTGAAGCATTTGCCGCCAAGTGTAAAGACATTTCTGAGGTATTGACCGAGATCGAGCCGAGGGCGCTGCGCCATCCGCTACCGTTGCGCGTCACCTACCACGATGCCTGTCATCTGCAACACGCGCAGGGTATCACTAAGGAACCCCGTCAGGTGCTTGCCACGATTCCAAATTTGGACGTGCGCGATATCCCCGATGGTGGGCTTTGCTGCGGTTCGGCTGGAATCTATAACCTCGTGGAGCCAAACACCGCTCGTGAGCTGGGTGAGCTAAAAGTGAGTCAGCTGCTTGAGACAGACGCCGAGGCTGTCGTGTCGAGTAACCCAAGCTGTCTGCTCCAGCTGAAGACCACCCTGGAGCGCAGGGGCCAGTTGCTACCGGCGCTACATCTGGTCGAGCTTCTGGACGCATCGATACGAGGTGTTGCTCCCAACATGCGAAAACAAGAATGAGTGGGAGTGTTTGCGACCGCGCTGCACGTGTGTTTCACGCACCGGGTTTCCGAATAGTCACGTCAGCAACACACAGGCGCTGATTCAGTAAGGGCAGGTCATTAGAATCTAGACCCCCCAGGCCCACGGCCGGGGTTCAGCGTCCCGCTCGGGTCAAACCGCCGCTTGACTAATTGCATAACCCCTAGAGAGTCTCCGACCGGTCCCCAAGGGTCCACGCGCTGGCGCAGCTCAGGGTGGGCCCGCCGAATCACCGCCGAACCTTGGCCAATCGGCAAGCGCTCACGCAGGGCCGTGATAACTCGCACTTGGGCGTCAAACGTGCCGTCGAGTCGGACGTCCGCCACACCCAGACCAACTCGACCGGCAACCTCGAGGCTCAAGAAATGAACCGCACTTTGGTCCCGCAGCCAAGTGAGCGTGCGTATGAACTCCGTCGGGAGAGTTGTTAGCTTCACTAGGCTCCCGGGTCGACTGCGTAATCCCGCGTGACGCCCCCAAAGGGAGGACTCTGCGTCCCCCGTTACCACCGTAACCCGGCCGCGGTGGCCGACTAATCGTGCCACCTCCGCCGCTTGCTCGGTAACGGCCTCTTCCACTGACTCGAACCGAACCAGTAATCGTGCCGATGGCCATTCAGCTTCGAACGCGGCCGGCGTCAGATTAGACGCCATCACTTCGGCACTCAGCGACTCGAGCGCCTCCAGTGCGTTCATCCCACTCTGGCCTTCTGGCTCAACAACGGCTGTGCGCGAGGCGGACGCGACCGGCGCAAGCTTAAATGTCGCACTGAGGATCACTCCCAGAGAGCCGAATGATCCGGTATACAGGCGGGAGAGGTCATAGCCGGCGACGTTCTTGACAACGATACCACCAGCTTTGGCGATCTTGCCGTCGCTGCGGGCCACCGTGATACCGATGATCATGTCACGTGGCGCACCATGACGGTGGCGGCGCGGTCCGCTGTCGTTCGTGGCAACGATACCGCCGATCGTTGCACGCTCCTCCTCTAATGGATCGAGTGGCAACCACTGTCCGTGCGCTCCGAGCTTTCGGTTGGCCGAGGCGAGTGTCACCTCCGCGTCCAATGTAGCCGTGAGATCGCCATGGCGGTGCTCAACGCGGGAACCAAGGCCCATCGTCGACAGCACTAAATCAAACTCTTTGGCCGGCGCCCCCCACGTTAGTTTCGTTCCTGCACCGCGCACGAGTACATGCAAGCGCATACTTGACGCCCAGGCCAGGGTGGCCGCCAACTTTTCGGCAGAGTGCGGTTGCGCGACTAGCCTCGGCCGAACCCCATCGACAACATCAGCGTCGGTAGCGGCGTGGACTGTATCGGTGCCAGCACGCGATTCGGCTTCAGCGATAAGCGTCTCGGTTGAGATGACCGCTGTCATCAGAACCGATCCGCAAGCCCGGCCCGCTCGGCCGGGTGTACTCGATAGGGGCCCGGCACCTCACCGCAAAGGCGCGGTGTCGGAAACTCCTTGCCAGGGTTGCACATATGGTTTGGATCGAACGCACAGCGAACGAGCTGCATCGTGTCAAGGTCATCGTCGCTGAACATCTTTGGCATCTGATCCACCTTGTCAATCCCAACGCCGTGCTCTCCCGTGATCGATCCTCCCACGTCGAGACAAAACATCAGGATTTTTGATGCGACCCGCTGAGCCAGGTCGGCCTGTCCCTCCACACGGTCGTCGTAGCAAACCAACGGATGCAGATTCCCATCGCCTGCATGGAAGACGTTTCCGACCTTCAGACCAGACTCTGCTTCGAGCGCTCGGATGCGGGCCGACACATCTGGCAGTTTGGTCCTGGGAATGACGCCGTCCTGCACGTAGTAGTTGGGCGAAACACGACCCATTGCCGCAAAAGCCGCCTTACGACCCCTCCAAAAGCGGGCACGCTGTTCTTCTGTACGCGCTATCTGAATTTCCAGGGCGCCCACTTCGGTGCAAACCTGTTCAACCCGAACAAAAAGCGCCGCTACCTCAACCTCAGCACCGTCCAGTTCGACGATCAGCACAGCCTCGGCAGGGGGAAAGTTGGGATGAACCGCTGCTTCAGCTGCCTCGATCGTGGTGCGATCCATCATCTCAATGGCTGCTGGAATAATGCCGGCGCTAATGATTCCAGAGACCGCGTTGCCCGCCGCCTCGGTTGAATCGAATGCTGCCAGTAGTGTCTTGACTGCTGCTGGTTTACGCAGTAGATGAAGGGTGACCTTGGTCACCACGGCAAGGGTGCCTTCCGAGCCGACGAGCACCCCGAGAAGATCGAGCCCCGGCGCATCGAGCGCGGAGCCTCCCAGGTGAACGATCTCGCCGTTTGGTAACACGACTTCGGCACCGAGCACGTGATGCACGGTGAAGCCATACTTCAGACAGTGCGCGCCTCCGGAATTCTCGGCAAGGTTGCCACCAATCGAACAAATGACCTGACTCGAAGGATCCGGTGCGTAGTAATAGCCGTGCGATGACACCGCCTTCGTCACATCGAGGTTCATGACCCCTGGCTCTACCGTGATCCGCTGGTTCGGCAGATCGATGGAGAGGATTCGGTTCATCCGGGTCATAACAATCAACACCCCGTCCGGGTTGGGCATGGCGCCACCCGAAAGGCCGGTACCTTGGCCTCGAACAACAAAAGGAATGCCGCGACCATGGCACAAGCGCACGACAGCTTGGACTTCATCAGTCGTGGTTGGAAGAACAGCAACACCCGGCTTGGCCCTGAATTTCACCAAACTGTCGGATTCGTAGGTGAGAAGCTCCGCATCGTCACGGACGATGCCGTCAGGACCAACGATGCGCTCGAGGTTGGTGAGGAATGTAGTGTCCATCATCCCAAGGAAATTGGAGGTCCTACCTTATCTCCTCTTCTCAGGGTCGTGAGTACAGGTCGATCACGGCCGAGATCGCCCGTTGACATACCCTGCAGAACCCGATTGGGTTGCGCGTAAACATAATGCAGTCAATTTCTGGTCGGTAGAGACCAGTTGGCTCGTACGACGCCCCCTCGAACGCACCAACCTTCCCCGCGTGCGCCATGGCCTGGAGCAGTGTCGTCTCGTGCTCCATCTGCTCGGTGAACAGGTGAGCTAACTCTGTCTCTGGCGCGCCCAGACCACGGAGCTCACGGCGCTCGGCCTGAGCCGCGTTGCTGCTCTCTTCGAACGCCGTCTTGTCCCAAGGCGTTGGCAGCGGTGTCTCCCGTTCGATGAGATCGCCCCACTTCACATTGTTTGGATCATGAAGCGCGGTCACATTCGCCTCCCATGGTTCTGGGTGATAGGCAGCACCGGTTTCATACGCAACGTCCGAGGTGTAGTACTCGTCAGCCAATCCGGCAAAGTGATGTCCGAATTCATGGATGAAGATGTACTCGGCAAACCTGGTGTCCGCAGCGGCGGTCGACTGAAAATTAAAGATGCCGCCCCCACCGTACTGTTCTTCGTTGACCACAATCTCGAGAAACTCGTATGGCGCGGCCATAGCCTCGGCCCGCAGCGCTCGGTTGTCGTAGGTAAGCACATACCGGTCGGAATCGAAGATGTTGTACTCCACCGATAACGGCGTGCGCCGAAATTGGCCTGCCCGTGGTCGACTCACGCCAGCCTCGGCTGACGGGAGGTCGAGCCCCCATACATTAAAATCCGCTTTCCGGCTCCTGAACGGTTCTTCTTCGAACAACGCATCGACGAGTCGCGTCGCGTCGGCGTGAAATTTGGGAAGCTCGGCTTCCGTATAGCCTTCGCTAATCACCACTAAGTCCACCTTTTGGCTGGGGGGTCCGTTCTCGAAAAATGTCCATATCTCGCCGCTTGGCACTCGATCAGTCGGATTCACGAACCGGGACCTGGGGTCGATAACAATTGACCAGATCTCATTAAAATCATTCTGCGCATTACGCACGTTGATCACTACCTGTACCGGTCGTTTTGGCCAGGGAAAGCGAAGCGATTCGTGAAAGGTGCGATATACCTCCCGTGATTCTTGAGTTGTTTCCCACTCCCCATAGATCGATCCGAAGCCGCGTGAATAGATCACGCGATTGGTCTGCCGGTCGATAACTTCAAAAAGATATTTTCCAAGGTTGAGATCATCAACTAGTCGCGTGGAACTCCCAGCCCAGGAACCGTCTGATACCACTCGGTTTAACCCAAACATCTCGGTCTTGAGCCCTCCAGAATGGAAGTAGTCCATCCGCATAGTTTTGTCGAGAAAGTACTCATCGAACTCGCCTCCACCCGTTAATGATTGTCGAGCTTCGACCAATTGAGGTGCGCCTTGGCTACATACGACAATAATCGCCGCAAAGACAACAAATAGCATGGTGCGCCAGATAACGCTGGTTCGCATACGCCGTATTCTACGCTGCTCCGTCGTTACTCTGGAAAACATGAGCGACCGAGAGATAGGAGCCGAGATAGCTGTAAATGGAGGCGGTGGGACTGATCAGAACATCTTCCGACGGTATCTTTGCTTTAAAGAATCACTTGGATACAGCATGAGGCAGGAACGATCAAGAGGTCCCCATAACTACTTTTCCCGAAACTCGTTGTGTCAAAGGTGGTGGCGGAGAGAGAGGGATTCGAACCCTCGGTAGGAGGTTCACCCCTACACACGCTTTCCAAGCGTGCTCCTTCAACCACTCGGACATCTCTCCACAAGAGCAGTTTCGGGGCATGTCGCCCGAGTCTACCACGGCAAAAATCGCCCCTGGCTGCTCGGCGCCCGGGTGCGTTAGACTGAACCACCTAAGTGAAGGGTCACATCGCGGCCCGGACCCTGTGCAATATCAGCCTACGAACCGCGTCAGGGCCGGAAGGCAGCAGCGCTAAGTAGTCACTGACATGTGCCGCAGGCTCTTCCGGGCCGCGGTGAGGCCCGCCAGCTCGTGCGTTCAGCATCCGGCATCTTATAGATCAGATGAGCTACCAAGTTCTTGCACGCAAGTACCGACCTCAGCGGTTCGAAGACGTCATCGGCCAACTGGGCATTACCCAAACGCTCAGAAATGCGATCACCTCCGAGCACTTGGCACAGGCATTCGTGTTCGCCGGCCCTCGCGGTGTGGGCAAGACAACAACTGCCCGGATCCTAGCCCGTGCACTCAACTGCGGCAAGGGACCCACGCCTGATCCGTGTGGGACATGTGACCCTTGTGTTGAGATCGCGCAAGGACGAGATATTGACGTCTTGGAGATCGACGCTGCAACGCACACACAGGTCGAGAACATCCGTGAAGTAATCATCGCTGGACTGGCGATGGCGCCGGTGCGCGATCGGTACAAGGTCTTCATCATCGACGAATTTCATCAGCTTTCGAGTCACTCTTTCAATGCGCTACTCAAATCAATCGAGGAGCCACCACCGCACGTCGCCTTCATGATGGCGACTACCGAACTCCGGAAGATTCCCGAGACTATCCTCTCGCGGTCCCAGGTCTTCGAATTCCGAATGATAAGTACGAAGACCATCAATGAGCAGCTCAGAATGATTACTAAAGCCGAAGAAATAGACGCCGACGATGCGGCGCTCGGATTGATCGCACGTTCGGCCGAAGGCAGCATGCGCGACGCCCAAAGTGCATTTGATCAAGTGATTGCATTTGCGGGAGACCGGATCACCGTCGAGGCTGTTTCAACAGTCCTCGGGTTGATCGGCCGAGAGTCGATATTAGATGTCGTTGAGGTGGTCGCTAACGAGGATCCGCCCGCCGTGTTCGACCTCGCCGGGCGTTTCGTCGAGGCAGGGCATGACCTTCGTTTGGTGTGTCGGGAGTTAACGCGTGCCGTTCGGGACCTCCTAGTAATCGCAATCGATCCCAAGCGCGTGCAGGATCCAGAAATAGTGGCAGAAGCCGAACGCGATAGAGTCCTGTCACTGGCCCAACGGTTCTCACGTGAGGACCTGCTACGAGCCTTTGACGTCCTGGCGCGCGCGGAGATTGAGATCCGAGGTGCTGCCCAGCCGAGGTATCACTTTGAGATGGCACTCCTCAAGTGGATCCATCTGCGCAAGTTGACTCCCTTGGCGAGGTTGATCGAGGGAAAGACACCCACTCCGAAGCGAAAACCTGAAACCGACTCGCCTACAGCAGGTACGGTATCGCGAAGCGGCGCGGCGCGGCCGGCTGCGAAGAACCTGGGTGCGGATCCTCCACCCCCGCCCGTGCCAAGTGAGGGCGAGGAAAAGCCAGCTATCCTAGCGGAAATCAAACGTGCAAAGAAGTTCTTCCATGGGACTGTAATTGCGCAGGCGCAGCGGATCGAACTTTCGGGTAACCACCTCACCTTCACCTTCTCTCCCGCACAGCGAACATTGGCGTCCCAACTAAACCAGAGTCGAGACTGGTTGGAAACGCTTGCCTCGAACGTGACCGGCCGTAAAATCATCGTAACTACCACGTCGAACGAAGAGCAAGCGGTTCCGAACGAACCGACGCAATTGGGATCACTGCCGGCGCCACCAGGAAAATTAGTGGACGAGGAACTGCAAGAGAAAGCCCTGAACGACAGTGTCGTTCAGGCGATGCTCGAAGTGTTCCCAGCAGAAATAAAAGACGTGCAGAAAATTAAATAGGTTCAAGGGTTCTCCCAAAGTCTGAAACTCTTGAACATGTGGGGTTCAGTGCGATCATGGATATCCAACAGATGATGAAACAGGCGCAGCAAATGCAAGAGCGTCTGCAGCAGGAGCTCGCCGAAACCGAAATCGAGGCGACAGCCGGAGGCGGCATGATCACCGTCGTCATGAATGGGGTCAAACAAGTGCGTCGGATTGCCATCGATCCAGAAGTCGTCTCAAAAGATGACATCGAGATGCTCCAAGATCTAATCGTGGCTGCCATCAACGACGGCCAGCGCAAGGTGGACGAGGCGGTCGCGAGCAAGATGGGCGGGATGATGGGGAGTCTTAAGATCCCCGGATTGACCGGATGAACGATCCCTCTCCTCTCGCCGTCCTGCTCGACCAACTCCAACGTCTCCCCGGCATCGGTGCCAAGAGCGCCCAGCGGTTGGCTTTCCACCTACTCCGCCAGCCAAGGGAGGATGTCGACGCCCTACTGGCGGCTGTTCGCGTCGTTAAGGAGCGGATCACCTATTGTTCGATCTGCTCGAATATCACTGAAACCGATCCCTGCTACTACTGCACGCACCCCGGTCGCGATCGGCGAGTTATCTGCGTTGTCGAGGACCCCCATAACGTAACAGCGATCGAAAAGACCCAGGGTTTCAACGGGACGTATCACGTCCTGATGGGGGCCTTGTCGCCGCTCCAGGGTATAGGGCCGGACGACTTAAAGATAAAGAGCCTGCTGGACCGGGTGCATGACGGCAAGATCGAAGAAGTCATTCTGGCCACGAACCCCAATGTGGAAGGGGAGGCGACAGCTATCTACCTCGCAAAGCTCATCAAGCCGCTTAGTGTCAAGGTCACCCGGATTGCGATGGGACTTCCGGTCGGCAGCGATCTTGAGTATGCCGACGAGGTGACAATGCACAAGGCGATGTCTGGCCGACACGAAATCTAGGCACCTGTAAATTAGAAGCACTGTGTGTCCACTGGCTTGTTCTTAACTTCTATCTCTTGTCTTCTGTCTCCCCAGAAAAGATCTCGCGAAGCACCTTCGTCGTCCTCGGTGCCCGCACTGCGTGTTCCGGATCAGCAAGGTCTGTGCGCAAACGGGCAAGATCTTCGTTGCTATCCACGTCGTACCACGTCGGAACAAGCTCCAGCGTCAATCCGGCGCGGTCTACGGCGGCTGCCGTGTCCTTAAACGCCGACGAACTGCTCCAGGAAATGTTATTAAAGACTTCTGGTATAAGAATCTCTGGGCCGGCTAATGCCAACCCAATCAGATAATAGCCGCCATCCTCCGACGGTCCGAGAACCACGGTGTTTCTATCAAGTCGCATCACGGCTTCAGTAATGTGGCGCGCTGGTAAGGTTGGCAGGTCCGAACCAATCATCACGACCTTAGAGAACCCGGCGGTAAAGAGATCCCTGAAAACGTTGCGTTCCCGTGCGCCTAAATTGTTCCCGCGCTGCGGCATGAGTTCTTTTTCTTTTAGCCCCAACGCGAGCAGTCCCTCCGCACCTCCGTCCGGCGTGTACGCCACTCGCAACACGGTCCCTTTAATCCCCTGACAGGCTCGAATCGTGTCTTCCAGAAAGGCAGCATAAAGACGCCGGCAAGCGTCCTCGGTGGTTACTGCACCGACAAGTCGTGTCTTTGGCGGCTGGCCACCCGCCGGTGAGCGCGCCATGACCACGAGCGCTACATTGTTGGTTGGGGAGCTTATCGCACGAACCTCCTCAAATAAGAGCCCGCGCTGAACCAGTACCGCGACGCCAAGTGCCATCCAGACCAGCATTCTGGCCTTGCGGACGATGGCGAGCGTCACCCCAGCTAGGGTGCCGAATGCCAGTAAATCCGCAAACATCCCGGTCCCGGCTTCGTCAACTCCAATCCGAAGCGGAACGAACTTGAACACCACTTGAATAAAGCGGTTTGTTGACTCAAAGAGGAATGCATCAAGAATGGTGGCCCACTGGCCGCTGATGAGCGAGAGGACGAGGAAGATTTCGAGGATCGCAAGACCGTGGAACGATAACTCGAGCGCAGTAATCGACAGTAGGCGTGACCAATCGCGTGGATAGCGAACATAAATGTGTTCCTCAAGAGTGCGAACCCGCTCAACAACGCCCCCAAAAAGATTAGGAGCAACCCCACGCCGTCCAAGCCATGCCACTGTTCCGCTGGCAACAGGGACGCGACGCCAGATAATCCAATGGAAGACGAAAATGAGCACAGCCACAGCAAGAAACAACATCGTTATCACCAGCCACAACCCCTCAGGCGGACGCAGCCGGAGGAACAGCGCGACCAGACCGCTGGTGATCATCAGCGCCGCGCTGAGGGTATAAAAAAGGTTCTCAATCGTCAGGGCCGACAATGTTCGTTTAAGCGGCTCTTGATGGAGCAGAAACATCGCTTTCGCTGGCTCGCTTACAAGAAGGCTCAGTGGCGTGAGGTTCCCGAGCGCGTCACCAACCATCACCGCCTGAAACGCCTGCCAGAGGTTTAGACGGTGAGGCCGATCCAGGCACATCAGCCAGGCTGCCGCACGGGTGAGAAACCGGAAGCCCTGGAGGGCGACGACGATGAGAAAGACCCACCCGACGCGGCGGATACCATCAGCCACATCGGTAATGCCGGCACGCCGCAAGAAGTAGGCGAAAAGGATCAACCCGCCGATGGCGGCAAGTACGCCGCCGAGGGTCGGTCGGCGGATCAAGGTGGCAGAAGAGGGGGTCATCCCTTCATAATCAACCAGCTATATTGTCGGTGTTTCCCCATATTCCTATGGCCATCATTCTACTTGGCGGAGGACTCCTGGCGTGCTTCCTCGGATACCGGTTCCTCCGAATCCTTCTGGCCATCTACGGGTTCGCCGGCGGGGTGATCGTGGCCACGTGGTTCACTGCCGAGCTTGAAACGTGGCTCGCCGCGGTCGTGACAATCAGCAGTGGTCTGCTTGGATCCCTCGTGGCGATCGCCGCCTATCTGGCGGGAGTCGCCCTTGCCGGCGCTGGATTGGCCGCGTTTGCTACCCATGCGGTTTGGACGCAGTTCGAAGGGGAGCCAATCCTGTGGGTCGTGCTCGCTGCCTGCCTCGTCGGTGCTATTGTCGCGCTCGCGTTACGAAAATTCGTGATTGTCGTCGCCACGTCGTTCGCAGGCGCTTGGATGGTAATCGTGGGGGGCCTTGCATTGGCCGGGAATACGGCCGCCGGGGCGGCAGTGAACGGAGACGTGTCACAGATGTATCCGCTAGTGCCGGCCGACGGCCAGCTGGAGTTTACGCTCGGATGGTTCGGTCTCGGTCTGCTCGCGCTGTTCGTCCAACTCAGCACGCTGAGCCGGGCGCGCGCTCAGAACATGGCACAGAAGAAAAAGAAGACATGACGTCACCGTTTGACCGCCTGCACGTCATTCCATTACGATGACTCTTGGCTCGGCTGGGGAGTCTTTTCCGAACTGCTCCCGCCGAGTCTCGTTCGGTACGGCTCCTAGGTGTTCCTCAGTAGCTCAATTGGCAGAGCATCCGGCTGTTAACCGGAGGGTTGTTGGTTCGAGTCCAACCTGAGGAGCCAATTCTCTTAATCACTGTAAGAGGTCGCATCCAAAGAGGGCACGTTTGCTGTAGTCCGTTTTGCACCCCGTGTCGTGACGCTGGCCTCGGGGTTGACAGCGTTAACCGTCATCAGTAGCCTCGCCGTCTAAAACCTCGGTAGCACCGGCGGAGGATCGAGTTCAGTTGTAGAGGATGCACTGCTAAGCTGCAGCGTATTGGTTGTTCCAACCGTATCTTTGGAGAATTCTATTCCCGCGGGACCAGGAGGTGCCGTCCCATGAGAGCGCTCAAGTTGTTGGGCTTCATCCTAGTGTTATCACTTACTGGAAGCATGTCCGCACAGGAACAGGTGCGAGACGATTTCCGGCCAGTAACACAAGCAATGTTGAACAATCCAGATCCGGCAGATTGGCTTATGTGGCGTCGAACGTACAACGGTTGGGGGTACAGTCCGCTGGATCAGATCAACCGTAACAACGTAAACGAGTTGCAACTGGTCTGGTCTTACGCGTTGGATCCCTCCGAAGAAGGACTGCAGGCCGAGCCTGTCGTTTACGATGGAATTATCTATCTGCGCCATCCGTCCGAGCTACTCGCGGCCCATGACGCAACAACGGGAGATCTTATTTGGGAATACAGCCGACCGCTACCTGAGAATATCATTGGCTTAGGGGGAATCAGACTCCATCGAGGAAGAGGTCTTGCACTGTATGAAAATAAATTGATCAATTTCTCGACGGATGGGTTCCTATATGCCTTGGACGCACGAACGGGACAACTTATCTGGGAAAGTCGGATGCTCGATTACTTCGAGACCAGGCACCAGGGCAGCGGTGCTCCCATCGTGTACGATGGCGTCATCGTTGTTCCCATTAACTGTGCCAACGCCGCGTCGTACGTTGCATGCCATCTGTCAGCCTACGATTCTGAAACAGGCAAAAGATTATGGCGATGGTATACCAGCCCAGAACCTGATGATCCGCAGCACCACACTTGGGGAGAAAACCCTCAAAAGTACCCTCTTGAGTCACGACGCAACATTTCTGTTTGGATGACTCCCGCCGTCGATACCGAGCGCGGGCTGTTCATTGTTGGAGTGGGCTCAACAGCACCCAGTCAGCCAGCACTCTCCGGCTCAGACGGTAAGTGGCCTGACCGTTTGTATCATGGATCAACGGTAGCGCTGAATTACCTAACGGGCGAGGTCGTGTGGTGGGCGCAACACCAGTCGGACATGCACAACAATGACTCGTCTTTCGACAGGATTCTCGTAGATGTGCCAGTGAACCCTTATGGCACTGAGGCCAAGTGGTTAGGACGGAATCCGAACATCCGGACCGAAGAAACCAGGAATTTGGTGGTTGGTTCGTTTTCTAAGGACGGAATTTTCTACGCGTATGACAGAACCGATGGAGCGTTCGTGTATGCGAGGGAAACAGCTCCCCAGAACGTCATAGCTGGTTACGATGGTGAAACGGGGGCGTACGTCATGAACCCCGATGTGATTATGACGACGGATCTAGAGCGTGTGGTATCAGTATGCAAAGAGAATCGAATGGTCCCCCAAGGCGCTTATAGTCCGCTGACCAATGCCTATTACGTGCCGCTCTGGAGTAGCTGCGCTGACATGCGGACTACCACTTTAACGCCCACCGTCGACGAGGGCTACAACTTATCGACCCTAAGGCGCTATATTAACCCTGAGTCTCCAACCTTCGGGCGGCCTGAGGCCATCGAAGTCAGTACCGGTAGGACGCTGTGGCGTCTGGACCGCGAGGCTCCACTCTACGGCATGCTGACCACCGGCGGTGGTCTCCTGTTCGCCGCGGATACAAATAGGCGCTTCTATGCGTTTGAGCAATGGACGGGTGAAGTCCTCTGGCAAACCATTCTCAGCGGGTTGAGCGATATGGCTCCGATCACGTACTCAATAGATGGACGTCAATACCTGGCAGTGATTTCACCCGGCGGTACCGGTGTAGCCAGGGGCCACCGTAACTCGTTGAATATCCAGGTGCCAACTGTTGGGCAGACCTTATTCGTCTTCGCGTTACCTGAGGGCCAGTAGGAAGGTTCAAAGCTCAGCTTGCATCGAACTGCGATAAGATCGAACCTATGTCTGACCTGACATGCTCTACCGGCGTGGGGCCGATCCGCAAGCGTTCCTCCTCTGCGCCTGACAACGTGGGGCTCAGCTTTGTGGCGCTCGGCCTTCTCAGCCTCGTTCTCGTTGGTTGCGGTTCGGCCCCACGCTTCGAGAACGGCGCAACCACTAGCACGGGGAGAGACGGCGCGAACGCGCTTTCGATTCCAATACCCTCTAGCACGTTAGGCGATGCCACTGATGACCTGTTAATTTCCATCATCGGCCTCCAGGCAAATCCAAATATTCGGGAACCAGCCGGTTGGCAGGCGGTTTTCGGCTTCGGCGGATTCAATGGCGCGACTTGCAACTCGGACACAGAGGGCACTGCGTGCCAGCTGTCGATCTTCTATCGGCTTTCCGATGGATCGGAAACGAGTGTATCGTTCGACTGGGGCGTGCCACGCCATGCGGCCGGCGCAGTGCTTCGCTACTCCAACGTGGACACGAACACTCCCATCGGCGACTCCCGTCAACAACGTGGCTCATCGGACAGCCCTACAGCGCCCGTAGTCAATACAACACGGGATGGATCCCGCGTGCTACGGATTGCCCTGGCCGAGGCTGACGACGCGATGACCTTTCTTAATGGGTCGCTCATCCTGGGTGAGGAGCCGCGAACATTACGGATCAACATCGCGTCGTTTCCAAGCAGCGCGGCGGATGCCGCTCGCGGTTGCGGCCCCCCGCTGTCTGGTTGTTCGGCAACAGAGGCGGCTGTCGGACTGTCCGTCTCAGATGCCAGGCGAGGCTCGGCCGGTGGGTCAGGAACTGCTTCCTGGAACCTGCCGGGTGGCGACCAGTGGCTCGCTGCCTCGATCGAGATCCGGCGGCCAGCCGACCACCGCGATCTATTGCAACGCCTGCTGGATATCATCGATCGCTGACTCGCCTCGTTCCACAGTGGGACTGACTGACGGGCTTACCAGCACGTTCGCGAACATGTTCCTAGAGCAACGGAACCCTTTAGGAGATGAAGTCGGTTCTCTTCCTCTGCGTCGAAAACTCCTCGCGCAGTCAGATGGCGGAAGGGCTGGCTCGTGCGCACTTCGGCAACCGCGTGCGCGTACAAAGCGCTGGGTCCAGGCCCTCTGAGATAAACTTGCTGGCCATCGAGGTGATGGCCGAGTTTAACATTGACATTTCTGGTCAGACATCAAAAAGCATCGACACCATTGATCTGACGTCGATTGACACCGTCGTCACGTTGTGTGCGGCGGAGGTTTGCCCAGCATTCCCAGGATTGACGAAGCGGATTTCGTGGGCGTTACCTGATCCAGCAGCCGTCACAAATTCCTACGCAGAGCACTTGCAACGGTTCCGTGACGTTCGGGACGAGATCGTTCGGCACTTGGTTGAGCTCTGATTCGCAGCCCACCAATTCTTGCTGTACTCACCATTTCAAGACTCGTCGTCCCCGTAATTTTGGTCCCTCGATCACAAATTTCCACTCCGGGTTCTGTTGTTTATCTCGCAGGGCGGTGCGAATCTCGTCAAAGACCGCAAGATGCTCGTTGGCACATTCGAAGTAGGCAATAAAGTCGTACTCCTTCTGGCGATGGTAGCCATCGGGGTTGTGGTAGAGACGTCGAAAAATCGTGGAGATCCCAGCCTCAGCGGCCAAGGCATGTCCCTTGACCTTTGTCTCTTCCCGTGGCATCGGCGGTATGGTCGACTCGGAAATGAGGGCGCTCAGTCCTCGTCCGAGCGCAGGACGCTTTTGTGTCACGGCTGGCTCTTTTATCCCGATACCGTCACCGGAGTGTCGGTCCAGAGCACCGCGCGCGTCAGAACCAGATGCGTGCTGCTTGCTGTCGGTATTGCTGTGCGGATAAAAATACGCGTGCCGTTCCAGCGTTGTCATCTTCCACCACTCGTCGGTCTTGCTAATCGGGATGATGATGGCGTTGGTCATCGTACGGCCAGACGCACGAAGGACCGCGTGTCGGTACGCGAACTCATCCATCTCGGCACTCGTGTAACGCGGCACCCGGATTGCCCCGTCAAGCACACGCACCGCAGCGCATTTTCGACGCGACGCCGTAACTCGGTTTCCGCTTCGTTCAGGCGCGGCCGGTACTTTGCGCTGACCTGCGCCACGTAGCCGGCGGACAGCATGCCGTCCGGACAAGAACGAACCCGATCATGAACCAGGAACTGAATCGTCTCTAGACTTTTGGGATCACGGTCACCGTTGGCATCGAACTCATTGAAGAAACTGCGCGCCAGAGCGCTGCCGGCGGCGCGCACCTTGGCATGCGCCATTTTATCGTCGTGTTTCAGTGTGACGAAGAAAAACTTCGTGTAGACCTGATTGACACCAAGCTGGGCGTTGTTGGGCATGGAGCGATTCTGGATCGATTATCGGACCCGCGTGTCATAACCTGCAAGCCAGTGAAAGCGCCAAGGGTCGAATCGTGCAATCATGTGTAACGAACGATGCTCCTTCCCCTCGGCGACGAGCCAAATCCGCAAGGCATTCCAGTTGTTACCTATAGTCTGATCGCGATCAATTGCGCAATCTACGCATTTGTCTCACTCCCGCTTGGGGTGATTCAGCCTGACCTTAACGATCCTATCCTTGCGGAGTACGTCAGCATCCTGGCTGACCACCTTCCGGATCGACTGGCGGTGGAGGCATTCCTGAGCCGGATAACCGCCTACGATCTCTTTCTTTTCGCCCATGGATTCCGTCCGGCTGAGCCAAGTCTGATGCCGTTATTAACGTCGATGTTTCTCCACGGCGGGCTGATGCACCTGGCCGGCAACATGCTGTTCCTGTGGATCTACGGCGACAACGTGGAACACCGGCTCGGCCGCGGGTCGTTTCTCATCGCCTATCTATTCACCGGTATTGCTGCGACGCTGTTTCACACGGTGTTCGACGCTGACTCTGAACTCCCGCTCGTCGGCGCATCGGGCGCGATTTCCGGCGTGCTCGGGTTCTATTTCCTCTGGTTTCCGCGGAACCGCGTCCGGTTGTTTGTAGCGTTCTTCCCTTTCTTTATGAACGTGGTGTATGCACCGGCCCGCCTCGTCCTGGGCGTGTATCTACTAGTCGACAATCTGGCGCCATTCCTTCTTGCACAGGGAACCGAGGGGGGAGGCGTTGCGTATGGGGCCCACCTCGGTGGCTTTTTTGGCGGACTGGCCTGGGCCTGGATGGCCGACCGGCGGGAGGTGACTAAATCGCCACGTGAGTATCGGGTGACTCAGACTCAGTACGGTAAATCGTCGGCAGGAGGAACGGTCGCGTCGTTGGTTAAGGATGGACGGTTTAAGGAGGCCGCACCCCTGTACTTCCAGATCGAGTCCGACCAGACGCGGCGTTTACTCACGCCGGAGTACTCGGTCGCACTCGGAAATTGGCTCGCCAACAACGATCATGCCAAGGCTGCGCTCGTTGTCTATCAGCGCCATGTGCGGGACTACCCGCTCGGGCCGTTGACGGCCGAGGCACATCTCGGAGCCGGCCTCGTGCAGCTCCATGCCTTGCACCAAGTAACTGCGGCTTACCAGCATCTCGTCGAGGTCTTTGATCAGAATCCACATACTGAAACCGAACGTCACGCGCGAGAGGCGCTCGCTGATATCGCCGCTCGGCAGAAATTTAAGATGGGTCGTATGCCCTAGCGTTTGTTGGAGCACCGAAACGTCGTGAGTCACACCCAAACAATTATCGTTTTTGAGGTGTGCAAAGTCTGTCGCGCGCTCACTTTAGTAAGTAGTTGTGATACGTCGACCGTTGGTGCCGACCAGATCGAGCGTTTGGCTATAATTGAAACTGTGTTGTCTTTTGCTTGCTCTCTTACTCTTGCTGGGAGGTCGTTCAATGGTAGGACACGTGCCTCTGGAGCACGCTATCGGGGTTCGAATCCCTGCCTCCCAGCCAAACTTCTGTTGTGCCCGATTCTGACCCCTTGGAGTCCTCCCGTTAGCAGCGAGCATCGCCATTTCTGCAAGCAAATCGAGGCAAACTTGACAATTCCTCGCAGCAGCCTATGCTGCTAGCTAGGCTTCAAACTGTTGATGAATATGAACCCATCGGCAGGGTAAGTGCGCGGTGCGGTCTTGCCGCGAGGAGAAAGACGATGCGACGAGTGGTCGCCACTGCCGTGGTTGGAGCGATGTCGCTGCTACTGGCAAACGCGAGCCCGGCCGCGCCGGCAGTCGACACACCGACGTTCACGAAAGACATCGCCCCGATCCTGTACGAGCAGTGTGTCAGTTGTCACCGCCCCGGGGAAGTGGCACCGATGACGTTGCTTACCTACGAGGATGTTCGTCCTTGGAGTCGAGCGATCAAGGCGAAGGTTGAATCGCGAGAGATGCCTCCGTGGCATGCGGATCCGAGGTGCGGCGAGTTCCGTAACGCCAGGGGATTGACCGACAACCAAATAGCCACGATCGTCGCCTGGTCTGATGGGGGGGTGCCTCGAGGCGACAACAGCAACCTTCCAGCTCTCCCGGAATTTCCAAAAGGATGGACAGGGGAACCGACCTACGTTATTTCCATGTCTGTAGAGTTCCAAATCCCAACTCAGGGTGAGATCGACTATCACAACTTCTACACGCCTGTGCCGTTGCCGGAGGATGTCTTCCTAAAGGCCGTGGAAATGCGACCGGGTAATCGCGAGGTGGTTCACCACGCGGGCGCGTACAATGTTGAGCTGCCCGTTGACACACACCTTGAAAATGGTCTTTTGTACTGGGATAAGGACAATCAACTAGTCGATCTCAGCACGGTTAGACAGCTCAGCCTTGCCGCTCTCGGCGGAACTACTCCGGGATCAGACAAGCTGATCTCGTACGTTCCTGGACGAGGCTACGAGGAGTACGGGCGCGGCGCGGCAAAACGGCTGTCCGCAGGCAAGATGATCCACTTCCACATGCACTACCAGGCCACGGGACGTGCCGAGACCGATCGAACATCGCTGGGACTCTACGAATACGAGGGGCAGCCGACGCACGAAGTCATCAATTCCCTCTCGTCAATAGGACCGTCGACGTACATCGCTGCCGGCATCGAGCTGCCTGATTCGACGCTACCCGTCATTCCACCGATGGTTGAAGACTGGGAGATTATCGGCATTACGGCAGTCCCCAACGCGATCACGATCCACGGGCTTTCACCTCATCTGCACCTACGTGGTAAGAGCATGACCTACGACGCAACCTATCCGGACGGTCGTACGGAGACGCTGCTCAACGTGCCGAAATATGATTTTAACTGGCAACACTACTACGACTTCGCCGAACCGAAGCGGGTGCCGGCTGGTAGCACGATTACAGTGAGGACGGTCTTCGACAATTCTCTCAAGAATCGATATAACCCAGCACCACACAAAGAGGTCTATTGGGGTGAGCAGAGTTGGGACGAGATGTATGCACCCCAAGTGCGCGTAACCGTTGACAAGTACGCCCTGACGAAACCGTAGTGTCAGTAAGGGCATTTCTCAAAGATCCTGGTGTAGGCAACCAGTGAACAACGCAATTTCGCTCAGACGATGCACTTCATGACCGAGGAGTAGGTACCACGATGCAGAAAACGATACAGCTTCACACGCACCGCGGTAGTTGGACGGCTGGGACCCACAAGACCAGATGTCAAAAGTTGTGGGCCTCGTTGTTGGTGGCTGTCCTAGTTGGATTGACCGGTGCGCTCACAACCGCATCGCTGCTCGCCCAGCGACCGTCGGTCTCGGGTCGTACCGGCGGTGTATCCGCAGGTCACCCACTGACCTCCGCCGCAACCTTTGAAATTCTGCTACAGGGCGGCAATGCCTTCGATGCAGGCGTCACTGGGTTACTCGTCGGCGGTGTCATCGAGCAAGACCTATATGGGTTAGGAGGAGAAGCGTTAATCTTGGTCTACCCAATAGCCGAACGGAAAGTTACGTCTATCGTCGGCCAGGGCTGGGCGCCGAACCAGGCCAGCATCGAATGGTACCGTGAGCGGAACAAGGACCTCAACGGCGAAGGCTTGGACCCTGCCGTCGTTCCCGGAGCACTCCATGGCGCGTTAACCGTGCTTGAGCGTTGGGGAACGATGAGTTTCGAACAGGTCTCAGCTCGTGCTATCGACTACGCAAAGAATGGGTTCCCACTGCGACCGCGTACTGCGCGATCCATCGAGCGAAACCTCGAGTTCTTTGAAGCCTGGCCTGAGAATCAACGGTACTGGCTGAAGCCTGACGGCTCGCTCTATACGCCAGGTGAGACCATCAAGCTTCCCACGCTGGCAGACACCCTAATGAAGATGGTCGACGCGGAACAGGAGAAGTCTCATCTCGGCCGCGCCCAGGGTGTCGCCGCTGCCCGTGACCGTTTCTACAAAGGGGACATCGCTGAGGAAATGGTGGCCTTCCTGCAGGAACACGGTACGTTGTTCGACCTTAGTGATTTCTCAGAGTTCTCGGCAAAAATCGAAGAGCCAACTTACACCGAGTACGGAGGCTACACCGTCTATAAACAGGGATTTGGTAGTCAGGGTCCCGTCTTGCTACAAACACTGAACATTCTGGAGAATTTCGACCTCAAGGCTATGGGACATAACAGTCCAGATTATGTCCACACTGTCATCGAGGCGATGAAGCTAGCCTATGCAGATCGCGACACCTACTACGCCGATCAAGATTTCGTCGACGTTCCGGCCAAGGGCTTGCTATCGAAAGCCTACGGAAAATATCGAGCCGCAGAGATCGATCCGACCCGCGCGTCAGTCGCATTCAAAGCCGGCGATCCGCTGCCGTACGACCCTGATGTAAATGAGTGGAAATACTGGGTCGCGAACATCGAAGACGGGCGGGCCATGGATGATGCTCCTGGATCGTTCATGCCTGAGACCAGCATCACGCCATCTGACGGTAGTTTGAAAGACACTTCACACGTTGCTGTCATCGACAAAGATGGGAATATCTTCGACAGCACGCCGAGCGGCGGCTGGATCGGCGGAGCGGTCATTCTAGGCAAGACTGGGATTGGACTCAGTACGCGCGGTGAACAGTTCTGGTTGGACGAGGGCCGGGCGAATCAGCTTCGTCCGCGCGCACGTCCCCGTTACACACTGACCCCGAGCATCGTGCTACGGGACGGTGAGCCATTCATGGCGATCGGCACACCGGGTGGCGACAACCAAGATCAAACCATCCTGCAAGTGTTCCTGAATATCGTCGAGTTCTGGTCTGACTGGTACCCAAATCCGCACGACGCCATCGAATGGCCACGAGTTCGTACACAGCACCTACACGGTTCGTTCTGGCCGCATTCGGCCGGGTTCAATCAGATGGACATCGAATCGACCATCACCGCTGACGTGGCCCAGGAGCTGCGAAATCGGGGACACCACGTCAATGAAGTGCCGCCGCTCGGCGTATCTGGCTGTGCGACAGTGGTTCTGATCGACCCGGCCACTGGAAACCGGCTGGCGGCGGCAGATCCCCGTCGAGACTGTTACGCGATTGCGTATTGACGGGTGCTTACGCTTTGCTTGGCCAGTTAGTCGTTGCACCCCAAGGCCAATTCAGACCATAGAGTCCAGCCGATGAAGCGTTCAGGTGCTTCTGAAGCGCTCTCCTTGACTCCGGAGGCGCGGGTCAGAGGCTAGTGAACGACTGGTTTGTCCATTAAGCCGTCAGTCAGTTCAAGGTGAGGAATCTCTAGGGTGCGTACCGTCTGAATGGCAATAAAAAGTGCCGCATCCACACTATAGGCGTTCTCCGACAGTTGTAAGTTCTTCCGTGTTGCCCGTAGAACGCGGAGAACCTGTGCTCGGTCAAAGCGCTGACCCTCGCAATGCTCACAGAAGCTCATCGTCGCACGTCTCCTTTTGACTCCCTTTGCCTAACGTGAAAGTTTCACATCACCCTTGTAGAATTTGCAGGGCAGTCTGAAACGCTTCTCGATCTGTCCCAACATCGGTCCCTAACTTTGTAAAGACAATATTCATTGCATCTACACATTTCGCGAGCATGATCTTCGCAGGTCGGTCCAACTGCAACGACAAGTTGCTGAGTGGAATTAACGCAGCAGCAGGCGCAAAGATCATCTCATAGCCAGGTGTCCACATGGTTGCTCCATAGAGACTGTCCGTTCCGTGATGCGTGACGGTACACGTGAACTTTCTGCAAGGAACAGGAAACTCTTGCTCCCCAATGTCTTCCATTACTTCAACGCCCAGTCGATACAGGGCCAGATAGTTACATGAACGTCTGTCACGTCAGCGGGAGAACCTGGTGGGGCCTTAATTTCTACGGTCCATTCAGGAAACTTGAATTCATCAGCCCCCTCTAGTGCGCCTTTTACCCCGAACAGGCTTCGTTCGAACACTTCCATTTGAGTCGGCACGTGATTCACGAGCATTCGTCCGTAATTGAGACAGGCTGCTGCGATACGGAGCTGTTTTTCTGAGAGCATGGGATGTTGTTTTATTGCTGTCCATCGACACGCAGTCACAATTGGACGCTCAATTCGAATATCGCATCCGATAAAAGTTTCGAGGGTCGCGTAGTCGGTGCTAAACCACCCCATAACACCTCCTGTGTTGTATCGGACGACGGCGACGAACGACGAGAGGTCTAGCCTACCGCGGCCTGGCGGGCGGTTCAACGTCGTCCGTTCTTTATTCTCCTCGCTTCAGATTAGGTGACACAATGTCGCGTAGTCGGAGGCGCTCATCCGAAAGGACCTGTTATGGGCGAGTTTATTCAATGTCCCTATTGCGGTGAGCAGCTTGATGTTGCGATTGATTGGTCGGTCACGCGACAGGAGTACATTGAAGATTGCCAGATCTGTTGTAAGCCGATGGTATTGACGGTGAGCGTGGTCACCCGTGACGGCGGTAGCCACGAGGCCAACGTCTCCGCTCGAACAGGGGACGAGTGATCGACCGAATGCTTTGCTCGTGCTTGGTCTCGCTCACAAGAGCTCAGTAAGCGCTTTTGGAGAGAAGGAGTTAAATGGCGGTGAGGCAGGGATTCGAACCCTGGGAGGAGGTTAAAGCCCCCTCAACGGTTTAGCAAACCGCCGCCTTCAGCCTCTCGGCCACCTCACCATATTTTAAAATCAATAACTTACAGACTTCAACGATCTGGTGCCAATGTTCGGTGCCACGTTTGTAGGCTCAGCGACAGGCCGAAGCCGGGTAATGGCGTCCAGATGCTTCGCCAGGCTCTCCCGCGCGTAGATGCGTGTCGTGCGCGGATCTGTATGCCCGTAGAGATCCTGGATGTCGGCGACATCGGCGCCGGTGTGGCGCAGTCCGGCCGCGAACGCATGCCGAATACGATACACCGTGAACGGCTCCACGTGGGCTCTGACGGCCGCCCGCGCGATGGCCGCGTTCGTACTCGAACAACTCCACGGCCCGAAGGCATTCGCGGCGAAGAACGCGCGCACGGCGGCCAGCCCTTCGGGCACGAGCGGGACCATCGCGGACAGCCCGCGCTTCCCTTGCGGCACGACAACGAACGGAATGGGCTCGTCGAGGTGGAAGTCCTCGGCTGTCAAGCGCCCCATCTGCGACGGGCGCATACCCGTCCAGTGCATGAGGTGCAAGCGGGCGGCGATCTTTCCCGGCGGCAGCGCCGCGAGTACCGCGTCGATCCGCGCACGGGGAATCCACCGGGCCACCGGGGGCGGCATCCGGAAGCGGATGACGTCCACCAACTCCAGCGCGGCGCGCCGGCCGTAGAGCACCTTCACGCAGTTCGTCAACGCGTCGCGGCGCTGGTTGCAGCTCGATGGCGACAGTCGTTCCCGCCACTGTTGCAGCTGATCGTTCAGCGCCGTCGTGTGCTGCCCGAGCAGCAACGTGCGGATGTGGCCGAAGCGCGGGAGCCAGGCTTCAAGGTGGCGCTTCCGATCCACGACGCTCGCCAACGTCGCCTCGACGCGCTGCAGGTAGCGCGGGGCATCCGCCGCCAGCGTGGAGCGCTCGCTGGTCGGCAACTTGCGGAGCTGTGCGCGGAGTTCGTCGGCGGCGGCGCGAACGGTGCGCAGCGGCGTCGTCGCTGGAAAGCGGAGCTCGCGCCGGTAGCCGTTCGCGTGGACCACGGCGGCCAAGCCGGAGCCGTCCCGGTAGAGGCCCTTCGCGACCCGGCGGCGCACCCCTTGACGTCCCATCTTTAGAAAGCTCTACCCTCTTTGAGAAAACTCTACCCTCGCGCGTCTACGACATCGCCGAGCCGTTGGCCAGCTCACTGCGTCACCGACTCATCCCATGAGCCGTTGCCGCACCTTGCCGCCATCGACGCACCGTCCCAGCCAGACCACCTCGCCGATGAGGATGTCGAGCAGGTTGTGCTCGCGTCCGAGCTCGAATCACTGCACATCGAACTCAACAATGCGATAGTCGCTCGCGTCCTCCCCGCTGCCGCTGACTTCCACGACGCACACAAAATTCGTGCGCACTTCGCCCCCAAAGGCGTTCTCGGCATCCACGTATGAGCGGAGTCGATAGCGATCATTCCCAAGGTCTTCGACATTCGCGACGTGACCAAACGGATAGTCAGCCGTACCAGGAGCCCGAAGTTGTGAGGTCATCTGGTTCTCGCACACGACGACGGTGCCCGCGCGCGCGGAATCGGCCCGCCCTGAATCGACTCGTCAGTGCGCGACTCGCGGAATGATCTGCCGCCCACGTCACCTCGTTGCTTCTCACAGCGTCCGCCCCGTCCACATCACCGCCTCTACCGCGGGTGCGCGTCGTCCCACTCGCGCGCGAGGCGCTCCTCCTCGGCGGTCTGCTCGCGGGTCATCTGATCGGCGACGTCATCGCGAGCCTCCACCGTCTCAGGCACTTCCCTTATTGTGAGTCGCTGGCCTTGGCTGGTCGCTGAAGAACTTACTCATCAACAGCTCCTTCACCTCGCTCAGAACGTCCGCGCCGTCCACCTCACCTGGCCGTCGGCCGTCTCGACCCAGAACCGTCCCAGTTGGCAGCGCGGCTGCCACCTACAGCGGCGGCCAGCCGTTCAGTGTGCCTTCTCGCCTGATCCGGAACATCTCATCTTCGCCGAGTTCTTCAGCGGACTGGACGTCTGGGGAACAGCGCTCGCTAAGTTCGCTGGCACGGTCGAGTCGCCTTTGGGTATCAGCGAGATAGAGCTCACGGTCGAAACCTGGCATAAGTGGATCTTGCTCCGGAAACTCCGTTTCGGCGCGTGCAGTCGCTCGGTCCTGGCATTCAACTAGAAGGCGGAAGATCCGGCGACGCTCCGGCTCTGGGAGTTGCGTCGGTCGCGGGAGTGCGCGTTCCTCTTTTCGAGCGACGCCGAGCGCATCGTCGAGTCGTGTGCGAATCGAGACAACCTCCGGTGTTTCGGAGATTGATGATCGAAACAGCGGTAGGAGTTCCTGCTGAAGCGCTTCGCCATCGTTCTTGGCACGACTCCATGCTTCGTCGTTAACAAGCCCTTCGAGTTCGCCCAGACGTTGCTCAAACTCTTCTCGACGGGTTGGAAAACTCTCTGCGGCGAGCCGGGCTCTTTCCTCCACTGCGGCGAGCCGGGCGTCCTCGGCGAGCCGGGCTTCCGCTTGGGCTGCTTCTGCGGCTGCTTCTGCAGCGAGACGGGTTTCCGCTTCTTCAAGATCCGAGATGAGCGAACCACCCAAAGCAACTAACGCGAATGATGCCACCCATATGACGGCCGCCCGCTTCCGGGTGGGTAGCCAAATCTGCGGCAATGGTTGAAACAGCGCGATGAAGGAGCAGGTTCCGGCCAGTATGCTCACGAGCATGAAGAATGGACCCAGTGAGGGCACGGGACGTAGCAACCCGCCGACACCGAACAACACGAATGACGCGACCCACACGACGACTACCCGCTTCCGGGTGAAAAACGACTCTTGTGGAAACGGCTTAAACAGGGCGACGAACGACACAAACCCTGTCACCACACTTACGAGAATGAGGATGTTACCAACGGATTCCACTGCCCCCCTTTTCATGCGACGGTTCTGCCCGTCGGTCATCTTGACCCGACGAACCGTTCCAGTCAGACGACCTCACCGACCCATATGACCAGACCTTCTTTTCGATCTCGTCAATGGCCTCGGTGATTGACTGCGATAGTTGATCTCCCGCGTCGGATTTTGCGAACATGGTTGACCTTATTGTCTTCGCAAACTCTGGGTCTTTCCGAAAGTCATTCTCACAACCAGACTCGATTGCAAGATACAAGTCGTTTATTGGTTTCCGAAGCTTGACCGTACTGTTGCGGAACTCAGAGCCCCATAGAGCCTCCGCTTCCAAACCCCTTGCGTCGAAATCTTGCAGTGCTTCAAATACAGGCACCCAACGATTCTTATACACGTGTGTCCATCCGTCGTGTTCTTGCTCAGGTGTCGCCTTGAGATGATCATAACCATCCGGAAACTCTCGACCTTGGATCAGACGTGATCTACAAGACCTAATAGCGTCTCGTAGCTTGTATGTGGCAAGCATGAGCCCACGAGCAACCTCAAAGCTGGTTCGTCCCCTGAGCTCCACGATCCAGTTCTTAATGCCTCTGTGTGCGAGGCACGCCGTAGCTACTGCCGCACCAGCCACGACGAAGTCCCTAATTACGGATATGATCTCCACTGCATTCACAGTGTCCGCCCCGTCCACATGACTTGCCCGAGCACCTGAGCCCCGTTCGGCCATGCCACCGGCTTGTAGGATTTGTTGTCGCTCACCATTGCCAGCCGTCCTCGTCGCGCCCGCACCTTGCCGCCATCGACGAACCGCCCAGGCGAGACGACCTCACGCTGATACACGCTTACGCTTCATGTTTCGACCATCGGCCTTCTTGCCGCTGCCGAGATAGCGCCCGGTCCAGACCACTTCACCCACGAGCGCGTCGAGTAAATCGACGTCGGTCACGTTGAACACCTGGGGCGGGTATGACCGCTTGTTCATGTTGTCCGAAGTCACGACGAGCGTGCTGCCTGATAGGTCGATCCGCTTGACCGCGCCGCCATCGTCCCCGGTCAGGGGATCAAAGTTGACCGCGTAGATGTGTCCGGCCTGGGGCGAGCGCCGCCGGTCGGGGTTCTGGTCGATGACGAGAACATCGCCGGGCTCCAGCGTCGGCAGCATCGATTCCTCGCGCGGGCCAATCCTCAGACAGATGGGGCGCGTGAACTTGCGCACGACCGTTTCCCGAAAGGAGAGCGTGCGGTCGCGGTCGGGATTTGGTGCGATGGCGATCGGCTGCCCGGCGGCGATGGGGTCGGCCAGCAGCGGCAGGGCGACGAAACCCTCGATGGCTGTCGGTGTTTCGTCACGAGCAAGTGCGGACGGCTGTACGCCATACCGATGCTCGACCCACGAAGCGAGAACTTGCCGATAGGGCGTTCCGTACAACGACGCGATCTGCCGCAGGACGTCCGGGTCAATGCTTTTTGTTTGCCCCTTCTCCAACCTGAGAATTACCTGTCTGGTGATGAGAGTGAGTCCGCGCCGCCTGGCAATGTCAGCAGCCTGAGCCTGCCTCCACCCCCGATCTGACCGTAGACGCTCGAACAAGCGCCCAATCTCCGGGTGAAAGATCCGTCGTTCTCGCATCGAATCCCTACGGTAACAGCGAGGTGTTGACATCGTCTATTTCGAGAGAGATTTTGTTGTTGACCGTGAAAACTCAACCGTGCTACTATCTGTTTCCGATGCAGACACTACGACCTTCGGTTCGTTTCGATGTGCAACTCATAGTTGAAGACATGGCCGCTAAAGGCTGGAACAAATTGGACTTAGCCAGAGTGGCCCAAGTGTCTGACATGACCGTCATTCGGTTCCTCCGTGGCGAACATCAGACGGCACCCACGGCGAAGAAGCTGGCCACCGCACTAGGCCGATCCGTCCGTCGCTACATCATCTCCGACCGCTCAGAGGCGGTCTCTGCATGACGGTACCAAGCCCATGACCCCGAAACCGAGACGCGAACATCCGGTGGAGCCCGATCCGGTGCGGGTCTATATCGACGCGTTCGCCGCGCTGGTGCACGCCTGGGACGCGGTGCCCGAGGACGAACGCATCGGCCTGATTCCGCCACCGTCGCCCACGCGCGCTCAACAGGATTCGGAGGCTTACGGCTTACAGCATCTCTGTGACGCGGTGACGCAAGTGCAAAGGGACCTTGAACGTGCCTTCCTATTACGCGGATAGCGCGCCCTACGCAGGCGAACGTTCCCGAAGGAGCGCAGCGACGTGACGCTGGAAACCGCCTGCGCGCTGGCCATCGCGTTCGGGTTGCTCTCGCACTCCGCGCTGCTGGCGCGGCAATCGCGGGAACTGACCACGCTGCTCAAGGCGGCGATGGCGCATGCCGACGCGCTGTCCCGGCTCGTCGAGCAGCTACGCGAGGCGCTACACCAACGCCAGGATGGAGGGGAAGTGTGAACACGCACACGAATGAATACGGGCGGTTGAAGTGATCTCCGGGATCGCGATAGTGGACCCGTGCGTCACAGCGTGGGCACGCCAGCACCCGGTCATACCTCTTGTGGCCGCGCATCTGAAGAATCGCGTACTCCGCGTTGCGGAAGCAGGGTGCGCACAAGTGGGGCTGTGGCTCAGTGCTGCTGCCATCCGACTGTTTCACGTACACAAAGGCATCCGACCCGAGCGCCACCAGTTGATAGTGCTTGCGCGCTACGTGCCACTCCTGAAAGCGCGCAAGCTCCTGTTTCAGAGTAGCAATATCTGCCTGCGCCGTGCGCACCTGCTCTCGCAGCGACGCATTCGCGGCCTGCAGATCGAGTACTTCCTGATACGCGTCCGTGATCTTTCCGAGCAGGTCCGCTTGGACGGCCTTGACCGCGTCCTCCGAACGCATGGCGCGAAGGCCGCGCACGGTGTCAAGCACCGTCTTCAGAGCCGTGACCACAAGTGGGGCGGCAGGAATGGCGTCGGTCATCACGGCGATTCTACATCCACGGCCCGGCAGCGGGAGCTGGGCCACGGGAATCTCGTGAGACCACGAGCCCAGAAGGTCGTCCCAAGCTCATGACGCCGAAACCGAGACGCGAAGATCCGGCGGGCACCCTGACCATCCAGGAAGCGGTCACGGAGACGGTGCAACGGAGCTACGGGCCGGACGGATCGCACATCCCGCCAAAGGCGATCGCCCAGGACATGAACCTCGCCCTGTCGGTGCTCTACGACATTGCCGACGAGCGTCGGCCGCGGCAACTCCGCGCGGCGGAATTGCCGGCGTTGGTCCGCGCCTCGGGAAACCCACTGGTGCTCACGGTGGTCACGCGGGCTCTCGGTGGGGTGTTCGTGCCGCTGCCGGACGCCACCTCCGACGAGGCGGTCTACGAGGCGATGGCGCTCGTCGTGAAGGAACTCGGCGACGCCAGCTCGCTCCTTCGACGCTGCCTCGCCGACGGCATTCTGACGCCCGACGAGGCCGCGCGGTTCGACGACAAGGTCGATGAGACGGTCGTGGCGCTTCTCCAATGGAAGGCCGCCTTCCGCACCAAGGCACGAATGGACGCGAGCAAGCCGTCGGCGTTCAGGGCGGTCGGAGGGAGAGCATGACGTTTACCGATCGCGTGCGAGACATCCTCGCGGCGACACCGCCGCCAGCCGGCTGGCACCCGCCGCATGACGCGCGGGTCGAGCAGGGCGATCCGGTCGAGTGGGAAGCGAGCGTCGCGCCGATACAGGCGAATCTCATACGGTGCCTCTCCGACATCGAGTGGGTAGATTTTGACGATCCACTCAGCGACGACGCCAGCCGCCAGCGGTGTCCCTGGTGCTGCTCGTTCAAGACCGGTGGTCATCACCCTGAGTGCGTCTTGGGTGCGTTGCTGACACGGGCGCGAGGAAAACGGAAGCCGGTGGCCAACGCGCGGGGAGGGGCGGCGTGAGGCTAGGCGAACTCCGGCAGCCGCGCCATGGCGTCGACGAGACCTGCGCACGTCTCGATGAACTGATCGAGCACGCCACGCATCGGCTTGCGCCCGACAATCGGCGCTTCGTTGAACGCTACGTCAACGGTGAACTCCAGATCGTCTTGGAGATCCCGTGGGACGGCGAAGAACGATACGCCGTCTGTCAGCGGGAACACGGTGTCTGGCCGCGGATCGAACTGACGGAAGGGCACACCCAGCCTGGCCTCCCCCAGCACCCAGTGGTCCAACGTGGTGCCATGTTGGACGGCTCCGACGAAGACGATACCGGCGGTGAGCAACAGCCGGTGCTTCTCCCGGCGGTTCAACTGGTGGAGCTGCCAGAGGGCATGGCCGTTCCCAGCACGGTATGGCTCTGTTCGCTCAATCAGCTTCAGGGCGTCCTCGCTGGCACCCTTTATTTTTCGGCGGTATCCGGCTTTGAACTGGTCAGCTTGTTGATGGATCGGAAACGCCGTGGTTTTCGTCACGGTGCCGCCATTCGCCTCGACAGCCTCGCAGGCCAGGTAGTCCAGGCTCGTGCGAAGGCTTTGAATCGCTTCTCCAGCGAGCACGGGCACGCGCCAAGGGATCTCCACGCGCTGGCGGAATTGATAGCCAGGCACCCCGGTTTCCGGATCGGTGTGCGCGACGACGACATGTGGTTCACGCCCGGCGTAGTCGCTCAGGGTGGTTTGGAGGTCACGGACCTGTTCTTCGGCCCGTTTGATCTTCGTCCTCGCGCCGTCGAGAGAATGCATGGCACATCGTAGTCGTCCCGCAGCCGTCCCGCACGCTAGCACGCCCGTCCCGCGGCGCGTCACGGCCGCCCTGGATCGACTGGAGCGGGCCGAGCAGGCGGCTGACAGGGCGCGCCAGAAGGTGCTCAAGCGGCCAGTGAAGGAACTGGGAGGGGCCGGCGTGATGCCGGTCGCCGACACGAGCCGGACGGCCTTCGAGCGGCTCGTCCCGCGCCGCTCGACGCGCCAGCGCCTCATTCTGTCCGCGTTGGAGACCTGGGCGGGGACGCCGCCGACCGCCTATGAGCTGTTCATGAGATTGCGTGCCCAGGGTGCGGTGCGCGACCTGAACGACGTGCGCCCGCGGCTGACGGAGCTGAAAGCCGACGGGCGGGTCCTCGAGGCGGGGACGCGCGCCTGCACGATCACCGGCCGGTCCGCGCACACCTGGCGTTCGGCACCGCGGGCCGCGCAGCAACCCCGGCTCTGGAGGATGCCGTGAGCCGACGCCAGACGCGGCGCACCCGCCTGGACGAGTTCGGCGACTTCCTGACGCTGGCGGATCTCGCCGAGCTCCTGGGGTTGTCGGTGCGCACGCTGCAGCGGCTCCGGCGCCATACCCCCGAGCTCTTGCCACCGGAGTTCCGGCCGCTCAGTCGGACGGCGCGGTACGCCACGGACGCGGTGCGGGCCTGGCGGGATTCGTCGCTACATTTGCGGGCGCGCGCGCGCGGCCGGAGGGCCGCATGACGGCGATGCTGCTCTGGGGCCTGGTGGGGTTCGCGCTGGGGCTCTGGCTGGTACGGCTGAGAGCCGGGCGGTCGGCGGACCGCACTCCCAGCGGACGCTCGCACGGCTCCGGCAGGCTCAGGAGGAGGACAGATGACGACCCTGGTCGCACAACCGGAGGAGATCCGGAGACACAAAAAGAGCCTCGGCGACCACCGAGGCTCGACCACCCAGAAAGGCGGTACAGCAATGACGAGTGCCAGTGTAGCAAATCGTCCGGTGGACACGCCACCGGAATCGGCTCCAAAGAAAGGGGCGTGGGCCGTCGGGCACGAGTCCGACGAGCGCATGGCGATCATCGCGGACGCCCTGAATCGGTGTGACGACGGGCCGGCGCGTTCGAACACGGACACGGCGATCAGCACGCAGTGGGCGACCCGGGCCTACGTGGCGACGCGGTTCGATGGGCCCTATGCCCACGCGGAGGCGGTCGCCCGGTATCGGGCCGTGGCGGCGGCGCAGGCGAAGGCGGCGGACGACCGAGGCGCACTCAGTGAGGCGGATCGCCACTTGGTTGCGCTGATCGCGCTCCGCAGTCTCGACACCTACCACCAGAGCCTAGAAGGGCTGCATGGTCCTCCGGGGGGCGACACCCGCACGTGGCAGGCGATGGATGCGGCGCGGCAGGCGCCGGTCGTCCGCGCGGATCTGGAGCACGCGTGGTACCACCTCGTGCACTACGACAGGTCTGGCGCCCTCACCGGTCGGCAGGTACTCTGCCCGTCCTGTTACGAGCAGGCGCGGATCGACGCCGAGGCGCGCGGCGAAGCTCTGCCACGTCTCCGGCCTGGTCGTGCCACGTCGCACCCGACGGCGCCGGTGGTGGTGCGTCGGATTGACGCACCGGCGCAGATCCGGGACTACGAGCGGCGGCGCGCCTGTGATCGGTGTGGCCCGCATGTGAGGGGGGAGGTGGGCTAATGGCTGACCCCGCTACGACACCGACCCGCACCGGCGCAGACCGACCCACGGCGCTCGCCGAGCGACCGGGGCACACCCCCACGAGCTACACCACGGAGCAGATCCAGCTCCTCGCCCGCACGATCGCGAAGGACTGCACGCCCGACGAGCTTGCGCTGTTCATCGGGCAGTGCAAGCGGACAGGCCTCGATCCCTTCGCGCGGCAACTCTACGCGATCAAGATGGACGGCCGGCTCACGATCCAGACGAGCATTGACGGCTTCCGCTTGGTCGCGGAGCGGAGTCGGCAGTATGCCGGCCAGCTGGGGCCGCTGTGGTGCGGCGACGACGGCGACTGGAAGGACGTGTGGCTGACGGGCGCGCCCGTGGCGGCGAAAGTGGCGGTCCTCCGTCACGACTTCACCGAGCCCTGCTGGGCGGTGGCGCGGTTTGAGAGCTACGGCCGATCCACGCCGATCTGGAAGAAGATGCCGGACCTGATGTTGGCGAAGTGCGCGGAGGCCTTGGCGCTCCGTAAAGCCTTTCCGCAGGAGCTCTCGGGCCTCTATACGACGGATGAGATGGCGCAGGCGACCGGCCAGACCGATCGTCCGGCGGAGATCCGAGAGACGGTGGCGACCGCCGCGGACCAGACGCCGCCGCCGATGCACCCGCCGCAGCGGCGCACCGCCGCCCCGCCGGCGCAGGCTCCCCCGGACGGCGTCCAGCGGTACACCATCACCAAGGTTGTCGAGCTCAAGCAGGGGACCAACGCCACCGGGGAGTGGACGCTCTACGGCATCGAAACCCAGGAACTCGGCGCCCGCGCGTACATCACGACGTTCGATGGGGCCTTGGCCCAGGCGGCCCGGCGCGCGGCCGGCGCGCGCGTGGCGGTCCCCCTCGTCTTTCAGACGCACCAGGACGGCCAGTACGTCACGCGTGAGTTGGTGGAGATCCACGCGGGCCGGGAGCCGGGCGAGGACGACGCATGACGGTCACCGCCCCCCTCGACCCCGACGCCCCGAGTTACGAGCGGAACGGGCGCACGTATCTCCGCGTGTCCACCGTCCTTCACGACGCCGGGCTGGTCGATTCCCAGTGGTTCACGGCGGCGAGTCGGTTCCGCGGCACGTATCTGCATCAGGCCGTCGAATGGTTCCATGAGGGAGCCCTCGATGAGGCCTCGATTGACCCCGTGGTGGAGCCCTACTGGAGGGCCTATCGCGCCTTCCTCTCCGACACCAGGTTCACGCCCGACCACGTTGAACGGCGCGTGTTTGACGAGATCTTGGGCTACACGGGTCGCCTCGATCTCGAGGGTCCGGCGCCGGGCACGCACGCGCCCGCCGTCATCGACATCAAGACCGGGAGTCTGCCCCCGACCGTGGGCGTGCAACTCGCGGCCTACGCCCGACTGGTGGGCGAGTACCGCGAACGCTACTGCCTGAACCTCCGTGGGGATGCCACCTATCGATTCGAACCCTGTCAGGACCACAACGACGACGCCGTGTTTCTCGCGGCGTTGACCCTCGTCCAGTGGAAACGGAGGCACCCATGTTAAGCGAGATCGTCACGATTGACGCCCCGGAGTCGGATGTCGTCCGAGAGGAGGCGTTGTCCTGGCCGGATCGGGCACGCGCGGTGCAGGTGGTGGACAACGCGAGCTACGTCGTGGCGGCGGAGCTCCTGAAGGGTATCAAGGCGCTGCGGCATCGGATTGGGCAGGTCTTCGATTCCCATGTGACGCGGGCGCACGAGGCTCACAAAGCGCTAGTCCGTGAGAAGAGGGACGCCGAGGCCCCCCTGACAGAGGCGGAAGGGCTCATTAAGCGGGCGCTCGTCACCTATACCGAGGACCAGGAACGCGCGCGGCGTGCCGAAGAACAGCGCCTCCGCGACGAAGCCCGCCGTCGCGAAGAGCAGCGACGGCTCGAGGACGCGGCGGCCCTGGAACAGCAGGCCGTCGCGTCAGGGAACGTCGCCCTGGGCATGGAAGCCGAGGCGCTCCTCGAGGCGCCGGTGCACCCGCCGGCGGTTCAGGTCGCGCCGACCACGCCCACGGTGGCTGGGATCTCGTACCGCGACACCTACCGCGCGCAGCTCGTCAATCTCATGGCGCTGGTGACGCACGTCGCGACCCACCCGGAGCACGCGAACCTGCTCACGCTCAATCAACCGGCCGCGAACCAGCTCGCGCGCAGTCTCAAGACGAACCTGCGCGTGCCGGGGCTGGAGGTGGTGGTGCAGACGGTGCCGGCCGCGGGGCGTCGGTGACCGGCGTCGGCGGCGCGTGAGGAAGGACGGAACGCATGGGCCTGAAAAAGATCACCGTGGAACGGATGCTGGCGGCGTGGCAACGCGGGTATGACGCGGGCCTGGCGGCGGGGATGCAGCAGGCGCGTGTGCGTGACGAGACGCTGGTCGCGGCGCGGCAGCACGAACGTGACGTGATGGAGACGCCGCACGGGTCGTCCGGTGCGGACGACCCGGCAGGGGCGTGAGGCAGCGGGGTAGAACGACATGCCAGCCGATCGGCTCACCCACCCCCGGATCGGACGGTCACGGAAGGTGACCACCCTCACCGACTTTGAGTTTCGGGTCTGGGACACCTACCGGTGGGTGGCCGACGATTTTGGCGTGATGCCGAAATCCGCCGTCACGCTGCGGGGTGAGAACGACGCGCTGCGCGACCAGCACACCGACGCGGAGGTCGCCGCGGCGGTGCAGCGGTTGATCGACGTGGATCTGATCGTGGAATTTGATCATCAAGGCGCGCCCTTTGTGTGTTCGCTGACCTGGAACGAGCATCAAAAGATCACGTATCCGCGGCAGACGCACTTCCCCGCACCACCGCCGCAACTCGTAGACCGCATGGAGGTTACCGAGCGGAAGTTTTTTCGAAAATTTCATAAATTTTTCAAAAAATCTCGCGCCTCGCGCGCGCGGGCGGGCGGGAAACGGCTAACGCTAACGGCTAAGGCTAACGCTAACGCTACGGGGGAAGAGTCTGAGAAGGGGGACCGGCTTCGACGCGCCCCGAGTCGCGGGCGTCAGCGCCGCGGCGACCTTCAGGCGAACTTCGAGCGATTCTGGCAGGCCTATCCGTGCAAAATCGGCAAAGACGCAGCTCTCCGGGAGTTTCGGACACTCCGACCTGACAACGATTTGACCGACCGGATGATCACCGCCGTCGAGGCGCAACGGGCGTCCGCGCAGTGGCGCAAAGACGGCGGGGAGTTCATTCCACATCCGCGCACGTGGCTGCATCAGGGGCGGTGGAAGGACGAGGGCGTGGCGGGCCGCGCGGCACGAGGGGCGGGGTCGACGCCTGCCGCCGCCCTAGTGGGGCGTGGCACGGATCGGTCGGCCTACGACGCGGGGATTGAGTATGGCGAGGGAGGGAAGTCGTGACGACCCTGGTGGCGCCGTATACTGGGTGTGACGTGTGCCGGGATCGGGCCCCGGGGTGGATCTATGGCACGAACGCCGCCGGGCACAGCAGCGTCGCGCGGTGTGCCTGCTGGTGGAAGCGATTCGCGTGGCCCGAGAGCGGGCCGCACGAGTTTCGCACGGCCCGATTCGACACGTGGACCGTGTCGGCGGAGACGGCGCATGCGCTGCGACACGCGCGGCAGTTTCTCGACGCCGACGCGCCTCGCGATCTGTATCTTGTGGGGCCGGTGGGCACGGGGAAGACCCGGCTCGCGTGCACGCTCCTGAACGAGTGGTTCCAGCGCCACCGGACGGGGCTGTTTCTGCGCGTGCCGTATCTCCTACTAAAGCTCCAACCGTCTCAGTCGGTGGTCGAGGAGGCGGATCTGTTTTGGACCGCGGAACGGGCGCCGGTGCTCGTGTTGGACGACCTCGGAGCGGAACGCGAGAAGGCCAGCGACTACACCCGGCGGACACTCCTGACGCTCTATGAGGCGCGCCATGACGCGGGCCATCGCACGGTGTGGACCTCGAATCGGACCCCGGCCGAGATCGGGGACGCGATGGGGGACGACCGATTGATGAGTCGCTTAGTGGGGCGCTGCGACGTGGTGGCGCTGACGGGGCGGGATCAGCGGCTCCGGAGGGTGCGGTGACCGTGTGGATCGGATGGCGGGGGACGGTGGCGTGTGTCGCGCTGACGACGGGAGGCCCTGCGCTCTGGTCCGCGCGGCGGGGACGTATGAGACGAAGGTCTAGCCGAACGGGTCCGTGAGTCAGCGCGTGCGGTGGCAGCGACAGCGAGTCGGTCAGAGAGGACGCACACGATGACGACGAAGGGTCGCCGTCATGCACGCGTGGCGGTCCGCCCGCGGCACCGCGCATCCCGACAGGCGCCTCACGGCCAGTTCACGAGCGACCGCCCGATTCCGCCGGCGACGTCGTGGTGGGTGGGGGTGCCCCGCGCCGAGTGGCGCGCGGCGGTGACTGAACACGCGCGGCGCTGGCACCGGACGGAAACGTCCACGCCGCCGTCGGGGGTGTAACCCGACGTGCGGTTCCGGACGAGCTGGCAGGCAGCCGCACACGGACCAAGGAGGCGTCATGTGGAATTACCAGAAGGGGCACATGAAAGAGATTCCCCTGGCCGGAGGGGTGCTCAGTCTTGCGGGGACGTTTAATCCGCTGGAACTCGTCGGCGTAGAGCGCACGCTGGTCTTTGCCATCGTGGATCTCGTGCGCGAGTTCGAGCGCGCGCAGGAGCCACCCGCGGAGGCTGATGGCAAAGACGGTGAGAGCGGAGCCGACTGATGGCTGAGCACACGCCGGGACCGTGGCGATCGGAGAGTCCGTATGTCTCGGCGCCGTCCGGTGAGCACCGGAAGATCGTGGCGGACTGCGACCAGCATTTCTCTGACGACGAGTGCGAGGCGAACACTCGGCTCATCGCCGCCGCCCCTGAGCTGCTGGTCGCGCTGGAACAGGCGCTGGCCGTTATTGGCAGCGACGCGATGCGGTTGGTCTGCGATCTGGCCGACCTGCATGGGATGCCCTACCGTGGCCCGACGGTTGACAGGGCGGCCATGCGGAACCTGATCGCCAAGGCGCGAGGAGAGGCCGACCCTACGTCAGAGGATGAAGGGAGCACCACATGACGACACCACGCGAACGCCTTGCCGCGTTGCCGCCCCTGTCAGCTGGGGCGCATGAAACCGAGCACGAGGGGGCCTGCGTGATGGAAGCCGTCGCGTATGTGGCGGGCGAGAACTGGACGGACGATCCCACGTGCGCCTGTCCGGTCGTCAGCGCCTTCTTACGCAGGTGGAATGACGACCTGCCAGATACGGACCGGGACCGCCTGTTGCGGCCGCTCATTCCTCTCGTCGTGGGGTCGCGGTCGACGCCCGAGGTGGAGGCGCGGCGGGCGTGGCTGGTGACGGACTGGCTCGTGCGGACGTGCGCCCCGGCATGGCTGCGGCTCGTGCCGGCCCTCGTGCCGCATGCGGACGCCCTGACGGATCTGCCGCCCATCGTGGACGCGCAGACCGCCGCGGCGCACCAGTCGACGTTCAACGCTGCCGATGTCGCTGCCGATGTCGCTGCCGGGGCCGCTGCCGGGGCCGCTGCCGGGGCCGCTGCCGGGGCCGCTGCCAGGGACGCTGCCAGGGACGCTGCCAGGACCGCTGCCGGGGCCGCTGCCGGGGCCGCTGCCGGGGCCGCTGCCAGGGACGCTGCCAGGGACGCTGCCTGGGCCGCTGGGACTACTGGGGCCGCTGGGGCTGCGCTTCAATCGACGGTCGCCACACTGCAACTCTCGGCGCTCGATTTGGTCGACCGCATGCTGGCGGAGGCTGAGCCGCAGTGATGCCACAGGCAAAGCGGATTCAACGCTCACGGACGAAGGGCTGGAAGATGCCGCCGAACACGGTCTACGTGGGACGGCCGACGAAGTGGGGGAATCCTTATCCGGTGAAATGCTTCAGTGGCGGCATGGCTGAGGTCGTGCCCCTGTTCTCGAAATATCTGCGGTTGACCCCATACGGCATCGAGTTGGCTGCCGAGGCGCGTTCTGAATTGCGCGGCAAGGATCTCGCCTGCTGGTGTCCGCTGGACGCACCCTGTCACGCCGACGTGCTGCTGGAGATCGCGAACGATGGTGACGCGGCGTGAGGTTCCACCGGGGCGGTGCGGCATGAATGCGGGGCGAGAACCGTGGACACGTGTTCCCACGCCTGCGAGCAGGATCGGCTCGCTGCGTGCTGCGGTGCGTAGACCGTTCGGAAGTAGCTACCCGGACCACGCCCCGGTGGACATTCGAGAGGACCCAACATCGGAGGACGAGGGGTAGATGCCGCGCCGCGCGCATCGCCTCGACGCGAATCAGGACGTGATTGTGAACGTGCTCTGCGCGGTGCCGGACGTGTCGGTCTTCTCGCTCGCGGGCGTGGCGGCGGGGGACGTGGGACGACCCGGAGTTTCCGCCGGCGGATCTCTTTGGGGCGCCGATTCGTAATCCATGAGAGGACTCCGCAGGAGAGGACGACTAGCATGCCATGTTCAGAGTTCAGGTTTGGCGACCAGGTTATGCATCTGTGTCAGTCCAATGGAGAGACCCGCAGAGTTCCGAATGTTCGACGGAAACGCTGGTGGTGTTTCAAGTGTAGGAAGCGCGCGCTCCACACGCTGATGTGCTTCTATCCAGAAGAGCCGTCGTACTACGGTCCAGGCCCTCGGTGGTGGATGTGCCCGACGTGTAGTGGCGAGAATGTGTGGTTTCCAGGCAGTGAGCCGTGGCGGTATGAAGACTAGGGGCGTGCGGCGCGATCTGTTCGTGTATCTCTCGGGCCCCCTGACGGCGGCGCACGGATACCGCGTCGAAGACAACGTGGCGGCGGGCCTGCGGGTGTTCTTCGACTGCGTGGCGCGAGGCATCCCGGCGTTTAGCCCGCACGCGATCGGCGCGTTCCCCACGACGTGGGCGATCGCCCGGCCGCGGTGGTTGGCGTACGACTGCGCCGTGATCGACCGCTGCACGCACGTCTTGATGCTGCCGCGCTGGGAGACGAGTCCGGGCGCGCGGGCCGAGCGGGACTATGCGCTGCGCATCGACACGCCGGTCATCACGTCACTGGATGAACTGGATGAGCTGGATGAAGAAAATCCTTGATCAACTCGGTGATGCCGAAGTCCGAGAAGAAGAGCGGTCTCCAGAGGAAATTACCAGGGCCAATCAACAGACGTTACGGGACGCCTTTGACGCGGCTGACCCGATCGCGATGCTGTGTGCGAACGACCCGAAGGCGCAGGACACGATGATTTTGTTGAACGATGTGGACCTTAGCACGTCCTGTCGGGCTGTGACCTTACGACACGGTCCGTATGGGAACGACGTGCGATGGTTCCTGTTGGTCGAGGGATGGGTAGGTTCGTCCATCTGCGCCTGGTGGCAGGATGTCCGATCACCGATGGGGCGTGTGGTGGGGCCACAGGATGTCCGGAAGCTGGATCTTCGGCTACTCCAGGATGGGGATGTCGTGTTTGCCTGTGAGACGGAGGCGCTGATGGGCATGGACTACACCGAATCGTATCGGACAGACACGCTCGCGACCTTTGCCCTGTGTCTGGCCTGTCATCCGAGTGGCGCGTGCGGGACGTGGACGCTGGAGGCAACGTGAGGAAGGCCGCGAAGGACTCGACCCCGTTCAATCTCGCGGCCCTGCGACCGACCGATACGCCCGCCTACATGACCGAGGCGTGGCTGAGTTGTCTGCTGAGCGTCTCGCGCAGCCCATGGGCCCTGGAGGCGTTCGCGCACGACACCGGCTGCACCTGGACCCCTGGACGATCACCACTTGAGCGGATGGTCGATGAGGCGACGGGACACGATCAGGCCGCTGTTGAAGCCTTCGTGCGCTGGGTCAACGTGCAGGTGTGGGGGCCGATTCGCCTCACCGATGATGATGTCGATGCCTGAGAGCTGGCGCCTCCTCACCGGCGATTGTCTGGACGTGCTCGCCACGCGCGGACCACGACACGTCCGGTCGGCGTGGGCCGTGGCCTGACCTCTCGGGGGAGGGGGTGAGTTCTGGTGGGGGCTCGCGCCAGGCCACGGCTCAGGCGGGCCGGTTGTGTCCTGAACATTTCTGGTTCGCGGTTCTCGCGGGCCTTATTTCCTAACGATTTCAGGCTCCGGCGGGAACCTTCACCGATCCGATCCTGATTCGGCCGGCGGCCTAAGCACCTAGCCTCGCCGCTCGAGCAGGAAGACAGGCGGGATGATGGCGAAGAAGAAGCAGGCGAAGAAGAAGCCGCAGTGGGGCGGGCGTCGGCCAGGCTCAGGTCGGCCCGCGCTGTTCGCGGGCACGCGCGAGAAGGTCACGCTGGTGTTGACGAGACAGCTCCGGCGGCGGATCGAAACCGTCCGGCGCCAGCTCGAAGCGGAGCACGGCGCGAAGGCCACCGAGTCGGCCGCCGTGGAACATCTCGTCCGGAGGGGCCTGCGCAAACCCTAGGGCTGGTGACATCAATCCGGGTGTACCTTCACGGAACAGTCATGCCTCGACGTGAACACGGTCCCGACGCCTCCTGCTGGGCACCAGCGGGAAGAACACCGAGCGTAACTTGACAAATCCAACTGCTCGGGTTAATATTAGTTCATGTTCGAACGGGTCGTCTTTCGCGGCCATGCTATCCGCCGGATGCATCAGCGGCACATTGCCCCCATCGATATTCGTCGTGTTCTCGAGGCTGGGACGGTCATCGAGGACTACCCCACGGACACGCCGTACCCCAGTCGACTAGTACTCGGCTGGCTCGGCACTCGGCCCCTCCATGTCGTCGCCGCTGACCATGCAGCCGAGCAAACCACGATCATCATTACGGTCTACGAACCCAGCCCTGAACGCTGGGAGGCCGATTTTCGAACTAGGAGAACGCCATGACCTGCGTGATTTGTCGGAGCGGCACGACGGCCCCAGGCCCGCACACGATGACCCTCGAGCGTGGGCCGACGACGGTCGTCATTCGAGGTGTGCCGGCCGAGATTTGCAACAATTGTGGCGAGGCCTATTTCGACGAGGCGAGTACCGCCACCGTGCTCGATCACGCCGACCGGGCGGCGAAGGCTGGAGTCCAGATTGAGGTTCGAGACTTCGTCGCGGCCTGAACGAAATGGCCGTCAAACCCAAGAACCCTGCCGCTGTCACGCTTGGCCGACTCGGCGGCCGCGCGAAGTCCGAAGCCAAGGCACGTGCGGCGAGACGGAACGCCCAACGTGCTGGGCGGAAACCTAAGTTCGTCGTCGGTGATCGCGTGCGTGCCAACGACCACGCCCCCGGTGCCTACCGCAAGCGCCGGGGGAAGGTGACAAAGAAGCTGGCAAAGTCCCACTATGACGTGATGTTCGAGACCGAAACCGGCGATCCTGCGACCGGCGTCCTGATGTCTTGGTGGCTCGACCGGGAGTAGGCAGGGAAACAGTGGCAAGTAAACTCGTGTCCGGCGACGAGTGCGCGCCCGTGTCGAGGCGGACGGCCTGACGCTCGACCAGGTCGTGCCCGCCCTCTATGAGCGGTTCGTTCGGGAGGGGCTGTAGCCCCACGGAGCCCGTTCGGCTACCTGATCACTTATGGACTCCCGAGTGCAAAGAACAGATCAAGCTGAAAAGTTCCTCGAGGCGCTGGCAAGTGTGCCACTGACCTGATGAGAGTCAACGGTCAGTTCCGAGGGGCGGCGCGAAGTCATGGCAGATGATTGGCTAGATAACCTGAAACGCTTGGTACATAAAAAACCCCTTGCTGTCTTTCAGTTTGACGGCGAGGAATGGTCACGCCTACGCGAGTCACGGCGCGGTGCCAATGAATTTACGATCGCGCGTGCTCACGAACTCTTTGAGAAAGTGCAAGTTCCGACCGCGTGCCTCGTACTTGGCACAGACGCAGACGGTCTTGAAACGAGGGTCTATTTCGGGATTGCGAGTTCGCGCAAGGCCGTCACGACCCTAGAATCGCGGATCAAGGTTAGGCGGGCGCTGCTTATTCAGCCCTCGTCAAGGACAGGCATTCTACAACTTGTTACCGATAAGGTGCATGCGCGCAACCTGCGGGACAGAATGGCTTCTCACGAGTCTGTCATCGCGCTGTCGCCCATGCTCAGCGTTCACCTAATCGAGAAACTCGCAGCGATTGAATCGAATCGCGGCGCAATTCGTGCTGCAATGGCCTCACTGTCTGCGCCTAAATACTACCGTGGCATGGATGCGGTGCAGGAAGACGCGGTGCAGACGGCCCTGCACGCCTTCGGCCTGTCGACTGACGATCAGGCTGTCTCCCTTGAACTAGCTAGGGGGCAGAACACGGCGCTCGCGCGCGTCAACATTATGGAAGATTCGGTCGTTGAGCACGACGCCCGCTCGTTTCCGCAATACGAGATGATCGGTAGCAGCATCACAGGCCGGGCCGTGTTCGAAAAAGGACGTGAACAGCTTGAAGTCTTTACGGCCAACCGTCGTCCGCTTGAAAAGGTCTTCGGAGTTGATCTCATTTACCTAAACAGGACACGCCAAAACATTGTTATGGTCCAGTACAAGATGCTAGAGCCCTCGGCGCAGCAAGATAGGGACAATGACTGGGTATATCGCCCGGATGCGAATCTTGAATCCGAGATCAAACGGATGGGGAAGTTCAGCAAGCAGCACCCACCGGGACCCTATGAGTACCGTCTCAATCCTCAGGTGTTCTATCTCAAGTTTGTCAAGCGCAACCGCTTACTGGGCAATGCCGGGATCATTTTGCCGCTCGATCACTATAAGCAGATGCGGGTCGATCCGTCATGCAAAGGGCCGCGTGGCGCGATCCGCGTGAGCTTTAAGACCCTGGCTGGTCGTTACCTGAGGCAGGGGCCATTTCTCGATCTCATTCGTGCCGGGTATATCGGCGCGACCGCAGAAACGACGGCCTCTCTGAAGGAGCTGGTTAAGGCTGGGGTCAATGGTGACAGAGCGGTTGTGGGTGCTATGGCGAAAGCGTCGACTGGTGGTAGCCCAGGAAATCCTCGCTAATATATTGTTACCCTCGTTAGGGTAACAATATACTTGACTAATCCACATGGGCGCGCTACTATTAGCTCATGACGGACGAGCCAAAGACACTCCAAGACGCCATCTTATACTTCTCTGATCCCGGCCGCTGCCGGGAGTACGTGGTCGCGCGGCGTTGGCCGAAAGGCGTGACGTGCCCTCGGTGCGGGAGTAACAAAGTCACGTTCCAAGAGAAGCACAACCGCTGGCAGTGCGGGAGTCATCATCCGCGCCGGACATTCACCTTGAAGACCGGCACGATCTTCGAGGACTCGCCGCTCGGCATGGATAAGTGGCTGTGCGCAATGTGGCTCGTCGTGAACTGCAAGAACGGCATTAGCTCGCATGAGATCCATCGGGCGCTCGGCGTCACGCAGAAGACGGCGTGGTTCATGGACCATCGCATCAGGCTGGCGTTGCAAGGCGAGAACGACGGGAAGCTCGGCGGCGAAGTTGAGGCGGACGAGACATTCATCGGCGGGAAGGCGCGCAACATGCACGTGCGGCAGCGTCGGCGTCGGATCACGGGCACGGGCGGGAAGGACAAGACGGTCGTTTTCGGCGTTCTCGAACGCGGCGGAACCGTGCGCACGAAGGTCGTGACCAACCGGCGCAAGAAGACGATCCAGCCGGAAATCAAGAAGCACGTCGAGGCAGGCGCGGCGCTCTACAGCGATGCCCTCTTGTCATACCAGGGGCTTGAGAGCGATTATGCGCATCAAGTGATCGACCACGCGGTTGCCTACGTGGACGGACAGGTTCACACGAACGGCATGGAGAACTTCTGGAGCTTGCTCAAGCGTGGACTCAACGGCACGTACGTCAGCGTCGAGCCGTTCCACCTGTTTCGGTATCTCGACGAGCAATCCTTCCGGTTTAACCATCGCGCGTTGACGGACGCTGAGCGCTTCAGCATCGCCGTGTCAGGCATTGAAGGCAAGCGCGTTACCTTCTCGGAAGTCATCGGGATGGCTGGCGTCGAGGAGCGACTTAATTGACGCACCGAAACGGCAACGGCGCGGCAAGCGCCGCCGCTGAGTTCAGCGTCGCCTCGATGTTTTCTGGCGCGGGCGGGATGGATGTAGGTTTTCAGGGTGGCTTCGAGTTGCTTGGATCGAAGTACGCATCGCTGCCATTCGCGGTGAAGTGGGCGAACGATAACAACAAGTTCGCATGCGAGACATATCGCAAGAACGTGGGCGACGTTCACTGTGGCGATGTATGGGAGCATCTTGACGCGATGCCTCGCTGCGACGTGATCGTGGGCGGGTTTCCGTGCCAAGACATATCGATCAACGGGAAAATGGCTGGCGTGTCCGGCACGCGGAGCGGCCTGTACGCCGCGATGGTCTGCGCCATCGACAAGACGCGGCCTAAAGTATTCGTAGCTGAGAACGTCAGGGGATTGCTCCTGCGTACCAACCGAGAATCGTTCTCGAAGGTACTGGCTGACTTCTCCGCGCTCGGCTATAGCTTGTCGTATCACCTATATCTCGCGGCCGACTACGGCGTACCGCAGATGCGCGAGCGCGTGTTCATCGTCGGGACAGCGCCAGGAGTTCGCCCGTTCCGCCCGCCATGGCCGACGAATCAGCGCGGCGACTGGATGAGCGCGAAGCAAGCCGTGCAGGATCTGGAAACGCGCGACGAGGACGCAGCGATTAACCACGTATGGAGTCGCGCGGCCAAGAGCGGGGAACAAGGGTATCGCCGCCTCGATCCAGACAAGCCCGCGCATACGATTCGCGCCGAATGTCACGGGAACATCCAGTATCACTACCGTCTGCCGCGCCGGATCTCCATGCGCGAGGCCGCGCGGTTTCAGTCGTTTCCTGACAGCTTCATCTTCGCCGGAAAACTGCGCGAAACCGAGCGTCAGGTCGGCAATGCGGTGCCGCCGGTCATGGCGTGGCATATCGCCAGGGCAGTGCTCGATTCGCTAGCATGACGACTCCGCGCGAGCAATTCGAGGCGTTGCTCGATCAAGTGGTCGAACGACTCAACACGGACGCGCAGGCGACAACGGACCATCATGCTCCGCAGGCATTCCAGCAGTTTGTCTTCGATGTGCTACAGCAGGTGGCCGTGGAGTCATCGTCGGTTCGGGTAGACCCGACATTTCATCCGCATGCGTTTCCAGATATTCGCGCCAATGGCTATGGCGTCGAGGTCAAGAGCACGATCAAGGACACGTGGCTCAGCGTGGGTAATAGCGTCTTCGAGGGCATGCGCGACCCGAACGTCTCGGAGATTTATGTCGTGTTCGGAAAGTTCGGCGGCTTTCCATCAGTCCGATGGGGCCGGTACGAAGAACGCATCACGCACGTCCGCATATCGCACGCGCCGCGCTTCGTGCTTGAAATGGACCGCGACTCCTCGCTGTTCGATCATATGAACGTCTCTTACAACGAGTTCGCTGCATTGTCGCCGCACGAGAAGATGCGGCATATCCGCGCGTACTCTCGCAACCGCCTGAAAGCCGGCGAACGATTGTGGTGGCTAGAGGACGAGCACGACGAAGGCCGCCCGCTCGAAGTCAGGCTCTACATGCACGTAAGCCAAGAGGATAAGGTGAGGCTCCGCGCGGAAGCGGCGCTCCTATGTCCACAGATCGTCAAGCCGTCACGCACGCGGAACAAGTACAACGACGCCGCGATGTACCTGCTGACGGTTCATGGCGTGTTCGCGCCGCAGACGCGAGATTTGTTTTCGGCGGGGAGCGTGGCGATGCGGGCGAGCGACCAGCGCGGCGGCATCTATGTGCTACGGGCATTGCAGGACATCGAGACGGCGATGCGCGACGCCGCTGGCCGGCTTGGTGATTCGTTCTTCGAGGAGTACTGGGGCGTTGTTGTGCCGCGCGAGCAGCGCCTGGTGGAATGGCTCAGGCGAGCGGACCATCACGCGCGGGACTGGCGACCATCCGATCATCTGTTCCTGATTGAGCAGGGAAAGGCATAGGCGCATGAAAGCCGAAGCGGCTCCGCGAGTACCAGGCAAGACGCCGTGGAAGAAGCTCGATAACGCCGTGCGCATGGCGTTCGACGTTACGAAGGATGATCTTGTCGAGCGCGAGGACAGGGCGAAGCGGGCGCGCAAGAAAGCGAAGCGAAAAAAGTAGTCGAAGCCTGATGGACATTCTGACGCCGGCCGAGCGCAGTGTCCGCATGAGCCTGATTCGATCGGGCGACACGAAGCCAGAGAAACGACTGAGATCGGCGCTACATCGTTCTGGTTTTCGCTACCGGCTACATGTGCGGTCGTTGCCCGGAACGCCTGACATCGTCTTTCCAGGTCGTCGAAAGGCGATCTTCGTGCATGGCTGCTTTTGGCATTCGCACCGATGTCAACGGCCATCGAGGAAGCCGAAGTCGAATCGCGCGTACTGGCTACCAAAGCTCGACGCGAATAGGAAACGGGACGCCCAGAACCGCAGACGCCTTTCGGCGCTCGGTTGGCAGTCACTGACGATATGGGAATGCGAAATACGAGCGATAGACAAGGCGCTGGCGAAGGCGGAGCGGTTTCTGGTCGACCAGTAGCTAGGTGCAAGGACTGTAAGCGTCTCCGCGAGACGTACGCGAGAGGCGTGTGCTCTAGTTGCTACCACAAGCTGCGAGCCAACACCGGAATGTGCTCGAATTGCAGCAAGCGACGGAAGATATACGCTAAGGGCGAGTGCAAGCCGTGTCGGGATGCCCTGTATCGGGGATACCGCTAGGTGGATTCGTCAAATATATTGTCACCCTCGTTAGGGCAGTAACTGCCTTGACTCGGCTACACTGATCGTAGCGACATACAGCCCACCACGGCGCGATCGGGTGCTCCCCCCTAAAACTCCCCCGGTCGGACGGACGTTCGGCGCTCTCCGGGGCACCCTATGCGTCCCTGGACACCCTATGGCATTGATCCACATGGCGCTGATCCACGGAGGCATGCGCTGAGTGGCGGCCGGCAGCTCGACCCCGATGGCTGGCCGCTGTGGCGCGACACTGCGCCGGAAGCCCGGCCGGTTCTGCATGGCGTATCCGCTGACGAGGAAGACCCGGTGCGCGCTCCACGGCGGGAAGAGCTTGGCCGGCCCGGCGAACGGGAACTGGAAGCACGGCATGTACTCGACCGTGCTGCCCGGGGCGCTCGGGGCCCACTATGCCACGGCCCGGCAGAACCCGGCGCTGGTGGCGCTGACCGAACAGATTGCCCTGGTCGACGCGAAGGTCTTCGAGCTGTTCGAGCAGGTACAGCGCGGCGAGTCGCCGGCCGCCTGGACGCGCGTGCTCGAGCTCGCGGCGACACAGCGGGCCGCGTTGGATGCGTTCGCCACGGCGCGGCGCTCGGCGAATGGCCCAGCCATGTCGCAGGCGCTCCGCGCCCTGACCGAGGCGGTGACCACCCTCGGCACGGTGGCCCGGCAGGGCGCGGAGCAGGGGAAGGCGTGGGGGGTGATCAGCGACCAGCTCCACCTGCGGCGCCGGTTGGTGGACAGTGAGGTGCGACGCCAGAAGGCCGCGCACGACACGCTGACGCAGGACCGGGCGCTGGCGATGCTGGCCTACATCGCGCAGTCGGTCGCCCGGCACGTGGCGGACCCGAAAGCCAAGCAAGCCGTGGTCGATGACATGCGCAAGCTGATCGGCCCCGTCTCAGAGGTGGGGAACGGGTGACGGTCGCGCTCACTGGACCGTCGTTGGAGGACCGGGCGCTCGCGGTGTTCTGCGACGACCTCGAAGCCTCGATCCGGGCGGCCGGGGACCAGCCCTCGGAACCGCTCAGCGCGGTCCGCGCCCGCTGCCAGTCCAGCTTGCGGGCATTCATCGAAGAAGTCTGGCCGGTGGTGGAGTTCCAGACCCCGTTTGTGGGCAACTGGCACATCGACGCGATCTGCGCGCACCTGGAAGCGGTGACGCGGGGCGAGCTCCGCAACCTGCTGATCAACATTCCGCCGGGGTGCATGAAGTCCTACATCGTCTCGGTCATGTGGCCGGCGTGGGAGTGGACGCAGCATCCGCACTATCGCTACCTGTGCGTGAGCTACGACCAGAACCTGAGCACGCGCGACAACTTGCGCTGCCGCCGCATCGTGGAGTCCGACCGCTACCGTGCGCTGTTCCCGCAGGTGGTGCTGGCCGCCGACCAGAACCAGAAGACCCGGTACGACACGCAACAGGGCGGGTGGCGCATCGGCGCCTCGGTGGGCGCGGGCCGCGTGACGGGCGAGCACCCGCACCGCAAGATCATCGACGACCCGATTAGCGTGGACGATGTGCGATCGGACGTCGAACGGCAGCGCGTGATCGATCACTTCGACGAGACGCTGAGTTCCCGGGGCAAGGCCCTCCATGCCGCGACGGTCATCATCATGCAGCGGCTCCACCAGCACGACCTCTCCGCGCACGTGCTGGAGCGACACCGGGCGACCTACACGCACCTCTGCCTGCCGATGCAGTACGAACCGCCCCAGCCGCCCACGCCCGGAGCGCCGCCGGTGCCCCGGATGCCGGTGACGCCGCTCGGCTGGCAAGACCCGCGCACGGAGCCGGGCGAGCTGCTGTGGCCGGCCCTCTTCGACGAGGCGACGGTGCGCGAGCTGACCCTGGAGCTGCGCGAGTATGGGGCGGCGGGCCAGTTGCAGCAGCGCCCGGTCCCGCCCGGTGGGGCGCAGTTCAAGCGAGACTGGTTTCGGATCGTCGACGCGCTGCCGGCGCAGGGCCGACTCCGGACAGCCCGAGGGTGGGACTGCGCGGCGACGGAGCCGACGTCCGGCCACGACCCCGACTACACGGTCGGGACGAAGATCGCGCACTTCAGCGATGGTTTGTATTACGTCGAGGACGTGATTCGAGGGCGCTGGTCGCCGGGCGTCGTCGACCAGACGATTCGGCAGACGGCCGAGCTGGACGGTCCGCGGGTGCGGATTCGGGAAGAGCAAGAAGGCGGGCACAGCGGGAAGAACGTGATTGCCAGCCATACCCGGATGCTGGCCGGCTACGACTATCAAGGCCAGCCAGCGACCGGGGCCAAGACGACGCGGTGGCGGCCGTTCGCCGTGCAGGCCGAGGCGGGGAACGTGCGGCTGCTCACGGGCGCGTGGAATCAGGCGTGGCTCGAGGAGCTGACCAGCGTGCCGGTGGCGCGGCACGACGACCAGGCGGACTCGGCGGCGCTGGCGTTCGAGGCCGTCGCGCTGGGGTACCGCGCGGCTTCGGTTGCGCGCACGCGGGAGGGCGGATGACCATCCGCGACTTGGCGACGCATGACGCGCCGTTCGTGACGGTGGCGGAGCTGGCCGCGTATGTGCGGCTCACGACACGCATGATCTACAAGGAGATCGACGCCGGCGAATTGCGGGTCCGGCGATTCGGGCCTCGCGGCATGATCCGCATTCCGATGGCCGAAGCGCGGCGGTATGCCGGAGAAGCGCCGTACCCTGCCCGCGACCCCCGCCCACGGTCTCTCCTGACGTGATCAAAGGGGCCGATTCCCTCGATAGACTAAAGGCTTGACATAAACCTAACGTTGGGTTATTATCTCCTTATGACGTGGGCCGAGGTTATCCGCAAGTTGAAGCAGGCCGGCTACGTTAAGGTCCGCCACGGCAGCAGCCACACCCTCTACCGGAACCCACGGACGGGTCAGGAAGTTTGGGTCGCCCGCCACACGAAGCGCGATGCGCGGAACCTCGGGAACAAAATTTTGAGAGAGGCAGGGATCAAATGAATGGCTTCCCAGTCGTGTTCGAGACGGAACGTAATGGGGTGATCAGCGCCTACGTACCCGGGTTGCCGGTCTACGCCGCCGCCGACACGCAAGTCCAGGCGGAGCGCGCGATTCGGGGTGTCCTGGCTGCCTATCTGGAGGCGCATCCGGACGCGGCCCCGACCGCCTCGGTGCGCGTGGCTCGCGTTGAGCCCCGTCGTCGCACCGTGACACTGACGAGCGTCGCCGCCCTGCTAGGACAGCGCACGAGCGCCGTGAAAGCCCGATCGGCTCGCGCGAACGGTCGGCTTGGCGGACGGCCTCGGAAGGCGGTGCCGCGCTAGCTGGTCACGGTGAACGGTGAGGCTCTGGCTCCGCCAAGTCCACCATTCGGACGATGGCGCGGACTGGAATCGTCATATCACCACAGCCCTGTTGATTGATGTCTGGATGGAAGCGGTCAGACAGATGTGGCACGACGACCTTACAGTCGTCGGCATCGTGCAAGAGCCAACCGACAGAGCGGCACATGAGCGGAGACGGCGTGACTCCATCCGTGTCCTGCCAGGACGCAGAACATCCATAGGAGTCGACCCACTCCACCAATACGAGCCGCATGAGGCCGGTCTAGTGCTTGCCCTTCTTTTGGGTCAGGGCTGACGCAGCGACGCTCTTGACGGACTTCGACGTGCTCTTACTGCTGAGCAGCTTGGACGCCTTCGATGCCACGCAGCGCGACGTAGATTCCTTGTGAGCCATAGTGCTCTGATTATAGCCGCTACGCCGCCTGCGTCGCCTACTTGAGGACGATCGTCCACCACCACGGCGCGATCGGGTACTCCCCCCTCACGCGAATCTAGTGTCATCCTGCGAATCTAGTGTCATCCTGCGAATCTAGTGTCATCCTGCGAATCTAGTGTCATCCTGCGAATCTAGTGTCATTTAGTGTCATCCTGCGCCTTTGGTGCTAGCCAATTCCCCCCCTGTCTCCCACACTAGCGATCGTGCCCTCCTGAGGAGGTGCGGTCCGCCATGCCCGTCGATACGCCCAGCCCGGAGTATGAGGCGGCGCTGCCGCGCTGGCAGCGGTGTCGAGATTGCTTTGAAGGCAGCGATGCCGTCAAGGCGAGAGCGACAGCCTACCTTCCCGCGCTCGAGGGACACCAAGGGTCGTCGCAGAAGTACGACGCGTACAAGACGCGGGCGGTGTTCTACAACGCGACCGCCCGGACGGTGGCCGGTCTGCTCGGCAGCGTGTTTCGGGCGCCGCCGAGCTGGACGTTCCCGGCCACGATCGAAGACGACCTCAAGGACGTGACGCTGATGGGGCGGCCGCTGGTGTCGTTCGCGTTGATGGGCTTCCAGGAACTCCTGGTCACGGGGCGTGTCGGCGTGCAGGTGGATATGCCCAAGCAGTCGGAGGACGGGGCGAAGACCCGACCGTATTGGGTGCTCCGGCGGGCGGAGGACATCCTGTCGTGGCGGACGGTCGTGCGGGACGGGCAGGAGATCTTGACGCGCGTGGTCCTGTCCGAAGTCGTCGAGGAAGACAACCCGGAGGACGAATGGTCGCCGACACTGGTTGATCAGATTCGCGTGCTCGAGCTCGTGAGCCAAGCGAGCAACGCTGCGACGTACCAGATTCGCCGGTTTCGCAAGAAGCAAGCCTCCAAAAAGACAGAAGACCAATGGGAACAGCATGACGAGGTGATCGTGCCGCTGAAGCACGGCGACCCGCTCACCTTCATTCCGTTCCAATTCATCGGGCCAACGAGCGTGACGCCCGCGATTGAGAAGTCCCCAATGGTGGACATTGTGGACGTGAACCTGAGCCACTACCGCACGAGTGCGGACTTTGAGCATGGGGCGCATGTGACGGCGTTGCCGACGCCGTGGGTGAGCGGCGTCGATCCAGAGCTCGTGGACACCTTTCCGATCGGGTCCGACACGGCCTGGGTCCTCCAGGACCCGCAGGCGCAGGCTGGCATGTTGGAGTTTCGCGGCGAGGGGCTCAAGACGCTGGAACGGTCGTTGTCGGTCAAGCAGGAGCAGATGGCGTCGCTCGGGGCGCGGCTGATCGAGTCGCGCAAAGCGGCGGCCGAGACGGCCGAGGCGCTGCGCTTGGCGATGAGCGGCGATCACTCGGTGCTGGCCTCGATGGCGTCGACGTTCGACCAGGCGATGACCAAGGTCCTGCGATGGCACGCGGACTGGTCGGGCGCGGACACCACGGCGATCACCTTCGCCGTCAACAAGGATTTCTTTGAGGCCCGCCTGACGGCGCAGGAGGCCCAGGCGTTGGTGGGCACGTGGCAGGCCGGCGGGATCAGTTTCGAGACGCTGTTCTGGAACTTGCAGGCCGGGGAGTGGATTGAGCCGGGCCGCACGATCGAGCAGGAACGCGCGTTGATTGCGGCCGGCGAGGAGAATCCCGGCCAAGCGGCCAGCACCACCGAGTAGGACAGCCATATGCCAGAACGCTTTACCGGCACCGATCGCCCGTCGTGGGTGACGGACTGGCGGACGCTGCACCGGGTGGCGGACCGGCAGGCCCCGACCGTGGAGCAGGCGTTCGTGCAGTTGGTGGCGGCGGCGCGCGGGGGGCGGACGCGCCGACGGATTCAGCGGGCGCTCCAGCGTGGGAACCGCCGACGGGCGTTGACGATCGCGGTGGAGGCGTGGCAGTCGGCGAGCGAGACGTGGCGGACCACGCTGGAGGACGCGTTGCGAGACACGGTGCTGGCGGCCGCGACGGCGGTGGGGATCCGGATGAGCCGGGACCCCCGGATCACGTTCCGAATCGCGTTCGACGTGACCAATCCCGCCGCGCAACGCTGGGCGGAGACACAGGCCGGCGGGCTGATTCGCCAGATCACGGCGGACCAGCGGCAGTCGATCCGACGCGTGATCGTGCAGGCCTTCTCGGAAGACCTGACCACGCGACAAGTGGCGATCCGTCTGACGGATCAGATCGGGTTGCAGTCGCGGCAGGCTGCCGCCCTCGAGCGAGTCCGAGCCGACCTCGTCGAGAAGGGCCTCACCAAGGCGCGGATCGACCATCTCGTGACGCGCCAACGCGATCGCATGATTCGCCGCCGCGCGCGGTCGATTGCGCGCACGGAGGTCCTGCGGGCGTCGAACATGGGCCAGCAGTTGCTCTGGGAAGCGGCTGTGGACGCGGGCGAGTGGCGAGCCCAGGACGTGCGGCGCGTCTTCATCGTGACGCCGGACGATCGGTTGTGCCCGATCTGCGCGCCGCTCGACGGCGTGCGCGTGGGCTTACAGGAGGCGTTTGTCTCACCGACGAACGGAGCCTCGGCGGTCGTGCCGCCGATCCATCCGCAATGTCGGTGCGCCCTCGGGATCGTGGAAGCAGAACGGCTGGTGCAGCCGCCGGTGGCGGCTTGATCTGACAGACGGAGGAGGACGAATGGCGCTCAAAGCGGTGCTGACGAGCCAAGACGCGTTCAACGCGTTGCCGGAAGCGATACGCGAACACTACACGGAACAGGACGGAACGTGGGGGCTCGCCCTGGACGGACCGACGCGCCAAGAAGCGGCGCTCGGGGCGAAGGTGAACGAGTTCCGAGACACGAATATCACGTTGCTGCGCGAGCGCGACGAGGCGAGACGCACCGTGGAGGAGACGAAGCAGCAGCTCGCGGCGGTGGATCTCGACGAGTTCCAGCGCCTGAAGGACGCGCAGGCCACCCTGGACAAGAAGGGCGTGAAGACGCCCGCGGACATTGATCAGCTTGTGCAGCAGGCGGTGGCGTCGGCGGTGAAGCCGATGCAGGACCAGTTGCAGACGGCCGCCGAGCGGGAGCAGGCGGCGCACGCGCGCCTCGCGCAGGAATCGTTCACGCGGCTGGTGACGGAGCAGGCGTCTCGAGCGGGGGTCCGGCCCGAGGCCCTGCCGGATGTGATTGGCCGGGCCGGGCAGCACGGGTTTGTGATGCAGGAGGGCCAGGCCGTCGTGCTCGGGGAGCACGGCGTCCCGAAGGCGAGCACGGAGCGCCCCGGCGAGTCGTTCTCGCTGGGCGAGTGGCTCGTGGGGCTCAAGCGCGACGGGGGCGCGCATCTGTTCAAGCTCTCGGTCGGATCGGGGGACCAGGGCCAGCCTGGGACGCCGGGTCCGGGGCCGCGGGAGGTACTGCGCGATCCGTCGCCCATCGAGTTTGGGAACAACTTGGAGGAGATTGCGAAGGGCAAGGTCGGCGTCGACCGGACCGCGACAGAGTAGCGGGTCGGGTGACGGGCGAAGGAGGGCATCCGCGGGGCGGATGCTCCGGGTACAGACCGCGACGGGGTCGCGGGTCGGTCGGGCAGCTCGTGGAGAAGCGTGGAAGCCGCGGTGCGGATTCCCAGTCCCCGGGGGGGATGAACGTAGGACTGGTCATCACAAGGAGGCATTGTGGCCAATACGTGGAAAGAAGTCGTTCCGAAGTTGCTGGCGCAGGGCTTGATGGCGCTGCGCGAGCAGATCGTGCTGCCGCAGCTGGTGAACCGCGCGTACGACGCGCAGGCCGGCCTGAAAGGCTCGAACATCGACGTGCCGATCCCGTCGGCGCTCACCGCCACGGAGGTCACCCCGTCCACCACGCCGCCGCCGAACGTCGACAGCGCCCCAACGATCGTCTCGATTCCACTGAACCAGTGGTATGAGGCGCCGTTCCATCTGACCGACCGAGAAGAGCTGGAGGTCATGCAGGGGGTCATCCCCATGCAGGCGTCTGAAGCGATCAAGGCGCTCGCGAACACAGTCGAAACGCATCTCTTCGGGTTCTACACGGGCGTGTATGGGTTCGCGGGCATGCCGGGGACGACGCCGTTCGCCTCGGACCTGACGGCGTTTACCGACGCGCGGAAGACGCTCCACGAACAGTTGGCGCCGTTCGATCCTCGGTACTGCGTCATCGACCCGGACGCCGAGGCGAACGCGCTGAACCTGCGGGCGTTTCAGGATGCGTCGTATCGCGGCGACGCGGCGGGAATCGTGGCGGGCCAGATTGGCCGGAAGCTCGGCTCACTGTGGGTGATGAGCCAGCAGGTGCCCACGCACATCGCCGGTACCGGGTCCGGCTACTTGGTCAACAAGGGTGGCGGACAGGCCATCGGTGACACCGACATCACGGTGGACGCAGGCAGCGGCACGATCCTGATCGGCGACATCGTGACCTTCGCGGGTCACGACCAGCCGTATGCGGGCACGGCGGCGCTGGCGAGCAACCAGTTCCGCATCGCGCCGGGGCTGCAAGCGGCGGTCGCGGACGATGCGGCGGTGACGCTCAAGGAGACCCACGTTGTCAATCTTGTGTTCCACCGGGACGCGATCGCGTTTGCGACGCGGCCGCTCGAGGGCACGGTGCGGCCAGGGCTGGGCAGTGTCGTGGAAACGGCCGTCGACCCGATGTCGGGGCTGGCGTTGCGGCTCGAGGTCACGCGGCAGCACAAGCAGACGCGCTGGGCGTACGACATCTTGTGGGGCGCGGCGCTCGTGCGGCCGGAGCTGGCCGTACGGCTCGCGGGCTAGCGGGCGCGGCGGAGCGAACCGGAAAGGAGGATGTGCATGCGCGTGTTGCCGACGGTACGGATTGCGGATGGGTCCGGCGGGTCGATCGTGATCAATGCGTCAGATTTTGACCCCGATCGCCATGAACGATTCGTGGAGACCCCGCCCGACGGTGAGCCCGTCGAGGCTCAGGAGGCGGACGGTCCTGATCGCTCGTCGAAGGGCTCGACGGGCACGAAAGGTCGGAAACCGCCACGCCGGTCGTCGCGCTCATGACGGTCAGCGATCTCGTCGAGGCGCCGGGGGCGTCGGACGCCAACACCTACTGCACGGTCGCGGACGCGGACCAGTACCACGAGAACCACCCGCAGGGCGGGTCAGCGTGGACGGCAGCCGAGGCGGACCAGCGGGTGCGCGCGTTGCTGCAGGCCACGCGCCTCCTGGATGCCCATGTGGGCTGGACGGGGCATGCCGCCCGCATCAACCAGGCGCTCGCCTGGCCCCGGGACGGCATGTACGACCGGAACGACTACGGGCTGGACGCGGGGGTCATTCCGCCCGCCCTGCGAGACGCCACGGCCGAGTTCGCGCGACACCTGTTGGATGCGGCCAGCGACCGCACCGCGGACTCTTCGGTGGTGTCGAGTGGGATTCGCGAGCTCGTGGCGGGCCCGGTGGAGCTGACGTTCACGGGTGATCGCCCGGACGTCATCCCGGATGCGGTGTGGTTTCTGCTCGTGCCGAGTTGGCTGGCGCGGGTCCGGCAGCGATCGAAGCGGACGGCGGCGGCGGTGCCGGTGGTGCGGACATGAGTCTCGCGGACGTCATCCATGCCGGCGTGGCCGTGGCGAACCGGCTTACGCAGTCCGAAGGGATGCAGGTGACGGTTCAGCATGCGGCGGCGACGGATGCGCGAGACGACAACGGACGGCCCGTACTCGCGGCGGCGGTCGACCGAACTGGCCTGTTCCACGCGAAGCCGCGGCGGGTGCTCGACCGCACAGGGGCCGAACGGATGTCGCACGCGCAGGTGGTGGTGCTCGGGCCGGTGGTCTTCAACACCGAGGACCGGGTGACGCTCCCGGTTGAGGGGACGCGGCCGATTCTCCGGGTCGAGGCGCTGCTGGACGCGGCCGAGCAGCCGTATCTGACGACCCTGTATTTCGGGTGAGGCATGGCCACGATTGTCGAGATTACGGACTACCTGGTCGCCGAAAGCGTGGTGACGGCGGTCGGGACAGACCTGTTCAAGGACTTCCTGCCAGAGACGCCGAACACGGCGATGGCGGTGGTCATGACGTCGGGGCCCCCGTCGGAGCAGGGGTTCGGGCAGGCGGAGCCGTGGCGGGAGTTCCCGCGGATGCAACTGCTCTCGCGGGCGGTGGCGTATGCCGATGCGCGGACGAACTGCCAAGCCGCGCACGACGCGCTGGGCAAGGTCCAGGCGACGACCCTGGGGACCACCTTCTACGAGTCCATTGCGCCGAACGCGCCGTTTCTGCTCAAGGTCGACGCCACGGGGCGGGCGATCTATGCGCTGAACGCGCAGATTACGAAGGAGTCGTCATGAGCCGGATTTATCTGACCGACCGGCGCACGAAGAACGACCGCTGTCCGCAGTGCGACGCCCCGCCCACGCGGCGCGAGACGTTCGAGGGGTTCGGCGGACATCGGACCGTGTGCTGTCAGGAGTGTGGGTATGACTTCCAAGCAACCGGCGCAGTACCGAGTCCTGGTGGACGGGCTGCGCTATCCCGATCCGGCGGATGAGCCGTCGGTGCGTGAGGCGGGTGGCCTATCGGCCTTCGCGGCCCAGGTCTCGGCCGAGGTGTTCGCGGCGGTCGAGGGGCGCCTGCGTCGCCGGACGCGGGGCGAGGTGGTCGACGACCTGCCTCCAGAGAGCGTGCCGGCGCTGCTGGCGGACGGGTGGGTGGAAGCGGTCGCGCGCCCACGCCGGACGCGCTGCACCCCTCGACGACAGGAGGACTGACCGATGGGACGCTACGGACCAGGCAGTGTCGGGTTTCTGCTCATTGGGGGCATGAACGTGCGGTCGCGGGTTGCGACGGTCCGGATCAAGACGATGACCGAGACCGAGGAGACGCGGCCGTTGGGCGAGTTGTGGGAGCAGCACACGCCGATTGGTATCCACAGCGGCGAGTTGGAGCAGACTGGCTGGTACGACGACGCGCTGCGCGGGCTCAACCAGGGCCTGATCGCCCTCGAAGGCACGCCGCAGGTGGTGTGCGTGGCTCCGGCGGGCAACGTGGCGCTGGCGCAGGTGGTCGGCTACGAGGGCGTGTTCGCGGCGACCTGGGAGCGCGTGGTCGAGCATCAGGGGCTGACGAAAGCCAATGTCACCTACGCCATTGATGGACAGATCGACGAAGGCCGCATCGTGCAGCCGCTGACCGCGGTCGACGGGAGCGCGTCGGCGGCGGTCGACTTCGGCGCGGGTTCGACGCAGGGCGGCGCGGTGTATGCGCAGCTCGAGGCGCTGACGCTCGGCGGCTACACGGATGTCGGGCTGACGGTCGAGCACAGCGTGGACGACGTGACGTATGCAGACCTGGTGACGTGGACGGGCCAGACGGCGGCGCCGACGGCGGTACGGCTCCCGGTCACGGGAACGATCAACCGGTACGTGAAGACGACCTGGGCCTTCACGGGCACCGGCTCAGGCCAGAGCCTCACGGCGATGGTGGCACTTGCACGCGGCTAGGCTGCGGGCGTCAGGACTGGAAGGGAGCAATCAATGGCGAGACGTGGACCCAAGGATGTCAAGGTCGAGGCGGATAACAGCTCCGGCACACTGAAAGATCTGTCGGTGAACATTCGGAGCATTGGCGGCATCAAGCGGACGTCGACGATGGTCGACGAGGCGCAAGGCTTCGGCGAAGCGTGGATGAAGACGATCGCGACGGGTGTCCAGAAGGGCGAGGACATCGCGATCGAGGCGTGGTACGACGACGCCAGTGACGGGACCCACGAGGTGCTGAGTCAGGCACCGGACGGTCCCGACGCGGCCACGCGGACGCTCAAGGTGACGTTAGGCGGCAGCAAGTCGTCGTCGTGGGAGGGGTATTTCGTCGATTACGAGCGGGTGCTGGATCGCGGCACGAACCACATCTGCCGGGCGACGTTCCGGCCGACGGGCGCGCCGACCGAGGTGTAGCGGGTGGCCTTCCTCGACTTTCAGCTCAAGGGGATCACGGCGACCGCGCGTGGGATCTCGGCCATCGGCCCGCGGGTCGAGACCCGCATGCGAGGTGTGATGCGGGCCGTGGCGGAATCGCGGCTGACGGAGATGAAGCGGCGGACGCCGGTCAAGGATGGTCCGCTGCGGAGCTCGCTGCACGTGACGAGGCCGCGTCGGACGTTCAGCGGCCAGGAGGTCGGGTGGGCGGCCGGTGGACCGAGCGCGCCGTATGCGGCGGTCCAGCATGAAGACACGACGCTCCGGCATACCACCGGGCAGGCGAAGTTCATTGAGAGTGTGGTGTTTGAACAGTCGACCGCGATGGTCTCGGAGATCGCGGCGGCCATTAGAAAGGTGATCTAGGAGCCATGTTAGTCACGAAGGACACAACCGAGCAGATCCAGATTCCGCATGAGGACGGCCAGTCGATGCAGTTCCGGCGGCTGTCGTGGCTCGAGATGGTCGAGGCCGCGGAAAAGGCGGAGCGCCGCAGCGTGAAGAAGATGGCCCAGTTTGGCAGCGAGGCGGTCGGGGCGATCATCGCGAGCCACGAAAAGAATGCGGCGGTCACGGCAGATACCGCTGGCGACGGCGACACGACACCGACGAAGGCGCCGACGGTCGCGAGCTATGACCGCGAGAGCCTGCTGGAGAACGGCATCGTGGCGTGGTCGTACGAGGAGAAGGTGTCGCCGAAGGCGATCAAGCAGCTCGACGCGGAGACCGCGCGGTGGGCGGCGGAGGAGATTTTTGAGCTGAGCCGGGAGCGCACGAAGGAGGAGCAAAAAAACGACTCATAGCGCTCCACGCCGCGTTGAGCGGCGTCGAGGGCGCGGTGTCACCGTTCGAGTGGATCGTCTCGCGGATCTGCGAGGAGTTTCACTGCCGGCCAACACAGGCCATGCAGGAACTGCGCGACGACCGGTGGCGGATGACGTTTGCCATTCTCGAGATGCGGGCCTACGCCTACGCCAAGCATCGGCTGGACACGGCGAAGCCCGGCGACTTACTTGATGAGGTTCCGCTGATGGATGAGGTGCTCGACAACGAGGTCGCCCTGGCGCGACAAGTCTTCGATGGAAACAAGGACGAGTAACGATGCTACTGCGCCGCCAGTCGAGTGGATCGTCTCTCGGTTCTGTGAGGAGTTCCACTGCCGGCCGACGCAGGCGCTTCGTCTGCGAGAGCTGATAGGCGACGACGACGAACACGACACCGAGGAGTAATGGCAGCCTTCGACGCCGGCACGATTGAAGCGATCCTGCGGCTCCGTGACGAGTTCACGGGCGTGGCGAAGCGCGTGGCGACGCAGGCGAAGACGCTCGGCGATCGGCTCGACCGGTCCGGGGCCGCCATGTCCCGCGCGGGCAGCGCGCTCACGCCACTGTCGCTGGGCGTGGCGGCGCTCGGCGTCGGCGCCCTCAAAGCAGCGATTGATTTCGAGTCGTCGTTCGCGGGCGTCATCAAGACGGTCGACGATGCGACAGACAGCATGGGACGGCTCACGCCCGTGGGCGAGGAACTCAAACAGAGTTTCCGCGATCTCGCCCTCGAAATTCCCGTCTCGGCGAACGAACTCGCCGGCATCGGCGAAGTCGCCGGGCAGCTCGGTATCGAAACCCAGAACATCGCTGGCTTTACCGAAACGATGGCGAAGCTCGGCGTGACGACGAACCTGAGCGCCGAGGACGCGGCGACGGCGCTCGCGCGGCTGGCCAACGTCACGGGGCTCCCGCAAACGGAATTTGAACGGCTCGGGTCCACGGTGGTCGCCTTGGGCAACAACCTCGAGACGACCGAAGCCGAGATCGTGATGTTCGGGCAGCGGATCGCAGGCGCCGGGGCGATTGTGGGACTGAGCGAGCCCCAGATTCTCGCCATTGGCGCGGCCATGTCGTCGGTCGGCATCGAGGCGGAAGCGGGCGGCACGGCGGTGCAGAAAGCCTTGCTGACGATGAATGATGCCGTCATCGAAGGCGGTGAGGAACTGGCCAGGTTCGCGGACGTGTCCGGGCAGTCCGTGGAGCAATTCGCGGCGGGCTGGCGGGACGACGCCGGCGCGCAGTTTACGGCCTTTGTCGAGGGATTGTCCGCGCAAGGCGATCGGGCGGGGTCGGTGCTTACAGAGCTCATCGGGGCCGACCAGCGGCTCCAACGTGCGTTCCTCTCGCTGGCGCAAGCGGGGGATCTCTTGAGCGAGTCGATGGATCTGTCTGCGGATGCGTGGATCGAGAACAACGCGCTATCGAAGGAGGCGGAGATCCGGTTTCAGACGACCAGTGCGCAGCTCACGATTCTCTGGAACACCCTCAAGGATGTCGCCGTCACGCTCGGCGAGGCGCTCATGCCGATGTTACGGGCGACCGTGGACGTGATGCAGTCGACGTTGGTTCCCGCCCTACGTGTCGTGGTCGAGAGCTTTACCGGTCTGCCGGGCTGGGTGCAAGGAACCGTGGTGGCGTTCGGCGGATTGGTCGCCGTGGGCGGACCGATGCTCTTGCTCTTCGGACAGCTCTCGGTCGCGCTGGGAACGACGGCGACGGCGTTGGGTGTGACGATTCCTGCCGGAGCAGGGATTGGGGCGACCGCGTTGGCGGTCTTTACCGGTGCGGCCAAAGCGGCCTGGGCGGCGCTCACGGGACCCGTGGGATGGGTGATTGCTGGGATTACCGCCATTGGGGGCGCTTTCTTGCTCTTGCGCGATGATGCCGAGGCTGCGACGACGTCGGTGGATGACACCACCGAATCACTCAAAGAATTGCAGGCGCAGGCGGCGGCATTCGGCACGGTCGTCGAAGATGCCCTCACGAAAGAGATTCGCACGCTGACCGAGAACATTCTGGTTGGTGCGGAATCCATGGGGGTCTTCGATCAGCGGCTTGACGAGCTGAGCCGCGCCACGAACTTGACCGACGACCAGGTCCACGCCTTGGCCGATGCGGTGCGCACGTTGGCGGAGCAGGGCCATGTGGTCACGGATCAGATGCAGCAGATGATTGCTCAGTCCGAGGCGCTGAAGCATGCGACCGACGACAGCGCCGACACCGTTGAAACGCTGAGCGATGAGGTTCAAGCGCTCGTCGATCAATTCCAAGGCCGGGGCCTCATCCAATCGGCGCTCGAGGCAGCCGAGGCCGTCAAAGAGGTCGGGGGCGTGGCGACGCTCACGGCCGATCAGCAGGATCAGTTGCGCGAGACGATAATCGGGGCGATCGATGCCTATCGACGCCTTGGGCAGACCGCCCCACCCGCTCTCCAAGAACTTTCTGGCGAACTCCGCGTGCTTGAGCTGGCCGACCGGGAGCTGGCCCGAGCCGTCCAACGGCATCAGGTCATCAACGAGAAGTCGATCGATCAGTTCCTCGAGATGAACCGGGTCGGGACCGAGTATGTGGTCAACCTCGACACCCTCGTGCAAGGGACCGTCGAAGCGGAACAAGCAACCTTTGACGCGAACCAAGCGTTTGGACACCTCGACACCACGGTCGTCGAGAGCATCAAGACGACGTCACAGTATGAGGTGGCGTTGGCGTCGTTGGCGGGACAGCTGGGCGGCGCGGCGGGCCAGTCGTTGAACCTCGCCATCTCGATGCGTGAGGCCAACAAGAATCTCAAAGACGGCGAACAGGGCTTTTCGACGATCCGCATTAACGCCGCCAAAGCGAGCGCGGTGTTTCACACGCTGGGCGACGCGATTGGCGGGACGGCGGGGAAGATTCTGTCGGAGGTGGGGAACATCGCGCAAGCCTTTGCCACCGGGGGCCTCGTCGGCGGCATCATCGCGGGGGTCGGCGCGGCGATCAAGGGGATCAAGAGTCTCTTCGGCGTCTCGGAGGCAGAGAAGAAGGCGCGGGCCTTTGCTGACACCTATGCCGACACCATCATCAAGACGCTTAATGACGCCCAGCTGGCCGAAGCCGTCGACGCGGCGCTCGGGGCGTGGCGAGGGAACGAACGTGGGGCGCAGTTCCTCATCGGTGTTCGGGACGGCTTTGTGGCCGCCGGACGTTCCGCCGCCGAGGCGGAGCAGCTCGTCGGGCGCTACTGGAAGGCCGTCCGCGACGGCAGTCCCGACGCGGTCAAGGCGATCGAAGCCCAGATCGACGCGGTCGTGAAGGTCGGGCAGGCCGTTCAAGAACTCCAAACGTTCGACTCGGCCACGGACCAGCTCCAACAGCTCACGAGTGCCGCCACGTTCTTTGGCGTCGCCGCCGACGAGATGGGCGAGCGGCTGGGGAACGCCTTTAAGGCGGTCGAGCAGGCCGCCACGGCGGAGGACATCGCGCAGCACTTCCACACGCTGCTGGCCTCCGGTGTCGATTTGGGGACGGCGCTCGACCTGGCCAAGGACAAGGTGCAAGGCGTGATCACCGCGAGCGTGCAGATGGGCACCGAGATTCCGGCCTCGATGCAGCCGATCGCCGCGCAGCTCATCGCACAGGGCCAGCTCCTCGACGCCAGCGGGAAGAAGATCACCGACATCAATCAGCTCGAGTTCGGCACGTCAATGACCGAAGGGTTGCAGATCCTCGTGCTGTCAATGAATCAGCTCGTGGAGACGATGGGCGGCGAGATCCCGGACGCGGCCAAGAAATTCGCCCAAGGCGTCGGTGACGGGGCGCGTCAGGCAGAGCAGGCGTTGCGCGAGGACGTGCTCGCACAGATCGAGCACATTGGCCTCGCGGTCCACGACCTCTCGGTGAAGGATTTGGCGACGATGGCGGCGACCTTCGAGTCGACCGCGCAGGCAGCGGGGCTGTCGCTCGAAGGCGTGCTCGGAGAGAAGCTCGACGCGCTCACGACGGGACTCGGGTCAATGAGCCGCGACGCGCTGCCCGAACTCGTGCGGAGCTTCCAGCAGACGGCGACGGACGCGGTGCAGGCGTTCGACCGTATTCCCCGGACGATCGCGATTCAGCACCACACGCAGTTCACCAGCTCGGGAGCGGCTGGTGCATCGCCAGGCCCGCCGGTGCATGCCCAGCACGGCACCCCGTTCGTCGACTTCGGCGCGGGCACGGCCGCCATGCTGCATGGGGTGGAGCGCGTGCAGACGAAAGCGCAACACGAGTCGGAAATCAAGGCGGTAGTCCGCGAGGCGGCGGATCTCGGCGCCCTGCGCCATGAACTCGCGGACCTGAAGCGGATCATGGAACGCGGCCAGGACGAACTGCCGTTCAAGCTGTCGCGGGCCGTGCGCGATGCGGTGGTGGGGACGGTATGAGCGGGGTCGCGCCCACGGCGATTCGGCCAGAGCTGGAATTGGCCCCCGGCGTGTGGACGGACGTCAGCACGGACGTCGTGCAGGCGGATCAGATCCGCGTGAGCTACGGGATCCGAAGCAGCGGGCCGCTCGACCGCGTGGCGCAGACCGGGGTGGGGCTGTTCTCGATGCGCAACGATGCGGGGAACGCGGCCGGGGTGCAGGGCACCTACTCGCCGAATCACTCGGCCGCGCGCGCCGGCTTCGGCTATGGCACCGGATTCCGCCTGGCCGTGACGTATGACGGGACGACCTACTACAAGTTTCGCGGCCGGCTGGTCGACATCGATCCGGTGGCGGGCCAGTACGGCCTACAGCGCACGCGGTGCCGCGCGGTGGACTGGCTGGAGGACCTGGCCGCGTTTCAGGTGCGGCGCGTCGCGGCGCAACGCGACCAGCGGGCGGACGACCTGCTGACGACGCTCATCACCGCCATGCCGAGCACGGCGCGCCCCGCCGCGCAGATTTTGGACCGCGGCACGGAGCCCTATCCGTACGCGTTCTACGACCTCGGCGGCGGGACGTCTGGGCGGGCGGTCGCGCAGAAGCTGATGCAGAGCGAGTTGGGACACCTTGCCGTCATCGGGGATACGACGCAGGGTGGGACCCTGCGGTTCTTTAATCGCCACCACCGCGCCACGGCCGACAGTGCCGTCACGGTGTCCAACACCATGCACGGCCTGCGGGTGCCGTCGGCGATCGATCAGGCCTTCAACGACGTACGCGTGACGATCAATCCCGTCCGGGTCGACCAGGCGGCCACGACCGTGTTGTGGGCCTTGACCACCGAGCCGGCGAGCAGCCGGCCGGTGATTCCGGCGGGCCAGTCGCGGACGTTCTGGGGGGACTATCACGACCCCGACCGCGAGAACCAGCTGATCGGCGGCACGGACCAGGTCGACCCGGTGGCCACGACTGACTACGCGGCAAACGCGGCGCAGGACGGCACCGGAGCCGACCTGACCGCGTCGTTCACCGTGGCGGCGTCGTTCTTTGGCGGCAGCGTGCAATTCGTCGTCACGAACACGGCGGCCGTCGACGGCACCCTGACGAAGCTCCAGTGTCGGGGGAAGGCCATCGAGGCGGTGGCGTCGCTCACGTTCGAGGCGTCGAGTGCGCAACCGTACGGCGAGCGCAGCCTGCGGCTGAACATGCCTTATCAGGTCGACCCCGAGGTCGGCCAAGGGGCGGCCACGTATCTGGAGGCGGTCTACCACGCGTTGGGGCAGCAGGTGACGTCGCTCACGATCCTCGCGAACGCCTCCGACACGCTGCTGACGCAGGCGCTCGCCCGCGAGCCGGGCGACCGGATCACCATTACGGAGACCGTGACGGGGCTGGCGATGGTGGACGCCTTCATTCAGGGCGTGGATCTGACGGTGGGCCCGGGCGATCTGGTGCGGTGCACGTGGCACCTGGCGCCGGCCGTGGACGGCGAGTTCTGGATTCTCGATGACCCGGTGGCCTCGGTGCTCGGGGTGTCGACGGTGTTGGGGTACGCGTGAGGGGGCTGCCGCGCTGGACCTATCGTGATGGGCATCTCGTGCGGGACAGCGCGGCGTACGCGGCGGCGCAGGCGCGCGCGATCGGCACACTCCGGGCACGGGGCCGCGATGTCGCGGTGTCCACGTCGCTCGATCCGATCGTGGCGCGGATCAATGAGAACCGGTGGATCGTCGACTGCGGGTGTGGCTCAGGCTGCTACGTCGATCTCGACGCCGGGACGCCGGTCGTCGCGCGCTGCTTTTACTGCGGGGCGATCCATACGCAGGTCGTGCTGCCCGCGAACCGCACGGCCCTCGAAGCCGCGCTCCTCAGACGCCCGCGCGCCGCGACCCGGCACTGGCGGCCAGGCGAGACGGTCGCGGCGCTCGAGGCGGAGAATGCCGCACATGGGTGTGCCTGATGGCGTGGACGCAACCGCGCACGTGGGTGGCCGGGGAGCTGGTGACCGCCGCCAGCATGAATACCCACGTGCGCGACCAGCTGCTGGCGATCGCGGAGGGCACCGCGACCCTGGACCACGTCACCCTGGACGGGCAGACGACGGCGCCAGCCGTCGCGCCGAGTGGCGACGGGCGGATCTATTTCGACGCCGGGGCGGACCTGCTCAAAGCCTCGGTCGATGGCGGGGCGTATCGCCCGCTGGGCGGAGGCACGGTGTGGCCGCTGGGGGGGCATCCGGACTTCCAACAGACCAGCGGCGCCTTCGAGGGCCTCTACGGGGCGGAAGTCCTCCAGCCGAGCTATGCGCGCACCGGGACCGTGCATGCGATGGCGCGGGTCGACGGCGGCACCGGGCAGCTCCGCGTCTACAACGTGACGGACGCGGCCCTCGTCGGCACGGCGTGGGACGTGACGAACACGACCGTCGCCCTGGTCATCAGTGGGGAGCTGACGCTCGCGGCCGACACGCAGTATCGCGTCGAGGCGAAGCGGGGGACGACGTGGATCAAGGTCTGGGGCGCAAAGTTCGTGGAGAGCTAAGGAGGAAAACACGATGCCAGCAGCTCGTATCGCGCGCAGTGCACTGATCGCCGCGGTCGCCGGCCTGATCGGCGGCCTGGGGGGCGCGCTCATCGCGCAGCCCGCCGGGCGGTTCATCCACCCGACCGCCGTCACGATTGCGAACACCGCGGCCGACGCGCTCGATGTCTCGGGCGGGGCGCAGTTCGGGAGCGGCGACGTCGCGCTGGTCGGCACGGACGGCAAGATCAACGGGCCGCTGTCCACCACGATCCTCGACGACCTCGACGGCGCCAACCTGACGGACCTGGATGCGTCGAATCTCGACAGCGGCACGATGCCGATGGCGCGGATGCCGGACAATGTCCTCGTCGACGCCGTGTTCGACACCGACACGGCGGTCACGACCAGCACGACGAGCACCTGGGTCGATACGGGGCTCAGCCTCACGATCACCGTCGACAACGCGACCAATGACGTGGTGCTGATGGTCTGGCAGCACATCTCCTCGTCGGGCGCCAATACGAACTGCCAGCTCCGATTCATGCGGGGCACGACGGCGCTGACCACCACCGCCACGAAGGCCAATGGCGACCACTTTAAAGCCGTGCATATCGAGGAAGACGCCAACCCCGGCAGTGGCGCTCACACCTATAAGACGCAGCTCAACCACACCGGCACCACCGGCACGTGCTATACCGAGGAGAACTCCAAGCAGTCCGTCCTGTGGGCCTATGAGATGCAGGACTAAGGGGCGCGCGATGACGGAAGTGCAGCACGCGCTCACGGCGGCGTTCGGACCCATCGAGCGGCGGCTTGACGGCATCGAGCGGCGGCAGATTGCGCAGGGCGAGCTGATCGCCCGGCTCGATGAGCGGTTCCCGAAGCCGCGGTGGAACGGGCACGCGAAGCCGGCCGTCTCGGGGGCGGCGCTGATGGGGGTGATCTGGGCGCTGGTCGAGGTCATCAAGACGATGGCTGCTGCCACGCCGTAGCAGAGGGACGAGTCGGACACGAGATGTCATAACGAACCTCGGTCGTTTCTAGGGTAGCGCCCGAAGCCGCCTGGCCAGGCGGGGAACGACCAGTCACAGGGCCACGAGAGCGAGGCCGTCTCTCTGAGGGTACCAGTTCACCCTCGGGGGGGCGGCCTTTGTTCTTGGTGGTGACACAGGGGAAAGGAGCACGACGCGATGGACGGACAACACGACGAACCCCGGCGCTCACGACGCGTGATCGCGGGGCTGGAGGCGGCCCTGCTGGCGCTGTGGCTTGGCGGGGGCACCGCCTGGGCGCAGGCGCCCCCGGTGGAGGCGGTCGCCCTGGGCGACGTGACGCTGCCCCAGGCCGTGCGCGCCGATGGCGTGCCTCTGCCCCCAGGCGCCTACGAGCTCCGCCTGACCGGCGAGGCCGTCCCGTCCGTGGTAGGCCAGACCGACGGCGCCGCGCGCTGGGTCGCGTTCTGCCACGAGGACACCGTCGCCGGGCGTGCGCTGGCCACGCGCATTCCCGCCCACGCGATCGGGGCCGTGGCCAACGGCTCGCCCCCACGGGAGGGCGAAACGCGGGTCGAGCGGCTGCGGGGCGGCGACTATCTGCGGATCTGGCTCCATCGAGACGGCGTGCACTACCTGCTGCACCTGCCGCTGGGGCGATAAGGGAGGACGAGGGACGTATGGAGAAACGACAACTGCTCGGTGTCGTGCTCGTGGCGGGCCTGCTGCTCAGCGGCTGCGCCGTGCGGACGCAGTTTCAGGGCTGCCTCATCCGCTGCCCGGACATGACGAAGGACCCGGACCAACTCGAGGCCGAAGGCGCGCGCGATCGGACGCTGGCGCAGGTCTCACGCTGGGCGCCGCTCGCGCCTGTGGAGGACGCACAATGACACGACAACGCTCACGTTTCATGCGGCTGGTGCCGGCGATGGGCCTGGTCGGGGGCCTGTGCCTGCTGGCGGCCTGCCAGTTCCCGACGAACCCCAGCCCCCCGTGCGTGGTGGTGGGGTCCGGCTCGGGCACCCCGACTCCGATCACGGTCAACATTGATCATTGCGGTCCCGCGAACATCCTCAATAACCGACCCGGCCCGGTCACGGCCGGCGGGGGCACCGGCGGAGAGGGCGGCGACGGCGGCCAGGGGGATGAGGGGACCCCTCCGGTCGAGGGGAGCAGCACGGGTCCCCCGGCCATTACGCCATCGGGCATGAATGCGGACGGCGCCGTGCTCTACCAGATCGGGCCGGGCCAGACGTTCGTACGCACGGGCGGCGACGCCAACACGGTCTGGTGCCGGCCGGCCTCGGACTGCAACGGTGAGGGCGGCAATCGCACGCCCCGAAATATGGCGAGTCCGCCGGGGGCGTGGATCGCGGAGGGGCATGCGTTCTTTCGCCGGTCGGGCACGGTGGGAACGATGGTCACGTTCACGGTGGACGGCGCCACGCTCACGCACGAGTTTTCAACAGGAGGATAGCCATGCCACGACAGACCGACACGACGTTCGAACAGCGGGCCGACTCGCTGCTGTTCACCCTCGCCAACAAGGGGTACACAGGGCGAGCGGTCCTCATCTTCACGGGTGTCGTCTTCGCCCTGGGCGTCCTCGTCGGCGCGCGGGTGTTTTGATGGCGGTCTTCGGCGCGATCACGGCGCTGCTGCCCCTCATCGAGCGCTTGATCCCGGACAAAGACGCACGCGAGAAAGCGACCGCCGAGCTCAATCGGCTCGATCAGGCCGGCGAGCTGCAAGTGATGCTCGCGCAGATCGCGGCGAACCGAGCGGAGGGTCAGCATGCCTCCCCCTTCGTCGCGGGGTGGCGCCCGATGATCGGGTGGATTTGCGCATTGGGACTCGGCAACAACTTTCTGCTCGTGCCCTACATCGGGGCCTTGACCGACAAGGTGCAACCGCTCGACATGGCCATGATGATGCCGATCCTCATGGGCATGCTCGGACTGGGCACGATGCGCACGGTAGAACGCCTCAGGGGGAAAGAGCGGAATCGAGTGAATGAATAACAAGACGGACCGTGCATCGCTTCTTGCCGCGTTCGAGGACGCCGGCGCGACGGTCGTCTCGCTGGCCCGTGTGGGCGGCGGGTGCCCGGATCTGCTGATTGGCTACCAGGGGCAGATCGCGCTCTGCGAGACGCAGGGACCAGGCGCGCCGCTGTCGGACGAGCGGCTCGCGTGGTACGGCGCGTGGCGCGGCCCGGCGGTCACCGTTCTCCACTCGACCGAGGATGTCGCCCGCGTGCTCGCGGCGCTCACGGTCGATCCGAAAGACGCCTGATGGATCGATTGCTGGTGTTATGCACGCTCGGCACCTTGGGAGCCTTTGGGCTTGGCGCTGGACTCGGGGTCCTGTCGCGTAGCGCGGGTGGCGAACCAGTACGCCACGATGGACGAGGCGATGGGCAAGACTTGCGCGTCCTCGTAACGCTCGTACACGAGCAGCCACCCGACCATGATGGCGCCCCCGCCGAACAGGAACGCGGCGGCGGTCCAGGTGACGCCGACCCGGACCCGGCTTCGTCGGTGCTCACGTTCCTCTGCCGGGGGCAGGACGGGGTTGTTCCGCCTGAAGATGTCCAAGAATCCCATGTGGGCGACAGTCTCTCCGGCCATGATGACGATTGACCAGATCCTTGACGAGGTGATCCGGCGCGAGGGCGGCTACGTCCACGACCCGGTCGACCGGGGCGGGCCGACCAAATACGGCATCACCAAGCGCACGCTGCGGGCTTGGCGCGGCCAGTCGGTCACCGCGGACGACGTGCAACGCCTGACGAAAACGGAGGCACGGGCGATCTACCGGCGGCGGTATGTGGATGATCCCGGCTTCGCTCGGCTCCCCGATCCGCTGCGCGCGCAGGTGGTCGATGACGGCGTGCTCTCGGGACCGCGCCAGGCCGTGAAGGATCTGCAGCGGGCGATTGGCGGCGTGACGGTCGACGGGCGGCTCGGCCCGAAGACACGCGCGGCGCTTCGGCAGCAGGGCGTGGCCGCGGTGCATGCGCGGTTGATTCAGGTGCGGGCGGCGCGCATCGGGCGGATCGTCCAACGCGCCCCGGCCCAGGTGCGATTCTTGCGCGGGTGGCTCACGCGCATCACCGCCTTCGCGGAGGACCTGGCATGACGCCATCGGAGACGCCGAACGAGGCCACCGCGGCGACGGCGGTTGTCGCTGGCGTGTCGATCGTCGCCGGGGTCGGCTGCTTCATGTATGTGGCATGGGCGCTGGGCTGCTGGACCGGTGTGGCGGCTTTGGGCGGCGTGCTCTGCCTCATGCTGGCCTGCACCGCAGCACACGCATATGAGACGGGCAGGACAGACTAAGCTGACGCGCTCGCATCGCTAACGGGCGGGGCCGGCCGCTGGGAGCACAGGCTCACCCGGATGAGCCTGTGAGGCTGGTTCCGTGCGAATGGACTACAGCGGTAGGGCCTTCTGACCGGTGGCGATGCGAGAACCCACCCGTGTGGGCGTCTTGAACGCCTGTTTCTCGTCCATCATCTGGCGGATGGTGAGCATCTGAATGCGAGGATACTCGGTCCCGGCGTACTCGTATATGCCGGCCTGGGCCGCTTCCGTCTTCATCGCCTTCGATGGCTCCTTGAGCGAGACGAAGCCGGCCAACTCGGTATCGGTGTCACGTTCCAGGACACCACGGAGATCGCGTATGTCGGTCGGTCGGATCGTTCTTCCGCCCTTGACCGACATCACCATCGATTTGAGCGCGTCTCCCTTCGTCTCGAAGTACATCCGCCCGTCGATGCCTTTGTCGGCGACCTTCTTCTGCATCGGGAACCCGCCCGCCAACTCCACGGCCCAATGCTGGAACTGGAACGGGTCATGAGCGAACAACTCCTCGGCCTGTTCGACGCTCACCGGGATGCCGTCAACGTCGAAATGGGTGCCTTCGACCAGCCGATACCGTTCAGTCAGGATTTCCCGCATCAGCTTGACCGCCAGGATCGCAATGTCGCACCCGATCCACGCCCGACCAGTTTCCTGGGCCGCATAGATGGTGGTTCCGCATCCGCAGAACGGGTCGAACACCACATTGCCTTCATTGCTCGACGCTTCAATCACGCGCTTCAACAACTCCAGCGGTTTCTGTGTCGGGTATCCGAGCCGGTCTCCGGCTTGAGAATTGACCGGGGAAATGTCAGTCCAGATGTCTTGCAGCGGTACGCCATGCGCGTCGGAGAGCCAGACGCGCTCCCGTGGCCAGCCACCGACCTTCTTGGGCCAATAGATCCGGCCGGCTTCGTTCATCTTGTCCAATTCCGTCGGTGGATACGCCCAGTGTCGGCCCTTCGCGGTAACGTCAAACCCGCGCCACGGCTTCCCAGTCTCCCCGTGGCGGACACCGGAACCGGTCAGGTCGGCATCTTTCCACGGTCGGTCCCCGCCGCGCTTGAACCGCTGTTGAACGTACTCCGCCCCGTATTCGGTATAGAGCCTGTTCCAGGTGTAGGTGTCCGATTTCGAGTAGAACAAGATGACGTCGTGAATCGGGCCGTACCGCTTCGCGCTACTGTGGGCGCTGGTCCGCTTCCAGATGATCTCGTTGCGGAAGTTTTGATGGCCGAAGATCCCGTCCATCATGATCTTGATGTAGTGGCTCGCCGTCGGGTCGCAGTGCAGATAGACAGACCCGGTTGGGCGCAGCAACGTCTTCATGTAGAGCAACCGCTGGACCATGTAGATCAGGTAGGCCATCAGGTGCGGTTGCGTGTGACGGAGTGCCTGGACCCAGAGACGCCAGAACTCGACGTAGTAGTCGTCCACGCCCTTCTCGCGCATCAGCACGGGCATGGTCTTCGCCAGCTTCTCTTTCTCGGCGTCCATCTCCCACGTATCGCAGAACGCCTGTGCCTGTTCGGGGACCGGCTTCCCGGTCATCGTCTTGTAGACGAGGTTGTAATTCTGATCGGATTTGAACGGCGGATCGAGGTAGATCAGATCGACAGACGCCGACGGCATCTGTTCCATGATCCGCAGGTTGTCGCCGTAGTACAGGTGATTCGGCTTAGCCACGGGTCATCAGCGCGATAGAGTCTCCGAACGCGGGAGTCTGCCCAAACCGCTGGTTGAACTTGTAGGACGCTTCGGCGACGTAGAGACCCATGTACTTCTCGGAGTAGTGATGGTGGCTGCCATACCACGCCCGCTTGATGAGCGACCAGAAGCCCTCGATGCTGTTCGTGTGGACCAGCCCGTTCGCATACTCGACGGCGTGATTGTCGGTGGCGTGCAGCATCGATTCGCGCACCCGGTTGTACCCGGACCATTCGTCCGTGATGAGCAGCGTTCCGGCCTTGTCCACGAACGTCTCGATGAACCGGCCGAGCCCTTTGGTGCCCAACTCGCCGGGCTTTGCCGGACGGGCGATCACTCGACCGCCGCGCTCCATCAAGCCGATGCCCGGCTTCTTGCTGGTGCCTCGGCCACGCTTCGCGGGCGGGTTGTTGTCGTCGCGTCGATTCCGCTTCCGGGGCTTTCCGCCGACGTAGGTTTCATCGGCTTCCACGATGCCGTGCAACAGGGTCGATTGCTTCGGGTCGTTGGCCATCGCCACGCGAATCCGGTGCATCATGCTCCAAACCGTTGGCCGGCGCATCCCGAGATCGCGGGCGATCTGGTAGGCACTGGCGGACTTCTTAGCGTTCAGCATCAGGGCGACGCACAGGAACCAGTTTCGCAGGGGAATATGGGTCCCGTGGAATATCGTCCCGACCGTCACGGCGAAGGCTCGGGAGCACTTCTGGCACTGCCACCGGGCTCGCGCGCGGTCGCCGCTGGCGTGCTGGCAGACCCTCTCGCTGTCGCAGTAGGGGCAGACGGGCCGCCCGCGCCAGCGGACGGTTTCGAGGTAGGCGACGGCTTGTGCCTGGGTCTGGAAGGAGTTGAAAACCTCAATAATTGTCATGGTTTCAGTCTTTCTCAACACTGAAACCATTGTAGAATGAGTCGGTTAGCTCGTCAAGTCCAAAAGCGTACTATTCCGTTTGGGAATCGGTGCAAGACCCAGGCTGGTCATCCCGTCGCTGTCAGCGGCGCAGATTGGCACCCTCGGTAGTGGTCTAGTTTGAAAAGCGCGGCCCCCTGGACAGATCGTCTCGATGTGCGACAATTGGGTCGTGCCGACTCGGGCGAAAAAGAAACGGCCTCGCGATCCGAACCAGTTGGGTAAACTCGTCGTCGACATTGCGACGGGCGCAGCCCAGGACTCCGCTCCTCCTGGCCCCCAACGGGCAGGTGGCCTAAAGGGTGGTCCAGCCAGGGCGAACCGGCTGACGCCGATAGAGCGGACGGAAATCGCGAAGCTGGCTGCCCAGGCACGCTGGAAGAAATAGCTGCTAACTACTGCTGGCGTTCTGCAACATCTTCGCTGAAATCCAAGATTATCTGGATTTCGGGCACCTTCTCCTCGTTCATATCGTTGTAGACAATCACGTCGGTATTCAACTGAGCGCATTCGCCAACGATGTGCTCCCGACGTTGCGCAAAGGCTTTCTCCATGTGCTCATGGGGAGCGAATCCCATGATTGCCCAGAAGGACTGTGGCTTGCCGTCCTTGGTGGTCCGAACGGCATGGTTGACCCTATAGCGGTGACCCTTATGGGTGTCCAGCTCCTGCGCCAGGGCCTTGGACATTTGGTTCGCGAGAACCTCGCACGGATCGATTGGAGGTGGCGTTGCGAGCAAGCCCTGGTTGATGGCCCAGTCAACGGCGTCCCGAGTACGAGATGGTGCATGTTCGTGCTCTGTCTCGTACAAGTGGAAAATGGCCTGCAGTGTCTCGTTCTTGGTCATTGGTCAAGCCTCTGGATTCATAGCGACACGGGAATGGTCTGCCCCCATCCATCGGCCATCGCCGAGGGCAGCACGAATTGACGTATTTTGACAAGGTGACGCGTTAGGTAATCCCAGCGGTCCATTCGCTTTTGCATCTGACCAATGATCAGTCCAGGGTGCCGCTGATGGAGCTTCGCAAAAGCCACAACATCCTTCTCGTAGTAGAAGGGCTTCTTTCTCAGTAGGAAAGAAGCAAGCTTGTCTCGCGGGGCACAGAAATCTGCCGCAGCCGCATTCGCAGCGATTTCCTCCGGGAGAATCGTGACCCCGGCGCGGGGTGCTCCAGCCAAGTCTTCGTCGATTACTTCCTCGTCCTGGCCGTCTCTCCGAAGAACGTGCTCGATCTCATGGCGCAGGACAAACCAGAAGTTATCGATGGTGTCTCGCTGCAGCGACATGCCGATGACGGGCGAGTTGTCGTTGAGCCAAAAACACACTCCGTCGATTCTCGCCTTCGGTAGTTTCTCAACGACGACGAACCGGATGCCGCATTCGGCCATGATTCGCGGTACATGGCGTGTCTCTTCAGGAGCCCGAAGCAACGATTCCAGATCGCCGAGGGCCGTCTTCAACGCCTGCTTGGAGTACGCCGGGACCGTGATCGATTTGGCAATCTGACGCACGCGAAAGAGCCATGCCAGTTGAGGTGCGGGAATGTGCCGTTCCTCATAGCGGCTCTTCTTCGCCGCGTGCGACAGGTACGGAATCTCGCTGGCGTCGGCAACCTCAAAGAAGCGCATAAACTGCGACTCCAACAGGGTCGTATCAGACGGTTCGATCCAACCCCGGCGAATCATCTCTCTGACCGGGAATGCGCTCTGCATGTTCCGCCGCGCGGGGATGCTCGGGTCCGGGGTCTTGGCCTGCGACAGGTCGTAAGCCTGTTGGAGGTTCGCAAAGAACTCTGCGGACACATCGAACGCCTCGCCGAGCGCCCGAGCCATATCGGCGCTGATCCCGCGCTTTCCAGACAGAATCATGTTCACGATCTGTTCCCTACAGCCAAGAATGAACGCAAGGTCGCGCTGGAGCCAGCCACGTGTCTCCATCTCCTCCTTGATGTAGGAACCGGGGTGTTCGATCCACTCAGCATTCACAGTCATAAGTCACCCTTAGTGGTAGTCTTCAACTTGTAGGATGGTTACTCTGTTCGGCTTGGATTCTGTGTCGATTGTAAAGACCAATCGCCATTGGTCGTTAATCCGAATCGAACGTTCTTCACGTCGTCCTTTCAGCTTCTCGTAGTGCAGGCTCTTCCAGTTCCGCAGCGTTCGCTCGTCAGGTGCCTGTCGAATCACATGTAGTTTTCGCCTCAACGCTTTGATGACAGCAATCGGCAGTCGGGTCTCGGCGGCACGGTCCGTCTCGACAAGCGCAAGGGACGTGTCGCGGAACTCGATCTCCATCCAATCACCGAAAACAGTATATAGAAATACACTACTGAACGCAACTCGTTAAATTATCTTTTATGCTTGACATATCAGGTCTGGTTGATTACACTTCGTCTCATGAATCGGCTAGACACGAAACGGCGGGCACAAGTCGTCGCCGCCCTAGTCGAAGGCAACAGCCTCCGGGCAACTGCCAGGATGACGGGCGTGGCTCGGATGACCGTCGAGAAGCTGCTGCGCGACTTGGGCGCAGCTTGTGCCGCGTACCAGGACGAGCATCTGCAGAATCTGCCCTGCCGCCGTATTCAGTGCGACGAGATCTGGTCGTTCGTGTACGCCAAAGCGAAGAACGTCGAGAGCGCGAAGGACGCGCCCGACGTGGCGGGCGACGTGTGGACTTGGACGGCCATTGATGCCGACACCAAGCTGGTGCCATCGTGGCGCATCGGCTCGCGTGACTTGGCGACGGCCTATGACTTCATGCACGACCTTGCTGACCGGCTTCGGCACCGCGTGCAGCTCACGACAGACGGCCACAAGCCCTACCTGGAGGCCATCGAGAGCGCGTTCAATTTGGACGTGGATTACGCGGTGCTCCAGAAGATTTACGGCGCGGACCCGCAGCCGCAGAAGCGGTACAGCCCTGCCAATTGCCTGGGCTACGACGTGAAGACGGTCACCGGCGAGCCGAACCCGAAGCACATCTCAACCAGCTTCGTTGAACGGCAGAATCTCACGATGCGGATGAGCATGCGGAGATTCACGAGGCTGACCAACGCCTTCTCAAAGAAGGTCGAGATGCACGCGCACTCGGTGGCGCTGCATTTCATGCACTACAACTTCGTGAAGATCCACTCGACGCTGAGGACGACCCCGGCGCAGGCCGCTGGCGTGACCGACCGGCTGTGGGAAATTTCGGACCTCGTGGAATTGCTCGAAAGTACCGAGTCGTCAAACTAGACCACTACCGTTGCTTTGTATCGGCGTGATCCGACCGTGTGATCGAAACTCTTAATTCATTCGTTGGTGCCAAGGTTTGGTGCCACGTTTTAGGGTGTACCGAGCGTCGCTGGCTGTCGTTCCCCGTCGCCGTGTGTCGCCGTATGTAGTTGGCACCATTGGATCGGGCCTTATTTCATGGGGTTTAGATCGCATTAGCAAACCGCCGCCTTCAGCCTCTCGGCCACCTCACCGCGTGACGGATCGTGGCGTATGACGAAACCCCGTGTCTTGCCTTTCTACGATATCCCAAACGACGCTATCGAATCACCCACAACTCGGTTTGCGGGCCAGAGAGGTATTCGGGGGGGCCGTCCTCACGCGAAACAGTATCCTCCTCGCGCATGATTGTCACCAACTGGTTCTTCCATTCTGGAACCGGTACCGTTACCGAGAATTCTAACGAGACCCACTCGCCCGCGCGCAGCGGGAAGCGAGGGTGATCCCCATACCGCTCCGGCCAATCGGAGACCATCCAAACGCCCGCTCCGTGAACCCAGTTACCCTGCACGTGCGAATAGATGAGTCCTTCAATCCCCGCGCTCTCGCCTCGGGTTTCAGCAGCTGTCTTAATCTCGATACCGGTGCGACCCACCTTCATCTCATCACGGATGATGTCAGCCATCACATTCGACAGCCCGAACGCTGCCTGCAGACCATCAGGTACTGCAGTCTCGCCTTCACGTAACACATAGGCCATTTTCTGCTGGTCAGCGACGATCCCAGAGCTACGCACGCCGAAATCGACATGGAGGAGATCACCCCGTTCGATCACCGGGTTCGCCGAGTCGTTGAGCGAGTCTTCGCCTGCCCGCTGGAGACTGAGTGCGGCTGGGAAATTAAATTCGAAACCTTGCCGCTTCCACTCCGCAGTAATCCAATACTGAACGTCGATCAACTGTGTTATTCCAGGTGTGATCACCTCATTTGACAGCGCCCGTCGGATGATCGCGAAGGTTGCTGAACTCGCTTCTCGCTGGATCACATGCTCGGCTGGCGTGCGAGTAGAAACGTACTCCACCAATAGGAGCTCCGATGAGGTTAGCCGCTTGCAATACGACGTACCGAGCGCAGCGAGCAGATACTCCTTTAGTTCGGCTGTCAGCCCATCCGCCATGCTAATGGTACGGGACTGGTTGATGGCAATAACCCCAGGATCTCGTTTTTCGACGTAGCGGCGTAAATGGGGTGCGAGACCCTCTTCACCGTACAGCTCGAGCGTGTCGTAGAAACGGTGCATGTGATCACTCAGGTGGGTCCCGATCGCCGTGGCCTCGAGTGTGTCTTCACCGCCAGGATTGAAGAAAAGATAAGCGTTACGGTGGCCGTACCAGCCGGTAATGCCATAGCCGCCAAAGAGTTCCAATGCTGGGTCTGGAACGTTTTCGCGGCTGAGAATAATCCAGAGATCGATTTCATGCTTTTGCATCAAGAACTGCAGGTGCATTCGCATCTTTTCGGCTTTAACGGACCATTCACGCTCAGTCCGCTCGCGGATCAGGGCGGGTGTTATTTGAGCCCTGGCTAGCACTGTGCAGGTGAGCAGGAGCAGAGGAACAGCTAAGGCGCGGATCCATATGTGTTCCTTCGTGACCGTCATGATCGCAACCTGGTCCCTAGCCCCTATCGTGAGTATCTGATGAGGCAGGTAACATCCAGAGTGTCTTTGGAGCCTAGGAGTGCAACGGGGGCCACCCGTTCGCGCTGACAGACTCTAGATTCTTGGGCGCACACAAGTATCTCCGAGCGTTTTGAGTCAGCCACGAAAACAGGCGTCAGATCACTTCTAGACCTTGGCGAATCCTTGAACTTGTTTGTTTGTAACTTTATGTGTTTGTTTTATTTGTGGCACATCTTCCGCATGCTTCACCGGGCTCCGCTCTTGTCAGGAAGTCGCGAGCCGCTGGACCACTGCGCGGGTCATTCCTGAACACCCCACGATCTCACCTGGATAGTCATGGCCGGCAAGATCGATCGTGCGCAGGCCGCTGGTCAACACGTCAGCCACAGCAGTCTCTATGGCGGTGGCTTCCTCGGCTGCGCTAAGGGCGTGGCGTAGTAACATAGCCGCCGAGAGAATAGCCGCGACCGGATTCGCTATGTCTTTTCCAACGATGTCAGGCGCCGACCCATGCACCGGTTCAAACAATCCACCTCGGCTGCCCAGACTCGCGGAGGGCAACAGGCCCAGTGACCCAACGACCGCCCCCGCTTCATCTGACAGAATGTCGCCGAACAGGTTGCTAGACAGAATGACGTCGAATTTCTTGGGAGTCGTCACGAGCAGCAGCGCACACGAATCGACATATTGATGTTCGAGACGAACATCCGGGTACCCCGCGCTCACATCGGTGACTACCTCGCGCCAGAACCTGGAGACCTCAAGAACGTTCGCCTTGTCCACAGAGGTGACGAGTCCCCCACGTTTTCTGGCGGCCACGAAGGCAACCTCAGCAATACGCTCGATTTCGCTGCGGTCGTACCGCATGGTGTTGAACGCCGCCTGACCATCATCGGTACGTCCACGCGGTTCACCATAATAGATGCCGCCAGTGAGCTCACGCACGATGAGCAGGTCGAGGCCGGCGATCAAGTCTGGCTTTAAGGAACCTCCGTTCTCATGACCCGGCCAAACTTTGGCCGGCCGGAGATTAGCGAACAACCCAAGCTCTCGCCGAAGTTGCAGGAGCGCGGTCTCCGGCCGACGCTTACTCGGCCCGTCAGAGAACGCCGGATCGCCAACCGCACCGAGCAACACGGCATCAGCCGCAAGACAAGCCGTGCGTGTCGAGTCTGGAAGCGGCGGATCGCCAACACGCAGAGCCGCCGCTCCGACCGGCCAGCGAGTTAGTGTGAAGCTGTGATTAAACCGAGCCGCGACGGTTTCGAGCACCTTGGCGGCAGCGTCTGTGACTTCCGGACCGATTCCGTCACCCGGGAGGAGCGCAATCGTCGCTTGCATGCGGCTATACGCTCGTGGGGGCCGGCTGGCTCTGAGTAGTCCTGCTTTCAGATGCCAACACACGCTCTACGATCGCGGAAACCTCCTCATCATTGACCGCTTCCTTTCGATCCGCAAGCGCGATGATTTTCCGATAGATACGATCTACCTCGAATCGGCTTAGCTCGTACCCAAGTTGTTCGCAACGCTTTTTGACAGCGTGCCGGCCCGAGTGTTTTCCGAGTACCAGCGTCGATTTCACGCCGATATCTTCTGGTGTCATGATTTCGTAGGTACGGCGATCTTTAATCACACCATCCTGATGAATACCTGCCTCATGCGCGAATGCATTGCGACCGATGATCGCTTTGTTTGCCTGTACTGACTCGTTGGTCAACGTCGTCAGCAGCTGGCTGGTTCGAAATAACTCTTTGGTCTCAATCTTCGAAGTGTATGGAAGCCGGTCCGGTCGCACCTTCGTCGCCATCACGATTTCCTCGAGCGCTGCGTTGCCAGCCCGTTCGCCGATGCCATTAATCGTACATTCCACCTGCCGAACGCCGGCTCTCAGTGCTGCCAGCGAGTTCGCAACGGCCAGTCCCAGATCATCGTGGCAGTGTGTGCTGAATATCGCCTTGTCGGCGTTCGGCACCTTGTTCTGCACCTCGGTGAAAAAGGCCTCAATCTCTTCCGGTGTGCAGTAGCCGACCGTGTCTGGCAAGTTGATTGTCGTGGCGCCCTGCTCGATGGCCGTCTCGACCACTTGACAAAGGAAGTCCATGTCAGTGCGAGTTGCGTCCTCCGCTGAGAACTCGACATCGTCAGTATAGTCGCACGCCTGGCTAATTCCGGCAATAATCGCATTGAGACACTGCTCGCGGGTGATACGTAACTTGCGCTTGAGATGCAGGTCGGACGTAGCAATGAAAGTATGGATTCGTGACCGTTCCGCTGGCTTGATTGATTCTCCCGCTCGTTCGATGTCCACTGGGTTACACCTGGCGAGTCCGGCAATCACTGGTCGGCGGATCTCCTTCGCGATCAGCTGCACTGCATGCGCGTCGTCCTCAGAAGCAATAGGAAAACCGGCTTCGAGGATGTCAACCCCGAGAGCTTCCAGCTGCCGGGCGAGTTGCAGCTTCTCCTCCGTGTTCATCGAGAAGCCCGGGGACTGTTCTCCGTCGCGTAGGGTCGTGTCGAAGATTATTAATCTGTCGTCTATCACGCTGCCTCCTGAAACCAACGATTCCATGAGTTTTAAATCTTTTTACGTGGGTGCAAGATGTAAGTCAAGCTTATAAAAATTACGACTACATTAGAAATTATTATTAAATGCGCCCTTCGGTTCTCCCGGCTCATAATGCCTTTCTGGCATCTTTGATTGAACCTATTTTTTCATAACCTATGCTTATACCTGTTGAGAAAGAGGAAAGAACATGCAGCTGCTGGAGCTACAGGTGTTCCTCACCGTCGCCACAGAGCGTAGCTTCTCACGGGCGGCGGCGCGCCTCCACCGCACACAGCCGGCGGTCAGCCAGGCAATCAAGCGGCTGGAGGATGAACTCGGCGAGCGGCTCTTCGACCGATCTTCGAAGGGCGGCCAGCTGACCCAGGCGGGGCAAATCCTGTTGGGCTACGCCGCGCGGTTGACTCGTCTAAGAGACGAGGCCGAAGACGCTGTACGAGAGTTGCAGGACCTCAAACGTGGTCGAGTAACCATCGGGGCCAATGAGGGTACGGTGCACGTACTTCTTCCGATCATCAAGCGGTTTCGGAATGAGCATCCCAAAGCTCAGGTCGAAGTGCGTCGCTTCCCAGCACGACAGATTACTGGAGAAGTGCTCAGCCGAACGCTCGACTTTGGGGTGCTTACGTTTCCGCCACGCGAACGGGGACTTCAGTCGGTGTCGTTGGGTGAAGACGAGCTCGTGATGCTCACGCACCCGAAACATCCGCTGGCGAAGCGGAATCAGGTGTCAATGGACGAGCTTGGCCGCCAGACCGTGATCGCCCATAACGATCCGTCACCGGCTCGTGAGAGAGTGTTGCAGCTCTACGAGCAGCGTCACGCATCGATCAACATCCAGGTCGGATTGCCCAGCCTTGACGGTATCAAGCGGGCGGTTGAGATGAAACTTGGAGTCGCGCTGCTGCCGCGCCGGTGCGCAACTGCCGAGATAGCGCGCGGACAACTCGCGGCAGTCACGGTACCACAGCTGCGACTACCCAGAAGTGTCCGGTTGATCTACCGCCGGTCGGGGGAGATGTCTCACGCCGCGGAGGCCTTCTTGATCTCCGCGAAAATAACGGCGACTGCTTAAGTTTCCTTAAACCCTCGGACGTAGGGCAGCCCTTCTGCCACTGCGCGAACCTGATCGAATTGATCAAGGAGTAAACCGGTAGCGTCCCAGTGTCCGGTAAGTAATGCCTCGCGACCGCCGCGTGGGACGTTGACCGTTACGGTCCGGTCTAGTACCCCCAACGTCAGATCGCGGATACTCAGCGTCATTCGCGTGTCTGCTGACTCTTCGACACACTGCATCAGGTATTCGATGTCAGTCTGGCCAACGGTCGCACATGGCAACCCTATGGACAGCGCGTTCCCCTGGAAGATTTCAGAGAACGATTCTCCTACGCAGGCAGCGATGCCCCATCGCTTGAGCGCTTGTGGCGCATGCTCACGTGACGAACCGGACCCAAAGTTTTCGTTGACAAGCAAGATCGAGGCCTTTCGATAACGGGGATCCGAGAACGGATGCTCCTGCATTGACTGCCGGTCGTCCGTAAAGACGTGCTTGCCCAAACCTTCGAATGTAATCGCCTTGAGAAACCGGGCCGGGATGATCCGATCCGTATCGATGTTTGCGCCTCGCAGCGGAATCGCAGTTCCCTCGACTCGTGTTACTCGCCTTAATTCTGTCATCGTGTGATTCGTTGCACAGAATCTAGAAGATAGAAAGCGAAAGAAAAATCAAGGCTAATGAAGCTCCTCGAAGTGGCGGAGCCCATCGGATTCCTACTATCTCCCACTTTCTACCTCCGAGGGTAGCATCGTCCTTACATCAACAACTTCCCCTGCGATTGCCGCTGCAGCAACCATCGCTGGACTCATCAACAGTGTGCGACCGGTCGGGCTTCCTTGACGACCCTTGAAATTCCGGTTGGACGACGAGGCGCATATCTCGCGTCCGTCGAGCCGGTCTGGGTTCATTGCTAGACACATCGAACAGCCAGCGCCTCGCCACTCGAAACCAGCCTCCTGGAATATCTTGTCGAGCCCTTCATCCTCAGCTATACGGCGGACCTTCTTCGAACCGGGCACAACCAACCCCTTAACGTGCGACGCAACCTGATGGCCTTTGATGATCTTCGCGGCTTCTCGTAAATCTGACAGGCGCGAGTTGGTGCAAGAACCAATAAACGCAACATCCACCTTGGTGCCACTAATTGGTGTACCGGCGATCAACCCCATAAACTCCAGTGCTTCGTTGATCGACTCGCGTTCCACCCCTTCGGTGTCGCTCGGTACGGGGACGCGCTCGGTGATACCGATCGATTGCCCGGGATTGATTCCCCAGGTCACACGCGGCTCGATCGCGTCACCATCGATAATCACCTCGTCTTCATACTTGGCGTCTGGATCGGAAGCCATCGACGCCCACCACCGCTTGGCCCGCTCGAATGCGTCACCCTGTGGTGCATATTTGCGATTTTCAATGTACGCGAAAGTTGTTTCATCCGGGTTGATGTAGCCAACCCGCGCGCCACCCTCGATCGACATGTTACATATCGTCATTCGCTCGTCCATGCTCATTCGATCAACGGCCGGCCCACCATATTCGTACGCGTAGCCCACTCCACCTTGCACACCAAGCCTCGAGATGATCTCGAGGATGACGTCCTTGGCGAACACTCCGGCCTTGAGCATCCCTCTTACACTGATGCGCCGGACCTTTAACGGGTCGATCGCTAGACACTGTGAGGCAAGCACGTCTCGCACCTGGGATGTGCCGATTCCGAAGGCCACGGCACCAAAGGCTCCATGCGTAGAGGTGTGGCTGTCGCCGCACGCCACTGTCATTCCGGGTTGTGTTAACCCGAGCTCTGGCCCAATGACATGGACGATACCTTGGCCGTCAGTCGAAAGGTCAGAGAACCGGATGCCGTGCTCCTTCACATTGCGTTCGAGTGTCGCCATCATCAACTCGGCGAGCTCGTCAGCAAACGGGCGATGTTGATCGAGTGTAGGCACGATGTGATCAACAGTCGCGTAGGACTGGTCCGGAAACGCCACACTCTTACCGCTGGCACGGAGCATGTCAAACGCTTGCGGCGTGGTGACTTCGTGAATCAGGTGCAGACCGATAAAGAGCTGCGTTTGACCGGTCGGCAGTTGCCGAACGGTATGGAGATCCCAGACTTTTTGAAGGAGGGTCTGACCCATTAAGCAATTGTACTGTTTCTACGATCCCTTAATGTTTTTCAGAAATTCACTGCTCGGCTTGTGAATCCGCTCATAGCTATCGGCACCGATGACATAGTACCAGTTCGAGAAACGGGTGGCGAGTCGTTCAGATTTCTGTTCACCCTCTCGTACGCGCCGTTCCCAGGACTGGTGGGCGTCAACGTCTGACAAAGGCGGCTCTGGTCCCAAGCCGGCCGCATCAAACTCCGCAGTGATGAACACGTAACGGTTCTCGCCTGGTCCAGTCTCCCGGTCGTCGCTGGTGTCATCGCCAAGCAGTACCGCGTCGCCTCGACCGTAAACGATCTCGCCAAAGCGAAGAGTGTACAGCACCCCGTCATTGGTGCGCACGAGTAACTCGCCTTCGTTCGAAAGCAACCCACCATCAGGGGTCGGAAAGAAGCCACGGCTTGTAAGCACCCGAACGTCCGCCTGGCTGATCGCGCCCATCCTAGCGGCCTCCAATAAGTTTCCGGCCATCCCAAGTGGCTTTGGCCGAACACCGGCGATCTTCATGTCAATGATCGCGCCCACGAGAAGATTTACCTGAACAAAGTCAACTTCCTGACCGACTGGCACACGGTTGGCCTGCCAGTTATCCTCTTCGATCTTGTTGAGGATGAACTCACCCCGCCGCACGACCGTCTGCAGCCGTTCATCGAGCCGGTACTCGTTCAGGACAATATGCTCCACCTGCTCCCGTTCCACCTCGAGCAGGTTGGTTTCGATCCAATCCTCGAAACGCGTCGAGATGTCAGCCCTGAACCTCGCAACGTAGACACGCTTTTGATCGGGCACCCGCACGAAACGAAGCCCCTGGCGCTCCGGAAGTTCATTGCCGACGAGTAAGTCGGCCAGTCTCTTCCCGCTTTCGCCCTTGAAGGTAATCCTGGTGCCTCGTCCACCCGGGGCCGTCACTGTTTCGTCGAGCGGATCGATAACACCGAGCGCTTCGTGATCGGAAACGTTGCCTGACCGAAAGTCGTCCTTGACAAGCCCCATAACGTCGGCGGCTGCGGTCGCCAGCCGTTCTCCACCGTCCGCTGGATAGTCATGGTGCGACGGGATAGTCCAGAGCCCACCGCGATTCGTAACCTCGAAGGGGATGGCAGTTGCAGTCTCCTCGTCGAACTCGATCACTTCGAGCGTCGCCGCCATGTCCGGATCAGTGAACTCCGGGAAGAACGGTTCTCCAACGTCAAAAAATGCATCTGGTGTCGCTCGCCTGGGAGTCGTCACAACCGCCACGATCACGAGAAGGATCGCAATCCCGCCAATGCGTAGGGTCTTCCTTAACTCACTCATCGCGTCATTCCTTAGATCCTCAGGTCAATCTATAAAGCGGCGGGCTGCGGCCGCTCCTTCCCGCTCGCGCCGCTGCCGACGGATGAAGATCCAGACGCCAAAAGCCACAACCGGAATCGGCGGAATCAGAACTGCCGCGCTCCTAATGGAGGTTTGTATCTGACGAATCTTCCGCTCCATATTCTCCTGACTCGACTGAACCTTTGTCTCTCGCTCCGCGTTGATGTTGGTTGCGAGAGCCTCAAGACGCCGGCTTTCAACCTCTTCGAGGTTGCGTACCATGATTTGCATCGTTTGCACGTCGATGTCGGTTCGGCTCTGCAGCTCACCGACCCGCTGGTTCAATCGAACCTGCGCCTTTTTCAGTGCCGCTTCCGCGTCCGCTTCGGCCCGCTGCTCTTCAACAGTCCGCTGCTCAATAAATTCGGCCGTCTGCGCTTCTACCCGCTCGAGCGTCCGATGTCGAGCGCGCCGGCTGCGTAGCGAAATGAAGGAGTTATCACCAACCAGCATATCCATCGCGTTTAGGAAGAAGGTGACGTTGTCAAAGCTCAATCCAGATGGACCCTGCTCGCGGATGGCAAAAAACTGTTCGCCGACAAAGTCGAGGTCTGCCACCACGATCATGTCGATTTGATCTTTCTGCATCGGAGATGCGCTGTCAGCTTCCTCTACGTCAGCCTCATCCTCGGCGTCACCGTCCCCCTCGGATGTCGAGATCTCGATCGCTCCCGTATTGCCAGATGACCGAATTCTCGCCGCGATGACGTAGTCCTGAGCGTCCGGTCGACGCGGCGGGTTCGGGTTTATCTGAGGCCCAAACGGCGTCTGCCCGACGACCGAAAAGTAGCCATTGGTGCCAGACACCTTACCCGACCGCAGCAGCGGTTCGAATTCGTATGTTTCATCTTCGACCGGCTGGAGAAATCCAGGAAACAGAAAAACGAGTTCCTGGAGCTTGGACGCGACCGGGTTGTTGAGATTGAACGTCGCCTGATTCTCGTTGCCAGCACCAAGAAATACCACCTCCGCCTGCAAGTGCGCCAACTCTGGATGTGGGTTGTAGCTGTCCCAGAGAATCCTGGTCGGCTCCCAGTCCACCCCAAGATCCATGATCCATCGCTGGACATTGCCACGCGGTCCCGGTCGAGGGCTTCCTGGTGGATACGTGAATGGATTACCATCACCGACCCACTCGGTAGGCGACAAACTTGGGTCCACCGCTGGCAGGGGATCGACTAGAATCATGGCCGGCTTTCCGCTCCGGATGTAATCGGTAAGGTTTGCCATTTGGTCGGTCTGAAGCGACGAGGGAAGCGGAACCAAGATGGCATCCATGTCCTGGCTAATCCGGTAGTCCGGATCGACATCGTACACCTCGTACTGCTTCCGCAATTCGTTAACCACAGACCATTGCGGCGTGAACTGGTTTTGCTGGAAGTTGGTGTCTCCAGTTAAGTTGATCATCGTCCGGACAATCCCGATCGTCTTACGTTCGGTTCCGGTGACCACCCGAATACTGCGCATGATTTCGTATTCAGCAGGCAGCCCTCGGTCAAAGAAACCGATTACCTGCTCTTCAGCTCCACAGGTGAACGCCAGTCCGAGGAAGACCTCCTGCACCTCAGACCGGACACTGCTAACGTCGCGAACTCGCCTTGGCAGGATGCCAAACGTCTGGCGTGCATCTCGCGCGGCATCGGTAAACGACTCGGTGTCGTTGATAAGCACCTCTACGCGAGAGCCCGCCAGCACATCGATCTCTTCGAGCAAGCTTATGACGTTCTGCCGGGTCTGAACGAGTGGTTCAGGCACCTCTGGGCTGATAAACGCCTGGATGAAGACCGGTCGATCAGTGGGAAGCTCGGCAAGCAATGTGCGTGTCTCATCGCTTAACGAATGCAGCCGCTCAGCCGTGACATCGAGACGCAAGCTCGTCCTGGTCAGCACGGTGCCGATACTGATGAGTGCCACCGCAATGGCCACGGCCCGCACCACATAGTGTACCCACATTGGGTAGCCGTTAGCCCTCGAAGGCCAATGACGCCGGCTGAGCACAAGCGCATTTAGATAGAGGAAGAACGCGGCCACCGAGAGAAAATAGAACACGCTTGTTAGACTTGCGATACCCTTGGCGAAATCTTCGAAATGAACAAAGACCCCGCCTAACTCAAGGAAGCGGGCCATCCCCGGGCTGAACGTCCAAACCGCCGTGCTTGTGCTGATCAGCACGCTGCAAAACACCGCTCCCGCTATGAAGGCTATGGTAGCGTTGCTAGTCACGAGCGACGCCAGCATGCCAACGGCGATCAACGCCGCTCCGACAAACCAGTACCCACAGTAGTTACTGACCATCAGGCCAAGATCCGGACTCCCCAAATAGAACAGCACGACGATGTGACTTAATGAGAGGACTAGCGAGGCAGTGTAGATTCCAAGCACCGCAAGATACTTACCGAGTACCACCTCAAGATCGGTTACCGGTAGAGTCAGTAGCAACTCATCGGTACCATGCTTCTTTTCTTCGGACCAGACGCCCATCGTGAGTGCCGGGATGAAGAACAGCAGCAGGTACGGAAACACGGCATTCAGCGAGTCAAGGTTAGCGAGGTTCTGTAGGAAGAAACGATCCTGCCAGAACGCGGCCGCTGCGCTCAGGAAAATGAATAGGGTGATAAAGACATAACCAGTAGGATTGCTAAAGTACAAGCGAAGATCTCTCTTCGCCAGTGCCTTAACGATCGAAAAATTAAGCCTGTTCTTCATTAAATTTAAACCACATCCTCTTTATCCCACGGCGGCGGCTCATCACAACTCGCTGCCACCGCTCCGTCATCCGTCAACCGATAAAACGGCCGTTCGAGCGACCCGTCTTCTTCTAGTTCAACCAGTGGTCCGTCGAACACGAGGCGTCCGTTATTTACCAACAGCACACGATCGGCTATCGCCTCGGCCTCGTGCAGGATGTGTGTCGAGATAAGCAGGGTCTTGGTCCGACCGAGCCGCATAATGTTGTCGCGAAATTGTTTGATCTGGTTCGGATCGAGGCCGGCCGTCGGCTCATCCATGATCAAGACATCCGGGTCGTGAAGTAGTGCTTGGGCTAACCCAACCCGTTGCTTGTAGCCCCTTGACAGCTTGCGAATCGGTTTTTCGACGACCAGTTCCAATGCGCACAACTCAATGACAGCATCGCGACGTTGTTTCAGTGTTGCCGACGTCAGTTCGCGGGTTTCACCGAAGAAGGTCAACAGCTCCAGTGGCGTCATGTCGGGATAAAGCGGACCGTTCTCCGGGAGATACCCGAGGTGTCTTGAGGCTTCGATTCGATTAGCACGGACGTCGTAACCGGCAATCGTCCCTGTGCCTTCACTCGGCGCCAAATACCCTGTGAGCATGCGCATCATCGTCGTCTTGCCGGCGCCATTTGGGCCGAGAAAGGCGACTATCTGGCCTTCTGGAATGGAGAACGAAATTTCGTGGACGGCGACGAATGGACCGTAGTGCTTACTAAGGTTCCTTGCTTCGATCATCGGTTTTGCCGAAACCGCGTCCATCGCCAAAGCCCTCAAGCTAAACGGGGCAGTCCCCTAAATTCCGTAGCGGTGGGAGAGGACCTTCCATTATTCCTGATGTCTTGACACGCGCTCAAGACACAAACGTGGAAGGCAGCAAAGGCCCGTAGGAAAAGCACGGAGACGCTGGAAACCATCCTTGTCGAAATCACCCCTCTCTCGCTATGGTTTCCGATAAGCGACTTCGCCGCCGACGATCGTATAGAGGACCTCAGTGGTTGGAATTTCCTCCTCCGGGATCGTCAGGATGTCTTTCGACAGCACAGTGATGTCGGCCAGTTTACCTGGGGTGATCGATCCCTTGAGATCTTCCTCAAACGCTGCATACGCGGCGTTTAGCGTGTAGGTCTTAAGGGCCTCCATCCGGCTCAAGCGCTGGTTCGGATAGAAAACTGTTCCATCACTCAATCTTCGAGAGATGGTCGAGTAATAACTTTCGATCGGGCTAACGTCTTCAACTGGCGCGTCGGTACCGTTCACAACGACAGCCCCAGACTGCAAAAGCTTTTTCCAGACGTAGGCACCTTCCTCAGACCGCTTATCACCAAGCCGATCTGGAACCCACGGCCCATCGGATGTTGCATGCACCGCCTGCATCGACGCGATGACCCCGAGTTCTGAAAAACGTGGAATGTCGTCTGGGTGTAGATGCTGTGCGTGCTCAATTCGCCAGCGCCGTTCGGTGTTGCCGCCAGCTGTCGCAAATACTCGTTCAAAGATATCGAGCGCCTCTCGATTACCGCGGTCGCCGATGGCGTGGACACAAAACTGATAATTGTGCTTAATCGTCAGACGCGCCGTCTCCTCTAGCTCGTCGAGTGGTGTCGTATTTAAACCGGCACTTTCCGGCAGATCGACATACGGCTCGAGCAACCAAGCACCGTGCGAGCCAAGCGCACCGTCTATGGCACGTTTCACCCCGCGCACGGTTAGTCGATTGTCACCGTAGCCGACAACTCGGTAGTCAGCCAGGTTGGTGACCAACTGTTCGTTCGACTCTCGCACCATCACCCACAAGCGAACGCCGAGCGTACCGTCGTCCACCATCTCTTTATAGAGATCAATAGCCTCAAATGACGAGCCCGCGTCTTGAAAACTGGTGATCCCCTTCGAAAGCACTTCCTCAACCGCAAGCTCTGCCTGTCGTCGTGGATCGGGCGGTATCGAGTTGCGGCGGGTGGCATCCAATAGACGCGAGGCAGTTTCTCGAAATGCACCTGTCGGGTCTCCATCAGCGTCTCGGACAATCTCACCGCCAGGCGGGTCTGGCGTGTCACGGGTAATTCCAGACATCTCCATCGCCTTACCATTCGCGAAGGTAGCGTGGCCGCTAGCGTGGCGCAGTACAACTGGGTTGTTCGGTGATATCGCACTGAGCGAGTCATGGAGTGGGAGTCCTGCTACGTTCGGCTCCGGTACTGAGTCCCATTTATCCTGATGCCAACCACGTCCCCGAATCAGCTCACCAGGTTGGGCTTGGCCTACTGCGTCCTCAACCATTGCAACCATGGCGTCGAATGACTCGACGTCCATAAAGTTGAGCTGTAACTTCTGATCGCCAATCCCGAGGAAGTGTCCATGGCCTTCGATAAATCCAGGAATGGCCAGGTTTCCCTCAAGTTCCAAAACCTCGGTCGTGGGACCCACATAGCGGTTAATGTCGGCATTCCGGCCGACGGCAATAATCCGGTCGCCTCGCACGGCAACTGCTTCAGCCTCAGCAACAACATCGTCGCCGGTGACGATCTTGCCATTGCTGAGAACTAAATCGGCCGGGGCCACTGACGGCTGACAGGCGGCGGTGATAAGCGACGCCACCAGACAAACTGATGCCAACACCCAGCGCCTTCTTTCACATTTGATGATCGACATAAGGCGTCTCTTGTAGAAATTATCCGGTTTGTTCCATTAATCGGATCAACCTAGCCAGCTGATGCTTGACCGCTGACGCGATTTCGAATGCCTGCAGGGTATCTTGATGATCGCAGACAAAGTTGCTCTCGTTAGACTTTTCTCACCAATAATGCAGCCTTGCCTAGGCCCAGCTGTCCCATCTTCTCAAATTCGTGATAGAGACTGTTCTGCGATAGAGTCCAGATCAGTCGCCCAGTAAAGCATGTGGAGCATGCGTTCAATTCTATACTGCCGCGATTTCCAGTCCTGAACACACCACGGGCTATCTCCAGTGATCATCCTGCGTCCCTGCTGTTTGATCTCGACAACTCGTCCCGCGGTTGCGACACCGCGGAGCGGGCTTCTACCACAGCCTGCGCCCTCCGGAAATACCCAGGCGCGTTGAGCTGAGTGCAGACATCAAAGAACCCCGGCTTTGGGCCGGCCCACTCGAGCTCGCTAACCGACGTAAACACCGGAACGTCAGTCCGCAGCGTGGCGAGTGTCCGGAAAAGCTCGGCACTCTCCCGTTGTTCAGTTAGCGTCCGTGCCAATCTCTCTGCTCCCCGAACCGTGATGTCCCAAGCGCCTGCATCGTTTGGAATATCCTCAAGACAACCGTAGCGACCCAAGACCGTTCCGGCCGATTTGGCTCCCCAGCCCGGGAGCCCCGGAAATCCATCGGCTGTGTCGCCAACAAGTCCCAGATAGTCTGGAATCGATGCCGGATCCACAGCGAAACGCTTGCGCACTCCATCAGCATCTCGAATCGTGCCAGCTCGTCGATCAAACTGCACGATACGCCGATCACGAACGCACTGTGCGAGGTCTTTATCTGGCGTACAGATAAAGACCTGTTCAACCCTGGGATCCTCCGCTGCGCGCACGGCTGCCGATGCTAAAGCATCGTCGGCTTCAAACTCGACCATTCTCCAAACAACCACTCCGAGCGCATCCAACACGTCTTCGAGCGGTTCAAACTGCGCAATCAGTGCCGGCTCGATCCCCGTGCCTTTTTTATAGTGAGGCCAGAGTTTATTTCGAAACGACTCGATTACGTGGTCAGTCGCTACCCCCAGATGGGTAACATTATTTTCTAGCATCCCCAGCACCGAGCCAATAACGCCAAGAACCGCCCCCACTTCGTTGCCGTCGTGGTCGCTGATTGACGGCACGGCATAGAAGTGACGAAACAGCTCGTAGGTGCCGTCGAGAACAAAAACGTTCATAACGTGTGTACAGTCACCACTTGGTACGATGCCAAAGAATCTTAGCCTGAAGGTGTCGCTTTGAACTTGGTGGAATTACGTGGGGAAGTTAGAGATAGGACGCAGAAGGAATCCTGCTGGTTATGCCGCTCAAGACGTTGCGTTAGCCCTAAATTTTCTCCTGAGTCCTATCTCGGCGTTAGAGCCCTACGCCACCACGCCCTGTTCAGTCAACTCATCTTGCAACTCGTCGTCCTGACGACCCCGATCGGACGGCCCTGTACCGCGTGGCTCGACGAAGGCAGTCAGACGCCGGCTACGAGACGGCTCCCTTAGCTTGCGTAACGCTGCCGCCTCGATCTGTCGGATCCGCTCGCGCGTGAGCGAAAACTTCTCCCCCAGCTCCGCCAGCGTCGGCTCGGCTCCATCAACCAGCCCGAACCGCATCCGAATGACCTCGCGCTCCTTCGGGCTTAGGGTCTCGAGCACACTCTCCGTTTGTCGCCGAAGATCGTACGCAATCGTCGCTTCCGCCGGGTTAATCGCCGACCGATCCTCAATGAAATCACCGAATGTGCTCTCATCGCTGTCACCAATGGGCGAGTCCAGTGAGACGACCGCTTGTGCGATCTTTCTGGCTTTCCGGACGACCGCTATTGGCAAGTCTGCACGTTCGGCTAATTCCACCGGTGTTGGCTCACGCCCAAGGTCTCGAGTCAGTGTCTGCGCCGCACGGTTCAGTTTGTTCAGCGTTTCGATCATATGTACCGGGATCCGGATTGTGCGCGCTTGATCGGCAATAGCACGGGTGATCGCCTGGCGGATCCACCAGGTTGCATACGTCGAGAACTTAAACCCGCGACGATAGTCGAATTTGTCGACAGCACGCATCAGACCGATGTTGCCTTCCTGAATCAGATCGAGGAACGCCAGCCCACGGTTCACGTACTTCTTCGCCACCGAAACGACGAGACGCAAGTTGGCTTCAGTCAGTTCCTTACGTGCCTCGTCAGCCTTGGCTCTTCCGTTCTCAATGGTATTCTGAATCCGCGCGAGCTCATCAGTGATCTCGCCAAACTCACGGAGCCTTTTCGAAAGGTTTTTCTGCGCGTCCCGCACCTCACCAGTCTTTCGGTCGCCGCTCCGGCGGCGTTTCCGAGACTCCGCTTGGCTGGCTAATCGCTCCGCCTGGCGAAACTTGGCAACTGCGCTATCGACGAGTTCTCTAAATTCACGTCGAACGGCAGGTACGAACTGAATCGCTCGGATAGCCCTCGACACATCGACCCGAGCCCGAAGCACACGCCAAGTCGTTCGCTTGGACCTCCGTCGGTAACGCTTGCGCGCCGCTGCCGCACGAGACTCACGCCGTGACAGTTCCTTACTCGCCAATTCGACTGAATCCACCTGGGCAAGGAAACACCTCGCCCGATTAGCCAACTGTCGTTCCGTCAATTCGCTATCCGGCAGCACCATCGTATCCCGCAACATCCGTTCACCAGCTCGGACCTCTTCGCCTAGGTGCACCACGTACCGAGTGATGATGGAACTTCGCGACAGCGCCATCGCCACGCGTTTCTCACCACGCTCGATCCGCTTCGCGATAGCAACCTCGCCCTCACGCGTAAGCAACGGCACTCGGCTCATCTGGCGAAGATAAGTGCGAACCAGGTCTTGGCCCTGATCTGTTTCATCGCCGGCCGTGTGCACTTCGGGTTGTTCCGAAGTAACGCGCAATGTCGTACGGGCTGCGGCGGTACTCTCTACCTGGTGTTCGCCACCTTCGACTTCGATACCCCGGGCTTCCAATTCCTGCAATAATGAACTCAAATCTTCTGCATCAAGGTCACCAGAAACGTGCTCAAGCACCTGATCGAGCGACAGTAAGCCTCGCTCTTGCCCAAGCGTTACCAGCTCCAGCACAACTTCTTTTCGATCATCTTTCACCAACTCGTTAGCTCCCCTATATACCGGTGTTACCGGTCTCCATAATGGGTATCGGCTTGGGCGGCCCAGTTCACCGCACAAAATCTGTTTCTAAACAATCCATTAACCCCTATGAGAGACAGTCTTTTCACCTCAACTATGCGAATTTTACCAATAATTTTGGAGAAAATCCGCAGAAAAATAAGGTGCCGAATATGAAAGTTTTAATAGTTGACCGGTCATCTCTTAATTGCGCCCGCTAAATACCCTAATACATTGGGTCACTTAGAGGAACATGCCTCTTTTCAATGGCCGGTAAGTAGCGTCTATGCCAAGATCGTTCCATGCTTACCGTTCTTCGCCAAAAACCGTCCTGCCAACCTGGCACCCTAGATAGGATTTTCACGCCAAGTGTCCTGGCCATCCTCGGCATCATCTTCTTCTTCCTGATACAGAAGGCTGCTTCGAGACACCCTCTAGCTTGGCCAGCATTCCGTGGTTCTGGAAACGCGAAATGGCACCCGCGCAACCCTTAATGCGCTCAAGCAGGACGAGCGACGAATCGGTGTCTCCTTGTTCGAAAGTGATTCGTCCAGGCTGGCACGCTTAATTGTCTACCGGATGACCAGGAGCGCTGCTTGGGACGAAGCCCGGATCAAGTTTCCTCGTGATGGTAGTGGAAACCTCGGAGCAGAAGACCGGAACGAATCTTTGGCGCCGGCTAGGCGAGCTTCGGATCGATGCCGACGTCCCGGAGAGTCCCGAGTTCGTCTTAACGCCAAAACCCGTCTCCGGCTGAACGTCACCTAGTCCATGACTAGCCATCGGCAGAGTCCAGGCTCGTCCGACCAGCAAGTACATTCTCAAACCCCTATTCGATCGTGAGTTGACAGCAGCCCATGAGGCTATACCGCACGCAGCCCTTCGAGCTACGGTTGCAACACCCACTTCTCTAGATCTCGGCCTGGTCCCTGGCCACCGAACCGGCCGCCTCCGAGACGAGCTGAATAAATGTTCCCCTTTGAATCGACTGTAATGTGGTGATGTATGCCGTCCTCACCAAAGGTGCCCAACACCTCAAGGGTCTTCCGGTCGAGAATTGCGATACGTTGGTTACCTGCGACGTACAAGAATTGCTGTGACGGATCAGCTGAGAATGCGAGGCTCGATGCCGTTCGACGGTCAGGGGTGCCTCTTCCGATGAACACTTGCTCCACGTATTCGCCTTTCACGGTAAAGACTTGAACACGATTATTTTGGCGATCCGCTACGTACACATGTCCATCGTTGGACACCTTGGCCGCGTGAACGATGTCGAGCTGATCAGGTCCCACTGTTCCTTCTTCTCCCAACGGCTGGAGTGGTCTTCGGTGTGGGGGACACTGAATGTTGTCAAGCGGCTCATTCCCAAAGGCGCCCCACATTCGCTTGAATAGCCCCGTGTCGGCGTCGAACACGATAATCCGATGGTTAACATACCCGTCAGCTACAAAGACCTCATTCGTTTCCGGAAACACGAATGCGTCAGATGGCAATGCTAGGTTCTTGATATCGGCGTTGCCCAAACTTCCGCCCCTCTGCCCAATCTGCATGAGCAGCTCACCAGTCCTGGTAAATTTCAGCAGGTGATCATCGGACACAGGCATGCGGCCAGGGTAACGCCTGCCAGCGCAGTAGTTGCCTCCGATCCATACGTTTCCCTTATAGTCCACATGAATCCCGTGCTCGCGCTGCGGCCATTCGTATCCGGCGCCTGGACCTCCCCACCCCTGAATGAAGTTGCCGTCTACATCGAACTCCATCACCGGAGGTCCCATCCTCCCTCTATCTTCAAGTGGCCACAGGTCATCGCCCTGCGGCCGCTGTAGAATCCACACATGATCGTCTTGATCGACTGACACACTGGAAAGATAGCCAATGGTCCACTTCGTCGGCGCTTTCAGCCAACCGGGTTCCATCACGAATTTCGGTGCTTGAGTAGCGGATTGCGCGTTAGCCTCGATCCTATCCGTCAACAGTTGCTGGCCGGCTCCGATTAAAACCATCACGGCCGCGACCCAACTCACGATGTGTTTTCGTCTCATCTCTATTACCCCTAGGTTGTCACTCATTTGTGTTAGACATCTTCAAGCTCTATCTCTCGAACGTAGAAACGGTGATCCAGGCGTCTCGTCCGGATGCTGCGATCGTTGACTTCCAGAGCAATTTGATACCGTCCAGGCGCAGTCGGGTACCATACGTGGGACCATAAGGTCCACGTCGCAGTTGTCGCGGGCAGGAGACATTCATCAACCGGCCTGAATGGCGCCTGATCTCCAAACTGGATCCAGAGCGCATTCGTTGGCCGTGTGCCACCCCACATCACGCCAACCACGCGGCAGATGAGACGCCCATCAACAACCCAACGTTCGACCCTAACCGGCACGGCCGCGTGATCAATCAGCGCAGGTGCGTAGTCGCGAGCTAGGCGAGGTGTGCCATGTTGATGAGTCCGACCAGCAAATGCTCGCATCTGCGGGGTGGCTTCTGTCTCTCCCCCAACAACATCGATGCGACTCACCCACTTAATGCAAGCACACCCGTACCACCCTGGGACCACGAGACGAAGCGGCGCGCCGTGGTCACACGAAAGGGGAAGATCGTTCATCCTCGTAGCAAGGAAGGCATTGGCACGTTCTAACTCCTCCCGAGAGAATGCCCAGCTCGCTCCATCCTGCTGTCGGTCAGAGAGCTCACCGGGTCCATCGTGCCCGACCACCAGAACCCGTGTTCCACCCTGGCGTGGACGCGCTATCTCTAGCAATAAGCTCATCGGAACGCCGATCCATTTGGCCGAGCTCATCAGGCCAAAATTTGCCGCATCAGCATTACCTGAACATTCAATAAGATGAGTGCCAGTCGGCCGGCTAAAGTCGGCCAAATCTGAGCACTGGAACGTCTGCGGCCGGTCCACGAGTCCCCCTATGTGCAACCGTGCGGGTGGATTCGTTGTAATCGGTCTTGCGCAACCCGTCCGGATAAAGAACCGCTCATTCGGAGTGATTAAACTTTGTTCGTCGAGCGTCGAAAGATCAGTAAGTAATCGAGTCGTCGGACCAGAGCCTAACCGTGTATCAAGCGGCAATGGAGGCGGTGCACCCTGGAAATATCCCTTGGGACGACGAAGAGGCACGTGTCCCACAAATTGTGCGCCTACGGCCAGGCGCTGCGCAGAAACTCCTGCTGGCACCCCTCCACATGCCGCGGCAACGACCCTTAGGAACTCACGCCGGCTCGGCTGCATCTTGTGGTCCGTCTTGTACTATGGGGAAAGGCCAACAAGGCAGCAGAACACCTCGGATTGTCGCGCGTTGCTGTCTAGCCAGATCGCCTTCCCGTTGCTTTTAAGCCTCCTGGGGATCCTTCTTAGTCTGATTCTTGCTGTCAATAGCGTAGAAAAGGACGGGGGTGTCTTATTTCAACTCTTTTCAGCCTAGTGCCGGGTTCATTGTGTGCCATCTCGTCGAACCTTCGAACGCCATGCCCAATTGCAACACCGAGGTTTCGTCGAACAATCGCTCAGTAAACATGACTCCGACTGGCACTCCCTGTGCGAACCCAGCCTTCAGCACAAGAGCCGGATGACCAGTAAAGCTCGTGAACTGCAGCCCCTCGCTGCGTGGCGGTGATACGAACGCGTCATATGTTGTCATCAAGCGATCCATCTCGCGCATCAGCAGTTTGCGCGCCCGTTGGGCTCGCACGTAGTCCACCGCCGGAATAAAACTTGATGATCGAAAACTCCCTGGCGAGCCGTTTTCTGTCAGGCTGTCTAATTCCCGGTTGCGCGTCAAATCGTCAAAAAGAGCCGCGGACTCAACACTCTGAATGATCTGAAGCAGGCGGTGCGGAAACGCCGGTAGCTCGATCGGCTGGAGCACGGCACCGGCCGATCGAAGTGTTTCCAACGCTGAAGCCCACACGGGACGCCACATCGGCCACAGGTCTCGCTCGCGCTCAGGCGCACTGGGAGGAGGGTCCTCGAACTCCTGCTGAACATATCCCAGACGCATCTGCGACAAGGACCGCTTCGGCGGCCATTCGAACGGAGCATCCACAACCGCATCGTCACGACCGTCTGATCCATAGATCGCGTTAAAGACGTGTGCGCAGTCCTCGACACTACGGCACATCGGTCCAATCTTATCCATGGTCCAACTCGCCGCCATCACACCATAGCGACTGATCCGGCCATAGGTTGATCGTAAACCTGTCACGCCGCATGGATTTGACGTTGAGATAATCGAGCCGCGCGTTTCGGACGCCACAGAGAAGGCCACCAGACCACCCGCCGCGGCAGCGCCAGGTCCGGCAGATGAGGCGTTCACGGTTTGGTTTAAATCCCACGGGTTCTGGACCGCACCCCCGAACCAGACGCCGCCTCGAGCCAGCGCACCCACAGCTAGCTTCGCCACGAGCACCGCACCTGCGTCGCGCAAGCGTTCCACCACAGTGGCATCGACGTCGATGACCTGATTCTCAAACGGGCGTGCTCCCCAAGTCGTGCGAATACTTTTCGTGGCGAACAAATCCTTAGCCCCCCACGGGATACCATGTAACGGCCCGCGGTATCGACCTGCAGCCAGCTCACGGTCAGCTGCGGCTGCCTGCTTGAGCGCCAGCTCTTCGGTCAACGTCACCACACAGTTGATCGACTCCCGGTATCGCCTGAGCCGAGCCAAATACATCCGCGTGAGGTCGGTCGGCGTCACCTCTCGGCGCTTAATCACGTTCGACAGCACCGTCACAGGCTGGAACGCGAGTTCTTCAATAACGGGTCGGACCAGAACCTGGTCCACGCTACTCACCGGTAACTTGGCATTCGGTGTCGCTGCGCCGGTGGGGCGGTTACTGGCCTGATAGGGATGAAAGACCGTGGCAGGTTCCACATCATACGTTAATTCGAGCTGACGCAACCGGGCGTAGCGCTCGACATTGTTCTCGACAGACGGCAGGATTTGCTTGCGCTCTGACTCCGAGAATTCCAACCCCGCCACCAGCTCGGCGCAACCGATTGTCTTTGGCGTCAGGCTCGTGCCGACTACTTGGCTAGAATTCGAGGAATGCGGCATGACCGACGTGCCCACCAAGGCCATCGGCGCGACCTGAAGAAACTTCCGCCGCTTGGTATCGTGTTTGCGCTGTTTCATGTCGCTGACCTCCAGACCCTCTGTATCGTTTTCTTAACGGGTCTTGCTAAGTTGAATAACTACTAGGCCAGAATAAGGCGTGGGGGCAGGTGCATTCCTCCCCTAGACTCCCTAATTATCCGATTCAGGGACCAGTGTTGAATAAACCGGAGAGGACGAGCACGCTCGTTGCCTCCAGCGGCTTCAGGGAACCCAAAGAGAGGATTGCCCTACTAGCTGTTGAAACTTGAACCGGCGGCTCCCTGCCGGTCTGATATCGGCCGGTGAGAAAACCCTTGGACCGAAACCCCAAAAAAAGAAGCCGCCCTGAACTGGTGATACCGTTCGGCTTGGACTACGGGAATTCGGCGAAGTACGGTTACGGGATCGCACACCGAACTACCGTTGAATTTCAACAGCGGGCGTAGCAACCCCGCTTAAAGAGCGCGTACCCGTTCCATAACCCGTAGGCGAGCGAGCGTCTGACGACGCCGTCAGCCGACAGTGACGACGTTCTCTGCAGCCGGGCCTTTCTGGCCCTGCACGACGTCGAACTCAACCTTCTGGCCTTCGGTTAGGCTCTTGAAGCCTTCGCCCTGGATGGCCGAGTGATGCACAAAGACATCCTTCTCGCCGTCATCGCGAGTAAGGAAGCCAAATCCCTTGCTGTCATTAAACCACTTTACGGTTCCGGTTACTGGCATCTTGCGTACTCCAAACAGTTAACGGGTGAAACAGGTATGCATGAGTAATTGCTTAATAAGAGCGATAGGCGAGCGCCTGCCGACGCCATCAGCCGACAGTGACGACGTTCTCTGCAGCCGGGCCTTTCTGGCCCTGCACGACGTCGAACTCAACCTTCTGGCCTTCGGTTAGGCTCTTGAAGCCTTCGCCCTGGATGGCCGAGTGATGCACAAAGACATCCTTCTCGCCGTCATCGCGAGTAAGGAAGCCAAATCCCTTGCTGTCATTAAACCACTTTACGGTTCCGGTTACTGGCATCTTGCGTACTCCAAACAGTTAACGGGTGAAACAGGTATGCATGAGTAATTGCTTAATAAGAGCGAGTTATTGCTGGATGCTCTAGAATCCGCGCTTGCGGCCTCGAACACCCCGACGGCTTCCCTTTGGTCGCGACGTTTTCCGTGGCCGATCATTATTGGTCCATCCCGACTCACCCCCGCCCCCGCTGTCGAACGAAGGACGAGCTGCCCGCTCACGGGCCTCGCTCACCCGCAGCGTCCGGCCGCCGAGCTCGGCGCCGTCGAGCTTATCAATCGCACTCATCACGGCGTCTGGCTCGCTGAACTCAATGAAGGCGAACCCACGGAGCCGATCGGTAGCACGATCCACCGGAAGGACGACCTCAACGACCTTACCGACTTGCGAGAACAAGGTTTCCAGATCATTTTGGGACGTCTCGTAACTAAGGTTTCCAACAAATACTCTCGAAGAGATCGTGAGCCTCCTAACAGATATCTATCCGCGAACGCTCGCCAGCATTGTGACGATGCGCATTTGCTTGCGCGCGCTGTGAGGGGATCGAGACTAGACAGCTCGTCGGCTCGCGACGTGGGCAAAGCAGGACAATGTACGCGGCAGAACTACATGAATTGAACCAACACTCACTATACCTAAGGGCCCCCGGTGTGGCAAGAGGGCAGCACGACCACCGGCGTGCAAACTCTTGCCGGGGTTCTCTAGCCGTATCGAGCATAAACTGTGGTGTCTCAACTTATTATAAGCGCTCGCTGCAATAACGGTCGCAAGTCAGGGGGAGCGGCGTATTATGTGTTGTGCTGTTATCGCACTCTCAGATTCTTTGGTCGAGGGTCCGGATCGCTACCTCAATGCAAAAACCCAAACCACCCCGCCCTGGGGAACCTGTGTCACTCGGCCGCTCTGGTTAACAGCTTGCTGCATTGATGCGGCATCGACACCCCACCCCGACTGCACTGCGACATACTGCACCCCATCCAGCGCGTACGACACCGGCACGCCGATGACACCGGAGTTAGTTCGGTGTTGCCAGAGCACCTCCCCGGTCTCGGCATCGAACGCGCGAAAGTACCTATCATTCGTGCCACCAGTGAAGACAAGCCCGCCTCCGGTCGCCAAGATGGGCCCCCAGTTCTGTGACTGGAACTCGTGAGTCCAGACCTCTTCTCCAGTCGCGAGATTCCAGGCTTGTATCTCTCCCAGGTGATCGGCGCCTTCATTTACGAAAGTCCGCGAAGACGCGCCGGTGAAGCCCTGGCCGGGCTGATACTCAACTTCTTGTCCTTCCATATCGGTGCAGAAGTTCTCATTCGCCGGGATGTAGAGATAACCGGTCTGTGGACTGTAAGCGGCTGGTGGCCAATTCTTGCCGCCCCATAACGATGGACAGAACGTAACGCGGCGGCCTGTGCCTGGCGTCCGTTCCAGGTCGTACGCAGGCCGGCCACTTTGCTGATCGATGCTTGTGAATACATTCTGATATACATAGGGCTTAGCGTCGACGAACGTGATGGCGTCGGCAGCGCGTTCGAGCAGCCATAAGTAACCGTTACGGCCTGGATGCACGAGGGCCTTGATGGTTCTCCCTCCCCGTGGGACGTCGATCAACAGCGGTGCTGAAACCTCGTCCCAATCCCACGATCCGTTCCTGTGGTACTGGTGGTAGCCTTTCAGCTCGCCGGTGTCCGCGTCGAACGCAAGAACGGAGTTCGTATACAGGTTGTCGCCGGGCCGCGCATCGCCAATCCACGGTCCTGGATTGCCCGTGCCCAAATAAGTCAGGTTCAGTTCAGGATCGAACGAACCGGTGATCCAGGTTGGCGCACCACCCGTACGCCAGGAGTCACCAGGCCAGGTGTTATTCCCTGGCTCACCAGGTCCCGGAATGGTGTAGGACTTCCAGATCTCATTTCCAGTGTCTGGATTTAGCGCCGTGACAAATCCACGAATTCCTCGCTCGCCGCCTGAAGGGCCGACCATGACCTTGCCGTTGGCTATGAGCGGCGCCATCGTCATGTAATACCCGGCTCGATAGTCTGCAACAGCACGCTCCCACGCTACATCACCCGACATCGCGTCCAATGCCACCACAAACGCATCGTGCGTCGTGAAGAAGACCCGATCGCCGTAGAGACCTACGCCCCGGTTTGTCCGATGGCCTTGGCGGATATCTTCAGGCAGCTCACGCCGATGTCGCCAGAGCAGTTCACCTGTCCTGGCATCCACCGCCAGTAGCTGATCTTCCGGTGTCGTGACGAACATGATGCCATCATTGACAATCGGGGGTGATTCGTGACCAGAGACCACACCGGTCGAGAGGGACCAGACGGGCATCAGAGCGCTGACATTCTCGGTCGTGATCTAATCAAGTGGGCTGTATCCCCAACTGTCATAGGTGCCCCGATACATTAACCAATCTTCAGGTGCGGGCGACCGTAACCGCTCATCCGTAACCGGCGTATACGTGCCGGCCGGCTGTTGCGCCGTCGTTATAGTCAATAGAGATAACACCAGTAAACTTGCCGCCCCAACAGAAACGACCATGGTGCATCGTCGTATCATTGGTTTCTGCATGTCCTTCTCCCTCGTTCAGTGGAACGTCTTGCCGTGTGAGCGTAATGGGCACCACCATGTCCAATCCAAGATCAGGTCACTTGGCGTTTGCTTGGACCCTGTGGCAGATCAGTGAACAGGCGCCCGGATCTGCTCCTGGGTAACGGGTGGCGAGAACCCGACGCCGTATTTGTAGACGAGCTGCCCACCGCGGTCGGCAGTTCCCACGAGCAGAACGATCCCCACTAGCCCGGCAACCGCGAAGCTGAGCCGAACCGTTGGTTGGCGGTTGTGCACGCGCCAGAGCAACCGGCTACCTGTCAGGACCACGAAGTAACAGAGACACCACAAGGCCCATGTCCAGTGATCTTCGACGACCGAGTGTGCCATCCCTGGGATGAGCACGGTCATCGCGGCGCTACGACCAGTGAGGTAGGTGGCGAGGAGGGTAACCGCACCTCCGAGATACGCGCACGTCACAAAAACACCACCGCTTACTGATCGTTTGAGAACGACCGTGGCAACATCCACGACTGCCGCCGTGGTAAGCAACGCAATTGGAAAATGCACCAGGAACGGGTGAGCGGTCGGTGCCCAGTCAGGAAGGAAACTCATCGCGTCACGCCGAATTACGGCGCCACTCGCCAGGGGGAAACCTGAGGCCATGTTTCAAGCGCTTCAACTGCCCAAGCGCTACTCTCATCGGTGTGACACGACGTGCACGGATTCGGAATACCATATCGTTCAGTCATCGCTGGTGAGATGAACTTGAACGTGTGGCTCCGCACATTCACATCACCGACCGTCCGCGCGATCGGCGGCATATGGCATGCCACGCACTGGCTCCCCTCGCTCTCCGCCTTGTGCTGCGTATGGTACTCGACGGATCCACGCGGACCTGGCTGTCGCTGAGGGCCGTGACAATTGAGGCACATTTCGTTTCCCGGCTGGATCAAGTCAGCCTCATGCTCAGTGCCGTGTACGTCATGGCACGCGTAGCACCGTACGCCCTTCACATACATCTGGCTCTGCACGAAATCGTTCCCCTGCATCCGGTTCTTGTGGGCCGACCCCTCCGGCCAGTGAGTAAAAGTTTCATCGCCGAGGTGGGGCCCCTCAAACTCCCAGACCTCTCGGAGCCGTTCGCCCACCTTGAAACCGACGGGCCAGTCGTAATACCGACCCTGTATCGGGTTGTTGCGCGGCCGGCCTTGCGAGTGACACTGGATGCAGACATCATTGGCTCTGACGTCGTCCAAGCGTGCTGGGTTGACGATAGTATTTTGGGTCGGTTCGAGGAGATGTTCGCCGCCAGCACCGTGACACTTCTCGCAACCAACGTTCCACTCAGTCACCGTCTTAGTAGCGATGTCGTAGTTCACTGAGTGGCAGCCGTCACACAATGGACCCGTGGGCCGCTGCATCGGGTCGGGCGGGTAGAAATCTGCCCACCAATCAGTGCCAGGCTGAACATAGTACCGGCGCCACTGGCGATTCTGTACATCCCACTGGGCTGGAAACACGTAGTAATCATCCCCAATCTGGGTGAAGTACCGTTGCTTCCACTTACTACCGTACGTGAAGACGACATCGTCGCGATCAAAGGTCACCAGGGGATCGTTAATCTCAAAATCAGCTAGGATTGCGTCTGGGTGTTCACGCGGATTCTGTAGGACGTTGGCCATCAAGGTGTCTTCCCACCGTTCGTAGATTTCTCGATGACATCCTTGACATGTTTCAGAGCCGACGAAGGCTCCCGACGAGGTGTCGGCGGGCGGCACGCTAACCCGTGAGCACCCAACCAATGCGACCGCTGCAGCCAGCCCGTAAGCACAACGATTCCAGGATCGTCCGGAAAACTTAGCCATGAATGCACGCAGAATGATAGTCTCTGCTAATAGACATACTACAGATAATCGCTGCTTTTCGCCGTCTGAACATGCTCTGCGTAGTATTATTCGCGGCTGGCATACTGTCACCAGGCCTCCTCTACGCGCAGGAAAGCGACGGTTGTGCGTGGTTGTGCAAACCGGAGCTCAAGATCGAACCGACCGTCACAATCGAGCATCTCTTCAGCCCCGCTCGGGTTGAGATCCTTAGCGATGGCGCCGTGCTCGAGACGGTGCGTCAGGAACGCGAACGTGTCTTCGAGTTGATAGTATCTCTTGACATTCCAACGGAGATTCCGCGCGTTGGCTTCGCTTTTGAGACCATCTTGGTACCCTTCGGTGAAACCGGTGAAAATCCATTCACTGGCGTGACCGCTAATCAGCTCGGTCGGACTTTCATTCGCGACAATGGAATCGAGGTCGAGCTCGAGCTTAACCTTGTGATCTTGGAACCGGAGCAGACCGGTGGATGGGTCGAAAGCCACTTCGATATAGTCGATAAGATCAGTACCGCCGAGCGGCAGACCGACTCCAGTGTTTACACACATAAACTGAACTTTGAGCTGGACACCGCGCTGTTCCCGTTCAATTTTCTTCCGGAAAATAACTGGTTACGGAATGTCGAGCTAGAAGCCTCGCTTGATTTTGTCGCAACGGGGCTGCCGAGAGCGGCTGAGATAATCGGTGACAAACGGTTTCTTGATGACGCAAGTCCCTGGTCGCTTTCAATTGTCGCGGTGTTTCCGCTCGCGCCACTTTCGCCATAACAAACGAGTTGGTCGGGGGCAACTTGGAATTCTTCACGCGTCGTAAGTGCCACACGCTCCACCGACCCGCAGCAGAGTATTGCTCGGTAACTTTTCACTTTCGCACATGTGTTTAAGCAACTGTTGAACTTCACCCTCACTTGTAACACCTTGACGGAATGGCAGTTTCGGATTTGGTGCTAGTGAGTATACTGCAAGGGTGGGTGTGCTGACCTGTTGCAATTTCGCCGTTCTCGTTGCTAAAGATTCGCCGTTCTCGTTGCTAAAGAATTGATGCCCTGGCGGTTCGTAATTTTCGCCCTCTACCTAACACTGGTCGGGATTCCCGCTTCGGACGCCCAGCCTCTGCTTGGTGCCTTCCGCACGCCCGGCGTACTTAATCCACAAGCTATCGTGGTCCTGCCATTCACCAACATCTCGGCGCAACCTTTGGACGACTGGATCGGCTTGGGCATCACTGAAACTATCACCGTGGATCTGGAGCGGGCTGGGTCCCTTCGGATCGTGAGGCGTGAGGCACTACTCGATACTGAAGGTGACCAAGTAGCCGAACTGGCTTCTGGTAACGAGACGATCGCCCGTGAAATCAGTCGTGACCTTGGAGTGACCTGGATCGTTACAGGCGGTTTTCAACGAGCTGGCCAACAGCTTCGGATCATCGCGCGCATCGTCAACGTGGAAACCGGCGACACCCTTGAGACGGTTACGGTCGACGGCACGCTCGATCAGATCTTCGAGCTCCAGGATCGCATCGTCACCGAGCTGGGTGCTGGTTTCGAGTTGCTCGCTGGTAATCGAACGCTTACCCGTGCCGTCGTGAGGCAGCGCCTCTCTCAGTTAAAGGCCTCGGGAAAACCGTCCACACCATTGATTTACGCAGCGCATGTTCCTGGTCATGCGGAATCGGTGCGAGAGACGTCAGAGACTCCGACACCAGAAGCCGCGTCTCCGGATCAGGATCCCCAGTTCGTCAGCGGTGACCTCGCGATCGGTGTATCAGGAAACGCGGACCCTGGTGTAAGGGTCACAAACGAAAGCACAGCCTCTAGCCCCGCTGCGTTCGGTATTCTGACCGGCCGGCCGATCGTTCGACCCACTCGCGCTGACACACCGCCCGTCATCGACGGCCGGCTGGATGATGAAATCTGGCGCACGGCTGCCAAGATAACCGAGCTGGTACAACAGCGGCCGCTTGACGGAGCACCTGCCACCGAAGACACGGAAATCTACATCGCGTACGACAGCGATAATCTCTACTTTGGCTTCTACCTTCATTATTCAGACTCGAGCATCCTACGCGCCAACCGGGTCGACCGCGACCGTGCGTTCTCAGATGATCTGATAACGATCTACTTGGATACATTCCTGGACCAGCAGCGAGCCTACGACTTCGACGTCAACGGTTACGGAGTGCAGGGGGATGGGATCGTCAATGCCGACCGGCGAGCAGAAGGCCGCGGTCGAGGTATTCCTCCCGCGGATCGGTCATGGGACACACTCTTCTACACCGGAGCACAAATTGTCGAGGACGGATATATTGCTGAAATGGCTATTCCCTTCAAGAGCATCCGCTACCCTCAGCAGGGCGAGGGCGTTCCCCACAAGTGGGGACTCCAGATCGTGCGTGAGATCAAAGACAAGAATGAGGAGAACGCCGTCTGGGCGCCGATGTCACGTGACGTTGCTGGCTTCCTGACACAGATGGGCGTGCTGTACGGAATGACCGGTCTCTCAACCAGCCAGAATATCGAAATCCTCCCGACGTTCACGGCGATAGACTTCGGTTCGTTGGACGAGAGCACGGGCAAGGTTACTAAGAGGGACCCGGCGCTAGAAGGGGGCGTCAACTTTAAATACGGCCTTACATCGAACCTCACGGCCGACTTTGCCTATAACCCTGATTTCTCGCAGATCGAGTCCGACCGGCCGCAGATCGAGGTCAACCAGAGATTTCCACTCTTCTTTCCAGAGCTCCGGCCATTCTTCCTTGAGGGGGCTGAGATCTTCGAAGTGGGCGGACCAGTAACGTTCGTTCACACGCGCACGATAGTAGACCCGCTGTACGGGGCGAAGCTGACCGGGAAGATAGGCCGGACGAGTGTTGGGATCCTAGCCGCCAACGACGAAGCACCAGGCAATCTCGATGATCCGACGGATCCGGTATTCGGGGAAAATGCGCAGACGGTCATCGGCCGGGTTAAGTACGACCTGTACAGCGAATCGTTCGTCGGCGGTATCTTCACCGACCGTCAGTTTCTCGATGGGTACAGTCGTCTGGCTGGTGCCGACGGGAGCTTCCGTCTTGGGCAGACCCACTCGACGCGGTTCCGTGCGATCGCCACACGGCATCGCGATCCCGAGGGGGTCGAGCGTGATGGCCACCTATTCGATATAAGTCTCAGTAAGAACGGTCGCAATCTAAGCTACTACACGACTGCTTATGAAGTGTCTCCCGACTTCAAGACCGACGTTGGGTTCGTACGCCGCACCGATCAACGTAACGTCCTCGGCTCCATCTCGTACCGATGGTGGCCAGAGAGTTGGATCATGAACTGGGGTCCGCGGTTCAGCTACAGGCGTCTCTGGAATTTCGATGACGTACTGGAGGACAAGAAAGCAAGCATGCGAATAAACGTTTCGTTCGCAAGGAATATACGGTTCAATACCGGCATCGACCGTGACATGGAGCGCTTCGGCGGGATCAATTTCGAAAAGGAAGAATACTCAATCAGCGGTGGTGTTAGCACAAGCAACGCGTTTCAATTCAGTGGAAGTTTTCGCCAAGGAGATCAAATCTTCTTCGACTACAACAACCCCTTCCTTGGACGGGCAAATCAGATAAGGTTCAATGCCACCTTGCGCCCTGTGTCGCGCCTCCAATCTCGCCTAAGTGTCAACACCAGCCGCTTCCTTGACCCGGCCAACAACGGCGAAGAAGTGTTCGATGTGAAGATCTTCAGAGCCTTCACAACTTATCAGTTCACGGATCGCTTACTGCTCAGGAATGTCAACGAGTACAACACCTGGGACAACACGGTAGATGTAAACCTGCTTTTCACGTATCGAGTGAACGCTGGGACCGTCTTTTTCTTCGGCTACGACGATCATTACCGGCAAGCGGACCAGATCTTCGACCAGGATGATGAATTCTTTTTCACGTCAACCGATTTTCGTCGGACAAACAGAGCTGTCTTCACCAAGCTGCAGTATCTCTTCCGGTACTAGTTCTTTTTCAGGAGAGCACTGTGGCGTAGAGCTTCACACAGCGTGGGCTCCTTCCAACGATGAGCTAGACTATAAATTCTTATGCCTGAGGTTATCGAAAAGCTGAAAAAAGGGCTCGCCGAATGGCGGGAGCTGCTCCCAGGCGAAGCCTGGGCAGTCCTGTTCAAAGGAAACACTGAGCCAGCCGGTTCCAGCGCCTTAAACCAGGAGACCCGACAAGGAACGTTCGTTTGCGCGGCGTGTTGCCTCCCTTTATTCGAGTCGCCCGCGAAGTTCGAGAGCGGGACGGGCTGGCCTAGCTTCTTCGACCCGATCGCGGGGCACTTGGGTACCAAGATCGATTTCAAGCTCATCCTGCCAAGGACCGAATACCACTGCATTCGCTGTGGGGGTCATCAGGGGCACGTATTCAAGGATGGACCTCCACCCACAGGGAAGCGCTACTGCAACAACGGCGTCGCCCTTCGGTTCGTGCCCGATGGTGAGTCACTCCCAGACCTCCGGACATAAGCCTACGGGCACAGGTTTCATTAACGAACGCATGGGGTGTTAGCGGCCGGACAGTGCTCGCTAGCTTATTCCAGGCGAAAGTGCCTGCAAATCAATAGAACCCAATGGATGCGGAGAGAGATGGGGGCACCTCTGGTCCTTTCATAAACAAGTGATTCCATCGCGAGAACGCTGGGGACCTCATGTAGAATGAGGCTATCTTGAGGGATGTGCTCGAACCCGCTACCGAAGAACCAAGAAAGGCCTTACCCGAAGTAACACTGACCCAGCTACCGGAACCGTTGCGCGCCGCTGCCGCACGGGCTGGCTGGACCACCTTGATGCCGGTGCAGGCTCGTGCGATCCCTTATCTGCTCGAGGGACGGGACATGATGATCCAGGCGCGCACGGGTAGTGGCAAGACCGGCGCGTTTCTCCTCCCGATGCTCCAAAGGCTTAATCCCAAGCAGTCACACTGCCAGGCACTCGTGCTCGTTCCCACCCGTGAACTTGCCAGGCAGGTTTGGCAGCACGCTGAGCTCATCTGCAACGGCACTGGCCTCCGCACCGTTGCAATCTATGGTGGTGTCGGCTACGGCCCCCAGATCGAGGCGCTTCGAGGAGGCGCGCAGATCGTTGTCGGGACCCCGGGTCGGGTGCTCGATCATCTGTTGCGGAACACCCTCTCGCTCGCACAGTTGCAGATGCGAGTGTTCGACGAGGCAGACCGCATGCTGTCAATGGGCTTCTATCCGGACATGCAGACAGTACAGGGCCATCTGCCGGAGCGTACACTCGCCACGCTGCATAACAGCATGTTCTCTGCCACCTTTCCGGCATTCGTCATGAGGACCTCAAAGGAGTTCTTGCGCGAACCAGAAGTCATTTCGCTCAGCTCCGATCACGTGCACGTCACCGACACGGAACATGTTTCTTACACCGTGCCGCCGATGGACAAGGATCGTGCATTGGTTCGAATCATCGAGGTCGAGAATCCGGCTTCGGCCATCATCTTCTGTAACACAAAGACGACGGTCCACTACGTCACGGTCGTCCTGCAACGCTTCGGATACGATGCGGACGAACTGAGCGCGGATCGATCACAGACCGACCGGGAGAGCATCCTGAAGCGGGTCCGGAACGGAACCCTGAGGTTCCTGGTTGCTACCGATGTGGCCGCCCGCGGCCTCGACATCCCGGAGCTAACACATGTAATCCAGTACGAACCGCCAGAGGATCCCGAGGGCTACATTCACCGGGCGGGGCGGACCGGCCGGGCTGGCGCCGCTGGGGTAGCCATTTCGCTGGTCAGCGAGGCTGAGACACTTATCCGCGACGGGATAGCGAAGCGGTACGGCATTGAGTTTCAGCAGAAACCATTGCCGGCAAACGCCGACGTACAGGCCGTGGTGGCGGAACGAGTCACAACCCTACTCGAAGCTCGGCTACGAGATCGGGACCAGTTAAAGACCGAACGAAGTCAGCGGTTCGTGCCACTCGCGCGTAGCCTGGCAGAAAACGAAGACGAGTCGGCTTTGATAGCGATGTTACTGGACGACTACTATCAGCAAACGTTGCACGCACCCGTCGTGCAACCCTCGGAACAACGGGTCCGCAAAACCGAGGGGAACCCGAAACCCCACCGACGAGATCCTCGGACACGGTCATCTCGGGGACCGAGAAGGAGTCGCTCATGACCGCCGTTGCCGAGAAGGTCGATCATCCGTTCGACGCCGCCTTGAAGGCAGGCCGCCTGCCATACAAGGTCGCCGACCTGTCCCAGACCAACTTCGGTCGAAACGAGATCCGGCTGGCCGAACAGGAGATGCCAGGGCTGATGTCCATTCGCCGTGAACACGCTGGTCAAAAGCCTATGGTTGGCACGAAGGTCATGGGCAGTCTTCACATGACAGTGCAGACCGCCGTGCTGATTGAGACCCTCTCGGAGTTAGGCGCCGACGTCCGCTGGGTTTCCTGCAATATCTTTTCGACCCAGGATCACGCGGCCGCGGCGGTAGCTGTGGGCTGCTTAGAAACCGGCGGCACCGTGGATAACCCGCGTGGTATTCCGGTGTTCGCGTGGAAAGGCGAGACCTTGCCGGAGTATTGGCGGTGTGTTAACGAGGCGCTGGTCTGGCCCGACGGCAGTGGACCCAACCTAATCGTCGACGACGGTGGTGACGCTACTTTGCTCGTACACAAGGGCTACGAGTTTGAGCAAGCGGCAAAGGTCCCCGAGTTCGACCCAGACCGGGATTCTGAGGAATGGGGCGTCATCCTGGATCTCCTCCGTGAGATCCAAGGCCGTGACAAACAGCAGTGGCAACGCATCAGTCCCGCCATCAGCGGGGTGAGCGAGGAGACGACGACTGGCGTTCATCGACTCTACGAGATGATGCGAGACGAGAGGCTCCTCTTCCCGGCAATCAACGTCAACGACTCGGTCACCAAGAGTAAGTTCGACAACATCTATGGTTGCCGCCACTCGCTCCCAGACGGACTGGCGCGAGCGACCGACGTGATGCTCGGCGGAAAGGTGGCCGTCGTATGCGGGTTCGGTGAGGTTGGCAAAGGCTGTGCACAGTCGCTCCGCGGGCAGGGCTGCCGCGTTGTGATCAATGAAATCGATCCAATCTGTGCACTCCAAGCCGCAATGGAAGGCTACGAAGTGAGCACTCTCGAGCTCATGCTGGCGACCGCCGACATTTTCATCACGGCGACCGGGAACAGAGACATTATTTCTGCCAAGCAAATGGGCCGGATGAAAGATAAGGCTATCGTCGGCAACATCGGCCACTTTGACAACGAGATCGACATCGCTGGCCTAAAGAAGGTCCCTGGCATCCAGCGGATCAACATCAAACCACAATACGATGAGTGGCGGTTTAAGGATGGTCACAGCGTTATGGTGCTGGCCGAAGGCCGGTTGCTGAATCTGGGGTGCGCTACAGGGCACCCAAGTTTTGTCATGTCGGCGTCATTCACCAACCAGGTGCTCGCGCAGCTCGCATTGAATGCCAACACCGGCGAATACGAAAAGAAAGTCTACATGCTGCCGAAGAAGCTCGACGAGAAGGTGGCCCGCCTCCATCTGGACGCCTTAGGCGTGAAGCTCACCATGTTGTCGAAGGAACAGGCCGATTACATCGATGTGCCGGTCGACGGACCTTACAAACCTGGCCACTACCGGTACTAGAAACTAGAGAAGAATGTCTCTGGCGCTACGGAGGTGAAACACTAGGCGATCCAGATGCCTTAGGTGCCAACGCAGATGGAGTAGAGCGACTAGCGACCGAACAACAATGACCTTGTTTCAGTTCAGTAGCGTGAGTTCAATCGCAAGATTTTGTTTCGACCCACCGCACGAAGCTTCCGGTTCTTAAGCGCGTAGTATCATGCATCCGGTTTGTCTCGCATCTCGCACGTGTGGTGGGCGGTACTCGTCTTCGTTAGTCTGACGGTCATCCACACTTGGCCTCTCGCCACCGATCTCCCTCATCTCTCTCGTGTTGATAACGCTGACACCGAGCTCAACGGGTGGGCGGTGTCCTGGATCGCGCATCGGCTTCCTCGAGATCCCCTACACCTTTTCGATGCGAACATTTTCTTTCCCGAACGTCATACGCTGGCATATTCAGAGCCGTTGATCCCGCCCGCTCTGCTGGGTGCTCCACTCCGGTGGGTAGGCGCCTCGCCAGTGACAACGCACAACGCGTTGCTCTTGGCTGGTTTGGTTACGACGGCTCTTAGCATGTATGTGCTCGTGTTTCGGTTTACAGCTGACCCCTTCGCCAGCGTGTTGGCCGGATGCCTGCTCGCTTTCAACGCGCATACCTTAACCCGCCTTCCACATCTTCAGGCCTTTCACGCTCAGTGGTTACCTTTGGCACTGTGGGCGCTGGATCGACTACTAGGGAATGGTGGACGACGCGATGCGCTATGGCTCGGCCTATTTTGTATCCTTGCCGCGCTGACGTCAGGATATCTTGCGGTGTTTGTGGCAGTTGCGCTAACGGCCACGCTCCTGGCAAGAATTGATCGTTGGATGGGTCAAGATCGGTTCCAACTGTCGAGTCACTTGGCGCTTGCCGGCACAGTGGCATTGGTTGGGTCTGGAGTCGTTCTCTGGCCGTATGCCGTGGCCGATCAAGGCGGACCCTTGCGGCGGTCGATCGAGGACGTGGTGCTGCATTCAGCGACACTTCAAGATTATCTGACGACGGCTGGACGCTTTCATTACTGGGCCTGGAGTCACCGGTTTTACGAGCTCGGCCGGGATGCTCTCTTTCCGGGAATCACTGGTCTCGGACTCGGTATCGTGGCACTCGGGATTCGAAACACGAACCGCACTCATGTTCGTGTGTTCGTGGTCATCAGCCTGGTTGGGTTGATCTTATCCTTCGGGCCTGCCACGCCCCTCTATGGCTGGTTATCTACAGTCGTTCCACCGCTCCAATCGATACGGGCCGCCAGTCGATTCGGTTATCTATTTCTGCTAGCGGTCGCGGCCCTGGCAGGGCTGGGAGCGGCAGCACTTCGTAAGCGTAGCGCGAACCGTGTCGGGATTACGGCGACCATCATCGCCTGCATCATGCTCGCGAACCTTGAAGCGCTCCGCGCGCCTATGTTCTTCGTGCGATTCGACGGATTCTCTCCAATTTACCAGATGATCGCCAAAAGTTCAGACGTTAAAGCTCTGGCCGAATTTCCTCTCTGGCCAGCCGGCTCTATTGCTCGCAATGGGCGATATGTTCTCGCATCGACTGAGCATTGGAAACCGCTTCTCAATGGATACAGCGGCTTCGTACCGCCCTCATATGCCGACGTGAGTCATCGGCTGGCAAGGTTTCCGGCACCGGACACCATTAAACTTCTTCGAAACATCGGTATCACTCACGTCGTCGTTCATCCGGCGCTGTACGACCGGGAACAGTCAGCCAACATTCTTGGGGCCGTAGCGGATCAGCGGGAACTGGCACTCATGGCCATCGACGGGAAGGGAAGCAGACTGTACCGTGTGCTCGCTCGGGTAGGCGACTGATGAAATACTCGCGCTGTTCCGACGGGCTTGCGGGAGGAACGCATGAAGGTCTGCAGAGTCGTGTGTGCGGTCATAGTTGTCGGCATGCTATGCGGGACAGGGTCCATCTTGGCACAACCCGCGATGTCAAAACAGGCACCAAGAACGAGTGCTTTGCCCCAAACGATCCCGATCTTCCCTCTGGAGGACATCGTTCTGTTCCCAAACGCATCGCGATTACTTCATCTCTTCGAACTACGCTATCGTGCGATGCTAGTTGACGCACTTGAGGGGAACAGCATCATCGGGATGGTGATGTTGCGACCGGGGTATGAAGCGAGCTACGAAGGTCGACCGCCAATTTACGCTATCGGGTGCGCCGGGGTGATTTCTAGAGTCGAGGAACTTCCGGGCGGGCGTTACAACATCGTGCTGCGCGGATTGGTGAAGTTTCGTGTATTAAGCGAGGTTCAGAGCCAACCGTACCGACTGGCGAAAGTGGAAGCGGTTCCGGAAACGCTAGACGACGCGGGGAGGATGACCCTGCATCGACGGCGTGTGCGACTCGAGGCGCTCCTAGCGTCCGTTGCTCCAGATCTAAAGTTGCCGCCAACACTCCCAGCTGAACGGCTCGTCGATCGTCTGGCTATAATCCTAGATCTCGCCCCGAGCAAACGCCTGGAGCTACTCGAACAAGACGGCCCGCTCGCGCGCTCGGAGGCGCTGATTGAGCACCTGGAACGACTGGAGACCTCATTAATGGTCGTTCCGCACTAGGTGAAACTGACTTGTGCTTGGATGTCACTAGTTGTTCTACAGTCCTCCGAAAAAATATCGGATGCCGATTTGAATCTCCCGACCTGGAAAGAACATCGTTGGGGCACCGAAGGCCGGCCCAGCGACGGCGCTCACGTTCGACACATTGGCGCGATTGGCGAGGTTGAAGACTTCCATCAAAGCACTCGCTACGTGCCTACCTCCAAGCGTGATCCGCTTCTCTACGCGAAGGTCAGTCGTGAAGAACGGCTCGGTGCGAAAACGGTTGCGCGGTTCTGATGTGTCTCGCTGGTCCACCAGGCCATCACCGTCCAGATCTCTGATGCCGCGGGGGTTGAACGCTGATCCGCTCCGCCAGAACATGACGCCACTGACACTCACCTCCCACGACAGCCGCACTGTCCAGTCGGCGGTAAGACTCTGCGGTACCGACTGGTTCGACGGTCCATAGTCCAACTCAGGGCGGTTGTTGTGACTAAAGGTCGACCCGACTTCACCGGTCAAGAGGTTGTCGCGCCCACGAGCCACCGTATAGGAAACACCCCAACGATGGCGTGGTCCAAGCGGCCAGCGCGCCGTGACCACCACACCGTCGTAATCAATACGTCCCTCGTAGGTGACCTGATTGATCCGCGGTCCACCATCTGTGGTCTTTCCAAATTGCGGATCACCTGGTTGTGCGTCGAACAAATTCACGATGCGACGGGTTAGTAAAGCGCGGCTGTGTCGCCGTACGAACGTCGCACCAACAATGAGCTTATCGCCGAGCTGCTGCTCAACGCCGATGCTGAGTGCATTCGTCCAAGGCACCCGATCCTGAGCGTAGCGCGAGACGTCACGGCTCTGGGCTAGCGGCCCGCGTGGAAAAAACGACAACACGCGGTCGCCAACGATGGAACCGCCGGGCACATCAAAGAACTCCCAGTCCGTGCCAGGAAATTCTGCCTCCAGGCGTGCTACTGCCTCGTCTGGAGAGTAGTCGCTGAGGGTTGTTATCGTATCGGCCGTTACAACCGGCGGTACCAAGGGATCAGGCACGGCAATCCCGAGCAGATGGTAGAGCGCTAGGGGGTTTGAACGGATCGCGTCGGCGAATGGGAGGTAGGCTGGGTTTTCCGGAGGTGTCCGCCCACCTCCTGCCCTCGGGAATCCAGACGTAATGACCAGGTCGATAAGCGAATCTAAATAATCGGACCCGAGTCGCGGCAGCGCCACATCAAAGGCCGACCGTGTGAAGACACCCCCTTTTTCCGGAACCGTGGCCGCAGCCGACAACAAGTTGCGGTCGAAGAAAGTGCCCCACGCGGCCCGCACGATGGTACGGTGGCGCTCGCCGATATCCCAGGCCATGCCGAGCCTCGGGGCAACGTTGTTGCGGTCTTTACCGAACAGACTCGCCCAGTCGTACCGTAATCCGACATCGAACGTTAAATCGCCCCTCGGCCGCCATGAATCTTGAGCAAATACAGAGACGTCCGTGTTCTTCAGATTGAGTTTAAAGCTACCATCCGACGTAGCCGGCAACGTGAAAAACCTGGCCGCGGACTGCTGGAATCCGAGACGTGCGAATCGGTCGGCTACCACCTCGTGGGCATTCGGTGCGAGAAACGCTGCCGAGTACTCCACATCGTTGCTGACCTCATTGAAACCGCCCACGGTGCTACGATTGATATCCCATCCCACCTTGAGTTGGTGCTGATCGCCCTTCCAACTCGGAAGCCAACTCAATGCCTGTGCAACCTGGGTCCGTTTTGTCCGCCGCGAGCGGCGTCCGCCGAACGGCGCACCGGTCTGTAGAAACCCGGAGCGGAGCAGTAGAAGGATCGGCTCCGGACGCTCGGCACGGTTTGGGTTTAGCCCCGTCTCTCCTTGGATGTGTGAAACGGTCGTCTCGAGGAAAGCCGAAACACCAACGAGCGCCGTACCCCTCAGATTTACACTCAAGGTCCGGCCCGTCTCCTCACGCGCCGCGCTGGGCAGGGCCAGAGTGCCTGCCACCGGAGAAGCAAGTTCCCCATTTAAGTCCTCACCGTTTCGAGCGATCGACAGACTCACAGCACGCACGTCACCGAAGCGCGCGTCGAGCTTGAAGTGCCCGGTCAGACTGTCAGTTACTGGTTCGAACTCAAAATTTTCACGGCCAGTTGGCGACGCCGCGCCAGCTTTTACAAAGCCTGGGACTTGCGCCTGATCGACATTTAGGCCTCGGCTTTCATCCAACCGCTCGAGAGACCCGAAGAAGAAAAGCTTGTCGCGCCGCACCGGTCCGCCGATCGTCCCACCCCATTGATGTCGGCTCAGCGCAGGAGGTGGCTGACCTAGCACGTTCGAAGCATCAAATCTGTCATTCCGGTTAAACCAGTACGTGCGGCCATTCCAACGGTTGCTCCCCGACCGTGTGACAACGTTAACGACGCCGCCTTGAGCTCGGCCAAACTCCGCGCGATACCCTGATGACACGACTTCGAACTCCTGGATAGCGTCCTGGGAGAATGCCACAGCAGGCCCACCGCGCAGCGGATCGTTATTGTCGATTCCGTCAACGATGAAGGAAATAGCGACCGGGCGCTCACCGAAGAGCGAAACACCACCAGTGACACCAGTCGGGAGCATCGGTCGGGCACCTGGTGCAAGTGCCATCAAATCTACAAAGTTTCTGCCATTGAGCGGCAGGTCATCGATCGTCCGTCCTGACACTCGCCACGTCACATCGGACCTCTCAACTTCAACAATCGGTATCTCGACTGACACATCAATCTGTTCGGTAACACCAGCCAGCACCAGGATAACGTCCACCGTGGCTCGGTCATCGACAGCTACCTCAACCTCCTGGTAGCGTCCTGGGTGAAAGCCTTCGAGCTCAACGAGTAGGTCGTAGACGCTAGGCTGGAGTAGAGGCACCAGGTAACGACCTCTGGCATTAGTCGTCACACTGCGCCTGATATCGGTGGGGAGTGGTCCCGTGACGATAACGGTGGCGCCAGGGAGGGCCGCGCCAGTGGCGTCTCGGACGGTGCCAGCGAGCTGACCTGTCATCTGACTGCCAGCTTCGATCGTACTCGTCACGAGCATCCCGGCAATGACAAGACCCGTCGCTGTATGTTTAACATTCGAGACCATGGGCTTCGTATTATATACAGCACATACCAGATGCAGTCAGGTGTGAGACGGCTAGTTGCCTGTCTCTTCTGGCGTGAGTCTGCCGAGTGGCCACCGGTTTGATCGCGCCGATGCGACGTTTTTGGGTGAGAACGGATCACCCTACAAGTCCCGTGCCAAGTGTCTCTATGTTATCCTCGCCAAGCGATCAGCCTTATCTTTATGAACACTCCCACTCTGATTCGCCAGGATGTCGTGAGTCTGTACGATCGCGGCCTCTTAGACCTTATCTTTGAAGCGGCCCAGATCCACCGCCGCTGGCATGACCCGGCTGAGATCCAATGCGCTTCCTTGCTCAGTGTGAAGACTGGGGGATGCCCGGAAGATTGTGCGTACTGCCCACAGTCGGCGCACCATCCGACAGGAGTGCCATCCGAACCACTCATGAGTGTAGAGGCGGTCGTTCAGACCGCTCGAGCTGCGAAGACGAACGGAGCAGACCGCTTCTGTTTGGGGGCTGCCTGGCGGGAAGTAGCTGACGGTCCGGCGTTTGACCGAGTCCTGGAGATGGTCTCGGCCGTCAAGGCTTTGGGGCTCGAGACATGTGTGACGCTGGGGATGCTCGAAGTGGATCACGCCGCACGGCTGCGGGAAGCTGGACTCGACTACTACAACCACAATTTGGACACCGGGCCCGGTTTCTACTCGACGATCATCTCCACCCGCATGTACGATGACCGGCTTCGAACCTTGCGTGCGGTGCGCGAGGCGGGTCTCAAGGTGTGCTGCGGCGGCATCCTCGGCATGGGTGAAACCCGCGACGACCGGATCGATCTGCTCTACGAGCTAGCGCGTCAGATCCCACAACCTGAGAGCGTGCCGATCAACGCATTAGTTCCAGTCGAGGGCACACCGTTAGCAGACCAAGAAACGGTCGCTTGGGATGACCTGGTTCGGATGATCGCCGCGGCGCGCATCCTCATGCCACATGCCAAGGTCAGGTTAAGCGCCGGCCGCCTTCAAATGAACGATGAGTTGCAGGCGTTGTGCTTTCTGGCTGGAGCGAACTCAGTGTTTCTCGGGGATCGGCTCCTGACAACACCGAACGTAACGCCGGACCAAGACACCCTACTGCTTCACCGACTCGGCCTGCACAATGTCCAAAGTCGTGACAGCTCTTTGGGACCTATAGGCAGCACCCCGAAACACACTTCTCTCAATCAGGTCTGATGTTGGTCAGGACGGTCGCGATAACGTCCAAGGCGCGTGCTGTATCAGTCTCCGAGATTACATATGGCGGCATGAAATACACGAGATTCCCGAGCGGGCGAATTAGTAAATCGTGCTCGAGAAATGCTTTCGCCAAACGGGGTCCGATCTGATCAAGGTAGCCGCCGGCGGTTTTGGTGGCGGCATCCGACACGAGCTCTACTGCCCCAACCCCGCCGATAACGCGAACGTCACCCACGTGGGGCAGGTGTCGCAGCGGCTCCAGGCCAGCGCGGAGCTGCTGTTCGAGCTCCCCAATCCGGGCCATCACATTGTTCTCACGGAACAAAGCGAGGCTGGCAACACCAACGGCGCACGCCAGCGGGTTGGCTGCGTAGGAATGGCCGTGGAAAAATGTTTTTTGTCGATCTTCACTCAAAAAGCCCTCGTAGATCGCCTCGGTAGCCGCCGTGACACCCAAAGGCAAATAGCCTCCGGTCACAGCCTTCGACAAACAGATAATGTCCGGAGTGATCGCGGCGTGTTCACAAGCGAACATTCGGCCTGTGCGGCCAAAGCCGGTAAGCACTTCATCTGCAAGCATCAGGGTTTGGTAGGTGTCACAAAGTCGTCGGACACCGTCGAGAAACTCGGAGGGCCAGACGATCATGCCTCCTACTCCTTGGAGCATCGGTTCCACTAGCACACCAGCCACTGCTGAACCATTTTCTTTCAACTGAGTTTCGAGACTGTTCAGGCATTCGATCTGACAGCTGTTCCGATCGAGTCCGACGGGACACCGGTAACAGTAGGGCTCGTGCGCGCGCTTCACCGTGAACAGAAACGGTTCGAAAGGCGCCGTGAAGTTGGACCGCTCGCTCACTGACATAGCACCAACCGTGTCGCCGTGGTACGCGTGGTCGAGAGCAATAAACATCTGACGGGCGCTCTCACCACGGTTGTGCCAGTATTGCCGGGCAAGCTTCAGCGCAACCTCGATGGCTGTTGACCCGTTATCAGAGTAGAAAACGCGGGTGAGGCCCTTGGGCAGCACTTCGACAAGCTGTTCGGCGAGCTCGACCGCCGGCTTGTGGGTGCATCCGGCGAAAATGACGTGCTCGAGCTGGCGCGCTTGAGCCGCTAACGCCTCGTTGAGCTTGGGGTGAGAGTGGCCGTGGATATTGACCCACCACGACGAAATCCCATCGAGAATCCGGCGACCATCTTCCGTGTAAAGATACGCCCCCTCACCCCTTACGATTGGCAGCGGGGAGGGCGCGGTCAACATCTGAGTATACGGGTGCCACAGGCAGGCACGATCGCGTGCGATGAGATCGGAGTCAAGGGTCACCGCAACCACTCCAAGAGCCGCGCGTCCCTATCAAACTCCGAGCCAGCCCACGCGGTGAGCATGTCAGCCGTCAGCGGGTCAAAGCGTGGCATCTCACCCACCACCTCCACCTGGCCGTACTGCTCGATCGCCGTGCGATTGTGGCTGTGTCTATTCCCAACCATCACCACGCCCACCACGCGGATCGCCCGCGTTCGAAGGCCTTCCAAGGTCAACAGCGTGTGGTTAATCGTGCCAAGTGAGCTTCTGGCCACGACGACGACCGGCAGGCCAAGCCCGCGCATCAGATCAACCATTAGGTCGGAACCATTAATCGGTACGAGAACACCGCCCGCGCCTTCGACAATCCAACGCTCGGCATCGGGACGCGAAGCGATAAGCCCGGTCAGTGCGCCGAGATCAATCGGCTTGCCAGCGAGCTGGGCCGCCAGGTGTGGAGAGACCGGTCTAGGAAGACGAACCCCCTCATCCAGGGCGTCAGCGGTGGATCCGAACGTCAACCGCCGCACGGTTGCCGTGTCATTATCCGCTTCGATACCAGTCTGGATCGGCTTCCAGTAGCGGAGCGGCACCTGCGAGTGATAGCGGTGGAGCAGAGCAGCCGAAACGGCTGTTTTCCCCACGCCGGTGTCAGTCCCGGTTACGAAGAGGCCACGGAGCATGGCATCGTCTCCCTAAGGCCGTGTTCTAGGGCTATCACAAAGCTATCCAGCATGGGCTTGGAAATCTTGGCATTAACCGAAACCCTCAGCCGTGCAGTGCCAGCGGGAACGCTAGGCGGACGGATGGCACGTACATCAAAGCCCTTATCCTGAAGCGCCATTGCCAGCGCGACCGCCGCGTGGTTCTCACCGACCACAACAGAGATGATCTGCGAGTCTCCATCCGGAATGGTAATCTTCGCGCGCTTAAGTTGATCTCGAAGGTGCCGCGCACTGGCTCTGAGTTGATTGCGGCGTTCCGGCTCGGTCGCAATCACCGTTAGACTCGCCTCGAGAGCTGTCGCGAGCGATGGCGGTGGTGCCGTGGAGAATGCGAACGGCCGGGCCCGTTGGATGAGGTAATCGATGGACCACGCCGGTCCGGCCACAAATGCGCCGCTTACGCCAAGGGCCTTGCCCGCCGTGTTGATTGACACGAGCACGTCCTTGCCGACTCCAGTCAACTCGATGAGCCCGCTTCCGTGCTCCCCATAGATACCAACTGCGTGTGCTTCATCGACTATGAGTGCAGCTCCTGTCTCTTTACAAAGCGCTGCATACGCCGCAAGCGGTGCCAAATCCCCGTCCATGCTGAATAGAGACTCGACAACCACAAATTTCTGGCCCTGCCCAGCGTCCTGCCGAATTAGTTGCCCAAGCGTCTCCACGTCGTTATGGTGGAAGATGATGTGCCTCGCGCGCGATAGCCGGATGCCGTCGATCAGGCTTGCATGATTTAGTTCATCAGAGAACACGGTGTCACCAGCATCGGGGAACGTCGTCAGCACGCCGAGGTTTGCGAGGTAACCACTGGAGAAATAGAGGCTTCGCTCGGTGCCCTTGAACTTAGCGAACCGACGCTCAACGGCCGAAAAGCTCTCGCGATCGCCAGTCAGCAGGCGAGACCCGGTACTTCCACATCCCTCACGGAGCACAGCGTCCGCCATGCGTTCTTTCAGCAGTGGGTGCGTCGCCAGCCCGAGGTAATCGTTCGAGGAAAGATCGATTCCAGCTGGCGGTCGCAGCCTTCGGAGAAGCCCTCTGGCGTCAAGATTGGCCAGACGTGCGGGGACGCGACGGTCGAGGGACATCACGACATTCTAGTTCAAGACATTTTCCATGGAATCTTTTTAATTAGTGGCGGAGGGACTGGGATTCGAACCCAGGAGCGAGTTTCCCCGCTAACGGTTTTCAAGACCGCCGCCTTCGACCACTCGGCCATCCCTCCATGACTTGCTGCCGTAGATGGTGCTTGGTGTCGGATCCGTCCTTATTTCGGCTCTATAACTTCCAAGCCATGCATGTAGGACCGAAGCACGTCCGGGATTATCACCGATCCGTCACGTTGCTGATAATTCTCCAGCACCGCGATGAGTGCCCGGCCGACGGCGACTCCCGAACCGTTGAGTGTGTGGACGAATTCTAACTTGCCCTTCTTCCCTTCGCGCCGGAACCGGATGTTGGCTCGGCGAGCCTGGAACGCCTCCGTGTTGCTACAGGACGAGATCTCGCGGTAGGCGTTCTGCCCGGGAAGCCAGACCTCGATGTCGTAGGTTTTCGCAGCCGCGAACCCCATGTTACCAGCGCAGAGCAGGACGGTCCGAAACGGTAGCCCTAGACACTTGAGCACCTTTTCGGCATGCGTGGTCAGTTCCTCGAGAACGTCATACGACTGCTCGGGCGTTGTATAAGCGACCATTTCTACCTTGTCGAACTGGTGCTGACGGATGAGACCGCGAACATCTTTCCCATACGAACCAGCCTCTCTACGAAAGCAGGGTGTGTAGGCGGTGTAGCGGATCGGCAGCACCGCACTATTGAGGATCTCCTCGCGATGCAGATTGCAAAGCGGGACTTCTGCGGTTGGAATCATATAGAGGTCCCAATCTCCTGTGACCTTGAAGAGATCTTCCTCAAACTTTGGTAAGTTGCCGGTGCCGACCAACGCGTCCGCATTGGCCAGGAACGGTGGTTCGATCTCCAGATAACCGTGCTCCCTTGCGTGGAGATCGAGCATGAAATCTATGAGAGCCCTCTCGAGACGCGCACCCGCGCCAATTAGCACGGCGAACCGGGAGCGTGCGATTTTCGCAGCCCGCTCGAAGTCGAGTATGCCGAGCTCCGTGCCTAGATCCCAGTGCAGCTTTGGCGTGAAGTCGAACGCAGGCAGTTCGCCGTGCCGGCGAACCTCTTCGTTGTCGGCGTCGCTCCTCCCGATCGGCACGCTTTCGTGCGGCAGATTAGGAAGCACGAGCATCAACTCGTGGCGATCCTGCTCCACTTTCTTCAACTTGTCTTCCTGCTCCTTGATCTGAATCCCGTGTTCTTGCCCAGCCTTCGTCAGTTCGTCATTGGGCTTCCCTGCCTTCTTGGTTCGGGCGATCTGCAGGCCGACGTCTTTCCGCGCCTTTCGCGTGTTCTCCAGGACAGGCAGAATCTCCCGCCGTTCGGCGTCGAGTCGCCTTAGGAAGTCGAGTTCCTGGCGAAGATTCACGCCTCGGCGTTCGAGCCGTTCACGGACGTCCTGTGGCTGCTCTCTCAGCAGAACCGGGTCTAGCACTTAACCCTTAAGCCTGAGCTTTGAAATTCTGGAACCCTATAATCCTTCCCTAGTGCACTGTTATTCTAATTCGCTGCCTCGTTTTGCGCATCTGCGATAGGATTGCAGACCGCATGGCGACCGCTCCTCGGAAGGTTGTCTTCCCAGCCGCTGGTTTCGGCACCCGCTTACTGCCGGCCACCACGGCGTTCCCCAAAGAACTCCTGCCGCTGGTTGACCGCCCGATCATCCAATACGGCGTCGAGGAAGCAGTTCGCGCCGATATGCGTCAGGTGATCTTGGTAACCAACCCAGGCAACACAATGACGGCGGCGCATTTCGAACCGCATCCAGAGCTCGAGGCCCTCCTTGGCGAACGGGGGAAAACCGAGCTCCTCGCGGCCGTGCGCGCGTTGTCGGCGATGGCGACTATCACAACCGTGCACCAGCCCAAGCCACGCGGCCTTGGCCACGCTGTCCTGCTTGCGAAAGAATCGGTCGGCGATGAAGCTTTTGCCGTCGTGCTGGCGGATGACGTTATCGACGCCGACCCACCGACCCTTAGCCGCATGTGCGAGCTCTACGCTGAGTTTGAGGGTCCTGTGCTCCTAGTCGAACGGGTTTCCCATGAAGCAGTCGGCCGCTACGGCGTCATCGATGCCGAGCCGATCCGCGACGGCGTTTATCGCGTCCGCGATCTCGTGGAGAAGCCCTCACCCGATCACGCGCCCTCCGACCTGGCCATTGTCGGCCGTTACGTTCTCACCCCAGATTTGTTCCCAGCGCTTGACCAAACCGATAAAGATGCGGGCGGTGAAATTCAGCTGACCGGTGGACTCCGGCGACTCCTCCAGGAGCGACCGATCTACGCCTATGAGCTACGTGGAATTCGCTACGATGTCGGCAATAGGTTTGGATTAATTCAAGCGACGCTTCATTTCGCGCTTAAGCGCTCAGACCTAGGGCCGCAGCTCCGCGAATACCTCAAGACCCTAAAGTAGCAGGCCTAAGCTCGAAGTCAAAAGCCTAGAGTTTGGCGTTGTCTATTTATTCTCTGATGATGACGGCTTGGGGGTTTTCTCGGAGGAGGTTGTCTTGTCGGAGGAGGTCTTCTCGTCCTTGCTGGACTCCCGCTTGCTCGAGTCGTTCGTCTTGGCAGAGCCAGGACGGGCGCCGCTCGAGTCGGCCTGCTCACTGCTAGTCTTGCGGGCGTAGTCAGTGACGTACCAGCCTGTTCCCTTGAACTGAATAGCGGCAGAAGACACGAGCTTCTTGACCTTGCCGCTGCAGAACAGACACGTCGATACGGGTGGATCCGAAAACTTCTGGATTTTTTCGAATTGCTGCCCACAATCGTCGCACTTGTATTCGTAGAGCGGCATTATTTCAATCTACTCCAAGAGGGTCCCTCCACCGGACCCGAGCATGAGCTCGCGGTGCATCCAAAACGGCAGACAGCCCTGACCGAGCAGTTTGTCATGGAAACCCTGGAGCGAAAAACGGCCACCCTCCTTGGCCTCAACATCTGCCCGTAGTTTGAGCAGCATTTGCTTGCCCAATGCGTACACGACGTACCCTGGATCAAACGTTCCCCGCTCAGCTTCGCGGCGCGCGGTGCCTTCCTCGAGATAGGCCTCCTCACGGAACAACCGCACACCTTGTTCCACCGAGAGATTCTCAGTATGGAGCCGGATTCCGACCACCGCACGCGTAAGCCGCACTAATGCCTCGGCCAGCTGGCCCAGCTTGATCTCCGCATTGCCTCGTTCGAATCCTTCGTCGAGCATCAACTGTTCCCCGTAGTGGGCCCACCCCTCTACAAACGACATCGGCATGAACAATGTTGACTTTCGGAGCGGCGATTGGACACGTTTGACATGCTCGAAATGCAAGAAGTGTCCTGGGAATGCTTCGTGGAAGGAAATCGACCACAAGGTCGCGTAGTTGAAGTCTCGGAGATGTTCCTCCTGACGCTCAGCCGGCCACGTTGGATCAACGTCGGTGATGTAGTAATACGCAGGAAGAGGTTTCTTTTCGAAAGGCCCGCTTGACCATAAACTCGCAAAGGTCCATCGGTAGAATTCGGGTGTCGGTGCCACCACCATGGCTTCGTGTTCGGGAATCGTAACCAGCCGTTTTCGTCGAATAAACATCGCAAGGTCTTCAAGTTGGCCTTCGACAACCCCAAGTAATTCACCCGGGCCTGGGTGGCGAGCTTTAACTTGTTGCCACGCTTCCCCAGGGTCCGCGTTAAGCTTAGCGGCTACCTCCCGAAATTCTTCTTGTGTGGCGTGGAGCTCGCGTAAAACAATTTGTAGCAACCGGTCGGCCGGTACATCGAGTCCTTCATCCAGGCGCAACTTCTCTACGAACCGCTCGGGCCCAAGTCTGAACGATGCTCGACTCCGTGGTGCGACAGTCTCACGGAGATGGCTAATGTAGTCCCGCAGCGCCTCTACGGCCCCCGTCGAGCTGTCAGCTAAATCACCGAGCAGATGCATGTCCTCAAGATCGCGGAAGGCACGTGGAAGGCCTCGCTCGATGAAGATGAGCAGCCCTTCCAGCGCTTCGATCCCAACCTTGACATAGAGCCCCGGCGGGTCTGTGACGTTCTCTCGCGCCACCTCGAGCAACCGGGGGGTCTGACGGAGCTTTGAAACGACTCTTCGCGCACGCTCCGTGACCGGAGCGTACGCGAAGAACACCTGACCAGCTAGGCTGCTGCCCAACGTTTCCGCATAAAGCTGCGGCGTTCGCTGCCACGTTCGCACCTCTTCCAGGTCGAATAGACGTGCTCGAATGCTCTGGGAAAGTCTTCGACGATCCAGCTTCTCCTCGACGGTCAGCGTCGATGGGTTAATCCCATCAAGACGGCGTGCCCAACCGCCGAGGTCCCGGACATGTTCCTCGACGGCCGAGTGACTGAAGTCCTCTAGTAGGTCATCATGCACATGTATGCCGTCGTCGGCTGCCGCCGTGGGATTAGTCTCGTACAGGTAGCCGAGATACTCCTCCACGAAATGTGAAAGTGGCTCGGCGGAAGAGGGCGAAATCGATCTGCGCATCGTAGGGATCCCTTCGGGTCCCCTTTCCGAATGGTACAATGCCTTCCAGGCCCGTGGGGCACTAGTGGTCTATTCCCCCCAAATCAATGGTGGCCTCCATGCCTGGCACCCTTCACATCGTCTCCACCCCCATCGGTAATCTCGAGGACATCAGCTACCGCGCAATCCGTGTTCTCGGCGAGGCCACCTTGATTGCGGCTGAGGATACGCGCCGGACGACCAAGCTCCTCCACCACTACCATATCTCCACCCCCACCACGAGCTTTCATGAGCACAACGAGCATCAAAAAACTCGCCATCTGGTCGCCCGGCTGATCGCTGCCGACTCAATCGCTCTGGTCAGCGATGCGGGTACCCCCCTCTTATCGGACCCAGGTGCTCGTTTGGTGCGCGCCGCGATCGCCGCCGGCATCCGGGTCGAACCCGTCCCAGGCCCTAGTGCCATTCTCGCCGCTCTAGTCATCTCTGGACTCACCAAGGGATCCTTCACATTTGTTGGTTTCCCTCCATCTAGGTCATACAACAGAAAACAATGGCTGTCTGCCCTCGTTTCGGAGCCCCGCCCCGTCATTATGTTCGAGGCTCCCCATCGAATTCTCGCAACCCTGACTGATATGCTCGACGTCTTGGGTGATCGCCCAGTCAGTGTCTGCCGAGAGCTCACTAAAATGCACGAGAGTTTGGTCGTTGGACCTATTTCAAGCGTAATTCCTTGTATTTCAGCGCCCCGTGGGGAGTTCACGATCGTGGTCGAAGGCCTGATTAATCAACAAAAAGAACAAACCCCAGCTCTCACGGGGAAAGAAGCCTATGAAGAATTAGGTCATTTAACAGATACTGGCGTTGGTCGCCGTGTAGGTTTGCGGGCTTTGGCCAAGAAGTATGGTTTGTCCACCCGACGACTCTATGAGCTAGTTGAACAGGGCAAGCCGTAATTAGGTTAAATGACCGATACATGTCGGTTCTTCTGAGTCTTGACCCTGTCGCGACTGGTCTGCTAACGTAAAAGCTCGTATTTATTCTCGTAACCAAAAGAACCCATGGCAAAGCAGCGCCATCCGCAAAAGAAGAGCACGTCAAGTAAGTCTTCTGCCTCGAAAGGCAAGCTTCGTAGGTCGAAGCCCAAGACCATCCGAAGGAGCGCCAAAGCCCCTCCCCTAAAAGACAAGGCGGTAAAGGCCAGACAGGAAGAGTACTTAGCGGCCGTTCGCCTCTACGAGCAAGCTCTCGAGGCTCTACGAGGAGGTAGTTTCCAGAAGGCTGCTGCCACTTTGCTGCAGATCATCAAGGAGTTTCCCGAGGAGCGTGAGCTGCACGAGCGATGTGAGCTTTATTTGAAGGTGTGCAAGCGCGAGTCAGAGCCTCAGGCCCCACAACCACGGACCCTGGAGGAGCACGTCTACGCCGCTACCCTCGCACTGAACGCCGGCGCCGAGGACGAGGGGTTGCGTCACCTGGCAGCGGCGGGTGCGCTGGATCCCGCTAGCGACCACGTGCATTACATGCTAGCTGTGGCACGTGCCCTGAAAGGTGAAACCAACGCATCCGTGGAGCATCTGCGGCGTGCCATCGAACTTAACCCTGACAACCGGTTGCTCGCAATCCAGGAACCTGACTTCGAGCCGCTCCGCTCTGAAAAGGTGTTCCAGGACGTGGTCGCGCCGTTGCATTCGTCCCACTAGGCCACTTACGCCCAGCGGCCGGTAGCGGAACGATACCTCGTTTCGCGCGGTGCTCGATCTAAACTCCTCACATGTCCGATCTTCACGTGGTCGTGCTAGCGGCGGGAAAGGGCACGCGGATGCTGTCACGCCGGCCCAAGGTCTTTCATCGGATAGCTGGGGGTCGCCTCATCGACCACGTGTTGCGGGCCGTAGCACCACTCGACGCTACCAGCACGACAATAGTGGTGGGATATCAGGCCGAAACAGTGGAACGGGGACTATGCGCCCAAACCGGTTTGGACTTCGTGCGACAAGAACCCCAGCTTGGTACGGCACACGCGCTACTACAGGCCGAGACCGTTTTCGCTAGCCAACAGGGCACATTGGTTGTCTTGAGCGGTGACGTGCCGTGCATTAGTACCCGGACTCTCAAACGTCTCGTCAATACCCACGAGGCTGCGGGTGCCGCGATGACCGTCCTTACCTCCGAGTTGTCGACACCGTTCGGTTACGGGCGCATCATTAGGAAGGACGGGCAATTGGCACGGATCATCGAGGAAGTCGATACTTCACCGGAGCAGCAGCAGATCCGAGAAATCAATGGTGGGATTTATGCCTTCGCTCTCCAGCCGCTGTTTGCGACCCTGCACGAGATTCCGGCCGCTGGCCCGAAGAACGAACGGTATCTGCCGGCGCTGGTGCAACTATACCGGGGTCATGGTTTTCCCATCGAAACCGTCACCGCCGAGGATCCTATTGAAATCCGCGGCATTAACAGCCAGGCCGAACTGGCCGAAGTGAGTACCATGGTGAAACAGAGCAAAAACGAAGAGCTGATGGCGGCAGGAGTTACGATCGAAGATCCCGCCACGACCTACATTGACCGCGACGTCGTAGTCGGCCCAGACACGGTAATCCACTCGGGGGTCACGTTGGAAGGCCAGACTATCATCGGTGCCCGCTGCGAGCTGCACTCGGGCGTTCGGGTGGTCGACTCGACCGTAGGTGACGAAGTCACCATCAATAATTTCTGTGTAATCACGGAGGCAAAGCTGGCTTCCGGCGCTCTGGTGGGCCCATTCGCGCATCTGCGTCCAGGCGCAGTGGTGGGCGAGGTCGCACGCGTAGGCAATTTCGTTGAGATGAAGCAAGCGACCCTTGGCGCTGGCTCGAAGGCGAACCACCTGACCTACCTTGGTGATGCCACCGTTGGCGCGGGAGCCAACGTTGGAGCTGGTACGATCACCTGTAATTACGACGGTAACACCAAATCGCGGACGATCGTAGAGGACGGAGTGTTTATCGGTAGCGGCACTCAGCTCGTCGCACCGGTGACTCTTGGGCGAAACGCGTACGTGGCAGCCGGCTCCTGTATCACCGATGACGTTCCCGAGGAGGCGCTTGGCATCGCGCGCGGGCACCAGGAGAATAAGAAAGGGTGGGTGAAGAAACGAAAACGCGGGGGTAAGGACCCGAGGATTGAGAATCGGGGATAGGGCCTGCCCCTTTCTGCGTCAGCGCTGTGACTACTAGCCACGAGACCCATTTCTGACGAAAAATACTAAGAGTGCATTCCGTGCCAAGAACCCTGAACTCTCATCCCGTGCCCCCGGAGGACTTGTAGGCCATGTGCGGAATTATTGGCTATCTTGGATCGAAAGAGGTCGTGCCTATTCTTGTAGACGGGCTTCGCCGACTCGAGTACCGCGGTTATGACTCCACAGGGATCGCGCTCGTGCGGCAGGGCGAGGTCGAGGTAAGGCGGAGCGCTGGTAAGCTCTCCAAGCTGGAGGAAGTCATTCGGGCCCAACCGGTGGACGGTGATTATGGCGTCGGCCACACGCGCTGGGCAACTCATGGGCGGCCGACGGAAGAGAACGCTCATCCACATCGTGATTGCAGTGGGCACATCGTCGTCGTCCACAACGGCATTATCGAGAACTATCTCGATCTTAAACACCAGCTCCAACGCGAAGGACATCGTTTTGAGACGGAAACTGATACCGAGGTGGTCGCCCATCTCGTCGAGCGCGAGATGCGTGATGACGGATTGGAAAACGCAGTCCGCCGGGCGTTACCCCAGCTGCGCGGTCTCTTCGGTTTCGTTTTTGTGACCGCTGACGATCCTGACAAGATCGTAGCGGTCAGGAACGGGCCGCCACTCGTGGTCGGAGTGGGTGACAATGAGTTTCTCGTCGCCTCAGACACGCCAGCCATCTTGAATCACACACGCGACGTTGTCTTTCTCGCGAACGAGGAGATGGCCATCATCACACGGAGTGGGGTCGAGTTCACCGATTACGCTGGAAACGCTGTGTCGAAGGCTACCCAGCGCATCTTGTGGGATCCGGTTATGGCCGAAAAGGCCGGTTACAAGCACTTCATGCTGAAGGAAATCTTTGAGCAGCCTTGGGCCCTTCAGGAAACAGTGCTTGGCCGGATGTCTGAGGAACAGGGGACCGTGTTTCTTGGAGAACTCGAGCTTTCAGACGCCGAGCTGCGCGCCATCGATCAAGTGGTCATTCTGGCATGCGGCACCTCATGGCACGCCGGGCTGGTTGGAAAATTCTTGATCGAGCAGCTCGCGCGGGTTCGCGTTGACGTGGACTACGGGTCGGAATACCGCTACCGCGATCCTATCGTCGGAGAGAAGACTCTCGCGATCGTAATCACGCAATCGGGTGAAACAGCCGATACGCTGGCTGCGTTGCGTGAAGCGAGGGACAAAGGCGTCAAGAGCGTGGCCATTTGTAACGTAGTCGGCAGCATGGCGACACGCGAAGCCGATGGGACCGTTTACACTCACGCCGGACCGGAAATCGGTGTGGCGTCAACGAAGGCTTTTACCTCTCAGCTTGTAGCGCTAAACCTGCTGGCGCTCCACCTGGCACAGGTAAGAGGCACACTACCGCGCGAGGAAGCCCAACGGCACATTGAGGCGCTCACTCAGCTTCCGAGCTTAGTTCAACACACGCTCCAGAGCGAAGCGACTGTCGCTGCCATCGCCAAGCGATTCCATCATTCCAACAACTTTCTCTATCTCGGCCGTGGCATCCATTACCCGATCGCACTCGAAGGAGCACTCAAGCTCAAGGAGATCTCCTACATCCATGCCGAAGGCTACCCCGCTGGTGAGATGAAGCATGGTCCAATCGCCTTGATCGACGACGACCTTCCGATCGTTGCGATTGTGCCAAGTGGGTCGGTCTTCAAAAAGATGGCTGCGAACCTTCAGGAGGCAAAGACCAGAGGCGCTACTATCCTTGTCCTGACTGACGCCGACCCTGGGGGTTTTGCTGGGTTACTCGATAAGCGTGATTCGGTTATCACTGTGCCCCCTACGCACCCGTTGCTCACCCCGATCCTTATGGTGATTCCTCTACAACTCCTCGCGTATCACATCGCAGTTCTACGCGGGTGTGACGTCGACCAACCCCGCAACCTGGCGAAAAGCGTCACGGTGGAGTAAATCACCCGCTATACTCTCCTCAGTGGGGACTCGAGCCTGAAACTCAACCTCGCACTCCCGGTCCCTCGGCGATGGACTTTCTGCGCGACCTGAATCCTGAACAACGGCGTGCCGTGCTACATCGTGAGGGGCCCTTGCTCATCCTCGCTGGCGCAGGCTCCGGCAAGACACGCGTAATCTCCTATCGCACCGCGTATCTCATCGGCGACGGCCACGCGGAGCCGCACGAGGTGCTCGCCGTTACTTTTACGAACAAGGCGGCCGAGGAGATGAAGTCCCGGGTCGAGCTGCTGCTCGGGTCTGAATTCCCAAAGCTGTGGCTCTCGACGTTCCATGCCTTCTGTGCAAGGCTACTTCGCCGAGAGGGATCCCTGGTGGGTTTGTCCCACGATTTTGTGATCTACGACTCCGCTGACCAACTAAGCGTAGTCCGCCGGGCCATGAAAACATTGGGCGTCGATGAAAAGATCGTGTCGCCGCGCGCCGTGCTTGCACGAATCAGCCAGGTGAAGAACCAGGTGGGCGATCCCGACACTTTTCGCGAACACGGATGGGGGTTTCGAGACGAGCAACTCGCGAAAGTCTACAAACGCTACACCCAAACGCTAGCAGATGCCAACGCAGTAGATTTCGATGACCTTCTCCTAAAGGCTGTCGCCCTATTCGACTCGTCCGAGTCGGCGCGGCACCGATACGCTAGCCGGTTCCGCTATCTCATGGTTGACGAGTATCAAGACACCAACCGACCACAGTATCTCCTAATCCGTCATCTGGCCTCACACCGGAATCTGTGTGTTGTAGGGGATCCCGACCAATCGATCTACAAATGGCGCGGGGCTGATTTACGGAACATCTTGGACTTCGAGAAAGATTTTCCTGACACAACCGTTGTGCATCTCGAGCGAAATTATCGGTCGACACAGGTAATCCTTGACGCAGCGTCGGCCGTGATTAGCCGAAATCGCAATCGCAAGGACAAGCGTCTCTGGACCGAGCGCACGGGGGGAGACCCCATTGTGATCCACCGGGCGCCTGATGAACTGGAAGAGGCTGACTTCATCGTCGGAAAATTGCGCGAGGCGCTCACCAACGATACTGGCCCGCTCGCCATCTTGTATCGCACCAATGCGCAGTCGCGTGCCATCGAAGATGCGCTAACCCGTGAGGGACTAGCCTACCGCATCGTTGGTGGTGTGCGGTTCTACGAACGCAAGGAAATTAAGAACGCGCTGTCGTTTTTGAAACTACTGCTCAACCCTGACGATAGCGTAAGCCTCAGGCGCGTCATCAACGTGCCGGCGCGTGGGATTGGCAAACGGGTGATGGAGGCCCTCGAACACGTCGCTCCTAATCCGCCCGCCAGTGACACGCCCCTGCTCAACGAGAACAGCACCAAATTTGATGAACCCACACGATCGTTGTGGGCTCGTCTAGTCCTGGCAACAGATGAGAAACTCCTGCCGACTCGTGCGATCACGGCGCTCACACGCTTCCGCGAGTTGATCGAGAGCCTAACAACGGTGAGCCAAACTGAGACGGCGTCGGTAACGCTCGCCAAGACACTGGACCAGACCTGGTATATCCGGACCCTCCGCGACGAAGGCAGCGAGGACGCTGAGAGTCGGCTCGCCAACCTGATGGAGTTGGTGTCGGCTGCGCACGATTACGAAGTACGAGAGGCAGGCGCGAGTCTTAGCGGTTTTGTCGATCGCCTATCGCTTCTCTCTGAAGTCGACGAGGAAAAGGGTGCTAGCGACGCACATGTTTGGCTAATGACACTGCATGCGGCCAAAGGACTGGAATTCCCAGTCGTGGTAATTGCCGGCATGGAAGATGGGCTCTTTCCGCACGCGCGGTCGGCGGATGATGCTAACGAGCTCGAAGAGGAACGCCGCTTATGCTACGTCGGTATGACTCGGGCTCAATCGCAACTCGTCCTCACGAGTGCGTCTCGCCGACGGGTATTCGGTGAGTACCGGTCCACGGAGCCATCTCGCTTCCTCGACGAGATTCCGAGCGAGCTCGTTACTGAGATTGAACCGACGGGTGGAGAAACCTACGGTTTGTCGGCATCGCATTTCCGTACGTCTTCGGGAAGGGCACCGCGCAGCGGTCGGCGGCGGTCCAAGGAATGGGAGGTCTCGGACCTGCCAGACTTTGAAGCAGAAAACGAGGACCAATCTCTTGGTGAGGTCCGCCCCGGGTCTCGCGTGCGGCATCTTACCTTTGGTGTAGGCACCGTCGAATCGGTCGAGCAACTGCACGGAGACGTAAAGCTCATCGTCCGCTTCACGACTGCCGGGCGCAAGAAACTACTCGCCCGCTATGCCAAGCTGGAGCCGGCCTAGGTTTAGGCCTCCTTGGGCGGACTCCGTTAGAATCCCTTAGCAGTCTTTTGGAGATTGGCAACGGAAAGGAATACCATGGCAGACAGGCGTTCGGACAACCTGAGGCGCCTCGCGGTTTTTCCCATCCTGTTCGTGTTCTGGTTGGTCTTCTCTGGGCATTTTGATGCTCTGCACATCGGGTTAGGGATCGTTTGCACTGCGCTTGTCGCGTATTTCTCATCAGATCTGTTGCTTCTAGACGTGGCATCCCTTAAGAAGCTGCCTGTAGCGTGGCGGTTTATTCAGTACGTTCCGTGGCTTCTATATCAGATCGTCCTTGCAAACCTTCATGTCGTGTATCTTATCTTTCGCCCGCGCGAGATTCATCCCCAAATCGTCCGGTTCCATTCCAGGCTATCCACTGACCTCTCGAAGGTTACTCTCGGCAACTCCATCACGCTGACACCTGGAACGGTCACGATGGACATAGACGACGAGGAATTCTGTGTGCATGCGTTGAGCGATAAAGCGGCGCGGGATCTGGTGGCCGGTGAAATGGAACGACGTGTCGCTCACATCTTCCTCGAGCCGGAACCAGACAGCCCCCCCCCCGTCGCGCCGGAGAGGTGATGCAAACCTTCTTTCTCACAATTTCCCTGATTGTTCTGTTTGCGGTCTTGTTAGCACTTTACCGTGTAATCAGGGGACCAGCCATTATTGATCGCATCATCGGTGTCAACGTCATCGGCACAAAGACGATTGCCGTCATCTTATTGACCGGTTATCTCTTTGAACGGGTCGAGTTTTTCATCGACATTGCTGTCGTTTATGCACTCATTAATTTCATCGGCGCGATCGTCTTGTCGAAGTACTTCGAACGAAAGGGCTGGCATCATAAGGGAGCGCCCGAATGACGGCGCTCGCAGTAGTTCTAGTCTGCTCAGGTACGTTCTTCCTATTCATGGGTGCGGTTGGACTGCTCAGGTTTCCTGACTTTTTCACACGGATGCATGCCGCGGGAAAATGCGACACCCTTGGGAGCCTATTATTGCTAACTGGCCTCGCGTGTTACCGGGGCCTAGACCTCGTCAGCGTCAAGATCTTGCTGATTGCTCTCTTTATCTTGCTGACAAGTCCAACCGCGACTCACGCAATCGCGAGGGCCGCGCTTAGGCACAAGGAGGCCCGCTGGCCGAAGGAGGAGCAATAAATGATCTGGCAGCTTGACATCGTCTTACTTGGATTTTCCGTAGCCTGCGCGTTCGTGGCCGTGACTGTCAAGGACCTGTTGGCCTCGGTCATTCTATTGGGTGCATTCGGCTTGTTTATGTGCCTCCTGTGGGCTGAAATGGGAGCCGTGGATGTTGCTTTCACAGAGGCTTCGGTTGGCGCTGGTATTACTACCGTTCTTTTCGTCGTCACGGTGTTCAAAACAGAAAGGGTGAGCAAGGATTGAAGTATCTCCATCTGGTCGTGACCGGTGCAACTGGGTTGCTGCTGATCTTTGGGTCTCTGGACTTACCTTCCACGGGAAACCCCAATTCACCGCCTAGCCTCCATGTGTCACCGCGGTACATCGAACAGGGTCTCGCTGAAACAGCGGTTCCTAATATGGTCACGGCGGTTCTCGCTGACTACCGCAGTTTCGATACCCTGGGAGAGGTCACCGTTATCTTCACCGCCGCGGTGGCAACTCTTCTCATTCTAAGAACAGGCCGGAAGAGGGAAGACTTGTGATCGCTGAGCAACAGAGCATTATCGTTAAGACGCTCTGCCGGCTGCTTGTACCTTTCATTCAGCTATTCGGACTCTACATCATCATGCATGGACACAGTAGCCCTGGAGGAGGTTTTCAAGGCGGTGTAATTCTGGCATCGAGTTTTATCCTGCTCGCTATCGCCTACGGTGTTGATGAAGTGAAGCGCCGGTTTTCCATCTTAGCGCTCACGGCCTTCATGAGCACCGGTGTTCTTCTTTACGCTGGAACCGGCGTTGTCTGTCTACTGCTAGGCGCCAACTATCTCGACTACGGAATCCTTCCAGTAGCTGAACCGCGGAGCATCGGCATGCTGATCATTGAGATTGGTGTTGGAATCACCGTGATGGCAGCCCTGGTCTCTATCTTTCATGACCTAATCACGTTCGAGTAAGGGTGGAATGACTGAGTTCATCATTGGACACTTTAACGTAGTCACCTACGTCGTCCTCATGATGATCGGTTTCTACGCCATGACCGGGAAGACCAACTTGGTGAAGAAACTCATTGGGATGAACATTCTCCAGTGGTCCATCATTCTCTTCATTGTCTCGTTGGGGGCAAAACGCGGCGCCACCATCCCAATCGTCATGGGGAAACCCGGAGACAGCGCCGAGCAAATCGTCGAGGCTTTTCAGTACGTTAACCCCTTGCCTCATGTCCTCATGCTGACCGCTATCGTGGTGGGTGTTTCCACGACAGGGGTAGCTCTGGCCCTTCTCCTTCGGATCTACAAAACGTACGGGACACTGGAAGAGGATGAGCTGCTCGAGCGAATCCAATCCTCTGGCAATCCGTAGATGAACGTCCACCAGTCGGCGGTTCCCGTCCTCATCGTCGCCGTGCCTCTCCTTGCGTCGTTCACCCTTCCCATCCTGGGCTGGTGGAAAAGGACTGCGGCCTTTCCAGTTGCACTTGCTGCCCTCTCGGTATCCTTCGGCATATCGATCGTTTTAGCACGAGATGTGCTTGCTAACGGTTCAGCCCATTACTTTCTTGGGGGTTGGGTGCCGCCCTGGGGCATCGAATTTAACGTCGACCACCTCGGAGCTTTAATGCTGTTGCTTCTGAGCTTCATCACATTGTTGGTGGCCATCTACTCGAAGCGAAGCATCATGAGTGAGTTACCGGACAAGGAGGTTCCTTTCTACTGTGTGTATCTGCTGTTGGTCGCCGGCTTAATGGGAATGGCGGCTACAGCGGACATGTTCAACCTGTATGTCTTTCTTGAAATCACATCCATAGCGAGTTACGCGCTCATCTCGATAGGGGGTGGGGTAGCTGTGGTCTCGGCATTTCGATATGTCATTCTCGGAACCGTTGGCGCTGCTTTCTATTTGCTCTCGGTTGGGTATCTCTACAGCGTCACAGGCTCACTCAACATGGCTGACCTGTCGCGGATCCTTCCAGACCTCTATCACTCAAACGCCGTCCTGGTCGGGTTCGCTTTCTTTGTTATCGGAATCTCGATCAAGATGGCGTTGTTCCCTATGCACGCCTGGCTGCCTGGCGCTTACTCGGACGCACCCTCGGCGGTAAGTGCCTTGATCGCTGCCACCACGACCAAGGTGGCTGCGTATGTCCTAGTGCGAGTTATGTTTTTCGTGTTTGAGCCGCGTTTTTCGGTAGAGATAATCCCGGTTACCACGGTATTGAGTTGGCTCGGGGCCATTGCCATGATCCTCGGCTCGGTGATGGCGATTGCCCAGTCGGATCTTAAACGGCTGCTGGCCTATTCCTCGGTTGCCCAGATTGGCTACATTGTGCTCGGCGTGGGGCTGGCCAACGTAATGGGCCTGACCGGCGGACTCCTACATCTCGTCAACCACGCGTTCATTAAGGGTTGTCTCTTCCTGGCAGCCGGCGCCATCGTCTATCGGACCGGCCGGCGAGAGATCCGTGAGTTGCGGAACCTTTCTATCCAGATGCCCTGGACCGCGGCCATTTTTACCATTGCCGCCTTCTCCATGATTGGCATTCCTCCACTCGGCGGTTTCTTTAGCAAGCTCTACCTGACTCTCGGAGCTATCTACGCAGAGCAGTGGTTCTTTGTAGGCGTGATTCTATTCAGCACCATGTTGGCGCTCACGTATTTCATGAACATCATCCGATATATGTACTTCCCGAAAGAGGAGGCGGCCGCGAACGGAGCCGACGTCGAAGTGGTAGTGCCCGAAAGACCCAATCTAAATGAGGTGCCGTCGACGATGCTTGGGCCGATGTTTGTACTGGCGGTCGTGATCGTACTCCTTGGTTTACTTAACGGCGAAATCGTATCCCGTTTTCTCACGCCAGCCGTTTCGGGGATCTTTGCCAGATGAGATCGATGCCAATTCTCGCTGCGTGGATCTGCCTCGGTTCGCCATTTGTGGGTGTGGGCGTCACCGCCCTGCTCGCACGAATATCTGATAAAGCGCGGGACCTAGGGGCATTGGTGTTCTCCTTCGTGTCCGCGGGAGCGGCACTTTATCTGATTCCGGAGCTCTTCCATCCCGAACGGCTTCCGTTAGAAAGCACGATCGACTGGCTCGAGCGTCCGATCCAGGTTGAGTTCGGTGTACTGATCGACCCGTTGAGCATCGTTCTCGCCAATGTGGTGGCCGTTGTGAGCTTTGTCATTATGGTCTACTGCCTCGACTACCTAAAGCGGGGCCGCGCGCGAACGCGGTTCTGGTTATGGATGAACGGATTCATCGGCAGCATGTTGTTGCTCGTTCTCTCCAGTAATCTTTTATTCCTCTTCATTGGTTGGAAACTAGTCGGGATCTGTAGTTACGGCCTGATCGGGTACTACTACCAAGACCAACGGAAGTACTGGATCGGAGGGCCACCCCCCACCGCCTTCGTGAAGCCTACCCAAGCAGCCCTCAAGGCCCTCCTCGTTACCAGCGCTGGCGACATGCTCATGCTGGGTGGCATCTTCATCCTGTACTTTTACGCTGGAACACTTAACTTTCTCGAACTCGTCGAGACTGCACAAATCTGGTTGGCCGAGATGGCGGAAGTGCCAGGCATGGTCGTACTCGTGAGCCTCCTCCTCTTGGCAGGTCCAGTCGGTAAATCGGCCCAGTTTCCGTTCCACGAGTGGCTACCGGACGCCATGGCTGGCCCGGGGCCAGTCTCTGCTCTCATCCACGCCGCGACGATGGTTAAGAGTGGTGTCTATCTCGTGGCACGCCTGGTCCCGCTGTTCTACTACGGCTACTGGGTGGCTGGGATCGAAGAGGCGTCCTGGTTCTTTCACTTGACCGCATGGATTGGCGCCTTCACGGCATTTCTTGCGGCGACGCAGGGGGTCGTAGCGCTTGAGCTTAAGAAGGTTCTCGCCTACTCAACGGTTAGTCAGATTGGTTACATGATGCTGGGACTCGGCGTCGCCGGCCTTGCACCAGGACACCTCATCGACGGCTACACCGCCGGTGTCTTTCATCTCGTCAGTCATGCTTTATTTAAGGCCTGTCTGTTTCTCTGCGCCGGCACCGTCATCCAAGCTGTCCACTCCATCTACATCCAAGATATGGGTGCGGTGCGGAAGCACCTCCCGATCACCTGGATTTTTACTCTGCTGGCCTCATTGTCGCTCATGGGACTTCCGCCTTTCCTAGGATTCTGGAGCAAGGATGCCGTGCTCCTTGTTACCTTGGAAGCTAGCGTGCCCCTATTCTGGCTAGCGCTGATCACGGTTGGGATCACAGCTTTTTACACCGTTCGCTTCCTGGGTGTTGTCTTTTGTGGGCCTGAAAGCCAAAGCCTCTCACAGGTCACACAGGCAGATGGAACCGTAAACGAAGGCGAGTGGTCCATGCGCGTAGCCGCCGGCGCGCTTGCCGCCACGATCGTCATCGGCGGACTCGGTGGGTTCTACCTCGAGGGAGTGCTCCACCACGGCTTTGAGGCTAGTCTGGTAAAAGAGGTCGCGGCCGTCACCGAGACGTCGTCCTCCGTGGTAGACAAAACTACTTCCCATGGGATGGTTTCTATCCTTTCTCTGCTCTTCCTGGCGGCTGGTGCGCTTCCGGCTTACTACATCTACGTCGCGCGGAAGGTTTCTCCCCAGGCACTCCTCGATGCCTACGCGCCGCTCCGGTCAGTTCATCGGTTCTTCTGGAACCGGTGGGCCATCGACGCCTTTTATCGCCGAAGCTTCGTCGACGGGATAACACGGTTAGCCACGTTCGTCGCCGATGACCTTGAAGACCGCTGGGATCGCCTCGTGCACCGTCGGCTTCCGTCGCTGTTCACGGATAAGGCCCAGCTTCTCGTCCATCGGTTGCGTACCGAGACTGAAGAGCTGGTCTACAACGTCTCCTATGTGCTCGTCCTCTTCGTGTTGCTGCTGATCTTGTTCTTGGGAGCAAACTGAGGTTGAAGATGTCGGTGGTGTTGCTTCAGATTCTACTTGCCCCGCTCTTGGCAGCCGTCGTGATCTTCTTAACACGAAAAACTGCCGGCCGGCTTGCAGGATGGATCGCCGGAGTCGCTCTCTTGTACACGATGTTTCTCGTGGTGCTCGTTGGGTTCGAGGTGTACGGAGGAGAGGTGCTCGTCGAGGAGTATCTGCTCATCGCGCCAGACATCCGTCTCGGGCTCTTAGCTGATGGGCTCAGCTACCCAACGCTCGCGGTTACCGTATTGCTGTGCACGGCGCTGGCCTTCTACTCTATCCGCTACGTCGAACACCGGGTCGAGATCCTGTACAACCAGGAACCCGAACGTGTCCGTCTCGGCTACTACGCACGGTTTTTCTACCTTTTTCCGTTCTTCCCGGTCGGCTTCATCGGCACGATCCTAAGCACCAACCTCGTGTCGCTTTATTTCTTCTTGGAAGTTCTGACCATTACTCTCTTTTTCCTGATGGCGTACTTCGGCTACCTAGAACGGGTCCGTGTTGCGTTCATTAGCTTATCGTGGGGGATCATCGGCGCGCTGCTCTTTCTGGTGGCGTCGCTCGTTGTGTACAGCCAGATTGGCAGCCTCGAGATTGCCGAGCTTCATAGCATGGCGGGTAACCGCCTGGTCACCGGGACTATCGTGCTTTTTCTCGTTGGTCTCTTGATGAAGCTAGCCATCGTGCCCTTCCACGTGTGGATGCCATGGGTTCATGCAGAGCATCCCACCTGTATAGCCGGGTTGTTGGCCGTATACGCCAATCTCGGTCTGTACATCATCATCCGCGTCATCCTTCTACCCCTGGCTGATGATTTCGAGCCGTTCAGCAGCCCACTCATGGTGCTCGCGCTCTTTACGATGATTTACGGGTCCTTGCTCACGCTGGCTCAGACCGACATCAAACGGCTTGCAGCCTGCTCGACAATTAGTCAGATCGCGTACTCCGTCCTCGGTCTTGGCGCTCTGACAAGCACAAGTGTTGAGGGCGGGATGTTCTTCTTCTTAAGTCACATCATGGGCAAGACGATCCTTTTTTCTACCGCGGGTATCGTCGTCTATACCACCGGGATAAGGGATATACGAGAGATGGGTGGACTGGCTCAAAAGATGCCGGTGACTGCGACCCTGTGGCTGATCGGTTGCATGATGCTCTCCGGATTCCCTCCTTTCAGTAGTTTCACCGCGGAGTGGATCATGTTTACAGGTATCTTCGAGCGTGGAGTGCTTACCGGCCCGTTTGGCATTGCGATCGCGATCGGCGGTGTTACCGCGATCCTGCTAACCGTGGCGTACTCGTTCGGTGCCGCCAGGCGTATTTTCTTTGGTCCCTTGAGCCCGAATCTCGAAACCCGGAACCTTTCCGATCCACGATGGACGATGACCGCGCCGCTCTTCGTTGTGGCCGCCGTTTCCGTGGTGCTGGGGATCTATCCTCGGTTGATTTTTGAGTTGCTGCACAGAGTCCTCGGGGGACTCTAACCCGGGCCTCCTGAAGGTCTCACACTCTGGGGAACTTAGTAGATACTAGAAGCTTGGAACGAAACGTCGCCTGCGGGTTGTCTTGCGGGAAGTTATGAGGCGGTTGAGCCTCGGCCAACCCAACCGCCTGTGAATCTCTAGTCGACACCGGTGATGATCCACCGGCCTTCGATCGCGTCCTCGCCTTCCCCGAGCGTAACACGCTGCAGGGTAACTGTCATCGTCCGCTCTTCCTCCATGTCGCCTTTCCTAATCCTCGCACTGACGACGACATCCTTGGAAATGAGCTCGCCTCCGTACTCCTGCACGTCGATCGGGTTGTCGGGGTCGAAGACGCTCACTTGGGCGACTTCACCTTCGCTGCTGAGCTCACTCTGAGCTTCAGAGATTTTCCTGGCTTGGTCCATTGTTTCATTACGCCACTGCGTCCAGGCGACTTGGACTTCTTCATCCCTACGCGCGACATCTTCGCGTTCGCGCTCGGCCTCAAGGACCCTGGTAATGGCTTCCATGTTTTCGCCTTGATAGACCTGCTTACGACGGGTGAAGTCCTCTTCCTCGGCCTGCACCTGCGCCACTTTTTCTACCAGCTCGAGCATCCGCAAGGGCCGTCGCTGTTCCTCACCCACGCTTTCAACGCTGATACCGGACGCTATCCCGTTTTCTACAGGATCAAACGAAACCATAGCCATGTTCCCAAGTGTCGCCCGATCATCAAAACGCGACGCTTGGAAAAAGCTCCGTATAATCCCAAGTTCACTATCGCCACTGCACGCCATAAATAACCCGCCGGCAAGCAAAAGAACAAGAGCGCCAACGATTGGCCTGCTGGCCTTAGATCGAGACATGCTACCTAACTCCTTCCCGAAAGCTTCTAAAATTGGTGCTCTTGTCAGCTTTCGTCACCGACGTTTCCCGGTTCTTCCTTGTTCACTAATCGCGCCATCGAGACCACCTTGTCAACTTCATCGATCTCTATGAGTCGCACACCCTGAGTTGCACGGCCGATCGGCCGGATATCTCTAGCCACCATCCGCAGGATCTTGCCCTGCTGAGTAATGAACATTAATTCATCGTCCTGCTCAACGCAGGCTACACCAGCTACCCGGCCATTCCTGACACTAGAATGGATATTAATGATACCCACTCCACCGCGCGATTGCACGCGATATTCGTTAAGGTTTGTGCGCTTGCCGTAGCCGTTCTCCGTAACCGCTAATAAGGTGCCAGTTGGGGGAATGGACGTCATAGCCACCACTTCGTCCCCTTCCCGCAGTGAAATGCCACGAACCCCGCACGCTGCCCTGCCCATGGGGCGGACGTCCGCTTCCGCAAACCGGATGGCCATCCCCCCACGTGTGCTGATAACAATCTGGCCTTGGCCAGCGGTCAGCTCGGCTCCGATGACCGCATCGTTCTCCTCAACCCCCATCGCGATGATGCCCCCAGTGCGTGGATGGCGGAAGGCCCGTAGATCCGTCTTTTTGACAACCCCCCTCAATGTCCCCATGACGACAAACCACTGGCCATCCTCGCCTGGCCATTCCCGAACTGCCTGCAGTGCCGCGATTCGTTCCCCTGCTTCCATCGATACCAGGTTGGCGATTGACTTACCGCTGCCGGCCGGTCCCACGTCTGGGATTTCGTGCACCTTGAGCCAGTAGACCCGCCCGCGGTCTGAAAAAATCAGGATGTAGGCATGCGTTGATGCCACGAACAGGTGGGTTAGGAAATCCTCGGTGCGGGTCCGCATTCCGATCCGGCCCTTGCCGCCACGGCGTTGGTTCCGGTAATTGGTAATCGCGGTCCGTTTGATGTACCCAGTGCTGCTGACCGTGATCGCCATGTTTTCCTCGGCGATCAAATCTTCGATCCGGAGCTCCTTTTCCTCATCGATAATCTCGGTGCGCCTCTGGTCGCCGTATTTCTCCTGAATTGCCCGGAGCTCCTTGACTGCGATCTTCATAAGCAGTGCTTCGCTCTCGAGAATGGCGCGCAGGTGCTGGATGGTCTTCGCTAGCTCGGCCAGCTCGTCGACAATCTTCCGCCGCTCCAGGCCGGTCAGACGCTGGAGCTGCATATCAAGGATTGCTTGGGCCTGGACCTTCGTCAGCGAGAACTGCTCCATGAGCCCGATGCGAGCCTCCGGAGGGTTCTTAGCATCTCGAATGAGCTTAATCGCCGCATCGAGGTCGTCAAGCGCGATTTTAAGACCTTCGAGGATGTGGGCACGAGCCTCAGACTTGGAGAGCTCGAACTCGGTCCGTCGCCGTACCACTTCACGCCGGAATTCCACGAAATGCTCGACGAGATCAATCAGGGTGAGGATATGCGGTCGGCCCGCAACGATCGCCAGCATGATGATCCCGAAAGAACTCTGCAGGGCGGTGTGTTTGTAGAGGTTGTTCAACACCACCTCTGGCACCTCGCCTCGGCGCAACTCGATTACGATGCGCATGCCGTCCCGATCGGACTCATCCCGAAGATCGGAGATCCCGTCGATGGTTTTTTCACGCGTCAGTTCGGCGATTTTCTCGAGGAGCCTAGCCTTGTTCAACTGGTACGGAATCTCTGTGACAACGATTGAGGCTTTTCCGCCCTTCGTTGCCTGCTCGATCCTGGCCAGAGCCCGCATGGTGATCGTGCCGCGTCCCGTGCGATACGCCTGCGCAATACCGCTTCGCCCTACGATGAAGCCGCCGGTCGGGAAGTCTGGTCCAGGCACGAGCTCAAGGAGCGAGCGTTCCTTGATGTCACGCGGCTCGGTTGGATGCTCCGCAATCCAGATAGCCCCCTCGATAATCTCTCGTAGGTTGTGCGGGGGAATATTGGTTGCCATGCCAACAGCGATTCCGGACGATCCATTAACCAACAGATTTGGATATGGCGCCGGCAGCACGGTCGGTTCTTCCGTGGTTTCGTCGTAGTTGGGAATGAAATCAACAGTCTTCTTCTCGAGATCGGCCATTAACTCGTTGCCAAGAGCCTCCAGTCGTGCCTCGGTGTACCGCATCGCCGCTGGTGGGTCCCCGTCCACAGATCCGAAGTTGCCTTGCCCGTCCACGAGCGCGTAGCGCATGTTGAAGTCCTGCGCGAGACGCACCAACGTGTCGTAGATGGATGCGTCGCCATGGGGGTGGAAGTTCCCCATAACCTCGCCGACGATCTTGGCGCACTTGCGATAGGGCCGGTTGGCCACCAATCCCATCAGCCGCATCCCATAGATAACTCGGCGGTGCGCTGGCTTCAGGCCATCGCGGACGTCAGGTAGCGCGCGCCCGATGATTACGCTCATGGCGTAATCCATGTAGGAACGGCGCATCTCGTCCTCGATGTTGACCGGGATGCTGGGGGGTTTAGCGTCGAGCATAAGAGAGCGTTGCGTCAGGAGGCCGTTACACGTCGAGGTTCTTCACATCTAGCGCGTTGTCCTCGATAAACTTGCGGCGGGGCTCAACTTGGTCTCCCATAAGGGTGGTGAACATGAGGTCTGCTTCAGCCTCGTCCTCTTCTCGCACCTGGAGAAGCGTGCGACCCTCCGGTTTCATGGTCGTCTCCCAGAGCTGGTCGGGGTTCATTTCCCCCAGTCCCTTGTAGCGGTTGATCGCAACTCCCCGCTTACCAGCCGTGATGAAGAGCTCGACTAGCTCGTGAAGCGAACCAATTGTCACTTCGCGATCATTGCCCTTCTGGCGTGGCTCGACCGAGAGTGGGGCGCCATTGCTGTTGATCATGTCGGCCGACGTTTCTGTTTCTGTGGGAACCATTCCAACATCAACTGTCTCACGGCCTTCCGCATCAACGTTTTCAGAACTTGTGTCTTGCTTGATCGTGGTCGCAACCAACATTGGCCCGTCGAGCCCTTGCACATCGCCATAGCAGCCGAGCAACGCCCGATACTCTGGCGAAATCGCAAAGTCTACGCCCACCACATGGCGGCGAGGATATCCACCGGTCCGATCCTCGACCTTTAGCAGAAAGGCGTTGTGTTCCTCATCCGATTGCACCGACACAGTGCGGGTGGTGGACGTCAGTTCTCTGGCGAGCACCTCGAGCGCCTCGCGATCGGTGAAAAAGGCTCGATCGCGGGCTCCCCGGTTGAGCAACGCCGTAATGACTTCACGGCTCGGACCGCGCCGTTCGACCACCTGCAACAGCTTGAGGAAAGCCACGAGCTTGTGGAGCAGCTGTGCCAGTTCGTCGCCAGCAAATTCGACGCCCTGGCTGGGCAACCTAAGGACGCGAGATTCGGTCGCCCGTTTGATCAGCCAGGTCTCAAGTTCACGATCATCCTTAATGTAATACTCCGCGCGCCCCCGCTTCACCCGGTAGAGCGGTGGCTGCGCGATATAGATATAGCCGCGCTGGATCAGCTCACGCATTTGCCGGTAGAAGAAAGTCAACAGAAGCGCACGAATGTGCGATCCGTCAACATCGGCGTCAGTCATGATTACGATCCTGTGGTACCGGAGCTTCTCGATACTAAAATCATCTCTCCCGATCCCACAACCGAGTGCCGCAATCATCGTCTTGATCTCATCACTGCTGAGCATTTTGTCGAACCGGGCTTTCTCGACGTTGAGAATCTTTCCCTTAACCGGCAGCACCGCCTGAAAACGACGATCGCGTCCCTGCTTCGCGGACCCACCCGCCGACTCTCCCTCAACAATGTATAACTCACTCCGGGCTGGGTCGCGCTCCTGGCAGTCGGCTAGCTTGCCAGGCAATGAGCTATTGTCGAGAGATCCTTTCCGCCGCACCAGCTCGCGGGCTTTGCGAGCAGCTTCTCGAGCACGAGCAGCATCGATCGCCTTATTGACGATTCGCTTGGCGATCGGCGGGTTCTCTTCCAGATACGCGCCGAGTTTGTCGTTGAGGATCGCCTCAACGATCCCCTTAACCTCAGTGTTCCCTAGTTTCGTCTTTGTTTGGCCTTCAAACTGGGGTTGTGAAATCTTGACACTCACGACCGCGACGAGTCCCTCACGGATGTCATCACCGCTGACACTTTCCTGAAGGTTCTTCGCCAGCCCCTTCTTATTCGCGTAGTAGTTGATCGTGCGGGTCAGAGCCGACCGGAACCCAGAGAGGTGGGTGCCACCTTCCTGTGTGTTGATATTGTTAGCAAACGAGTACACCGTGTCGGCATAGCCATCGTTCCACTGTAATGCCATCTCCGCACCGATGCCGTCTTTTTCGCCCCGTATATAGATCGGCGTCGAGTTGACCATTGTCTTGTTCTTGTTGAGGAAGCTAACGAATGAACTAATGCCGCCATCGTAATGGAATTCTCGGTTCTTGCCCGTCCGTTCATCGTTAAGCGAGATCGTTACACCAGCGTTTAGGAACGCGAGCTCCCGCAAGCGGTGCGCGAGCGTGTCAAAGCCGAAGTCGACGTTCTCGAAAACCCTTTCGTCGGGTCTAAATGTGATTTTTGTGCCGCGTCGTTTCGTCGTCCCTGTTTCTTCGAGTTGGCTCGTTGGCCGGCCTCGCTCATAGGTTTGTCGATAAACCTGACCATCCCGCCAGATCTCTAAATCGAGCGACTCGGACAAGGCATTAACGACAGACACGCCGACTCCATGAAGCCCACCCGACACCTTGTAGCTGTTGTTGTCGAATTTACCCCCGGCATGGAGCATTGTCATAACAACTTCCGCCGCAGATTTTCCGCTCACGTGCTCGTCAACTGGTATCCCACGCCCGTTGTCAATTACGGTGACGGAGTTATCGATGTGTAGCGTCAGCGCGACGGCGTTGCAGTACCCGGCCAGCGCTTCATCGATCGAGTTGTCTACAACCTCATAAACCAGGTGGTGGAGTCCTCGCGCGCCGGTGGAACCGATATACATTGCCGGCCGCTTTCGGACCGCTTCGAGTCCCTCGAGGACCTTAATCTTGTCAGCTCGGTATTCACTGACATCCTTACCCGCCGTTGTCGCCGCGTCCTTGGTGGGAGAGATTGGAGGCTGTATGTCTCTGCCTGGTTGTTCGGAGAGTTTTTTAGGATCCACCTGGGTCATTCGATCTGGCCTGTCAACAGAGCTGGGTCGGTCGGTAGACCGAACAGCGTGCACCATTACACCCGCATCGGCATGATCACGTAAGTGTAGTTGTAATCTTCTGTGCCAACTGGATGCATCACTGCTTGACTCATCTCGTCCTTAAACTCCAGAGTGACATTGTCGGAATCAGTCACACCCAGGAAGTCGAGCACGTACTTAGCATTGAAGCAGATCTGAAGCGCTGCACCGTTATAATCAACTACCAAGGCTTCGGTGGCTTCACCTACTTCTGGGCTGCTCGCCATCACTTCCACCTTGTTTTTTTCTATTTGAAATTTCACTGCACTTGACCGCTCGCTTGAAAGAAGAGCTACGCGCTTAATTGCACTCATCAACCGATCACGTTCAAACTCAATCTGTTTGTCGTTTCCTTTTGGGATCACGCGCTCATATGCCGGGAATTGCGCGTCAATAATCCGAGAAATTAACTGACGGCCGTCAACCTCAAAAAAGAGGTGGTTCTCGCCGCATTCATACTGCACATCCTTATCCCCGTCAGCTAGCAACCGAGAGAGTTCCCAAAGAGTTTTCTTGGGTAAAATAGCTCGGAAGTCTAAATTTTTAGCGCCATTTTTCACTTTTAACGCCGTCGAAATATACGCAAGGCGGTGGCCATCCGTCGCCACTAGATTTATTTGATTCTTCTCAAGAAAAAACAGCGCGCCATTAAGAAAATAACGTGTGTCCTCGCCGGTGATTGCGAATTGTGTTTTTGCAACCATCTCGCGTAGCACCGCTCTCGGTAGTGTTATTCCTTCTCCATTACCACCTGATGGAAGGGTTGGAAAATCGTCACGGGTTAGTGTCTGCATCCGTGAGTTAAACTTTTCCGCTGCCACTTTCACTGCACCTTTCGCGCCCTGCTCAATCCTGATGTCTGTTTCTGGTAATGCGCGCACAATCTCGTATAGTTTTTTTGCCGGAATAGTTACCGACCCACTCTTTGCAACCAACGCTTGGCAGCAACTGCGTAATCCAACCTCAAGATCTGTTGCCAAGAATTTCACATTTCCGTCCTCACTTGCCTCAATGAGGATATTTGCTAAAACAGGAATAGTGTTCTTGCGCTCAACAACACCTTGAATTAGTTGTAATTCACGTAGGAGAACATTCTTACGAACAGTTAATTTCATCTGGTTAAAACCTTAAATAGGACAATCAAGACCGAATGATCACTACTTTTACTATGATCATTAAAAACAATATAAATTATATCAGGAATAAGGTCTTGTTGAAACTGTTAATAACGGTTTTAAGTCTTTTAAAAACAACTATTTACAATCATTAAAACCTGTGTGTAATAAACACTTAAAAACAGTTAACTTGTGGGTAAAAAATATCAACAATCCAGTTCTATACCAAGACCTGTGGTTGGTGTGGATGGCCGGATGATAACTTAAGAAATTCTACTTAAAAGACTGTAGAAATCCATTAACAAGAGTGTGGAAGTCTCGGTCTTGCTTACAGTTCTTTTCTATTTTACGAATTGAATGGATAACAGTAGAGTGGTGTTTTCCACCAAAACACTTTCCAATTTGAGGTAGTGATGCGTTGGTGAGTGATTTACTAAGGTACATTGCAACCTGCCGTGGGAGGGTAACACTCTTCGCGTTATTTCGTGATTTAAGATCACTTATCCTTATTTGGTAGTAGTTGGCGATAAACTTCTGCACCATTTCAATGGTTATAGTTTGATTATCACGGTCGATTAAATTCCGTAAAACATCTTGTGCAAGCGCTAAGGAAATTTTACTTCCAGTGAGTGAGGCATAGGCAATTAGACGGATAAGGGAACCTTCAAGTTCCCGGACGTTTGACTTGATACGCTCGGCTATATACAAAGCAACATCGTCGGCGAGTGGTACAGCTTCAGCCTCTGCTTTTTTCTTTAAAATCGCTATCTTTGTCTCAAGATCTGGTGGTTGGATATCAGCAATAAGACCCCATTCAAATCTTGAGCGAAGCCGCTCTTCTAGTTTTTGAATCTCATGTGGTGGGCAGTCGCTACTAATAACAATTTGTTTTTGCGCGTCGTAGAGGGAGTTAAAAGTATGGAAAAATTCCGTTTGTGTTCCTTCTTTGCCGGCAAGAAACTGGATGTCATCGACGAGTAAAACGTCCATATTTCGGTACCGTTCACGGAAGTCGAGCACGCGATCATATCGAACAGCATTGATCATTTCATTCATGAACCGCTCGGACGAGATATACGTCAACTTAAGATTTGAAGTTTGTTGTAGTAAGTACTGACCAATGGCGTGCATTAGGTGTGTCTTACCCAACCCCACCCCACCATAGAGAAACAAGGGGTTATAAGAACGCGAGGGTGCTTCAGCAACAGCTTGAGAGGCCGCGTGCGCGAATTGATTCGAAGACCCGACGACGAAAGTGTCGAACGTGTAGCGCTGGTTTAAACCACGTAGGGATGGTCCAGCCGGTTGGGGAGCAGTGGAAGCGATCGGGTCGGGGGATGGCGTAGGTTGTTTCGCGGCTTCACCGGTAGTGACGAAAGAAATCTTGATCCCTTCACGATTAACCTCAGTAATAGCCTCGGTGATCACGCCAGAATAATGCTTTGTAAGCCAATCTCGGAATAGAAGGTTGGGGACCCGGACAGTAATGGTCTGATCCGCTTCTTTGAGGAAGATGGTTGGCTTGAACCAGGTATAGAAGCTATGGCGGTTTACCTTGGTTTCGACGCGGGTGAGGATATCAGTCCAAACGTTACCAGCCATGGGAGGGGCCTTTCACCCAGTGTTTCCGGGGCCCGCTCCTTAGCACCTACCTCCGAGAGGCGGCTAGAGCCGCGGACAACGAAACAACCATAACCCGAGAAGTACCACTGACGCCCGCTGTTGGGGCGAAAACCCTTGAATTTCCACAACCTTTTCCACAGTTGTGGAAAACTCTAAGAATGGCAGCCCCGGGGGAACGCAGGGCGGCGAATGTAGCACACCCTTCCAGCTCTGGCAATCGGGATAAGATCGGCCGAAACAGACCTCAGCGAGAGGGTCGGGAGAAGGGAGGCCTTGTGACATAAACCACAAGCATCTGCGATCACTGCCAGGGCCTGCTGATAATCGGCCCTCTCCGTTGACAGTCTTAAGAGTGCTTCGTTACGATGTGAGGTTCTCAGCTTTAAAGTTAAGGTTTTCGCCTGGGCCAAGGCGTTCGAGGAGACGGGGCATCATGAAGCGTACATACCAACCGAATAGGCGCCGGCGAAAACGAACGCACGGGTTTCGTAAGCGGATGAGCACAAAGAATGGACGTCGGGTATTAAGGAACCGTCGGGCTAAAGGCCGGACGCGGTTGGCTGTGTCATAAACAACTGTAAACAAATAGCTTATCCCTAGTGAGCCGAGCCTTAACCAGGCGAGAACGCGTTCGGCGGCGGCCGGAGTTCCTACGGGTGCAGCGGCAGGGTATCCGAACTCGGGCACGCTACATGACGCTCTTCGTGCTGCGAAATGAGCTGGATGTCACTCGGCTAGGTATTATCGCCACGCGACGGATCGGCGGGGCTACGCGGCGGAACCGGTCGAAGCGCCTGGTCCGTGAACTCTTCTGCCTAAACAAGAACCAGTCCAGCCTAGACATCGTCGTAATGCCTCATCCCGGATTTTCCGATGTGCCGTTTGCGAGTCTTGAAGCTGACTACCGTAGGGCTCTCAAACAGCATATGGTCGCTGCCCTTAAGGAGAGAGTTAAGAGCCTTCGGAACGAGACGATCACAACGGGACTGTAACTAAATGAGGACACTCTGCCAGCCCTTTGGGCTCTTGTGGCATCTTGTGGTGCAATTGACCTATTTACCATCAAAGACGCTCTTGGCTTTGACTAAAATTTATCAAGTCCTTATTTCGCCATTCTTTACGGGAGGAGCTTGTCGTTTTATCCCTTCCTGCTCCACTTATGCCAATGAGGCTGTGCGGCGGCACGGAGCTATCAGGGGGGGCTGGCTGGCCATTTGGCGGATCTGCCGCTGTAACCCACTGGGCTCCTCTGGCCTGGACCCGGTTCCGGAATCGCCACGGAGCCATAGCGCGTGAGTTCGAGCTGACCGACCCATGGAACGAAGGGTTCTCCTCGCCGTCTTCCTATCGTTCCTGGTGCTGTATGCGTATCAAGGCCTAATTGGGCCGCCTTCCCAGGCCCCCAGCCCCAGCCAGGAATTCGGAGAGTCCCCAAATCTGGCCAATGAAACAACAGCTCATAGGGCAGTGCCCCAGCTGACGCCCGAGTTGTCACCCCGCCAACGCGAGAGGATCGTTGCCATCCAGCCGGTTATTCCTGACCCGGTGATCGGTGAGAGAGAACCACGGGAAATCGTGGTCGAAAGCGACGCTTTCCGCGCCGTTTTCGTGAATCAAGGGGCCGAGATGGTGAGCTGGCAGTTGAAGACGTATCTCGAAGAAGGAAAGCCAGTCGAGTTGGTTCCACGCGATCTGCCTGAGGAGGAACCATGGCCTTTTTCGCTCGTCTTTGATGACGAGACGTTAACCGACCTCGCTCACAACGGGTTATACCAGGCAAGTTCATCACGGTTGCGCCTGACAAACCGCCCTGAGGCGTTGATTTTTGAGTACGAAGACGCCTCTGGATTACATGTGCGGAAGATTTTTGCGTTCAACCCTGTGGCCCAACCGTACGTTGTGGTCCTCACCGTCGAGGCTAGCCTCGACGGTCGCCCGGTGGTGCCGAGCGTTCGTTGGGGACCGGCACTGGGTGGAGTCGAGTCAGCCAAGGGAGGATTCCAAACACCCCGCCAGGGTCCGCAGGGGCTTTTCTACGGACGCGTGTTTGAGGAGGGCGTGCTTGGTGAGCCGGAGGTGGAACACATTCTGGCACGTGACGCAGCACGCCAGGCGGACTACGAAGGACAACTGAGCTTTGTCGGCGTGGACAACCACTACTTCGTTGTGGTCGCCTTGCCTAGGTCGCAGGAGTCGAGAGTCAAGTACCGGGCGGTGCCGCTACCCCCACGCGGCGGGGACGATGAGGGGCGCGATCTGATGGCCTTTGATCTGATGCTGCCGGCGGGCACCGTAGACCTACCGTTCTTCCTCGGGCCGAAAGACTTCGACGTTCTCGAAGCCGCAGACCCGATCTTGGTGCGCGCCATCGATTTTGGTTGGTTGGCATGGCTAATCGTTCCGCTTCACCGGTCGCTCAAATGGGTGTACGGATTCGTCGGAAACTGGGGATGGTCGATCGTCATCCTCACCGTGCTGATTAACCTCGTTATTTTTCCGCTGCGCCACAAGAGTGTCGTCTCCATGCGCAAGATGCAGGAGGTCCAGCCTGAAATGAAGGCGATTCAGGAACGCTACAAGCACCTGAAGGCGACCGACCCAGAAAAACAAAAGATGAACAAGGAGGTTATGACGCTCTACCGGGAGCGCGGGGTTAACCCGGCGAGTGGTTGCCTACCGATGCTGCTCACGATGCCGGTCCTATTTGCGTTCTTCAGGCTGCTGTCGGCGGCAATCGAGCTCCGCGGCGCGCCGTTTGGCCTGTGGATTCAGGACCTTTCATTGCCCGACCCACTATACGTAACACCGCTAGTCATGGGAGCGACCATGGTGCTCCAGCAGAAGATGACCCCGACGCAGGCGGATCCGATGCAACAGAAGATCATGATGATCATGCCGGTGGTGTTTACGTTCATGTTTCTTGGGTTTCCGAGCGGGCTGGTGCTCTACTGGCTGACGAGCAACGTTTTCGGTCTTGGACAGCAAATGGTGACGAATCGGATCATTGGCCCGCCCAAAGTACGAACGGTGCGGCCCCCGGCGGAACGACGCGTCAAAAAAGGCGGAAAGATCCATGATAAGAAGGCAGGAGCGAAGAGCCAGTAGGGGGAATGATCGGCGCGAGAATGGAGAACGGTTGTGTCAGATGATCTGAACACGCGAATGGTTGCGTTTGTCCAAGCGGTGACTACGGCGATGGGATTGTCGCTGAACGTCAACATCGAATCGGTCGAAGATGGAACGCGCATCATCGTAGATGGTGACGGCTGCAACATCTTCGTTCAGCGCAAAGGTGCGCTGCTCGACGCGTTGCAGCACATCGTTAGTGCAGCTTTTCGGCACGATCAGCCAGGGCGCCACATTGTTGTCGATTGCTGCGACTACCGTAAGGGGAAGGACGCCGAGCTCAGGCAGACCGCGAAGTTTCTTACAGGGCAGGCTAGAGAAACGGGAAAACCGCAGGCAATTGGACCCCTGAATCCTTACGCCCGCCGGATCGTCCACCTGGCGGTCGCCGAAGATCCGACGGCGTCATCGGAGAGCAGCGGCGACGCTTTTATGAAAACAGTGGTTATTACGGTGGACCCAGGGAAGCAGGTAGGAGACAAGAAGTAGAAGGCAGGAGAAAATCTGGAACAGCTTGGCTCTCTTCTAGAAACTGCGCTAACAGTCTTGTTCATTCCGCCGTCTCCTTTAGCCTTTAAATTTCTTCCATCTGCAATTTCCTACGATGTTTGCCACAGATGACACGATCGTCGCCGTCGCGACACCTCCAGGCCGGGGTGGTATCGGCGTGGTGCGTTTAAGTGGTCCGCGTGCTGCAGAGGTCGCGTGCCTACTGGTTCGTGCTAACCACCTCGAGCCTCGACACGTGACCCTTACGGAGGTCCGCGATCGATGTGGCAGGACCGTTGACCGGGTGCTCGCGACCTATTTCCCGCGCCCTGCCTCATACACCGGCGAGGACGTCGTCGAGATCAGCGGCCACGGCAGCCCGATCCTGCTCCAGCAGGTCGTGGCAGCTGCGCAGCGGGTCGGTGCACGACTCGCGGAACCAGGCGAATTCACCTTGCGTGCTTTTCTGAACGGCCGCCTGGATCTAGTTCAAGCTGAGGCAGTTGGCGATCTGATCAATGCCGTAACGCCACTGCAGGCGCGCATTGCGTTCGATCAGCTTGAGGGAACCGCGACAACGCAGATTGGCAAATTGGACGCGGCACTCTTCGATTTGGTCACGCGACTCGAGGCATCGATCGACTTTCCAGACGAAGGGTACCACTTCGTAGAGGCCGGGTGGGTCGCGACTGAAACACGGGCGCTGGCCGAACGAGTGGACCAGGCATTGGCCACGGCACGTCAGGGCCGCCTGGTGCGCGAAGGTTGCTCGGTCGTCATCGTTGGCAAGCCAAATGTTGGTAAATCGTCTCTGTTCAACCGGTTGCTGGGCGCGCCACGCGCCATTGTTGCTGAGGTGGCCGGCACAACGCGTGACCTACTAACCGAGACGACCGACTTTGAAGGCATTCCGGTGACGTTAGTCGATACAGCAGGCATTCACGAAACGGAGAATCCGGTCGAATCGGAAGGAGTGACTCGCGCGAGGGGCGCGAAAGATGTAGCAGGACTTGTCGTTGTCGTGCTCGATCGTTCTCGACCGCTCGACGATGAGGATAAAGCTCTCTTGCGCGACACACGTCGAGACTCGCGGGTGATTGTGGTGAACAAGACGGACTTGCCCGATCGCTGGACCTGCGGGCACCTTGCGGACCTTGACGTGACGGACGGTGCGCGAATGGTTCCAGTTTCGCTCGTCGAGGACGTTGGATTGGGAGAGCTCCGAACGGCTCTCGGCGAGACCTTGTGGGCCGGTGAGCAACTCCGCGACACGCCGGCCTTATCGAATCTTCGGCACATCGAACTCCTCCAGCGAACAGCGGCGGCATTAAAGCGTGCCACGGCGGCAGCGGCGGCGGCCACGCCGGAGGAGCTGATCCTCGCTGACCTGCAGGAAGCACGCGAGGCGCTTGAAGAAATTACTGGGAAGCGCACACCGGACGACGTACTGCAGCGAATTTTCGAGCGGTTTTGTGTCGGTAAATAGGCGGGGTGACAGGGCGAGAGTCCTACCCACCAACATCATTCTATGAGTGCGCGCTACGACGTGATTGTGATTGGCGCGGGACATGCCGGGTGTGAGGCGGCGTATGCCGCGGCGCGGATGGGATGCCGGGTGGCTCTTTGCACGCTGTCAGATGCAACGGTCGCGCTTATGCCTTGTAATCCCGCAGTTGGAGGAACAGCCAAAGGCCACCTTGTGCGCGAGATTGATGCGCTCGGTGGCCTCATGGGGCGCGCGATCGACGCAACGGGTATTCAGTTCAAGTTGCTGAATCGAAGCCGAGGACCGGCCGTGTGGTCGCCACGCGCCCAGGCAGACAAGCAACGGTACGGCGCATGGGTAAAGGCGGAGCTTGACCGAGAGCCGGGAATTGAATGGATTTTCGGACGGGCCGGACAGATTCTGGCACCAGCCGGCACGGTGACTGGAGTCGCGCTCGAAAGCGGTGAGCAGCACCACTGCGCAGTACTGGTGGTGACGACCGGGACCTTTCTGAATGGCCTAATCCACGTCGGTCCCGAGAAAATCGCCGCCGGCCGCGCGGGTGAATCCGCCTCACACGATCTTGCCAACTCCTTGAAGGCGTACGGTTTCTCTTGGGGTCGACTCAAGACCGGGACTCCCCCACGGCTCGAACGAAAGAGCATCGACTTTACGTGTTTCGAGCAAGCGCTCGGCGATGATCCGCCGATCCCCTTCTCCTTCATGACAGAAGGGCTTAACCGGCCGCAGGTTGTGTGCCACGTGCTGCATACAAATGATGACGTGCGGGAGTTGGTGCTCGCGAACATTGATAAATCACCACTCTATAACGGCCAGATTCAAGGGATTGGGCCCCGCTATTGCCCATCGCTCGAAGACAAGATCATGCGTTTCCCGGAGCGGGAACGCCATCAGATCTTCTTGGAACCGGAAGGGATCGATGTCGATGAGATCTATGTCAATGGATACGCCATGAGCCTCCCCCGCGACGTGCAGGAAGCGTTGGTGCATGCACTACCCGGATTGGAGGACGCGGTCATGCTGCGACCCGGGTACGCGGTCGAGTACGATTTTATCCAGCCGACAGAACTCGAACCGACGTTCGAAGCGCGACGCGTCCAAGGATTGTTTCTGGCGGGACAGATTAACGGAACTTCGGGGTACGAAGAGGCGGCAGGTCAGGGTTTGCTGGCGGGTATAAATGCCGCGCTTCGGGTGCGACGCGAGTCCCCGTTGGTGTTGCGTAGGGACGAGGGCTATCTGGGTGTTTTGGCCGACGATCTCACGACGAAGGGCTGTCTCGAACCCTATCGAATGTTTACGTCGCGGGCGGAACATCGGTTGCTCTTACGGATTGACAATGCAGACTTGCGATTGACAGCGAGAGGTCGCGCAGCGGGGCTCGTGTGTGACGCGCGATGGGCGCGGTTCGAAGACCGACGGGAACGATTTGCACGCAATGTAGAGCGGGTGAAGCGGACAACCGTTACGGTGAATGGGGGCGTACGACTCCGTGCGTCCCGAGCGTTGCGCCGGCCTGGCACACGGCTTGAGGGGTTGGTCGAATCCGGCGGCATTGCTCTTGAGGTCAAATCGGGTCAGGAGCACGTCGATATTCCAAGCGTGGACACAGAGTTTCGATACGCGGGATACCTTCTTCGGCAGAAAGCTGCTGTAGAGCGAAGCCGCCGTGAGGAACAGCGGCGCATTCCCGTGAACTTCGAGTACGTCGGTGTGCCAGGATTGTCTCGGGAGGTCGTGCAACGACTTTCCGAAGTTCGACCGGCGACGCTCGGCCAAGCGTTACGGGTCCCCGGAGTGACGGCCGCAGCCGTTGCAGTCATTGCTGCCTATGTAGAACGACGGGTGCCAAACCGAAGCGATAATGGCTGAAGTGTTGTAGTTGCGCGACAGGGTGGTTAAGAGAGATCTCGAACAACGTCTCGTGCGGCGAGCGAAGCGTGCACAGGCAGAGATGCCGAGTGGACTGCTGGAGCGGTTGGTGACGTACGTTGATCTCCTCCAGCGCTGGAACCGCCGCATGAATCTCACGGCTCTGGACGATCGTGACAGTGGATTAGATCGACTTGTTATTGAGCCGCTCGTTGCAGCACGTCATCTTTCAACGAATCAGGGGTCTGTGGTGGACATTGGTTCTGGAGGTGGGTCACCTGCGATCCCTCTGAAGTTAGCGGTGTCGGGTATAACGTTGGTGATGGTGGAGGCGAAGACGCGGAAGGCAGCTTTTCTCCGGGAGGTCGTACGCGAGCTGGAGTTGGACCGAACGACGGTAGAGACGGGGCGATATGAGCAGTTGCTTGCGCGACCCGACTTACACGAGGCGCATGACGTGCTGACCATAAGAGCAGTGCGCTTGGAAAGCCGTGTTCTCCGCTGGCTGCAAGCGTTTGTTAAGCCAGGCGGGGAGTTGTTCCTTTTTCGGAGCACGAGCGGAATGGACGTACCACCGGATTTAGCGGCGCCACTAGCCTGGGCCGCGACATATCCACTAGTGGAATCGCTACGGAGTCAGCTGGTAGTGTTACGGAAACAGGCAGTGGGACGCCAGGAAGCGAAGAAATAACGAAATAAAGGCTGGGTTGAGCAAGGTCAGAAAGAGGACCTAGCCATGGTAAAAACAAGCGATTTGTGGTGTCATGGTCGTCTGGCACGGAAGATGAGCAACTGCTGTAACGAGAAACAAGTTTGAGGATCTTGCAGTTCTAATAGAAATCATTAACATTTCGAAGTAAAGGCCCTTCACGTTTATTTCATTCTGATCGGACGGCTGCTATAGCTGACCCTGGAGTCAAGGGCTCGATGGCAAGGGGACTATATATTAAGGAGCACGGCAGATAGGGGCAGTGGGTGGCAAGAAGATGACATCAGTAACGTTCCACGTGGAACAGTCTTGACGATTGATTCCAAGAATTGTAACATCTTGAGCGTAGTTGAGGACTTAAACTAAATTTTAGGTCTTTCACACTAATGCATTTTGTGCCTGCTTGCGATTAGGGTTTTCTGAATGCAATTAAAGAAAATCATTACGGTCGCGAATCAGAAAGGTGGTGTTGGCAAGACCACGACCGCCATTAACCTGGCGACTTCCCTAGCTATGGCTGACCGGTCTGTCCTCCTAATAGACATGGATCCACAGGGCAATCTGACCAGTGGGGTTGGACTCAAAGGACAATCCGGATCCGGGGGAACAATATACGAGGCGTTAATGGCAACGAACGGCGGCCCTCCGGATTTATCCCGCTACATCGTGCCAAGCGGTGTGACGGGGCTATCGGTGATAACAGCAGATCGAAACCTGACTGGTGCCGAGGTCGAACTAGTTAATCTGCCAAACCGCGAGTTTCGTCTCAAGCCTCTGGTGGAGCAAGCCCGTGATCGCTTTGATCACGTTCTCATCGATACCCCGCCGTCGCTCGGTTTTCTGACACTGAATGCACTTGTTGCCGCTGACGCCGTGCTAATTCCGTTGACTTGCGAGTACTTTGCCCTTGAAGGCCTAGCTGAGCTTACTGCGACGGTACAGCGCGTGCAGGTGGAATTTAACCCACACCTTGACATTGCCGGGGTGCTGTTGACGATGGCCGACCAGCGCACCAACCTCGGGCAGCAGGTGGCCCAGGAAGTAAGAGGATTCTTCAAGGAAAAAGTATTTCGCACGGTGATCCCACGCAACGTTCGGCTGGGCGAGGCGCCCAGTCACGGACTACCGGCGATCCTTTATGACGTTCGGTCCAAAGGAGCCGAGGCGTACATAGCGCTAGCACGCGAGGTGCTGGGCGCCGACACACCAGTTCCGGTATCGGGATAGGAGAACCAATCGTGCCAGATAAACGTCCGGTGCTCGGCCGAGGGTTGAGCGCCCTCATCCCCGAGGTAACTCAGGTGCCTGCGCCACGGGAGATGACGAACGAGGTCGACCTTGATTTACTGAAGCCCAATCGGGAACAGCCACGCACTGGTATGGATGAGATCAAACTAGACGAACTCGCACGGTCGATCGAGGCGAGCGGCGTGATTCAACCAATCCTAGTGCGGCCCAGCAATGACGGCCGATACGAAATTGTAGCCGGGGAGCGGCGCTGGCGCGCGGCACAGCGCGTGGGTCTCATGAAAGTTCCGATCGTCATGCGTGATGTTCCGGACGAAAAACGTTTGGAGCTGGCGCTTGTTGAAAACATCCAACGCGAAAACCTCAACCCTATTGAGGAAGCGAGCGGCTACCGGCGTCTTGCCGATGAGTTCAGCCTTACCCAGGAGGAGATCGCAAGCACGGTCGGGAAGGACCGCGCGACGATCGCGAACTACCAGCGGTTGCTCGCCTTGCCGGCCGAAGTTCGTGCCGAGGTAGCCTCGGGGACCCTAAGCATGGGTCATGCGCGAGCCCTCCTTGGGTTGGCTGATGAAGTGGCGCAGCGTCGCGCAGCCCGAGATATCAGCTCGCACAACCTGTCAGTGCGAGAGACCGAATTACTGGTCAAGAAGCTTAAGACGCCTGTCGCACCGCGGAGGGTTCCGGTTCCGGTCGATGTGCACACTAAGGCTGCTGAGGATCGGCTCCGACTTGTACTGGGGACGCGCGTTCAGATCAATCGCCGTGGAAAAGGTGGGCGTCTTGAAATCCACTTCAGATCTGAGGCGGAGCTGGAACGGCTCTATGAACAAATCGCACGACGGTAGTGCGGAGGAGCTGCCATCTTGCTTCGGGATAATTGCAGACAAGGGGCACTAGAAGCTTGCCCGCGGTTCGTGCCGAATGGTATAAAGGGCTGTTTAGCCTTCTGTGAATCGCCTCAGGTGTGTTGAGGGTGAACAAAGAGGGCGTGGGCACCCATCCCAGGCAAGGTCACTTACTGGGGCTCGTTTGGAAACTCCCTCCGCTGGTTTTAATCTCTTATGATGAATCGCGCCGCGGCAATGCGATACGCGCGGGCACTGCTCGAAGTGAGTCAGGAGCAGGCCAAGCCTGAACGAATCGAACAAGAGCTGGAAGCTTTTCAGGAGCTTCTGGGACGACACGCGACACTCAGGGCGGTGCTCGTCAACCCCGCCGTGGCTCCGGCCCGAAAACGTGGCCTTGTCGCTGATCTTCTTACGCACGCCGGGGGCGTGTCCGATGTGACTAATCGTCTACTGGCCTTACTAGCTGAACGGAATCGGCTGGTGTTGCTGGGCGAGATTCTAGAAGCGTATCGAAGCCGGTTGATGGACCTACGTGGGGTAGTGCGCGCACAGCTGACAACCGCGGAACCGCTGGCGCCAAATCGGGCCGAAGAGATACGGGAACGATTAGCATCGGCATTGGGTAAAGAGGTAACAATTGAAACAAAGGTTGACGCAACGGTTATCGGTGGAGCGGTGACACAAATCGGCAGCACCGTGTACGACGGTAGCGTGGCGAGGCATCTCGAACGACTCAAGCAACGGTTCCTGAGCGTTACCTGAGAATGGTCAATGAATTCCATGAATATTAGATCAGACGAAATCTCAAGGCTCATCAAGGATCAACTCGCAGGCTACACGCTCGATGTCGATGTCGCCGAGGTTGGTACCGTTATGTCGATCGGCGACGGGATTGCGAGGATTCATGGCATCGAAGGGGCGATGTCCACCGAGATGCTAGAGTTTCCACACGAGGTATTCGGCATCGCGCTCAACCTCGAAGAGGAGAGCGTCGGTGCGGTACTCCTCGGTGGGTCGACTAAGATCAAGGAGGGGGACACAGTCAAACGTACCGGCCGCATCATTTCAGTGCCGGTTGGCGAGGCGCTTCTCGGCCGGGTGGTTAACGCCTTGGGCCAGCCCCTCGACGGGAAAGGCCCTATCGCTACGACCGAGACATCTCCGATCGAAAAGATCGCGCCCGGTGTTGTCGATCGCCAGCCGGTGAGACAACCGCTTCAGACCGGTCTCAAGGCCATCGATACCATGGTGCCAATCGGGCGCGGACAGCGGGAACTAATTATCGGCGACCGGCAAACTGGCAAAACTGCTGTCGCTATAGACACCATCCTGAACCAGCGCGGTAAAGATGTGGTCTGTATCTACAACGCAATCGGCCAAAAACAATCAACGGTCGCACAAGTGGTCAAAACGCTTGAGGATGCTGGAGCGATGGATTTTACCATCGTAATTACCGCAGCCGCATCAGACCCGGCGTCGCTGCTGTTCATTAGCCCATACGCGGCCTGCGCAATGGGTGAATTCTTCCGCGACGGTGGGAAGCACGCACTCTGCATTTACGACGACCTCTCGAAGCACGCCCAGGCCTATCGTGAGATCTCGTTATTGCTGCGCCGCCCTCCTGGTCGCGAGGCGTACCCAGGTGATGTTTTCTACCTACATTCCCGCCTGCTCGAACGCGCCGCCATGATGCGCGATGAACTCGGTGGCGGCTCGCTTACCGCGCTTCCGGTCATAGAGACCCAGGCCGGTGACCTCTCCGCGTATATTCCGACCAACGTGATCTCGATCACGGACGGTCAGATCTTTCTGGAGAGCGATCTTTTTCACCAGGGCGTTCGACCGGCCATCAACGTTGGAAATTCGGTCTCACGCGTAGGCGGATCGGCACAGGTAAAGGCCATGCGACAAGTGGCCGGCACTTTACGCCTCGATCTAGCACAATACCGCGAAATGGCTGCGTTCGCGCAGATGGCCAGCGACCTCGACAAGGGAACCCAGGATCAACTCAACCGCGGTAAGCGCTTGGTTGAAGTGTTGAAGCAGCCACAGTACCAGCCACTAGCGATTGAACGGCAAGTGCTCATTGTGTATGCAGGAACCAACGGTTTTCTCGATGCGGTCCCCGAACAGCAGGCACGCGCGTATGAGACAGAACTGTACCAGTTCGTCGAGAGCCGAAAGCCTTCACTGTTCACCGGTCTTGCCGAGCAGGGCAAGATAGACGATGACCTAAAGACTCAAATCGAGGCCGTGCTCAAAGAATTCACCGAACAGTTCACCGCCGACCGGACAGCGGCCGCGTAGTTGATAGATGCCTTCCCTGCTCGATCTTCGCCGACGTATTCGGGCCGTCAAATCGACCCAGCAGATCACCAAAGCAATGAAAGCGGTAGCAGCGTCCAGGCTCCGCAAGGCCCAGGAACAGATGATGGGCGCGCGACCGTTCGCCGATCAGATACAGCGGGTCCTGGGCAGTCTTGCGGGTCAGGTGGACGCCAACGCCCACCCGCTGTTAACGAAACGTGGGTCTGACTCCTCTCCACGGCCGACCCTGCTGATCGTCGTAAGCGCGGATAAGGGGCTGTGCGGTAGTTTCAACACGAATGTTATCAAGGAAGCGGCAAATGTTATTACTCAGAGCGATGGCCAGAACGTGTCGCTCGGGCTTGTTGGCCGAAAAGGTCGAGACCACTTTGGAAAGCGTGGTTTCGATGTTCGTTTCGAACTGGTTAATATTTTCTCCAATTTGAAATACAGCCACGCGCAGGCAATCACCAGGGAGGTTATCGCAGCTTTTGTCGAGAACGAAGTCGATTCAGTGCAACTCGTGTACAACAAGTTCCAGAATGTAATCCAGCAAGAAGTAGTAGTCGACAAGGTATTGCCAATCAAACCGGTTTCCAGCGCACCGAATACTGATGAAAAGCGACCAGACTATCTGTACGAGCCAAACCAGACGGCTATTTTCGACAGCTTGATCCCGCATTACGTCGAGATCCAGTTCTATCGGGCGCTGCTAGAGTCGGCCGCGGCCAAGCATGCCGCCCAATTGACGGCAATGGAAGCAGCCAGTAACAACGCAAGCGAGATGATCGAGGATTTGACGCTTTATATGAACAAGGTGCGCCAGGCAAAAATCACCGGTGAAATCATCGAGATCGTGTCTGGTGCCGAGGCAATATAGACAGCCTAGGAACAGAGAATGGGACGCAAGTCTCAAGGATATTCAAAGCATGGCGAACGAAACAGTTGCGGCTCAGAAAATCGGTAAGGTCGTGCAGGTAATCGGACCGGTTATCGACGTGGAATTTGAGGGACACCTGCCGGCCATTTACAACGCATTACACGTCAAGTCGAATGAGGGCGGACTCGCCATCGACATCATTGCCGAGGTCGCTCAGCACCTGGGCGAAAATCGGGTTCGAGCGGTGGCAATGAAGCCAACCGACGGGATGCAGCGTGGTATTCCCGCTGTAGATCTGGGAGAGCTCATCTCGGTACCCGTCGGGCCCGAGGTCTTGGGCCGCGTGCTCAACGTGCTCGGTGAACCAGTCGACTTTCCGGATCGGCCGGTCAAGACGAAGGAGCGGTGGCCGATTCACCGCCCACCGCCACCTCTGAAAGATCAGTCGACCGAGCAGCAGATGTTCGAGACCGGGATCAAGGTCATCGATCTGCTCGAGCCGTATCTGCGCGGTGGAAAGATCGGGTTGTTCGGCGGAGCCGGTGTCGGCAAGACCGTCCTCATCATGGAGTTGATCAATAACATCGCGCTGAAACACGGTGGGGTGTCGGTGTTTGGAGGAGTTGGCGAAAGGACCCGAGAGGGAAACGACCTCTGGCTCGAAATGCGGGAGAGTGGCGTCATCAACATCGAAAACTTCGAGAAGTCACGAGCGGCGTTGATCTACGGACAGATGACAGAACCACCGGGTGCGCGGCAGCGAGTCGGACTGAGCGCGTTGACCGTAGCCGAGTATTTCCGTGATGCAGAAGGCACGGACGTGCTCCTTTTCATCGACAACATCTTCCGGTTTACACAGGCCGGCTCAGAGGTTTCAGCACTGCTCGGTCGAATGCCCTCAGCGGTCGGTTACCAGCCGACTCTGGCGAGCGAGATGGGAGCGCTGCAGGAACGCATAACGTCAACCAAGAAGGGCTCGATCACCTCAGTGCAGGCGATCTACGTGCCAGCTGATGACTATACTGACCCGGCACCGGCCACAACCTTCGCGCATCTCGACGCGACAACGAATCTTTCGCGGGCCATCGTTGAGCAAGGAATTTATCCGGCGGTCGACCCGTTGGCCTCGACGTCGAACATTCTTGATCCGCAGGTCATCGGAGAAGAGCACTACAACGTGGCACGTGACGTCAAGCAGGTACTCCAGCGCTACAAGGACTTGCAGGACATCATCGCGATTCTTGGTATCGACGAACTTTCTGAAGAGGACAAGCTCGCGGTGGCCCGTGCGCGGCGCATCCAGAAGTTTTTGTCACAACCGTTCTTCGTCGCCTCGCAATTCACTGGGCTTGAGGGTAAGTACGTGTCAATTGCCGATACGATTCGTGGGTTCAATGAAATTGTCGAAGGAAAACATGACGATCTGCCCGAGCAGGCGTTCTACCTGGTTGGCAGCATTGAAGAAGCGGTCGAGAAGGCTGAAAAAATGAAAAGCGAGGCGGCGTAAGCCAGGCAGGCGACAGTTACAAGCCGTCTCTCAGCGAATGTCGATTTTTGCTATGCCTCTACCAGACCACCTAACCCTGGAGATCGTTACCCCAACTGGTGCTGTCGTCAGCGACCGTGTTGATGAAGTGCAGGTTCCCGGCGGGGAAGGCTCGTTTGGCGTGCTTCCCGGGCACACGCCGCTGCTGGCTACTTTGCAAGTCGGTGAGTTGTGGTATCGCAGAGGCCAGGAGATATCGTATGTGGCCGTGTCGCTTGGATTTGCTGAAGTCCAGCCAGACCGCGTCACGATCCTAGCGCAGATTGCCGAGTCTGCTGAAGATATCGATGTCACGCGTGCCGAGGCAGCTGAGAAACGAGCCAAAGATCGACTGAGACTACCGACCATCGACCTTGACTTTGAACGTGCGCGCCTAGCGATGCTGAAGTCCTTGATGCGATTGAAGGTCGCGAGCCGGGTCCGAAACCTGGGCTAAACGCACGGGCCTCCTCGCCTTTATCGCTTGGGTTCGCGTCGGGAGTGCGCGACAATTCACGACACGAACCCATGCGCGTTTCCTTTGCTTCGGCTACCGACACTGGTATGCAGCGGTCCATCAACGAAGACAGCCTCTCAGCCCGGGACGATCTGGGCCTGTTCGTCTTGGCTGATGGGATGGGTGGGCACGCGGGTGGCGAAGTGGCGTCGAAAGTCGCGGTCGACGAGATCCAGCGTTTCGTTGAGACATCAAGGGCCTTCGGTCCGCAGGACAACTGGCCAGTGCCCTTCGACCAGGCACTCGGCCGTGACGGCAATCGTCTCCGCGCCGGGTTCGAGCTTGCGAACCGACGCATCGCTCAGCGTGCCGAGGTTGACCGCAAACTCAGCGGTATGGGAACGACCGCGGTTGCGCTGCTGCTTAACTCGGGGAAAGCTGTCCTGGCCCACGTGGGGGACAGTCGCGCCTATCTGTTCCACGACAAGCAAATGAGTCGTCTGACGCGCGATCACTCCTGGGTTGAAGAACAAATCATTGCCGGCACTCTCACGCCCGACGCGGCCCGTGAGCACCCCTGGCGAAACATCGTTACCCGCTCCCTCTCTGGCAATGATGGATTAGAGGTCGAGGTGACCGAGGTCGAGCTGAAGACTGGCGACCGGCTCCTACTTTGCTCGGACGGCCTCTCGTCCGTGCTCACGGATGACGAGATCGGTCAGATCGTCACGGCAGGTAGTGACCTGCGTGAGCTCTGCGGAGAACTCATTCGCCGCGTCAATACTGGTGGAGGTCCGGACAACGTGACTACACTGATAATTGAATTCGATGCTTAGCAACCTTCTCGCGCTATTTCGCTACCGGGGGCTGATCCAAATCCTTGTCGTTCGAGAGTTAAAGGCGCGCTATCGCGGCTCTGTCCTGGGATTCTTTTGGTCGTTTGCGAACCCTCTGCTCCTGCTTCTGGTCTATACGTTCGTGTTTTCGGTTGTGCTTCAAGGCTTCCGCCCCGTTGACATCGAGCCGTATGCACTTTTCCTCTTCTGCGGGCTGTTGCCCTGGACTTGGTTTTCGTCGGCGCTGACTGAGTCGGCTAATGTGCTAATTGCCAATGGCAATCTGATTAAGAAAGTGCTGTTCCCGGCTGAGGTATTGCCAGTGGTCGCGGTCGTTGCGAGCATGGTGCACTTCCTCTTGGCGCTCCCAATTTTATTCCTCGGTCTTATCTTTTTCGAGGCCAGTATGCCTGGTTGGTCCGAGATGATTTGGTTTCCCGTGGTGATAACCGTGCAATTTGTGTTGACGCTTGCGCTGGGGTTGATGCTGTCGGCACTAACCGTTCATTTTCGAGACATTAAAGACTTGCTGGCAAATGTGCTCACACTCTGGTTTTTCGCCACGCCTATTATCTACCCGATGTCGATGGTCGCGGGCCGCGGTCCGGCAGTCGGTGGACTCCCGCCGCTGGGGAAGGTCCTTATGGACCTCAACCCGTTCGCCCACATCGTGATCGCCTACCAGGAGATTCTTTTCTACGAAGGACCGCACGGACACTGGAGGTGGCTACTCGTGCTCGGGGTAGCATCGGTGGGGCTTTTCTTCGTTGGCTACTCGTTCTTTGACAGGCTTCGCGATTCATTTGCGGAGGAAGTGTGATAGCCGCTGTTGAGCTGCGCGATGTCAGTAAGGTCTACCGGCGCTATGCCTATCGGCGCCAGTTCTCCAGCCTTAAGAGCGCCTTGCTGAAGGGTAGCCTAGTCAGCGATCTCAACCCGGCTGAGGTATTCTCGGCGGTCAGCGATGTGTCACTTCGCGTTGCGGAAGGGTGCACTTTTGGAATCGTCGGCCGCAACGGGTCTGGAAAGAGCACCATATTGAGGCTAATCGCTGGGATAACGAAGCCGACGTCTGGCCACATCCAGGTGCGCGGACGGATTTCCGCGTTGATCGAGCTTGGGGCTGGCTTCCACCCGGAAATCTCTGGACGCGAGAACGTCTTCATCAACGGGGTGATGCTTGGATTGACGAAGCGCGAGATTGATCGGTGCTTCGATGAGATCGTCGAATTCGCCGAACTCGAGGAGTTTATTGACGCCCCCGTCAAGACGTACTCCTCTGGCATGTACATGAGGTTGGGATTTGCGGTGGCCGTCCACGTCGATCCTGAGATCCTAATCGTCGACGAAGTTCTCGCGGTCGGCGACGAAGCATTCAACCTAAAATGCATCGATAAGTTCGCGGAATTCAAACGCCGGGGTAAAACGATTGTCCTGGTTACCCACGGACTCAGTATGGTCGAGCGGTTCTGCGACGAAGCGGTGTGGCTCGACGAGGGGAAGGTAGGCGCGCAGGGAGATCCGCGGCGTGTCGTCCACGCCTACGTCAATGATGTTGAGAGAGGAGAGGAGCAGTTGCTTGCTACGAGCGATCGAAAGGTTCGCGAAGCGATCTTGGCGGGAGAAAGCGCGGCGCCGGCTACTGTTACTAACCACTCGATCTCGATGGAAGCGCCACCGGAGGATATGTTCCTGGCCGCACGCGGCCGTTGGGGTCTTGGGCCGGTCAAGATCGACGACGTTCTCTTGGAGGGTAAGAACGGTCCAGCGCACGTATTTCACACCGGTGAGCCAGTAACAATTCGGCTCAAGGTGCATACGCTAGAGCCAGTCGACGATTTCGTGTTCGGTGTGAGTATTTTCAATGCTGAAGGGGTCTGTTGCTATGGCACCAACACGCACCTCGAGGAGATGAGGCCAGACACCATGTCTGGTGACGGAGAAGTTTCGTTCACCATAGAGAGACTTGATCTGGTGGAGGGTACTTACAAGCTGGATGTCGCTGCGCACAAATGTGACGGAGCGCAGTACGACTACCACCGCCTGTTGTACACGTTCCGAGTGAAATCTCACACGAAGGACGCCGGGATATATCGGCCATGCCATCGCTGGTCTTTCACGCCAAATATTAAGTTCAAGCACGGCGCACTTGGCCCTGAATCGTAGAAACTCCTGCGACCCATTGTTTGGTCAGCCAGTTTGCGTAAAGAGACCGAGTCAGGCATTCCTGAGGGAGGCAGGACAAATGTCAGCTCGGTAACAAAAAGAACAGGAGCCGTTTGCGCTAACATCAAAGATTTCCACGGAGAGGAATCGACACACCTGTGCCGCTCGCGACAACCTCGCTCACGCTGCAGTCGCTCCTTAAGACCGTAGCTAACCGAACGGCGCTTGCCGCGCCGGCGGTTGCGATCAGCGGTCTCTCCGCTGCTGCCCAGGCCTTGGCCGTGGCCAGTACCGCTGACGGGATGCCCGTGCTGGTGATCGTCCCACGCGATGCGGATGTGGAACAACTGACGGCCGACGTTCGGTTCTTCTTCGGGGCGCTTCAGGGGGACTCAGAGCGGGTGGTGGCGGGATCCGTCCTCCCATTTCCGTCACCCGAGGTCGATCCGTACGGAGCGATGATGCCGCACTTCGATGTAGTGTCGGCCCGCGCCAGAGCCCTGGCAGCGTTGAGTCAAGGCACCGCGCAGGTCGTCGTGGCATCGGCCCCGGCGTTGTTGCCTCGGGTCGCCTCCCCGGCGAGGCTACGGCAGGCCTCGGGTGAGCTCATTAGCGGGGGTCTTTTCTCGCCGACCGATCTGACAGACTTACTTGCCGACGCCGGATTTACTTCCGAGGATCCAGTCGACCAACATGGCGAGTTCTGTGGGCGCGGGGGCGTTGTGGACTTCTTCTCGGTCGGTGAGGCGCATCCAATCCGTGCCGAGTTTGCCGGCGACCGAATAGAGTCACTTCGCCGATATAATCCGGCCACACAACGCTCGATTACATCCCTTGATCGCGTAAGCGTGTTCCCGCTTCGCGAAGCATTTGAACCGCCGGCCGACGTCCAGGATGATCCAAGGTGGGCCGTGCTCCGCGATAGCACGGTGCTTGACTACTTGGCGGATCTGTCGCAGTTTCGCGTGTTCGTCGCTGAGTGGGATGACTGCGAGGAGCGGGCCGCCCGTATCGTAGCGCAGGCACGAGCCAGCTTCGAGGACGCACAAGGGCGCGGCCAAACGGTTCCTGTGCCCGAGAAGCTGTTCACCACTTGGACGGGACTTCAGCCAATCCTCCAGGGCGCGACTCGACTGGAATCCCTCGTGCTGGACACTGCTGGCGCCGTCACAGTGGATGAACCGCGGAATAGCCGCCACGTTGCCTGTCAGCCTGCCATCGCATTTCACGGCCGGCTTGCCGCTTGGGTTGCTGAGGTTCGCCAGGGTCGCGATCGGAGAATTGTTCAGCTCTTCGTTGCGGCTACCCCCGGGCGTGCCGAGCGAATCAGGGATCTCCTTAGCGAATACGAACTCACTGCGGTTTCGGTCGACCACGCCGAGAACACACATGGAGCAGCGTTGCTAGTTGTCACCGGTCGACTCTCTCGCGGGTTCTGCCTGGTAGACGCAGCGTTTCAGATCTACACCGAGGCCGACCTATTCGACGAGGACCGCCGCGTTCGAGATCGCCGCCCGGTCGCCCAGTCGTTTCTCTCGGACCTTCGGGATCTTAAGGTCGGTGACCATGTGGTCCACGTCGAGCACGGTATCGCCAGGTTTGTTGGTTTGAAGCGGTTGGTCGTCGGTGCCAACCGACATGAGTTTATGGAACTTAGGTACGCAGGGGATGACAAGCTCTTTGTGCCGATCGAGCACTTGGATCTGATTCAAAAGCACACGGGTACAAGCAGGACGACACTCGATCGGCTTGGCGGCACCACCTGGGAAAAGGCAAGAACCCGTGTCCGTAAGGCCTTACGGAACATGGCCGATGAGTTATTGAAGCTCTATGCCGCACGCCAGGCCAAGCCTGGCTATGCGTTCAGCGCAGACACCCACTGGCAGGAGGAGTTCGATGCAGCGTTCGAGTACGAACTGACCCCTGACCAACGTACCGCCGTGACCGATATCCGACGCGACCTGGAAGCTCCGTCGCCTATGGATCGCCTACTGTGCGGCGACGTGGGATACGGCAAGACGGAAGTTGCCTTACGCGCCGCCTTCAAGGCGGTGATGGATGGTAAGCAGGTCGCGCTGTTGGCCCCGACGACGGTCTTGACATTTCAGCACTTCAAAACACTCTCCGAACGATTTGCGGCGTTTCCGGTTCGGATTGAAATGGTTAGCCGTTTTCGAACCAGGCCTGAGCAGAAAGCGATTCTAGCCGACGTGGTGAATGGCAAGGTCGACGTGATTGTCGGCACCCACCGCCTGTTGTCGAAGGATGTCCGGTTCCACGATTTGGGTCTTCTCATCGTCGACGAAGAGCAGCAGTTCGGCGTGGCGCACAAGGAACGCATCAAGCAACTGCGACACAAAGTCGACGTGTTGACGCTGACTGCAACGCCAATCCCCAGGACACTGAACATGTCGCTTGCGAACATCCGGGACATGTCGGTTATTGAAACACCACCCAAGGATCGTTTAGCCATCCAGACCAATGTGGTGAAATTCGACCCCGAGATTATCGCGAGCGCGATCCGAACGGAATTAGAGCGTGGCGGCCAGATCTATTTCGTCCACAATCGCATCGAGTCAATCGCTTCACTGGCTGACTTGATCCGTCGTCTCGTGCCTGGGATCAGGTTGGCGGTGGCGCATGGCCAGTTGTCCGAGTCAACACTCGAACGGATAATGATCGGTTTTGTGGCGCATGACTACGATGTGCTCTTGACTACTACGATCATTGAAAATGGTCTCGACATTCCAAACGTCAACACAATCATTGTCAACCACGCCGAACGGTATGGATTAGCCCAGCTCTATCAACTTAGGGGTCGCGTGGGCCGGTCGGATCGACACGCGTACGCCTATTTGCTAGTTCCACCGGAGGACACCTTGTCCGGTGTCGCAAGACAACGATTAGCTGCGATCAAGGAATTCAGCGATCTGGGCAGTGGTTTTCGGGTCGCCGCGCTTGACCTAGAAATTCGGGGTGCCGGCAACTTGCTGGGCGCTGAGCAAAGTGGTCACATCGAAGCAATCGGGTTCGACATGTACGTGAAACTTCTCGACCAGACCGTCCGTGAGGTTAGAGGCGAAGAAGTTGAGGACGAGCGGCGTGCTACCGTCAACCTCGGAATCGACCTGCGAATCGGAGAAGGTTATATCTCAGAGCCCAATCAGCGATTAGTGGTTTATCGGCAAGTAGGAACCGCCCGCGACGAAACCGAACTGGCAGCTGTCCTCGAAGGCGTGACAGACCGCTACGGCCCCATGCCGTGTGAAGTCGTGCGCCTGGCGGAGTACGGACGCATCAGACTCCTGGCCGACCGGCTGGGAGTCGAATCGATCGACCGCGAGCGGCATCTGCTCGTCTTAAAATTCAGAGCCGATGCACCGGTCGACGCAAGCCGGCTCATCACCTTCATCCAGCGAAACCTGGACGTAACGCTAACGCCGCCCGGTGTGATTCGGATGGACCTTGACGTCGTTGAAGGGGACTGGTCAGGCGATCGTAGGCCAAGGCGCCGTCTTGACGACGATTCCACGTCGTGGTGGACCAAGCACGCCACCCCCGGGCAGCTGACAGGCGGGTTTTCAAAGCAAGCACTTGCTGCCACTGACCGCGTTGGAGGAGATGACCAACTGTTGAGGCGTGTCAGCAGACTGTTGGCCGAGTTGAACGGCGAAGAGTAAACTGGTTCAGGTACATCCGGTTTCCACCGGAAGGAACGAACACATGCGAAAAGACTTTCCGATCCGCGCCCTGGCCACCATGGCTGTTGTAAGTGCTCTCGTGGCACTCTTTTTCGCCGATGTTGCAGTAGCCCAGAATCCGGACGCGAGCCCGGACAACCCGGAAGGCGTGGTGCTAGAACGAATTCTGGTCAAGGTCAATGGCGAGATCGTGACGCAGACGGACTTAGAGAATCAGCAGATCAGCTACATCCGCCAGCGCGGATTTCAACCGACCGACTCTGAATTGACCAGGATCCTCAAGGAGATTACGCCAGAAATAATCTCGACCGTTATCGATGAGGTCCTCTTCGTCCATAGAGCCGAGGAGCTTGGCTACAATCTCAGCGACGAGCAATTTCAAGAAATCCTGGACGGGATCAGGGAGGAGAACGGTTTTGAAAGCGAAGAGGATCTTTTGGTTGCGCTCGAACAAGAAGAGGGAATGGGGCTTTCAGGACTCCGCCGTATGCTGGAACGGCAGATGCAGGTCAACCAGGTGCAGCAGATTGAGATTCTGCAGAAGGTAAGAGTCACTGAAGTCGAGGCCCGAGAGTTCTACGAAACTAACATCGAGCAGTTCACCGAACCAGCTACGGTCACACTGCGAGAGATCCTGATTGCCGTGCCGGAAAGCTCGGTGGGTGTGAACATCTTTGCGGATCAGCAGGCCCGCGGCGAGGCCAGGTCGATAAAGGAGCGCTTGAAGAGCGGCGAAGACTTCGAGCTTCTGGCCGCTGAAGCATCTGATGCATCATCAAAGAGGAACGGAGGGCTCATCGGACCGATCCAACTTTCGCAGATCTCCGAGACGATTGGAAAGGTGATTGCGGGGCTTGAGGTCGGTGATGTCAGCGAGGTGATTCGGATACCACAGGGGTATCAGATTTTGAGACTTGAGGTGCGAATGGAAGCCACTCCACAGCCGTTCGACGAAGTGCGCTTAGACATTTCCAATAACGTCTTCAACGACCGCCGACTCGAGGAATACAACAAGTATCTCGAAAGTCTGCGGAACGAGGCAGTCATCGACTGGAAAAGCGATGAGCTTCTCCAGGCGTACGAAATATACCAGGAGCAGCAAGCCACCACCGCGTCGACAAACCAATAGCCGTTACAGCGCGTGGGTCGAAATCGGTATTCACATGCAGGGCGCACCTTCACACGGCACGACCTTGGACTCGGAGCACAAGAATTTGACGACGGACCACGCCTGGCCGTGGTATGCGATCTGGACGCGCTCCAGACACGAGCAGATGGTGCAGCAGCAGCTCGAACGCAAGCGGCTGGACTCATTCCTCCCAACCATCACCCGGTGGAGCCGCTGGAAGGACCGCAAGAAGAAAATCGACTGGCCACTGTTTCCAGGGTATTGCTTCGCTCGTTTCGATCCGCACGAACGGCTCACGGTTCTCAAGTGCGCGGGGGTGGTCAATATTGTGTCGTTCGATGGAGAACCGGCGTCGATTCCAGATGCTGAGATCGAGAGCATCCGCGCACTAGTCGAGACTGATCTGCAATACGATCCTTGCCCGCTAATCCGAGAGGGAATGATGGCCGAGGTAGTGCACGGGCCACTGTGTGGGGTGGTCGGTCGGCTCGTGCGCAAAGGGTCGCATGCGCGGCTTGTGTTATCGGTTGATTTAATTGGCCAGGCGGTGAGCGTAGAGGTCGACGCCGCTGACGTTAAGCCGTACTAAGAATTCTCAACCTAGGACTCTCGGAACTAGATTGACGTAGAAGCTTAAACGGTCGCCCTGCAAGACGATGAAGATTGGATCCATTCAGGTCGAACCACCGGTCGCACTTGCGCCGATGGCGGGGATGACCGATACGGCCTTCCGCCGCCTCGTCAAGCGAAAGGGAGGCTGCGGATTAGTGGTCACTGAGATGGTAAGTTCAGAGGGACTGGTGCGTGGGATTGATCGGACCCTCGAATATGCGGAATACACCGAGGAAGAACGGCCGGTCGCAATCCAGATTTTCGGTGGCGTTCCAGACAAAATGGCAACAGCGGCTCAGATGGTCGAGAGCATGGGCGCTGACATCGTCGACGTTAATATGGGCTGCCCGGTACCAAAGATCGCCAAGCACAACGCGGGATGCTATCTGATGAGGGATCCATCGCATGCGGCCTCGATCGTCAGGTCGATGACCAAGGCCGTCAAGATTCCGGTAACCGTGAAGATGCGGGCCGGATGGGACGAGCGGGCGATCAACGCGCCTGTAATGGCACGGATGATGGAAGCCGCTGGCGCGGCGGCGGTGGCGGTTCACGGTCGGACTGCGGCACAGTCCTACAAGGGATCGTCCGATTGGGAATTAATTGCCGAAGTTGCTTCCAACGTCGGCATCCCGGTCTTCGGGAGTGGTGACTGCCTGACCCCGGCGGACGTACTGGACCGGCTAGCCGGGGACAGCGTGAACGGTGTGCTCGTCGGTCGAGCCGTGCTGCGCAACCCCTGGATCTTTCAGCAAGCAAGCGCGCTAGCTCATGGTCGCTCAGCCAAAACCCCAACGCAAGGTGACCGAAGCCGCTTCCTGCTCGAGTACATCGACCTGTTGTTACGCGAAGGGATCGAAGAACCAAAAGGGTTTCGTCACGTTGCCTCAACCGCCGGTTTTGGACTCGCCTCGGAGCGTCACGCCAAAGGGCATGAACGTTGGGTCGTCAACAAACTTCGTGCGCTTGGGTCCTGGTATACAAAAGGGCTCCACGGCGGCTCACAACTCCGGACCGCGATAAACCAGGCGGAGTCAATCGTTGAACTGCGCGATGCCATCACCGATTTCTTCATCAAGCTCGAATCAGCCCAGATGTCAGCCTGATTCTCTCCTAAAGATCTTAAAATCGTGAACCCGAGATTGAGAATAAAGGTCAGCCTTAGGTCTCCTGGGGCATTCAGTGACTTCGTGTGGTTACGGGTCGTCAAATCCTGCAGTGCCGAAACCGTTGCACGCTCCAGGGATTCATAACACACCGATGACGATGAGAGCCCGACGCGTCCGAGACATCGACTGGACCAACTGGCAAGCTGTTGAATCAGCCACGCTCGTGTTCGTAATTCTGAACCGGCGAATTTTGTTGATTCGTAAGAAGCAGGGACTGGGCGCCGGCAAGATCAATGGCCCCGGCGGGCGGCTCGAACCTGGTGAGACGTTTGATGCATGTGCGATACGAGAAATGCGAGAGGAGCTCGGCGTCATTCCGCTCAAGATAGAACGCCTTGGGGAACATAAGTTTCAATTCATGGACGGATATTCCACCTACGTGCACGTCTACCGGGCTCCGGGTCTTAAGGGCACGCCGGTCGAGACCGATGAGGCGGTTCCGCTGTGGGTTGATGTTGATGAAATCCCCTTCGAGGAGATGTGGGAGGACGACCGTATTTGGCTGCCAGTGTTGCTCGCGGGCAAACGGTTTTCCGGACGTTGGATCTTCGACGGGGAACGGATGCTCGACTATTACCTCGACGTACTGTCCTAGTATGGTTAGTCCCGATCTACCGCTTGAATCGCCAACGGATCGTGTGTTTCGGGTGAAACTGGACGGTGGTGGATGCTAAAACCCTTAAGCGTCTGTGATGTCCAGGCGGTTGCCGGAGAGGAGGATCTATTTGTTGCTGTGCGGTACGGTACTCAAGGACGTGTTCGAATCACTGGAAGTGCTTGCCTAGGTTCCCAGGGGAGATCCTAGTCCCCCTACAGTTTTAGGCGTTTCGCCTTTTCGATCAGTGTCGTTCGGTTAACATTGAGCAACTGCGCAGCCTTGTGCTTATTTCCGCCTGTGCGGTCCAATGACTGTCGGATGAGCTCCCGCTCGATGTCGTGCATTTGTCGTTGAAGGTCGAGCCCGTCGTCTGGAAGCGTCACGTTCATCGCGACCGGCGTTTCCTTTCCTTGCTGCAGTTCTTTTGGTAGGTCCGCCACTGCGATCCGGGTCTGTCCAGGAGTCAGAGTCATTGTCCGCTCAATCACATTTTCGAGCTGGCGAATGTTTCCAGGCCAGTTAAATGCCATCATCCGTCGCATCGCATCCTGCGTAAAGACCACGTCCGTTCGGGGCGGGACGAACCGGCATCCGACATTTTTCAGAAAGCTCTGCACCAGGAGCGGGATATCGTCGCGGCGTTCACGGAGGGGTGGCAGGTGAATCGGGATGACGTTGAGTCGGTAATAGAGGTCTTCGCGGAACTGCCCCTCTTCCACCATTTTGTCGAGGTCGGAGTTGGTGGCGGCGATGACTCGCACATCAAGTTTGGTCGATTGGCTCTCACCAATGCGCTCGAACTCCCGCTCCTGCAAGGCACGTAAAAGCTTAGCTTGAAGGCCGACACTCATGGCCCCAACTTCATCAAGAAACAGCGTGCCTCGGTGTGCCTGTTCCAAACGCCCTTGGCGCGTGGCAACGGCGCCGGTAAATGCTCCCCGCACGTGGCCAAAAAGTTCAGCTTCCAACAGTGTCTCCGGGATAGCACCGCAGTTGAGCGCTACTAACCGCTGCCCGCGCCGCTGACTGTTGTGATGGATCGCGCGGGCGACAAGTTCCTTCCCAGTACCGGTCTCGCCGGTGATCAAGATGGTGCTCGTCGTGTCTGCTACTGTCTCCAGAACCTGAAAGAGCCTGCGCATCGGGTCGCTACCGCCCACGAGACCCTCAAAGCGATACCGTTCGTCGAGTTGAGCTCGGAGCGCAGCATTTTCAGTTCTTAAACGGCGCTGTTCCAAAGCCGTAGTTAGCACATGGAGCAGGTGATCGAACGGGAAGGGCTTGGTGACGAAATCACTTGCGCCTCGCTTAATTGCCTCGACGGCGTCCTTAACCGTGCCGTAGCCCGTCACGACGACGCCGACGATTTCTGGGTACCGCTCCAGCGCGGCTTCGATCACCTTAGTCCCTTCGATTCCTGGTAATCGCAGGTCAGTGATAACCACGTCGAACGCAAAATCAGCGAGCCGGTCGAGCGCCGCTTCGCCAGAGTCAGCCTGAACTACCTGATAGCCGTGCTCGGTGAGCCGTTCAGCGGTTGCCTCACGAAGCGCTACTTCGTCCTCAACGATCAGAAGATGTTCTTTTTTTCCAGCCATTACAGGCGCCAGTATTTTGACACCCAGGTCGCGGGGGGGCAAGGGCGGTCGTGGCCCCGTCTGTCGTGTGTTTTTCGCGGCGGCATGGCTACAGACGAGTGGAAGCGGAACCGATACGTCATTCCGAGGCTGTTCAGGCACGTAGGGTGCCCGTTATTGGTTATCGCAATTTCCATTCGAGTAACTAAATAAATATGAGTAAAACCATGATTATCGACAGGAAAACCACATCGATCATGAAAGCGTGTGAGCTGGTTGACGTAAGCCGGCGGACCATCTACAACTGGATCGCCAGCGGAAAAGTCGAGTACGTACGGACAGCCGGCGGTTCCGTGCGAATCTTCGTCGACAGCCTCTGGCGTGAGCCCGAGCAGTCAGCCGTCCCGCGAACGGGGATGCGACGAACAAAAGCGGGTCGGCTGATGTCGAGTGAGATTCCCTATTCCAGGTACAGCGAACGACGTAATTCTCGTGGATGACGAACTAGAACTCGACAGACTGTTTCACCGCCTGAACAACCAGCTTGGCATCATTCTCGCGAACGCCGAGTTGCTTGAGTCCAAGCTCACGGACCACAGCAGCCGCGAGCGCGCTGGTCAGATCGTGACCGGCACTGTTGAGGCGATTGCCGCGGCCCAAGACATCCTTGCCCGTTCGAAACAACCGGACGACGAGTAGCTGCTGAAAAACCACGGCAGCTTATCAGTCATTAAATTGACGATTTAGCCTCAGATCGTCAACGAGTTGACGGCAAGATTACCTGTTACGGCACCCTTATACCGACCCTTGCACGCTGCGACACAACCCATAACAGACTGATAAACAAGGAAGTTAAGCTAGATAGAGACGGTCAAACATCCATTCGCTTTCTGTTTGTTTTAGTTATGGCATCCATATTGCTTTAGTTCAGGGATACCATGAGAAAACAACGGCGAACTCGGGCACAGCAGGAACGTATCGTTTCCGGTCTTCCCTTTGTTGAGGCGCAAGCTCGGCGGCTAGCTGTCTCGATGCCACACTCGATTGATGTCAGTGACCTGGTTCAGGACGGCATGATCGGCTTGATCCATGCCTCACAACGCTTCGATGAGTCGCGCGGGATCAAGTTCGAGACATTTGCGGAACGTCGAGTGCGCGGAGCCATGATCGATGCACTTCGCCGGGATGCCTGGCCGAGAGGCATCCGGCGAGCCAGGCGAGAGTTGGAGTCGGCACGCGAGAAGCTGCGACACGAGTTTGGCTGCGAGCCTTCGCTGGCTGACCTGGCTAACTACCTCGGGGCTGACGAAACACGCTTGAGCCGCACGATCGTGCGGATCAAAACCATTGAATCGACATCGCCGCTCTCAACAAGTGATTCAGTGGATGAAGCTAGCTTGCCTCCGGTGATGGTGCCCTCCGAGCCACCAACACCTGACAAGGCGTGTGAGCTCAGCGAGGTTCGTAACCGGGTGCGCAACGCAATCTGCGCGCTCCCGGCCCGAGAACGGAAGGTGATCGGGCTCTACTACTACGGTGCCGTGACGATGAAAGAGATCGGATCCGAAATTGGGGTTAACGAGTCGCGCGTGTCACAAGTTCACGCTCGAGCGATCCAACGACTCCGAAAGTTGCTGGGACCAGACACGGCGGCCGAACAGATGAATGCGGCCTTGCTTAGCAATGTAACGACCATGAAAATGGCTAAGGCAACATTTTCGGTAGAAGGAGTTAACCAGACTGCGGTCAACCAATCGACGAACCACACGTCCAACCCCGGTAGTGGTGCAGTGGTTTCCTACGCCGACGCATGCAAGCGACGTAGAGGTCTCCTCACCATTCCCCACCGGCGGACAGAAACAGTGGCGGCGGCGCGGTGAAACCTAGGAATCAGAGATTAATTAGCTGGCTACTTCGTGGGCGACCTTCAAGAGGTCGCCCAGCCTGAAGGGCTTTAGGAGCCAGCGGCAACCGCTCTCCTTGAGAAACCGTTCGGCGTCAGTGTCGGCCACGTCTCCTGTCACAAAGACAATTCGCTTCGCCAGCGACGGGGCCGAATCAACGACCGTCTTGTAGAACGCTCGGCCGTCCATCCGAGGCATTTTAAGATCGCACACGATCAGATCGTAAACACGATCTCGGATCCGTTCGAGTGCCGCCTGTCCGTCGCCTGCTTGATCCACGCGAAATCCGGCGTCAGTCAATGCCTCGGACACTGCGGTGGCCAGCGCTTGTTCGTCCTCAACGACTAGCACGGAAGCCCCAGCGCCGACGGTCGATAGTTGCGGGGTCGCCCGGGGTGTGGCGGGCCGGCTGACGCTTTCAGTGGCCGGAAGTTCAATGTGGAACGACGTACCTTGCCCAGGTTTCGACTTCACGCTAATCCGGCCGCCGTGGTCTTGCACGATGGCGTAGGCTACTGTTAGGCCCAGGCCAGTTCCCGTGCCAACAGCTTTCGTCGTGAAGAAGGGGTCGAAGATCTTGGCCTGTGCGTCCTCAGGCACGCCAGGGCCATCGTCGTTGATCTCTAGCACGACTGACTCTTGGTCGGTATCGTACCAAGTGCGCGTGATAAGTATGCCGCGACTGTTGGCGGTTAGCATTGCTTGCTCTCCGTTGATGATCAAGTTGAGCAGCAGCTGTTTCAAGTGGTGGGGATCGGCAAAGACTTTCGGTAGGTCGGTGGCGAGCTCTTGGATCGTTGTGACGTGCGAGATTCGCTGATCGTAGGACCGTAGCGCTAGCGTTTCCCGAACGACTTGATTTAGATCAACCATCGACCGTGTAGTGTGGCGTTTATGAGAGAACGCAAGAAGGTTTCTGACGATCTTGGCTGCCCGTTCCGATTCGCTCAGGATGGTCTCGATCCCCCGTTTAGCTACATCATCGAGTGACCGTGCAGCGAGTCGCTCGGACCAGGTGAGAATCGTTGCGAGGGGATTGTTCAGCTCGTGCGCCACACCCGAGACTGTTTGTCCGAGTGCAGCCAACTTTTCCGATTGAAGGAGCTGCTGGTAGAGGTCGCGACCCTGATCTTCGAGCTTTCGCCGCTCGCTCACATCACGCACGAGTGCTTCAAACCGCAAGCCACCTTTCTTGCTTGGCTGGTTGAGTTGTCCGGTCACTTCCACCCAGACTGCGCTGTTGTCAGCGCGCCGCAGGCGCAACAGGTAGTCGGAAACTCTACCATCTCGGTCGAGCTGCTCGAGAAAAGCAGTGCGGGCTTGTGGATCGACAAATCGGTCGAGCTTGAATGGCCGTACCTCGGCGATATCCGTTTCTGGTGAGTACCCGAACATCACCTTAAGGTGAGGATTAGCCGCGAGGGTGGAGTCGCCGTTAAGCGACCCTATGTAGATGCCGGCATGAACCGATTCGAATAGCCGGGTGAGTGCAAGGGAGGCAGATAGCGGCTTGGCGCGGGGCGACACGCCCGATTATAGCAAGGGTACCACCGCCTACTGGGTCGGTGGTGCCGGTGTTGGTGTTTTAGTCTGATACTGCGCGTATTTCGAGTCGATCGCGGAGCGAATGTCTCGCACTGACGCGCCCGACGCATGCATTTGCATAGAATCGTGTGCGACATCGATGCACACTGTGCACGACATGCCGTGGGTATCCCACTTACGAACGCTCCCGTCCGCATTCCGTTCCGCCACGAAGCAGTCGGCATTGCCCTGATGTCCGACGGTTTGGCAACCGCAGAAGCATGGAACGTACTCCAAGATGTCTGGGTTATATGCTGCAAACGCATAGGCCGCCCGAATGACGTCTGGTGGGCGCGGGACTAGGTTCCGAGTGAACGGTAACGGTGGTAGCGGCTGATCCGGATCCGGTTTCGGCGTTTGCCGAGCGGCGGAAGGCACCGCTGGCAGCGCACTCGGGGCTTCGACTGGCACTGCAGCCTCAGCTACCGGCGTGATTAATTCCGGTACGGGCGCTGTCGAAGCTGACGGGTAGAGCGCGATCCCGCCGAGCACCGCGACGACAATCACACCGCAAATCAGGACCCACGGCGGACCCACGACCGAGGGTTCCGCAGCGGGTCGAGCAGTGGATGTCTTTCGCGTCATTTTTCTTAAGCTCATCTTGCCATTCTATACCAGTCCGGCTAGCCGTTCTTATTTTTTGATTCCTGTTTCGGACCAGGACCGAGCGCGAACGTCATCGTTCCCTCGACAACCACCTCCTCACCAACGCGAGCGAAGCCTTTGAGTTGGCCCATGCGACTCCGTAAGCGTTTGACCGTTGCCTCGATTACCACCACGTCGCCTGGATGAACCGGTTTCAGGTAACGCAACCGCTCGATCCCCATAAAGTAGATGAGCTTCTCGTGATTCTCTGGCTTAGCCAGAATCAGGATGGCGCCCACCTGCGCAACCGCTTCGGTCAGGATGGTGGGTGGCAGCACCGGCGCTTCACCAGGGCGATGCGCCAGATACCGCTCGTTGAGGGAGACGTTCTTGATTCCGACGATGCGTTTGTCGAGGTCGAACTCTGTAATGCGATCGACAAGGAGGAAAGGGTATCGGTGCGGCAGAATTCGTTCGATGGCAGCGTTGTCGAGAGGCAGACTGAACGGTGCGGTCATTGGCGGCTCACAAGTATATCGGAGCCGACGGACACAGGGGACTGAGATCGTCCGTTCGAGTAGGCCAAACTCTATCGCACCGACTGCCGACTCTGAGTCGGCTCCGACCGGACTGGGGAGTCGGCCACAACCAGAGTGGCGAGCTGAGCGGCGACGATAGAGGCCATCGCCTGCACGGTATCACTGGTTTCCCACCCTTCCTGCAGCTCTGCGGACATCACCCCGACACAGCTTGTCGCAGAGATTAAAGGCACCACGATCGCACCGTTTCCACCATTGCCGGTCACGACCTGCATCTGGACTGAACGATATGCGGCGGCTGTGGCGTTGTCACCGTCATAGCTGATGACGCCCATCCGAGAGAGCGCCTGAGAAGGATAGCCGTGGCCGATGGCTGGTCGCAGTGAAGACCCGGCGCTGTCTCTTACCCACACAATTATTCCTGAGGCGTTAAGGAGCACAGCCGTGCGTGTAAGCAGGGATGACAGTTCCTCAGTGTCCGAAAGGCGCCCGAGGTCCGTGCAGAGATCGGCGGCGAGTTGGAGATCGGGTGAGATCGGTGCCGTTAGAGAGGGTCCCTCACTGGTCTGCTCTGCGAGGGAGTTGATCGTCGATTCTGCTAGAGACAGCCGGTCGCCGTCCAGGTTGAGTAGCAGTCGGCTTTCGGGCTGGGCCTGGACAGATACGATCTCGGCGTCTGCTGTGTCCAACAGAACAACGTTACTGTTCGCTGAACCGGTCTCACGCTTGGACCGGGGAATGGGCAGGAGTAATAGCGCGGCGACGATGCTAGTTCCCAAAGCCGCAGCTAAGGCCACGACTTGCGCGTTTAGCCGCTCTCGTTGCAACCGATTACGAGCTTGTTGCTCGGTGGCTCGCGCAAACGCAACGTGGCTCGCTGATCGCTGAGCAAGTTCGAGACCGTCAGTGAAAATTAGGTCTGACGCCATGAGGTCCTGACCAGCGGCGGTATGCTCGCGCGCTAGTGCGTCCATTCGCCTCAGGTCTTCCACTACAGCGGTCGCCTGTTCGAGTGCGTCCACAGTAGCTGGTGCCTTCGCGAGCCGGACGAGGCTGCTAAGACTTTCGGTTATGACTTCCAGATGGGAGGCGACCTTGTCGACCCAGTACGTACGGTCCTGACCGGCAGCGACGTATGCCTGCTGGGCGCTTCGGAGATCGGAAAGGGAGACAGTGAGCTTCCAGGCGAACGTCGTAAAGGCCCGTTCAGCCTCGTGCCCGTCGTCTATTTGCCGTTCGGTCAGGAGGACTTGGTAGCTGGCGGTGACTACCATCGCCAACATAACGATGATAAGTCCCGCTCTCACCCACCAACGGCTCATAGATGTTCATACTATAGCACCGGAGCATGCTCTTTCGAACGCGGTGACGCAGCGTCTCAAGTCTATGGTGTATGGCAAGACGTGAGATCGGTCGATACACGTACCAGATCCGATGAGTGTTGGCATCATTGTTAACTTCAGCGCCGGCGCGCATGGGTTCCTGAATCCCGAGAGTCGAACACAACTCGCCGAGGCCGCGCTACGCGACTGCTGCGTCGAAGGGCGCATTGTCTTCACGCGAGGGGGTGGGCTCGGCCGGTGGGTTGGCACGTGAGATGATTGAGGAAGGTGCTACGTCACTGGTGGCATGGGGAGGCGACGGTACGGTCAACGAGGTAGCGTCGGAGGCTGTGCGTAGCGGGCTCGTCTTTGGGATTGTACCAGGCGGTTCCGGCAACGGGTTAGCGCGTGAGCTTGGGATCGAAAGACGACCCGCAGACGCATTGCGCACAGCACTTCAAGGAGCGGAACGGACGATCGACGCTGGTGAGATCGCGGGTCGGCTGTTCTTCAACGTTGCCGGTCTCGGCTTTGACGCCTACCTAGCCAAAATCTTCAACACGTTCGAGCGACGAGGACTGCAGAATTACATAAGGTCAAGCCTGCGGGAACTGTTGTCCTACGACCCAGCACATTACACGGTCAGGGCCGGCAACGAAACGCTTTCCCAGCGGGCGTTCGTGATAGCGATCGCAAATAGCCGGCAGTACGGCAATGGCGCCGTAATTGCACCACGTGCGAAGCTCGATGACGGCCGGCTCGGACGTAGTTCTCCTTCCGGTGCGACCTCCCTGGATCGCTCTGTGGCACGCGCGGCGGCTGTTCACCGGCACACTTGAGCGTCTGCCAGGAGTTTCCGAATGATCTCGGTAAGGACTGCTGTAATATCAGCCGATCGGCCGCTCACCTTCCACGTTGATGGGGAGGTATTCGATGGTGGCCAGAGCCTGAAGGTCCAGGTCCGTCCCGGGGCACTGCGGGTTAGAGTTCCTAGTCTGGGTCTAGGGACTGGGAATTAGAGATTCCGCCGAGGCGGATGATGGCATAAGTAGGGAGACCTAGAGCATCGAAATGCGCCATCACCTCCTTACCAGGCGAAACACTGGGGTCTTCAGTTTGGAACTTGATTTTTACATAACTGTCGAGCACCGCCTGTACGTCTGGGTCCTTTAGGGTCGTCCTGTCCATAGTTAAGCAGTTCTTGCACCAGGTTGCCCACATGTCCACCAATACCAACTTGTTCTCTGCCTCGGCTACCTGCAGACCTTGGTTTATCGAGGAATACCAGCCTTCTTCCAGCATCTCTTGCACGCCACTTGTGACCGCCTTCGGATCGACCCAGCGCTGACTGAACAAGCCGTAGGCCAAATAGCCGTAGTAGACAGCGGTTCCGAGGATGAAGATACCGAACGCTTGTTTTACACGTACCATCCACGGACCCGGTTTCGGCATGAGGGTTAGCCCAGCGCCGGCGATTGGCCACGGCAATGCCATACCGAGACCGAGGATAAAGGGCAGCACCAATGCTACCGCCGTTCCGGTCGCGTACAAGTTGCTCGAGAACACAATGACCTGGATAACGACCGGTGCGACACACGCGCCGGCCAGTAAGGCTGCGACCCCACCCATGCCAAACGCCACCATGAACGACCCGTGCCTCGAATTGTCACTGACGAACTTACTCTGCAACCTTGAGAAATCGATGGTCAGGACGTCGAACATTGCAAGCGCTAGCACGACGAAGAGCAACGCGATGGCAAGGTTGAACCATGGAGACGCGTTGACGGTCCCGAACGTGCCAGCTGTAAGGATGACCCCGAGACCCAAGATTCCGTAAACGAGTGCCATCGCCAGGCCGTAGACGCTGCCGAGCGCGAAACCTCTGAGCCGTGAGCCAGACCCGGTCCCAGCACCAATGACGGCGAGATTGATCGGGATCATTGGCAATACGCACGGCGTCAGGTTTAAGGCGAGACCACCGATCAGAATGAGTGAGAGGATCGCGATCGGGCTCAGGCCTTCGAGTCCCGCTTGCTCGGCTCGGCCAGATTCCGAACGATCAATGAACTCGAGGAAGTCCTCGCTTGATAAGTAGCCAGCTGCCGTTCCGAGGGTAGAGAACGTCTCGAGACGTGCCAGGACGGTTCCCTCGGTATCGGCGAGTGGTATGAGCGACGAAGCTAGAGAAACCGGCGTTCCACGCACGTCGTTTGGCTTGCCGCCACCAGCCGCTTTAAACAGAAGCCCATCGAATAGCTCCGCGTTCATACTGGTGAGAGGCTGGCTTTGCGGTACGATCGCGAGCTTAAATTCCAAAGTAGCAGTTGTCGGGAAGTAACACATCGTTTCATCGCATGCCTGGTATTGCAGTGTGCCTGGCACAATGTACTCTCCGGCGGCCAACCCATGAGCCAATGCCAACGTGGCGCCAATTACGAACTCCTCTTCAAACACCTCCAGCGGCTGATCGACCCCGGCCTGCTCGAGCATTACTGGCTCTGGCCACGCTACCGCGTCCAGAGTGATGCCGTCAGGCGGTACGAGAGTAAGGATCGTCGGGATTAGGGATTCGTCAAACGGTGTATTGGAATTGACATGGAAGCCAGGATCAAGACGCGCCTGAAGCGCCACACGGTGGTTCGTGCCGGCATGTGCCGCGTCTGCTTCGCCCACTGCGTCCAGCTCGATCCCAATGCGCCCGATCTGGGAGGAACCAGGTAAGACAGACGTATACAGGATGGTGAGGACACCAAGCAGTGTCAACACACACATTCGCGTCGTGCTCACGACACTTCTAAGACGCGGGGAAGCTTCACCAAAGGAAGCCAAACTCCGTCACCGGTCAATCTCGACGAGGGCGGCGTTATCTTCGTTGACGTCAACACCCCGCAGCTGGGTAGCGAGCGGCACACGCACCTCGGTGATCTGCCCGGTCACTGGCACAATCATGCTCTCGTCCTGTCCATTCCGATACCGCAAGGTCACAGTTATCGGCACCTCAAATAGTTTCCTGCCTTGTTCGAATCTGAGGACCACGTCCTCCGTCTCGCCGGTTTGACCGGAACGCCTGGCCTCGGTCCGGTAGGCGAACCGGAACCGTGGTGTGTCCGACTCGTGGATCCAGCGGTCAAAAAAATCTTCGAGTGATCGTTTGGCCTCGATCTCGAAAGCGCGGATCAAGTCATCGGTTCCAGCCATCTGGAACCGCATGTTGTTGTAGAAGCGGCGCAACCCATTAAAGAAGGGCTCGTCACCAATCAGGCGTCGCAGCATGTGCAACACCATCGCACCTTTGTTGTAGACGAGCGACCGGAACACGCGGGGCTCACCTTTAATGTGACCGAGCCGGTTGCCGAGATAAACGGGACCCTCGCCGCTGTGACGCATGCTCCACTGCTGCATCTGCGAGATCACATCAGCGAACACGTCGTTACCGTCCGAGTCCTCTTCTTGTGCATAGAGTGCTGCGAAGTACTGCGCCAGTCCTTCGCTCAGCCACTGCTCGTGGTAGTTTTTCCAGCCAACCGCCTGACCCCACCACTGGTGCGCGAGCTCATGCGCCAAGAAGAACGACGGATAGTTGCTGAACGCCACTGGGTCGCTGCGCCACGACATCATCAGACTGGGGGGTAGGTCCATGGGCTGGTTGAGGACCGCGAAATACGCCGGGCTGTGTCCTCCCGGTATGAAGCTGTCGGTCAGCGCCAGTACGAAGGCGGGGTAGGGGGCGTCGCCAACCAGGGACGTGTAGAAGCGTAGGATGTTGGTCGACTGCTCGTAGAAATCTTCGATCCGGTCCTTGGTGCGTTCATTCGATTCTACATTTAGTGCCAGGCTATCGTAGAAGACCCCAGACCTGACAAAATCAGAATCAAACGCCACATTCTCCAGTTCGACCTCACGGGATGACAGATCGCCTTGTGTGAACCGGCTGATAATGCACGACAGATAGCGCGCGGGCTGCAGCGTCAAGAACGAATACTGGCTGGTACCTCTGGCGCCGGGCGGCGGATTGTCTTCTTCGGGTTCACCACTCGCCACGATGCGGTATTCGGCTGGCACGGTGAGCTTCATCGACGCAGTGGCGTAATCTGAGATCGACGACTGAGGATACCAGTACGACGAGTTGCTGTACACGTAACGGCTTTCAGGGATATTGACGCGCGCGTCCAGTGCAATGCCGACGTCAAAGGGCGACCGCCCGTCGTCGTAGATGAAACGTTGTCGTCCGATCCAGTTCTCATCGAGTTCTTGCGATGCGAGCGAACCGGAGTAGGCTACGGCGATGGTGAACTCAGTTCCGTTCGGGATATCACCCGGTAGATTAACGATGAGGCTGTTCTGACCGGCCATCCGGAAGTGCAGAAGTGGCCCGAGCTCATTTGAAGTAACCGAGTGCACTGCCAGCTCGTCAGCAAGCCGCAGCGTTAACGCAGAGATCGTCACTCCGGTGACGCGAAACGCCAGCCTGGCTGTGCCCTCAATGAAAGAGCTTCGCAACGAGCTCGTCGCGAACCCGAGTGAAGCCTGCTCGACCTCGCCAGGGTCAAACGACACCTCGATGTCATAATCGAGGACGTCGTACAACAGGCCATCTTGATTGCTGTAGTAGCGGTCCTGCCCGATGCGTTTTCTCTCCGACGGATATAGCGCGATGATGCGTGGACCGTCCCGTTCGTACAGCGTAATGTCTTCGGGCAGGTTTTGTGCCTGTGCGTAGGTCAGTGTGCCATAGCGGCGTGTGCGGATTTCACTGATAAAATCCCCGATACTCGGGTTAAGCCACCAGGACTTGTCACTGAGGTCGCTTAAGTCGATGGCAAAGGAAAGTGCCGCGAACTCGTTGAAGATTTCGCTCGCCCGTTCGAACTCGTCAGTGTTGATCGGTGTTCTAATGAGGGTACGTATGAAGGTGAACGTTTCCGGGTTGAATCGGATGTACGCTTCGCTGAACTCCGCTTCCAGCGTCTCACTACCCGCGAAGATCCGCATCTGGCCGCGTTCGGATTCTGGTTTCGGGGAGAAGGTCATGACGCCGTCACCCAATAGCACAAGACCGGTGACGCCGCTGTCATTCTCGGAGACGAATACTGAACCTTTTGTCATGCGCAGCGTAAAGTCTTCTCCCGGGATAGTTAGGTTGGTCGCGTCATACTGTGTGCGCGGGTCCAGCGTTAGGCTGTAAAGCCCCTCGATAGAATCAATGTTCTCCGCACGGGAAATTTGCCAGACTTCAGAGTTGCCCTCGCCGGCGTTGTGCTTGACGTCAAGCTCCCAGGTTTGCAACCGGCCTTTCCGATCGGTTTCGGTGAAAACCTCGACGAGCAACTGATAGCCCGTGTTCTCGGGCACGTCGTCGATTGGGACCAAGAAGCGAATCTGGGCGGCCGCACCCGTCACCGCGCCGCCGCTCAGACCGTCACGCGCGAACTCTCGGCCTGCCTCGATGTTTGCATCTGGGCTGAATAGAGCCAGAAGACGCTTGGTGTCGGCCGTCTCGACCGCCGTCTGTATCTCGTTGATGAGCGGGACGAAATCGTTAGTCGAAACGGTCGATTGGCCGAAGGTGGGCTGCGAAACCCCCAGGCAGACAGCAAGCAGAGTGAGCGTTGACCACTTCAATCTAAGGGACCTCGTTTTGGGCACGAATCTCTAGCGTGTAGTTTGATGCCTTGCCGTCTTTCACGCAAGCCGAGGGAATCAGCTCCGGAGGAAATCTCCGGTGAACGCCTCAATAGCGTCACAGAATCGATTTAACTCCGAGGGTGTGGCGAGGAACACGATGCGGAAGAAACCATCCTCAGGCACCATGCCAAAACCGGAACCGTAGACGCATAAAAGACCCGTGGCTCGCAGCAGGCCGAGGACGAAGTCTTCGTCAGTGCGTCCTGCGGGTAGGTCGACTTTTGGCATCGCATAGAATGCCGCCTGGGGCGGCACACACGATATCCCCGTAATGCCATTGAGCCGCCGCGTCATGACCTCCGCACGTTCGCGTAACTGTCGCCGCATGATGTCCTGATGGGATCGGTCGCCGGTTAGCGCAGCCGCAACGGCGTATTGCATCGGTCCATTACTGCACAGGCGGCCATCTGCTAATTCCTTGATCGCCGTCAGCACGGCGTCGAGTCGTCCTGGGGCTCCGACCGCGAGCCAGCCGGCGCGCCAGCCAGGCGCGGCCCAAGCTTTGGACAGTGACGCGACTGAGATGACTGGTGCGTCGGGATTCGGTTTGCCGATCGGAGGAACCCGGTCGTCATAGGCAAGATCGGTGTACCCCTCATCCGATAACAACACGAAGTTGTGTTGGTCAGCGAGTTCTAGCAACGCCCGCCGAACCTCGGGCCCGTAGACTGCACCCGTGGGATTGTTGGGGTCGATGACAACGAGCCCACGAGTACGCGGCCCGATCAAGCTTTGCACATGGTCGAGATCCGGCTGCCAACCACGAGACGGGTCGGTCCGGTAAGGGGCTGCGCGAGCGCCGAGCTGACCCAGGACTGCGGTATAGAAGGGATAGGTCGGTACAGGGACTAACACCTCGTCACCGTGGTCAACCAAGACTCTTAATACGAGCTCGATGCCTTCTGAGGCGCCCGAGGTAAGCACGATGCGATCTTGCGTCATCGGTACGCCTCTCGACTCAAATTCGGCGGCAACCGCCTCGCGTGCATGCTGGACACCAGCAGCCGGCATGTAGCCGTTGCGACCATCATGCATGGCCCGTTCGACGGCCTCCACTAGGTGTCTCGGTGTTTTGAAACCGAACAGGATCGGATCCCCGATGTTCAGATACTGGACTTGGAGACCACTGGCCTCGACCTTCCGCGCTTCGGTCACGATATTTCGGATCGCGTAGTCAAACCGGTTCAGCTTGTTGACCACGGAGATTGACGGGGGCGTACGAACCACCATCCTTTCATCTTACCGCACGAACTAGGATGCATATAAATGACGACGGTCTGACCGTTGCGGACAGCGCGGGAGGCTATCAGTCCTGTACCGCGTTCTGGGGGTACGCTGCTGCCACCGGGACAGGGCACGAAGAATTGCGGTAAGCTCCTCCGCATGGCGATTCGAAGGGAGATCAACCTGAAATTGCAGGATAGTCCAGGTGCGCTGGCAAGAATCTGCCAGCATCTCTTGGACGAGCGGGTGAATATCCTGGCGTTGTCTGTCGAGAGGGGAGGCACGTTACGGATGGTGGTTGACAACCCGCTACACGCCACTGGGCTTCTAGAATCCAGCCAGTACTCAGTGGAAGAACACGATGTTCTCGTCATCCAGTTACCGAACGAGCCAGGCGCCCTGGAGCGAGTGGCACGGCTACTCGCAAATGCCGGCGTCAATATGGATTATGCGTACGGCTCCGTCGTGGAAGATCACGCGATGGTCGCAGTGGTTGTCGGCGTGGAAGACGCCCAGCGTGCGGCGATGGCTGTCGGCGTCTGATGCGTCTCTACATTCCGCCGATGGATGCCATTTTGGTGGAATTTGATTGTGAGGGACGAGTGAAGTTCGACGGGGAGGATTAGAGCGTGCCGACACTCCAGGAAATTAGAGCCATTCTCTACGCGGCCAACAACGAGGCCACGGTGCTCCGAGAGCTTATCGATGTTCTAGAACACGCGTGGAACGAGTAGATTTCTTACGACGAAGAAGTATCCTTCAGTTTGCCGACGGCGACCGAGGCGGCGCGCAGGACTTCTTCACCGACCGTGTAACCAGGCTTGATCACCTCGATCACGATGCCGTCCTGTGATGCGTCGGTTACCGGGACCGTTGAAAAGGCGTCGTGTTGGTTTGGGTCGAAGGGCTGACCGGCTGGCTCGACACATCTTACCCCGTGCCGGCCGAGCGTGGCGAGGAATTGGCCCCGCACGATCTCCAATCCTTTGAGTAATGCCTCGTCACTGGCACCGGGCCTTGCGGTATCCGCGGCGGAGCCAAGTGCCCGATCCAGGTTGTCCATAACTTCTAGAAAGCTCGCGAGGACGGCGCGCTTTTCCCGTTCCACATCCTTCGCTAACTCGCGGCGAAGTCGCACTCGGGCTTGCTCGAACTCTGCCGCCTGGTCCTTGTACTGGGCAGCGTAGCGTTTGATGACCTCATCTTTCTCCGCGATTTGATATTCGAGGTCCTCGATGTAGGATGGCTTCGAGCTACTACTTTCACTACCGTCAGCCTCTTCGTTTCGCGCCCACCACCGCTTGTCGACGACGCGAACGTCCGCTTCGCTTTCTAGAGGAGAGGTCTCGTTGTGGACGTGGGAATCAGAATCAGCATCAGGAGTTTCAGGGAAGGTTGGCACCTCCGGTTTATTCACTGGTGGCCTCCTCGACCGTCGGCCGGGCGACGTCAGAATCGGGCATGTCACCCGAGGGAGTTGGTTGGAAGTCGAACGCCAGCGCGTTGTCCTTTAGCCAAATTCTGACGGTGCCGCCTTGTTCCAGCTGTCCGAACAAGATCTCGTCGGTGAGTGTGTCGCGGACCTCGGCCTGGACAACACGAGCCAGGGGCCGTGCCCCATAGACTGCGTCATGTCCCTTGGCCGCAAGCCATTTGCACGCCTCCGGTTCAAGCAGGATAGCGACGCGTCGCTCGGCTAGCTGCGCCTCGAGTTGCAAGATGAATTTCTCGACGATTGTTTCCACAACTTCGGGTGTTAGGGTTCTGAACGACACTATTGCATCGAGCCGGTTGCGGAACTCCGGGCTGAAGATCCGCTCGATCGCCGACTTTACGCGGCCCTTAGCCGAACTCAACGGGTCGTCGCCAAAGCCGATGGCGGAAGCGCTCGCCTCGCGCGATCCGGCGTTTGACGTCATGATGAGAACGACATGCCGGAAGTCCGCCTTGCGACCGCTGTTGTCGGTCAGCGTTGCATGGTCCATCACCTGTAACAGGATGTTGTAGACGTCCTGGTGGGCCTTCTCGATTTCATCGAGCAGCACGACACTGTAGGGGTGCGTGCGAACGGCATCGACGAGTAACCCGCCCTGCTCGAAACCGACATACCCCGGCGGTGCGCCGATCAGCCGCGCCACGGCATGCTTCTCCATGTATTCGCTCATGTCGTATCGAATAAATTCGTTGCCAAGATGGATAGCCAATTGCTTGGCGAGCTCTGTTTTCCCGACTCCGCTCGGACCCGTAAAAAGGAAACACCCGGACGGTCGGTCTGGCAGTCCAAGGCCGGCACGAGCACGCTTGATCGCTGCTACCACCTCACGGACCGCATCCTCCTGCCCGAAAACGACTCGCTGCAGTGCCTCCTCGAGTGTTCGGAGCCGTTCCTTGTCGGACGCAGTGGTTTGTTTCTCGGGGATACGCGCCATGCGGGCGACGATCCGCTCGATCTCAGCCCCGGTTACTTTCGGAGACTCTGGCTCGCCTGACTGCTCGCGCCCCGCTTCTTGCCGCTGCAGCGCGAGTACCGCCCCAGCCTCGTCTACGACGTCAATGGCACTGTCCGGAAGCCTGGCATCACGCAGATGACGACTAGCCAGCTTCGCTGCGGCGCTAAGGGCGTCGTCGGTGTACGTAACCATGTGGTGAGCCTCGTAGCGCGACCGGAGACCCTTGAGGATTTGTGCTGTTTCGTCGATAGTCGGTTCGTTGATGACGATTTTCTGTAGGCGGCGCGCGAGCGCGCGGTCCTTTTCGATGTGTTTGAACTCGTCGAAGGTAGTCGACCCGATCACTCGGAGCTCACCTGCCGCAAGAACCGGCTTGATAAGAGTCGCTAGATCCATCGTTCCGCCGGTAGTGGCCCCCGCACCGACCGCAGCGTGGACTTCATCGATGAATAAAATCGGCATCTGATGATCCGAGAGCGCCGTAGTTACGGCCTTGAACCGTTCTTCGAAGTCCCCACGGAACCGAGTGCCGGCCAGTAAGGCCGTGGTATCAAGCGCAAAAACCTGCGCACCGCTGAGCCGTGAGGGGACGTCGTCGTCGAGAAGGCGTTTAGCCAGCCCCTCGGCCAACGCGGTCTTGCCGACCCCGGCGTCGCCAACGAACACAGGGTTGTTCTTGCGGCGACGGCAGAGAATCTCCAGTGTGCGCTGCAACTCGGCGGTCCGGCCGATAAGCGGATCTAGTTTGCCAGCCCGCGCGCGCTCCGACAGGTTTACGGTATAGGCCGCGAGCGGGTCGCGTGCCGTCGCTGGGCCCTCCTCGCCCACCCCGGCCTCGGCGGTGTCAGTCTTCGACTCGTTGTCACCGGTAATGAGTGGGACCTTGGAGATCCCATGTGAGATGAAGTTGAGGACGTCGAGCCTGGTGATCCCTTGTGCTTCGAGGACCTGAGCAGCATACGTCTTGGGCTGCTGCAGGATCGCAGCGAGCACGTCACCCGAACGGACCTCGTCCTTTCCTGCGCTTTGGACATGTAGAACGGCCGTCTGGAGAACACGCCGAAACCCGAGCGTCTGGGCAGGCTCGCGCGCGCGTTCGCCCTTGCCGAATGTTTCCAGCGTGCTGAGAAACTCATCGAGCGTCCGTCTTAGTGCGGGCAAGTCAGCTCCACAGGCAGCAAGGATGCGTTCCCCTTCCGGGTCGTGCGCGAGAGCGTAGAGCAAGTGTTCCAAGGCGAGATAGGTGTGTTTTCTTGAAGCCGCTTCGCGATACGCGACGTTGAGAATCAGCTCGAGTGAGGCGCTGAACATATCATCCTTCGTTCGTTGTACATTATTCCTCTTTGATGCTAGCTTGGAGGGGAAAACCCTCCCGCGCGGCCAGGTCGCTGACCGCACCTACCTTTGTCTCGGCGACCTCGTAGGTGTAAGTTCCGCAGATGGCTTGTCCCCGGGTGTGCACGTGCATCATCAGGCGGAATGCCTCGGCCACGCTCTTCTGAAAAACGTTCTCGAGCACACTGACGACGAACTCCATCGTGGTGTAATCATCGTTCAACAGCACCACGCTGTACAATTTTGGCGTCTTGGTTTCTTCCCTTCGTTCCTGGAGGAGAGCGCCGGCCGGTTGTCGCGAATTACTGCTCATGGTGCAAAAACGCAAATAAATGAGACAACGTCTCCACTCAAGCGTACCGACACGAGGGCAGATAGGGCAAGTGGGATGGCCAGGGTATTACACTAGTACGGCTAGGACGCTATGGAAACGATCACGCGTGGACTGACCTACACTGACCTCAACTTCCTGGGTTTCGAACGCGTCATCGCCACGGCGGTTATCCAAAGCCCTGGTGGTGTCGCCCTTGTCGACCCGGGTCCATCGAGCTGTCTCCAGACACTGGTGGGAGCGCTCAACGCGTGTGGAATTGCGATTGATGATCTCCGGTGGCTTCTGCTGACCCACATCCATCTCGACCATGCGGGTGCCACGGGATCGCTGGTTAAGCAGAATCCAGAGATCACAGTGTATGTTCACGAGCGAGGTGCGCGGCACATGAGCAACCCGTCAAAGTTTCTAGCTAGTGCCAGCCGCCTCTACGGTGACGACATGGACCGTCTCTGGGGCGAGTTCCTACCCGTGCCGGAGGCCAATGTGCGAAGCCTGACTGGGGGCGAGCAGGTCGACGTAGCCGATCGGCAGTTTGAGGTCGCCTATACGCCTGGACACGCGTCACATCACGTCAGCTATTTCGACCGGTCGAGTGGGGTTGCCTTCGTTGGCGATACTGCGGGCATCCGGCCAGGGACGGCGCTCTTTGCCATGCCGCCGACACCGCCTCCAGACATCGACATCGAAGCGTGGGTGGAGAGCATCGAGTACATCCGTCACTGGCGACCATCGACGCTGTTCATCACCCACTTTGGACCGCACGAAGACGCCAACGCCCAACTCGAGGTTTTGCTGATGCATCTCGAGGCAATGAAAGAAATGGCGCGAAAAAGTCTCGAACGGGACGGGACCGACGAAGAGAAAATGCGTGTGTTTGTCGACGAGATGCGTTTCTATCTGCAACGCGCGCTGCCGCCGGGCGAAGTCGCATTGTACGGTAAGGCCATGCCGTTAAATCTGTGCTGGTTAGGCCTCTCGCGGTATTGGCGCAAACGGGGTGTGGGGGTGGAATGATCGCCCCGCTTTTTAGTCCACGCAGGATTACCGTTGGGGAACCTTCAATCGCTTGCGATTCAAGCGTGTGAAAAGCCAGGTTTGATCAGGCGTCCCTAGAGGACGCCACTTTCTTGAGATTACTCTTCTACGTGTTCTTCGATTTCAATACCAGTGCCTGCACTGAGAGCAATTAAAATGCGACGATAATTGTCTTTATCGAGACGGGCGTAGACGAAACCTTGCGGGTACTCGGGTACGTCCTGAAACTCTATCGTCATCCAATGCTTTTTGCCTTTAGAGAACAACAACCAAGGCGAAAGAATCAACCCCGACTTATATCAACGATGCGATGAACGTTCGTACACGATGTTAGTAATCTTGTTGTACGGAATGACTGCATAGGTCGCTTTGCTACCACCATTTTTCTCATCAACCAAAGTCAATTCTTGCTTGTCTGGATAGAGCTCAAGTCTGGCATCCCGCTTCTTCTCGTCATCTCCTTGTGTAACAAAAACATCAACCTTTTTAAAGACAACCTTTTCTGCGGCACTGAGCGGAGCTAGAAACGAAAGAATTACGATAGTTATTACAAGGTGGGTTTTCATGTCAGAGTTTTCCTCCAGTTTCACTGCCAGGCACGAGATTCCCCGCAATCCACACTGATTCGAGCGTGCGACTGTTGCTGATATCATCGAGGGGGTTGGCGCCGAGCACCACAAAGTCGGCCCGTTTCCCCATTTCTAGCGTCCCGATCTCGGCTTCCACTTTCATGCACCGTGCGGCGTCTCCGGTCGCCGACAGGATCGCCTGCATGGGGGTTAACCCGGACTCGACCATCAAGTCGAGTTCGCCGTGCTCGAAGTATCCCTGGAAGCGCGCGGGTGGCCCAGTGTCTGTCCCGAAGGCGATCATCACACCACCGTCCGACAGTGCCTTCAGATTGTGTTGGGCCACCCTGAGATCTTCCTTATAATCCGCAGCGCTCTTGTTGTAACTGTAGAGGACTGTTGAGGACGTTTGGCCACGGGTTCGTTTCAAGTTGTCGATTTTCGCCTCGAGTGCCTGGATGACCCCTGGATCCGCTTCCCGCAGGAAGAACGGATCGTCAAACCAATCGGGCCGTTCTTCGTAAACGAACGTCGAGACTTCGCGCATCAGCGTTGGGCAGAGGCAGATGTCTTTCTCAGTCATTAAGGCGATCAGTTCGTCGTCGATTTCCTTGTCGCGCACACTGTGGGCGATGAAATCAACGTCGGATTCAAGTAGGCCCTTCGCGTCATCTAGGGCGTAAAGATGCGCCGCAACCCGCAACCCGCGCTCGTGGGCCGTATCGATGACTGCCTTGTAAGTTTCGGGGGACATCTTCTGACTGCCGTTAGACAAGTTGTCGTCGACACGAATCTTCACGAAGTTCGCACCACTATCGGCGACCGCGTTGACCTGCTCGACCGCATCTTCTGGCGATGGGCCGGTCACGGTCTGTCCGCCCACGTAAAGGCGTGCGTGATTCAGGTCGGGCCCCTGCCGATCGCGTACTGCCATACCAGGAGGTCCATCGCCACCCAGGCTAAAGACCGTGGTTACGCCGTAGCGGGCGTAGAGACCGAGTTGGTTCTCGACATGTTCCTCGGTGTAGAACGCTGGATCCCCCTCGAGCCCACGCACGTCGTTCACGTGCCCATGCGCATTGATCAACCCTGGAATGATCGTCTTGCCGCTCACGTCGATGACCATAGCGTCGGCCGGTGTCTCAGTTGAGTCTGACTCGCCGATCTTATCGATCCAACCGCCACGCACGACAAGTGTTCCGTTCTCGATTACCATGCCCTCGTTGCCGACGATGATCCGACCGCCGGTAAATGCCGTCAGTCCAGGTGTCGGCTCGAGCGGTTCAGAGGGTGTGGTGCATCCCCAAAGAAAGATAACGATACCTACCGCTAAGCTCGATCGAAAGTTCGTGCTCATCTATTGCTCCTCAAACTCTTGAACCTAGGCTCTGATCTTTCGGCTTGGAGAAGGCCCGCCGGCCTGCCTTGATCAATCCTGTTCCTCTTGCATTTGTTCCAACACTTTGCCGAGTCGGTCGATTTGCTCACCGTACCTGGTCCAATTGCCCTCCCGTTGTGCCTCGAGGGCCAGAGCGTAGTGCTGCTGGGCCTGCAGCGCAAGCGTGTCCGCCATAGAGACACTCGCAGGTGTCGCTGTTTTGGTCTGGGTGAGATTAGCCACGAACGTTACTGGCGATGACGGGGTTCTGACGGGCGCCGATCCGAAGATGCGGTTCAGGGCATTATCCAGCGTTTCCTCCATTACGATCTGATTCTGGTAAGCGACGATGACCCGTTTGAGTTCCGGGATGCGTCCCCCGGACGCTCGCAAATAGAGCGGGCGGATATAGAGCAGCGATTCTTCGATCGGGATGACAAGTAACGTTCCCTGGATCACCTCAGATCCCTGTTGGTTCCAAAGGGTGAGTTGAGGGGAGATCTCCTGATCCTGGTTGATCCGGGCCACGATTTGTGAAGGCCCGAACACAACCTTCTGCTTGGGGAATTTGTAGACGAGCATCTTGCCGTAGTGCTCGCCGTCGCTGCGAGCCACCATCCACGCTGCCAGGTTGTTCTTGCCACGCGGCGTAAATGGAAGCATCTGGATGAACTCGGCTCGTTCCTCCGTTGGTAGCTTCATGATCGTGTAGTACGGCTCCATCTGCTCGTTATCGATCACCGGAACCTCCCACTCGTCTTCCCGGTTGTAGAAGACCGAAGGGTTGGTCATGTGAAAGATGGAGTACATGGATGTTTGAAGCTTAAAGATCCCTTCTGGGTATCGAAGATGACTCTGAAGTGCTACCGGCATTTCATCTAGCGGCTGCAGAAAATCTGGAAACACTTTATCGAGCGTTAAGGCAATCGGATCATCCATCTCAGCCAGGTAGAAGGTCGTAGTCCCGTTGTAGGCATCAATCACAACTTTCACCGAGTTGCGAATGTAGTTAATTCCTTCGCTGACTGGTGTCGAGTACGGATAGGAACCGGTCGCCGTGTATGCGTCTCGGATCCAGAAAAGGCGGCCGTCCGCGATCACTAGATAGGGATCAGAGTCGTACCGTAGAAACGGAGCAATTGTCGTCACTCGATCTGAAATGTTCCGATGGAACAGCAGCACGCTATTCGCGCTTACCTGGTTGCTGACGAAAATTTCGTAAGAGCGGAAACGCAAACTGAAGAACAGCCGTCTGAAGAAACCGCCGATCTGGAGACCGCCGGTACCATCGTAACGCGTCGAAACATTATCTTCGCCCTCCGGGTAATGGAACTCATCAGTGCGGGTGTTGACGATCACGTAATCGTTCGAGAGCTCACCGAAGTAGATACTCGGCTGGGTAAGCACGAGGTCGGTTTCCGACCGCGGCGGTATATCCTTAACGAAGAGCACCGGAAGCCCTTCCGGTGTCACCTGGTTTACAGGTCCAAGCGCGACGCCGAATCCGTGCGTGTATTGCAATCGTTCATTTATCCACGATCGGTTGGGTAAACTGTTGGAGTTGAGTTCACGACTCGACATCATCGTCTGGCGATACTCTCCGTCCACGACATAGCGGTCGTTGTCGACCGACGCGAACTCGTAGTACGTGCGGATTTCCTGAATTTGCCCGAACGTGTCGAGTAACGGGAGGTGATCCCAGAGCCTGACGTTGTTGAGGGTTTCGCTGTTTTTCTTGATATCGTCGAGTGTTAGCAAAGCGTCGCCAGATACTTCCCGCTCTTCGATCTGCTCGAGATCGAACGCTAACCGCGTGGCGGCGATGTTGTTGGCGATATAGGGTGCCTCCTTTGATTGCTCGTCTGGCGTTACCACAAGTTGTTGAAGGAGCACCACTACACCACCCCCGCCGATCCAGACGAGCAAATACCCGGCGATTGCCAAGGGCATCGGCCAGAGGGCAGAAACAAACGCTGCGTATGTGGCCGCGCCCGCAGCAAGGATCGAGATCAACATCAGGATGCGAAGAAATGGAAGGCGTGCCATCACATCCACATACGACGCGCCGTGAAAGATTCCAGCTGGCGACATTAAGGTGCGTGGCATATCGAGAAACGCACTCCAGGCTAGGAGTAGGAAGCCACAGGCTACAAGTAGCGCCAGATGCCGGCGCGGCCGTTCGGTTATCTCCAGCTTCTCAGGATTCAGATTCACTTGGCCGCTGATTAAATATGCGACGGTCGACCCAATGAATGAGAGTAAGACCATGCCCAGCAGGATGTACCGTGCAAAATCGAGAAATGGTAGTGTGAAGATGTAAAATGCCGCGTCCCGTCCGAAGAGCGCGTCAGCTTCACCAAAGGGAGTCGCCTGCAGGTACTGTAAAAACACCAGCCATTGGCTCGATGCGATGCGGGCCATGAAAAGCGACAGCAGCGCCGAGATCCCAATTGTCAGCAACCCCAGGTGTCGCTTTTCGAGCACGAGGGGTTGGAGGTCACCGCCGCCAGGAAACACGGTGTACGGACAGTGTAGGCCGCGAAGTGCAAGTCGGAAGTTCGTGAACAAAAAGCCGAAAACCCCGGCGAAAATTACGATACCGAGCAGGCCTTTAGTCGCGAGGCTCTTCAGAAAGATAGACTGATAGCCGGTTGCGCCGAACCAGAGCCACTCGGTGTAGAGATTGGCAACGTTGGGCAGCACGACCAACAGTAAGAGCGCAATCAGCGCAAGCGTAATTTTGGTGGTCATCGGACGCCTCGCTCCTTCTCCCCTAAGGGGCCGGAGATCCTCGCGAAACCGGCAACCGGTCTCGCCACTCCTGGAAGGTTATGTGAGCCCGGTGACGAGTGCAACCGACAAACGGGAAACTAGGGTCCTACGCAAAGGAATATGGAGCTCACGCGCCGTTCGTTTCTCGCAGCCTGCCTCGCTGCCGAAGGGGCCCGGACATTCGCCCAATCATCCGTGGGCGGACCCAACGCTGCCTGGGAAGCCCTAACAGCACCCTTAACTGAGCCGGGAAGCGCCGTTGCTCCCCAGGGCTTTCCATGGAATGAGATAGGGCAGTTGCTCAGGGCACGCTACCGCGACCTTAGACGGCATTTCGTCTTCGAATACTACCCGTGGTACGGCAACGACCCGTTCCGGCACTGGCAGCAGTGGGACCGCGAACCACCAGTCGATATCGCCGCGAGCTCGGTTCCGCTGCTGGGTCCCTATGATTCCCGCGCTACCGCGGTCATCGAGCAGCACGCGCGCTGGATCGCCGACGCAGGTGTTGGGGTTGTCAACTTGAGTTGGTGGGGTCGCGGAAGTTTCAGCGACCAGACGACCTCACTGGTCATGGACGTCATGAGTGCACACGATATCCACGTTGCGTTTCATTTGGAACCGTACGGGCCGCAGCGTGTCGAGCGCTTGACGGAGGATCTCTCGTATCTCTTGACCGAGTTTGGCGAGAAGCGTCGATGGGATTGCTTCTTTTTCCACGAGCGTGCCGATAGATCGCAGGGACCGGTGTTTAAGCTGTTCCGCACGACCTTGCCGGAACAAATCATCGATTGCCATGGCGAGCGACAGGACATTGCTGACTACACGCCGGACAGTGCCTGGCGACGAGCGACCGATGCTGCCCGGACAGCGTTCGATGGCACCTTCGACCACCTGACTCTGCTCTCAGACACTTGGGATGCGGCACGAGTCGCGGCAGCAGGCCTCGACGGTATCGCAATTTACGATCCGGTCATCGAGCGGGAGGAGTGGCTCGACCACGCACTCACTGCCTCACGTCTCGGCTTGGTATATTCCTTCAACACTAATCCAGGGCTGGACGAAATTGGCAGGCGTGGACTTCCTCCTGACTCCTGTCTTGTGCCGAGGCCTTTCTTGCCGACCGCACCAGATCTGGCGTGGACCAAGTTCGAAGATCGGGAGCGTTCCAAATTTCTCAGTGAGGCACGTATCCGCGAGACTCTCGAATGGTCCCTGCTACTTCAGATACACCCGTGGCTCGGGAATGCCAAACACGGCTTCTTCCTTATCTACATCACGTCGTTCAATGAATGGCACGAAGGCCATCAGTTCGAGCCGATGAAGTCGTATGCGGTGCTCACGCCGGAAGAGCTGGTCCACAACTACCACAATCCGAACGACGGTTTCTACCGACTCGATCAGCTGACCGATCTATTGCGACGTTTACAGTAGTGAGCTAGCGGTGCCCAAAACCGTAAGCTCCACCAGCGAGAAATCGAACGTGATCGAAGGCATTCGGTGCAAACACTCGCCGGTAGTCGAGTGCCACTCGGGCGGACAAATTCCTGCCTAGCCACACATCGACACCACCACCCACCTGTAGGACCATATGTGTTTCTTTGAATTCTCCAGTGCTCGGAAAGAGGAACACGGTCGCCACGCGCGTGATGATCCGCTCGGTGCCCACTAAGATCTGCGTGAATGGGCGTAGTTGCCGCTTCGGTAAGGCGAGCTTAGCGCCGCCTAGGACGGCCATGAAGTTGGCTTCGACTTGCAGCAGAACGTTTGGGTCAGGAAAACGAATCTCGCTATCAAGGAAGCCAATGGCTTGGTAAGTGTTGTTTCCGCCAGCTTCACCGGCGAGCGCGAGCCAGTCGTTGAGCGCCCATGCCGTCGAACCAAACCAACCACTCCCAAACATGTCACTGAGCGATCCACCGCTTAAGGAGGTGTAACCACCAGCCACCTCGACGACTGGGGCACCCTGGGCCACGGCGGGTGCCGGTTTGGCGACAAGCACTATGCTGATCAAACAGGCTGATACCCACCAGGCACCGCCGACGGGATGAAGCATGGTTAAGGGCATAGTAGACCGGGTCTTTCACGATCGGCAATAATTGAGAGGAAGGCGCGACCGACGTGGGCAATAGCGTGGATCTTTGGCCTAGCTGCCGAAGGAATAGTTTAAAGCCTGGGAGTTCGCGGTTCGCCAATCCATCTTTCTATCTCATGATTTCTAGGCAGGTCGTTATAGCTCGCGAACTGTCCGGATAATTTACAATCGAGCGGCGCTGATGATTTGGAAGATACTTTCGAAGAAATCGATCGAGACTGCATAGGTGATTCTCTGCACGACTAACGTGTGAGTTATCGCGAACGCTCCTAGAATTTTTGATAGACCAGTATCCGAATTTAGCGAAACGCGAACTCTGTTACGGCTAGACAAACATCACGCAAAGGAGTGGATCGGGTAGTGATGACTAGGAAATATCAACAGCGTGGTTATCAAGACGCCGACCGCGCGCCAGAGGGGAAGCGTCAACCAAGTGACGAAAAGCGCGAGCGTGGTCCAAGACGCGGGTACGGCCCGCGCGAACCGCGCAAGGTTAACATGCCTGGCTTCCGCGACGTGCTGAGATGTGCGCGTTGCGGGACGATGATTGGCTTACCCATCCTGTTTGACACCCAGTGCCCCAAGTGTGTGAGCGATCTCCATAGTTGCGCCCAATGCACGTGGTTCGACACCGGAAGCCGATTCGAGTGCACTCAGCCAATTCCTGAACGCGTCCTACCGAAAGACTCTCGTAATACCTGCACCTCCTTTGAAGCACGCGTTACCGTCGAACGGGAGACCCACTCAGCCGGCCCGCGAAACGCGCGGGAGGCATTTGATGACCTATTTAAATAAGGACACAACAGGTAGGAATTAGGAGGCCTTCCACCTCAGATTTCCGCCCTCAGAGAATTCTTGATGGGTACTCCAGACGACATTGCTGCTCAACTAGCCGCGTTATCAGCTCCGGTGCGACTCGTTTTCTTCACCCAGACGTTCGGCTGCAACACTTGTTTGACGGCACGTCAGGTCGTAGATCAGATCGCAAGTCTTTCAGAGCAGATCACAGTCGAGGAACACAACATCGTCCTCGACAAGGAAAAGGTCTCGGAGTACGGCATTGAACGTGTGCCGACCCTCGCCATTGTAGGAGAGCACGACCCCGGCATTTGCTACTGTGGCGTGCCCGCCGGTTACGAACTGGCGTCGATCGTCGACGCGATTATGCTGGTGGCTCGCGGAGAGGCAGGGTTGACCAAGGAGAGTCTGGCCTCGCTGGCAGCCCTCGACCGGCAGGTCGAGGGCAAGGTCTTTGTCACCCCGACCTGAACGTTTTGTCCCCAGGGGTCAGTCTGGCTTATCGGCTCGCGGCCGCAAGTCCTTTGGTTCGCGCGACAGTGATCGAAGCCACGGAGTTTCCGGACCTCGTCCAACGCTACAAGGTCACCGGCGTTCCAAAGACCGTCGTCGATGACCAGGTCGAGATTCTTGGAGCACAGCCCGAAGAGGTCTTCGTGCAGCAGGCTTTGCAGACGGCCGAATGAGACTATCGTCCCGGAGCAGGGTGCCCGCACGCCCGATCGTTTTGGCCGCTCTGCTGTCTGTGCCTGGTACCCTTACGGTAGGCTGACCTTGGTGCACTGGTCGGGCACTGACTATTCGTCGGATAGTTACACGGTTTCCCGTGTCCGGCTCGTGACCATGGAATCAACAGCCGGTCCCTTCACGCCTGTACAACGAGCTTTCCCCCAGCATTGTCTAGGGAGCAAGCAGTAGGAGAGATGCTTCTTTTAGAATCTTGCCACCACTGCAGCCGACACCTTGACGTCGGTTTTCTCAAATCCAGGTACTGGGTCGTTCAGGAACGAGACCTGGTACGACAATTTCAAGGATAGAAGGTTGTTAAGTCCTGCTAAGAGTGAGAAGTCATTCATCAAGCGCCAATATTTTTGATCACGGACGCCCACGGTCGTCGACAGGTCGTTGGTGAGCGCGCTGTTATCGGAAAAAGCCCAGGCGTAGGTGGCTGAGACGTTGGCGGTCGACAGGCTGCGATTCTCGGTGGTCGCCCTGAACTCCAGCGTTCCGCCGATTCCACCTCGTGCTGTGAGGATGTGAGACCCTTCAGGGATTGCACTGTACGAGATTCCCCCCTCCACGGCGTACCGACCATCGATGCCGGCGAACCGATCGCTCAGATACTCTCCCTTGGTATACACGCCGAATCGCTCGTGTAGGGCTCGGGTCCCTCGGAACTTGGCGTCGAGCGATCGGGCATTGATAGCATCGTCGGCTTCGCTACGGATGAACGACACTCTAATTTCGGTCAGCCACAGCCTGGGAGCGTAGTCGAAGCGTGCTCCTAGGCCCAAAGTCTTCGTATTGGAGTTCCCAGATGTTCCGACGAATGACACCTCAACCTCTCCCGACCACGTCCGTCCCTCCTCCTCCTGCGCATATACGAGGCACGGGACCAGCTTGAGGATTAAGGTGGTGACCAGCAAAATTAAGTAGGTGCGTGGCATAGACTGATCATTGGAGGATTCTGTCGTGCATGGCGATTATTGATGGTCGATACGACTATGATCATTCTAGAAGCATGAAGGTCGAAACACGCGATCCCGTCTGCGGGATGGAGGTTAATTCCGAGACAGCCAAGCACGCCTACGATTACCAGGGGACCCAGTATCTCTTCTGTTGCGAAGGGTGCAAGACGGCATTTGCGCATGACCCCGATCGATTTCTCGGCGGCAAACCGGTGTCTGCATGCCACCACCATACGCCAGCTCGTAGTTTTAAGTCTCCAGACCTCGCGGGGACCACCTATGTGTGCCCCATGTGTCCAGACGTGCGCGAGACCGAACCGGTCCCGTGTCCCAGTTGTGGAATGACGCTCGAACCAGCCGTTACCGCCGACGCGGTGACGGATATCGAATACACCTGCCCGATGCACCTGGAGATCGTCAAGGTCGAAGCTGGTGCCTGTCCGGTCTGTGGGATGGTACTCGAGCCCCGCAGGGTGGGGTTGCAAGAAGCACCAAACCCGGAGCTGACTGACATGACGCGGAGGTTCTGGATCGGTGCAGGAATGGGGTTCCCAGTGTTCGTGCTAGCAATGGCCGAAATGGTGATCGGTAACCGCCTGAGCGATCTGATTCCCCACGTTACATCAAATTGGATCCAGCTCGTTTTCGTTACGCCGGTTGTGTTGTGGGCTGGCCGGCCGTTCTTCCAGCGCTGCTGGGCGTCGATTTTGAACCGCAGCCCAAACATGTTTACCTTGATCGGGCTCGGAGTCGGATCTGCTTATCTCTACAGCGTTGCTGCGACCATTGTTCCAGAGTTCTTTCCGGAAGGTTTTCGAAGTGGCGCCCATGTTGAGCCTTACTTCGACACGGCGGTCGTCGTCATCGTCCTCGTGCTTCTCGGGCAGGTGCTTGAGTTAAAGGCGCGTCACCGCACAGGAAAGGCGCTCCGTGAACTGTTGAGCCTCACGCCTGCAATTGCGCATCGCCTGCACGAGGGCGACGAGAAGGATGTGACCCTCGACGAGATCCAGGTCGGCGATATTCTCCGCGTGCGACCGGGGGAACGGATCCCGACCGACGGGGTTGTCATCGATGGTCATAGCACGGTCGACGAATCGATGATCAGTGGCGAGTCGATTCCGGTGGAGAAGACCTCAGGCACGCAGGTGATTGGCGCGACTGTTAATGGCACCGGGAGTCTCACGATGCTGGCCGACCGGGTCGGCACGGAAACGCTGCTTGCACAGATCGTTCGGATGGTAAGCACGGCGCAACGAAGCCGCGCACCGATTCAAAGGCTTGCCGACCGATTAGCAAGGCATTTTGTGCCAGCTGTCGTATCGGTTGCGATCGTCGGATTCGTGGCGTGGAGTGTGTGGGGGCCTGAGCCTCGTTTAGCGCTGGCACTGACAAGCGCGGTAGCCGTGCTAATTATCGCCTGCCCGTGTGCCCTCGGGCTGGCGACACCAATGGCGATCATGGTCGGCACCTGGCGCGGTGCAACGGCCGGTGTGCTCATCAAGAACGCCGAAGCACTCGAGACACTTGAGCGGGTAGACACACTCATCGTCGATAAGACGGGAACGCTAACCGAAGGCAAGCCGCGTGTCCAAACGGTGACCGCAATATCGGGTGTTCGGGAGGACGAGCTGGTCCGTCTAGCCGCTGGGTTGGAGCGGTTAAGTGAGCATCCGTTGGCGGATGCCATCGTTGAGGAGGCAGAGCGGCGTGGCTTATTGCTTCCCTCCGTCACCGGTTTCCAGTCGGAGACTGGCCGAGGTGTTACGGGGAGTGTCGATGGGAGACCTGTCGTCCTGGGGACCCGGAGTCTGGTTGAAGATTGCGGGTTCGACGTCTCGTCGCTGGCCGACCAGGCCGAGGCACTACGCCACCGTGGTGAGACGGTCATATTTGTGGCAATTGGTGGACGGACCGCTGGTCTGTTAGGGGTGGCCGATCCGATCAAAGATTCGACACCAGAAGCTATCCGGCTCCTGCGTGCCGATGGGCTTCGGATCGTAATGGTCACCGGCGACAGCCGCCAGACGGCCGAAGCGGTGGCCGCCGGCGTAGGGCTCGACACTGGTGACATCATTGCAGAGGTGTTGCCGTCCGACAAACGGCGCCTCGTGGCGGAGTGTCAGGCGTCCGGTCAGGTAGTCGCGATGGCGGGTGATGGAATCAACGACGCACCGGCTCTGGCCGAAGCGGCTGTTGGGATCGCTATGGGCACTGGAAGCGACGTTGCGATGGAGAGCGCCGGTATCACGTTGGTTAAGGGCGACCTGCGTGCGATTGTTCGCGCGCGCCGGCTGAGCCGTGCCACGATGCGGAACATCCGGCAGAACTTGTTTCTTGCCTTCGTCTACAACGCGCTCGGTGTGCCGGTGGCTGCCGGTCTCCTCTACCCCGTAATAGGGCTCATCATTAGTCCGATTTGGGCTAGTGCAGCGATGACGATGAGTTCACTTTCCGTTATTGGTAACGCTCTTCGTTTGCGGCGCGTCACCCTGTAGTTCGACACTGTCCAAACAGTCGAGCAGTCCCAGGTCGGTCTGGTGGTTAACGGCGCAATGATTTATTAGGACGTTCACTGGGTCGGTGTGGCAGCGGAGGTCGCGCGCACCACGTGTGTCCCTTACCGATTCGATACTATCTTGAGCACTCAGCAGGACACTAATGCGGAGGCCTCCACACTTGGCGCTCCTCTGTTCGACGGAAGTTCCCGATGAACATAGAGACCATTCCGACGAGCAATGCCCCCAAGATTGCCCAACCAAGACCACGGACCACGAACCCGGGCACTACCCATGCCGTGAGCGCAAAGGCTAGGCCGTTGACGACGAAGTAGAACAGGCCGAGCGTCACGAACGTTATCGGTAGCGTCAGCACGACGAGAATTGGCTTAACGACTGTGTTGATTAACCGGAGCACGAGTGCAGCGACCAACAGGGCAGGCACGGAAGCTACTTCCACGCCGGGCAGAACCCAGGCGGCAACACCAAGAGCTAGGGCAGTCGTGAGCCAATGGGCGAGGAAGCGATTCATAATGGCGATGAGGTCGATGTTGGGAACAAAATACCCGGTACGATTCTACCCTTCGGGGTCAGTGCCGCCTTAAACGCCCGCACTTGGGAGTTCCCTCCCAGTCGTACACCGCTCGAAGCAACGCCTGCTTGACTGAATTTTGGCCACCATCGTGCTCAGCGAGCGGACAGCTGTCCAAGCTTACGGTCTCCCACCCACATTCAAGGAGAGTTTCTTTCCTCTGTGCGAAAGCTTCCTTCAGAACCACGAGTGGGACGCTTGGCGGGACGGTCGCTGAGCACAGCGACGTCGACCCCACCTCTCGAAGCCGCACAGTTTCGTTTCCGGTGGCATGACATCGGGCGGGGCATTAGAGGCGGACGGCATGGTAGGGTGGGGAATCCGAGGTCAAAGTCAGAGGCCAGGGTCGAAAGGCGAGGCTGATGCCTGTATCGTTTCGTGTGCTTATCAGTATTGTCGTAACGCTGTCGTGTAATAGCGTCGTATCGGCGCAGGACGACGGTAAAGTCATCGCGCAAGTGGGCGACACGGCGGTTACGCTGAGGGAGATCAACGAGGCCTGGCACAGCCAGGATCCATTCTCGCGGATCCGGATGCTGCAACAGTTCTACGATACGCAGCGGCGCGTGCTGGATATCGTCATCGGCGAGCATTTGATCGAACGAGAGGCGGCCAAGAGTGGGATTTCCCTCGATGAGCTCTTGGCGGCTGAGTTACCCTCGCGGACCCAGCTCGTGACCGACGCCGAGGTCGATCAAATTTACGAACGGAACCGCGACCGGCTTGACGGGAACACTCTGGAGGAGATGCAGCCCGAGATCAGACAGATGCTCGAACAACAACGGCCTACAAAGGCCCTGCATCAATACATGAGCGAGCTCCGCGCTGCTGCTACTGATGTTTTCGTTCTGCTTGATCCTCCGCGCCAGGAGATCACGACACTGAAGCTCGATCCAGTTCGCGGGCCGGATGATGCACTTGTGGAGATCGTTGAGTTTTCCAACTTTCAGTGTCCGTTCTGCCTGCGTGCCTCCGAAACGCTAACTACGCTGCGCAACCGGTACGGTAGCCAGATCCGTTTCGTCTATAAAGACTATCCCCTGCCGAGTCACGCCGATGCGTTCAAGGCAGCCGAGGCTGGTAATTGCGCAAATGAGCAAGGCAAATTCTGGGAATTCCACGACAAGCTGTTCGAGAGTCAGAGCGCACTGGACGTGATGACGCTCAAAGAATATGCCGGAGAACTCGGTCTCGACGAAACGGCCTTTGCCAGCTGTCTTGACAGCGGGCGGTTTGCCGGCGAGGTCCAGCGTGACATCGCGATCGGCCAGTCGTACGGTGTGTCAGCCACCCCAGCCTTCTTTATCAACGGTCGTGCGGTGATGGGTGCGGTGCGCCTGGACTTGTTCGATCAGATCGTGCGCGAGGAGATCGCGGCCGCCGAGCGGTAGTATCCACGGGTTCTGACCAAGAATTTGCACGCTTTCCTAATAAAACGGACACGAAGCGCTGGGTCATCCGGCGTGCTCATGAGTGCCCGTACAGTCGCATCGGTGGCCAATGGAGAGTTGCGCAGGGGGCGTTTGGCTAGGGTGCGCTCGAGCACCCGTGGCGCGCGGGTAGCACGAAAAAAATTGGGTCTCGGAGAACCCGCCTGTACCTGTCTGTATCTGAAGACGCGACCTGCTACTCCAGGAGGGCCGCCTCCTCAGCTAACCACGTATCGAAGTCTGCTTGCGTCTGGACTGTGACGGCCCCGCGCATCCGGTAGTGACCAAGACCGCAGAGCTGGGAGCAGTTGACTTCGAAGCTGTCAATGACGGTTGGTACCCACCACACCGGAATCTGCATCCCCGGGATGGCATCCTGTTTAACCCGCATCTCCGAGATACCCATACTGTGGATGACATCCTGCGTGGACAAGTAGACGATGACCGGCTTGTCGACCGGGAGGTTCATCTGGTTGATCGTGTGAATGTCATCTGCCCCATTGGGATCGCTCCGATCGAGGCCGATGCCGTTCGTCGCGGTGATCAGGCTGATATCGCGACGGCCGAACCGGCCATCCGCACCAGGATAGTGCGTGTGCCACTCGAACTGTTTCGCGATCATGTGCACGACCGTTGACTCTTCCTCTGGCGGGAACTCATTGACTCGGTTGGCCCACGCCGGAATAGCGAACCCGACGAGCAGCACCGCTTCGATGACAGCAATTGCGATCTCCAGATAGCTCGACGTGTGGCTCTTGACACCCGCGTAGTCGGCTGTAGGATTGGCCGCGGCACGGAAACGAATGAGGGTGTAGATGAAGAACACGCCCCAGCCGACGAACAAAAGGGCCATCACCCAATGAACCAGGACAATCATTTGATCGATCTCGCCCGCGTGGGCAGACGCCTGGATCGGCAGCCCTAGTAGCTCCTGCATCTACGATCTCCCTTCACGCCCGCCGGGCCGGGTGATGTCGCCGACACCTTCGTGGACCAGCGCGTGCCTCGAGCGCTTCAGCAAGTGAAAGATGAACCCAACGAACCCGCTCAGCACACCGCCGGTTACCCCAAGCAACGTGAACACCGCCCAGTTGACGCCCTGCGCGATCGGCGAGTCGGGGTCGCCGCCGAAACAGATCGGACAAGCCCAGCTTAACGCCGGCGCAACTAGCACGAACACGCCAGCAATCAGTGCAATTCGACACGCACTTCCTAGTTTCATCATTGCTTTAACCCAACCCTATTCCATTCCAATTTCTCTCGTCTTCCGCACGAATTTCGCTAGGTACACTGCCATGATCGTGCCAGCCAGCAGCGACCCGCCGCCGAACAGCAGGTGTCCGAACAAACCGCGCCCCGAGGTGTACATCCCGATGCCCCAGACCGTCACTACCAGCGTCATCACGATCGACGACACGATGAAAACGATGTGAATGGCACGCAGCGACATTGGGCTCAGTGCGCCTCGTCCGCCGGCGCGTTGGCGTTCGGTAGCGTCATGTGCTCGCCGACCTTGTCGGCGAGTCCAAGAAGCGGGATGAACATCAGCACGAGGAAGAAGAGGGCGGTCACCAGCAGTCCCACGTAGATCTCGCGCCGTTCATCAATCAGGTGCATGAAGTAGCTGGCGACGAGCGAGGCCTTCGCGGCGGCGATGATGAGCGCAATCGTTACTGCCAGTGGAACTGCCACGGAAATTCCGTATACCGTAGGCATGTACCACGCCAAGACGGTTACCACCGTCAGCACCAGCAATGCGCCACTGACCCTCAGGTAGATGGCGATGTGACTCTTGACGTCTTCGCTCATTTAGCCTCCAACCGATCCGCGAACTCTGGAACCCTGGAACTCTGAACCTTTCAGAGAAGGTAGAGCACTGGGAACAGGAAAATCCACACTAGGTCGACAAAGTGCCAGTACAGACCTGCTGCTTCGATGCGATTGATGAATTGTTCGCGGGACGTACCGAACATAGCCGAGCCTGGCCCGAGGAAGTAGCTATTAACGATAACGCCGCCAACGATGTGCAGCCCGTGCAAGCCCGTCAGCGTGAAATAGATGGCGAGATACGTGCTCGCCGCTGGGAGATCGCCATGCGAGAACTTCTCGTAGTACTCGTAGCCCTTGACGACCAGGAACACCAAAGAGAGGCCGATGGTCGACCCCAGATACAGCTTGAACTTACCGAAGTTGTTTAGCTTGAGCGACGCGAAGGCCATGACCATCGTTACACTCGACGTGATCAGCACGACCGTGTTGAAGGCACCGATCGGGACGCTGAGGATGTCCGAACCAGTAGGCCATTCAACCGCGCTGACGCGCAGAAGGACGTAAGCCGAGAACAGGCCTCCGAAGAGCATGACCTCAGACGCGAGGAACAGCCAGATGCCCAGCTTGACATTGTTCAGCCCGGTATCGGGCCGTTCGTTGACGGTATACGGAATTTCCATCGCGTCTACACCTTAGCGGGCTTGGCCTGTGACCTGTCCGCCTCGCCCTGCATGATGAAATCGGTCGTCGCGCCTGGCACGCTGTATTCATAAGGCCCGCGGTAGACCTGCGGCGGTGTCAAAAAGTTGCCATGCGGCGGCGGCGACGGCGCTTGCCATTCGAGCGTAGTGGCGTCCCATGGGTTCGCCGACACTTTTCGCCCCTTCTTGATACTCAGGAAGAAGTTGATGATGAAGAAGATTTGGAAGAAGGCTAGGGTCCAAGCGCCCCAGGAGATGACCGTGTTCCATACCAGCACGTCCTGGTTCATCATGTAACTTACCCCGCCATCAGCTCCTCGCCGGTTCATGCCCGAAAGCCCTTGGATGAACATCGGCATAAAGACGACGTTGATGGCGAGGAATGAACCCCAGAAGTGAATTTTACCGAGCAGGTTGTTCATCTGCCGGCCGGTCGCCTTCGGGAACCAATAGTAGATGCCGCCGAAGAGTGCCAGCAAGGTTCCAGGCGCCACCACGTAATGGAAGTGGCCGATCACGTAGTACGTATCGTGCAGATGAATGTCAGGCGCAGCCAAGCCGAGCGGTAGACCGGTCAGTCCGCCGATGCCGAACATTGGGATGAACGCCAACGCGAACAGCATCGGCGTCGTGAAACGCATCGAGGCACCGTACAAGGAGAGGAACATCGCCGAAAGAATCACGATCGACGGAATCGAGATGATCATCGTGGTCGTCTGAAAGAACGAACTCATCGTCGTGCCCATGCCGGTTATGAACATGTGATGGGCCCAGACGACGAACGACATGAAACCGACGAAGATGAGCGACGCAACGAGCACCCGGTAGCCCCAGATCGGTTTTCGGGTGTTGTTTGCCAGGATCTCCACCACGATACCCATCGCCGGCAGGATCAGCACATACACCTCTGGATGTGCGAGAAACCAGAAGAGGTGCTGCCAGAGCAGAGGGCTACCACCGCCGGTGAAGTCAGCCGGCGCATCGGCGTAGACAAGACCGCTCGGCATGAAGAAGCTAGTTCCCGCGACGCGGTCCATTAGTTGCAAGACGCCGGCCGCCTCGAGCGGCGGGAACGCCAGGAGTAGGAGAAATGCGGTGACCAACTGAGCCCAGACAAAGAACGGCAGACGCATGAAGCTCAACCCTGGTGCTCTGAGCTGAATGGTGGTGACAATGAAATTGATTGAGCCGAGAAGTGACGAAGTAATCAGAAAGATCATTCCCACCAGCCATATTGTCTGACCGGTGGTAGCGAAAACCGAGAGGGGGGCATACGATGTCCAGCCTGAGTTTGCGGCCCCCCCTGGCACAAAGAAACTCGAGAACATGACTACGCCGCCAAGGAAGAACGACCAGTAGCTCGCCATGTTGAGGCGCGGGAAGGCCATGTCTGGAGCGCCGATCTGGAGCGGAAGGACGAAATTGCCGAAGCCACCAACAGCCAGCGGAACCACCCCCATGAACACCATTATGGTGCCGTGCATCGCGCCAAGCTGATTGTAGAATTCAGGCAGCATGATGCCGTCTGGCGTCCGGCTTGCCCCAAGCCACGCACCAATCAGTGGGATTTCCTGGAAGGGGTAGGCGATCTGCCAGCGCATGAGCATCATTAGGCTGAAGCCGAACAGCAGGAAGAGCAGGCCGGTGATCGCATACTGGATTCCGATCACCTTATGGTCGACGGAAAAGACGTAGGTTCGCCAGAACCCTTGGTCCTCGTGACCGTGCTCATGTGCGTGCCCGGTATGGGCTACGTGCTCGGTCGTCGTCACTTCAACCAACGTCGTGGCTCCTTCCCTGGATCATTAGACATCTGGAACCCACTCATCCTGTATCTGTACCACTGCGAGCGAGGGGGGACCTGTTCTTGTACAGTAAGAACACCGCTGACCTGCGAGTTGGAATCGAAGCCAGCAAGGTCGTGAGAATTCTAATCCGGGGCGTCGAAGTGGCGCAACTACGCTAGCGGAACCCCTTGGCTTGCAGGTGCATCTTAACGAGTAGAACCGGAGGACGTGCGTGAGTGATACGGTGAACCCGAGGATGGAAAGCACTCCAAAACTAATTACCCGATTACCCATCGGACGCGTGCTCACTCTTATCTTCGCGATGGTTGCGCTAGTTGCCGTCGGCCGAGAGTTCGGTGGTTTACTTCTGCAGTTTGCAATGTGGGTCGACGGGCTCGGTTTCTGGGGCCCGTTGGTGTTTATAGCCGGATACGCTGGTGCGACCATGGCTTTTGTTCCTGGATCGGTTTTGTCGCTTGCAGCCGGGGCTATCTTCGGGTTAAGCAAGGGAGTGGCCTATGTGTGGACGGCCGCGACCATTGGAGCATCGCTGGCGTTTCTAGTGACGCGATACGGTGCCCGGAGTGCGATCGAGCAGCGGCTGGCAGGCAATCAGCGGTTTGCAGCCATCGACCGTGCGATTGGCGAACAGGGGCTGAAGATTGTAATGTTGCTCCGGCTCTCGCCGGTCTTTCCGTTCAACCTGCTCAACTACGCTCTCGGTCTGACTAAGGTCCGCTTCATCGACTATTTGATCGCGTCGGTCGCCATGCTTCCCGGAACTCTGCTCTACACCTATTACGGCAAGCTTGCCGGGGATGTCACGCGACTAGCTAGTGGCGCAGCGCCGGAGCGTGGCGGCGAGTACTACGCGGCACTCGTCCTAGGTCTCGCCGCCACTATCGCTGTAACCACGGTCGTGACCCGAACAGCCCGGCGCGCTCTCCGTGAGGCAACCGGAAGCTGAACGGCTGTCACGTGTGGGCTCAAAGCTCTGGGCCCGTGGACGCTATACTCGGCAGATGGCGCGCACGTACATTGCTGTCATCGTGGTCTTCATGAGCGTACTGGTTGCCCTCTGGCTTCTTTCAGCGCACTACGGCTCATGACCGCAGTCACGCCAGAAACTCGGATCCCAAGATCTAGGGTCTGACCGATGCATCCACTTGACTGGGCCATTATCACCGCTTACCTGGCTTGGGTCCTGTACGACGGGGTGAAGCGCACCAAAGGTGCGCACACCGTTGAAGGCTATTTCCTTGCGTCTCGAACTCTGCCATGGTGGGCGGTGGGTCTCTCTGTGATGGCGACCCAAATGAGCGCGATCACCCTGGTTGGGACTACCGGGCAGGCGTACGCTGATGGCATGCGGTTTGTCCAGTTCTACTTTGGGCTCCCGCTTGCAATGATCATCCTCTCCGTCACCTTAGTGCCGTTCTTTCACCGTGCCAAGGTGTACACCGCGTACGAATATTTGGAGCAGCGATTCGATGCGAAGACGCGTGCCCTGGCCAGTTTGCTATTCCTCATCTCACGGGGCCTCGGTGCCGGCGTTATTATTGCTGCGCCGGCGGTCATTCTCTCGATCGTCCTCGGCTGGAGCCTGCCTCTAACCATCCTTGCCATCGGAATCCCGACCACTGCTTACACAATGCTTGGCGGCGTGCAAGCCGTCGCCTGGGCCGACGTCAAGCAGATGATTGTGATCGCAGTGGGAGTAACGGCGGCGGTCGTTGCCTTGATCGCCGGCCTGCCGGATGCTGTCAGTGTCGAGCCGGCATTGCACGTTGCTGGTGCCATAGGCCGACTCCAGACGATCGACTTCACCTTTGATCTGAACGAGACCTACACCTTCTGGTCTGGGCTCATTGGCGGGCTGTTTCTGGCGCTCGGATATTTCGGCTGCGACCAGAGCCAGGTGCAGCGGTATTTGGCGGCGCGGTCGGTTAACGCGGGTCGGCACTCGCTGCTGATGAGTGCGTTCGCCAAGATCCCGCTGCAGGCATTAATTCTCCTGATGGGCGTGCTGGTCTTCTGCTTCTATCTGTTTACTGAGCCGCCGATGGTCTTCAACGACGTGCACCTAGATCAGGTCAGGGCCAGCGGGCGATTGACGGACTACCGCACGCTCGAGGATGAATTTCAAATGGCTTACGAGACCCGCCGGCAAGCCGCTACTGCTATCGTCACTGCCCGCCAGGTTGCGGATGAAGCTGGTGCCGGAGCCGCCACGGCTGCCTTCGTCGAGAGCAACCGGCAACTGGACGACGTTCGCGACCGTGCGGTGACGTTGATTAAGGACGTAACCGGAGACCAAGGGTACACCGACATTAACTACGTCTTCCCGATCTTTATTACCGAACAGTTACCGATCGGGTTGGTCGGTCTGTTGCTCGCAGCGATCTTTGCAGCCGCGATGTCAAGTGTCGCAGCAGAGCTCAACGCGCTGTCGACCGCGACGGTCATGGACTTCTACCGGCGCCACTACCGAAAGGAAGCACCCGACAGTCACTATCTCCGGGTGTCCAAGATCGCAACCGCCTTCTGGGGTATTTTTGCTTCGATCGCAGCGTTCTACGCGGCCGGCCTGGGCTCACTCATCGAGGTGGTGAACCTTTTCGGTTCGTTCTTCTACGGATCGCTGCTCGGGGTTTTTATCCTAGCCGTTGGCGTCAGGCAGGCCACGGCCGCCGGTGCGTTCTGGGGACTGCTCGGAGGGATGGCCATTGTAGCGGTTGTCGCGACGACAACCTCTATTTCCTACCTGTGGTACAACTTGGTCGGTGCGGCGGCCGTCTTTCTCCTTGGGACGCTGCTCAGCCAGAAATCCACCTAAGGCGTAGTCACGCTCCTTCCCTGTCTGTAGCAGTAGCAAGACCAGAGAAATGGTGTAGTATTTATATGCGACCTTTTTTATCGTATATCTCCCGAGGCCAGAACGATGAGCACAGCCACCCAGACCATCGAGAAGCTCACGAACCGCGAATATAAATACGGCTTTGTGACTGATGTTGAGGAAGATCAGATTCCACGCGGGCTTACCGAAGACACCATCCGTCTAATTTCGGCCAAGAAGCACGAACCGGATTGGTTGCTCGAGTGGCGGCTCAAGGCGTTTCAGATTTGGCAGACGATGACACAGCCGAAGTGGCACAATGTCACGTTTCCGCCAGTCGATTTTCAGAACATCATTTACTACTCGACCCCCAAGCAGAAAGCGAAGCTCAACAGCCTCGACGAGATTGAGCCTGAGATTAAGGCTACGTTCGACAAACTTGGGATTCCGCTGGAAGAACAGAAGGTTATGGCCGGAGTCGCGGTCGACGCAGTGTTCGACAGTGTATCGGTCGGCACGACGTTTAAGGAGAAACTGGCGGAGCTAGGCATCATATTCTGTTCGTTCTCCGAGGCGGTGCAGGACCATCCAGAGCTCGTGCGTCAGTATCTCGGCTCTGTCGTCCCGGCGTCCGACAACTTCTACGCGGCACTTAACTCAGCGGTCTTCAGTGATGGCTCTTTCGCATACATCCCAAAGGGCGTCACCTGCCCGATGGAGCTATCGACCTACTTTCGGATCAACGCAGCGCAGACCGGACAGTTTGAGCGCACGTTGCTCGTCGCCGATGAAGGGGCGGCGGTGAGTTATCTTGAGGGTTGTACGGCGCCAATGCGGGACGAGAATCAACTACATGCCGCGGTCGTCGAGCTCGTGGCACTCGACGATTCCACCATCAAGTATTCGACCGTCCAGAACTGGTATCCAGGCGACAAGGACGGGAAGGGTGGAATCTATAACTTTGTGACTAAACGCGGGAAGGCATTCACTAACGCGAAGGTCACCTGGACTCAAGTCGAGACCGGTTCAGCCATCACCTGGAAATACCCTAGCTGTATTCTGCAGGGTGACAATTCGGTGGGCGAGTTTTATTCGGTGGCGGTTACGAACAATCACCAGCAGGCTGATACTGGCACGAAGATGATCCACCTCGGTAAGAACACGAGGAGCACGATTGTCTCGAAGGGGATCTCAGCTGGGTACGGGCAGAACACCTATCGTGGGCTCGTGCGAATTGGTAAGAACGCCAAGAAGGCACGAAACTTCTCGCAGTGTGACTCGCTCTTGATCGGCGACAAATGCGGCGCGCACACCTTCCCATATCTTGAGGTCCGAAACACTTCGTCCCAGGTTGAGCACGAGGCATCCACAACAAAGATCGATGAGGACCAAATCTTCTACTGCCGGCAGCGGGGACTGCCGACCGAGGATGCTGTCAACATGATCGTCAATGGTTTCTGTAAGGAAGTTTTCCGAGAGTTGCCAATGGAGTTTGCTGTTGAGGCGCAGAAACTGCTTGGCGTGAGTCTCGAGGGGAGCGTGGGGTAGGTGCATCCCTGGAGGCAGGAGAGAATAGAGATTTTCGGCGCCCTTAGAGCCGGTTAAGCCTCAGGTTGTCTACTGCCTCCAACTTCCTTCCTACGAGAAAGCAAGAACACCGATGTTGGAAGTTAAGAATCTACACGCACGCACGGGTAAGCGGCAGATCCTCAAGGGCATCGATTTATCCGTAAAAGCGGGTCAAGTGCACGCCGTTATGGGGCCAAATGGCTCTGGCAAGAGCACGCTGGCCAGCGTGCTCGTTGGTCGGGATGATTACGAGGTGACCGAAGGCACGGTTACCTTCAACGGGCAAGACCTGTTGGAAATGGAACCAGAGGAACGAGCCCTCGCTGGCTTATTCCTTGCGTTCCAGTATCCAGTGGAGATCCCTGGCGTTAACAACGCGTATCTGCTCAAGGCCGCATTCAACGAGTTTCGCAAACATCGAAATGAAGCCGAACTCGACGCAATGGAGTTCATGACGTTCATCAAGGAACGAATGGAGCTCCTTGGCATCGATCAGAGTTTTCTTAAGCGGCCGGTCAACGAAGGGTTCTCTGGTGGCGAAAAGAAGCGCAATGAGATTTTCCAGATGGCCGTGCTCGAACCAAAGCTTGCCATCATGGACGAGACCGATTCTGGACTTGACATCGACGCGCTCCAGATCGTCGCGAGTGGTGTCAACGCCATGCGCACGCCCGCTCGTGCGTTTATTGTGGTCACTCACTACCAGCGGCTCCTTAACTACATCGTGCCAGACATTGTCCACGTGCTTTCCGACGGCCGTATCGTTAAATCTGGTGGCAAGGAGCTCGCCCTTACGCTTGAAGAGAAGGGCTACGGTTGGATCGAGGGTGAGACCGCGCAGGTAGGCGCGTGACAGAGAGGCCTATGGCCGAACTCGCCGAAAGCCGCGACATCTATCACACCACGTTTGAGCAAATGCAGCGTGACCTACCGATGCCGGCGTTTGCTTCCGACCTGCGCGAGCGCGCCTTTGCCCGTTTTAACGACCTGGGCTTCCCGACGACCAAGCACGAGCGGTGGCGCTTCACGAATGTGGCCCCGATTGTTGGTACACTCTTCGTCCTAGCGCCGCAGGTCAAGGTCCCGGCCGCGCTGCTCGCGCCGTATCAACTTGCAAGCGTTCCGGGTCCACGTCTCGTCTTCGTGAACGGCCGATACGCCGCCGAGCAGTCGGCGATCAACGATCTTCCCGTGGGTCTGGAGGTGCGAAGTCTCGCCGAGACGTTGGCAATCGACGCAGGCGTTCTCGAGCCTTGGTTTGGCAGGGTTGCTGCGTTCGACAACGAAGTCTTTACCGCCTTAAACACCGCATTGCTGCACGATGGTGCCGTCGTGCGGGTATCCGCCAACACCGTGGTCGAGTCGCCGGTCCATCTATTGTTCGTGTCGACGGCTTCCGATAGCGATGCTGCTACCGCGATGAGTCACCCACGAGTGTTGGTGGAAGCCGGGGAAAACAGTCAGATCCGGATCATCGAGAGCTACGCGGGAGTAAATAACGCCTGCTACTTCTCGAACGGGGTGACCGAAGTCGTGGCCGGTCCCAACGCGGTCGTTGATCACTACAAGCTGTTGCGTGACAGCATGCTAGCGTTTCACATCGCTAGCATGCAGCTGCAGCTAGCCCGGAGCGCGAACTTCTCATCGCACTCGATTACACTCGGAGGCGCGCTGGTTCGGAACGATGTTGACGCGCTGCTTAACGGTGAGGGAATTGAGTGCACCTTGAACGGGTTGTATCTGGCGAATAACCAACGGCTGGTCGACAATCACACCACGATCCATCACGCGAAGCCGCACTGCGCCAGTCATGAGTTCTATAAGGGCATCATCGACGACCAGGCTCACGCCGTCTTTAACGGGAAGATAATCGTTGAGATCGATGCGCAGAAAACCAACGCCAAACAAACAAACAAAGCGCTGTTGCTCTCAGAGGATGCCCAGATCAACACAAAGCCAGAGCTGGAAATCTTTGCAAACGACGTGAAATGCACACACGGAGCGACGGTCGGTCAGCTCGACGAAAAGGCGCTGTTCTACCTTCGGTCTCGTGGACTTGGGAACGATCAAGCTCGAAGCGTGCTTATTCACGCGTTCGCGAGCGATCTACTGAACCGGATCGCTATTGATCCGCTCCGGGTCAAACTCGAGGCATTGCTGCTCCAACAGCTGCCTGGCGCCGCCGGCAGGACATTTCATGGGTAACGCGACCGCGTTTCCGTTGGCGATCGAGCCACTTGACATCGACAAGATCAGGGAGGACTTTCCGATCCTCAAGCGCACGATCCGCGGCAAGCCGCTCGTCTATCTCGACAACGCCGCGACGACACAGAAGCCTCGGCCGGTGCTCGACCGGCTCGCGCACTACTACGCCCACGAGAACTCCAACATACACCGTGGGGTGTACGGCCTTAGCGAGGAGGCGACGCGCGCCGTGAGCATAGCGCGCAATAAGGTGCAGGCCTTTCTGAACGCCCGCGCTTGCCAAGAAATTATTTTCACACGAAATTCCACCGAGAGTATCAACTTGGTTGCGCAGAGCTTCGGCTCCAGCAATGTTGGTCCTGGTGACGAGATCTTAATCACCCACATGGAACACCACTCAAACATCGTACCGTGGCAGCTGCTCTGCGAACAGACCGATGCGGTGCTACGGGTGGTGCCGATAGACGACCGCGGTGAGCTCATGCTTGACGAGTTCGAGAAGCTGCTTGGACCGCGTACGAAGCTGGTGTCGGTCGTGCATTTGTCCAACTCGCTCGGGACCATCAATCCGGTGGCCGAGATTGTGCAGATGGCTCACGCGCAGAACGTCCCGGTCCTGATTGATGGATCTCAGGCTGCCTATCACATGCCGGTTGACGTCCAGGCGCTGGGCTGCGACTTCTACGTCTGCACGGGTCACAAGATGTACGGCCCGACTGGTATCGGAGTACTCTACGGTCGCGAGGAGCTACTGGAAAAAATGCCGCCCTATCAGGGCGGCGGCGACATGATCCGCTCGGTGACGTTCGACAAGACGACCTACGCCAAACTGCCCTACAAGTTTGAGGCCGGGACGCCGCATATTGCGGGTGTCATTGGTTTGGGCGCTGCGGTCGATTACATCACTAGCATCGGATTCTCTAGGATCGGCGCTCACGAGAAGGAGCTACTGGAGCGCGCTACTGCGGCGCTCTCCGACGTGAAAGGGCTCCGTGTCATCGGAACAGCGCGTCAGAGGGCGAGCGTAATCTCGTTCGTCATCAAGGGCGCACATCCTCACGATGTTGGCACGATCGTCGATACTGAGGGAGTGGCAGTCCGGACGGGCCACCATTGCACCCAGCCAGTCATGGAGAGATTTGGTGTGCCTGCGACGGTACGTGCCTCGGTGGCCATGTACAACACCCACGAGGAAATCGACGCTCTGGTCAGCGCCCTCGAGCGTGTGCGGGAGATGTTTCCGGCATGAATGATCTACGCGAGCTCTATCAAGAGGTCATTCTTGACCACAATAAGACCCCGCGGAACTTCCGGTCGCTCGACGGCGCCGACCGGCACGCGGACGGCTACAACCCGCTATGCGGTGACCGACTTTCGGTTTACATAAATCTCGACGGCGACACTATTACCGACGTGAGCTTTATGGGCTCTGGGTGCGCCATCTCGAAGGCGTCGGCGTCGTTGATGACCGATGCAATTAAGGGAAAAAGCTTGGCCGACGCGCGACGTCTCTTCGAGCGGTTTCACGCTATGGTCACTGATGACACGGCGCCATCAGACCTAGAACATCTCGGTAAGCTGGCAATCTTTGCCGGAGTGCGCGACTATCCCACCCGGGTCAAATGTGCGAGCCTCGCGTGGCACACGCTGCGTGCAGTGTGTGATGACCGTAACGAACTCGTGACGACGGAGTGATCATGATGATTTTTGACAGAAGTAGTGTTTCACCACCGAGGCCGAAGTCGGCTAAAGAACCAGTAGAGCCAGAAATTGCAACACCGGTCGCGCCAGTGCCGGCTTCCGAGACGGCCTTAGACACAAGCGCATTCGCTGCGCCGTCCTCTCCCAAGGCAGAGTCAGCACCGCCAGTGGTAGCTGATCCGCTCAAGACGCTCGAGTTCAATCCGAAGATCATCGAGGAGCTGTCGACCGTCTACGATCCGGAGATCCCAGTGAACATCTATGAACTAGGCTTGATTTACGACGTTGTGGTCGACAAAGACGGTCTTGCTGTGATCAAAATGACGTTGACCGCACCGGGGTGTCCAGCCGCCGTCACTCTCCCGGCCGAGGTGCAGGGGAAGGTAAAGGCAATCGATGGCATTAACGATGCTCGTGTCGATCTGGTATGGGAACCGCCGTGGTCGAAGGATCGGATGTCAGAAGCGGCGAAATTACAGTTGGGGATCTTCGATTAAGAGTTAGGAAGTGGGAGGCGAGAGGAAAGAGGAAGCCAAGTGTTTCTGGAAGTCACGAAAGGTCTCCGGTTTCCTGCTACCCACAGCCCTCCTTTCTAGCTATTAGCGTTGCAGCGGTTCTACGCTGATGTTACTGATGACGACTGTGGACAGCAGCTCCATCTCCTCAGCCACATAATCCGGCAAGAGTGTATCGACTGGGACCTTCCCACCGTTAACCGCATAGTTCTCCTGGTCGGAGAAGAGCATACCACCAACCCGGTTGAACGCGATCGCTTTCCGAAAGCGAAGCCCGCCATCGAAGTCATAGCCGAACTGCTCCATGCGTCCGGTGTCTGGATCAAACCAAAAAGTGTAGCCGTCATCTGCATCATTGCTGGTGCCGGGTGTGAAGCTGACTCTCACACGCCGTAGCTCCCGGTTGTCCCAGGTTTCTAGACCACGATCCTTGAATTGGATGTTTCCGCCCTTAAGCGTGTAAGGCAGTAACGGAAAGAAGACCCGCGCGTTGGCAAAGGCTCGAGCCAAGCGTTCGCCCTCTGTGTCCAGCTTGGTCTCGACTCCGTCCCGCCACTCCTGGACGGTATCGTTCGTTAGTCTGACCCTTCGCTCAACGGAGTTGTCCAAACCCACCATGCCAGTCACAACGTACTCGAAGTTACCCCCGTCACGCGTGGCTTCGATCAGAAAGCTTCCTGACAGTGACGTGATCGTTATGACTATCTGGGAGTGCTCGTACAGGTCACCGCCATGAAAGTCGATTGCTTTTGCGACAATCTCCGGAAGAGACGGCTCGGTAGCCGTCGGTATTTGGTCCGAAGTATCGGAAAGTGTTTCAGCTGGAGAACAAGCCCCCAGTGCGGCGATCACGAAGAACGAAGTCAATAAACACATGCGCATGGGAACCTTCCTCTCAACACAGAAACGTAACGAAACAGCGCTCACTGACGCACACCAAAGTCACGGAGGCTTCCATTCTACTGTCGACACCAGGCGTGAGGGGAGTAGTTTTTCTGAATCAAAATTGAAGCAGACATGTTTCCCCCTGAAATCGACCGCGGCCCTATGCACAGCCACGTAATTTCATACGGCCGGGAACCTTTAGCCGCGCAGTTCACGAGAAACGCGGGATCCCTCCCGACGATGTTATTCATGGCCTCCGTAGTTGCAGACTGTATAGTTTCTAAATATGAGCCGCCGCATTCGCGTGTTCGCTCCAGCCTCTGTGTCGAACCTCGGCCCCGGCTTCGATGTCCTTGGACTCGCGCTGGAGCGTCCTGGGGACATTGTAGAAGCGGAAGCGCGTGCGTCAGCCGGTGTGGAGATTGTCGAAGTTACGGGCGAGTCGTCCCTGAGCACGAGCCCGGAAGAGAACGTTGCGGGCGTTGCGGCATCGGCGACACTCAGACGCTTGAATGTCGGAGCATCGTCTGGCGTTCGGTTGTGGGTCCACAAACAGATGCCACTGGCGAGTGGTCTCGGCGGCTCGGCAGCCAGCAGTGTCGCGGCTGCTGTCGCCGTTAATATACTCTTCGACGCACGTCTTTCCTCCCAGGCGATCATCGCCAGTGCACTGGAGGGTGAGACGGCTGCGTCAGGAACTGTACATGCAGACAACGTGGCACCGAGCGTCCTCGGTGGGATCGTCTTAATCCGAAGCTACGACCCACTCGATTTCATCCAGCTACCGGTACCGGCTGCGCTTCGCGTCGTCGTCGTTCATCCCCACGCCGAGGTCGCGACCGTTGAGGCACGGCGTCTTGTCGCAGAGCAGCACTTCGGCATTACCCAGGCGGTTGCCAATCTTGGTAACGTCGCCGCACTCGTCAGTGCGCTGCACAGCGATAACCTCGCGCTCTTCGGACGGAGTATCCAGGACGCACTGGTCGAACCAATCCGCGCGCCGTTCGTGCCTGCGTTTGCTGAAGTCAAGCAAGCCGCACTCGCAGCCGGTGCGCTTGGGTGCTCTATTTCCGGTTCCGGGCCTTCGGTTTTTGCCTTCACCGACCAGGACAGTATTGCGCTGTCTGTTTCTGACGCCATGCAAGCAGCCTTCCTGGCAGGCGGCCTCGAGAGCGATCCATATGTGGGACTGGTCAACACCCGGGGCGCTTGCATGGTCACCGACTAGGAGCCAAGGAGCGTGGGCGCTCCAGAAACAAAAAACAGGCCGCCGAGATCCCAGCGGCTCCGAACAGCATGGCCATCACCATAATCTGGTAGCGGACTGCGATTAGGGGCGGTACACCCGAGAGAATTTGCCCGGTCATCATCCCTGGGAAGGCGACAAGTCCGACCGCAAACAACGAATTAATCTGTGGGATCAACGCGGTCCGAAGTGCGATTTGTCGCGCGTCCGCATGCCAGACCTGGCGATGAGTTTCCGCGCAATAACGTTCGACGGCTAGGCTGACCGTATTCATCGACGCGGCGAAGCTCATACCCGCTAACGGAATAACGACGCGCGCTTCGTGCCAGACGTCGATGGCCAATACGGCTTGCGTGACCAGCGCTAATGTCGTTACACCACCGAGACCAATCGAAACAAGAACCTTTGGATACAAGCTGATTCGATCGTGCGCGACTGGGCGGAGCGCGATCCAACTAGCGATCAGCAACATGGCGGCGAGCGTGGCCAGCACACCCCTTGCCTCGTTGGCTCCGAAGATAAAGGTAAGCACATAGCCGACGGCTAGGAGTTGCAACACCATCCGGCTGACCGCGTATGCGGCCGTTCGTCCCTCGAGAGTCCAGCGATACAGAACACCAACCACAACCAGGGCGGGAACGAATGAGAGACCAATGTTTAGCAGAGGGATGACATCTAAGGATGAGTCCATGGTGACCTCACGAATTGTTTGGATGTGTCTCACCCTGCGCGATCCAGTCTTCGCGTCGCAGTCTGAACAAGCGAAGAGCTTGTCCGGCAAATCGCGAGGGGGGGCGAGCGTGGTGGATTTCTTGGTCGACGATGAAGCCCGCTTTCTCGAGGACGTGGCACGCAGTGGGATTCTTCTCCAGGCAGGCCGACTCGAGGGTGCGAAGGTGCAACCCTGCAAATGCAAGAGCTATCACGAGCCTGACAGCCATGGTCGCGTACCCACGTCCCCAGAACGGAACAGCGATCCAGTAGGCTAGCTCAGCGGAGCATCGCTTTTGGTCTATAGCGTTTAGACTCATCACGCCGATGAGCTCTCCGCTGGTGAGTACCGCCAATGGATAACTGGCGCCTGTCTCTTGGTCCATAAGACGTTCCTGTACGAACATCTTTCCGCCGTTGGTCGGGTACGGGTGTGGGATGTTACAGATGGCAGCCAATCTGGTATCAGAGGCGTAGTGCTGGATCATTGTGGCGTCGTCATACTCGAGCGGTCGAAGGGAAACATCTGGGTTCATGGTCGCCATCACGGGCTACTCAGAAACTTTTCGATCATGATCTCATCGATGTAGTGCTGGTCAATCTTAGCGTGGCGTTCTGCGGTCCCGATGACGCGAAAACCCTGGCTGAGATACGCCTGCAAAGCCCCGTCGTTATCGGCTCGAACGAGCGTGAATATCTTCTCGTATCCCTTGCGCGTCGCAATCGCAAAGGTCGCAGCGAATAGTAGGTTGCCCACCCCTTGCCGGCGGCACTCAAGGTCCACGAACGTGGCGAGTTTGCCGACGTGGTCGAAGGCGTGCGTATGCGGACCAAATGGTTCCAGGAGCTGAAAACCGAGAAGTTTCTGATCTGATCGGCGAATGGCCACATGGAACACGCCCTTCGACGGAAAATTAGAAATGAAATCCCGTTCGGACTCGACCGAGAACGGCGTATCGAATGCCGTATAGATACGTGCTTCGATGATCGGGTTCAGAACGCCAACAATGTCTTCAGCGTCATCGAGTCGCGCATCCCGTATCGTGAGTTCCACGTCGCTATGGGGAAATTGCCATCTGGGATTAGCGGCTTATCGTGTAGAGGAGCACGTTGATGTCAAAATGTATGTACCGGATGCTGTCATAAACGAACCTACAAGAGGCGATATTACGATCCGACTTAAACGGCTGAGGATAGCACCGAGGCTCTTTGCATTCATCCGCGCTCCAACCTCAGCGCCATTGCGCGTAGCCTACCGCCACGAGATTGACGACATTGCGGCGAGACAGAGGATAAGCTTCCTCATTGTCTTCACCTAGCGTATCGCAACTGAAGGCGATATGTCTTACCGTTGTGTTATCTGTGGCGTCTTAACACCTCAGGAAATCTGGTTCTTCGGTTTGCGAGCCAAAGCCCAAGTGATGAAGTCAACGAATGACGGATTAATTTCGCAGTCATGGACACGCACTGTAAGGATTTTCTGCATTCACCTATGCTTTCAGCGTCCTCCTCCCTGGTTTAATATGGAATCGTGTAACAATGGCTTCTTCGACGGGAGGGCCGCTAGTGTGCGCCAAACGTAATACTTCGCGCCCGGTCTCTCTTGTGCCGCGTTGGGTACTTCCCGCCGTCGCTTTCGTTGCACTGTCCGGGAGTGGCTGGGTGCTGTGCGTGGCGATGTTAGCGCTCGAGAACATCACGGCCCAAGACGTGTCCCGCGTGGTTTCAACCCTGCGCGTCGATGTTGTACGCGAATTCCCACATGACACGAACGCTTATACACAGGGACTGCTCTGGTGGCAGGGCAAGCTGTACGAGAGCACTGGTCGGTATGGTGCCTCGACGTTGCGACGTATTGACCCTGAGACAGGTAACGTGGAACAGCGAGTCGACATTAACCCGAACCTTTTCGGTGAAGGGTTGGCACGGGTGGACGATCAGCTGATTATGCTGACGTGGAAGGCGCAACTCGCGTTCGTCTTTGGTCTCGATCGGTTGGACGAGCGCCGCACGTTCCGGTATCGCGGTGAGGGGTGGGGGATTTGCTACGACGGCACGCAACTGGTCATGAGCGATGGGTCGGACGTGCTGACGTTTCGAGACCCAGTGTCATTCGAAGGCATCGGATCGTTAGCCGTCATCCTTGAGGGTCAGCCTCAGATGCGCCTAAACGAGCTGGCGTGCGTGGGAGATGAAATCTACGCAAACATCTGGGAGCGTGACTACATCGTTCGGATCGATTCACACACCGGGCTGGTTACCCATCAGATCAACGCGGGCGGTCTCCTGACCCGAGACGAAGCCCGCGGGGCTGACGTGCTCAACGGCATTGCCTACAAGCCGGAAACGGACACCTTCTTCATCACGGGCAAGTGGTGGCCGAAAATGTTTGAGGTGAGATTCGTCGAGTAGAGATCAACGGTCAGAGGCCATCGGGGTATTGTGCTATCACATAACCTTGACGTCACCACCGACTAGGGATGGGAGGGGCAAGATTGCATGTTCTTCCGCCGCTTCGCGGTCAATGTTTACGCGTTCGGCATTTACGTAGTACGTCGCGCCATAAACTCACTGAGGCCTCCGCGGTTTCGCCGTGCGCCTCTGGCTCGACCCGCCGCGTGAATACCCGCTAGGCGACGCAACTCCATGGTTACTGGTTGTGCCAGACGAACCAGAGCGTGTCGAGTTATTGCCTGCGCTGCTGCCACGCGATTTCGCACGCCGACCCGTCGTCGTTCCGCCGTCGCCAGACACTGACGGTGGTACACGCACGACGCGTGTGTATCCATGGCTCCGAACGGCTTGGCCTGCCAGATCGCTTACGTCGAGCTGGACTGGCACCGCTATAAAAGGTGCCGCACCGATCAGATAAGGATTGTAACCGCGCAACCAGTACCTTGAGCCGAACGGCGTGACGTAGTACGGATAGAAGTCGCTATACCAAATCGGATCGTAGAAACGACGCAGTCCGCCGGCGCTCCACGAACTGTTCGACCAGCCGCCATTGCGATCTCTCCGTTCCACGCTGAACTGTTCTGGGTAGGCGAGGGCCACCATTAGATCGATCACAGCCGCGTCGACGCCAGCGTCGTCGAGCCCGATTAAGGACTTGCTGTTGAGTGCCAGTCGGGGCTCTGTTTCCATGAGCATCGCCTCAACGATTGGAGGCGCGGTTTTCTCGCTCACCTCTATCAAGTCCTCGACTGTCACTGTCTCGGTAACAGCAGCTCGAGCTGCCCTGATCTCGGCCGGGTCAACCGGGAGCAAGAAATCAGCACCCAGCAGTTCGTTGCGGCGCTCGGTGGAGACCGGGTTGTAACGGCGGATCTCAACGTACTGGCGAGATCCAACCTCGATGATCTGAATATCTGTCCAGATCGACGGTGAAGTTAGGATGCTCACTCCTTTGACCGTTCGCTTAGGCTGGTCGCTGCATGTCAGCTCTGCGTGCGTGAAGAGCCGATGGGTGTCGGTGGCCCACTCGTTCTGCTCCCAGCCCTCGCAGTTTGGCTCGTTGACGTCACGCCGTTGTCCGTCTGCGATCAGGGTCCGTTTAGTTAGGATTCGTTCGGCGGTAGCCGCCGTCAGTTCTACTCCAAGTCCGGTTGCAGATGGGGTTACGCAGACGAGAGCGCGATCGACAAAGTCGTTAGTCTTGGCCTTAGCTTCAGTTTGTTCAGAAAACCCGTGACCGGGGTTCAATGGCGTCCCCCGTTGTTCTTCCCACAGCTGCCAGCATCCGAGCCAGGGAAACCAGCGGGCGTCGAGGGACTGAACCGACCTGCTACGAGGCGCCGCGTCTTGCGCCAGTGCTACGGGTAACAGGGTCGTGCCTGACAGAACTACCGCAACGGTGACAGTCACGATTGTCATCTTGATCCGCATGCCGTATTCCTCCGCGTTCTCTTTGCGTTACAGCTAAAACGCGAATTGCACTCCTGTCGTGATCCGAAGCCCAGATAGGTCAATCTTATCGAATCCGACGAAATCTTGCGTGAGCTCGGCATCTGCCCAAACATATCTCGCCTCGGTGCTTAGATACAGCCGGTTCGTGAGTTTAATGTCCACGCCGCCAAAGACGTGCGTGCTCAGGGTCCAGCCGCTCGACTGCAACTGGTCGCTAAAGATCAACAGGTCGAAAAAATCGACGAAGTCGCCTTCTTGTTCGAACTGGTACCTGAGAAAGCCACCACCACCACCCATATACGGGACCACGGAGCTTGGGATCCATGTGAACTGTCCGATCTCACGACCGCGTGGAATGAGAGCGAGTTCAACGCTACCAGTCAGGTGTATCTGTGCGAGCCTGGTCTGCTGCTTGATCGGCAGATCGTTCGCATCAGTGAAGTCACGGTATTCCGAGCGAGCGAAGGCACGCGTGAAATCGAACCCGACCAATGCGTCGAGGCGCGACCCCAGTGGCACGCTAAAATCAAGGCCGATCCCTGGCGCATTGAAGTCGGCCTTCTCGAGTGTCAGTAGGTCGTTTGTGAAGTCGAAGATCTCACTGTCGGCGTGGGCCAAAAGCCATTCACCTCGCACACCAATCGACCCACGTGGATGACCAAAGAGAAAGTCCGGTGTCTGGCTGGACGGCTGCGCCTCTCCAGCAATCGGGACCCCTAGACAGATCAGCCCGGCCAGAACAATGACGCCACCCCAAGAAACACCAGTGCCCATAATTATGGAAAATATAGAGATACCAATACTACCGACTCAGGATTTACTATGTGTGTTCATCAGATAAGTAACACCAGGTCGAGACGGTGTCCACTAGAAAGCAGTTTTGGTAGTGTCTCAGTTTGCCTGAGCCACAGGCTGAGGCGGTTCGACCTCTTCCAGTAGTCGGACCACATCTTCCATGTCCAACACCCGATCCGTCAGGCCAGCGGCCTGAGCCGGCGTCGTCCGCAACGTCTTGTGGATCTTCGTGAAATTGTAGAACACCGTGTAGAGCGCCACCATGTGGACGTGGTTGATAAGTTTCTTGGAGAATCCATTCGTCAGGCGCGTGAACCGTCGCATGTGCATCCGCATTGTGAGGTTCTGGCGCTCCACGCAGGACGTGGAGATGTGCTTCGCGTCCGGGTCACCTGCGATTCTCTTCGAGAGGCACCTGATGCACTTGGCCGGGCTGTAGCGAGTTTCATTCTCGTCCGATGCGCCGTAGAGCTTCACAAGCTGTGCGAAGTCCACGTCAGAGCCGAACACGTCCTCGACCGCCTCGACGTAGAGCATCAGTCCGTCTGACGTGAGCTGGACGCGGTTCGCAAGACGCACCTTTAGGTCACTGACGAAGGTGAACGCCGAACCAGCGTCACGCGGCCCAACGAGCCACGAGACGATCAGCTTCGAGTCCGCATCGAGGCCGGTCCACGTCCACGTATCGCCGGCTCCGACAGGTGCCTTCTTCGCGGTCGGAACGTTTTTGTCCTTCGCGTAGGTGAAGCTCCAAATCTCATCGAGTTGCACCCGCCGAGCCTTCACGCCGCGCACCTGATCATCGTGGAAGGCTGCACAGAGCCGCCCAGCGTCCACCAGGAGCTTCGAGACGGTGTTGATCGACACGTCGGCCAGCCGGGACACCGCCCGCATCGAGGTTCCCTCGCAGAGCAGCGAGAGGATCTGAGCGCGTTTGGCGACAGGCAACTTATTCATGCCCCATTATATGAACTTTATTGCTTAGCGTCAAGTATTAAAGTTCTGTATTGTCAGAAAGTTTCTTGCTTAACGGTCAGAAAGTATATTGCTATGCGGCGCGAGGTGGTCAATGAACTTTAGAACGCCAGTGCTTACCGAGACTGAGCTTAAGGTGCATCTATCCATTGATGAACTTAGGGTAAAACTCAGCTATGCGGTTCCATCGCGCCGCTGGCTCGGTCTCTTGAGTCGCGTCCTGAGAGCAAGAGCCATCCAGGGTTCCAACAGCATCGAGGGCTACAACGTGACGATGGAAGATGCGCTTGGCGCTGTGGACGGCGAAGAACCGTTGGATGCGTCCAGCGAAACCTGGATGGCCGTAACCGGCTACCGGGACGCAATGACCTACGTGCTGCAATTGGCCGATGATAAGCATTTCGGGTATTCCACCGATTTGCTCCGAAGTCTTCACTACACCATGACGAAGCACGACCTCAGCAAACATCCAGGTCGGTGGCGACCCGGAACCATCTTCGTCCAGAACGAAGCGACGCAGCAGCGAGTCTACGAAGTCCCCGACATTGACATCGTGCCGGCGCTCATGGGTGAACTCGTGGCCGAATTAAATTCACAGGAATCGCCACTCGCTATGGTGACAGCAGCGATGGCGCACCTAAACCTGGTCATGATTCATCCGTTCTCGGATGGAAATGGCCGAATGGCGCGCTGTTTACAGAGTCTCGTGCTGGCCCGTGACGGAACCCTGGCCCCGCAATTTTCAAGCATCGAAGAATATCTTGGCAGAAACACCCCCGCGTACTACGACGTGTTAGCGAGTGTCGGCCACGGCAACTGGAATCCAGAACGGGACGCGACCGACTGGATTCGATTCTGCCTCACAGCCCACTTCAGGCAGGCTGTTACTCTCTTGCGTCGTGTGAAAGAACTGGGTCGAATGTGGGATGCGTTGGAGGAAGTTGTTGCCCAGCGAAGGCTTCCCGAACGGGCTGTCTTTGCGCTAGCTGACGCGGCGCAAGGATTCCGTGTGACAAATTCGCGGTATCGCAGCGTTGTAGAAGTCTCACAGAACCTTGCCAGTCGCGATCTGTCCCATTTTGCTAAAGCCGGACTGCTTGAGCCGCACGGTGAACGACGTGGTCGATATTACATAGCATCTGCCTACACGACAGCGATCCGACAGAAGACGAGAGAACTGCGCACGCCGATTCCAGATCCGTTCACCGAGAACCAACTAGACTCACAGGTGGCGCTTTTTGCCGGGTGATCGATGCCATCGCGTCTTGGCCGCCATCTTGGCGATCTGCTCACGCTTCGATGCAGACAGGGTTTTCGCTCGTGCGAGGCCACCCTTGCGGCCCAGTTCGACGGCGGCCTTGTTCTTCCCGTCCTCAGTCAGCAACTCTTCGATCTCGCCCGTGGCGATCTTCATCACCGTGACGGCATTCGAGATAACATCGGCGGGGCGTTTTTGACCTTTCGGACCTTTTGGCATATGCTTTGCGCTAAGTATAACACGTTTGCATGGAGGTGTTTCAATGGCAATAGACCCAGCGTTTCACTCTGCCTTGGTATCAGATCGGAACGTCTACCACGATAGCAGTCTCTGCACGGAAGGGAACAACATCGAAGCGAAGAACCGGCGGAGTGGCACTGGTGGACGTCCGCGCTGCGAACGGTGTATTGACAGGGAAAAGCAGGCTAAGTAATACGTCCGTTAAACTCGACTTCACGCTGGAGCCGTTTCAGCGGCCGTTCCCAAAACGTCAATTCCCACTGAGGCCCGACTGGTTCGCCGTCTTGCACGCTCCACACCCGGCGAAGGTCTTTGACCGGAAGGCCGAAGGACTGCGCGATCCCAAGCGCCCGGAAGCCCTCGCACTGCTTGCCGTGGAAGCGGACAGCCGGTTCTCGATACGAATGCCCTGGGCCACCCTGACATGCTTCGTACGTCTCAATCCCGCTGTCTCGAAGTACCTTGACGGCATAGCTGATCCACCGATCGAGCGGACTCTCAGCATCTAACTCTCGGCAATATACAAGCCGTTTCTCAAGACTCAGAACCACGGCATGAGGCCCTTACCTGTCAAACTAAGACACTACCGCAGTTTTTCATCAGTGGAAGAAAAAAGGCTAAACTGACTTACTGCGAATCGCTTAGCGCAGATCGTGAGCCGCCTGGCAGCGCGTCTGCCAGCATTTTCTTCATTGTCCTGCTTGTTTGGGTGGTTAGATTTTTCCGCGCACGTACCTTCGGGGCTGGGGAATGCACGCATATCGCGCTATCATCATCGTCGTGTACGAGATGACGCACTGAAACGAAGAAGCTAGAAGCGAGAAGATAACAGCTCCCAATCCCCAACCCCTGACGTTTTGTTGACCAGTACAGCCCATTTAGAGACCCTCGAGATTGAACCAAAGGCGCCAGCCACGGCAACCATCATCTGGATGCACGGGTTGGGTGCTGATGCCCAAGACTGTTATTCCTTTCCACCGCAGCTCGGGTTATCTCCAGAGGTCCATATCCGGTATGTCTTTCCGAATGCACCGAAGATTCCAGTGACGATCAACATGGGGCTCATCATGCGGGCCTGGTATGACGTGACCGGGGTTGAAGCTCGTGGAGAAGACGAGAAGGGGATTCGGAAGTCGGCTGCTCGGATCAATCAGCTCGTCACGCGGGAAGTAGGGCGCGGTGTTTCGACGGACCGGATCGTGCTGGCTGGTTTCTCACAGGGTGGGGCGATGGCTCTTTTCTCAGCCCTTCGCTACCCGGAGGCCCTCGCTGGTGTCCTGTGTCTTTCAGGGTACCTCTTGCTGCAGGAGACACTCGAGGCCGAGGTGACCACGTGTAATTCTAAACTCCCGATCTTTCAGGCGCATGGCACACACGACGACATTGTTCCCTACACGCTCGGACGTGGGAGCCACGACCGGCTCCAAGAGATTGGATACCCTGTTGACTGGCACGAATATCCGATGGCGCACCAGGTCTGCATGGAGGAGCTTCGCGACATCGGCGACTGGCTCACGAGCCTGTTTACCAGGAAACAGACGAACAATGTGTAGCTTTAGACCAGCCATGGACACAACAAAGTCGGAACTATCCCCGCACTATCAAGCAGCGCTATTTCCGGCGAGTAGAATGGACGATCTCACTAGCCTGAAGCCAGAGGCCTAAGACTTGGGCCGCTGAGGGGGTGCGTCGTTGCGCATGAGTCAGTCTGTTAGACTGCCTGCTTCCGGGTTACTCGCGAGGTATCCGCGAAAGCCTCCGATCACTAAACTCGCTCGACTTGTGACCTCACTCGTCGTAATCGGCGCACTTTGCGCGTGTGGCAGAGAGGAGCAGGGCATAATTGTGTTGCCACCGCCGCCTACTGAGGTCAAGCACGTCGTCGACACCCTGCACGGCGTCGAGGTTATCGATCCGTATCGCTGGCTCGAGGACCAAGAAACGCCGGAGACACGTGCCTGGATAGACGCACAGAACGACTACACTGATTCGCTGCTCGAACAGTTGCCCGGCCGGGTTCACCTGCGGAAAGTCACGACGCGCGTGCTCGAACGAGATGTAATAGACCTACCAATCGAGCGTGGTGGGCACTACTTCTTTAGTAAACGACTTGCCGGGCAGGACCTCGCGGTTATCTACGTTCGTGACGGGGTTGACGGAGAGGATCAAGTACTGATCGACCCTCATCCGATGAATGAGCACCACACGACAAGCGTAAGTCTCAGAGACATTTCAGAGGATGGCACTGTTATCGTCTACGCGGTTCGCGAGGGTGGCGTTGATGAAGTGTCGCTTCATCTAATAGACATCGCTACTCGAGAAAATCTTCCGGATGTGCTGCCAACCGCGCGCTATGGCCAGGTTTCGCTTACACCGGACAAACGGGGTTTCTATTATGAGCGGTATGGCGACGTCACGCCGCGCGTTATGTATCACGAAATTGGCTCGGAGCCATCAGAGGATCGGATGCTCTTCGGCGATGGCTACAAACGGCACCACATACCGGTCACGTTGCTCTCGGCAGACGGACGATGGCTGTTGGTCCATATTATCGAAGGATCCTCTGGCCCAACGGAGATTCACGTAAAGGATTTGGCGAACGACGGCCCGTTTGTTACGGCGATTGCGGACGGAATCTCAGAATCCTGGGCAGATTTCGCTGGCGATCAGCTCATCATCACGACGAATCTCGACGCGCCCAACCGACGAGTGATGCTGGCCAACCCTGCCGATCCGTCCGTCGAACACTGGCGAGAGGTTGTACCGGAACGCCGGGACGTCGTAATCCAGGAAGCGAACGGTCTCGGTGGCCTGATTGCTGTGCGCTACCTGCAGGACGTACAGTCGCGCGTAGCCATTTATGATCTGTCAGGAAGCCACGTTCGTAACATTACTTTCGACACGATTGGTTCGGTCGGCGGCGGCTCGGGGAGGTGGGAGAGCCAGGAAGCATTCTTCACCTTTCAGACTTTTTATGTACCGAGCACCATTTATCGCTATGACCTCAAAACGGGAGACCTAACGGTCTGGGCCAGCGTGGACGTGCCGGTTGACCCCGAACGTTACGCGGTTAAACAGCTCTGGTACACCTCGAAAGATGGCACTCGTGTACCGATGTTCGTGGTGCACGCTAAGGACATGGTGCGGGACGGCACGAACCCGACACTACTTACCGGCTACGGAGGCTTCAACATCAGCCTAACGCCTGCGTTCTCGACACAGGGCACTGCGTGGTTGGAAGCTGGTGGTCTCTTTGCCGTGGCAAACATCCGAGGCGGTGGAGAGTTCGGCGATGAGTGGCACCAGGCGGGGATGCTCGAGCGTAAGCAGAACGTTTTTGACGACTTTATCGCAGCTGCCGAGCACTTGATTGCCGAAGGATACACAAGAACTGAACACCTCGCGATTCAGGGTGGAAGCAACGGCGGCCTTCTGGTAGGAGCAGTTTCGAATCAGCGGTTGGATCTGTTTGGAGCCGTTGTGTGCGGTTATCCGCTTCTCGACATGGTTCGGTATCAGCAATTTCTTGTGGCTGGTTTCTGGGTGCCGGAATATGGCTCGAGCGATGACCCAGACCAATTCGGCTACATTCATGCGTACTCGCCGTACCACAACGTGACCGACGGAGGAGAATATCCCGCGACCCTCTACATCTCCGGTGATGGCGATACCCGGGTTGCCCCTCTCCACGCTCGGAAGATGACGGCGTTGATGCAGGCGAAGAACGGATCGGAAAATCCGATCCTACTTAGGTATCACACTCAGGCCGGACACTCCGGCGGCCAGCCGGTCAGCCAGCAGATTGACGAAATAGTCGATACCTTGAGCTTCTTGTTGTGGCAGGTGGGATAGAGCAGGTAAAGCTATGAGCTTAGTGTCATGACGAGATGTGTTTTTGGCGTTTTGGTTGTTACCTTGATGGTTGCATGTGGTGGGATGCCGAGGGAGGAGGCTGCGCCAGACAGGGGTGCTACCGAAGCAAGGGCAGTCGACATCAGCGCCGAAACGCTGCTGGCGGAGATCGAGATGCTGGCTTCAGACGAATTCGAGGGTCGTATGCCAGGCTCGCTCGGTGAAGAGAAGACGCTCGCTTACCTGACAGAACAATTCTCGGCTTTAGGGCTTGTGCCAGGCAACCCGGATGGCACCTGGGTCCAGAACGTACCACTAGTGGGCATAACCCCTCAACCGGGCGACGTTCTCAGTGTTACCAAGGACGGTGACATGCGAACCCTGCAGCCTGGGGCCGACTATGTCACGGTGACGAAACATGTCGTCGATGAGGTTACCGTTGATGCCGAGTTCGTTTTTGTTGGCTATGGGGCAGTTGCACCGGAGTACGACTGGGACGACTTCGGTGACGCTGATGTCGATGGGAAGATTCTACTTTTCCTTGTCAATGACCCCCCGCTTGATGATGCCTTTGGCGGTCAGGCAATGACCTACTATGGGCGCTGGACCTATAAGCATGAAATCGCTGCCGAAAAGGGCGCGGCCGGCTCACTTGTCATTCACGAAACTGGGCCTGCCGGCTACCCGTGGGAGGTCGTTGGGAGCGCGCCACATGTGGAATCGTTTAACTTAGTAGCCGCGGACAAAAACCTCAGCCGCGCGACGATCGAGGGCTGGATCCAGCGGTCCACTGCCGAGACGCTTTTCGAGATGGCCGGTATCGATTTCGAAGAATCTAAACAACGAGCGGCTGACCGTTCGTTCCAACCGATTTCACTCGGTGTGACCGGCCGCACCCGCGTGCGGAACACACTGCGCACCATCGATTCACAGAACTTTGTCGCAAAATTCAAAGGGACTAAAGCGCCAGATGAGGTCGTGATATTTGTTGCGCATTGGGATCACCTTGGCAAGGATGAAACGTTAACGGGGGATCAGATCTTCAACGGAGCTGCTGACAATGCGACTGGGACCGCCGGTTTGATTGAATTAGCACGTGCTTTTACCAAGGCGGCCGAGCCGCCTCGTCGTTCGGTCGTCTTCCTTGCCGTGACCGCTGAAGAGCAGGGCCTCCTCGGGTCCAAGCACTACGGTCTAAACCCGCTCTATCTACCCGCGCAGACAGTCGCGGCGCTCAACATGGATGTACTGAATCAGTGGGGGCGGACGCGCGACATAACCATCGTGGGTATAGGACAGTCTGAACTGGACCAGTTCGCCTTTGAAGTGGGTGAACAACTAGGGCGAACGTTGAATCCCGATCCCGAATTAGAGAAGGGGTTCTACTATCGCTCAGATCATTTCTCGTTCGCCAAAGTGGGGATTCCCGCATTCTACGCCGGCGCAGGTATCGAGTATCTTGACAAGCCGAAGGATTACGGCATCGCAAAGCGTGTGGAATACACCACCCAGGATTACCACAAGGTGTCTGATGAGGTGAAACCGGACTGGGATTTATCAGGGGCCGTTGAAGATCTGACGTTCATGTATCACATGGGGAAGCAGCTGGCGTTCGGCGATAAGTGGCCGGCCTGGAGTGCGAAGAGTGAATTCAGAGCGATCAGAGAAGCTCAAGGACGCTAGCGAGGAACCGACTCATCGTGTGCACGAGGACGGCTTCGAAAGCTGCTGTATTCTCCCAGAGCCTAGAGTTCAGCGTCCAGAGTTCGAAGAACAATAATCCTGCGCAACACCGGCGGATGCGAGTAGCTCAGGAACACATGGAGCGGATGCGGCGTCAGGTGCGCCAGACTATCGGCCGAGAGTTTTTTTAGCGCACTAATTAACGGATCGCTGCTGCCGGTCGTCGTTGCTGAAAACTTGTCCGCTTCGAATTCGTTTCGGCGTGAGAAAGCATTGACGAACAGCGATAGCGCCAGTTCAACCGGTGTGAACAGCAGACCGAAGAACAAAAGACCTGCGTAGATAGACTGCGAGCTCATGTAGAACGCCTCAAACAAACCTGGTTGTTCCAAGAATAGCGACATTACAAAGAAGACCACGCCTAGATGGGCGATCTCAAGCACCATCCCCTTCGAGATGTGCCGGTGTTTGTAGTGACCGATCTCGTGTGCCACGACCGCTACAACTTCAGGCACGGTATATTTCTGCACGAGCGTGTCGAACAGACCGATCCGTTTGTTCGGACCAAACCCGGTAAAAAAGGCATTCGCCTTTGACGATCGCCGAGAGCCGTCTACGACGAAGAGTCCCTTGATCGGAAAGTGTGTCGATTTTGCGTACGCCAGAATGGCTTCGTGCAGGTCACCCGTTTCGAGTGGCGTAAATTTGTTAAAGAGCGGCATGATCCATGTAGGCGCGACGAAGTGTACGATCAGCAGGAACAACGTGGCTGCCAGCCAACACCAGAGCCAGGCGAGCGGTCCGGCCCACTGGAAAAAGAGCAGGACAACGGAGAGTAGCACGCCGCCGAGAAGGATCCCGAGCACCAGGCTCTTTAGCAGATCGGCAACAAACGTGGCGGAGGTAGTTCGGTTAAAGCCATAGCGCTCTTCGATGACGAAGGTCGAGTAAATACCAAACGGTAGACTGAGGACCGTGGAGAACAAACTAAGGCTACCAATATAGAGCAAGCCAGTAATCACCGGACCGTAGTTGAGCTCTCGAAAGCTCTGGTCGAGCCATTCGAAGCCTCCAAGTTGCCACCAGCCGAGCATGAGCAACAAGCTGACCGTGGATCGGAACAGACCGAAATACGTCCGTGTCCTGGTGTAGTCTTGGCTCTTCTCGTACTTCTCCGGATCGAAAACACCATCGAACTCCGAGGGTAGAGCCGAGCTGAGCGAGCGAAGGTTCAACGCGCTCGACAGCACTGACAGCGTGTACTCGGTTAGCAACGCGACAAGAATAATGACGGCGTACAGATTCATAGGAGGTTTAGAATTTTATAGTACCAGAGTTCAGACTATACCAAGGCAGCCATGCCACCAGTAACACTAAAACCCTTGAGTTCTGGAACCGGTCTCTTGCAGGGGACCAACTAACGCCTACGAGGGACACATGCCGACAACGAAAACTCCCACGCAAACCATGACCATCGCAGGGCATCCGACGATCACTGAAATGACCGACCGACTTTCCTACGTGGCCACGGAGCTCGCATCCGGCTACGATGATCTCGGGTTACTGCCGGTCCGCGTACTGCTCCATAACGTGCGTAGTCTCTATAACGTTGGTGCGTTCTTCCGGACGGCTGATGCGGTTGGTGTTGAGACGATATGCCTCGCTGGAATTACTGGCCATCCCCCGCAGAAAAAAATCGCGAAGACGGCATTGGGCGCCGAGGCGCACGTTTCGTGGGAATCGTGCTCGTCCGAGGGTATTGAAGCATATCTTAACACCCTCCGTCAGCGCAGCTATGAGTTGGCTGCGGTCGAGACAAGTCCGCATGCCGTCGATCTGTTCGACTGGCGTCCCTGTTTTCCAGTTTGTCTATTGTTCGGCCATGAGGTCAATGGGCTCGACCGGACCGTGCTCGAACGGTGCGATATTCAGATCCGTCTCCCAATGCGTGGTGTCAAGCACTCGTTGAACGTGGCAACTTCTGGCGGCGTGGTGCTCTACGAGTTGCTCCGGAAGTATCGGCATCTATACGGCGCCAAGGATTAGAGTCCATAGCCTGACGCCAAACGTCTGGTGTCCAAGCGTCCTGCAGTACAATGAGGTGTTCTACTCTGCGCGCAGGGACTGCCTGAGACATGTCCGAGTTCCAGTACCAGCCGATCTTCGAGTTGGAGCCAGACGAGACGTCCTATCGTCAGCTGCCGAGTGACGGCATTTCTACTATTCGGTCCTATGGTGGGGATTTTCTAAAGATCGAGCCGGAGGTGCTACGCACGGTCGCACGCGAGGCATTCGACGACATGGCACACCTACTTCGGCCGAGCCATTTGGCTCAGTTACGCAAGATTTTAGATGACCACGAAGCCTCGCCAAACGATAAATTCGTAGCCCTCGAGCTCCTTCGTAACGCCAATATTTCCGCTGGGCGTGTCTTGCCTGGATGTCAGGATACCGGCACGGCGATCGTGATGGCCCATAAAGGTGAACGTGTCATGACGGCTTCCGATGACGCAGTGGCGTTGTCGCACGGAATATACGATGCTTATCTTCAGCGGAACCTGCGCTACTCACAGCTGGCGCCGTTAGATATGTACACGGAAACGAACACCGGCTCTAATCTGCCGGCGCAGATCGAAATCTATTCGGAGCCGGGGGACGTGTACGAATTGCTCTTCATCGCCAAGGGCGGCGGGTCAGCAAATAAAAGCTTTCTCTACCAGGAGAGCAAGACGCTTCTAAACCCGACATCATTACTCAATTTCGTGGAAGCAAAGTTGAAAACGATTGGGACATCGGCGTGTCCGCCGTACCACCTGGCGCTGGTCATCGGCGGCACTTCGGCCGAGTTCACGCTCAAAACGGTAAAGCTTGCAAGTGCGAGGTATTTGGACGGTCTCCCTACCACGGGGAACACGTATGGCCGCGCATTCCGCGATCTGGACATGGAACGGCAGGTGTTGGAGATCGCCAATGGCATTGGGGTCGGCGCGCAGTTTGGCGGCAAATATTTCGCGCACGACGCTCGCGTCATCAGGTTGCCACGTCACGGTGCTTCCTGTCCGGTTGGTCTTGGGTTGTCGTGTTCAGCGGACCGGCAGGTGCTGGCCAAGATCACATACGAAGGCGTGTTCCTCGAGCAGCTCGAGGAACACCCGGCGCAGTACCTACCAGAGGTTACCGACGATGAATTACAGGGTGATGTCATCAAGATCAACCTCGATCGACCGGTGAAGGAAATCCTGACCGAGTTGAGCCGGTATCCGGTCGCCACCCGCCTCTCGCTCACGGGTCCGATGGTGGTAGCTCGTGACCTCGCGCACAGCAAGCTGAAAGAACAGCTCGACCGAGGAGAGGACCTACCAAAGTATTTTAAGGACCACATGATCTACTACGCGGGCCCAGCCAAGAAACCAGAAGACCGGCCATCGGGGTCCTTCGGCCCGACCACGGCAGGTAGGATGGATTCGTACGTTGAGCTTTTCCAGTCGCGCGGCGGGAGCCTGGTGATGCTAGCTAAGGGGAACCGTTCGCGACAGGTGACCGAAGCCTGCGGCCGTTACGGTGGGTTCTATCTAGGGTCGATCGGAGGACCGGCTGCGCGACTGGCGGACCACAGTATCAAGAAAGTTGAAGTGCTCGAGTACCCGGAGCTCGGAATGGAGGCCATCTGGAAGATTCGAGTCGAAGATTTTCCAGCATTCATAGTGATTGACGACAAGGGCAACGATTTTTACGCTCAGCTGATGGAAGCTAAGCCGGCCTCATTGATCCGATGATTGCCCTAAGTCGATGTTTGTGACGCAATGGAGGAGGGGAAATGCGCGTAACGACTATTCTAAGCGTGTTGGTGACGTTCATCGTGACAGCGACTGTCGTGGAAGGACAGACACGACGCTTAAGCCCCAGGGGGCAGGCGTCGACACAGGTCGGCGGGAGTCTGAACGCCGATGGGAAATACGACGGCGGAAAATGGATCGATATAGAGTACGGTCGACCGATTTTACGTGGTCGTGAAAATATCTGGGGCTCCGGAGACGATTACGGACAGAGATTCCTGCAGGGCTCTCAGGTTTGGAGGATCGGTGCAGACGAGTCGACTCGGTTCACAACGGAAACCGATCTGGTATTGGGTAATAACCAACTCAAGGCTGGTGAGTACACCATCTTCGCCGAGACCACGAGTCCGAGCGAATGGACATTGATCTTCACGACCTGGGGTGTCAAGCAGTCTTTCCGGGAAGAGAACGACGCTGCGCTCTGGGGTTCGTACGACTACACGCCAGTCAAGGATGTCCTGCGTGCGACGATGGGAGTGCAGCAGATCGGGAGGTCAGCCGACCAGCTCATCATCGCCTTCACCAACATGACGCAACAGGGCGGTGACTTCACGATCTGGTGGGATGATCAAGTCGCGACGATTCCATTCACGGTGGCGAATTAGTGTGCAGTGCCAGAAGTTTATTGCCTACGTACAGGACGGGGTATCCCGACTGGTAGCGTTGCTCCGTAGTTCCAAGTGTCAGGTTTGCTCTCTCGTCGCACCTTGACAGTCGGGTGGCACGTTCTGGGACATAGGTAACAAACTTCTGGCACGAGATCCCAGAGGCTGAGGTCGGAATGGAGAGCGCTTACGCACCAGGCGCTGGCCTCAGCTTTCGTAATTGCCAGCAGCCTGAAGCCTCATGTCGAAGGATACTAATCATTTACCAAACTCTCTTTCATCGGTCACTTCTTTCACCCACCGGCAGATCCTGATTATCTTTAGCGGACTGATGGCGGGGCTGTTCCTTGCTGCCCTCGACCAGACCATTGTCGCGACCGCCCTTCCGACCATTGTCGGCGAGCTTGGTGGTCTCGACTACTATTCGTGGATCATTACGGCGTATTTGCTTAGCTCGACGGTTTCGACACCGCTCTACGGGAAGATCAGCGATCTCTATGGCCGACGCAAGGTAATAACGGTGGCCATTCTTGTCTTCCTCGCCGGATCGCTGCTCGCGGGGCTCGCACAGAGCATGGTGCAACTCATTTTCTGCCGCGCCGTACAGGGGGTTGGTGCGGGCGGCCTGTTCTCGATGACCTTTGCGGTCATTGGCGACATCATCTCGCCCCGCCAGCGGGGGCGTTATATGGGCTATCTGGCTGGTGTGTGGGCGGTTGCCAGCGTCGTGGGCCCGCTGATTGGCGGTTTCATCGTCGACAATGTAACGTGGCGGTGGGTCTTCCTGATCAATCTACCGGTCGGCGGGGTCGCACTTTTCATCACCTCCACGGTGCTTCATCTCCCGGTTGTGCGTCAGTCGCGCCGCATCGATTTCGAAGGTGCCGCGCTGCTGATTGCCGGTGTTAGCTGTTTGCTATTAGCTTTGGTCTGGGGCGGGACCGAGTATCCGTGGGGATCGCCAATGATCGCGATGCTCGTGGCAGGGGGTGTGGTATTGACGGTGGCGTTCATTAGTTGGGAAGCGCATGTTCAGGAGCCGCTACTGCCGCTACGGTTGTTTCGCAACCCGATCTTCTCGGTCAGTTCGATCCTGGCCTTTCTTATTGGCGCAGCGCTATTCGGGGGCGTCGTTTTCCTCCCGTTGTTTCTGCAAGTGGTGACCGGTGTGTCGGCGACCAACTCCGGTCTGCTTATCCTCCCGCTGACCGCTGGTATCGTCGGAGGCTCGGTCGGTTCCGGCTTGCTTACCACTTCCACCGGCCGCTACAAGATTTTTCCGATTGTCGGGATGCTCATGACTACGGTTGCGATGTATCTGCTGAGCCTAATGCACGCGGAGACGCTGTGGCTGGAAAGTTCCGTCTACATGATTTTACTCGGTCTTGGTGTTGGAATGGTGATGCAGGTGAGTCTACTCGCGGTGCAGAACGCGGCCGACTATCTGGATCTAGGAGTTGCAACATCATCCGCGCAGTTTTTTCGTTCGATGGGAGGATCGTTTGGCGTTGCGGTTTTCGGCGCCATTATGAACACTCGTCTGATTGCTGAGCTCCCGACCCGTGTTCCACCAGAGGCTGTCGCAGAGGTCAGCGGCCAGGTAACACGCTTACTCAGCAGTCCGGCTGCCATTCGGACACTACCGCCGTCGGTGGCGTCTGGGATCGCGGCCTCGGTGGAGGTGGCGATCCACGATGTCTTTCTGTGTGCTGTTCCCATCATGGCTGCTGGCTTCTCGCTATCATGGTTTCTCAAAGAGATCCCGCTACGGGAAACGATTGGGCCTGTTCAGCCGATCAAAGCTGCCGAGGAAGAGCAGGCAGCACCTTCACTGTAAACGAGACTGGATACTTGATCGCGCAGTCTTGTCAGGACATAAAACTCAAAGGTTTGGATTCTCGGTGCTCGTAAAATGACATATGACTCGCACGCATAGTCTCACTGGCGAACGGGGTCTCGGGTGATCTTAAGGTTAACGCCGTCTGTCCCGGCTGGATCCGAACCCGATGGGCGGCAGGGGGCTGATTGGTGGCGTGGAGTATGCGGTAGAGACAATCGTCCTTTCAACCTACGGTTCGAATGACAGGTTCTTCTGTGATAAGAAACGGAGCGCTTGATAGGCAAACAGGGAAAAGGAGTTCGTTCCTATGAGGTCCCGTTTTCGGACTGTGGTATTCGTCTGTGCGTTCGCTTTGAGCCTTGGCTGGCTAAGTTCGACATACGCGGAAAACGATCGCCAGGATCGGCACCGTATTCCCGCAGAGCATATGAGTTTTCGTGGCGCCCAGTGGTTGGAGCGCGATGGGCGAGTGGCCGAGGAACGACCAGAGGCCGTGCTTGACGCGATGGCGCTCGAGCCGGGTGATGTCGTCGCCGATATAGGCTGCGGGTCGGGCTTCTACGCGCGCCGGATGGCTCGTCGCGTTCAGCCTGGGGGGACTGTCTACTGTGAGGACATCCAGCCGGAAATGCTTGAGATCATGCAACAGTTAGCCGATGCCGAGGAGGTGAGTAGCATCGAATCCGTGCTTGGCACCTTCACTGATCCCATGCTGCCTGCGGGTGAGATCGACTGGCTCATCATCGCCGACGTCTATCACGAGATGTCAGACCCAGAGCCGATGCTCGCCAATATCCGTGAATCTCTTTCACCCGAAGGACGTGTAGCTCTGCTCGAGTATCGTGTTGAGGATGGCACGGGTGATCGGATCAAGGCCGACCACACGATGTCAGTGCGTCAGGTGTTGCGAGAATGGAAGGCAGCCGGATTCGAGCTCGTTGAGCTCCACAATTTCTTGCCAGGTCAGCATCTCTTTTTTTTCCGCTCGGCTGGAAGTGAATTCGAAGGCGAAGTCCTGCACGACCACGATCTCTTTGAGGCGATCGAGAACGGTCTTGTTGAAGCCGAGGCAGTCGGCGCCGGCGAGGATGCCGTCACCGTTCAAATCAGACGAACTGTGGATATCCCGATAGTCATTACCTCTCCTGTTGGTGCGTACTTCAGGGGTGGCGGAAACACTCGTGACATGATCGCGCGGCGTGACGGTTGGATCCAGCTAGCCGACGACGATTGGCACGCTTGGTCGATTCGGACAGTCGGCCGGCAATGGGACCGAGATGCGCCAAAGAGTGATGACGAATTAGAGGTCCTGTTGCCAACAACGGCGGCAAAACTCGAAGAACTAATGTATAGAATCCAGGTTGGTACCTACACGGTTGCCGATTCACCCACGCTGTACCCCCCCAGAACGCACGCGGTCGAGCAGGCGGCTATTTGGGTTGCCGAGTCCAACCTGTCCTACGACGAACTTTCATCCAAGCTTAAGGATCCGCGCATTCCACCACAGTACACAGTAGCGTTCGCGCTTGTTTTTCTCGATCTCGCGGGGATCGATGTGACCGACCGGCGCCTGTGGAACGATCGCGAGCGAGTGTTCGGTGTACTCCGAGACCAAGGGTTGTCCGTCTGGTATCAGATTAAGACGACCGAAGCATTCTCACGCTGAGTCTGCGCGTTTGAGCTGGGGATTTCTGGTTACAGATTTTCGGCTAAAACGAGGCATCTTATAAAAAGCGTGGTATTCAGTTTGGAATTCGTGGTGACGTTTCAAGCTGCATTCGCAGTTGGCGATGATCGACGATCTCACGATAAATGAAGTCCAGGCGGACAAGGAGTCGTGGCCATGACTTGGAATTTGGCGTCCTACGGGACGGACAGGTTCTTAGCTCGCGTGGTCAAATTCTCTACTCGGTCACGGTCGATCTCAACACCGATTCCTGGCACATCCACGGGCACGGCAACGTTGCCATTTTCATCCATGGTCCATTCGGGTGTCACGATGTCGTGGTCCCAATAGCGGGCGCTCGGACTAACGTCACCTGGCAGGGTGAAGTTTGGGAGCGACGCTAGCGCAACGTTGTATGCTCGGCCGACGCCGCTTTCCAGCATACCGCCGCACCAAACCGGGACACCGTTATGGAGGCAGAGGTTGTGGATGGCTTTGGCCTGAGCGAATCCACCAACTCGCCCTGGCTTAATGTTGACGACACGGCCACTTCCGAGCGCCAACATGTCCTGTGCGCGGTCCACGTTCGTGATTGACTCGTCGAGACAGATCGGCGTCGAAATCAGGTCTTGAAGCTGCGCGTGACGCCGGAGGTCGTCATGCGCGAGCGGTTGTTCGATCATCATCAGCTTAAATGGATCCAACTCCGCCAGATGATCGGCCTGACTCAGACTGTAGGCGCTGTTGGCGTCAGCCATGAGCGGCGCTTTTCCCCCAAGTTCCTCGCGAACGGCGGCGATGTATTCAAGGTCTGCACCCGGCCTGATCTTGATCTTGATCTTACGGTACCCCGCGGCGAGGGAAGCGCGCGCACTCGCCACGAGCGTTTCGTGGCTGTCCTGGATACCGATCGAAATGCCGGTCGCGATCTGAGTTCGTTCACCTCCGATCAGCCTGGAGAGGCTCGTTCGATCTCGCGTGGCCCAGAGTCCCCAGATGCCCATTTCAACCGCGGCTTTCGCCATGAAGTGCCCGCGGATGCTGCGGCTGAGGCGCGCGTCTATCCCAGACGGATCGGCGATTCCGTGGGCGAGTGCCCAGGGCCCGATCCACTCCGTGATGGCCAACCATGCCGTGTCAATCGTTTCGGCCGAGTAGTTGGGGTGCTCGCCGGCGACGCACTCGCTCCATGCCGTGTGGCCGTCTCTGTCTTCCAGCTCCAGGAGTAAGATGCGTCGAACGGTTGTTAGGCCGGACGAGATTTGAAACGGTTCACGAAGTGTGAGCTGGATTTCACGAAGCGTAATACGGGTCACTCGGAGTGACATTACAACTCTGCCTGGTTGGTCACGAAATAGTAGGCGTGGCCTGCATCGGGTACTGGTTGAAAGCCACTGACCCGATAGCCGTGAGCGAGATACCACTGAAACGCGTGCCTAGTCATAAGCTGCCAGAGCCGTGCGTCGTCGAGGGCCGTCACCTTGACCTGGTCGATATCCAATGGCACCACGATCCGAACCCAGTCTGTTGTGGGTAGTGAGGGGCTTTGCACGTGGGGTGATTCACCGGTAATCGCATCAGAGTTTACGACTGGTGCTTCGAGTGCCGCCGGTGGGAGGGACTGGGACTTTCCCGTCAGAGCTCGTTCGACGTGCGAAGCCGTTAGTCGCCACTCGACGATGAAGCGGTCGGTGTCGAGGCCTCTGTGCAGCGTACCGCCGGTGTTGCCATACATATTAACAAGGTACTCGACCGGAACCGCGCCAAGACCGTTCAGGTTTAGATTTGCGTTTCGGCTGACTAATGGGTCATAGGTCCAGTAGGCCACTTGGATATCCTGTTTGAGCAAGAGCTCCCGCTGAAATAGCTTAATGCGCTTGCCAAGACCGAGACCGCGGACCTCCGACCTGACAGCCAGCATGTCCGACCAGTGCACCAGCTCGCCATCGCGCACGCCGCTCATGCCAAAAACAAAACCTAAAAGCCGGCCGTTCGCATCGAAGGCCCCAGCCGTGACACCGCCCACGCGCTGCGCCACCATCAGGATCGTCGCGGGTACGATGTCGAGAAAGTTCTGACCCCAGGTCTCTCGCTGGAGACGCACACATGCCTTGTATTCGTCTGGTGTTTCGAGTTTTCGCAGAGTGAGGTCGGAAAGAGTAACCATGGTGCTAAGGGCGCCTAGAATTCCATTGTCTTCAAGCTCGCTGGGTATTGCTCTTCGAAAGTTGTCACCACGTCGCTGTCTCTGATCGCGCCTGATCTATTGGACCAACACTGGCTTGCACATCGTTGAAATGACAGATCTGGCTAGGTCTAGCTTTAGTAGACGAGCGGTCGGGCCATCAGAAACGCCAAAGGCCAGGTTCCCAAGGGGTAGCCAGGCCTTTTCCTTAGTCTCGGTGCGGCTGAAACTGTACGCTGCCAGGTTTCTGCGAAATGCTATTTCTTGTCTTGGGCTTCCAGTTCAGCAGCTTCCTTGGCCTTTTGCTCTTCCTCGAAGAACTCCTTCTGCCAAGCGGGAGGATCCTGTGGACCAGCGACGAAATTAGCGATGTCTGGGTCGTGATCGGTTGGCCGCGGCGGAGCCTCAGCGCGCCGAGCTTTAGTCTCGGCTCGCTTTGCCACCTTTATCTTTGCCCGCGTGTGGCGATCCCGTTCGCGTTGACGTTTCGTCTGTGTTGGACGGCCCCGATTTGCCAAGGTCCCTCCTTGCTGCTGTGGGGTCTGGCGCGCACCAGCGAAAAACCTGCTTAATATTACCTAGGCCCAGAGTTCAGAGTCCAGAGCCCAAGGCTTGGATCCTACAGCTTTATTTCTTCCGCGAGCCTGTCAAGAAACATGACCGTGCTGCCGCTCCACTCGTTAGCCGAAACAATCGAATCGGCCGGACAAGTTATGATTCGGTACTCATTAGCATAGTTAGGAAGACCGAAAAGATGGTGGGCGACAGGAGACAGCATGTCATGGACGAGCTTTTTCCAGAATGTCCAGGCCTTGGACGGTAGTTAATAGAATAAAGGGTCCGGAGTCCTCGGCCCAGGAACTTCCAATGCCGCGCTGTTACCAGCGTGGCTCGCGAGGCCCGCCGTCGAAATCACCCGGGCCGGGGCCTGGCCGTGGAGCGCGCGGCCGCGCCTCGTTCACCGTTAGCTGGCGACCTTGAAACTCCGTCTGATCGAGCTCGCTAATTGCTTTCTGTGCGTCTTCGTCACTTCCCATCTCGACAAACGCAAAACCGCGGGGGCGTCCCGTGGCCCGGTCGGTCACGACGTGAATCGACGCGACTGTGCCCACTGCCGAGAATAGCTCCTGGAGCTCGGTCTCTCCGGCCGCGAACGGTATATTGCCAACGTAGAGCCTGTTACCCATTCAATGCACCCCTTGTTTAATCCGGTCTCGTCCGACGAAATGTATTACTGCCAAGCGGCCTGGGACCCACCTGGAACGCGGCCGACACTAGCCTGAGCGACGATCACTCTCTTCGCTGCGGAATCACGTGGGAGGCTGTGCTTACGGGCTTGTTAGCTCTCGACGTGGCTGAAGCAAGCGGGCTAGAACCTCGATTCGCGTCAGCATTACATAGGTTGGGCGAGATTGTAAAGAAAACACCGGCCAAGGACTCTAGCCGTCCGATGTCTCCCGTTGGGTGGTAACCCTTTCCATCAATTGCCCGAAGCGGGGATTGGTTCGGTTCTTTTCGAGCAGTTAATCCCAGGCGTACTTTTAAGGAGCGGAGAGCTGATGAAACTGCGACTTACCATATGGCGTAGCTAATCGAACGCCTTGGTCGTCTAGTCGAAAAGCGCGTAACTCTGCGACGCCATCCATGGATACTGAGGAATCAGCGTGCGATACTTGATCGTAGCCCCTTGTTTTCTAGGTATGATTTGAAACAGAGGGAGGGCATCGGAATGCGAGCGACGGTCGCAAGTATTTCATTGGTGGTCGCCTTAAGTGCCGGATGCAGCCATATACCGAAAGAGCCACCGTTCGAACCGGTCGCTGACATCAACCAGCTCATGACGATGATGATTGACCCAGCCGCGGACGCCGTTTGGGAGTCGGTCGGCATGATCCTAGACGAAAACGGTATCAACGAATGGTACCCAAAAACCGACGAGGAGTGGGCCGTTGTTATGAACGGAGCAATCACGATCACCGAGAGTGGCAATCTCCTGATGATTGGCAACCGCGCTCGAGATCAGAGCACATGGATACGCATGGCGCAGGGGATGGTTGAGGCGGGCCAAGCGGCTCTCGCTGTCGCCGAATCGAGGGATCACGAGGCGCTTTACGAGGTCAGCGAACAGGTCTATAGCGCCTGCGAGAGTTGCCACAATCTGTACTGGATCGGTGACAAGGACCGCGGGCGTATTCGGGACGAGAATCCCCAACCGCCGAACTAAATCTCTTGCCTTACGGTGTCTGCAGAACGCGGTAGTCGTGGGATGCGATCGGCCAGTACGCTTCTCATGTGGGTGATGATGCTATATGTAGAATGCTTGACACGCGATGTGATAGTTGGTGCGTTGATTGCCTCTGTCGTCAGAACCCCAACACTAATCCCTGCTCAATCCGCCGATGTCATCTTCTCGACTTGGACAACCTGCAGGTTACTGGTTGGCGAAGTCCCGAAGGAAATTGATGGTGTTCCAGATGTCGTCGTCGGTGATCTTTCCATCCCACGAGTCCATAAAGTAATCAGGTGGAATTCCTTCCTTGATAACCTTGAAAATCTCGGCGTCGCTGCTACCGTAGTCCCACTTATCATCGACGAGGTTGGCCGGGTTTGAACCGGGCACTGCGGCCGTCCCGCGACCATCGGCGTTCCGCCCATGGCACGAACGGCAAAAGCGTCCGTAGGTTGCTCTGCCTGACTTAACCGAATCCTCGGACATCGGGACGGGGTTCTCTTGGAGCGTAAAGCCCATCGACGCTATCAGGGCACACAGGATCGAGATGTAACGCAGCATACTCACCGGCCTCCTCTTTCTGTTAAGAGTACCCAGTATATCCCCATGCGGTAGGCACACTAACAAGCAAGTCTTGTGTTTATCATATCTTGACCCTGTTTAAAACTGTGGAGTACACTGCGCCTTCCCTGAACAAGGCTCGGGAGTCGAAAGCTCCGCGGTCAGAGTATTCACTTATGCACGGAGGAGTGCGATGCGAGTGCTGGGTGTAGTTCTAGGAATGGTTCTCGCTGTTGGAGTCGCTGTTGCACAGGCGCCATCGACCGAACCGTTTGGAGACCTTGCCGAGGTAATGCGCGGCATCCTCTTTCCTAATTCAAATTTGATATTCGACGCACAAACCCGGGATCCAGGCGCCCCTCGTGACCTCTCAGTTGGCGACACGGTCACCGTAACATTCTCAAACATCTACAGCGGTTGGGAAATCGTTGAAAACGCTGCCGTGGCGCTGGTAGAAGCCGCCAACCTCATAATGCTTCCCGGCCGGCTGTGTGAGAATGGCCGGCCGGTTCCAGTGGAGCAAGTCGAATGGAGTAAATACGTCCAGGGACTCAAAGTTGCAGGAGAAATCACCTACAAGGCGGCCCGCGCTCAGGATCAGGACGCCGTCATCGAGGCCACTAATGACGTTGTTGGGTCGTGCGAGAACTGCCACATCGTCTATCGCGATAAGCCTGGAGACGCACCGCGGTGTGTTCCATAGGAACTCCCACTCATGTCACTCAGGAGTTTATTCGAGTGGGTTAACGTCCTTCCGAGTAGCATCGCCCTTCGTGAATCGCTCAACGCATACCCCGTCATATTGACGGCGCACGTCGTGAGTATGTGCTTATTCGCGGGGTTGATCATCTTTTGGGACATGCGCCTTGTTGGCCTGGCGCTGAAGCCTGTTCCAGTCTCAAATATCCCGACCCGAATCTTTCCATGGGCGATGGTTGGATTTACCATCAGCGCCGTTACAGGGTTCTTATTGTTCTATAGCCAACCGATGCGGTACTACGGCAACTTCTATTTTTGGGTGAAGAACCTGATGATGATTCTGGCGGGTGTAAACGCGCTTGTCTTTCATCTGACCACCTACCATTCGGTGGCCACGTGGGATCGCACGGCGATAACACCTGTCGCAGCTAGAGTAGCCGGCATTGTGTCGCTGGTGCTCTGGGTCGGCATCGTGGTGACCGGGCGAATGATCGCCTACAGTGGACTGGTGCCGGCCTGGTGGGTTGGCTTGAACCTCGAATAGGAGCCGAGCCAATGTCCTTGTTGCCATTCTTCGAGTGGATGCAAAGCCTTGCAGTTAGCGAATTCTTTCTCGAGACAACTTGGTCGACTCCCATCATCCAGTGTGCGCACCTGATCGCGTTGACGGTATTTTCAGGCGCCATTTTGGTAGTCGATGTGCGTCTTCTGGGGCAGGGGTTGACCCGAACGCCAGTCGCGCAGTTATCACGGGACGCGGAGCCGTGGTTGATTTGGAGTTTCGTTTTATTGGTCGTCACTGGTATGCCTCAGCTTGCGTCGACCGCACTAAAGCAGTATTACAGCCCATTTTTCTGGGGTAAGGCGGAGCTTCTTCTTCTGGGAGCCATCTTCACTTTTACCATTCGCCGGAAGATTGCGCTGGCGGACGACGCTCACGTAGGGCAGTTCTGGCCGAAGGTCGTGGGCCTTGTCTCGATTGGGATTTGGGCTGGCGTAGTAATCGGAGCCCGATTGATTGGGTTGTTGTCCTAGCACAGAGCACAGGACTGTTTCATCTTGATAAACACCAGGTTCGGGCGTATCTAGCCCTATGTTGGGCTAAGAAAAGCAACTTGGAGCTTAGGAGGGATCTCGCAAATGCGAAGTCTGTTTGGAAGCGTATTGATTGCTACTACGGTGGCATTTGTTGTTGCTGTTTTCTCTACTGGTACGACGCCAACCGCTGCTCAGGATACCGATTATCGTGCCCCACGCACCGCGGATGGTCGGCCAGACCTAAACGGAATCTGGCAAGTTCTCGGCTCTGCTCATTGGGACATCGAGCCCCATGCCGCGCGGATGGGACCAGTCGTCGAGATGGCTGCACTCGGGGCCATTCCCGGTAGTCTCGGTATCGTCGAGGGAGGTGAGATCCCATACACTGCTGCCGCAAGAGCAAAGCAGCAGGAGAATCTGGAACATTGGTTGGAGCGCGATCCGGCGGTCAAGTGCTACATGCCAGGGGTGCCACGTGCCACCTACATGCCTTATCCGTTTCAGATAGTGCAGACACCGGACCACATCCTGATTCATTACGAATTCGCGAGCACCAGCCGAATCGTCTACATGGACAGGCCAAACTTTGAGCCGCCGGTAGACGCGTGGATGGGACATTCGATCGGTTCGTGGGACGGTGAGACCCTGGTGATTGACGTAAGCGCGCAGGTGCCCGATACCTGGCTCGATAGTTCTGGTAACCACCACAGCAATCAGATTCACGTGGTCGAGCGGTACACTGCCCTGAGTGAGAACCACCTCATGTATGAGGCGATCATTGAGGATCCTGAAACGTACACGAAGCCATGGACAATCAGGCTGCCGCTCTACAAGCGCATTGATGACAACATGCAGCTCCTCGAGTACAAGTGCGTGGAGTTCGCTGAAGAGCTGATGTATGGACATCTACGCAGGGATGCTGACCTGACGCCGAGCTATCGGCCCAGCGGCGTTGGTTCAACCTGGGACGATGAGAGACCAGGTCCCCAATAAGTTCCCCGTGCTTTCCTGACAAGATCATCCTTGTCGAAGGTGTGCGGGCTGTCGATCCAGTGGCTGAACAATAGAGCTGGTGGTTGTAGAGTGGAACCCTTTCGCTACCCGGCTTGAAATAGCATAGACTGCGGGTCTGGATATTCTTTGGGGAAAGTAGGGGGCGAATCCAATGAGAACGAAACTCGCCGTTGCGGTGGCTGGGATCTGTTTCATGGTGGCGGCTGTGCCGGTCGTGGCACATCACGCATTCTCGGCGGAGTTTGATGCGAACCGTCCGGTCCACCTAGAGGGTGCAGTGGTCAAGATGGAATGGATCAATCCGCACGCCTGGGTCCACGTTGAGGTAACCGAGGACGATGGTAACAAAGTGGTGTGGATGGTTGAGGGTGGCACCCCGAACACACTGTTTCGTCGCGGCTTTTCAAAGAGTTCCCTGACTCCAGGTGTTGAGATCATCGTCGATGGCTACCAGGCCAAGGACGGATCGAACAGAATGAACGGCCGGGATCTCACATTTAGCGACGGGCAGCGGCTGTTTATGGGATCGTCCGGGACCGGCGCGCCGCGGGATGGCGCTGACCCAACCGAGTCATCACGGTAGCATCGATTCCCATCAAGCGTTATGGCAAGTCGAGAGATTGCCGAAAGATGCAAGAACTCTGGGTATTGCGCACTTAGGGTCCTTGTTCTTTAGGTGGTTTGTGGATGCGTGCGATATCGAAGCGAGTGACTAAGACTAGTGCTCGATAGAATGACAGGCGAGACGAAGTGGTAATTGAAGTTCACGTGGGCAACCCCACCTTCACGTTCGTGGTGACGAAGGAAACCCGAGCTGTCGATCTACGACGAGACTGAAGCTGTGGTCTTGGCGCATTCAGTCAGGTAGCTCATCGCCGTGTTAACGCCGCCCGTACGGTGGGGAATTTCCGCAAGCTCGAGACCCATCTCCACGCCTGCCAGGGTCCCTAGTAGCGACAGGTCGTTGAAATCGCCCAGGTGGCCGATCCGAAACACCGTGCCACTCAGCTTCCCAAGTCCTACCCCGAGCGACATGTCGAACCGATTACGGACAGCATCGATCAGCCGTCCTGTGTCATATCCAAGCGACAGCATCACAGCAGTGATCGAGGAACTGTATTCCGCCGGGTTCGAACACAGCACGTCAAACCCCCAAGTGCGTACCGCGCCGCGCGTCGCCTCTGCGTGCCGGTCATGGCGAGTGAAGACGTTGGTGAGTCCTTCGTCACCGAGCATGCGTAAGGTTTCACGCAAACCGAAGAGTAAGTTCGTCGCTGGCGTGTAGGGGAAGAAGCCCTTCTCATTGGCGTCCAGGATCGGACTCCAGTCCCAAAAGCTGCGCGGCAATGTGGCCTGTTCGTGCGCCGCGAGTGCCGAGCTGCTCACGGCGTTGAAGCTTAACCCGGGTGGTAGCATGAGACCCTTCTGCGACGCTCCGACTGTGACGTCCACTCGCCATTCATCGTGCCGGTAATCGATTGACGCTAGCGAAGAAATGGTGTCAACCATGAACAACGCTGGGTGTTTCGCTTGGTCGATTGCTTGCCGAACGAGCGGAATACGACTCGTGACCCCGGTTGAGGTCTCGTTGTGCACAATACAAACTGCCTTGACAGTATGCGCCGCGTCGTCCACCAGGCGCGCCTCCACCTCAGCCGGATCGACACCATGGCGCCAATCACCAGGGATGAACACTGGTTCGAGCCCCATCTTGACCGCGATCTCTTGCCAGAGTGTGGCAAAGTGACCGGTTTCGGCCATCAAGACCCGATCGCCAGGTGATAGCGTATTGACCAGGGCGGCCTCCCAAGCACCCGTGCCAGAGGCGGGGTAGACCACTACTGGGTCCCGTGTCTGGAAGACGGCTTTCAAGCTAGTCAAGACTTCTTTAGCGAGCGCCTGGAATTCCGGCCCTCGATGGTCGATGGTCGGCCGCGCCATAGCGCGGAGTACCCGGTCTGGAATGTTTGTGGGGCCTGGGATCTGCAGGAAGTGACGACCGCTACGGTGTGCCATATCGCTAGCCTAGCATTCTAGGACACAAGATTAGGAACCACAGTCTCTCATATAGCAGCTTATACTGCGGTATGAACGACGTGCTTCGTCTCGAACTCGAAGACCAACTCGACGGCGAGGTGCGTTTCGACCCGATCGCCAGGGCACTTTATTCCACTGACGCGAGCGTCTATCAAATCGAGCCACTCGGTGTCGTGATCGTAAAGTCGCGTGATGACATTGTTCATGCTATCAACACGGCCCGGCGGCACGGCTGCTCGATCACCGCCCGCGGCGGCGGTACGTCGCAAGCCGGACAGGCGATTGGCGAAGGACTACAGCTCGACACTTCCAAGTACTTCAACCGGCTCCTCGAGGTTAACGTTGCCGAACGGTGGGCGCGGGTTGAACCTGGCATCGTCCTCGATGAGCTTAACGCCAAGTTGCAGCCAAGCGGCCTCAGATTCGCGCCAGACATTTCCACCGCAAGCCGTGCCACGGTGGGTGGCATGATTGGCAACAACTCCAGCGGAGCGCGGTCGGTACTCTACGGTAAGACTATTGATCACGTTCTCGAATTACATGTAGCGCTGGCCGATGGCAGCATAGCCCACCTTCGCCCGTTCGATCCCGACGAGCTGACGAAGATGTGCGAGGCCAACACTCTCGAGGGTACGTGCTATCGCACCGTGCGGCGCCTCGCCGCCGAGTGCGCCGGAGAGATCGACCGACGATATCCGAAAATCCTCCGCCGTGTCGGAGGCTATAACCTCGATGAATTCGTCCGCGACGATGTCCCCTTCAACCTAGCTCGACTCGTCGTTGGCTCAGAGGGCACCCTCGGCATCGTCGTCGAGGCGCGGCTTAACTTAGTGCCACTGCCGAAGGCCAAGGCGGTACTGACGATTGAATTTGAGCATTTGCTCGACGCACTTGGCGCGACACCGGAGATTCTCAAGCACGAACCATCGGCGGTAGAGATCATGGACCGCTTTATTCTGGACCACGCGCGTAAGAACCAGGTGCTTGATGCGCTGCGGCGAAGCGTGCTGCACGGTGATCCGGGGGCGCTCCTCTGTGTTGAGTTCTATGCGGATGATGCTAGCGAGCTACCCCAGCGGTTGGGCGCACTCGAACGCGACCTGGCGGCGCAGGGGCTAGATATTAGAACGACGCGGGCAGTGGAGACTGAGGCCCAAGCCCGCATTTGGAAGCTGCGAGAATCCTCACTCGGACTCTCGATGGCCATGAAGGGGGACGCCAAGAGTATTTCGTTCGTCGAGGATACCGCCGTCGCGCCTGAGAAGCTGCGCGAGTACATCGAACGTTTTCTAGATGTCGTGCGCCAACATGGCACGAAAACCGGTGTCTACGCACATGCGTCGGTCGGTTGCCTCCACATCAGGCCGGTTGTAAATATGAAGACCGAAGATGGTGTGCGGCAGTTCGAGGCGATCGCAAATGATATCGCCGACCTCGTGCTCGAATTTGGCGGCGCACTCTCGGGTGAGCATGGTGACGGACTCGTGCGCGGTCCGTTCATGGCCCGCATGTTTGGTTCAGAGCTCTACGAGGCCTTCAAGATAGTCAAGCGGACGTTCGATCCAGACGGCATCTTTAATCCTGGAAAGATCATCGACACACCGCCATTGACCGCCAATCTTCGTTACGGTGCTGCATACCGCACACCTGAACCAGCCACTTTCTTCGATCACACAGAGCAAGGCGGATTCGGTCGGGCTGTCGAAATGTGCAGCGGGATCGGTGCCTGTCGAAAGACGCTGGCTGGGACGATGTGCCCGTCGTACATGGTGACGCGCGACGAAGCACATTCCACTCGTGGCCGTGCCAATGTGCTCAGGCTTGCGATGGCCGGGCGGCTCGGCGAGAGTGGGCTGGGGGACGATGGGGTGTACGGTGTGCTTGATCTATGCCTAGAGTGCCGTGCCTGCAAGAGCGAGTGCCCAGTCGGCGTAGATGTGGCAAGGTTCAAAAGTGAGTTCCTCGCCGATTACTGGCGGCGCCATGGCACACCGCTGCGCACGCGTGTGCTCGGACATATTCATGAACTATCAGCTGGGGCCAGCCGGTTCGCCCGGTTAGTCAACCCTTGGCTCAAGCACGTGTGGGTACGCAAGTTGACCGAATCTTTAATCGGTATCGATCACCGACGAACGTTACCGCGTTGGACTGAGCAAACGCTCGAATCTCAGTGGCGCATGCGGAATCGGAGCTCGAGTGAACATCAGGTCGTGTTGTTTAATGATACGTTTTCGAATTACTACCATCCGGAGATAGGACTGGCGGCTGCTGATGTGCTAGAGGCAGCTAGCATCGGAGTCGACCTGGGCCCAACGGTGTGTTGCGGTCGACCACTTATCTCTCAGGGGTTACTCGCCAGCGCACGCGACCGAGCCGCCAAGATGACGCGTGGCCTGTATCCGGCAGTTGCCGCGGGCAAGACGATCGTGGTGCTTGAGCCGAGCTGTTTATCGGCGCTTCGCGACGACGCACCCGCACTGCTTAACGGTGAGGAACAACGGCACGCTCGACAGGTCGCAGAAGCTTGCGTGCTCTTCGAAGAGTTTCTTGAGGCTGCGGTTGCCGATGGGCGAGCAAACTTGGTATTTGGTACGGGGCCATCACGCGTAATGCTTCATGGCCATTGCCATCAGAAATCGCTCGGCCTGCTCGAACCAGCCAAGATGTTGCTCGAGCGCATTCCTGGTGCGACGGTGACCGATCTCGATGCGGGATGTTGCGGGATGGCCGGATCATTCGGCTACTCGTCCGAGCACTTCGACATCTCGAGGCAGATCGGTGAGCGATGTCTGCTGCCGGCGGCCAGGAGTCTCGAGAGAGGGTCCGTGCTGGTGGCTGCAGGTGTTTCGTGCCGGCAGCAGGTGTTCGACTTCACTGGCGTGCGGGCCCTGCATCCGGCCGAGCTGTTGCACTCATTGGTCGAGCCTGGGCAATTGAGGGTCCAATCCACGCGGGCTACGCGGGAGTAAAGAATTGTTGTCCGTCTGCTTAGCGAGCAGCGATCAGTGCCTGGAGCTGCCCAACGGCTGCTTCCACCTTGAGCTCAAGGCCCTTTCTCCCGCGTTCTACAGATGCCCGGGTCGGATCGCCAAACACTCCATTACCATCAAACCCGCCATTCGGCTCGCGCTTGTCCATCCGGATGTGTTCGGGCGCCACGAAAAGCAGTTGCGACGTGTCGCTGATGCCCGCGTGCCCTCCGATCGTATCTGAGGTCTCGCCCTCGCTCTCCAGCCACTCGAGATAGCCGTTGTTGGAATAGTAGTCACCTACGAAGTGCACACGGGCGCTCTCTCCAATCCACTCCGCGTTGAGCATCGTAGCGACTTCCTTCATTCCCTGCTGATTGCCACCGCTGTCGCCGATGAAAACGATGTCGGTGAACCCGTGGACTGCGAGGCTGCGTGCAGCGTACTCGAGGAGCTTCATGAAGTACTCATTGGGAAGTGTGATGGTCCCCGCGTAGCGCATGTGTCCAGATGGAGGATCCAAATTCCCTTCTGGAACGTAGGTTACCACTGGCGCTACGAGCGCATTGCCAACCCGTCTGGCGATCCGATCCGCCGCATGGTTGATAATGAATTTGTGTTTGCCCAGCACTATGTGTGGACCGTTCTGCTCAGTTCAGGCGGTCGGGACAATGATCGTCGTTGTGCCGTCCTGGATAGCGTCACGGACCTCGATCCAGGTCAGCTCGTCGAGAAAAATGGTGTCCGGTTCGTGAGCTGAGGTAGTACTCATGCCCACGAGCAGTAGTGCCAGTACGGCCATCGAGCGAACCTGTGTCTTCATAGGATCCTCATTCTCGGTGAATTGATAAGTCACCGTAAGTTATTCATGTCAATGCAATTATCACAATGCGTGACCTCAGAATCCCCCCATTACTTCCTCATCATGGCCGGGGATGTCCAGGGGACCCCTGAGCACGTCGAACGCGGTTGACGTGGGACCGGCGGGGGGAGTTGCGATGCAACACACACGGATGCTGCTCGACTGGATCGGCGCGTTGACGGTGACACAGGGGCGGCTCGCCGAGCAGCCGTTCGTTGTGCTGCCGTGGCAGCGGCGATTCCTCCGGGGCGCGTTCGCGGACGGCGTGTCGAGCGCGGCGGTGTCCATGGGCCGGGGCAACGGGAAGTCGGCGTTCACGGCGGCGATTGTGACGGCGGCCATCGCGGGGCCCTTGGCGCGGGCACGAGCCGACGTGGTGTGCGTGGCGTCGAGCTTCACGCAGGCGCGGATCATCTATGAGCACACCCTGGCGTTCCTGCAGCCGTGGATCGAGACCGAGCCGTCCCGGTGGCGCATCCAGGATTCGGCAAACCGCGCGGTCATCGAGGATCGGCACACGGGGACGCGCGTCCGCTGCATCGGCTCGGATCCGAGGCGGGCGCATGGCCTGGCTCCGTTGTTGGTGCTCGCGGACGAACCGGCGCAATGGCCGGTGAACATCTCGGAGCGGATGCGGGCCGCGCTCGACACGGCGCTTGGGAAGATCCCGCACAGCCGGTTCATCGCGCTCGGGACCCGCCCGGCCGACGAGGGGCATTGGTTCTCCGTGTTGCTCCGGGGCGGGCCGGGCGTCTACCGCCAGTGTCACGCGGCCAGGCGCGACGATCCGCCGTTCAGGAAACAGACATGGCGGCGAGCGAATCCGTCCTTGCCACTGATGCCCGACTTGGAAAGGGCCATTCGGACGGAAGCGAAACGCGCGACACAGGACCCGGCGCTGCTCCCAGCGTTTCAGGCGCTCCGGCTGAACTTGGGCACCTCGGACACCGAACGCGCGGCGCTGCTGTCGGCCGGCACGTGGGAGCGCATCGAGGGTGACGACGCGGCGCGGGCGGGGCCGTGCATCTGGGGCATCGATGCGGGCGCGACGGCGGCCATGACGGCGTGTGCCGCCTTCTGGCCCGACACCGGCCGCGTGGAGTGCGTGGCCGCGTTTCCGACCGAGCCGCCGTTGGCCGACCGGGGGCTGCGGGATGGCGTGGGGGATCTATATGCGGACATGGCGGTGCGTGGGGAACTGGTCACGCTCGGCGGGCGCGTCGTACCGCTCGACGCCTTCTTGCGCGTGGTCCGGGAGCGGTTCGACGCGCCGACGGCGATTGTCGCCGACCGGTGGCGGGAGGGGGAACTCCGGGATGCGCTCGACGCGGCCGGCATGCCTCGCTGTGCGTTCGTGTTGCGCGGCCAAGGCTTCAAGGATGGGGCGGAGGACGTCCGGGCGTTTCGGACGGCGTGTCTGACCGGCCGCGTCAGCCCGGTCGTGTCGTTGCTCTTGCGAGCCGCGCTGCGTGAAGCGACGGTGATCGCGGACCCGAGCGGCAACGAAAAACTCAGCAAGGCGAGTGAAGGCGGGCGGCGGTTCCGGGCGAAGGACGACGCGGCGGCGGCGGCGATTCTGGCCGTGAGCGCCGGGGTGCGCCGCGAACGCCCGAGGCCCTCGCGCGGCGTCTATCTCGGCGTCGCGTAATGGCCGGGCAACGGGGACGCACGGTGTATCGGGATCGCCGCTGGGCATCCGCGCGATCCCGTGCGCTGGCTCGCGCGGCGTACCGGTGCCAGACCTGCGGCGGTGTGGGTCGTTTGGAAGTGCATCATCGGCGGTCGCTCGCGTTAGGTGGCGCGGCCTTCGACGTGGGGAATCTGGAGGTGCGGTGTCGGCGGTGTCACCTCGGGGCGCATCATCCGCTACGCCGGACGCCGTGGGATCGGTTGGTGAGTGAGTTGATCACGGAAGGGGCAGAGGCATGACGAACGGACAAAAATTACAACTACGACTGAGTGAGATTCGGCAGTCGCTCAACGAACTCTCGGGGCTCGACACCCCGACGGACGCACAGCGTACCGAGATGGACACCCTGGCGACGGAATACCGCGCGAAGGAAACCCAGTGGCGGGCGGCCACCATCGCTGAGGCCGACGCGCCGGAGACGCACGCCGCTGATGGCGAAGGGGCCGAGCGGCGCGCCCTCGTCGCGCGTGTCGAGCTGCGGCAGTACGTGCACGCGGCCGCGAACGGCGTGCCGGTGGCCGGCGCGGAAGCCGAACTGAACGCGGCGCTGGACCTGCGCGGGGCCGGCGGCGTGGCGGTGCCGTGGGAGGCGCTGCTCTCGCACGAGGTGGAACACCGCGCGGACGCGGCCACGAGCGTGGGCGCGACGGATCACGGCGTGACGCAGCGCACGATTGTGGGCCGCGTCTTTGCGCGCACGGCGGCGGCGTTCTTGGGTGTGTCGATGCCGATGGTCCCGACGGGCGATCAGAACTTCCCGGTCCTGACGGCCGGCACGTCGGCGGCCACCAAGAATCCCGGCGTGGCACAGGACGCGGCGGCGGCGATGTTCACGGCGAACCAACTGGGACCGACGCGGTTGACGGCTCGGTATCTGTTTCGGGTCGAGGATCTGCGGCGCTTGGCCGGGATGGAAGCGGCGTTGCGGGCCGACTTGCGCGACGTCATGGGCGCGGCGATGGATGCCACGATCCTGAACGGCCAGGCGAGCGCGCCGGACATCAACGGGTTCATCGATGCGGGGACGATCGCCGCGCCCACCACGCCCACGGCCGTCATCACCATTGCGAGCGCCATCGAGACGGTGGCGAGCGCGGTGGATGGGAAGTACGCGAACGGGTTGCCCGACGTGCGGTTGCTGGTCGGGCCGAAGACGTACGCCACGCTGGCGACGCTGCTGTCCGACAACAGCGAGCCGGTCGCGCTGTCGGTGTTGCGGCGCGAGAGTGGCGGCCTCCGGGTGTCGGGCCACGTGCCCGCGCCGGCCTCGAACGTGCAGCAAGCGGTCGTGTCCCGAACGGCGGGCAGCGGCCCGAACGCGGTCGCCCCGATCTGGCAAGGGTTGGAGCTGATTCGTGACCCGTATTCCGGCGCGGCGAAGGGCGAAGTGTCGGTCACGGCGATCATGCTCTGGAATTTCCAGGTGATACGTACGGACGCCTACGCGCGCGCGGCGTTCAAGCTGGCGGCTTAAGCCATGACCCCCGTCGAGTATCGCTTCAGCGTTGTCGAACTCCGGGAGAGTGCCACCGGCCCCGGCCGCGTCACGGGCGTGGCGGTGCGGTATGGCGACGAAGCGGCGCTGCCGGGGTTTCGGGAGCGGTTCCAGCCTGGGGCCTTCGGCGACGTGGCGGCGCGCGACGTGATCGCCAACCTGCAGCATGATCGCGGCCGGCCGCTGGCCCGCACCGGCGGGGGCGGGTTGACGTTCACCGACGGGCCGGACGCGCTGCGGGCGACGCTCGACTTGCCGGACACCCGCGACGGACACGACGTGGCCGCCCTGCTGCGGCGTGGGGTGCTGCGGGGATTCTCGCTCGAATTTCGCGTCGAGGGGGAACGCTTCGAGGCCGGGGTACGGATCGTCGAGCGGGCGGCGTTGGGTGGGGTGGCCTTGGTGGATCGGCCCGCGTACGGCGAGAGTGTGGCGGCGATTGCCGAACGCGCGGCGTCGGCGGCGCGTCTGCCTCGGAGGCGGCGGATATGGCTGTAACCGAGGCGCAGGCGGCGCTGCATCTGCGCCTCGTGGCGGACGAAACGAGCTACACCGGCTCTGCGTACGAAGGGCTGGTACCTCGCCCGCTCGCGGCGGCCGTCGCCTTGGTGAAGCGGCACGCGCCCGACGCGCCCGACGCGATCCAGGACGAAGCGACGCTCCGGTGTTTCGGCTGGCTGTTCGACAGCGGCTCGTTCGGCGGCGACGAACGGCCGGCCGTCAATAGCGCGGGCGCGTTGCTCAAGTCGGGCGCGGCGAGTCTGCTCAAACCCTGGCGCGTCCATCGCGCGGGAGCCTGCTAGCCATGTGGCCCTTTACCAGACACACGGAACACCGGCAGGCGTCCTATACGGATGGCGCTGTCGAGGCGCTGCTGTCGCGCGCCAGTGGCACGCATGCAGACGTGGCGGCGACGGCGGCCGTCGAAGCGGCGGCGGGCGCGCTCAGTCGCGCCTTCGCCTCAGCCGAGATCACCCCACGTACGCCAGCGACGCGCGGGATCACGCCCGACGTGCTGGCCCAGATCGGCCGCGCTTTGATCGTCCACGGCGAGATCGTCCTGATTCTCGCCGTCCACGAGGGCCAGGTGTGGCTGTCTCCCGCCGCCTCGTGGGACGTGACGGGCGAGGCCGATGCGTCCACCTGGCGTTATCGCTGCGATCTGGCCGGCCCGTCGGGCTCCGTCACCGTCTCGCGCCCGGCCGAGAGCGTGGTTCACTGTCGCTACTCGACTGATCCGGCGCGGCCGTGGGTGGGCGTCGGGCCGCTTGACCGGGCGCGGCTGTCAGGACGCCTGAGCGCCGAACTCGAAGCGGCGCTCGGCGACGAAGCGAGCGGGACACGCGGGCACGTGCTGCCCATTCCAACCGATGGACAAGACGACACCGTCTCGACTCTGCGGAAGGACATTGGATCGCTTCGCGGGAAAACCGCGTTGGTCGAGACCACGGCGGCGGCGTGGGGCGACGGGCGGATGGCCGCCCCGCGAGGTGATTACCAGCCGCAGCGGTTAGGCGCGAACCCGCCGGCATCCTTGACGACGCTGCGCTCCGATGCGGCCTTGGCCGTGCTCAGCGCCTGCGGCGTCCCCGTCGAACTCGTCACGCCCGGTGACGGGACCGGGCAGCGCGAAGCGTGGCGGCGCTTCCTGTATGGCACGGTCCAGCCGCTCGCTGCCTGCGTTGCCAGTGAGTTAGCCGTGAAGCTCGACACGCCAACCGTGGCGCTCGGGTTCGACAAGCTCTTCGCGTCGGATCTGTCGGGACGGGCGCGGGCGTTTCAGTCGCTGGTCGGCGGGGGGATGGCCGTAGACCGGGCGGCGGCGCTGGCCGGGCTGCTGACCGAAGACTGATGGGTGTGCGACACATCAACAGGAACAAGACTCATGACGACGAAACTGATCAAGCTCCACGAAGTCAGGCGGATTACCTCGCTGTCCCGCTCGACGATCTACCAGGCGATCATTGACGGTCAGTTCCCAAAGCCGCTCAAGACCGGGGCGCGTGGCGTCGCGTGGGTGGAACAAGAGGTACTCGACTGGATCGCCGCGCGTCCCCGCGCCGGGTCCGGCCGGCCATCTCCCCATTGAGGCGTCACTCAAACATCTTCCCCTGTTGGGCTGCTTTCCCCTTGGCCTTCGGACGTTTGAAAGATCACGCTCGTCTTGGCGCGGCGGCGGCGTACATCGAGCTTCCGGCCGTCAAGCAACTCGCCGACGGGCATGAGTTGAACATTCCGGCGGTCATCGGGTGAGACTTCGCTGGCCCTCGACTCTTGGGTTTACAATCTATTGCTAGGGACAAATGGCTTCCTTGAGATCGTCGATGTCAACGCATTCGAGTCGTTTTGGTATGATCTTAATTGACTCGTTTTTCTCCCACATATCCCAATCGTTCTTCATTACATCGCACGCGTTTGTTTTGAGGTCCTCGCGATGTGGATCGATGATTACGAACCGTCGGCTTTCCCCTCCGCGAATCCATTCGATAATCCTTTCGTTAATTCCCTTGTCTCCAAAACTGTAGCCACAAATGACTAGTCGATCAACGGCGCTGATAGTCGACCGAAAGCAAGAGTGGAGGTTGCAAAACATCTCTGTGCTGTACTCTTCGAGCTTGTTTAACGTGCCGACCAGACACCTCGACCGACCGTCTTCCGCGTACTGTATGCCACCGTCACTTTTCATGCGCTGGGGATAGCAATCGGGGGGAAACCTTATGATTTGTCCATCGGGATAGCGAAACCAATCGACAGAGCCGTGTAACTTCAGGAACAGAGTCTTCCTATCCGAAGTGAGGTCGCAATTCCAATGCGATGGACAGTCGGGTTGGGCTTCCGAGAATCCGTCGAAAAGAGCGATGCCCGATCTTTTAAGAAACATCTCGAGGTGAGTGTCGTGACAAAGCGTCGAGATACTGGCGACCCTGAAAGAGTTGCAGGCGTCCTCGATGACAGCCGGCTGACGTATGGACTCCGGCATACGGCGGAGGCGCTGCGAGACTACGTCTGAAATGTAATTGCACGTTTCACAGAGTAGTTCTCGGAAATCGTTCGGCAGGTGTGGTTCATACGGTTCATTGGTGTCTTGGTTGTTTGAATTTTCAGCTTGGATCCGCGGCGACATCTCGGCTCTTAGCTCATCTACGAAACGGCGAATGTCCGGATTCTCCGTTTGTGTGCCTGACTCCTCATCCGACGCTTGATGAGCCAGATAGAATAGATCTTCGTAGTTGGGCGCTCTTCCGGCGTAGCGGCTCGCCTCTTCACGAAGTCGTGTCACCGTGTGTTTTACAAGCTTCAGTACCACGCGTGGCGGTTCATCGTTGTCGCCAATGTAGTAAGCTCCGTCGCTGTGTCTCGTAACTCCCTGACCGGATAACACCAAACACGTTAGCTCGTTAGTAGTCGGGAAGCCTGCCGCTACCGACGAACCAGCTCCCAATAAAATCGCGATCTCGGTTTCCATGATCAGACCCTGGATTTTGCAGTCCAATGGGCGACGGCCTGGTAACGCTAGACTTTGATCTGGTTTTCGCAGCCAGTGTCCCGCTCCCTGCAGCAACGGGCTGGACTTTACAGCAGCGACACGTGCGGCCTGCGTCGAAACAGGTCGGCCACATATTCCGCAATTTCTGGTGGGTGCTGCATACTACGTTGCGCTGTTCTTCAAAGCGTCGAAGCCGGCCGCCGCCCGTTCATGCCCGCAACGGTGTTTGGTTCTTTGCACGGCTCGGTCGATACCAGACCGCCCGACTGAACTGCGCCAGATGGCAGGCCCGCACGCAAAATCGAGTGGGGAACGGTTTCCGGACACGCCCTCGATGATCTACCGCGACAAGACTACGGTGAAGTTGAAATTTGAACAAGTGCTGGACGTGAACACCGCAGAGAAACGAAGCTCACGCCCGAAAAATCCCCCAGTGACAGTAGCATTATAGATCCCACAATCTTCGGTAAGGGTCCCACTCCAGTCATCGATGGCTCCATTGGTGTCGATGGTGAACATCCCCAATGGCAAACTGTCGAGCACGCCCGCACAGGCTCCCGATAAGAGCAGGGGAGCAATACTGACTGAACTGCCTGACTGCGTGACGGCCGTCGTCGCGGGACAGGTCACCGTCGCAGGCACCTCCGGGTAGGTGATGGTGATGCTCCCGGAGTAATTTCCATTCACTTGCGGAAACGTCGGCTGCGTGGGCGATGGCGCGGTGGGAGATGAATTTCCACCGCCACAAGCCACTGCCACGATAAGACACAAACAAACAACGGCTTGTTTCAGCATTCGCGGTGCTTTCTTTCTGCTTCGGGCGCGATGGGTCTCAACCGTCGTGCCCAAACTTTTGTATGGGTGTCTTTCCCTTCCCAAGAACACACCACTTAGAGCATTATCGACGAATTCTATTTATCTCACGGGGTCCATGTCAACCACTTACGGATACTCACGCTGCCGACGAAAGGTTGTCGGGAATCCTAGTCCGAAATGACGCTGGGAGGTTGCATAAAGTGGGGACCGATCGAGGCCTGACCGCCACAGTCCATCAGCCTTCGTCCAGCGGGCTGGAATTCCCCTGGAAAGCAGCGTGCTCAGATAGCGCTCAGAGGCTAATCCAGACCTCTCACAGGTCCAGCAAGGCCATGTCATGAATGTCAGAAGTAATACGGGAAACCTGGAGCATGGAAACGTGAGGCCAGGGAGGGAAAGTACCGCACGAGGGTTAAACCCTCCCTCGGCTCTCGCGGCTGCGCTGTGTGCCCACACAGCTTGCCTGTACCTCCCATCTTACCTCCCGCCTCCGTCTGTCTCCGTACCGAGGTAGGCGGCCCAGTCGTCCAGGAGCCGCCGGCGGCGCTCGAACAGATCCGACCGCGCGTAGGCCGCCACGGTCGGGTCGCGCACGACATGCGCCAAGGAGGCCTCGATCACGTCCTGCCGGGCGTTGGTCTGTTCGGCGGCCCAGTCTCGGAAGGAGCTGCGGAACCCATGCGGCAGCGACGCGAGACCGAGCTGATGCATCAAGTTCCAGAATGACCTGACCGGTACGGGTGTGCCGCTGTGCGCCCGTGGGAACAGCAGGCCCGTGCCGTCGCCGAGCGCCCGCGCCGCGTCGAGAATCGCCACGGCCGACGGAGACAGCGGCACGCGGTGCGCTCGCTGCGCTTTCATGCGGGCGGCGGGGATGGTCCATTCGGCCGCAACGCAATCAATCTCGTCCCATGTCGCCAGCCGGACTTCGCCGGATCGGGCTGCTGTCAACACCAGGAACTCGAAGGCGAGCTTCACGGGCATAGGCGTGTTCGACGCCCGCACGGTCTGGACCGCCGCCGCCACCGCCGCGTGAGGGAGTGCCCGGTGATGTTGAACGACCGCATGTTGCCGACCAAGTGCTTGCCCCAGAACCTCGCCGGCCGGGTTGTCGGGCCGGTACTCCATGACGACGGCCCACTTCATCACCGCGCCGATCCGCTGGCGCACCAACCGTGCGGTGTCGGGCTTCGCATGCCAGATTGGGGTCAGGATGCCTAGCACGTCGCGCATCGTCACCGCGCCGACCGGTAGCCCGCCGATGTGCGGAAACGCATAGTTACGCAAGCTCGCGATCCAGCCCTGTACGGTCTTCTGATTACGCCAGCCGGCACGCTGCTGTTCCCACACCTGGCGTGCTGCCTCCTCGAACGTGGGCGTTCCCTGGCGGTGTCGCTTATCCGCGAGCGGGTCGCCGCCCGCCCGCGCGCGCTTGCGGTTGCCGAAGGCGACCTCCCGCGCCTCGGCGAGGGTGACGAGCGGAAAGCCGCCGAGTCCGAGTTCCCGGCGTCGGCCGCCGATCACGAGGCGCTGCACCCAACAGCGGGCGCCGCTTGGGAGGACCAGCAGGTAGAGGCCCTGGCCATCGCAGTAGCGGCCGGGTTTCGTCGCCGTGCGGACGAAGGCGGCGCTGAGCGCCTTATCGGGGTGACGTCCGTGTTTCCGTCCTGCCTGTGAGTGGTCACCACTCGTGCCGATCATATGTCTCCCCTGTCTATTCCCCTCATTACATGCTGGAACAAGGGACATTGTATCGGACTCTGAGGAACGAGTAAATCCTATTAATGGTTTGTTTATAAAGTAGTTATCAAACTACATCAGACATCCACGAACGTTACCGGAAGATGCTAGTATCTCGTTCTTTATTAACTTTGCGAGGAAACCTCTCAATCCCACGCTGTAGTGGCGCGCTTTTGGGCCAACTTCTGCTGGCTGACAAAGCGGTCAATGATAGGGGTCAAGGGGCCACGCGCGTCCGCACGTCCTCGAACGCATCCGCCACAACCTGCTGGCCTCGCTGTACTTGGTCCACTACGCCGGCGTGGCGTTCAAGGAAGTCTGACAGCTGACGCTGGGTATCCTCCCCAGACGCTGGTGCAACCAGCACGCCTACGGCAAGGCCGACGAAGCCCGAAAAGATCGCCACACAAAACAGCGTCATTAATCGCCTGAGTATTAACATTAGTGCCTCCGGAGTAAGAGCCTCGTCCCGGTGTATCGGCACCTTAGGGACTGGTCGGTAGAGGAGGGAAAGCAGTTTCGGGATATGCTTAAGAATTGCTGAGATTGCAAGAAGTTATGCTGGTCGTGCTTCGCCGCTACTGGTTCCTTGTCCCGGTGCTCGTCTCGCTCGCGAACCAATGTAGCGAGTCTCCCCGGGGCACCCTTCCGACACCCATTGTCGCCATTGATCTTGTGCTTAACAGCTCGTCAGAATTACCGCCAGCGGACCAACAGGGGTTCAATGGCTGCCTCAACCGAATGAACGGGTTACAGAATCATGTGCGACCGAGCTGGCGTAATAACGAGGTGACACTGCTCGAGGAAACAACCCCTACCGTTTTCAGGGTTTCCTTTCCCGATGTGCCAGCCAACTTTCAGAACACTATGACGGTTCACGATACGAACGAATGTGCTCGCGATCCAGGAGGTCAGGGTCATGTCACGAGTGGAGTGACTGTCAACGGTGTCGAGATCACACGCAACCTTGGTGGTGGCGTTCTCGGCTTTATCGTCCAAGAGGACGGGACCGTCATTCAATAGAAGAGCCCACCTCGTCAGAGATGCTTGTCCAGCACCGCCTGGAGACGGGTCTTGTCAACGACGCCGACCACAGCCTCGACAACCTCACCTCCCTTGAAGAGCAGCAGGGTTGGAATCGACCGCACAGCGAACCGAGCTGGTATTTCAGGATTGTCGTCAATGTTGAGCTTGCCAACCGCTACTTTTCCATTGTAGTCGGATGCCAATGCCTCAACGGTTGGCGCGATCATACGGCACGGCCCGCACCACTCTGCCCAGAAGTCCACTAGGACGGGAACCGACGATTCGATAACAGAATCGCCGAAATTGGCATCAGTGAATTCCTTTACATTTTCTGCCATCGTTATCCCTTTTCCTGCCAACAAGAGCCAACCCGAAGCCATCTCGGGATCCGTCCAAGATCAGCTGCGGGATTCCACAGTACAACGTTCATCATCCTATCCGATCATCGAAAAGAAAAGGGACTGCAACCCATCCCCGTGTAAGCTCTACGTAGCCTCACGTCCATGAACGACGCAAAGAATCCCGTTCTCAAGGATTTGGTGCTCATTGGCGGTGGGCACAGCCACGTGCTCGTCATTAAGGGCTTCGGAATGTCGCCAATGCCTGGAGTCCGGCTGACCGTGATCTCCAGGGACATCCACACGCCCTATTCCGGTATGCTGCCAGGGTTTATTGCGGGTCATTACACCTTCGACGAAATCCACATAGATCTCGGACCACTATCGCGGTTTGCAGGGGCGCGCCTCTATCACGATGAGGTGATCGGTCTCGACCTCGACCATCGACGGGTCTTGTGCCGGAACCGTCCGCCGGTCGCCTACGACGCACTGTCGATCGACATCGGCGCGACCCCAACTCTCGGCGTGCCTGGAGCGGCTGACCATGCCATGCCGGTGAAGCCTATCAGCTCGCTCGTTGGTCGGTGGGAACGTCTTAAGGCACGCGTGCTCGCAGCGGATCGTCCGCTGCGCATAGGGACGACCGGTGCTGGTGCGGCCGGCGTCGAGGTGACGCTCGCGATGCAGTACGCACTAAACCGGCTCCTAGCCGAGCTGAGGCGAACCGATCAGGAGTCGGAGTTTCATTTGTTCAGCGCGGTCGACGGTATCCTGCCGACACACAACCGTTTGGTGCGCGACAAGTTCGAGCGCGTACTCCAGGAACGTGGTGTGGTTCTTCATACCGGGCGACGCGTAACACGGGTCTCGGCCGGCCAGCTCGAGACTGAAGAAGGTGCCACATTCGAGGTTGATGAAATCATCTGGGCCACGCAGGCCGGCGCGCAGCAGTGGCCGAAGGAAGCCGGACTCGACGTTGACGCGCAGGGCTTCATTCAGGTCGACGACATGCTCCAATCGACATCGCACCCCGGTGTGTTCGCGGCGGGTGATATCGCTACCGTGGTCAACCACCCACGTGAGAAGGCGGGAGTCTTTGCCGTGAGACAGGGGCCACCCCTCGAGGCGAACCTCAGGCGCGTCCTAGTAGGCGATCCGCTCAAATCATTCGTACCGCAATGTAAGTTCCTGAGTCTGATCAGCACCGGTGATCGCTACGCTGTTGCCTCGCGCGGCTGGTGGTCAGTTTCTGGACGGTGGGTTTGGAAGTGGAAAGACTGGATCGATCGTCACTTTATGGATAAGTTTTCTGATCTCCCAGAAATGGAAATTACCGACAGCGACACCAGTGATCTGGAGCGTCTTGCATCGCCAGAGGTCATCCGCGAACTGTCAACCGTTGCGATGAGGTGCGCTGGCTGTGGATCTAAGGTGGGGGCAACCGTGCTCAACCGCGTCCTGGCTCGGCTCACACCGGTCCGTCGGAACGACGTGGTGGTGGGGCTCGACGCACTCGACGATGCGTCGGTTGAGCGCATTCCGCCCGGACACGTAGCAGTGCGAACGGTCGACATGTTCCGCGCGATTGTTGATGATCCGTATGTGTTTGGTCAGATTACCGCGCATCATTGCCTGGGAGATATCTACGCGATGGGTGCGGAGCCGCGAACGGCACTCGCGATTATCACGGTTCCGTTCGGCGAAGAAACCAAGATGGAACTACTACTGGAGGAGGTGTTAGTTGGGGCGGTCGAGGTATTGAATGCGGCCGATGTCGCTCTGGTTGGTGGACACACAACGGAGGGAGCAGAGCTTACGCTCGGGTTTGCGCTAAGTGGAATTGCCGAGCCCAATCGGCTCTTAGAAAAGAGCGGCATGCAGCCTGGTGATCGCCTGATATTGACCAAACCGCTCGGGATCGGGACGCTTTTCGCTGCCAATATGCGCCTTAAGGCCAAGGGTCGCTGGATCGAGGGAGCCATTCGCTCAATGCAGCAGTCGAACCGTGATGCCAGTGTTTGCCTGCGCCGTTACGGAGCGACAGCCTGCACCGACGTTACCGGGTTCGGTCTTCTCGGCCACCTGGTGGAGATGGCAAAAGCGTCGGCGGTCGACGCACAGATCAGGCTTGCCGCCATTCCGGTGCTTGACGGCGCGCGCGAGACGATCGCGGCGGGGTTGTTGAGCTCGCTCCAGACACAGAACATCCGTTTACGTCGGGCGATCGCTAACGTCGAGGCGGTCGGTGCCAATCCCGTGTATCCGGTCTTGTTCGATCCGCAGACAGCCGGTGGCCTGCTCGCCAGTGTTCCCGAATCCGAGGCCGATGCCTGCGCGGCAGACCTGCGCCATCTCGGGTACGAAGCGGCCACCATCATCGGGGTTGTCGAGAAACGGAGCGACCGAGATGCACCTATCTGGATCAATTCATGACGTGATGAACGGAGGGTTTATGGATGATTGAAGTCGGCAAGAAAGTCCAGATCTTCAGGCTCAAGAACCAGGACGATCAGAATGGTGAGTCTAGCCAGTCTCAAGGGCCAGTGGGTCGTTCTGTATTTTTATCCACGAGACGATACGCCCGGGTGCATCACCGAGGTATGTGAGTTCACCGCGGGCATTGCTGCTTTTCGAAAGTTTGACGCCGTCATTATCGGCGGCAGCCGAGACAGTCCGGATATACATCGCCGGCTTTATCGCAAAACACAAACTGAAGATCACCCTACTATCTGACCCAACGCACGCGATGATGAAGGATTACGGTGCCTGGGGTAAGAAAGTCCTGTGCGGTAAGACCAGCACGGGGGGCATGAGCTCGACGGTGTTGCTCGATCCAACGGGAACCGTCGCCCACCATTGGAAGAAAGTTAAGGCCGCCGGCCACGCGGGCCACGTAAAGTCACGACTCACGGAGCTTCGGAAGACTTGAAAGCCTCGCGTAACGTGGTTGAGTCGGTTGAAGTGGAAAGACTCGGGCAGAACGCCAGAAAAGCCTGTGTTACACTCGCTGGTCTCGATGTTCAAGCAGCTCACTATGTTGCAAAGTGTCTTCATCTGGTTCTTGCTCAGCGCCGCGTGTGGGGTCGCGGAGCCAGTATCCTTAGCGCCGGTGACGATCGGCACCGACGTTTTCCTCGCCCCGGACACGCACACGGTCGAGCGGCTTGTGCCCAGAGGCGCCACGTTGGCGAGCCTGCTCGCAGGCCATGAGCTCGACGGCGCGGTGGTAATCGAGCTGGTCGAAGCAGTCCGGTCGGTGTTCAATCCGCGCCATCTTCGCGTCAGCTACCCGTACCGTTTGATTTTCGCCGATGATGACACACTGCGCCGCTTCGAGTATCACATCGACGAAGATCAGTTCCTGCGGGTTGCCAACCACGGCGGTGTCAATCCCTATTTCGATGCCGAGCTAGTTCCCTACGTTAAGGAACGGGCGGAGATCGCCATGCGCGGAGAAATTAGCCGCGAGCACTCGTCGTTGGTCTCGGCGATCAACGGTGAGGGTGAGGAGGTGATGCTCGCGATCGCCATGGCTGAGATCTTCGCCGGCGAGATCGATTTCAACAATGACCTGCGGCGCGGTGATCGTTTCCATGTGTTGTTCGAAAAGTACTTCCGTGAGGACGAGTTCTCTGGCTATGGAGATGTTGTGGCGGCGGAGTTCGTCAATGCCGGCCGTCTCTTACAGGCGTTCAGGTTCCATGTTCCTGGTGACCCAGAGGCCCAGTACTTCGACGCCAGCGGTCGCTCGATGAAGCGACTATTCCTTCGGTCTCCGTTTCGTTTCGAACCGCGTATCACGTCACGATTCTCCTATCGCCGCTTACACCCCGTGCTCGGCGGACACCGACCCCATCTCGGGATTGACTACGGAGCCCCAATTGGGACACCTGTCATTGCCGTCGCGAACGGCACGGTCATCTCGGCCGGCCGAAGCGGCGGTTCAGGCAATATGGTTCGCTTGCGGCACACAAACGGATACGAGACGTACTACCTGCATCTGTCATCGTTCGCGAACGGTATCAGGCGGGGTGCGCGTGTAACGCAGAGCCAACTGATCGGTCGCGTCGGCCGCACAGGCCTTGCGACTGGCCCACATCTTGATTTCCGCATGCGCAAGAACGGCACGTTCGTCAACCCGTTACTCGAGCATCGAAATTTGCCGCCTGGCGATCCGGTTCCCGCCGCACACTTCGCTGCGTTCGGAGAGGTCAGAGATCTGGCACGGGGCCGCCTGCTTTACCCGCTTGCACTGCCTGGGCCAGCGGCGCCAGTCCTCGCGCAATAGCCGGCCTGCTTCTCGAACTTCGCTGCTAGCGGTATACACTCTGCAGTTATCGTGGCTGTCATCCGTCCGTTTCGTGCACTTCGTCCCGTTCCAGCGGTGGCATCCGCCGTGGCAGCCGTTCCGTACGACGTTGTATCGACTAAGGAGGCGCGCGCGCTGGCGGCTGGGAATCCACTGAGCTTTCTGCATGTCTCACGCGCAGAAATCGGTCTCCCGGCACACGCCGATCCCTATGGAGACAATGTTTATCAACGGGCTGCGACTAATCTCAAGACTCTCAGACAGACCGCGCCATTCGTGATCGAGGATCGGTCTTCACTGTATCTGTACCGGCTACGAGTCGGGGATCACGAGCAAACGGGATTAACGGGATGCTTCTCGCTTGACGAATACGACCGCAATGTGATCAAGCGGCATGAATGGACCCGTCGTGACAAAGAAGACGACCGAACACGACACGTGTTGGCGCTCGGCGCACAAACCGGGATCGTGTTTGTGATCTATCGGGGTACGTCAGAGTTAACTGATCTAACACGGCGTGCGAGTCTACGAGGACCGCTGTTTAATTTCTCGGCTCCCGATGGCGTACAGCACACAATCTGGCAGTTGAGTCAGTCTGATCAAACTGCGGTGGTGGCGGCATTCGAGCAATTACCAGCACTTTACATCGCCGACGGCCATCATCGAATTGCCAGTGCCGCGCGGGCGTGCAAGGAGTTGACTCCAGCGACCGGGGATGATCTTGACGCTGAAGCACGTGTGTTTCTCGGCGTGGCGTTTCCGGACACTGAGACCAAGATCCTTGCTTACAACCGCACGGTGGCGAATTTGGATGGCTTGACACCACACGGATTGGTTGAGGCGATCGGCGCGAGATTCCCGCTTAGGCGGGGTGCCAACCCAACCCCATCGAAGGGATATGTGGCAATGTATCTTGAGGGCACGTGGTATGAGATCAACATGAACGCAAGGACGCAAGGTGCGGATAAAAGCCAAGCTTCCAGGCTCGACGTTGCTGTGCTTCAAGATCAGCTGCTAGCGCCGGTACTACAGGTAGCTGATGTTCGGACCGATCCACGCCTTACATTCGTGGGTGGTGTGCGCGGGGTGGAGGCATTAGAACAAATAGTTGATTCAGGAAAGGCGGTCGTCGCGTTCTCTCTCGCGCCGGTAACACCTGCCGAGCTGTTGGCCATTGCCGACGCGGGGGAGATCATGCCACCAAAATCTACTTGGTTTGAGCCGAAGCTTCGCGACGGGCTTCTCATTCACTTAATATAGAAAAAGGAGCTAGAAGCTGGCTACTGATCGCATATTTAATTTCGGGGCGGGTCCAGCCGTCTTGCCGGAACCGGTGCTCGAGCAGGCGCAACGCGATTTGTTGGCGCTACCGGGGGTTGGCATGTCGGTACTAGAGATCAGCCACCGGTCGAAGATTTTCGAAGAAATTATTCACACCGCGGAAGCCAACATCCGGACGCTCGCTGGAATTCCGGCGGGATACCACGTCCTGTTTCTCCAAGGTGGCGCTACCCAACAGTTCTCGATGGTACCGATGAATCTTCTGCCGCCTGGCGGTTCGGCAGATTACATCCTCACCGGTTCCTGGTCGATGAAGGCGTTCAAAGAGGCGAAAAAATTTGGCATGATGCGCGTCGCAGGGACGACTGAGGCAGATGATTTCGCGCGTATTCCAGAACTGTCTGAGCTAGATCTAACTCCAGACGCAGCCTATGTTCACATCACAACGAATAACACGATCATCGGTACCCAGTGGGCGGAGATGCCAGAACTCGGTGACGTGCCACTCGTTGTTGATGCCTCTTCCGATATCTTCAGTTATCCGATTGACGTCGCGCGTCACGGTTTAATTTATGCAGGTGCACAGAAGAACCTGGGTCCTGCCGGTGTCACCCTTGTCATCATGCGGGATGATTTAATCAAGCGCGCGCCGGCCAGTTTGCCGACCACCCTGCGATATGTGACGGCAGCCGACAGTCGATCTCTCTATAACACGCCACCGGTTTTCGCTATTTATCTTGTTGGATTGGTCATGAAATGGTTGCTCGCCAACGGCGGACTCGAGGAGATGGCTCGTCGAAATGAGCGAAAAGCGGTGAAGCTCTATGCGGAGATCGACAGAACCGAGTTCTACAGAGGCATAGCCCAACCGGAGAGCCGGTCGCGCATGAATGTCACGTTCCGCCTCCCGGAGCAGGACCTCGAAGAGTTGTTCGTCGCAGACGCGGCTACCGCTGGCCTGATTGGCCTTAAGGGGCATCGCTCGCTCGGTGGTCAGCGTGCGTCGATCTACAACGCGTTTCCTGAAACCGGCATTGACGCACTAGTGCAGTTTATGGGGGAATTCGAACGAATGAGGAGCTAGAGCAGGGAGTGTCCTGAAGCTTCCTTGTTTCGGCTCCGATGGATTTCGTGGTGCAGTTGCTCGCTTTCTGGTCGGTATGGGAGGATAGAAGGGTAGCTCATTACTCGACGCTTCTCATAAACTCGGAGGTTTGAGTGCTAACGTCACTGGTTATTTCATTACTGGCTGCCTTCTTCATAACCCAGGTGACCGTTTTCTCGACGACCATCTACCTTCATCGCACTGCGACCCATCGGTCCGTGGTGCTTCATCCGGTAATCGAAGCGCTGTTCCGGATCGCGTTGTGGTTGACAACTGGTATCAAGACCCGTGAGTGGGTCGCCGTTCATCGAAAACACCACGCCTATACAGACACAGAAGGGGATCCCCACAGCCCGTTGCTGGCCGGTTTTTGGTCAGTTCAGCTTGGCAACATCTTCCGCTACGTGCGCGAGGCCAGGAAGCTGGACGTCCAGGAGAAGTACGCTCGAGACATTGAGGAAGACTGGTGGGAGCGAACGATTTTCAGATACGGCGCGCTCGGGCCGCTCGTTGGCCTCGCGGTGTTATCAGCCATCATCGGTCCAGGGTGGGCCGTGCTCGCGGGGACGATTCACGGTGTGACTTATATTTTCGTTCTCTCTTCGTCGATCAACGGACTCTGTCACTACCGCGGCTACAAGAACTTCGATAACACCGCCACCAACATTCGGTCGCTCGCGTTGATCACCGGTGGCGAGGGTTTACACAACAACCACCACGCATTCCAGCGGAGTCCAAAATTCAGCTTTAAGGCAAGTGAATTTGATCCGGCCTGGTCTGTCATCTGGCTTCTTACCAAGTTGGGACTTGCCCAGCCATACAAGATAATTGAGAAGAGCGAGCTTCAAATACAATAATTTCTCCGCAAGGCGACGCGTTACTCACTAGCCCCTCGTCCCTCACACCCTGTACCCTGTATCGAATGAGACAGGGCCAGGGGTCCATTGTTTGTTCCAACTGCGGCAAGCTAGTCGGGATTACCGAGCAGAGCTGCCCGTATTGTGGGACGTGGCGGCCAGGCCTATTTGGCTGGGCGCCAGTTTTGCAGCGCGTCGTCGGCCAGCACCTCGACCTTCAGTTACTGATTCTAAGTGTGTGTGTGTCGCTGTATGCGCTAGCGCTACTGCTCCAGCCGGAAGCCATCATGCAGGGGGCAGGGTTTCTCTCATTGCTATCGCCAGGCGGCCGAGCGCTGTATCAGCTTGGGATGACCGGAGGTTTTGCCTGGCAGCTTGGCTGGTGGTGGACCTTACTGACCGCGATCTATCTCCACGGGGGTCTCCTGCACATCTTCTTCAACATGATGTGGATTCGAAATCTTGGACCGGTAGCCACTGACATCTATGGCCCGGCTCGGACATTTGTACTGTTCAACGTGGGAGGGGCGTCTGGGTTTTTGTTGTCGAACCTGATGACCGGGGTGCCGACAATCGGCGCGTCTGGAGCAGTCTTCGGGTTACTGGCTGCGTTGATCGTCTATGGCCGAACGCGTGGTAGTTCACTGATGACGCAGCAATTATGGCAGTGGGCTGTGATCCTATTCATCTTTGGGTTCTTGATGAAAGGAGTGAACAACTGGGCCCACGCCGGTGGGTTCGCGGGAGGGTGGATCGGCGCTCAACTAATGGGTTTCATCGACGAACGCCGGGAGAGCAGCGTAGTAGTGATCGCCTCGCTCGTTTTAATAGGTGTAACAGCGATTGGCATCGTGTTGTCGTTCTGGAAAACATCAGCGCTCCTGCTCGCCGAATAGAGTTTTGGCGCCATCACAGGCCGAGTCCCACAAGACGTGCTGCGTTGCATATCCAGAAAGTGTATTTGACTTTGGCGAAGCGAAACCGGCATGTCGTGATGAGCGCGGAAGCCTTTGAGGGTACGTCGCGTCGAACACTTCGCCCCAAGGCGATTTGTATTTATAGGGATGTGGCACATTGGTGCGCTGAGAGAGATGCCTGAGTGCAAATAGAAACCGCCCAGTGACAGGACATGCGAACGCCGCTTAGGATTGCGTAGATCGCCGCTGACCCCGCCGCCGTCGACGCCGCGGTCGATCGCGTTCTCTTGCGATCGGTCCGCCTCTTGCCACCAGCCCACGCCAGCGCTTGAGCGCGTCCTGGTCGGTGCCATGAATTTCGAGCCAGGTCAACGCATCGGCGAAGGCGCCTCGCTGCAGCAGTGTCCGCTGGGTCCGTGGCGGGAGATCCGGATTGAGCAATCGTGGCTGCAGCGCAAGTAGCTGGCGAAGTCGCTCGACATCACGCCGAGCGACTGGGAGCTGCCCGAGCGTGATCCCAGAATCAGCCTTGCTACGCTCGGCAGTCCGCCGGCGCGGCTGCAGGTCGATCTTCTGGCTCGGCACCACTAGACTTCCTAACAACACTGCGTTGGTCAGGCACTGAGGTGCGCTCTTGAAGTGCTGGCGGTACAGATCTAGTTGTTCAAGGGAATGCCAGAGCGCCGCAGATTTCAGACGATCGATCTCAGGGGCAATATGTTTCAATAGGCTGGTCTTAGAGAGCGCCAGAAACGTGTCGGCCGCGACACCGCTCCGAAGGATCTTGTAGACCTCTTCGATCATCCGTGCCGGCGATGCGTTCGCAATCTCAGCGTGATGCCGAGCGATGGCATCATGGACCGGCGTGTCGATACGAAATCCCAACCGCGCACCAAGGGCAATTGCCCGAAGCATTCGGACGGAATCTTCAATGAACCGCTCGTTTGGATTGCCGATGCAACGGATTAAACTATTCTGAAGGTCTTCCATGCCCCCAACGTAGTCAATAATGGCGAAAGTCGAAATGTCGTAGAAGAGCGCGTTGATGGTGAAATCTCGGCGGAACGCATCTTCTTCTGGAGTGCCGAAGGTATTGTCTCGCCTAATCAATCGTTGGGATAGTCCGACCCGCGGCGGGGTCTGACCTCGGCTGGTGTCCGCCGGCGCCGGTTCCGCGTCCTGTGGCACCTGACGGCGAAATGTCGCGACCTCGATCGTCTTCTGTCCAAATTTAACATGCGCGAGCCTGAAGCGTCGGCCGATGATCCAGCAATTTCGAAAGATCCGTTTAACCTCATTAGGATGTGCAGAGGTTCCGATATCGAAATCCTTTGGATGTCGTTCGAGGAGGAGATCGCGCACGCCTCCGCCTACTAGGTAGGCAGTGTGATTGAACTTCCGAAGACGGTAGAGAACCTTCAGGGCATCTGGGTCAATCTCTGAGCGAGAGATCGGATGATCAGCGCGCGAGATGATAGTGGGGGCGACCAATGAGCGACTCCTTACCCCTTCGCTTCCTTCCAGTTCTTACCGATCCCGATGTCAACAGTTAATGGCACCTTCAACGAAACCGCATGTTCCATCCGCTCACGCACGAGGCCGCTTACCGTCGTGGCATTGGCCTCTGGAACCTCGAACAGCAACTCGTCGTGCACTGTAAGAATCATAGTCGCGTCGGGCGGAAGATGTCGGTCTATGTCGATCATTGCCCGCTTCAAAATGTCAGCAGCTGTTCCCTGGATGGGGAGGTTGACCGTCACGCGTTCGGCGGCCGAACGAATTTGACCATTGCGGCTCATTAGTTCTGGAACCAGGCGTCGCCGGCCGAACATCGTTGTGACGATTCCGGTCTGGCGTGCGCGTGCGATCGTTTCGTCGAGATACGCGCGGACGCCAGGGAAGCCATCGAAGTAGGCGTCGATAAAAGCCTGTGCCGCTTGTTGGGTGACCCCAATGTCCTTTGCCAGTGAGAACGCGGTCTTACCATAGAGTAAGGCGTAATTGACTATTTTCGCTCGGCGACGAAGCTCGTGCGGATCCATACCGCTGTCGGTTCCGAAGACCTTGATCGCCGTTTGTTCGTGGATATCATCCCCACGCTTGAACGCTTCGATGAGCGCGTTGTCTTTCGATAAATGTGCCAGCACTCGTAACTCGATCTGCGAATAGTCGGCCGAGATCAGCACCTTTCCTGGCGAGGCAATAAACGAGCCACGAATCTCTCGTCCGATCTCCGTGCGGATCGGAATATTCTGCAGGTTTGGCTCACTGCTACTGAGGCGCCCGGTCGAGGCCACGGTTTGATTGAAAGAGGTGTGGACACGACCGGTGCTCGGATTAACTAGCTGCGGCAATGCGTCAAGGTAGGTGCCCTTGAGCTTCCGTAGGCTGCGCCACTCGAGCACCTTACGCGGCAGTTCATGGACAAGAGCCAGCTCTTCGAGGACTTCAACGGACGTGGATGCGGCGCGAGTTTTTCCCGTTCGTTTAAGTGTCGGCAGTTGCAACTTATTGAAAAGCACTTCGGACAGCTGTTTAGGAGAGTTGATATTGAATTCCTGTCCAGCGAGCTTGTAGATTACTGCTTGCCGTTTGGTGAGCTCCTGCTCGATTCGTGCAGACTGGTTGGACAAGGCCTCGACGTCAACCCGCACACCGGCGCACTCGATTGCCAAGAGAACTGGGATGAGAGGTAACTCGAGCTCGTGATACAGAGTCTTGAGATCGTCCTTTGAAAGCATAGGAAAAAGCCGGTCAGCGAGCTGCAATGCAAGATCGCTCCTCTCCCCAGCAAACTCGACGACAGCATCAGCCGGCAGGTCAGCAAAGCTGATTGCCTTGGCACCACGCCCCACGAGGTCCTCCGTGGCGATTACTTTGTAGCCCACATGTTCGAGTGCGAGCTCCTCGAATCGATGCGCTGACCGGGTTGCGTCTAGTAGGTAACTGACAACCATCGTGTCGACGTCCATCCCGGCCAGAACAAAACCATGGCGCATGAGGACGGTCGCGGCTGTTTTCAAGTCATGACCAACCTTCCGAACTTCAGGATCGGCCAGTATTTGGCCTACGATTTCCAGCGCCGCGCTTCGTTCTATATTGATGTTCGTTCCAAGCGTGCGGTGACCCAATGGGAGATACCGCGCATGCCGCGACTCTGTGCTCAGCGCAATCCCAACGATCTCTGCGCGCATTGCCTGCGTAGTATTGGCGAGCACCTTTATGCCACACCGCCCACCCTCCCGGATGGCATCAACAAGTTGTTCGAGCTCGCTCATGGACTTAAGGAGAGCGTAATTTTTCTCGACCGTGCTTCCAGTTGGCGCATATTCGGGTAAGAGTGTCCTAAACCCAAGCTTCGAAAAGAGAGTAAAACAGCGATCTGGCGTCGGTCCACGGTACCGCAGCCCGTCGGGTTCGAACGGTACTGGCACATCAGTGTGGAGCCGTACCAGCTCGCGACTCCGTCTGGCTGCTTCGGCGTGGGCCTGAAGCGCCACCCGATATTTCTTCTGTTTCAGATCATCGATATGCGCGAGCAAAGTGTCGAGCGAGCCGTGCTCTAAAATTAGTGCGCGCGCACCTTTCTCGCCGATTCCAGGGACTCCCTTGACGTTGTCGATCGCGTCCCCCATTAAGGCCAGGACGTCGACAACTTGGGAGGGAACAACACCGAATTTTTCCTTGACGCGCTCGGCGTCGTACCACGTGCCTGGGTCGCGCGGATTGAAAACGCGAATCGAATGGTCGACGAGCTGGAAAAAATCCTTGTCCCCGGTGACGATCACGACGTTAAAATTTTCAGAGACCGCACGTTTGGCTAAGGTCCCGATCACATCGTCCGCTTCGTAGTTCTCGTAGGTCAAGACCGGCACCCCGAGCGCCGTGCACGCATCATGCACCCATGGAACCTGCTCCGAGAGGTCTGATGGCATTGGAGGACGGTTCGCTTTGTAATCAGCCGCGAGTTTCGAACGGAACGTTGGGCCAGCGAGATCGAAGGCGGCCGCGATCAACTCCGGCTGCTGGTCGGCGATGAGTTTTCTGAGCATCGTGACGAAGCCGAAGACGGCGTTGGTCGACTTACCGTCCGGGCCGGTGAGTCCATGTATAGCGTGATAAGCTCGGTACATCTGTGAGTTGCCATCGATTAGGAAGAGACGTGTGGCCGTGGGCATAGCAGCGCAGGAATCTTACCATCGGCACTCTGGCTCTGGTAATACCATCGAGTGGTAGCTAGGCGCGCGTTGAACAAATTGCTCTGCCGCACAATCTTGATGGCCGCAACGGTCAACATTAGGAGCATTAAACGTCTCACCCATGCCTGATATCGTTTTTTCTACCTTTCTAGCTATCTTGGCCGTTGTTTCAATCGCGCTGGCTTTGCAATCTGAGATTGAGTGAGCCGCGTGCCAGCCGGATCGACAGAACAAACCATTCAGGGATAGACCGCCGGCAGGGCGAGTACACGACCGGTGTTTTCTGGTGAGAGCACTCGCAGAGAGTGAGATCAGAACATGAGCACCGTGCCGATACCGGCGGCAATTAGAAGCACCTGACGGAAGGCGCTCACGTCGACGGTACCGCTGTGGAGACCAGGAATCAGGTCTGACATTGCCACATACAGGAAGCTACCGGCGGAAAATGCAAGGAAGTAGGGGACGGCGCTTGGTGCCAAGCCCACCGAGAAGTAAAGAACCACAGCGCCCACAATGCCAGCACCAGCCGTCAGCGTGTTCACCGTCAAGGCCCGCCGCCGCGTGTATCCCGCGCGGAGCAGGATGGCGTAGTCGCTGACCTCTTGCGGGACCTGATGGGCCGCGACAGCGAGCGCGGTACTGATTCCCAGTGGCACTGATGACAACACGGCCGCGGCAATGACTGCGCCGTCGGTAAAATTGTGAACGGCACCACCGACCAGAATGAGCGGCGCGCTCCTGGCGTGGACGTCACACTCATCCACGTGACAGTGCCGCCAGATTACCAACTTCTCCAGCATGAAAAAACTGAGAATACCAGTGAGCAACGTAAAAAAAACAGCTCCCGGTTCGAGTTGTGCTAGCGCTTCTGGAAGTAACGCGAGCAACGCCACGCCCAGAAGTGTTCCGACCGCGTAGCTAATAAGAGCTTGGATCAACGTGTAACGAGCTTGACCACCGAGCACTAGGAGCGAAGCAATAAGAAGACCGCCGAGACTACCGACTACACTCAGACCGATGACAACGGTAAACACTGACACACTGGGATGATAGCAAAGAAGGCAGAAGACTTACGATGTCGCAACATGCCGTTACTTTATTCCCTCGGCGAAGCTAATGCCATCGCGTTCCGCCAGCAGGCGGGCACCCCGAAAGCCCTCTGCCTTTAGCGCAGCCAGAGCGCCACCCATGGCTACATACTGTTCGTCGAAGGCCCGTCGTGAGAAGAGTGCCCCGAGGCCTGCCCGCATCGCTTGTTCGATCACAAGGCAGCGCCCTCCATGCCGGAGAACTTTGTATGCCTGTTGCAGGCATGGGACTCGATCGTGGCTACACATCTCGCCGATAACGTCTTTGATAACTACGACATCGAATGATTCTTGGTCGTAGGGAAGCTTGCCGAGGGGAGAAACTTTGATTTCAACCAGCACTCCGGCGGTCGAGGCTGTTCGGGTGAAACGCTCGGCCTGAGCATCGTCTGCACTAACTGCACACGCGTAGCCGCCGAGCCCCACGACTTTGGCAAGTGCAGCAATAAGCCCGCTGTCACTCCCATCGATCTGCAAAACCTTTGAACCGAGCTTGAGACCGCTCATCGAGACTTCTAGATCTCGAGGGCCGCCTGTCTTTCTGAGATTAAACAGAGACATTCGTCAGGAGGTAGGAGAATAGAAGAAAAGAGATCGAAGAAAATCGGAAAGTTCCACTTTCCTCATTTTCCCCTGTCTGACCTTCTGTATTTTCAGGACTCTGCTAGTGCCAACTAATGTTTGCCGAGCACATGATATAGTCCCACCCGTGAAAAGCCCAACAAAAATCGAACCCGCCAGAGGCCGACTAGGGGTGTTACTCGTGGGATTGGGCGCAGTCAGCACCACGTTCATTGCGGGTGTCCACGCCATTCGTAAGGGGCTGGCTCCGCCGATAGGTGCACTCACGCAGATGGGGAGAATTCGTCTGGGCAAGCGAACCGACGGACATTCTCCTCTAATCAAGGACTTCGTGCCGCTCGCCGCGCTCGATGATCTGGTGTTCGGTGGTTGGGATATCTTCGAAGACAATTGCTATGAGGCTAGTTGTACCGCCGGAGTGCTTGAAGCTTCGCTGCTCGATCAAGTGCGTCCAGAACTCGAATCGGTTCGACCATGGCCGGCAGTTTTTGATCAGCGCTACGTGAAGCGCTTACAGGGCTCCAATGTTAAGAGCGGTGCCAACAAGCGCGATCTTGCCGAGCAGGTGATCGACGATATTCGCCGCTTCAAGCAGGAGAATCAACTAGAACGACTCGTGATGATTTGGTGCGGCAGTACCGAGGTATTCATGAAAGCGGCGTCGGTCCACGCCTCGCTAGCCTCATTTGAGGAGGCACTTGAGCAGTCGGATCCAGCCATTCCATCAAGCATGATCTACGCATATGCTGCGCTCAAAGAAGGATTGCCTTACGCGAATGCCGCTCCGAATCTCAGCGCTGATGTCCCCGCGCTCGTGAATCTCGCCGAGCAGACAGGTTCACCGCTGGCGGGGAAAGATCTCAAAACCGGGCAGACGTTGATCAAAACGATCGTAGCTCCAGGATTGAAGGCCAGGATGATCGGAATCTCCGGGTGGTACTCTACCAACATCTTGGGAAACCGAGACGGCGAGGTATTGGACGACCCTGAATCGTTCAAGACCAAGGAGGAAAGCAAGAAATCCGTTCTCGATCACATTTTACAACCGGAGTTGTATCCAACGTTGTATGACGACCTACATCACCTTGTCCGGATTAATTACTATCCACCTCGTGGCGACAACAAGGAGGGGTGGGACAACATCGACCTGGTCGGATGGCTCAACTACCCGATGCAGCTGAAGATTAACTTCCTGTGTAGGGATAGCATTCTTGCGGCACCTATCGTTCTCGATCTGGTGTTACTACTTGATCTCGCAAAACGCGCCAAGAGGAGTGGGATCCAAGAGTGGCTGTCCTTCTATTTTAAGAGCCCTATCCATGCTCCAGGCCTCTACCCGGAGCATGACTTGTTCATCCAACTGATGAAGCTCAAGAACACATTACGATATCTGCGCGGCGAGGAACTCATCACCCACTTGGGATTGGAGTACTACGACTAGCCGCACGCAGCCTATTCTCTTAGGTGGCGCTTTCATCGGGGTGTTGTCCTCGCTTCCGGTCATCTCGTTTGCCAACTGCTGCTGTCTCTGGATAATTGTGGGCGGGGGTGCCACTGCCTACCTGATGCAACAGGGGCAGCGGGAACCGCTGCTGCTGGCCGACGGTGCCCTAGGGGGCTGTCTGGCGGATTTCGTTGGGACCTTTGTTTTGTAGTGATGTCTGCGCGATTGTGCAAGCGGTTACAGTTTCCATACGGCCTAATTCCAATCTGCTTGATCTGCCAGCCGACCTTCCGCCAGACCTAATCGAGATAATGGAAACGTTTGTGGCTAGACCTGAGCTGGCCATCCCGACTGCCATGGTAGTGACCAGCTTAAGCCGATATAGAAGCATGATGCGCTCAGCCTAAATCATCCTCCTGACGTTAGGCTGCAACAATCATGGTCAAATGCCTTAAAACGATCACGCTATCTGGTGGTTTAGTCTAAGTAAGACCCTAGATAGTGCGGTCTTTGTCTTGACACTGCATATGGAGCTGTTTACAATCATGCGCAGTCTTCCTACTTACGTTACCTTCCTTAAATGGCTCAGGTTTCTTTCTGTCCACGACGTTTTTTGAGGTCGTCGGTTTGGACTAAATTCCACCCCGGTCTCAGGTCAGCCGGCAATGAAGAGGTCCCAGGATGGACGACGTTGTGAATCGGTTAGCACACGAGCTGGCCGAGGCCATAGGTGACGCTGTTGGTAAGGATCCCAGAGTTGAGGCTTGCCGCGAAAAGGCACGGGCCGCTGGGTATGAGATGCAGCTATCGCTTGAAGCCGTGATCGACTTTGGGAATCGCACGGAGTCAGAGGCGCTAGCTAAGGTTGCAGCATCAGCTCAAGGAGTGAAGCACGGGCAACGTATGGACATCAGTGCCAACGACCGTCGCTTTCTCCGGTCCTTGCGTATCTCGGCCGACGAGATCAATCAGAAGGTCGAATAGCGCTGTGTACTAGTTGTCCCATAGTCGAAGGTCACGGCCGGTCATTTCGGCGGGTGGCTGTGCTCCGAGGATTCCCAAGATCGTCGGGGCGATGTCCCGGAGCGACCCATCGCGAAGCTGACGACCGGTCCCGCGCAGCTTTGCGCTGATAAGTAACACTGGAACCGGGTTCGATGTATGTGCAGTATGCGGTTCACGCCGCTCGGTGTCCCACATCCGTTCCGCATTGCCGTGATCAGCTGTGACGATTACGGTGCCTCCCACCTTTTCGACCACCTTGACGATCCGAAACAGACAGGTATCCAAGGTTGAGACCGCGGTAACAGTGGCGTCGAGCTTACCTGTGTGCCCGACCATGTCGGCGTTGGCGAAGTTGCAGATGATTACGCGGTGCCGGCCGTGGTCTACGTCGGCGACCAGCTGATCGGTAATGCCGGACGCGCTCATCTCGGGTTGCAAGTCGTAGGTTGGCACCTTTGGGGACGGCACGAGGATCCGTTCCTCTCCCGGATAGGGCTGCTCCACTCCACAGTTGAAGAAATAGGTTACGTGTGCGTACTTCTCCGTTTCGGCCAATCGCAAGTTCTTAATGTTAAGGTCAGCTAGCACGTTCGATAGAGTCGGAGAAAAATCCTTTGAGCCGAATGCGATCGGAAGGCCGTAGGTCATGTCGTAATCGGTCATCGTTGTGACGTGGACGCGGGGGTGGCACGTGCGCTCAAACTTATCGAACTGATCGAAAGCGATCGCCTGTGTGAGTTGACGTGCCCGATCTGCACGGAAATTGAAGAAAATAAGAGAGTCACCCTCTCGCAGACGCCCGACCAACTGATCGGCGGCGTCCACCACCGCTCCAGGCTCGAGGAACTCATCGGTCGTACCCGCGGCATACGAATCGGTTATGAGCGCGTCCGCACTCTTCCTCGTGTGTCCCTGCCCGGACACGAGGACGTTATAGGCGCGGCGGGTGCGTTCCCACCGACGATCGCGGTCCATAGCGTAATATCGACCAGTCACCGTCGCGATGCGACCGACGCCGGTGTTCTCCATGGTCCGCTCGAGTGCCGCTACGTAGATACCGCCGTTGGTAGGCGCCGTGTCACGTCCGTCGGTCACGACGTGCACGAAGACGCGTGCAACTCCACGCCGTGCAGCCATGTGTAGGAGTGCGTCAAGATGATGCTGATGGCTGTGCACGCCTCCGTCGGACAGCAGTCCGATCAAGTGTAGTGCCTGACGATCGTTTCGGCACCGGTCCATTGAAGCGACGACGGCTGGGTTCTCGAAGAAGTCACCATCCAGAATACTCTTGTCGATTCGCGTGAGGTCCTGATACACGACCCGCCCCGCACCGAGGTTCATATGCCCGACCTCAGAGTTACCCATCTGTCCAGACGGCAAGCCGACTGCTTCGCCGCTGGTTATGAGTGATGCATGTGGGTATTGCTGGAGAAGTTCGTGGTAGGTGGGTGTTCGGGCCAGCGCGATAGCGTTGTGTTCACGAGTACCGCTAAGACCCCATCCATCGAGAACAACGAGAACGATAGGGGAAGACGTAGGCGACATGAAAGACCGAAAATTACCAGGAATATAAGCCCAGCGGATAATACCACGAGCGTGGAGCTTCCCACCGCGAAGTTAATCGATGTAAACAGCTTGTGTTCAGTAGTTTGTGAGCCATAAGACTGTTTGACTTGGGCCGATACCTCGCCTATCATGTGTTGGGTTTAACTCGGGCACATAACCCACGCTTAGGGGACCATCTTCCAATGGAAAATATTCTCAGACGATTATCGTTTTTGGCTTTGTGTGTTTGTCTGTTGCTACTCGCGGTGCCAGCGATCGGCCAGGAAGAGGAAGAAAGCCCCCTCGAAGAATGGCAGCGGTTGGAATTACAGTCGCTCGTCGAAGTGGTCGGCGCGGCGCTACAAGGACAGCTGGTGCAGTCTGTGAAACCGTTCGCGACCAAGTTCGATTTTATGAAGGGTGAGGCTGAAAACTCGTATGTGCCGTTCACTCTGACGATCGATCGAGCCAAGGTCAGCACGTCATCGGTTGCGATGTACTTGTTCATCGTCGAGCACAGCGAAGCCGCTGCTGATGACACTGTAGCTGAGGACGAAGAAGACGAAGAAGACGAAGAACTGCCGGAGCCTGTGTTCGAAAACGGCTACTTCATCGACGTTAACGATGAGGGTGAACCAGATGTTCCGATTAGTATCAGTCGAGCGTTTATAGCGCCAGGCGGCGAGTACGATGTCTTCATTGCGTTGCGGGACAGCGCAGGGGAGACGGCTGAAGAAGACGAGGCGGCTGATTCTTCGGCCACGATCATGATGCTCAAGGAAACAGTGACGATACCAAATTTCTGGACGTCGGAATTGATGACGAGCACCATCATCGTAGCGGCCGAGATCGAGCCGATGACGCAGCCGCCGACCGCCGAAGAACAGCTCATGAACCCCTACAACCTCGGCACGTTGCGTATTGTGCCGAAAAATGATCGTAGATTTGGAAAGCGAGAGGAGTTCTCGCTCATCTTTGTGGTATACAACCCACAACTTCCGGGCCTTCCAGAGGAGGGGCAGGGACAGAAGCCTGACGTGACCATTGCATATAACTTCTGCAAACGTACCGCCAGCGATACCGACAGCGAGAAACCCTGTTTAGAGTACGATGAAGAAGGTGAGGAGAATCCCAAATGGTTCAACAACACGAACCCCCAGCAGTTTAATTCCCAGACACTGCCACCCACATTTGACATGACGCTTGGGCACCAGATGGTGGCTGGGCAATCGGTGCCGTTGGCGCTGTTTCCTCCAGGGGATTATCGGTTAGAGATTACGGTTACCGACAACGAAGCTGGATCGAACGTAATGGAGAACATCGACTTCACGGTTAGTGAAACGTAGATTTCGAAACGTAAACCGATAAAAGCGCAGACGGAATTGACAGTGACACGGAACATAATGCACGCGAGTCGCATTCTTGCTGTGACGCTGAGTGTGACGGTGATGGCGGCCAGCGGCTACGCCGCGGAAGGGCGCTCCTCAACCAATACCGAGACCGCAAAGCCTGAGGCCACCGCTAAGACGGCGATCACGAATACTGCCTCGGCGCACTCCGGGTTTTTGTTGGGTACCGTGATCAATGATACTGGCGCGCCCATGGGCCGGGCCCTCATCTCGGCATCCGGGCCCGTGGGTACATCGCTTGCAGTATGTGATGCCGACGGACGCTTCGAATTCCGTGGTCTACCGCCGGGACGTTACCTGCTCCGTGCCCACCTGTCTGGGTTCACGACCGTGCAGCGCGTCGTAGTCGATGTTTCGGCTGGTGTCCCCACGCTGCGGGCCATTACATTACGAGCGGATCCAGTCGGAACCACCCAGGTGATGATCGCAGCCGGGTTCGGACCGCCAACGAGCGATTATCTTGATAGCTTCGCCCTATCAAGCGACAGCGTGCTCGGGGATGTGGTTACAGGCAGCGATCCAGACCAATCGGGCACTACCACCGTGCTAACCCCACACGATCATAGCGAGAAGGCATGGCGCTTGCGACGTGCTCACCGCAGCGTGCTAAAGGACTCCGAAGAACGGATCACGCTGGTGGGCGCAAAGACGGATGGTGAACGTACAACAACCATCGGGCGAACAACCATGAACAACATGGTGGATGACTTACCCATCTTTTCTATGACGATGGGGGGTGAACTGCAGCTGCTGAGCCGGGCGACTATCGACTCGCCTGCATCGTTGTGGTCGGTAGAAGCCGTGCCTGGGCAGATTGCCCACGTCTCGTTGGGTTCACCGACGGGAGAAAGTGCTTGGGGTTTTCGTGGCGCCGTAAACACTGGCGATGCATCTTCATGGGTGCTGGCGGGTTCGTACGCGGCTGAGTTGGTCACGGATCACGCTCTCCAGATCGGCATGTCTTACAGCAAACACCGCATGCGTGGAGTGAATAGCCCGATTTCGGGCGTACCGGTTCCAGTGGGTGATTTCGGTAGCAGGGAGGCAGGAAGCGTCGCAGCTGCCGGGCTGTGGACTGTGGCACCGAGCCTGTCGGTTGACTATGGCGCGCGCCTGGCGCGGTACGATTATCTAGAAGACGGGCAGCTCTTCAGCCCACGGGCTCAAGTGACTGTGGCACCGTTTGAACGAACCCGTGTGCGAGTTGCCTTGTCCCAAAACATGCTCGCACCAGGTGCCGAGGAGTTCCTGCCGCCGTCGTCAGGTGTTTGGTTACCTCCGGAACGGTCGTTTGCGCCACTATCACCGGTTGATCCATTTCAGGCGGAACGTGCCAGGCATCTCGAGGTGACGTTCGAGCGTCAGATGGGCGAGAGGTCTGTGCTGGGGGTGCGACGCTTCTATCAAGACGTGAGTGACCAGATGGTCGCGATGTTCGGCGTCGATTTGAAGTCAATCGTTCCTGACGCGAATCACTACTACGTGGCGAGCTCGAGTGGTGTAAACACAGAAGGTTGGGGAGTAACTTTCAGCCACGACCTAGCGGGGCGTTTCCACGGTGCCGTGGATTACAGCATCACACGCGCTGACTGGAAGCCCAGGAACACTGCTAGCCTCTCACCGTACACCGTTGGGGTATTTCGGACAGGGACTGAGAAGTTTCACGATGTAACGACGTCGATCGAGACGCAGATCCCGGAGACCGCGACGGAGATCTTCTTAGTGTGTCGTGTTAACACGGCTTTTTCCCGTGTTGATGAGGCGGTGCTGACTTCAGGGGTTGCTGCTAGGTTCGATGTCAGAATCAAGCAGGGTCTCCCGTTCACGCCGTTTGAGGGAAGTCAGTGGGAGGTGCTTATCGCTCTGCGCAGTCTGTTCCGCGAGCAAGTCGCAGGCGCGTCGGCCTACGATGAGCTCCTTGTTGTGAATCCGCCCAGGCAATTCCTTGGTGGTCTCGTCGTACATTTCTAATTGCTTTTTCCCAGTTATGGTCTGGACCAAAAGGCCGCATGGGTCGGCCAGGGGTTCTTCCTTGCACGCATTATTAATCCGATTTCTTGGATGATTAATTCATATTGTTGAATATTTAACCTAAAATAGACACATGAGAGGCCTAAGCTTTTCATTTTTCTGGGTTTGTGACCTAAGTATGGCATTCAGTCGTGGAACGCTGTTTGCAGCCCGCTACGGTTAGGTTTAAAGGTTTATGACGTCCATCCCACACTACACAGACATTTGGCGGCGTTGGGGCGATTGGAGTCGGGCTCTACTGGCCGTCGGAGTTGTGGCTGTCCTTTTCTGCTTAGCGGCGGCCAATATTGTGGTCCGTGCCAATTGGACCGAAGTTGAGGACGGAGTCCTGTGGCTGGAGCGTTCGCAGGGGCTAGTGGCAGAGGCGGTCCCCCCAGGGTCGTCTGGCAAGACCGCGGGGGTCGAGGACGGGGACGTGCTGCTTGCCATTAATGGTGAACCGGTTGAATCGAAAGTCGACCTCCTCGACGTCTGGCATGCCAGCGAGGAGGGCGCACACCTCACCTACACGGTGCTCCGTATAAGCACACAGGAACTACGTGAGTTGACACTCCAGCCGGTCCCTAGTGGTAACTTCGTCGTCTACTCCGTACTGGTCGGCGTGGGAGTGTTTGCGCTATTGATCGGTGCGTCGGTTCGTGTGCGCAAGCCCGGTTCTCAGGCCACGCTGCATTTCTTTTGGCTGACCGTTGCGTTCTTCGGTGTGTGCGCGTTCACCCCAAGCATGCGCCTAGACCGGCTCGACTGGGTGTTCTTCTGGGCAGACGAAGTCTCGACCCTCTTACTCGCGCCACTCTTTATGCACTTCGCCCTGGTGTTTCCGGAACGATCGCCAGGCTGGCTGCGTCACCGTCTCGGGCGCCGCACGTTCGAGTTGATTTATGTGCCGGCATTAGTGCTCGGTATTGCACAGGCAGTCATTATCCTTGGGTCGAATGGCGAGGCTGGTCTCACCATTGCTGTTGAGCGGGTGTGGCGGCTCGAGATGGTGTATCTAGCTGCATGCGTTATCGGCGGGCTCGCCATCATGATTATCGCCCTGCAACGGGTGCCATCGGTGACCGCCCAACGACAATTGCGATGGATTGTTTCAGGGGCCGTGTTTGGCGGTCTACCGTTTGCACTCGGTTCAGCCCTGCCGTACGCGCTCGGGTTCGAAACGAGCCAGTTGCTCAATTTGACGGCAATTCCCCTTGGCTTGATTCCTCTCGCGTTCGCGGCAGCCATCGTCCGCTATCGTCTTTGGGATGTCGAGGTGATCGTCAAACATGGCCTGGTCTACACAGCGGTTGTTTCGGCCATGGCTGCGATCTATCTCCTTCTGGAGCAACTTGCCAGCGAAGTGTTTCTCGAGGGCTCCGACGAGCACAACTCGATCATCGCTCTACTCGCGACCGCGGTGGTCGTGCTGCTGGCTGGACCGGTGAAAAAGGCGATCCAGACCATGCTCGACCGTTTGTACTACCGCGACCGGTACGATTATCGCCGCGCGCTTGTTGGTTTCGCACGCGATCTCAACACTGATCTCGATCTCAACCATCTGACTGACCGTTTGGTCACGCGTGTGACCGAGACACTAGTGGTCGACCGCATGATCCTCTTTCTGAATTCTGATCAGGGCGAGCGATCGAACGGCGACTTCCGCCCATTGCGCTGGGTTGGATTCGAGTCCGAGCCACCGAAACTGGCCCACCGGTCTGAGCTTGTAGACCGGCTACGTGACCGTCACAACGTCGTGCTTGACGACCCAGTTACGAAACGTCGCCTTCCATCAGACGAAGTGACGTTCTGGCGAGGCCTGGGTATTTATTACTTTGTACCCTGTGTGTCCGAAGAGGGGACCATAGCGGTGATGGGTGTTGGGCACAAGGGAATGGGTCAGCATCTTAGCAGTGAGGATATGGCACTGCTCGCGGCAGTAGCAGGTCAGGTGGCCACTGCTTTGGAGAATGGACGCCTGTACGGTCAGCTCCAAGTGAAAGCCGCCGAGCTAGATCGCATGCGACAGTTCAGTGAGAACATCATCGAGTCTCTCAGCGATGGCCTCGTTGTACTTGATCTCGAGGATCGAGTTGTACGCTGGAACGCGGGACTCGAGCGGATCTACGGAATTCAGCGTGATGCAGCGGTCGGCCTGCGGCTAAACGAATTGTTTGACAAGCCGTTTATTGAGGTCCTCAAGAACGCCTGCGCGGAGACTCCTTCTGGTGCGGCACTTTATCGCATTCCGCTCTTGTCGAGACATGACGAGAAGCCGCAGCGGTTGCTCGTGAATGCCGCGACGGCTCCGTTGCTGACACCGGACGGTGCCACGAGTGGCACCATGGTCATCATCGAGAACATCACCCAACGCGTGCAGCTCGAAGAAAAACTTCAGATCTCTGAAAAGATGGCCTCGATCGGACTACTAGCTGCGGGAGTTGCGCACGAAGTCAATACTCCCTTGACAGGTATCTCCAGCTTCACTCAGATGCTTCTCAAAGGAGCGGATCCAGAGGATCCTAGGACCAGAGTCCTCGAAAAGATCGAACGGCAGACGTTCCGTGCTGCCAAGATCGTCAACGGCCTCCTGAACCTCGCCAGACCGGGTCGCTCGGATGCCGCTGGGCCAGTGGATGTCAACGCCGTGGTGAACGATGTGTTGGTACTCTTAGAACATCAACTGATAGCGGGCAACATTAAAGTGCGACGCGAGTTATCAGAGAAAACACCGATCGTCCAAGGTGTGGAATTCAAGTTGCAGCAGATCTTTCTCAACCTATGCCTGAACGCGCGTGACTCGATGCCCAAAGATGGTTGGCTGACCGTTCGGAGCCACGTGGACACTAAGACCGCGGTGATCGAGGTGGCAGATACTGGTTCTGGGATTTCCCGAGAGCACCTGTCGCGAATCTACGATCCTTTCTTCACGACGAAAGGATCTAACCAGGGTACCGGTCTGGGATTATCAGTGACGTATGGCATGATCCAAGAGCACCGTGGGTCGATTGAGTGCGAGAGCGATCCGGGCCAAGGGACCCGCTTTACATTGACGCTGCCACTCGCATCAGACGAAACCGAGGCTGTGTCGTCGCCGGCGTTGAAGACGCGCACCGCTACCGTTTCCTAATTCTCTTCTATGCTGAAAGACGCCTCAATTCTAGTCGTTGACGACGAGGAGATCATGCGCGAGGTTCTCGAGTCATTGCTCACCAGAGAGGGGTGCCGCGTGCGGTTGGCTGGCACTGGGGAGGAGGCGGTCAAACTCGCAAAGACCGCTGGCTTTGACGCGGCAGTCGTCGACGTCATGATGCCTGGAATCGACGGAATCCAAACTCTGGATAAGCTGAATCGGCTCGATGAGGATCTTCCTGTCATCATGATCACCGCTTTTGGCACGTCGAGTAACACGCGAGAGGCGTTCAAGCTTGGCGCGTTCGATTTCATCGATAAACCATTCAAGAACGATGACGTGCTGGTCGTCGTTCGGAACGCCGTAGCGCAGCGCCGTCTCGTTGCGGAGAACAGGTCGCTGCGTCAGAGCCTCCAGGCGCAGGCCAACCGTTTCAACGACATCATCGGCAACAGTCAAACGATGCATCGAGTGTTTGACTTAATCAGTCAGGTAGCGCCAAGTCGGTCGACAATCCTGATACAAGGTGAGAGCGGCACCGGAAAAGAGCTCGTTGCGCGCGCGGTTCACGCTAACTCACCGCGTGCCGATCGGCCATTCATTACGGTAAACTCCGGGAGCCTGCCACCAGACCTTCTCGAGTCGAATCTTTTCGGGCACGTAAAAGGGGCGTTTACTGGTGCTGCCTACCAAAAAAAAGGGCTCTTTGAGCTGGCGGACAAGGGCAGCATCTTTTTCGACGAAATTGGGAGCGTTCCGCTCGAAACTCAGTCCAAGTTACTCCGCGTCATGCAGGAGCGCGAGTTCATGCGATTGGGCGGAATCGAGACACTTAAGGTAGATGTTCGAATCATCGCGGCAACGAACGTGGATCTCCAACGCATGGTCGAGGATGGACGATTCCGGGAGGATCTCTTTTACCGGCTTCATGTGATCACTGTCGAATTACCGCCTCTTCGCGATCGGAAGGAAGACATCCCAGTGCTGACGAAGCACTTCTTGGAAAAGTACGGGGAAGAGAATAAGAAGCTCGGACTCGACCTCACGGCCAACGCGTTGCGGTTACTCGAGGATTATCACTGGCCGGGGAATGTGCGGGAGCTCGAGAATGTTATCGAACGAGCTGTCGTGCTGTCGTCCGGCTCGCAGATCGGGGCCAATTTGATCCCAGATTCGCTCCGAGCCACACACTCGTTCCAGCTGCCAAATTTCAACATGCCAGCAGAAGGGATTCCATTAAAAAAGGTCATGGAAGACATGGAAGCAAGGTTGATTGCACGGTCGCTCGAGGCGGCTGGTGGCGTGCAGAAGCGAGCGGCCGAGCTCCTCCAAATCAAGCCGACTACTCTTAACGAGATGATCAAACGCTACGGCCTTCGTTCACAGCGCAAACGTCCCGCGAGCGACGCATTAAAGTCATCGAGTTTAACCTCCCACATGTCGTCGACGGAGAATCCCTCAGGTCGTACTAAGCCCAAGAACGACAAACCAGATACTAACCACGTCGAGAAGGATCTCAGTCGTGCGAACTAGATCTTGGTGCTGAGGAAAGACACCAGAGCTCAGATGCAACTCCCAGGTGATAGGACGATGCGTTTGGTAACTAGATCTTCGATAATAATCAGCGCGAGTTAGCTCCACGTCCGCGAGGACTGCGCGATGTTTTATGGGTGCTAAGGCCGGTGAGTGCGCCGATCATGTGCTCATACTTGTCGAGGATCATGTTCCAGCTGTAGTTGGCCTTGACGTACGAACGGCCGTTCCGACCAAGGGCGGTACGCAATGCCTCGTTTCTGACCAGCAGCTTTAGACACTCGACGAACTCGTCGCGGTCCGCGTAGAACAGGCCCGCATTGCTGCGCTGACAGTGGTCGGTCAAAACATCACTGCGGGCGTTGGCCAGTACGGGGGTACCGACAGCGAATGCTTCGAGTGCGAGCAGCGACAAGCTTTCGTACGGGGAAGGTACAGCGACTACGGTAGCTGCCTCAAGTGCTTCCAGTCGCTCCGCCTCTGATAGCATACCCGCGAAGCGCACGAATGGTTCTTCGGGAATCGGCATGAGCTTGACTCCCATGAGCGCCAAAGTCGCATCTCCCTCAGCAGCAGCATAAGTGCTGAAGTATTCAATTAACTCTTCACATCCTTTGCCTGGGTCGATCCGTCCTCCGTAGAGTACGAACGGGTTATACAGCCGATGGCGGCGTCGAAAGACTGCACCACGCATGTCCGCCGTCGCCGCCGGTTCATCTTTCTCCGCTCCAGTAGCTGTTTCGCTGTTCAGTCGTTCCCCGTCAGGTTCTTCCAGGTGTGGCGGAAGGTCGACCCCGCACCCAACAATCTCTTCAGTCTTGGCTCGGATCTCGAATCTGGCGCGTAGAAAGCTGCGTTCAACACCGGTGTTGTACGCGATGCCGGCTGGCATGGAAAAGACCTGCCGGTACAAATCGAGACCAATCGCCGGTTCGTCGTGGGCCGTGGGCACGAGGATGCTACGCTTCGGATCGATACGGAGCCCAAGCACGGTTGGTGCATACAGATAAGTAAAGAAGATCAAAGCATCATACGACTTGTGACGCTGCTCAAGATATTCCAACAAAGCAGGACACCAAGGGCCTTGTTGTTCGAGCCATTGCGCCTCGTCCTTTGCTGAATGCGGGTTGTTGAAGATCCAACTTGAATAGGCGTTGAATGACTTGAGATCACGCGTTCGCGTATTAGCAAATCGCCGAACGGTGACGCCGCAAATCCTGTCTGCGCCTTCAGGATAGGCGTTCTCCCAAGTCGTGTAATCACGCGCACAGGTGGTCAGCACTTCGACGTCATGACGTGCGGAGAGGCGCTCCGCAATGAGCCGGCAGTGATATTCGGATCCTCCGAGGATCTCGGCACCGTAGCGTTGAACGATGAAAGCAATCTTCACGAGTTTAAGGTTGATAGCATCAAGTCGAGTGCAGTTTCCACCCGCGCTTCTGAAAAATACGCGAGGCGTTTCCGCTGTCCAGCAATTACCGACGTTCGCAATTCATTATCGTACACCAGCATGCCAAGAAGCTCAGCAGCCCGCTCCAAATCTTTTGGTGTAAAGCAAAGCCCAGAACCTCCGAGGGTCTCCGGCACTGCCCCTGAGCCGTAGGCGAGGATCGGCACGTCAGTCGACATGGCCTCAACCAGTGGGACGCAAAAGCCTTCGTGTTCGCTCAACGATACGTACGCGCTAGCTGTTCGATAGTAAATTGCCAGCTCGGCGTCAGGCACAGGTCCGGTGAACCAGAAACGCTCAGCAAGCATCTCGTATTGCTGTATTAGGGCCTGGATCGTTGCATAGTAGCGAGGGACGGTATCCACTCGGCCGACGAAAATAAACCGGTATTTTGTGTTGACATAGCGCTTATAGTGCTCGGCAAGTCTGATGTGATCCTCGAGCCGTTTGTTCGGTGCAACGCGTCCAACGAACAAGATGTTGGTCATTCCGTCACGAAGCACGCGTTCCAGCGCTGGCCGAGGTTCGGCACGGCCTAGACGTTCAGCGTCGACGAGAATGGGCATAATCCCAGTTGATTTAAAGCCGAGACACTCGAGCTCTTGGCGGTTGTAATCGGAGTCCCCGAGTGCGAGGTCGACACGTCCGGCGAGACTTTCGAGTTCGCGCCGTCCCAGCGCGGCGATCCGAAAGATGTCAGGGTCATACGGTGCGAAGAAATGGGCCGGCGTCACATTGTGATACTGGAGGACCCGTCCTCTCGTGAGTTCGGCCAGCGCGGAACTCATGGGAGACGGCACTGCGAAGTGAAGGATCGTGATGTCCCCCTGCCGCGATGCCGGGTCAGAAAATTGGCGGATATCGCTCCGAAGTTCGTCGTCAATCGTTAGAGCGTAGATTTCCGCTGTGTACCCACGACGCTGCAAGAGGCGCCGGACTCGACAGGCGCTGTCGCCGACCGCGTCACCACGATGAGCGGCTGGGATCCACTGGTTGATAACCATTACTCAAAAAGTTTGAGATAAATGGTAGAAGGGTAAGAGAGAAACGATAAAATCAACTGTTTCTTTCCTGCCGTTCTACTTCCTGCGTTCTGATTCCTTCGACAACGCCCCGAACGCCGAGGGGCGATATTGCTGCAGTTCGTCGAGTGCCTCTGACCTGTCGAATTGATGCCAGAAGTCCCAGGTGACACGAGGCTGTTCCACGTGTGGTGCGCGCCGCACCTGATCGAGGAACCTAAGCAATGTGCTTGAAAAATCTTTCCGGAGTAGCCGTTCGACCGCGATGTCTTGTGCTCGTATGATTTCCTCCTGCAACGTGGTATCCGTGAGGACCGTGTTCATGATCGAAGCAACGTGCCTCGGATCCTTGTTGTCGTAAAGAACCCCACCTCCGTCCATCGTGTCCGGAACAGCGGTCGCGGCAAAGGCGATGACCGGCACACGCTTGTAGAACGCCTCGACGAGCGGCACGCAAAACCCCTCGTGCTCGCTGGCCGAGAGAAACAGATCCGAGACATTATAGAGTGCAGTCAATTCTTCGTTCGACACATGCCCAATCAAGTGAACGTTTGGCGTATCGAGTGTTGCAATCAAATCGTAAAGGGCCGCCACATATCCTTCAAATCCACTGTGAGGGCCAACGAGCAATAATCTCGAAGCTTGGTTGTAGTTAAAGTGATAGCTGTGAAAAAAACGGACCAGATCCTCAATCCGTTTATTCGGAATCATCCGTCCGACGAAAAGGATATTAGTCCATGCATCGTCGAATTCATCGGCAAGGTGGCGCCGAGGCGTTCCCTCGAGATGCTCGAAGTTTGGGACTACAGGCAGGACGCCAGTTCGCGGAAAGCCCAGCAGGTCTAATTCCAAGCGGTTGAAGGCCGAGTCGCCGACCGCCAGCTCGCAACGGGATTTATAGGCACCTAACTCACGTCGGCCATTGAAACAGAGTTGCATGAGCGTCTGATTCACGTTAATGAAGTACTCAGGCGGCGTGATGTTGTGATAGATGAGCATCATGCGGTCTGGTAGTGCGAAGGCAACACGAGAAGCCCGCGAGCCGATCGAAAAGTGGTGGATAAGAATGTTATCTGGCCTGCTGACATCAATGAGATCTCGGTAGTCTGACGTTAGATCCTCGAGACGCGGGTCGGCTGTCTGGACGTAGATGCGCGAGTCGTATCCGTTCTCGCGAAGCACCCGCTGGATCCCGAGCGCCTCGTTACCGATAGCGTCTCCGTATCCCAGGGTTGCCACCACCTGGTGCACTCCGCCGTTAGGAAAAGTTTCCGAGGGCAACTCAGTAGTTCTCCGCATGCTCGTCAGCCGAAACCGCGCCGTTTGGCAACGCGTCGACGAGTTCCTTGGCAGGCGGAACAATCCGCCTGCGCCGAGCCAACCATCCGGGTAGCGATTCGAATGAGCGCTGGATTCCCTCTCCCTCATCGCGGCGAAGCCGATCTAGCATGTCCAGATATTTCTTTATCACAACCGGCCAGGTGTAGTGACGTTCGAAATACGTACGACCATTTCGGCCGAACGTCTTTCGTAACCGGTGATTAGACCCGAGGAGGTGGAACGCCTCGGCGAACTCTTCATAGCTGTTGTAGTACAAACCTGCGTTGCTACGAACTGTCTGCCCTCGAAGCACATCGCACTTACCGTTGGCGAGAACCGGTAGACCCAGTGCCCACGCTTCGAGCGTCACGATTGACAGACTCTCAAAATAGGATGGCATGATCAACAGATCTGAAGCGGACATCGCGTCGAATTTCTCCTCGTCCGTCACGAATCCTAAGTGATGAATCCGAGGGTGACTCGGTACCGCCATGACGGGTTGGCCCACTAACACGAATTGCGGACATTGCAGTGAACTGGCTGCGTAGCGCCGAAAATACCTAAACAGTTCACCGCAGCCTTTATTCTCGTCGATCCGGCCCACGTAGACAGCGAAACGCCCCCGGATTCCAGTTCGTTCACGGAACCGTCTCGGACACGGCTGGTCTGGCACTTCTGAGCCGACTCCTACCACGACACCGGGTACATCGTTGTTGCCAGACACATGCTGAATGAGGCTGCGTTCTTCGAACGAGTTGTACATAACAGCCCTGGCGTTTCGGAACGCTGGTGTGAAAATCGCGAGACCGAGCGCTGGATCGCGCTCGGCAGTCGGCACGAGGACAGCGCGCGAAGCAACCGACTGAATACCGTGATACGCGAGATAGTAGCGGTAACTGAAGAAGATGAAGTAATCGTAGGCGGATGCTTGGTGGCGAACGTAGTTGATAAGTGATGGACTTGTGGGGCCTTCGGACCGAAGCCAGCGGAGCTCGTCCACCAGCGAGTGGGTCTTACGGAAAACATACTCCGAGCGACGTCCGAAGTCGTTGGGGTTGCGTTCTCGACTCACCTCGAATCGACGAACGGGCAACCCATTCACCTGGTCTGATCCCGGTGGGAACTCGTTCCGCCAGGTGATGTAGTCCCTGGCACATGTCGTCAGGACCTCGACGTCAGCGTGGTCGGCCAGGCGTTCCGCGATGTAACGCGCGTGCAGCTCGGCGCCGCCGCTAAGATCGGCACCGTAGCGCTGGACAACGACCGCGAGTTTCACGATTTCGGTGGGCGCTCGCCACCGGATTCGGCCGGAAGCGGGGCAGGTGTCTTGTCAGCGACCGAAGCTTCGTTGCCAGGTGCATTACCGCTCACTAAGGTCGGGTCTGGTGGAGTCAAAGATGAACTGGCCTCAGAGGCGCCAGTACCGCTAGAGGCATTCGGGGTGGTCGCTCCCGGCGTTTCACCCGCAGGTGGAGTTGTTACGGCACGTCGCCGTCCGCGTCTACGCCGCCGTCGTTTCCGCTCCGTTCCTCCAGGGGCTTCGTCGCCCGCTTGCCCCTTGCTCACGCCACCTACTTCCGCCAGTGCATCGCTACCCGAGCGATACTGCACGATACTTTCCAGCGCTCGAGCTCGCCGTTCGGTGAAGTCGAGCCGCCCAGCGATCGATTCAACTCGCATCTTGTAGTTTTTAACGTCAATTGAGAGGCGTGTCATCTCTACAACGAGGTTGTTGAGGAGCTGGTAGGTTAGCGCGTCGAGGTCAGCGCGCGCGGAGTGGATATGGAGAGCATGGACGATGGGAGTCGGGTTGAAAAAGAGCTTAAGCACTGGGCGAAGCAGCCATCGAATCATGTACAACAGTTTTCCAGCCGGCCCGCGTGAAGATCTGTAGATTGATTCAGGATCAAATTTGAAGGACTGGTTCGGGTAGTGCTCGATCAAATCGGACCGGACATTTTTCGGATCAAGAAAGCGCTCAAGTTTGACGCCGGCCATCTCCCGAATCTGCTCCTCGGTGTAGTCTACGCCACGCTTCTCGCGGATACGCGCACGGATCTGATCCATGATTTGTTCAACGTCGACCGATTCCGCTTGGAGGTTGAACTCGGACATGAATGCTCTAGGGGGCACCTAACGGCCCGAACGGTCTATAAATTATTGAGTAATATACCGACTATCCAAAGGGCAACACACGTCATGCTCGAAAGGAAAAGGGGCCATGCATCGCGCATGGCCCTTGATTTTTTGTGCCAGGCATCCTCAGTCGAACTCCCGACGTATCTTTTTACGCGACCGCTTCCGTGCCAGCGCTTCTTTTGCTCGGCGCTTGTCACCAGGCTTCAAGTAAAAGGAGTGTTTCTTGATGTCCTTGATAATGTCTTCCTGCTGAACCTTACGCTTGAATCGGCGAAGGGCACTCTCGATCGACTCACTGTCCTGAATTCTGACTTCTGCCAACTCGGATATCACCCCTTCCGCCACTGAACTGCAACAATGATCTCAAAACAGATGTGTTAGGCTATGGCTCTTATTTTCGAAGCGAATCTGCCATTTTAGGCCGAAAACCGAGCTGCCGTCAATGGCCGCACCGTGCGGCTGGCTGCAGCCAAGCACTCCGCAAAGCGTTGTTTAATAGAGAGATGTTTCAATGAAACTCCTGGTGGTGGGGAGCGGCGCACGTGAACACGCATTGGTCTGGAAATTTATACAAGAACGACAGATTGATGAGGTGGTTTGTGCACCTGGTAACGCTGGCATCATGCAGGACGCGCGGTGTGTCCCCATCGAGGTAGAAGACCCTGATGCGATCCTGCAGTTGGCTAGACAGGAAGCGGTAGATCTTACGGTGATTGGGCCGGAGTTACCGTTGGCGTGTGGCGTGGCTGACACCTTTGCCGCTGCGGGGAAACCGCTCTTCGGGCCCAATCGTATGGTCGCGCGGCTCGAGTCGAGCAAGGCCTTCGCAAAGCACTTCATGGCTCGCCACGGCATTCCGACCGCAAGATTCCGCGTTTGCGTTTCTGAAAACGAGGCACTTGCGGCAGCGGCTGGTGACATCTTCGAGTTTCCCGTTGTGGTCAAGGCCGACGGGCTGGCAGCTGGGAAGGGTGTGCTGATTGCTCCCGACCGCTCGACCGCCGAGGCCGCAGTTCATGCCGCGATGGTCGACCGCCAGTTCGGCGAGGCTGGCGCACAGGTTGTTATCGAGGAATGCCTCATCGGCCAGGAGGTGTCGTGTTTCGCGCTCTGCGACGGCCGTCGTGGAATCATGTTGCCATCGGCGCAGGATCACAAACGGGCCAAGGACGGCGATGAAGGACTGAATACAGGCGGCATGGGAGCCTTTGCACCAAGCCCTCTCTTGACCGACGTGAGCCAAGCGCGGGTGACGAGTAAGATAATCGATCCGGTCCTAGAGGGGCTCAGGGCGGAGGGGTACGAGTATCGCGGCGTGCTTTATGTAGGGCTTATGCTGACGACCGATGATCCGAAGGTCGTCGAGTTCAACGTACGCTTCGGTGACCCTGAGGCACAGGTCGTTCTTCCGATGGTCGAGAGCGATCTTGCACCAGTGCTACTGGCGGCGGCTACCGGTGACCTCAGTGAGGTGACATGGCGGGTGACGAGCGATCCACACGTTGGGGTGGTGCTTGCTTCCGGCGGCTATCCAGGAAAATACGACATAGGATTTCCGATCGAAGGATTAGACGCGGCCAAGGCCGAGCCAGGTGTCGTTGTCTTTCATGCTGGGTCCGCGTGCCGTGATAGAAAAATCGTGACGAGTGGTGGTCGAGTGCTGACAGTCGTGGGCCGTGGCGCTACCTACGCTGATGCCATCGAACGAGCGTATCGAGCAGTGGCGCACATTTCGTTTACCGGCAGACATATACGTACCGATATTGGGCAGAAAGCGATTAAGATTGTCGCCGCTAGCGGCAGATGAGGTGGGAGATGGCTGAGCGACAGGTGCAGATTCTCATGGGGTCAGATTCGGACGCACCGATCATGCAGAAGGCCGCGGACGTACTCGAAGAACTCGGCGTTTCCTATCACATGACGGTTGCTTCAGCGCATCGGTCACCCGACCGTGTCAGCCGATTAATCGCTGAAGCATCGACTCATGGCGTCAAGGTGTTCATCATAGGAGCGGGTGCTGCAGCCCATCTCGCCGGTGTCGTAGCTGCTCACTCGACGCTTCCGGTGATCGGCGTACCGATCGATTCATCGCCGTTGCAGGGGTTAGACGCGCTCCTCGCCACGGTGCAGATGCCGCCTGGCGTTCCAGTTGCAACCGTGTCGGTTGGGTCGTCTGGCGCTGCGAATGCAGCGGTCCTCTCGGCGCAGATCCTGGCGGTCGCCGACGCACGACTTGCGGCGAAACTCAAGGACTATAAAGCGAAGCTCGTGGAGAAGGTCGAGAAGGCAGCAGCCAAGATCGAAGGCAAGAACTAGCAACGTCTTGTAGTTGATCGGTTTTCTATTAGGTTTTGTAGCTAATCCTCGAAAACCATCAACAACAACGCCTTCTGAGTGTGCAGGCGGTTTTCCGCCTGATTGAAGACCACCGAGCTCGGTCCGTCCATCACCGAATCGGTAACCTCTTCACCGCGATGCGCCGGTAAACAGTGAAGGAAACAGGCATCAGGTTTGGCGAGAGCCATCAGGTCATCGTTGACCTGGTAGGCACCGAAGATGCGTCGTCGTACGGCGACCTCGGCCTCACGACCCATTGACGTCCAAACGTCCGTGTAGACCGCATCGGCATCCCTTACAGCCGCCATCGGGTCACGGAACCGCCGTAGCTCAGCCCCGTGTTGGGCGACCCGGCTGACGTCGGTGTCAGCCCGGGCCGGCAGCTCGAACCCTTCAGGCGAGGCGACGTGCACGTTGATGCCGAGCATGGTGGCCGCCTGGGCCAGTGACGTGGCTACATTGTTTCCGTCCCCGACGAAAGCTACAGTTTTTCCACGGACCTCACCCCACCGTTCCTGCAGCGTCAGGCAATCCGCGAGCGCCTGACACGGATGCTCTTCGTTGGTGAGTGCGTTGATCACACGTAACGTGCTCGTGGCCATCGCCAAGTCGGTGAGCTGTGCCTGTTCGAAGGTTCTCACAACGGCACCGGCGACCCACCGCTCGAGACTGCGACCAACGTCGGCCAACGATTCACGCTGACCGAGTGCAACATCAGCTGAAGGACCAATGAAATTCCCACCCAGTTCACGGATCGCAATCTCGAACGTCGAGCGTGTGCGCAATGACGGCTTTTCGAACAGGAGGGCAACTGTGGTCCCGTCAAGTGCTGCGGAGGTCGCCTCTTCACGCCCTAGCCGGCGGTCGCGCTTGAGCGCTGCGGAGAGCGAGAGGTTATGTTCGAGGTCTGCTGAGTCGAAATCGAGAACGGACAGGAAACAGCGTCCTTCCAACGTCACAGAGCCCGTGCGGGTAGCTTGAGCCGTGTGCTCACGATCAACGGCCTGGCTGTGGATTTTGGCTGATGATTCCGTGGTTGTGCGTCGCATCGGTCACTGTGCCTCAGGTGCGATAGTCGGCGTTGATATGTACGTATTCAGCACTAAAATCGCAGGTCCACATGGTGGCGTCGTGATCGCCGCCAGTGCCCAGGTCCACCGTCACTTCTACTTCTCGGCCGCGGAGGTGCTCGGCCGCAGTCGGTTCTCTCTCTGCGTGGATCGTCTCGTCGGCAAATAGCACCACCTCGCCAATCTTCACGCGTGCGCGTGCCAAGTCGAACGAGACACCTGCCCGGCCGGCAACCGCAATAAGACGGCCCCAGTTCGGGTCACCACCGTGAATAGCTGTTTTCACGAGTGGTGAATTAGCGATTGCACGAGCTGTTCGCTTCGCATCGTCGTAAGACCGTGCTCCGGTCACGTGCACTGTGACCAGTTTTGTAGCGCCCTCGGCGCCACGGACTACCTCCTGGGCCAGTGTTTGACTGACATCGCGGAGTGCAGTCACGAAACTCGAATACAAAGTGTCGTCAATTGTGACACCGCTTGCACCGTTGGCAAGTGCAAACACCGTATCGTTTGTCGACGACTCACCATCGACTGTGATCGCGTTGAAGGTGTCTTCGTTCGCCGTGACGAGCGCCTTGCGGAGACGACTGACTGGAATCGCGGCATCGGTTGTCAGGAATCCAAGCATTGTGGCCATCTGTGGTTCGATCATGCCGGCCCCTTTGACCATGCCGCCGACCACGAACGTACCATCCGGAGTGGACACCCGGACGGCCGCTTCCTTTGGGCCTCGGTCGGTCGTCATTATCGCTTCGGCTGCGGCTCGGTGTGACTCTCGGTCAAGGGCCCGCCATGCCTGGTCGACTCCAATCACAATCCGATCGAGGTCGAGTGGTAATCCGATGACCCCAGTCGATGCCACGAGTACCTGCTCGGCAGGGCACGACACTGTCCGCGCGGTAGCCGCCGCCATCTCATACGCGACAACTATGCCCAGTTCGCCGGTGCACGCGTTTGCACAGCCGCTGTTGACCACGATCGCTTTCACCAGGCCCTCAGACCGCGAGAGATGGTTTTTCGAAACAACCACCGGCGCAGCCACCGCACGGTTAGTCGTGAACACAGCTGCAGCGTTCGCCGGCGTGTCTGAGACGATGAGAGCAAGGTCGAGACCAGACTTCTTGATCCCACACCTGACGCCGGCAGTACGAAATCCGGTGGGCGCTGTGACGCCGCCGCCGATCGATTTGATCATTTGTTCTAGCACCTTACTCGCGTGAGGTCGAAAACCACGGCGTATTGCTCACACCGCCGGAACCACTTGCACGTGTGGCAATTGGTCGAGATCTTCTCTGGAATCCACAGATGAGGCACGATCGAGAATCCCAGGCGGACAAATGTGCGAGGCTGGTGCACGAAGGCGCACAAAGTCAGAAAGCCCTGATGCCGCGCGGCATCCAGGAGCTCGCGTACGAGTCGGCTTCCGACACCTCGTCCTCGAAAGCCGTCGGTTACGACGAGTGATCTAACCTCAGCGATCGTCGGACCCAAGGGTGACAATTCAGCACAGCCTAAGACCTGAGCCAGCCGCCCGGCGGCGACTAAGAAACGAGGTGCGTGAAGTGCAATCTCCCCACGCGGTCGTGGGAGCAGGTGACCGGGTTCGAGGTTTTCGTGAATCAACCCGAAGAGGATATCCGTTTCATCTGGACGCGCTGGACGCACGACCATCTTCAGGTCATCGGCGCCTGCCCGGGGTGTAAGCTGCTCTTTGTCTGCTTGCCTCAGATTAGTCTCGATCATGCTACTTTTGCATCCTGTAACGCACCATTCAGCCGAACCAGGGCTTCGTCAATGTCCGCATCGCTGATCGTTAGCGGTGGCAGCAGTCGGATAACCGTGCTATCCGTCCGATTGATCAATAGACCACGATCTAGGGCCGCCTGAACGATTCGGTCGGCAACGGCTTGTTCGACGTCGATGCCCCAGATCAAGCCGGTACCACGGATTTCGCCGATGACGTCATGGTCAGCCGCAAGGGTTCGTAACCCCCGTTCCAAACGAAGCCCCGCCTCCTTGACTCGCTCCAAGAGTCCTCCCTCGAGGGCGTCGAGAAAAACTAACGCTGCCCGACAGGCGAGGAGATTGCCCCCATACGTGCTGCCGTGATCACCAAAGGCAACAGTTTCGGCAACCGCTTCACTCAAAAGCGCGGCTCCTACAGGCATGCCCGCACCCAAAGCCTTACCGAGCGCCATGAGGTCAGGTCGTAGATCGAGCGCGTTGGCGAAGAACGGTGAGCCCGTGCGCCCAAGACCGCACTGCACCTCGTCGGCAATGAGGAGCGTACCCGTTTCAGCGCATACAGCCCCGATAGCATCGGCCGTTACCTGCGGTATCGGTCGGACACCTCCTTCTCCCTGAATTGGTTCGACGATGATCGCGGCCGTGTTTACGGATACCGCTGTTCGGACCGCAGCTGGGTCTGTTGGTGGCACGAAAGTCACGCCTGGCACCAATGGTGCGAAGGGTTCCCGATAGTGCGCGTCAGCCGTAACCGACAACGACCCAAACGTTCGCCCGTGGAACGATTGTTCGAATGCAACTATGCACGTGCGGGTGGACTCTCCCTTAGTGTGCCAGTAACGGCGGGCAAACTTAAGGCACGCTTCGACCGCTTCGGTGCCGCTGTTGCAGAAAAAGGTCCGGGGTAAGCCAGATAGGCGTGCCAGTCGAGTAGCTACCTTCCCTTGGAGCGGGTGAAAGTACAAGTTAGAAGTGTGTACGAGAACGCGTGCTTGTTCAGCAATTGCTTCAGCTAGCCCAGAATGCGCATGACCAAGCGATGCCACGCCGATACCCGACAAGAGGTCGAGGTACTCGCGGCCGTCGGCATCGAACACATGTGTCCCCTGGCCGCGTACCAGCACAATCGGTAAGCGCCGATACACTTGGAGCAGGTGAGCTGCCTCGATGTGCCGAACATCATCCGAAGTTGTCATTTATCTACCTTGATTTTCGGTCTCTGTCTCCTCTCGCGTGACCACCAGTGATAATTGTCGTGTCTTTTCCACCGTAGCGACTAAGATCAAAGGCTGAGTTCCTTCGCCCGTCGACGATTTCGACATAACCCACGCCGCCTTGCGATGCCGCCCGGCAAGCCAGCAGTTTGGCGATCATGCCGACGCTGACCTTACCCTCCCGAATCAGTTGGATGAACGCTTTGTTATCCACCTCGGAAATCGTACGGCCCGCCTCGTCGAGCACTCCGCCCGTCGTGCCTGCCATGATTAATCGCTGTGCACCGAGCCGTTCAGCCAGATCACCAGCTAGCGTATCGGCATTTACGTTGTACAAGCGGCCCGCCGCGTCGCTGCCTATGCTGGCGACAACCGGTATGTGGCCTGAGCGGCACAGATCTGCGATGAATCTCGGTGGCCTATTGCCCGCCGGAAGTCCAACAAACCCGAGATCAACCCGTGAGCCGTCGGTTGCCCGATACCGCCGAGCGCGCCGGACACGTGTGATCCTGGCATCGGCTCCCGTCAGCCCCACTGCACTCCGACCAGCGGCACCAATTGCGGCTACGAGTCGTGTGTTCACCCGGCCGGCCAACACTCCGAGGATGATGTCCAGGGTAGACGCGTCGGTGATCCTCAGGCCATCGACCGCCCGCTTTGGAATGCCGGCCCGGGCCATCTCGGTGTCCACTTCACGACCACCGCCGTGTACTACCACGAGACGAGCGCTGGCTGGGATCCGGACCAGCGCTCGGGCAATTCGCCGCAATCGATGGGGTTCTTCGAGCAACTCACCACCCAATTTAATGACGACCGGTCGACCATGTTTCCCAGGACCCTTACGCGCCTCCTTTGCGGGGTGCTTGGCGTGTGCACCAGTGGCCATCAGAGGAGCCCCTCTTGCTCGTCGAAACCGAGGACGACGTTGAAATTCTGGACGGCCTGACCAGCGGCGCCCTTGATGAGGTTGTCTAGGCAGGAAACGAGCACCAGCCGCCCTTGATTGGTATCAAGCGACCAACCGATGTCACAGAAATTAGTGTAGGCGACGTGCTTGATCTCCGGAAGCGAGTCGCTATGAAGACGAACAAATGAGGCATCCCGGTACGCTTGCTCGAATGCGTTGGTGATAGCTGACGGCGACGTGCCTTCTGGAACCCTGGCGTAGATGGTCTCCAGGATGCCTCGGTCAAGCGGTACCAGATGAGGCACGAACGTTACACGACGGCCGAGTTCCTGCTCGATCTCAGCCCCATGCCGGTGGGAAAAGACACCGTAAGCTGACACGTTCCCGTGGCACTCGGAGAAGTGGGTTCGCTCGTTTGGTTTCTTGCCGGCGCCGGAAATTCCAGACTTTGCGTCGATAATGATATCGCCCTCAAGAAGTCCTGCCTCGGCGAGCGGTTCCAGAGCGAGCAGTGCAGCCGTCGGATAGCATCCAGGGCAGGCGACAAGGTGCGCGTTCTTGAGTTCCGTGCGTCGACGTTCCGTCAATCCATAGACCACGCCGGCGCCGTCCCCGAGTACAGGTGTCTTTGGATACCAGTGCCGGCGCGCTTCGGGATCTCGTAAGCGGAACGACCCAGACAGATCAAACACCCGGATCTCGCGTTCCAATATCCGTGGCGTGATGTCAGCGCTAACGTTCTCGGGCAGCGCAAGAAAAACTACGTCCACCTCACGGACCAAAGTGTCAATTGAGAACGGAACCACGGTGCCGTCCCAGAGGCCCGTCAGTTTAGGTAATCTACGAGCTCCATCGCTTGCACTTGAGGCCATTGCAACCGTGATCTCCGCATGCGGGTGACGTGCAATCAGACGCAAGAGCTCTTGACCTGCGTACCCGGTGGCGCCAGCGATACCAACCCGCATTTTAGACATGAATATTTATACTATTACAAGACTATTTATACGTGTCTGAGGCACTACCGTCAACTGGAAAAGTTTATTTAGCGCCAATTTTCCCTAAACAATAGTAAAAACAGCCATTAATGCTATTTGCTCGATAGTGGCTAGGAGTGTATACTAATGCGAATATCTGCATAAATATGAAACACTATCGGCAGGCGGCTATCCAGGACCTGGTATTGCGCGAATCAATCCACAGCCAGGACGAGTTGCGTCAGCGGTTGCGTGTGCGCGGTTTTCACGCGACTCAGGCCACGATCTCACGTGACATCAAAGAGTTGCGTTTGGTTAAGCGATCCTCGGACGGCGCCTATGAACGACCGGCGGCTTACAGCGGGAGCCGCGAGACCGCCGACGCGGCCGTCCGTCGGGCGGTCGGGGAATACCTCCGCCGAGTCGACCAGGTGCAGCAACTGCTGGTCTTGCGGACGGAGCCGGGACAGGCGCAGCCTCTGGCCTTGGCGATTGACCGCGCGGACCTACCGGAAGTGCTCGGTACGGTGGCTGGCGACGACACGATTCTGGTTATTACGCGACATGCTCGTGCCAGCCGAGAAGTAACAAGACTGTTCGAAGGGTGGGCAAGAGGGTAGAAGGATTCCCACAGGAGCCAGGAGCTAGGTTCATGAAACGGATTGTGTTGGCGTATTCCGGAGGATTAGACACCTCGATTGCTGTGCGGTGGCTCGCAGACAAGTACGACGCTGAAGTCGTGGCTGTAACAATGGATCTGGGTCAAGGCAAGGAGCTTAACGACGTTCGTGAACGCGCAATGGCTGTTGGTGCGGTTCGTGCGCATGTGGTTGATGTGCGTGAGATTTTCGCGCAGGAGTACATTCTTCCCGCGCTCCAAGCAGGTGCTGTGTATGAGGACAAGTATCCTCTTGCCACCGCGCTCGGGCGTCCGCTTATCGCGAAGAAGCTAGTCGAGATTGCCGAAATAGAGGACGCGGAAATGATCGCGCATGGCTGCACTGGCAAGGGCAATGATCAGGTACGGATAGACGTCTCGGCGCGGGCACTCAACCCGGCGATCGAAGTCGTTGCACCGGCGCGTGAGTGGGGAATGAACAGACCCGATGAAATTGAATATGCGCACGCGCACAGTATTCCCGTGACAGCTTCCGTCGACAACCCGTACAGCACGGACACGAATTTATGGGGCCGTTCGATTGAATGCGGAGTTCTGGAAGATCCTTGGACGGAGCCTCCGGAAGATATTTATGCGTTGACAAAATCACCCACTGAGACGCCAGATGAGCCTGCATACATCGAGATCGAATTTGAGGTGGGTGTGCCAACCAAGGTGAATGGTGTCGCGATGCCGCTCACTGAGTTAATCAAGTCGCTCGAGACCATCGCTGGCGCGCATGGTGTCGGCCGGATCGACATGGTGGAAAATCGGCTCGTTGGAATCAAATCACGAGAGATCTACGAAGCTCCGGCCGCTACGGTTCTCCACATGGCACATCTCGAACTCGAGGCGATGGTTATCCCCCGTGATCTCGAACGGCTCAAACACGACCTAGGACGGACCTACGCCGACTTGGTCTACAACGGCCTGTGGTTTACAGCAACGCGCGAAGCCATCGACGCGTTTGTGGGCAAGGTGCAAGAGCGCGTCAGCGGGACCACTCGCGTCAAGCTGTTCAGGGGTGACTGTCGGGTGGTCGGGCGCAGATCACCGTACGCCTTATATGACACGTCGCTGGCGACCTACGACGAAGGAGATAAGTTCGACCATGCGGCGGCTGAAGGTTTCATTAAGATTTGGGGTTTACCCGTCGAGCTCGCAGCCCAGAAGATTCACGTAGACCAAGAACAGGCGCTACCCACTGCTGCACCGCCGAATGAGGTTGACTCCGGCGAGTAGCACATACCTAATGCTTGGGGATCCGTAGGAGCCGATGACTAACGAACGCCATCTTTGGTCTGGTCGATTCGCCGATTCGCCGGACGCCGGGGTCTTCGAGTTTCAGGCTTCTTTTCAGTTCGACCGTCAACTTTTCGAGGACGACATCGAAGGGAGCCTCGCTTGGACCGACGCGCTGATCGATGCGGGGGTACTCTCGGCAGATGATGGGTCGGTGATTCGGTCAACACTAAGCGAGATTCGTGAACGCGGTCGCCGAGACCCGGCATTTCTTAGCGGTACTGACGAAGACATCCACGCGTTCGTCGAGCGGCAGTTAATTGAGCGCATCGGCGACGTCGGGCGTCGGTTGCACACTGGTCGTTCCCGTAACGAACAGATCTCGCTGGATCTACGGCTGTATCTCCGACGGCGTCTCCCGGTCCTGCAACAGGCGGTAGTGCAGTTAGTGGCCGCTCTGGCTGATCGTGCAGGTGTCGCAGGTCAAACGGTGATGCCGGCCTACACACATCTGCGGCGTGCTCAGCCGATGCTCGTCGCGCACTTTTTTCTTGCCCACGTGGCGGCGCTTCGACGGGACCACGCACGACTGTCCTATGCTCGCGACGAGTCTGACGCGTTGCCCCTCGGGTCTGGGGCAGTCGTCGGTACCAGCTACGCTGTTGACCTGGTCGTGCTCGCTCGGCGATTAGGTTTCTCGCGCGTCGTAGCAAACAGCGTGGATGCCGTGGCTGATCGAGACTTTGTTTCGACCTCGCTTCACGCTTACTCACTCGTGATGGTGCACCTCAGTCGTCTCGCGGAAGACCTTGTCATCTTCACGGGCGAGGAGTTCGGCTTCTTCGAGCTAGCGGATCGCGTTGCTACCGGAAGTAGCCTGATGCCGCAGAAAAAGAACCCTGACCCGTTGGAGTTAGTACGTGGAAAGACCGGGCGGGTTCTGGGTCATCTACTTGGCTGGCTGACGACGATGAAAGGGCTCCCCAGCGGGTACAACAAGGATCTCCAAGAGGATAAGGAAGCGCTGTTCGACGCCGAACGCACGGTGCTCACGTCGCTGGAGGCGACGGCCGTGGTTGTCAAAAGTCTCACGATCCGAACTGACCAGACCGAGGCCGCGGCCATGGGCTTGCTCCTGGCAACCGATATCGCTGATTATTTGGTTAAGCGTGGTTTGCCGTTCCGTCGAGCTCATGAGGTGGTGGGTCGGATCGTGCGCGACTTAGTCGCACGTGGTCATGACTTTACCTCGTTAACCCCTGAAGAGTGGAAGGGGTACAACGAACGGTTCGACAGCGACATGAGGGTTCAGATGACGGGACGCGGTTCGGTTGACAATCACAAGACACCTCAGTCGACCAACCCATTGGCTGTCGCTACGGTGCTTGCAGAGGTTCAATCGTGGGTCGAGTCTCATCGGTAGGTTGATGACGATGAGTGTGCGAGCTGTCCTTCTTCTGGTCGTCCTGGTGCTGCCGACACCACTTTTGGCGGCACAAGACGCTCAGTTATTCGATCTAATTATCCGTGGTGGGCAGGTCATCGATGGCACGGGTAACCCGTGGGTCGGCACCGACGTCGGAGTACGTGGGGAGCGGATTACAAGTATTGGCGATCTGTCCAATGCTGTGGCGAGTCGCGTGATTGACGCGGATGGGCTCGTGGTTACCCCTGGCTTCATCGATCCCCATACACATGCATTACAGGGTATTTTCCAGGTGCCTACGGCTGACAACGTGCTCCTACAGGGTGTAACGACACTGACCGAGGGCAACGACGGCAACTCACCGTTTCCGATTGGTGCGCATTTAGCGCACATTACGGAGATTAGGATCAGCCCAAACTGGGCGGTGTATGTTGGTCAGGGCACGATCCGTCGCGCGGTTCTTGGGGATGACGACCGGAAGCCGACGCCAGACGAGCTCGGTCGGATGCGATCACTTGTTGCACAGGCTATGGAAGAAGGCGCTCTCGGGCTATCCACTGGATTATTCTACGTACCGGGGAGCTTCACGTCGACGGAGGAAGTCATCGAGCTTTCCAAAATTGTCGCTGAGTACGGCGGAATTTACATCTCGCACATGCGCGACGAGGCTCAGGGGCTGCTCGACTCCGTTCGTGAGACAATCCGGATCGGAGAGGAAGCAGGACTTCCGGTACAGATGACACATCACAAGGCACTCGGCCACGACTCCTGGGGGCAGAGTGTTGACAGCCTCGCGTTGGTCGACGATGCACGTGCGCGCGGGGTCGATATCACAATCGACCAATACCCGTACACCGCGTCGCAGACCTCGATTACCGCGATGGTGCCGCAGTGGGCTCAGGAAGGCGGCACGGCCGAACTTGTTACGCGTCTCCTGGATCCGGAAACACGGCGTCGCATCAAGCAGGAGATCATCTATTGGATCGAACACGACCGCGGTGGCGGTGACCCTAAGAATGTAGTCATCGGGCTCTGCGACTGGAACCAGTCGTTCGAAGGGAAGAGCCTCTCGGAAATTCTCTCGGATCGTTCGGTCGAGGTAACGGTCGCCAATGCAGCCGAGTTGGTCATGGAGATCGTGGAAGGCGGAGGCGCGCGTGCAATCTACCACGTAATGGGCGAGGCGGACGTCGAGCGGATTATGCAGCATCAGGTGACCGCTATCGGTTCAGATGGCGGTGTGTCGGTCTTCGGGCAGAGTGTGCCGCACCCGCGCGAATATGGTACCTTCGCCCGCGTTTTAGGACGTTACGTGCGGGAGCGTGGCGTTCTGACGCTCGAAGAGGCAATCCGAAAAATGAGTAGTGCCACGGCTCAGCGGCTCGGCCTGCGGGACCGAGGCTTATTGCGAGAGGGGCTCTTCGCCGACATTGCCGTTTTCGACCCCGTTCGAGTAAGGGATCGCGCTACGTTCTCGGAGCCTCATCAGTACGCCGAAGGCGTCGAATATGTGCTCGTCAATGGCACGCTGGTCGTCGATGGCGGTGAGCTCACAGGGGCTCGTCCCGGACGCGTGATCTATGGCCCGGGGCGGCGTTAGTGCCCGTATGGGTGTGGTCCATCTGTGTTCAGCTTGCGTCTCCTGTACGGCCTCTGCTAGACTCAGGATCCCTGCGCATTAACTTTCCCACACCCGCCTCAGGTCCCTTCATCGGGGGCCTAGATGAAACAACGCTGGGCCCGCGTGGGTAACACGGGAAGACAATAGACTGCGGATGACTCGGGATCGGTTCTGCTTGACTCGATGACGGAGCACGACCAAAACGCCGAACGACCGGTAGACACTGCCAAGGATTCGCCGGTTCCAGCCGACACCGACGAGATGGCTTCCGACGCGTCTGAGGTGGCGGAAGCTGTGGTGGACGATGAAGGGCCGGTGCGACGTGCGCTCATTCGGGCAACGTTAAAGCCGGGTGAGGGAGTGCCGCCTACGCCACGCGAAGCCCCTGTCTTTACGATGCATCAGCAGACACGTTCGGGAAACTCCGAGCGCAGCACTGCACGGAACAACCGGCCGTTTCGTGAGAACGGCAATTCAAAGAAGCAGGGCAACGGGTTTTCCCGAGAGCGATCGAACAACCGGGCCGGCTCGTTATCGCGTCGGGGCAAGGGACGCCCCCGCTGATGTGCGGCCGGCGGGTATCGGCTGCAGCCTGCTGGTGGCGTTATCCCACGGCGCGCGCTGCTCAAACTCGATGGTCAGACTCTAATGGGTCTGGCGCCTAACCACGGTTTTCCAGAGCCATGGATGATTTTACCGGGAAGAACGGTCTCGTCGTTGGCGTTGCCAACAAACGGTCACTCGCATGGGCAATTGCCAAAGCGATCGACGAGGCCGGTGCCCGCCTAACACTGAGCTACGCGAACGATCGGTTTGCTGCTAACGCTCGGAAACTCGCTGACACATTGAATCAACCGGCGCAGCTCATTCCGTGCGACGTCACGAATGAAGACGAGATTAACGCTTTGTTCAAGGGGGTGGAAGAAAAGCACGGCGGCCTGGACTTTGTTGTGCACGCTGTGGCGTTCGCGTCTCGGACGGCGATTTCTGAGCCGTTTATCCAGACAACCCGTCGTGACTTCTTGGAAGCGCTCGATGTGAGCACATACTCACTGATTGCTTTAGCGCGCGGCGCGGCCCCCCTGTTGGAGCGTCGCGGTGGTGGTAGCATCTTGACGTTAACCTACATAGGGAGCACTCGTGTATTCCCACACTACAACGTGATGGGTGTGGCAAAGGCCGCTCTCGAGGCGACGGTGCGATATCTTGCCAGCGATCTCGGTCCGGCCAATACTCGGATTAATGCCATCTCTGCTGGTCCGATCAAAACACTGGCAGCTTCTGGGATTCCAGGTTTCACACGCATTCTTCAGCATTACCGCGAGCGGGCGCCGTTACGCCGAACGGTGGAGGGTAACGAGATCGCCGATGCTGCCCTGTTTTTACTGGGACATGGCGGCCGCGCTGTCACCGGTGAGGTGTTCATGGTTGACGCGGGATACCACAGCACTGGTATGTAGCGGGGTGAGGTGTCGATGACTACACGAGCCAGCGGGCTGGTTTTGTGTGTCACGATCGTGCTCAGGTACGTGGTGTTGTTTCGTGAAGGTACGGGGAAAGCATAGTCTCAGCGCGTGTCAAGAGCCACCCTTGTCAACGATCCGAAAGCAGGATGCTGCCAAATAGTAGTCGAGATATTTTGGAATGGGTGATGCTCTCGGGCAAAGTAGACTCAACCGCGTCATTGCGGTTGTTTGGTTGGTTGACGGCGTTCGAAAGATACGATCATCGAACCAAAGTCTGCCCTTGCTAGACAAATGCAGTGGAATGATTACTGCTGGTGGCTAAGCGCTTGTCTCACGAAAAGGACAATCGGTTGTGGCAGTTAATGTGCGTCGTGCCCGCGGCGTACTCTTGCGGCTTGTCCTGGCCCGTGGAATGGCGGTGATCTGCGGAACTATGCTCTTAGCACCTGCCGCCTGGCTCTTCGTTGGCGACTACGCCTGGGAGTCGTGGCTGTCAGACGGCTTGGGGTTGGTTTTTGGTGCGACCGGCACCGCACTGGTTCTCGTAGGTTTGAGCGGCCGGCGACCAAACTGGATCGATCCGGATCAGTAATTACTTAGCTTGTTTTTCGCCACAGTGAGCCGAGAAGAAATATCTAGGCCAGACAGGAATTACCCGGCGACAGTTTCCTGGAACGTTCCGGATGGCGAATCCTTCAGTTACTCGTTCGTATACAACTTACCGTCGAGAATTAGCGCAATCTTTTCAGGTGGCTCGAGGAGCCGACGGTAAACTTGCCCAGCTCAGATTCCTCTGGCAACAATGCTTGGTATCGGGCTAGCGTGCCGCTCGTGGGTAAGTCGATAGCCCACGACAAAACTCACGAATGCAGTTGTTGAGAAGTAAGGATGCTAAGCTACCGACCGTGCCGCACCGTGTGCCAGGGACATCCGACTCTTCCAAGAAAAATTATCTGAGCGGACGTCCTATCCACTACTACCGTCCCCGTGGGAGCGCCGACACCCGTCGTCTCGTTGATGAAGGCTTCCAGGCGTTCAATGCTGGTCGGTTGTCGGAGGCGTGTCACATCTTTACCGACCGAATGCTCGATCCATCCCACGACACGACCATCGGTTTAACGATTGCTGGTGCAATGACCCCGGCCGGTCTCGGCGGTTGCATTATCGAACTGATGGACCGAGGACTTATTGACTTCATAATCAGTACCGGAGCAAATCTCTACCACGACCTTCACTATGCGCTCAACTTCACGTTGAACCGCGGTTCGCCATTCCTCGATGACGTAAAGCTGTACGAAGAAGGGATTATCCGTATTTACGACGTTCTCTTTCCGACTAAGGTTTTGCTTGAAACCGATGCATACATTCGTGATTTTCTCGTGCGCGAATCGTTCGACGGTCCAATGTCCACGGCGGAGTTCCATTTCCGCCTTGGTCAGGATCTACTTACCCGGAAGCCAGACTGCAAGGAGCACTCGGTCGTGGCCAAGGCGGCAGAAACCGGAGTTCCCATTTACACATCGTCGCCGGGTGACAGCTCAATCGGAATGAACCTCGCATACCATGGGTTGATCAACAACAGTCGCTTGCTGCTCGATCCCAACCGTGACGTTAACGAGGTGTGTGCGATCATCTTGGCTGGTGAGAGAAACGGCTGTTTGATCCTAGGCGGTGGCTCGCCCAAGAACTTCTACTTGCAGGGACAGCCGACCCTGTGGGAGGTCTATGGCATCAAAAAGGGTGGCAGCGATTATTTTATTCAGATAACGACTGACCAGGCAGTTTGGGGCGGGCTTTCTGGTGCAACTCCAGCCGAGGCCGTCAGCTGGGGCAAGGTGAAACCAGACATGTTACCGAACACGGTTGTGGCGTACTGCGATTCAACGATTGCGTTCCCGATTTTTTGCGAGTACGTGGTCGGATCCGAACGCAACCACCGGGCTCGAAAATCGCTCGTGCACCGCCGAACCAAGTTGATGGCTGAGCTTGAACGGCAGGCCCGTGCGGTTGGCAAACAGACCGATGCCGAGTAAGTGGAAGTGGCTACCGAAGCACTAGAACCGACGACGGAACGATAAGAATCAAAGAATGGGCGTGTGATTAGGTCCCGGTCGAAACGTCGGTCGGTCTAAATGTATAGCTCGCAGGGTCCTCGATTCCGACCGCGTCGAACGCCTGCAGACGCTCCCGGCACTTGCTGCACCGGCCGCAGTGTCGTCCATCATTTTGGTTCATACATGAAAGGGTTAGCTCCAACGGTACCCCCAACGACGCCCCGAGCTTGATGACGTCTTTCTTGCGCAGGTCGGCGAACGGCGTTACGATTCGAACCTTGTGATCGAGTCCAACCTCGAGCGCTTGCTCCATGGCGGTGAAGAATTTTGGCGTTGCGTCCGGAAACGGGTTACCCGTGAGCGGGCCGATAGCGATACGCTGGATGCCGTTAATGGCACAGAAGACAGCAACTTTTGAAAGCAGCAGGACGTTACGACCAATGAGGTAGACATCCCGATCAGGAGTGTTGTAGGTAGGAGGGATCCCACGGAGCGCCCAGTGCGAAGCTGGATAGACATCACCGACCGGACTGTTCAGTAATACGAGTGGCCGCACGCCTTTGGGAAAGTTCAGTGCTGCCAGCAGGCGGGTTAAGATTTTCCGTTCCGCCGCTTCCCAAGCAAGCCCGGCGGTTACAAAGACCGGCTGCACGACACCCAGGCGAGCCTCGTGGGCAACGAGGACAGCACTGTCGAGTCCAGCCGAGCACAGCACAGCCGTGATTGATTCTTGACCCTGTTTTAAGGCGTCGACTACCATCGAGTAGTCTTCCACAATACTGGATCAGTTATGTATTCTGTAACTAAGCGCATTGAGTTTTGTTACGGGCATCGTTTGTTGAACTACGACGGAGTCTGCAAGTATCCGCACGGTCATAACGCGGTGGCTGAAATCGAGGTTCGAACGGCCTCGCTTGATGACCGGCATATGGTATGCGATTTCAGCGACATCAAACGAGTGATCAAAGGTTGGATCGACCGAGAGCTGGACCACAAGATGATCCTCAGGGAAGATGATCCACTCCTTGAGCCGTTGCAGAAACTGGGCGAACCGGTCTACGTAGTTACCCACAATCCTACTGTTGAACACATCGCCTACCTGATCTTTGAGCGGGCCCGTTGCGAGGGATTTCCCGTAGTTCGTGTCACTGTTTGGGAAACCCCAACGTCGTTTGCTACCTACGGTGAGACGAAAACTGAGCCGGCCAGCATGTCAGATGAGAGAACAGGCAGCGTCCGTGATTCATAGAGCCCGGAGGCTTTTGTTACATGCGTTAAGACTTGGGTTTGACGAGAGCTCAGAAACAGAGGCTAGCGTTCGCTAGAGGTCAGCCGGCGCCACTTGGAGCTTGGCGGCCGCTCGCATGCCGAGCATGATCTGCTTGTCGTCCTTATTACCGCGGACTCTTACCTGGTCGGCCGCGTTGTCACGAGCTTCTACCGAGATCGCTTCCCCTGGCGTAAGCTGGCTGTCCTCTAGGAACCGGAGGAAGTCCGCGTCCTGATCAAGTACCCGTGTGAGCACGACAGGAGTTCCGAGCCGGCAGGTTAGCAGTGTCTGATAATGGGGCATGACGACGGCGCCATCTGGATCGGGTATCGGGTCACCGTGTGGGTCGACCGCCGGGCGTCCTAGCATTGCGTCGATGCGATCGATGAGCTGATCGGAAGCGGCGTGCTCCAACCGCTCTGCCTCGTCGTGCACCTCGGCCCAGCTCATCCCGAGCACTCTTACCAAAAACAACTCCATTAGCCGGTGTCGACGCAAGACAAGGGCAGCCAGTTTCTGTCCCGCGGTGGTCAGTCGTACACCAGCGTAAGGTTCGTATTGCACGAGCCCTGATGCGGCCAGCGCCTTGATCATAGTAGTGGCGGTACCTGGCACGACGCCTAGGGCGACAGCAAGCTGTCCCATCGGTACAAGGCTCCGGCCCTCGTCCAAGTCTTGCTCCATGGAGACTTGGGCCATGTAGATGGCCTTAAGGTAATTCTCGACGGTACTTGAGGGCAGCATGTTCGATTGCGCGAAGGTTTTAGCCTGCCTTGACTTCGACTACTATGTCAGTTATTTTGAACCTTCAAATACTCTCTTGTCAAACGTCAAATACTAAAACTTCTGTTATCAAATAGTTATCAAGAGAGAGGTCAAGCAAGCGGCTATGTCTCATTGGTCACGTCGTTCCTGGCTTCAGATGGCCGGTTTCGGTTCACTCGCAGGGGGTAGTGCACTGCTTTTCGGGCGGAGGACTGCCGGACAAGGAAGCTACCTATCCGCACAAACGATGGAGCACGGCAAGATGGGGATGGGCCCCGTCGGGCGTGTGTCCACCGAGAACTTCAATCCGACGACCTTTTTGCGAACCTGGAACTTCTCCAACCTAGCGCCAGCGGAGCGTTCAAAGGTCTATCAGGAAAGCCCACAGCCGGACGGCTCGACGCTTCGCGAGTACAAGATTTACGCAGTCGACCGGGACATCGAGATTGCGCCAGGCCTGTTCTTCCCTGCCTGGACTTACAACGGACAGGTACCAGGTCCGACGATCCGCGCCACCGAAGGCGATCGCCTGCGGATTACCTTCGTCAACCAGGGTACCCATCCACACACAATTCACTTTCACGGGTGGCATCCACCGAGCATGGACGGCTCGCTGGTGGGGCACCAGGTAATGCCGTCGGAGCAGTTCGTCTACGAGTTCGACGCCGAACCGTTCGGTTTGCACCTCTATCACTGTCACTCCAACCCGCTCAAGCGGCACGTGCACAAAGGGCTCTACGGCGCTTTCATCATCGACCCGTGGCCGGGGACCGCCGAGACTGGACCGGTTCGTCCGCCAGCCGATGAGTTAGTGATGGTAATGAACGCCTTTGATACCAATTTCGATGCTGAGAATGAGGTCTACGCTGTCAATACTGTGGCCGGTTTCCACATGCACGAGCCGATTCGTGTGACCGTGGGCCAGCTGGTTCGAATTTATCTCGTGAACGTGACTGAGTTCGATCCGCTGAACAGTCTGCACCTCCACGGGATGTTCTTCGATGCTTATCGCACGGGCACTAGCCTGACGCGCACAGAAATGACTGACACGCTTATGTTATGTCAAGGCGAACGAGCGATCCTCGAAACAACGTTCCGATATCCCGGCGAGTATATGTTTCATGCCCACCAGAGCGAATTCGCGGAACTCGGCTGGATGGGGTTGTTCCGGGCGGAGGAGGCATCTCGTGGGACCTGATCAGAACAGGCGTGGTGGGGGGGGCGTCTGGCTGGTAGCGACGTTGCCGCTCGTCCTGGTGGCGAGTCTGATCGGTTTTATCGTCTGGTCTGGTCCAGCGGACGCGGTGCGGGGTGATGGTTATCCACCGGTCGAGGCACTGACGTTTCAACGCGTCGCACTCAACCCTGGTGGGTTCGTCGTGAACATGCTTAATGACGGCCCAGACATGGTGACGATCGCGCAAGTTCAGGTAGATGATGCCTATTGGGATTTTACTGCCGAACCAGGCGCGGTGCTCAATCATCTGGACCGGACAACGCTAAGGATCCCGTACCCGTGGGTTAAGGGTGATACGCACGCGTTGCGCGTCGTAACGTCGAACGGCGTCACCTTCGACTACGAAATCGCGGTGGCGGTTGAAACACCACGGCCAGACAGACGGTTCTTTGCAGTCTTTACGGGAATCGGTATCTATGTCGGCGTGCTCCCGGTAGCGATCGGCTTGTTGTGGTTCCCGATGGTGTCGCGTTTAGGACGGACCGGACTCGACTTTCTCCTGGCGCTGACAGTAGGCCTGCTCGTCTTTCTGTTGGTAGAGGCGAGCCACGAGGGACTAGAGGCCGCAGCCGTGATACCAGAGTCCTTTCAAGGAGTTGCACTCTTCGTGTGCGTAGCGCTCGGCGCGTTTCTGGTGCTCGAGACCATCGCCCGCTGGCTGGGTGGACGACGGCAGCAGGTGCGAACGGTCTCGAATCACGGAGGGGGTTGGGTGCTGGCCCTGCTCGTGGCCATCGGTGTTGGCCTCCACAATTTCGGTGAAGGCTTAGCGATCGGCGCGGCGTTCGCGCTCGGTGAGGTCGCGTTGGGTGGTGTGCTGATCATCGGTTTCACTCTCCATAACACCACGGAGGGTCTCGCTATCATCGCGCCGTTGGCACGCGAGCCAGTTCGGGTACGTGATCTGATTAAGCTCGGTTTGATCGGCGGTGCGCCGACCATCGTGGGAGCGTGGCTGGGCGGCTTGGTCTATTCGCCGGTCTGGTCGGTCGTTTTCTTGGCGATCGGCTCCGGAGCGATCGGCCAGGTCGTGGTGCAGATCGTGCGACAGATGGCGGGAGACCAACCGGTGGGGCACCACTTCGCGACCGCACCGGTTCTGGGTGGTCTCATGGCCGGGTTCAGTGTCATGTATGTAACGGGGTTAATAGTCGGATGAATAGCAACAGGATGTCTTCAGTTGCCTGGTGTCGGTGGCACCAGCGGTTGCGTGGCTCCATGGGTCGTATGACCAGCGCGGTTCTTGCTGGTTTCGTAGTGGTCGGATTGATGATATTCCTGCCAGTGGTGGCTGATTCAGAAGCGGCGCCACGGGAGATCGTCCTCGTCACGCGAGACATGGCGTTCTACCTTGAGGGCCAACAAATTCCCAACCCAGTGGTGACGATGACCGCCGGTGAGACCGTGCGGATTGTCGTGCGCAACAAAGACGCCGGTATCGGTCACAACTTCGAGGTTCCGGCGTGGGATGAGACAACATCAATTGCATACGGTGATGCAACCGTGATGGTCAGGATCGAAGTTCCTTCGTATCAGGGTCGGTACAACTATGTCTGCCGTCCACACGCGGCGATGATGAGCGGCGTCATCGACGTTGTGAGTTCCAAATAGATACGACCACGAACAGCGAAAAGACCAAGACAAAGCCGAACGATCACGCGCCAGCTTTCCAAAACGCGTTCGACAGTCCGAGGACGAAACGTTGATATGTGTAGGCGTCGCTAGCGTGATTTTCCAGCTTGAACGGAGCCCCACGTGAATAGATGAACTTGGGTTCAGGGATGTGGGGGCTGAGTTGCGGTTTGGGGATGGATGATGACGATTAATCACCGAAGGAAATAAAATGCTATTCAATGCCAACCCAGATCGATCGCGAGCAATGGTCGGGCGAAGGTGATTTCACGCAAAAGCTTGTTGATTACTTGGTGGTGAACGACGTCATCGACTTCCTTCGAGTTGAGGATGCAGAGTCTACTCGCGCCGACGTTGAATATAATTTCGTCAGCAACGAGATTTTCATCGGTTTTCGCACAAGTTCACGCGTGGAGCAGAAGAAGCTCTGGGGGATTGTGATTGGTCGTCGCACGGTCACCGAAAAGTTGATGACGCTTGAGCGGCTCGAGTTATTACTTGAGGAGTCTGAGGATATCGGCCCGGCCGATTATGCCGACGAAAGCATGCTCCAGTATCTTCACACCGAGCGAATCATTCCGCCGTATCAAACCAAGGGCTACAAGTTGATCGAGCTCGTACGCATTTACGAAGTGGGTACACTGCCACGCAGGTGATAATGGCGATGAACGAGCCTGCGGAGATCCGGAGACGTGTACGTCAGACAATCGCGGAGGCGAAACGCGCTGCAGCGGAGCGCCGGAACCGAGCTCAGGCAGCAGATCGGAAAGGTTCCGAGGTCCTAGCTGCCGTGGTGGCACCCATGCTCAAGACCGTTGCCGCAGTGCTCAAAGCAGAGGGTTATTCATTTCGAGTGTCCACGCCACCAGGAACCGCACGCTTATCATTGGAGTCCTCGAGTGACGATTTCATCGAACTGGCCCTCGACACTACTCGAACGGTCCCGGCGTTGGTCGGCCGGGTCAGCCGCACGTGGGGACACCGTATCCTGACCCATGAAATTATAGTTGTGGAGGAACCTGACATCGTGCTCCTGACTGATGCGAACGCGCTTGAGTTCGTGATGGCTGAGCTACCGCCGTTCGTGGAGCGATGAGACTAACATGGGACCTCGATGTTGTTTCTAGAAGTTGCGTGAGCCTCCTACTCTCCTGTTGCCTATTTTCCTCGTCTCCTGTTTACGCTGACGAGGTCGGCTAGAAGCGCATACGCTGTATGCGCCACGCCGGAAGCCGCCTTGCTCAGGCGGATTTCCCCAAGTTGATCGGTGTCGAGGACGAGTCCCTTGGCAGTTCCACTGAGGACCGCGAGTGGGTCGTCGGCTGGCAGCTCTTCGGGTCGTGCCGTGGCGGCCACCACCCGACCATCCTGTCGTGTCGCAGCCGCAACAAATTTCACACGGCGTCCCTGTCGACGGGTTTCACGCACGCCTGCCGCCGTGAGCGACCGGAGTGTGCCACGGTCTACGTCATGAGGAGTGATATCCGCATCCATCAGCACGTTGGCGAGAACCGCCGTCTTGGCGGCGGCGTCCCATCCATCGACATCGTTCGCCGGGTCAGCCTCGGCGATGCCGGCCCTCTGCATCTCGGTGAGGGCGTCCTCGAGCGCCCGCCCATCTTCCATGGCCGAGAGCAGAAAATTCGTCGTGGTATTGACGATACCGCGAAACCCACGGATTCCGACGGCAGGTAGTGTCTCGCGCACGAGACTACAGATCGGGAGTCCATCGAGGACTGCGCCTTCGAACAGGAACGCGGCATCCTTTGCGGTCGAAAGGTCGCGCAGCTCCCGATACGCAAAGGCCGCGGGGCCTTTGTTAGCCGTGATGACATCGAGGCCCATCTCGAGCGCCATACGCACGTGATCGACCCCAGGTAGACCGTTCTTTGGATCGAGCGGTGTGTTCTCGACGATGACGGGCCGAGATCCATGCCGCGCCGTGGCGAACTGGTCCAGTAACTCAGCCGTGTTGCGAGGTTGTACTCCGCCTTTCGCTTCGTGGAGTGCACTCAACGATCCATCGCGTGGCGTTCGGAGTGCCCGCTCCGGATCGATTCCAGTTGGCGCGAATGCCAACCCGTGTCTGGCTGTGGCCAGACCAACTAGCCGCCAGCGAAGACCTTCACGTGCTACGAGCGCTTCCGCCTGCGCCGAGAGTAGCTCGATGAAGTGTCGCGGCACGCTGCCGAAACCCAGGAGCACGAGGTCGAGCGCTGGCGTCGCGTCACCCGTCTGCATAAGTCAGGATCGTCGTGCGTGTCATGTGTAGTCGTGAGAGGCGAGCGCAGAGCACTTCCGTTGGACTGCCAATGTAATATCGGATTGTGGATTACGTGCTGACGCTACTCCTCTTCTTCCCTTACCTCCACGGCTTCACCATCCATGAGCTCGCCGAAGAGGTTGGTCATTTCCGGGGCCTGCAGTGCTCGTGGCGTGAGCTCAGTTTGTGCGGGTTCATGAATTTCGTCGGTGGTTCGCACTCCGAGATCACGAAAGCGCCTGGCGGTGACTAGGACGCGACGTTCGAGTGTCCCAACGGCCGCGTTGTAGGACTCAGTCGCCTTGTTGAGGCCCTTGCCCATTTCCTCGAAGTGTTCAGCCATCCGTCGCAGGCGTTCGTACAAGTCGCGGCCCAACAGGCTAATCGTCTCCGCGTGCCCTGCCACCCGATCCTGTTGCCAACCGTAGGCAACAGCCCGAAGGAGCGCGATGAGCGTGAGTGGACTCGCTGGGATGACCCGCTTGTCCACACCAAACTCGATGAGCGCTGGGTCCTGTTTGAGTGCCGCGCTGAAGTAACCCTCGCCCGGGAGGAACATGAAGACGAACTCGGGCGCCGGTTGGAACTGGTCCCAATACCGCTTACTGCTGAGCTGGGTCATGTGCTCGCGTACTCGGCGTGCGTGATCCTTGAGCTTGGCTGCGCGCGCGTCGTCGTCTTCCGCCTCGACTGCTTCGCGATAAGCGATATAGGGCACCTTCGCGTCGACGATGATGTTGCGCCCACCCGGAAGTTTGATGATCAGATCCGGGACGAAGCGTCCGTCGTCAGTCGTTGCGGCGCGTTTCTCGACGAAGTGGCAGTGGTCGACCATTCCGGCCATCTCGACGACTCGCCGCAGTTGCACCTCGCCCCACCCACCCCGAACGTTTGGCGTGCGCAACGCGCGGTCAAGGTTCGTGGTGGCGGTTCCGAGCGAGCGTAATTGCTCGACAAGTCGGGTGTGCGAGTTAGCCCGCTCCTTCTCGACCTCGTGCAATTTGGCATCGACACGCGCGAGCGACTCGTGGACTGGTTTAACCAGGTTTCCTATCGTCTCCTGACGGCGCTCCAAATCGGTGGTGGCCTGTTTCTGGAATTCGCCAAGCGATGCCTTTGCTAGCTCCAGAAACGACTGGCTGTTCATGCGAAGAACGTCGGCGGACACGGCGGCGAATGACTCGCGCAACCGCTCGTCGGTCTGAGCGAGCAACGCTTTTCGTTCGAGTTCGGCTTTGCGTTCGCCTTCGAGTTCGGCCGCCACTCTCGCCGCCTGCACCCTGTGCGCACTGGACTCGCGTTGGGATTCGGCGAGCGCACCCTCTAAGGTGGCTGTCCGCTTGGCCGTTTCCTCGAGTCGCGCTTGCAGGGCGGCCGTATCCGCTGCCAAGCGGACGCTCAAGGCACGAGCGAACGTCCACCCACTGGCGGCGCCAATCACGAGACCAAGAAGGAAAGCGGCGGCGAAGAGAACTGGGTCCATGTTCTTAAGAAACCAGGCCCTTAGGACTAGGAGACTTGGGTTTTTGGTCTCTAGTCTTCCTCTGGAAGATCATTGTGATCGGTAGGTGTCGTTCTGAGAATACGGTGAACCAGGCCAGCTACACAAATCTGCACGTTGATGGACGGCTGTGCACGTCAAGAAGGCTGGGATCTGCGCCGTCTGGTCCGCGGCATATAATTAGGACTGAGTTGGTCGGATATCTCTCTCAGTCCGTTCGTATATCGAAGCCAATGACGCAGGGGTTTCAGCAAAAGCATGGTACGTCGGCCATCGACTTGATTGGGAACACGCCGTTAGTACGGCTGTGGCGATTTGAGCAGCTTTGTGCCGGGGGTTGAGCTATATGCCAACCAACGTCACGTCAGAGCAATAATACTGTGGTTCGTGCGAGGGAGCATCTAAGCGATGAATGATCATGCTCTACGCGTCTACGATTCCATTCTTGGTCTCCTCTCCGGTGCCGACAATCCCACGCCCTTAGTCCGCCTAAACAGGGTTTCTCCGTTCAAAGACACGCAGGTGTTTGGCAAGCTCGAGTGGTACAACCCGTTCGGTGCGGTCAAGGATCGTGTTGCAGCCAACCTAGTCGCCGATGGCGAAGCACGCCAAACTATCCATGGAAACCAGAAGTTGGTTGAGCCAACCTCTGGAAATACGGGCATGGCGCTCGCCATGATCGCGAACGTTAGAGGATATTCCTTGACGACGCCGCTTTCGAGCGAGATCCCACTCGAGAAGCGCACCATGCTCAGGTTTTTTGGTGCCGACGTATTGGAACTTGAGGACACTCTCTGCCCGGCGCCTGGCGCACCCGAAGGAGCGATTGCGAAGGCCAGCGAAATCGCCGATCGTCCAGGGTTCCATATGTTGAACCAGTATTCCAACGAAGCGAACCCTGAGGCGCACTATAAAACAACTGGACCGGAGATTTGGCGTCAGACTGAGGGAAATGTGACGCACTTCGTATCTGGACTCGGTACGTGCGGAACAATTACGGGCACCGGACGGTTCCTCAAGGAGCAGAATGATTCCGTCAAAATATTCGGTGTACATCCAGAGGAAGGACATGATATTCCTGGTGTGCGCAGTATCCGTCAGTTGCAGCAAACGAAGCTGTTCTTTCCTGATGAATACGACGGCTTGGTTGAGGTGACAAATCAAGAAGCATTCGACCTCTGCCTACGCCTGAATCGGGAAGAAAGTATTATCGCCGGTCCGAGTTCAGCCATGGCGCTTTCTGGTGCCTTTAAGCTTGTGCCCGATGAACCAGGCAATGTCGTGGTTGTTATTTTCTGCGATAGCGCATTCAAGTACGCGTCGTCGGTTGTCAAACATTTGCCTGGTCTCGAAGCCAAAGAGCTCAAGGGCGGTGCACCGAGAAACGCTCTACTCGACAAGATGGTGGAAAACGTGCGAGGTAACCCCGATCTAACCATTGATGTTGATGCAGCTTATGTGCAGTGGAAAAGCGGGGAATCATCTGTGATAGATGTGCGTCCGAACGACCAATACAAGGAAATGCACATCCCTGGTGCCCTTAATATGCCACTCCAGGATATTGGGGCAGATCTCTCAGCTTTTCCCAGCGATCTTGACGCTCAGATTCTCAGCGTGTGCCAGCGTGGAAATGCTTCGTTATCAGGTGTTTTGTTCCTCAAATCTCTTGGCTATCGCAATGTGCGGAGCATCATCGGAGGGACTTTTGCATGGCGAGAGAAAGGTTTTGACACTGATTCTGAATAGGCAAGTCTTGGTTCAGCTGATAACGGTGGAATGAATTGTGGCTGGGGGCTCATTAATGTTGATGGAGAGTTTATGGTTTGCGTGAGTGCATCATTGATAGCATTTTCTGTGGTAGCGGAAACAGGGGCTTGATCCAGTGGGCCTGGGAGGATCAATCCGCGAGGTTTGAACTGGTAAGAATAATTCTATGTTAAACGATCAAGAGAAAGCTCTTATCGTCAGCGACGAAGTAGCCATGCATATCCAGAATCACTGTCGAGAAACGTACCCAAACGAGTGTTGCGGCGCCTTAATTGGGATCGATAACGTGGTGGGGAAATGTTTCTCGCTTCCTAATACGACTGAGGAAGGGGCTCGACGTCGCTTCTTGGTTAACCCAGACGACTATCGAGCGGTGGAGCGGCGTGCAACGAAGTCTGGTCACGAGCTGATCGGCTTCTATCATTCGCACCCTGACCACCAAGCTCGCCCGTCTCAGTATGATCTGGAGCACGCTTGGCCGATGTTTGCTTATGTGATTATCGCTGTAGAAAATGGTGAGCCTGGTGTGATGACCTCGTGGCGACTACGAGAAGACCGCTCAGCGTTCGATGAAGCACGCATCGAACGACGAAACGAATAGGACAAAGTGATATGGCCAATGACGTATTGATACCAACACCACTTCGTGTGTATGCGGGCGAGCAGGATGTCGTACAGGTCGAAGGGAAGACGGTTGGAGAGCTTTTGCAGAACCTAACTACCAAGTACTCGGAATTACGCAACCATCTGTACAACAAAGACGGTCGCCTAAGAAGTTTCGTCAACGTGTATGTTAATGATGACGATATTCGCTATTTGGAAAGGGAAGCAACATCGGTAAAAGACGGTGACACCATTAGCATCGTGCCATCCGTCGCAGGCGGTGCGGATGAATGAAGATAAGCTAACGCTGAGCAATCAGGAGATTGTGCGCTACAACCGACATCTCATCATGCCGGAAGTCGGCATGAACGGGCAGCTCAGGCTCAAAGCGGCCAGCGTCCTTTGCATCGGAGTGGGTGGTCTCGGGTCTCCGGTCGCGTTGTATCTTGGGGCCGCAGGCGTTGGACGGATTGGTATCGTCGACTTCGATGTTGTGGACTACAGTAATCTGCAGCGACAAATCATTCACGGTACACCAGATGTCGGAAGGTCAAAGTTGGAGTCCGCGCGTGACCGGTTGACGGCAATCAATCCAGAAGTAACAGTTGTGACGCACGACGTGACGCTATCGTCGGCAAACGCGCTCGATCTGCTTTCGGGGTACGACATTATCGTCGACGGCACCGATAATTTTCCAACGCGGTATCTCGTTAACGACGCATGCGTCATCCTCGGAAAGCCCAACGTCTATGGCAGTATTTTCCGGTTCGAAGGGCAGGTGTCAGTGTTCGCGACAAAACACGGTCCCTGCTACCGGTGTCTCTATCCGGAGCCACCTCCACCGGGGTTGGTTCCCAGCTGCGCTGAGGGCGGTGTGCTCGGGATCCTACCTGGGGTCATCGGGACGATACAGGCGACCGAGGCGGTCAAGCTGATCATCGGGGCCGGCGAGCCACTGATTAATCGTTTCATGATCTACGATGCTCTCCGGATGAACTTTCGCGAACTCAAGCTCAAGAAGGATCCTGAATGCCCGGTGTGCGGCAAGGATCCGACCGTCACAGAGTTGATTGATTACGAGCAGTTTTGCGGTATTACCCCGGCGGTAGCCAATGTGGCATCTGAGGGAGACGAAGTGACGGTCGAGGACCTTAAAGCTCGGCTCGATGCCAACGACGGAGTGTTTCTGCTCGACGTGCGAGAGCCGCAAGAGTTCGAGATTTGTCGTATTCCTGGGTCCACGCTCATCCCGCTCGGGGGGCTTCCGCAGCGGCTGAACGAGTTAGAGGGAAACGATGAAATGATCGTGCACTGCAAGTCCGGTGTGCGGAGTGGTAAGGCAGTGAAACTGCTGCACGAGGTAGGGTTTAAGAAGGCAAAAAACTTACGAGGCGGGATTCTGGCGTGGATCGAGAAGATCGATCCCTCGCTCCCGAAGTATTGAAAGAGTTCGATGGATTCAGGTTAACGCTTGAACCGATTCAGAGCAGACAGCTATACTGCGAGAGTTTTTTAATATAGCTATAGAGAGCTAGACCGATGTTGCGACTGTCCAAGAAAGCTGACTACGCGTTGATTGCGTTGAAGGACTTGGCGGTTAGTGAAATTGGAGCTTCGTCGAGCGCTCGCGAGATCGCAGAGCGCTATAATGTTCCGGTTGAGCTGATGGCTAAGGTGCTGCAGAGGCTCGCCAAGGCAGGGTTGGTTACCTCGCATCAGGGCACGTGCGGTGGCTATCGGCTGGCTCGACCGGCGATCCAGATCTCCGTGGCGGAAGTCGTTCAGGTTATCGACGGCCCCGTGTTCATAACAGCCTGTTCAGACGTCGACGAGACTTGCAATCAGTACGCCAAGTGCAACATCCGTGATCCACTGTGGCGGCTGAAGAATTGTATCGTGCAAGCGCTCAGCGCGTTCACTATCCACGAGCTTACCTGCGACGAAACAACGGAAGCATTCTCGGTAGCTACAAACCGTCACCAGTCTGAACCGACAGTCGCAGCTTCGTCGGCTGACCGATAGTTAAGCCACGAAGTGCTGACCACCCGCCCACTCGGGTAATCGGGTAAACTAGTATTTGATAATGATCGAAATCACCGACGCGGCTGGCACGCGGATTCGCGAAGCGATGGCTCAAGAAGGGATTGCTAGCGGCGGTCTGCGTGTTGGGGTCAAGGCCGGTGGCTGTTCTGGTCTGAGCTACGTTTTCCGGTGGGAAACCAGCGCCCAGCCGGATGATGAGGTCTTCGAGAGTCGTGACGGCATGCGGATCTATGTCGACCCGAAGAGTTATACAGTGCTGAAGGGAACGGTTCTTGACTGCGATCCCAACATGCTCGGCCAGTCCCTAATCTTCCGCAACCCAAATGCTAAGACCGAATGTGGGTGCGGCCTCTCGTTCACAGTCTAGATCACGCGCCCCAAGGGCGGTCCGCGGTCCATTAGCCGTCATGACGACTAATTCAATGCAACCGGGACTTCTGTCCACGTTATCGCCTCGACCACTGGTCGTAGTGTCGAATCGTGAGCCGTATCAGCATTACTACCGAGAGGATCGGACGGTGGGCTGTGCCCCCACTACCGGAGGGGTTGCCGTCGCGCTCGATTCGTTGATGCGGGAACGCGGTGGTGTGTGGATTGCGCATGGTTCTGGTGAGGCCGACCGAGCCGTTGTCGACACCGACGATCGCATCCTCGTACCGCCGGATGGTCCAACCTACGCGCTCAGGCGCATCTGGCTGTCCAAAAAAGAATCAACGCACTACTACGAAGGTTTTGCGAACGAAGGCTTGTGGCCGCTATGCCACGAGGCTCACGTCAGGCCGATCTTTCGCTTGCAAGATTGGAAACAATATCAGGTCATTAACGCGAGGTTTGCGTGCGCGATCGAGGAGGAGCTCCCGGATCTCTCCGCTCCGGTGTTCATCCAGGATTATCATCTTGCGCTTGTCGCACCAGACCTGCGCAAGCGGTGTCCCGGGTTGAAGACGGCACTTTTCTGGCATATTCCCTGGCCGCACCCTGACCGGCTACGCATTCTTCCGTGGCGACGTGAAATCCTGGCCGGTCTCCTTGCAAACGATCTGCTCGCCTTTCAGTTGGAGCGAGACCGTCGCAACTTCATAGCTGCCGCCCGAGACGAGCTGGGGTTGGAAGTCACCCGCAACACGGTGCGTGTTGGTAATCGGCTTACCGCCGTGAAAGCGGTGCCAATCGGAGTGGACTACGACCGGATCCAAGAGGTCGTGACAGATCCATCGAACGAAGCCGAGATGAAACGTTTGCGTCACGAGCTTGTGCTCGACACGCCGGTGGTCGGCGTCGGTGTCGATCGGCTTGATTACACCAAGGGCGTGGTCGAGCGTCTCGAGGCGCTCGACCTGCTGCTGTCGCGGAGGCCGGATCTTCACGATCGCCTGACGTTTGTCCAGATCGGTGTGCCGTCGAGGTCGAAGATCCGAAGCTACGTCGACGTTGTAGAGGCTATTGATCGAAAGGTCGACGAGATTAACACGAAATATGGCAAAGGCGGACCAGGCCCGATTCGCTATCGGAAATCAGCGCTCCGGATCAAACGTTTGACTGCGCTCTACCGATTGGCCAATTTTTGCATCGTTAGCTCACTTCACGACGGAATGAATCTGGTGGCCAAGGAGTTCGTTGCCGCGCGTGATGATTTCGATGGAGTTCTCGTGTTGAGCGAGCTTGCTGGAGCTGCACAGGAACTACATGATGCCCTGGTCATCAATCCCTACGACGTCGAGGGATTCACCAAGGCCCTGGCGCGTGCGGTGGACATGCCACTCAAGGAGCGCCAACAGCGGATGCGCGCGCTCCGACGCGTCGTTGCTGGGCGCGACGTCTTCCGGTGGGCTTCAGATATCCTCGAGGGTCTCCAACGTCTTGATCCTCTGGCGCTCCCACAGCCACCGGGCCAGAGTACGATTGCACAACTGCCAACCTCGGCCGCGCCCGTCGCCGAGATCAAACCGTCATAAAGCACTACTTCGTCGGCCCTTCCCAGCAGCGAGCAAGGGTTGTTTCCTTCGGTGCATAGATGCTCGTGCTAGACTCCCCGCCTATGTGGTTCCGCGACGGTGTCAATGGTGCGCTGCACCATAGCATGCGTGCGTACTATCTGCCGCTCGTGGCCGGTGTAGCTCTCTCGCTCAGTGCGTTCATGCCCTGGATGATGATGGGCAAGCTTCGCGTTGGGGGTGTGCCAGACGTCGCTGGGCTTTGGGTGCTCGGACTTGGCGTGCTTGCTATTACCTTTGCATTGTTAAGTGTTATCACCCGGAAGAACTCTCGCCATCCGTTGCTGCTGGTTGGCCTTGCTGCGTTCGCGATCGTGCTGTTGTCCGAGAAGCTGCAGGAACAGGAGATCGTCAACCAGGCGTGGGCGCGGTCGCAGGCCAAGGCGATCGTGCAAGGCCGTCAGGCAGAAGATCTACCAGAGCCGACGATGGCTCCAGGGGCGTATCTGGGGTTGTCGGCTGCGCTCATCCTCACGGGGTTTGGCCTGACAATCGTCGTCCGCCGCGTGTCGAAACCATACGCCGAGTCTGAAGACGACGACACCTAGGACACTAGATGCGCATCACCATCGCTCATAGTCCAGATTCTGACGACGCTTTCATGTTCTACGGCTTTGCCTCCGGAGCCGTGGACACCGGCGAGTTCGAGATCAACCAAGTGCTCTCGGATATCGAGACCCTCAATCGTGCGGCATTCGAGAGCAAGTATGCTGTGACCGCGGTCTCGTTTCATGCCTACGCCCACCTGGTGGACCGCTACGCTCTGCTGCCGCACGGCGCGAGCATGGGCGACCGTTACGGGCCCATCGTTGTGGCGCGTGCTGACGGTCCAACTGCACTCGACGGCGTGACGGTCGCGATTCCCGGCACACTGACGACAGCATATCTGGCGCTTCAGCTCTATCACCCAGGCGTGGCCTATACGGTTATGCCGTTCGACGAGATCCAGCAGGCTGTGGCCGACGGCTCGGTCGACGCCGGGCTGCTGATCCACGAAGGCCAGCTTACCTATAAAGATGACGGACTGCGACACGTCGTGGACCTTGGCGTGTGGTGGGCCGACCGGACCGGTGGCCTTCCCTTGCCACTTGGGTGCAACGTGATTCGGCGAGACTTAGGCACCGAGACCATGCGGCAGGTGTCCGGTATGTTGCACGCCAGCATAGCGCACGCATTGGAGCACCGCGACCTGGCACTCAATTACGCGCAACAGTATGGGCGAGGGCTCGACAAAGCCAGGATGGACCGGTTTGTCGGTATGTACGTCAATGATTTGACGCTCGGCTACGGCGAACGCGGGCGTGCAGCTGTCGAACGACTGTTCACCGAGGCCTACGAGAAGAAGCTGATTCCAAATCCTGTGCCGGCGGAGTTCGTCGAATAGCAGCGTGACCTTTGCAGTTTAGTTAAACGCTTCTGGGTGAAGAAGCTCAGCCAACCGCCGTGTCGCCTCGGCCACGCGGGGACCAGGTACGACGAGTTCGCTGCCAATGAGGAAGTGCACGCGTTCTTGGCGGACGGCTGGGATGGTGGAGAAATACTGCCAGACTCGAGTCTCGCGGTCGGCCTCGTCCGGTGTCAAAATGCCTTCGGCTCGCAGCTCGATAATCACATCCGGCGCGGCCGCAAGGATCGTTTCAGAGCTAGGCTGAGTCGCCTCTCGCGCGACGTCTCCGAATACGTTCTCACCTCCAGCGGCTTCCAGCATGTCGTGAATGAATCCGATACCACCACTTGCGTAAACATTTCGAATGATTCCAGGCTCTCGACCGATTACAAGAAGCGTTCGTGCAGGTGTTCGACCAACGACGCGGGCGCGAATGGCAACCAAGTCACGCTCGATTTCCTTGGCTACTGTGTGTGCCTCGGCAGCGTGACCGGTACGATGGCCTAATTTCAGTATCGTGGTCGTTACATCTTCTAATCCACCGTGTCGGTACGAAAACACCGAAATCCCCGCCCGCACGATCTGCCTATGCTGATCCTGCTGACTGCCGTACAGCAGTACGAGGTCGGGTCGAAGCGAAAGCACGCGCTCCATATCCGGATCGATCAACGCACCAACACGCGGGAGTCCTTCGACCTCGGCAGGGAAGCGCGCAAAGCTGCTCACGCCGACCACTTGCGGGCCAGCACCGATCGTGAAGAGCATCTCGGTTAGCGCCGGCACGATTGAGACGATCCGCATCGGCACCGCGGTTTGTGCTATTCGGGGCACGACATCAGCAAACAAGAACATGACGACAGCGGTCGCGATCAAGAACCGTGACCAGTGATCCGTAAACCGTAAACGTGAGTACTGGAGGATCTTGCTCCTCATCTTTTCCTTGTCAGTAGCCACAAGAAAAACGGTCCCCCGAGCATCGCGGTAATCACCCCGACAGGCAGCTCCATCGGTGACATAACCGTCCGGGCCACGACGTCACACGATACCAGGAAGGCCGCACCAAGAAATGTCGATGACGGGAGGACGATGCGATGATCGGCTCCGACCAGCAGCCGGACAATATGGGGAATGATGATGCCGACGAAACCGATCGGTCCACCCAAGGAAACGGCTGCGCCAGTTGCCAGTGAGGCGCTGAAGAAGGCCAGGCGCTGGGTTTTGGCTACGTCAACTCCTCGAGCGGCTGCGCTCTCCGGTCCGAGGGTGAGCAGATTAAGCGAACGTGGCAGCCAGGCAAACACTGCAAATGCGAGCGCCAAAAACGGTAGCGCCGAGAGAATCGGTGTGTAGTCGCTTACGTCGAGATTGCCCATCAAGTACCGGATGGCCTGGAAGCTTTGTGTGTAGTCGGCGAGATGCTGCACAAACATGATGATCGCCGAGAATAAGGAGTTGAGCGTAACGCCGGCCAGGAGGAGCACACTGGTCGATAACCCGTGCCGGCGAAGACGTGCCAGCGCGTACACTATCGTCACCGCTCCCACGGCACCGGCGAAACTGGCCAGCGGCACGACCGGGAAACCCGTGAGCGAAAGCGGAACACCAAGGATGATCACCAGAATCGCTCCGAGCGACGCGCCAGCTGACACACCGAGCGTGAATGGCGTCGCGAGCGGATTCCTGAGGAGCGCTTGCAACACGACCCCAGCGGCGGCCAGCGCCCCACCGACGAGCGCCCCGGCGATCGTCCGAGGCAAACGGGCGATGAAAAAAATCTGGGCGTCGATGTTGTCCACGAATGCCAGAGTAGGGTCGAAGACCGAGCGGATGCTGATCGGCGTTGGTCCGATCAGTGGTGCCCCGACACAGGCGATTAGCGCGGCAGCACCAAATATGGCCTGTGTCGTCACGAAGCGTCTGCGTAGATCGCCGTGCGTTGCGTATGCTAGTGATAGTGGTGTCCTGAGACGCAAAGTGCGGAGTATGACTGCACCCATAGTCACGCTGATGGCCCACTGGAGGTGGCACGAGTGATCGGCACAACAGTTAGATGTCCTCCGGTAGGGTTAAGGTAAACATCAACCTTGACGTCATAAAGCGTCTGAATGTTGGCGGCGGTTAGGACCTTTTCGGTTGGACCCGAAGCAACCACACATCCTTCGCGCAATAGCAAGAGATCATCGCAGACGCTCGCGGCGAAGTTCAGATCGTGCGTCGACACTACTATCGTCGTCCCAAATCTCGCGTTGAGCGCACGCAGGGTTGTTGCGATTTCAAGTTGATAACCGAGATCAAGCGATGCTGTCGGCTCGTCGAGTAACAGGACATGCTCAGCTGGTGAGATCCCGTCGACTTCACCGCCGGTGGATGGCCAAAGTTGTGCGAGCGCGCTTGCGATGATCACCCGCTGCTTCTCACCACCGCTTAGGGTGCTGAATGGTCGGTGTTCCAACTCGTGGGTTCCCGTGGCCGCGAGCGCCAGTCGAGCGAGCCTGAGGTCATTCGGGCCTTCTAATTCCATGGGTCTCAAGTGCGGATAGCGTCCCATTAGGGCGATCTCAAGAACGGAGTATTCGAACGCTAAGTGAGTCTCTTGAGGCACCATCGCCAGGTGTTGAGCCAGCGCATTTCGAGGACGGAAACCGACATCATCGTCACCGAGCCGAACGCGGCCTACAGAGGGACAGAGCAGTCCCCCCAACAACCGAAGCAGTGTCGTCTTACCTGACCCGTTCGGACCAAGAATGCCTGTCAGGCTGCCGGCAGGTGCACGAAGCGAGACGTCGTGTAGCACTTCGGTTCGGTCATACGTGAACGAGAGTTGATCAACGCGTAGCAAACCGTAGTCCTCCGATACCTCGCCGTCCAAGAGCCGGGAAGCCAAGAGTTTCTTCGTACGCTCGATCGAAGAGATTATCGATCCGTCCGAAGAGCTCGACGCTTCCCCAAGCCGGAGCGCTGACGCCGATGTTGATTACTCCATAACCTGGTGTTTCATAGAGCCCACCGAAAGCCCCAAAGGTAGGATCAACGTCGAGGAAGCGTCCTCGGCTTCCGAACGTGACGTACGCGGCCACCCGGTCGAACGCAACCCTGACATCAACCGTTCCTTGGTTTCTCGGCCGGCGTAAGAGCGGGTCGCCGACTTCGAACGGTGGTGGTGCTACCCCGGCCTCATCCACAGCGAGTACCTTCGTGTCGAGCCAGGTGTAGCCGACGCGCGTTTCAAGCACGCCAAGGCGCATTACGCTCGCCAGCTCTAGTCCCCGCGCGCGAGAGTTGGCGATGTTGTCAGTGCGGAACTGACTTGCATCCTGAAACGAGCGGCCGATCGCAACGATCAGATTGTCATAGCGGTTAAAGAACACTGTGGCTTCGAGTAAGAGTGCGTCTCCAGCTAGTGCCTGTTGCACACCAAGGTCGACGCTGCGACTGCGTTCCGACTTCAGTGCTGGATTATCGGTGAACGCGATTTCGAAGGCATCCGGGGGGCGGATGCCAGTGCCGGCGCTAAGTCGCAGGCGCGTCCACCGTGTCAGACGCGCATCTGCTGGCTGGAGGAAGAACGCGAATGAGACCTTTGGATTGACCGAAATTTCCATCTGCTCGATGAAGTCTGGCCGGGGCGCGAACAGATTGGGAACCCCAGGCAGTGCGTTCCGTCGGATTTGTTCGACCCGCAGACCCCCGGATATAAGAAGACGATCAGCGAAATCGGTTCGGGCTTCTCCGAAGAAGCTGGCCACCAGCCGACGTACCGGCGTCATGTTGAAGGCAGCGTCGGTAATAAAGGTGCTCTCGGCTCGCTCACGCTGCAGCTCAATGCCAGTGGAGAGCGAGAGGTTGGATGCGAGCGTCACGTCCAACTGAGTGCGAAACTGCAACCGTCGATTAATAGCTAACGATTTACCAAATGAACTGACGAAGTCACTGCTCACAGCTGAGTACGATGCGGCGTACTGCTGGCGGAACTTCTCGGTCCACGTCCGGGTTGCGTTGACGGCAATTAGATGGGTGTCGCTCTTGCCACGGGAGATCCGGTCCACACCAGCAAAGGTACCACCAGGGTCAGAGCCAAAGGGCCCTGGGATCCCACGCTCGTTGGAACCGAGTCTGACGGTTCCCTGAATCGTTGTATGCCGGTTCTGCCATTCGCCGCTGAACGACAAATTCCGGCGAAAATAGTCGTCGTTGCTGACCGTTTCGCCAGTATCTGACGCCGCTCCCGTAAAGCCATCAGTTTTGAGCAGTTCGAATCCAGCACCCCAGGCCAAACGATTACGGGAGCCTGCCGTCGATAACGAAACGCGGCTCGTCCCAAAAGTTCCCCCTTCGATGAGTCCCTGCGTTCGTGGTAGACCACCACGACGTGTCACGATCTGCACGACGCCACCAATGGCATTAGAGCCCCACAGCGCACTCTGCGGCCCTTGGACCACTTCGATGTGGTCGATATCAACAACCGACAAATGCGCGAAATCGAATGCGCCACCGAAGTCGTTAACCCGCACGCCATCGATCAGCACGAGAGTGAAGTCTGACTCGCCACCTCGAGAGAACAGAGAAGTAATTGCCCCGCGTCCACCAGACGTGGCAACGTTTAATCCCGGGATCAAACGTAGCGCGTCAGCTACCGTTTCGACCTGTCTTGCGCGTAGCTCGTCAGCGCTGATCACGGTCACGTTGTCCGGGACTTGCGACCGCGGTTGCGGCACGCTCGAAGCTGAAACGACGATTGCTTCCGAAAACACACCCACTCGGAGCGGGACTGAAACGGTCCATCCGGTATCACTCTTCAGCTCTATGTCGATCGCATTGGCTTGAAAGCCGTCGAGCGCTACGAGTAACCGGTAACGATCCTTGTCGAGGTTATCGAAACGAAAACGCCCAGCGCGATCAGTTGTTGCCGTGTTAACGATGGCGTTGGCCCTGGTGAGCAGCACGTGTGCACCAGCTGCTGGGTGTCCATCCGGGTCGACGACGACGCCATCGACAGAAGCAGATTCGGCAATCCATGGCCACCCCAGTATCAGAACCAGGAGAACGAGAACCGAACGCAGCCGGAGAGTCGAGTGGGTACGGAAGGGCATGGGACCTCGAATCGGCGTAACCACGCGCCGAGCCTGCTGCTGGCTGATGCCAGGTGGCAGGGAAGAGGACGCCCGATGAGTCGTCTCCTGACTTGTGGATCGGCGTGAAACGGCGGCGCCTTCCCATGCCCTAAGGGCGTAGTGACGGGTGTATGTAACGGGTGGGCCGAGCCGACCCTATACACCGAAAGGCCGTTCCACTCCCCACTTACAGTGGCGGGACCGTGTGGGACTTGCACCCACTTCCCAACACCATCGGGAAGCGTCGATTTGTGGCCGGCAGTATAGCATGGGCCAAGTTCTCCAGAGTCTAAACGTTCCAGCAGATCCCCTTTGCTTGGTGGGGTGAAGAACCCTCCTGGCTGCAGCGCCTGTTGCTTGGGTCGACTACCTTGGCTTAACATACGCTGTTTGAGATTTGGACCACTCCGGTCCCATGATTTTTGCGACTTGTCACTCACGGCGAGGGGATCGCATGAGTAAGAGTTCCACCGTTACTGTTCGTGAGATGCCCATCTCTGAGGTTACGTCAGCTACCACGGGCGGCCTTACGATCCACGGCGAAACGCTCATGATTTCCACTAATGAACGGATCGAGGTGGTGGATCTGACGGAGCAGATCACGGCATTCGTCAAGCGCCTGCAAACCCGTGAAGGTATCGTCAGTCTCTGGTCCCTACACACGACCTGCACGGTATTCATCAACGAGTTTCAAGAGGCACTGCTGTCTGACATCAAGCGTTTCCTCGAGCAGATGGTAGCTCGAGACGACGAATGGCTCCACAATGATCCCCAGCACTCCGATTGCGATCGGAATAATGCCGATTCACATCTTCGAGCTTTATTGCTCGGTCATAGCCTAACCCTGCAGGTGAGCGGTGGTGAGGTAGTATTGGGCCAATGGCAGCGTATCTTGATGGCTGAGCTCGACGGACCGCGTGCGCGTACGTTGAGGATCCAAGCCTGGGGTATTATCTAGGAACGGTTTTGTATCGACATATGGACAGAATTTTCCGCCTCCGTTTATCTGTCTGTCATATAAACTATGGCGGATTAGCCTTAGCGAAGGCAGGCGGCCTTCCAGCTGGGTGCTAGCTCCGTCCTTTAAGAGACTCCACGATGCACGCTCGGCTTGCCGCGGGAGGGTTGCAGGACGTAGCCGCCAAACTCGACGAAGGTATCCGGCTAAATCTTGAGGACGGGATCCGGCTCTTTGAGTGTCCGGACCTGTTGGCGGTCGGCTGGCTAGCGAACCGCGAGCGAGAAAAGCGTCACAGCGGGCACACGTTCTTCAATCACAATATTCGACTAGAGGCGACCAACGTCTGTGTCGCCAGTTGTCTATTCTGCTCGTTCGCGCGTCTGAAACCTGGTGACCCGGGTGCGTACACGATGAGCCTGGAACAGGCGTGGGATAAGCTTCGCGAGCGGTCGGATCAGTCGCTGACCGAGGTGCACGTCGTTAACGGGTTACACCCCGATCTACCGTGGGATTACTACCTGGAACTATTGCGTGGATTCAAGCGAATCAAGCCACACATCCACCTGAAGTGTTTCACCGCAGTCGAGATAGCATTTTTTTCGGATCTCTATGGAAAGACCGATGAACAGATCTTGCGTGAACTGATGGATGCCGGTTTGGACTCGTTGCCAGGTGGTGGAGCCGAGGTGTTCTCTGAAAGAGTGCGGAAAAAAATTTGCCACGATAAGTGTGATAGTCAAAGATGGCTCGAGATCCACCGGTTGGCGCACGGATTGGGCATACGCTCCAATGTGACGATGCTTTATGGTCACATTGAGACCAACGACGAGCGCGTCGATCACATGCTGCAGGCACGCGCGCTGCAGGATGAGACTAAAGGGTTCCAGGCGTTCATCCCGCTAGCGTTCCATCCTGACAACAATCAGATGCGGAAGCTTCCGGCGCCAACAGCTGCCGACACGTTGCGTGTACACGCGGTGGCGCGCTTGATGCTCGACAACGTACCCCACGTCAAGGCGTTCTGGATCGCAACCGGTATCGAGGTTGCCCAGACGGCACTTTGGTTCGGCGTTGACGATCTGGACGGCACAGTGCAGGAAGAACGGATCTATCACATGGCGGGTGCCCAGACGCCAGAAGCGATGACACCAAGCCAGATCGGGCAACTCATCAGGGCGGCTGGTCGTGAGCCAATCGAACGCGATACGTTCTATAATACGGTGTCGATGCCAGCTTAGAGTGGTGCTAACGTTCAGTTTGACATGCTCGAATTTTATCGAGGTCAGGTCCAGCTCAGCACTACCTGGATTTGACCCTTTTTAATACTCAGGGCTTGAGAAACATTTCACAATATTAGCTTACAGAGCGAGATGGCTGTCGAGTTACTAACGCAGATCGAAAAGGACAACCCTGTCGAAGGGCAGTTGCTTCCGGATCGGTACTTAGGGTTGGTAGATACGGAACTGAAGGAGCGGATCGCGGCGGCTAAGGCCATGTTGGGCGACCGTGTGCTCTTGCTCGGGCATCACTACCAGCGCGACGAGGTGATCGAATTTGCTGACTGCATCGGAGATTCGTTCAAGCTGGCGCGCCAGGCCGCCAAACAACGCAACGCCCAGTACATAGTGTTCTGCGGCGTTCACTTCATGGCTGAAAGTGCCGATGTGCTTAGTGGGAACCACCAGCAGGTCATCCTGCCAGACCTGGCGGCCGGTTGCTCGATGGCCGATATGGCGACAGCGGATCAGCTCGAGGTGTGCTGGACTGAGCTGCAGACCATGGGCGCAACTCGTGTGATTCCTGTGACCTACATCAATTCGGCGGCGTCTATTAAGGCGTTCTGTGGCGAACGAGGTGGGGTCGTCTGCACTTCGAGCAATGCCGAGGCGACGTTGCGGTGGGCATGGGCGCGTGGTGAACAAGTTCTGTTTCTTCCCGACCAACACCTTGGGCGAAACACCGCCTACAAGATGGGTGTGCCGTTGAATCAAATGATCGTTTGGGATCCAGACGAATCATTCGGCGGGGTTACGCTGGCAGAGTTGTGCGCGGCACGGATCATCCTGTGGAATGGGTACTGTTCGGTTCACACGCGGTTTAGTGTCGCGCAAATCGACCGCCTTCGGCGTACACAGCCAACCGTGCGCGTCATCGTTCACCCGGAGTGTACCTGGGACGTCGTGCAGGCGGCTGATGAAACAGGGTCGACCGAATACATCATTAAACAAGTCAGAGAGAGTCCGGCGGGTTCTGTCTGGGCGGTTGGCACCGAGACCCATCTGGTCAATCGCCTGGCAAAGGAGTTGGCACCAGAGCGGACCGTGACGACCCTTGATCCGATTGGTTGCCTCTGTTCAACGATGTTCCGCGTATCGCCTAACCACCTATTGTGGGTGCTTGAGGGACTTCTTGAGGGCAAGATCCACAACCGGGTCGTTGTGCCTGATCGGGAGAAGCACTGGACACGCGTGGCTCTCGACCGGATGCTTCGAATCTACTAAACTGCACGTTCGCTTCAAAGTTTAAAGGAGGTTCTCCATGCCCCACGAATTGCCGTCGTTACCATATGACTACAATGCGCTCGAGCCGCACATCGACGAACAGACGATGCGTATTCATCACGATAAGCATCACGCGACCTACGTGACGAAGTTAAATGCCGCCCTCGAAAAGCATCGGGAACTTTCCGCGAAAAGCATCGAGGATCTCATTAGCGATCTCGACAGTGTCCCCGTGGAAATCCGGACGGCAGTCCGGAATAACGGCGGTGGTCACGTTAACCACACGATGTTCTGGCAGGTGATGGGACCCAACGCTGGCGGCGCTCCGAGCGGAAAGGTTGCTGAAGCCATCAAATCCTCCTTCAACTCCTTCGATGTATTTAAGGAGCAGTTGGCGACAGCGGGGGTCACCCGCTTCGGAAGTGGTTGGGCGTGGTTGATTGCCGAGGGAGGCACTTTGACGATCGAGAGCACCCCAAACCAAGACAGTCCGCTAATGGAAGGCAAGAAGCCGATCTTGGGCGTCGACGTCTGGGAGCATGCTTACTATCTGAAGTATCAGAACCGTCGGCCCGACTACATCGCCGCTTGGTTTAACGTTATCAACTGGGACGAGGTGAATCGGCTGCTTGGGTAACGGGCGCCCCAAGCCCATGTCCTCAGTCGTTTTTCTCTCCCTTGGACACCTCGGCATCGGCGTCGCTGGCACGCTCCTATTCATATCAAAGGCCGCCGGCATCAAATTCTTTCGCTTCAATACTGGGCTGGCCTTTGTCCTGCTGCTGATAGCTCTGGCGTTTCGACCTGAAAGCACGTCCAGTGCGGTATCAGAAACGCTGGCCCTTGGCACGTTCGTCCTGGCGGCAAGTGCACTCCTCGTCTACTGGGTCACGATCGGTCGCGTGGGTGCGAGGTTTCGTCCAGTGCTGCTGTGGATGACCGTAGTGGGTGGTGCCGTGTCGCTCGTCGCACAGGCAATCAGTTTTTCTGCGATTGATGCGGGTTCCCCGGCTAGTCTCACCGTCGCGAGCTTCGTGTCGTCGGCCGCGCTTCTCGGGAGCACCTGCACCGCGATGATTCTCGGCCACTGGTATCTTGTGCTGCCATCGATGGACGTGTTTCATCTACAGTCGATCGTCAAGCTCCACATCGGTGCGACCGTAGTTCGGCTCGTCGTCGTGGCCATCGTGATCGGAGTGGCGCTGGCAAGCTGGGAATCGCCGTCAGGCGCGGGGTACGCTCAGTACGTTTGGTCGCTAGAGGGCGTGTTCCTGTGGCAGCGCGTGCTATTCGGGTTGGGTGCACCGATGGTGCTCTCGTATCTGACGTGGGAGACCGCCAAGATTCAATCAACGCAGTCGGCAACTGGGATTCTGTATGTCGACTTCTTCACGGTTATCGTGGGGGAAGTCTTAGCGAAGTATCTCCTCGTAGCTACTCGGGTGCCCGTGTGACCGTCACAATCATTTGTCCTGATTGCGAGGCGTGGTTGCCTCTCGACGCAGCCGACGCGCCGATGGCGATCACGTGCGGTCGGTGTGGGCGCGCAATCCCACTCGCTTTGAGCGAGGGGGTTCGCTCTGGCGAAGCGCTTGATATGTGCCCGCTCTGTCAAGGACGGGATTTTTACTTCCGGAAGGACTTCAATCCGACAGTCGGGCTAGCCGTAGTGATCGTTGGAGCCCTCATTAGCGCTTGGTTTTACTGGTTTGGGATGGACCTAGTCGCGTACGGTGTTCTCGCGGCTGCCGCGCTGATCGACCTCGTGGTGTACGGTCGTCTTAGCGATTTGTCAATATGCTACCGTTGTCACACGGAATTTCGTGGCAAATATCCGCGTACAGAGTCCGCATTCGACCTCTTGACAGCCGACGAGCTGGAGTTGGAATGGGATCGGGAAAAAGTGATGAGATTTCCCAAGACCTAGTTCTTCCCTCAAAATAGTTTCACCTCAACCACCTCACCCTTCTCGATAACATCGGTCGGGGCAGGGATTTCAATGAATCCGTCAGCCTGCGACATGCTCGTGATGTCTCCCGAAGCTTTGAAGGCTGGCACGGCAACGCCATCCACGACGCTAACCGTATAGAACTGGTGGCGACCGGTCGTCGAGACGAAGCGCTCCGCCGCTGGGATTGTCACGCACGGCATGCAGTGCGGCGGTAGATGAGCCAGATAGCGCAGTAGCGGTACTAGCAATAGGTAGGCGTTCGACAAACAGGACGTTGGATAGCCAGGCATGCCGAGGACCGGCGTTCGTCCGATGCGACCGAATGCGGTTGGCTTGCCCGGTTTGACCGCGATGCCGTGGAACACTACCTTGCCTCTAATCTGGAGCGCATCAAGCGTCAAGTCATGTTCACCCACTGAGCTTCCGCCGGAGAAAACCAGCATGTCGTGGTCTAGGCAGGAGTCGATCGCGTCGCTGAGTGACTCGAGCGTGTCGGCCGTCGTCGGATGGTTCACTGCGCTGCCACCGTGCTCGGCGATGATCGCGCCTAGCGTGAAACGGTTGATATCGTAGATCTGCCCGGGTCCAAGCGGTTGACCTGGATCGATGATTTCGTTGCCGGTCGAGAGAATGGCTACGCGCGGGCGAGCGAACACGTCGATCTCGGCGATGCCGAGCGCGGCGATCGCGCCCACCCGGCCCGGCGTTAGAACATCGCCAGATGCTAATAGGGCCTGGCCGGCGACGATGTCGGCACCGCATCGACCAACATGCTGCTGTGGGTAGACTGGTGTGAAGATCTCAACCGTTCCATCTGCACTTCTGTTAGTTTCCTCGACCATCACGACCGCGTCAGCGCCCTCAGGGATCGGCGCACCGGTCGCAATCTCGGTACAGTTGCCACGCATAAGGCGTTTCGTTGGTATCTGGCCAGTATGTACCGTTTCGAGGCGGTGCAATGTTCGGGGGTTTTGACGGCAGGTGCCGACTGTGTCTTCCGCGATGACGGCGTACCCGTCCATTGCGGCTCGGTCGAATGGCGGCACGTCGCGAGTCGCAACTACATTGACCGCTAGCACCCGGCCATTGGCGTTGGTAAGAGGCACGCGCTCGATGCTCGTGAGTGGGCTTGCATTGTCTAGCAGCAACCCGAGCGCCTTACCTAAAGGAATCGTTTCGCGTATCGGACGCATCCTTGCCTGCGTTATTTTGACGCCTCCATGACCAGGTGGCCGAGCTCTGGCAAGATCAATTTCGTCATTGCTAGGCGGACGGCATTCTCAGAGCCCGGCATGGAGATCAGCACTTTGCCATGAGCTGTGCCGGCGCACGCGCGGCTCAGCATCGCGGCTGGGCCGATCTCTTTATAGCTCAACGCGCGAAAGAGCTCACCAAAGCCCTCAATCCGCTTGTCGAGCATGTGAGTAATGATTTCGTAGGTGACATCACGAAAGCTGATACCGGTCCCACCGGTAGTGATTATTACCTGCACGGAGGGGTCAGTGAGTTTGCTGTCCAGCAGGGTGCGGATCTGTTCTGGTTCGTCTGGCAAGATCGTCTTTCCCAGCACCTCATGGCCGTCATCGGTCAATAGCTCGACGATTGCCGCACCACTATTGTTGTTTTCATTGGTCCGCGTATCGCTGATGGTCAGGACGAAACAACGTGTCGTAGCTGGCGATGTCTTACGATGCGCGACGTGATTCATGGAGCGATTATAGCGAGTGATTCAGGCGATGTTCACGTTTAGTCTGGGTTCTACGAAGCGAGAGCTGGACGGCAGCGCAAGCAGAGTATCAGGTTCCGCTCGTGCTTGCTCGCAATGACCGCAGCATTTACCATGCAGTGTGGCTTCTCAGGCAGGACGTCTAGGGAATGTCGTTGCCCTGGTCGCGTTCGCAGTTTCGTTCACTGTTGTCATGCTAGCCACGGCCCCAGCAAAGAGCGAGCTGGACCGTGAGGCGAAACGGTGGATCAACGAGACGTTTGAGCGAATGACGCTGGACGAGAAGATCGGTCAACTCCTCACCCCATCCTTCTATTCCACCTACACGAGCAGTGACAGTGAGGTTTACGACGACCTCACCGAATTGATCCAGGAGTATCACGTTGGGGGCATTCACGTGTTCGGCGCGCGGGAGCCAGTGCCAGATGTTCTACTAAATCCGACCTACTCGCGAACGTCACTCGGCCAGCCACTGGAGACTGCTTCGCTTCTTAATCGCTTGCAGGCGATTTCGCCAATTCCGTTGCTCGTCACGGCTGACTTCGAGACCGGGGTCGGGTTCCGTATAGAAGGTGCCACCACGTTTCCACGGGCGATGGCTTTTGGTGCGGCGGGAGACACAAGGCTTGCCTATGAAGCCGGTTGCATCACTGCACTGGAAGCACGCGCGATCGGGGTGCACGTCAACTTTGCACCGGTTGTTGACGTGAACAACAACCCGCGGAATCCGGTCATCAACACCCGGTCGTTCGGTGAAGACCCAACACAAGTTGGAGAATTAGCATCGGCGTATATCAAGGGACTAACCGCTGGCGGTATGGTCGCGACAGTGAAGCACTTTCCCGGGCACGGAGACACCGATGTTGACTCGCACCTGGGCTTACCGATCATCCTCCACCCCCGCGAGCGGCTGGATCGGATAGAGCTCCCGCCGTTCCGCGCTGGGATTGAGGCTGGTGCCGGTGGAGTAATGACCGCGCACATCCAACTTCCTGGGATTGAGCCGGAAGAAGGGACACCAACGACGTTCAGCGGTCGCATTGTGAATCAATTACTGCGAAACGAACTCGGCTTCGAGGGCCTCATTTTTACTGATTCGATGCGGATGCGGGCTGTGACCGACATGATGTCAGCGGGGCAGGCCGCAGCGCGCGCCGTGGCGGCTGGGCACGATGTTGTGTTGCACTCGCCGGATGATATCGAGGCATTCGCTGGCATTAGCGACGCAGTGGCAAGCGGCACCATAACGGAGGCACACGTCGATAAAGCAGTTCGCCGCATTCTAACTGTGAAAGCTCGCCTTGGGCTTCATTTGTCTCACTCGGTTAGCTTCGATGCGCTACCGTTCATCGTTGGGACCCGCGAACAGCGTGCAGTGGCGCGCAAGGTAAGCGAGCAGTCGTTGACGCTCCTTAAGGACGAGCAGAATCATGTGCCTCTTCAGATGTCCCGTAACGCAGAGATCCTTTATCTCTCCGTGCTTGACTATCCGTCGGAGTGGGAGATTGGCGCGCCCAGCAGGACGTTCATACCGAAGCTGAAAGAGTGGTGGCCGAACGTGACTGCCATCGAGCTTTCGGATCGCACCTCGCTGTCTGAGATCGAGCTAGTCCGGGAAACAGCCCCGCGATACGATGCTATTGTTGCTGGCGTCTTTGTTCGCACCGCGTCCTTCAGCGGGCGCATGGATCTTTCAGACGAGTTAGTTCGATTGCTCCAGTCACTTGCGCGGGAGAGCACCGAGACTGGGCAACCGTTCGTGACGGTGTTCTTCGGCAATCCGTACGCGGCAACCTTGCTAACCGATCTGCCAGCGATTCTTCTCACCTACGATTTCTACGATCTGCCTGAGTCTTCGGCAGTACGGGCCTTGGCGGGAGAGATTGCCATCGGCGGGCGATTACCGATCGCGCTCGGGGATCAGTTTCCGATCGGCTATGGGCTCAAGCGAGGAGGGTTATAATCTGAAATTCATGTAAATCCCTCGAGTGCGCCCTTAGCTCAGCTGGATAGAGCGTCTGGCTACGAACCAGGAGGCCGCAGGTTCGAATCCTGCAGGGCGCGCCAGTTTTTTCAATAACTTACGGGACCAGGCTTTTCGGCGCTGCGGAAACTGTGCCCAATTCTGTGCCCACCCCTCAAGAGTTCGGGCGGGAACTGGGGCGGTGGTCACGCTCGGCTTTCGCTGACTGACCGACGGACCGCGGCGTTTCGACGAGGGCATCGAGCGCCGCCCGTTGCACCTCGTTCCCGATGTGTCCGTACCTCTTGGCCATCTTGGCGGTGGTGCTGGGACTCCAGCCCATGATCGAGGCGACTACCGGCAGCGAGGCTCCCCGCTCCAGTAGGCGGGTGCAGGTTGTGTGCCTCAAGTCGTGGAACCGGCTTGCGACCCCGGCCTTCGTCTTCGCCGACACCCAGGCCGTCTTGATGTCTCCGATCGGGATGGTGGGGTCCATCGTCTTGGCGTGTGCTTTCCGCTCGTTTCCGGCAAGTCCGTAGTGCTCCCGCGGAAAAACGCAGTGGTCAGGCTGGCGCTTGGGGAAGTTCGTCGCCCACGCCTGCAGTGTCATGAGCGCCCGCTTGTTTAGCGGAATCACACGCCCTGTTCCCGCCGCGGTCTTCGTCGTACCCACCGTCACGGTTTGGTTCAGGAAATCGATCTGCTACCAGCGGAGCGACTGAATCTCGCCCTTTCGCATCCCGGTGTGCAGGGCCAAGGTGACGATCGGGAGGAGGGCTCGGGAGCGTCGTTTCCGACAGGCGTCCAGCAACCGCCGCTCCTCGTCCTCGGTCAGCGCCTTTCCGGCGACTTCGTGGACCGGCATCATCTTCACGTCGGGCTGCATAGCGGCCCACAGGCGGTGTCGCCGCAGGACGGCCCGGAGAGTCCCGACCTCCAAATTGATGGTCTTCGGGGACGCGCCCGCCTTCAGACGCGATTTCTGGTAGTCCGCGATGTCCTCGGGCGAAATGTCGATCAGCAGTGATGAGCCGAAGGCCGGCTTCAGGTGCTTCAAGTTGCGGTCCTCGACCTCGTAGGACTTCGGTGCCCACGTCGGCTTCTTGAGCTTCATCCACTCGTCGGCAGCCACCGAACACTGATCGGGGCCGTTCGCTTCCGGATGCCATGCAGCGACTCTTCAAGCTGCTGGTGCCGCTTTCGCTCCGCCTGTCTGGCTAGCGATTTCGAGGTCGTCTTCGCCGACTCCCGGAAGGTCCGACCTGCAAACTGAAACTTGTACCACCACATCGAACCCCGTCGATACAGCATCACGAACTCCTCTTCTTCCTCCGCGACTTGGCGGCTTGTTTCCAGTTCCGGATCGTCTCCACAGGTGTGTCCAACTGTTTGGCCACTTTGCTGAAAGGTTGGCCCTCGCCGAGCAGGCTCAACGCCGTTCGCTTCCGCCGCCGGTAGTCCTTCGTCTTGCACGTATCGCTACAGAACTCCCGATGGCTCCGGAATCCGGTCTGCGCCGTGGAAATCTCGAACAGATCCCGGCAGAACTTGCATGCCTGGAATTGCTTGTCGTCTGCGATTGCCAGAGCGAGTTGCAGCCACATGGCCGCCAGGAGCGTCAGGGGGGCGTATGACAGCCGCGGAGGGAGCTGGTCCCGGAAGGACATCCGTGGCTGGACGTGCTGCAGATGCACGTTGAATAACCAGTCCAGCCGACGGGCATCCTCCTTGCGACGGTGCTCCGGGTCCAGGCCGTAGCGCATGTAGCGTGATTCAATCTCCGCCTGCTCTGCTTCGGGACGGCGTTGCGTCAGTGATAGCGCCTCTCGCATTAGGCAGATCTCATGCGCCCAGGTCAGGTGAGACTCGCCAGTCGCTGTGTGGACCTTTCCCGTGGGAAGTAACACGTCCTGGAACTGCTGATCGGCGACTACGGAAAGAGAGCCGTAGCTGCTGGCAAATACCAGAATTTCTTGCTTGTCTCGGAAGTCGAGAACTGCGAACCGGCGGAACAGGACGGCGTGCTTACGCTCCATTGGTCGATACTTACGCAGAGGCCCGCTCTCAAGGACGGGACCGAGGACAGGTCCCGTTTCCTGCCCCTCTTCGTGATATTCCTGCCAGGCAAACTCCACTCCTGCCGCGGACCCAAGACTGGCGAGTTGCCCTTCCTCGTCGCCGCCTACGGTGACCGGTTGCCCGGATGAGTCCAGCCACTCCTGCCATTGGTAGGAGGGAAAGACGGCCCACTCGAAATCTGAAAAGAGCTCACTCATTGGTGTTCACTGATTTGTCACGCGACATAGTAACATTAGATCGTCTAAGATCGCAATCACTGTTTCAATACATGAAACAGTGAACGTTAAAATGAGGTACAAGCAGATGGTGGCATCAGATGATCAGCCGCGAACGGTCGAGCAAGCGGCGGCCGAACTCAATCTGTCACGGGCGACGATTCGCGCTTGGATCGCCCAGCGTAGGCTCGGGCACGTCCGCCTGGGCCGGGCCAATCCGAATCCCAGCCGAGGAGATTCGGAGGGTGCTGGAGGCCGGCTACGTGCCGCCAGAGCGCAGCCGGCGACATGGCCAGGAAACTGAACCACCGACTGGCGAAAATCCACCACACCTACACCGTGGAGGAGATTGCGCGCCGCTGGGGCCTCCATCGCAACACCGTGCGCCGATGGCTCAAGACGGGGCTCCAGACAATTGATCGAAGACGGCCCATTCTGATTCACGGTCAGGATCTGGCCGACTTTCTTCAGGCGCGGCGGCAGCAGAACAAGCGCAAGTGCAAGCCAGGAGAAATCTACTGCGTCCGCTGCCGTTCTCCTCGGGTACCGGCGGGCAGCTTGGCCGACTACGAGCCGCAGACCGCGGTCCTGGGGAGCTTGATCGGCATCTGCCCGTGCTGCGATTGCCTAATGTATCGGCGCGTCAACGTGACCAAGTTGGAGGAAGTGCGCGGGGAACTGGACGTCAGGGTGGAGAAAGCACTGTCACGCATAGGCGAGAGCAGATGACCCTTCGTGAACGGTGACTTCAGACCCGAGGTGACAGCAATGACAACCCACAACCCCAAGAACGAGCGGATCAAGCGGAGATACTTCGCCTACCTGAAGGAGGCAAAGCGTCAAAGTGAGACAACGGTCGATGGGGTCGCCAAGGCTCTCGCGCGGTTTGAGGTTGACACACTGGCCACCGGGACTTCAAGACCTTCCACGTCGAGCTTGCCGTCTCCTTCAAGCGGCGACTGGCGGAACAGGTCAGCCGAAACACTGGCCAGCGTTTGAGCAAGTCGACGCTCCACGCGACGCTGGCGCACCTGAAGAGGTTCTTCCACTGGCTGGCGGGACAGCCGGGCTACAAGTCGAGGCTGAGCTACTCCGATGCGGAGTACTTCAATCTGAGCGAGAAGGACACACGGGTTGCGACGGCGCGTCGGGAGCGGACATCCCCCACGTTGGAGCAGATCGCTCATGTTCTTGCCACGATGCGGCGCGAGTCAGAGGTCGACAGGAGGAATCGGGCACTGGTGGCCTTCACGCTGCTGACCGGAGCGCGGGACAGTGCGATTGCGTCGTTGAAGCTGAAACACGTTAGTCTGGTCGACGGCAAGGTCTACCAAGACGCCCGCGAGGTCAATACCAAGTTCAGCAAGTCCTTTCCCACGTATTTCTTCCCGGTGGGGGATGAGGTCCGTCAGATCGTCGACGATTGGGTGAACTACCTGCGTGACGACAAGCTGTGGGGCAACGACGATCCGCTGTTTCCGGCGACGGCGGTGACTGTCGGCGACAAGCGCCAATTCGTGGCCGCCGGTCTGAAACGGGAACACTGGAGGACAGCCGGTCCGATTCGGACGGTCTTCCGCGAGGCATTCGGAAACGCCGGACTGCCCTATTTCAACCCGCACAGCCTGCGGAGCACCCTGGTCCAGCTCGGGGAGCGGTGTTGTCGGTCGCCCGAGCAGTTCAAAGCATGGAGCCAGAACCTTGGACACGAGCAGGTGTTAACCACATTCTGCAGCTATGGAGCCGTCGCGGATCGGCGGCAAGGTGAGATCATCGAGGACCTCGCCGAGCCGAAACGTGTAGAACAACCCGGTGCGGAAGAGATTGGTAAGGCCGTAGCGCGGGAGCTGTGGCGTTTAAAGCAGACCGGCTAGTCTCAACCTGCGCCCACGAAAGCCTGTCAACGGCCTTACCTGACGTTCCCTCCTTTTCCAGTTGGGCTGGCCGAACCGAACGGGTAGTGGTTAAGTTTGAACGGAGGCTCTGAGATGGAACGAGAACCAGTAGGGAAGGGCTCGATCGGATTCGTTCGGCGTGAGTTGGAGAAAATCGGCGTGGCGCTCAGAAGGCCAGATCTTGATCCTGAACGCCGCGCCAAGTTGTACGCGGCCCAGCAAGCTCTAAGCTGGGCGGTGGATCCCGATCAGTTCGCCTCTCCGCTCCAGGCGATCCTGCGGGATGCGGTGGCGACTACGGCGGGCACTCGGGCAGACTGAGCAGGTTATTTGGGTAATTAGGCCTTTGACAAACCCATTCTGCACCCTTTGTTTTCAATGAGTTACAGGGTAGCCATAAACTATGCCTTGACACACCCATTGAGTTTGTATGAACTTAGTTCATGGAGAAAACGCCGCTGTCGTGGTCGCAATTGGGGGCGCATTTTGCCGATGATGACAAGGCGCGGGAGTACATGGAGTTCCTGAGGTGGGGAAACGCCGGTCCCGCGTGCCCACGGTGCGGTGGCGCTGACCCTTACCGACTAACGCCGAAACCGGGCAGTACGACGCGCAAGGGCCTCCTAAAGTGCCGCGCGTGCCGGAAACAGTTCACCGTGACCGTGGGCACCGTGTTCGAGGATTCGCACATTAAGCTGACCAAGTGGATTCAGGCGATCTACCTGATTGGGGCGTCAAAGAAAGGCATTTCCGCGCATCAGCTTCACCGGATGTTGGGCGTCACGTACCGCTCGGCGTGGTTCATGGCGCACCGACTCCGCTACGCGATGGACAACGATCTCACGGCGCCTCTCTCTGGCACCGTGGAAGTGGATGAGGCCTACATCGGCGGAAAGCGCAAGAGCGGCAAAGGGCGCGTCCCTGCGGACGGCGGACGCAAGGCGGCGGTGGCGATTCTCGTGGAGCGCGGCGGGCGTGTGAAGGCCATGCCGACAGCCCGCGTCACCGGCGACTCCATGACGGCGGCGATCAAGAGCCACGTTGCGCCGGGATCGGTGCTGATGACTGATGAGACGAACATCTACCACGGGCCGAAGGGGCCAAGCGGCAAGCGCACGATCGCGGGCATGACGCGTCACACGGTGAACCACGGACGTGGCGTGTACGTGCGCGGCAACGTGCATACGAACACGGCGGAAGGTTTCGTCTCTCTCATGAAGCGCGGCATCGTTGGTACGTTTCATCATGTCGGGAAGGGGCATCGTGGCCGGTACGTCTCTGAGTTTGAGTTTCGGTACAACGTGCGGCATATGTCCGATGCACAGCGTCCGGTGGTGCTGGTACAGGGCGCGGAGGGAAAGCGCCTGACCTACAAGCAGCCAGTGCGAGCGAGCGCGAATTGAGAGGGAGTTATACCGAGGGCGGAAATGGCGACCGCCCAAGCAACGGAAGGGTAGTGGTGGACGGCAGTAGGACGACTTAGAAAATACTACGAGACTTGCGAGTTGTCGCAAGTGCCTCGTGCGCTGGTTGAGCACATCTCGACCGGCTCGAAGACTACGCTAAGGCAAAATCCACATTAGGACATAGCTTGACTTGGCGCCGGCTGCTGTCGGTTTTTCAAAGCAGCTCGACTCCGAGGAGGCCGTGGGGGGGCTGCGAATGGAGAACGAAATGGTCAACCGCCAGAGCGGCCTGAAGCGCTCGATCTCGGCCTGAGGTGACGAGAATCCTTTCGGTGGACCGCTGTCAGGGGTCAGTTCAGGGGTGCACCCCAAAGACGAACAACATCCCGCGCAACGAGCGCGGGCAGTTGTTCAGGATTGTTGACTCGCGAAACCGGGATTCTCCGAGCGTCAAACCAGGATTCCGGTATTCGGTCCCCCTCGACGTGAGACGACTCAACCGCGTACAGTCGAACCTCCAAGTCACGGCCTACGCGCTCATCGGCAGGATCCAGAGTCCAATCATCGGTGACCGTTCCTGGGCCGTCAGATGCCAATATGAGAAGCAAGACTGAAGAGGCAAAGAAGTCGCTTCTGGCCTCGACATAGACGTTACTGACGATATCTTCCGTCGGCGGCGGGACGCCCTGATACACGTAGGGCACTACTCTGTCCAATTGCAGGGCATCAAGAATCGGCGAAACAAGAGAGGGAAGACTGCCGCTTATGCTGACAAAAACTACCAGGTGGTGTCCGTTGGGAGCGCTATCAGACGTAGACAACTACACAGTTCCTGCACCTGCGGCCGCACGAGAGGGGCTTGGTCTTCCGACTGAGAGTACACTCTTCATATGCTGAACACGACGCTCAATCAGCGTAGAAGTTCCTATATCCTTCCTGTAGAATACAGGTCCTTCGACTGACTTTGCGGCTGCTTCCGCGACGCGGTTCGCTTCGTTAAGGTCTTCACCAATACCGACAACTGCCATGGCACGGGAACCTGTCATCACGAGACCGGTAGAACTTTGATCAACAGCGGCGCGGTACACTTTCAGGTTGTCCGACTCACAAGGGATAGCCTCTAGCCTGCCATTGGGAATAGGATCGGTCGGATACCCGGTAGGCACAATGTACTTGCAGACAGTGGCCTTGCGCTTGAAAGTCACGGGGACCGTATCCAGGCGCCCCTCGATGATCGCTAGAAAGATCTCACACAGGTCTGTCTCGAGCAGGGAGAGTACATTTAGTGCCTCCGGATCTCCGAATCTGGCGTTGTACTCGAGCAACTTCACACCGTTTCGTGTGGCCATGAAACCGCCGAACAATATCCCTTTGTATCTGTCACCGGTTTCTCGGAGTAGAGCAGGCGGTACAAGGCGGTTTATCTCTTTGGCCTCCTCCAACATTCTCTTCGTGATAAACGGCAAGAGGTGATTGGTACATGTGTACGATCCCATACCGCCTGTGTTCGGTCCAGTATCTCCATCAAAGGCGCGTTTATGGTCCTGTACAACAACCATGTGCTTCACACTTGAGCCGTCACAGAAAGACTGAAGACTAAACTCCTCGCCGTCAAGCTTCTCTTCAACAATCACGCGTGAGTGACCGCTGTCGAACAGTTCCTTGCAGTAGTCCAAGGCCTGGTGCGCCGAGGTCAAGTGCTCACCAGAAACCTTGACACCTTTTCCACCGGTCAATCCATCTGGCTTTATTACGAACTCTCCAAGGTCACGCAAGTACGATTCAATACCATCGCTTGAGGTGAAGATTTTGTGCTTCGGGTTGCCAGGTATCTTGTGCTTGGACAAGAGTTGACGTGTAAAAGCCTTACTAGACTCGAGCTTCGCCAGCTTTGCCGTTGGTCCAACGCACGGAATACCCAGGTCGTTCTGGAGAACATCTACGACACCGGACGCTAGCGGTTCTTCCGGACCAATGACCACAAAATCGGGCTGATGCACGAGCGCACCGGCCCGCGCCTCTTCCACGACGCGTTCAAGAGAAGAGCCCTTGCCCGTAGATAGCACGACTACTGGAGTAGCTACACGTTGACTCGACTCCAGAAGGCGGATGATTGCGGAAGTTCGCCCGTCCTTGCCGATGACCCCAACTTTCAGTTGTCGTTTGTGCACATTCATCGATCTTACTATTCTAGCACTTGTAACTGCCAGAAAACAGATGAGTTATTAACATCCGCTGACTTTCGAAAGGGAGCGACAAAAAGGGGGCGTATCCAACGACCTGGAGACTTTTCAGATCCGAGTCCGGCGTCCGTAGTCGCCAATATCAAAACTCGCCAGAATTATAGGGTAATAGGATAGAGTGTCAAGCACAAATCAACCATATCTTGTGCGTTTCCTAGAGCAGTACACCATCGGCAGTTGGCACTTGCCCTATTTCTCTTGAGACTTGGACCGCTTCTCTGGACGGGGTGCTGCTGAAAGCACTGCAAAAAAGATTGTGCCTCTGGATGCCTTCTGAGCGTGGTCGACTGCTCCTCCTCGACGGTGAAACATCCAACGCGCTTTGAGCAACCACCGCCTGAAGGAGGCCCAGCCCAGAGCCGGCTCAAGGCTCGCGCGCGGCGGTAATCTTGAAGCCCTCCCCGCCCCTACCTTAATCTCAACAGAGAGGGGTTGCCTCACCGATTATTGGCACAGGGGGGTCTAGTTAAGGTGGTTTTGTCATTGAGGCTGGATCGTCAAAGAGTAGAGTGTTAATCGACCTTTGAGCAGACCTCTGACAGAAGCGCCAGAGAAGGTGACGTGCCGTTGTGAAGTAGACGCCCGCAGGGTTTCAGGACCCCCGGCGTTTGTCTTTGCGAATGGAAGACGACTCTGGGCGGTGCGAGACCGGCTGCCCGATATTGGGTCGACCAGAAGGTCGGGTGAGTCTGTTACTACACTGCGGAGAGCAGGGGAGTTGAACCCCTTACGAGCTAGATACCAGTAACCAGCGGCAGGACCGACCGCTCCCCTCGGGTGGGCCGAGGGGTAGGTGTCAGGTGGTCTTGCCGTTTGATGAAGTAGAGTAGACGATTCATGGCGCTGTTCGCGGATCAACAGGTGGCACTGTCGAACCCGCGTAGACGGCTCACTCGAACTGTATCACAAGGGTGAGCATCTATGGCTAGGGTCAGAGTCGCCCGTGCATCGAAGGAACCCGATCTCGCGTACGTCAATCCTGCCCTGATTACGTGGGCGCTAAAGCGAAGCAGGAACACGCCTAGGGCCGTCGCCGAAAAGGTCAAGGTTGATGAGGACTTGTTGGCGGCGTGGCAACGCTCCGGCGGACCTCACCCCCCCTTCGCCAAGGCTGAGGCTCTGGCGAAGGCGCTCCATGTTCCGTTTGGGTTCTTCTATCTCCCCAAACCCCCAGAGGACGATCTTCCGCTCCCCGATTTCCGAGGGTTCGACCGCTCGTACCATCCGAGCGCGGACCTACTCGACCTGCTCAACGACATTCTCGTTAGGCAGGACTGGTTTAGAGAGCACGAAAAGGAGTCCGGAACTAGATCGGTGAAGTTTGTGGGGAGCTTCACGGTCAAGGATTCGATTGAGGACGTGACGGCGTCGATCCGCCAGTACTTGGGCATCAATGCCGCGCTTCGTGACGCGGCTTACACATGGAGTGACTATCTATCCACGTTGGCGAAGCGTGCGGAATCCGTTGGGATTTTGGTGATGCGGAGCGGGGTGGTTGGCAATTCCACCCATCGCCAGTTGCAGGTCAGAGAGCTGCTTGGCTTTGCCATCGCTGACCCCATAGCGCCCATCGTGTTCGTCAATTCTGCCGACTACAAAACGTCCCAAGTATTTACGCTTACGCACGAACTGGCGCACCTCTGGATCGGTCAGACGGCCATCGCTAACCCTGACGAACTAGATGAGGGTGGCCACCGGAATCGCGTCGAGGCGTTTTGCAACAAAGTCGCGGCGGAGGTGCTTGTTCCCAAGGTTGATTTTGATGCGGCATGGCGTGCCGCTAGAGGGTCGGTGGAGACGCGCATCCAGGACATGGCGCGGCGCTTCTGGGTCAGCACCTATGTGACTCTGCGACGCGCCCATGAACTGGGCAAGGTAGACGCGGACGAATACGCGACTATCCGACGGCATGAGGCGGAGCATCGAAAGAAAGATGTCGGTCGAGGTGGGAACTACTACCGAAACGTGCTCGTTCGCATGAGTCCGCGTCTCGCCGATGCGGTCCTTACGGATGTCAACAGGGGCAAGCTTGAGTTACGTGATGCCGCCCAGTTGTTGTCCATGAAGGTGCCGACGCTAGTGAGGTTCGCGGAGAAGTGGAAGTAGAGCGGCATGGGCATCTACTGGATCGACTCTGGCGTCTTGATAAACGCGAAGAACGGTCTGTATGCCCCTGAGCTGGTCCCTGACTTCTGGACGTTCATCGAAACGCACCTGCGAAACGGTAACGCTCGTATGCCGAAGAAGTGCTTCGATGAAGTGACGGACGGCAATGATTGGCTTGTCCAGTGGTGCTCGCGGCGGAAGAACATCGGGTATTTTTGCTGCAAGTCGCCAGATAAGGATGTTCAGCAGCGATACGGTGCTGTCGTTGAGTACGTTATGAAACACCACTCGCCACATGCGGCTGCGGAGTTTTTGAGAGGCGGTGATGGGTGGGTCATTGCACATGCCGCCGCTACTGGCGGATTCGTGGTAACCGAAGAGCTTCGGAACAAGTACAAATCGAAAGTGAAGATCCCAACCATCTCCAAGGGCATGAGGATTCCGTGGAAAGCCACGCACGAGATGTGCAAGGAACTGGGTGGATTCGGCAATGGCTAAGCACGACCCCTTGAAACTCCCCGACGACCTCGAAGGCAACCTCCGGGCGTTACTGCACACGCCACCGCCGCCCCATGACATACCAGGGAGCCGGAAGGTGGCGCCGAAGCCGCCAGCCAAACCGAAGAAGAAGCAGCGGAAGCGAGGCGCACCACGGGCCAAGGCGGGCACGTACGCCTACGAGAGGGCTCCTGTGCTGTGGGAAGGGGCCAAGCCGAAGAAGCGGAAGGGGGCGAAGAAGCGGTGAGTTCTTGGGAGGTCTATTTCGTCATCACGGCGGTGATCGTGTTTTTCTGATGGTTGTGGCGGCCTCGTGATTGAGGGGCCAGGGTTTGTCAAAGGCCTAATTACCCACATAACGGTCTTGTTGAACGCGGCGAGTAGGACTTGGGCTGCTACGCCAACGAGGAATAGAGCCGCGACACGGCCGGCAACCGCCGATCCAGCGAGCTTGGCGGCCAGCGTCTCGTTCGTCAGGAATAAGACGGGGGCTCCGATCCCGTACGCGACCAGCCAGGTACGGAGAACCTTGGAATGTTCTTCGTAAGCCTTGTAGTAGTCGGTCGACAGGTTGGGGGCTTGCAGGTCGGTCAATGCTCGATCTTTCGCAGCCCCCACTCTATGGAGACGTGGCGATTGTTTCAAGAGTCTGAGAAGTCTATCGGACGACTGATACGCAGCTCGGCCGTGATGTCGCGCTGAAAATCCTCCCCGACGCCTTCGCGGCGGACCCGGCTCGGCTCGCCCGGTTCCAGCGGGAGGCGCAGGTGCTCGCCAGCCTCAACCACCCCGGCATTGCCGCCATCTACGGCATCGATCGGGTCGCTCCAGCGCGAGCCGCCCGATCCCGCCGTTGACGCCCGATCCGTACGAGCCCTCGCGATAAGTCGGCCGGGAAGGGTGAGTGGCGTTTCGACGGGGCGTGTCTGACCTGCCTTCGGGAGGACGGGACGATTAGTCAGTCGCAATGGAAACTCGTTCTCTCGCATCCGGCGGACGAGACACTTCATTGACGTGGGCGCGGCGGCCGCAACCGTAGTGTGCCCAATTTTGTGCCCACCCCCGGTACGAAACACTGGGAAATGGTCACACTCGCTGAAAGGTTGGCCTGCTCGCTTTCCGGGGCAAATTGCACTCAGTAGCAGTTGATGGTGCCCGCTGCGTCTTCTTCTACTGCAACTACGAACCAGGAGGCCGCAGGTTCGAATCCTGCAGGGCGCGCCAACATTCTCCACCATTCATAGGCTCAATTTTCTTAGTGCGGGAACAAGCGTGTCCAACACGGCATGAGTAACTGCTCTCTTCTGGTTCACAGGTTCGAGCATGGCAAAGCGGTTATTCTGCCCTGGACTGATTTCCGTTCGCTCCAATCAGCACGTAACCGCCTTGGTGTTATCCTTACAATTCCGCTACGTCATCAAGCGAGTGCATTGCGTAATTCCGGTGGACCCTTACCCTGTGAGAAAGCACCCACTGACAGAGGGGATAGCCTCAGCGGCGTGCGTGGTTAAGCAGGTCGTTAATCTTCTTCTGCGTGGTAGGATCGGCGAGATCTGAGCCGAGGGTCGGCGTTCGTTTTAGATCCTTAAACAGTGTCACCCGAAGGGAGAACAGAATGCGGCGATCTTGGTTAGTGTTCTTGCTCATTTGCTTGACTGGTACGGTGTTCGTACGAGGCCAGGCTACACAGCAGGCTGCGGTTGACATGAAGGAGGGCCTGGTCGAGGTGGTTGCGCCGTTCGGTGGCTACGGTCATGTATACGACGACACCAGTTTCGAGTCGATGCGGCCACGGATCATGGGTACCCGGGGAGTCGTGTCGACGGGCCACTACCTCGCCACGATGGCCGGCATCCAAGCCTTCAAGAATGGGGGCAACGCCTTCGACGCAGGGGTGACCGCCGCGATGGCCCTGAAGGTGACGAAGATGGGTTTTGCTGGCTGGACGGGCGTCGCGCCTCTTATTCTCTACAGCGCCGCCGAGGGCAAAGTGTTCACGCGCGTCGGAGCAGGTACCGCCCCGGCCAAGGTAACCTTGGAGCACTTTCTTGAACACGGCAAGACCACGACCAATGCGGCGCTCGTGCCAGCTGACGTCGACGTATGGCTGAACGCCTTGGATCGCTTTGGCACGATTAGCTTTCGCGAGGCGGCCGATCCGGCACTCGAGATTGCCGAGGATGGCTACCATCTTTTCAAGCACCAGAAGTGGCTACTTGACATTAATCAGAATGGCATTCTGAAATTTTCCTACAACGTAAAGTTTTGGTACCAGAATGGCGTAGGCAAACAGCAGCTTGGTGATCTGATGGTCAATAAGGACCTGGGTCGGCTTATCCGCTACATGATCGACGCCGAAGCAAAAGCGCTTACCTCAGGGGCGTCACGCTCGGAAGGCATCCAGTCGGCCAGAGACGCCTTCTATAAAGGCTCGCCAGCTCACGCAGTCGATGCATTCTACAAAGCCAATGACGGTCTCATTACCTACGAGGACCTGGCGACCTACGAAGGCAAATGGATGGATCCACTACACACGACCTACCGGGGCTACGATGTCTATGTCTGTGACGCCTGGTCTCAAGGACCACGCCTAATCCTGTTCCTCAATCTGCTCGAACAGTTTGACCTCGAATCCCTTGGGTATAACACTCCTGATTACATTCATGTCATTTCTCAGGCGCTCAATCTCGGGTTTTCGGATAGCCATAAATACCTCGGCGACCCTGATTTTGTTGAAATTCCGCCGGCACTCTACTCGAAGGCATACGCCAAGGAACGGGCCACGCTGATTGATCTGGACAAGGCGTTTCCAGACACTGCACCCTGGGGTGACCCTGCCCGTATGGCCAGCATCGCCACCGAGTCGCTGAACGCGCTTGCCCTCAAGGCTGGCCAGTCAACCGAGGAGACAAGCCAGAAGACAGAACAAGCCGGATTTTTTGACACGACGTCGCTAAACGTAATGGACGGTTTAGGTAACATTTTTTCGATGACTGAGAGCGACGGCCACATGGTCACGCCGATGATTCCAGACTGGGGGTTTGGAGTCGGTAACCGCATGTATCAGTTCAATCTTGATCCGGCTCTCGCCAACGTCGTGGCCCCGGGCAAGCGTCCCAGAAACACCAACACGCCTGTGGTCATCATGAAGGATGGCCAACCGTTCATGGGTATTTCCACACCAGGAAACGATCGCCAACTTCAGGCGATCCTTCAGGTGTTTCTCAACATAGTCGTCTGGGGCATGGCTCCAGAGCAGGCGGTTGATCAGCCGAGATTCGCCACTTACAACCATCCGCCGTCTGGAAGCGAGAACAATTCCACACCTGCACGGTTGAATGTCGAAGATCGTATTCCCCAAGCAACAGTTGAAGCACTGAAACAGCGCGGCCATGACGTGCGGTCATGGGGCGCATGGAATTGGCAAGCTGGTGCGGTGACGGCCACCTACTTTGATTCGGAGTCAGGTCTGGTAATTGCGGCTGGAGACGTCCGCCGCGAAACGTATCCACTCGGTTATTAATGAAGACGCGCCTTGCAGCATGGCGCGGTCGAACGACGCATGCAACCTGAGCGTAGCTTTACTTCAGGTTGCATGCGTAGTCAGTGAGATCGGGAATGCATCGGAGGTAACAGATGGGACGGCTTAGTGGCGACCACTCACATCCTGTTCAACAGGCATTCGCCCCATGTTAGCTGCCGAAAAACGTGAGAGTCGGTACGGTTCTAAGAGATCAACACGTACACCGTCGAGGATCTCTAGTGCGGCCAAGCGCCCGATAAGGGGCGACAGGGTCACACCACTGTGCATGACAGCAAGATAGATATTAGGTGTGCTCTCGGGGAACCCGACGATTGGGTAGCCATCCTGCGGCAACACGCGAAAACCTCTAGTGACACGGTCGAGTTCTGCGTCCTTGAGCTCGGGCAGATATCTTTCTACGGCCTGTAGTAGGCGCTCTCCTTGCTCACGTGTCCGCTGCATATTTGGGGTGGCTGAAAAACCAGCTCCTGTGACGATACGGCCGTCGAAATGTTGCTTGATATGACCACCCGGCGAGAGCGTGACCCGGCTGACCAAAGATTCGACAGGCTTCGTATGGGCCAGGACACCGGGAGACTCTTTAAGAGGAACTTCCAGACCTGCCATAGCGGCGAGACGCGGAGAGGCAACGCCTGCCGCAATGACAAGGGCGTCTGTCTCCACATCTCCTTTTGTCGTACGAACTCCCCGAAGGCGACTCCACCGAATGTCAAGGCCGGTAACTTCGCACGGATATTCAACCTTGGCTCCCAGGCTTTGTGCCTCTTGCAGCAAGACGTCGACTACGTGCACAGGGTCGACACTTGCTTCCTGCGCGCAGTGCGCCGCTGCTAGCACTGGGCCGGGCGTGACATTCGGCTCAAGACGCCTGAACTCGTCCTCGTCTATGAGGTTGGTGGCATAGCCCCAGGCTTGGTGTCGTCCGACCTGCGCGCGCAATCGATGTGCCTGGTTAGCTTCGTCGTGCCACGAGAGACTACCACCCCACTTGACTTTGAGGTTACCCTTCAACTCATGCTCGAGATGCCGATAAGCTTCGATACCCATGCGGCTGAGGTAGTAGTACCCTAAAGGCTGCTTGGAAAAGTTTGCATTAATCCAGGCGAAAGAATTTCCGGTTGCTCCGCTCGCTGGCCTCGCTCGTTCGAATAGCATCACCTCTGTCCCCCTTTTCGCGAGGTGATACGCGATCGATGCCCCGATGATGCCGCCACCAACGACGACAACACGGTTGGGTCGACTCTGAAATGTGAAGCCGGGCAAGCCGGCCACAGTCGCACTACCGAAAAGTTGAATGAATTTCCGTCTATCCATATTTGCCTCGTTGTAGATGCTCGCTGCGAGAGATCGACGAGCCAAAACTCGTCAGGAAAAACCTGGTTATTCTACCATCCGACCAACCTAGCAGGATCGACTATCCAACGACTTATCGAAGCCGGCAATATTTTCGGTATATTCCTTACTGAGACGCCATGGCGAGTTTCCTCGCGAGGGGGCTGCACCCTAGAGGAAACAGAAACTACGCCGACAGAGCTGTTCGAGAAGACGAGCCAATGTCCTACGAAATGCTGGTTCGCATTATAAGCACAACCTGGACATCTTGTGATGCGTGCCGCTAGTGGGATTGGCCACTTTCTGAACAGGTTGGTCTCGATCTGTGAGACAAGAGCTGCAAAGTACTGAGAAAGACTTCAGGTCGTCCCAGGTTGCATAGGCTCGGTCTCGCCAGCCGAGCGGTTAAAGATAAAGATGGTGCCAAAAAGCATGACACCTACGAGGTCTAAGACGGGCACGGCAAGACCAGACAGTGATGCTGTTGGACCTGGAGCAAGTAAGAGAGCCGCGGCGGCAAAGAGAGCGAACCGCTGGACGAAAGTAAGCGGGTTGCGTAACTGACCGGCGAGGGCAGCCGCGAAACAGGTCACGCCTAAGGTTGCGATCGCGAGCGGAGCGACCATTTCAAGCCAGCTGGCGGTATCTCCGTCTTGACTCAACATCAGCAATTCCGGTCGATAGACAAACAGATAAGGCAGGGTGAAGCCCACCAGCGCGAAACGGAAGGCGGCAAAACTGGTCGGCATGATTTTCGAGCCAGCAATCGACGAAGCGGCATATGCAGCGAGGGCAACCGGCGGTGTCACCATTGACATCATCCCGAAATAAAAGATGAAGAGGTGCGCTGCGAGTGGAATGACGCCAAGATTGCCGAGGACAGGCCCGATCAGTGTCGCCATCAGCAAATAGCAAACGGCCGACGGAAGTCCCATCCCGAGAATGATCGACGAAATCATAATAAGGACGAGAGCAAGGAAGAGGTTCTGCTCGGCTAGTGGAATGATCGTTGCGGGTAGGCGTGTGCCAATCCCGGTGAGTGTAACGATGCCGATGATGATCCCTACGCAGGCTGCCGCAGCCACCAATGGCACCACGTCACGCGCGGCCTTCACCAGGACTCTTAGTGTGGAACCGAGATGTAAGCGCGTGCTGGCACTGAAGCTACTCGTTACGATGATCGTAGCTAGCGATAGTGTCACGGAGCGAAACGCGGTGTAGCCGAAGAGTAAGCATAAAACTAAACTGGTAAGTGCAGTAGCGAAAACGAAACCTTCGAAGTACGTACTTTCCGCCTGGTGCTCACCAGCCACTTCCACAGTAGAAGTCGTGACAGCCATGCGTCGCGCGTGGAAGTGAACGATTAGGAGAAGTGAAAGGTAGTACAGAATTGCTGGAATCAGTGCGGCCTGAATGATCTGAAGGTAGGGCACCGGCGGTTCGACGATTTCGAGCATCATGTACGCACCGGCACCCATGACCGGCGGCATCAGTGCCCCGCCTGAACTCGCTGCAGCCTGTATCCCAGCGGCTGCAACTGGCGTGAAGCCGGCGCTTCGCATCATTGGGATAGTAAAGGTCCCGGTGGTCGCGGTGTTAGCGACGGCACTACCGGAGAGCGATCCCATTAGACCACTGCTCAACACCGCCACCTTAGCTGGTCCGCCAGGGCTTCGCCTGAAGACCCGCTGCGCGAAGTCGACAATGAAGTGCGTGGCGCCGGTCGCTTCGAGAAATGCTCCGAAGATCACGAAAAGGAAGACGTAAGTGAACATGACGCTTAGCGCCATTCCGAAGATACCCTGGCTGTGGAGAAACGTCTGCGCCACTATTCGTGACACGGTATAGCCTCGATGGGGGAACAGCCAGTTGGGAAAAGATGAGCCGAAATAGGCGTAGAAGAGGAATGCGCAAGACAGCAGCGGTAAAGCTAACCCAAGCGTGCGGCGCGCCGCCTCGATAACGACCAGTAGTCCCACAAGACCAACCGTCAAATCCCAAGCGGTCTCGGCCCCGGAACGATTACCGAGCGATCGGCCATCCACCCACCACGACTCGAAAATCGGTTCGGTCTGGATGACGATATAGATGCAGCATAACGCGGCGAATAGGGCAAGAAGGATGTCGAGGGCGCGACCTACCGGTTGATCCTTAAGCCGCGGATGTGCTGGCACGTTCAGAAAGCACAACACCAATCCCAGCATGGCGAAGAAGGCCAATCGGCTCTGAGGTGCCAGAATCGGATGGTTCACCTCGATGAGGGTAAACACGCAGAACGAGACTCCGAGCACGCTGATGATTAATTGGCGCATGTCGAGGGTAGACCGATAAGACAGAGTGGTCACTCAGGCAAGATCCCGATCTCGCGATAGAAGCGGATGGCGCCAGGATGGAACTCTGTACCGGTGTCACGGATTACGTTGGTGGGATTGATGGCTCGGCCGGCCGAATGTCTCTCGACAACCCGCGCACGATTCTCATAGAGGAGCTTCGTGACCGTATACACGAGTTCTTCGTCGGCACTTGCGGCGGTGATTAAGTGCATCGAACCTACGTCGAGTCCCTTGTAGGGCTCGGTTTGATTTCGATAAGTATTGGCCGGAATGGTCGCCCGTCTAAAAAATAGATACTTGTCGACCAAGACCTGTTTCTCATCCTTGCCGAATGGAATCAAGGTGATATCCATCAACGCAGAGGCCTGCGTAATCGAGGCAGTCGGGACCGCCCCTCCCAGGAACGCCGCCGCTGCCGAACCATCGGTCAGCATGTCAACCGCAGCCTGCTGTGTAGCCTCGAGCGGCGAGAAGTCGTTATAGGTAACCCCGTGCTCCGCCAGGATCGGTCGAATGAAATATTCGAAGCCGGCGCCAGGCACGCCGACCGTCACTCGCTGTTTCTTGAGGTCCGCGATCGTGTTGATACCTGATCCGGCTGGTGTGACAAAGAGTGCTACGTTGGGCGCCAGTGTCATCACCGATTGCATTGGGAACGCCAGATCCCATCCCTCCAAGCCACGAACAGCGAAGTAGGTAATTGCTGCATTCGATAGCGCGAAATCCAGTTCACCGGTTGCAAGCCGACGGATGTTCTCCTGCGACCCGCTTGTTGCCTCCGCGGTAACACTGTAACCTCGGTCTGTGCCGGTTTCGTTGATTACTTCGGCCAAGGCGCTTCCAACGACGAAGAACGCACCGCCTGGCGGCGCCGTGCCAAAACTCAGGAACTGCCGTGACGGTCCGCTGTCACCAGAATCACCGCGTCTGCCATCGCAGGCCAGCGAAAACGTGAGGACTATCAGTAAGACGGCGAGCGTAACACGAGCCACTAAATCAAACCCCTGTTTGGTTATCGGCCAAAACAATAGAGGATGCCGTCCTGAGAACCGATCACTACCTTGCCGTCGGCAATTGCCGGCGACGTTGAGAACGGTGCGCCGGCGTCAAATTCCCAGAGCTGTTTGCCAGTATTGAAATCTAGTACATAGAGTCGGCCATCGCCAGAGCCAACGTAAACACGGCCACTGGCGTAAGCCGGTGAGGAATCGACGCGCGCGTTGGTGGTGAACGTCCAGAGTGGTTCGCCCGTTATTTCGTCAAGGGCGTGAACCATCTTGTCTCGTCCGCCGATGATTACCTTGCCCTCGACATTGAGCGCTGATGAGTAGAATGGGAAGTTTCGGCGGGGATGCTCGTAGCTCCAGGAAATCTTATTTAACCGGAGATCAACGGCGAGAACCTTGTTGTCGAACGTTCCGAAATAGGCGCGGTTGCCGTTGATTGCGGGTGAAGCGGCAGTGTATGCACCAGCGGACGCGCTGAAGACCTCCTCACCGTTGGAAACGCGAATACCGCGGAACATAGCATCACAGCCACCAAAGTACGCAACACCGTCAACCACAGCTGGTGTGGCATGGACGTAGTTTAAAGTTTCCACTTTCCACACCAGTTCGCCTGTCGTTGCTGTTAGGCCGTAAAGAAAACCATCATAGGATCCGATCAGGAGGTGGTCCCCAGTCAGCACCGGGGAAGACTTGATCTCTCCCTCGGTCTCATAGGTCCAGGCCGCTTGACCGGTCTCGGCGACGACTGCGTGAACCACGCCAGCCAGATCCCCGATGTAGACCATGCCGTGACCCACAGCCGGCGATGATTCCCCAATGCCCATCTCCTCACTTGCCTGATACCGCCACCTGAGCATACCGGTCTCGAGATCGAGTGCAAGCAACTCCCCTAGGTAGGTGCCGACATAGACAGTGCCATCAGCGATGGCCGCCGACGAATCGATCGCCTCACCTGCGTCGAAGCTCCACAGCAGCTCAATGTTCGCCGGAACTTGTGCCAACGAGGCACCGGTCAGTGCCGGTGTTCCTCGAAACTGCAACCAGGCATCGGCCGGTGCCTCCTGCTGCGCCGCCATACCAGCGCCGCCTAGTACCACGACTATGGTCAGCAGCCAGAAGATCACAGTTAGAATCCGCACCGGTACACCTCTGTTTGATGGCCATGAACAAATTTGCCAAAACCCAGGATAACACCTGGCCCAAGAACCAGGCGTGTCCACAACTGGAAGTTGAACGGTTGCAGCGGGGACATCAGAAGAACAGCTTAACGCCAATTTGCAGGCGCCGAGCAGCACCAGCCGATAGGATCCGACCGAACGTAGGAGATCCGAAGAACTTATCGGGTAGATTCAGATTAACGTGATTGAACAGGTTGAACGCTTCCAACCGGATCTGCAACCGGACAAGTAACAGACGCACCTGTTTGTGCAGCGCAAGATTTAGGTTCTTGAACGCCGGTCCCTCGAGGATGTTCCGTCCGGCATTGCCGAAGCTACCGAATGAAGGCAGCGTGAATGCGTCGGTATTGAACCAGCCATCGGCCGATGGATTCGAGACGCTCGGGTTGCCCGTGAGGTTGGGCCGATCATTAAAGCCGAAACCGAGTGCGGCAAGGCCGGTGTTGCTATTGTCGAACTCTGGTAGAAGAGCTACCGTAAACGGTCGTCCGCTTTGGAGACTGACGATTCCCGCCAACTGCCAGTCCCCAAGAACACGCGACTTCCAGCCGCTGGTGGCGTATGGCCGGCCAGCACCGAAGGGCAACTCGTACCAAAATCCCAACGACAGACGATGCCTGACGTCAAATCCTGAGCGTCCGTATTCGGCCGACGGTGTATTGCTGTCCTGCGGGAAATTAGCGTCACCGGCACTGGTGAAGAACCCTGACGCGTCATCCTTAGACTCACCAACGGTGTAGGACGACAACACCGAGAGGCCTGCACGCACGCGCTGTTCGAACCTGACCTGTAACGAGTCGTAACGAGAGTGGGCCTGCGACTCCACCGCGATGATGTCTGCGAAGAGCGGGTTCGGCCGGAGGTTGGGAAAGACCGGAGAAGCAGCGGCCTGATTAATATCTCGACCGCGAATAAGATTGTGTCCCTTTGAGCCCACGTAGGCGACCTCAACGGAGCGGCCGCTGCCGAGCTCACGTTGTAAGCCGATGTTCCATTGTTGTAGATACGGGGTCCGAAGATCTTGTTGGAACGTCAACGCTGAAGGTGGAGTCGGGAACGGGAAGTCACTCGGAAACGGGTCGGCCAGCGTTAATAGGTAGTCTGGCAATGGGAAGTAGAAGTTAAAATCGAAGAACGGAGCATTGAAGTAGAGCCCCTCACCAGGTGCCAGTGACGATTGATCGTAGTAGATGCCGTAGCCACCACGAACAACTGTTCGGCCTTCGGCGTCTGGTGACCACGCCACGCCAACACGAGGCGCCAGGTTGTTCCAGTCGGTCTTGTAACCGCTCCGGGGGACACCGTTGGAACCAGCCGGCACGAGCGACCCGGTTGAAGGATCATAGATGTTAGCTCGGTCGTCCTCGTCAACCGGCGGGACGTTGACCTCGTAACGTAGACCCGCTGACACAGTGAGACTTGACGAGACCTGAAAACTCTCGTGCACGAAGAAGTGGTAGCTCTGGGTACGCAGCCGCTGGGGATTGTCCAGCTGTGCGCCGCCCGTGGTAATTGGAAGGCCGAGCAGCAGATCCGCCAGTGCGTTGCCAGTAATCCCAGGCACGTTCGAGAAGTTCAGAAAACCGCGTGACTGGACGTCTCGAAAGGCGTTTTGACGCGTGACCCGCACGTCGAGACCGAGTTTCATTAAATGCGAACCGCTCGACAAGGTAATTGTGTCGAGTAACTGAATGGTGGTGAGCGTACTGTCCTGCGGATTGTTGTACTCGTCGCCGAGTGGAGAGAAGCCAGTGACACGGATGAAGCTCAGTCCTCTGGTGCGTGGATTGTCTGACAACTCCGGCAATCCTACTTGTTGGTTCAGACTGACGCCGATGTTCTCCTGGAACGTACCAGAAGCGACCCGGTTATAGACGATTCGGAGATCGTTTATCAGGTTTGGCGACAGCACATACGTATGGCTGCCGAGAATGTTTTGGGCACGACGCTGCACATCGGTGCCGAAACCCGGTACGGCCGAAAATCCAGGTCCGGAAAAAGGTTCGAAAAGCCGCCGGTCCTCGAAACTGTACCGCACACTCAGTCTCGAGGATCCGCCGGTGGTGTGATCTACTTTGGCGTCGAAGTGATCCCTGGCATCCTCCAATAGTGGGGAGGCGACGTAATTCTGGAACGGAACATCGCGGTTGGGAACCGGATAGAGATCCGCGATGGCTCGCCCGACCGGATGGATAAAGAACTCCGAGATCTTGTTGCCGGGAAATGGTTGTCCCGTGAATGGATTGATCGGCACGGGCAGAAGACTGTCGGAAAAGTCGCCGTTGCGCTCGGCGAGAGTCGGAACATTGGTAACGCGCGTAATGCCTTCGGAGAATCTAGTTCCTTCGTAGTCGACGAAAAAGAACGTGCGATCGCGTGTGATCGGACCGCTGAATGAAAAGCCGACTTGTGACCGGCGGTATCCCGGATCGGGTTCATGCTTTGGGGCGAAGGCATTCCTGGCGTTGAGCGCGTTCTCTCGGAAGAAGCCGTAGACGGTTCCGTCGAACCTGTTACTGCCAGATCGAGTTATGACGTTGACCTGAGAACTGCCATGTCGGCCGAATGAGGCGTCGTAGCCGCTGGTGAGCACCTTGAACTCACCGATGGCGTCGACAGGTGGTCGAACTGCCGGGGTGTTAAGTTTGGCATCGACGTTGTAGGCACCATCCAGTAAATAACCGTTTGCATCATCACGCCCGCCACTGGAGGTGAAAGCGAAGTCTCCTCGCACGGTGCTGGCAGAACCCTGGGCGGCCGGTGCGACACCTGGAACGAGGAGGATGAGTTCCAGGAAGTTACGTCCGTCGAGTGGAAGACTCTCGAGTTGTTTGCCGTTGACTACGGTGCCGAGACCAGCCGAGATGCGATCGAGCACCGTATCAGGAGCCACGACCTCGACTTGTTCAGCCAGCGTACCCAGCTCAAGCTGTACGTCCAGACGCATCCGCTGATCAACCGCCAGTGTTGCGCGGTTAATGAAGGTCTTATAGCCAGAGAGTTCCACCTCGAGTCGATATGCACCAGGGTCGAGCTGAAAAACCCCAAAACTTCCATCGTCGGCGCTACTGACGTGCCTGACAGCATTCGTGTCTTCGTGGATCAGTCGGAGGGGGGCATCGGCTACCGCTGCGCCAGACGGATCGGTCACGGTGCCGCGGATTGAGCCAAGGTGGGTCTGGCCAGACACAGCACCAACCGATATCAGCAAGAAGAAACAGAGCAGTGATCCAGTGCACCTCGTCACGGCAGATCAAAAACTCCTGTGACGAACAAAGGGGGGGGCTGGCTCTTGCTAGCTGCCCGGTGGATGTTCTGTTGTAGCAAACTTAGGTATGTTATCAGCCATGTGCCCATCATGTTGAAACTGTTGGAACCTGCGAGTATTTCGAGGGTGTCACATTCAGCTGCTAAACGTCCAGCACTAGACGTCTAAGTCCTGCGCCTCTTCGGCCTGCTCCATGATGAAATGGAATCTCGCTGACGCATCCTTACCCATGAGTTCGTTAATGATACGGTCGGTCAGGATTGGGTCGATGATCTCGACGCGCAAGAGCCGCCGCGTGTCTGGGTTGAGCGTCGTGTCCCACAGCACCTTCGGCATCATCTCACCGAGTCCCTTGAACCTGGTAATCTCAGGTGTAGTGCGTTTGTTGTTGTTCCGCTGCTGTTTCAGAATCTTGTCTAGGTGTTGGTCGTCGAGAGCCCAAGAGGTTTCTTTACCGATGTCTACCCGATACAACGGTGGTTGCGCTAGAAACACCTTGCCGTGAGTGATTAACTGCGGCATGTGACGGTAGATGAACGTCAAGAGCAACGTCGCGATGTGACTCCCATCCGAATCAGCATCGGCCAGAATGATGACCTTTCCGTAGCGGAGTTTTGTCAGTTCGAAGCTCTTACCCAAACCACATCCGAGCGCGGTTACCAGGGCTGAGAGCTCCTTATTGCCCAGCACCTTCGACAATGAGGCACTCTCGACGTTGAGCACTTTACCGCGGAGCGGGAGAATGGCCTGCCGCCGTCGGTCGCGCCCTTGCTTTGCCGATCCACCCGCAGAATCCCCCTCCACGACGAACAGCTCAGAGTCGGATGCTGAAGCTCCCGTACAGTCAGTGAGCTTACCCGGTAGATTCAGTCGATTCGTGGTGGCACTCTTGCGAGAAATCTGTTGCTGTGCGGCCCGGCTCGCTTCCCTCGCTCGCGCGGCAAGGATGATGCGCGCGACGATAGATTCGGCGCCGCCGATGTTGTGGTTAAGCCAGTGTTCCAACGCTGGTCGCACCAGTGAGTCGAGCAGCGACGTCATCTCTGGATTATTTAGGCGGTCCTTGGTCTGTCCCTGGAACTGCGGATCCTGGATGAAGAGGCTAAGCACCCCGGTCAGGCCCTCACGGATGTCATCCGCCGTCATGTTGACACCTTTGGGTTTCAGGCCGTGGGTCTCAATGAAATTTCTGATTGCCTTTGCTAGTCCAGCCCGTGCGCCGTTCTCGTGCGTTCCCCCAGAGCCAGTTGGGATGCCGTTCACGTAACTTCGGAGATGTTCGTCGGTTGCCTCGGTCCAGTGCAGAACCAGTTCGACCTTCGATCCGCTATCCACATGATCCTTGGCCAGCGTAAATGGGGCATCGTGCACCGGTTTAGCCTGGAGCTCCGTAATGACGTGCGCGAGATAGTCGATCAGTCCATCGTTGTGTTGAAACACCTGCTTTTGCTTGTGCGTTTCGTCATCGAATACGACACGCACTCCTTTGTGAAGATAGCTTGTGATTTCTAGCCGTTCGCGGATCAGGTCGGCGTCGAACTCTGTTTTGGGGAAGACTTTCGGGTCTGGCCGGAAGAAAACCGTCGTTCCTGTTCCACGAATTTTTCCCAACCTCTTGAGTTCACCCGTCCGCTTCCCTTGTTTGAATTTCTGCTGCCACTGAAAGCCATCTCGTTTCGAGGTAGCAACCAACTCCTTCGAGAGAGCGTTCACCACGCTCGCTCCAACGCCGTGTAAACCGCCAGCGGTACGATACGTGCGATGTTCAAATTTGCTACCCGCGTGCAGCGTTGTGAAGATGACTTCTAGGGCGCTCTTTCGGCTCTTAGGATGTTTGTCGACCGGTACACCACGGCCATCGTCGGTGACCGTTACTGAAGATCCATCGGCGTGCAAAGTGAGTTGAATGTTTCCGGCGTAGTCGTTCATTGCTTCGTCGACCGCGTTATCGAGGATCTCCCAGACGAGACGATGTAAGCTGGTGACGCCGACGCCGCCGATGTACATACCGGGACGTTTTCGAACCGGGTCAAGGCCTTCGAGAACTGTAATGTCCTTAGCGGTGTATGTCTTAGCCATCGATTCTGAGGTGTCACTCCGTACCGTTTAGTGTGGGCACCTCGACCGGTGATGGTACGACCCGAGTGAACTGGCCGCGTTGGAGAAGCTCGCGTCCCTTTCCACCACGCCCAACGACCGCGTACTTTGCAGTGCTTATATTTTGGAACGCCCCTCGGCTCGTTTCGACAGTGAGGAACTTGCGATCACCCTGTGACGCAATGAACCCGAGGACATGGTCATGGCCCTTATTGAGCTTAATCAACAGGACTCCCTTGCCTGGCCCCGACAGGAAGTTGATCTCGCTGATGTCGCACAGCATGGCGCGGGCCTCGTGGGTGGCGGCGATGATTGTTTCAGATCCGGTGACGACGGCGACACCTATGATCTCGGCGCCTTTGGCTGGGCGCGCGAACCGGCGTCCTGAGCGCGTGCTTGGTTCTGCGAACGGTTCGAGGCTGAACCGCAGACTGTAACCGTCGTTACTTACCGCCACGGCGTGAGTTAAGGGTTCACTACCCGCCCGGCGTTTGGAGGGAGCGATGTTCGGGGTAATCCGTGGGTCGAGACTAAGCGCCGCGACGATCCGCTCACCATCCCTTAATTTGAACAGCCTCTGGATCGGCTCACCGTAGCCTGTCGTCGCGGGAATTTCGGTCAGGCGGCAACTGTACACCACTCCGAAATTACTGAAAAATATAGCGGTTGCTCGTGTACTACCGGCGAGCGCGGTCAACAGTGAATCGCCCTCGCGTAAACGCGTGGTCGCCAGATCTCGAACCTCTTTCTGCCGCTTCACCCATCCATCGCACGACATAAGGACGACATTGTCCTCCTCGATAATGAAATCGTCGTCGGAATATTCGACGTCCTCCGCTGGCTGGATCAAGGTGCGGCGTGGATCGATCTTGGCAGTGCCATGCGACTTCTTGACCGCCTGAATCTCATCACGCACGAGGTTCCATCGGCGGTCTTCGTTACGGAGCAGCCCGCCAATCTGCCTCGCCAAGTTTCGTTTTGCTGCCAACTCTTCGCGAATAATCAAGATCTCGAGCCGTGCAAGGCGATAGATCTTTATCTCAAGGATGGCGTCGGTTTGCTCGTCGTCGAGTTTGAAGCGTTTCATGATTTTCAGCGCCGCGTCTACTTTTCCGTCAGACGAACGAATCAATTTGATGATCACATCAAGTGCGTCGAAGACCAGTTCGAATCCCTTGAGGATGTGTATTCGTTTCTTGAGTGCCAGCAGTTCGTACTCGAGTCGACGTGTTACTACGTCCAGGCGAAAATGCAGGAAGTGCCAGAGAATTTGGTGTAGGTCCAGACGCTCCGGTCTGCCGACGTTTGGCTGCTCGGTTGGTACCAGGCAAGTCAGGTTGACGGTGTAGTTAGTTTGCAGCGGTGTGTGCTTGAACAAGTAGGCCATAACGAGTTGCGCGTCCGTATTTCCTTTGAGCTCGAGTTCAATCCTGATGTCGTCTGTCGAAACATCCTTGACGTCGAGAAGCGTTGGAAGCCTGCGCGCCAGCACAATCTCTGCTATCCGCTCAACGATCTGTGCCTTGTTAGTCATGTAGGGGATGCTGGTGATGTAGATCGTCCGAGACGACCGGAACGATGGACTCTTTTCCCAAGTCGCGCGTAGCCGGATCGTACCGCTCCCATTCTTGTAAATCTGCCTTAGCTCGTCCGGCGTGTTGAGGATCTGCCCGCCGGTGGGGAAGTCAGGCCCTTTGATGTACTTGCCCAACCTGACGCTGCTCAGCTCTGGGTTGTCGATCAGCTTCAAGAGCGCCGTCGAGACTTCTCCTAGGTTGTGCGGTGGAATATTGGTTGCCATGCCAACGGCAATTCCGGTAGCCCCGTTGATGAGGAGAGTCGGCAACCGGGCGGGTAGCACCACCGGCTCCTGACGCGTGCCGTCGTAGTTGGAACGGAACGGGACCGTTTCTCGATCAATCTCAGTTAATAGCTCGGCGCTGGCGGGTGCCAGGCGGCACTCCGTATAGCGCATGGCCGCCGCGGCGTCGCCGTCGAGGGAGCCGAAATTACCAGAACCCTCAACTAGGGGATAACGCAACGAGAAGGGCTGCGCCATCCGCACGAGCGTATCGTAGATAGCGGTATCACCATGCGGATGATAGCTTCCCATGACATCGCCCACGACCTTGGCGCACTTACGAAACTTAGCGTCGGCACGCAGATGCTGTTGCCACATCGTGTAGAGGATGCGGCGTTGCACCGGTTTTAGACCATCACGGACGTCCGGGAGGGCACGCGCGGTGATAACCGACAATGCATAGTTGAGGTAGCGTGCCTGCGCCGCTTCGTGTAAGGCGATGGTATCGTCATTCCCAGGTCGTCGTGTTAGGACATCGATACTGTTCCCGGCTTTATCAAGCAGCGGAGTGCTCCGGCTCTTCTTGCTTTGCGCAGGCGTGCGGCGAGTACGGCGTTTAGCCAACTGGTAAACCTCCTCCGGGTTTCACGCAGAATTTGCAGGTGCCTGGGAGTGCACCGCTACGACGGAGTATGAGGAAGGCGAATCAATAACATTATCGCACGAGATGACACGATCCTCTCCCAGGCATCACTCGTTCCATACGTCACGCGGGGGCGAGCCCAGAACTGCGAGCAGTTCTGAGAGGACCATCGCAGTGGCGCCCCAAACCCGCTCTTCACCCACTTCGAAATATGGCACTTGAAACCACTCATCGCGGCGCCAGCACGCGCCGCGACGCAGAGGGCTTCCGCTCAGCAGCTCGCCAAGCCGCACTTCCAGGAGCCGGTCCACCTCATGGATCGCTGGCCGCCACGCCGGCCGTTCGTCGCAGATTGCCACAACTGGGTGCAGCGCGAAGTCACTAACCGGAATGTAGAGCGTCGATAGGCTCCCGAGTACCCGCACGCTTGCCGATTCGAGACCAACCTCCTCACTGGCCTCTCGAAGCGCTGCTTCCGCCACTGTTTCAGCCCCTTTCAGTTCCCCGCCGGGCAATGACACCTGACCAGCATGGGTTGGCAGTGCATTGGCACGAACAGTAAGCAGAATGTGTGGAGCATTATGCAGAGGGTAGAGGAGGAGTAGACCAGCAGCTTTTCTTGCGCCTTCGGGGATGTAATCGGGTTTCCACCCTCGTCGCGGGTGAGGGGCAAGCGTTATGTGTGCCTCACGTCCTGGGAGACTGGCAGCGAGCGCGGTCTGAATGGTCGCTTCAATCTGATAAAGTGACAGAGTTGTTAACGCCACGGTGTGGCCTATCTTACCGTCTCCCTCTCCGACTACTGCATGAACAACGAACAACCGGTCAAGAGACAGTTCGACCGGACAATTGTTGAAGGACCTCTCTCGAGCGCGGTCTGGAAGCTCGCCTGGCCGACAATGTTGCAGAACATCATCGGCGGGGTACAAGGCATCGTTGACCAGGCGATGGTCGGTCACTATGTCGGACACACCGGTAACGCCGCCATCGGCGTCAGCCTCCAGATCTTTCTCCTCGTCATTGTCTTCATTGCCTCGGTCTTCACCGGCATGGGCGTGCTGGTTGCCAGGTTCGCAGGCGCCGAATTGCCGGATCGAGTGAATCGGACGGTTTACCAGGCCTTCTTGACCGCGGTGTTTATGGCGGTGGGAATCCTGGCCCCGCTTGGGTACTTCCTGGCGCCGACCTTGCTCAACATGATCCACGCGGCGCCAGAAGTTCAGGTCGAAGCGCTACCGTATATCCGCATCATGTTTGTTTTCAGCATCGGCACGCTCATCTTCTTCATGATGAGCGGCGCGCTTCGTTCGGCCGGCGACGCGCGCACACCGCTGCGGCTCGGCGTTATGATGACCATCCTGAACATCGGCCTGAATGTCATTCTCATCAGGGGCCTCGGTCCGATTCCAGCATTCGGCACGCGAGGTGCGGCGATAGGCACGGCGATCGCTAGTGGGGCCACAGCAATTGTCTTTCTGGTACTGCTGTTCTCGGGTCGTCTCGTTATCAGCTTTTCTCGGAAAATGTCGTTTCGTCCAGATCCGTATATCATTCGTGAACTGTTTAGGTTCGGGCTCCCAACCGGGTTCCAGGGAATCGTTATGAACCTTGCTGGGGTGTTTATTTTTCGGTTCGTCGGTTCACTGCCATTCAGCGCTGAGGCACAGGCGGCCTTCGCAGTCGGGTACACGGAGTTATTTGCGTTGATTACCTGGACGTCTGTTGGCCTTATGGGAGCAACGGCGGCCGTCGCGGGACAGAATCTCGGCGCTGGGTATCCTGAACGCAGTCTGCGAGCAGCACGTGTAGCAGCGACCATCGGGGTGAGCGTGGCCACCGTTGTAGGGACGCTGTTCGTTCTCGTTCCACGACCGTTGTTAGCCATCTTTGGAATGGATGAAGGCGTATCCTTCGAGCTCGGCCAGCAGCTGCTCAGCTACCTGGCTGTTTCAGGGCTGTTCGTGACAGTAGCGCTAACCTACACGGGCGGTCTGCAGGGTACGGGCGACACGCGAAGCCCGCTCTATATCTCAATTATCTCTCAGGTCATCGTGCCGATTGGGCTGTGCCTGTATTTCCAGGCGACACGTGGTCTCCAGGCGACCGACATATGGCTGGCGATCGTGCTTGGTCACATGATGCGCGCGACTCTCAGCGTGATACGATTTCACCAGGGGAAATGGCGGCATATCGCCGTCGACATCGGTCCATTCCAAGCGTGAGCACATACGTGCCTCACAAACTCAAACGATCCACGCTGGCGGCTCAGGCGCTTGGCTGGATCGATCCGACCACACGAGCCCTCGTGCCACCCATCCACACGTCAGCTCCGTACGAGCGAGCACCAGACAGTAGTTATCCTGGCGGTCGGACTTACACACGTGATGACAACCCGACCTACGATCGTGCTGAGGCGCTTCTCTCTGAACTCGAAGGGGGGGCAGCCTCTCTGCTGTTCAGTTCGGGGATGGCTGCCGCTACCACAGTTTTCGAAACGTTGGCACTCGGCGATCATGTGGTTGCGCCTGAGCAGATGTACTGGACGATGCGGGTGTGGCTTCAGGATCTCGAAGCGCAAGGTCGGATTAGGCTTGACTTTGTGCCGAACGGCGATCTTGACGCACTGCGATCAGTCCTGCAGTCAGGTAAAACAAAGATCGTGTGGATCGAGACGCCGGCTAATCCAACAGGTGCTATCACCGACATCGCCGCAACGGCTGAGGTCGTGCATGCCGAGGGTGCCCGTCTGATTGTGGATGGGACGGTGGCGACACCGGTGCTCTGCCGTCCACTGGAGCTTGGCGCCGATCTTGTGATGCACTCTGCAACGAAACAACTCAATGGGCATTCCGACGTCCTGGCCGGCGCGCTTGTAACTGCACGGGTAGATGACTTCTGGGAGCAGATTGCCCACGATCGTGCGTATCGCGGCGCGGTGCTCGGTCCATTCGAGACCTGGCTGCTTCTTCGTGGGATGCGAACGATCTTCTTGCGCGTCCCAGCGGCAGCGCGCAACGCGCAGCGGGTGGCGGAGGCGTTGGTGGGGCACCCAAAGGTCTCCGATGTGATGTACCCAGGATTGCCTGATCATCCGGGGCATGCAGTGGCGGCTCGCCAGATGTCTGGCGGGTTCGGCATGCTCGTCTCGTTTCGTCTAGTGGGCGGAAAGGCGGCCGCAAGACAAGTGGTCGGGGCACTCGAAGTCTTCAAGAACGCCACGTCCTTGGGCGGTGTGGAGAGCCTCGCCGAACACCGGGCCCCGGTTGAAGGACCTGGCACCAATGTGCCCACTGACCTCGTGCGGTTGTCAGTGGGCATCGAGGACCCCGACGACCTCCTGTCAGATTTAAAGCGAGCGCTCGCGACGCTCGCGTGACGTTAACGCCGCACGAGCAAGATGTCGGTCGACAAGCAGTTTCGGATAGACGCGGCTACGGAGTCGGATGTTCCAGTTATTCTGTCGTTAATTCGGGAGTTGGCTGAGTACGAGCGGTTGTTGCACGAGGCAGTTGCGACCGAAGCCGATCTTCGGCAGTCACTTTTTTCCTTACACCCGGCCGCTGAAGCGGTCATTGGACGCTACAATGGCGAGCCGATCGCCTTTGCGGTCTTTTTTCGCAACTTTTCAACGTTCCTCGGCCGGCCGGGTATCTACCTCGAGGATCTGTACGTTCGGCCCCCGTATCGCGGTCGTGGGTTCGGGAGTCGCTTGCTTATGCACCTGGCCGCGCTCGCCGTGGAGCGCGGTTACGGCCGTCTGGAATGGTCGGTGCTCGATTGGAACGAGCTGGCCATCAAGTCTTACCGGCGGGCTGGCGCGGTGCCGATGGATGGATGGACTGTGTATCGGCTGACCGGTGACACGCTCGTTAGTCTTGCCTCTAAGTATGACGAATCATCCTGAACCGAAACAGAAGAACAAGGACCGGAAAACGGAGATCGTTGACCAGCTACTCGAAGAACAAATTCGCTACTATCGCGAACGGACGCCAGAGTACGACGAGTGGTTCTTCCGCCGGGGGCGCTACGATTGGGGACCGGAGCAGACCAGGCTCTGGTTTAAGGAAATCGAGGAAGTCCGTCGCTCGCTCGATGCGTCGAATCCCACCGGTAATGTGCTCGAACTAGCGTGCGGAACAGGGCTCTGGACGGAGCAGCTAGTTCCACATGCTGCTCGGCTGACCGCAGTCGACAGCTCGCCGGAAGCGATTGAGCTCAATCGACGTCGTGTTAAGTCGAATCACGTGGAATATCAGCTTGTTAACCTATTCGAGTGGAGTCCCAACAAACGTTATGATTTCGTCTTCTTCGGCTTCTGGCTGTCGCACGTGCCCCCGTCACGATTCATCACGTTCTGGAATCTGGTCCGGAACTGTCTCGCACCTGGCGGGCGCGTGTTCTTCGTTGACAGCCGTCGCCATCCCGCGACGACTGCTCAAGGACAATCACCGGTCGATCCAAACGCCATGCGAAGCCAGCGCCGGCTCAATGACGGCCGGGAATTCGACATCGTCAAGATTTTCTACAAGCCAGAGGAACTTGAGTTGCAACTCTCATCACTCGGGTGGCGGGCGACGGTCCGAGGAACGGCCAACTTTTTTCTCTACGGTTCGGTAGCCACTTAGCCTGGTTCTCCCACTCTCTCCGCAATCACCGCCCGCGCTGTGTTCCGCAGCCGTACGATTTCCTGCCAGTTTTCTGCGTTGGGATGGAGGGGTTCGCCGACAGTGACGGTGACCCGTCCGGGGCGAAGGAGCAGGGTGTTCGCCGGAAAGATGTGGCGCGTGCCATGGATAGTAATCGGAACAACAGGACGTCCGGTTTCCACGGCGGCGCGAAACGCGCCTAGCCGGAACGGCATCAATTGTGCGGTCTCGTTGAATGTTCCCTCCGGAAAGATAAACAGGGATTCGCCAGCGCGCAGTGGCGCAAGGATTGCATCAGCTCCCTCCATCTGTTGCGCCAGTTCGGCTTTCTCGATCGTGATGTGCCCTCCTTTACAGAGGGCGGTACCAAGAACCGGGTATCGCGAGAGACGTCGCTTGGCGACGAAACGGACGCGAACCGGTAGTGTAGCCATGATGACCACCGGGTCCAGATAACTCGCGTGGTTACTTACGTACACGGCCGAATCGAGATCGTGGAGCCGCTCCAGACCACTAACGTCTAACCGACAGCCCACCAGGGCAAAAAATACCCGAGTCCAGCGACCAACGAATCGATTGATCCAGTTACCACTGGGTCCGATGAGGAACGCTGCCCACGCTAGTGGAGCGGTTAATCCCAGTAGCACCAGGACCTCCACCGTGAACAAGATCCGTAGCAGCCGACGAACCAATCGACTTAAGCGGCTCATTCCCGCGTGCGTGAACAGCCGCATCCACTGGAGCAGTAACGACGGTCTGCGACGTAAGAGGTGACCTTCGAGATAAGCGACACGTGTCGCCCGGCGCCGAATCTTGCCGCTCGATGTCTTGAGGACCGAGCCAGGGGCACCAAAAACAACGGTGTCGGGAGGAATACCCAGCGCGACGCTCACACTCTCAAACACCAAAGCTTGGATTTCCGCTCGTTCTTCGTTTGACGTCGCACGAGTCTCGGCGACGATCACGAAGCGCTCGGTACCAGTGCCGGGGTCCGACACGCCGAAAGCCGCGACGCACCCTTTACGGATGCCTGGGATATCTCCGACTACCTCCTCTGCTTCGTACGGATGTAGGTTTCGGCCTCCCTTGATGATTAGGTCCTTGTTGCGGCCGGTCAGGAAGAGTTCTCCATCGCTGACGTAGCCGAGGTCTCCAGTTTCGAGCCATCCATCCGCCCGAACCAGCTCGCGTGTGGCTTGCGGGTTTCGGTAGTACCCAGAGGTTGCCGACGGGCCACGAAACTGCACGTGGCCCTCACGGCGTTCAGCGACCACTGCACCGGACTCATCGACCACCCGCATCTCGTGGTCCGGCAGCGCTCGACCACACGAGACAAATCGAACGGCTGCTAGATCGCTCTCTGCCGCTTTGCCCGCACGCCCTGTTTCCTGGAACGTGTTGCGATCCACCCGGTCGATCCGAGGCTGGCGCCCGGCCGGGGGAGTCGCAAGGCCAACGGAGCATTCAGCGAGGCCATACACGGGAAGGAGCGCCTCTGGTTTGAGACCGAACGGAGTGAACCGTTCGATGAAGCGTTCGAGGGTCTCGGGTACGACTTTTTCTGATCCGTTTAGCAGCACCCGGGCTGAGCTCAGGTCGAGTCCGTTGAGCTCGTCGTCGTCGATCCGGTGGACGCACAGGTCGTAGGCAAAATTTGGCGCCGGCGACAACGTCCCTCGATGGAGGTGTAGAGCGCGAAGCCAGCGGATAGGCCGTGCCAGAAACGCCAGCGGTGACATCACCACCAGTGGAGTGCCGCAGTAGAGCATTCCAAGCCACGCGCCGATGAGACCCATGTCGTGATAGAGGGGTAGCCAGCTAACTCCGACGTCTTCAGCGCCGATATCCAGTGCTTGTTGAATGGACCGAATATTGGCGAGGAGGTTGGCATGGGACAAGAGCACCCCCTTTGGTGAACCGGTGCTGCCAGAGGTGTACTGGATGAGCGCCGGGTCGTGGGTTTTCAAGTGGGTTCTCGTGGCACCCGCCGGAGGGCTAGCGTTAGCGGCAGCCAACGTGTCGGCGGTCAGGACCGTCCCCAACGACGGAGCCCGTCCCACTAGGAGGGCTGCGACTCGCTCGACATCAGCGAACGTAATCATGAGGCGCGTGTCAGCATTACGGAGGATACCGACCTGACGCTCAGCGTATTCCTCGATTCGGTCGGCCCTGAACGGCGGATATAATGGCACCGGGACGCAACCCGCCATAAGAGTTCCAAAAAACGACGAGAAGAACGCCGGCTCTGTGCGTAACATGATTGCCACCGTATCCCGATGACCGAGGCCGCGAGCAGTGAGGCCAGCTGCGACAGCGAGCGATTGCGTCCATAGCCATCCATACGTCAGTGGGATCTCACGGCCGTCGTCTTCCAGGAGATGAATGTGAACCCGGTCTGGTGTTCGTTCTGAGTGCCACGCGAGCGCCTCGACGAGCGTTCGGGCCGATGCCGGCGCAGGTGTAGCGGCGGTTGACTCGAAGGAAACGTCTGGCAAGATCTCAGTTGCAGCGGGATCGGCCGAGCGAATAGCCGCCACCAGATCGCTGGGGGTCTCGGCTTCTGTCATCGTTCGGTCGCCGAGTCGAACCTTGAAGGTAGCTTCGAGTCGGGCGATGAGTTCAACACGCTCGAGACTACTGATACCGAGGTCTCGCTCGAGTGAATCGATGAGTCTGATTGATCGCGAAAACTGTCCCCCCCGTAGTTCACCGACAAGCTCGTCCAGCACTTCAAGCACGTGCGATTCAAGTGAGCCGGACACGGGGGGTGGCAGAGTAGGCATAAATGGGTGGTCTCAGCTCTATTGTCACGCATCGAGCAACTTGCGCTCTTCGATCTCTAGAGCGCTAGTTCAGTCGCGGGATGCGGTGAATGACGGTTGGCTCAAACGTAACGTAGTCCATGCCGTTGACGAACCGGGGTCGGGATTACTCGGTTCTCGTGACGACGTCCATGCCGTCGACGATTTACCAGAACAGGACGTAGCCAAACCAGGCATTTGTCTGGTTTCAGCAGTTCAGACTGGCGTTGTCTTTGATGTTGATGAAGAACTACGACTGAGCGGAGTTGGGTACGCCGAGACTCACCATCGCCACCCAGCCGGACTCAAGCAGCCAAGCAAACACGACGATTCCCACCCACGCACAACCGGGACGCATTACGAGAACTTTCCTCCTAGCACGCCCTACTTGGGTGTCACGGCCTGGATCACCACCGGATCAGTTGGCACGTTATCCAACGAGCCAACTGATTGGATTGGGGCGGCAGATATCTTGTCGACAACGTCCATGCCCTCGATCACTCGGCCGAACACTGCATACCCGTACGACTCGGTTCCCTTATGGTCGAGGCCTCGAGGGCCGTTGTTTTCGGTGTTAATGAAGAACTCAGCAGTAGCGCTGTCCACGGCAGCGGTTCGTGCCATCGCGACCGTTCCACGTTCGTTACTTACTCCGTTGGTTGCCTCGTTCTTAATCGAACCCCGAGTTTCCTTCCGAGTGAGACTACCCACTATATTAGATGTCATCCCTCCACCCTGGATCATGAACTTTGGCATCACTCGGTGGAACACGGTGCCATCGTAAAAGCCGTCGTTGACATATTGCAGAAAATTCTTGACCGAGATCGGCGCCTCGTCTTGCAACAGTTCAATCGTGATGCTTCCCAAGTTCGTTTCCATCACGACGACCGGATTATTTTGAGCGCCGGCACCTGACGAGCCGAACGTCATTGCCGTGCAAACCCCTGCAAAGACTAACGCACGCAGCGACATGGAATAAACTCCTTCTGATGACTAAGGGCTAGGTTGCTGAGGTTATCCAACATACGGGATTAACGGATCCAATAACCAGGCTTTAAACCCGCACAGACCCGTAGTGAGTGTGCGATCCTTAAAAGAAAACTACTGGTTCTCGAATCCATTGCGCGCCAAAAAACGCGGTCCCGAGTATGCATAATCTAGCGAAGCCTGTCCAGTATCGACACTAATATGAAGCTGCTAAAAAAGCTCCGGTCCCAGCCAGAATGGCAGAGCGATGATCCCTCTATCCGCTTGACAGCGGTCCGCGAGCTCTCCCACGAGGCGCAAGAGGTGCTATTTTCAATCGCTAAGCATGATGCCGATCTTGGTGTGCGCCGTGCCGCCATCGGCCGCGTGACGAGCATTGCCGCGCTCGCTACCATTGCCGCTGGAGATGACGACATCGTGCGTCTCGAGGCAGCGGCGGTGCTGCGTGACCGGCTGGTCGATCTGCACGAGGACGAAGTAGATAGACAGCAGATCGACCACAGCTTGTTGGTGCTTACTGACGAACGCGATCTTGCCGCAGTGGCACGTAGAGGCAGGATTGACAGTTTGCGATGCGGTGCCTTAGCACGTGTCACGGACGAGAAGCTCCTTGGGTCGATTGCCAGACGCGCCGAGTTCCCAGAGATCGCGCTTGAAGCGCTCGCCAGAATCGATGGCATAGACGAGCTTAGTGCCGTTGCCGTGAGAGCAGAAGACAAGACGGTCGCCCTGACAGCATTCGACCGGCTCACCGCTATACAGCTCAATACGGATGCACTTGAGAAAATTGCCAGGCGTGCCAAGCACAAGGCGATTGTTCGCCGCGCTAAGGCCGAGTTGGCAGGCCTGAACGTTCCCACCGTCGATGAGTCTTCCGTAACTGAGCGCGAGGCCCTGTGTGACCAGCTCGAAGCGCTGACCGCTGAAGATGATCTAGAACGAGGACGAGCAAGGTTGGACGAGCTTTTACAGCGGTGGGCCGCGCTCGAGGGCACCGCTGATTCGACGCTGTCCGAACGCTTTGCAACTGTACGTCTGGCTGCTGAGTCACGGCTTGTCAAACTCGACACCGATCAAGCTGAAGCCCGGAAAAGAGCCAATGAGCAGACGATCGCTCTCGAGACACGGGTGCTTCTTTGCGGACGGATCGAACAACTAGTTGGCGCCAAGGTTCCAGAGGAGCTAGCAGCGTTGCGCAAGGACTTAGCAAAACTTCCGGCGCTCGAGCCAGACGTGGCAGCGAGCGACGAGGCTACCGCGCTATTTAAACGCATCGACGCAGCAGATGCAGCCTGCGAACGGCGTCATGCACGGTGGCTTTCCGGCATCGATCGGCTCCTGGAACTAGACAAGTTAATCGAGGAAATCGAGGCACTCCTCGCATCCGATCTTTCGGCGGAGTCGAACACCGACGCGATCATGTCGCGCTGGCCGGTCTTCGACAAGATGTGGCGTGATTTGATGGCGAGAGCCCGCGTCGAGGTAGACCTGGACGACACAGGTTCGGCAGCTCGGTTGAAACAACTGCAAAAGCGTAGAGATGCTGTTGGCGAACGACGTAGAGTGCTGGCTGCTAGGGCAGAGGTCGAGCGTTCGCGTCAGGAACAGGAGAACCTCACACGCTTGCAGAAGCTGTGCAACACACTTGCCCGGATGGTCGCGGCGGAAAATCTCGAACTCGGTGAAGCCGAGCGACAACTCCGAGCCGCGCGCAAGGTGCTTGACCACCCGAGTGCATTGCCTTCGCGCCGTGATCGGGACGTTTTGACACGCCGGCTGCGTCAAGGCCACACAGCCTTACTTGGGCGTGTGCGCGAGCTCCGTGATTTTGCTGACTGGGAGTGTTGGGCGAACCTTGGCATCCAAGAGGACCTCTGCAGGCGCATGGAAGCCATGGCTGAAACCTCGGTGACCGAGGATGTCGCCTCGGTTGCTCACCAGTTTCGGGAACTGATGAATCGGTGGCGTCAGGCCGCCCAGGTGCCAAAAGATAAGGGCGAGGAGTTATGGAAACGCTTCAAGAAAGCGCACGATGCCGTGTTCCCGCGGTGTGAGCAGTACTTCAAGCAGCAAGTCACCGAACGCGAGAAGAACCGCGTGCACAAGTTGGCCTTGGTAGAAGAGGTGGAACGTCTGGCTACGTCCACTAGCTGGATCAACACGGCGAAGCGAATTACTCAGTTGCAAGCCGAGTGGAAGATGATTGGGCCTGCCCCGCGCAAGGAACAAAAAGAGCTTCGGGATCGATTCCGCGCAGCCGGCAGTAGTTTCTTTGCGCGACGGAAGGCCGATCTGGCACAGCGTAAGCAGAAATGGGTTACCAATCTCAAGAAGAAGGATGCGCTCTGCGCGCGAGTTGAGGCGTTGGCGGACACCGACGACCTGATGGCGGCGATCGAAGAGGTCAAGCTGTTCCAAGCCGAATGGAAGACGATCGGTCCGATACGGCGTACCCGTTCAGAGGTGGTTTGGCAACGATTCCGTACGGCATGCGATGGAGTCTTCCAGAGAGTCCACAAACAGGAGCATATGGCAGCGGCCGAACAGGTCAAATTCAGAGAAGCACTCTGTGCCGAGCTCGAGACGCTCATGCTTAAAGCTGAGTCTTCTTGTGAAGCACCTAATGAACTTGCTGAGAGCGTGCAAGGGATTCAAGATCAGTGGCGACGAGCATCAGATATACCGAACGTGTTGCAGCAGAGACTCGCCGTGAGGTTTAGCAGTGCAGTTTCGAAACTGATCGAATCATACCCGATGAGCTTTCGGGGTACCGCACTTGACCCCGCGCCCGGCCTGAAGCGGCTCGAGAAGCTGTGCGAGTGCGTTGAAGCCCTCATCCCCGCTGTGCCCATCCGTGGCGGAGTGGATTGTGCGTCACCCGTTGAGATCCTCGCGGCTCAGTGGCGCGAGACGTTGGCGAACAACACCATGGGGGCACGGGTAGACGAAGCCGCTAAGCGGCGTTCTGCAATTGACGAAGTTGTCCGGTTGCAGGCCGAACGACGTCAGCTTGGACAGGTGACAAATGACGAGGGGCGCCGCCTAGCGGATCGGTTTCAGCATGCTTGTGACCGCGTGTTCCAACATGGGAAGCCAGCGTCGAACCAGCGTAAGGCAGCCGTATCCAGCCGTCGTCGACCGAAGCGCGAAGGACCAGCCAAACAATCCGTGCCCGCTGGTTCCTAACCCCTAGCCGAAGCAGGATCACTAAGGCGGCCAGCCTCGCCGGTGATACGCTGAGTCCCAGAACATCCACTCGTAGCGGCTGCTTCGGCGGTGATGTGCTTTCATCTGTTCGCGTTCAGCCTCCGATGCTTCGGCTGCTAGCGTATTAACCATTGCCAGCACTGTTCGAACGATCTCGCCGTACGTCGGGTCGGCGTACCCCTCAATCCACTGCTGATAGCTTGGGTTGGCGGATCCCCGTATCTTTAACTCGCTCGCAACCTCCCAGTAAATCCAGTAGCAGGGGAGCAGTGCAGCGATTGCTTCTGCAAACGTTCCGGTGTGTGCGGTTGCAATCAAAAAACTGGTGTAGGCGAAAGCCTCCGGGGCTAGCTCCATTCCTTCTTGTATCGACTGCGGCACGCTGTGTTCCTCGAACAGGCGATTGTGGAGCGTTAGCTCGTTGGAGAGCGCCCCCGCCGCATGCGTATTGAGAAGCTCACGCCACTTATGCCTCGGTGCCTTAGCAGCAGTCACGCGGAGCGCACGCGCGAATGCCTCGAGATAGTGCGCGTCCTGGACGAGGTAAAAGATGAATGTTTCATGGGGCAGGGTCCCGTCTTGGAGACCGGTCAAAAACGGGTGTTCCAAGATTGCGTCATAGATGTCGCGATTAGCCTCCCACAGCTCGTCGGTGAAATCTTGAGCGGAGACAGGGGTTACGCTAACCGTGACTGCGAAAAATAGAACGGCGATTATATAAGGGCGGAGCGTTCTCACAGAGCGAGAATAGCACGTCACCCCTGAAACCTGGTTCTTGGTATCTGAACCCTAATCTCAGCAACGATACTGTGCCTCGTCGAATTAGTGGAGATAGTAGCGCCATAGAATTTGATCTACGATTGATTTAAAAGACCGTCACACCTCTAGGCGCGGTGATGAGAAAGAGCAACGTGAACGTGATCCAATGTTGCACTACCAGGAGGTTGCACCTCCGATGTGTGATGGCACGAGATTGGAGTCCGATGGCGTATCGGGTACAGTGGAAACGCTCCAGGATATGAACAACCTCATGTTTTCTCGGTTGGCACGGAAAGGACGCGCCGCCTGTCTCATTGGCGCGCTTGGACTTGCCTGGATACCGGCCGTTGCACAACAAGTGCCCGATGGTGAACATGAAGCCACCGACAATCCAGGTCCACCGCCGGTACCTTCGGGTGCGATCCGGCTCATCAACTATGTGCGTCATGGAAAACTGGTGGCGATTTGTGCGGAAGAACCTGGTCCCGTGATTGATCGAGGCGGACGGCTGATTTCACGAACTCGCGTCTGGGTGGGAGGGGACTCGAATATTCGACAGGTGGCGACGGAATCAGGCACCTGTGACCCGGCATGGTCGCCCGATGGTACCCGGGTGGTCGTTGCGGCTCCGGACGGGCTATGGGTTTTCTCGAGCGATCTGCGGGTCACTGTGCACCTTGTCGATACAAGACACGCGGAATTACCGGCCAACGAGTTTGGCCAGCGTACGTTATCGAAACCCCAATGGGCGCCTGATGCATCCAGTCTTGCCTTCTTGATCTCGAATGGCAGCACGTCCTGGGTCAAGGTAGTCAATGCACGGACGGGCGAGCTTCTTTACAGCTCCGCACCCGAGATCTTCGAGTTTACCTGGGGCGTCGACTCACGCTCACTGCGCTTCGGTTCTCGCGTCGCACGACTGCCCTGACACTCATTGACTACGGAGAGAATTCTTAGCAATGGCAGGTCGCATGCTCCTCTTTATCGGCCTGGCCGTGTCGTTTGCGGTCAGCATTCTAGGGTGCACAAGTGGTGAGCCAGTTGATCCGGTGAGTCTCGATACCAGGGTGATCGTCGAAACCTTGGCGGCGGACGAGCTCGAAGGACGACTGACTGGCACGGAGGGCATCCGGAAGGCGGCTGATTACATCATTGAGCAACTCGAGACGATCGGCGCCGAGCCGATTCCAGGCCAAACCGACTTTCGGCTGCCGTTCAAGTTCACGGCTGGCCTGGACGATGCTGGCTCAACACTCAAGGTCAGTGGCACAGAGAACGGTGCCGAAAATTGGGCGAGCGGATCTGTGCTGGCGTTGTCATTCTCCACCACTGGAACGGTAACCGGCCCACTGATGTTTGCCGGATACGGGTTGTCGGTGCCGGAGACCAACGGTTTTAGCTACGATAGCTATGCCACGCTAGATGTAGCCGACAAGATCGTTATTGCTCTCCGCTATTTTCCAGAGGAGACAGAAGGTGAACTTCGCGGGATCCTATCCCGATACGCCGGGCTTCGATACAAGGCGCTAGCAGCTCGGGAGCGTGGAGCAAAGGGTTTAATCATCGTTACCGGCCCGCGCTCGCCAAACGCTGGCGAGCTTGCGCGGATGACGATTGACGGTACCCTTGCCGGGTCTGGCATCATGGCCGCGAGTGTTACCGGTGAAGTGGGGGAAGCTCTCCTCGGGCGAGTTGGTCAGACGCTCGAAGAGGTGCAAGCCTCGCTCGATAGCGGCAACCCGCACGTGTCTGGTTTTGAGATCCGAGGTGTCGAAGCCACTCTCCACACAGCGCTTAGCCGAGAACAACGGACCGGGTACAACATCGTCGGTCACTTGCCAGCAGGAGGGCTAATCGATCTGGAGAAGCCGTATGTGCTGCTGGGCGCCCATTACGACCATCTCGGCCATGGCGCTGGGGGTAATTCACTGGCCAAAGAGAACGAAGTAGGGGAGATCCACAACGGTGCCGACGACAACGCATCTGGTGTGGCGGCCGTCCTGTCGGCAGGCATGCAGTTGGCTCAAACTGACCGGTCGAGGGGTATTCTTCTGGCGTTTTGGTCCGGAGAAGAGCTCGGCCTGCTCGGCTCGGCCGACTTTGTAGGGACCGAACCTGTCGCGATGCATGAAATCGCGGCCTATCTCAACTTCGACATGGTCGGCCGTCTGACGGAAAATAAGCTGACGGTCCAGGCTGTTGGCACCAGCTCGATATGGACCGAGCTGGTCGAGGAACTGAATGAGCCTCTTAGGCTCGATTTGCAGTTCGTTAAAGATCCCTACTTGCCGACCGATGTGATCAGTCTCAACGCGGCCGAAATTCCCAGCCTGGCGTTTTTTACCGGTAGCCACAAGGATTACCACCGGCCGACGGATGATGCCTCCGCCGTCAACTATCACGATCTCGATCGGATAACCGAGTTGGGTGCCACGATCGCGGCGCGGTTGGCAACTCGGGCCAAGGCACCAGACTTCATCCGGGTGGAGGAAATGGGCCAGCAGGGTGGACAGACCACCTTGCGTATCTTCACTGGCACTATCCCTGATTACACGGAAGAGACCGAAGGTTTACTACTGTCAGGTGTGGTCGGTGGCGGTCCGGCGGAGACGGCTGGCTTGCAAGGCGGTGACGTTGTCGTCGAACTGGCTGGGCGCACAATCACCAACATTTATGATTACACCTACGCGCTTGATCTATTGATAGTCGGCGAGTCTGCCAGAGTGATTTTCCTGCGCAACGGGGAACGGATGGAGACGAGGCTGACACCGGAGGCCAGACAGTAAATAGGCAAGCCGGTTAGTTCTTCAGCGGCTTACTCTGCGCTCCTTCTTTGAGTGCCCAGAGACGATTTCGTGTCAGGATGTACATCGTGCTGTTGCGCACGACCGGTGTGCTGTAAACGGACGCGCCCATGTTGTACTCACCAAGTAATTCCAACTTCCGGCCGGCCAAGAGCACAGCGACGTCGCCGTCCTCGTCTCCCAAGTAGACCTTGCCGTCGGCGGTGAAGGGAGAGCCCCAAACAGCGGCAAATGTGTCGTAGGTCCAGAACTCTTCACCAGTTTGTGCATCGAGCGCGTGGAGGAAGCCGGAGAGACTCGAAATGTAAAGGATGTCGTCTTGGATAGCGGCAGTTGATATCGTCCGATAAAAATCATCACCCCCCCGGTGCCAAACCACGTGAGTGTCGGTGACGTCACCCACACCGGTCGCGTCGATCGCCCAGAAATGTCCTGGTGCTTCTCCGTGCTCGGGATCCTGGCCGACACCGATGTAGGCCTTGTTGTCGTAAATCACTGGTGTGGCGAGGATGTTGTTCCGTGTGCCTCGCCCACCGAGGATCCACTCCGAATTCTCTGGGTTACAGTCGAACTCCCAAATAAGATCGCCAGTCTCGGCGTCGAGGCTGTAGATGACGCCGTTACCACCTGGGAAGATTACCTGGGCGCGTCCGTTGATCACGCCATACGCTGGGTTAGCCCAGCTTCCGTGGAGGAGATTCTGACCGACGACGGTACTCTCCCAGATCAGCTCGCCAGTGTTCTTGTTGAGAGCGATGAAATTTGGGGAAGAGGGTGATGGGATGTTGACATGTCCCTCGTCCACTCCATTACTTGTCACGGTGTAGAGCACGTCGTCGACAACAACTGGCGAGCCTGTAGCTAAGTTGTGCGGGAAGACATCGAGTTCTTCGATCATGTCGTACGACCAGATGACATCACCCGCGAGCGTACCGGCATCGACCTCGTCGGTAAACGGCCCGTCGTTTTCGCCGTCCTTGAATCCTTCCGCATCTAGACAGATGACGTTTGCCTGATTAGACACGTAGTAGATCCGGTCGTCTTCCATATATGCGGTGGAGCACACGCCCTGCAGCGGCCAGTCGTTGACGCGCCCTGTTGCGAGCTTGTCGTGAACCATCTGCCAGAGGAACTCTCCGGAGTCGGCATCAAAAACCATCACAATGCCTTTGTCCCCGTCGATGGTTGGATCACGCTGGCCTTCGTTGTTCGTTCCAACGTACACCCGATCGTTAGCAACTGCCGCACCACCGTAGGCTTGTGAGCCGACCGGTTGGCTCCAGAGCACGTTCTTCCCGCTGGCTGGATCCCACTCATCTGGGAGCCCGGTTTCGTCGGAGACCATGTTGCGTGATGGCGTGTTGCCGAACATGCTAATTTCTTGTGCGCTCGCTGATAAAATACCGACTGCTGCCAACAATGCAACGAAGCAGAGCCCTAAATCGTGTCGTATCATTGGTTTAACATTACCTTGACATTGTCGAAGTAGATCTCACTGGGCGAATAAGCGATTAAGCCTGGGCTTCCCTCCCATACCGGCTCTGGATCTTCTACTGTGATGGTCCAAACGGTGGGTTCTGTCTCGTCCCGTCTCCATACCTTTCCTCGGATCAGCGCTCGGTCGTCATTCGCGTCCACCTGGAGCTTTAGGGTGTACCAAACGTTCGAATCCCATTGGAACTCCAGTCGCTCGTCGATCCTAAGCTCGGCTGCCCACGACTGCAACTGGATCCGTTGTTGGTTTCCTTGCAAATCGAACGTGTACCCGCTGTTGATCAGGCCGAGATCTGGACGCCGCCGACCCTGAAGGATCGACATAACGTCGGCCTGCACTGTGTAGCCAGACATTGTCGCCGGACCGAGAAACACCGTGTGCCGGTGAAGTCCGGTCGGTGACGGGCTCTTCTTGAGCAGTTGTTGCCCGTCCTTGTCGATCACAGCGAGGCGAGGACCGCCACCGACCCAGTGGGGTGGGCGTCCATTTTCGAAGTTCTCTATCCAGGGGAACGGGCCGTAGATCCGCACTTGTGCGCTCCCAGTTATACCGCCGACCGATGCCACCACTTTTCCACTCTGATTAGCCGCATTTTCCGAGGAGGAAAGCATCCCGGTTGCCGAGAGACGCGAGCCGGCAAGTCCTTCAAGCGACCAACTTACATCTCGTTTGCCGAGGGCCACCCCGTTGACGTCGAAAGCTCGAACGTGAAAAGTGACCCTCTCGTTGGACGACAAGATCACTTCGGCCGGCACGACCTGAATGCTGGCGACGATGTCAGGCGTTGTTTCCTCCTCGACGGACGGGTTTACGCTAGCGCTAGCAGCGAATGCAACGTTTGGATTACCGATGCAGTAGATGCCAGATTCGGTAGTGAGATACAAACGACCGTAGGCCGGCGCGAATGAGCCGTAGATTTCAGCATACCGACCGTCCTCAACATGTAACTTGTCGCTGTCGAGCACCGTCACACCGTCGGTTCGAGGTTCGAGGATAGACACGTTGCCGTTGGTTTCGGTGACGTAGAGCTTGCCGTCGGCCCAGACCGGTGAGGCCTTTCCGACAGTCCCGACGCTATGAATCCAGAGAACGGAACCGTCATCAGTATCTAACACCATCAGGTTCGCCGAGTTGTCGATCGCGTAGAGCCGACCGTCCTTGATCGTCGGTGAGGAGAAGCCGACTGCCAATTCGTTAGCGCGCCACCGCTCGTGCGTCGCGGTCACGTCGCCGATACCAGTTGCATCGATAGCTACGATGCGACCCATTGGCCCACCGTCGATGTTTTCCTCGCTGTGAGCGGCGTAGACTGTCGTGCTGTCGACAACCGGTGAGACATTGATTCCGCGCTTGCTCAGATTAAACTCCCACACCTTCTCACCTGTCCGTGCGAGCAGAGCGTAGATATGCCCGTCGGCGTTACCGTCGATTAGTAGACGCCGGCCGTTGATCACAGTGATAATCGGGACTGACTGCGTGTTCATGTCGAAAACGTTACCACCCGGGGTTGCGATCCATTGGACCTGGCCAGTTAGTTTGTCGAAAGCGATGTAACGATGCCGAGGCGGGCCACCGTAGTCGCCCCAGATGGAGCCTATGACTGAGAGGATGACACTGTGCTCGTCGACGACGGGGGTGGAAGTTCGCCCGCCGTAACCAGAAGCGCGTCCGAGCTCCTGCCCAAGATGCCAACTCCAAACGATCGTGCCATCACGGTGAAAGGCGTTGAAATGACCGTCGACGTTCAGCGCGAAGAGGTAACCGGTGTTCGCATCACCTGTGACGCTTCCCCAGCCGACCCGGTTGAAGGGAACGGTCGTATTGGTAATGCTGAAGGCGTGTTCCCAGAGCTTAATGCCATTTTCAGCGTTCCAGCAGGCAATTATCTCTTTTGCGGTGACGCCGTTGCCTGTCCGCCCATTAGCACACACTCGACCGTCAAAGACCGCTGGTGTCGAACGTCCTACCCATGCATCAGACCAGATGAGGTTCTCGCCGTTCGCCGACCAGCTCGAGGGGAGGCCGGTCTCATCCGAGACACCGGTCTGGGCCCGACCCCGCCAACTCGGCCAATCGGTTGCAAAGGCGGTGGAGGCGATAATAAGGGTGCTGAAGAGGAACGCGGAAACTACGCGCACACCATGTACACCTTTAATCATCCGGAAATTCCTACTGATATGGAAAACATCTGTCGCTAGTGATGCTTCGAGGTGTGCACCACCTCAACAATAGCATAGGGGTAATAGCAGTTTGCCGAGAACTGGTCACTGGCTGACAATGCGTTGCACCATCCACGCCAATCCGACTATGCCGATGACGAATGACACCGGGATAACGATCCGGGTGCGATACCAAGGCCGCTGACTTACCCAGCCGACTGTAGTCAATGCACCAACGATCACTGCAAGCTGACCCGTTTCGATCCCGATGTTGAATGAAACGAGTGCCAAGAGCCGCTCTCCTTCTGGTAGCCCCAATTGAGCCAAAACGCTGGCAAACCCCAATCCGTGCAGCAACCCAAACAGAAAAACAACGGCGGAACGCGAGGGCTTTAGGCGGTCGGTGATGATGTTCTCGAACGCAACATAGGAAATCGAGAGTGCGATGAGAGGCTCGACCAATTTTGGGGATAACGCAACCACCTCGAATGTTGCCAGCGTCAGGGTGAGGGCGTGCGCGATCGTGAAGGCGGTCACCTGCCACGCCAGCGGCCGGAACTTGATGTTTAGCAGAAAAAGCCCGAGCACAAAAAGGATGTGGTCAAGGCCTTCCGGGATAATGTGCACGAATCCCAGACGCAGGTACTGGACGACGATCGTGTCTGGGCGTAGGGATACCACAGGCCCTACGAGGTTGAAGGGATCACTCCGTGCGCCGCGCTCGAGGACCGACCGCAAGGTCACGTCCCGCCGTTCGTCCACCACCGTCAAATGGACAGCCAAGAACGCCCGCGATGCGAAGAATTCCACCTCCCTGGCGCCGTCCGGAATCGCCGCCGTGAGTCGAGCCGTGAGCCCGAGGACAGTCGGGATCTCTGTCCGGTCGGTCCGCGGGGTGCCATGATCAGGAAAGGTGACCTCGAAGGGTGTCGGTTCGCCGTCGAATCGCACACGCACGCGACGACGGAAGAGATGACGAAGACGATCGACCCGTTCCTCGAACGCGGCTTGTGTAAGTGCGCGTAGCGCAGCGACCAGTTTAGCGTCGTCAGTATTCTGTGGGACGCTGAACGCTAGCGCGTCCAGGTCCGTGATTAGGTCGACCTGGAACGTACCGTCGTCGTGTAAGGTCAGCGTAGTTTCAGTGATTGTTAGAGGATGGGCGGCGATGGAAAGCGGACACGCGAAGAACGAGACGAACACACCGAGGATCGCGACCGCCAGTTTCGATCTCAATTTGAATGGACTGTGGACCGCTTCAGGATAAGCCAGTGGGGGCACTTCGCCTCGTTTGAGTACAGCCGCTCACAGTCGTCGCAGCGCACACATTCGGTTACCAAAATACGAGGACCGTCGATCGCGCCCCACTCGCACGTCTTCTCGCAGAGCTTGCAAGATTTACACTCTTGCCAACGCTTGATCCGAAAGACAGTCAGCAAGGAGAGCAGGCCCAACCCGGCACCGACAGCGCAGAGATATCGGCAATAGAGGTTGCGTACGAAGATCGTCGCGAGCAGCAACACGGCCAGCAGTGTCCACATGATCGCGTTTCCACTCAACGTGAACATCCAGAATGGTTCGATGTACCGATACACAAGCGTGTCGCCGGTTCCGAGGACGTACAGGAGAGCTGCTACCAGGATGCCGTACTTCACGTAAACCGCACGACGATCAAGCCACGGCGGCAGCTCAACCCTGTAGCGGGCTGGCACGATCTTGTCGAGTAGCTGAGTGAGGGCACCAAATGCACAGATTCGGCCGCAATACAACCGTCCCCAGAGCACCGTCGACAGGACGGTAAATCCGATCAGCAGGTAGTACGCTACAGCGATCGAAAAAACTGGGAGACTTAACTTGATTGCGCCGAAAATGTCGACAATCGAAACGAGGCTCGCCTTGTAAAAGCCGAGATAACCAACGACGATGATGAGGGTTACGATCTTGAGGCGCTCGCTCTTTTTGAAGAAGCTAATGAGGGCCAGGACGAGGATGAAAACTAGGCCTGCGATATCCGTGATCGTGCCGCGGTCAAGAGTAAGACGACGCTGTTTGGTGTCCTCCTCAAGCAGTGCGTCGAGCTGTTCGAGGTCTTCGAGCGACAATGGCCGGTCGTCTGGGGGTTGGGCGGCAGCCGGGATAGCCAACAGACCAGCCATCACGACCGCGGCCAGGACGCGGCTCATCGGTCCTCGGCCAGGAACTCTCGTATCATGAGGCGGGCGGCTATTCTAATCGACCGGGCGGCAGCCCTGACGGTGATGGTTGCACGCGACACCTCGTCGACGTCCGTGCCCACCTCGATGAGGTCAAGGATACTCTTGTCCTTGAACTGGTTGGCGAACATGGGAGGATCGATCGAGAAGTACCCGAACGGTTCATTGTGAAAGATCACTTCGACGCCGGTGATGGTTCCTCCGGTGGTCATCCCCACCATTATCATGATCGCACCCTTGTAGCCGAACTCGAACGGGGCTAGGTCCGTCGTGAGGAACGCCAGTCCCACGAGTGTTTGGCTACCGTTTCCGTTTCCCGCGTACCCGCGGAAGTATCGAGAGCTACCCTTCTCGAGGGTGAACGTTTCCGCGTCTGGGAGGACTATACGTAGGTAGCGAACGTAACGTTCTAACTCAGAGATAGGACGCTGGGTGTACGTATGGGAGGCCAGCCCCTGAATCGCAAGAACTATGAAGATTGGCGTGGCGGTGATGGCGATAAGCTTTGCGAACCCTCGTCGCATCATGCCACGGATTGTAACCCAGCTAGTGCCAGACGTCGGTCGAGTTGCATGAGGGTTCATCGCCGAAGCTTCACCCGATAAGGACGGCCTCCGCGCAAAAAATTGACGATCGTGTCGGCTGATGTACTGATATTAGATAAATTCTTAGCTGCTGCCTTCACACCTGAGACGTCGATTCCGCCGACGCGATAGAGCATGTCGCCAGGTTTCAGGCCAGCGATCGCTGAAACTCCGTTCGTTTCAAGATCCATGACGAGTGCCCCCTCACGAATCTGTAGGTTCTCGGCTGGGGCGCGTGCCATCAGTGCCGCAGTGGGCACAGCGTTACAGATCGTTACACCCAAGCGAACCACCTCGACGGTCGTGGCCTCGGTGCAGTCGTAGAAGTTCATGGCATCGGCCTGTCGAGCGCTGGTTCCAGGCGTCGTCATGAGAGCAAGTAGGGCCGCAGGTGCGATCGCTCGAATAGTCATTGGGCTTCTGCAACGAGACGTTCAGTATATGGTGCTTCAGGTCGAGATATTCCTTCACGGCGCCTCAGAAGAACTGCAGCAAGCAGCTGACTTTCACACATCGTCCGATCTCCAACGGAGACAAGAGTTCCGTTATCCCTCTTTCTCCTCGTATTGCTTTCGCAGCCTGGAGACGACGGCAGGATCGGCCAGCGTTGTGACGTCACCGAGCGCTTTGCGGTCGGCGATGTCTCGCAGTAGGCGCCGCATGATCTTCCCGGAGCGGGTTTTGGGGAGGTCGGTGCTCCAGAGGATCTCGTCCGGCTTCGCAATCGCGCCGATCTTTCGCACGACGTGTTGTTTCAGTTCGTCGACCTTCGAGTCGCTCGATTCAATTCCGTCTTTGAGTGTCACAAACGCAGCGATCGCCTGGCCCTTGATCTTGTGCTCCTTTCCGACGACCGCTGCCTCAGCGACGTCCTGGTGGTCCACCAGCGCGCTCTCAACCTCCATCGTGCCGACCCGGTGGCCTGAAACATTGAGGACGTCGTCGACCCGGCCAAGCAACCAGAAGTACCCGTCGTCATCAAGTTTGGCGCCATCCCCAGTGACGTAGATGTCGGTGCCCCAGCGGTTCCAGTAGGTGGCTACGTAGCGCTCGTGATCGCCATAGATCGTCCGGAGCATCGACGGCCAGGGGCGCGTCTGCACCAGATACCCGCCGCCCACGCTGACGTGTTCACCGTTCTCCTTAACGACCGCTGGCTTGAGTCCAGGGAATGGCTTCGTCGCTGATCCTGGCTTGAGACGTGTGATCCCAGGAAGCGGGGTGATTAAAATGCTGCCAGTCTCGGTCTGCCACCACGTGTCGACGATAGGACAGTGCTGATGTCCGACGTGATGGTAGTACCACATCCACGCTTCAGGATTGATCGGTTCACCCACTGTGCCAATGAGGCGCAGACTACTGAGGTCGTGTTTGTCGAGGTGCTCGGGTCCCCACCGCATGAAGGTACGGATGGCAGTCGGTGCGGTGTAGAAGATAGTGACCTTGTGCTTTGCCACCATCTCCCAGAAGCGATCACGCCCCGGCCAGTCGGGGGCGCCTTCGTACATCACGCAGGTGGCGCCGTTGGCCAGCGGCCCGTAGACCAGATAGCTGTGACCGGTCACCCAGCCGATGTCGGCCGTGCACCAGAAGATGTCATTCTCCTTGAGGTCGAACACCCACTTGGTGGTTGCGTAGGTACCGACCAGATAGCCGCCGGTCGTATGTGCGATGCCTTTCGGTTTGCCGGTCGTGCCAGAAGTGTAGAGCGTGAAGAGAAGATCCTCGGCGTCGTTTGCGCGCGGCTCGCACATATCCGAGGCATCCCTCATCAAGTCGTGATACCAGTGGTCCCGTCCCTTGGTGAAGCCATGCAGGGTTTCGAGCCCTTTGCGCTTCACGAGCAACACGTTCTCGATACTCGGCGCATCACTCAGTGCGTCGTCTGAGATCTGCTTGAGCGGTACAATACTGCCACGGCGGAAGCCACCATCGGCAGTGACGAGTAGTTTCGCCTGCATGTCGTTGATCCGATCGCGCAACGACTCGGCGCTGAATCCCCCGAAAACGACGCTATGGACGGCACCAATCCTGGCGCACGCCAGCATCAAAGTTGGCAGTTCTGGGATCATGGGTAGATAGATAGCAACGCGATCTTCGTGTTTGACACCGAGGCTCTTTAGAACGTTCGCGCACTTCTGCACCTCAACATACAGTTCTCCATACGTCAGAGTCCGCGTGTCGCTCGGTTCGCCTTCCCATACCAGCGCCGGTTTGTCACGGCGTGGGCCGAGTGCGTGACGGTCGACGCAGTTGACGCTGACGTTGAGCTTTCCGCCGACGAACCACTTGGCGTCTGGCGGTTGCCAGTCGAGAACCTGATCCCACGGGTGACTCCACTCGAGCTCTTTAGCAAAGCTGGCCCAAAAGCCTTCGGGGTCCTTGTCTGCTTTCTCGTAGATATCAGGGTCGTTGATATTAGCCTGCTGGCGAAATGCTTCGGGTGGGTCGAAGACGCGGTCTTCCTTCAACAACGCATCGATTTCTTGGGGAACCTTTTCGTTCACCACGTGGGTCCTCCTACGTTCGTTTTGGGATTCTTCCCGGTCATCTTGATGTTATCCACGCACTTCGAAGATGGCTTCGACCTCGACGGGCATGTTGGCCGGCAGCGATGCCATACCGACGGCACTACGCCCACCCATACCTCTCTCACCGCCGAAGATCTCAATCAGTAACTCACTGAACCCGTTCACCACCTGGGGTTGCTGACTGAAGTCAGGCGTGCAGTTGACCATGCCGAGCACTTTCACTAGCCGCACGACCTCATCGAGGCTGCCCAAGGTGTTGCGCACCGTGCTCAGCAGGTTCAATCCGGCGATCCGAGCAGCCGCGTAGCCCTCTTCAACGGTTACGTCGGCACCGACCTTTCCCGGCATGGGCGATCCGTCCGGGCGTCGAGGAGTGTGGCCGGCTGTGAACAATAAGTTGCCGGTACGCACCGCAGGTACGTAAGCGCCGACGGGTCGCGGCGGTGGCGGTAGCTCGATGCCAAGTGCGCGGAGCCGCTGTTCCGGGCTCGCAGTCTGCGGCGCTGGAACTGCGGTCGCCGCGGCCGCCTGTGCGAAACTTGATTCCTCCGTTGCCATTGCCAGCAGCGCTCCACCGGCCGCGCCGGCAGTAACCAGATAGTTGCTCCTAAGGAACGTACGGCGGCTCATTCGTATCTGCATGGGTGATGCCTCCTCCATTCGGTTCGTGGGGGGGAGCCTAAGTCCCAGCCCAAACGGCCAGCGACAGTAGCGCGACCAGCGTACACACGCGCCAGCTTAGAGCGTGCCAAGGCCCTTGGTCCGCTGGATGTACGTGCCGACTTGGCACTCGTGTTGTCCGCTGTGCCGCATCGGCTGTCACACGCGGTCGTTCGGCTGTCAAACTCGCTCCTCCAGGTCATGGTGCTTCGGTCGGAACGCCACGCTGGTCCAGTATCATCCTCGCGGTGAGCAGCTACAGCCAAACTTTCTTGGCAATCGCATCGATACTCATTGGCGAGAAACTTGGAAAGATCGTGTCGGCGAGCGATGGGTACGATCTGGAACCGGATCTCACCGGGCTACCGGATCCAGTTTGTCGTGTTGTAGAAGAGCGACGCCTCACCGATCCCCCTAGTGAGCGCCATGGTATGGACTCTCCGTGTAAGGGTCAGTCCAGACGCTCATACGCGCCCAGCGTCAGGAACGCGTCGACTTCGTCGTTCTTGACGAGGCTGTCGAGGAGATCGGCGGCCTCGCCGAGCCGGCTGGTCGAGCGGCCCCCTAACTTTTCCAGTTCCTCGTCACGAATCTGTTCGTAAAACGCGATGTCCACCAGGCGGTCGTCCTCGAGCCTTGCACCATTATGGACCCACTGCCAGAGCTGGGAACGACTGATCTCAGACGTAGCGGCGTCTTCCATGAGGTTGAAGATGCTAACGGCGCCGTTGCCAGACAACCAGGCCATTAGATACTGCAAGGCGACACTGATGTTGTTTCTGACGCCGCCCAATGTGATCCTGCCACCCGGCACGTACAGATCGATCAAGTCCTTGGCCGCCACCGTTGCGTCTGGTACCTTATCTTTTTGATGGTCAGCACCGTTGAGCGCCTTGTCGAAGGCCAGATTGGTCACAGCCACCAAATCGGGATGTGCGATCCACGTACCGTCGAAGCCGTCACCCGTTTCTCGCTCTTTGTCTTCAGTCACCTTGGCGAGAGCCACTTTGTTGACTTCCGGATCACGCCGGCTGGGAATGAAGGCCGCCATGCCACCGAGAGCGTGGGCGCCTCGGCGATGGCAGGTCTGCACAAGTAGGTGCGTGTAGGCGCGCATGAAGGGCACAGTCATCGAAACCAGCGCGCGGTCCGGCAGTAGAAGGTTCTTTTGGTTACGGAACGTCTTGATCAGGCTAAAGATATAGTCCCACCGGCCTGCATTCAGTCCGGCTGAGTGTTCGCGGAGCTCATAGAGGATTTCTTCCATTTCGAATGCAGCCAAGACGTGCTCGATAAGCACCGTTGCTCTGATGCTGCCCCGCGGGACGTTCAGTGTGTTCTGGGCGTGGATGAAAACGTCATTCCACAGGCGAGCCTCGAGGCGGTTTTCAAGTTTCGGCAGATAGAAATAGGGGCCGGTCCCTCTTGACAGGAGCTCCTTCGCGTTGTGGAACACGAACAGGCCGAAGTCGAACAGGCTTCCAGAGATCGGCTGCCCGTCAACCAAGACGTGCTTCTCGTTCAGATGCCAACCTCGCGGGCGGACGAGTAGAGTCGCAATCTGATCTTTCAGCCGGTACTGTTTCGCTTCCGTGTCAAGACTCAGCGTTCGGCGGACTGCCTCAGTCAAGCATTGCTGGCCCTCGATGACATTCTCCCAGGTTGGGGAAAGAGCGTCCTCGAAGTCTGCCATGAAGACGTCTGCTCCGCAGTTGAACGCGTTGATCATCATCTTGCGAGTAACCGGACCGGTGATCTCGACCCAGCGCTTTTGGAGGTCGTCCGGTGTGGGGGCGACCTGCCATTCCGCAGCGCGTACATAAGCGGTTTCCGGCAAGAAGTCTGGCTCGGTCCCTTGGTCTAGTTCCACTTGCCGAACGACGCGACGTTGGAGCAGTTCCTCACGTCTCTTGTTGAAGGTCGTATGAAGGTCAGCGATGAACGCAAGGGCTTCTGGCGTTAAGATCACATCGGACGAAGGCGTAGGTTTTTCGACGATTTCACAAGTTAGAGTCTGCGGCATCACGAGATCATAATTCGACGCTTCGCCAACGTCTACTGTTTCGCTTCCTGGGCAAAACCGCGATAGATTTGCCGGGCCTCTTCGAACTGCATAAAGACGTGAGTTTTTTCGGCGTTGGACCGCCAGCCTGGCCAGGCTCGGGCTAGCTTCTCTAGCTTGTCGATCCACCGAATGCTGTAGTTTGCGGCCACGGCGTCTCGAATCGGTTGGCCTCCGACCCGAATCCAGGTCGGGTTCGTGAAGCCCTGAACATAAGCGATGTCAAGGAAGGCACGCTCGTCTGGGTTCCCTTCGGCCCTGAGATGACACCAACTGCTGTTACGCACGATCACCGTCTGGGTGAAGTCGACCACCCGCCGGTCGCCGGTCAGTGGTACGTCAGCGACCTCCTCTCCCTGGCAGACGAGGAAGACCCGTGTGAGCGGCGTGATCGAGCGGACGTGTCCCACCAGCTCTATGGAGCCGCCGCCTTCGGGCAAGTCGACCGTTTCCCCAGGAATGTGCCCGTTAACGGTCATTTCAACGAGTGGACCTGAGGAAACGAACGCGCGTCCATCACGAAGCCCATCGAACCACGCATTCATGTCGAGGCCTCGCCCACCGGTATAGACGTACGTTCGGACCGATCCAACAAGTTTGGACCGGTGCAGGTTACTGATCGAGTCCTCACCGCCGGTCGCAGTGATGCCCAAACCGTTATTCCAAACAGCATAGAGGGGATAGAAACCAGCCCGAGCTGCGTCCGACCACTCAACGGCGTCGGTCGTGCCGAGCGCGGCGTCAACCATGAACCCTTTGCCACCCCCTAGATTTTCCTCGAGCGGGTCGCTTTCTCCACCGAAGGCGTGCACATACCCGACCGTTGCTCCTTGCGCCTTGGCTTTGCGGAGCATGTCCGTGTTGCTCGGGTACAGGCTCTCGATCGCCGTGCCTTCATAACCCATCGTGAAGGGCGAAATTAGGTGGTCACGCATCCCGAACATGAAGACGTGTCCGTAAAACGGCGGCCGGTACTCTTGTCCGACCACCAGTAGTCGTTCGGGTGTCGAACTCGGGTGGATGCCGCCACCGGGCACGAAGAATTGGTGATCGAGGATCCGGTTGTCCTTGTTGGCGACCTGCTCGAGCACGAGATCCTGATCTTCCGACTCAGACATCATCAATAGGTTTTCGAGCGTGTTATGTAGATTACCGGCATAGTTCATGTGCACGTGGGTTGATGCGCTGTACCAGCCCTTGGCCGCCATGTCGGTCATGGAATGTAGATCAATCGTCAGCTCTGTAACTCCGTTTGCTTTAATATCGGCCGTAACCGTCTCTGGCCAGAACTCGAAGCCTTTGACTGCCGTCACTTTTGCCCGGCCGACCGGTAGCTCCACTGTGAAGCTTCCCGCGTGGTGAAACATGTGGTCGCCTTGGCCGCTCACGCGGGCGTATGCGTCGGTCGGCGCGTAGAACTTGCCGTCCGACGCCGTCAGATGGATACGTGAACCGGCGAGCTCACCTTTGGCAGCGTTACGGGTTCGTACCGAGAGCACACCCATGGGGCGTTGCCACCTCCGGTCAGCAATGGTGATCTCACGAAGTTTGCCCCCGTGCGTCTCGAGCAACGCAAGTTGAGGGAGCCCACCCGCGTTGGTGATGAACGCAATCCACTCGTCGTCAGGTGACCACCGCGGGTGAAACGCATCATGCTGGAAGAAGGTGATCTTGTACGGTTCGCCGCCGAGGGTTGGTTGAACGTACAGGTTGTTGAACTGGTCGGCCGCACCGCGCGTCGATGAGTACACAAACCGTTTGCCGTCGCTCGAAACATCCGGTCTCGTGCGGTAGAGCGTCTGCTCAGTCAGTACCGTTATGGCCTTCGCGATGCCGCCTGCCGCGGCCGGCACCCGAAGGACGTTACCCGAGCCGAGCGGGACGTCTCGGTTTGAAATGAGTAGCAAGTCCTCCCCGTTCGGTAGCCACGCTGGTGTTAGGTGCATGTCCCACGGTCCGAAGTAGAGCCGGTTGTTTCCGAAGTCGTTGTCTGAAGTGACGGCCACCTCATCGCCGACCCATCGTCCGTCTCGAATCGGCCGGACATAGATGTTGAAGTGACGGTTCGGTTTCGTTGCCACGTACGCGACACGACTCCCGTCCGGCGAAAAAGCGGGATCGGTGTAGATGAACTTATCGTCGGTCAGCGGGTATGTTTCGCCCGTCTCAACATTCAGAATCTCAAGCTGCACAGTGGTTGCGTCGGCGTCAGCGGTGTAAATGATCCAGCGGCCATCTGGTGACCAGTCGGGTGCCGAATGATACGTCTTGCTGTAGGTGAGCTCGTGAGCGACGCCTGTCGCTAGCTCTACTCTCCAGATTGAGCCACTCATGGCAATGGCAATAGACTTCCCGTCCGGCGACCAGGACGGCGCCCATGGGGTCGAGCTGGGTGAGGGTGGGAAGTAGAAATTCCACATGTAGTTCCCGCCGTGATCCGACGACGAGTAACGGCCGGCCTGACCGAGGGCCTGGCCGGCCGGCAGTGTCAGGGCTGCGAGGGTCACCAGCATGATTAGCAGTTTTGTCACGAGATCCTCTCTTCTGGAAAGTCACCAGGCTACGATCATACGCCACAGGTTTTCACCATGGTTGCGGACTACAAGGCCGCGGTTGCCGTAAGGTATACACATGCCTGGTGCCGAAGGGTTTGCCGATCTACGCGCATTCATCGATCAACTGAAACGGGACGGCGATCTTGCCGTCGTGGACGTGCCAGTCGATGCCCATTTGGAAGCTGCAGAGATCCATCGACGCGTTATCGCGGCCAGCGGCCCCGCATTGCTCTTTACGAACGTCACAGGCGCGTCATATTGGCTGGTTACCAACCTTTTCGGAACGGCGCGGCGGGCCGAGCTGGCGTTCGGGACGCGGCCGCTGGCCCTAGTCCGGCGGCTCGTGGAGTTGGCCGAGACCATCATGCCTCCCACAGTTGGCAAGCTTTGGCAAGCGCGTGACGTGGGTAGGGCGCTCGCTCGTATCGGTACGCGGCGACGGAGTCGCGGTCCTGTCACAGAGGTGGTGACAGGCGATGTTCGTCTGGACCAGCTGCCGGTGCTGACATGTTGGCCAGAGGACGCCGGGCCGTTCATCACGCTGCCGCTTGTTTACACTGAACATCCGGAGCGGCCTGGCCACAACCTCGGTATGTATCGCCTGCAGGTGCACGATGCAAGGACCACTGGCATGCACTGGCAGATTGGGAAAGGCGGCGGCTTTCATTACGCGGCAGCCGAGGCGAAGAACGTTGCACTTCCGGCAACGGTCTTTCTCGGCGGTCCGCCCGCGTTAATCCTCTCGGCGGTAGCGCCGCTGCCGGAGAACGTGCCAGAGCTGATACTGGCGTCGCTCATCGCAGGCCGAAAACTGCCGCTAGTTGACGGGACAGGACCGCATCCTCTTATCGCGAGCGCCGAATTCGCCCTCATCGGGTCGGTGTCACCGCAGGACCGGCAACCCGAGGGACCGTTTGGCGATCACTACGGGTACTACTCGCTTCAGCACGACTATCCGGTCTTCACGGTGGACCGGGTCGCACATCGGCGCAACGCGATTTATCCGGCGACGGTAGTCGGCAAACCTCGCCAGGAAGATTTTTTTATCGGTGACCTGTTACAGGATCTTCTTTCACCGTTATTTCCGCTCGTCATGCCTGGGGTCGTCGACCTCTGGTCGTACGGCGAAACTGGCTATCACTCACTGGGCGCGGCCGTTGTGCGCGAGCGCTACGCGCGGGAGGCGATGGTGAGTGCGTTCAGAATTCTTGGGGAGGGGCAGCTATCGCTGACTAAGTTCCTGCTGATTACCGATCAACCGGTTAACCTCAAGGATTTCAAAGCTACGCTGACGCATCTACTCGAGCGAACCAATCCCGAAACTGACTTGTACATCATGTCCAATCTTTCAATGGACACCCTCGATTACACCGGGCCCGAGGTCAACAAAGGGTCAAAAGGGGTGTGGCTAGGACTCGGCCCACCGGTTCGCTCTCTTCCACGTGAGTTCAGGAGCAAGCGGCTTCCCGCTGAAGTGAGCAGCGTCTACGTGTTCTGTCCGGGGTGTCTAGTCATCGACGGACCTACCTATGAGGCGGAGCCTAACGTAGCGGAGCGGTTGGCGCTTGAGCCGGTTTTTGCGGAGTGGCCGCTGATCGTGGTCTCCGACGAGCCGACACGGGCGGTCGCCTCCGTGATGAATTTCCTCTGGACGACCTTTACCCGCTTCGAACCAGCTGCTGACATTCACGCAGCGGCCAGGAAGGTGGTGCGGCACCACGTGTCGTACACCGCGCCGATAGTCTTCGACGCACGAATCAAGCCATCGTACCCCAAGGAATTGTCGTGCCGACCTGACATTGCCGATCGAGTGACTCAGCGCTGGAGCGAATACTTCCAGGATAGAAAGGTTGAGATGGGCGACTCTGAGCGCTCCTCGCTGACCTAGCCGCCCGGCTGGAGTGTGACCATGTTGTTCGATCCGTAGTGCGCCATCATGTAGTCCCCCGGTGCCGTCGTCCACTCCCAGACACGCTCGGTGAAGTCTTCGTCCATTGGCTGCTTGGGCTGGGCGAGGGTGTCATGCGGGATAGGCAGACTGGGCTATCCGGGCTTCAGGCTAGGCATCCTTGGCGCTGGGCGGTGTTCTCGTTTCTGGGCGGTTCGTGCCCCCAGTGGGTCGAATCAATGTGGAGCCTTTGGAGCGACGAGCCGCTTCTTGAGGTTCTGGAAAAACAGCCATGGGGCAGCACGTTAGTGCCTGAGTTCTCTCCATTCTGGATCACTGTTCCACTGGCGGTTGTAATGGGCCTACTCGGATTTGTCTCTGCAAGGTTTTTCCGGCCTGAGAGTGATGACGGCCCTGGATTGCTCAAAAAAGAGCGTGAGAGCGCTCCAGCTATCGTCAACGGCCAAGAAGAATATGCGCAGAAGCTAGTCGATGCAGGCTTGCCGTTAAACGTGCAGGTCACACTCGTTGAAAACAAGGGAGGATCGCCGGGTCTGTTAGTCCAGGCGACCAACCTTGGTTCGGTAGCGGTGGAGAGTGCCGCTGTGGTTGTAACTAATATCCTGCGTTGGAATGGGGAGAAATTTTCAACATCGAGCGACATCCATGGCAGCGGCGTGACGTGTCGCGTGTTAGAAATAGGCAGAGTCACTTTGCAGCCAGATGAACCTACCAACGTGAAGTTGATCCACTCCCAGGGCCACCGATTGGAGCTAAACAGGCAGAGCAAGCATGGATCGGAACCTGCCTACAGGATGACAAGGGCTGGAATTCGCCAGATCAGCTATCGCGTGACTGGTGCGGATGGACGCCAGGCGGAGGGGGCTGTCTGCCTTCGCTGGGACGGGCCGGACAACACACCATCTCCGTGTGATTGCCCTCAGATTGACACGGGTGGCGTCAAAGCTCTAAGCCAGGGTGATACCCCAGGGGCCATAGCAAGCAAGGACTGGCAGGATTTAGCGGACCGCTTCGGGGCTCTCGGTAATGACGTGAGAGCGGACTGGAGCCAGTTCACCTCTGAAGGCGGGTCGGGTCGGTTCACAAGGAACAGTGGCGTTTGGCTGGAAACCGTGAGTTGTGCAGTCGATGTGAGGTGTTATCAGAACTAGCTGGTTCCATGTTATTGAGGTCGCCAAAGGTGCTCGAAGGGCTCTCGGAAAGCATCCGAATATGCGCCAGTCCACGGGATCGCTGGTTGTGCCTACTCAAAGAGCGGGAGGGAGGGCTAAAGGACATGTTTCATGGGGAACATCAAAGCAAAATTGGCGAACACAAGGGGATCTCGTTTCACGGCATCTTGGACCATGTCGCGCCCAAGTCGGTGAATGCCTGTCTTCAATGCTCGGCGAGTGAAATGGGTTAGGCCGTGAGTTCCTTGTATTCAATGTGTCCAGCGGCGACGAGTTTACGGAGCGTATCACGGAACAGATACGGATTCTTTAGGTTGTTGAAGCGCCACTCAAACTCGTCGAGGTAGCGGTCGAGATGCTTTCCAGAGACCTGATGAAACGATCCGACAATCGAGCGCTTGAACAGGGAAAAGGCGCTCTCGGCCGTGTTCGTATGTACGTCGCCGCGCACGTACTCTTTCGCGGAGTGGTTGACGCTCTCATGCGTGGTATCGCTGTCTGCGAGTCCGACGTAGGACGGATGCTCGTCTGTCATGATTCGTGCCGGATTCGGGGCATGGCTTCTAACGAACCGTTGCAGGATAACCTTGCTGTCAGTCTTGCCGGTGGACATTCGGATGGCACCGCCACGCTGAACAACGGCCATGACCATCGTCTTGTTCTTGCGGTAGTTACCATTCCCGCGTCCACCACCGGCTCGCTTGCCGCCGATGTAGGTCTCATCCGCTTCGACGGTCCCGCTGAGCGGCGTTGGAGCGTCTTCATACATGGCCTCTCGGATACGGTGGCAGAGGTACCACGCCGTCTTATAGCTCACGGCGATGGTTCGCCTCATCTGGTTGGCGCTGATGCCTTTCTTGGACTCGGTCATCAGATAGATGGCGATGAACCACTTAGGTAGGCCGAGATGGGAGTCGTGAAAGATGGTCCCCGAGGTGACGGAGAATTGGTAGCGGCATGAGTCGCAGTCGAATTGCTTACGTTTCACAATGCGCGAGATTTTGTCGGACTGACACCGAGGGCAGCACACGCCATCAGGCCAGCGCAGATGCTCCAGGCGGTCACGACACTCCTGGTCGGTGTCGTAGTCGTGGATTAGGCTCATCAGGTTCTCAGCGTAAAGCGTGGCGGGCACACGTTTTCTCTTAGGCATGGGAGGCTCCGGGTGACGAAGGCGAAGCTGGACGTGGACGTAACGGATAGGGAACTACTGAAGCGGACATTTCCGCCAGAAATACGCAAGGCGCTGAAGGCAACAGTCGGTCAGCTAGACGCGGAGAAAGGCCAGCGAAAGCCGAAGGCGAAACCAAGGAAACACTGACCATGTGGAGAGTGTACCAAAATCATGGCCTTGTGTAAAGTATATAACCATGTTTGGTTTAACCCACTAGTGACGAAGGCAAGCAAGCACACGGAACCGAGAACCGGTCACCTGCGCCGGCTGGTTGACTAGTTTGAGCTTGTCTTGCCAACTCCTTGGCGATGAAGAAGATTCGCGGTTCGTGTGCTTTAAGAAGCGATCAGATAGCGAAGAACCAATCTAAAAACACATTGAGATCTCACACGATAACCCATTATTATTCACGTCTTTAGGAGGAATATGGAGTGGGTAAGGAGACCTTCCGCGTGCCATGATTAACGTTGCCGCCATCCGCATGCAGCAGTTCGGCGTGCACTTCTATCAGGCCTCACTCAGCGCCAACGACATCGACAAGCTAGTGCGATTCGAAGTGCTGACCTATGGCGAGCAGAGCCAACCCCCGGTTCGTGGCGGCCGCCGGCGGGGCGGGGCCAGCAAAGTCAACTGGGATCTCCTTGAGCGGCGAATCGCTTCCAGCGAGAAAGCGTATCAACGACATATCATCCGTCGAAAAATCGATGAGATCGTGCAGTACTACGAACAGTGTCGGCAAGCTCACGATCTGCCGTCCATTCCGGGTGCAGTCATTATTTCGGCCGACGGACCGCTCAAGTTTGATCCGGTTGGACACGACTCTGACCTCGGCATCTTGAAGGTGCCTGAGCGCGAGGGGATTCTCCGTGCGGTTGACGGGCAACACCGTCTACTTGCACTGCACGCCGACATCAACCGGTTCGGAGACGAAAAGTTTACAGTGCCGGCTGTGGTCTTCGACAGGCTCCCGGATGATCACCTGGTGCAAATGTTTGTCACGATTAATGCGAAGCACACGAGGCTGAACGCCTCGCACCTGGTCTCGCTGTCCGGGCGCCAACTCTATAGTGATGAGAATCTCGCGGCAGCCCATGACGTGGTGCGAGCTCTGAACGACCGCGAGGATTCGCCGCTCTGCGACGAGATCAAACTGCTGGGAGTCGGCCGCGGTAAAGTTGCACAGGCTCCGCTGGCGCAGGAGCTTAAGAAGCTGTTTACTGGTGACATTTTCGGTGGAGAGCGAAAAACTCTGGCATTTCGAGAAGAGGCCAAGCGTTTTTTTGTCAACTATTTCAAACAGGTGGCCCAGGTCTTCCGGGGCGCGTGGAACGGTCGGAAATATTCGATCAAGACGGCTACGGCGCTAAGGGCGTTCATTCGGGTAGCACCGGACGTGGTGCGTCGGTTGGATCAAGAGCACGCCGACCGAGCTGACTTTCGGGCAATTGGTCGGGTGATTTCCCCGTGGGGACGCCGGATTGGCGACCTTCGCTTCGAGACCGAGAGCTCCTGGAAGCGGCAGAGTACAACGGTAGAATCACTGGCCAGTGAGCTCCGCCTAGCGCTGCAATATCCTGAAGGCGTATCGCGCTAGGTTCCAGAATGCTACTGGGTGGGGAAACGTGGAACCCTGGTACAAAGCTGCAAAGGGCTGCCACACTGTAATGGCATTGCTCTGTTCGGGCGCCAGACCCGTCAGCACTTTTCGGTTCCACGCTGTTTTTAGACCACCAGTGCCTCAAAAGTCAGTAATGGATGCACAGGCCACGTTAGGCGAGTGAAAGTTTTGTGCGATTGATTACAAGACTATCGGTGCATCCTGAAGCCTGGAACTTTGAACCCTAATCCTATTCGCGTCGATCTCAACTGCGACCTTGGCGAGTCGTACGGCGCCTACACCATGGGGAACGATAAGGCGATCATGCCTAGCATCACCTCAGCTAACATCGCGTGCGGGTTTCACGCAGGCGACCCATCAGTCGCGCGCCAGACAGTTCGATTCGCGTTGGCGTCTGGTGTTGCGCTTGGCGCCCACCCAGGGTTCCTCGACATACTCGGATTCGGGCGACGGGCAATCCAACTCGAACTGCAGGAAGTGGAAGACCTGGTGCTCTATCAGATTAGTGCGCTCGCGGGTATTGCTAGCGCCGAAGGTGGCAAGCTTCAGCACGTCAAGCCGCATGGGGCGCTTTACAACATGGCGGCGAAGGACCGAGCACTGGCGGATGTGATCGCCCACGCGGTAGCGGCGATTGACGAAACACTTGTCTTATTTGGTTTGTCCGGTTCGTGCTTGCTCGAGGCTGGACAGGCACAGGGCCTTCGGGTGGCGTCCGAAGTGTTTGCGGATCGCGCCTATACCGTCGATGGATCGTTGGTCTCGCGTGGCGAAGCGGGTGCCGTGATTCACGATCCCGCAATCGTGGTGGAGCGGGGGCTTCAGATGGTGCGAGGCGGAAAGGTGGCGGCAGTTAGCGGCGAACAAGTGTCGGTTCAAGCCGACACAATCTGTGTACACGGAGACACCCCAGGCGCAGCCAAACTGGTGGCTAGGCTCCGTGCAGGGCTTGAAGCGGCAGGCGTCAAGGCCCTTGCGGTTGGCCGCCCATCCTAATGAATGGTATACGGTTCTGTTAGTGCGAACGGGGCAATCTTCACATCAAACTTATCGCCGCCTGATCCGACCATTTGGTAGGTGCCTTGCATCGATCCAAATGGTGTCTTCAATGGACAGCCTGACGTGTATTCGAACGATTCGCCTGGTGCCAGCGTTGGCTGCCGTCCTACCACCCCAAGACCCCGTACCTCTTCGACGTTATTCTCGGCGTCGGTAATAATCCAATGCCGGCTGATGAGTTGGACGGTCGCGGTGCCCTCGTTGATGATCTGGATCGTGTAGAAGAAGAACCAGTGGCCGCGCGACGGTTGGGACTGATCGGCCGAATACCGTGCGGTAACGTGTACGCGAACATCCTTAGTTACCGCCTCGGAGGTATACACGTCGCGCTGCGTCTGGTCGAAGGCCACGAGTGATAATACGACGGGTCGATGATTCCCATCAACACGTTGCTCGCGGCGTATCGAACCGGCTACTTCCCAATGGCGGTCGGCGGTCACGTTGGATGGTTCTCACCGGACCAGCGCGGCATTCTGCCGCTAGCGGGCTTTCATATACCGAAGCGGTTCAGGCGCATCTGCCGGCAGGGGAGGTTCGACGTAACCGTGAACCGGGCATTCGGGGAGGTGATCGCCGCGTGCGCGGCCCGTCCCGAAGACAGCGGGAACTGGATCGACGACGAAATAATCGAGAGCTACACAGCGCTCCATGTAGCCGGTTTCGCCCACTCGGTCGAAATCTGGCAGAACGAGCGGTTGGTTGGTGGGCTCTACGGTGTGAGTCTGAACGCGGCGTTCTTCGGCGAGTCAATGTTCCACCGGGTGACCGACGCGTCGAAGGTAGCGTTATGCGTGCTCGTGGACAGGCTGCGCGAGCGTGGCTACCGATTGCTCGATATCCAGTGGCGGACGCCACATCTCGCGAGGTTCGGAGCCATCAAGATCCCACGGCGACAGTATCTCGAGCTAGTTGCCGAGGCAATGCAATACGAGAGTGTGTTTGATGGAAATTCTGATAAGGAGTGACTTTCTATTTTAAGTTCCTACTTTTAAGGATCGCAGCTGTTTCCTCGGCGAGTTGTTTGACCGCCAGTTCCACGTGCTCTCGACGTGCGCGAAAGCTCAGAATGCAGACTCGTCCAAGGAATTGCCCGTCGACTGTGCAGCTGCTGAGCATTACCTGGCCGCGTGCTATCCTACGTGTCCCGGTAAGCGGTTTCCAGTCCGTTCACATCCATGGTTCGTCAAGCGCCAGAAAAGGGGAGTCGCTCCAGTCAGCGTGGCGTGGCGGTGTCGATCGGAATCGACGCTGCCCGGCGTCACATCTTTTTGTGCTGCGACCAGACCAAGCCAAAATGTTGCGAGAAGGACCGAGGCATGGCCGCCTGGGACTATTTGAAACGGCGGCTCAAGGAACTTGGATTGTCTGAACGGGGAGGCGTGTTGAGGACCAAGGTTAATTGCTTACGGATCTGTGAGGGCGGACCGGTCGCAGTGATCTATCCGGAGGGAGCCTGGTACGGAGAATGCGATCCGCCGGTGCTCGAACAGATCATCCAAGAGCACCTGATTGGCGGCGAGCTCGTCACACGTTATCTCATCTTGCGACAAAGACTACCGGTCGCGGCTGATAACGGCCCACCTCGTTCCAATAACTAGTTCAAGATCGATTAGCCATTTCAGCATCTCGCATCTCGCAAGATTCACCGGGCGAGGCTAGCCGATTCAGCAAGAAATGTACGTGGTAAAATTTTAAGGGTTTCCCCCGTAATCTGCCTCGTTGATCGCGAGGGGGATGAGAATCATCCGAGATGTTGTCTGTGAATGCTTTCGCGCACGATGTCCACCTCACGACCCTCACCAGGTTAGTCGTCGGGCTCGGGCTCGTCGCGGCACCGGTGTTCGGGCAGCAGAGCTCGGTAGAGGTAGGTGAGGCACAGGAGATCACCGCGTCCGGGTTTCCGCGGGCGATGGCCTTACATGTGGCGGGCGGGCCAGACATCGACGGTGACGTGCTCGGTGAGGCTGTTTGGGACAACGCAGTCGTCGCGACTGGGTTCAGACAAACCACGCCCGACGAAGGCCAGCCGGCTTCCGAGCGCACCGAAGTACGCATCATCTACACCGACGACACGCTCTACTTCGGGGTCGTGTGCTATGTGAGCGATCCGAACACCATCATCGTCTCAGATACTCGGCGGGACACGTCCTTGGACGAAACCGACAGTTTTCGGCTAATTCTCGATACGTATCTGGACAAACAGAACGGCTTCGTATTCGGAACCAACCCAGCGGGTCTGGAGTTCGACGGGCAGGTAACGAATGAGGGGGAGGGTAGCGGAGTGTATGGTGGGGCCGGTCGTGGGAGCCCAAGCGGTCAGCAGCGGGGGTCTGGCGGTGGTTTTAACCTCAACTGGGACGGGGCATGGGAGGTCGCCACGCAGATCTCGGAAATCGGCTGGACAGCTGAAATCGCGATCCCGTTCCGCACCATTCGATACCCTTCTGATGAAATTCAAACCTGGGGCATTAACTTTCAGCGCAATATTCGCCACCGCAACGAAGAGGTGTATTGGGCGCTATTGCCGAGGCAGTTCGATTTAAACCGCCTCTCGTTCGCTGGTACGCTACAAGGGCTCGAGGTGCCAGCCAGCGAAATTTGAAGCTGACGCCATACGTGCTTGGCGAGGGGATCTGGCGCGAAAGCGATGCGAAGACAACGATGCTTGGTGATTTCGGGATGGACCTCAAGTACAGCGTGACCCCAAGCATGACGCTTGACCTTACATACAACACCGATTTTGCTCAGGTAGAGGTCGACGAGGAGCAGATCAATCTGGATCGGTTCAACCTATTCTTCCCGGAGAAGCGGCTCTTTTTTCTCGAAAACGCGGGACTCTTTTCGGTCGGGCAGCCTGGTAGGGTCGAAGTGTTTTTCAGCCGTCGGATTGGAATCGGTGCCGACGGTGAGCAGATTCCGATCTTGGGGGGTGGGCGTCTGTCTGGGAAGATCGGCAACAATACGAACATCGGCTTTCTAAATATGCAGACCGCGTCAGTCAGTGCGAGCGGGATCCCGTCGACCAATTTCGCCGTACTGCGCGTACGGCAGGATTTCGTGAACCGGTCGAATATCGGCGCGATCTTTGTGAATCGAGGTTCTGCCGACGACCGTCCGGGCGACACCAATGACAACCGGAGCTACGCTGTGGATGGACGATACGGGATAGGGCAGAACGGTACGATTTCTGGTTTCGTTGCGCAGACTGAGACGCCAGGCTTGCAAGGTGACACACACGCGTACGCCGTGTCGGCTGACTACGATGCCTCACGATACCAGGTTCGAGCTGGATATTCTGAGGTGGGACCAAACTTTAATCCTGCGGTCGGGTTTTACGCGCGTCGGGGGTATCAACGCGTGGATTGGAGCGCCCGCGCAGCTTTTCGGCCGGAGAACTCGTGGGGATTGCACGAATTCCGTCCCCACTCCAGCCATAACACAATCTTTGACTTCGAGAGCAGTCAGATTGAAACCCAGTTTACCCACATCGACAACCACACCGAGTGGAGGAATGGGTACGAGATCCACACAGGGATAAATTTAACGAAGGAAGGGGTGTTGGAGCCGTTCCCAATTTTTCCAGGCGTCATTGTGCCAATCGGGACTTACGATCATGCTGAGGCACAGCTGGTCTTTCAGAGCAATCGGGGTGCGCCGGTCAGTGTTCAGGTCCGCTCGATCATCGGTGGTTTCTTCGGCGGCGACCGGGTGCAGGTGGGGCCACAGGTCAACATGCGCGTGGGTGAAACCTTTAACGCACAGGTCGCGTGGGACCGGAACGACATCGACCTCCCGAGTGGTGCCTTCGTGACCAACCTGAGTCGGTTCCGTGTGAACTACTCGTTCACGACCCGGATGTTCCTGCAGGCGTTAGTGCAGTACAACGATCGCGCCGATCTGTGGTCGTCAAACATACGCTTTGCTATCCAGTCGGTTGCTAACACCGGCCTCTACGTCGTTTATAACAACACTCAGGGCATTGGCGACTTCAGGCCGACCGGCGCCGGCCGCACGTTTACTATCAAATACAGCCAATTATTTGACGTGCTGAACTAAGCTGCGTCTACCTTCCTGAAAAAAACTCCCTTTGCAGACGTAACAGTAGGGGTATCGATGCCAGTACCGAGATTAGGTTTGGCACGGCCATTAGGCCGTTTAGTGTATCGGCAATGCTCCAGATGAGCTGGAGGGAGCCGGTTGCTCCCAGGTAGAGAAAAACCAACCAGACCAGTCGATAAGGGACGGCCGCGCGCGTGCCTACCAGATATACCATCGCAGTCTCGCCGTAGTAGCTCCAGCCGATCGCAGTCGAAAAGGCAAATGACACGATGCTCGTTGTTACGATGAGATTGCCCCACGTACCAGGTAGTCCCTGACGAAACGCTTCCCCGGAGAGCGCGGCGCCGGTCGTGCCGCCGTTCCAGACACCAGTGACGAGAATGGCGAGCCCGGTCACCGTGCAGATGACGATAGTGTCAATGAACACCTCAAAGATTCCATAGAGGCCCTGACGTACCGGGTGGTCAGTGGTGGAGACTGAGTGCACCAACGGGGCGCTGCCAAGACCGGCTTCGTTCGAAAACAGGCCTCGGGCCACGCCGTGTCTGAGGGCTAGTGCCACGGTACTTCCGGCGAAGCCTCCCGTGGCCGCGGTTCCGCTGAATGCTCCAGTAAAGACCAGGCTAAGGGCCCGGGGTACTTCGGTGATGTGCCCCACAAGAATGACGAGTCCTCCCAAGACGTAAAAAACGCTCATGAATGGCACGAGCACTTGGGTGACCTCACCGATGCGCCGGATACCGCCGACGATGACGGCGGCTGTGAGTGCGACGAGCACGAGACCGGTGACCACTGGCGAGACACCAAAGCTGGCGTTCAGACTGTCCGCGACGGAGTTGGCTTGCACCATGTTGCCAATACCGAACGCGGCCACCGAGGTCAAAAACGCGAAAAGCCCAGCCAGCCACGGCCAACCGAGACTCTTACGCAGCGTATACATCGCGCCGCCGCGATACGTACCGGAAGCATCCCGTTCTCGATGGTGGAGTGCCACCACGATCTCAGCAAACTTGGTAGACATTCCAACCAGACCGGAAATCCAGAGCCAGAAAAGCGCACCAGGACCACCGAGATAAATAGCGGTTGCGACACCAGCGATGTTGCCTGTTCCGACGGTCGATGCCAGTGCGGTGGTGACTGCTTGAAAGGGACTCACACTGCCTGTGCCACCGTGAACTTCCGTCCGGCCCAACACCTCGCGGATCGCCAGACCGAGCCGGCGGAATTGCACGCCCCGTGTCAAGACAGTTAGGAGTACCCCCGTGCCGATCAACAGCACGATCATAGGCAGTCCCCACACGTAGCTGTGCAGCCAGGCGTTCCATTGAGTGATGGTATCCGTCATTCCCAACAGTCTACTCGGGGTGGCGAGGGGTAGCGCGCCACTGTTTGGGACGACCGTTTGCTAGGTTGTGACACATTAGAATTCGGTTGCGCAGATAGATAGCCCTATAACGTAGTTGAGTCCATTTTTCTCTTTTTTGTTGATCTCTCAGGCGGCAACCGTTGACAAGTCCTGATGTCGATCGATAGGGTGGCGCCATATGACACTTGATGGGGTACTGCCGGCCATTCCGACTCCGTTTCGAGATGACGTGCTCGACCCGGACGCGCTTGCCAGGAACGTCGAGCGGTTGATGACGACAAGTGTGCTTGGCGTTGTCGTGCTGGGCTCTAACGGCGAAGCTACACTCGTAGATGAAACCGAATCGGATCGGATAATAGAGACCGTGCGAGAGCATGTGCCACGAGAACGTTTGGTCATTGCTGGCACTGGTCGTGAGTCGACGAAGGCGGCGGCTGATGCCTCCAAGCGTGCAGCTAGACTTGGCGCTGATGCCGTTCTCGTGCGGACCCCGTCATATTTCAAGTCACAGATGACTGCCGGTGTCTTTGTCGACCACTACACCGCTGTCGCGGATGTATCACCAGTGCCTGTTCTTCTCTACAATTTTACGGCGCTTACCGGCGTGACGCTGCCGGTGTCCGCAGTGACGCGTCTCGCCGAGCATCCGAATATTCTCGGGATGAAAGAATCCGGGAGCGACATAGGGCTTGTCGCGGACCTGATCGACCAAACCCCGGACGATTTCAGGATGCTGGTGGGTTCAGCACCGACCTTCTATAGCGCATTAATGCTCGGGGCCAGGGGGGGGGTGCTGGCCCTTGCTTCCGTTGTACCTGATCTATGTGTCGACCTGTACGATTTGGTCCAGGCGAACCGGTTGGTTGAGGCTCGCTCGTTACAGCGCAAGCTGACACCACTAGCTCACTTAGTAACACGTGTCCATGGCGTTCCAGGTCTTAAGGCGGCGCTGTCGCTGGTCGGTTACGCGGGCGGCAAGCCACGCCCGCCGCTTCGACCAGTATCCGAAGCGGCAATTACCGAGTTGCGCCAGGCACTCGATACGCTAAACGTACCGGTGTCGTGACAACGCCTCAACATCCTACCCGTTCAAGTCGTTTCCGCAAACGTTTTATAGCAACTCAGTGTCCTTAGGAATAGACAGACGATAAATGTGCATGACACCTCGCCCCTAGATTAAGGAGCTTGCCTAATGCGCCAGTCTAGTGGACAGGCCATGAACTATCAGTTGGTAAGTGTCAGCACTGTAACAGCCGTTCTAGTCCTCTTTGGTTCGGAGTGCGCGACGAATGATGTTGCTAACCGGCTAGCGAAAGCACAAAGAGATAGACGAACTCAACGAAAGCAGGCCACTAAGGTGCAAAGTGAGGGATCCTGTTATTTCTATTGGATGGGCAAAGCTGGCAAGAAACGCTCAGCCTTGATGCTCTGTAACTTACTTGATAACAGCGTTTTACGCCAGACTGGCGCTTGACAGCTCTTCGGGCTTGAGGAGAAAATGATCATAGGTTCATGGAGCAGACCCTCTTATTGAACGCCAGCTATGAACCGCTTAAGGTGGTCGACTGGCGCAAGGCAATCACCTTGTGGTGTCAGGGGAAGGTCGAAGTAATCTCGGTTTACGACCGAGAGATTCGATCTGTCTCGATTAGCTTCAAGCTTCCCTCTGTGATCCGACTACTTCGGTACATTAATATTAAACGACGTTTTGACTACGTGCCGTTCTCGCGCGCCAACATCTATGCCCGCGACGATCACCGGTGTCAGTACTGCGGGCAATGTTTTTCGACAGCCGACCTTACGTTCGACCACGTCGTGCCGGTGACGCAAGGGGGCCGCAAGGATTGGGAGAATATCGTGACGTCGTGCGTTAAGTGCAACCGGCGCAAAGGGGGCCGCACACCAGCCGAGGCGGGGATGCGTGTCGTCCGGCTCCCACGACGACCCACGCGTCCTCCAGTTGTGCGCTTGACCTTCGGTATTCACAACGCGCCAGAAAGCTGGCGCGACTACCTTTATTGGAACATCGAGCTCGACGATTCCTAGTGCAGAGATCGGTGCCAGGCCACAAGCTTCCCGTGTCCAGACCCAGTATCACCTCGATTCATCCGTTGTGGGCTCTCGAGGGTGGACGTGTCACGGTCGAAGGCACCGGGTTGACCGCTGGCGGTCTCGCGCTGCCGGAGGTACGGGTAGGGACAGAGCCTGCGCGGATCGTCCACGCTTCCCCTCGGTCAATTTCTGTGATCGTTCCCCCTGATCTCGACGGCGGGCATACACCGGTGCGGGTTGGGGGCGCGCGTGGAGAAACCGCCTTCATCGAGCTTGGCACGCCGATCGCCACTGGTCTCCACCAGGTGGACAATCCCGTCATTGACCAGAACGGGTCGCTCTACCTCACTTACAGTGGCGCGCGCGGTGAGCGGACGCCGGTATCAGTTTTTCGTGTCAGATGCGACGGGTTTCGCGAACCGTTCGTGACCGGTGTCGCGAACGCGACCTCGATGGCGTTGTCACCGGATGACCGGCTCTATATCTCCAGTCGATTCGAAGGAGCAGTCTACCGAGTCGAGCCTGACGGTAATGTTGGCGTGTGCGCTTCCGATCTTGGCGTTCCGTGCGGTCTCGCCTTTAGCCCAGAAGGGACGATGTATGTCGGGGATCGGTCTGGCACGGTGTTTCGAGTCTCGACATCTGGGCATACGACGGCGTTCGCAACGTTGCCGCCAAGCGTCGCGGCATTCCACCTGGCGTGGGGACCTGATGACGCTCTGTACGTTACGGGTCCTACTCTCTCCTCGCACGATTCCGTTTATCGTGTGGATCACACGGGTAAGGTCGACGAGATCTGTTCAAGTTTCGGACGGCCGCAGGGACTTGCATTCGACGCGCACGGCGTCTTGCACGTAGTCGAGGCGCTAGCCGGTGTAAGCGGCGTATATCGGATCGAACGTAACTTCGCAGTGACCCGCGTGCTAGCCGCCACCGGTCTCGTCGGACTCGCGTTCGACCCTAAAGGTGGCCTGGTTGTTGCTTCGGCTGAGACGGCGTATCGGCTTAATGTAAATGCCCGGGCGAACTGACCCACTGCTAGACAAGCTACTAGCCCTTCGATGTGCTACGATGGGCGGTTTGGAGCCAGCCTGACGGCGCCGACTGTACGTACCCATGCCCAACGATTGGATTGATGTGCGCGGTGCTCGCGTGCACAACCTCAAAAACATCAATGTTCGTATTCCCCGTGATCAGCTTGTAGTCGTCACCGGGCTGTCCGGATCCGGGAAGTCATCACTCGCGTTTGACACAGTCTATGCGGAGGGACAGCGACGGTATGTCGAGTCACTCTCTGCCTACGCACGCCAGTTCCTCGAGCAGGTAGAGAAGCCAGACGTTGACCAGATTGATGGGTTATCGCCAGCCATCTCGATCGAGCAGCGGACCACGGGATCGAATCCCAGATCTACGGTCGGGACTGTTACTGAGATCTACGACTACCTAAGGTTGTTGTTCGCCAACATCGGCGTGCCGCACTGTCCGAGCTGCGGGCGTAAGATCTCATCCCAGTCGGCTGAGCGGATCGTGGAGATAATTCTTGAGGAGCCGTCAGTCGAGCGGGTGAATGTCCTCGCACCAATTGTTCGTGGTCGTAAAGGGGAATTCAAGAAAGAGCTTGCGGCGTTGCGGGCCAAGGGCCTCTCCAAGGTTCGCGTCGATGGTGGGGTCCGGACACTCGAGGATGAGCTGAAGCTCGATCGGCGTAAGAACCACTGGATCGATGTTGTGGTTGACCGTCTTATCGTGCGCGCCAGCGCCAGGCGTCGGCTGACCAATGCCATTGAGGTTGCTCTCAGGCTTGCGGACGACGTTGTCATCATTAACACGATGGAGGGGGGCGACCGGTTGTTCTCACAGCGACTGGCATGCGCCCATTGTGGCATCAGCATGCCAGAGTTAACCCCACGCGTGTTTTCTTTCAATTCTCCGCACGGCGCGTGCCGGGATTGTCAGGGGCTTGGTGCGGTTGAAAATTTCGACTCAGCTCGTATAATTCCGGACGAAACCAAGACGCTCGCCGATGGCGCCATACATCCTTGGGCTCGTGGTGACCGCAAGCTGGTTAAGGACGCTTTAGCGAAGTTAGGACGACACTTCGGGATCGACCTGCACTTGCCGTTCGCCAAGCTGCCTCGTAAACATCGCACGTTGTTACTTCAGGGACCGAGCGACAAACTTCGCCGAGCGAAGAGCACGCTTGGTAAGCGCCGGCGGACGAAACCCGACCCTTTTGGCCGAGACTTTGAGGGAATCATTCCGAATTTACGGCGGCGCTACACGTCTGGTACGTGGGCCCAGCAGGAGGTCCTGGAACCATATCGTTCACTGCTGGCCTGCCAGGCGTGTAACGGGGAACGTCTCAGGCCAGAAAGTCGCTCGGTCCGCGTCAAAGGCCGGACGATGTCTGATTTCGTTGGGTTACCACTGGTTGAGGCGCTGACCATATTTGAGGGGCTCGAGGTTACCAAACGGGAAGCCCTGGTCGCCGAGCGGGTGTTGCGTGAGATTCGTGAACGACTCCGGTTCCTTATTGAGGTCGGTGTCGGCTACCTGACGCTAGCACGTGGCGCGACGACTCTCTCAGGTGGCGAAGCCCAGCGAATTCGGTTGGCGACACAGATAGGTGCCAACCTGACCGGCGTGCTCTACGTGCTAGATGAGCCGTCCATTGGTCTGCACCAACGAGATAACCAACTACTGCTCGCTACGCTGGCACGTCTCCGAGATCTCGGAAACACGGTAGTCGTCGTCGAGCACGACGAGGAGACTATTCGTGCTGCCGATTACGTTATCGACCTCGGACCTGGCGCCGGCGACCACGGTGGCCGCGTGATATTCCAGGGCGCGCCTGGTGAGTTACTCACGAACGGATCAGGCTCGCTAACAGGTAAGTATCTGCGAGGGGAGTGCGAAATCCAGATACCCAGTGCGCGCCGATCAGTCGTCAAAGGTGAGCTGATCATTCATAGTGCGAGTGCGAATAATCTTCGCGCTATCACTGTGCGGATCCCACTCGGTCTGTTGACGGCCGTGACCGGCGTAAGTGGCTCTGGTAAGTCGACTCTGGTTAACGACATCCTCTATCGGTCGCTCGCTCGTACGATCTATCAAGCGGTGGATGAGCCTGGCGCCCACGAGCGAATCGAAAACGCTGATCTGATTGACAAGGTTATCCAGATTGACCAATCTCCGATCGGTCGCACACCTAGGTCTAACCCGGCCACTTACACGGGACTGTTCACTTTTATTCGGGATCTTTTCTCGATACTGCCAGAGTCTCGAGCTCGGGGTTACCGACCAGGTCGATTCTCGTTCAACGTGAAAGGCGGGCGGTGCGAGACGTGCCAGGGTGACGGCGTCATTGCCATCGAGATGCACTTTCTACCGGATGTCTACGTGACCTGCGAACAGTGCAAGGGCCGGCGGTACAACCGAGAGACGCTCGATGTGAGATATCGAGGCGCGTCAATTGCCGATGTGTTGGAGTTGACGGTTGATCAAGCGATGCCGCTCCTCGAGAATTTTCCGACCATAGCCACGAAGTTAAAAACACTGCAGGAAGTCGGTCTTGGCTACATTGAGCTGGGCCAATCGGCTACAACACTGAGCGGCGGCGAGGCGCAGCGGGTCAAGTTGGCCAAAGAGCTATCACGACGTAGCACCGGCAGCACCCTGTACATACTGGACGAGCCGACGACCGGGCTGCACTTTGAGGACACGCGTAAACTACTGGACGTACTCAACAAACTTGTCGATCACGGAAACACTGTGGTAGTGATCGAGCATCACCTTGATGTTGTGAAGACGGCTGACCATATCATCGACCTGGGACCAGAGGGAGGTGACGCTGGCGGTCGGATCGTGGCCCAGGGGACGCCGGAAAAAGTAGCGCAGATAAAGGCATCCCGAACTGGAGTGTTGTTGAAGCGATTGCTAGCAGCCTGATACGCTCAAGGAGGTCTCTCGCCCCCGGTGAAGAAGCTTGACAAGAACGAAGGAGCAATTAGGGCGCACTATCCTGATGCATTTGGGGTCTCCTGATACAATAGTCGATAGCTGACACGAGTGTGTAAATGTGGTACAAGAACCACACTTTTGGGGAGATAGGGTGTGGTTAATTAGCTGTGCATAGGGTTCTCCATGGGTGTCCTGTCTTCCTGTTGTTTATGTAAGATATTGTTTAATAAGGTCTTGCGAGGATTTTTAAGCGGTTGGGTCGATGGGTACCGTTCTTGCTAAACGCCCAGCTGAGGTAAGAAGTAAGACATCGTTGATGCATACACAGCAAACCGTTCGGCGTTCCGTTTCGTGCTCAGGCATCGGACTTCACTCCGGTCAGAAGGTGACCCTGCGCCTTAAGCCGGCTCCCAGAGACCATGGAATCCGCTTCAGGCGGCTCGATCTCGACGGACTCGAGGTCCCGGCCACCGTGTCGCACGTCGCCCGCCTTCAGTACGCCACTGGGCTGGCGCGTGATGAGGGTTCGGTCGAGACCGTCGAGCACTTGCTTGCCACGCTCGTCGGCCTTGGGATCGATAACGTGCTCGTCGAGTTAAACCAAGCCGAAGTGCCGATTATGGATGGCAGTGCTGCGTCGTTCGTTTACCTGGTGCACGAGGCCGGAATAAAGTCGTTGAGTGCCCCGCGGCGGTTCCTGAAGGTGGTTCGGCCGATCTCTCTGTCACGCGGTGATAAACGAATCGCTCTCTATCCGTCCGATCATTTCAAGGTGACCTACAGTATTAGCTTCGATCACCCGCTCCTTCGGTACCAGTCGCGAACTATGCGGGTGACCGAAGATGCGTTCATCGACGAGATTGCACCCGCGCGTACCTTCGGCTTCCTGAAAGAGGTCGAGATGCTTCGTCAGAGAGGGTTGGCACTGGGTGGATCGCTCGACAACGCCATCGTGCTGGGAGAGACGGGAGTGCTAAACAGCTCATTGCGCTTCGACGACGAATTCGTGCGGCACAAGATCCTCGATGTCATTGGCGATCTCGCCCTCGTCGGATATCCGATCGTCGGGCACCTGGTCGCCCATCGCGGGGGGCACGCGCTTCATGCGAGTTTCGCGCGGAAGATTCTCAATAATGCCGAGGCGTGGCGGTTAGTCGAGTCGGAGGCGGAGCATGTTGAGGCTCGGGCACCCGTAGCCGGACCTCTCACAGGAACCGTCCCCGCGAGCTAGCCGTTCTTAGGCCATCTTAAGTTAGTCCGCACGTCAAAGGCCTCAGTAAACGACTGCGTCCAGACCCATCAAGGCGGAGTTTGACATTCGGCGCGCGAAGTGCATGGACGATGGAAACGCGCACATGATAACAGTACAATACCGCGTTCGAATATCCCCAATCCCGAGTAACCCGTGGCAGGATTTTCCATTGAACGGTCAAAGCTCACGTGCGATGGTGTCCCGCTCGAGACCATCGTAGAACGCGAGGGCACGCCGCTGTACGTTTACAGTGCAGCTCTCATTCGAGAGCGATTTAATGAGCTCGACCGCGCGTTCGGCACCCATCCGCACCGTGTCCACTATGCGCTCAAGGCAAACTCGACACTAGCCATTGCCCGGTTGGTGTGCGAGCTTGGTGGGGGGGTTGACGTTAACTCCGAAGGGGAGATCGACGTTGCTCTTAAGGCCGGCTTCGAGCCAAAGGACATCGTCTTCACCGGTGTAGGGAAAACGGAGGCAGAACTCAACAAGGCTATCGCGTTGGGTGTTGCTGTTATCAACGCTGAGTCGCCTGGAGAACTCGAACGGATCAACCGGATTGCCTGCACGCGTGGTACACGCGCGCGTGTGGCGCTCCGTGTTAATCCGGACATCGATGCCGAGAGCCATCCAAATATTTCGACGGGCCGACGGGCGCACAAGTTTGGCGTACCGATTGATCACGCCCGCGAAGTGTGTCGTGCCGCGGTGACGCGGGTGGGCCTCCAACTCGTGGGGATTCACGTGCACGTCGGCTCACAGATGTTGACACTAGGGCCGATTAAGCAGGCAGCGGCCACGGTAGCCGCATTTGCACGCGAGTTACGATCCGACGGGATTACGCTGGAGCACCTCGACCTCGGAGGCGGTCTAGGGATCTCGTACGATGGAGGGCCGTCACTCCAGGCGGCTGATTATACGCGCGCGCTGCTCGACGAGGTGATGGCAACGGATTTACGCGTCGTCGTCGAGCCAGGACGGTGGATCGTAGGGCCGGCGGGCGCGCTCATAGCTCGTGTCGTCGACGTCAAGTGCCAGAACGACAATCGTTATTTCATTGTATTGGATGCGGGCATGAGCGAGTTGCTAAGGCCGGCACTCTACGATGCATTCCACCGAATTGAGCCGATATCTCGGCGCGCTGGTCGACCGATGACGTGTGATGTCGTCGGGCCAATCTGTGAGACTAGCGATGTGCTCGGCATGGCTTGTGAGCTGCCGGTGCCGGATGTGGGTGATCTCTTTGCCATACTTGACGTCGGCGCTTATGGGTCGGCCATGGCTTCGAACTACAATCGACACTCATTACCGGCTGAGGTCATGGTCGCTGACGGGACGTGGAAGCGAGTGCGTCGACGACAGACTATTGAGGATCAGCTGGCACTCGAAACTAGTGCTGGTGGGACAGGTTGATTGATGCTGATTGCCCTTGAGGGGCTCGACCAGAGCGGTAAGGCAACACAGGCGCAACTGCTGCGTGATCGTCTACGAGCCGATGGGGGGAAAGCCCGGGTGGTGTCGTTCCCGGACTACGGCACCTCCATCGGGGAAGAGATTGCGCGCGCATTGCAGGGAGAACGGGACTACGGTCCAGAAGTGATGCAACTCTTGTATGTTGCCAACCGCTACGAACACAAGGCTGATTTCGACCGGTGGCAACAAGCTGGGATTATATTGGTGTGCGATCGTTATGTTGCGTCGAGTGTCGCTTATGGCGAAGCGCAAGGACTTAACCCGGTGTGGTTAGCGGAAATTCAGAGATATCTGCCTCAGCCGGATCTCACTGTGCTACTTGACATCAAACCCGAGACGGCAGCGTCCAGAAAGGATACTGGTCGAGATCAGTACGAACAGGACCTCGCTCTCCTCGGACGTGTCAAGGAGAGCTATCTACGGCAGGCCCAGGAGGAGAGCTGGTTGCTAGTGAACGGCGAGCGCTCGAAGGATGAGGTAGCCGCAGCTATCAACGACGTCATTGGCCCACGACTCATGCGATCATAAAACCACGCACGTCGCACCCGTGACACAACGGTGAGTGAACTGTTTCACTCGGTGCTAGCACGCTGAACAGATAACGCCGCCAATTGGTTTGTCGAAGAGAGGCCTCACGCAAGGCGCACGTCAGCGACCACGTGAACGTGAGCACCTAGTTCAGAAGATTCTCGACTGTAGTGGTCTGTCCTCAATAAATCAGGCCCCGTCCACGGATCGGTGCTGATTCACCGAAGACTGACTATTAGGCCGGCGCTTGCACCTCAAACCGCTGGGCGTTGCCCCACAGCCGTTCGAGGTCGTAGAACCGACGATTGTCTCGGGTGAAGACATGAACGACGAAATTAAAGCAGTCCATAAGCACCCACTCGGCGTGTTCATAGCCTTCCACGTGAGACGGTTTACTCTGTGTTTTGTAGAGCTTCTCCTTGATCTCATCCACGATAGCTTTGACTTGACGGGTGCTCTGCGCCGAACAGAGCAGGAAGTAGTCGGTGAACGCACCGGAACCTTGAAGATCCAGAACAACGATGTCAAATGCCTTCTTGTCTAGGGCAGCATCAATGGCAGAGCGAATCGGTGCCGGAAGCTCGTTGCAGGCAGGCTCGGATTTGATATACAAAGGGCTAATCGACATGTGGGAGCCGATATAAATCGTGTCGTTCAATATACGCAGCAACGGCCACTGGCACGTGTTCGCCGGGGGGCTGTTCCTGAGCTAGCCGGCGCCTGAGCTCAGTGGACGATACGTTGGTTGTCGCGGCATCCACCAGCCAAATAGAGGTCTCCACAGCAACTTGTCCGTCGTCTACGCCGCTAATCGGTGCTCGCATACGCTCGGCTAGAGCGGGCAAGCGGCTACGCAGTTGTGGAGCTGGGCATCCTGGACGTGAGATCGCTACGAAGTGACTGCGTTCGAGCACAGCCGGATAGTCATACCATTTGGTGATTTCTGCAAATGCGTCTGCACCACTGATGAAGAATAACTCCGATGGGTCATATCCGGCAAGCGCAAGCTGTTTGAGTGTAGTCGATGTATAGGACGGTTCAGACGATCGCAACTCAATATCACACATTGCTAGACCATCATCGTCAGCTGCCGCTAAGGACGCCATGGCGAACCGGTGGTAGCCAGAGACCCGGGGTGATGTGGCCCTATGTGGCGTGACTTTCGTCGGCACAAGCAGTACGCGTTCGAGGGCTAAGGCTTGCCGCGCCGCTCGGGCGGCGTCGAGATGACCTTTGTGAATAGGATCGAAGGTTCCACCAAGGAGTCCAATGCGTCGCACGACACTCACTCTTCCGACACCTGAACGGATTGGGGAGACGATGTGGTTGTGGTCTCTCGGATCGCTTGCCACATGGCTTCTCTCAGTGCATTGAGGCCCTCACCTGTCACTGCCGAGATCGGATAGAGCGGGACCGAGCGGCCGTTGAGCCACTGGCGGAGCTTGGTGAGCCGACCTGGATCATCAAGTGCGTCTATCTTGTTTGCTGCAGCGATGCGGGGCTTATGCTCCAAACTGGCCAGGTGGACGCCGAGCTGGCCGGTTTCCTCGGTCGGGAATGCGGAAAGCTCCTGGCAGATCGTCTCGAAGTCTTCGACGGGATCTCGACCCGACGCGGACGAAATGTCGATAACGTGGACGAGAACTTTCGTGCGTTCAAGATGACTCAAGAACCGGTGACCCAGTCCGTGGCCAGTGTGCGCTCCTTCGATAAGGCCAGGTACATCAGCCAGCACGAAGCTTCGTGTCTCGTCCAGACGGACAACTCCAAGATTCGGTGTCAGCGTGGTGAACGGGTAGTCAGCAATCTTCGGCCGCGCGGCGGAAAGGTGAGCAATGAGTGTCGATTTGCCGACGTTGGGGAACCCGACCAGCCCCACATCAGCGATCAACTTAAGACATAAACGAAGTTCGCGAATTTCCCCAGCTTGTCCACGGTCTGCACGGCGTGGAGCGCGATTGACTGACGTGGCGAAGCGTTCGTTCCCACGACCACCTCGGCCGCCCTTCGCAACCAGAACGGCTTGATCGGGTTCGGTTAGGTCGGCGAGTTTCATCGAATCATGTTCGTTCTGCTCGTACACGACAGTGCCGACAGGGGTTTCGAGAACGAGATCCTCACCAGCTCGACCGGCGCAACTCGACCCCTCGCCGTGAGCACCACGGGCTGCCAGAAATTTTGGATGGAATCGAAAATTGACGAGCGTGTTGTGGTGAGTCGTCGCGCGCAGCCACACGGAGCCACCGCGGCCTCCGTCACCACCGTCCGGGCCACCTCGTGGCACGAATTTTTCGCGACGGAAACTGATGCATCCGTTGCCGCCGTCACCGGCCGTGACTTGAATGTCGACTTGGTCGACGAACATGCTGTGTGCTGAACGCGAATGTCGCGAACCTTCGCGTGGGGAGAGTTGTTCTAGCCGTCGATTGGGAGGACACTGATGACCCGCCCACGCGAGCCGTGATCCTCGAACCGCACCAGACCCGCCACTTTTGCAAATAGCGTGTCGTCCTTGCCGAGACCAACGTTAAGACCTGGACTGAATCGTCGGCCGCGCTGCCGCACAAGGATCGAACCACCACTTACCAGGTTGCCATCGAACCGTTTGACACCAAGCCGCTGTGCCTGACTATCGCGTCCATTTCTTGAGCTGCCCTGTCCTTTTTTGTGTGCCATCTGTCTTAATCCATCTCGATTCCAGTGATTCGAACCCTTGTCAGCCGGCTCCGGTGTCCGGTCGTTCGCCGCATCCCTTTGCGACGCTTACGACGGAACACCCGAATCTTCGGTCCCTGAATCTGATCATCGACGACCCCGGTCACTCGAGCACCAACAATATACGGTGCTCCGCTCACAAAGGTGCCCTCATTTTTTCCGACAAATAATACTTGCTCGAATGTGACGACGTCGCCAGTTTTATCGTCGCGATAGTCAACAGTCACAACGCGGCCAGACTCAACCCGAACCTGCCGGCCGCCGGTGTCGATGATGGCATACATGTTCACACGTTCCTTGGGGGCGTGGAGCCGATGGTCGATAAACCATGGTGTCCGCGCGGAAGGTCCAGCGAAACGCTACAGCGTACTACCGGTTCCCTAGACCTGTAAAGTATCGGTGAGAGACGGTCATTTAAGCAAGATTCGCATTCCTCGAATGCTCTGACTGCTCAGCGACCCGAGAAACGAGGGGAGCAAACGGTCCATTAGCTCAAAGTAGGAGGACAACGCGGGAGTGTTCCGGGAAGAGTCGTACAGGATTTCCTCGCGATGACGCTCCGTGTACAGCGTTATTCCGGTATTACCGTCGATAAAAATGAACTTTGGACTCAGCACGTACCCCTGTCGCTCTCGGTACGCGCGGATCGGCAGAACTTGTCGACGGCCGAGCGCGTCGTACACCTCGCGCTCGCTGGTAATCATGCCTGACCGCTGGTGAGGGGTGAAGTAAACCGTGCCGGTCACAATCAATGGATTCTGGTATTCCTCGCCAAGTTGCCTCCAGTAGCTGACATTGGCAAAAATGGCCTCGTATTCCTCGAGCTCCTCTTCGGAGAGCGTCTTATCCTCTTCTTCTTCGCCGGTTGCAACAGCCTCGTCGGACGAGCGAGCTGCATTGTCTCCTCGCCGGAGGCTGATGCCGATTTCGGCTTCAGCGACGTCGATCAACTCGATAACCTCAGCGTCGATCACTTGCAGTTTCGAGTTGGTGCGGAGTTGGCTTCGAAGTAGCCGCGCTGTCTCGAGGTTGGTATTGACTTCATTGGTGCTGTCGGCCACAAATCCAGCGATCAATACGCGCTGGAACTTCGAGATATCAAGTTTCGGTTTGAGTGGCGTCTCAACCGAGATTTCTACGTAGGGGCTCGTACTGCAGGCTAACAAAGAAATCAGCAGAGCTAGACACGCAATGCTAACGATTTTGGTTGACACGGTCGTTGATCTCCCTAAAGAGGTCGTAGTTTTGCTGGATCATTAAGTTATTTGGTTCGAGGTCGAGCGCCTTCTCGTAGGCCTCGCGTGCCTTGTCAAATGACCCTGCGTGTTCGTAGGCGATACCGAGATTGTTCCACGCGGCTGCATAGGTTGAGTCGATGTCCACGGCGCGTTCCCAGCGATACAGGGCCTCTTGCCACAACCCCTTTTCAGCCACGGAGATGCCGAACGCCACCTGCGCTGTTGCGTCGAAACGTTCGTCCGCGTAAACGGGCGGCGCAACCACCGCGAGCGTGCTGACGAGCACAAGCGTTCTTACCAACATGGGACCACACTCCAATATAGCCACCGTCGGCTATCCGTGCAACCACCTGGGGTTATACGGCTGTGGCAAAGTTCGTCGAGACTGCAGACGATATCCTACTGGAAGGTTGGCCTCTCTTGGCTGGCTCCGGTGAAGTTGCCGAAAACGGGATCGTATCTGACCCTATTCTGCGTCACATAGAAGCCGCCGAAACCCACGATCTTAAGGACTTAATGCCATATCTGGTTTCAACGAGACCGCTTTATTGGCGCGGCTACTGGAATTGAATAACCAGGTCATTCAGTTCGGCCAGATTCGTCAGGACTTGAGCTTGATGGTAACGTAGATAAATTCAAGTAATTAAATATGCCAAAAGCTCTAGTCATCGTCGAGTCGCCCGCGAAGGCCAAGACGATTAACAAGTACCTGGGGAAGGACTACAAGGTAGTTGCTTCAGTAGGACATGTGCGCGATTTGCCAAAGTCTCCTAAGAAAAAGACAGCGGAAGGTCATCCGTTAGATGAAGGTATCGATATAAAAAACGGTTTTGAACCTGTCTATGAAATTACCAATCCCAAGGTAGTCAAAGAGCTTAGGGCCGCTGCCAAGAATGTCAATGAAATCTATGTGGCGACGGACCCTGACCGAGAAGGTGAGGCCATTGGCTGGCATTTGGAGCAGCTGCTCGGGACTAAGAAGCGTAAAGTCAGTCGCCTGATGTTTAACGAGATCACCAAACCGGCCGTTGAGAAGGCTCTCAAGAATGTTGGCAAAATTGATCTGCCCATGTTCTATGCGCAACAGGCCCGGCGGGTGATAGACAGGTTGGTTGGTTACAAGCTCAGCCGTTTGTTGTGGAATAAGGTTCGTCGTAATTTAAGTGCCGGTCGCGTCCAATCAGTTGCGTTGAGACTCATCTGTGACCGGGAGGATGAGATCGACGCCTTTCAATCCGAAGAATATTGGCATGTCCTTGCACGTCTTGAGGGGGCATCACCTCCGGAGTTTGAAGCGAAGCTTACCAAGAAGGGCAAAGGTACCATCAAGATTGAGAATGAGAAACAGGCCAATGTCGTTATTGCTGATCTTGAGAAAGCTAAATTTATTATTAAGTCCGTTGCCAACAAAGAACGGAAAAAATCAGCCGTGCCACCGTATATTACTAGCAAGCTTCAGCAGGCGTCGAAGTCTCCTGTTAGGCGGACCATGCAGATTGCGCAGCAACTTTACGAAGGAATTGATCTTCCGGGAGAAGGCGTCGTTGGACTCATTACGTACATGCGCACGGATTCGACACGTGTTTCAGAGCAAGCAGTAGCGGATGTACGCGAGTTTATCGGTAAGAAATATGGTTCAGAGTTTCTTCCACAGAATGCAAATCGATATCGGAGCAAGAAGGACGCGCAGGACGCGCATGAGGCTATTCGTCCGACCTCGACCTCTTATGATCCGGAAGCTGTACGCCCTCATCTGACAAGGGAGCAGTACTACCTTTACCGTCTGATTTGGAATCGATTCGTGGCCGCGCAAATGCTGCCGGCGACCTTCGACGATACGACTATGGATGTGCATGCTGGAGACTACGTTCTGCGGGCCAAGGGGTCGGTGCCAAAGTTTCGCGGCTGGCTAGCTGTGTATGACAAGGACACTCCTGAGGACAGTCCGAAAAATGAGACACCCATAGAGGAGACTGATGTGGGTGCCGGTCTCCTGCCGGTCGTTGGTGAGGGTGACGTAGTTGCACTTAAGAAGCTCATGCCAGAGCAGAAATTTACCCAGCCACCCCCGCGGTTCACTGAGGCGATGCTTGTCAAGGAACTGGAAGAAAATGGCATTGGTCGTCCTAGTACCTATGCAGCGACTATCCAAAAAGTCCAGCAGCGCGATTACGTTTTCAAGATCGAAGGGCGCTTAAAACCAAGGAGACTCGGTCGCGTTGTCACCAAGTTGTTAGTTGAATCGTGGGACGGCATTGTTCAGGTCGAGTACACCCGTGAAATGGAAGAGTTACTCGACAAAATAGAAAGTGGCACCAACGATTATGTTGATGTGCTGACTAATTTCTATGAACCACTGCTCAATGACATCGTTCGGTTGCAAGAAGAGATGCCAGACATCAGGGGTGGGGTGCCCACTGGCAAAAAATGCCCAGAATGTAATAAAGCAGTACTCGAACGACCCGGAAAGTTTGGCATGTTCTTGACTTGTAGTGCATATCCGGATTGCACATATACAGGCGAGATCGGAAACGAAAAAGAGCTAGCAGGTAAGGCTGAAAAAGAACCGTGTGAAAACTGCGGAAAGCCGATGGTGCTTAAGCGTGGTCGGTTCGGGCAGTTCTTCGCCTGCACGGCTTATCCCGAGTGTAAGACCACACGTAAATTAATCGAGACGTCCTCCGGGCTAGCTGCTGCTAAACCTGACCAAACGCTCGATGAGAAGTGTCAAAAATGCGACTCGAATTTGGTCGTTAAGCAGGGGCGGTTTGGGGAGTTCACTGCCTGCAGTAACTATCCTAAGTGTCGCTACGTGAAGCTTAAGAGTATGGGTGTGAAGTGCCAAAAGTGCGAGAGCGGTGACATCGTAGAACGCAAATCGAGGCGGGGTCGCGTTTTTTATGGCTGTAGCACCTATCCTGACTGCGACTTCACAGTGTGGAATAAACCGCTGGCCGAGAAATGTCCGACGTGCAACGCATTGTTCCTCGTCGAGAAGGTGACCAAGCGCTGGGGACGGCAGGTGCTTTGCTACAAGGACGATTGCGACTACGTCCGCACTGAGGAGTTGGCAGCGGTTTAAGCTATTATCAGGGACGATGATCCAGATCATCGGTGGTGGGCTGGCGGGAAGCGAAGCCGCCTGGCAAGCGGCGCGCCGTGGTGTGCCAGTCACGTTGCACGAGATGCGCCCACTTCGAACCACCCGCGTTCATCAGACCGCCCAGCTTGCGGAGCTTGTTTGCAGTAATTCTTTTCGCGGAGACAAACTCGAAAATGCCGTCGGACTCCTCAAGGCTGAAATGCGCCAGCTCGAGTCGCTTATCATTCACGTAGCCGATCGGTCTCGTGTTCCGGCTGGTGTGGCGTTGGCAGTCGATCGTGATCGGTTTGCGGCTGGTGTAACTGACGCGCTCGAACGGCATCCACTCGTGACGATCCGTCGAGGGGAGATCCCGCATCTGCCAGAGATGACGTCAACAGACACGCCGACAATCATCGCGACTGGTCCGCTGACGTCAGAGAGTTTGTCGGCCGATATAGCCACGCTGGTTGGTCACGAGCACCTGTACTTCTACGATGCGATTAGTCCTATCGTGCTGGCGGAGACAATCGATCGGTCGAAAGTGTTTCGTGCCTCCCGGTGGGGTCGTGACACCAAGGCTGAGTCAGAGTCTGAGCGAGCACGGTGGGATGTTGATAATCCGGTGGGAGATTACCTCAACTGTCCATTGAGCGAGACCGAGTACCTATCGTTTTACGAGGCGTTGATTGGTGCGGAGGTGGCTGAGTTACATGACTTCGACCGGACGCCATTCTTTGAAGGGTGCCTACCCATTGAAGTTATGGCGCACCGAGGGCTCGATACGCTTCGGTTTGGACCGATGAAGCCAGTAGGGCTTATCGATCCAGTACGTGGCCATCGGCCGCACGCCGTGGTGCAACTCCGCCAGGACAACCTGGCTGCAGACCACTACAGTCTTGTGGGATTTCAGACCCAGCTCAAGTGGGGCGACCAGCGCCGCGTGATCAGATTAGTCCCAGGTCTCGAAGAAGCAGAGTTCGTTCGGTTTGGAATGATTCACCGCAACACGTACATTAATGCTCCGTCACTGCTTGGTCCGACCTGGCAAACGCGCGCGCGGCCAGAGCTGTTCTTTGCAGGGCAGCTCTCTGGCGTTGAAGGGTACGTCGAGTCAGCAGCTTCTGGGTTGATGGCAGGGATTAACGCCGCGGCTCTCGCACGAAACCGACCGGTTAGCGTGCCGCCACGTGCGACTGCGATAGGGGCACTAGCGCACTACATATCTCACGCTAACCCGACCAATTACCAGCCGACCAATATAGCATTCGGGTTAATCCAGCCCTTGGATCGTCCACAACGAGACAAGAAAGTTCGAAGGCGGGCGATCGCACGGCGCGCACTCGAAGAGCTGACAGCGTGGCAAGACGTAGCTGGAGTTAAGGTAGATGAAAAAACAGCTTCAGTCGTTTCTTGAGTTCCTTCGCCTTAACCGAAACGTTTCACGGAACACCGTGCTGGCGTATCGGATTGACCTGACGCAGTTCATTGCGTTTTTGGAGGATCGAATCGGTCACCGGCGGATCGGGCAGGCGGACCTAACCCACCAAAACGTCAGGGCTTTTCTCGGCGAGCTCTATCGGCGCGGCAGCGCGCGCGCCTCGTCCGCGCGGAAGCTCGCGGCTATCCGCTCGTTCACGCGCTACTTGTGTCGAGAGGGTTACCTCGATCACGATCCGGCGTCGCTTGTCTCGATACCAAAGCAGTTGAAGAAGATCCCGCCACACCTCGACCTTGACGAGATGCGTGAGTTGCTCGAGACGCCAGACGGTCACCGGCCGCTCGGACGACGGGATCGCGCGATCCTGGAGCTGTTCTATGCATCAGGCCTTCGCCTTAGTGAGCTGGTGGGCCTGGATGTCGAGGACGTGAACCTGAACGGTCGGCTTGTGCGCGTGCTTGGTAAGGGAGGAAAAGAACGGTTCGTGCCGTTTAACCGTACGGCGTCAGGCGCGATTCGCGCGTACCTGAAGGATCGGCAGGCGCTCGTGCGGATCGCTTACGAGAACCCAATCCACGGTGGGAGCCGGTCTGCCAGCGAGCCGCTCTTCGTGAACTATCGTGGTGGGCGGCTTTCGACGCGCAGCGTCGACCGACTTGTGCGGCACTATGTCGCGCAGTCGAGTGCGAAACGCGGCATCAGCCCACACGCTCTGCGGCATTCCTTTGCCACGCACCTGCTCGAACGAGGAGCGGATCTACGGGTCATACAGGAGTTGCTGGGACATGCGCGGGTTAGTACAACCCAGCGCTACACGCATGTCAGCGCGGCCCAGATAACGGCACTATACAAGAAAGTTCATCCTAGGGCGTAAGGACCCATGAACCCTGATGCTAGCGCGCCTCTGAGGTGTGCCGCGCGCTCGGTCCGAACGTGGTAATGCATGCTTTCGCTTTAGATTTCGGTAGTGAAGCTAGTTCAGGCTTGCCACCCGGCGTCGGAGTACCTTGACGTGCTCCCAGATCGCTTCGTGTTCGTCGTTCCCTTTTTCATTATCACTTTTGCTCCCACCCGCACTGCGTGACGTGAAACGCAGATAAGCCTCAAGATCCCGCAGCGCAGACGAGAAGTCATTCAAGCGGTAGGCCAAGAGGCCACGGTCGCGGAGTTCTGTCATGGCTGATGGGTTGAGCGCGAGGAGAAGCTCGGTGATCGCCCGTCCCTGCGGGAACGAGCGCATCCTAACATAGACGCGCTTGAGGTTCACAAGTATCCGGATAAGAATCTGTTGCTTGGTGGCTCGCATCAGAAGGCGGCGGTCAAAGGCAGCTTCCTCGCCGACGTGTTCATGAAGTAGCTTTCGGCAGTCCGTTTCAGATAGAACCGCTCCCCTATGGAACGGGTCAACGATGAGGTCATGGTCGGCGTCGAGAGAAGCCTCAGGCTGTTGTGGTAATCGCAGCAAGAAATGGCCAGGGAAATTAATGCCATCGATACGAAGACCGGCACGTCGAGCTACCTCGATGTAGACGAGCGCTAACGTAATCGGGATGCCGGTTCGACGGTCTAGAACCGCGTTCAAAAAGCTATTGCGCGGATCATTGTATTCGTTTTTGTTTCCTGTAAACCCCTCTTCCTTAAAAAGATATCTGTTGAGGGCTTCAATCTTACGGAGTGGGCTCCGCTCCGTCTTCGGTACGTTATCGAGCCGCTCAAGTGCTGAGGATCCCATCTGGTCGAGTTGCCGGAGGTAGTGGGACGCATCGAGCCGCTGGTACTCGAGCCGTGCGATCAGTAGGGCTGCGGGCGCGAGATCTGGATCAGGACTCTTAGCGACCTGTGTGAACGTACGGATGAAGTCTGAAGAGAGCACTGCTTCTACCTTCGCACAGGTGCCACCGGTCCGTCGAGTGTCATGCCAAAGGTCTGTTTAAGATCCTACGCTTCAACACGGCAAGCCAAGAGTTTTCGTTACGACGAGTTGCCCTCTGTCTTACAGCAAGGCTAAACTGATTTACAATGACGACAAACGTGTTCAAGAAGCGTGAAATCAACCTCAGAAAGTCCTGACACCGTAGCGTCGGCCAACGCTAGGTCCGTCGCTGGATAGGTATTGGTGACGGCGATACACGCAAGTCCCGCTTCGTGAGCGGCCTCGATTCCCCAGCGTGAATCCTCGATGGCGACGAAACACCCATCGGCATTAATACTAAGTGTTGCGCGGAGCTGCTTGGCGGCACGCAGATACGAGTCTGGTGCAGGCTTCGGCTGATCGATGTCCTCGGCGGCTACAACAACGCTGAAGTAGCGCCTGAGGTCTGCGTGGGAGAGGATTTCGTTGATCTCATGGTGCAACGCGCCAGACGCTATACCGAGTGGTACCTTGATAGCTAGCTGCTCGATGCAGACTGCCGCACCTGGAAACAAGACGTCGTTACTACCAAGCAACGCCTGAAATCGCTTACCCTTAACGTCCAGCAATCGATTCAGTTCCTCAGGGCTAAGTGACACTCCCTGATCTGTCGCGATGGCAGTGAACACTCCTACATCGTCATAGCCTAGATATCGAGCGTAGTAAGCGTCCGTCTCGAGAGTGAGCGGAGTGTCAGCCATGACCTGCTGATAAGCCTTGAGATGGATTGGCTCTGTGTTGACGAGGACGCCATCGAAGTCGAAGATCACACCGCTCAGGGGCATAGGAAAGCACACCCGCGACAGGTTTAAGGCTTAGGGTTCCAGGATTCCATGATTCTAACTCCCATGGTTGCAAGACTTCAGAGGGGGGTTATGGTTGAGTCCAAGTCGATTCGGCGCTTCGACGGCGGTGGAAGTTTCTCGCCGGCTCTGACGGCTGTAGCAAGTCGATTCTCCGGTGGTGGAAATGGGCAGTCGTACGACTCGTCGAAATAACAATAGGGATGATAGGCGCGGTTGAAATCAAGGTCGTAGATGCCGGTCGGTGTGGCGTCGAGGTCCAGGTAGCGGCCACCGCGATAGGTTTCGTTGCGGCTTGTCTCGTCACTAAATGGCACGAAGAGTCGGTCGACGGACTGAGCGGGAACTTCAACGAGAGCTGACAAGGTTCGAGGTTCACCGTTCAGGACGAACTCTAGTTTGCCAACGAGCTTCATGTCACGAAATTCTCCCGTCGAGGTCGGAATTTCGAACACGGGCTGCTCGTCTCCGATGCGCAGCTGGGCTGGCACGCGGTAGGTGAGGTCGGGTTCGTAGTAACGCAGGGGAAGCATCCAGGAGCGGCGATCAAGCGGAACGGGGGAATCAGGCGCAGTCCTCATCCATTCGTCTGTAGCGGCGCGGTCGGTCGACAGGCGGTCGGTGTAGCTGCTTTCGTCAGGTGGAGGGGGACTGCACGCAGCAGCTGTAAAGACCGTTGCACCGGCGAAAACTCGAATAATCTTAGTTGCTCTATACATGTTGCCCCAATAAGGCGAAAGACTTACCCTTCGTCGAGTTGTATGTAATGCGATTCTAGAACAGCCTCACGCTACCTCACCCTAGAAAATATACCCTGAGCGTTCGATGGCTTTGTCGGCAAGCCGGCGGCGGATGGCGACAGTGTTGACCGGAGTTACCTTCAGGAGCCGGCGGAGCACCACCAGGTGCGTCCGGAGCGTGTCTCCAGCGGTCATGGCTGCCAGGGCTGACTTGGCCGCGGCGTCTATCCTGAGGGCGGCGTCATTGACGTAGGCTCTGGCCGCATCCGCCTGTAGTTCAGCCGTTACCTTATTCTCCGCAGCCGCTTGTTTCGCCCGTAGCACCACACTTTCAGATCCGAACGTGTCGATCAAAATATCCGCGGCATAGGAAAGCACTTCCTGCTGGTCGGAGAGCTTTTCGCCATAGATTTGAAGCGCAAGACCAAGAACTGCCAAGGCGACCCTCTTAAACATCTGGACGGAACGCGCTTGCTCCTCTAGTAGGCCATCCGTTAGTGGCATTTCCGAGACTGGTTCCGTAATCTCGTCCTGTAGTTTCTTCGCGGCCGTGATGAGTGGCAGGCTGTCTTTAAGCGCGCGTTTAACCAGCATGCCTGGGATCAGCAGCCGGTTGATTTCGTTCGTTCCTTCGAAGATCCGGTTAACCCGAGTGTCTCGATAGTGACGCTCGGCTGGGTACTCCTTGACATAACCGTTACCGCCATGAATTTGCACGTTCTCGTCGACAACGTCGTGCAGGATTTCGCTGCCGGCCACTTTCAGGATGGACGACTCGACGGCGTATTCCTCGAGCGCCGCAAGAAGAGCCGCGTCGGCTCCCGCCCGGTGTCCACCTTTCTCCGTTGCTGCATCGATGAGCCCGGCTGTGCGGAACACCATCGACTCAATGGCGTAGGCGCGCACGTTCATCTCACCAAGCTTGTACTTGATAGCGCCGAAGTTGCCGATCGACTGACCGAACTGATGCCGCTGCTCCGCGTAGCGGGCGGACTCGCCGACGATGGTCTTTAAAGTGCCAACAGTTGAGGCGCCGAGCTTGAACCGGCCGTAGTTGAGTACATTAAATGCTACTTTGTGGCCCTTGCCGCTCTTACCGAGCAGATTCTTGGCCGGCACCTTGACGTCCTGAAGAATGATCGGTGTCGTCGAGGATCCTAGAAGTCCCAATTTGTGCTCCTCTTTACCTACCGAGACTCCATCCCACGCACGCTCAATAATGAAGGCGGTGAATTGCCCGCCGTCGATCTTGGCGAAGACGATGTAGACATCAGCGAAACCGCCGTTAGTGATCCACATCTTCTCGCCGTTCAGGACGAAACTGCCGTCCTCCTGCTGGACCGCTCGTGTCTTCATGCTGAGCGCGTCCGAGCCTGAGCCTGACTCACTCAGGCAGTAGGCGCCCACAATCTCGCCGTTGACTAGCCTGGGTAGATACTTTTCCTTTTGCTCCTCAGTTCCAAAGATCCGGATCGGCATGATAACGAGATTAGTTTGCGCGCCGAACGCCGCGCTGAATGATCCGGACTGACCGAAACGACTGGCGATGACCGCTGAACTTACCGTGTCGAGGTCGATACCGCCATAGACTTCTGGCACGTCGGTGCCCATGAGTCCAAGTTCGCCGCAGCGTCGCATAAGGTCCCTGGCTAAGTCCCAGTCCTTGGTCTCGAGCTGATCGTTCTGTCCGATCACCTCGTTATTCACGAATTCATGGGCTGTTCGATCGATCATTCGCTGTTCTTCGGTCATCCGTTCAGGGGTGAAGACGGCGCCCTCAGGTGTATTCTCGAGTAGCCAAGCCCCGCCCTGTCGAATTCCTGTTATCGTCGTCGTTGTCATTGCAGTCTCGCGCCGCTGGGCTTAAGGTTCAAGAGCCCTAAAGTTCATAGGCGCTCGAAGATGCCGGCTGCACCCATGCCGCCACCGACGCACATCGTGACCATACCGTAGCGCCCCTTCCGGCGCTGGAGCTCAAAGAGTATGGTCGTCGTCAGTTTTGCGCCGGTACACCCAAGCGGATGCCCGAGGGCAATGGCGCCGCCGTTAACGTTCAGCTTGTCTGGATCGATCGGAAACTCCTTGAGCACCGACAAGACCTGGGCCGCAAACGCTTCGTTCAGCTCGACTAGATCGATGTCGTCAATCGTCAGATTAGCCCGCTTCAGCGCTTTCTTCATAGCCGGCACCGGCCCGATCCCGAACAACTCCGGCTTGACACCGGCTGTGGCAAAGGTCACAAACCGCGCGAGTGGTTTCAGTCCGGCCTTCACGGCTCGATCAGCCGACGTTACAATCACGGCAGCGGCGCCATCACTTGTCTGCGAGGAATTTCCAGCCGTGACCGAGCCGCTGATATGAAACACTGGGCGGAGTTTACCGAGTGTTTCAAGAGAAGTATCGCGCCTGGGACCTTCGTCGGTCGTGAATCGAATCTCCATAATCCCAGGTCGGCCGCCGTTGCTGTTGGCCGGTACCGCCACCTTGGCTATCAGCGGGACCGTCTCGTCCATGAAGCGTCCTTCGTCGATGGCCGCCAGAGCGAGCCGGTGACTACGCAGCGCAAACATATCCTGTGCTTCGCGTGAGATTTTTGACGCTCGCGCGTGGTTTTCAGCGACAAGACCTGTGCTGAGATAGACATCGGGGTAGTGTGCAATCAGCTCTGGGTTGGGAGCGATCTTGTGACCACCCATCGGTACCAGGCTCATCGTCTCGGTACCACCAGCGACGATGGTTTCGGCTGAGCCGCACATGATGCGCTCAGCCGCAAAGGCAATCGATTGAAGTCCCGATGAACAAAACCTGTTGATCGTGACCGCTGACGCCTCGACTGGGATCCCGGCACGCAGACTCGCGATACGGGCCACGTTCATGCCCTGCTCGGCTTCCGGCATGGCACATCCGAGGATCACGTCGTCGACCTCGGCTGGGTCGATCCCGGACGCACGACTGAGCGCCTCCTTGATGGTCACGGCTGCCATTTCATCGGGCCGGGTAGTCCGGAGGGTGCCCTTGGGGGCCTTACCGACTGGGGTGCGGACGGCGGAAGCAATTACAGCGTCTCGCATTGCTATTCATCCTTTGGAGATACTAATGAAGTCTCCGAGTAGATCTTTAATTGCGTCTCCGACTTCGCTGGCCTTGCCGTCGAAGACATGGTCGGCGGCGTCGATGACGACAAGCTCCTTCGGTTCCTGCATCTGACCGTAGAAGTGCCACATCTCCTTCAGTGGGATCAACTCGTCCCGTTCACCGTGGATCAGGAACTTCGGTTTCTCGCTCGCTTGCACGGCTGACAGGTCATACTGTATCGGTGGTGCAACACTAATGAGTACTTCGACACGTGGGTCAGCGACGCCGGTCGTGAGCGCGATCCAGGCTCCGAAGGAGAAACCGGCGGCCCAGAGCTTCACGCCTGGGTACCGGTCTGCCATGAAGTCAAGACCGCTGCGATAGTCGTCCATTTCCGCGCGTCCCTCATCCCACGACCCGTCACTCAAGCCTACACCTCTGAAGTTAAACCGCAGCACCGCGCAACCAATTTGTTTAAATGCCTTCGCGCCTTGATATACCACCTTGGTGTGCATCGTGCCTCCTTGTTGGGGGTGCGGGTGCGCGAAGATCACCGCGGCGCGTGGTATGCCTTCCGGCTCGTCGAGGAGCGACTCGAGGCGGCCGGCGGGGCCGATGATTTCACTAACCACCCGTGGCAGTACATCCTTCATCATTGAGGCGACTTACAATATCCGTGCTGGGTTTTTGATAAGGTTCCAAAAATATCTTCAACATGCTTCCGATCCCAAGTGTTTCTTGCGAGGACCTTACTATCCTAGAACGCTTGAACCATTGTGGTTAGTTCCTTAGGGTCTTTCCTGTTTTCAAGGTATGAGCAATTCGCTTCTGCGTCTTCAGCTCACCACAGAGGCTCAAGAACGCCTCGCGTTCGAGGTCGAGCAGATACTGCTCCGAGACCATCGTTGGATGGGAGACGTTACCGCCGGACAGAATCCATGAAAGCTTACGGCCGATTAGCACGTCGTGATCACTGAGATGACCGCCTCGCCACGCGAGATGCACTCCGAGCTCGAGCGCGGCGCGAACGCCTTCGCCACCAACCGGGATGTCCTGACGGTGCTGCGGCGACTGATAGTTCTCCTGTGCCAGCTTCAGAGCTTTGGCTTTAGCATCAGCTATGAGACGTTCGCGATTCATTGTCACACCGTCGATATCTCGCAATAGACCGAGGCGCCGCGCGTCTGGCCCGCTGGTTGACACTTTAGCAAAGCCAATCAGTTCGAACGGCTTGTTGATAAAGGGAAGCGAATCAACTACTCCGGCCGGGATGGAGTCCATCGCCCGCGCCAGCAGTTCCTTACATCCACCACCAGCTGGCACGAGGCCGACACCCACCTCCACCTGCCCCATGTAGGTTTCGGCCGCAGCTTGCACTAGGTCACCATGCAGTGAAATCTCGCAACCACCACCCAAAGTTAGACCAGCTGGCGCGACCACGACCGGCACGTCTGCATACCGTAAGCCGATCACGGCGTTCTGGAATGCCCGGATCATTAAGTCGATCTCGTCCCAGTTCTCTTCCTGTGCCTCAAGAAGCACGAACATCAGGTTAGCTCCGGCAGAAAATGCCGGCGCCTCGTTTCCGACGACGATCGCATCAAAATTATTGGATGCCTCGGCCACACCAGCCGTCATTATGGCGACCGCGTCTCCGCCAATCGCGTTCATCTTAGAGTGGAACTCGATCGCCAGAACCCCGTCTCCCAGATCCACCAAACTGGCGCCAGCGTTGCTTTTGACGACCGAGTGGCGTTCCTTGGCACAGCGCAAGATCTGAAGGTCGGTGCCCGCTGGAGAGATCCCGTTATCACGGAAACGTCTCGATTCCGGCAAGTCTTGGATGATACGCGGCGGATCGGTAACCTCGCATGCTTTCAACACAGCATCAACGCCAATGCCGTCTAAGATCTCGAAGGGGCCGAGCTCCCAGCCGTAGCCCCACCGCATAGCGCGGTCAACGTCGTCGGTCGAATACGCAATGGACGGGGTGACCTTTGCCGTGTAGAGCAATGTCTTGCCGAGGGTCGCTCGCATGAACTCCCCAACGCGGCTCTTTTCCAGGAACAACGCGCGAGTCCGCTCAACCACGTCCTCGACCGACCGCGCTGCATCGAGTGGTGTCAGCTCTGGCAACTGACGCTCCCGGTAGTCCATCGTCTCCGGGTCCAGTGTCAGAATACGGCCGCCGTCTGGTCTTTGCTCCTTCTTGTAGAAGCCCTGACCAACCTTCTCGCCAATCCACCCACGTTTGACGAGTTCGTCGACCAACGGAGGGAGAGCGAACGCGGCACGTTCGTCGGCGGTTTCGAGCCGTTCCGCCAGGTTGCACGCGACGTGCGCAAAAACGTCAATTCCAGCGATGTCCATCGTGCGAAATGTGGCGCTTTTCGGGCGGCCGATCACCGGGCCGCTCATGGCATCGATTTCCTCAATCGTAAATTCGCCGCTCACTAAAAGTTCAAGCATCCGCATCACGCCGTAGAGCCCAATCCGGTTGCCGATGAAACTCGGGGTGTCCTTGGCGATCACGACACCCTTGCCGAGCGCGTGATCGGCAAAGCGGCGGATCGTCTCGACCACGACCGGATCTGTATCCGCTGTCGGGATGATCTCAAGCAGCGGGAGATAACGTGGCGGGTTGAAGAAGTGAGTGCCGACCCAATGAGTCCGGAACGCTCCGGAACGTCCTTCGGCGATGCTCGCGATCGGAATTCCGGAAGTGTTCGAGCTGACGATAGCTTTGGGTGCTCGGTGTGGTTCGATCTTAGCTAACAGTTCACGCTTGATGTCGAGTCGTTCGACAACGGCCTCTACAATCCAGTCGTACTCTGCGATCCGATCCAGGTCAGCGTCGAAGCCACCGGTTGAAATGAGCGATGTAGTTTTGTGCGTGAAGAACGGCGTCGGTTTGAACTTCGTGGCGCGTTTGAGCCCCTCGCGCGCTGTCGACTCATCGAGATCGAGCAGCAGTGTGGGAACGCCAGCATTGGCCAAGTGCGCCGCGATCTGTGAGCCCATTGTTCCGGCGCCCAAGACGGCAGCTGAATGAATTCTTTGCATGTTTGAGGTCGAACTCTTGGATTTTTCTCTTGTTTTTCAATCCAGTCATAACCAGATCGATCGCGATGTCGGCCTGGTCAAGCCACTTGTAGTAATGGTGACGCGAAAAGATGGGCCGTTCACAACTCCGTAATGGCAAGGCTGACGCCCTGCGGCACATCCGCCTCTAAGCCTACTTTCTAGTTGAAGTTCCGGCGCACTTCAAGGAAGAGCTGTCGGGCCGGCATGAACTTGATGTTCTCTGAAGCAAGTTCCCCTTCTGCTGTGCAACCATGCGTTACGACAAAACGGTGGGACTACGGGAGGGCCGCAAGAGTCGCTTTTGCCTGCACTCCTTCCTCGGAGTCTGGGTCGACGGCAAGGACCTTTTCGAAGTACTCCTTGGCCGTCTCGATGTCTCCTCTGTTCAGCGATACGAGTGCCAGCTTGAAGAGCGGTTTACCCCAAGAGGGATCAACCATCGTCGCTTTCTCGTACCACTTGGCTGCTTCATCGACAGCCCCCTTGACAAATTCAATCTCACCGAGATTGTAGAGATCTTCTCGTTGAGCATCGAGACCTGACGCGGCGGCCGCGAGTTCTATGGAAGCAGCTTCGAAGTCGCCCATTGCGAGCTTAGTGCGAGCGATCTCGGTATCCACCTGCGCGTGGCTCGGATCGGCTGCCTTCAGCAGCTCGTAAGCCGCGAGAGCAGCCTCATAGTTTTCGTTTTGGCGGTTGGCGTTCCCAATTTGGAGATTGAGGCGAAACATCTGCGGGAGCTTCTCGAGGATCGACGTATAACCGGCAATAGCGGCATCCCAGTCTTGATCGACATAGGCATCGTCGGCTGCCTGCAGTTCTCGCTCCAGTATTTCAAGCTCAGACGTGGGAATATCCTCGCCGATCGCGAGTTCGAGGGGATGCCGGATACGCTCGAGTGTGAAGTTGACCGGGGCGTTGTCGCCTTGGACGATCACAACCGGGGGAATGATGTTGTCGTGAAAGCCTTCCTTGCTCGCCATGAAGGCCCAGGTGCCGCTCCGGAAACCGATGAACGCGTAGCGGCCATCAGCGCTAGTCAACGTTTCGATCCTCGGTGGGTTCATGTTTGCGTTTTCGGCTATGACGAGCGCCTCACCTATCGGCAGTCCCTGCTCGTTCAGAACCCTTCCAATAATCCTGGCCTGGGCGAACACGGGTGCAGCCGCCATCCCGATGAGCAGGGCGACAACCAGGGATAGTTGGACAACAAGACGCAGGCGGAGGATCATGACAGCTCCTAAATTCATCGAAAAAGAATTAGTTAACGTGGCATTTCGCGTCGGATGAGCTCTAGCGTTTCGATGGCGGCAGCTGCTTCCGCACCAGCCATGTCGCCTACCGGTACTGCCCGATAGGCAGTAAGCGCCTTCTCGAATTCCAGTCGTTCCTGATGAGCATGGCCGATCTGCAGGTGTAGACTCGTCAGCTCGGGCAGCTGTGCGAGCATCGCTGCGTACGCCTTGATCGCTCCCGTGTAGTCGCCGTTGTCGAAAAGATAATCAGCCGCATCGAGATTGGACTGGATTTTCGCTCCAGTGAACCCGGCGAGTAAACCTGTGGACGGCGCAGGAGGGTTAAGTGGATCAGCCTCCATCACAAAATGGATTCGGCCGCTGTTCCCCCGCTGGTTGATATTGGCAAGCCCTTGAGTCGGCTGATAGCCACTGGCCTGGACCACGAACAGCCACCGGCCGGCCGGTAAGCCGATGAGTGAGAATTGGCCTCCACCGTCAGTCACGGTTTCTTCCGTCCGTGACCACTGCGCGCTTTCGGCGGTGACCGTCGCGCCCATTACCGGATTGTCTTCGATGTCTTGCACGATACCGGTAATGAAGCCCGTCTGCGCGTGGGCAGGGTTGGCCAGTAGCGATAGGCAGACAAAGAAAATCACAAGAAAAAACGGCGGCAGGCATCGTGACATGGTCTTCTCCTTGGTGCGACTGCCGATGGCACTAAATGCACAGTATACCTTACGACCTGTGAAGGGGTCTTGTACACTGCAGTAAGTCGCTACTATGGGTATCAACGCACGGTTGAGCTGCTGCGCCCTTCCATGCCTGCTTCTAATCCTGGCTGGGCAGAGCCTCGCTTCGAGCCAGTCGCCGCGCGCTACGGTCGCCATAGACTCGTCGCGTTTTGCCAGGCTCGACGCTGCGGTCAAGTCAGCTATCGCGGACGGTCTGTTGCCGGGCGCGGTTGTACTCGTCTCGCACCGTGGCAAAACCATCTATCAGAAAGCCTTTGGTCAGCGGGCGGTTGACCCGGTTGCTGAGCCGATGACACTCGACACCATCTTCGACTTGGCCTCGCTGACCAAGGTGGTCGCGACGACGACGAGCTTGATGATCTTGGTCGAAGAGGGCCGCGTGCGCTTAAGCGATTCGGTAGCCAAACATCTGCCAGGATTTGAACGACACGGTAAGAACGAGATCACCGTTGCCGATTTGCTGACACATATGTCCGGGCTTCGTTCCAACCTGCCGCTTGAGGAGGAGTTCGATGGCTACGACCTTGCTATCGAGCGGGCCATCAACGAGGTTCCAGTTGGACCGCCACGGACTGAGTTCATCTACAGCGACATCAACTTCTTTGTGCTCGGAGAAATTGTCGCTCGGGTCAGCGAATCTTCGCTGGACACGTTTGCTAGAGAGCGTCTCTTCGATCCACTTGGTATGCGTGACACCATGTTCCTTCCACCGCCCAGGCTTATGTCCCGGATCGCGCCGACCGAGCGGTGCACACCGTTGGGTTGGCCCTGTGGTACTACGGAAGGGATGATGTTGCGTGGCACGGTTCACGATCCTACAGCCCGTCGCATGGGTGGCGTGGCTGGACACGCCGGTTTGTTCAGCACCGCGAAGGATCTGGCACGTTTCGCCGAGATGCTACTTGGGAGGGGTACCGTCGAAGGCACGAGGATCTTGGCGCCGCTCACGGTCGCTAAGATGACGACTCCAGCCACACCCCCAAGCATTGGGGATCAACGAGGACTCGGCTGGGACATTGACTCACGCTATTCTTCGAGCCGGGGCGATCTCTTTTCGCGTGGCTCGTTCGGGCATACGGGTTTTACTGGGCTGTCGCTTTGGATCGATCCACCAACCGAGACCGCCGTTATCTTTCTATCGAACCGAGTCCACCCAGACGGCAAGGGCAACGTGACCGCGCTCCGAGGGCTGGTGGCGACCCTGGCGGCCACTGCGATCACCGGCGTGTTTCCGGTGGCGCATGATGTCATCGATACGCGCGTCGTTGATACGGGTGTGGACGTGCTACGCAGCGCAGGCTTTGCCAGACTTCAGGGCACCCGCGTCGGCCTGCTCACCAATCAGACCGGCCGGGCGCGTGACGGTGTTTCAACAATCGACCTGTTGCACAAGGCGCCGAAGGTCCACCTCCTGGCGCTCTTCACTCCGGAGCATGGAATTCGTGGCACGCTGGATGCCGCAGTCCCGAACAGCGCTGACCCGACGACCGGGCTGCCCATCTACTCCCTCTACGGAAGCACGCGCCGGCCGACACCCGCGATGCTCGACGGCCTCGACACTATTGTGGTCGACCTCCAGGATGTCGGCACGCGTTTCTACACGTACGCAACTACGATGGCGTACATGTTAGAGGCGGCTGCTGACCTCGGTCTCCGGGTTATGGTCCTGGACCGACCTAATCCCGTGACCGGTGCAACGATCGAGGGTCCAGGGTTGGACGATACCGAGGAGGTGCGCAGTTTCACCGGGTATTTCTCCATGCCGATCCGCCATGGGATGACAGTTGGCGAGCTCGCTCGTCTGTTCAATGGGGAACGGGACATCGGCGCCGAACTAGAAGTGGTTCCGCTCGACGGCTGGCGTCGTGAGCTATGGTTCGACCAGACCGGCATCGCGTGGGTCGACCCATCGCCCAACCTGCGTTCCGTCACGCAAGCCACATTGTATCCAGGTATTGGTTCGATCGAGGGTGCCAATCTGTCAGTGGGCCGCGGTACTGAGAAGCCGTTCGAGCAATTGGGTGCTCCCTGGATCGACGGAAATCAGGTCGCCGTTGTCTTGAACCGGCGCGGCTTGCCGGGAGTACGGTTCTATCCAGTTTCGTTCACGCCCGTCTCGAGTAAGTACGCTGGTAAGGTGTGCGAAGGGGTCTTTTTGATCGTGACGAACCGCAACCTCCTGCGTCCGGTGAGAACAGGGCTCGAGATTGCTGCAGCCCTCTACCGGCTATACCCCGAGTCGTTCGATCTTGACGCGGCAGTCCGATTGATGGGGTCTCGCGACGTGCTCGAGCGCGTCAAGGCCGGAGACAATCCGGCCGCCATCGCTGCGGATTGGACCGATGGGGAAAACGCCTGGCGCCAGCTACGCGAGCCGTATCTCCTCTATCCTTAACGCGCCACGATTTTGTTCTCCTACAGCAATAGTCTTTGGCTCACACGTTTCGTTTCAGGGACAGAGAGACACAGGCTGCCAGTGCCGCTACGCCTCGAGGGTCAGCCACTATAAGTGGTACAACATGAAGTAGACGATGACACCGGTCACCGACACGTAGAGCCATACAGGCAGTGTCCACCTGGCGATACGGCGGTGGTGCTCAAATTGGCCCCGGAGCGCTCGATACAGCGTTACAAGCGCCAGCGGCAGAATCAACGCGGCCAAGACGACGTGACTAATCAAGATAGCAAAGTAGGCTATGCGGATACCGCCCTGACCGGTGAAGGCGACCGTGCCGACGTTAGCGTGATAGATGAGGTAAGAGATCAAGAACACCGTCGAGGTGATGAAGGCTGCCAACATGCACGCACGGTGTGCTCTTATCCATCCTTGGCGGATCAGAACGTACCCGGACGTCAGCAGCACGCCAGACAAACTATTGAGCAGGGCATTAAGAGTTGGCAGGTTGGAAACATCCATTAGGCTTTAGGTTCTGCGATTGACAATCCATACTCCGATGGCCATTGTCGTAATCCCAAACAACGCGATGAAAATTAGCGAGCCGCCGACCGACGGATTATTCGAGGCCGACTCGGCGCCGCCGAGAATACTCCGGATGGCGGCCACGCCGTAGGTCATGGGGTTGACCTGCATCACGCCACGAATCCAGCCGGCTGCACCGCTGGCAGGGAAGACCGCGCCAGATAGGATCCACATTGGGAACAGCAGCAGATTCATGATTGCGTGGAAGCCCTGGGTCGAGTCCATCATCCATGCCAACATAAAGCCAAGACTGGTCAGCGCGATCGCTAAAGTTGTGAGGACGAGAAATAGTAGTGGCAGTGCAGCCCAGCCGATCTCAATATTAGCGAAGGACGCGAGGAGTAGAAAGATTCCCGCTTGTAGTACGGCTAGCGTGGAGCCCCCTAAAATCTTCCCGAGCACGAACGTCGCGCGTGGTACCGGTGCCACCAAGATTCCCTGCAGGAACCCTTCGTGACGGTCTTCGATCACCGAGATGGTCGAGAAAATGGCAGTGAATAAAAGGATGAGTGCTAGTGCGCCGGGGTAGAAGTATTCAAGATATCCCCCGGACGACACGTCCGTCGAGCCAATCCGGAACGAAGTGCCGAGACCAGAGCCGAGAAGCACCCAGAAGATTATCGGTGTGCCGAGCGCACCGATAATGCGCGAACGCTGGCGATAGAACCGGACGACGTCACGCTTCCAGAGTGCGTAGGTGGCGAGGAACACGATTCTTTACGAGAAACGCTGCCCTGTATGGTGCAGGAACACGTCTTCGAGTGTTGGTTTGCCGAACGTCACTGCGTCGATCTGCTTAGGGAACGCCTCGACCAGGTCGGTAACGAACTCGTGCCCACGCGGGCGCTCGATCCGCAGATGACCCTCTAGGACCTCAACCGTTTCACGAAACCGCTCACGAATGTTGGTCGCCAGCGTTTCCAACTCTCGCGCTTCAATCAAGATCACGTCGCCGCCTATGTCGGCCACCAAAGCGTCTGGTGCTCCGAGCGCGACCAGTCGCCCTTCGTGTAATACCCCGACCTGATCGGCACGAGCCGCTTCGTCCATCAGATGTGTCGTCAGAACCACTGTTGTACCACGCTGGTCCCTGAGCTGCACCAGGTGATTCCAGATTTCTCGGCGAGCGCCTGGGTCGAGACCCGTGCTCGGTTCATCGAGGATCAGGAGTTGCGGTTCCGGGAGCAGCGCCTTGGCGAGCTCCACTCGCCGCTGTAGGCCGCCCGAGAGCGTCCACACGTCATCATCGGCACGGTCCTCGAGACCGACCAGGCTCAACGTAGCAGCGATGCGATTAACCAAAGCTCGGCCGCGCAAATGGTAAAGGTTGCCGTGGCACGCGAGGTTTTCCCGAACGGTCAGTTGGCCGTCGAGCGCTGGCGACTGAAACATGACCCCGATCCGCCGGCGGACGTCAGCGGGAGCCTCAGCGACGTCACGTCCGAACACCGCGGCTCCACCAGGGCTGGTTGACATCAGTGTTGTGACGATGCGAAAAAGTGTGGTCTTACCGCCGCCGTTTGGTCCGAGGAGTGCGAAGATCGAGCCTGTAGCGACGCAAAAGCTCACCGCTTTCAACGCATCACGGTCGCCGTACCGATGGCTGAGGTCATTGAGGGTCAGCGCATTTCTGCTGCCTGCGAGGTCAGAGGGCATGATCAACGACCAGTAAACCCCACAACAGGGTCAGGTAGACGAGAGATCCAAGAAAGAGGGTCCGCGCACGCTCGTCGGTTCGTTTGCTGGCGAAGCGGACGGCGAGCGTGAGGAACAGGACACCCAACGCAGCCGCTCCACCCAGATAAGTTGACCCAGTCAGATCAACGAAAAACGGCGCCAGGCTCATCGGCAGCAAGAGGAGCGCGTAGATGATCACATGGAAACCGATTCGCCGTCCGTCGTGGTCCAGGACAGCGAGCAGCGGCACTTGTGCCCGCCTGAAATCTTCTCGATACAGCCACGCCAGCGCGTGGAAGTGAGGTAGCTGCCAGAAAAAGACAATGCCAAACAGCACCCACGCTTCGATGGTAAGCGCACCCCGAGCGGCTGTCCATCCGATGACCGGTGGGAGAGCACCCGGCACGGCGCCCACCAGGGTCGCCCACGGCGTTCGTCGTTTCAGCGGCGTGTAGATGGCCGCGTAGCTCACCAGTGTAACGGCCGCCACAGTGGAGGCCAACATATTCGAGCCCACGGCCAATTGGATGAGCCCAGCAGCTGCCAGGATAAGCGCAAACGCACCAGCTTCCAGAGATTGCACCCGGCCAGCCGGCATCGGCCGACGATACGTGCGTAGCATTGCTTTGTCGAGATCACTTTCCACAATCTGATTGAAGACCGCTGCACTCCCGGCGACCAATGCTGCACCAACGACGGTGTGTAGACCAATCAGTAGGTCAAGTCTTTCGGTCGTCCCCAGGTAGTAGCCTACGCCGGTGGTAACAACCACGAGCGAGTTAAGGCGAGGTTTCGTGAGCGCCAGGAAATCGGCCGCGCGCGAGTATGTCACGTGCACGGCAACGGCCTCGGTCTTCATGCAGCGGGACCTTTCACTAAGGATTCCTAACTTCGGTTGAGGTGTGCGACGGCACGATCGTTGATTGTGCATCAGCGACCGATACGGTGGTAGCAACGGCGTCTGGGAACCAATCGCGACAGACTCGCAACCCGAGTACCACCGATGTTGCGAGGAGCAATGCGCCGGTCGCGACGTGCGCTGTATTGAACGCAACCTGTTTCTCACTGAGTACTGTCAACGCGCCCAGGGTGAACTGTGCCAGGACCACCATGATCAATAGTGCTGCGGAATAGGTCTTCTCTCTGGTGTGGCGGTGGTGGGTAAGGACGCGTCCGGCGGTGGCGACCACGATCAGTGTTACTACGATGGCACCAACGCGGTGGGCGAAGTGGATTGTGATAGCAGCCGACCACTCGGGTGGTACGAGGTGTCCGAACATCAATGGAAAGTCTGGGATCGCCAGCCCGGCTCCAGTATGTCGCATAGCGGCTCCGATAAGGATCTGGATGTAGATCGCCACTGGAGTAACGAGTGCCAGTAGTCTGAGAATCTGGTCGTCGGCAGGCGGGTTCAAGCTGCCTCCCGGGTGGTTGTCGCGGGTACCCCAGCCAGGCGAGGTGAAGACTGCCAGCGCGACAATCAGCACGAAGAAGATTTGCGCGAGACCGGCGTGACCGATTGAGATCGGTGCCGGCAACAAATAGAGAACCGTAATCCCGCCGAGAATTCCTTGAATGACGACTGTGGCCAGGGCAATCCAGCCAAGATGCCGCACCCACCGCCGCGGGTCTCGCCGTGACAGCCAGACCGCCAGACCTATTGTCATCAGGCCGACGGCGCTTGCGATCAACCGATGCCCATGCTCGTAGAGGATCCCCCCGACCATCTTGGAGAATGGGAACGAGAACATGAAGTAGCCATAAGTGTTGGGCCAGTCGGGAACGGCGAGACCGGAGCCGGTGCTCGTGACGAGGCCACCAGCCGCGATCAGGATGAGCGCGGCGGCCGCTAATAGCTTGGTATAACGGTGCAGCCAAACCATGGGTTGCTGCAAACGGTTGGTGCTCGGATCTGCCAGAAAACGGATGCACGCTTCGCGACGCGCACTCGTTACGAGACACGAGTGTTTAGCCGGTCGTGAACGTGAACGACACCTCAGCCGTGGCACGTTCGGTAATTGTGACGTTCTTGGTCTGTGTGCCGAGTATTTCGTGCCAGGCTTCGATCACGTAGTCTCCAGGCGGTAACGTGCTGATGTCGAACGATCCGTTTTCAGTTACGGCGAAATAAGAATGATCGAGCACGCCGGCGTAGGCATTCATCCATCCATGCACGTCGCATTTGAAGGGCACCATGATCTCTGGAGTTGTGAACTCACGTCTGTACACCATGTCCTTAATGGGTTGCCCCGTGTTGAACTCGTCGTTGGCAGTTGGCCTCGCATGGATGTTGTGAAGCGTCTCATCGCTGTTCAAGATCTCGAGCGTCTGACCGACCCGAATCCCGAAAACGTGAGGTTGGTAGCGGCAGGCATCCTGGTTGAGCGTGATGGAGTCAGTGGGCGTCGGTGGTAAGGTCCAACCTTCGAGACCCTCCTTCACGTAGACGAAGACGTTGTTGAGCCCGCCGTCAGCGTCGACCATGTAGTATTCGGTCTCTGTGCTGTTCCCTGCTTCTTGGAGGCAGGCCGGGTCGGAATTCATTCGGATCTTCTCTGGTGCCGGGGGTTGGCCCTCAAGGACAACCATGCCCGTGATGTTGCCGGCTGTTTCGGGATCAATTGCTTCGGTCGTGACCGGGGCCACCGATTCGGTTGGTGCTTCTGAACCACCGCCACACGTCATGGCGACCATGAGAACCAGGATTGAGACAAACGCCCACGGAGTTCGGTGTTGCATCAAAAATCTCCTAACGCAAAGTCTGGGGTCGAGAGAACCTGAGGAACTAAAGTCTATTACGAGTCCAACACATCAACAATATCATAATCATAGGCGGTTTGCGGTGGCTACGGTTAGAGTAGCCTCTTTGAGCTTTCGCAGGATGCGGTCTTCGACCCAATGGGGATCCCACCACTCGGCCGGCGTTACCGGGAATCCTTCCAGCAGCATTGTGAAGTGTAGATGATCGCCGCCCGCGAGACCGGTCTGTCCGCTTAGCCCGATGAGTTGCTGAGCTTCTACCGCTTCTCCGACCTCGACGTGGATCGCGGACAGGTGGGCGTAGAGCGACTGCAAGCCCATGCCGTGATCCAGAAGCACACAATTGCCAAAGATACCGAGAAAATCAGCGTAGATGACCGTGCCGTGGTTGGCCGCGTGAATCGGAGCGTTGGCCGTCGAGGCGAGGTCGAATCCGAGATGCACCTGCTGGTCGATCTCTGTGCCGGAGTGAAAGTAGGTCCGGTGGTCAGCGAAGCCGGACTCGACCTGTGAGTTGGCGAGCTGCTGGAACGGGCCGTCCCAAAGGATGGTAGGAGTGGTCTCGTGGGCTAACAGACCGATGGTTTCACTGTTTCGTCTTCGCAGTTCTCTGTTGATGAAGAGATAGAGATCGAGAAGCTCGACAATCGTGCCCTTGGGTTCTTCATCCGAGAGATCTGGAGCTCGCTCGACGATACGCGGAACCACGCGCCGCAAGAACGCATCGTCAATCTGGATACGAGACCGCCGGAACCTCTTGGGGAACACTCGATAGTCGAAATCAGCTCGTCCTTCGTTTCCCGCTTCGTCGCGGGCGTAGAGCTCAATGGGGGCGCCAAGGTCTTCGTCATGGAGTAGGGCGAAGAACGCGACGCGCAATCCAGGGTCGTCAGTCGCTTCTATGCCAGCACCGCTGGCCGGATATCCGCGAAAGAAGCGGTCGCCCACGTGCACACCTGATACGGCATTGGGCGGCGTCACGCGATAGACGACCAGCTCCGAACCACCGTGGTTGACATAATGAAACCGGGAGAGCATTTCCAGACGGGGTGGATCTAAGTCGATCTCGACGTCTATCGCGATCGACGAGGAGGTTTCACGAAGCCCGAATAAGACCGGTCGGGTTGCGGTGACAACGATCCGAGCATTACCAGACCGTAGCTCGGGATGCGAGATGCGGTCGAAGGTACGACTAATTCGAATGCGGTCAAGCGAGTCCTGCCTGACTTCTGCGTCTGCCGGGCGGTCGAGAGAAAAGAGGAAATAAGAGATGCCATCCTGTTCGATCGCCGCGTCGAGCGTGGTGAGTTGTCCCAGAGGTGCTTCGACGGTTGCTTCGAAGCTCGCTGAGCGACCAACGAGACTGGTCGGTTGCAGAAGATCTATCGTCGGCCCGGCAACACGTCCGGCCGTGACATAAATACCGGCGCTTACCCCAACCGCGATAGCCAGGAGCAAGACGGCTACTGCGCGAGCCACAACTTTAATATTATAAGATTGCCGTGCAATTAATTTTGATCATGTGTGGCGGTATCGTCTAGGGGTTAGGATACGTGGTTCTCATCCACGAGACCGGGGTTCGATTCCCCGTACCGCTACCAACGCTTCTACTGCAGGAATTCCACCGAAGAATTTCTAGAGGGTCGCGTAGTCTCAGAATTCATATCAGGAGCTCGGCAGTCAGTACGCAGAGCGGCGCAGGTTCTATCGCGATCGTCTTAGTCCAAGGCGAGCTCACGGCCAACGTTTCTAGCACGCGCCAACTGAACCACCAGGTGTGCCGCTGCCACATCTTCTACCGCCATTCCGAGAGACTTGAAGATTGTCACCTCGCTGGCCGTGGTGCGTCCGGCCACCCGTCCGGCGATTACTTCACCAAGCTCACCGACGACATGACCGCGGTCGATGAAACCGTCGCGTATCGCGAGAACAATGTCACCAGCTTCAGTAAACGCAGCCTCGCGCGAATCGACGAACAAGCGCGAGCGGGCGACAAGAACCGGATCCATCTCACGCTGATCCGGCCGGCAGGCCCCGACTGCGACTATCTGTGCACCGTCACGGACCCATTCGCTACGGATGACTGGGTCTGTAGCCGAGGTTACCAGTGCGATCAAGTCGGCGTCCCGTACCGCCGTTTCGGCATCGCTCGCCACACGAACTGGGGCCACATCGCGCATCGCCTGGACGAATTGCTTGCAACGCTTAGCGTTGGGACTCCAAACGCGAACCTCGCGGATTGCCCGCACCCGAACCAGGGCTTCGAGATGGCTCCGTGCCTGGACCCCAGAGCCGATCAGAGCCAAGACCGACGAATCTACGTCTCGACCGAGGTGCGCAGTCGCCACCGCCGACACGGCCGCTGTTCGCACCTCGGTAATGTAGCTGCCGTCCATGATAGTTTCCAACTCACCAGTCTCAGCATTTATCATGACCATCGTGGCGAAGTGGGTCTTGATGCCACGCTCTACATTGCCCGCTACGAACGCAACGAGCTTTGTACCGAGCGCACGAGTGTCGGGTATCAGTGCTGGCATAACGGCCATGAAGGCCTGCTGGCCGATCGGTAGGACCGTGCGCAGTGGCTGCTCTACCGCCCCGGTCGAAAAGGCACTGAGTGCTCCGGCCATGGTTTTCCGAAGCTCATCAAGAGACAGCAGCTGTCGGACGTCAGATTCGGTCAGGAAAAGAGGCATAGTCTTTATTAGGAGTTAATAAGGCTACAAGGTTTTAATAGTGATTATTCGAACAATTGATGCGCATGCCGCGGGTGAGCCGTTGCGTCTCATTGTTAAAGGCTTCGAGCAACCCTCCGGAGCGACGATGCTCGAGAAGAGGGCGTGGGTCCGGAAGCATCAAGATCACATTCGGCGTGCGCTGATGAGGGAACCGCGGGGACATACAGACATGTACGGTGCCGTATTGACCGAGCCGGTCAATGATAATTCGCATGCTGGAGTGCTCTTCATGCACAACGAAGGTTACAGCACGATGTGCGGTCACGGTATCATCGCAGTCGTTACGATCGCCTTGGAACGTGGGTTGCTCGAGCTTGCCGACCCAGCGGGCGAGATTCTACTGGACACTCCGGCGGGAACTGTTTGCACGAAAGCCAGTATTAAACAAGTTTCAGGCTCCCGGCCGGCGGCCATCGGTCTCCGAGTGGAACGCGTGTCTTTCTTGAACGTTCCGTCGTTTGTGCTACACCCAGGGTTACCGCTGCGCATCGGCAAACATGAGTGGCCGGTCGATGTCGCATTCGGCGGTGCGTTTTACGCCATTGTCGACAGCGAAACCGTGGGTGTCCCACTGCGACCGGAATATCTCTCCGAGCTGCGGAAATTAGGGATGCAGATCAAAACTGGCGTCGAGGCGGTCATCATGGTTGCCCACCCGCTGGAAAACAACCTACCGGGCATCTACGGTACGATCTTTACCGGGGTGCCGGATGGAGAGAGCGCGGACCTCCGGAATGTCACGATCTTCGCTGATGCCCAAGTTGACCGTTCGCCATGTGGTACCGGCACAGCCGCGGTTATGGCGGTGATCGATGCGATGGGTCTGCTGGGCGTGGATCGTCCGTTCGTACAAGAGAGTCTCATCGGGACCCAGTTCAGGGGGTCAGTCGAAAGCCGGACGACCGTTGGTGAACACCAGGCGATCGTTCCACGCATCGAGGGGTCGGCCTGGATCACGGGGGAGCACGAGTTCATCATCGACGACGCTGATCCGCTCCAAGACGGCTTTCGCCTCTAGGTTCAGGGTGTTCCCTCAATACCCAAGGGCGACCCCGTCCTTCCTAGGATCCGACCCTCCTCTGAGAACACCGCTTGCGGGGTCGATGTGGATACCTTGATATCCGCCGAATCCACCAGTTGTGTCAACTAGCCGGTGGCCAAGCGATTGCAACCCTCGGCGGGTTTCCTCAGAAATGCCGGTCTCGAGTGCCACGCCGTCACCGGTCCACCGTGCTCTGGCCGCTTCGCCTACCTCTTGCACATTCATCCCGAACAGGATTAGATTCAGGAGCACCTGTAAATGTCCCTGCACCTGCATATCGCCACCCATCACCCCAAACGATAGCCACGGGTGGCCGTCTCTGAGAACGAGAGCCGGCACGAGTGTGTGATATGGACGTTTAGCTGGCGCTAGGCAGTTCGGGTGTGAGGGATCGGTCGAAAATAGCGAGCCTCGATTCTGCAGCACGATGCCCGTGTCGCCTGCCACGATGCCTGCACCGAATACGCCGAACAACGACTGGATGAGCGAGACGACGTTGCCATCTCGGTCTGCCGCGGTTAGATAAACGGTGTCGCCCTCGCCACTTCGGACCCCTGTTGCCTGGGTGCTAGCGCGGCCGCGCCAGGGTCTATAGTCGGTGGCGGCTCGTCCAAGTTCGATCTCGTCCCTGCGTGCCGCTGCGTATCTTTTTGACACGAGGTGCTCGACGAGTGCCGGTGGAACCGAGGTGGGATCCGCCACGTACGCATCCCGGTCCGCGAACGCAATACGGATCGCTTCGATCAACCAGTGAAGATACGGCGCAGAGTTGTGACCAGCCGAGACCAGGTCGACGGGCTCAAGCAAGTTGAGCGCTTCGAGCGCAGCAAGTCCCTGAGTATTGGGTGGCAACTCTAGGATCTCGTGGCCGTGGAAGGTCGTGTGCAACGGTTCTACCCAGTCCGACCGGTGATTTGCCAGGTCACTCTCGTCGAGCCAGCCGCCGCGTTGCCTGGAATCAGCTGCGATCGTCCGAGCCAGCGCGCCTTCGTAGAAGGTGTCGCGACCATCACTAGCCAGTCGCTCGAGCGTCACTGCTAGTTTTGGGTTAGTGAACACCTCTCCGACACGAGGGGCACGTCCGTGCGGTAAGAAGATGTCAGCCGCGGTTGGGTCTCCGGTAAGCAGAGCCTCTGCCGATTGCCACTGCCCGGCGACTACCTCGGTTACCGCGAAACCTTTACGTGCGTAATCGATCGCCGGCGCAAGCGCTCGCGCCAGCGATACGGTTCCATGGCGCTTGAGCAGTAACTGCCACCCGTCCACGGCACCAGGTACGCTGATCGAATGGATTCCATGCAAGGGCATTCCGCGCTCGCGGTAGGGTAAGGTCTCGAGCGACGCGGCTAGTGGGGCGCGCCCGCTCGCATTTAACGCGTGGATGGTGCCGGTCCGCCGATCGTGGAGTAGAGCGAAGAGATCACCCCCGAGACCAGTCATCGTAGGTTCGACGACCGCCAGCGTAGCCGCCGCCGTGATAGCCGCATCGATGGCGTTACCGCCATTCGTCAAGATCTGAAGCCCAGCCGCCGACGCAAGCGGGTGACTGGTCGCGATAAGCCCATTGCGGGCAAGCACGACAGATCGCGTAGCGCGAAGGTTCGATGTAGGTTGGTCGCCTGGCAGAATCGTCATTTATGCCTGTTCGCAACGTCGCTCGGTGTTGCGAACCCTTAGATGATCAATTGCGTCACAAGAAAATATCGGCGCAGAGTGATGGTGAATGAGAATCGCACTTGTGGTCGGGAACGCGTTGGCGTTCTTCGCCTGAATCACACGCCACGTGAGCTAAAGTCGGCAGGCGTCATAAATTTGGATCTACCGATTTACCGGTTCCCTCGACGGAGCGTCGGTGGGAGCGAGGTAACTTCGGCGTGCCCGAGCCACCATCCCACGTCGCTTCAGCCTCACCTCGAGTTCGTGGAGTTTGCCGTCGCGCTTGGTAGGGGTAAATCCTAGGACATACTGGCTGTGGAGCTCTTGGGCGACCCGTGTGAAGGTTGGACCTAACTCGTCGGTTTCGGTTAGCTCGAAATAACCTCCGCCGGTCTCTTCTGCGAACCGCTTCAAGTTACGGTCCGGCCGACTACGAACCTGCCGGAGTCCATTGAAGTAGTTGCTCTCTAGACCGATGGCATAGATCATCACCTTGTCGGCTACTGCCCGCTTCAGCACGTCTCGCCACCCGGTATTGCTGCTGGTATCATCACCGTCGGTGAACACCAGGATGATGCGTCGGCCCTCGACCTCCTGAAGCGCATCGAGACTAGCCAAAACGGCATCATACAGGCGGGTCGGGTTGCCGAAATCGAGATCACCCAGTGCGTCCACCAATGCGTCCCGGTCTCCAATGAATTTTGCTGGTTCAATCTCGATCTTGTCGTTGAATGCGCCAACCCGTCCGCGATCGTCTGGCAAGAGACGAATTAGGAACTGCTCAGCCCCAGCATAGAGCAGGTCAAGGTTTGGAGCCATGCTGGCACTCGTGTCAAGCATTACCACTACGGTGATCGGCCTGACGTCGTTCTCGAACAACACGAGTTCTTGCAATTCCCGGTCATCAAAGATGGAGAAATCCTCGCGGGGCAGATTCGGCACGAGCCGTCCGTTCCGATCGGTTACCGTTACATACAGATCGACCAACTCAGTGCCGCTGCGGAACAGGGGTGCCTGTTGCTGGCCCCATACCGCGACCGAGATCGCAACGAGGGCCGCGACGCTGAGCCCAGTCGTTTGGTGCCCTTTCATGGATCGAGCTTAACAACCCTGTGCGGTGGTTGCAATGGAATGTCCGCCACCAGTGTCTAGAGGAATGGGCAGGCTTTCGAGTAATATTTGAAGGACAATCTTGAGATGGAAGGAGATGGCTATGAGGGTACCTGCAATTGCATTCGCCGTCCTACTCGTGGGGGTGACGGCGTGCGCCGAACTGGCCGAGGACATCGTGGCGCCGTATCTTCGCATTCAACTAGCACTCGCCAATGATTCGACTGATGGCGTTACCGACGCGGCAGCGTCGATAGTGGTCGAGGCTAAGAAGCTCGGAGACGCTGCGAATATGACCGCAACGACAGCTCAATCAATGGTGACGGCAATCGACATTGAGTCGACGCGCTCGGCTTTCGGACCGCTCAGCGACGCCCTGATCAAGTACGGAGAAGACGTTGGGTTCGGCGAGCTAAAGGTGGCCTACTGCCCGATGGTGCAGAAATCCTGGGTGCAGGAAGATGGGGACATCATCAACCCGTTCTACGGTTCAGCAATGTTGAACTGCGGTACCTTTACGCGATAATTCAACCTGATTTCATGAGTTAGACGGCAGCACCGAGGCGCTACCGCCTCATCTTTTTCCCTGACCGGCCGTTCTGGTTCGTCAGATGCTGTCTCCGCACGATAGAGGAATGCAATCACTAGGAAGCAACCCTAGTTCGTCATCACCCATTCCAATCAATGAGAACACGCATGTACCGGGTAACGCTAGTGCTCGTACTTCTGTTGTCACTACTGGTCCTGAACACTGGACAAGAACTCGCGCCTGGAACATGAAAGGAGCATCCATGAGTTTCCAAAGTGTAAGTGTGACAGTTTTCACATTCCTGCTGCTCTTTGGCTGTGCCGCCGACGAGCGGGAGACCGGGAAGGCTTCGGCTCTCCCGGCGTGCGAACCGGACAACGGCGGTTTGATGCTGCCAAATGGCTTCTGTGCCCTCATTGTGGCTGATAATATTGGCCGGGCTCGTCATTTAGATATCGCGTCCAACGGTGACATCTACGTTAGGGATCGCGGAAACCGTGGGCGAGACGACTACGATCCTGATGGAGGCATCATTGCACTACGGGATACCGATGGCGATGGTCGTGCCGAAACGATGGAGCGTTTCTCGGATCATTATGGGACCGGCCTCCAGCTTCGCGGTGACCACCTCTACGCTTCGACGACGACTGAGGTCTACCGGTATCCAATGACGCCGGGAGAGCTTTTGCCGACGGGCGACGCTGAGCTCATTGTTGACGGGTTTCCTGAGCAGCGAGGGCACTCCGGAAAGGCGTTCGCCTTCGACGACATGGGAAACATCTATGTCAACGTCGGCGCGCCGTCGAACGCCTGCATGGAGCAGGCACGCACGCGAGGGTCGATTGGCCAAGTACCGTGCGAGCAGCTCGCCCGCCAGGCGAGCGTTTGGCAATTCAATGCGGATACGCTGGGCCAGACACAGAAAGTCGATGGACACCAGTTCGCACGAGGCACGCGGAATATCGTCGGGATAGCGTGGGATTCGACTTCGCGTGCGGTCTACGCAGTGCAGCACGGACGTGACGCGCTTGGATCGCTGTGGGACTACAGCGACGATGACAACGCTGAGATTCCGACCGAAGAATTTTTCCGTCTTCGTGACGGTGCGAACTTCGGGTGGCCTTACTGTTACCACGATCGCTTTCAGGCCAAGCGTTTACTTGCACCGGAGTACGGCGGCGATGGCAAAGAGGTGGGTGACTGCGACAAGTACGACGAGCCACTCGTGTCATTTCCAGCGCACTGGGCACCGAACGACCTTCTTTTTTATACGGGTGACCAGTTCCCCGCATGGTATCAGGAGGGGGTATTCGTCGTCTTTCACGGTTCTTGGAACCGCGCCCCACTGGAGCAGGGTGGATATCAGGTAGTGTTTGCCCCTCGAGACGGGAGTGCATACACCGGAAACTGGGAGACCTTCGCTGATGGCTTCGCGGGCACTTCACCCCTCATGCAGCGGGAAGAGGCCATCCATCGGCCGGTCGGCATCGCGCAAGGGCCTGACGGCTCCGTGTATGTTAGCGACGACGTTGGCGGCCGGATCTGGAGGATTCTCTACACCGGAGTGTGATGAGGGTGCAGCTATCGAAAGTTCTAGTGTTCCAGAATTCGGTGGATTGGTTTGAGTTTTAGGTTTTAGCCTTGAGGGAGGGACAGAATGATCGCCTCTCCTTGCTGTTGGACGAAGTCGAGGTGCATCAAGTGAGCCTGCAACGCGTCGTTCTCTTACTGTTAAGCACTGGCGAGGGAGTTCACCTGTGTGCCAGCTTCCACCGGGATTCGGTATGGAGCAAGGAAGAGTCACTCACATGACGAAAGGGCCACGGTCGATGGTTGGCGCAGACGCTCGCGCGACGCTTGAGGCAGCGCTCGCCCAGCGGATGCTCATCCTCGACGGTGCAATGGGGACGATGGTGCAACGCCATCGGCTGGACGAGGCTGCTTTCCGTGGAGATCGATTTCGCGATCATTCGTGCGATCTTCAAGGTGACAACGACCTGCTGGTCTTGACGCGACCAGACGTCATCACCTCAATTCACAACGATTACCTGGAGGCTGGCGCGGACATTATCTCGACGAACACATTCAACAGCACTGCAATCGCGCAAGCTGACTACGGTTTGGAATCGGTCGTCTACGAGTTGAACGTAGCGGCTGCCAGGCTCGCGAAGGCGGCGACCATAGACTGGACCCGACGAACTCCGGAGTGCCAGCGGTTTGTCGCTGGGGTGGTTGGGCCAACTAATACGACATTGTCCATCTCACCGGATGTCAACGATCCGTCGTTACGCGATAGCACGTTCGATGCAGTCCGAGAAGCTTATTCCGAGCAGGTTCGTGGGTTGATCGACGGTGGTTGCGATCTCATGATGGTGGAAACCATCTTCGACACTTTAAACGCGAAGGCAGCCATCGTTGCGATCCAGGAGGTGTTCAACGAGAAGGGGGTGGAGCTCCCGTTGATGATCTCTGCGACCATTACCGATCGGAGTGGGCGCACGTTGTCCGGTCAAACGGTTGACGCATTTTGGACCTCGGTAGCGCACGCGCGCCCACTCTCTGTTGGCATCAACTGTGCTCTCGGGGCGCTCGAGATGCGCCCGTATATAGCGGAGTTATCACGGATCGCCGACGTATATATCAGCTGTTATCCGAACGCTGGCCTGCCGAACCCGTTCGGGGGGTACGATCAACAATCAGACGAGACCAGTCGGCTTCTCGAAGAGTTTGCGAGAAGCGGACTGGTTAATCTTCTTGGAGGCTGCTGTGGTACGACGCCAGAGCACATCCGAGCGCTCGCGAAGGCCGTCAAGGGGATACCTCCACGTCCAGTTCCGAGCTTTAGCAAATTCGCTCAGTTCAGCGGGCTGGAGACGCTGACGATCCGGCCCGACAGTAACTTCATCATGATCGGCGAGCGAACCAACGTGACCGGTTCAAGCCGATTCGCGAAGTTGATTCAGGAAGAGGACTACGCGGGGGCTGTTGACGTAGCACTCGACCAGGTTCGGGGTGGGGCAAACCTTATCGACGTGAATATGGACGAGGGGATGCTCGACTCAGAAAAGGCAATGACGAAATTTCTCAACCTCATTGCTACGGAGCCGGAGATCGCACGCGTGCCGGTCATGATTGACAGCTCAAAATGGTCTGTTATTGAGGCCGGGCTCAAGTGCGTGCAGGGCAAGGCCATTGTTAATTCGATCAGCTTAAAGGAGGGGGAGGTTGATTTTCTCGACAAAGCCAGCCTGATCCGTCGTTACGGAGCCGGGATGGTCGTGATGGCTTTTGACGAGGCCGGTCAGGCAGACACAGTTCAACGCAAGGTTGAGATCTCCACGCGTGCTTACCGATTACTAACGGAACGCGCGGGTGTTGAACCAAGCGACATCATCTTCGACCCAAACGTTCTCGCGATTGCGACTGGATTAGAGGAACACAACGATTACGCCGTGAACTTCATAGAGGCAACGCGCGCGATCAAAGAGGTTTGTCCAGGGGTGAAGGTGAGCGGAGGAATCAGCAATCTGTCATTCTCCTTCCGCGGCAATGATGTCGTACGCGAGGCCATCCACTCTGTCTTTCTCTATCATACCGTGCGTGCCGGGCTTGACATGGGGATCGTAAACGCCGCTCAGCTCGCCGTCTACGAGGATATTCCAGAGGATCTGCTAGCCCATGTCGAAGACGTTATTTTCAACAGACGGGCCGACGCAACCGAGCGGATGGTGGAGTTTGCCGCGGGTGTCAAGGGTACAACGAAGAAGCGAGAAGCCGATGTTAAGTGGCGAGAGGCACCAGTCGACGATCGTCTCGCGCACGCCATGGTGCACGGGATCATCGATTTCATCGACGATGATGTTGAAGAAGCACGGCAACGGCATGGCAAACCGCTCGCGGTCATTGAAGGACCGCTGATGAAAGGAATGAAAATCGTTGGCGATCTTTTCGGTGCCGGCAAGATGTTTCTTCCCCAGGTGGTTAAGAGTGCTCGCGTGATGAAAAAGGCAGTCGTCTATCTCCAGCCGTTCATGGAGAAGGAGGAGAGAGAAGCAGGGAAACGCTTGAACCAAGGCAAGATCGTGATGGCCACGGTAAAGGGCGATGTGCACGACATCGGCAAGAACATCGTTGGAGTTGTCCTGCGTTGCAATAATTACGAGGTACTGGATCTTGGCGTGATGGTTCCAGGGGACACGATTCTGCAAACGGCGATCGACGAACAGGCGGATCTGGTTGGCCTGAGCGGTCTCATCACTCCGTCACTCGACGAGATGGTTCGTGTCGCGAAGGAAATGGAGCGCCGAGGGTTCATATTGCCACTTCTTATTGGTGGCGCGACGACTAGCCGCCAGCACACTGCAGTCAAGATTGCACCGGGATACTCAGCAATTACCGTTCATGTAAATGATGCTTCGCGAGTCGTCGATGTGGTCGCAAGTTTGCTGAACACGGATCGGAAACCTGGCTTTGACTCTGCTAATCGGGCGGATCAAGCGACGCTCAGAGACCAATTTGCCAGCCGGCGCAAACGCCAGCTCCGCGCTTATAGCGAGGCGCTAGCAAATCGGTTCCAGCCGCGGTGGTCGGTGTCAGATATTCCAACGCCGTCGTTCACTGGTCGTCGCGAGGTCACTGCGACAATCGAGGAGCTTACACCGTATATTGATTGGACCTATTTTTTTGCAGCGTGGGAACTCAAGGGACGTTATCCAGAGATTCTGGACCACAAAAACTACGGTGCGGCGGCCCGCGAACTCTATGAGCACGCCACGTTGCTACTCGAACGGATGGAGCGAGAGCGACTGCTGACCTTGCGCGGCATCTACGGTTTTTGGCGGGCCAACAGTGACGATGATGACATTGTTGTCTATGACGCAGAAGCTAGCGAACTACTTAGGTTCAACATGCTTCGGCAACAGGAGGCGCGTGACGATCGGCCGAGCCTCTCGCTAGCCGATTTCATCTCGCCGGTTGATCTTGGCCTAGTCGATTATCTCGGGGCGTTCGCTGTGACGGCCGGCCTCGGCGTTAATGAGCTCGTGCAGCAATATGAGCGTGACCACGACGACTACCACTCCATCATGGTCAAGGCGCTGGCCGACCGGCTAGCCGAGGCGCTGGCCGAACATCTCCACGAACGTGCACGGCGCGAGTGGGGGTATGGAGGTGAGGATCAGCTGACTACTAACGACCTCATCGCTGAGCGGTATCGGGGCATACGTCCCGCCTTCGGCTACCCGTCATGTCCTGACCACAGCGAAAAGTTCAAGCTGTTCGAACTGCTCGAGGCCAGCAAAATTGGTCTGGAGTTGACGGACACGGCAGCAATGATACCGGCAGCAAGTGTGAGCGGTCTGTATTTTTCCCATCCGGACGCGAGATATTTCACGGTTGGTCGCGTAGGACGTGACCAGCTGGAGCGGTACGCGGCCCGTCGAGCAGTTCCGATCAAAGAGATGGAAAAGTGGCTTAGTTCGAACCTTGCCTAAGAGCACGCTGCCGCGGAGATGTGACACGCGACACTTAAATATGATGAAGAACTAGTCCAGAATGGAATACCACATCCGCCAGTATGCACTACAGCAGGGTGCTCTCGAGATCGAGTACATCGAGGAGTTCTTTGGCGAATTTGAACGTCGCAAGACCGCGGCCGAGGTTATCGGGCGACTCGGTGAGCGGGATCACCAGGTTCTGATGGCCGAAGCGCCGCTACCAGATGATCGTGCCACTGTCGTGCCAGTGTCGTACAAGGTGTCGCACGAGTTACGAACGGAGGAAACGGATCCAAAACTGGCCGATCTCGTGAATCGCCTGGGTGATTGTGTTACGTTTCGTAGCCGGAAGATTCTCTACAGCTGGATCGGTGGGACCCGACGAGACTGGCGTGGTCGAGGTTTCTTCAGGGCGCTCACCGAAGAGCAGGAAGCCTGGGCGATTGATAACGGCTTCGACGAAATCGTCGTCAAAACAAAGAATAAATTGTATGGCATGCGCGGAACTCTCAATCATCTGGAATTCAACGTGATTAAGTTCGAGCCGAACACCGAAGACAATCGTGAGTCAAAGGTCTACCTCAGTAAACGGCTTGGTCTTGAAGTGCTCGACCGCCACCGAAGTAAGCGGTCAGTCGTACGCAGCGCTTAGCAGTCTACGGTGACCATTTTGCCTGGTTGCTAGGTCTTCCCACGAGTCCTACCGTGACCATTGTCCGAATTGACACGCTCGACGATCCCAGAGTCGCCGAGTTTCGAGCGGCGCCAGATCCGGCCTTGTTGCGAGAGCGAGGTCTTTTCGTTGCAGAAGGCCGTTTCGTCATCCAGGCCCTGTTGCAGGCTCGACGCTTTCGCATCCGCTCGCTATTGCTGACGGAGCACACACATCTGAATCTGTCTGATGAGCTCGACGCTGCTGTCGTTCACGATGCGCCGGTGTACGTCGCGACGTCAGCACTCTTCAAAGACATCGGCGGCTACGATTTTCACCGCGGCTACCTGGCGCTCGCGGAACGCCAGATACCGCTCGAGCCCAGGGTATTGATCGAACAAGCGGAGGCCGGTCGTCCTCTGATTGTGGTCGAGCGGGTCGGTAACCCGGACAACATAGGAGGAATTTTCAGGAACGCCGCTGCGTTCGGCGCAGCGGGCGTATTGCTGAGCGCGGGTTGCTGTGATCCGCTCTATCGCAAGGCCGTGAGAACGTCGATAGGCAAGTCTTCACGTCCCATATGCTGTGATTGATGACTGGCCGACTGGTCTCGAAATACTCAGTGAGGAGGGCTATCGACTGGTTGCGCTCATGCCGGATGCAGAGGCCGTCGACATCAGAGAGTTCAGCGAAGAGACCGAGAGGCCTGAGGGCATTGCCCTGCTGCTCGGCGCCGAGGGAGAGGGACTTTGCGCGGAAGTGATAGCGATGGCCGATGCATGTGTCCGGATACCAATCGAACCGGCGGTAGATTCGCTCAATGTTGCAACGGCGGCAGCAATAGCCCTCCATCACCTGTACGGATTTCCTTAGGCGCACGAAAAATGGGGAAAGGATACTGTCGCCTTAGTGGAGGCATGCACATTGCCGGTAGCGGAAACAACTCACCAAGTGATCGTTCACCATTCCGCTCGCTTGCATGTGCGCGTAGCAAATCGTCGACCCTACGAACTTAAAACCCCGTTGCTTAAGGTCTTGGCTCACGGCATCGGATTCCTTCGTTCGGCCCGGAATCTGTTCCAATGTCTTCCAGGCGTTCTGCTTCGGGTGGCCGTCGACGAATTGCCAGATGTATCGGTCGAAGCTACCAAACTCTTCTTGAACGGCAAGGAACGCGCGTGCGTTAGTGATCGCCGCTTTGATCTTCAGTCGGTTTCGGATGATCCCAGCGTTAGCCAGCAATCGCTCGATCTTACGTGTGTCGTACCGAGCGACCTTGCACGGATTGAAACGGCTGAACGCGAGCCGATAGGCATTGCGTTTTTTGAGGATTGTAATCCAGCTCAGACCAGCCTGGGCGCCTTCAAGGATGAGCATTTCGAAGAGCTTCTGGTCGTCATGTTGCGGCACCCCCCACTCTTTGTCGTGGTAGACAACATAAAGCGGGTGCGACTCTCCCCATAGGCAACGAACAATGTTCTTGCTCATTGATGGGAACCCTGGAATCTTGAACCAGAAAGCGAGACGCTCACATCGCTAGAACCCGTTTAGCAAGTGTCACATAGTGATCGACAGACTTGTACAGCTCGGATATTCGCACATGTTCTTCGTCAGTGTGCGCAACGAGTGCCGAGCCAGGACCGAAGAGCAGAGGTTTCCCCCACGCCAAGAGGAACGGGATGTCGGTCGTGAAAGGGAAGACCTCTGTGTCAAACCCTGGCACAATGGTCAGTATGATCGGTGGGACTTCGATGACATCCTCAAGTTCCACGGCCGTTCGCAGTGGTGCCAGGGCGCTCCGAATGTCGTCGGCCGAGCCGACGGTCCGGAAGTTGACCTCCGCTTCAGCATTGGCCGGAACGACGTTAGGTGCGATGCCTCCAGACATCAACCCGATGGTGTAGTGGGTGGTACCAAGTCGATCGTTTTCTGGCAATGGTAACTTTCGGAGAGTTACCAAGGCATCGAGTAGTTTTTCGATTGCTGATTCGCCGAGTTCAGGATACGAGGAGTGGGCCGCCCGTCCGGTGGCGCTCAGGCGCACACGGTAGACACCACGTGTTGCTGCCCCCAAGCGGTTGTCGGTTGGTTCGCCGTTGATCAGATAGCGTGACCCTAGGGTTCGGCGGTTGGCCACGCGCGCCCCCTGACTTCCGTGTTCTTCACCAACTACTACCAGGAGGCCGACCCGGCGCTCACCCTCGGCGCGTAGCCGTTCGAGCGCTGCAAGTTGCGCCGCGAGAATGCCCTTGGCGTCGCATGCGCCCCGGCCGTAGAGAGTCCCATCCTTTTCCCGGCTCTTAAAGAATGGTGGCACGCAGTCGATGTGGGTGGAGAACACTACCTCAGGTTGGTCGAGTGTCGCGATGACGTTGAAGCGATTGTCTGAGACCGGCTGTTTCACGACCTCGTAGCTACGCGACGTTAGCCACGCAGCTAGCCATGTCGAGGCATCGTACTCCTGTCCCGACGTGGAGTCGATATCGACAAGATTTCGAGCGAGGCCGACAAGGTCTACCGGATCCATACCTCGAGCTCGGTGCGCGTGTCCGTTCGGTCGTCGCGATACTTGACAATGACCGGCGTAGCCAACGAGAGACCCCAGTCCGGACCTGGCGCGACGGTAACCGCGCGGGCACCAGGTACAACAACTGCGCCGGCCGGGATCACGGTTGGTGCATTCGGCTCGGGTCTGATCAGTTGCCGCTTGGGAAGATCGTAGACTGGTGTCGAGCCGGTAAGGATGGTCCCGGCGCCGATCACTGCTCGTGTCTGCACGACGGTTCCTTCGTATAACCCGGTGTTGCCGCCCACCAGCACCTCGTCTTCGATGATAACTGGGAGCGCGCCGACTGGTTCTAGCACGCCACCAATTTGGGCGCCCGCGCTGACGTGGACCCGTCGGCCTACCTGCGCGCACGACCCAACGAGCGCGTGAGAATCGATGAGACTCTCCTCACCCACGTACGCGCCAATGTTCACGTACATCGGTGGCATGCAGATAACACCAGCACCGATATAGGCACCGTCTCGGATGGATGACCCACCAGGCACGACGCGCACACGAGCGCTCGTGTCAAGTGGTTTGAGCGGGAGTGTGTCCTTGTCGAGATATGGTGAAGTCTCGCTCGAGGACGGGTAAGTTACGATGTCGCCGGTGCGAAAGCCGACGAGGATGCCTTGTTTTACCCATGCATTAACACGCCAACCCGTGGGTGACTTGGGATCTGGCTCGGCGGCGCGTACTCGTCCGGCCGACAGCTCATTGCGCAACTGTCTGACTGCTGAATGTGCGTCGGTTCGGTTGGCCTTGACGCCTTGTTTGTAGAGTCGCTGGATTTTGGCGGCCAGCTCGGGGATAGAAACGGTGGTCACTATACGCTCCGGGTTGCTCGCCCTATCCTGACGCTGCTGGGCGGAGGTGCACACCGGGGAGTCCAAGCTCCTTTAGTACCGCAGTGATGCGGGCGCGCGCCTCAGGTTGTGGTGGCACCAACGGTAGCCGGTACACCTCTTCGAGGAGTCCAAGCGCGGCCATGGCCGCTTTGACTGGAATCGGGTTTGACTCTACGAAGTTTATTTGCATCAGCGGCAGCAAGCGTGTGTGTAAAGCGCGGCCGGTGGTGAAGTCATCGTCAAGCGCTGCACGCACCAACCGTACCATCTCCAAGGGAATTTCGTTGGAAATGACTGAGATCACACCCTTGCCACCCATTGCCAACAGTGGCAACGTAAAGATATCGTCTCCCGAGAGCACATTGAAATCACTCGGAGTGGATCGGCACACCTCGGCCATCTGCCCTAGATTTCCAGAGGCTTCCTTCACTCCCACCACGTTTGGGAGAGCGGCCAGCCGCAGCAAGGTAGGTACGTCGAGGTTACATCCGGTGCGGCTCGGAACGTTGTAGACCACTATCGGGATGTCGATGCTGCGGGCAAGCGTGTGGAAGTGCTGATAGAGCCCCTCAGGTGACGGCTTGTTGTAGTAGGGCGTGACCGACAGCACTCCATCAGCTCCGCGTCTGACCATATCTTGTGCGAGTGTTACGGTCGATCGAGTGTCACATCCGCCGATGCCCGCCAACACTGGCACCTTGCCGTTGGCCTCTGTGCTCACCAACTCAACCACGCGCAATTTCTCTGCATGAGAAAGAGTTGGGCTCTCACCGGTCGTTCCACAGGGGACCAGGAAATGGACACCCGCCTCGATCTGCCGCCTTGCTAACCGCGTAATAGCTGCTTCATTCAGCGCGCCGGTCTTGGTGAACGGCGTGACCAGTGCGGTTCCGCAGCCCGTCCAACGTGTGTGCATGGTCAACCCCAGACTTCAATCGAGCGCGAGTACGTCTCGCATCGTAAACCAACCACGCTTGCCGTGAACCCAGCGCGCCGCCTCGAGCGCACCCTTTGCGAACGTCGCGCGGTTCCGGGTGGCGTGGGTTATCGCTATGGTTTCGAACGGACCGTCAAAGCCGACCGTATGTGTGCCCGGGACTGACCCAACGCGTGTTGATGACATGTCGACCGAAGCCTGATAGCCAGATCGCAGCATAGCTGCTTGGAGCGATAGCGCCGTGCCGGACGGAGTGTCCTGCTTCGCCTTATGGTGCACCTCATGGATCCACGCACCAAAATCCTCATGGCGCGCTAACAGGGCTGCGGCGTGTTCCACAATACCCTGAAACAGATTGACACCGAGTGAGAAATTTGCCGAGACGACTACACCAGTGCCTGCCTCGGCCACGGCTTGCTTCATCGCCGCTTCATGTTCGCTCCAACCGGTTGTGCCAATAACAGCGTTGATCCCGAGCGAAGCCAGTTTAGGCAGATTCTCAACAAGCGCCGACGCGATGGAAAAGTCGATCGCCACATCGATTTGACCAAGTGCCATCGCGTCGATGCCGGCGCTACCCACGTTGTTGTGGATATCGAGCCGCTCGACGATCTCGCAACCGTGATCTGCAGAGAGTTCGTCAACCTCTTTGCCCATTCGGCCGTAACCGATCAGTGCGACTCGCAAACTCATAGTATTCTGCTAGCTGGACGCTTTCACCGCGCCTTTTTCTCGGTCGCAACCTTGCGGATGAGCGACGCAGCTTTCTTGGCCTCGTCGATCGTTTTAAACCCGACGAGTGCTGAATAACGGTGACCCACGACCTGGGCCGAGAGAAATCGTACGCTGATCCCAGCCCACGCAATAGTGTTGGCGACGGCGTAAGCTAGACCCGGCCTGTTATCCCCCTCGACCATTAGGACTGGGTTTGGTGAGAGGCTGAAGCCGGCCGCTCGAATGGCCAAGGCCGCCCGTTTCCCCTTACTCGGAAGGATTTCCACCGTGGCTCGGGCCGAGCGCCCCGGGAGGCTGTATTTCATGACCACTTGCAAGTCAGCACCTGTCTGTGCCAGAGGCTCGAGCATGTCCGCGAGCACACCAGGCTTATTTCTGATTTCTGTTTGCCACAACTCGACACGTTTAATCTTGACAGCCATGCTGAATTGTGTCCGTGGAAAAGTTTCGTAACGATGAATTATACCTACGGGTGGAGTCGTGATGCACTTTTAGCCCTTAGCGCATCATTGACCGATAGCGATTTGCTCGAATGGCATCACACCAGGGATGTACACGGAGATCGTCCTGACATTTGGCGGTGGGGCAGGGAACTTAGCCCAGCTGTTGACCGTCTGGCCGGCTCCGAGCGCAACTTCGTGCTCACTGCCAAAGCTGCTGGCGACCGGCCTGCGTTCGGCATCCGTGATCACGAGATATTTCTTCTGATTCACCGAGTCGACGAGGTATGTATCGCCGGTCAGCTTGTAAGACGTGTACCACCCCAAACCTGTAGCCAGCACCTTGTTCTCTTGAGTTGTGTTCCTGTAACGCCATCGCACGTTAAGCGTGTCACCACGAGCTCGTTGTACTTCTCGCAGTTCTACCTCGACCCCACCAACCTCATGCTCTCTTAGCGCAAGCGCGTCGGACACTGCCGATGTCGGAGTGGAGTCTGGTTGAGCGACGGGAGCCAGCTTTGATGCGATCGGAGACGTGATCTCATTTGGCGCGGATCCTCCGCACACCGCACCCAAAGACACTAATGCCATCGCCGCGAGTACTAGCGACGCTCTTGTCAGCTTAGCCTTCATTGTGGTCGGCTCATACCAAAGAATTGAGTGCCGGTATACTAACCAACGTCTCGGCTGGAGTGTACCGTATGACAGCTCAGAGAGTAGGGCGTAACGATCCATGTCCTTGTGGCAGCGGGCGCAAGTACAAACAGTGCTGCGCACTGAAGAAAGAGAGGATGTCCCCAGTAGCCATCGTCGCGATCGCCGCCGCCGTCATTGGGATCGTGGTGGCAATCATCTACAACTTTAGTGGCGATCGGACATTTGGTCCGCGTCAGGTTTGGGACCCAGGGCACGGGCACTATCACACGGTTCCGTGAACCACGTTTCCTTTGGTGGTAGTGGTCTCAACGTTTCCTGGATCTGCTTTAGCTGGATGAACCTCAGGTCTCCAGCGTGGCGAGATTTGATGCCCTCGGAGGTTTAGGAATGCCGTTCCTTAAACCACAGAGATTTCCTTATGTCTCCAATTTGTTCATCCCGTCTTCGTATATTATCCGCACCTTGTCGGTGACTTCCCGATAACGCTCCAGGAGCACTTCACCCCTTGCCGGTACCACGTCGAAGTGACGAACTAGTGGCTTCAGCTCTTTTGGGTCTGTCGAAATCCAGCCGATACCTGAACCCGATTCGATACGAAGTACGGTCTCGAGAGTTCGAAGGAACTCGTAAGCGTCACGCAGGTGACCGACCTGCTTACTGGTTAGATACGATGTCGTGGGAAGGTTGGTGAGGAGTTGCCTGGTGCCTGGCACGCGAAACGCTTCGCGCTTAGCCCCTTCCCGTAACTGAATCACCTGAAGCAGAAAATCGATGTCGGCCAGGCCACCTCTACCCACCTTGAGATTGAGACGGAGACCACCCGTTTCATTGGCGAGCTCCCGCTCCATTCGGTCTCGGACATGCCTGGCATAGCTCGGAATAACGGGATCCCACGGACCATAGACGAACGAGCGCACGGCCTGTTCAACTCGGTCTCCGACATCCGGCGCACCGGCGACGAACCGGTAGCGAGTCCACGCCATCCGCTCCCAAATCTCCGCTCGGCTCTCGAGATACCGGTCGAAGGCGACGACCGGAATAGATAATGCCCCCTGCTTTCCTTCAGGACGAAGCCGCGTGTCTACCTTATAGGCAACTTCTTCACTTGTCGGCGTCTCCAGAAAGCTGTGGATGTCTCGTACGAAGGCCTGCTGACGTTCGAACCGAGCCGAATCTCCACGGTCGCCTTCATAGAGGAACACTAGATCGAGATCGGAATACACTGTCAGTTCGCATCCGCCGAGCTTACCCAGCGCCAGGAGCACCCACCGGTTTTCTTGTGCTCCGCTTCTTGGTTGGACGAGCCGAACACGCTCGGCGCGGTTGGCGACCCATTGAAGTGACAAGTCGGCCACTAGTGATAGCTTGTGATTGAGGTTTTCCAGCGTGCCACCTGAGAGCCATTCGACTAGTGCCTTGAACTCTTCGATTGCCTTGACACGTCTGAACGGATCTCGGCAGGCGTCGAGGTTGCCGTCGCCGATCTGATCGAGTCCCGAGCGTAAGTCCCCGAGGAAGTCAGCCACGTCGAACGAACGAGTGACGAGGATGTCAAGCAATTCAGGGTAGCGTCCCAGACGCTGTGCGAACAGATCGCCCGTGTCGAGAGCAAGTAACAAGCGGGTCCGGAGTTCACTATTATCGAGAAGGCTCCGATATAAGGCTACTGGTGCCCCGCTGTGCTTTACGACCCGTTCGAGACGGTTCAGGACCTTCCCAGGCGACCCACTGTTTCCGATGTCGCCGAGGGTGACAGCGAGCAGATTCGCGAGGAGATTTCGCGCGGCAGACTTCGAGTGAGCCAGTGACGGCACGTCATCCAACGCGCGGATGGCCTGGAGAGCGCCGTTAGGATCCGATAGGCCGTGCGAGCGGAGATGATCGACAGCATTTTCATCCGACAGTTCACCACTCAACAAACGAAACAGTTGGCGGCTCTTGTAGTCAGCATCGTCGCTACGGCGCTCCAGCAGATTGGCGTACGCAGCGTGAACTTTTTGCCGATGTCCGTCCAGTGCTGTCTGGAGTTCTTCCGCCGTTTCGAACCCTGTTCGTCGCGCGGTAATCTCCAGTTCGTTCGTGGACTCTGACAGCGTATGGGTCTGTGCCTCCTGGACGATCTGTAGGCGATGTTCGACAGTTCGCAGAAACTCGTACGCGCGTTGGAGGTTACCGAGTACCGTTTCGTCGATGAAGCTGTGTGCGACGAGCTTGGGCAGAGCTGACAGGGTGTTGGCATCCTGCAGGTCCTTATGGGTGCCGCCGTAGATTAGTTGAAAGATCTGAGTAAAAAGTTCGATTTCCCGGATCCCGCCTCGGCCGATCTTGACATCGCGCGCGGGGGCTTTGCGCCGCTGTTCTCGGTCAGATCGCGCCTTGTAGCGCGCCAGTTCCTCGATGGCGGCATGGTCAAGGTATTTACGATAAACGAATGGTCGTACCATGTTGATGAATTGAGCTCCAAGAACCAGGTCGCCAGCAATTGGGCGGGCCTTGATCAACGCGAACCGCTCGAAGGTCTCACCCAGGCTTTCGTAATACTGCTCGCTCTGTCTTAGGGAGTAGGCGACGTTGCCGCGTTTGCCCATGGGTCGGAGACGTAAATCGATTCGGTAGAAGTAGCCTTCGTCGGTATGCCCGCCCAGCACCTCGGTTAGACGCCGCGCGAGCTTCTGAAATCGATCGTGCGCATCCGAGTCTTTGGGATCTATTGGATCGTAGACGTAGATAAGGTCAATGTCAGACGAATAGTTAAGTTCTTGGCCTCCAAGTTTGCCAAGCGCGATAACCACGAAGGTGCCAGGTAATGGGTCAGCCCCCGCCTGCCGCAGTTCATCAAGGACGATCCGTAGGCCGCCTTCCGTTACGATGTCTGCTAGATTGGAGAGCTGTTCAGTAACTGAGCGTAGGGTTTCTTGGTCTAGCAGATCCCGCCCTCCGATCCTGAGCATCTCCCGACGCTGAAAGCGTTTCATGGTTTCAAGACGCAATTTAACCCGTACGTCGTGGCAGAGAATACGCTCGAATTCTTCGCGATAATCGATCAGGTCAGGTGCTGGTTGGTCGAGCTTGCCTTGTAACCAGTGGAAGTACTCCGGATTCCGGATCAGGATCTCACTGAGAAATGGCGACGCACCGAGTAGATACGTCAAGCTCTGCAGGGCACGGGGGTCGTCCAGGAGGTAGCGAATAAACGAACCCTTCGGCAGTCGGGTCGCCACGTAACGGCAAAATCCAACGAGTGCCGCGTCGGGGTCCGGTGCCTCGACCAACGTTTCAAGCAAGCGGTCGGCCAGTGCACCGAGGGCTTGTCGCGTCTGGGGATCGTCAGCTAGTTGCTGGAGATTTCGGTCCGCGGCTGAGGGGTCTCGAAAGCCCCGAGCTGCGAGATACCGCTGCGCGGCTTCTTCGGAGAGCTCGCGTGCCAGGAAAAGGTCGTGTGGAGTGATAGGGGAGAGGACCATCGAACAGCGGCCGTGAAACCGGGCCAGGGCCGAAGCCCCGGCTGTTTTGAGCGATAGGTTCCTTCACATGTCTAAATGTCGAAATACAACGCAAATTCCCACGGATGTGGCCGCAGACGTATCGCGTCAACCTCGTTCTCACGCTTGTAGCTAATCCAATTTTCGATCACGTCGCGCGTGAAGACGTCCCCTTTCAGCAGGAATTCGTGATCCTGTTCGAGAGCGTCGAGCACTTCGGCTAGGCTTCCTGGAGTACTCTCGATTTTGGTCATCTTCTCAGGCGGCAGATCGTAGAGGTCCTTATCGAGTGGTCCGGGAGGCGTGAGTTTGTTCTGGATCCCATCCAGGCCAGCCATCAGTAGGGCGCTAAACGCCAAATACCCGTTGCAGGTCGGATCGGGGAAGCGACACTCGACACGCTTCGACTTCTCACTCCGCGAGTAAGCCGGAATCCTGACGGCGGCACTGCGGTTTCGCTGCGAGTAGATCAAGTTGATCGGCGCCTCATAGCCAGGCACCAAACGTCGGTAAGAATTCGTCGTCGGGTTGCAGAATGCTAGCAGCGCTGGAGCGTGTTTAAGCAACCCGCCAATGTAATAGAGCGCCGTCTTACTCAGGTCAGCGTAGGTCCCGGCCTCAAAGAAGACATTCTTCTTACCCATCCAGATGCTCTGGTGTACGTGCATGCCAGATCCGTTGTCCTGGAAGATGGGCTTCGGCATCAGTGTGACCGTCTTTCCATGCCGACGGGCGATGTTCTTGATGACGTACTTGTATTTCAAGAGGTTATCGCCCATTTTCACGAGTGTGTCGAAACGCATGTCGATCTCTGCTTGACCTCCGGTACCGACCTCATGGTGATGAACCTCGACGTTAACGCCAATCGACTCGAGCGTAAGCATCATTTCGGTCCGGATGTCCTGGAGACTGTCCATCGGGGGCACCGGAAAGTAGCCTTCCTTGTAGCGAGTCTTGTAGCCGGTGTTGTGCGAGGCACCAGCCGCATCAGGATTTTCTACCCGGCCGGCGTTCCAGAAACCTTCCTGGGAGTCGAGGTAGTAGAAGCCGTGGTTATAGCTCTGCCCGAAACGCACGTCATCGAGGATGAAGAACTCTGGCTCAGGTCCGAAATAGGCAGTGTCGCCGATGCCAGTCGACTTGAGGTAGGTCTCGGCTTTCTTGGCAATATAGCGCGGGTCGCGCGAGTACGATTCCCCAGTCATTGGATCCTTGACATCGCAGATCAACACTAATGTGGGTGCGGCCGAGAACGGATCGATGAAAGCCGAGGAAGCATCCGGCATCAGTAGCATGTCACTCTCTTGGATCTCCTGGAATCCGCGGATGCTCGACCCGTCAAACCCAAGTCCTTCGGCGAACTTATCCTCATCGAACTCCTTCGTTGACATAGTGAAGTGCTGCCAGAGACCAGGCAGATCGATGAAGCGGAAATCAATCGCCTGGATCCCTTTTTCCTTGATGAGTGCCATTACGTCTTTAGGTTTCATTCGATTCCTCTCGATCTGCGTGCGATTGCGTTACACAAAGTGTTTCAAAGTTCAAGGATTGGCTAGAGAATATCGCGTTCGCCTGTACGAATGATTCGCCCTTGCTCGACCGGAATAACGAACACTCGTCCGTCGCCGATTTCGCCAGTCCGTGCTGCTTCCATAATTGCTTCGACGGCATCCTCCACTAAATCGTCTGACACTACCACCTCAATCTCCATCTTGGGCAGCAAGCTAACCTTGTACTCGCTGCCACGATAGACTAGCGAGTGGCCACGTTGCCGTCCATGGCCGCGCACCTCGGTGACGGTTATCCCCAAGATGCTGTTTCGCGCTAGCGCGTCTTTAATGTCTTCAACCTTGCTAGGTCGTACGATCGCCTTGATCAGTTTCATTATCGTTTCTCAAGACGTGCTCCAGAGCGGTATTAAGCTCGGCAGCAGTCCTCTCAGTTAGCTTTACACCGTCCTTCGTGATGTGAAATACGTCGATGGCTCGATTGCCTTCGGTTGCAATTAATACCAGCTCGATGTCGCACTCGTGTTGCGAAATAATTTGACTGATACGGTAGAGGAGTCCCCATGCATCCTGAGCTACGATTTCGAAGATGCTGAACCGCTTCGAGTACTCGTTGTCGAAGTGGATGACCGGTGAGATGCGAACGGGTCCACGATGCGCCAGACCGAGTGCCTTTGGTCGGAGCGTGCGGTCGATGTCTTCACGTCCGGCTACGACGCGGTCGAGCAGCTGTGTCAGCTGACTCTCTCCCGTTTTGTTCAGACGAAAGAAATCATCGCGGTCGGTGAACTGAAACAGATCGAGCGCGACACCGGAACGATTCGTCATCGCTTGCCCGCGCAGGATGTCTATCCCGAAGTACGATAAAACACCACAGATCTTCGAAAACAACCGAGGCTGGTTGAGTGAAACAACCGTTAATTCCCAGGTCGTGTCCTTTTCTTCCAGGGAGCAGCGAACTTCCGACGGTCTGAGGTTTCGTGTCAACCGTAAGTGTTCGTAAACATGCGGCCGATCGACAAGTCGGAGATACCGCTGTGGTAGCCCGTCTAAGAATGCCTCTAAATCAGCCTGGGCGATATCCTTAGGTCGATCCTTGGTGAGATCGGCGAGATCCACCGCTGCTGTTTGGATCACCTCATCGCTGTAACCGAGCGTCAAGCGATTGTAGACGTCGACATACAAACGCCAGAGCAGTTCTTCTTTCCATGGGGTCAGAACGTCCGGACTGACTGCCTCGATGTCAGCCAGAGTTAGCAGGCACAGCATCTTGAGCCGTTGTTCGGTACCGACGAGCCGCGCGAACTGACGAACAACCGCTGGATCTTCCGTGTCCCTCCGGAAGGCGACTACCGACATTTGCAGGTGATGACGTATAAGGAACTCCACGGTCGCCACGTCGTATTCTGGCAACTTGATGCGCCGCAACGCGCCTAGCGCCATCCGCACGCTCTCTTCAGCGTGGTTCTTGTTGGTCCACTTCCCGACATCGTGAAAGAGCAACGCTAGCACCAGGAGCTCAGGCGCCAGAAGTTCTGCGAGGATGCCGGCGAAACGTCGACGGCTTTCGGTCTTCGGGATGCAGAGTGATTCCAGGTTATGAATCGATCGCAGGGTATGCTCGTCAACGGTGAACTTGTGATAGAAATCACGGATTACACGACAGTAAATCTTCTGAAATTCTGGGAACATCCGGCCGAGGAGCCCAGTGTCGTGCATTTCCGACAGCCGTGCGTAAAGGCCTGGGCGTGGACGGAGCACCCGGAGCAGCAGGTTGCATTCTTCCGTTGAGGGAAAGAATCGCTCCGGTTCATAGCGTCCGCCGTGGCGCTCGATACAGGTCAAGACCTGATCCGAGACGTCGCAACTTTGATCGAGTGCCGCCTCGAACGCCCGGAGCCAGGTTCTTGGTCGGAGCGAGGCACGCGTTCCGTCCGTGAACCGGATTCCATCCCCTCTTCGCTCTAGTTCCTCGCCCACGGTGACCGGAGACATATCCTGGACGATGTGAAACGAACGTGTAACGGCGCCGAGAGCCTTGATGATGATCCGCGTGTGGTGGAAGTAGGTGTTCATGAGCAGTTCCACCTGGTGGCGCAGCTCCTCGTCCGGAGAACCGAAGAGAGCTGCTACCTTCTCTTGCAGCTCGTGGCTCAGGACGTTGAGGTTTCGGCCGCATTCAAGATGCAAGATGGACCTGATTCGTAAAAGAAAGTCCTCGGCCTCGTCCATGTGCCCGAGAGGCACCGTTGTGTGATGGCTTATCCCGCCCAAGCGCGCGAACGCCCTTACTGCCCATACGTCACGCAGCGCGCCAGGAGAATCTTTGACGTCCGGTTCCAGCTGGTATTGTGTGCGGTTGAACTGTTTGTGACGCTGCTCGACAAGACCGAAGAGCGCCTCCAACATCGATTGACTCCACGGCGTCTCGGGTTTCAAACATGCTGCGTGGAACCGCTCGAAAACCCGTGACTCTCCAGCGATGAAGCGTGCGTCAAGTAGCGCAACGAGATATTCGGGGTTGCCCTGTTCGACTTGATCGAAATCACTTAGTGTGCGCACTTGCTGTCCGACATCGAACCGGAGGTCCCACAGTGGGTGCAGGATCGCTTTAAGACAACGCTCTTCCGCTGCGCCGATGCTACCGTCGACGATGACTAGCAGATCGATGTCCGAATGAAAACATAGCTGTTCTCGACCGTAGCCACCGAGCGCCAACAGTGCAAGCGGCGCCACGTGCGGGTCGTGGGCGCGTGAATAGATCTGGCGAATAAGATCGTCCAATCGAGCCGAGTACCGCGTGATCGCTTCGATTCCGCCGCGGGCAAGACGCGTCTCCATACTTAGTTCTCGACGCGCAGTTTCGAGGGTCTTAGCAAACGTATCTCGCGTTGTTGCCCGCACGGCTTGCACAGTCTGGTTCGGAGGCATGATATCTAGTGCGCTAACCCATTGCGTTACCGACGCCTCGATGCTAAAGAGGCGATGGCAGATTGGACGTGCCCATTAAGTACGTGTCGATTCCGCGAGCCGCGCTCCGGCCCTCGGCGATAGCCCACACGATTAAAGACTGGCCACGCTGCATGTCGCCGGCAGTGAAAACAGCTGGTGCGCTGGTCATCCAGCGTTCGTCACGCCGGACGTTGCCACCGGCGGTCAACTTTACGTCGAGCTCAGCGAGCAGACCTTGGCGCTCAGGGCCCAGGAACCCCATAGCAAGCAAAACCAGGTCGGTCTCTATTGTGAACTCGCTATTCGGGACCGCATTGAAAGTCGGATGCCCGTTCTCCAATCCCATCGCGACGGTCATACCGTGCAGCTGGGTGACTTGGCCGTTGGCGTTGCCCGTGAAGCGCTCGGTCGAAACGGCGTAGATACGGTCGCCACCCTCTTCATGTGCCGGTGACACTCGGAAGACGTTCGGCCATTCGGGCCATGGGTTGTCGGTGGCCCGCTCGTCTGGCGGTCGAGGGAGAAGCTCAAACTGCGCTATCGACGCCGCACCCTGGCGATGTGCAGTGCCTAGGCAGTCAGCTCCAGTGTCCCCGCCCCCGATGATCACGACGCGCTTGCCAGACGCCGAGACCACCTCATTTGGTGCGATCGTTTCTCCCTCGCACTTTCGGTTCTGTTGGGTCAGGTATTCCATAGCGAAATGGATGCCCTTCAGCTCTCGTCCGGGGACCTTCAGGTCCCGCGGCCAACCCGCGCCGCCGGCCAACAGCATCGCATCGTGTTCCGTTCGGATCTGATCGGCCGATATGTTGTCGCCCACGTTCACCCCGGTCCGAAACCGGACGCCCTCCGCTTCCATTATCTTAAGGCGGCGGTTTAGATATCGCTTCTCCATCTTGAATTCCGGGATACCGTAGCGCATTAATCCACCGATCCGGTCAGACTTCTCAAACACCGTAACCGTGTGACCAGCCCGGTTAAGCTGGTCGGCGCCAGCTAGGCCCGCCGGACCTGAGCCGACGACCGCTACGGTTTTTCCGGTTCGGGTCGCTGGCGGTTCGGGCCGCACCCAGCCTTCCTCAAAGGCTCGCTCGATGATGGAAATTTCGATTGCTTTGATCGTGACCGCGTCCCCGTCAATCGCCAGCACGCACGAACCCTCGCAGGGCGCCGGACAGAGCCGGCCGGTGAACTCTGGGAAGTTGTTTGTCTTGTGTAACCGCTCGATGGCGGTGTGCCAGTTGCCCTGGTAGACGAGATCGTTCCAGTCTGGAATGAGATTGCCGAGGGGACATCCTTGGTGGCAGAAAGGAATGCCGCAATCCATACAGCGAGCGCCCTGTGCCCGCAGGTCAGTTGTGGCATATGGCAAATACACCTCGCGCCAATCGTGGGTTCGCTCGTCCACGGGACGCGCGGGTAGTTTCTGACGCTGAATCTCGAGAAATCCTCTAATGTTACCCATAAGAACGACTTGTCAACGCTACTTCTTGGTGCCTAGTCCTTAGGTGCTGGACGATGAACCAATATCCAAGAACCAGCCAAGTGCGAAACGACGATGCTGTTTAGTGCACGGCACCGATCAGCTCAGCAAATTCAGGCTCGCGCGACTCGGCGCGCGCACGCGCTTCGACCATCTGTACACGTTTGTAATCGCGCGGCATCACTTTAACGAAGCGGCTAGTTGGCTTACCCCACTCGTCCAGAATTTGCTGAGCTCGTTCACTGTTAGTGGCTTCGATATGACGATTAACGAGTTGCCGCACCAGCAGCTGGTCGTCGTCGGTGAGAATTTCTAGATCGACCATTCCAGGATTACACCGGGATTCGAACTCTCTCTCCGCGTCCAGCACGTAGGCAATGCCGCCGCTCATACCGGCCGCGAAGTTCCGCCCGGTTCTGCCTAGAATCACGACGCGACCTCCGGTCATATACTCGCACCCGTGGTCGCCTACCCCTTCGACCACGGCGTGTGCTCCGCTGTTTCTGACGCAAAACCGTTCGCCGGCCACACCCCGAACGAATGCCTCGCCGCTGGTGGCGCCGTAAAGGGCTACATTGCCGATCAGAATATTCTCGTGGGACACGAACGTGGACATGCGCGGCGGGTAAATGATTAGACGCCCTCCGGACAGGCCTTTGCCCCAGTAGTCGTTGGCGTCTCCCTCGATCGCGAGGGTCATGCCTCGAGGTACGAACGCCCCGAAGCTCTGTCCGGCTGATCCAGTGAAGTTGACCTGGATCGTGTCGTCTGGCAGCCCAGCACTGCCCCAGCGCCGTGTCAACTCTGAGCCGAGCATTGTTCCCACAGTGCGGTTAACATTCCGGATCGGCATGTCGAATGCTACCGTCTTACCGTGTTTGAGCGCCTCACGTGACTTGGCGATCAATTCGTTATCGAGTGCCTTTTCCAGCCCGTGGTCCTGAGCGCGCACGCGCCGGCGCGCAAATGAATCTGGCACTTTAGGTTGGTACAGAATCGACGACAGATCGAGCCCGCGCGCCTTCCAATGATCAACCGCAGGTTTGATATCGAGGCGATCCGGGCGACCGATCATTTCGTCCACCGTGCGAAACCCAAGCCAGGACATCAGCTCGCGCACTTCCTCGGCCACGAACCGGAAGTAGTTTTCAACGAACTCAGGTTTGCCGGTAAAGTGCTTGCGCAGCTCTGGGTTCTGGGTGGCGACGCCGACCGGACAAGTGTCGAGATGGCAGACGCGCATCATGATGCAGCCGGAAACAACAAGCGGTGCCGTGGAGAAGCCGAACTCCTCCGCGCCGAGCAGAGCGCCGATGACGACATCGCGCCCTGTTTTCATCTGGCCGTCGACTTGAACGACGATTCGGTCGCGCAGGTTGTTGAGCACCAGCACCTGCTGCGTCTCGGCAAGCCCGAGCTCCCAAGGCACTCCGGCATGTTTGATACTTGTCAACGGGGATGCGCCAGTTCCACCGTCGTGGCCCGAGATGAGCACAACGTCGGAATGGGCCTTGGACACACCGGCCGCAACCGTTCCGACCCCGACCTCGGCCACCAATTTGACGTGTATGCGGGCCCGCGGATTCGAGTTTTTCAGATCGTGGATGAGCTGAGCCAGATCCTCGATTGAGTAGATGTCGTGATGCGGTGGTGGCGAGATTAGGCCTACCCCCGGCGTCGAATACCGAACTTTTGCGATCCACGGATACACCTTAAACCCCGGAAGCTGCCCGCCCTCGCCTGGTTTGGCACCCTGTGCCATCTTGATCTGCAGGTCGTCCGCATTAACTAGATATTCACTCGTGACCCCAAAGCGACCCGAGGCGACCTGTTTAATTGCGCTCCGTCGGAAGTCTCCGTTCGGATCGGGTTTATACCGCGCCGGGTCCTCACCTCCCTCGCCCGTGTTCGACTTGCCACCCAGCCGGTTCATGGCGATGGCTAAAGTCTCGTGCGCTTCTTTACTAATGGATCCGTAGGACATCGCACCGGTGGAGAAGCGTTTGAGAAGGCTTTCGACTGGTTCGACCTCGGCGATAGGAATCGGTTCGCCTGTTGGTTTGAGCTCGAACAATCCGCGGAGTGTCGCCCGCTGGCGACTCTGGTCGTTGACGAATTTCGCGAATTCCCGGTAGATGGCATATTGCCCGCTGCGTGTCGCATGCTGAAGCTTGTAGACCGTTTCTGGATTAAACAGGTGATACTCGCCGTCACGCCGCCACTGATACTCGCCGCCTGAATCGAGCGCATCGTCTTCACGGACACGCTCGGGAAACGCTTGCGCGTGACGCTGGATGACCTCTTCCGCCACCATGTCGATCCCAATTCCGCCAACCCTGGACGCGGTCCAGGTGAAATAGCGATCGACGAAGGCTTTTTCGAGCCCGACCGCTTCGAAGATCTGCGCCCCGCGGTAGCTTTGTAGCGTTGAGATCCCCATCTTCGACATAACTTTGAGGATGCCCTTCGTGCCAGCTTTTATGTAATGTTGCAGGGCCTGGTGCAGGTCGATGTCACCCACCGTTCCATTGAAGACGAGATCCTCGATGGTTTCAAACGCAAGATACGGATTGATAGCGTCAGCGCCGTAGCCCAGCAAGAGGGCCATATGATGAACTTCACGCACTTCGCCTGACTCGACGACAAACGAACACCTCGTGCGTGTGCCATCTCGCACCAGGTGATGATGTGCTCCGGCTGTTGCTAGCAAACTAGGAATCGGTGCGTGATGACGATCGACACCGCGGTCCGAGAGCACGATCAGCGTATAACCTTCGGCGACTGCCACGTTGACCTGGTGGCACAATTCTTCCATTGCTCGCTCCAGACCGAACGCGCCGTCCTCAGGGTCGAAGAGCATCGGGATTGTCGTGGAGCGGAACGCTGGATCAGGGATGAGACGTAGCTTGGCTAGCTGGTCGTTGTCGAGCACTGGGTAGTCGATCTTGATGTGGTGACACGATGCAGGTCCGGGTGCCAAAAGATTCCGCTCGGCTCCCAGTGACGAGCCCATGTCAGTCACCAACTCTTCCCTTATCGCATCGAGCGGAGGGTTCGTTACTTGCGCGAACAATTGCTGGAAGTAGTCGTATAGCAGCCGCGAGCGGTTTGATAGCACAGCTAGGGCTGCGTCGTTACCCATCGAGCCAATCGGTTCAGCTCCGTCGCGTGCCATTGGGCCAACCAGAATGCGAAGGTCTTCTTCCGTGTAACCGAACACGCGCTGGCGCCGGCGTACCGTCTCCCGCGAAGCTGGTGGCGTGTACGGGGCTTTGGGCAGGTCGTCAAGGTGGACGGCCTCGGCTGCTAACCATTCGGCATACGGATGCTCCCGAGCGAGCTTAGATTTGATTTCCTCGTCGTCGATGATCCGGCCCTGTGACGTGTCGATGAGGAAAATACGGCCAGGATGGAGGCGTTCCTTCACCAGGACGTTCTCAGGCGGGATGTCGAGCACGCCGACTTCAGAGGCCATGATCACCATGTCGTTTTTGGTGACGTAGTATCGTGATGGTCGAAGACCGTTACGGTCGAGTACGGCACCGATGACCGTGCCGTCCGTAAAAGCGATTGATGCCGGCCCATCCCACGGTTCCATGAGGGCGGCGTGGTACTCGTAGAAGGCGCGCCGCTCTGGGGTCATCGACTCGTGATTTTTCCATGGCTCCGGAATCATCATCAGTACAGCGTGGGACAGCGGACGACCCGTCAGCACCAGGAACTCCAGAACGTTGTCGAATGTCGCCGTGTCGCTCTGCCCTTCTCGAATGATAGGGAACAGCTTCTGCAGGTCCTCGCCGAACACGTCCGAGCGGCACAACGCCTCACGCGCCCGCATCCAATTAATGTTTCCGCGAAGTGTGTTGATTTCCCCGTTGTGTGCGATGTAACGATATGGATGCGCCAGCGGCCAAGACGGGAATGTGTTGGTAGAGAAACGTTGATGTACCAACGCTAGCGCCGACTCTACGGTGGGGTCGGTCAGGTCGGAGAACATTGTTTCGACCTGATCCGCGATCAGCATTCCCTTGTAAACGATAGTGTTCGACGACAGACTCGCAACATAGAAGAGATGTTTCTCCTTCAAGGAGAGGTTCTCGACGGCGTGGGTAACGCGCTTCCGGATCAGGTAGAGTTTTCGTTCAAACCTGACATGGGCGTCAGGCAGGCCGTCGAGCGATGTTCCGCGACCGATGAAGATTTGTCGGATGACCGGCTCGCTGCTCTTCGCCGTTTTGCCGAGCAGGGAATCATCGGTCGGAACGTTGCGCCAGCCGAGCACCAGTTGGTCTTCTTCGATCGCGATGTTCGCGAAGAGTTTTTCGATACGGCTTCGCTCGGCGGGGTCCCGCGGTAGGAAAACCATGCCGACGCCGTACGCACCGGCTGCCGGTAATTCGACACCTAGCCGTTCGGCTTCCTTCCGGAAGAACCGATGTGGCAACTGCAGCAGCATCCCAGCGCCGTCACCGGTATTGGCTTCGCATCCGCATGCACCCCGGTGGAGGAGGTTGGTTGCGACCTCGAAGGCCTGTTCGACCAGCTTGTGTGACTTCTGGCCCTTGATATTGACAACGAACCCCACCCCGCACGAGTCGTGCTCGTGTCGAGGGTCGTAAAGACCCTGGACTCGTGGAGGAGCGCCGTTCTGGAGTGCCTGTGGCGTGTTCATGTTATTTCTACTGCGCGCTAACTGCGGAAGAACTTATTTCTACTGCGCGCTAACTGCGGAAGAACTGCCTGCTCGGAGGAGCTCAATAAACTCCGTCACCGCCGGATTAAGCCAGCGTTTTCGACGGTGGATGACACTCAACGGCCGGACGAATGGTGGTTCTCCATCCCTCGATCGCAAGGGCACCTTAACGAGGGTTTTGCGCTGCACCTCGCGTCGGAGCGTCGGCTCGGGTAGGATTGCGATGCCGCCGCCGTCTTCGACTGCCTGCTTGATATTCTCTATGTTGTCGAACTCCGCAACGACCGGCACGTCCACTTCACACCGCTTAAGGAACCGATCAATTTCCCGCCGTACCGGAAGGCCACGTTCGAAGGCGACGAAAGGCTCATTAGCCAGCTCACGAGGGTGTAAGCCGTCCTTTCCACCGTTGAATCGCGCGAATCGGTGTCCCGGTAGACAAGCTATGACCATCGTCTGGCTTTGCCAGGAGATGGCCGTCAGCTCCCGGCCGGGGTTCGCAAAAGAGATCAGACCCAGATCAGACTGATCATTAAGAACCCGCTCGTACACTTGATCGGGGTGCATGTACTCCAGATCCACACCGGCACCTGGTACGGAGGAACGAAACTGGTCGCCGTACTGACTAAGGTCGTACAATCGAACCGAGTAGATTGAAGCGAGCCGAACCGTGTAGCCGGAGGGGTGTTGTCGTCGTTGCACAGCGTCTTCCAGCTCGTGATATCGCTCGACGATCTCCTGACAGCCCTTGAAGAATATTTGTCCCTCCGGCGTCAGCTGCCATGGTCGTTTGGATCGATCGATCAGCTGCGCGCCAAGCTGCTTCTCAATCTGACGTACCGCCTGACTGGCGGCTGACTGACTGACTGAGTTCGCTGTCGCGCCGCGTGAGAAGCTCTGATGGCGCACAACGTCGCAGAAAATGCTCAGTGCATCGAGATGCATGAGCAAGACAATTTATCACAAGTGTAGCTAATAGTCAGCTATTTCTATATTAGTAAAGCTAATTCTAAAGATGGGCGAGATAGGGCATATAACAGAACGTGCTCATCTAAATAAAGTTATATACATGAATGAGTTAAGTCGTTGCTGAATCAGCTGTCACGGGTTAGACGGTGTACGTAGTGGGTGATAGGAACGAAAACTAATCCGGCTGACTATGGTATTGCCCCACGGTTTCATCCAAGACGTGCGAGCAGCTGGTCCAAAGAGACTGACTTGGCCGTTTTGATCGTCAGGGTTAGGCGGTCACGTGGATTTGCAGAATGAGTAATGGTGCACGGAGCTTTCCCAAAGAGCTTTGTGGCAAAAGAAAACACCGGACCTTCTAGGTCTGAACGCGTCTTTTCGGTGTTTGGCGCAAGTAGGCGGTCGTTCGCTACGAGCTGGATCTTGTCACCACGAAACCGCAGACGCCCATCAAGCACTGGGTCCTCTTCCAGGAGCCGACTCGCGGTGAGGAGTACCCGGCAGTGCGTTGTCAAACGCACATCCAACGGGCCATCGATCGACTGTTTTCTGGAGAACTGCAGCCCCATCCGTCCGTCACCAAAGTCGAAGGTGTAGTTGGCTTCATGCGCCACCAACACGATGCTAGGTTCTTGCTGCAGGTGGGAGTAGTCGGCAACGTCGATGAGTAACCCATCAACGGCGCTCGTCTGGATCCACCGATGGAAGATTGGTACGAACTCTCGTGGCGAAGGTGGGTTCGTTGATTCGGCAAAAACCTTAAGGCCAATCCGCTGTAGATCGTCAATTAAGCGAGACATCTCGACCACTAAGCTCAGGTGACCAGAGTCGCGACCGGTGGTAACCCTTGCACTCCACGTGCTGCCAGACGCGTTTGGCAGGCATGACTTGCTTCGAGGAACAACTGTGCTTCACCGATGAGCTGGTGGACCGTCTCTTGTGTAGCCGAGCGCACCGGGTTGGCATGCCGACTGAAAAGATAGTTGGCGAACTTTCCACCCGCGTACTTATCGAAGAACAGCTTCGTGTCGTAAAAACGGGCACGGAACTCATCAATAATCTGATCGGGTTGGTCGGCGATATCAATAAACGCGGTCTTGATAAGACCTTTGGCAGCCACAAGCATAGAGCCATACGCCAATTCATCGGCCTTCTGGTAATTCTCTTCCTCGAGCTGAATTTGTGCCTCAAATAGCTGGGCTTCGGCAGCGGCCAGGTCGAACTCGGAAAGCGAAACGACTTCTCCGGCACACTCGCCAACGCCCATGTCGCCGATCGTGAACTCCCGTGGATCACCCCAATCCGAGTAGTAGTTCGTGTCGGTATCATGGGCCGGCACGTGGGTGAGGTCTTCAAACATTGCTTTCAAGGCACGCTTGCCGATCCTCTGCGTAAACTGCTGGAACGTTTCAGCTGGGTGACGTTCCTGCATGAAGCGGTCAGCGACTCGCTTAACTACCTCGGGGATCTTCTTCGACGGAACCGCGCCGATCGGGAGCCCATAAGCACCCGCGTTGTTCACCCACTTTCCCCCAAGCACGACCTGGAAGTGGGGTACGGTATAGCCTCCAACGTGTCGGCTAACGCCGTAGAACCCGAGATCAGCGATATGGTGCTGGCCGCATGAGTTAAAACAACCGCTCGTCTTAATGCGGAGACTATTAACGGCCTGATCGACACCGAACGATTCTCCAGTGAGACTCGACGACAACTCTGCTGCCAGCCCACGTGAGGAGGTAATCCCGAGTTTGCACGTGTCGGTACCCGGACAGGCTGTGATATCGGTCAAAGTTCCGGCGCCTGGAGCACCGAGACCGATGGTCTTTAGCTCTCGATGCAGGTCGAGCAGGTCGGACTCGCTCACCCATCGCAACACGATATTCTGTTCGACAGTCGTCCGAACGGTGTCACCGACATATCGCCTCGCGATATCGGCCAACTCTCGCATTTGGAACGCCGTCAAATCACCAAGCGGCAGTGTGATGGTCGCGACCGCGTAGCCAGGTTGGCGTTGGCGATAGACGTTGGTACGGTACCAAGCCCCGAAGCCTTTCCGCTTGGTGTCTTCGTTGAGTAATTCGCCGGGCTTTAGAGGCGTTTCGGCGCAGGATGACAAGTCCGATAGATAGTCCGTCCAGCGAGCATCGGTTGGTAGCTTGGCGCGTTCCTCAAGGACTAGCCGTTTGAATTCATCCAGGCCGAGCCGGGCGACTAGGAACTTAATTCGTGCCCGTGCACGATTCCGCTTCTCGCCGAGTCGCGCAAACACGCGGGCGATTGCCTGTGCTAAGGGCAGCACCTCGGCCTCGGGCAGGAAGGAATCGAACAACTGGGCCTGGTAGGCTACTGCACCAAGGCCGCCACCAACGTAGGTCTCGAAGCCGCGCGTCGTTAGACCGTCGACTACACGGGTCACGGCAATGAAGCCAAGATCGTGCATCGATACCAAACCACAGGCTTCCTCACGGCACCCAGAGAAGGCAATTTTGAACTTACGGCCGAAATCCTGGATGTCAGGATGACCGAGCAGAAACTGCATGCACGCCTTCGTGTACGGTGTTACGTCGAACGCCTCGTTTCGGCAGACACCAGCGATAGGGCAAGCCGTGACGTTACGAACACTATTTCCGCAAGCCTCACGTGTTGTGATGCCGACGCCGGCCAGGCGGCGCATCAGGTTTGGCGTGTCGTCGATGTGGACATAATGTAGCTGTATATCCTGTCGCGTAGTGATGTGGCAGATCCCATCGCTGTATTCCTCAGCGAGGTCAGCCAACACGTCCATCTGATCCGGATTCAGACCGCCAAAGGGGATCTTGATCCGTTGCATTCCTGGCGCATCCCACACGGTGTCCGGTCCCTTGGTTAGCGGTCCGCACGGATACACCAACGGTTTTGGGCCGGTGCCATCGTTTCGCTGACCGTTGTCGTACCGCTGACCGTAGACGCCGCGGCGCAACCTTGTTTCCGCGAACACCTTTTCTTCGATTTTCCCTTGTCGCCGGAGGGCGATCTGGTTTTCGTAGGTATCGATCTCCTCTGCTAGGTCCGCCGCAATCCGTTCGGTTAGTGTTTCTTTCCAGGTCACGTCACACCTCAAGTGGATTCAAGGTCCAATGTTTAAACTTCACGGTCCGTCATCGTGACAGGGCGACAGCCTGAAACGTGCTTGAGTCCGCACTGCCATCGATCAGTGAGCGGAGCGTCACAACATCACCTATTACTATCGTGCCGGGCGCATGATCGCCTATCCCGACCGGAAACTGGGACAGTTCGTCGAGCCGTCCGAACCAGCTGTGCATGCGATCAGTCGACGCAGACACAACGACGGCGGTTGGCGTATCAGATCGCCACCCACAGTCGAACAGCAGTGCCGCGATCCTGCTTCGTGAAGCCAGCCCCATCAGGACCACTACCGTGAGCGAGTTGGGCGTGATCGCCTCAAGAATGGGTCGGAATACGCTTTCTGCATGCCCGGAAACCACCGCGAACCCAGACGCGATGCCACGATGCGTGAGCGGAATACCGGCCAGCCCCGGGGCGCTGACCGCGCTCGTTAACCCAGGTACTACCTCAAACGGGATTCCTGCTGCCTTGAGGGCGAGTGCCTCTTCGCCCCCTCTTCCTAATACGAAGGGGTCGCCGCACTTGAGTCGGACGACTTTCTTTCCCTGCCACGCCCCCCGGATCATCAGACGGTGAATAGTCTGTTGGCTTACCGATTTTCGGCCGGCGCGCTTGCCAACACAGAATCGCTGGGCGGCCGGTGCTAGCGCTACGACCTCGGGTGTGACGAGGGCGTCATACAGCACCAGATCTGCGGACTCTAGTCGACGCAGTGCTTTGACCGTAAGCAGTTCTGGATCGCCAGGACCGGCACCAACGAGGGAAATAAACCCCAATGACATAAGATTATTCCAGGGACTAAAAATTCGAGTTTCTAATTATGATCGTACCAACGATTTAATGCCTCAAGGAGTTGTGGTCGTCGATGTTTCATCGGTACACCCTCAGTGCGCCACACGGGTCTGAGTGTTACGGCTTGTTGCATCCAGCGTTCGAGTTCTGTTTCTGGCAAGATTGCCTCAAGGCCCTCGCGGAGAAGACCCGAGAGTGCCGGAGCTTTGCCGTCCGTCGAGATCGCGAATGTCACGCCGGCCCGGCGAACGACACCGCCTAGATACGCCGTGGCGTTCAGTGGATCATCAACAGCATTGACGAAGATTTGCCTAGCGTTAGCTGCGAGCGAGACCTGGCGATTGACCTCAGGCGTTGCAGCGGCAACGACGAACCAGGCAGCGTCGAGATCCGCAGGCTTAAAGGCCCGTCTAGTGATCGACACACCAGCTCGCTCGACGTCTGGCGTTACCGTGGGTGCTACGACCGAAACGGTGGCGTCGGCGTCGAGCAGGCCTTGAAGCTTTACGCTGGCGACCTCTCCACCCCCAACGAGCACAACCCTTCGGCCAGTCAGTTTGAGAAATATCGGGAACAACGGTGTGCTCATCTTAACGTCCACTTAAAGTTCATAAAAAAAGCCCGGGGAGTATTTATCTCCCGGGCTTTTAGTCTTACGCGTTTGGTGCTATGACTATTAATGATAAGGATTTAACGCGGTACGACGGTCAGCACGGGGCCCACGGTGGGCTCCATACAACAGCAGACCGCGAACGGCGAAGACACATACATCTCCCTATTTTTGTAACCGCTGAACACCCCATTCGTCAAGTCGGTGCCCTGGCAGAGTTCGACCGGGCCTGAGGGCGCGCGGGCTTGCTAGGGGGGTAGTCGGTTGCGGCACCTTGTTGCCGGTGAGCCATGTGAAGGCTTTGATCGTAGGGCTGAGGTCTGGATGTCGTGATATCGTGCGGGGTTTACCAACCTCGAATACTTCGCAGGAGAGACGTGTTCCTTGACGGCACGTTGCATCTGGGAAAAGGAGAGTATGTCGTCGGAGTCACCTGACCTCGGAAACCTGGAGAGCACTCGATTTACTGACGCGATCGTTCGATTTGACCGGGTGAACACAGAGGACCCGAACCACGAGCTTGTTGATGGCGTGCCGCAGCCGAAGGAACTGGTGTACGCGCGCCGCATGACGGCGTGGCTTGAGCGGTTCGCAACAGACGCCACTGAACCGGTGCGCCTTGCCGCGCGCGCCCAGCATATCCGCCGATGGACTATTCCACGGTCCCGCTATCCGACCGGCCGGCACGGTTACCGCCAGTGGCGGACGACCCTTGCGAGTTTTCACGCCGAGACGGCACGGGAGATCCTGCGCGAGGTTGGTTATGATGACGTGACGATTAATCATGTGCAGGCACTGCTGCGCAAAGAGAAATTAAAGGCGGATCCGGACGCACAGCTGCTCGAGGACGTGATTTGTTTAGTTTTTTTGGAACACTACCTCGAGGTCTTTGCCGGCCAGCACGACGAGGTGAAACTCATCGACATCCTCCGGAAGACCTGGCGGAAGATGTCCGACCGGGGTCGCCATGCAGCGTCCGGGTTGGAACTGAAGCCAGAGCTAAAGGCCCTCGTCGTCAAGGCCGTCGGGTAGTTCTTGGTTTATCAGGCTTTTGATAGTAGCCACTTAGCCGAGCTAGGCTCGGTCCTCCTTTGCAGACCGCTCGGTCTATCGACAAACCATTCCGGCTTTTGTTGGAAATCGGCAGGTGAGCAGCACTGGATCAGGAAGCGAATTATTGGCGAGAGCCACACCGATTTCGGCGATTGGCCATGTTGCCTACGAGAAGCAAGTGCACATTACCCGAGTTCGCGCCTGGCTAGGTCAAGGTCGCATTGTTGGAAAGTTAAGGGCTTATTCGTCAATCGCTCACGGCGAGTTCGCCTGGTACGATCGGCCGAGTCCGAGGAAGCTTACCCAAATACGACAACCACCCGACAAAGATCATGATACCGAGGAAAACGCAAAGCTTGAGGAGATCGCCGGCACGGCCCGCTGGTACGATGGGCCAGAGTAGCCACAACATGGGTTGCGCAAAGCAAACTGCCCACAACGAACCATAGAATAATCGCCGCTCGTGCCCCTCGCCCTTCGTTGAGGACTTCACCCGTGGCAATTGCCCGGACGCGCCCAAGAGCCAGACGAGAATCACCATCGGGAAGTAAACAGTTTCGTAGAGCTGACGCAGCATCCACTCTCCGGTAACCACCGCGATGCTGAGCCCGCTGATATTGAGAAACCAGAAGGTCAAGATAACGCTCCAGGCAAAGGTGTAGCAGATTCGCCGATAGAGAGGGTTGGGTCGGTCCTCAGTGAAGCGGATGATGTAAGGCCGCGGCTCGCAACCTGGAAGTCGCCCGCGGAGCGCGGCCATGCCAGTCGCGAACAACACGAGCGTGAGCCACATCGTCATCCGAGCATCGAAGCCGCTCTCAAAGAGGTCGAAAGTGAGAGGGCCAGGGGTAATAAAGAACACCCAAATCCAGATTGGCCAGTGCGCCACGCGGTAGCTGGTCTTGTTGCGGTAACGAATCTTGCGCGCGTCGGCTAGCTCTACTGGAATCCCGTGACGGTTGGTCAGTACCCGATCAGCTGCGTCGCTCATTAAACTTCCCGCGATGGTCTCCCTGGCCAACTAGCGCACGTGTATACGGATCCGGTGGTTGAGCCGATGCAAGTGGCGTCTGACGCTCTTGAGTTTGGCGTAATCGTGGGCTTCAAGCGCAGTCTGCCGTTCAGACTTCAGCGCGCGTATCTTTGCCTTGGCATTAGCCTTGTCGAAGCCACTCATCATCTCCTGGGGATGTTCGAGGGTATCAACGCCGAGGGCCTTACACACCGCTTGCATTAGGTCCTCCTTGTTGAGTTGCGTGTAATCCTTGGTCGCTTTGTGGTCGAGATCCTTTGCGATCTGCCTGAGTTCAGCGACGGTCTTGTGTTTCAATTCCTCGTAGTTGTAGTCGGCCATTGGTCCTCCCAGGACGGATATTCTACAGCTGATAGTGCCGCAAGCAGACCGCGCTCAGCGGTTTCTTCTTAGTTGTGACAACGAGCACATCTGACAACATGATGCTCTCCACCTGCGGAGTGCAGCACACAGATTTCTCTCCTGCTTGCCGAACCACACCGTGACCATTACCAGTGAGTTCAAGGTGTGTCCCCGTGGTGCGATCGCAATTGGTTCACGAGCCGCTGGAATGGGTATTTCGGGTTCGTCACAAGAATCGCATGAGGCCTGATCGCTAGTTCTCCGCGGCCTTACGAATCGTTGGGTACTCGATGCCCAGCTGCTCGAGATACGTATCGTATTGCGACGGGTCGTAGTAGTACTTTTTGAGTGCCTCCTGGAATCGAGCCATGATTTCTCTATTGAGCCAGATCGCCGGTTTGTCCTCTGGTCGCAGGAATGAGGTGTAATGCCGGTCCTTAGTCTGGACGTTGTTGAAGTAATCCCAGGCGCCCTCCACCAGCTCCGGTTTTAACAGCAGGTCGAGTACCGTCATAGCGTGCACTTTGGCACCGGCCGTCGAACCCTTGTGCGCGATCGGTGTTGCCATCGCAATTGCCTTGTTCCAGTTGTGTCCCTGCCCGCCGCTGATGTTTGAGAGGAACCGCAACGAAGCGGTCGGAACCACCCAAGAGATATCGCCGATGTCGTCAGACCCACCGCCACGCCGCTCGCGATCTGGAATCCGCTCTTGACCGCTCACGGTCTCGTCTACGTTGGTTTTCAGGCCACTCTCTTCGGCGCCAAGCATCTTCTGCACCGCTCTGGCGAACTGTTGGTCCGTGTCCGACCATTTAGGCATGCCGACTAATTTAATGTTTTCGAACATTGCCTCGGCGATCACTTTGTTCATGTGTTGCGGCCAGGCCGCGCCAAGGACACGAGACGTCATCGTCGTGTCTGTCATCATTTCGGCGCCCCTGGCAATAGCATCGCCGGTTCGCCACATCCGCATGATTTGGTCATAGTCGGTTTCGCGAAAGAAGTACCAGACACTAGCCGTAGGCGGCACGACGTTCGGCTGGTCGCCTCCGTCGGTGATTACATAGTGCGACCGCTGCTGGATCCGTAAATGCTCCCGGCGGTAGTTCCACCCGATATTCATCAGCTCCACGGCGTCAAGCGCACTTCGGCCGTCCCAGGGCGACCCCGCGCCATGGGCGCTCTCGCCCTCGAAGAGGTACTCGATCGACACCAACCCGTTACCGCTACTATCGCCCCAACTAGTCGTGAGGTCGGTATCAACGTGGCAATAGAGCACCACGTCCACGTCATCGAAGACTCTGGCCCGTACGTAGTGGGCCTTGCCGCCAAGCTGTTCCTCCGCGATACCCGGCCAGATCATGAGAGTACCCGGCAGGTTTTCCCGTGCCATAATCTTCTTGACCGCGAGCGCCGCCGTTACGATGACCGCCTGGCCAGAGTTGTGTCCCTCTCCGTGCCCCGGTGCTCCTTGGATCATCGGTTCCCGATAGGCGACACCAGGTTTCTGTGATGCTTGTGGGATACCGTCAACGTCGGTCCCCAGCGCGATAACTGGTCTGCCCGAACCCCACGTCGCAATCCAGCCGCTCGGTATCCCAGCGACACCCTTATTGATCGCAAAGCCATGTTCTTCAAGGATGCCGGTTACGTATCGTTGAGTCTCGAACTCCTGGAACCCAAGCTCGCTGAAGCTGAAAATGCTATCGACCATCTGCTGAGTGAAATCACGACGGCTTTCGACGTCGATCAAGACTTCGCGTTTAAGGTCGTCGAGTCTCTCATCCGTTGTCGCGAGCGCCGGCAATGCTGATACCACGGCTTCTGGCCTCCGGGAGGCGACGATGGTTACCACGACGATCGCGCAGGCAGCAATGGTCCACGACAGAAAAGCGGAGCGCATAATTTAGTTCCTCCCGTATGAAGCTTCCATCCTACGACACACGCCTCAAGATGCGAAATGACATTCAACTCAGCAATTAGGGTCTCAGGATGTAACAGAGTTATGACTGGAGGGGTATTCTCGAACCTAAGTCGAAAGATCATATATATCCGTTAAGACGACAGTCCTTTTCGATTGCGAACGTCTAATCCCTGTCGGTCGAGTACACTTTACTTGGTGAAGTATGCAGTCGTAACTTTCGGTTGCCGGGTCAACCAAGCCGACACGCTTGGTATCGAGCAGCAGCTGCATACAGTAGGGGGGTATGCGGTGCCTCTGGAGGATGCCGACCTCGTCGTCGTCAACACTTGTTCGGTGACGGCAACGGCCGATCAGGGTGCGCGCCAGGTCATCCGACGCATTGCCAGAATCAACCCTGCGGCACGGATTGTAGCGACCGGCTGCTACGCTACTCGAGCTGCTACCGATCTCACCGCGTTGCCGGGTGTCGTTGGGGTTCTTCCAAATGACGACAAGGATCGATTTATCGAACGGTTGTCGGACTCGCTTGACCGCTCGACCGCTTCGCCGGCGGCGATGGCGCGTGTGGTGACATTGCGCCACCAGGGATGGCCGGCCGGACTAGCTACACCCTCCGCGTGCAGACTGGGTGCAACGAGACATGTGCTTATTGCATCATTCCATCGACTCGCGGCCGTGGGCGCAGCGTGACGCTGGCGCACGTGCTGACCGAGGTCGACCGTGTGGCCGCGGCCGGCTTTCGAGAGGTCGTGGTTACCGGTGTCCATTTGGGATCATACGGGCGGGATCTCGCATCGGGGGTCACTCTCCTGGATCTACTGCGTGCGCTTGATCGCCATCCGTCGTCGATCCTCTTCCGCATCAGCTCATTGGAGCCAATGGACTGCACGCCGGCGATCGTAGACCTCGTGGCCGGAAGCTTTCGGTTCGCGCCGCACTTTCATCTTCCGCTGCAGCATGCGAGCGATCGGATACTACGGGCCATGCGCCGTCCGTATACGGTCGATTATTTCCGGCGCCTGGTAACCTCGATCCGCGCACGGTTGCCTCACGCAGGCATAGGTTCAGACATGATCGTGGGTTTTCCTGGCGAGTCGTCAGCCGACGCTGATGCGACGATCTCATTCCTCTCAAAGAGCCCGCTGACCTACCTGCATGTCTTTCCATATTCTGATCGGCCTGGAACCGATGCCACCCACCTGCCGGACAAAGTGTTTGGAAGCGAGATTCGGCGGCGCGGGAAGGCGGTTCGTGACATCGGTGTCACACTGGCGGCGCGCTTTCGGACCTCGCAGGTGGGCTCCGTGCGCCCAGCGCTCACGTTGAAGGACGCTGGTGGCACACTGGCGGTTACCGACAATTACTTAAAGGTTCGCCTAACATCGGTTCGGCCCGACAACGAGCGGGTGCGGGTACGGATCGCCATGGCGAGCGAACGCTTGAGTGGGGAGGTCGTCGGTGCTGATATGTAGTGCAGGGTCTTCCGCTCGCGAGCGGTTTCAGCAAGATCCTCGATAACTTCGGTGAAGGCGGTTGGCCAAGGCGGATAGCCCGGCCCTATTCCAGAAACGCCGCCGTCAGCTGCGCAGGTGATGGCTGCGTACCCTCGACAATAAGCTGACCGCAAGCGCCGCGGATATCGCGGCCCCGACTTTTTCGGACCGAGACAGTGACGCCGCGCTCGGCGAGGGTCCTCGAAAAGCAATTAACTTGGTCATCGGACGGCCGGCTGTAGGGAAGACCAGGTGCTGCATTGAACGGAATAACGTTGACCTTAGCCCGAGTTCCTGCGAGGAGTTTAGCGAGTCGTGTCGCGTCAGCCGCCGAGTCGTTGACACCGCGGAGCAACACGTACTCAAACGTGATCCGCTGCCGCCTCTTCATGGGAAAGCGGCGGCAGGCTGCAATCAGGTCAGCCAGACCGTAGCGGCGATTAACTGGCACGAGCCGCCCACGGAGCTCTTCGGTTGTGGCGTGCAGCGAGATCGCAAGGTTGGGCATGATGGCTTCTGTCGCGAGACGCTCGAGCGCCGGCAGTACCCCGATCGTCGAGAGTGTGATACGACGTTCTGAAATTCCCAAGCCAGCGGAGGCGGTCAGCATCCGTAGTGCCTTCATCGTTGCGTCGTAGTTGTGGAGCGGTTCACCCATTCCCATGAGCACGATGTTGAAACGCTTCTCGGCTAGGCCGAGCATGCGGACTAGGATGCGTACCTGCCCAACGATTTCCCCGGCTGTCAGATTTCGGATTAGACCCATCTTGCCCGTGAGACAAAACCCGCACCGCATCGCGCAGCCGACCTGAGTCGAAACGCAAAAGGTCATGCGGGGGGTGTGCGGGATGAAGACGGTCTCGATCCGAGCCCTGTCCGTCAGCTCGAGCAGCAGCTTCATAGTGCCATCATCAGAATAGTCGACATGCTGCACCTCGGGTGTCGAGATGACGAACTTCGCCGTGAGTTGCTCACGGAGACCGAGCGACAAATCTGTCATCTCGGAGCAATCCGTGACACCGTGGCGGTACATCCAGCGATAGATCTGGCGTGCGTGGAAGGGTTCGGCGTTAAAGGCACCGAGTAACGATTCGATCTCAGCCAGCTCCAGTTCAGCGATGTTCTGTAGGGCACTCATGACGATGTCCGGAGCGGAGGACCGGAAGGTCGGCATGTTAGCACGCGAGACGAGGAATTTTGTTGGCACCCGGCCACGGGGGCTGTTGAAGCGCTCGCCAAGTGCGTGTTATTATGAGTGGACGAGAGTGTTCGTCTAATTCCCTTCTGTGCAATGATTTGCGCGCGGCGTGACGTCGCCGTTCGGTGGCGCGGGCTAGGCCTTTCTTCTAAATGATCGTTCGCGACCAGTTCGACAATGGTCTGTGTCTTCTTACCGAGACGATGCCGGACGTCCGGTCAGTTAGTCTTGGTGTCTGGCTGACAAAAGGCTCGCGCCACGAGCATCAAGACTACGCTGGGATTGCGCACTTCGTTGAGCACATGCTCTTCAAGGGTACTACCACCCGGTCCGCCGAAGACATTGCGCAGGAGATCGATTCGATCGGCGGTCAACTCGATGCGTTCACCGCGAAAGAGTGCGCCAGCTACTACATCAAGGTGCTCGATGAACACCTCTCCCGTGCGGTGGAGATGTTATCGGATTTGTTGTTGCGACCAGCGTTTAACGACGAGGACATAGGGCGCGAGAAGAAGGTCATTCTCGAAGAGATCAAGATGGTCGAGGACATTCCGGACGATCTCGTGCACGAAATTTTCAGCGCCAACTTCTGGCCTGAACACCCGTTAGGACGTTCGATCCTCGGAACACCAGAATCGGTCGGGCGCATCACGCGCCCATTGGTGCAGGATTTTTTTGGTGGAGCCTATGTTGGCGATAATCTGATCATCGCAGCGGCCGGCCACATCGAGCACCAAGCGGTCCGCGATCTCATCGGCGATGCCTTCGGCGGGCTGCCGGTAAACGGGACGGCGGTCATGGTTACCCCTCCAACCCCACATCCGCGACTTCTGGTGCGTGACAAGGAACTGGAGCAAAGCCATCTGTGTCTAGGCACGCAGGCGTATGAGCAGGGCCATAAACAGCGCTACGCGAGCTACGTGCTAAACACCGTGTTAGGCGGGTCAATGAGCTCCAGGCTTTTCCAGAACGTGCGCGAAAAACGGGGGCTGGCATATTCGGTAAGCAGTAGTTTAATTGCTTATCGCGATACCGGAACGCTGCAAATCTATGCCGGGTGTGACACCGCGGCGGTCAGCCAGGTAGTTGGTCTCGTCGTCGACGAAATGCGGCAGCTAAAGACTACTCCCATGCCGGAGTCAGAGCTGCAGCGGGCCAAGGACCACCTTAAGGGGAACCTTGTGCTTGGACTCGAGAGCACGACCAGTCGGATGTCACAGCTAGCACGTTCTGAGATTTGCTTTGGTCGTCAAATCGATCTAGCAGAGAACTTGGCCGGCCTGGATCAAGTAACCGCCGCCGATGTGCAGGAGGTGGCATCCGATCTGTTCGCGGATGGCCCACTGGCGGCCACTGTGCTCGGGCCGGCAAGGGGGATGACGCTTTCGGAGGCCCATCTAGAGTTGGGGTCTTCCTAGGAGTAGGTGATCGGGGTTCAACTAACCGTGCTCGGGAGTGGCAGCGGAGGAAATGCCACGTTGCTTTCAGACGGCAACACCCGTGTGCTGATTGATGTCGGCTTGAGCTACCGCGACGTCAGTCGGCGTTTAGCACAACTCGGTATCGACGCCACCGCTATCGATGCACTGGTGATCACCCATGCACACGGGGATCATACCAAGGGCGTGCGATTGTTCTCACGGCGTCACGCCGTCCCGGTCTACGCAACCATGACGATCCGCGACGAATGGGGTGTGGCTGACGTCGCCGAGTGGCGTGTGCTTACACCAAATCGGAGTGAACGAGTGAAGAATCTGCAGTTTTACTCATTCAGGATTCCACACGACGCATCCGAAACGATTGCGTTTCGGATCGAGACGACGGACGGTGTGATCGGATTCGCTACGGATATTGGTGCGACGACCGACGAGCTGATCGAACAGTTCCGTGATTGTCTGGTGCTTGTGGTTGAGTCGAATCACGCAACCGAGCTGCTTAGGGTGAGTCCCTACGACTCGGCGACACGTTCGCGGATCGCGAGCGTGCAGGGCCACTTATCGAACGAGTCGTTGGCCAGCTTTGTACGCCATCATCTCGGGCAGTCGGTTCGTTGCATCGTGCTTGCGCACCTGAGTCGGGTAAACAATGTGCCAGAGATCGCAGCGTTGACGTGTCGGGAGGCGCTAGCTGCTTGTGGCCGCAATGACGTCGATGTAGTCGTATCCAGTCAGGATTGTGTGACGCCGACCGTTGATCTGGGTGCATGGACGGTGGCGCCCTGGTCAAACATGAGGCCAGGTCACCAGGAAGTGCTCCCATTCTGAAGAAGAGTGAAACGTTTAAATCTATGAAACCTGGAGTTTTTCTTAGATGATTCCTCGCTACACCACGCCCGAGATGGGCCGTCTTTGGACCGACCAGTACCGCTATGACACATGGCTCCGCGTCGAAGTTGCCGCTGCCGAGGCGATGGCGAATTGTGGTCTCGTTCCGGCCAAAGCGGCGCGAGACATACGGGAAAAGGGCGCCGTTGACGCCGCCCGCGTCGATGAACTCGAGCAGACGACGAAGCACGACATCATCGCTTTCACCACGGCGGTGGCAGAACGGGTCGGCCCGTCGGCCCGGTGGCTGCATTTCGGGCTGACATCATCTGATGTCCTCGACACGGCCCTGGCGATTCAATTACGCGAGGCGTGCACGATTCTACTTACCGACCTCAATGCGTTAGCTAATGCAGTCCGTACGCAGGCGGAGAAGCACCGGCGTACACCGATGATTGGCCGCACCCACGGTATGCACGCCGAACCGATAACGTTCGGTTTGAAGCTGGCGCTCTGGTACGCCGAACTGCAGCGGGACCGCGAGCGTGTGGAACGCGCCCGCGAGGTGGTGAGCGTCGGTAAAATTTCTGGGGCTGTTGGTACCTACGCGCACCTAGATCCGTTGATCGAACAAACTGTCTGTGTGCAACTCGAGCTGACCCCACCTTTAGTTGCCTCACAAGTCGTCCAGCGTGACCGACATGCCGAGCTAGTCAGTGTTCTGGCCATCACAGGCGCGTCGCTCGAGAAATTCTCGCTCGAAGTCCGGGGTTTGCAGAAAACTGAAATCGGCGAGGTGGAGGAACCGTTTGCGAAGGGGCAGAAGGGTTCGTCGGCGATGCCGCACAAGCGGAACCCGATTGGCTGTGAACAAGTGACCGGGTTGGCACGTCTGTTGCGGGGGTACGCCACAGCCGCTCTCGAGAATGTGGCGCTTTGGCACGAGCGCGACATCTCCCATTCGTCAGTCGAGCGCGTAATCCTGGCTGACAGCTTCTGCGTGCTGGACCACATGGTCCGCCGTTTCACGCGGATCGTTCGGGACCTGGCCGTTCACCCGCAACGCATGCGGGTGAACCTGGATCTCTCACGTGGAATGGTATTCTCCGGGACTGTGTTGTTACAGCTGGCGAAGCGCGGTGTATCACGTGAGGATGCCTATCACTGGGTCCAGCGAAATGCAATGCAAGCATCTAAAGAAGACAAGCCGAACGATTTCAAGACCTTGCTACTTGCTGATGCGGATGTTGCCAGCGTGCTCACGGCTGACGAGATCGATCAGGCCTTCGATCTGGACGTACACCTACGCCACGTGGACGCTATTTTTGACCGCGTTTTCAGCAATGTTTCCGATGAAATCGACCGATGAAAGCCAAAGTCTTTGTCACGCTGAAACCGGCAATCCTTGACCCGCAGGGCAAGACGATCGCGAATGCGTTACACGCACTCGGTTACGGTGTGGTGCAGGACGTTCGCCAGGGCAAGTACTTCGAGCTCGATGTCGAGGCTGATAATACGGAGCAGGCGATGACGCTGGCGACTGAGGTCGCCGATAAACTGCTGGCGAATCCAGTCATCGAGAATTACCACGTTGAGGTGGAGGATTGAGCGCCGCATGAAGTTTGCCATAGTGGTGTTCCCTGGTTCTAATTGTGATCACGATGTCTACCACGCCGTGAAGCACGTGCTGGGCGAGCAAGCGGAGTTTGTGTGGCACACAGAAGCGGGACTTCGCGGTGCAGATGTCTTGGTCCTGCCAGGAGGCTTTTCCTACGGTGACTATCTGCGGAGCGGGGCAATCGCCCGCTTCTCACCAATAATGACACGGGTTGCCGAGTTCGCTGCGGATGGTGGCCCGGTACTCGGTATCTGTAACGGTTTTCAGGTTCTGCTCGAAGCGGGCCTCTTGCCCGGGGCTATGCGGCGGAACCAGCATCTCAAGTTTATCTGTGAACACGTGTATCTTCGTGTTGAGGAGAGTAATACACCCTTTACATGCAGTGCCAAGGTCGGTCAGCAACTCAAGATTCCGATCGCCCACGGAGATGGCAACTACTACGCCACACCGGAAATCGTCAGGGTGCTCGAGGCGAACAGGCAGATCGTTTTTCGCTACACGGCCCCGACAGGCGAGCTGTCTGACGCGTGGAACGTTAACGGCTCGATCGATTCCATTGCTGGAATTTGCAACAAGCGGCGCAACGTCGTCGGCATGATGCCGCACCCAGAGCGGGCGTGCGAAATGTCAATCGGCAGCGCCGACGGTTTAGTTGTTCTGGAGTCAGCGGTCGCCGCGGTAGTCGACACCGGCGTCGCGCAAGTGGGGTAACCATGTTGGATCAAGCGGGACGCGCGCGAATGGAGCGAGTGCTTCTAGCCTTCGGAGCGGTTATGCTGGTGGTTGCTGCCGTATTCGGATTCGGGGTCATTTCGGTCGCCCCCTTAGTTCGCTGGCTGCTTTCTGGTGCGTTCGGTGCGGCAGGTGCGCTGGAGGCTATCATCGGTCTTCGGTTTATGGGCGAGAGTTACTAAGTTCTGTTGAACGAGCGATGTCGATCAAGCGAGAGACGATCGAGGCGCATGGACTAACGGCCGAGGAGTACCAGCGTATCCTCGACACCCTTGGTCGCGAGCCGAACCTTACGGAGTTGGGAATTTTCTCAGTGATGTGGTCGGAGCACTGTAGCTACAAGAGTTCGCGTATCCACCTCCAGAAACTTCCGACGAATGGCCCGCGGGTACTGCAGGGGCCTGGTGAGAACGCTGGCGCGATCGACATCGGTGACGGACTTGCAGCCGTCTTCAAGATCGAGTCGCACAATCATCCCTCCTTCATCGAGCCGTATCAGGGTGCCGCCACCGGTGTCGGCGGTATTATTCGTGACATTTTCACTATGGGCGCGCGTCCGATCGCGTTGCTCGACTCGCTGCGCTTCGGGTCACTCGACGAACCACGCACCCGTCCTTTATTCGAGGGCGTTGTTGCCGGGATTGGGGGGTACGGTAACAGCATTGGGATCCCGACGGTCGGTGGTGAGGTCGCGTTTGATGACAGCTACGCGGGTAATCCCTTGGTCAACGTTTTTTGCTTGGGTGTGGCTAAGGCCGATTCCCTCATCAGGGGCCGGGCCGAGGGAGTAGCCAACCCGGTCTACTACGTTGGTGCCAAGACCGGCCGCGACGGGATCCATGGTGCAACGATGGCGTCGGCCGAGTTTGACGAAGCATCGGCTGAGAAACGTCCCAATGTCCAGGTTGGCGATCCGTTTATGGAGAAGCTGTTGCTCGAGGCCTGTCTCGAAGCAATTCGTACCGATGCGCTGGTCGGCATCCAGGACATGGGCGCGGCCGGGCTGACCTGCGCGACGTGTGAGATGGGAGCAAGGGGCGGAACCGGTATTGAGATCGACGTTGCCAAGGTGCCACAACGCGAGACTGGCATGACGCCGTACGAAATCATGCTGTCAGAGTCACAGGAGCGAATGCTGTTCATCGTGCGGTGTGGACGTGAGGCTGAGGTGGAAGGCATCTTCAAGAAATGGGATTTGCACGCAGTGCGGATCGGGCAGGTGACCGATGAAGGATTACTGCGGGTCAGAAACGGTAGCACTCTCGTGGCCGAAATGCCGAACAAAGCACTGGTCGACGAGGCACCGCTTTATGATCGCAGCATTCGTGAACCCACTAACCTGAGGGTTCGTCAAACGCTCGACCTCACGTCACTGGCATCAGGAACCCCGTGGCTTCCACCAACTGAGGTCTTCAAGAGGCTGCTAGCGTCGCCGCAAGTGGCGAGCAAGCGTTGGGTGTATCGCCAGTACGATCACATGGTGCGCACCAACACGTTGAGGATGGCAGGAATGAGCGCCGGCGTGGTGCGGGTGAAGGGCACAAATCGGGCGCTTGCTTTCTCGGTTGACGGCAACGGGCGCTACTGTTTCCTCGATCCTCGCCAAGGAGCGATGCTCGCGGTTGCCGAGGCTGCTCGCAACGTCGCGTGCACCGGTGCAGAGCCGATCGGCGCGACCAATTGTTTGAACTTCGGTAACCCCGAGCGGCCGGAGATTATGTGGCAGTTCGTGCAGGCGGTGGACGGAATCGCCGAAGCGTGCCTGGCGCTGGGGATTCCGATCACGGGTGGAAACGTTAGCCTGTACAACGAGACCGATGGAGAAGCCATCCATCCGACGCCGGTCTTAGGGGTGGTTGGTGTCGTCGAGGACGCGACCCGCACGCTGAGCCGAGTCTTCCAGCAAAGCGGAGCAGTCATTGTGTTGTTAGGGGAGAGCACCGCTGAACTCGGTGGAAGCGAGTATCTGAAGGTCATGCATTCGCTAGTTCGGGGTGTGCCCCCGGCTCTCGACTTGGCTCGTGAAGGAGCACTCCAGCGTCTCGTGGTTGCGGCTGCACGAAGCAGCCTTCTCCAGTCGGCGCACGACTGTGCGGAGGGAGGGCTCGCGATTTCGCTTGCGGAATGTTGTTTCGACAGCGGTGGGATTGGCGCCAAGGTGACGATTCCTGCAGTCACCTGTGAAGCCGGCTCGGATATCGCACGGATTGCCGCGCTGTTCGGAGAGAGTGCGTCACGCGTTTTAGTCTCGGTCGCCGAGGAGCAAGTGGGTAAGCTCCTCGCGCGTGCGCGCGAAGCCGGTGTGCCGGCAACAACCATCGGGCGAACCGGCGGTTCACGGTTGCAGATCCTCGTGGAGGACTCGACGGCCGTTGACGTTGACTTGGACGAGGCCGAGCGAATCTGGTCCACGGGTCTGTCGCGGTATTTTGAACGCGCGGCAGCGTAAACTGCCACGTGGACATTTTTGATGTGAACCTTAGAATCTTGAACCCTGGAACCTTAAGCCGTGGCTGACAAGTTCAAAGACGAATGCGGCGTCTTCGGCATCTATGGCCATGCAGATGCAGCACATATGACCTACCTTGGGTTGTATGCCTTGCAGCATCGAGGCCAGGAAAGCGCTGGGATTGCCGTGGCGACCGACCAGCAGGTACGTCTGTCTCGAGCGATGGGTTATGTTGGCGACGTGTTTAACGAGCGAATACTCGCGGAATTACCTGGCAAATCTGCGATTGGTCACGTCCGATATTCGACATTCGGTGATAGCAGCCTCGTCAATGCGCAACCCATTCTGATCGACTGTTCACATGGGCAGATAGCCCTCTGTCATAACGGAAACCTGGTGAACGCCACTCAGCTCCGTGACGAGCTTGTGCGTCAGGGATCAATCTTTCAGACCAACAGCGACACTGAGGTCGTGCTGCACTTGTACGCACGTTCAACGGCACAGACTGACGAGGACGCTATTGTCGAGTCGGTCTCGCAGGTACGCGGAGCCTTTTCACTCGTCTTGCTGACGCCGAGAAACTTGATTGCGGTGCGGGATCCCCACGGCTTCCGGCCGCTAGCGCTCGGCCGGTTGGGCGACGTGTATGTCGTCTGTTCGGAAACGTGTGCGATGGATCTAATCGGTGCCACCTACGAGCGAGACATCGAACCTGGCGAGGTTCTCGTGATCGGCGCTGACGGGGTCCGTTCCTATCAACCGTTCAAGCCGGAGCCGGCCGCTCACTGCGTGTTCGAGCACGTCTACTTCGCGCGTCCCGATAGCTACGTGTTCGGACAGAGCGTTAACGAGGTTCGTACCAACCTCGGTCGCCTACTGGCCCAAGAATCTGGGGTGGACGCAGACGTCGTCGTGCCGATCCCGGACTCGGGTCTTTGCGCCGCTGTGGGCTATGCGGAAAGCTCTGGACTGCCGTTGCGGATGGGGCTAATACGGAACCACTACGTCGGCCGCACATTCATTCAGCCTCAGCAGTCGATCCGCGGCTTCAAGGTGAAGGTAAAGCTCAACACTGTCCGGAGCATCATCGAAGGGAAGCGGGTCGTCCTGATTGACGATTCTATCGTAAGAGGTACCACAAGCCGTAAAATTGTTCGGATGATTAAAGCGGCTGGGGCACGTGAAGTCCATATGCGGATCAGCTGTCCGCCAACCGTTTCACCCTGCTACTATGGCATCGACACCCCACATAGCGATGAGCTGATCGCGGCGCATAAGACCGTGCCAGAGATCCAGGAGTTCCTGGCCGCTGACAGCCTTGCTTATCTAAGTCTGGAGGGGCTACGGCAGGCCGTAGGGTCCAAACATAACCAGTACTGCAACGCCTGCTATACGCGTGAGTACCCGGTCGAGCCGCCCACCGACAAGGCCGCGTACATGCAGATGGCGCTCAAGATGCCCACCAACGGCGATTCACTCGAACCATAGTCATGCACATACGCCTCTTGGCCATCCTTGTGATCCTGACGGGCGTGGCTGGCTCTGGAGCTACGCAGCCGGATTCTGAGCAGATATGGACATCAATCGAACAGCTCGGTGATTTCGACTTTTCCGTTCGCACAGAAGCGTCACGCGCCATCCGCCGTGCCTCCGCCGAAACGGTGGTGCCGATCTTGCTCCGCGTAGCCCGAGATCATGAGGACAGCTATGTTCAATTTCGAGCTGCCGTGCTGCTTTATGGATTCGAGGACTCGCGCGCCCGCGCGTTCTTTGAGGAAGCATTCGATCTTTCGAACGATCGGATCCGCGCCGCTGCCTACGATTACTTCGAACATAAACCGGACCCAGTAATGGTGCCGAAACTCCTCGCGGCGCTTGACCGTGAGACATCGGAGTTCGTGCGGCCAGCCCTCGTCCGAGCACTGGCTGCGCAGGATGAGAACGCCCAGGTGCAGAGCCGATTGTTCCGTGATGTCGACCAAGGGGAAGCTTACTTTCGAGGTGCAGTGATCGAGGCTCTTGGAGACTACGACGCGGGCTACGCGGTGGAGGCCTTAATGCCGATCGCTAGCCAAGACGGACCACTTCAGGACGACGCACTGCTGGCACTTGGTAAGATCGGAGACGACCGTGCGTTGGGAACGGTGCGCCGGGTCCAGACGGCGGCATCGTCTGAGCTGCAGCCGATCGTGTCAGCTGCGGCGTGTTTAATGAAGGTGGATTGCCCGTCGCAGCTGCCCTATATCATCGATGCATTGGGTTACGGGGCTGAAGTCGATAAGGACGGTGGGCAAGTGCTGTTGCGGAGTGCAGCTACGGCATTAGGGGCGCTCGCCATGAGAGAACACCGCGACGCACTCGACGCGCTGTTCGATGTCGGGGCAACCGCTACAGAAACCGCCCGTGCGCCTATCGCGCGCCCTTGGCACCGTGGCGTTGCGTAACCCTGAGTACGTTGTGGAGATGCTCGGTGAGCGGACCGATCCGGAGTTAGCTCTCCTGCTGCTTCGCAACGCCTTCGACATGCTCGATGAGGATTTTCCTAAGGAACGGTTCTACATCCTGATGCGCAGTCGCTACTGGTTGTCTTCCAAGGACTCTAGAGCGCAGCATGTCGCCGAATTGGCCATTCAGATCCTGGAGTTCTAGGCGGTCTCTTATTCCTAAAGCCAATGGACTACAAGTCTTCTGGCGTCGACATCGATGCCGGTCATGAGGTCGTCGAGCGAGTCAAGCAGCTTGCTAAGAGTACTTTCACCAAAGGAGTGCTTTCCAACATCGGTGCATTTGGAGGGCTGTTTCGGCCAGAGCTGAGTGGTATGGGTGAGCCGGTACTAGTTGCCAGCGCCGATGGTGTCGGCACGAAGCTCAAGGTAGCCTTCCTCGCTGACGAACATCGTACCGTCGGTGTTGACTTAGTGAATCATTGCGTCAACGACATCCTCGTCCAGGGGGCACGCCCCATTTTCTTTCTGGACTATCTGGCTACTGGGCGGCTGACCCAAGATACTTGCATCACTGTCATTGAGGGCATCGCCACGGGCTGCAAAGGGAACGAATGCGCGCTACTGGGTGGAGAGACCGCTGAGTTGTCTGGTTTCTACGCCGACGGTGAGTACGATCTTGCAGGCTTCGTGGTTGGCCTTGTGGATCGCCCGCACGTCATCGATGGTCGGACCATCACAGCTGGGGATGTCTTAATCGGCTTGCCGTCCTCAGGGCTTCACACGAACGGTTATTCACTGGCACGGCAGATCATCTTTGAGAAGCGTGGATTTCTGGTTAACTCGGTAGTCGAGGAATTCGGGTGCTCGGTAGGTGAAGAGCTCCTGAGACCTCATCGGTCGTATCTCAAAGTCATGATGCCGTTGCTCGAGTCTGGGCTAGTCAAGGGATTGGCACACATTACTGGTGGGGGACTGACTGACAACATCCCTCGGGTGCTGCCGGACGGAACAGCCGTTCGGATTAATCGCCAGGCTTGGGTCGTCCAACCGATCTTTCGGTTTTTGCAACGTGAAGGCGAAGTACCTGACGACGAGATGTACCGCACTTTCAACATGGGGATCGGTATGGTGCTCTTCTGCAGTGCAGATAAGGTTGACACCGTGCTGTCTCGCTTAGGAGGCGGTGAAGAGCTAGGGGCAGTCCTAATAGGCGAAGTCATAGATGGTGACGGCGCCGTTGTGTATGCGTGAATGAACCGAAAACTCGGCATTCTCATCTCCGGGCGCGGCAGTAATCTTCAGGCCATCGTCGACACGATCGCCAACGGTCGTCTCGACGCTACAATCGCGGTCGTAATCTCTAACAAGAAAAATGCTCAGGGTCTGGAGCGGGCTAAGACGGCTGGCATCGAGACGTTGCATCTCAATCACCAGGAATACCACTCACGGGAGGCGTTTGACTTGGCCGTGGTCACCGAGCTCAAGAAACGTGACGTCGGGTTGGTCTGTCTAGCCGGCTTCATGCGGCTGTTGACCCAAGAATTTATCAAGGCTTTTCCGAACGCCATACTCAACATCCATCCTTCTTTACTCCCGTCGTTCGTCGGGTTCGATGCGCAAACGCAGGCGTGGGAGTACGGCGTTAAGGTGAGCGGCGCCACTGTTCACATCGTCACGGCTGAGCTCGACAACGGCCCGATTGTCTGCCAGGCGGTCGCGCCGCTCCGCGACGACGATACCGCTGAGTCAATTGCAGCGCGGATCCTGGTCGAGGAGCATCGGATCTACTCTGAGGCTATCGAGATCATTCTTGATGGCAGGTGGAGCATCGATGGGCGACGATTTGTCCGCAACGGATAGAGGTTGCCGAAACGAGAACGGTAGCTTCCGGAATCAACTTGGCTCTCGTCCCCTTTATACTGGTGGGTGCCGGTCGGGCCAAAACCCAGTCCTACCACGATGATGACGATCGACGAACAGCTGGCTTACTTAACTAAGGGCTGTGTGGAAGTCGTCTGCGTCGAAGACCTAAAGAAGAAACTTGAGCGCTCGATGGAAACCGAGAAGCCACTCGTGGTGAAAGTTGGGTTCGACCCGACAGCGCCAGATCTCCATTTGGGCCATGCGGTGCTCATCCGGAAGATGAAGCACTTCCAGGATCTCGGGCACACGGTTATCTTTCTGATCGGTGACTTTACCGGCATGATCGGCGACCCGACGGGTCGCTCGAGAATACGCCCGTCACTTAGCCGTTCGCAGATCGAAGAGAATGCTGAAACCTATAAGGCGCAGGTATTCAAGGTTCTTGATCCTGAGAAAACGATCATCGACTTCAACAACGTCTGGCTCGGTGGGCTTGGTAGTGAAGGATGGATACGACTCGCGTCGCGCTACAATGTCGCGCAGATGCTTGAACGACGCGATTTCCGGCAGCGCTACGAGAACGGTCAGCCGATCGCGATTCACGAGTTCCTGTATCCACTGGCGCAAGCGTACGACTCAGTGTATCTCAAAGCTGACGTTG
>OZ252042.1:1915000-2490310 GCA_965247955.1 Vicinamibacterales bacterium
CGTAAACCGACACAGGTAGGTGGGGAGAAAATCCTCAGGCGCGAGTGAGAACCCTCGTTTAGGAACTCGGCAAACTCGCCCCGTAACTTCGGAAGAAGGGGTGCTCCAGCTCGTGATGCGGCTTGCCCGCTGAGCGAGAAGGAGCTGCAATAAAGAGGCCCAGGCGACTGTTTACTAAAAACACAGGACTCTGCTAAGTCGAAAACGACGTATAGGGTCTGACGCCTGCCCGGTGCCGGAAGGTTAAAGAGAGGGGTTATCCGTAAGGAGAAGCTCTGAACTGAAGCCCCGGTAAACGGCGGCCGTAACTATAACGGTCCTAAGGTAGCGAAATTCCTTGTCGGGTAAGTTCCGACCTGCACGAATGGCGCAACGATCTGGGCGCTGTCTCAACGAGGGGCACTGCGAATTTGTGGTACCGGTGAAGACGCCGGTTACCCGTGGTAAGACGGAAAGACCCCGTGCACCTTTACTACAACCTAGTAGTGAATGCTGGTGTGTTATGCGCAGGATAGGTGGGAGACTTTGAACCGGGCTTCTTGGGGTCCGGGGAGTCGTCGGTGAGATACCACCCTTAGTGCTTCGGTGTTCTAACCTCGGCCTGTCAGCCAGGTCAGGGACATTGCTAGGCGGGTAGTTTGACTGGGGCGGTCGCCTCCTAAAATGTAACGGAGGCGCGCGAAGGTTCGCTCAGGCTGTTTGGAAATCAGCCGTAGAGTGCAAAGGCAAAAGCGAGCTTGACTGCGAGACCTACAAGTCGAGCAGGTGGGAAACCAGGCCTTAGTGATCCGGTGGTTCCGCATGGAAGGGCCATCGCTCAACGGATAAAAGGTACGCCGGGGATAACAGGCTTATCTTGGCCAAGAGTTCACATCGACGCCAAGGTTTGGCACCTCGATGTCGGCTCATCGCATCCTGGAGCTGCAGCAGGTTCCAAGGGTTCGGCTGTTCGCCGATTAAAGCGGTACGTGAGCTGGGTTTAGAACGTCGCGAGACAGTTCGGTCCCTATCTACCACGGGCGCAGGAGATTTGAGGGGGGCTGTCCCTAGTACGAGAGGACCGGGATGGACGAACCTCTAGTGTACCAGTTGTCGCGCCAGCGGCAGCGCTGGGTAGCTACGTTCGGACAGGAGAAATGCTGAAAGCATCTAAGCGTGAAACCTTCCCCAAGATGAGATCTCCCTGGACCTTCGGGTCCCTGAAGGCTCCTGGAAGACTACCAGGTGATAGGCCAGGTGTGTAAGGCCAGCGATGGCTTGAGCTAACTGGTACTAATCAGCCGTGAGGCTTGACCATATTCCTTTTCTGCGTCGGGAAACTATCGTTTGTGGAGTATTCAGTTGGTAATTTCCCTGGAGGGGCGCGCGATGACGCAACCCGCGGGGGGCCGAGCGCTCGACGGATGTTCGAGGTTCGGTTTTTTGCTCTTTCATAATTTCCCGGTGGCCATAGGAGAGGGGAAACACCCGTTCCCATACCGAACACGGTAGTTAAGCCCTCTACCGCCGATGGTACTGCGGGGGTAACTCCGTGGGAGAGTAGGTCACTGCCGGGAGTATTTTTATACGCTGAAGGGCCCGCGGTCGTGGGCCCTTCAGCGTGTACGAGGCTGGGGGCTGGAACCCGCGGCACTATCTCTGAACGGCTGTCAATTGATTGTCGAGATCATGCAGTAGTAGCCCGGAATATTCAGGGAACACAATGGCGAGACATTACTGGTTGATGAAATGTGAACCGACGGCCTACACGATTGGGAATCTAAAGCGAGATGGCAAGACCTGTTGGGAGGGGGTTCGCAACTTCCAAGCGCGCAACTTCATGCGAAACGAAATGCAATTAAATGATGGAGTATTGTTTTATGCTTCAAACGCGGAACCATGCGGCGTCAGTGGACTTGCCAAGATTACAAAAGTCGGATATCCAGACCATTACGCTTGGAAAATGGGCCACAAGTATTTCGACACGCGGAGCACGAAAGACAACCCGGTCTGGTTTATGGTCGACTTGGCGTTTGTTGAAGAATTCCCAGAGACTTTGTCTCTCGCAACATTAAAGGCAACGAAAGGGCTTGAGGGCATGATGGTCACCAAGAAAGGTTCCCGCCTGTCCGTGCAGCCAGTTACCAAGGCCGAGTACGATGCTGTCGTAAAACTTGGTCGAAAGGTGAAACTTAAGTAGCTTCAGTTAGGCGACTATCCGACCAGCATGACATTGAAAGCTTTTAATACCTCACGCGTCAAGTTCCAGCGGTTGAAGCCCTGACGACCATAATCAAGACCACGACGAACGATAACGAGGTCGTGCGTCGGAACCATAATGGTGTATTGGCCGCGGTTGCCTGATGTCGAATAGGCATCATCTGGCACGTCACTCCGATCATCAGGCACTAGCCAGAACTGCCCACCATAAAAGTTTCCCTGCCTCGAGGTCGACGGTGCTGGCGTACGGACAAAGTCGATCCATTCACGTGAGATCAATCGCTCATCATTCCAGACACCGTTCTGCAGATAGAGTAATCCGAAACGCCCGAGGTCGCGCGCGTTGGTATACACCTGGCTGCTCAGCACGAAATCGCCGAAGCGGTCGGTGCTCACGAGCGTGTTCTGCATCCCGATCTTATCGAGGAGCGCTTTTCTAGGAAACTCGCGATATTCGTCTTTCCCAAGCGCCTGTTTCATAGCGTAGATAGCAAGCAGAGTGTCGTAATTTTCATAATCCCAATTAGTGCCAGGTTTTCGTATCAATGCCCGACTTCTCGCACCAACTGTCGAGCTTGCACCGGCCCAGTAAGAGAGTCCGGATCCAATCGCGTACTCGAGACCGAGGTTGTCGACCGTTTCAAGCCCGCTCGACATATTCAGCACTTGCCGGAGTGTGATTTCAGAACGCGGATCATTGCCGGCAGCGGACTCTGGCAGGAAAGAAAACCCGAGCGGCTCATCGAGTGATAGCTTGCCTTGATCGACAAGCATGCCAATCAATGTTGATGCGATGCTCTTTGCAGTTGACCAAGTACGTGTTCGTGTCGACATGTCGAAGCCTGGCGCATATCGCTCGTGAATAATGTTGCCGTGGTGCAAGATGAGCAAGCTAAGAGTCACTTGTTCATGAGATTCTCGTCGAAACGCCCAGTCGGAGGCTGCCTGAAGAGCGTTCGCATCGAGATACGATGGCAGCGTAGTCGAGGTAACGAGGTCACCTTGCGGCCACGGTGTATTCGCCGGGTCGTCATCCGGATACGGTAAATTCAGTATCGGTAGAGAATCGATGTCGTCGAGCGTCTGGTCAGGTGAGAGGATAATGCAGCCGATTCCCTCGCGAAATACGGCACGCATCTGTGGTGCATCGTTGCCCGAACCAATCACAACGCCTTTGTTCTCATAGTCGACTTCGTAGTTACCACCAACTGCTGTCCCAACCGGATCTGGAAGGAACGTTAGTTCCTGATCGAAGACTTGCTCAAGTGTTCGATTTGATGTAAATAAACCGTTGCACATAAGGATCGCCTGCTGGCCGTAACGCACCATCAGGCGCTGGTGTTGCCAGTAGTCATAGGTCTCTTCCTGTTGGGCACCCACCGAACCTGTAAAGAGCAACACTGATGACACGAGTCCAACCAGAAATATTTTCATCGAATCCTCCAACTTCACTCCAAGCTGCGCACGAAGCTAAGCCACACCAGAAGTCTAGTGTCATGAACTAGAAGACCTTCAGCAGTATTGATGAAACACCAGTTGCCATGATGCACCATAAAGACAGTGCTCCGACGCGCTCGGGTGCTCATCTTAGGACTTATTCACCGATGCTGATCCAATCAAGGCTACGCTGTGGATATCTCAGTGGTACCCACGTTGAAGGCAATATGATGCGGCATCTCGGTGGTCAGGGTAACGGTTTACGTGGAAGCCGCACCTCTCTCATGGCGGTGTTGTAGGCAAACGACGCCACTACGACCGGCATCTGGACGAGAGCGTCCCGCTCAAGGCGATCGTAGAAGTCCATGTTCGAATGATGGGTGCGTGAGTTGTACTCTAGACGGTCCTGCATGAACTGAAAAGCCGGAATGCCGATGTTGTCGAACGTCATGTAGTCTGAACCTCTGACCGACCGAGGTGCGATCGTCGTGACCCCCAAGTCACGCAGTGGCTGTATCCACCGCCGGAAGATTGGCTCAACTTCGAAATTGCCTTGCAACCAAATGCCCCGGATACGCCCAGTTCCGTTGTCGATGTTGTAATACGCGGACAGCTGTTCGTGGCCTGGTTTGAGTGATGTCGTGTCTCTATCGATCAAATGGGCAAGCGCGTAGGCACGCGATCCGATTAGCCCATTTTCTTCTGCACCCCAGAGGCCGACGCGGATCGTGCGGCGAGGTTTGGCACCGACTTCCTTGAGAATCCGCATCACCTCCATCATTACTGCAACTCCGGCAGCATTGTCAGTCGCGCCGGTTGCCCACGGATAGCTATCCAGATGAGCTCCCAGTAAGACCACCTCGTGCGCCAAGTCCGTGCCAGGCAGCTCGGCGATGAGATTAAAACCGTTCTGTTCAGTTTCCTCATGGAATTGAACCTGAACGTCCAACTCCACTCTTACGGGAACGTCCTTGGCGAGGATTCGGACCATACGGTTGTAGTGTTCGACTGCAAGGGTGATCGACGGAATGCCCTCGAGGGGGTCGATACCACGGGGGCCATGCCTAATGAATACGGTTCCACCATCGGTGCGCTGGGTCATCCACTCCATCTGATTGTCGCCGCGGCGCATGAAGTCGTCTGAGCCTCGATCCAACTGCGCTACAACGCCTTCTGCAGCAAAGAAGGCTCGAATCTTGTCCTGGAGTGTCGGTTCCAGTGTCGGCGCTCGGCGCATCCGAGGGGCGTGAAAGAAGGGATCCCGCTGCGTGAATGGCGTGAGCTCGGCTGCTTTGAGTAGTTTCTCCGTCCAGCGCCCTACGATTGTGCCATCGAGCATGGCAACATTGCGAGCTGGTTGGGTCAAAACGATCTTTTGTCCCAGCTTACCGCGGTACGTTTCTATGTCAGCTAGGCTATTGATGTCTACCTGAACGACGTCAGCAGTGATGGTCCCGCTCGTGCCAGGTGTCCACGTTCTTGGGAATCCGATCAGCGGTTGAATCTGTGGTTCTACGAGGTGGGCGCTGAACCTGACCAGTGACCAGCCGTCGCCAAACGGGAATGTCTCGCGATGGATACGCGACAGACCCCACTTCTCTAACCTCTTAGCTATCCAGTTCGCAGCCTGCGCGATTGTTGGGGAGCCGGTCAGCCGCGGGCCGTAGACGTCGGTCAACCAGCTCGCATGGTCCATGACCTGCGAGCTACCGAGCCCCTCGTCTCGAATCCTGGTCAACATCTGATAGTCGAGATCGTCCTCTGCTTCAGCTCTTACCTGTGGGGCCATCGTTATGGCACCACAGATGATGATGATGTTCAGCCATCCCTTACGTTTCATTTGGTCCTCCGTCGTAGATCCATCAACGAATCTTGCCAGTTCTCGTCCCAAAGCACCAGACGAGTGCCTTGTCAGGACGAGAACCCCAATGCTTATGGGAGGCGGAAGAAGATAAAGAGGCTGCACTATGACACGATGAGAGCTGGGCGAAGTTCGATTCTGGCATCGGTTGACCAACAGGACCAGAAGCGCACGGACACAGTTGGAAACGCTTTTCGATACAGGGAATAGGTAGCCATCTTGATACACGGTCTGAGACTCATCCCGAAGACGGTACGTTCGAACGCAAACGGCAAGACCGTTACGGTCGCCGTAGTCTTCTGAAACAAGTATCATTTCTCGCTGGCGGTCGCCATGCTTGGGTTGGCCGCCTCAGATAATTGACCACCGACCGCACGGCTCTCTGGTCGATCGTGCGAATCATGGTGATCGGAGCCGAGTCGTCCAGCACTCACTCGGACTGACATTTATATGTCCTGGCACTTGTTCCATCATCGTCAACAAATAAGTGAGTCAAGTCGTCGCGACTTTCTCCGCCTGGCTGCTGCCGGTGTTCTTGGGTGGAGTCATCGGGTGGGTGCGCAGTCACAGTCTCCAACCAAGCTTTTACCCTACATCGCTGACGTGGACGGAAACGACTTTTTGAATGAAGTCGATCCACAAATAGTATCTGCCGCGCAGTTTTCTAGACGGGGCTTCGATCTGATCCCTAACGATGGGTGGGACTTTCGGGCGGACGTCTTTGGGAGAGGTGCCGTTGATCCTGACGCAACGGATGCAGTGAGCCAGACCATCAACGTCGTGGGCAACGGGCCGGTCGGGATACGGCGTCGCCCGATTACCGTCTGTTGGCACTATGGATGGCACGAAACGCTCAGCCGCCCGCCTGCACTCCAGACAGTTCGGTTCCTTGGTGGAGATTACCTCTCGAGTGATTCTGAAGTCGAAGGGACGTTTAATTCTCTGAAGAACGAATGCGGGATCAGCGTGGATGCCCTAAGCTGGATGCCGTCACGCGTCAGGCCACCGCTCGAAGCTAGTTATCGAGCTGGGTACTTGAGAGCCTTTAACAGTGCAACCCGCCTAACGGCACTTTTATACGAGAGTTTCCTCGCTCTGGGGAACGGTGGCACGAGGATTGACATGGGTTCGTCGCAGGTTAGGGCACGGCTTGCCGACGACTTCGAGCAGATGGGACACTTCTTCACTGAGATACGCGACCAGTATTCCACGCGTCCGTTCTTGATAGCGGATCGGCCGGTCATTTTTATTTTCGCCTCGCACAGCTGGGGGAGCGAGTCAGAGCATTCGACAGACGCCGCAGCGATGACCGAGGCAATAGACGTAGCCCGGACGCGATTCGAGCAAGTGTACGGGACAACTCCTTATCTCGTAGGTGAAGAATTGTGGACACTGTCCCACCCCGGTTATTTTCCTGACGTGCGTGCCCATCGAGTTTCACACTTTGATGCAGTGTTCTCATATCACAACGCGCTTCTCAAACCTGGCACTGTTGAAGTACCACTGGACTCGTTCTATAGCGCTGCTCAATTGCGAGCTTCTGGGCAGGGTAATCGAAGGCTTACTAGCTTAAGGAACCGGTACACTGGAGCCCAGATTCTCGCTATACCAAGTGTTGCAGCTGGCTTCGCTAAACCCGGTTTTCCGACGATAACGGTGAATCGGTCGCAGTACACGGACTTCATGCGATTACAAATGGAGTATCACTGGCAGGAGTACCTAAGGATCTTCTGGAGACATCAATTCAACACGCGGGCCTTGCCCGCTGCTATCTTTACGGTAGGGTCTTGGAATGAAGAATTCGAAGGTCATGCGGTCTTCCCGGCCAGCTTCAATCTCTCGGTACGATCGATTCAGCAGGGGGGATTCGACCTCTTGATGGCCATTAAGGAAGTGTTCGGTTGGAACCATTACGCACACCGTGACCCGTAAATTCTGAACGCCATGCTTCCGATTGATTCACAATCCGAGCGCGCCTTCCTGTTCAAGCTACAAGGTATCTTCAAGGATCAGGAAGAACGGGAGCGGTATATAGCGGACGGTTGGGTGAGAATTCAGGTTGTTCTGAATATCCTGTCCAAATTGCACAGACAGGGAATACGACGCGTGCTCGAGCTCGGTTCAAACCCCTATCTCATGACAATGCTTATGCAGCATCGCTTCGATTTTGAGCTTGAGCTGGCCAACTATTTTGCTGAAGAGCTCACCGCCAAAAAATCCGTCCATGTTGCTGAACTCGACGGTAAGCGTCTAGAGTTTCCGTTTCGACATTTCAACATCGAGCGAGACGGTTTTCCGTATTCGTCTCGCAGTTTCGATTGTGTGCTGTTCTGCGAGATTCTTGAGCACCTGCTGGAGAGTCCAGACCATGCGGTGGCCGAAATGGCGCGAGTCATCAGACCCGGCGGATTTCTCATTCTGTCAACACCCAACGCGACACGGTTGACCAATCTGTTCTTTCTCGCAATGGGGCGAAACATCTGGGACTGGTATTCGGCTAACGGCCCGTACGGTCGCCACAACCGAGAGTTCACCCTGTTAGAAGTCAGAAGCCTTTTGAATCGCCATGGCTTCGACGTTACTCATGCCGATGTTCGAAATATTCAGCCGCTGGCACGTCGCTTCACCTACCTGCAGACTCTTCGACCAGCCGTTTGGTGCGAGCACATCTTTGTAGTGGGAAGACGGCGTGCAGCTGGGGTGTAAGTTTTTCGCAAAGAACCTTCGTTGTGAACTGGCGGACTTTTGGAGCTGATCGCTTTCGCCTTGTCCGTTCGAGTGTGAGGATAGACTCCCGCCTACTGCTCACGGTCCATCGTATCCTCACCCTGTCTGTTTGCTGCAGCGCTAGAAAATCAATACCATGGAGATTGTACGAATTCCCTCCGGCGTTCATCTACTCGCAAAAGGAGTGTTCTTATGGAAGAAAATCCAATCGAAGCGTTCCGGCGTATGTCAATTCCTCAGTTTCCTAGGGGGACGGTGCTCTTAGGTGTTGCCGTGCTATTCATTGTAGTCGTCTTGTTCGGCACCCTTTATCAGGTCCAGCCAGAAGAAGTGGGCGTGGTGCTTCGTTTCGGGCGCTACGTTCGCACAACGGAGCCAGGACTTCGCATTAAGGCGCCTTTCATAGAACAGGTGGAGAAGGTGCCGGTTCAACGCCAGTTGAAACAGGAATTCGGGTTCCGCACCGAGGCGGTCGACATCCGAACGCAGTATGCAGCCACCGGCCGGTTCACCGATGAGTCAGTGATGCTCACGGGCGACCTTAACGTGGCGGTCGTGGAATGGATCGTTCAATATCGGGTCTCTGATCCGTACCAGTTCCTTTTTAAGGTTCGTGGTCATGCGGAAACTTTTCGGGCGATGAACGAGGCGGTGATGCGCGAGGTAGTTGGTGATAGGACGGTGACAGAGGTTGTAACCATTGGACGTCAGGATATCGAAGCACGCGTTGGGATACGGCTTCAGGAACTGGCTAATCAATACGAGATGGGCATTGCGATCGACCAGGTTGTGCTGCAGGACGTCAATCCCCCAGACCCAGTTAAACCGTCGTGGGACGAAGTCAGCCAGGCACAGCAGCAGCGCGATCGAATGATTAACGAAGCGCAAGCTCAATTCAACCGCGTCATTCCACGTGCCCGTGGGGAAGCGCAGCAGGCCGTGCTACAGGCTGAAGGGTATGCCCTAGACCGAATTAACCGTGCGCAGGGCGATGCGGCCAGGTTCACAGCTATTCATAACGAATATCGTCGAGCACCAGTGGTAACGCGCCGGCGCCTCCATCTTGAAACGATGCAGCGTGTTCTGCCGAAGATCGGCCGAAAACTGTTTGTGGCTGAGGACACAACAGGCGTGCTACCACTATTATCGCTAGACGGTACAGTCATACGATCCGTACCAGGACAAATTGCCGGAGGTGATCAGTGAGTAATTTAACTACGATTCAACTTGTTGTTCTTCTTGCCGTTCTATTCGTCCTCGGTCAGTCGGCGTACACTGTAACCGAGACGCAGCAAGTCATCATCACTCAGTTCGGTGAGCCAGTAGGCGACCCAGTTGCCTCGTCTGGTCTACATTGGAAGGCACCGTTTATCCAGCGGATCAACGTATTCGAGAAACGGTTCCTTGAGTGGGATGGGAATCCGAACCAAGTACCTACGAGAGACAGGAGATTCATTTGGGTAGACACCTACGCCAGGTGGCGAATCGTCGATCCGTTGCTGTTCTTCCAACGACTGCGCGACGAGAGGGGTGCACAATCCAGGCTCGACGACATCCTCGACGGTGAAACACGGAACGCCGTAGCGCGCCACAACTTAATTGAACTGGTGCGCAGCAGTAATCGAGATGCCGACGACGTGCAGCTTGAGTCCGAAGAAGAGGCGGTCATTCTCGAGAACCTTGAACTGGGACGAGAGCAGATCACGCGTGAGATTTTGGCTGCAGCGGCCGGACGAACTACTGATCTTGGTATTGAGCTCCTCGACCTGCGACTAAAGCGGATCAACTACGTCGAGGAGGTGCAACAGGACGTCTTTGCCAGGATGATTGCCGAGCGGCAGCGGATTGCTGAGGAGTTCCGTTCGGAAGGTCAGGGTGAGGCGGCCAGGATAGACGGTGAACGCGAACGAGAGCTTTCGCAGATCACGTCAGAAGCGTATCGTGAGGCGGAAGAACTGCGCGGCGCGGCCGACGCAGAAGCAACTGGAATTTATGCCACTGCGTATAACAGAGACGCTGACTTTTATGCTTTCACCAAGTCGTTGGAGACGTACGAGCAAACAATGGACCCGTCAACCGTGATCATTCTCGGCACCGACAACGAGTTGCTCCGGTTCTTCGAACAATCACGGTGATGGTGAAATCGACTGGCCGTGCTCGGCGCGGCCAGCCGATAGTCGCCAGGATGGGCTACGGATCTCGGTTGATGAAGACCAGTATGGACGGGCTATGATAGACCTTCTTCGGAGGGGGGTAGAGTAATGGGATTCCATTGCCGCACGTTGAGCGAGTTTTGCAGGTGAATCATCGAGGCTATCGAACCGAAAAAGACCAACACAGTAGGCTGATAGAGAGGAATTCATGTTCGAACGGTCGTTTCGTATCACGTTGTATCTGATACTGCTTCTTGCACTCGTAGTGGCGAGGGTCGGACTGCAGGCCCAGGAGGTACCAGCAGACGTCGAGTGGCCTACCTACGGCGGTGATCTTGCCAGCACGAGGTATTCACCGCTCGACCAGATCAATGCAGAGAACTTTAATGAACTGGAAGTGGCGTGGCGTTTCAAGACCGACAACTTCGGTCCGAGGCCTGAGTACAACCTACAGTCGACACCACTGATGGTGAATGGAGTGATTTACAGCACGGTTGGTTCACGTCGCGCCGTCGTGGCGTTGGACGCGGTCACTGGCGAGATTCTCTGGATGCATCGCTTCGACGAAGGTGAGCGGGGAGAAGCCGCGCCACGGCGGCTTTCTGGCCGAGGTCTGGCATATAGAGATAACGGTATTGCTGGGCAGATCTTCTATGTCACACCTGGATATCAGCTGATCGCGCTGGATGCGGTGACCGGTCGTCTGATGCAAGACTTCGGCGACAACGGCATCATCGATCTGAAACAGAACATTGATCAAGATCTTGACGAACTGGCCGATATTGGTCTGCACGCGACACCGATCGTTGTGGGTGACATTGTCATTGTTGGTGCTGCGCATTTTACCGGTGGTGCACCGGTAACCAAGGAGAAACCGAAGGGTTACGTTCGTGGTTTCAATGCAACAACCGGTAAGCGGATCTGGATCTTCCACACCCTTCCACAGGGCGATGAGTTTGGGAACGATACGTGGCTTGGTGACTCATGGCGGTACACCGGAAACACGGGTGTCTGGGCGCAAATAACCGTCGACGCTGAGCTTGGCATGGCTTACCTGCCAGTCGAGGACGCCACCGGTGACTACTACGGCGGCCATCGCCATGGCGACAATCTCTTCTCTGCCAGTATCGTAGCGATTAATCTCGAGACGGGCGAACGAGTCTGGCACTTCCAGACGACCCATCACGACATCTGGGATTTTGACCTGCCATGCGCGCCCGTTCTTGTCGACATTACTGTCGAAGGGCGTGATATTAAGGCGGTGGTGCAGCCTTCCAAGCAGGGCTGGTTGTACGTCTTTAACCGAGAAACCGGAGAGCCGGTCTGGCCGATCGAGGAACAGCCGGTCCCGGCCGGAGATGTACCTGGCGAGTGGTATTCGCCGACTCAACCGTATCCGACGAAACCGCCACCAATCGACCTGCAGGGATTTGGTCCAGACGATCTGATCGATTTCACTCCAGAGCTGAGGGCTGAAGCTGAAAAGCTGCTCTCGCGGTTCAAGTACGGTTCGGTCTACGAACCACCATCAATTGCGACAGCCGAAGGCACGCTCGGCACGGTCCAGATGCCAGGCTCGACTGGTGGAGTGAACTGGCCCGGTGGGTCGGTAGATCCAGAAACGGGTATCTTCTATCAGTATTCGAAGACTCAGCTCCAGACGCTTGGGATGATCAACGACCCGGAACGGTCAAACATGGATTTCATCCGCGGACTCCCGCCTGGGATCTCTCGAAGGGACGCGGCGTTGAGGATTGAGGGTATTCCAATCGTCAAGCCGCCGTGGGGACGGATTACCGCAGTCGATCTCAACAAGGGAGAAATCCTGTGGCAGGTCGCACATGGTGAGACACCGGACAACATCCGTAACCATAGTGCCCTCGAGGGGCTGACTATCCCGAGAACCGGCCAGCCAGGTCGTGTTGGGACTCTGGTCACCAAAGCACTCGTCATCGCGGGTGACGGAGGTGGTTTCACAAACGAAGACGGTATTCGGGGTGCGATGCTACGGGCCTACGACAAGATGAGCGGTGAAGAAGTTGGCGCGATTTTCATGCCAGCCCGGCAGAGCGGTTCGCCGATGACTTACCGTGTGGACGGAGTGCAGTACATCGTTGTCGCCATAAGCGAAGGAGGCTATCCAGGCGAGCTGATGGCATTTAGACTTCCGTAAGTTCCCTAGTCTTCGATCTATGAGCTTGGCTCTCTGGATTTCATGTTGACTTGTGAAATTTACTAGATATGGGGCGCGAAACCACCTTAGTGAATTGGTAAAGCTCAACTAGACCTGCAGGGCATGAAGCCCTGTGCCACAAGTTTATTTTTGGAGCGGCGTTTAGACGCCGCTAAATTTTTGTCGTTTAGGAGCCGAAGCTTATGAAAACTGTTCCCAGGCTTACGCTTGATGACGCACGTATCATCATGGAGGAGGCCGAACGAAAATCGCTGGAAATCGGTGTCGATATGGACATCGCCATAACTGACGATAGCGGCAGCCTGCTGATGTTTCATCGGATGGACAACGCCCGCATCACCAGTATCGACGTCGCCATTAACAAGGCATTTACCGCTGCTGCGGCGCGCAAGTCCACACGCGCTTACGGCGAGGTTGGTAAAGCAGGTGGCCCTGCCTTCGGCATCCACGTCAGTAACCATGGACGCTTTATGATCGTTGCTGGAGGGCTTCCGATCTTCGTTGGCGATCAGATCGTCGGTGGCGTCGGGTGTAGCTCCGGCAGTCCAGACCAGGACGAGAACGTTGCCCAGGCAGCTATTGATGCGTTGCTGGCGATGCTGGACTGAAGGAGTCATCAGGTTCTCGGCTTTAGTCGAGCGTGAGGTCAACGCCGTTAGGCCCAGGCGCCTGGGCGCTTGTGATAATACAGCTTTGGTTAGCATCGATTACGGAAGCATCATGGCTGGAACTAAACAAAACTTTGGTTAGGCAAGCTGTCGTTGACGGTCACTCGGTCGGGTGACATACTGCGACGCATTCCAGTTATCTGCGACACTCAATGGACAGCACAATTTGGCAAAGAGCCGTCTGGCATTAAAACAGGAATAACTCAATGTCTGAAGCGAGTAGAGTGAAATGGACTCTTGCGACCGTCATCGTCATCGTGGGAATGCTATTGAATCTCGGTACGAACGCTGCTGATTCCTACGAACTCGTCGAAGGCTGGGCCAAGCTCCCCGCCGGGATGGAGTGGGGCCAGGTGATCTCGGTCGATCCCGATCCTGACGGTCGACACATCTGGGCTTTCCATCGCGCCGAACCGCCTATTCTGAAGTTTGATCCAAACGGCAATCTCGTCAAGAGCTTCGGCGAAGGGCTCTTCGTGCGGCCGCACGGGTTCACCATCGACGACGAAGGTTTTATCTGGGCGACCGATCAACTTGGCCAGGATGGTAAAGGACATCAGGTCTTCAAGTTCAATCCGGAGGGGGAGGTTTTGGCGACACTTGGAACAAGTGGGGTCGAAGGGGAAGGCCCCAACACTTTCAATGGACCGAGTGACGTTGCGATTGGCGATAACGGCGACATCTTTGTCACAGACGGCCATTTCAACAATCGCGTTGTAAAGTTTTCGAAAGACGGCACATTCATTAAAGCTTGGGGTCGAAAGGGCACAGGTTCTGGCGAGTTCGACCAGCCTCACACCATTGCTATCGACTCTCAGGGGAGGCTGTTCGTCGGCGATCGATCCAATGCGAGAATCCAGATTTTTGATCAGAGCGGGAATTTTCTCGAGGAGTGGGATCAGTTTGGGATGCCAAGCGGAATTTTCATCGATGAAGACGATACGATCTACGTGGCTGACTACCAGAAGCACGAAGCGCTCCTCATCGGAAGCGCGAAGGATGGGTCGATCGCCACACGCATCGAACCCGTGATTGCTGAAGGGATTACGGTCGACCGAGCGGGAAACATCTTCGCGGGTGAAGTCATCGGCCGCATGCTGAAGAAGTTCGCTAAGCAGTAGAGTTCTGACTAGGGGTCTGGTGCCATCCCATATTGGCGAGTGCTGTTAGGGCCTCTTTGCGTTCTGGGTTGAAGATCGCGATCGAAGCGACGTCTCCTTCGCGCAGCTTGTACTCTACGTGCATGGGGATTGTATGCTTGCCGCGTGTTACCGTAAGAACCACGTAGCGTTCTTGTGACTTCTGGTCTGGCGATTTAGACTCTGGTGGCTCATCAAGTTGAGTTTGCTGGTCGGTGGTTGACGTCGTTTCGACTTCTAGATAAACGAAGTGTTCGACAGACACCTGGCCGTGCCGCCATCGAGAATCCCAGCGCTCGTGATCATGTGGACCATCGAACAGTACGTTGGTCTGGGGTTGTCGAACAAGACTCGGTGTCTTCTCACCGAAGAGCGATTCCATCGCTACGTAGCCGCACGGTACGTCGAATCCGTCTAACGCCTGCTGCACAAACAGGCTGTTGAAATGCTCGCTGAACGTCAGGCCGACCGCTGTGCCAACTAGCTCCGCGCGTGCGCGGAGAAGTGTGCATCTTCTAGCGGGTCACCAAAGACGACGGCGAATCCTTTTTCCTCGGCGACGCGTGATCGCCTCGGGTCAGTCTCCAGGAATATCACCGGCACTTCGGCGGCGCGCAGTTCGTGGGCCAGCGCGAGAGCAAGCCCGCTAGCACTCAGGATTGCGACCCGATCGCGACGCGGTAGGCGGAGGTCGAGGAACCAAGCAAGGGGGTGGGCTGCCGAGCCAGACACAACGACCGTGCCGACGATCGCGAGGAACACTAGGGCTTTCAAGGTTTCTCCGCCTGGCACGCCTTGGTTTTCAAGTGTTGCGGCCATGATCGAGGCGATGGCAGCCGCCACGATTCCTCGTGGTGCGATGGCACTCATGAATACCCGCTCGGCCACCGTGAGCTTAAGCCCGTATGTAGAGATCCAGATACTGATCGGTCTGATGACAATAATAAGACTGGCCACCACAACCGCGCCGCTAGTGCCCAACGCCAGCACATCTGCCAGGGCGACATCCGCTGACAACAACACAAACAACAGACCGACGAGCAACACGGTCAGACGATCCTTAAACTCTCGAAGCTGGTCGCCAACGCGAGTCTCGAGATTGCCAACCACAACGCCAGCCAAGGTCACGGCCAGAAGTCCGCTTGGTTCGACAACCTCGTTACACCCTACGAACAGCAGAAAGACAGCCGCCAACGTGAAGATTGTTTCGTATCCGCGCGCAATCAGCAGGCGATAACGCAGCATCCCCGCGAGTAGAAGACCGCCACCGATGCCGGCTGCTATTCCGAAACCGATGCTTGTCGCAACGTTGCCGATCTCGGTCGCAACGGTTGCAACCACCGGCGTGGTTACGATTTGGAGAACGAAGCCAGCCAGCAGGGCCCCTATGGGGTCGATCAATACCCCTTCAGCTTCAAGAACGGTCTTCAACCGAGGGCGTACCCGCATGGTGCGTAACAGTGGGGTCACGACTGTGGGACCGGTCACGACGACGAGGCTTCCAAAGAGCCAGGCAAGATTCCACGTCCACCCAAGGACAAGCCTGGCGAGACACGTCGCGCCGACGAGCGTCAGCAGGCTTCCAACAGTAATGAGTCGGCGGATTGCCGCTTCCTGACGCTTGAGACGTGACCATTCGAGGTTTAGCCCTCCTTCAAAAAGGATTATTGCAATACCAAATTCGACAACGCTGAATAAGCCCTCTCCGAGTGACCGAGGTTGGATCCAACCGACACCTTCCGGGCCTAGGACGACGCCGGTGGCCAGAAGTAGTACGATGCCAGGTAGACGTAGCTGTCTGGACACGGACTGCGCTAAGACACCGGCGGCCAGTGCCAGGGCAAGGGTGAGTCCAGTGGCAGGCGTAGTCATGATGTTGGTGACGGAACAGTAGCGATTATGTCAGGATCACGGGGTTTCGGTGGATCTTTGAAACGATACGACATGAGAAGAGAGGAGAGTTACTCAATGGCGATTTACACATGCGAGAAATGTGGCATGAGTGTGGGGACTATGACCTGCGGTCAGTGTAACAAGGAACTGGTTCATGACACGTTGAGCCTGGATGATGGGACTAAGGTAGACATCGCAAGGTGTCCAGACGGACACGGCAAGGTCAAGTCGCCGCAGTGTTGCGGTGAGGACATGAGCTGTGCGACGTGATGCTACTTTGCTAGCTTATTCTGGCCGTACGAAAGGTCCGCCGCGAGATTCAGCCGAGTTCGTTCGATCCACGTCCGGTTGATATGCTGGCGTGTAGTTTTGAATAAGATGCGCAGGTCGACACGTAGGTCGAACATTTCCGGCAGCCAAACGCCTGGCTCGACCCGTTTAAATTTGAGTCGGCCGCTCGCATGGCGAAGCGTAGCTATTAATCCCCAGAGCTGTTTCACTGGCTTATCCAGTTCGAACTCGATCCGAACAACTCCGTAGTCCGTCTGCGAAATGTAGAGGTGGCCTACCGATCGGTTGAGCATCTTTTCCATTCGCGAGTTCTCAGAGAGCTTACCGGGTCGTGGCTCGAAGAACAGTACCCAGCACGGTTCTCCATCGATCTCCTCGCTTCCGACGATCGATGCCTTGTAGCGGGTCATTAGTTCATTATTAAAACGGATCGTGCGCTCGTCGTCCGTTTCGTGCTTTTTACCCATACGCTCTTTCTCTCGAATTTCCCGTAAGAACTGCTCGCGCTTCTTCGTTTCCTCACGCGTCTCCTTTTCCGTCAACGGCTGGCCGTCCTTTTGGATCAGCTCTTCGTACACGAAACGTTCGAGTGGGTAGCGCTTGTAGAGTTCGGTATGGGTGCTTACCACTCCACCGTCACTATTGAGCGCGTCAGTCGTAAGGACGAGGCGTGACTCGAATTCGAGTTCGACAGCGCTCTCATCTTGCGCTTTGGCTCTGGCGACAGCACGGGTGATGATCTGGGAGACAGACTGGTACGTTGCTGCACTTTCTGAGGTGGGTGTCACTAGGTTGACCTGACCGCTGACGATCCCAGCGCCGGTAAGGAAGGCGAGGATCGCCAGTGTGACCGACCGTCGGGATACGACCATGGCACCATGCTAGTGCGCCGTCCTGGTGATTCGCAATATATCTCTGAGGCGTGGGAACGGAACATGGTTTGACGACCTCGATCACGCGGTGTACGCTCGCCGCTTGGCGTGGTTTTTGTGGGACATACGACGAGAGTCGTGAGGGGCAGATGATGCCACAACGATACAATACCGCGTACTGGATACGATCGATCGGTAACAGTATGTTGCTGCAGTACGAGGTTACACAACGCACGCTTGGCCAGCGGCCCGTTGGCCGAGGGTAGCGGGCAGGCTGAGAGATCCGATGATGTCCCCGTCTGTCATTGTAGTTAGTTGTTCACTCAATACTGAGTGCCGATCACACCGGCTTGCCGAAGTGGCTGAGGTTGCGCTCCGTAACGTCGGTGCGCGCGCGGAACTCCTGGATTTACGCAAGTGGAATCTTCCGATTTGCGACGGCAGGGAGAGCTTTAACCACCAGGCAGTACAGCCTCTCACTGACAAGATCTCAGAGGCTTCAGCGATTCTTCTGGCCTCACCCGTCTACAATTACGATCTTAACGCCGCCGCGAAGAACCTAATCGAGATGACAGGCTCAGCCTGGAGAGAGAAACCGGTCGGGTTTCTGTGCGCGGCGGGTGGCAAGAGCAGTTATATGTCCCCGATCGGGTTGGCGAACAGCCTGATGTTCGATTTCAGGAGCCTAATTATTCCGCGCTTTGTCTATGTTACTAAGCAGGACTTCTCGGCTGACGGGAGACTGTCTGACGAGACCAGCGGTCGCGTGGAACAGTTGGCACGCGACGCGGTCAACTTCACCAGAGCCCTTGCTTGGATAAGGACTAATGGGACAAGTTGCTAGGATGTCTACGCCAATCGCCAAGCCTTCACGAGATCCTGGTGTGCGTTGATTACGGCACCGGCTGGATCATGAGCGATGCACGAAGATTGAGAAGATCTGGGAACCCGAGTTCATTCGCTGCTTTGTGATGCATTCAGTGGCCGAGCTGGATAACGATGACAAGGCGCGCGCGCAGTTGTCAGTGATTCATTCAGCCGAGTCTCAGAATATCGATGTTGAATCCTTTGTAAATATGAAGCAAGAAGCCGAAGAAGAGTATTAAGGGAAAAGCCAAGTGGCGTCTGGCAGAAAGCCGCTATTCGAATCGGAGAGATTCGAGGAACGCTGTAAAGGAATTGTCCCAGTGGAGCACTGTTTGATTAGGACCGATCAACTTAAAGAAGTAAGGTCCGGCTGGAGTTTCGACGACGGCCGCCTTCAGTCGAAAGCCAGGTTTGTGATATCGCATGCCAGAACCAGGTCGCACCTCGGCTGAGAAGATGCCCGGCACGTCCAGGACCGTAACCAGCAGGCTTCCGATCTCGAAGCTGGTAGTGGTCGCGACGTCTGCTGAAGGCCGATCGTCTGGCTGAAGCATCTGATTGGTCCACCGCTCCAGGTTGGCTTGTGCAGAGCCTCCCTTACCTTCGAAATAGTAGACAACCAGTTCCCCGTCCTCAGCATCGCCTTGAATTTTCGGTAACGTGAACTGTGCGAGCCTCATGGGGGAAGTGCTTTCCTCTATGATCCACTCGGCCGGTGGGTCGAACCGGATTGTGCCTTGAGTGCCCAGGGTCGTGCCGTTCACAACAAGGGCGAGGAGTCCAGAGCTGAACAGCCAGTTCTGCATTTAATTGTGCTGCTTGCGACCCTCGGCCGCAGGTAAGCCGGGTAATCCTAACATGTGTCTAGCGACAGTTCACAGAGGATGGCGATCGCGTGCGGTTGGATGTTGAGAGGAATCGGCTACAATGAACTGCCCATCCAGTGGGCTGGCACGTCTTTACTCACGCCCATGGTCTCCAGCGTTCATTTTCAGGTTTCAACAACGGGCCAAGGGGATGTACGCGACATCACTGGAGACGTCCGATCAGCGCTGACTAGGTCAGATCTCGCTTCAGGTATCGTCACCGTCGCCGTCATCGGCTCGACAGCGGCCGTGACGAGTATCGAATTTGAACCTGGGGCAGTCCTTGATTTCACCACTCTCTTCGAGCGCCTTGCACCTCGCGATGCTAACTACGCTCACCACGAACGTTGGGGTGATGACAATGGGTCGAGCCACGTCCGAGCGGCCTTACTCGGACCCTCACTGACGCTGCCGTTCAGCGACGGAACGCTCGTGATCGGGACGTGGCAGCAGCTCGTCTTGGTCGAGTTCGATACACGACCACGCCGACGAGAGTGCGTCGTCCAGATCCTTGGCGAGTAGGTTTATGGAGGTTACCTACGAGAAACACACGCTTGACAACGGGTTGGATGTCATCGTCCACGAGGATCACGGGTGTCCCATCGTTGCCGTAAATCTCTGGTATCACGTCGGGTCGAAGAACGAGCGACCAGGTCTGACCGGATTTGCTCATCTCTTTGAGCATTTAATGTTCGAAGGATCGTCGCATCACGACCGCGGCTACTTTCACCCACTGCAGGAAGCGGGAGGCGTGCTCAACGGATCCACCAACAGTGATCGTACGAACTACTGGGAGGTCGTCCCTACGAATGCCGTCGAGCGCGCCTTGTGGATGGAGTCGGATCGAATGGGGTATCTGTTACCCGCACTGACCCAACAGAAGTTCGATACGCAGCGAGAAGTTGTGTTGAATGAGCGCCGCCAAAACTATGAGAACCGACCGTACGGGTTAGCGACGATGGCGCTCATGGCCACGCTCTTTCCACCCAGACACCCGTATCACTGGATGCCGATCGGTTCGCCGCACGATCTGCGCGAGGCAAGTCTGGACCAGGCCAGAGAGTTCTTTGCGACGTACTATCATCCGTCGAATGCTTCGTTAACACTGGCAGGGGACATCGACACAGACCGGGCACATGAGCTGGCCGGCCGGTATTTTGGAGAGATACTGGCTGGGCCGCCACCGCCGCTGGTAACTACCCCGGAGGTTCTCGCGGCTGGCGCGGCGCGACGGCTGCTACTAGAGGATCGAGTGGAGCTTCCACGACTGTATCTGACGTGGCGGACGCCGGCACTGTTTGCACCAGGGGACGCGGCGCTCGATCTGCTCAGCGAGATCCTGGCTGGCGGAAAAGCGTCCCGCCTCCATCGCCGTCTTGTGCACGACCGTCGTATCGCGATCGATGTCCATGCGAGCCAAGCCTCGCGTGAGCGGGCGGGAGTCTTCAGTATTGTAGCGACCGCGGCTCCAGGGCACGCCTTATCCGAGCTGGAGGCGGTGGTTCAAGAGGAACTCACGACGATGGCCGCAAACGGGCCGACTCGAGACGAAGTGGTTCGAGGAAAGTCCACGGTAGAGGCCGATTTTGCCTACCGATTGCAGAATGTGGGCGGCTTCGGAGGTAAGTCCGATCAACTTAATGCGTACAATGTGTTTGTCGGTGAGCCTGGGTACTTCTCGAGTGACTTGGCGCGGTACGCAGGTCTGGACGGAGCTGCGATAGTCGCGTCAGCCACCGCCCACCTCTGTGCCAACGAACAGGTCGCCTTGAGTGTCGTCCCACGAGGACAAGCGTCATCACTCGCTCTGCCTGATTCGACACGAGTCGAGGGGACCGCTTAGCGCCGTTTGCCATGGTTGTGGATCGCACTAAGCTGCCGACGCTCGGGCCTGATCCAGAGTTTTCCCTCCCGTTGTTTCATCGCGTGACCCTTACCAATGACGTGCGGCTCTGGACGGCCGAATCACACCGGAGCCCGGTATTTTCATCGCTGCTCGTAATTCCCTCTGGTTCGGCGGCCGACCCATCGGCACAGTTAGGCCTCGCGGCTCTGACGGCAGATCTGCTAGACGAAGGGACCGACGATCGTTCGGCCGTAGAAATTGGTGAGGCATTAAGTAGGATCGGCGGCCGCCTTCACACGGAGGTCTGGAGTGACGCAACGGTCTTGTCGTTGACGACGCTCGCGCGTCACGCGACGGAAGGCCTGGCGTTGCTTGCTAGCATCGCATCGCGTCCTCGGTTCGATCCCGCCGAGTTTGATCGCGTCCGCGACCTTCGGCAAACGCGATTGCTCCAAATGCGGCAGGTGCCCTCGGCCGTCGCAGACCGTGTGTTCATCGAAGAACTCTATGGCCAGCACCCCTACGGGCACTTGAGCATCGGCACTGAGGAGTCACTGGGTAGCCTGAGCGTTGCTGACGTTACTGATTTTCACCAACAGCATTACATTCCATCGGATTGGACACTCATCGCGGTCGGGGATCTGCCAAATGCTGAATTGGTTGCTGCCGCTGATGCGGCGTTTGGCCGGCTGGCCTGGCATTCCGACTTTCCTAAGGACGACGCGTCAGCGGCTGAGAGTGTTCTCTCGGCAGCCAGTGGTCGATTATTTTTTGTCGCGCGGCCAGGCGCCGTCCAATCGGAGATCCGTCTTGGTCATGTCGGCGTGCCTCGGAGCTCACCAGACTACCACGCGTTGCTAGTGTTGAATATGGTCCTCGGCGGGCAGTTTGTCAGCCGCATCAACTTAAACCTGCGGGAAACTAAAGGTTACACATACGGTGCACGGACTGGCTTCGACTGGCGACTGGGACGAGGACCGTTCAGCCTGCATGTTAGCGTGAAGACGTCCGCGACAGCCGATGCCATAAGTGAGGCAGTTAAGGAGATCACCGACATACGTGACCGCCGGCCGGTGACTGATACCGAGTTGGCCGTGGCGCGCGCGGCTCTGACTCGTGGTTTTCCACGCGGGTTCGAGACCGCGGCCCACCTCGCACGGGCAGCCATGCAGCTAGCCTTTTACAAGCTTCCTGAAGACGAGTTCATGCGGTTCGTTCCTCGGATCGACGGCGTCGACGCGAGCGAGGTAACACGGGCCGCCGTAACCCATCTCCGGCCAAACGAACTCATTGCCGTCATCGTCGGTTCGCGCCCTGATGTGTTCGATTCATTAACGAGCCTCGGTTTTGGCAAACCGGTCGAATTGATAAACTCAGCGCACGGCAGTCGTGCTTGAGTTGGTTGGGGTTATCAACGAAGCGCTTAAAAGCTTACCAGGGTATCTGTAGCACGTAAGGTCAAGGTTCCTGCCGTGAAACCTTCAAAGATTCTTTCTAAGAAACGTGATGAGTTTGTACCCGTCGAGCCAGCTGAATGGTGCGATCCCCGTGCTGTAGTGCCCGCACGGTAGGGTGCACACCCGATGAGGGATGGCTTGTCGCTGAAACTCATCGACGAGCTGGCGTGACAGCCGGACTGGGAACGACAGGTCGTAACGCGCATAGACGAGCAAGACTCGTTTGTTTTTCATTCGCGAAATGAACGGCTGCGGGCTGATCGGCAACCAAAGCGCTCGCAGTCGTTCGAGATCGATTGAACCTTCGAGACCAGCCCTCACGTGTGCGGTCGACAATCCCTCCCAGACAACGTCTGCAAAGTACGGCGAGATGTGATTTAGCGCGGCTACTTTTATCCGCCGGTCGTGGGCGGCGGCCAGCATGGCGAGGCAGGAGCCTAAACTAGTCCCGAGGATGCCGATGCGCTGGTAACCCTGCTGTGAGAGCCAGTCCACTGCCCGCCGTGTGTCGAGCACAGCCTGTCGACAGACCTGTATGGTGCGACCAACATTGGCGCTTACGATGTAGTCAGCACGATGGAGTTCTGGAGGCATGCGCTGATCGTGATACGGAAGGCTCAGGCGTAGCGCGCTTATACCAGTCCTCGCGAGCAAACGACTCAGTGCGATGCTCGCCTCGGGTTGCGCGTTCCACTGGGGTAACACGACGACTGCTCGACGGCTGGTCTGAGGGCCGCCGCTCGACGTCGTCGGGAAATATCTGGCGTGGACCCAGTTGTTTTCCTGGTGCGGTGTCTCATACGCGCTTGGAAACTTCAGCCGAGAGCCGTCGAAGCTGTATTGCCTGATAGGGGGTGTTTCGAAGAAGCGATCAGTGTCGGCCATGATGCTCGCTACCCAGTCGGTCAGCGTATGACAGGGGGTGGTCGTTCTAGCTCCGTTGTTCGGAATCCAGTCGAGACCCCACTCAAACGGGTAGACGACCCGGTCCGTCGTTGCGGCGACCAAATGCCGTTCCCACGCGTGAAATAGCCGAGCCAGCATCTAATGTCCTAGTGGCCTACTTACTACTGAAACCTATGGGGCCAGAACTGCAATGCTACTATGGACCAGGTGGCTCGACGGTAGACGGGCAATGATTGGCTTTATCGCTCGGAGTGGGGGGTGCACATGTCGATCAAACACGTAGAGGTCAAGGAAGCGTACGTCTTACAGAACGATGAGGGCTACACCTACGTTGACGTCCGGTCGATTCCGGAGTACGAAAAAGGACACCCAGCCGGCTCACACAACGTGCCGTTGCTGCACTTCGATGTGCAGACCGGTCAGATGCGGCCCAATCCGGAATTTCTCTCGGTCATGCAGGCGAACTATCCTCTGGACACGAAACTGCTTGTCGGCTGTCAGGTCGGTGGGCGTTCTGGGCAGGCAGCGCAGGTTCTGGTGTCAGTGGGATACGTGGACGTTAATAACGTGCTCGGCGGATTCGGTGGCATGAAAGCTCAGGCGAGTGGCCAGTTCGTCAACGAAGGATGGGTGCAGGCGGGATTGCCTGTTGAAAACGAAACGCCAGACGGAGCTGGTTACGATGAGCTCAGAGGTAAGGTTGATTGCAGCGCTGGTTCGTAAGTTCTGGCTAGCTTGAGAAAGTAGGAGTAAAGTGGCTTCGCGGTCTTCTAGAAGTTATGATAGTTATCGGGTTTCTGCTACATCCTAGATCATCGCATCGTCCAAGAGTAGCTCGCCTTTGGCGAAGCGCGTGACGTCGAACGGCGTCAGGTCAATGCTTCGTGTTGTACCGGTCACAACCAGTTCGGCAACCGCCTCTCCGACGGCCGGTGCCATCATAAGGCCGTGGCCACTGAAGCCATTAGCGAGATGGAAGCCACCTAGATCGGGATGTTCACCGATGAGGGGGTTATGGTCTGGTGTCATCTCGTAGAGACCGGACCAGCCTTCGACAAGCTCGGCGTCTGCCAAAGCCGGCAAACGACGAATTAGCGGCTGTCGGAAGTCCATTGCCCAGCGTTCCTCATCGCATTCAAAGTTTTCACCGGGTGGTTCATCCAATCGAGTACGCGCCACAACGATGCGGTCGACATCGTTGTCATCGACCGGGTCCTCGTGGCGCCAGTGCACTCCAGTCGGGTCGATCACGACAGGGAACCGATATGGCCAGATTCGAGGCAATGCACATCTAAAGAGTTGCTGTCGAACCGGCTGGACGGGGACGTCTACTCCGGCCAAGCTGCCCACCCGAGCTGCAAAGGGTCCGGCCGCGTTCACGATAACGCTGCCATCGATTTTGTTTCCAAAATTGAGGACCACGCCACGAACTCGGCTTTGCTCTTGCTCTATGCCGATGACCTCGCTTACCAGATAATTAGCCCCAGCTGCCTTGGCGGCATGACGAAAACCGGCCAGCACCTCCCTGGAATTTGCATAACCGTCGTCCGGTCCAAAAATGCCGAATCGGACATCGTCCAGATACAGGTCTGGCACGAGGCGCCGGATTCCATTAAGGTCGAGTCGTTCAACGTGAGCGCCCAGCGCGCGTTGTCGTGTGTAGGACCGTTCGAAGCGCTCCTTGTTTTCGTCGGTCACCAAGAACAGATAACCACGCTGCAAGAAATTGGCGCGTGGCGTGTGACCTGGCACTTGTAGGTCTATGTCAAAGTGTTTGTAGAAGCGAACGCTCCGCTGAGCAAGCTGGATATTGGCTTGAGAGCTAAATTGTTGTCGGATTCCGCCCATCGCGAGAAAAGAGGATGCTCGCCGATACGATGGGTCACGTTCGATGACCGTGACTGGCCTGTCGAACGTCTTGCACAGATGGTAGGCGATACTCGAGCCCACCACGCCACCGCCGATGATGATGACACGGTCGGTGGTCATGCGTAGATAACTTGCTTCAGCGCTGGACGATTCCGCACGGCGGTAGCTTCGGTTCACCTCCGGCTTCGAGATAGCGCTTCAGCGAACTGATCGAGTCCTGCCAACCAGCCGCGATCAGATCGTAGTACCGCTGCCAGCGGGCACTGTCTTCGGCACCGCTTTGACGTACTCGAACAGTCGTACCGGGGCCCTCGATCACACAGCTCACTTCGAGCGCCATTGGACCAACCGGCGGGCTTTCAGGGGGCAGCCAGTAGGCATCGGCAAGAAAGAACTCCCGTCCGTTCCTGAACTCCATTACGGTGCCGTAGAAGACCCCACCGAGCGTACCGAGGAGCTCATCCTGGAAAGGCGTTGTTTCCCACTCAACCACGTAGATACCGAGTGGCCGAGGGGTTGTTACCGACCGCACCGTCTGCCACCATACTGTAAGGGCCTGCGGATCAAAAAAAGCCGCGAGCACCTGAGTAGGGGCTGCGATGATAGATTGGGAGTGCGTGAACTGAAGTCCTTCAGGGTGTTCCATAGCCTGTAAGGTGCTCAATCGTACCGGGTCGTCGTCGGAGGAGCAACCCCACCTCCAACACAAGGGAGGGATGACCACTTCTTGGTTGCTTAGCGAGCGTCCAGCCTGGTGTCCGTGGCACCCTCAAGCGCGCAGGCTACGGCCCGGTAACTATTCTTGGATTTCACCAGTGGTTCATCACGCATCACTTGGGTCATGGTGCCCAGGTATGTTCGTGACAAAGGTCAAGAAGATCGCGGAGATCTGTTTAGTACAGTAGAAACTCTTTTCTGATTGTTTCGAATGCTACGATGTCTGGTAACCAGCTCGCTGAGATTTCGCTCGCTGGAAATTCTGCCTCGATTTGGAGCCTGAGCTGGTCTGAACCAGACAGGATATCGAACGGTATCTTCTCTTGTTCGTACTCATACGGTGGGTTGCGCCATCCGAAACGTGTTGGCGCCGCTTGTTGAGCGGCCTGCAAGAGCGCTACTGCGCTGAGCACTGGCTGGTACACTTGGCGATTGGTCACGTGAATCTGGCAGCCTCCGCAAGTTTGGCCTGCGTGCTTCTGTGAGGTCGGCTCGAAATGTGTCGAGCGAAAGACCACGCCAGGCAGCGAAAGGTCATTGAGAGTTCCAGCAAGATCATCCGCATGAAGCCACGGTGCGCCAATTAATTCGAACGGGCGTGTTGTCCCGCGTCCTTCTGACAGATTCGTGCCCTCGAACAATACGCACCCTGGATACACGATGGCGCTGTCGAGTGTCGGTAGATTAGGTGACGGGAAAATCCACGGCAGGTCTGTCTCGTCGTAATACATCGCACGAGACCAGCCGTCCAACGGAACCACTTCTAGCTCAGCGCCGATATCGAAATGCTCGTTGAAGAGCCACGCCAGTTCTCCAATCGTTAGTCCATGACGTAGTGGGATCGGAAATTGACCCACGAACGATTCGTACCCCGTTCGGAGCATAGGGCCTTCGACCGCTTCGCCACCGATTGGATTTGGGCGATCGCAGACCACAACCTGCATGGCCTCTCGCTTGGCAGCTCTCAGACAATTGGCCATCGTGTGGATGTAGGTGTAGACGCGGGTTCCAACATCCTGAAGGTCGATGACCAAGACGTCGAGGTTCGACAGCATCTCGGCTGTTGGCTCGCGGGTGTCACTGTAGAGCGAGTAGATTGGAATATCCAACCGCGCGTGTTGCGCGTTCGGCGTTTCGATCATGTTGTCCTGCACGTTGGCGTGAAATCCATGTTGTGGGCCGAACAGAGCTACCAACTTAACACCGGGTTGTTCGGAAAGGCGGTCAGCGATGTGGCGACTCTGGTGGTCGACCGACGCTGGATTCGAGACCAGTCCGATCCGTTTGCCAGCAAGCCGGCCAGATGCGATCAAGCGTTCGATGCCGAGTGTCAGTAACACAGAGCGATTATAGAGTAGAGATTTTCGATCGTCAGCGTCTCTTGTGCTTGGCCGATTCGCGCCGTCGCTATAGTCGTGCTCGAACCGCGAATGGATTTGACTCGGATGTCAGGAGAACAGACCGGAGTCATTCTAGGCGAGCTTGGGTATGATCCTCTTACCGTTACGCGTTGATGTCTGGAGGATCTCGCCTAAGTGGACTATTAAACTGGAGTTTACCGTGATGGCAGGCAAGGGAGACTGCATTGGCAAGTCTTTAGAGCATAATGCAGAGCCTGCTCAAGATCGGACAAGAAATGAAAGCGATATCACTATTGGTTGTGTGTGGCTTGCTAGTAGGCACGATCGTGGGGTCAGGGGCACGTCATAGCGAAACCACCCAGTATTGGCCAGCCTGGCGAGGCCCCCTGGCCACGGGTGTGGCACCGGAGGCCGATCCTCCGCTGGAGTGGAGCGAGACCACCAACATTCGCTGGAAGGTTGAAATTCCTGGCCGTGGATCGGCATCACCGATCATCTGGGAGAATCGGTTATATCTGTTGACCGCCGTTTCCGTGGGCGAGGCTGATTCTACAGCAGCCCCCCCGTTGGCTTCGGCTGGCCGTTACGGGCGGTGGCGTCGCGGTCCATCCCCGGTTCTCCTTACTCACCAGTTTAAGTTGATCGCGTACGACCGGGCCGACGGACGGGTGGTCTGGGAGCGTGTCGCCAGAAAGGAAGCGCCACACGAGCCTGCACACCCTCAGAACGGCACCTGGGCGTCTAGTTCTGCAGCGACAGACGGGAAACATCTCTATGCGTACTTTGGGTCGCGCGGATTGTATTGCTACACCCTGGACGGCGAGCTGGTTTGGGAACGAGATTTTGGCCAGAAGCAGATGCGTAATCATTTCGGCGAGGGAACAACACCGGTTCTTCACGGAAACACTATCGTTGTGGTCTGGGATCATCAGGGAGACTCGTTCGTCTTCGCGCTCGACAAGCGAACCGGCAACGAGCGCTGGCGCGCTCCGCGCGACGAGATCGATACGTGGGCAACACCTGTCATTGTCGAGCATAGAGGGCGGCATCAGGTAGTCATTGGTGCGATGGATCGAGTCGTGAGCTACGATCTTGAGACCGGCGAGATCGTTTGGGAGAGCGATGGGCTGACAATGAACCCGATTCCATCACCAGTTGCGGCTGATGGTTTCGTTTACCTCACCAGTGGATACCGTGGCAACGATCTGAAAGCAGTGCGGCTCTCCGATGCGAGTGGTGACATTACTGGAACAGCTGCCATTGTTTGGTCGCTTGATCGGGACACGCCGTATGTGCCATCGCCTCTGCTGTACGACGATACGCTCTATATCATCAAGAGTAATTCTGGCATCCTGTCCGCGTTCGAGGCCAAGACCGGTGCGCCGTACTACCAGACGCAACGGCTTCGCGGAGTTCCGAACGTCTTTGCGTCTCCGGTCGGTGCTGCCGGGCGTGTCTACATTACTGGCCGTGATGGCGCGACCGTAGTAATCCGTCACGGGTCGACGTTTGAGGTCCTGGCGACGAATACTCTGGACGACGGATTCGACGCCTCCCCGGCCATTGTTGATGGCGAAATCTATCTCCGCGGCAAGCGGTATCTTTACAGTATTGGGAAATGACTTCGACGAGGACCTTTCTTGAGTAGATGTGCATCTTACTGCCTGGAACGGCGGCGAGACCGAGAAGTTACTGCGTGACCTGATTCTTGGCTCTCTTATCGATTGATGTCAAGAATGGATTATTTCAGGCTGGCCAATACGCCATGATGGTAGTTGACGTCGATATTGGTCGGTTCGGCCGGCAGCGGGATCGAAACCTTGATCTCTTCGGCATCTACCCACACGCGCTCGGCCAGCGGCGTCCGTCCGTCGAAGTAGACCATGATCGGGATTGGCATCCGAAAATCTTCCGGAACGTCCTCCTGGTGGATCATTCCGTGCAGCAGGTACGGCGCGTCCTGATCGACAAGCTGCAAGACCTCAAGGTCAAGGCGGTAGGTGGGCACGTCCACGCCGTAGACCCACTGGTCGAAGAACCACATCATCGGCTCGCCAAAGGCCCGCGTGACCGCTGCTTCGAACGATTGTGTGCTCGCGACGTCGTGCAAGTGGTCATCGAAGAACGTGCGCATTAGGTCGAGGAAGCGAGTATCGTCGCCGGTTTCGAGGTCCATGAGCATCATCCGGAGCATGTGAAGGATGAAGGCACCCTTTTCGTAGACGAGCAGTCGATAGTCCATCGGTGTGTCGTTGGACTGCAGCCGATAGCCGAGAACTAACGGTCCAGACTCATGACCGTCGCTTCGCTGGATAACTTCGGGTCGGAACCCGTAGTGGCGAAGGCCGAGAGCCTGACCAATGCTGGGTTCGCTGAGGATATCGAGTCGCCAGGCATCGAGCATTTCAAGAAACTGTTCTTCTTCGTTCATTCTGTCGAGTGTGAAAAGCGCCGCCGAGTACTGCGCAAAGCCCTCCGAGATCCACTGGTCACGATAGCTCTCGAAGTGGACAGCCGTGCCCCACCATTGGTGTGCTACTTCGTGCGCGCGAAAGAGCTCAGCTTCGCCGGTGTGGAGTGCTCCGAACGTCGTGAACGAGAGGAGCACAAGCCCCGGGAACGCTTGCCCGCTGTAAGCGGGCGTTTCTGTGACGAGCAGCGAAGAATAAGGGTATGCACCGAAGTACTCGCTATAGGTTCGAAGTGATTCGGTGAGATCCTCGATGGCTTTTTCACGGTTGCCTGGCGCGAAACCAAGATGAGTCTTGCTGGAATAGATAGCAACCGGTGGCAAACCGTCAGCCTCCACACGGTCGATCTCGAACTGGCCATAGTTAAATGACATGCTCAGAATTGGTTCCTCAGAGACCCAGCGCATGATGCGGGTGTTGCTCTCGACGCGTTCGTCCACCAGGTCGCCTCCACTTGCGATCCCGTAGCGCTCTGGGATCCTGAACGTGAGGGACATTCGGCTGCCTCGAGAGTCCATGTGCCGCGGGATCCAGAAAACAGTATCTTTGAGCAACAGATCCTCGCTAGGCCGCAGGTGCTCAACTAGCTCGCCTTCGTACGCCAGCTCGAGCACGAAGCGCGCGCCTGTCTCTACCTGTCGGGGTAGTACAACCGTCAGCCACCGCTCGTACCGGTCATCTTCTAGCCAGCGGTGGTGGACTTCCTGTATGTAGTGAATTGGTTCTCCCCTGAGTGGTGCCGGTTCGTTCGGTTCTGGCCACGTGTCTAAATCGGTGCCCTTTCCGGTTGCCAACGGTGACGTAAGGAGAGGGACCATTCGAACATCATCCACGTCTGATGGGATGTCAGGACGCCACCGAACGTCAGTTACCTTGAGCACATGAGAAATCCGAATACGGATGGAGGTCATCGGCTGCTGTGGCTCGATAACCAGGGCAACGCTTGCCTTAGCGTCACCGCTACCATTCAGCGCCAGGTCGACGTCGGAGCGATCAACGTTAACCCTCGGCTTCCAACCTTCTCGATCTGGATAGAGCGTCCGGGGTGACAAGCCGAAATCACGTGCATCCCAGTCGTTGTGGTCATCATTACGGATGCCGCTCTCCTTGTCAGGGTTCCGCGGAAATCCGACAAAAGCTTGCTCTCGAATGTCGGCGCTGAATTCGGAGAGAGCGTGTGTGCCCATCCAGAAGTCGGTAATGTTCTGGTTCCCTCGAACGCGGTAGACACGTACTTCTTCGAGTGAGCGCGGTTCCACTTCGACGGTGAACCAGCCACCGTCCTTAGCGTCGATTTCCGCGTGAAAGAAGCGTCTGGACGTTTCGTCCGCGGCCGCTGGTGGTGAGAGCAGATCTATCAGCACCCGGCTATCGAGGTTTTCCAGACGCTTCTCGAGTAGCTCTTCCCGCCGATCTTCGAGGAGGTCGGTCGCTTTCTTTGAGTCTCGTCCGGGTGAGCCGTCGACGAGGGCGCGCAGCTTGTCGGCCGTATCGTCGGTGAAGCGGAGGATTAAGCGGTCGAAGGCTTTCTCGATGTAGTCCTCGTCAAGAAAGCGCTCGATCTGGTGGTGTTCAATACTATCAGGAGGAAAACCACGCACGAGTCCTTCACCGAAATAGACTGCGCCGGTGACTAGTTCTTCTACCGGAGCGAGCAGGTAGAGTTCGCCATCCATTAGTTCAAATTCAAAGCGATCAACCCGGAGGAGCCCTCCCCTAATATGACCAGCAGATTTAAACGTTGCCTCACGCAGCTCCACGTAGGATGCGGGGGGACCGAGGCCTTCGGGCTCGTTGTTGCTGCTGGTGACGTGGCCGTATGGCGTCGTGATAGCGCTAGCACCGACCAGCGCCAGTAGCGGAAGACAGAAGCCGGAGAATATCCTTTGCACCATGGTGTTCGAGGTTATCTGCAACTGTGGCACGACAGCAAACCCCTACGGATGCAGGAGGTCGTGAGCCCGAAGGATTTTGAGTGTACGTTCGATCGGAAGCGCGTCGACTGTGCGTCCGCTACCCGTCATTGTTCGTGCCCGGAAGAGGGAATTGTAAGTCGCTTCTTCGGTTGCCTCGATGACGGCTAGAAAAAGCGGGGACATTGCTGAGTTGGGCAGGAATGCAGCACTGATGGGCTGGTTATTCGAGGGTGGGGCAGACCGGACTGTGGAGAAGGCGATCGCATAGTCCCCGCTGCCATTCGACCCGGCCGCGCCGGTGCGCGCCAGACCAAACATAGAACGGGCCGCCAGTCGCTTCAGATTACGGGCGTCTACGGGCGCGTCGGTTGCGACAATGACGATGACCGAGCCATCGGCGTTATCGTTTCGTTCGTCTCCTGGCTGCGGATCAATTACGTCTTTCAGGTAATAGCGGCCCAGCTTTCGACCAACCGGCGCGCCGTTTATTGTTAATAGGCCACCGAAGTTGGTTTGAGCGAGAACCCCAACGGTGTAGCTACCGAGGACAGGTGGTAGACGACGGGAAGCTGTGCCGATGCCTCCCTTGAAACCGAATGCGACCGTGCCGGTCCCAGCGCCAACAGCGCCTTCTTCTACAGGTCCGCTACTGGCCCCTTCGATAGCGCGCCAAACATCGTCCGAAGTGACATGCCGACCACGGATGTCATTCAGACGACCATCGTTCGTTTCAGCAACCAACGGATTGATTGAACGGACATTCTCATTTCCTGGAAGCGCCAGCATGTAGTCTATGACCGCGTCGGCGACTTTCGGTACGCTGAGAGTTGAAGTGAGTAGAATCGGCGTCTCGATCTCGCCTAGTTCAGCAACCTGGGTCGATCCCACGAGCTTTCCGAATGCGTTACCAATGTGGATCGCACCAGGCACCTTATCGCGAAAAAGGTTACCCGAGTGGGGGAGGATGGCCGTGACCCCGGTGCGGACGTCGGTACCGCGAATGACCGTGGTGTGACCGACATGCACACCATGGACGTCCGTGATGGCGTTCAGAGGGCCTGGAGGGAGGATGCCGACGCTGATGCCAAGATCTCGCACTCGAGGACGGTCCGTTTCTTGCGCCAGGATTGTGGCGGTTACGCTCAGGCTCACTACGGTTAGGAGCCACAAGATCTTAGGAGTTAGTTGTATGACCAGAGCATTGCCTCGATTAAATCCGACACTTGCAACAACGTCACCTTGATTGATGAGCTTTGACGTTTCTGTAGCCGGCGACCCAGGGTGGTGTTACGCAGTATGGGTTTTCCTCCCTATGGCGATGGTCGCCGTTGAGGTGTCCAACGAGAGAAGCGAAACAGCGTCCAGATGGCTAGGAACCCGTCAGAGGCGTTGATCTTCTTGCCTTCCTGATACGTACGTCCGCGGTAGGAGATCGGCACTTCAATGATGCGTGCGCCAAGGCGGGCAACCTTACACGTGATTTCCGGCTCTATTCCGAATCCTCTTGAGCGTAGATCCAGACGGTCTGCAATCGAACGAGTCATCACCTTGTAGCAGGTTTCCATGTCCGTGAGGTTGAGATCAGTGAGGGCATTCGAAAGAAGCGTCAACAGTTTGTTCCCGACTGAGTGCCAAAAATAGAGCACCCGGCTCCCGGTGGGCGAACCGAGGAAGCGCGAACCGTACACAACATCGGCTTCACCGTCCAGGATGGGGCGGAGTAGAAGGGGATACTCTCGCGGATCGTACTCAAGGTCCGCATCTTGCAGCAGCAGGATGTCACCAGTCGACCTGCGAACACCTAACGCCACAGCCGCTCCTTTACCCTGGTTATGAGGCTGTAGGATAACCTTAATATTCGCGTGTTCTTGCTCGATTTCATGCAGGATGTTGCGGGTTCCATCCGTCGAGCCGTCGTCGACAGCAATGATCTCACGTTCGATGAAGCCGAGATCAACGGCAAGGACCCGGTCAACGATCTCGCTGATTGTCTGGCGTTCGTTGTAGACCGGCATGATGACGGATAACTTCATTCGCACGGTCTCCGCAGATTTGAGCCATAGCTTCGTATTTCGGTGACGCTGGAGCGGGTCAACCTAGTCCTCATGCCGGTCCTTCGCTGGAACTGACGTGCTGCCGTTGCTGTCGGTCCAAGCAGCAAAAAGTAGTGCGGAAGGGGGGATTTGAACCCCCACGGTGTTGCCACCGCCAGCCCCTCAAGCTGGTGCGTCTGCCAGTTCCGCCACTTCCGCAAGCTGGGGAGAGTGCGGCCGTCCGTGCTGTCTACTGAGGCGGCGTTTCTGGTGCCGCTGCATCAACCGGCGCCGGCGAGGTCACGGGTGAGTCCGTACCACTCAACACGGAACCAGGTCCACGCTGGCCAAGGATCGCCAACACTAGCGCTCCTACCATGAACAGGGTGCCGAGTACCGTAGTTGCGCGTGTGAGCACGGTAGCGCCGGCGCGTGCCCCGAAGGCCGCCTGGCTACCGCTACCACCGAACGCCGACGCGATGTCCCCACCCTTCCCTTGTTGTAACAACACGACGAGGAGCAAGAGTAGGCAGATAACTACGTACACACCGGACATAAACATGCTCACCATAGTCGTCGATTATACTGGGGCTGGTCGCCCTTCAGCCACGATTTCCGCAAAGCTTACTTGGTCGAGACTCGCTCCACCTACAAGTGCACCATCGACATCAGTCTGAGCCGAAAGCTCCCTGACGTTCGCGGGTTTGACGCTTCCGCCATAGAGGACACGACACCGACCGGCTGTTTCACGGTTAAACGCCTGCTCGAGCCGCTGGCGGATATGGGCGTGCGCCTTCTGCGCCTGTGCTGGCGTTGCGTTCCGCCCGGTACCTATGGCCCATACTGGTTCGTAGGCGACTATTAATCTAGTTGCTTGTTCCGCCGTTACCTCGGCCAGGCCCTGCTCGACCTGCTGGTCCAGGACAGTCAAAGTCTGGTTCGCTTCCCGCTCGTCAAGTGTTTCACCTACGCACATGATTGGTATCAGGCCGCTGGCGAACGCTGCACGCACCTTCGCGGTTACGGCCGTGTCGGTCTCGCCAAAGAGTTGCCGCCGCTCCGAGTGTCCCACGATCGCGTGAGTTGCGCCCGCGTCGGTCAACATTGTCGCGCTTACCTCACCCGTGAAGGCTCCGTTAGCCTCCCAGTAGAAGTTCTGACCGGCAACCGAAATTTTGGTGTCACGCAATAATTCGGCGACCGCTCGAATTGCGGTGAACGGTGGCGCGATAACGATTTCAACGTCAGTGATGTGCTGCACCCGTTCACGGAACGCCGTCGTAAAGGCGATTGCTTCCTCTACTGTCTTGTGCATCTTCCAGTTGGCGGCGATTACGGGAATTCGCATGGGGTTTATTGGTCGGGTAGCACTGCCAAACTAGGTAAAGTCCGGCCGCCCAGAAACTCCAGCGACGCGCCGCCACCGGTCGAGACATGTGTAATCTGGTCGGTCATGCCAGTTTTCGCCATGGCCGCGATGGAGTCGCCACCGCCAATCATGCTTATTGCAGAAGTTTTGGCCACCGCCTGGGCGATGGCCAACGTGCCGGCCGCAAACTTGTTTATTTCGAACACACCCATCGGGCCGTTCCAGAACACGGTTCCCGCTTCATTGATGCACGCCGCATAGGTCTCAAGTGTGACGGGTCCGATGTCCACACCGAGCCGCTCACCGATTGCTGCATCTGAGACGGCCAGCAACTCATGCTGGGAGCCGGCTTCGAGGTTCGCGGTCACGATGTGGTCAGTCGGGAGCTCTAGCCGAAGACCCCGTTCCTCCATAACCTGTTCGATTCGGCAAATCGCTTCAACCAGATCCGGTTCGACTATTGACCGACCAGTCGGGAATCCACGCGCTTTGAAAAAGGTGTACGCCATCGCGCCGCCAATCAGCAAAGTGTCGACCCAGGCGAGCAGATTCTCAAGCACGTCGAGCTTCTCGGATATCTTGACACCGCCGAGGATCGCGACAACAGGATGCGCTGGCGCGTCGAGAAGTGAACTGAGATGCTCAAGCTCACTAGCCATCAATAGACCGGCAGCGGCCTCCGAGATGTGGGAGACGATGCCGACCGTTGAGGCGTGAGCTCGGTGGGCAGCGCCGAAGGCATCGTTTATGTAAACATCGGCCAGATCGGCCATCTCGTGAGCAAATTCTGGGTCGTTCTTCTCCTCCTCAGCGTGGAAGCGAAGGTTCTCTAGCAAGACCACCCCACAGGTGCCCGCTGCGGTCACGGCGTTACGGGCAGTCACTCCAACGCAGTCTGATGAAAATTGCACTGGACGTTCGAGCAGGGTGGAAAGCCTGGTGGCAACCGGTGCGAGGCTCAGTGCCGACAGATGCTGCCCTTTAGGTCTGCCGAGATGTGATGCCAGCACGAGTGTCGTCCCATGAGAAAGGGCATATTTCAGTGTCGGAAGGGACGCCCTAATTCGCGTGTCATCGACAATCGCACCGTCTGTGATTGGCACGTTGAAGTCGACACGGATGAAGACACGTTTCCCTGCGAGGTTGAGATCTTTAATAGAGCGCTTCGCCAACAGCTCCGAGCTCCAAGTGTCTTTGCTTACAAGCCTTTCTTCGCCACCAGCTTTACTAGGTCGACGCATCGAGACGAGTAGCCCCATTCGTTGTCGTACCAAGCGAGGATCTTGATGAAATCACCGTCCATCACGTTGGTGTAGGAAGCGTCGACAATCGCGGAGTGGGGATCACCGCGGAAATCGATCGACACGAGCGGTTCAGTCGACAGATGCAGGATGTCCAACAGAGGTCCGGCCTCGGCCGTTGCGAATGCTTGATTGATTTCCGAGACGGTGGTCGACTTTTCAACCTCGGCAACGAGGTCGACGGCTGAGACATTAGGTGTCGGTACCCGTATCGAGATCCCATCGAGCTTGCCCTTCAACTCCGGAAGCACTTCGCCAACCGCCACCGCCGCACCGGTCGTCGTCGGGATCATAGAGACTCCTGCTGCGCGAGCACGACGAAGATCCTTGTGTGGAAGATCAAGAAGCTTTTGATCATTGGTATACGAGTGGACCGTTGTCATCCATCCTCGCCGTAGGCCGAACTGCTCGTTGAGCACTTTAGCGACCGGTGCTAGGCAATTCGTTGTGCATGAGGCGTTCGAGATGATCTGATGTTCGGCGGGCCTATATTTCTCTTCGTTGACTCCGAGGACAATCGTTACGTCTGGGTTCTTGGCTGGGGCTGTGACGATCACTTTCTTGGCGCCTCCAGCGATGTGTTTAACTGCATCTTCGCGCTTGGTGAAGAGGCCAGTCGACTCCAGGACTATGTCCACGCCGAGCGTGCCCCAGGGAATCGAACTTGGATCACGCTCCGAAAGCACCTTGAAGGAGCGATTGCCGACCCGAAGACCACCGCCATCGACCATCACCGGTTCGCGCAAGTTGCCGAGCATTGAGTCGTACTTTAGGAGATGAGCCAGCGTTTCTGTGCTGGTGATGTCGTTGACCGCGACAAACTCAACCTCTGTCTTGCCGAGTGCTGCACGAAGGATGTTTCGCCCAATGCGGCCGAAACCGTTGATGCCGACTCTAATACCAGCCATGACTACATCCTAGTCTCTTCGAGGAGCCCAATACCCATCTGAACTTCGCGTGCCACCGTCCAAACCTCTAATTTTAGTGGCCGCACTTGCGGGTGGTCAACACGCAGCCTATACTCCCGCGAAGCGTCCTTGCATGTACTTCCTTTATACCCTCGCGCTGTTTCTCTACCTTGTAGCGCTCTTTCCCGTCGTCGTCTGCACTCGGCTTCGTCGCGGCAAGCCGATTGGGAGTATTGCCGAGCGTTTTGGACAACTGCGACCGGTCCTCAACCCTGACCACGAGCGCTCGATATGGGTGCACGCGGTTTCGGTGGGTGAGGTCCTGGCCATACGGGTTTTGCTGAGTGGGCTCCGTGAGACGTATCCTCAGCATCGTCTGTTGCTCTCGACGACGACGGCAACGGGTCAGCAGGTCGCGCGGCAACTCGGGTCCGTCGTGGATGGGACGTTTTACGCGCCGTTCGATCTCCCTCCCTTCGTCTCACGTACGCTTGATCGTGTGGCGCCCGAGCTACTTGTGATGGTCGATACGGAGATATGGCCAAACTTGCTTCGGGAGTGCCGAAGCCGCGGCGTCAAGACCGTGCTGGTCAACGGTCGGTTGTCGAATCGGTCCTATCGTGGCTACAAACTGGCACACCCGTTCATGCGACGTGTATTGGAACACCTCGACCGGGCGTGTGTACAGACCGAGGCGTGGGGTCAACGTTTCGTCGACCTAGGATTGAAGCCCGAGTGTTTGATCATTACCGGCAGCCTCAAATTCGATGCGCTTGGGGTTCCCGCCACAGGAGCGGACCCGTACGTTGCTGACCGCGTGTTGCCATATTTCGGGTTTACCAAGGGGCGACAGGTGCTCATCGCAGCCAGCACCCTCCGCGGCGAAGAAGAACCTGTGCTTCGTGCGTTCAGGCGTATCCGGTCAAAGGATCTAGATGCGGTACTCATCGTCGCGCCACGTCATCCCGAACGGTTCGAGGAAGTCTACCAGGTGGCGGTCCGAGAGGGATTCACAGTGGCTCGACGAACCGAACTACGGTCGGGTGGCGGGATACCCGCAGCCGTCGTCATTCTCGATACCATAGGTGAGCTCACACGTCTATTTCAAGTCGCGACCCTCGTCTTTGTGGGCGGGAGTCTCGTACCGGCCGGCGGGCACAACGTTTTGGAGCCAGCCATCTTTGGCAAGGCGATCGTCTTTGGACCGTACATGGAGAACTTCGGTGAGATCGCGAGACTCTTCGTTGAAGGAAGCGCGGCTTGCCAAGTACGGTCGGCGCGAGAGCTCGAAGACCTTTTACCGATGCTTGTGGCCGATCCCGTGCGCCGCGCCAGCCTCGGGGCTGCTGCTCGCGCTATGGTCGACACGAACCGTGGAGCTCGCCACCATAGCCTTTCGGTTATTGCAGAGTTACTGCCACCAGATCGATCGCACCGGACTATCGATGCACGTCCTCTCCACGCCGTGCCGTAACCTGCTCCAGGGCTGGGGTGCGGAGGCTAATCTGTGCTGAGCCAAGTCTATGGGTACATCGCCGAGAGGCGCCGTCGCTGGTACGCCAGGCATCCAGAGGTCCGTCGCCGTCTCGAGCACCCGGTCATCAGCGTCGGGGCGCTTTCAGTGGGAGGTAGTGGAAAGACACCAGTCATTGCCCATCTCGCTACCCAGCTCGTTGCAATGGGTGAGCGTCCGGCGATACTGAGTCGTGGCTATCGCCGTGAGCGCCGTCTGGACGGCGCTCTGGTGGTCCGCGATGCGTCGGCTGTTCGAGCTGAGCTGGACATGGCTGGCGACGAGCCATTCATGTTAGCTCGACGCCTCGAAGAAACGGCGGTCCTGGTATCGGAGGACCGTTACCTGGCGGGACGACTAGCAGAGAACCGGCTTGGCGCCTCCGTGCATCTATTGGATGATGGCTTTCAGCACCTTGCCTTGGAGCGAGACGTTGACCTCCTGGTATTGGGTAAACACGACCTGGACGACCCACGGACGCTGCCGCGCGGCCGACTCCGCGAACGTCCAGCCGTCGCACGGCTGGCGGACGCATTGATCGTCGAGACCCCGTCAGAGCAGGTGGCTGAACAGCTAGCGGGTCAATGTGGTGTGGCTGATGGGTTTTACTTTGTTAAACGACTTGAGCCACCGCGCGACGCCGAATCAGGGACGGTCGTTGAGATCCCACCAGGCGCGCGCGTTCTCGCGGTAGCTGGTATCGCGCAGCCGGATAGCTTCGTCGAAGGACTGGCAACAATCGGTCTTGATGTGGTGGACGTACTTCGATTCGCTGACCACCACCCGTTCTCGTCGCGTGACCTCGCGACGATACGAAATCGCACTAAGGCGCTCAGTGTTAGGTGGGTCCTGACGACGGAGAAGGATTTTGTGCGCTTGCTGCCATTCCGGCCGTTGGACCTACCCGTGGCGTGGATCCCGCTGACGGTAGTCGTCGAGCCGGAAGTACGGTTTCGAGACTGGTTGGGAGACCGTTTGTCGCGAGCGCGCGCCGAGCGTACAGCGAGGACAGGCCACTAGATGCGCCACCGATTCGAATACATGATTGTCATGGTTCTGCGGATGCTGGTTCGGGTCCTGCCGCAAGCCGCCAGGCTAGCTCTAGGGTCTGGCCTAGGTCGCGGTTTCTACATTCTGCATAGGCGTCGCCGCGAATTAGCGGTCGCCAATCTTCGGGCTGCGTTTCCGTCCAAGCCAGAGACCGAGTGCCTGGACATACTCCGGTCCACCTTCGGACACTTCGGTTGTCACGTGATCGCATTACTTACCTTCGACACGATGAGCGCTAACGAAATGATGAAACTTGTCGACATCGAGGGGGAGGAGCACGTTGAGCAGGCGATGGCGCGTGGGAAAGGCGCAATGTTCTACACGGGACACTTCGGCTACTGGGAACTCCAGATCATGGTGCACGCCTTCCGCTTTAGGCCGATTGTCATGGTGGCTCGCACGCTCGACAACCCATTCCTGGAACGGCTCATCGAGCGTGTTCGCACGAGGGTTGGCACGCGCGTCATTCCACGGCATGGGGCTATCCGCGGGCTGCTACGTGCGCTTCTTGATAAGGAGTCAGTCGGCATGATGATCGACCAACACATCCAGGACCGGAGTGCTGTGACGGTTGACTTCTTCAATAGGCCCGCCTCGACGACATCTGCAATTGCCGCGCTCGCTCTCCGGACGGGAGTCCCGATCATTCCGATATTCGCACTGCCTCTGCCAAGAGGGCGCTATCGTATGATCTATGAGTCGCCGGTCGCGCCTCCGACTGAGGGCGATCCCGATCCAGTCCGCACTTACACCAAGCGCTGCACCGATGTGCTTGAGCTGTACGTTCGCCGCTATCCAGATCTCTGGCTTTGGATGCACCGACGTTGGCGTTCTGATACACCGTCACCGGCGGTCACGACCACCGAACGGAAGATGGCCGATTTGAAACCGACAGAAGGTACCCGATGACTGGCCGGAGTACGGCCATGCAGTAGAATTCTCGCTCACCCAAAAGGTACGCTACGGTGATCGTAAACTGACATGAACATACTGAGAAGGCCTTCAAGCCACGACGCTAGCCGAATAGAGCGCCTCGATGGTTTAATCGAGTGCTTCTCCGGCATGCGGATCGCGGTAATTGGCGATCTCATCGCCGACGAGTTTATCTACGGTGAGCTGTCACGAGTTTCGCGAGAAGCCCCAGTACTTATTCTGAAATATGACCGAACAACGGTCTTACCCGGCGGCGCCGGCAACGCCGCGAGCAACGTAGCGGCACTCGGTGGTCAAGCACGGCTCGTGGCCCTGGTTGGCCGGCAGGATGTGGACCGTCGTTTGGTCCGTGCGTTGGATAAAGCAGTAGACCGAACCGGTTTGATCCGCCCCTTGCATTACCATGCGCCAGTCAAGACCCGCATTTTGGCCGGTGGCCTTCATTCGGCTCGACAACAGATCGTTCGAATTGACCGTGAGTCGGCAGTGACACTCGATGTTCGCACCCACCAAGCGTTCGCGCGCGCGGCAGGACGCGCGGTTGCCGCGTGTGATGCGATCCTCATCTCCGACTACGGCTCTGGGCTCATTACCCCCGCGCTGGTAGCAAGTCTCAGGGCGCGGCTGCGACGTTCCGGCAGGCGGCGCGATGTGCCAATCCTCGTTGATTCCCGCTACGACCTGTTGAGATATCGAGGAATGACCGCCTGCACACCTAATGAAACGGAAGTTGAGCAGATGCTCGAGGTATCGATTGGAGACGACACGCGGTGTCTTGAGCGCGCCGGACGGACGCTCTTAAAACGGACCAGGGCGAAAGGATTGGTCATCACTCGTGGGAGTCACGGAATGACAGTTTTTGTTCCGGGTCAGCGGACTGCACACATTCCCATCTACGGTTCAGATGAGGTCTCCGATGTTACTGGAGCTGGCGACACTGTTATCGCTACGATGACTATCGCGCTGGCGGTAGGGGCATCGTTCTACGAGGCGGCTCAGCTTGCCAACTATGCGGGTGGCCTCGTTGTGATGAAGCGTGGCACGGCGACCGTCAGCGCAGACGAGCTTCGTCAGGCGGTCGCGTCCGATGCGGAAGCGTGAGGACTGAGGCGATGGGACGAGTGCTCTTGCGTGATGCGTTGGTCGATGTTGTGAGAATTGAGCGCGCCGAGGGCCGGACCATAGCGCTCGCTAACGGCTGCTTCGATCTACTGCATGTCGGGCATGTTCGGTATTTGGCTGGTGCCGCTGCTGAGGCCGACCGACTCGTCGTCGCCATCAACGACGATCGATCGGTCGCCACGCTCAAGGGACCGGGGCGACCGGTGATGCCATCGGCCGAACGCGCGGAGCTGGTCGCCGCGCTTGGTATGGTCGATTATGTCGTCGTGTTTTCCGAACCGACGGCGACTGAACTCCTGCAAGCGTTAAGACCAGACGTGCACTGCAAGGGGACCGACTACACTCCTGAGACGGTGCCCGAGCAGGGTATCGTGCGAATGTACGGCGGACGCACCGCTATAGTTGGCGATCCGAAGGATCACGCGACGCGCGATCTGCTCGCGCGGATCACAGAACGATAGCTCACGTCATGCGGTTGCTCATTGTCCGACTCAGTTCGCTCGGTGACTGCGTGCACACCATCCCGGTAGCCGCGGCGTTACGTCGGCGGTTTCCGGATGCCGACCTTGACTGGCTCGTCGACGCGCGCTACCGAGAGCTCATCGAACTGGTGCCGGCGGTGACCCGCGCTGTTACCGTCGACTCCGGCAGCCTCAACCGATTTACGAGGGTGCTCCAGCTCGTTCGCGACCTGCGCAGACGAAGCTACGACGTTGTGATCGACGCACAGGGATTGCGGAAATCAGCTGTTATTGCACGGCTCTGTGGTGCCAGGCGAGTCGTCGGTTTTGGATCGAACCAAGTAAGAGAATGGGGTGCCACCTGGCTGTACACAGACACCGTAACCACTCCGGCGGCGTTGCACGTCATCGAAAAGAACCTGGCTCTGGCCGTCCATCTCGGGGCTGAATCCGGCGTACCAGCGTTCCCGGTTGCTGAGGCAAGGTCTGACGCGCCAGCTCGCGCACGTTTAGCACTGGGCATTGACGCCACGGCCAGCTTTGCGATTCTCAACCCGGGCGCAGCGTGGTCGAGTAAGTGTTGGATCCCCGCCTCTTACGGTGCACTCGCTCGCCGTCTCCGTGATAGACATGCCCTGCGATCGACCGTTACCTGGGGACCGGGCGAGAAAGAGTCGGCGGGCGCTGTTGTCGAGGCGTCCGATGGCGCCGCAGCGCTGGCGCCGGCTACGTCGGTCGCCGATCTAGTGGCGCTGATGCGTGCAGCGGCGATCGTGGTTGGAGGTGACACCGGACCATTCCATATCGCTGCTGCTGTCGGCACACCGGTGGTCGGCCTGTACGGTCCGAGTGACCCAGCTCGCAATGGTCCGTGGGGACCTAACGATCTCGTTGTGTCCAGCTTCGATAGGTGCGGCTGCCGGAAGGTACGTGGCGGATCCCAGGGCGTGGTGGTCAGGCGTTGTGTCCAATCGACACCGTGTCTCGCTGACGTAACGATCAACGCTGTTGCCGACGCTGTCGCCCGGCGGCTCGCATCAGTTCCGGCCCATGCTTAACCTCGACGCTAACCCTGCATTCCGTCGTCTCTTCCGGATCGCGCGCCTTCGCGTGTCGTTTGGTTTTGCGGTTGGGGTAATCGCATTCTATCTAGCCCATCCGACCTGGACATCGTTCGGTGTGGGAGCGCTTGTGGCAGCGTTTGGGGAGGGCTTGCGGGTTTGGGCAGCTGGCCACCTCGAAAAGGGACGTGAGATCACATGTTCGGGTCCGTATCGTCATATCCGGCACCCTCTCTATGTCGGTTCCGCGATTATCGGAGTCGGATTCGTTACGGTGTCAGCGAGCGTTCCCGTGGCTGTAATCGTGTTGGGCTATCTGCTGGTGATGCTGTTCGTTGCAGTTCGTCTCGAGGAGGCAACGTTACGAGATTGTTTCGGTGAACAGTACGATCGATACGTAGCAGGTGTCCTGCCCGTACCCGACCGGCGGGTTAGTGTCAAGCGTGCGATCGCCAATGGCGAGCACCGGACATTACTCGGATTCATGGGGGCGGTCGCGATCCTTGGGCTGAAGGCATGGTACGCACCTTAAATGGTCGCGAAGTATAATGAAGCGTTTGTGCGTCACGCGGGACGAGAGTATGTGGCGGGCGGTTAGCTCAGGGGTAGAGCACCGGTTTTACACGCCGGCTGTCACAGGTTCGAATCCTGTATCGCCCACCAGCCTTAGTTAGCCTGCGTCATCAGCAAGCTTGGGCCGGCAAGCCAAGCGAAGACGGACGGTAAGCGTACGGGTGCAGTGAAGGATTACGGGGTCGTAGTTCAGCTGGTTAGAACGCCGGCCTGTCACGCCGGAGGTCGCGAGTTCGAGTCTCGTCGGCCCCGCCACTTTCACTAGGTTTTACAGGGTATTGTTGGGTATCGCTAGTGACAGGCGAGGATCACCCTGAACGGAGACGAACGGAAACGCACGGCGAAAGTTGCATGAAGTTGCATGGGGCGCCAGACTGCGCCTCTCCTCTCTACGGTTTTCCCTGCACGTGGCTCCGGAAGCGATCGAGCGCGGCGACGAGCACCGGGTCGACGGCCGCCCGCGCGTAGCGTTCGGTGGTCCTCGCTGAACGGTGCAGCATCAACCGCTGCGTGGTGCGGAGATCGTGGGTCGCCGCCAAGATCGCGGTCGCATAGGAATGCCGGAAGTCGTACGGACGGACGCGGCTCAGATCGAGGTCGATCCCGTCAGCCTTGCATGTGGCTTCGACTTTCTGACACGCGAGCCGCAAGCTCTTGCGCATCGAGTCCTTTGAGAACGGCCCCCAACAGTCGAGTTCGCCGAATCGCCGGAGGGCATCAACGGCTTTTTTGGTGATCGGTTTCCGCTGTCCCTTTCGCTCCGTGCCGGCCCGTCCTTTCCGTCGACCGCGAACCCAGATGGATGGGCTCGCCCAGTCGACATCCTCCCGGCGGAGACGCATCAGCTGCGAGTGGGCCAGGCCCGTCCAGGCCATCACCGTCAGGCGTGCCCTCGTGCGACTGCCTCGCGCGAGCGGTTGCCCTTTCACCGGCCGGCTACGATCCCGGCATGGCGTCCAAGATGGCCGCGATGACGGGGTAGGGCAACGCCCGCGGTTCGTCTTCGATCTCGTCGGCCTCTGGCACTTCTCGCACGGGGTTCGCCGCGTGGCGGCCGTCCAGAACCCGCCACAGATTGCTCAGGGCGCGGAGCCGATGATTCACGGAGCTGGGAGCGTACGGCGGGCGGGGCCGGCCCTGTTGATCGGTGCGCGGCTCGGTGAGCCAGCGATCCCGCTGCGCCCGGATCTCGTGCGGGCGAATCGACACCCGGGGCCGGTGGGCGAAGCGCACGACCCATTCCTGGATGTGCTGGCGGCGTTGCTGGATCGTCGGGAGCGCCGCCACGCTCTGCAGATAGCGGTTGGCGTCCTCGGCGAGGGTGGTCTCGCCCAGCGGGGTCAGGGCCGTGCCGACGCGGGCGTCGAGGCGGATCCGTTCGCGCCAGCGTCGCCGGTCGGTCACCAGGGAGTCGGCCGGAAACGTCGTGGAGATGAACCGGGACCGGGTGTCGCCGGGCGCGGTGACCCGAACAAACACTTGCCACTTGCCCGAGGGCAGGCGGCGTTGGCCAGGTTCACGACTGGGCATGTGACCACGCACGACTAAAAAGGACACTAATGTCCTTGTTACCACTTGACAGATAGGACACTAATGTCCTATTACACACGTTGTGAATGGCCAGCGCTTCATCGACCGAGTGCGTGAGATCGGGCGCGAGCGTGGCGTCGCCGTTCGTACTGACAGGAAGCGTGGCAAAGGGAGCCATGTCACGCTCTACTACGGCACGCGAAAGACGATCGTGAAAGATCGTCGCAAAGAACTCGGCCCCGGCCTGTTGTCCGCCATGATCCGGCAGCTCGCCATCCACGATTTTCGGTGAGACCACCGAAAGGAGACCACCATGCGATTTACCTACCCCGCGCGACTGCGCCGCACTGGTCCGGACGAGATTGTCGTCTCGTTCCGAGATGTGCCGGAATGCCTGACCTCTGGTGCCGACACGACCGACGCCCTCGTTGAAGCAGCCGACGCGCTCGAAGAAGCATTCGCCGGACGTATCAGCGATGGCGAATCGATTCCGGCGCCGAGCGACAGGCGCACGGGCGAACACCACGTGGCGGTGCCGCCTGACATGGCCGCGAAGGCGGCGCTCGTGCTCGCGTTTCGTGACACGGGGTTGACCCGGCTCGCCCTGGCCGCGCGCCTTGGCGTCGACGACAAGGTGGTGCGCCGGATGCTCGATCCAAGACACCGGACCGCCGCGAGTCGTATCCATAAAGCGCTCCGCGCCCTCGGGCGGGAATTGGTGGTTGAAACCCGCGCCTCCTGATGTGACGGAGCCCTCCGGCCCGACGTTCCGCGCCGCCCACGTCACCTCGTCAATCCTCACAGCGTCCGCCCTGTCCACATCACCTGCCCGAGCACCTGAGCGTTTCGCGGCCACGGGATCGGCTTGTAGGCCGGGTTGTCGCTCGCCAATTGCCAGCCGTCCTCGGTGCGCTGGAGCCGCTTAACCAACGACGTTAGGCGCTCGTGTCCGGGGTGGATGCGGGCTGCAAATCCTCCTGAGACTCTCCACCCGAGGCCGCCTTTCCAGATTTGTACACCAATGAAAGGACTACACCGCACAGGATGACCTACAGTATTCCATACACGCACCAGGTGAGTGCCAAAGAGTGGGCAATCGGAAGGGTCGCATACGAATTGTAGGCCGTCGGGACCATGACAAAGAGACCGATGCAGAAGCCATATCGAACGCCCTCCATGACTCCCTGTCCTTGGCGAACCGAGTGGAAGAGGTAGACAAAGATGAAGGACCACAGCAGCCCGGTCAGCCACATGATCCACACCTTGGACATCATGTCAGCGTCCGGTCGCAAGACGCCTGAGGCTGTCCAGGCATCCGCGAGCAAGACCTCATAGACCAGAAAGTTCAGAATCTGATAGACGACAAATACCGCGACCGCAGCGATAAGAAAAGGTCTTCCTGTCCATGCGTTCCTCCTGTCAGATACCAAGAGCGTCTCCCGGGAATTGCAATCGCTCCGCAGCCCTCCTCACCGTCGCACCTGTATCGACCGCTGGTTCAGGGCTTGGACCGGGCGCGCGTTCATCGCATACAGCGTCGCGAAGACGTCGACCTGCTCCGGGGACAGGGGAATCGAGTCGGTCATCACAACCCAGCTGACCACCTCGGAACAGGGCGGCGTGGTCAGGGAGCCGGCGTAGCGGAAGTAATTTCGTCCCTCAGGCAGGAGCGCGCGCGGATCGAACTCGGCAAGGGTTGCGGGCGCCTCGGGGGAGCCGGGAATGGCGTCCTGGATGCTCCGGATGGCCGGATTCGCTTCGCCGGTGTTTGAGAAGACCCCGATTACCGCGAGGTCCCCGTCCTCGGCCCGATGCACGAAGTGCACCTCGATGGGCGAGGCGTTGCCGGAGACCGTGTGCTCGCTGGGCACATGGAAATGAAACTGCACGAGGGAGAACCTCCGGCCCTCCAGGTTGATCGAGCTTCCCTCGCCCACCTCAACCTGGATGGCATGGCCGTTGTCGATGACCTGCGTGTCGGTGGGCTGCCACTGGATGTCCAGCTCGCTCCCGCCGCCCGGGGCCGCTCCCGCGAGATCGATCGGGGACTGCCGCCTCCCGGTGCCGCAGACCGCGAAGGACGGGTCAAGCGCGCCCCACCGGTCGGGGCCTGTGTCACCTTCATAGGACCAGTGGACCTGTCCGTCGCCGTCCTCTGCGTGGGTCTGTTGGCCCCGGTCCGCCCGGCAGGCCTGGAGCGTGCCAATGAGGCAGACCATCGCGAGTCCGGCGGGGACTGCCCTGGGGAGTGTGTGATGACGCATCGAGTCCTCTCCTGTCGGTGACGAACGAACCCCCCGTCGGCTCCCTCGCAACCTTCGACGATCCCAGTACGGTTCAGTTCTCCTTGATGCTGCGCCCGATTCACGCGAACGTCCGCGCCGCCCACTTTCACTTCACCGACTAGCGCTGGCTCCAGGTGCCGCACAGTTGCGAGAAAAACCCACCGTCTGACGGTTGTATCGTGACCACAGCGGGACCCATGACGTTCTCTAGTTGGAGTACTTGGCTAGCGTCGGTGTAGCTCGCGCCAGCAGTCTTCAGGCGAGCGTACGAACAGAATGGACTGTCATCGGTGGGGCCAGATGTCCGATAGGCTCCCGGAGCAATATCGACTCCGACTTCATACGATCCATCACCAAAGGACGTCCGTGGAGTCGAGGCTTCGGCAGCTGTCGAAAGACGGTTAGCTCCTGCTGCCGCTCGCCGGATCTCCGATTGCCTCCGTTGGAACTCCTCCATGTCTATATCCCCAGCCCCGAGCGCCTCCAGATCTCTTAATCCGGACAGCTCTTCCACGGCTGGATCTGGCCCGGTCGGAGTCGACGCTTCGGTACCTGTCGAAGCTTCTGCTGCCGCTCGTTGGCGTTCCAATAGCTCCCGTTCCCACTTCGCTATATCTGCAGCCGCGAGCGCCTCCAGCTCCTCTCGTAGTTTCCTATACGAATCGGACTGTTCTTCCGCAGTCGACGCCGCGCCGATGCTTGCCTCGTCCGCTGCTGGATCTATATTCTGCGCAGCGTCGTCGCCGGCGACCATGCGCTGAGATTCAACCGCCTCCCGAGCAGCCGGCCCAAAGCCTCCCGTCGAGCTGGAGCTATTGCTGTTTTCCGAAGAACATTCCTCAGGACCGAAGTAAAGAGCCCGCAAACTTGGGTGGTATCTCAGCTCGACACCTCCGAATGAAGTCGTGAAGTCACTGAGGGATCCAGAACGACTCCGTACCCAGTCCCTCGCCGCTATCGGATCGGCTCCGTCATACGGCAGCGTGGAAATGTCTTCGAGAAACGACAGGTCGTCTTCATCGACAGTCACCGCAGCGATGCATTTGATGCGACCGCCCTCCGAATATAGAGACACGGCACGCCCCCAGGTTGAGGAGTTCAGATCGAACGCTTCGGATCTGCAGTGCAACTCGTCATCTGTTCTCTCGCAGGACAGTCCCTTCAGTTTCAGAAGCCGCACAGCCTCATCCAATGTCAAGCCTGGGATCGCGTCGAGCGACCCGCACGATATTGCTATAAGGCCCGTGGTGAGCGCCAAGGCGATGCTGTTCATCTTCACAGTGCCGGTAGTCATGCTATTTTGCTCCTCCTGAAGCCTCCGCTTGAAGCCTCGATGTCCATCTCGCTCGGGCCGATTTCCCGGCGCAGACTAACAGGTTCAAGGCTCGGTCTAGCCGGGCGTCGTCGATTTTGGGTCTGTCAGCCTGTCACAAACCCAGTACGACGCCCACGGCGAGGATTGCAATCAGCCCCCCAAGCAGGTCAATTACTGTCTTGGTCCAGCCCTGGTTCGACGAACATCGGCCTTTTTGCCGCTGCCGAGATAGCGCCCGGACCAGACCACTTCGCCCACGAGCGCGTCGAGCAAATTAACGTCGGTCACGTTGAACGCCTGGGGAGGGTGTGCCCGCTTGTCCGTGTTGTCGCTCACGAGCTGCCAGCCGTTTCAGCAGCGCCACTTGATGGGCTGAGTGCCTTGAGCTTAAGCGCAATCGCTTCAGCCTTAGCTTTATTGAAGGCGCGAACTCGGCCTGGCATCAAGAAACAGTCCACCACCGCGACGACTACTGAAATCGGAATAATCGTGATCACGGCCAGGCCAGCCAGCACGCAGTAGAGAACGCCGCGTCCGATTTGGCCCATGTAAAAGCGATGCGCGCCAATTCCACCGAGGAACAATGCGAGCACGACGGCGGTTGTGCTACTTTTCTTCACGGGCTGGTACTCGGTCTGGAACATTAGCCGTTCTGATTCGCTGAGGCCCTTCAACAACGAGGTTTCGTCCCAGGAGGCCGGAGGGACGGAACGCTCAAACTTAAACGATGGCGGTGGCGTCTTGGCCATTACTGCAGGGGTTTCACTCATCATCACCATTGGTCCCTTTCATCCTTCACAGCGTCCGTCCCGTCCACAGCACCACTGATCGCGGCCTGCGCTCACGACGTCCTCCTCACGAGCCGTTGCCGCACTTTACCGCCATCGACGAACCGCCCGAGCCAGACGACCTCGCTACCCTTGGAAGAGCGGAGGCCATCGGTTTTCGATTCCCTCCGAGGAGATGTCCGCGACGTCGTCTTCCCTCAGATCGTGTTCCATCCTCAGTGCAGCCTTGCACTCGTTCATGAGAGTCGTCTGATAGTCGATGGCTGCTTCGAGGCGCTCGCTGATTGTTGCTCGATCGTAGGCTGGATGGTTGGGGTCGACAGTCTCCGGGTATCTAGCATCCGCCGTCGCGGTCGCATCTCGCTCGCACATGATGAGCCCGCGAAAGATCCTGCGTCGTTCAATCTCACTGAATCGCCCGGTCACCATCTGAGCCTTGGCGAGTGCGAGCAAGTCGTTCAGTCGTGAGCGAATCGACACCACCTCGGGTGTCTGGGCGACGGATGACCGGAACAGTGGCAAGAGTTCCTGCTGAAGTGCTCCGCCGTCTCGGAGAGTATCGTTCCATGCGTCGTCGTCAGTGAGCGCTTTGAGATCGGTGAGACGTTGCTCGAACTCTTCGCGACGGGTTGGGAAACTTTCTGCTGCAACGCGGGCGCTCTCCTCAGATGCTGCGCGGCGGGCGTCCTCGGCGAGCCGGGCTTCCGCTTGGGTTGCTTCTGCGGTTGCTTCTGCGGCGAGCCGGGTTTCCGCTTCTTCAAGATCCGACATGAGCGAACCACCCAAAGCAACTAACGCGAATGATGCCGCCCATACGACGGCCGCCCGCTTCCGGGTGGGTAGCAAAATCTGCGGCAACGGTCGAAACAGCGCGATGAACGAGAAGGTCCCGGCCACGATGCTCACGAGCATGAAGAATGGACCCAGTGAGGGCACGGGACGTAGCAACCCGCCGACACCGAACAACACGAATGACGCGACCCACACGACGACTACCCGCTTCCGGGTGAAAAACGACTCTTGTGGAAACGGCTTAAACAGCGCGACGAACGACACAAACCCTGTCGCCATGCTTCCGAATAGGAGTAGCGCAACCAGTGTTTCCACGTCTTCCCCCTTTCATGCAAATGTCCTGGCCGTCGGCCGTCTCGATCCCACGAACCGTCACGGTCAGACGACCTTACCGTTCTGATACACGCTTACGCTTCATGTTTCGAACATCGGCCTTTTTGCCGCTGCCGAGATAGCGCCCGGTCCAGACCACTTCGCCCACGAGCGCGTCGAGCAAATTAACGTCGGGCACGGTGAACGCCTGGGGAGGGTGTGCCCGCTTGTCCGTGTTGTCCGAGCTGACGATCATGGTGCCGCCGGACAGGTCGATCCGCTTGATCGCGCCGCCATCGTCCCCGGTCAGGGGGCTGAAGTTGACCGCGTAAATGTGTCCGGCCTTGGGCGAGCGCCGCCGGTCGGGGTTCTGGTCGATGACGACAACATCGCCGGGCTCCAGCGTCGGCAGCATCGATTCCTCGCGCGGGCCAATCCTCAGGCAGGTGGGGCGCGTGAACTTGCGCACGACCGTTTCCCGAAAGGAGAGCGTGCGGTCGCGGCCGGGATCGGGTGCGATGGCGAGCGGTTGCCCGGCGGCGATGGGGTTGGCTAGTAGCGGCAGGGCGACGAAGCCCTCGATGGTGGTTGGTGAAACGGTGGCCGCCCTCCGATCTCATTCTCGACCCCTTCGCCGGCTCCGGCACGACGGGCGCGGTCGCGTGTGGTCTTGGCCGTCAGTTCATCGGGATCGAGCTCAACGCGGACTACGCGGCCATGGCGCGGGTGCGCATCGCCGAGGCGGATGAACGCTACCAAGGCGGCCCGCTATTTCGGGACCACGAGTCCATCACGGAACAGGTAGTGGTCGATGGCTAGCTGCCGCCTCCTCACCGGTGAGTGTCTCGACGTGCTCGCCACGCTCGAGCCCGACAGCGTTGACGCCTGCGTGACGGACCCGCCCTACGGAATTTCATTCATGGGTCGCGAGTGGGACACGTTCACACCGGCGACGGTTGAGAAGATGCGCACGTCCAAAGCGTTCGGTTCCGACGAAGACAACCCGAACCTTCGCGGTCGCACCGGATGGGCGGGCAGTGCCGCCGTTGCATACGACCGATCCGCCGCCGCGTCGCTGAAGTTCCACGCCTGGACGCAGCAATGGGCTGAGGCCGTCTGGCGCGTCCTGAAACCCGGCGCGCATGCGGTTGTCTGCGCGTCGCCGCGCATGGGCCATCGGGTGACGTGCGGGCTCGAAGACGCCGGATTCGAGATTCGCGATTCGCTGCTGTGGCTGACGGGCCAAGGATTCCCTAAATCACTCAACCTTCCGGGGGGACTCGGGACTGGATTGAAGCCCGGGTATGAAAGCATCATCCTCGCCCGCAAGCCGCTGGGCGGCCGCACGGTGGCGCAGTGCGTCGCCGAGTTCGGCACGGGCGCGCTCAACATCGATGGCTGCCGGCTGCAGGGCGGGAAACCGTGGTCGACCAATGGCCAAGGACCGAAGACGCAAGGCACTTACGGTCACATGCGGAATATCCCTCAGTCGATGGATGACCTGGGCCGCTGGCCGCCGAACGTCGCGCTGGACGAAGACGCCGCCGCGATGCTGGACGCCGAAGTTGGAGAACTCGGCGGCGGTGGACTTCCAATGCGGACATCGACTGGCATGTTCGACAACAAGGGTGGCCATAAGAACCCAGGGGATTGGATCAAGCCTTCGAGAGGTGCCCCGTCCCGATTCTTCTACGTAGCGAAGGCGAGCCGTGACGAACGCGAACGCGGCTGCGAGGATTTGCCGCGCAAGACGGCCGGCGACGCCACCGACCGACAGGACGGGAGCGCGGGCCTCAACAGTCCGCGCGCGGGAGCGAGTCGGACACACGGCGCCCGCAACCACCATCCAACCGTGAAACCCGTGGCCCTCATGCGCTGGCTCGTGCGGCTCGTGACGCCGCCCGGCGGCCTCGTGCTGGACCCCTTTGCTGGCTCGGGCACGACCGGGCTGGCCTGCATCACGGAGCAGTGCCGCTTTCTCGGCATTGAGCGCGAAGCGGCGTACGTCGCCATTGCCGACGCGCGCCTTCGCGCCGAGCATGTGCGCTTCGAGACCGGCGGGCCGCTCTTGGCGGAGGCCGTGCTGGACACGGCGGACACTTGCCTGAGATGACGCGACGCGCACGACCACGACGCGTCCGGTCGGCGTGGGCCGGTTGATTCCTGAACATTTCTGGTTCGCGAGGTCACGCTGGTGTTGACCACAAGAGCGCGGAGAAGAAGAAGGTCCCCTTAAACGGCACTTACCCTTGACATGAATATAACATACATGTTATATTCATGATATGGCATGGGCGGTTGAGAGCTACCAGACCGAGGGCGGATCAGATGTCCTCGATGTCTTCGTGAATGCCCTTGACCGACCGCAGCAAGCGGAAGCGCTGGCGCTCCTCCAACTCCTGGAGCAGCGTGGCAATCAGCTGCGGTTGCCACACTCGCGCGCCCTTGGCCACGGGCTGCTCGAACTGCGCGGCCGGAGGTACGGCGTGCGCATGTTCTACGGCTACCTCCCGGGGCGGCGCGCGATCGTGGTCGGCGGCATCGTGAAGAAGCGGGATACGATCCCCGCGCACGTCGTGACGGAGATGCGTGACCGGCTGGCCGATGTCAGGAGGAATCGCTAAGAGGGGGTGCACACAATGAGGAAGAAGCGACAGACCACGAAGCCCTGGCGACCGTCCATGAACCGGCGGCTCGCCAACGATCCCGAACTCCACGCGATGGTGGAACGCGAGCTTGAAGGCATGCAGATCGCCCAAGACCTGGTGCGCCTCCGAGAACGGCGCGGCCTCACGCAGCAAGACATGGCGGCCGCGATCGGGCGCAGTCAACCCTTAATTGCGCGTCTCGAGGCGGGGACGGCGACGAATGTGCAACTCAAAACCCTCATTCGGTATGCGGCCGCGGCGGGTTCGTCCGTACGGCTCTCGTTTGTCGCTCGGCGACCGCGCACCTCCGGCGCGACCAAGGCGCGTCGCGCCTCTGGATCATGATGGGACGGTGACCGTGTCTCTTCAAGAGATGAGGATACGCTGGTGACCGCACAAGAAGTCACCGCCCCGTGGAATTGGTCGCGTCACGCGGCGAAGATTGGTCGGATTCGCTCGAAGGCGAGGGCATGTAATTGTACTAATGAAAGCGGATTTTGTGATTTTGTCTTGGAGGAATGGGTAGTGGTCTAGTTTGAAAAGCGCGGCCCCCTGGACAGATCGTCTCGATGTGCGACAATTGGGTCGTGCCGACTCGGGCGAAAAAGAAACGGCCTCGCGATCCGAACCAGTTGGGTAAACTCGTCGTCGACATTGCGACGGGCGCAGCCCAGGACTCCGCTCCTCCTGGCCCCCAACGGGCAGGTGGCCTAAAGGGTGGTCCAGCCAGGGCGAACCGGCTGACGCCGATAGAGCGGACGGAAATCGCGAAGCTGGCTGCCCAGGCACGCTGGAAGAAATAGCTGCTAACTACTGCTGGCGTTCTGCAACATCTTCGCTGAAATCCAAGATTATCTGGATTTCGGGCACCTTCTCCTCGTTCATATCGTTGTAGACAATCACGTCGGTATTCAACTGAGCGCATTCGCCAACGATGTGCTCCCGACGTTGCGCAAAGGCTTTCTCCATGTGCTCATGGGGAGCGAATCCCATGATTGCCCAGAAGGACTGTGGCTTGCCGTCCTTGGTGGTCCGAACGGCATGGTTGACCCTATAGCGGTGACCCTTATGGGTGTCCAGCTCCTGCGCCAGGGCCTTGGACATTTGGTTCGCGAGAACCTCGCACGGATCGATTGGAGGTGGCGTTGCGAGCAAGCCCTGGTTGATGGCCCAGTCAACGGCGTCCCGAGTACGAGATGGTGCATGTTCGTGCTCTGTCTCGTACAAGTGGAAAATGGCCTGCAGTGTCTCGTTCTTGGTCATTGGTCAAGCCTCTGGATTCATAGCGACACGGGAATGGTCTGCCCCCATCCATCGGCCATCGCCGAGGGCAGCACGAATTGACGTATTTTGACAAGGTGACGCGTTAGGTAATCCCAGCGGTCCATTCGCTTTTGCATCTGACCAATGATCAGTCCAGGGTGCCGCTGATGGAGCTTCGCAAAAGCCACAACATCCTTCTCGTAGTAGTACGGCTTCTTTCTCAGTAGGAAAGAAGCAAGCTTGTCTCGCGGGGCACAGAAATCTGCCGCAGCCGCATTCGCAGCGATTTCCTCCGGGAGAATCGTGACCCCGGCGCGGGGTGCTCCAGCCAAGTCTTCGTCGATTACTTCCTCGTCCTGGCCGTCTCTCCGAAGAACGTGCTCGATCTCATGGCGCAGGACAAACCAGAAGTTATCGATGGTGTCTCGCTGCAGCGACATGCCGATGACGGGCGAGTTGTCGTTGAGCCAAAAACACACTCCGTCGATTCTCGCCTTCGGTAGTTTCTCAACGACGACGAACCGGATGCCGCATTCGGCCATGATTCGCGGTACATGGCGTGTCTCTTCAGGAGCCCGAAGCAACGATTCCAGATCGCCGAGGGCCGTCTTCAACGCCTGCTTGGAGTACGCCGGGACCGTGATCGATTTGGCAATCTGACGCACGCGAAAGAGCCATGCCAGTTGAGGTGCGGGAATGTGCCGTTCCTCATAGCGGCTCTTCTTCGCCGCGTGCGACAGGTACGGAATCTCGCTGGCGTCGGCAACCTCAAAGAAGCGCATAAACTGCGACTCCAACAGGGTCGTATCAGACGGTTCGATCCAACCCCGGCGAATCATCTCTCTGACCGGGAATGCGCTCTGCATGTTCCGCCGCGCGGGGATGCTCGGGTCCGGGGTCTTGGCCTGCGACAGGTCGTAAGCCTGTTGGAGGTTCGCAAAGAACTCTGCGGACACATCGAACGCCTCGCCGAGCGCCCGAGCCATATCGGCGCTGATCCCGCGCTTTCCAGACAGAATCATGTTCACGATCTGTTCCCTACAGCCAAGAATGAACGCAAGGTCGCGCTGGAGCCAGCCACGTGTCTCCATCTCCTCCTTGATGTAGGAACCGGGGTGTTCGATCCACTCAGCATTCACAGTCATAAGTCACCCTTAGTGGTAGTCTTCAACTTGTAGGATGGTTACTCTGTTCGGCTTGGATTCTGTGTCGATTGTAAAGACCAATCGCCATTGGTCGTTAATCCGAATCGAACGTTCTTCACGTCGTCCTTTCAGCTTCTCGTAGTGCAGGCTCTTCCAGTTCCGCAGCGTTCGCTCGTCAGGTGCCTGTCGAATCACATGTAGTTTTCGCCTCAACGCTTTGATGACAGCAATCGGCAGTCGGGTCTCGGCGGCACGGTCCGTCTCGACAAGCGCAAGGGACGTGTCGCGGAACTCGATCTCCATCCAATCACCGAAAACAGTATAGAGAAATACACTACTGAACGCAACTCGTTAAATTATCTTTTATGCTTGACATATCAGGTCTGGTTGATTACACTTCGTCTCATGAATCGGCTAGACACGAAACGGCGGGCACAAGTCGTCGCCGCCCTAGTCGAAGGCAACAGCCTCCGGGCAACTGCCAGGATGACGGGCGTGGCTCGGATGACCGTCGAGAAGCTGCTGCGCGACTTGGGCGCAGCTTGTGCCGCGTACCAGGACGAGCATCTGCAGAATCTGCCCTGCCGCCGTATTCAGTGCGACGAGATCTGGTCGTTCGTGTACGCCAAAGCGAAGAACGTCGAGAGTGCGAAGGACGCGCCCGACGTGGCGGGCGACGTGTGGACTTGGACGGCCATTGATGCCGACACCAAGCTGGTGCCATCGTGGCGCATCGGCTCGCGTGACTTGGCGACGGCCTATGACTTCATGCACGACCTTGCTGACCGGCTTCGGCACCGCGTGCAGCTCACGACAGACGGCCACAAGCCCTACCTGGAGGCCATCGAGAGCGCGTTCAATTTGGACGTGGATTACGCGGTGCTCCAGAAGATTTACGGCGCGGACCCGCAGCCGCAGAAGCGGTACAGCCCTGCCAATTGCCTGGGCTACGACGTGAAGACGGTCACCGGCGAGCCGAACCCGAAGCACATCTCAACCAGCTTCGTTGAACGGCAGAATCTCACGATGCGGATGAGCATGCGGAGATTCACGAGGCTGACCAACGCCTTCTCAAAGAAGGTCGAGATGCACGCGCACTCGGTGGCGCTGCATTTCATGCACTACAACTTCGTGAAGATCCACTCGACGCTGAGGACGACCCCGGCGCAGGCCGCTGGCGTGACCGACCGGCTGTGGGAAATTTCGGACCTCGTGGAATTGCTCGAAAGTACCGAGTCGTCAAACTAGACCACTACCAAGGAATCGGCCCCTAATGTAGCGGTTTGACCGAAATACTCCCGTTTGGAATGTAGCGGTTTGACCGTTGAAAACTCCCACAAATCACATGATTCTGTGGAAATCATCCGACCCGTCCTCTGGCCTCTCGGGCGCGAGGACGGGCTAGGAGAGGCGACCGCGGCCGGGGCACCCCTCTCACAGCCCGTCCCTGGCGCGGTCGACGCGCCTGGAGCCGCTCAGGCGCCGGCTACGGGCCGATGAGGAAGTCGAGCGCCTTGAGCAGCACGACGAAGGCCGAGCCCGTCACACAGAGCGTGATCGTCAACCTGGTTTCGAGCCTGGCGAGCGTATCGAGCATGACGACTATTCCACGAGGCGCAGCTGCGAGGGCGGGATACGAGAGGGTGAGGGAGAGAGCAGCAACGCGCCCTTTGGCGTCGAGTAGTGAAGGTCTGGCCAGGCGCTTTTAATTTTCGTCAGCTCCCGAAGGCACTTCGTACGAAAGTCGTTCACGATGTTCGTATCGCTTACGTGGGCCGGGTTCGATCCGAACTGACGGTACAGTCGCGGCCACGTGAGGCGCAGCGGGCGCTTCAACGTGAACGTCCGGTAGGCGAGCCACATGTAGAGATCGAGGCCCAACGAGGATCGCTTCATAGTCTTCAGGATGTGCAGGTCGAGCGGCACGGGATGGCGAATGACTTCCTCGAAAAACTTCTCACCAAGTTCGATCTTGCTCTCCCACAGCGTGCGGTCGTCGGGACGCCGCGGATGCCACCAAAACTCTGTCCGATCGGCGACCAGCGAATTGACGCTCACTTCGCCGTGCTCGTGTTCATAGACCAACTGGACATAAGCATTAAACAGCCGCCGCATCTGCTCTTGGAGCCGACTACGCACCGCGCCGCCGCTGTTGTAGACACCCACACTCCGCATGAACGCCGAGAGCGAATCGCCGAGGATGAGCTCGCGGCTTTGCGTCCGCACCGCTTCGGTGCAGACCCACGCCAGGAGCAGGCGCGGGAAGTTACCGTAGGGCAATTTGTTGTCAACCCCAGCGGTCATGGCTAGAGTGAGCGGCCCATTGCGCCGGACGTGCTGCAGGCGGTCGCCGGGGTCGGTGCGCGGCAACGAACAGAGCGCGAGCATCCGCGCCATGAAGCCCAGGTCGGCGTCCACTTCACTGACCGCGACGAGCTGCGTTACCTGGTCGAGTTGGGTGAAGTGGCGGCGAGCCTGGGGCGCGCGTTCTCGGCGCGTGGGCACCAGGACGCCGGGCAGGTCGACACCGGCGACCAACTCGCCGAGGGGCACGAACCCGTCTCGTTTACGCGCCACGGCTTTGTGTCCTGCCCGCGCCCTCGCGACCGCTCAGCCAGTCTTCCAAGAGCGCCTGGAGCAAGTCTGACACATCCCGATCGGTCGATTCGTCGAGCAAGGCTCGCATCACGTTCCGGTGCGTGTCTTTCCGCACGAGCGCGCTGATCTGTTTGTAGTCGGGGTTACTCCGCTTGCCGCGGCGCGGCCGACCAAGGCTGCGCACGGCCCCCCGTTGGTCGTCACGGTCTCCCTCCGCGACGGCGGTCGCGCCAGTCCTGGCGTCCATCAATCCCGCAAAACGATTGTGCTTACCCATGTGCCAGAATCTCCGTTCCCAAAACCTCGTAGGCACGCCATGCCCGCCGTGCCCGCCGATCCGTGACGGCATGTACCAAGACACCTTCACTCGCAGCCTTGTCGAAGGCTTTGAGGCGAGGAATTTCAGCCGTAAAGAGAGGGATCCCCTGCGCCACCAATGCCGCGCGGAGGTCTTGCCCGTCGGTTTCCGGTGGTGGCGGGACTTTCGTGAGCAGCACCCAGTAGTTCTTGGCCGCCAGGCCATGGAGGGTCTGCAGCGTCCGTTGCAAGGCGCGGGTGTCAAGGGCGGCCGGTACCGTGGGGATGATCAGCACATCACAGCCCTGGGCTAACTGGGCCAGGTCCGCAGGGTCCGGCTGCGCGTCTGTATCAATGACGACATGGTCGAACTGCCGCGCTGTGTGGGTGCCTTCCGCGACATCGACAATCGCGAACGGGAGCGATCCTCCGGCCGCGCCCCATTCGGTCGCGCTACGGTTGGGGTCTCCATCGATCAGCACGGTCGCCGCGCGCGTCTGGAAATACGCGGCGAGATGCACGGCGGTCGTGGTCTTCCCGACGCCGCCCTTGTCCGCGGCGACCGTGATGTACACGGGGTCCAGCTTACCATTTTATGTACTCACATATCTATAATTACGATTTATTTAAAATTATGAATACGTATGTATGCAATTTTTAGTGGCTAGGGGCCAACTACTGGGGATGATCGGCCCGAAGTATTAAATATATACTTATTGTATATACTACTGAATCGCCTTTGGGCAGCCAGTGTGTGATGCCGTCGCCGTTTGAGTGGGATGAGGAAAAAGCCCGGGCAAACCGCGCTAAACACGGCATCGGTTTTGAGGAAGCCACAGGCATCTTCACCAGCCCAATACTCACCGCGCCGGATACCCGTCAGGACTATGGCGAAGAGCGTTGGATCAGCTATGGATCACTGGGGCCGCGGGTGGTCCTCGTCGTGGTACACACCCGCCGCCGCGGGCGCATCCGGCTGATTTATGCCCGCAAGGCCAACGTCAAGGAAAGGCAGGCGTACTATGAGTCTCTTGAGAGATCGGCTCCGAACCATTGAGGCGATACCGGACGAGGCCCTCGACTATTCGGACATCCCGGAAGCTGATGCCAACTTCTGGCGGCGCGCCGAACTCCAGATGCCGCAGCCGAAAAAAGGCATCTATATCCGCTTAGACACCGACGTGCTCACATGGCTGAAGTCGAAGGGGAAGGGATACCAGACCCGCATGAACGCCATCCTCCGGGCGCTCATGGAACGCGATCAGCAGCACCCGCGTTAACCACCGCGGCGCGTTCGGCACATGGCAACCAACCCACGTGCTCGACGTTTGCGAGACAGAGAATCCGACACTGGAAACGACACAACGTGGCGCCCGTCTGACGGCGCCATGGCCCGTGTGTCGCAAACGGCCGTTTGCGACACGCGGGCGAAAGCGCTCCCAGGCGCGCGCCGGCGCGTGTCGTATCCCGTGTCTGATTCTATGTGTTGCAGACGTCAAGCGCGTGTGCCTGTACCGTGCACCGCACGCGCCCTGCGGCGATGTCCCCGCGAATTGAGGAGCACGGTCCCGGCTTGGGTTCCCTCACTCACCACGGATTCTGGTGGCCTTTCCACGTGACGCGAACAGTCCATCAAGCGCTTCTTCGAGAAGCGCCTGGACAGTGGTGCGTTCTTCGACAGCTAGGAATCGGAGCTGCTGGGCCACCTCGTCATCAAAGTAGCCTCCGATGTGACGTCGCGCCTTGCGGCCCGCGGTGGCTGGCGTGGACAGCGGTGCGGATTTGGGTGTGGTCTTCAGAGCTGCGGCGAATTTGTTTTGGTTCGTCATGCTGTGACCTTGCATAGTTGCAGGTGTGCAGTTATGAAGTCGTGCAACTGTTCTATCTCAGTGGCAGCCTTGCCGTTGGGCTCAATCTCTTGGGCGGCTTGGCCGGTGATGAGCGCTCGGGCCAGCGCCACGCGCTGGCCGAGACGTACAGGACAGACCTCAATAGCTAGATCGGTCAAGGTTGCCGCGGCATGATCGGCGTCGTGTCCAGCTGGCGCGACGGCATTCAGCACCACAAAGGTCGGCGTGCCAGTGGTGCGGACCAATCGCAGGGTGGATTGGATCGCCTCAAGGTCCATGATCGCGGTCCGACAAGGGATAAGCACGAGATCGGCGGCGTCAGCGACCTTCAGTGTGGCGTCGTTGTCATGAGGCGCCGTGTCCAGGTAGAGCATGTCACCCTCGGTTTGTCGCACACGGGCAATCTCCGGGGTGAGTCGGCTGGCGTGAGCCGAGAGGACGACAGGGAGCGCGGCCTCGCGGCGGTCCCTCCAACTCGCGGCGCTGGCTTGCGGGTCCAAGTCGATGATGGCGGTGTTCCGTCCCGCGCGGGTGGACGACACGGCCAGGTGCAAGGCGACGGTCGTCTTTCCGGCGCCCCCTTTCTGACTAATGATGGCAATGGTGTTCATCAGCGCAAGAAAGAATACCTGCACGGCTGCATGCCTGCAATAGTGAAGGTATTCCATCCTGCACGGAGGATATGTGCAGGTGTGCAAGATTGCATGTGTGCATGACTGTACCTGGGTGACCGCCGGGTCACGACGCCTCGCGCTGGGCGCTGGCGGCGTGCCAGAGGTCGTACTGGGCCTGGAGGTTCATCCAGATCTCGGCGTCGGTTTTCAAGAGCTTCGCTAGCCGCAGCGCGGTATCAGCGGTCATGCCGCGCTTCCCCTGGATGAGTTCGTTCAACCGGTTCCTCGATATTCCCATCTGCGCGGCTGCGTCGACCTGGGTGAGTTCGCCCGGTTGCAGGAAGTCCTTCAGCAGAATCTCCCCGGGGTGGGTCGGTGCCCGATGCTTGGGTCGCATGGTCTTCTCCCTCACTCTCTCCTAGTGGTAGTCCTCACAGTGAACCTCGTTGGCGTGGCCCGCGTCGAAGCGGAAGGTGATCCGATACTGCCGGTTCACGCGGATGCTGTAGCGGCCCCGCTGGTTGCCCTTGAGGGCTTCCAGGCGATGGACCACCAACTGGTCGAGTCGAGACGCGGCGTGGAGATAGTCCAGTCGCCGACGGATGACCGGCCAGAGGTTCCGAGGGAGCCGCCGAGCCGCGGTCGTATTCATGCCCTCGAATACGTCCTCGGTCGCGGCATCCCGAAACGACCGAATCACGAATACAGTGTACCACGGTATCAAGGTATGTTATAGGTAGGACAGAGAGGGTAGGACTACCCAAATCCCGCCCAATCACCCGTGACCAGGCCCGGCGTATGATGACTGGGATCTACGCAATATTTAACTGCACGGTCGCTGCCTCGGGATCGATCATGCTGACAAAGCAGTAGGGGCGGGCTGGTTCGATGAGCACAGACGAACAGCAGAAACGTGGCGGGTTCATTCCGGTCGGCCAGATGGCGGCGCGGCTGCCGGGCATCGACGGGCGGACCCGGTCAATGTCGGCAAACACCCGGAACCATTTCACTGTCCTGAAACAGATCGATCAACTCATTGAAGCGTCGGACGCGGAGCCGGATCTTGGCTTCCTGGCGCGTCTGATGGCGCTATGTAGCCTGCCGCGGACGAATCCGCGCCAGCGGACGCAGTACGTCCGGCGCAACGGGCCGTACACGCTCTACCTGACGGCGGGCGGCGGAAACAAACTGCCGTACGGGAACATCCCGCGCCTGCTCCTGGCATGGGCCTGTACGGAGGCGGTGCGAACGCAGCGCCGCGAGCTGGTCCTCGGTCGGTCGTTGTACGAGTTCATGCGCCGCCTCGGCATGGAGGATAGAAGCGGGGGCGTCAACGGGCAGCGGACACGGCTCCGTAATCAGATGACGCGGCTCTTTCGTTGCACGGTACAGCTCGTGCGGAGCGACGGCGATCACGAAGTCACGGTGTCGTCGCTGATCGCGGACAAGTCGGAATACTGGTGGCACGCGGCAGAAGGTCCTGATCGGCCGGGGCTGTTCGATTCCACGATCCGCCTCGGGGAAGAATTTTTCAACGAGGTCATCGCGCACCCGATCCCGATCGACATGAACACCCTGCGCGCGCCGCTCTGCCTCTCCTGGCGTCAAGTCCTGCGCCAGTTCGGGGCCGATCCGGCGAAAGAGAGCTGTAAAGAGTCGGCGAAAGACTTCCGCCGGCAATGTCTGCGCGAAATGAAAAAAATTAAACGCGCATGGCCGGACCTGGAATACCGGACGGTCCGGGGTGGACTCGTCATCGAGCCCTGTCCGCCTCGCATCCCGCCCTCTACTCAGCTCCGTCTCATCGGGGACGGGGAGTAGGTCAAGGCAGCTCGTCGACCGCCGCGTCGAGCGCGCCGGCCGGAATCACCGGCCGGCCATAACTGCCAGCCCAAGCCGCCACGGAAAGCGCCGCTCACCCGAAGGGGCGCCGCGAAGCGGAGCACGGCGCAGCCGTTGACGGGCGCTGTGAATGGAGGCTCGTCCGGGTCTGAAACACGGCGCTGGCGCGCCGTTCGGCCGTGGGGTGGGTATGTTTGGCCGTCCGGCGCGCGGTCACCGCTCCTGTGGCCGCGTAGCGGCTCGGATGGGGATTTTCCACAGATCACCTGTGAATCGAGGGGTTTTCCGTCGGTTAAACATCTCCCCCTTACGAGGCCGATCTATCGGTTAAACATCTCCCCCTTACGAGGCCGATCTATCCATCACGGTCCAGAGCGCTCCGATTCACCGGGCGAGAACCTTCTCGCCTTGCTCGCGCAACTGGCCCTGCGGCCCGACGTGCCTGTAGAGCGCGTCACGGGGTTGATCCGAGTTCGACGACAGAGATCGGACACGGAAGTGTCGCGGTGCGCCATCGCGGCCTGGGCCAGCCGCACCTGGGCTTTCGATAGCGCGAACTTCCTGCCGCCGTGGCGTCCGTGCGCCCGCAACGCCGACGCGCATGAATTCCTGACAGCACGCCATCAAACCTAGCCATGGCCCGGGGTCCCGCAGCCGCCACTGACCTGCCCTCGGGGCAGGATCAGCGTGCCACGTCAATCTCGCCGTTGGCTAAAGACATAGTCCTGAGCCTCTTGGGGCTGGTGGCAGGAAAAGCAGGCGGTTTCGGCATTCGCACCCACCACCCGAGTGCCGGCGTCACCACCTCCGAATCCCTCGAAGCCCCAGCCACCCGTCGCCGGATAACGCTCCGAGTCCTTGTGCATCACGCCCAGCACCTTGCGTGCGCCCTCGGTGACCGCGTTGTCCGCGCGCACCGCCTCCAAGAGGTCGAAGGCAATCACAGCGCCGTCTGGGAAGCGTCCGGCTTGATAGCCGGTGACGGCTTCGTCATTGGCGTAAATGTGGTGAATGCCGCCGAAGGCCTCGAAGAGGGGATGCCCCTCCTCAATCACCATGCTCTTGATGTGCGACCAGTCACGGTACCCCGTCGGGTAGGGCACTTCGGACTGCCCTTCAACGACAGCGATGGCAGCCGTGACACTGATGGCGGTGAGCAGACGTGCGGCTGGTTTGTAGGTCGCCGCGCAAGGTGGCGATCGCGGTGGTGAGGTCGCCGCGCACTTTCATTGATACGCTCCTTCCGAGGCTTCGGTTTACCGTCAATCGGCCAACTCGCGTGATCCCCCCTACCCGAACACAACTCACGCGGGATGTGTTGCAACTTTCGACAAGCGGCAAGAGAGCGCTTGGGACAGCCTGCTCGCGGCGCTCCGTGCCGGTTGAAACCTGCCGCCATTTTCGTGCTCGTACGTGGCGTGGCTCGACCGCCCTTGACCGACCAAGTTTATCGGATATATACTTCATAGTTAATAATGAGACTCAGTCTCAATAATACACGCTCGCTGTCGCAGTGTGATGCCGTGCACACCTCCCTGCAGAGACGTCGCCTGTCACACACGGTGGAAAGGCTGATGTAGTGATTGAGGCCTGACTGAGGCAAGAAGACGCTCGCCGGATGTGGTAGCACCCGGCGAGCTTGAACGAACGCACGGTCCACAGACCTGTCACACGCAACACGCGCGACGACGCTCGTCTTCCGCATTGTACCGGCGAGTGGGTGTGGCGCGCAAACCAAGAGGAGCGCCATGACTCACATCGCTCGGCTTCTGCTGTGCTCGACCTTCCTGCTCTCACCCGTCGGATCGACGCTCGTGGCGGCGGCTGATGAGCCACTCGGCGTATTGGTCGTGGCCCACGGCTCGACGGCGGCGTGGAACGCCACAGTCGAGGCCGCCGTGACGATCATGCAACAACACACGCCATCCCAAGCGGCGTACCTGATGGGGGCAAAGAACCGCACCCCGCAGGAGGCGTACGACGACTTGCTCGCGGCTGGCGTCCAGCGGGTGGTGATCGTGCCGCTCCTGGTGTCTTCCTATAGCTCCCACTACGAGCAGGTCCGCTTCATTGGGCGCCTGCGCGACGATTACCCGGGCTCCGACTGGATGAACCTCACGCCGCTGCACGGGCCGGCTGACGTGGTCGGCGTCACGCCAGCGCTGGATGCCCATCCGATCCTCGCGGACATCCTGTCAGACCGAGCGCGGGCGCTCAGTCGCGATCCATCCACGGAAAGCCTCGTCATCGTGGCACACGGGCCGAACGGTGACGCGGACGCAGACCGGTGGATGGGCGTGATCCGAGACCTTGGCGTCCAGATCCGGTCCCGTGTGCCGTTTCGGGAGATCGACGTCCGCCTCTTGCGGGACGATGCGCCAACACCGGTCAAAGACCAGGCGCTCGCGGAGTTCAGAGACTCGGTGGCCAGCCGTGCCGCGTCAGGACGCGTCGTTGTCGTGCCGCTCCTGCTCGGGCCGGGCCGCGTCGTCGACCAGATACCCAACGTACTCACGGGATTGGAGTACCTCTGGGACGGTCGCCCCGTGCTCCCGGACAGCCGGATCGCTGACTGGGTCATGTCTCAGGTCGAGCGTGTCTCGGCGCAGCAGGCGGCGACCAGCCAGCAGTCGTCCGAACAGCGGGGGGGCATCCCTCCGGACGCCGCCCTCGTACCCGATACCGCGCAGCCGACTGACGATCCGCTGACATTTTTCGAGTCCGTGACCGTCACGGCGACGCTCCGGCCGACACCGGTGCGGGATACCCCAGGCACGGTGACGGTCATCGACAGCGACGTCATACAGCGGAGGCAGTTCGAGACCTTCGCCGACCTCGTCAAGTACGAACCGGGGGTGTACGTCGAGAACAACGTGACCCGTCTGGGCCTCAACGGCTTCAATATCCGCGGCATCGGCGGGAATCGTGTCATGACACAGGTGGACGGCGTGCAGACGTCGGAGCAGTTCGACTTCGGCCCGTTCAACGCCCATCAAGTCGGACTCGATCTCGACGCGTTGCAATCCGTCGAGATCGTGCGGAGCGCGAACTCGGCGCTCTACGGGAGTGATGCCCTCGGCGGCGTCGTGTCGCTGTTCACGAAGGATCCCACTGACTACCTCCGCGGTCAGCGGTTCCACATCGGCGCCAAGACGACGTGGGATGGTCGCGCGGGCGATATCAGTGGGAACCTCACGCTGGCCGGGGGCACCGAGCGGCTCCAAGCGTCGCTCTTTGCCAGCGTCAACCGCGGAAACGAAATCCGCAACAAAGGAACCGTCAAAACCACGGATGCCACCCGGACCGCGGCGAATCCACAAGACGTCCACAGCCAGCAATTCCTGGGCAAGGTCGTCTTGACAGCCACGCCCGGCAATATATGGCGCGTGGCCGCGGAGGTCTATGACACTCGCGTCGACACGGAATGGTTCTCCGACATGGGCGTGACGCGCCTCGGCCCGTTTACCTATCACACGTTGGATTCGAGGGCGGTCGACACGCAGGCCCGCCTGCGTCTGTCGCTCGATCACACGCTGGTCGACCGGGCCGGCCTCGATCAGTTGTCGTGGCGTGTCTACGGTCAGCGTAACGACACGTCACAGGTCGTCGACCGGGAGCGCATGACGTTCGCCTTCGGCCCGCCGACGCACTCGACGCGCCACGAGACGGTCGACTACGCGCAGTCTGGCTACGGCGGCTCGGCCCAGGGTCAGACGTGGTTGGGCGATCCGGACAACGGCGTGCTGGTCACGTTCGGTGCGAGCCACAAGGCCGACAGATTTGACATCCTGCGCGACCGGAGCGAGGTCAACCTGCAAACCGGGGCGCCTGTGCCAACGAGCTTGATCTTCCCGACCAAGTACTTCCCCGAGAGCGACGTGGCCGAAGCCGGCTCGTACGTCCAGGCGGAGATCCGGTTCGGCCGTGTCACGCTCGTGCCCGGGGTGCGGTATGACCACTTCACGCTCGACGCCAACCAGCGTGATCCAGTCTTCATCGCAAGCCTCAACCCGGAGCCAGTCGACTTCTCCAACAGCGCCGTCTCGCCGAAGGTGGGCCTGGCGGCGCGGGTGACGGACGTTGTGACCATCCATGCCCAGTACGCGGGCGGATTTCGGGCGCCGGCCTACAGCGCCATCAACACCGGCTTCACCAATCCGCGCGGCGGCTACACGACGCTGCCGAATGCGCATCTCAGGGCCGAGACCAGCGACAACATCGAGGTCGGCGTGCGCACCGCGTTCGACCGCGCAAGCATCGGCGTGACCGCCTTCTCGAATCGGTACGATGACTTCATCGAGTCGACCCGCATCGGACTCAATCCGCGTACCCGGCTGCTTGAATTCCAGAGCCAGAACCTCCAAGAGGCGGAGATCAAGGGCGTTGAGCTGCGCGGTGAAGCGTACCTGACCGACAGCGTGATGATTCGCGGGAGCTACGCGCGCATCGACGGCGTCGAGATCTTGAAGGACGCCACCGTCCCGCCACTCGCCGCCGAGACCCCGCTTGCGTCTATCGCTCCGAATGAAGGCGTGCTCGGCATCCGGTACGCCCACCCCTCCGGCCGCTGGGGCAGCGAGCTGTCGCTCCGGTTGGTCGAGTCGTACCAGGGTGCCCCTGATGAAGACCAGTTCGCGCCGACCGCCTACCAGGTCGTCGACCTCGTGAGCCACGTCTCGCTCGCGGAGGCGCTCACGTGGCGGTTTGGCCTGCTCAACCTGACGGACGCGACGTACTTCGAGTGGTGGAACGTGCGGGGACGTCAGGCGAACGACCCGGTGATCGACCGGTACTCAAGCCCCGGGATCGGCCTCGTCACCTCCCTGGGGTACGACTGGTAGTGGCGGCCAACGAACCAGGTCGGACCGTGAAACGCCTGTCTGACCATCGTCACGAAGGAGAGGCGTGGGCCAAAGGGTCGGCGCGGGCCGCGTGCGCGCGGCGGCGGCGAGAGAACTGGCGGCTGAAGCTGAAGCGTGAGATCTCGTCAAAAGCCGCGGCCGGGTTCGAGCATGACCGCAACCGAGACAAGAGCAGTCATGGTGAAACTCTTCGCCGCGCGCGGACGGCTCCGATGATCTCCAGAGGGGCATTGTCAAGTTGACGAAAAGAAGGCGTGACGATCCCGGGACAGCTCGTTCTGCGTCATGGTCTAGCAGGCACACGTCACCTCATTCCAGACGCGAAACGAGCGCGTTCTGAGTGAGCGATGGTGAACCGCCCGGAGCAGATGGCGGCCGACACGAAAGAGATTCTGTACGACGCCGTGTACCGATGCGAACCGTTGCAGTTGGGCGGCCGACTTGAACCGACGCATCTGGCGCTCCCGGTGGCGGGTCGGCTGATGCGAGACCTCTGCTCGATTGTTTTCGTACTGCCGGGTACTGTGGATCACGGAGGGCATCTCGGTGCGGTGCGCCGCCGAGTAGCTGCGTAGCTTGTCCGTGATCAGCCGGCGAGGCTCGCGCCCCTGTCCTTTCAATAGCTTGCGGAAGAACCGTGTGGCCGCTCGCCGATTGCGGCCGGACTGGACGAGGATGTCGATGACATCGCCGTCCTCGTCCACGGCTCGCCAGAGATACTGCTGCTGACCCTGAATCTTCACGAAGACTTCGTCGAGATACCAGGTGTCGCCCATGCGGCCCCGGTTGCGGCGCAATCGCCGCGCGTAGTCGAGGCCGAACGTCCGACACCACTGCCGAATCGCCTCATACGTCACGGTGATCCCCCGTTCGGCGAGGAGATCCTCGACATCCCGGAAACTCAGGGCGAACCGGTAGTAGAGCCAGACGGCGTGACTGATGATTTCAGGGGGAAAGCGGTACCGGCGGTAGCTGGGCGGCTGGCTCGTCATCCACCTACTCTGCCATCCGCCGCTTCAACTTGACAGCGCCTGCACCAGTGTTATCGAGCGGTCGGACCCTCCCGTGCGTTCGGCTAGTAGTTCCCGCGTGCCGTCCGTCGATCCGTCATCGACCACGACGATCTGCGCATCAGGATCGATGGCACCGACACGATCCAACACCTCCAGGACGGTCGCACGTTCGTTGAAGACCGGAATAATGATTGTCAGCTGCATGTAAGTCCAATGCTGGTCACGCGACTCCAGCCAGCACAGAGAGCCCGTCGGTGTGCTGTAGGGCTACCAGATCTCCCAACGCCGTTGCCCAGTGGAGGACGTTCAGCGTATCCAGACCGCTGATGATCGTCAGGTTACCCAGAACGAAGACCGGCCAGAACCAGCGATTACGCGGAAGTACAGCGTTGAACGCCACGGTCATGGGCAAAAGTACGCGCGTCGCCGCGTAAGGGTATCCGACCCATACTGCCGGTCCGAGGACGACCATCAGAGCACACGATGCAATCCCGACGCGCCACCACGCGTTGGTCCAGGCACGCGATACGACCAGCACGACGGCCTGCGTCCCCAGACTGATCAGCGCAAGCAGGTTGAACCACGCAAGAGACGAGGGTTCTTCTCGCAACTCGGATAACGCCGCGCCCCACTCCGTGAAATATCCAGTGAAGGGTAGGCCGAAGTTCCTGGTTCCCGTGGTGCTCCCGGATACGGCGTCCCCACTCCACACATATAACATCCATAGCGCCAGCGGCCCGGCGATCAGAAACGTACCAACGCACAGTTCGCGCCAACTATGCCGGCGAAAGGCGTCAGGACTGCAGAGCACCGCACTCCATAACAGGTTGGTCTCCTTGGCAAGACCGGCGAGCCCGACAAGAGCCGCGGCGCGGCCGGTTCGCCCGCGTTCGACGGCGAGTACGGTCAGCACAAGCAACAGCAGGCTCGGCGCATCCGGCACCGCTCTGACGACCGAGAAGATGGCGCCTTGACTGAACAGGCATCCAAACCAGAGACAGAAGCTCTTGAAGTCCAGCGGCGGAAACCACCGCATCAGCAGCAGGGCTACCACGAGCCAGAACACGGCGTTCTGAATCGCGTAGGCATGAACGATCCAGTGCGGCTGCCCGAGACCGAACAGGAAGGCCGTCCAGGAAAAAAGAATCCGCCGCGCCCGATAGGATGGGTTGTCGAGCGCCTCGACGGTGGCGGGGTCGAGCAGGAGAGGGTCAACCGCCAACTGTGCGTAGAACTGGCCATCGTAGCCGCCCGGCGAGAAATGAAGCGGAACATCGCGGAGAGCCGGGACCAACCGGTCCTGCAAGTCGGCGTTGAAGTAGATGAAGCGTGTAAAGCCAGTCTCGGGATCGTGAAACATCGCAATCCCGGCGACGAACAGCACCACCGACGCCACATAGAGCAGCGGGACGCGGCGTGCCCACACATGGAGCAGCGCTAGCTGGGACTTCCAGAACCAAACCTCGAGTGTCGGGCAGTACAGCAGGATAAGAAGCACAACAAACGTATGACCAGCCAGGAGAACTCCGAAGTCGGAAACCCATGGAGCCACGATGGCCGCGGCCAGGAACAGGCAGACCAGCGCCGCGACGACAACGTAGGTGACACGGCGGACAGTGTTCCTGACGGTGCGCGTTGGGTCGCCGGGAAACAGGAGCATGAGCACCAACAGCGCCACGCTAAGCAGATTTGGCACGGGAGGGGCGGGCGCAACACCGATCGGGACGATCATGAACTCGAACAGTCCACGCGAGAATCCGTGGACGTTGGCGACTTCTAGGAACGTGAGCGACCATCCGTCGCCATCGCTGGTGATCTCAACTAGATCACCAGCGCTCAGTACGGCGCCATCGGGAAGGCTGAGATCGACCCGAGTTTCCCGGCCGGTCACGAGCGGAACATCGGCAAGCGGGCTGCCGTCAACGACGATCCGCGCAGTCCGCGACACCGATCCATCTAGAGCCAGTCGGAGGACCACGGCGACCGGTTGACCCGACAAGGAGAACAAATCAGGCAACTGAACGGCAACAGCGCCGTCTGACGCTTCCAGTTCCGCATGTACGATGCCGAAGCGCAGGCGCTCGAAGGTCGTGTAGACCCGAGTGTGAAGGACGCCGGCGCAGACGCACGCGAGCAGAAGCGCGACGACCCGGCGCCGCGGTCCGCTTGTTTCCAGCAATGCCATGACGGTGCGGAGGAGAGATCTAGCTCGCGGTGCGGAATCGTAGGTCACGACGGACGCGGATCATGCGACACTCAGCTCCGGGCGGCTTTGGTAAAGGCGGGAACGCCCTCCGCTTGTCGGCGAGGGGGTCTCCGCCCGAACGGGCTAGCTTGCGGTTGGCGAGGGCTAGCTCGCGGGCTTCGGCCAAGGAGACGAGCCCGGCGGCGCCAAGTCCCATCTCGCGGCGGCGTCCGCGGATGACGAGCCGCTGGATCCAGCTTCTCGTGCCGGTGGGCTGCACGAACAGGTACAACCCGTTGCCGTCGGCGTGCCGTCCTGGCGGCGCGGAGCGGACGAAGGCGGCAGTGAGCGCCTTGTCGGAATGGCGTCCTCGGCGCTTGGTTCGTGGGGGTCTGGCGGCGGAATAGACTACAACATTCATTCCCACATTATATACGGGATTGGGCTGGATTTCGCCATATGTCCTGACCGGCTCAGTCCGCGATGACTGATTATAAATAATTATAAATAAAAGACTTATGTATATTAAGACACGAATCTTGACACTGCTGGAACACTAGCAGGTGTTAAGGCAGGGGAAACGCTACTTCGTCGAAGGGCTCGGCGAGCAGGCCTTGCACGATCAAACGCCACCGTCATCCTCCGCGCATACAGGGTTATACGCGTATAAGCGCATATTGTTATCAGCGTATTGCTTTATACAATTACACTGCGTTACGATTACGCTTGTATGAGCGTAATCACCTTTGTCACCCAAAAAGGCGGCAGCGGTAAGACCACTCTCGTCCTGTCCTGTGCGGTGGCCGCCGACGAACTCGGCGTCCGGGTCCTTATCCTGGACATGGACCCGCAAAAGACCGCCGAGTCCTGGTATCAAGCGCGTGAATCGTCGACGCCGAAGCTGGCAGCCGTCACGGCCGCCGAACTCCAGACTGCCATCAGGGGCGGTCGCGAGCGCTTTGACGTGATCCTGATCGACACTCCCGGCCGCGATGAACCAAGCACGGCTGCGGCAATCCGCCATGCAGATTTGTGCCTGATCCCCTGCCGGCCGACATCGGCTGACATGCAGGCCACGCCACCAACTGTGGCCACCATTAATTGCCTTGGCAAGGTGAGCGCGTTCGTTTTGAATCAGACGCCGCCACGAGGTTACCGAATCCACGAAGCGGCCAGAGGCTTAAGTGTCCTGGGGCTGGTCGCCCCGGTGCACGTCGTTGCGCGTAGCGCTTTTCAGGACACTCACGGGATGGGCCTCACAGTCACCGAGTCCGAACCCGATGGGAAAGCAGCCTCCGAAATCAGGAAACTGTGGCTCTGGATCGCCAAGAAATTGGAGAAAGTGAACGATGTCCCCAAAACGCACGTCTCTTGAAGCGGTGCTGAACCCTGCCGCTGTCGCGCCTGATGCCGTAGCTCCGGAAGACGCCCGCGGCCTACGCAAGCCAATCGGCAAGCGGCGACGAGTGACGCAGCAGACCGCCTATCTTCCGGTGCCGGTCTATGAACAGATTCGCCGGTTGGCTTTTGAAGAAAACACTAAAATGCATTCTCTTTTGATGGAAGGGCTTGACCGTGTGTTCAAAGATCGGGGCCTACCCTCAATAGCAGAGCTCACCAACACCGATCGCTGATTCATGGCATAAAACTACAGGGTTATACGCGTATCATTGTATACAGTCGTAATGTGTTGGAATCGAGCTGAATGTGAAGCTTAAACGGGCGCTGGTATGGTTGGGACTTTAATGAGCAAAGACGACGAGTATCGCCAAGGGTGAAGGCATGAGCGAGACACTCGTACATCTTCAATGGGGTCTGCGTTCCGGCTTCAGCTTCTGCGAGCTGGTGGGCGTCTCGACGATTGCCGAGTCCGATCCCACGCTGAGCTGGCGCCTTGCCGATCGGCACAGCGAGGCTTGGTGTCCTCGGTGCCGAGATCGGGCGCTAAATCCCTCTAGTTGCTCGGATGAACTGGACGCAAGGAAGGTGCTCCTTGAAAAGCTACGTTTTTAAAATCGTCGTCGAAGATGACAAGCACGAGGACGGCCGTCACGCATTCCGGGCGTACTGTCCCGCGCTCGAATCCATCGGCGCCGCAACGTGGGGTGAGACCAGAGAAGAAGCGGTCAAGCACATCGGCGAGGTGCTGCACATGATTGTGGATGAACTCGCCGAGGAAGGGAAAGACATCCCGCCGGACGCGCTCATTGCGTCCACCGACTCTTCCGCTGTGTTGGTGAGCGTTTGAAACTGCCGCGGGGCGTTTCCGCCCGCGAACTCATCCGCGCACTCAAAGCCGATGGATTCGTTCATGTCCGAACGAGAGGAAGCCACCGCAGATTTCATCACCCTGATGGTCGCCGCGCTTCTGTGTCCTACCATCAGGAATCCGCACCCCTTCCCATGAACACCCTGCGGAGCGTTATCGTGCTCCAAGCCCGATGGGAAGAGGACGATCTTCGACGACTGAGACTTCGATGAGTAAAGACGACGAGCACTGCGGCGGGTTCGTGCCCCTCGGCGATATGGCCGGGGCGGTCGACCTGTCCCCCGCCACGCCCCAAGCCCGGCACCACTTCACCCGTCTCGACCAGATCGACCAGCTTGTTGGCGCGAGCGAAGCGGAACCAGATATCGGCTTCATGGCGCGGCTGCTCGCGCTGTGCAGTCTACCGCGCACCAATCCAGGGGACCGGAAAGAGTACGTCCGGCGCAACGGGCCATACACCCTGATCATGAGTGCCGGCGGCCACCCGGCGCGACTGCCCTACGGTATCCTTCCGCGGCTGCTGCTGGCATGGGTGTGCTCAGAGGCGGTACGGACGCAGCGCCGCCAACTGGTCCTCGGGCGGTCGCTGTATGAGTTCATGCGCAAGCTCGGCATGGAGAATCGAAGCGGGGGCATCAACGGCGAGCGGACGTGCCTCAAGAATCAAATGCGCCGGCTCTTTCGGTGTTCGGTCCAGCTCGTCTACGTCGAGGCGCAGCATGAAGTAATCGTACAGTCCTTCATTGCAGACCGCGCCGAGTTCTGGTGGGACGCGACGCGAGACTCCGGGCCGTCGTTGTGGGACAGCACGATCGAGCTTGGCGAGAAATTCTTTCACGAAATCATCGCGCACCCTGTACCGATCGATCTGCACATCCTTAAGGCGATAAAGCGGTCGCCCCTCGGCCTCGACCTGTACCTCTGGCTCACGTACCGGACGTTCAATCTTAAGACGCCGCTGTGCCTGTCCTGGCGGCAGCTCTACCGGCAATTTGGCGCGGACCCGGCGCGCGTGACGGCCGGACGCGTGTTCGACGCGAGCCGGGTCCGCGTGATTGACGGAGACACGATCGAGGTCGAGGGCACGACGGCGACGGTTCGGCTGATGGGGATTGACACGCCGGAGACAAAGCATCCGACGCGGCCGGTCGAGTACTACGGCGCGGAGGCGGCGGCACTCGCGGAGACGGTGCTATCAGGGATGACGGTAGACCTGACGACAGACCGGACCGGGGACCGGGAGGATGTGTACGGTCGGTGGCTGCGGTACGTCGTGGTGCGGGGCGTTGATTTCAACGCGGCGCTCGTGCGGGGAGGGTACGCGCGAGCGGTCCGGGGATTTGCGTATGCCCGTCGGGCGGAGTTCATCGGGCTTGAAAATGAGGCGCGATCGCGCGGCGTGGGTTTGTGGGAGGCACGAGGGCCGGAGTAGGTTCTCGGGTGTCCGGTCGGGCGGTCGTACAGAGGAAGCGACCCGCGTTGCAGGCGGGCCGCTTTGTGGTGATCCGGTCCAGGTGTACGAGGCACCTAAACCATGCGACAACGAAAAGCTATTCTAGCGTTCTCTCACCCTGAGTCACAACCGGCGACGTTGCCGGGATTTGAACACCGGGCGGCGGTCCGGCGCGAGCGGAAGGAAGCGGAGGCCCGCGCAATCGAGGACAGCCGCGCGTACCTCGGGCCGACGCCGATGCGCCCGCGCTCGGCACAGTCGATATTTCATTTCAATCAAGCGGATCAAGTCGTGTCGCTGGTCACGGCGCGGCAGAACGCGCCGGACATTGGTTTCATGGCGCGGCTCCTGGCGCTCTGCTCGTTGCCGCGTACGAATCCCGGCAAGCGGGTGCAATACATGCGGGTCAACGGACCGTACACGCTCGTGATGAGTTGTACGGGCCGGGCGCGGTTGCCGTACGGGATTCTGCCGCGCTTGGTGTTGGCGTGGGTGTGTTCGGAGGCGGTGCGAACACAGAACCGGGTGCTCACGCTCGGGGCGTCGCTGTCGGCGTTCATGCGGAAAGTCGGGATAGAGAATTACGGCGGCGGGCCGCGTCCAGTGATCGCGTCATCCTCGCGTGCGAGGTCTGCCCGCGCATGACGCGATCGAAGCGCGTAGCGCCTCGATGGTCGGTCATTGCGGCGGCCGTGGCGGCGGCAGTCGGGGCGCGGCCGGAGGAAGTCCGGGAAGCTCTGGCGGTGGCGTTGGCGGCGGAGTGTCAACGAGGGGCGAGCAAAAGGGAACGCCGTACAAACGAAAGCGGCGAAGCGGCGTAACCCGCTCCGCCGTTCTCCGCGCGGCGGTTACTCGCCGTCGTCCTCGCCTTTGGACTCCTGGGGGAGCTGTAGGACGCGGGTATGTGCGAGGTCGGCCACCTTGGCGAGTAGCAACAGGTCGTTCCGCCCGAAGCTCTGGGTTGACTGCCACGTATCGCCGTCTTTGTAGAGGCGGGAGAACACCACCATTGTACCGGGGCCTGCCGTCCTCGGTTTGGTTGCGCCAGATGGTGGCTTTGACGCGGCCGATCCGAACTTCGTCAACGGGCTTGTGCGTGGTTTCGGTCATCGTGTTTCCTTCCTGAGTTAAGGGTTGCCGGTTCCGCTTTCACAAGTCGAAGCGGACCGGCGAACCCCTGGTGCGAGGGACAGCGCCGCCGCGTCGGGACCGGGCAGCCTCGGATACGAGGGGACCGTGACAAGCGCCGGCGGCGAGCGCGAGCGGCTTGGCACGCGGGCCGTGCGCCGATGCAACCGGGGGCCCGGTGCGGCAAGCGGAGAAGATGGCCGACAGACGCAAGCTCATGAGGTTCGGATCGGGCGCGCAAAGCATCAGGCGACGTGGAAGAGACCAGGCAAGGCTCGCGTGGTGTTCGGCCGGGCTCGGCGGCGAGTGGCGCTGTCGAGCGGTGGAAGGTTGCTGTGGTATTCACGGTGGGCGGCTGTGTCGAGCGTCGCGGGTGCACGCTCCTGGGGTTCGGTGGGCGCTGGCGGGCGGCGGGAGGGCCGCAGGCGGCGGCAGCGGCAGTCGGCGCGGCGGAGGGCTCTTACCGGCCGGGCCAGTTTTCCACAGTCGAAGGTGAATACGGGTGGTTTTCCTCGCTGAAAAGGTACACATTCACAGTACAAGTACGTACGTACAAATACTACGTACGTACAAGTACGAGCGGCACGCCGCAGTGTTAAGGGTCGGTTATTGAGGACGAGCGACGGCCGGAAGCCTGGGGCTCGGCCGTTGTGGGGCGTTCGTGCGACCGGTCGCGTGGTCGCTCGGTCGTGTGACGGGGTCGGCCTGGGCCGGGGCGGTCCTGGCCGTGGTACGACGCTCGTGCGGCCATTCGCCGGATGGCTCGGCCGTGGCAAAGTGTGCGGCCGGTCGCGTGGTCGAGGGGTGCGCGTGGCCGGCGAGATATTGCACGTCGTCGAGGGGTACGCCCTGGATGAGCAGGTCGGTCACCACCATGACGCGGAACGAATGCGGCGTGATGAGGGGGGGGAGACCGGCATCTTTGAGCCGCCGCTGCAGCATCGCCCGGATGGTCCAGGGACCGATGCCGGCGCGGCTCAAGCCGCTCGGCGCGGTGGCGGACGCGGCACGGAACAAGGGCGCGTCCTTGGCGTCGCCGTTCACGTCCGCGGCGACCAAGTATGCCGTCAGCCAGCGGTCGAGGTCGAGGCGCACGGGAATGTCGCGGTCTTTGCCGCGTTTCTCCCGGAACCGCAGGGTCCGGCTCTCGCCGTAGTCGCACAGGTCTTGGAGCCGCAACTTCGCCAGGGCGCCCACGCGCGCGCCGGTGTAGGTGAGCGTGCCGATGACGGCGCGGTCGCGCAAGCCGACGGGCCGCGCACAGTCGATCGAGGCCAGGAGCCGTCGCGCCTGCGCGACGGTGATTTCCGGCGTCCGGCCGCTGCCGGGGCCGCGGGCCTGTCGCGGGCCGGTGACGGAGAGGAACGGGTTGAGCGCGAGCGCGTGGCGCGTCACCAGCAGATTGCCGAATTGGCGCATGGCGGCCAGGGCGACCTTTTGGGTGGACGCGGCGCCGCCCACGCCGTCCATGTATTGCCCGGCCAGGAGCGGGGTGACGGCGCGGAGCTCGATGTGCTGGGCCTCGCACCAGTCGAGGAAGTGGCGGATGGCGCGGCCGTAGGCCCGCCGGGTGTGCGGGTTCCGGTGGCGCGCGCCCAAAAACTCGCCGGCGGCGAAGCACGCGCCCGCGCCGGCGCGCTCGAGCATGGCCGGGTACCGGCCCTCCAGGGCCGCCGGCGCGGGCGGCAGCGGTACAAGTGACGAGCCAGGGGTCTCGGACGCTGCCATGCTGTGATAACCCACTTTATCACACAGCGTTTAGGGCAACACTCGCGTGAGCTCGTGCGCCTCGGCGCGGGGCTGAGCGTCCATGTCCTTCAACGCCTTGTCCATCACCCGCCGCAACACGTGTCTGTTCTGCATACCCTCGGCAATCGATTCACGCAAGGTGACGTTGCTGTCTATCCATTCCTCGAACCAACGCCGAATCTCCGTGACGCGGCGGCCTGGATGCCGTTGTACAGCATGAGTCCTGGACTGAGATGACACCCGCCGCCGAACGGACACCAATCAACGTGCGCGGAGATTGAGCGAAGTGTCAGTTGCGCGTCGAGCGCGATGCCATCGTTGTCGAACTGACGACTGAGACCGAACACGCTGAATCCACCGCGGAGGTTCACCTGTTCGCCAATCGGGACGGCGATGTCGGCGCCGCCGGTGCCTGACCGGCCGCGGTACGTGCCGCGGCCGCGACCATGAGACACACGAGCGAGAGAGTAAAGAACGTTTTCATCAGGACCTCCAGTGTCGCCATGCATCACCGCCCGGCGACAGGTGTAAGGGGGTCACACACCGTCGAGGTCACGAACGTTCGGATCGGCGCCAGCATGAAGCGACTGGTAAACATCAAGCAGCGATCCTTTTTCGGCCGCGCGATGTAACGGGGTCACACCGTTAGCATCGACAGCGGTGAGGTCGTTATCAGCCAGAAGTGGAATTATGGATCGTGATGGCGGCGGGGGGTTTCGGCGGCGAGGCGCGTCCCTGGACGAGGCGCGGGCGCGTGGGGTCTCCCCCTTCCCGGAGGGAGAAATCAGACCAGAGCGACCCCTCGCCGCGTGCTCGCCCTGGTTCATGCTCTGGCCTACCCCTGGCCGGTCGTTGCGGAGCGCGGCGCGGAGCGTCTTGGCGGTGGTCTTGGGTGGGTTTTCGGCTTGGCGTTACTATCGAGGTAACAGTATTTTCTAAAAACCTAAGGGAAACGGTTGGTGTGGTGTTGCTCCCACCACTCCTCCCCTTAATTACACGTCGAGTTAAGCCATTTTTTAATTTCTCTGAACCGAACGATTAACAGGCCACCGGCCTGTACGTACTTGTCGGATTGTACTACTTGATCTGTACTACTTGTACGTGTAGCGGTTTGACCGAAGGAATGGGTAGTGGTCTAGTTTGAAAAGCGCGGCCCCCTGGACAGATCGTCTCGATGTGCGACAATTGGGTCGTGCCGACTCGGGCGAAAAAGAAACGGCCTCGCGATCCGAACCAGTTGGGTAAACTCGTCGTCGACATTGCGACGGGCGCAGCCCAGGACTCCGCTCCTCCTGGCCCCCAACGGGCAGGTGGCCTAAAGGGTGGTCCAGCCAGGGCGAACCGGCTGACGCCGATAGAGCGGACGGAAATCGCGAAGCTGGCTGCCCAGGCACGCTGGAAGAAATAGCTGCTAACTACTGCTGGCGTTCTGCAACATCTTCGCTGAAATCCAAGATTATCTGGATTTCGGGCACCTTCTCCTCGTTCATATCGTTGTAGACAATCACGTCGGTATTCAACTGAGCGCATTCGCCAACGATGTGCTCCCGACGTTGCGCAAAGGCTTTCTCCATGTGCTCATGGGGAGCGAATCCCATGATTGCCCAGAAGGACTGTGGCTTGCCGTCCTTGGTGGTCCGAACGGCATGGTTGACCCTATAGCGGTGACCCTTATGGGTGTCCAGCTCCTGCGCCAGGGCCTTGGACATTTGGTTCGCGAGAACCTCGCACGGATCGATTGGAGGTGGCGTTGCGAGCAAGCCCTGGTTGATGGCCCAGTCAACGGCGTCCCGAGTACGAGATGGTGCATGTTCGTGCTCTGTCTCGTACAAGTGGAAAATGGCCTGCAGTGTCTCGTTCTTGGTCATTGGTCAAGCCTCTGGATTCATAGCGACACGGGAATGGTCTGCCCCCATCCATCGGCCATCGCCGAGGGCAGCACGAATTGACGTATTTTGACAAGGTGACGCGTTAGGTAATCCCAGCGGTCCATTCGCTTTTGCATCTGACCAATGATCAGTCCAGGGTGCCGCTGATGGAGCTTCGCAAAAGCCACAACATCCTTCTCGTAGTAGTACGGCTTCTTTCTCAGTAGGAAAGAAGCAAGCTTGTCTCGCGGGGCACAGAAATCTGCCGCAGCCGCATTCGCAGCGATTTCCTCCGGGAGAATCGTGACCCCGGCGCGGGGTGCTCCAGCCAAGTCTTCGTCGATTACTTCCTCGTCCTGGCCGTCTCTCCGAAGAACGTGCTCGATCTCATGGCGCAGGACAAACCAGAAGTTATCGATGGTGTCTCGCTGCAGCGACATGCCGATGACGGGCGAGTTGTCGTTGAGCCAAAAACACACTCCGTCGATTCTCGCCTTCGGTAGTTTCTCAACGACGACGAACCGGATGCCGCATTCGGCCATGATTCGCGGTACATGGCGTGTCTCTTCAGGAGCCCGAAGCAACGATTCCAGATCGCCGAGGGCCGTCTTCAACGCCTGCTTGGAGTACGCCGGGACCGTGATCGATTTGGCAATCTGACGCACGCGAAAGAGCCATGCCAGTTGAGGTGCGGGAATGTGCCGTTCCTCATAGCGGCTCTTCTTCGCCGCGTGCGACAGGTACGGAATCTCGCTGGCGTCGGCAACCTCAAAGAAGCGCATAAACTGCGACTCCAACAGGGTCGTATCAGACGGTTCGATCCAACCCCGGCGAATCATCTCTCTGACCGGGAATGCGCTCTGCATGTTCCGCCGCGCGGGGATGCTCGGGTCCGGGGTCTTGGCCTGCGACAGGTCGTAAGCCTGTTGGAGGTTCGCAAAGAACTCTGCGGACACATCGAACGCCTCGCCGAGCGCCCGAGCCATATCGGCGCTGATCCCGCGCTTTCCAGACAGAATCATGTTCACGATCTGTTCCCTACAGCCAAGAATGAACGCAAGGTCGCGCTGGAGCCAGCCACGTGTCTCCATCTCCTCCTTGATGTAGGAACCGGGGTGTTCGATCCACTCAGCATTCACAGTCATAAGTCACCCTTAGTGGTAGTCTTCAACTTGTAGGATGGTTACTCTGTTCGGCTTGGATTCTGTGTCGATTGTAAAGACCAATCGCCATTGGTCGTTAATCCGAATCGAACGTTCTTCACGTCGTCCTTTCAGCTTCTCGTAGTGCAGGCTCTTCCAGTTCCGCAGCGTTCGCTCGTCAGGTGCCTGTCGAATCACATGTAGTTTTCGCCTCAACGCTTTGATGACAGCAATCGGCAGTCGGGTCTCGGCGGCACGGTCCGTCTCGACAAGCGCAAGGGACGTGTCGCGGAACTCGATCTCCATCCAATCACCGAAAACAGTATAGAGAAATACACTACTGAACGCAACTCGTTAAATTATCTTTTATGCTTGACATATCAGGTCTGGTTGATTACACTTCGTCTCATGAATCGGCTAGACACGAAACGGCGGGCACAAGTCGTCGCCGCCCTAGTCGAAGGCAACAGCCTCCGGGCAACTGCCAGGATGACGGGCGTGGCTCGGATGACCGTCGAGAAGCTGCTGCGCGACTTGGGCGCAGCTTGTGCCGCGTACCAGGACGAGCATCTGCAGAATCTGCCCTGCCGCCGTATTCAGTGCGACGAGATCTGGTCGTTCGTGTACGCCAAAGCGAAGAACGTCGAGAGTGCGAAGGACGCGCCCGACGTGGCGGGCGACGTGTGGACTTGGACGGCCATTGATGCCGACACCAAGCTGGTGCCATCGTGGCGCATCGGCTCGCGTGACTTGGCGACGGCCTATGACTTCATGCACGACCTTGCTGACCGGCTTCGGCACCGCGTGCAGCTCACGACAGACGGCCACAAGCCCTACCTGGAGGCCATCGAGAGCGCGTTCAATTTGGACGTGGATTACGCGGTGCTCCAGAAGATTTACGGCGCGGACCCGCAGCCGCAGAAGCGGTACAGCCCTGCCAATTGCCTGGGCTACGACGTGAAGACGGTCACCGGCGAGCCGAACCCGAAGCACATCTCAACCAGCTTCGTTGAACGGCAGAATCTCACGATGCGGATGAGCATGCGGAGATTCACGAGGCTGACCAACGCCTTCTCAAAGAAGGTCGAGATGCACGCGCACTCGGTGGCGCTGCATTTCATGCACTACAACTTCGTGAAGATCCACTCGACGCTGAGGACGACCCCGGCGCAGGCCGCTGGCGTGACCGACCGGCTGTGGGAAATTTCGGACCTCGTGGAATTGCTCGAAAGTACCGAGTCGTCAAACTAGACCACTACCGAAAACCCTAGGTCTCCCGTGTTCGCAACGTCTCTGGTGACAGCCGATTTGTGTTGATAATAATCCAACCGCTTAGATATAATACTCCTTATGAAGGTCAGGGAGCTCATCAAATACCTGGAAGCCCACGGCTGGTATCTCCACCGTCAGGGCAAGGGGGACCACCGGATCTATCGTCATCCGACCAACCCGGACCCCATTACCATCGACGGGGGCGCGAATCACGAGATCCCACGCGGCACCCTCCGGAACGGTATCCTGAAGCCAGCCGGGCTGCCTGACCCTCGGTGGCCGAAGAAGAAGGAGTCATAAAATGGACGTCATGCGCTACGCGGTCATCCTCGAACGCGGCCCCTCCAGCTGGGGCGCCCACGTGCCCGACTTGCCCGGATGTGTGGCCGTGGGGGAGTCGGAGGCCGATGTGCTCGAGCGCATCCGGCGCTCGGTGCCCGAACACATCAAGGCGCTGCAGGAGGCCGGCCAACCGGTCCCGGATCCGGTGACCTACGTGGACTACGCGGAGGTCTGATGGCGCGGAAGAATCCGGCCGCGGTGGCGCTCGGGCGTCGCGGCGGGCGCACGTCCACTGACGCGACGCAGCGGGCGGCCAAGCAGAACGCCAAGCGGGCCGGGCGGCCCCCCCGTCACGTCTCAGCGGATCTCTGGCGAAGGGTGCGCGCCCGTGTCGAGGCCGACGGCCTGACGCTCGACCAGGTCGTGCCCGCCCTCTACGAGCGGTTCATTCGGGAGGGGCTGTAATGGCGAGCTTGTAGGCCGTGGCACTTCTTGTATTTCTTACCGCTTCCGCATGGGCATGGATCATTCCGGCCAACTTTCGCGCGTGGTTCGCCTGGGTTTGAAGCCGCGACAGGCCTACGCGCATCTAGGGGTAAGAAGTCAATTTGTTCTTGTGAAGGCATGCGAAAGGTGAACGTCGTTCTATTTTGGTAGTTGCTTACCGCAAAGTCACCTGCACCGATAACATCCATGCCGATCAAAACCTGTGCGCCGTCATCTTCGACAGCTAATCTGTCTGCCTCGCTTACGTGCAAGTTAATGATTTCTACTTTATTCGGTAGTCTGAGGTTGATCAAGTACACATTGACGCGGGCGGTACCATGGACGCCTCGAACCTGAGCCATCCCAGTAGCTTTGAGACCGCATTCCTGGGAGAGCTGTTTGGTAATTACAGTTGTCGTCGCACCCGTATCCCAAATCGCCACACACTTCTTACGGAAGATGGGTAAAGACTTACCCGTCGAAGGATCGTAAGCAGCACTAACTTCGACTTCATTGGTGAGGACATTCCGTCGGGCTGGTGAATATGTTGTGAAAGCAGGAACGACGCCTTTAGGCAAAGTGCGCCCTTGAATGATACGTTTGCACGGTGCTGTCTGGATCTGGGGTACATCTTTGCACTAGAAACGTTCCTAGTTCATGATTTTTTGAGGTCGCTTTAATCGCCTTCACTTCATCATCATAGGCTCCGAGCACCTGCTGGTTCTTGATCACGATATACTTTCCTTCGTATTTCTTGGCCAGTTCGATTTGATGATCGAGGTAATACTGAAACTCAGCATTTAGGGCCATTTTTCTCTCCGTAGACGGGTACCGTTAAAGGCCCTTTTGCCGACTAGGACTAAAAGGGCCAACTAATTGTAGCACGGCTGAATCTTCGATTCCGTACGGCCCACCACGGCGCGATCGACCGCTGCGAACATTAAACCCTTTATTTCGTAGAGTCTACGCCGATCCATGTGCGACACGGTCGCCCCGTTCGGCTACACTGGTCGTAGCGACATACAGCCCACCACGGCGCGATCGGGTGCTCCCCCCTAAAACTCCCCGGTCGGACGGGCGTTCGGTGCTCTCTGGGGCACCCTATGCGTCCCTGGACACCCTATGGCATTGATCCACATGGCGCTGATCCACGGAGGCATGCGCTGAGTGGCGGCCGGCAGCTCGACCCCGATGGCTGGCCGCTGTGGCGCGACACTGCGCCGGAAGCCCGGCCGGTTCTGCATGGCGTATCCGCTGACGAGGAAGACCCGGTGCGCGCTCCACGGCGGGAAGAGCTTGGCCGGCCCGGCGAACGGGAACTGGAAGCACGGCATGTACTCGACCGTGCTGCCCGGGGCGCTCGGGGCCCACTATGCCACGGCCCGGCAGAACCCGGCGCTGGTGGCGCTGACCGAACAGATTGCCCTGGTCGACGCGAAGGTCTTCGAGCTGTTCGAGCAGGTACAGCGCGGCGAGTCGCCGGCCGCCTGGACGCGCGTGCTCGAGCTCGCGGCGACACAGCGGGCCGCGTTGGATGCGTTCGCCACGGCGCGGCGCTCGGCGAATGGCCCAGCCATGTCGCAGGCGCTCCGCGCCCTGACCGAGGCGGTGACCACCCTCGGCACGGTGGCCCGGCAGGGCGCGGAGCAGGGGAAGGCGTGGGGGGTGATCAGCGACCAGCTCCACCTGCGGCGCCGGTTGGTGGACAGTGAGGTGCGACGCCAGAAGGCCGCGCACGACACGCTGACGCAGGACCGGGCGCTGGCGATGCTGGCCTACATCGCGCAGTCGGTCGCCCGGCACGTGGCGGACCCGAAAGCCAAGCAAGCCGTGGTCGATGACATGCGCAAGCTGATCGGCCCCGTCTCAGAGGTGGGGAACGGGTGACGGTCGCGCTCACTGGACCGTCGTTGGAGGACCGGGCGCTCGCGGTGTTCTGCGACGACCTCGAAGCCTCGATCCGGGCGGCCGGGGACCAGCCCTCGGAACCGCTCAGCGCGGTCCGCGCCCGCTGCCAGTCCAGCTTGCGGGCATTCATCGAAGAAGTCTGGCCGGTGGTGGAGTCCCAGACCCCGTTTGTGGGCAACTGGCACATCGACGCGATCTGCGCGCACCTGGAAGCGGTGACGCGGGGCGAGCTCCGCAACCTGCTGATCAACATTCCGCCGGGGTGCATGAAGTCCTACATCGTCTCGGTCATGTGGCCGGCGTGGGAGTGGACGCAGCATCCGCACTATCGCTACCTGTGCGTGAGCTACGACCAGAACCTGAGCACGCGCGACAACTTGCGCTGCCGCCGCATCGTGGAGTCCGACCGCTACCGTGCGCTGTTCCCGCAGGTGGTGCTGGCCGCCGACCAGAACCAGAAGACCCGGTACGACACGCAACAGGGCGGGTGGCGCATCGGCGCCTCGGTGGGCGCGGGCCGCGTGACGGGCGAGCACCCGCACCGCAAGATCATCGACGATCCCATTAGCGTGGACGATGCCCGGTCAGACGTCGAACGGCAGCGCGTGATCGATCACTTCGACGAGACGCTGAGTTCCCGGGGCAAGGCCCTCCATGCCGCGACGGTCATCATCATGCAGCGGCTCCACCAGCACGACCTCTCCGCGCACGTGCTGGAGCGACACCGGGCGACCTACACGCACCTCTGCCTGCCGATGCAGTACGAACCGCCCCAGCCGCCCACGCCCGGAGCGCCGCCGGTGCCCCGGATGCCGGTGACGCCGCTCGGCTGGCAAGACCCGCGCACGGAGCCGGGCGAGCTGCTGTGGCCGGCCCTCTTCGACGAGGCGACGGTGCGCGAGCTGACCCTGGAGCTGCGCGAGTATGGGGCGGCGGGCCAGTTGCAGCAGCGCCCGGTCCCGCCCGGTGGGGCGCAGTTCAAGCGAGACTGGTTTCGGATCGTCGACGCGCTGCCGGCGCAGGGCCGACTCCGGACAGCCCGAGGGTGGGACTGCGCGGCGACGGAGCCGACGTCCGGCCACGACCCCGACTACACGGTCGGGACGAAGATCGCGCACTTCAGCGATGGTTTGTATTACGTCGAGGACGTGATTCGAGGGCGCTGGTCGCCGGGCGTCGTCGACCAGACGATTCGGCAGACGGCCGAGCTGGACGGTCCGCGGGTGCGGATTCGGGAAGAGCAAGAAGGCGGGCACAGCGGGAAGAACGTGATTGCCAGCCATACCCGGATGCTGGCCGGCTACGACTATCAAGGCCAGCCAGCGACCGGGGCCAAGACGACGCGGTGGCGGCCGTTCGCCGTGCAGGCCGAGGCGGGGAACGTGCGGCTGCTCACGGGCGCGTGGAATCAGGCGTGGCTCGAGGAGCTGACCAGCGTGCCGGTGGCGCGGCACGACGACCAGGCGGACTCGGCGGCGCTGGCGTTCGAGGCCGTCGCGCTGGGGTACCGCGCGGCCTCGGTCGCGCGGACCCGAGAGGGCGGATGACGATCCGCGACTTGGCGACGCATGACGCGCCGTTCGTCACGGTGGCGGAGCTGGCTGCGTATCTCCGGCTCACGACACGCATGATCTACAAGGAGATCGACGCCGGCGAATTGCGGGTCCGGCGGTTCGGGCTCCGGGGCACCATCCGCATTCCGATGGCCGAAGCGAGGCGGTATGCCGGAGAAGCGCCGTATCCGCCCGCGACCCCCGCCCACGGCAAGGTCTCTCCTGCGCGTCACCCGCCGTCGAATCGGTGACGCCGGTCTCGACGGCCCCAGGGGTTCTTGAGAATCATGACCCAACGCCATCCACAGCCAGGCGCGTGAAGCGCTCAGGCTCCGTCACAGCAGACTCCCACCTGTCTCTTCAGTCCTTCGGAGGTGCCACGGTCTGGCGCCAGGTATTCAAATTGACGACATATTCCTTACGTGTTATATTCCTTTTATGGCATGGGAGGTCGAGGTCACGGACGAGTTCACAGCCTGGTGGGATGGCCTCGACGAAACCGAGCAGGAGTCGGTAACCGCGTCGGTCCAGCTGTTAGAGGCCCGTGGGCCGGTCCTGCCGATGCCGCACTCGTCGGGTATCACGACCTCCCGACACAGCCACATGCGAGAGTTGAGAATCCAGCACGCCGGACGACCCTATCGGGTGTTGTATGCGTTCGACCCACGTCGCGTCGCCCTGCTCCTGCTCGGCGGCGACAAGGTTGGCGACGACCGATGGTACGAGGTCCAGGTGCCCAGGGCTGATGCACTCTACGACGAACACCTTGCCACACTCCGAAAGGAAGGACTCCTCGATGGCTAGAAAGTTTTCCGAACTCCGCGCCAAGATGTCGCCGGCCGCGCAGAAGCGCGCTCGGGCCCGTACCGATCAACTCCTGGTCGAGATGCCCTTGCAGGAGCTCCGCGCGGCACGCGCCCAGACCCAGGAGCAGCTCGCGAAGGTGCTCGAGGTCAACCAAGCTGCGGTCTCGAAGCTCGAGCATCGGACGGACATGTACGTCAGCACTCTCCGGTCCTACATTGAAGCGATGGGGGGGCAGCTCGACATCGTCGCGCGGTTTCCGGACGGTCAGGTCCGTGTTGTCGGCTTCGAGGACGCCTAGCTCTCAGTCATCGTCGCGCCGCGCGCCGCGTCGATTCGCGCGCGCCGCCGCGAAGTGGTCAAGATCCTCGCGCCGGAACGCGCGCCACCCTCCCGAGAGAGTCACCGCTGGTAGTTGGCCGGTGCGTGCCCAGAGCCGGATCGCGGCAGCCGAGCAGCCCAACACCCGCGCGGCCGCCGATGGAAGCAGAAGCTCGTCGCGTTTCTCCATGAGTCACGATGGTGACAGATGAACTGCGTGACAGAGCATGTCTCGCTACATAGCATGTGAAACCATGACTCCAAGACGCCGGCAAACCCCGCACCTCCCGTGCACCTTCACGAAATTGGTCACGCCTCGACGTGAACAGGGCGAATGGAGCGAATGGAGCGAATGGGGCGAATGGAGCGCCTTTGGTGCTAGCCAATTCCCCCCCTGTCTCCCACACTAGCGATCGTGCCCTCCTGAGGAGGTGCGGTCCGCCATGCCCGTCGATACGCCCAGCCCGGAGTATGAGGCGGCGCTGCCGCGCTGGCAGCGGTGTCGAGATTGCTTTGAAGGCAGCGATGCCGTCAAGGCGAGAGCGACAGCCTACCTTCCCGCGCTCGAGGGACACCAAGGGTCGTCGCAGAAGTACGACGCGTACAAGACGCGGGCGGTGTTCTACAACGCGACCGCCCGGACGGTGGCCGGTCTGCTCGGCAGCGTGTTTCGGGCGCCGCCGAGCTGGACGTTCCCGGCCACGATCGAAGACGACCTCAAGGACGTGACGCTGATGGGGCGGCCGCTGGTGTCGTTCGCGTTGATGGGCTTCCAGGAACTCCTGGTCACGGGGCGTGTCGGCGTGCAGGTGGATATGCCCAAGCAGTCGGAGGACGGGGCGAAGACCCGACCGTATTGGGTGCTCCGGCGGGCGGAGGACATCCTGTCGTGGCGGACGGTCGTGCGGGACGGGCAGGAGATCTTGACGCGCGTGGTCCTGTCCGAAGTCGTCGAGGAAGACAACCCGGAGGACGAATGGTCGCCGACACTGGTTGATCAGATTCGCGTGCTCGAGCTCGTGAGCCAAGCGAGCAACGCTGCGACGTACCAGATTCGCCGGTTTCGCAAGAAGCAAGCCTCCAAAAAGACAGAAGACCAATGGGAACAGCATGACGAGGTGATCGTGCCGCTGAAGCACGGCGACCCGCTCACCTTCATTCCGTTCCAATTCATCGGGCCAACGAGCGTGACGCCCGCGATTGAGAAGTCCCCAATGGTGGACATTGTGGACGTGAACCTGAGCCACTACCGCACGAGTGCGGACTTTGAGCATGGGGCGCATGTGACGGCGTTGCCGACGCCGTGGGTGAGCGGCGTCGATCCAGAGCTCGTGGACACCTTTCCGATCGGGTCCGACACGGCCTGGGTCCTCCAGGACCCGCAGGCGCAGGCTGGCATGTTGGAGTTTCGCGGCGAGGGGCTCAAGACGCTGGAACGGTCGTTGTCGGTCAAGCAGGAGCAGATGGCGTCGCTCGGGGCGCGGCTGATCGAGTCGCGCAAAGCGGCGGCCGAGACGGCCGAGGCGCTGCGCTTGGCGATGAGCGGCGATCACTCGGTGCTGGCCTCGATGGCGTCGACGTTCGACCAGGCGATGACCAAGGTCCTGCGATGGCACGCGGACTGGTCGGGCGCGGACACCACGGCGATCACCTTCGCCGTCAACAAGGATTTCTTTGAGGCCCGCCTGACGGCGCAGGAGGCCCAGGCGTTGGTGGGCACGTGGCAGGCCGGCGGGATCAGTTTCGAGACGCTGTTCTGGAACTTGCAGGCCGGGGAGTGGATTGAGCCGGGCCGCACGATCGAGCAGGAACGCGCGTTGATTGCGGCCGGCGAGGAGAATCCCGGCCAGGCGGCCAGCACCACCGAGTAGGACAGCCATATGCCAGAACGCTTTACCGGCACGGATCGCCCGTCGTGGGTGACGGACTGGCGGACGCTGCACCGGGTGGCGGACCGGCAGGCCCCGACCGTGGAGCAGGCGTTTGTGGCGCTGGTGGCGGCGGCGCGCGGCGGGCGGACGCGACGACGGATTCAGCGGGCGCTCCAGCGTGGGAACCGCCGACGGGCGTTGACGATCGCGGTGGAGGCGTGGCAGTCGGCGAGTGAGACGTGGCGGGCCTCGCTGGTGACCGCGCTCAGGGACACGGTGCTGGCGGCCGCGACGGCGGTGGGGACCCGGATGAGCCAGGACCCCCGGATCGCGTTTCGGATCGCGTTTTCCGTGACGAACCCCGCCGCGACGCGCTGGGCGGAGACACAAGCCGGCCGGCTGATTCGCCAGATCACGGCGGACCAGCGGCAGTCAATCCGGCGCGTGATCGTGCAGGCCTTCTCGGAAGACCTGACCACGCGCCAGGTGGCGATCCGCCTGACGGATCAGATCGGGTTGCAGTCGCGGCAGGCTGCCGCCCTAGAGCGGTTCCGGGCGGACCTGGTTGAGAAGGGGCTGCGCACGGACCGCGTGTCGGTCCTGACGCGCCGCGCCCGTGATCGCATGGTCCGGCGCCGCGCGCGGTCGATTGCGCGCACGGAGGTCCTGCGGGCATCGAATATGGGCCAGCAACTGTTCTGGGAAGCGGCCGTGGACGCGGGCGAATGGCGAGCTCAGGACGTGCGGCGGGTCTTCATCGTGACGCCGGACGATCGCTTGTGTCCGATCTGCGCGCCGCTCGACGGGATGATGGTCGGTCTTGATGACGAGTTTGTGTCCCCGACGAACGGAGCCTCGGCGGTCGTGCCGCCGATCCATCCGCAATGTCGGTGCGCCCTCGGGATCGTGGAAGCAGAACGGCTGGTGCAGCCGCCGGTGGCGGCCTGATCTGACAGACGGAGGAGGACGAATGGCGCTCAAAGCGGTGCTGACGAGCCAGGACGAGTTCAACGCGTTGCCGGAGGCGATGCGCGAACACTACACGGAACAGGACGGCACGTGGGGGCTCGCCCTGGACGGACCGACGCGCCAAGAAGCGGCGCTCGGGGCGAAGGTGAACGAGTTCCGAGACACGAATATTGTGTTGTCGCGCGAACGTGACGAGGCGACACGCGCGGCGGAGGAGACGAAGCAGCAGCTCGCGGCGGTGGATCTCGAGGAGTTCGAGCGCTTGAAGAAGGCGCACGCGACCTTGGACAAGAAGGGCGTGACGAAGCCTGAGGACATTGACCATCTTGTGCAGCAGGCGGTCGCGTCGGCGGTGAAGCCGATGCAGGACCAGTTGCAGGCGGCCGCCGAGCGGGAGCAGGCGGCGCACGCGCGCCTCGCGCAGGAATCGTTCACGCGGCTGGTGACGGAGCAGGCGTCTCGAGCGGGGGTCCGGCCCGAGGCCCTGCCGGACGTGATTGGCCGGGCCGGACAGCACGGGTTTGTGATGCAGGAGGGCCAGGCGGTCGTGCTCGGGGAGCACGGCGTCCCGAAGGCCAGCACGGAGCACCCCGGCGAGTCGTTCTCGCTGGGCGAGTGGCTCGTGGGGCTCAAGCGCGACGGGGGTGCGCATTTGTTTAAGCCGTCGGTCGGATCGGGGGACCAGGGCCAGCCTGGGACGCCGGGTCCGGGGCCGCGGGAGGTACTGCGCGATCCGTCGCCCGTCGAGTTTGGGAAAAACTTGGAGGAGATTGCGAAGGGCAAGGTCGCCGTCGACCGGACCGCGACAGGGTAGCGGGTCGGGTGACGGGCGAAGGAGGGCATCCGCGGGGCGGATGCTCCGGGTACAAGACCGCGACGGGGTCGCGGGTCGGACGACGGGCCAGGCAGGGAACCTGCGGGGCAGGTTCCCCGGGTTATACCCCGCGACGGGGTCGCGGGTCGGTCGTGCAGCTCGTGGAGAAGCGTGGAAACCGCGGTGCGGATTCCCGGTCCCCGGGGGGGATACGAAGACAGGACTGGTAATCACACGAAGGAGGCATTGTGGCCAATACGTGGACCGAAGTTGTTCCGAAGTTGCTGGCGCAGGGCTTGATGGCGCTGCGCGAGCAGATCGTCCTGCCGCAGCTGGTCAACCGCGCGTACGAAGCGCTGGCCGGGCAGCGTGGCTCGACCATCGACGTGCCGATCCCGTCGGCGATCACCGCCACGGAGGTCATCCCGTCCAACACGCCGCCGCCGAACGTCGACAGCGCCCCGACGAGCGTCCCGATTCCACTGAACCAGTGGTATGAGGCGACGTTCCATCTGACCGACAAGGAAGAGCTGGAGGTCATGCAGGGGGTGATCCCCATGCAGGCGTCCGAGGCGGTCAAGGCGATCGCGAACACGGTGGAAACGCATCTCTTCGGGTTCTACACGGGCGTGTATGGGTTCGTGGGCACGCCGGGGACACCGCCGTTCGCCTCGGACCTGACGGCGTTCACGAACGCGCGGAAGACGCTGCACGAACAGTTGGCGCCGTTTGATCCGCGGTACTGCGTCATCGACCCGGACGCCGAAGCGAACGCGCTGAACCTCCGGGCGTTTCAGGATGCCTCGTATCGCGGCGACGCGGCAGGGATCGTAGCGGGCCAGATCGGCCAGAAGCTCGGCTCGCTGTGGGTGATGAGCCAGCACGTGCCGACGCACACGGCCGGAACCGGCACGAACCACGTCGTCAACAAGGCCGAGGGGTATGCGCCCGGAGCCACGACGATCGAGGTGGATGGCGGGACCGGCACGATCCTGGTCGGCGACATCGTGACGTTCGCGGGGCACGACCAGCCGTATGTGGTGACGGCGGCGCTGGCGAGCGACCAGTTCCGCATCGCGCCGGGGCTGAAGGCGGCGGTCGCGGACGATGCGGCCGTGACGCTCAAGGCGACCCACGTCGTCAATCTCGTGTTCCACCGGGACGCCATCGCGTTTGCCACGCGGCCATTGGAGGGGACGGTGCGGCCAGGGCTGGGCAGTGTCGTGGAAACGGCTGTCGACCCGACGTCGGGGCTGACGTTGCGGCTCGAGGTCACGCGGCAGCACAAGCTGACTCGCTACGCGTTCGACATCTTGTGGGGCGCGGCGCTCGTGCGGCCGGAGCTGGCCGTGCGGCTGGCGGGCTAGCGGGCGCGTCGGAGAAAACCAGCAAGGAGGACGGGCATGCGACAGTTGCCGACGGTACGGATTGCGGATGGGTCCGGCGGGGTGAGGGTGATCAACGAAACCGACTTCGATCCGGCCGTGCACCAACGGGTGGACGATCCGCCGGGCATGCTCGCCCCTGAACCCGCCGGGCCCGAGCCTCGGCGGGCGGCGGAGGGGGTGGCTGGAACACCCCCACGCCGCCGACGGCGGCGGGCGAGGAGCACGGGCTAATGGCCGTCAGTGATCTCGTGGCGACGCCGGGGGCGTCGGACGCCAATACCTACTGCACGGTCGCGGCCGCGGACCAGTACCACGAGAACCATCCGCAGGGTGAGGTGGCGTGGACGGCGTCCGAGGCGGAGCAGAAGCGGCGCGCGTTGCTGCAGGCCACCCGTCTGCTCGACGCCCATGTGGTCTGGACGGGGTACGCCGCGAGCACCGGGCAAGCCTTGTCCTGGCCCCGGGACGGCATGTACGACCGGAACGACTATGGGCTGGACGCGGGGGTCATCCCGCCCGCCCTGCGAGACGCCACGGCCGAGTTCGCGCGACACCTGTTGGATGCGGCCAGCGACCGCACCGCGGACTCTTCGGTGGTGTCGAGTGGGATCCGCGAGCTCGTGGCGGGACCGGTGGAGCTGACGTTCACGGGCGATCGCCCGGACGTCATCCCGGATGCGGTGTGGTTTCTGCTCGTGCCGAGTTGGATGGCGCGGGTCCGTCAGCGGTCGAAGCGGACGGCGGCGGTGGTGCCGGTGGTGCGGACATGAGTCTCGCGGACGTCATCCATAACGGCGTGGCCGTGGCGAACCGGCTCACGCAGTCCGAAGGGATGCAGGTGACGGTCCAGCACGCGGCGGCGACGGAGGAGCGAGACGACAACGGACGGCCCGTGTTTGCGGCGGCGGTCGACCGAACCGGCCTGTTTCACGCGAAGCCGCGGCGGGTGCTCGACCGCACAGGGGCCGAACGGATGTCGCACGCGCAGGTGGTGGTGCTCGGGCCGGTGGTCTTCAACACCGAGGACCGGGTGACGCTCCCGGTTGAGGGGACGCGGCCGATTCTCCAGGTCGAGGCGTTGCTGGATGCGGCCGAGCAGCCGTATCTGACGACCCTGTATTTCGGGTGAGGGATGGCCACGATTGTCGAGATTACGGACTACCTGGTCACCGAAAGCGTGGCGACGGCCGTCGGGACGGATCTCTTCCGGGATGCGTTGCCGGAAACGTCGCCGGACACGGCGCTGGCGGTGGTCATGACGTCGGGCCCGCCGTCGGAGCAGGAGTTCGGGCAGGCGGAGCCGTGGCGGGAGTTCCCGCGGATGCAACTGCTCTCGCGGGCGGTGGCGTATGCCGATGCGCGGACGAACTGCCAAGCCGCGCACGACGCGCTGGGCAAGGTCCAGGCGACGACCCTGGGGACCACCTTCTACGAGTCCATTGCGCCGAACGCGCCGTTTCTGCTCAAGGTCGACGCCACGGGGCGGGCGATCTATGCGCTGAACGCGCAGATTACGAAGGAGCTGTCATGAGCCGGATTCATCTGACCGACCCGCCGCCGGTGCGCACGAGCCGGACGCGGCGCAGGACGGACGACCGCTGTCCGCAGTGCCACGCCCCGCCCACGCGGCGGGAGACGTTCGAGGGATTCGGCGGACATCGGACCGTGTGCTGTCAGGAGTGTGGGTATGACTTCCAAGCAACCGGCGCAGTACCGAGTCCTGGTGGACGGGCTGCGCTATCCCGATCCGGCGGATGAGCCGTCGGTGCGTGAGGCGGGTGGCCTATCGGCCTTCGCGGCCCAGGTCTCGGCCGAGGTGTTCGCGGCGGTCGAGGGGCGCCTGCGTCGCCGGACGCGGGGCGAGGTGGTCGACGACCTGCCTCCAGAGAGCGTGCCGGCGCTGCTGGCGGACGGGTGGGTGGAAGCGGTCGCGCGCCCACGCCGGACGCGCTGCACCCCTCGACGACAGGAGGACTGACCGATGGGACGCTACGGACCAGGCAGTGTCGGGTTTCTGCTCATTGGGGGCATGAACGTGCGGTCGCGGGTTGCGACGGTCCGGATCAAGACGATGACCGAGACCGAGGAGACGCGGCCGTTGGGCGAGTTGTGGGAGCAGCACACGCCGATTGGTATCCACAGCGGCGAGTTGGAGCAGACTGGCTGGTACGACGACGCGCTGCGCGGGCTCAACCAGGGCCTGATCGCCCTCGAAGGCACGCCGCAGGTGGTGTGCGTGGCTCCGGCGGGCAACGTGGCGCTGGCGCAGGTGGTCGGCTACGAGGGCGTGTTCGCGGCGACCTGGGAGCGCGTGGTCGAGCATCAGGGGCTGACGAAAGCCAATGTCACCTACGCCATTGATGGACAGATCGACGAAGGCCGCATCGTGCAGCCGCTGACCGCGGTCGACGGGAGCGCGTCGGCGGCGGTCGACTTCGGCGCGGGTTCGACGCAGGGCGGCGCGGTGTATGCGCAGCTCGAGGCGCTGACGCTCGGCGGCTACACGGATGTCGGGCTGACGGTCGAGCACAGCGTGGACGACGTGACGTATGCAGACCTGGTGACGTGGACGGGCCAGACGGCGGCGCCGACGGCGGTACGGCTCCCGGTCACGGGAACGATCAACCGGTACGTGAAGACGACCTGGGCCTTCACGGGCACCGGCTCAGGCCAGAGCCTCACGGCGATGGTGGCACTTGCACGCGGCTAGGCTGCGGGCGTCAGGACTGGAAGGGAGCAATCAATGGCGAGACGTGGACCCAAGGATGTCAAGGTCGAGGCGGATAACAGCTCCGGCACACTGAAAGATCTGTCGGTGAACATTCGGAGCATTGGCGGCATCAAGCGGACGTCGACGATGGTCGACGAGGCGCAAGGCTTCGGCGAAGCGTGGATGAAGACGATCGCGACGGGTGTCCAGAAGGGCGAGGACATCGCGATCGAGGCGTGGTACGACGACGCCAGTGACGGGACCCACGAGGTGCTGAGTCAGGCACCGGACGGTCCCGACGCGGCCACGCGGACGCTCAAGGTGACGTTAGGCGGCAGCAAGTCGTCGTCGTGGGAGGGGTATTTCGTCGATTACGAGCGGGTGCTGGATCGCGGCACGAACCACATCTGCCGGGCGACGTTCCGGCCGACGGGCGCGCCGACCGAGGTGTAGCGGGTGGCCTTCCTCGACTTTCAGCTCAAGGGGATCACGGCGACCGCGCGTGGGATCTCGGCCATCGGCCCGCGGGTCGAGACCCGCATGCGAGGTGTGATGCGGGCCGTGGCGGAATCGCGGCTGACGGAGATGAAGCGGCGGACGCCGGTCAAGGATGGTCCGCTGCGGAGCTCGCTGCACGTGACGAGGCCGCGTCGGACGTTCAGCGGCCAGGAGGTCGGGTGGGCGGCCGGTGGACCGAGCGCGCCGTATGCGGCGGTCCAGCATGAAGACACGACGCTCCGGCATACCACCGGGCAGGCGAAGTTCATTGAGAGTGTGGTGTTTGAACAGTCGACCGCGATGGTCTCGGAGATCGCGGCGGCCATTAGAAAGGTGATCTAGGAGCCATGTTAGTCACGAAGGACACAACCGAGCAGATCCAGATTCCGCATGAGGACGGCCAGTCGATGCAGTTCCGGCGGCTGTCGTGGCTCGAGATGGTCGAGGCCGCGGAGACGGCGGAGCGTCGCAGCATCAAGAAGATGAACCAGTTTGGCAGCGAGGTGATCGCGGAGATCCTCGCGAGCCACGAAAAGAATGCGGCGGCCACGGCAGATACCGATGGCGAGGGCGATGGCGACGGCGACGCGACGACGACGACGAAGGGGGCAACGATCGGCAGCTATGACCGCGAGACGCTCCTGGTCAACGGCATCACGGCCTGGTCGTACGCGGAGAAGCCGTCGCCGAAGACGATCAGACAGCTCGACGCCAAGACCGCGCGGTGGGCGGCTGAGCAGATCTTCGAGCTGAGCCGGGAAGAGACCGAGGATGAACGAAAAAATGCCTGATCGCGCTCCACGCCGCGCTGAGCGGCGTGCCGGGCACGGTCCCGCCGTTCACGTGGATCGTCTCGCGGATCTGCGAGGAGTTTCACTGCCGGCCAACACAGGCCATGCAGGAACTGCGCGACGACCGGTGGCGGATGACGTTTGCCATTCTCGAGATGCGGGCCTACGCCTACGCCAAGCATCGGCTGGACACGGCGAAGCCCGGCGACGTACTTGATGAGGTTCCGCTGATGGATGAGGTGCTCGACAACGAGATCGCCCTCGCAAAACAGATCTTCGACGAGGACGACGACGAGAACGAGGACGAGTAATGGCTGACGTGTCGCCCAGAGTTGCGTGGATCGTCTCGCGGCTCTGTGAGGAGTTCCACTGCTTGCCGACGCAGGCGCTTCGTCTGCGAGAGCTGATAGGCGACGACGACGAACACGACACCGAGGAGTAATGGCAGCCTTCGACGCCGGCACGATTGAAGCGATTCTGCGGCTCCGTGACGAGTTCACGGGCGTGGCGAAGCGTGTCGCGACGCAGGCGAAGACGCTCGGCGATCGGATCGAACGGTCCGGGGCCGCTATGGGCCGCGCGGGCAGCGCGCTCGCGCCGCTGTCGCTGGGCGTGGCGGCGCTCGGCGTCGGCGCCCTCAAAGCGGCGATTGATTTCGAGTCGTCGTTCGCGGGCGTCATCAAGACGGTCGACGATGCGACAGACAGCATGGGACGGCTCACGCCCGTGGGCGAGGAACTCAAACAGAGTTTCCGCGATCTCGCCCTCGAAATTCCCATATCGGCCAACGAATTGGCTGGGATCGGCGAAGTCGCCGGACAGCTCGGTATTGAAACCCAGAACATCGCCGGCTTTACCGAGACGATGGCAAAGCTCGGCGTCACGACGAACCTGAGCGCCGAGGAAGCGGCGACATCGCTCGCGCGACTGGCCAACGTCACGGGGCTCCCACAAACGGAGTTTGAACGGCTTGGGTCCACGGTGGTCGCCTTGGGCAACAACCTGGCGACGACGGAATCCGAGATCGTGATGTTCGGGCAGCGGATCGCGGGTGCCGGGGCGATTGCGGGGCTGAGAGAGCCCCAGATTCTCGCCATCGGCGGGGCGATGTCGTCGGTCGGCATTGAGGCGGAAGCGGGCGGCACGGCGGTCCAAAAAGTCTTGTTGACGATGAATGACGCGGTCGCCGCCGGTGGAGCGGAACTGGTCCGGTTCGCGGACCTGTCCGGGCAGTCCGTGGAGCAATTCGCGGCGGGCTGGCGGGACAACGCCGGCGCGCAGTTCACGGCCTTTGTCGAGGGATTGGCCGCGCAAGGTGATCAGGCTAGCGCGGTCCTTAAAGATCTGATCGGGACCGACCAGCGGCTCCAACGCGCGTTTCTCTCACTGGCCCAGTCGGGGGACACGCTGCGGAACGCGATGTCGCTGGCGAACGTTGCGTGGGTCGAAAATACGGCCCTCGCCACGGAGGCGGAGATCCGGTTTCAGACGACCAGTGCAGAGCTCACGATTCTCTGGAACAACGTCAAGGACGTGGCGATTTCGCTCGGGGACGCGCTGTTGCCCACCCTGAAAGATGCCGTCGGGTTCCTGCAGGAGTCGGTCGTGCCAGTGCTGCGTGATGCGGCCAAGTGGTTCGAAGATCTCTCCCCGGCCTCGAAACGCCTGGCAGCCGGATTCGCGGCACTCATCGTCGTGGCCACGCCCGTGTTGTTCACGCTCAGTACGATGGCGCCCCTGCTTTCGGTGATCGCGCGCGGCTTTGCCGCCATCGTGCCAAGGGCGGCGGCCGCGGGCGTCGCAGTCGGAGCCAGCGATGCGGCGGCGGGAGCCTCGGTCGGGCCTATGGTGGCGGCCAAGATTGCGGCGCGCCTCATGTGGAGGGCGATTTCCGGACCGGTCGGGATCGCGATTACCGTGATTACCGCGGCGGTCGGGGCCTTCAAGCTGCTCAAGCGCCACATCGATGAGGGATCGACGGCGGCGGCCAACTTCGCACGGAGCCAGGCGTCCGTTGATTCTATGACGGCAGCGATTGCGAAGCTGGAATCGGAGGGGAAGGAGGTCTCGCAAAGTCTCCGCGATGTCCTGACGCACGCTGAACAGGTTCGCGACCGGATGAAAGAGATGGCGGAGTCCGTCGACGAGACGTCCGAATCGTTCACGGCCATGCGCGATGAGCTGAAAGCACTGGCGGCGAAGGAGATGGCCACGTGGGCCAACGCGTCCAAGGAGGCCAAGGAGCGGGCCAAGGAACTGGCTGACGCCCTACCCCAGGCGGAAGTTGCCATTGAAGGCTTGCGCCTGAGTGTGGAGCAGTTGCAGAGCGAAGGCGAGCTGACCCCAGTCGTCCTGCGCAATATTGCCAAGCAAGCGCTGGCCCTGGGCATCGCCGTCGAGGATCTCCCGCCGGAAATCAAGAACATCGTCGTCTCGTTTGACAACACGGCGCGGGCGGGGCGGGAGGCGGCCGAAGAAGAAGCCCGTCTAGCGCGCGAATCGACGCGGCTGAAGGAATCGATTCAAGCGCTCGTCGATCAATTCCAAGGCCGGGGCCTCATCCAATCGGCGCTCGAGGCAGCCGAGGCCGTCAGACATGCTGGCGGCGTCTCGAAACTGACCGCTGACGATCACGATCAATTGCGGGAAACGGTGAACGGGGCCATTGACGCCTATCAGCGCATGGAGCAGGCCGTGCCGCCCGTCATGCGCGGTCTCGCTGATCAGCTCAACGCCCTGCATGACGTGCGTGACGCCGCCCGCGAATCGGCGGAGGCGATGGAGGCGCTCCGACAGGCCGAAGAGAGCTTGCTCGTGACGGCTCCACAAGTGACGCTGTCGTGGGATGAGATGCTGTCGGTGGGTCAGAAACTCGGTCCCGAGATCCATGGCTTGACGATGGGCACCGTCGAAGCGGAACAAGCAACCTTTGACGCGAACCAAGCGTTTGGACACCTCGACACCACGGTCGTCGAGAGCATCAAGACGACGTCACAGTATGAGGTGGCGTTGGCGTCGTTGGCGGGACAGCTGGGCGGCGCGGCGGGCCAGTCGTTGAACCTCGCCATCTCGATGCGTGAGGCCAACAAGAATCTCAAAGACGGCGAACAGGGCTTTTCGACGATCCGCATTAACGCCGCCAAAGCGAGCGCGGTGTTTCACACGCTGGGCGACGCGATTGGCGGGACGGCGGGGAAGATTCTGTCGGAGGTGGGGAACATCGCGCAAGCCTTTGCCTCCGGGGGCCTCGTCGGCGGCATCATCGCGGGGGTCGGCGCGGCGATCAAGGGGATCAAGAGTCTCTTCGGCGTCTCGGAGGCAGAGAAGAAGGCGCGGGCCTTTGCTGACACCTATGCCGACACCATCATCAAGACGCTTAATGACGCCCAGCTGGCCGAAGCCGTCGACGCGGCGCTCGGGGCGTGGCGAGGGAACGAACGTGGGGCGCAGTTCCTCATCGGTGTTCGGGACGGCTTTGTGGCCGCCGGACGTTCCGCCGCCGAGGCGGAGCAGCTCGTCGGGCGCTACTGGAAGGCCGTCCGCGACGGCAGTCCCGACGCGGTCAAGGCGATCGAAGCCCAGATCGACGCGGTCGTGAAGGTCGGGCAGGCCGTTCAAGAACTCCAAACGTTCGACTCGGCCACGGACCAGCTCCAACAGCTCACGAGTGCCGCCACGTTCTTTGGCGTCGCCGCCGACGAGATGGGCGAGCGGCTGGGGAACGCCTTTAAGGCGGTCGAGCAGGCCGCCACAGCGGAGGACATCGCGCAGCACTTCCACACGCTGCTGGCGTCCGGCGTTGACCTGGGCACGGCGCTCGACCTGGCGAAGGACAAGGTGCAGGGCGTGATCACCGCGAGCGTGCAGATGGGCACCGAGATTCCGGCCTCGATGCAGCCGATCGCCGCGCAGCTCATCGCACAGGGCCAGCTCCTCGACGCCAGCGGGAAGAAGATCACCGACATCAATCAGCTCGAGTTCGGCACGTCAATGACCGAAGGGTTGCAGATCCTCGTGCTGTCAATGAATCAGCTCGTGGAGACGATGGGCGGCGAGATCCCGGCCGCGGCCAAGCAGTTTGCCCAAGGCGTCGGCAACGGGGCGCGTCAGGCAGAGCAGGCGTTGCGCGAGGACGTGCTCGTACAGATCGAGCACATTGGCCTCGCGGTCCACGACCTCTCGGTGAAGGATTTGGCGACGATGGCGGCGACCTTCGAGTCGACCGCGCAGGCAGCGGGGCTGTCGCTCGAAGGCGTGCTCGGAGAGAAGCTCGACGCGCTCACGACGGGACTCGGGTCAATGAGCCGCGACGCGCTGCCCGAACTCGTGCGGAGCTTCCAGCAGACGGCGACGGACGCGGTGCAGGCGTTCGACCGTATTCCCCGGACGCTCACGTTTGATCATCACACGCGCTACTCGTCCTCAGGGTCGCGCGGGGAGTTTGATGGCGACTCCCCTGGCTTCCAGGGGGGTACGCACGGGCGCTTTGTGGACTTTGGCGTCTCGACGCCGGTCTTCCTACATGGTCGCGAGCGGGTCATCACGGAGGCGGAAGGCCGCCGTGAGGCGGCGGATCTCTCGGGGCTGCGTCGCGAGGTCGCGGACCTGAAGCGGATCATGGAACGCGGCCAGGACGAACTCCCGTTCCGCATGAGCCGGGCCATACGCGATGCCGTCGTGGAGGGCCGGTAAGCCGATGGGGGCGAGCCCGATCGTGATACAGCCGCAGTTGGCCTTGACACCGGACGTGTGGACGGACGTCAGCACGGACGTCGTGCAGGCGGATCAGATCCGCGTGAGCTACGGGATTCGGGGCAGTGGGCCGCTCGCCCGCGTGGCGCAGACCGGGGTGGGGCTGTTCTCGATGCGCAACGATGCGGGGAACGCGGCCGGGGTGCAGGGCACCTACTCGCCGAATCACCCGGCCGCGCGCGCCGGCTTCGGCTATGGCACCGGATTCCGCCTGGCCGTGACGTATGACGGGACGACCTACTACAAGTTTCGCGGCCGGATCGTCGAGATCGATCCGGTGGCGGGCCAGTACGGCCTGCAGCGCACGCGGTGCCGCGCGGTGGACTGGCTGGAGGACCTGGCCGCGTTTCAGGTGCGGCGCGTCGCGGCGCAACGCGACCAGCGGGCGGACGACCTGCTGACGACGCTCATCACCGCCATGCCGAGCACGGCGCGCCCCGCCGCGCAGATTTTGGACCGCGGCACGGAGCCCTATCCGTACGCGTTCTACGACCTCGGCGGCGGGACGTCTGGGCGGGCGGTCGCGCAGAAGCTGATGCAGAGCGAGTTGGGACACCTTGCCGTCATCGGGGATACGACGCAGGGTGGGACCCTGCGGTTCTTTAATCGCCACCACCGCGCCACGGCCGACAGTGCCGTCACGGTGTCCAACACCATGCACGGCCTGCGGGTGCCGTCGGCGATCGATCAGGCCTTCAACGACGTACGCGTGACGATCAATCCCGTCCGGGTCGACCAGGCGGCCACGACCGTGTTGTGGGCCTTGACGACCGAGCCGGCGAGCAGCCGGCCGGTGATTCCGGCGGGCCAGTCGCGGACGTTCTGGGGGGACTATCACGACCCCGACCGCGAGGCCCAGCTGATCGGCGGCACGGACCAAGTCGCCCCGGTGGCCACGACCGATTACGCGGCGAACGCCGCGCAGGACGGCACCGGGGCCGACCTGACCGCGTCGTTCACCGTGGCGGCGTCGTTCTTTGGCGGCAGCGTGCAATTCGTTGTCACGAACACGGCGGCCGTCGACGGCACGCTCACGAAGCTCCAGTGTCGGGGGAAGGCCATCGAGGCGGTGGCGTCGCTCACGTTCGAGGCGTCGAGTGCGCAACCGTACGGCGAGCGCAGCCTGCGGCTGAACATGCCTTATCAGGTCGACCCCGAGGTCGGCCAAGGGGCGGCCACGTATCTGGAGGCGGTCTACCACGCCTTAGGGCAGCAGGTGACGTCGCTCACGATCCTCGCGAACGCCTCCGACACGCTGCTGACGCAGGCGCTCGCCCGCGAGCCGGGCGACCGGATCACCATTACGGAGACCGTGACGGGGCTGGCGATGGTGGACGCCTTCATTCAGGGCGTGGATTTGACGGTGGGCCCGGGCGATCTGGTGCGGTGCACGTGGCACCTGGCGCCGGCCGTGGACGGCGAGTTCTGGATTCTCGATGACCCGGTGGCCTCGGTGCTCGGGGTGTCGACGGTGTTGGGGTACGCGTGAGGGGGCTGCCGCGCTGGACCTATCGTGATGGGCATCTCGTGCGGGACAGCGCGGCGTACGCGGCGGCGCAGGCGCGCGCGATCGGCACACTCCGGGCACGGGGCCGCGATGTCGCGGTGTCCACGTCGCTCGATCCGATCGTGGCGCGGATCAATGAGAACCGGTGGATCGTCGACTGCGGGTGTGGCTCAGGCTGCTACGTCGATCTCGACGCCGGGACGCCGGTCGTCGCGCGCTGCTTTTACTGCGGGGCGATCCATACGCAGGTCGTGCTGCCCGCGAACCGCACGGCCCTCGAAGCCGCGCTCCTCAGACGCCCGCGCGCCGCGACCCGGCACTGGCGGCCAGGCGAGACGGTCGCGGCGCTCGAGGCGGAGAATGCCGCACATGGGTGTGCCTGATGGCGTGGACGCAACCGCGCACGTGGGTGGCCGGGGAGCTGGTGACCGCCGCCAGCATGAATACCCACGTGCGCGACCAGCTGCTGGCGATCGCGGAGGGCACCGCGACCCTGGACCACGTCACCCTGGACGGGCAGACGACGGCGCCAGCCGTCGCGCCGAGTGGCGACGGGCGGATCTATTTCGACGCCGGGGCGGACCTGCTCAAAGCCTCGGTCGATGGCGGGGCGTATCGCCCGCTGGGCGGAGGCACGGTGTGGCCGCTGGGGGGGCATCCGGACTTCCAACAGACCAGCGGCGCCTTCGAGGGCCTCTACGGGGCGGAAGTCCTCCAGCCGAGCTATGCGCGCACCGGGACCGTGCATGCGATGGCGCGGGTCGACGGCGGCACCGGGCAGCTCCGCGTCTACAACGTGACGGACGCGGCCCTCGTCGGCACGGCGTGGGACGTGACGAACACGACCGTCGCCCTGGTCATCAGTGGGGAGCTGACGCTCGCGGCCGACACGCAGTATCGCGTCGAGGCGAAGCGGGGGACGACGTGGATCAAGGTCTGGGGCGCAAAGTTCGTGGAGAGCTAAGGAGGAAAACACGATGCCAGCAGCTCGTATCGCGCGCAGTGCACTGATCGCCGCGGTCGCCGGCCTGATCGGCGGCCTGGGGGGCGCGCTCATCGCGCAGCCCGCCGGGCGGTTCATCCACCCGACCGCCGTCACGATTGCGAACACCGCGGCCGACGCGCTCGATGTCTCGGGCGGGGCGCAGTTCGGGAGCGGCGACGTCGCGCTGGTCGGCACGGACGGCAAGATCAACGGGCCGCTGTCCACCACGATCCTCGACGACCTCGACGGCGCCAACCTGACGGACCTGGATGCGTCGAATCTCGACAGCGGCACGATGCCGATGGCGCGGATGCCGGACAATGTCCTCGTCGACGCCGTGTTCGACACCGACGTGACGATAACGAGCGTCACGACGAGCACCTGGGTCGATACCGGGCTCAGCCTCACGATCACCGTCGACAACGCGACCAATGACGTGGTGCTGATGGCCTGGCAGCACATCTCCTCGTCGGGCGCCAGTACGAACTGCCAGCTCCGATTCATGCGGGGCACGACGGCGCTGACCACCACCGCCACGAAGGCCAATGGCGACCACTTTAAAGCCATGCATATCGAGGAAGACGCCAACCCCGGCAGTGGCGCTCACACCTATAAGACGCAGCTCAACCACACCGGCACCACCGGCACGTGCTATACCGAGGAGAACTCCAAGCAGTCCGTCCTGTGGGCCTATGAGATGCAGGACTAAGGGGGCGCGCGATGACGGAAGTGCAGCACGCGCTCACGGCGGCGCTCGGATCCATCGAGCGGCGGCTTGACGGCATCGAGCGGCGGCAGATTGCGCAGGGCGAGCTGATCGCCCGGCTCGATGAGCGGTTCCCGAAGCCGCGGTGGAACGGGCACGCGAAGCCGGCCGTCTCGGGGGCGGCGCTGATGGGGGTGATCTGGACGCTGGTCGAGGTCATCAAGACGATGGCTGCTGCCACGCCGTAGCAGAGGGATGAGTCGGACACGAGATGTCATAACGAACCCCGGTCGTTTCTAGGGTAGCGCCCGAAGCCGCCTGGCCAGGCGGGGAACGACCAGTCACAGGGCCACGAGAGCGAGGCCGTCTCTCTGAGGGTACCAGTTCACCCTCGGGGGGGCGGCCTTTGCTCGTGTGGAGACAGACTGAGGAAAGGAAGACCCGATGCACGAACGACACGGAGGACACCGGCGCTCACGACGCGTGATCGCGGGGCTGGAGGCGGCCCTGCTGGCGCTGTGGCTTGGCGGGGTGCGAGTGGCCCACGCAGCCGACGCCGCCCGGCATCACCATCACGAACGAGAACACGAATACGGTCGACTTCCCGACTGGGACCGCGAACCAGGCGCCCCGGTTCTCGCAGACCGACTACAGGTTCACCCTGGAGGCGGGCCGCGCGGGCCCCATCGTGGTCGGCACCGTGCAGGCGACGGACCCCGACCGGGACGCGGTCACGTATGCCCTGGACGGGGCGGGCGCGTTCGTGCTGCGCGAGGCCCAGAGCGGGGCGATCACCTACGTCGGCCCGGGCGTCGATCCGGCGCGCGTCTCGATGGCGTACCGGCTGACGGTCACGGCGACCGACCCCCAGGCTGCGACCGCGCAGGCGGCTGTCACGGTCGAGATCGTCGCGGTCGACGCCACGAATGCGCCCCCGGTGGTGGTGGTGCCGATCCCGGATCAGCGGCTCACAATCGGCCAGGTGGCGGTCATCGAGCTGGAGACACATGTGGTGGACCCGGACGGCGACCCGTTGACCTACCAGGCGATCGTCTCCGCGCCAGCGATCGTCACGGCGGCGGTCGCGGCCGGCGTGCTCCTGCTGACGCCGCAGGCCCCGGGCGAGGCGGCGGTCACGATCATCGCGAGCGACGGTGAGGCCCGCGTGACCACCACGGTGGGGGTGGAGGTGGAGGCATGAGGGCCCGGGGACTGCTCGTCGCCCTGCTGCTCACGACGGGCTGTACGACGACCCTGTCACTGACCGTCGCCAAGGTGGCCGAGAATCGCCCGCCACGGGCCGTGGCGATCGGGACCCGGACGCTCGCCGTGGGCACGCGCGTGACGATCGACCTGGGGGTCGTGTTCGCCGATCCGGACGGCGACGCGCTGGCCTTTCGAGCCGTGGCCGATGACCCGGCCATCGTCGCGGTCACCGTGGACGGCAGCACGTTACAGGTGACCGGCCTCGCGGCGGGTGAGACCCGGGCCGTGGTCACGCCACGACGGCGACCGTGACCCTCACCGTCACTCCCTAGAGTGGACGACACAGACACAGGAGAACACTGATGCCACGACAGACCGACACGACGTTCGAACAGCGGGCCGACTCGCTGCTGTTCACCCTCGCCAACAAGGGTTACACAGGGCGAGCGGTCCTCATCTTCACGGGTGTCGTCTTCGCCCTGGGCGTCCTCGTCGGCGCGCGGGTGTTTTGATGGCGGTCTTCGGCGCGATCACGGCGCTGCTGCCCCTCATCGAGCGCTTGATCCCGGACAAAGACGCACGCGAGAAAGCGACCGCCGAGCTCAATCGGCTCGATCAGGCCGGCGAGCTCCAGGTGATGCTCGCGCAGATCGCGGCGAACCGAGCGGAGGGTCAGCATGCCTCCCCCTTCGTCGCGGGGTGGCGCCCGATGATCGGGTGGATTTGCGCGTTGGGACTCGGCAACAACTTCCTGCTCGTGCCCTACATCGGGGCCTTGACCGACAAGGTGCAACCGCTCGACATGGCCATGATGATGCCGATCCTCATGGGCATGCTCGGACTGGGCACGATGCGCACGGTAGAACGCCTCAGGGGGAAAGAGCGGAATCGAGTCAAGGAATGAGTGCCGACAGACCGACGCCGACGCGCATGGCGCGCCGTCTGGTGTCCAGTTGATCGGCTGCCACCATGACGAGTGACCAGAGGCTCGACGCAGGTCCCTCGACACACCTGACGTGGGCGGAGCTCGCCTGCCACGATGTGGCCCGAACACCGTACCCGGCTCGCTGGAGACAGAGCCGGGCGGGTCAGCTGACTCGCGTGTTCGAGGCCATCCGGCATGCCGGCGGCGGTCATCCGCTGCGGGTGCTGAGCGGCTACCGGACACCGGCGCACAACCGAACGGTGGGCGGAGCCCGCCACTCGCGGCATGTGCAAGGCCGGGCAATTGATCTGGCCCCACCACGCGGGTTGACCGTGACGGGATTCCACGCGGTCGTGCGGGCGGTGGCTCGGGAAAACCCACGGATCGGGGCGATCGGCTATTACCGCTGGGGCGTCCACATGGACACCCGGCCACGCAGGAAAGGTCGGCTCGTCGCGTGGTCGGCAGTACCACAAGGAACGCCCTTACGCGATGTAGCATGATACTCCGTGCGGTGATGGAATAAAGCCGGCCCAACAGCATAGAACACCTGCCAGGAATCAAAACGACAAGGGGGTGCTCCCTTGTTTATGTGATGATGCTGGAATCACAGGATCGGAGAGAGAGGAATGATGAATCGACGCAAGGCCGTAAGTGAAATCTTAGAGATTCGGAAGCCGCTGTGAGATATTGTCAAGAGTTGTGGATCCGCGATTAGCGTGATCAGGCGGCTTCCTTCCGATCCTCCTCGGTGTTTGGTTCCTGCTGCACTCCGTCGATGAAGACCACACCAGCCCGCACGAGCGGCAGCAGGTGTGCGGCATTGAGTCGCCGCCACCGCCGCTGGGCCATGTCGAGCAACTTGTAAGCCATCAGTAGGCCCTTGGTGCGAGAGCCGGCCCCCTTGGTGACCCGTTGCCGCAAGCGGACCGTGGCGAACGGCGATTCGATGACGTTCGTGGTCCGGAGATGAATCCCGTGTTCGGCTGGAAAGGCGAAGAAGGTCAGGAGCGCCTCCCGGTCGGTCGCCAGGCACGCGGCCGCTTTCGGATACTTCGCCTCGTACTCCGCGACGAAGGTGTCGAGATGTTCCTCGGCCTGCTCGCGCGTCTCCGCCGCCAGGATGTCGTGCAGCGCGCGCTTGGCCTTGGGCTGGAGACGTTTCGGGAGCTTGTCCAGGACATTTTCCAGCTTGTGGAACCAGTCGCGTTGCTCGGCCGTCTGGGGCCACACGTCCCGGACGGCGCTCCAGAACCCCAGGGCCCCATCGCCAACCGCGACCACGGGCGCCTCGAGCCCGCGGCGCTGCAGCCCTCGCAACAGCTCCGCCCAGCTCTCGGCACTTTCGCGGTACCCGTCCTCGAGCGCGACGAGCTCCTTCGTCCCGTCGGCGCGCGCGCCGATGACCACCAGCGTGCACAGGCGGTCGTCCTCCAGCCGGATGTTGAAGTGAATCCCGTCGACCCAGACATAGACGTAGTCCCGATCGGCCAGGTCGCGCTGCCGGAACTGCCGATACTCGTCTTCCCAGACCGCGGTCAGCCGCGCGATGTTGGTCGCGCTCAGCCCGGCCGCGTCGTCTCCCAGCAGCACGGGCAGCGCTTCGCGGAAGTCGCCCGTGGACAACCCGCGGAGATAGAGAATCGGCAGCACCTCGGCCACCTTGGGGGACCGGCGCATGTAGGGCGGAAGGATCCGGCTGGTGAACCGCTCGCGCTGGCCCGTGGCATCGACCCGCTTGTCGTTCACCCGCGGCGCTCGCACCTCCACTGTGCCCGCCCCACACGTGACCTTCCGGGCCTCGGCCTGACCGTGGCGGACCACCAGTCGCCGCCCGCTCGCGTCGCGAGCCTCCTGGTAGGCGTCCACATACTGGGCCACCTCGACCTGCAGGGCTGCCATCAGCATCCGCCGAGCACCCTCCCGGGCCAAGTCGTCCAGCGGCGGAGTCGCGGGCGTTTCTTCCGTTTCCGTCGTCGTGTCGAGTACCTTCAGCATGGGTGGCGTCTCCTTTCACCGGCCTGCCAGCCGGCGTCTCACGTTGATTACGCGAAAGGATACGCCGCCTTCTTCACGCTCCCGATCCACAACTTTGGGTTATATCTCTTCCACGTACGGATTCGAAGGTATCTTACCCAACAACCTGGCGTACACCGTTAGTGCCCCTCGGTGGTGCGCCGTGTGATCGGCGATGCCTCCGAATATCGCAGTTCGAGGAAGGCCCCCCATGATTGGACCCTCGGGCAGCGGTTGCCCCCACTCGTCCTCGGTTCTGCTGGCGATGACCTTTGTACCGTTCTCTATGGCTCGCTTGAGCCAGGCGCGGGCTTGTGCGAGCGAGCGAACGGCCCGAACCTCACGTTCATGGGCCTCGAAGTTCATATCAAACCCATCCAGGCTGAATGCACCTTCGATGAACCAATCGATGGTTTGTGCTGCATGGGCCACTTGGTTGGCAGCCGTGAACACACCCTCAGCAGGCGCGAATCCAGAGTCGTCCTCGGTGAGACTTCGAGTACTGCGGTCAAAGAACTCGTACGCGGCGTTTAGCTGACCGATTAGGGCATTCTTCATTTCTCCACTCCTTAAAGCTTCATTGCAAACAGTGTCGCGATTGTTCTGGCCGGAGCGTGTGGACGAACAGATATTCTCCTCTCCCAGGGAGAAGGATCCGGCCCAAGCGGCTATCCATAAACAGCCCGTATGAGCGCCGTGCGCCCCAGCCGCCGGTTTTCATCTCTCAGAGGCTGAGCTCTTTTTCCGGCTGCTTGTTGTAGAAGATGCATTCAGAGAGTCCGACCCAGAAAACAAGGAGCTGTTTCGGTACTTTCGGCGATCAAAACACATGGTGCGCTCAAAGGGAAACCCGCCCGCATATGACCCGTATAGACAGAGGACACCCGTAATATTAACCGTATTCCACAAGCTTTCAGTCCCCGTAATAGTAAAGCTATCATCCTGCTAAGTGATTGATTTAAAAGGTGGTGCGGAAGGGGGGATTTGAACCCCCACGGTGTTGCCACCGCCAGCCCCTCAAGCCACTGCGATCTCGCAATAATCCCTATGGATATTGGCCCATTTCGGTTTCTGGCCTGAACGTGTCCGTCAACTCACACCCGTGTTTGGAGGGGTTTTCCTTCTCGCGCTCTGAGCACTCCCCATATTTTTCACAGACGCTGGAGGGCTGGCCTTGACCGGCGCCATGACGATGTCCGCCAAGGGCAGCCGGGCCGATAGGCGCTCGACGGCGTCGATCAGGTGTCGAGGGCGCAGGTGGGTGTACTTGCGCGTGGTCGCAGCGTCGGTGTGGCCCATGAGGGCACTGCGCTTACTCTCCGAGATCTCCAGGTCCGCCATCTCCGTCTGCGCTATATGGCGGAGCGAGTGAAACGTGACCCCGTTCCTGGTGAGCCCATAGACGAGGTCGGCCTTCTCCGCCGCGCGTCGGACGCCATGCCGGATGTCGTGCACCGGCTGTCCTCGGTAGGTCACCACATACGGGCTCCCGCTGCCCCGGTGCTGGCGCTCCTCGAGGATCGTCCGGAGCTGCGCGGAGATGGGGTGCACCAGTGGGCGCCGAATCTTCCGCACCGTCTTGTGTCCCGGAATCGTGATGAACTCCAACCCGGGATCGAGGTGCTCATCAAAGCGGAGTTGCAGAATGTTGCGGAGCCGGAGGGTTGGGGCAAGAGCGCCAATCGCGACGGCCAACCGGATATGATACGGGGCCTCCGCGATCCAGGCCCGGAGCTGCGCGGGTGTCACCGTGACGTCGCGTGAGACCGTCTGATCGCGCTCGATCGCGAGGAACGGGTTCATCGTGATGCCCGTGACCTTGCGATACTTCGGCAGCATGGCCACCCGGTACATCCGACTCATCACCGACCGATAGTGGTTCCGTGTTTGGGGGGAACAGCGCGGTCGGTGGGCCATCCACGCCTCGAAGCGTTCGATCCAATCAGGATCGACAATGGGGTCGGCCAAGGTCAGGTTGTGGTACGGATCGCGCTCGGACAGGACCGCGCCGGGATCACTCGGCCGGGCACCCCAAAACCGAAGGACCACACGCAGGACAGCTTCGACATGATCGGGGCGCGCGAGCCGCGCGGCGGCGTGCGTGTAATACACCTCGGCCCCCTCACTGAACCGCGGCGCGTCCTGCTCACGAGGAATCCCCGCCCAGGCGCGGCGCACACGCTGCTTCATGGCGTCTTCGGCGCGACGGGCGTCGGTCAGCGTGAGCTGGCCGGTCGTGCCGCGGTAGCGCTTCCCTCGGAACACGAAGTCATAGGAATACGAGCGGCCCTTCTTCTGGCGGTAGACCGTCATGGCCTGTCCGATCTGACGAACGTGCTCACGGCGGCGGCTTCCCCCGGTTGATCTGTTGTCCGCATTGCTTCCTCGGGCGCCAGATTAGGAACAGAGCTGGCACTACGAGTACAAGCATTACTAGCGAGACCACGCCATGACGCGCTGAACCCGTCACGAACTCGATACCAGCAGCAGCCACCAGGGTGGCGACGACCCACGCGACGACGTTGAGCGCGATGCCTCTAACTCCCACGCGACTGTCCGCGCCGCCCACGTCACCTCGCCGATGATCACGGCGTCCGCAGGCCAGGGCCGCATCGGCCAGTCCTGTTTGTCCGGGTTGTCGCTCACGAGCATGCCTTCGGCGACGCGACCCTTGGCTATCCCAGTGTGTCTCTCCTCATAGCGCCCGCCCCTGCGTTGCGCTACGATGGAGGGCGAAAGAGGCGGCATCATAGACGCAGGCGAACGGCACGAGATGCAGCAAGGACTCGCGGGGACGGCCCTCAATGCGATTGTTCGCCCGGATCTGATCACCGTGGTGACAGACACCCTCGCCGTAGACCTCCACGCCCGGACTCCGACCAAGTTCTCATCGAAGGTCGTGCTGCTCCCACACCTCCAGGGGGTTGTCTGCGGCACGGGATCTTTCAATCTCCTAATGGATTGGTTTCGGATCGTCGAACAACAGATCGTCGCGCGGGACCTCCCTCATGCGGGCCGCTACGCGCCCCCCCTCTTACGACAACTGGCCAGCGCCTTGGTGTCGACGCACAAGACGCCTGACGCGGGCATGGGTGTCGTGTATCACTTCGGCGTGTGTTCTCGGACGAATAGCTGTCGCGCCTTCGGGTTCGACTCAGAGCGAGCGTTCGAACCGCGAGAGTACACGAATTGCCTGATTCTGCGGCCAGCATTCGACTCACTCCCACCACCGCCGACAGGTGACGAGGATGCGCGTAATTGGTTCATTCGAATGGTAGACGCACAGCGAGCGCTCGGTGGGAATGAGACGACGCGCACGCCCCGAATTGGTGGCGAACTACCCCTCACGACCATTGGAAAGCACGGCCTGTCAGTGCAGACGATTCATCGGTTTGATGACTACGAATCCGACTACGCGGCCATGCTCGCCGGGATGGCGCCGGCGTAGCGCATCACCTGCCCCAGAACAGCCGTCGCTCGCCTCTGCCTGGCTCACAGCGTCCGCCCCGTCCACATCACCTGCTACGGCTCCCGCGGGTGCGCCGTGTCCCACTCGCGCGCGCGGCGCCGCGCCTCGGCGGTCTGCTCGCGGGTCATCTGCGCGGCCAGGGCAGCGCTCAGTCTTCAATCATAGTCTCGACCTCGAACCCTGCCGCGCCCAACGCCGCCCGGAGCTGCCGCTGGTTCTTCTTGTCCAACCGCATGTAGGCATAGCCGCCGTCCCACTCGATCGTGAGCCAGTGCTTCTTGCCGGGGGAGAACAAAGCCAACGGCGAGAGGAAGATGGCGCTCTTCAGCCGTGGCGACTTCGCCCGCTCGTAGCGGACGCTGGTGACATCGGCGAACGGCACCACGGCGTAGGTGGCCTTCTCTGCGCCCTTCTTCTCGTCCACGATCGCGATCGTCTGGGCCTCGCGGTCGAGCTCCAGGCGGGCGTCGCGTTTCTTTTCGTCTTGTTCGCCGTTGTCCTTGGTCACGACTTCAAAGTAGTCGACCTTCCGAAACTCCACCACGTCCGCGGCCAGCACCGGTACGGACACCAGCACCAGGCCGCTCCACATCATGCGTGTCATGTTCTCCTCCTTAGAGATCCAGCTTCAGTCGGTGGCACTTCTTGAACTTCTTCCCGCTGCCGCAGGGACAGGGGGCGTTGGGCCGCACGCCAGCGAAGTTGGCTCGGTGTATTTCATCCACGTAGTCGATGCGAACGGATGAGGGCGTGCGGAACGACATCCAGGTCTGCCCATCAAGTTGGTGATGGAGAAATCGCCAAGGCAGATGACGTCCATGCCAAGAATGACGTCGAACCCGTTACGTGTCGGGAATTCAGTAACAAGTGCGCCGGCGATCCTAACCTCGTTCGGAAGCGTGAAGTTGACAAGGTAGAGTAACCGGTTGCTTGAGCCGTCCGCGTGGTGAACGGTCGTCTAACCAACCGGGATGAGGTCGAGTTGCTGCACGAGGTCGGTGGCAATCACGCTCTTCGTTGCACCGGTGTCCCACAGTGCTCGGGTCGTGATGAGGAGCGGGAGTACCGCCGGCGGCGTCAGGGGCTCGTAGGCCGCGCAGACTTTGACGTCACTGATGATGCGGTCGAGTCGTCCGGGTCCCCTTTACCGTGAGCGCACTCGGCCTGTGTGCTGGCCTCGGGTCAGACACGCACCAATCCCGGCGGCCGTTCAGTTAATGGTGACCGTATACGCACCTGAGCCAGGTTCACACGGCTGGAGCATGAAGGTGCCGAGCGGAAACTGCTTTCCTGCGGACACGTAGGCAGCCAACGCGGAGTCGTACGCGCCCTCGATGCGCTCGCCGCGGATCACAAGCACCTTCCCGCGATGCTTGGCGACGAGCTCGTCCTGGTAGGCAACGAAGAACGCGAGTTCCTTGTCGAACATTAGCCCCTCCTCTTCAGATTCCAGAGGCTCCTTGATTCTACGTCCAGCGTCGGGGTCTCAGCAAACGCGGGATGCTCAAGCGTCGTCGCCCTGGACCTCCTTCGCCAGCGACGGACATCGGGGCTCGACGTGCAGGGCGTCACAGCGTCCACCCCGTCCACATGACCTGCCCGAGCACCTGACCGTCGCGCGGCCACGGCACTGGCGTATACGCCGGGTTGTCGCTCACGAGCTACTAGCGGCGGCGGCGCCCGTTGGGGTGTCGGGTCTCTTTTGCGCAAAGGTGGACAGTAGAACCAGACTCGCGAGCACGATGATCGCGATGCCCCACGACAGCGACACGCTCGCTAGAGCCATTTCACTGATTTCTTGAGCCAGACCCGCGAATGGATTGTCGGCAGACAGCTCATCTTCTGCGAGGCTGCTGGCCAATTCAGCCCGGCGAACAAAGTAGTAGATCACGCCAGCCGCGACGTAGAGCGCACTCACAATACCCGTCAGACCAACTGCGCGCGGCTTCTCGGTTAGCCCGGCAACAACGGCAGCCACCCCGAAGACAAGCAGGGCAACCCCAGCGGCCCAGTGCAACGCGAAGGGGGACAAGGTCCCGACAATCGGAAGAGACACTACTGGAGCGAACGCCGCCACTATCAGCCCAGCGCCGCCGATCATTCCACAGAGTTGTGCGTTGATAGTCACTGTGTTCTCCTCAGAATGTCCTTGGAGTTGATCGGAGGTTCGTCGTCCGGACGCCCCTCACAACGTTCTCCCCGTCCACATGACTTGCCCCAGCACCACAGCGTCACGTGGCCACGGCACCGGCTTGTACGCCTTGTGGTCGCTCACCAATTGCCAGCCGTCCTCGGTGCGCTGAAGCCCCTTGACCACCGGGCCGTCTGTTCTCTCAACGAGGGATCGTCTTCGTCTCGGCCGCCCCTGGCACAAGAACTTCAAAGCGATCATCCCAAACGGACAGCAGTACGGTGTCTCGCGCACAGCCGTTAGGACACAGATCGCTCGTGACCGGTACGTCAATAAGAATCTCTGGCTCGTTGCGGCCAAGCGGGTAGAAGTAAAGCTGTTGGGTTGTGCCGACAGCTAGGCTCTCGTAGTCGCGGAAGTCACCACCAGACTCTAAGTTCGGAAACCAAGAACCTTCTCCCATGAGCCAAATCTCTGTCCTTTGTCCCTCAACGGGAATCTGATCCGTCTCGTCGCTCACAGACACGCGTAGCGTGATTGCGGATGCGACTTCCTGGGTGACGGGGCCGTCTTCCGGCACAGAATTACCAGGCGCGCCGCACGCCGCCGAGGTTAGGATGCTCACTGCGAGCGTCCCAACCCATGCGTGATTCCTGTTCATAACGTTCTCCCCGTCCACATCACTTGCCCCAACACGACCGCCCCGTCCGGCCACGGCACCGGCTTGTAGGCTTTGTTGTCGCTGACAAGCTGCCAGCCGTCCTCGGTGCGCTGAAGCCGCTTGACCACCGGGCCGTTTTCGGTGCGCACCGCGAAGATCTTGTCCCGCCGCCGCACGGTGCGCTGAAAGTCCACGAGGATCATCGCGCGGTTCTCGAGCGTCGGCTCTATCGAATCGCCGGTGACTTCGATGACGCGGCACGGCGTCTCGCGGCCAGCCCTGAACGAGCTCGTCAACCCTTTTCGACGACATTCCCATCTTCACCGCCGCGTCAACGTGACTGAGCTCGCGTGGCTTCAGGCTTCGGGCTTCTGCAGCCGTCGATGCTGCACATCCCGGGGCCGCGCGTCGCGATGTACAGAAACGCGAAGGAGTACAACGCAGCGAGCTCACCGGCGTTCTGAATCGGCCACAGTCCGCGAGGCTGATGGCTCAGGAAGTAGGCCGCCGCCATTTCACCGCTGCAGATGAATGCCGTCGGTACGGTAAAAAAACCGAACATGATGAGCGGGCCGCCGATGCCCTCGAGGACACCAGCCACCCATCTGAGCGTTCCGAACTCCACGGCAGTGCCGCCAAGCAACCCCCACTTTTGGAGCCCATGAAACATGAAGAGAAAACCGATGACGATGCGCACGGCGGCATACGCGTGGGGTTCGAACGGCCTCAACATCCGGAACATAATGCCTCCTGCAAGACTGGGAAAGAGAACCTTGAACTCATGCACAGGACGGCCTTGCTGGTGTATCCCTCACAGCGTCCGTCCCGCCCACATCACCTGCCCGAGCACCTGAGCGTTTCGCGGCCACGGCGCGGGCTTATACGCCGGGTTGTCGCTGACGAGCTGCCAGCCGTCCTCGTCACCAAGTAATGTTCCTGGCGAAAGCGACCTTGGCCCCTACAGCAATCTGCCGTTCGTCTGGCGTGTACACGCCAATCGTGTAGTCGTACTCGCCTGGGCCGATTTCCCTCTGTGGTGGAGTATCTGCGTATGATTTCACCATTCTACGAAGTTGTCGCCAAGCTCTTGTGCACGAGCCTGCGGGGTGTTAGCCGGGACTAATGAGTGCGAGACGAAAGTCTTGGCCATCTTGCGAGATCGCCGCGTCTAGCATTTCGGGGTAGTTCTTGATAGTCTCAATGGCGAGCATTTCCTGCAGTGCGCGATCCGCATCGTCGCCGGGCGTGCTCTCCTCGACGTCTGCCGAAGGCGCGGGTTCCTCCTCGGGTGCCTCGGTGCATCCGATCCCAACCACAACACAGAGCGCCGCAATTACGATGACCTCTTGTCGGCCGCAATTCCTGTTCACAATGTCCTCCCCGTCCACATCACCTGCCCGATCACCTGACCGTCGCGGGGCCACGGCACCGGCTTGTACGCCTTGTTGTCGCTCACTAATTGCCAGCCGTCCTCGGTGCGCTGAAGCCGCTTGACCACCGGGCCGTTTTCGGTGCGCACCGCGAAGATCTTGTCCCGCCGCCGCACGGTGCGCTGGAAATCCACGAGGATCATCGCGCGGTGCTGCAGCGTCGGCTCCATCGAATCGCCCGTGACTTCGATGACGCGGCAGCGTTTCGGATTCAGGCTGTGCCGTCGTAGCCAGTCGTCCCGGAAGGCGAGGCTACCCAACACGCGCTCGTCGTCGGGGTTGGCTCCCGGGCCAGCGGCGATCCCCATCCCCGTGGTGAGCAGCACGGGCCTGAACTCGCGGCTGTCGGCAGGCGCCAGCGCCCCGGCGTCGTCCAGCTCGCGCACCACGTTGGCCCGCTCCTGGGCGAGTTCGGCGGCAAGTGTGGCGGCGGGCTCGGGGTTGTCCGTGAGGCCCGCCAGGTAGTCGAGCGAAATATTGAGTTCACGAGCGGCCTTCGTCGCGCCGTCGAACAGCAAAGACGAACGGCCGTTCTCAACGTGCGAGATCATCTGCTGGTTGTAGCGATCACCAAGCGCTACAGCTAGCTCAACCTGCTTCAGTCCCACGCGCCTTCTCGCCTCGGCCAAGCGCTCTCCGAGCATCGGCTGACTCTACCAACGGAGTTGGTGTTGACATACTAACTGAATGAGTGTTATCTTTCAAAACTAATTCAGATGGTGTCCAAATGAGCGAAGACATTAGGCGTCGGATGGCCCTGTTGAGTGTGAGCCAAGAGCGGATCGCACTGGCCGCCGGCTACGAACCCTCGCTATTCAGCCGCATCCTCAATGGCCTGCGGCGCGAGCCTGCCGACTTCGAGCGGCGCGTCACGGCCGTGCTGGACCGGCTGGAGCGGGCCGAGCAGGCGGCGGACAAGGCGCGGCAGCGGATGGTGGAGAAGGGGGCGGTGGCGTGAGGCCGTTCCTCCTCGCCCTCCCCGAGGATGCCGATCTTGATCAGACGTGCCGTTTGGCGACGGCGCTGTTCAAGGCGCTGCCGGCACTCAATGGCGCGCTGCTGGCGGAGATGGCGTGCGTGGGCGTGACGTTCCCGCCGGGTGACGTTGTGTCGGTCGTGTCAGATGAACCCGAGCAGGGACGCCACCAGCCAGCCCAGACATCCAAGTCCGATCAGGTACAACAGCACGCCGTGGGCGGTGAGCCGCCACGCCAGCCGTTCGATCCGAAAAATACCCTCGAAGTCAGGCTGACGAGCATAGCTGGCTGTGGGCTTCCAGCTGGCCAGTTCCGCCAGGCCCCAGGACAGCGCGGCGAGCGCGGCGGCGATCACGAGGTCATCTCGCACGTTCGGAAGGTCCACGCTCAGAGTCGCCGTGAGGACCACGGCGGCGACCGCGATCATCGCCTGATACCACGTCAGCTGATTGAGTCTCTCAAGCATTGCGTTGTCGGCCTGTGGATTGTCTCACGGCAGGCAGCGGAGCAGGCCCGTCAGAAGGTGCTCAAGCGGCCGGTGAAGGAAGTGGGAGGGGCGGCGTGAGCGGCTGGGCGTCGCTCGGACTACTCGTGCACTCCGCGCTGCTCGTGTGCATGGCCTGGCGGTTGGGAAAGCTCATCGAAACAACGATTGAGCACGATGGCACCCTGGGCTGTCTGGTGGATGAGTTGCGTGATCTGGTGGAGGGATTACGTCATGACCGAGCCGACGACCTGCCGCCGGATCCCGTCGGGGCTACTGGCCCTGAAGTTGTTGCCGTATTTCGTCCGCCCGTAACGATGCCTTCTCCAGCAGATTCTCAGCAACCGCGATCACTTCAGTCTGAAGCGCATCGGAATCGTGTTGCGGAGGAATGCCCTGCGGGTAGTAAGGACCGCGCCGAATGAGTTCCATGATTTTATTTCTTGCTTGCTGGGCTTCGTCAGCGCTGCCGGTTGCCCACTTCTGGCCGTACAGGATTTCAAGCAGAAATTCATACACGGTGAGACGCGCATGGAGCCGTGTGATGCCTTCACGTGTGGTTTCTTCCATGAACTTCCTCCTGTCTGTGAACCGCGTTCAGGGGGATCGCGGGGCGGCTGTTCGAGCAGCCGTCTCGCACTCTACTCCACGGCTGTGGGCCGCGGATCAGGCCCGCCAGCAGGTACTAGGAGGGGCGGCGTGATGCCGGTCGTCGACACGAGCCGGGTGGCCTTCGAGCGGATCGCTCCGCGCCTCTCAACCCGCCAGCGCCTCATCCTATCCGCGTTGGAGACCTGGGGGGGGGCACCGCCGACCGCGTACGAGTTATTCGCTTGCCTGCGTGCCCAGGGTGTGGTGCGCGACCTGAACGACGTGCGCCCGGCGTCGGCCGTCGCGTGAGGAGCAGCGCCTGCAGGCGGAACAGGACGCCAGTCGTCGTGGACCGAGCGCGCTCGCCCGGTGGCTCCCGCCGACGGAGGCACGGAAGTTCGCATGATCGAGACACTGCTCTGGGGCTTGATCGGGTTCGCGCTGGGGGGGCTGGCCGCGCTGGCACGGCTGAGCGCCGTGCGTGCTGCGCATTCCGCGGACCGCGTCTCCCCACGGACGCTCGCACGGCTCCGGCAGGCTCAGGAGGAGGACAGATGACGACCCTGGTCGCACAACCGGAGGAGATCCGGAGACACAAAAAGAGCCTCGGCGACCACCGAGGCTCGACCACCCAGAAAGGCGGTACAGCAATGACGAGTGCCAGTGTAGCAAATCGTCCGGTGGACACGCCACTGGACTCGGCTCCGAAGAAGGGCCCGTGGGCCGTCGGGGCCGAGTCCGACGAGCGCATGGCGATCATCGCGGATGCCCTGAATCGGTGTGACGACGGGCCGGCGCGTTCGAACACGGACACGGCGATCAGCACGCAGTGGGCGACCCGGGCCTACGTGGCGACGCGGTTCGATGGGCCCTATGCCCACGCGGAGGCGGTCGCCCGGTATCGGGCCGTGGCGGCGGCGCAGGCGAAGGCGGCGGACGACCGAGGCGCACTCAGTGAGGCGGATCGCCACTTGGTTGCGCTGATCGCGCTCCGCAGTCTCGACACCTACCACCAGAGCCTAGAAGGGCTGCATGGTCCTCCGGGGGGCGACACCCGCACGTGGCAGGCGATGGATGCGGCGCGGCAGGCGCCGGTCGTCCGCGCGGATCTGGAGCACGCGTGGTACCACCTCGTGCACTACGACAGGTCTGGCGCCCTCACCGGTCGGCAGGTGCTCTGCCCGTCCTGTTACGAGCAGGCGCGGATCGACGCCGAGGCGCGCGGCGAAGCTCTGCCACGTCTCCGGCCTGGTCGTGCCACGTCGCACCCGACGGCGCCGGTGGTGGTGCGTCGGATTGACGCACCGGCGCAGATCCGGGACTACGAGCGGCGGCGCGCCTGTGATCGGTGTGGCCCGCATGTGAGGGGGGAGGTGGGCTAATGGCGATCATCGCGAAAAAACCGGAGAGCACCTTCACGCCGTGCCCCGAAGGGCTTCATCACGCCGTCTGTGTGGACGTGATCGATCTCGGCGTGCTGCAAACCACCTGGGGCGACAAGCACAAGGTGCGGATCGTCTGGCAGGTGGAAGAGGAGAACACGGCCACCGGGCGACGGTTCGACGCGCGCAAGCACTACAACTTGTCGCTGCATGACAAGGCGTCCCTGCGGAAGGACCTGGAATCGTGGCGGGGCCGGAAGTTCTCGCCCGACGAGCTCACGGGGTTCGATCTGGAGCAGCTGATTGCGGCGAACTGTCAGGTCCAGGTCGTGCAGAACATCACGGACGAGGCGAAGGTGTACGCGAACGTGCAGGCGCTCGTCCCGCCGCCCAAGGGGACGCCCAAGTTGGTGCCGCTGGACTACACGCGGGTCACGGACCGCCCGACCGACTCGGGCCAGGGGCAGGGCGGGGCGGGTGGAGGGGGCGACGAGCTCGACTCGGTCCCATTCTGATCATGGCACTCAGGACGCCAGCTCGGGGCCCGGCACAACAGTTCGACACTCGTGTCGCGCGCGCGGTCGCCACGGCGGAGGGTCGGCGCGTGGATGGGCCACTTGGCCGCTTCTATACAGTGGACGGCGAGCTGTTCCCGTCCGTCACCCACGGCTTGAGCTGCATCAACAAGCCGGCGTTGGTCAACTGGGCGGCGACTCAGGAACGGACACTGGTGACGGCGGCGGCGGCGGATCTGTATCTCGACCTGGTGAAGCCCCCCCCATGTCGCACCCGGCGTATGTCACCACGTTGCAGACACGCATCGGGAAGGAGAAAGCCCACAAGCGCGCGCTCACGAAGGCGGCGGACATCGGCACGCAGGTCCACGCCCTGATCGAGTGGAACCTGCGGCGCTCGCTGGGCCAGGAAGTCGGCCCGTTCCCCCGTGTGGTGGACGACGCGCAGTGGGCCTTTATGGCGTTCGAGGACTGGGCGACGTCCGTCTCCCTGAAACCGCTCCTCATTGAGCAGACCGTGTTCTCCCGGACGCATCGGTTCGCCGGCACGATGGATCTCTTGGCCGAGGTGAACGGGGTGCCGACGCTGGTGGACGTGAAGACCGGCAAGGCCGTCTACCGGGAGGCGCATCTGCAGAACGTGGCGTATCAGGTCGCGCTCGACGAGATGGGACACGGGGCGCCGGCGGCCGGGTGCATCGTGCGGCTGCCGAAGGTGCACACCGATCCCGCGTTTGAGGTCGTGGCGTCGCCGCCACGCGCCGAGCTCTTCCCGTCGTTCCTGGCGGTGCTCGAGGTGTGGCGCTGGTGGCATGAGGGTGAGCGCGAGTATCAGGCGCGCCGGCCGGGCGCGACGGCGGCGGGGGCGCGCTGACAGGGTGAGGCCCGATGATCCAAAGGACGGTGGCGACGGCGTGACGACACTGGTGCGGCGGGACGCCACGGATCTAACGCACTACACCCCGGCGAAGGGGTTACAGCGGGTGGCCGTCTATGAAGCGGCGGAGCAGCACTACGCGCGAGCGAAGGACGTCACCAAGCTAGAACAGGCCATCAGGGCCAAGCTGGAGGCCCAGGTGGCATTTGTTTACTGGTGGGACAGTGCCGGGCCTGGCTCAACTCGCGGGCGGCCTCAGAAAAAAGGTTTCAGGTCTGAAACATTTTCTCAGCGAGCAGGCACGCACGGTCTCCCGAATCGCCTCACGATCCATCGCTGGCGCCGCAAACTGAACGATCCCGCCGCCTTCGAGCGCACCTACACGCAGGCCGTCGAGCGGGCGCGACGGTTGTGTGAAGCGACGGCGACGGCGCACGTCGCCCAGAACAGCGGTGAGCACGAGTGGTACACGCCGCGGGACTACATCGAGGCGGCCCGCGCGGTGATGGGCGGGATTGATTGCGATCCCGCGTCCTCGGCGTCGGCGAACGCGATCGTCCAGGCCACCCAGTTCTACACCCGTGACGACGATGGCCTTGTGCAGCCCTGGCAGGGCCGCGTCTGGATGAACCCGCCGTACGCGCATCTGCTGGTGGATCAGTTTTGCGAACGCCTCGCCGCGCATGTGTCCACCGGCACGGTGCCCGAGGCCGTCGTGCTGGTGAACAACGCGACGGAGACGCGCTGGTTCGCGCGGCTCGCGGCCGTGGCAGCGGCGATCTGTTTTCCCCTGGGGCGGGTGCGGTTTTGGAGCCCCGGCCACGACCCGGCGGCGCCGCTCCAGGGACAGGCCGTCGTCTATGTCGGCGCGCACATCACGCCGTTCCTGCGGGAGTTCGGGGCGTTTGGGCTCGTGGTGACGGTGGCATGACGCAGCTCCGCAAGCACCGCGACGCGATCTCTAACTACTTCGACCGGCTCGAACGTGGCATCGGGAAGCGCGGCAGCACGTTCACCGATGTGGATGCCGTCAGTCACGACGGAGACACGGGACGGTTTCTGTTTCGAGAGTTCAAGCAGGATGGCGAACGGCTCGATCCGGCGCAGCGGTGGGTGCTGCACGAGCTCGCGCACCTGCCCAGGTGCACGGTGTGGTTTGTGCGGAAGCGAGACGATGGGCGGATCGGCTGGGCGGTGTTTGGCTCGGGCCGTCGCGAAGAGGCGATTACGGAAGCCGACTACCGGCGGCGCTTGCAGGGCTGGTGGGACAACCAGCCGCCTGCGGTGCCCGTGGCGCACCGGGGCGAACTGGCCGCGTCGGAGATCGCCTGGTGAGTGGCGCCCGGAGCATCCAATCAGAGTGAACGATGCCGGCTGATCGACTCACCCACCCCCGGATCGGACGGTCACGGAAGGTGATCACCCTCACCGACTTTGAGTTTCGGGTCTGGGACACCTACCGGTGGGTGGCCGACGATTTTGGCGTGATGCCGAAATCCGCCGTCACGCTGCGGGGTGAGAACGACGCGCTGCGCGACCAGCACACCGACGCGGAGGTCGCCGCGGCGGTGCAGCGGTTGATCGACGTGGATCTGATCGTGGAATTTGATCATCAAGGCGCGCCCTTTGTGTGTTCGCTGACCTGGAACGAGCATCAAAAGATCACGTATCCGCGGCAGACGCACCTCCCCGCACCACCGCCGCAACTCGTAGACCGCATGGAGGTTACCGAGCGGAAGTTTTTTCGAAAATTTCATAAATTTTTCAAAAAATCTCGCGCCTCGCGCGCGCGGGCGGGCGGGAAACGGCTAACGCTAACGGCTAAGGCTAACGCTAACGCTACGGGGGAAGAGTCTGAGAAGGGGGACCGGCTTCGACGCGCCCCGAGTCGCGGGCGTCAGCGCCGCGGCGACCTTCAGGCGAACTTCGAGCGATTCTGGCAGGCCTATCCGTGCAAAATCGGCAAAGACGCAGCTCTCCGGGAGTTTCGGACACTCCGACCTGACAACGATTTGACCGACCGGATGATCACCGCCGTCGAGGCGCAACGGGCGTCCGCGCAGTGGCGCAAAGACGGCGGGGAGTTCATTCCACATCCGCGCACGTGGCTGCATCAGGGGCGGTGGAAGGACGAGGGCGTGCCCCTCTCCGCGACCAATACCCCGGTCGACCTCAAGCGTCTCCTGTGGCGCACTCTGGGACGCGATGGCCGGGGGTGTGGCTGGAGGCGGCCTCGGTCACGCGGACCGGGGCGACCGTGCGGCTCAAGACGACTACGCCCGACAAGCTCGCGCCGTATCACGACGCGCTGCTGGAGGCGGTGCGCGAGGAGCTGGGTGGCGACGTCGAGCTCGCCATCGTGGCGGCTGAGGCGGGTGGGGCGTAATGGCGTGTGCCACGGGGACCTGCACGCATCCGCTGGGCCCGACGAGGTGTCCTGTCTGCCGGTGGGCGTATGGGCCGGTCGTCGGCCACCACACGCCGGAGGACGACACGCGGCGGGTGCGCAACGTGACGCGCGACGGGGCACCGCGATTGGCGGGTGAGCGGACACGGACAGGCACTGCGTCCAAGCGGCGGGTCGGGCCGAGAGGACTCGCACGATGACGACGACGAGGCGCCGTCGCCCCGTGCGCCAGCCGAAGCCGTTCGTCCTGACGCCGAAGGCGACGCCCCCGCGGGAGTCCTAGTGGGTGGGGGTGCCTCGCGCCCAGTGGCGGGCGGCGGTGGCGGCACACGCGCAGCGCTGGCGCCGGACAGAAACCACCACGCCGCCGCCGGGGGTGTAACCGACGTGCGGTTCCGGACGAGCTGGTAGGCAGAGGCACCCGGATCAAGGAGGCGTCATGTGGAATCACCAGAAGGGGTACATGAAAGAGATTCCCCTGGCCGGCGGGGTGCTGAGCGTCATGGGGACGTTTAATCCGCTGGACCTCGTCGGCGACGAGCGCACCCTGGTCTTTGCCATGGTGGATCTCCTGCTCGCGTTCGAGCGCGCGCAGCCGCACCCCGTGGGAGCCGATGGGGAGCGGGCGAGAGAAGCGACATCGGAGGACGAGGGGTAGATGCCGCGCCGCGCCCCACGTCTCGACGCGAACCAGGACGTGATTGTCAACGTGCTCTGCGCGGTGCCGGACGTGTCGGTCTTCTCGCTCGCGGGCGTGGCGGCGGGCTGTCCGGATCTGCTCGTGGGGATCAAGGGCGTGACGCATCTGGTCGAAGTCAAGGACGGGGCGAAGCCGCCCTCGCGCCGCACGTGCACGCCGGAGCAGCAGCGGTGGATGGAGCGGTGGCACGGCGCGCCGGTGGTCGTGCTCACGGACGCACAGACGGCGCAGGACTGGGCTGAGCAACACAGGAACAGGAGAGACGCATGATCGCACTGGGACAACAGGTCATTGATCCGCTCACGGGTTTTACCGGCATCGTCACGTGCCGCTCCGAGTACCTCCACGGATGCGTCAGGCTGTGCGTGCAGCCCCGCTCGCGCCACAACGGAAAAATAGTCGACGGGGGAGTGGTTCGACGAAGCGCGACTCGAAGACACGAGCCTCGCCGCCACGGCGCCGGCCACCGGTGGCGGTCCCGCGCGGCCTGTCGATTCGTTCAGATGAGGTGCGTCTGGGGCTGCGCTGTCGATGCATGCCCGCCTACGACAACGAGCACGAGCCGTATGCGGCGCAGTGGCTCACTCGGCGGCGCGGGCGTGGGTGGGGCGGCAGACGCAGTAGCCACGATGTAGCCACGATGTAGCCACTAATAGGAGCACACGATGCAGACGAGCCGGTACTACCTGAAGCATACGGCCGAGCCATTTGTCTACGCCGTTGAAGCGGATGACGAGGGCACGCTTCTCAACGCGCTCGACGTGAGCGACGAGCACGAGCAGGGCGGGCTCTGCCCGCACATGCCGCAGGTCGCGGCGGTTTTCATCTGGGCCTATCGAGAGGTTGTGACGATATGGCGATGACTCCCGACCCGAACTGGTACGGCGTGGTCTTCATCCTGCTCGTCGGGATCGCGTGGGTGCTGCTCTTCGGACGATATGCCGATGACGACCCGGAATGAGCCGACGATACGGCGCGATCTGTTCGTGTATCTCTCGGGGCCGATGACGGCGGCGCACGGGTACCGCGTCGAAGACACCGTGGCGGCTGGCGTGCGGGTGTTCTTCGACTGTGTCGCGCGGGGCATCCCGGCGTTTAGCCCGCACGCGATCGGCGCATTTCCCTCGACGTGGGCGATCGCCCGGCCGCACTGGTTGGCGTACGACTGTGCCGTGATCGATCGCTGCACGCACGTCCTGCTGCTGCCGCGCTGGGAGACGAGCGTGGGCGCGGTGGCCGAGCGGGCGTATGCGCTGCGCATCGGCACGCCGGTCATCACGTCCCTGGAGGAGCTGGAGGCGACGTGAGGGGAAAGAAGCGGCGGCACAAACGTGAAGTGTCAGGCTCGGCATAACCGCTGGCAGTGCGCGACGAGGATTCTCCGTTCGGCATCGACAAGTGGCTGTGCGCCATGTGGCTCGTCGTGAACTGCAAGAACGGTGTAAGCTCCGATTTATGCACCGGCACGGGCGTAGGGTGCCGGGCTGTTGTTGTTGACATGAGACAGACGACGCGCTCGCACCGCCGCTATCGTCAGCTGCGCGCGCGCGTCCGGCGCGACCACCCGCTCTGTGCCCACTGCGCCGCCCACGGGCTGACCGTCGCGGGCACCGACGTCGACCACATCATCCCGCTCTCCCAGGGCGGATCGCTCATGGACCGCGCCAACGTGCAGCACCTGTGCGCCGCCTGTCACGACGCGAAGACGCGACAGCAGCGTTCCCGCCGCCGAGCCGGCGCGACCATCCACGGCGACCTCGTGAGGCCAGGGGGGGGGTGAAAGTACTGAAGCGGGCGTGGGCGGAAACCGCGCCCTGGCAGAAATATTTAGTGTCGCGAAATTGAGCGATGCGAGGACGAAAGCCTAAACTGCGTGTCGTGAGGGAGTTAGAGTGAAATCACGGGAAGCGGCCCCTGCCGCCACCGGACCCGAGCGACCGGCTGCTGGGCCGGGCACCGCAGGGGTTGATGGAGCAGGAGCGGGCGACGTGGCGGCGGGTGGCGCGGGAGTGTCCGTGGCTGCGGCGGGCGGATCGGGCGCTGGTCGAGTTGTTCTGCCGGTCGTGGCTGCAGCTGACCGTGGCGGACCACCGCCTGGTCACGCGCGTCGTGGAGGGCGGCGATCTCCAGACGATGGCGGGGCTGCAGAAGATGGTCGATCACGCCCGCGCGTCGTGCCTGCGGATGCTGGCGGAGATGGGGGCGACGGCGGCGAGCCGGGCGCGGGTGCTGGGTGAAACAGGGGCCAGTCAGGGTGACGATCTGGCCCGGAAGTACTTCGCATGAGAATTGAGCACCTCGCCTGCTACGCGCTGGAAATTGAACCGCACGACGTGGACATAGCCGTGGCCCGCTGGGAGGCGTACACGGGCCAGAAAGCGGTGCGGTCGTGATGGGCAGCTTATGCCGCGAACTGCAGTCGCACGCCACAGGCTGCGACGATTTTGAGGAGCGTGTCGATCTTCGGCGTGTTCTTGGCCGAGAGCGCCCGCGACAAGCCGGCCCGGTTCAAACCGGTTCGGCGCGCCAATTCCGAGACGCCGCCGATGGCGTCCGCGACATTCCGGAGTGCCATCAGGAGATCCTCATGGTCGCTCTCCGGATCGTCGAACACGGCGTTCAGGTAGGTGGCGATGGCCTCGGGGGTCGAGAGGTAATCACTCGTGGCGTACGGCACGGTTGGCATAGCGTTTCTCCCGTTTGTAGTGGTTCCAGTATGTCTGCGCCTGTTGAATATCAGCGGACTGACGCTTCTTCGTCCCGCCGCCGAGCAGGATCACGAGGTGCTGTCCGTCCTGGCCGTAATACACGCGGTATCCAGGGCCGTAGTCGATCCGGAGTTCCGAGACGCCGTGACTGAGACGCTTGTGGTCGCCGAAGTTCCCCCGCGTGACACGGTCCAAACGCCGTGCGATCCGAATCCGCGCGTGGAGGTCGATACGCGCCATCCAGGCATCGAACGGGATGTCTCCCGGCTCGGTCTGGAACTTCCTGAGTTAGACCATGCTGTAATTGTATACTGCGATATACGAACTGTCGAGCGGTGGAGCCAGGCGCCATGACCGATCCGGTGACGGCCTACGCCGCCTCGGTCGTCTCGGGCGAGACGCTGGCCGGTCCACCGGTCCGCGCGGCGTGCCAGCGCCACCTGCGAGACCTGAAGCGCTCGGATCTCCGATTCGACGCAGTGGCCGCCCAGCGCGTGCTGGACTTTTTCCCCGAGGTGCTCCGGCTCCCGAAGGGCGACCATGCGGGGGCGCCGTTCCACCTACTCCCCTGGCAGCAATTCCTCGTTGGCTCGCTCTATGGCTGGCTCTGGCCCGACGGTCGCCGGCGGTTCCGTCGGGCCTACGTCGAGACGGGGCGCGGGACTGGCAAATCCCCGCTCGCGGCGGGCCTCCTGCTCTACGCGATCACGGCGGACGGCGAGCATGCCGCTGAAGCCTACTGTGTGGCGCGGAACGCGGACCAAGCGCTGATCACCTTTCGCCTCGCGGCGCAGATTCGGGACCTCGCCCCGGCCTTGGCCGACCGCGTGCAGAAGTACGGCGGCGAACGACCGACGCGGCTGGTCCATCACGATAGCTGGTCCTTCGCCGAACGCACCACGACGTCTGACACGGGCGCGGGCAAGAGCGGGCTGAATCCGCATCTGGTCATCGTGGACGAGTACCACGAGCACAAGACCTCGACGATGATGGAGCGCTACGACGCCGGGATGAAGGACCGGCCGCAGCCGCTCCGCCTCTGCATCACGAACGCCGGGTCCGGCCAGAATATCCCCTGCTGGGACGAGCACCAGTATGCCGTGCGCGTCGCGGAGGGGTCGGTCAACGACGACCGCTATTTCGCGTACGTGTGTGCGCTCGATGTGGACGACGACCCCTGGGCGGACGAGGCGTGCTGGGTGAAGGTCAGTCCGTCGCTGCCCGTGATCCCTGGCCTCGCGTATATCCGGGACCAGGCCGCTAAGGCCCGCGGCATGCCGAGCAAACGCGCGGAGGTCAAGCGGTTCCAATTCTGCCGGTGGACCGATGCCGTGTCGCCGTGGATCGATCCGGCCATGTGGGACCCCATTGTGGTCGAGGCCCTGGACGAGGCGTCGGTGGCGGAGGCCCCCTGCGTGGTCGGGCTCGACCTGAGCCGGACGCGGGACTTAACGGCCGCCGTCGCGGTTTAGTCGCTGCCCGAGGGCCGGTTCGCGGCGCGGGCGCATGCCTGGACGCCCAAGGACACCATCGAACAGCGGTCGGAGATCGAGTCTGTCCCATACAGCACGTGGGCGGCCGAGGGGTATCTGACCGCCACGCCTGGGGCCATCGTGGACTATGGATTCGTCGCCGCGTGGATTCAGGATCTCGTGGCGCGGTACGACGTGCGCGCGCTGGTCTATGACGCCTGGGGGCTCGCGCACTTTCGGGAGCGCATGGCGCAAGCGGGACTCGTCTTGTCGGAGACGCCGGACGGGGGTGGGCTCTATGCGGTGCCGCACAAGCAGGGCTTTCTGCCAGGGAAGGCGGAGCCGGGTCAGCCCGCGCTCTGGATGCACAGTTCCCTGGAGGCCTTGGAGCGGGCGGTTCTCGAGCGGACGATTGCGGTGGAGCGCAACGCGATGCTGCGGTGGGGGGTGCTCGGCGCGGCCGTGATCGAGGACGGTGCGGGAAACCGGAAGCTGTCGAAAATCAAGGAGGAGTCGCGAACGGATGCGATGGTCGCCTTGACGATGGCCATGGGCTACGCGGCAGCGCAGCCGCCCGCGCCGGTGACGCGCACGGCCAGCGACTACATCTTGCACGAGCTGTATGAGTCCCCCGCGCCCTGAGAGGAGAACACCCCCGATGACGAAAGAGCACCGCGTCGTGTTTGCGCTGAGCGATCTGACGGCCATTCATCTGCGATGCGCGACGTGCGCCGCGCGGGTGGTCCTCAGCCTGGCACACCGTATCAGCACGCCGGAGCACTGCCCGGTGTGTGACGTCCGCTGGGTGCAGCCGGCCGGCGACCGGACTGCGGCGTGCCTGGAGGCCATCCGCACTTATCTGCAGAACGCGTCGCGTGACGCCATGCCCGTGGACCTTCTCTTCGAGCTGGACGAGAACGGAGTTGACAGTGGCGGATGATCGGCCGGGTCTTGTGCGGCGCACCCTGGAGTCCGTGGGCCTCGCCCGGTCGGAGATGACCTCGCTGGGGCGGCTCACCGCCTCGGCCGACGGAGCGAGCTCGGGCGGCCGCTACGTGCCGGCGGATACCACCTGGTCGCAGATTCTTGACTACGCGAGCGAGGCGGGGGACGCCTGGCCGCTGGACTTCTACCGCGCCGGGTTGCCGATCGGCCGCGACGTCGCGGTCAGCTACGCGACACTGAATCGCTGTGTCACGCTGATTGCGGGCACCGTGGCGCAGCTGGTCACTGGAGGGAATCTCCGCGTGGTCGACCAAGACGGCCGTCGGCGCACGGGTCTCCAGGCGGACCGTGTGACCGAGGTGCTCGCGTACTCGCCGGACGGCGGGACCACACCGGCGCATCAGTTCATTGGCGATCTGGTCGCCGACTACTGCCTCGACGGGAATGCGCTCATTGTGCCGACGGTGAGCGGAGACGGGACTCTCCAGCGACTCCGCCGCATGTCGCCCTGGGACAACGCCGTGACGTACGCGCGGACGGGTGAGGCGGTGTATCGGTTGACGCCGGTCGATGGGCCGCTGGCGACGGAGTATCACGCCGCGCGGGATGTGATTCATGCGCGCTGGGAACGACTGTTGCGGTCCGGCCGCACTCGGTCGACGCGGGACGGGTTCGCGCTGGCGCCGGTGATTGCCCTGCGACCGGCGCTCGATATTGGGCTCCAGGGAGACACGTACATCCGAAGAGTGGTTCCGGCGCGGCGCGCAGTCGAAGCTGTACATCAACTTCGACACGCCGCAGGGTGAGAAACCGCTCGTACTTGACGAGCGGAAGAAGCTTGTCGACTGGGTCCAGACGTACTCGCGCACGCGCGCACCGCTCGTGACCTTCGACGGGAAGAGCGGGTACTTGCAGGATACCCCGCAGGACCGCGAGGCGAAGGAGCTGCGGAAGTTTCAAGTGCAGGAAGTCGCGCGGGCGTTCGGTGTCCCCGCGCCGCTCTTGAACGTCGACATCACGAACTGGGGCAGCGGCATCGAGCAGTTGGCGAAGCTCTTCTTTCGCTTCGGGCTCCGCCAGCATCTCGACCGCATCCTGACGCCGTTCCAGGTGCGCCTGCTCCAGCCGGGCGATCGCTTCTGGGTGGACACGGCCGACCTGCTGCGCGGGGATGCCGACGCGATTCACCAGATGGTCATGGCGTTGCGCGGGGACGCGCAGCGGCCGGCGCTCGCGTCGCGCGAGGAGCTGCGCCATCTCGCGGGGTTGCCACGTGACGTCGACGGCGACCTGCCGGTGTGGCCACCTGCCGTGACGAACGCGTCCACCGATCCACGGCCAGCGCCGGTTAACGACGGGGGGGCGGCCATGACGGCGACCGAATTTCAGGCCGCGCGGGGCGAGCTGGGGTTGACGATCGAGGCCCTGGCGGAGCGGCTGGGCGTGGACCCGCGCACGGTGCGGCGGTGGCAGGGTGGGGAGCGGACGGTATCCAGCCAGGCGGCGGCGGCGCTGCGAGGGCTCCTCCAGGCTGGATAGAGGGCCCCACCCGGAGTTTCGTCTGATATTCGCCCGGACCAGTGGTCCGGACCGCCTGGTCCGGACTGGTCCGCCAGGGCGAAAAACCCCCTGAGTTTATTGAGGTGGTGGGCGGACCAGCGGTGGTCCGCGGCTGGTCCTTGTCAGGGCGCACGCCTTTCTTCACCCTCGATACATGGATTCCAAGCAGGCGGCGCGGCTGCGCGCCCTCACGTTGGTCGACATCCTCCCGTCGGTCGCCGCGCGGTGGACCGACGCCCAGGCGCTGACGGCGCAGGCCGGCGAGGTAGAGATTCTTGTTTACGGGCCCATCGTCAGCGAGCGGGAAGCGGCCTTCGCGCGTGAGTTCCTCGGCATCGAATCGGCCACGGGCGAAGCGTTCCGGTCGGCGCTTGCCGCGATCCGCGGCGACGTGACGGTCCGGATCAACTCCCCGGGCGGCAACGTCCACGAGGCGTCGACGATGCTGACCGCGCTGCAGGAGCGCCGGTCGAGCGGCGCGGCGGTCAACGTGGTGGTCGACGGGCTGGCGGCGAGCGCGGCGAGCGTGCTGCTCACGGCCGCAAGCACGGTCCGGATCGCCGCGTTGGGCATCGTGGTGATTCACGAGATGCGCATGACGCCCGTTGCGGTGACCGGGACAGAGATGCGGCGGCTGGCGGATTTTCTCGATGAAATGAACGAGCGGTTCACGGCGTTGTACGCCGCACGGATGAAGCGGAACGACGCCGACGTGCGGGCGCTGCTGGCTAACGAGACGTCTTTCTCGGCGACGCAAGCGGTCGAGGTCGGCCTGGCGGACGAGGTGATCGCCGTCACGCAACCGGCGGCGACGAACACGACGGACACGGCGGTGACGGCACTCTTCCGGTGCCGCAACCTGCGCCTGGCGGCGCTGACGGAGATCTAGGGGGAAGCAGATGAGATTCGATCCGAAAAAGCTGGCGGACCTCGTGGACGAGGAATCGCGGCTGAAACATGCACTGACCGAGGTGAGCACGAAGCTCACCGGCCTCAAGGCCACCGACAAGACGTGGGACGAGGCGCGTCAGTCGGCCTACCTCATGGACCAGCAGGAGCATCAACAGCTGACGCGGGAGCTCCAGACGGTGCGCGCCGAACGGCAGCGCTGCGAGCTGCAGGAACCCGCGGCGGCCAAGCGGGCGTCAGTGACCGCGTTCGCGCGGTGGCTGCGCGGCGGGGAGACGGCGCTGGAAGCCCACGAGCGCGAGACCTACCTCGGCGAGATCACCGACGGCACGATCCCCGGTGGTGGCGGCCAGACGTTCCGCCTGCAAGCCGCGTCGGCCTCCGATGCCACCAGCGGCCAGGAGGCCGTACAGGAAGAGATCCCGCCGCGCATCATCGACCGGCTCGCCTTCTACGGCGGCGTCTCCCGCATGGCGCAACAGTTCCTGCCCGGCACCGGCGGCGAGTATCGAATCATGCAGATGGATGCGGCCAGCCAGGAGGGCGAGATCCTGGCCGCGCAGGATACCGCGGTGACCGAGCAGGCGCTCCCAAATATCGGCGTGCAAACGTTCGGCGCCAAGACGGCCAGCTCGAAGCCGATCCTGCTCACCCGGGAACTCCAACAGGATGTCGTGTTCGACATTCAGACCTATGTCGAGCGGCAGGCGGTCCGACGGATGGGCCGGATCTGGAACAAGGCGTTCACGACGACGCAGGCGGGGACCGGGATGCCGGTCGGCGTGGTGTCGTCGGCGACGCCGGGGATCACCGCGGCGTCCCAGACGGCGATCACCTGGACCGAGCCGACAAACCTCATCTACGCCGTCAACCGCGCCTATCGCGAGGCGGGCGAGCTGGGTGAGGGTGGGTTCGGCGGTGAGGGCGGCGGGATGCTGGGCTACATGCTCTCCGACGATGCCGAGAAGGCGATGCGCGTGTTGGTCGATGCGGACGGCCGGCCGCTGTGGGTGCCGTCGTTTGAGTTCTGTAAGTCATTGATTACAAAAATGTTATTCGCATGTTGGCCGCGTCCACTCACGTTTTCACATGCAATTGCTTGATGGGAACTACGCGGACCTCTGGGGACCCCTGAGCGGTATGGGCGTTGAGGCCCTGAAACCGCAGCCAAGGTTGCGAACGTCATGAAGACGCCGCTGCTCGACTTCGTGCATGGGTTGGAGATCACGCAAGGTCGGTTGGCCGGCCAGCGGTTCGCGGTGTTGCCGTGGCAGCGTCGCTTTCTGCGGGGCGCGTTCCGGGCGGGTGTGTCGAGCGCCGGGCTGTCGGTGGCGCGGGGCAACGGGAAGACGACGCTGGTGGCGGCGATTGCGGTGGCCGCGCTCGTCGGCCCGCTGGTCCAGGTGCGCGGCAAGGTCGTGATCGTGGCGTCGAGCTTCCAGCAAGCGCGGATCGCGTTCGAACACATTCTGGCGTTCGTGCGGCCGTGGATCGCCCACGAGCCGAAGCGGTTTCGGATCTGGGACACGGCGCAGCAAGCCAGCCTTGCGGATCGGGAGCTGGGCGCGCGGGTGCGCTGTCTGGGCAGCGATCCGCGTCGAGCGCATGGCCTGGCCCCGGCGCTGGTGTTGGCCGACGAGCCGTCGCAGTGGCCGCCGAGCACGAGCGCGCGGATGCACGCGGCGCTGCTGACGGCGCTCGGGAAGATTCCGCACAGTCGGCTGATCGCGTTGGGGACGCGGCCGGCGGATACGGGCCACTGGTTCTCGACGCTGCTCGGCGGCGGGCCCGGCATCTACGCGCAGTGTCACGCAGCCGCGCGTGACGATCCCCCATTTCAGACACGGACGTGGCGGAAGGCCAACCCGTCGCTCCGCTCGATGCCCGATCTCGAAGCGGCGATTCGGACAGAAGCGGATCGCGCGACGACGGACGCCTCGCTGCTCCCGGCGTTTCAGGCGCTGCGGTTGAACTTGGGTACCTCGAACACCGAACGGGCGGCGCTCTTGGCGGCCGCCACGTGGGAAGGCCTTGAGGCCGACGACGCGCCCCGCGCTGGCCCGTGCCTCTGGGGGATCGACGCGGGGACCACGGCGGCCATGACGGCGGCCTGTGCGTTCTGGCCCGAGAGCGGCCGCCTCGAAACCGTGGCAGCCTTTCCGAGTGCGCCGACACTGGCCGCACGCGGGCTGCAGGACGGCGTGGCCGATCTGTATCAACAGGATGGCCCGGCGGGGCGAACTCGTGACGCTGGGCGGCCGTGTCGTGCCACTAGGTGACTTCGTGCGCGTCGTCCGGGATCGCTTCGGGGTACCGGCGGCGATTGTCGCCGATCGGTGGCGCGAGGGTGAGCTGCGCGACGCGCTCGACGCGGCGGGGTTGCCCCGCTGCGCGTTCCTGCTGCGTGGCCAAGGCTACAAGGATGGGGCGGAAGATGTGCGGGCGTTTCGGACGGCGTGTCTGACGGGCCAGGTGAAACCGGCCGGGTCATTGCTGCTCAGGGCCGCCATGCGCGAAGCGACGGTGATTGCCGATCCGGCCGGCAACGAAAAACTCAGTAAGGCGAGTGAGGGCGGGCGACGGTTCCGGGCGAAGGACGACGCGGTGGCGGCGGCGATTCTGGCCGTCAGTGCCGGCGTGCGGCATGAGCGGCCCCGGCCGTCGCGCGTCTATCTCGGGGTGGCGTAATGGCGGGCACCCGTGGCCGAACGGTGTATCGAGATCGGCGCTGGGCGCACGTCCGACGTGCCGTGCTCAACCGGGCCGCGTGGCGCTGCGGGGTGTGCGGCGGTGTGGGGCGGCTTGAAGTCCACCATCGGCAGCCACTGGCTGTGGGCGGGCCCGCCTTTGCGATCGACAACCTGGAGGTGCGCTGTCGGCGGTGTCACCTCACGGCGCATCATCCGCCCCGACACACCCCGTGGGATCAATTGGTGAACGAACTCTTGAACGAAGGGATGCAGACATGACGAACGGACAGAAGCTCCAACTACGACTGAGTGAGATCAGGCAGTCGCTCAGCGAACTCTCGGGGCTTGACAGCCCGACGGACGCACAGCGGGCAGAGATGGCCACGCTGTCGACGGAATACCCCACGATCGAGACGCGCTGGCGGGCGGCCACCATTGCCGAGGCCGACGAACCAGAGACGCGCGCCGACGACGGCGAAGACACCGAGCGGCGGGCGCTCGTCGAGCGGGCCGAACTGCGGAGCTACCTGCACGAGGCGGCCACCGGCCGCGCCGTCACCGGGGCCGAGTCGGAACTGCGCGCGGCCGTCTTTGGCGAACACGCCCGCGAGGGACTCGTGCCGTGGGAGGCCTTGCTGCCCCACGAGGCACGGGCGGATACGGCGACAACGGCCCCCACGGACGTAGGGGCCTCGCAAGCCAGCATTCTCGGCCGGGTTGTTCGTCGGCACGGCCGCCAGCTATCTCGGTGTCAGCATGCCGCAGGTGAGCGTCGGCGAAGTCAATTACCCGGTGCTCTCGGCCGGCGTGTCGCCGGAGATGAAAAGCAAGGCCGCCGTGAAGGATGCCGAGGCCGCGACGATCAGCACGACAGTCTTGGAACCACGTCGGCTCACCGCCCGATATTTGTTCAGCGTCGAAGACACGGCGCGGCTGCGCGGCATGGAAGAGGCGTTACGTCGGGATTTGAGTGGGGCGCTCGGGGAAAAGATCGACGATCAGATTTTGAATGGGAACGGCACGGCCCCGAACGTCAACGGGTTCGTGCACGCGCTCACCGCCCCGACGGCCCCGACGGCGATCGCCACCTTCGCGGACTTCGTCGGGGCGGCGAGTCAGGCGGTGGATGGCCGCTACGCGCGCAACCTCACGGGCGTGAAGACGCTCGTCGGGGCTGCGACGTACGCCTTGGCCGGCACACTCATGAACACGAGTGGTGACGTGGCCTTGAGCGACTACCTGATCGCGCGCAGCGGCGGGTTCCTCACCTCGGCGCTGATTCCGGCTCCGCCGGCGAGCGCGTTTACGATGAATTGTGGAGCGGAGACGCTACCACGTTACGAGGAGAGGTCAGCCGCTTCATCCTATCTGCCCGAGGCATTCGCATCAGATCCTGAGCGACTCGCCAGTCCCGCCGTGTTTTCCGTCGCTCCAGACGGCACATGCTATTGTGAAGGCACGCGATGAGGACTTTCGTGGGTCGCTTTCTGATACCCCTTGCGCTGTCAGGTGTACTGGTTGTTGCGCCCACACTGCGGGTGCTCTGCTACAGCTCATGCGTCCTCGAAGAGGGTCCGATGTCAGACACGATAGCTGCCTCGGATGCAGCGCCCGAGTGTCACAAACGCGACAGCCGTCACGATTCCACACGTGAATCCGGTTCTGCACCCCCGCAAGGCGATTGCACGCATGAGGGTGACTCGTTCTCATCCGGCCTGTTAACTTCCGCGAAGTTAGTCGGAGATGACGCGCTGAGGATACCGGTGATCGCGACGATCGCCGGCGGCCCACTTCGCGATCCGCTCGTCCGACATTCGTCGGGACTCCCGATCGAGACAGAGCGGCGATCGGTTACTCGGACGATTCCTCACTCCACTGCGGATCTGATCCGTCCACGCGCCCGACGCGCCTTCGGCGTCGGTGTCGTCGTTCCAAGTCACGAAATCGTAGGGCCCTCGGTCAGAAACTGTGACGGCCGGTCACCGCGCCGTCTCCAATTGGAGTGACTCATGGGTAGAAATTTTTCGAACGCGGCTGCCCGGCGACCATCGCGCCGGACGGTCGTCAAAGGACTGGCAGTCGGTGGCGCGGTAGCCAGTCTCGGCCTGTGGCGACCGTCCGCGTGGGCCTCCACCGATGTGGGGAGGCAACCGACCGCGCTCTCAGGGACGGACTTCGACCTCACCATCGGCGAGAGGCTGATGGACTTCACCGGCTCACCCCGCCTCGCAGTCACCGTGAACGGTTCAGTTCCGGCTCCGACGCTACACTGGCGCGAGGGTGACTCGGTCACGCTGCGTGTGACGAACACACTCAGCGAGGACACATCGGTTCACTGGCACGGCATCTTGCTGCCAGCCAACATGGACGGCGTCCCGGGGCTGAGCTTCAACGGGATTCGGCCGGGAGAGACGCACACGTATCGGTTCACAGTCCGGCAAGGGGGAACCTACTGGTATCACAGCCATTCAGGGTTCCAGGAGCAAAAGGGGATGTACGGCGCACTCATCGTCGACCCCAGTGAGCCCGAGCCCTTCGGCTACGACCGTGACCACGTCGTGATGCTGTCGGACTGGACCGACGAGAACCCCGATCGGGTGTTCGCGAAACTCAAGAAGCAGGCCCACTACTACAACCTCCACCAGCGAACGCTCGGTGACTTCGTGCGGGATGTTCGCGGGCGCGGATTCGGACCGACCGTATCTGATCGACTGGCCTGGGGCGAGATGCGGATGACCCCGACCGACCTGGCGGATGTGACTGGCGCGACATACACCTATCTGATGAACGGACACGCGCCCAACGGGAACTGGACGGGCCTCTTCCAGCCCGGTGAGCGCGTCCGGTTGCGGTTCGTCAACGGAGGAGCGGCAAGCTACTTCGACGTTCGGATTCCTGGTCTGAAGATGACGGTAGTGGCGGCTGACGGCCAGCACGTTCACCCGGTCACTGTGGACGAGTTTCGCATCGCATCAGGCGAGACCTTGGATGTTCTCGTCAAGCCAGCGGGGCAGGACGCGTTCACGATCTGTGCACAGTCGATGGATCGGACAGGTTACGCCCGAGGCACGCTGGCGGTTCGGGAAGGACTGAGCGCGCCGGTTCCCGAGGTCGACCCCCGACCCTTGCTCACGATGGCCGATGTGGGGCACGAGGTCCACGCCGGTCACGAAATGGCCGCGATGAAAGGACACTCCGGCAGCGGTGCCATGCAATCCCATCCGGCAAGTGAGCACGGCAACCCTCTGGTCGATATGCAGACAATGCTGCCCGCGTCTCGTCTCGACGACCCAGGGATCGGCCTCCGTCGAAACGGTCGCCGCGTGCTGAGCTATGCGCATCTCAAGAGTCTCTTTGCCGATCCGGACGGTCGCGAGCCAAGCAGGATCGTCGAGCTGCATCTGACAGGGCATATGGAGCGGTTCGTCTGGGCGTTCGACGGCATCAAGTTCTCCGATGCCGCTCCGCTGCAACTTACGTATGGTGAGCGAATGCGTGTCGTCCTGGTCAACGACACGATGATGGCTCATCCGATTCATCTGCACGGGATGTGGAGCGACATCGAGGACGACGACGGTCAGTTCCACCTCCGCAAGCACGTGGTGGACATGCCGCCCGGCACCAGACGCAGCTTCCGCGTACGGGCCGATGCACTCGGTCGGTGGGCCTTTCATTGTCATCTGCTCTATCACATGGCAGCCGGGATGTTCCGGGAAGTGCGGGTTGACGCATGAAGGGAACGAGGATCGTGCGCGCTGTGGCAGTGGCCGTTTTCGTCGCCGTATGGTCAGCGCTGCCCGATGCCCAGCAGGATCGACCGACCGCTTCTGCCGAGCACACGACCCACAAACGTGCTGGTCAGGAGCAGATCGAGCCGACGACGCCCATCCCGCCGATCACGGAGGCCGACCGGGCTGCGGCGTTTCCGGACGTCGAGCCTCACGCGATTGGCGACAACGCGGTGTACACGTTTGTTTTGCTCGACGAGCTGGAATGGCAGGGGGACCCGTCTGCGGGCGGGCTGAACTGGGACGCCAAGGGGTGGGTCGGGGGCGACCGAAATCGCCTGTGGTTCCGAGCGGAGGGCCAGGCAGATGACGGAAATCTCGACGATGCTGAGGCTCATGTGTTGTACGGGCGAGCCATTGCCCGCTGGTGGGATGTCGTGGTGGGTGTCCGCCAGGATGTGCGCCCCGGTCCCGCTCAGACCTGGGCCGCGTTCGGCGTGCAGGGGGTGGCTCCGTACTGGTTCGAGGTGGAGGCGACCGGCTATGTTAGCGACGGCGGACAGACAGCGGTTCGGTTGGAGGCGGATTACGAGCTACTGCTAACTAATCGCCTCGTGCTACGGCCACTCGTCGAGTTCAATCTGTATGGCAAGAGCAACCTGGAACGAGGAATCGGCTCCGGTCTCAGTAGCGCGGACGTCGGCGTGCGGATGCGGTACGAGGTTCGTCGTGAGTTGGCTCCGTATGTCGGCGTGACATGGCACAACTCGTTTGGTGAGACGCGAGAGCTGGCTGAAGCGTCCGGCGACGGCGCATCTCGCCTGCGATTGGTCGCGGGTCTGCGGCTCTGGCACTGAGCCGACCGACACCATGAATTGTCCTGGACTCTGGACCTCACTCCAGGGTGCATACTCTTCGTAGAGATGTCGGACAAGAGGTATCGCATCGGGGAACTGGTAACGCTCACCGGCTTAACTCCTGACGCGCTGCGCTTCTACGAGCGGCAAGGCGTGCTCGATGAGCGAACCCGCTCAGCTAGGCATGATCCGGGATCATCCGGGATCATCCGGGATGACCCCGGGATGCGACTCGCGCGAGGACAACAACTTAGGGGGATCGGGCGACACAATTGTGGTGCAAGACTTTTGATCCATGAAAGTCCCTTCAAACGGCGTTTTCTGGGCGTTTTTGGGTGTGGCCGGGCCGGAGCCAGGTCATCGAGCTCGCCGCCGGTGGAGACGGCCGCCGACACCGTCGGTGCGGCCATCGAGTCGGAAACGGCGCGCCTCGAGACGGAGACGCGCGGGCTGGTGGCTGATGCCGAAGCCGCGCTCGACGACGCGCGCCCGGCGATCGACGAGCTCGATGACGAAGATGCCGCCGGACTGCGGGCGGACGTCGAGGCTGTGGAGTCTTCACTCGCCGCGGTCGAATCGGACCTTCAGGCTGAAGCCTATGCGGACGCCAATCAAGGCGCCCGGTCCGCCTTGTCCGCGGCCCGCGACATCGGGAGCTCGCCCAATGGGGCGCGGATTGCACCCGTGTCGTGTTCGGCAACCGGCTCGACACGCGCCCCGAAGACCCGGCGTCCCTGCGCAGCTTGGTGGCCCAGCGCACGCCCGTCTTGGTCATCATCGACACTTTGACGCTCTTGGCGAGCGTGCTGGGCATTCGCGATCTCCACGGGGCCGGCGATCTCGGAGTGGCCTTAGCGGGCTTGGCCGCGCTCGCGCGAGACTCGGACGCGGCGATTGTCATCTTGCACCACAACCGCAAGAACCCGAGCGGCACGTCGACGACGGGTGACAAGTTCGGCGAATACCGCGACTCGACGGCGATTGGTGCGGCGGCCGATATGATCGTGTCGCTCAGCCCGGAATCGGGGGCGCGAACCCGCCGACTCACGCTCAAGGGGCGCTGGTTCGAGCCGACGCTCATCGTCACGCTCGGCCCCGAGGGCTACACGCTGCAACCGGCCGACGAGCCGACCGCCACGGACGAGACGACGGACACGCCCGCGCCACGCCCCTCTGACCAACGGGTGCTGCTGCACCTGCTCCGCTGCGACCCACAAGCGCGCCCCGGTGCAGCGGCGCTCGCGGAGGCTCTCGATTGCTCCGGCCGACGCTATCAGGATCTCCGCAAGGCGCTCGATGGGCTGGTTGATGCTGGCAACATCGACTACGACCAGCGACCCGGCACAACCAAGAAGCGTGATCAGGGGTATGCGCTGACGGCCCAAGGGCGCTCCCGAGCCGAGCACATGCGAATCGCACTGCTGAATGCGTGTTCCGCGATTTCCGCCAATGGGAAATTGAGCGGAAATCAGTCGGAAACCGAATCGGAAATCGAGTCTGACACCAGTGGATTTCCATTTCCCGATTTCCCACAGGGGGGGGTGGGCGGAAATGGAAATGGAAATCCACTTAAGAATGCCAGTGTGGGCGGCCCCGATGGCGACGACTTCAGCCGGTTCTGAGCGCGTCTCGCTCAAGGGTGGCCTCACCGTGTCGGTTCAGGCGCTTCAGATCCTCTGGGATCTCGAAGGCCGAGGGTTACAGTGCTGGCTCGATGGGGGCGTGCTCTGCATTGGCCCGACTGACATGATCACGCCCGACGATCGCGTGACGATCACCGACTATCGTGATGAGCTGTACGCCCTGCTTGCGCCGAACGAGCGGGTGGCCTCAGCGTGAGCGTAACGGGACCACCTACCCGCTGAGGTAGGCCGCCCAGTCGTCCATCAGCCGGCGGCGGCGCTCGAATAAATCCGACCGCGCGTACGCCGCCTCGACCTTGTTGGGGTTGGTGTGCGCGAGCGCGGCTTCGATGACGTCGCGGGGATGATTCGTGCGTTCGGCGGCCCAATCCCGAAAGCTCGACCGAAAGCCATGTGGCACGGCCGCAATGCTCAATTTTTTGGTCCACCTCGACAGCGCGTTGTCAGACAGCGGCTTCCCCTGCCGGGGGAAGACGAGCCTGCTCCTGTCGCCCAGGCTCCGCGCGTCGGTCAGAATCGCGACGGCCCGTTCGCACAGCGGAACGCGGTGCTCACGCTGCATTTTCATGCGCGGGGCGGGGATGGTCCACACGGCCGCGTCCACGTCGACTTCGTCCCACCGGGCCAAGCGCACTTCTCCCGACCGGGCCGCCGTGAGCACCAGGAACTCAAACGCGAGCTTGATGGGGACCAAGGCAGCGGACGCTCGTACGGCCGCGATCGCGCTGGCCACCGCACTGTGGGACAGGGCGGGCATGTGGCGCTTTACGAGCGGCTTTCGCGGCCACGCCTGGGTCAGTGCGTCGCCGGTAGGATTGTCCAGCCGATAGCCTTGAGCCACGGCCCACTTCATGACCGCCCCGATCTTCCGGCGCACGCGCCGCGCCGTGTCGGGCTTGGCGTGCCAGATCGGTGTGAGGATGGCGAGCACGTCGGCCGTCGTTATCTCGGAGACCACTCGCGTGCCGATGTGCGGATGGGCGTAGGTCTGAAGCCGCGCCTCCCAATCCCGCGCAGTCTGCGCGTTGCGCCAGCCGGGACGGTGGAGCGCAATCACCTTGGCGGTGGCTTCCGCGAACGTGGGCACGCCCCGCGCAAGGTGCCGCTCAGCGAGTGGGTCTCCACCCGACCGGGCGAGCTTCCGGTTCACGAGCGCCTGTTCGCGCGCCTCGGCCAGCGACACGACCGCGCAGCCGCCGAGCCCGAGGGTCCGGGACCGGCCTCGGATCACGAGCCGTTGTTCCCAGCGGCGGGCGCCCGAGGGGTCGACGAGCAGATACAGGCCGTTGCCGTCGCAGTAGCGCCCGGCCTCGGCGACGGATCGGACAAAGGCGGCCGAAAGCGCCTTGTCGGGATGCCGCCCGCGTGGCTTGGTCCTGCGAGCTGTCTTGGGGTAGGTGTTCACAAACTATTCAACCAACAATTAATTTTATGAATATAGCGAAAGTAAGAGGAACAATCAAGACGATGAGTAGCGAAGATGTGTGTTTATTAAGCAATCTTACAAGAAATATGGCAGATGTTCTTGGAACGCCATGGACAGCGAAAGCCTACCGCTGTGGGTGCCTTCCACTCACGAGGGGGCACCGTCGATGCTCAACGGCTATCCCTACGTCGTCAATGGCCACATGGACAGCGTGGCCGCAGGGAAGGTGCCCATCCTCTTCGGCAACTTCAGCTACTACGGCAATAGGACAGGAATAGCCGTAACGCATTGCAGTAAATGCACTTATAAGATCGATATGTCGTGTGAGGCTACGGTTCCGTCTACATGGGCCACTGCGGGGACCCCTGAGCGGCTTGGCTGTGCCGCGTGAGGGACCGGCGGGGGGAGTTGCGATGCAACACACACGGACGCTGCTCGACTGGATCGGCGCGTTGACGGTGACGCAGGGGCGGCTCGCCGGGCAGCCGTTCGTCGTGCTGCCGTGGCAGCGGCGATTCCTGCGGGGCGCGTTCGCGGACGGCGTCTCGAGCGCGGCCGTGTCGATGGGCCGGGGCAACGGCAAGTCGGCGTTCACGGCGGCGATTGTGACGGCGGCCATCGCGGGGCCGTTAGCGCGGGCGCGGGCCGACGTGGTGTGCGTCGCGTCGAGCTTCACGCAGGCGCGGATCATCTACGAGCACACCCTGGCGTTCCTGCAGCCGTGGCTCGAGACCGAGCCGTCCCGGTGGCGCATCCAGGATTCGGCGAACCGCGCGGTCATCGAGGATCGGACAACGGGGACGCGCGTCCGCTGCATCGGCTCGGACCCGAGGCGGGCGCATGGCCTCGCTCCGCTGTTGGTGTTAGCAGACGAACCGGCGCAATGGCCGGTGAACATCTCCGACCGGATGCGGGCCGCGCTCGACACGGCGCTTGGGAAGATCCCGCAGAGCCGGTTCATCGCGCTCGGGACCCGGCCGGCCGACGACGGGCATTGGTTCGCGCACCTGCTCCGTGGAGGGCCGGACGTCTACCGCCAGTGTCACGCGGCCAGGCGCGATGATCCGCCGTTCAGGAAACAGACATGGCGGCGAGCGAATCCGTCCTTGCCGCTGATGCCAGATCTTGAAGCGGCGATTCGGACGGAAGCCAAACGGGCGACGCGGGACTCGGCGCTGCTCCCGGCGTTTCAGGCGCTCCGCTTGAACTTGGGCACCTCGGACACCGAACGGGCGGCGCTGCTGTCGGCCGGGACATGGGAGCGCACCGAGGGCGACGCGGCCCGTCAGGGACCGTGCATCTGGGGTATCGACGCGGGCGCGACGGCGGCCATGACGGCGTGTGCCGCCTTCTGGCCCGACACCGGCCGCTTGGAGACCGTCGCCGCGTTTCCGAGTGAACCGTCGTTGGCCGACCGGGGCCTGCGGGATGGCGTGGGGGATCTGTATGCGGACATGGCGGTGCGTGGCGACCTGGTCACGCTCGGCGGGCACGTTGTACCGCTCGACGCCTTCCTGCGCGTCGCGCGGGATCGGTTCGACACGCCGACGGCGATTGTGGCGGATCGCTGGAGAGACGGCGAGTTGCGGGATGCGCTGGACGCGGCTGGCATTCCACGCTGCGCGTTCCTCTTGCGGGGCCAAGGCTTCAAGGATGGGGCGGAAGACGTGCGGGCGTTTCGGACGGCGTGCTTAACCGGCCGCGTCACACCTATCGTGTCGCTGCTCTTGCGGGCGGCCATGCGCGAAGCGACGGTGATCGCCGATCCGGCTGGCAACGAGAAGTTGGCGAAGGCCACCGAAGGCGGGCGGCGGTTCCGCGCGAAGGATGACGCGGCGGCGGCGGCGATTCTCGCCGTCAGCGCCGGCGTCCGACACGAGCGCCCGAGGCCGTCGCGCGGCGTCTATCTCGGCGTCGCGTAATGGCCGGGCGACGGGGACGGACGGTGTATCGGGACCACCAATGGACGGGGGCGCGATCCCGTGCGTTGGCACGCGCGGCGTACCGGTGCCAGGTGTGCGGCGGCGCGGGACGGCTCGAAGTGCACCATCGGCGGCCGCTGGCTGTGGGCGGGGCCGCCTTTGCGATCGACAACCTGGAGGTGCGCTGCCGACGGTGTCACTTCGCGGCGCATCATCCGCCCCGACACACCCCGTGGGATCGATTGGTGAACGAACTACTGGTCTACCGGGTCCAAGTCGGACCCCGTAGGTGAACGAAGGGATACAGACATGACGACTGGACAACGACTGCAATTGCGGCTGAGTGAGATCCGGCAGACGCTCAACGAGCTGTCGGGACTCGACACCCCGACGGACGCACAGCGTACCGAGATGGCCACGCTGGCGACGGAATACCGCGCGAAGGAAACCCAGTGGCGGGCGGCCACCATCGCGGAGGCCGACGCGCCGGAGACGCGCGCCGATGATGGCGAAGGGGCCGATCAGCCTGGTCATTGCCGCCATCGCGGCGGTGTATCTGGCGTGGAAGCACTGGGACGTCATTGAGGTGATCGTGGGCCGGGTCTTCTCGGTCGTCAAAACGTGGCTGGTCGACAAGTTCGGCGGGATGGTGGTGTTCGTCAAAGACGCGCTCACGAGAGTCATTGGGTTCTATGTCCGCTTGTATGGACCAATTTTCACAGCGGTGCGCAAGGTCTACTCGGCCATCAAGACATGGCTGGTTGACTATTTGATGGCGGCCGTCGAGCAGATCAAGGGGGCGGTGGCGGCCGTTGTGGGGTTCTTCCGGCGCGCGAAACAGGAGGCCGACACGCGCCGGATGCGTGAGGAAGTCAAGGCTGCCGCGGACAGGTTCACGGAGATTGGGAAAGAAGCGAAGGCAGTGGAAGACCGCCTGCGCGGCTTCGGCAAGCGAATCAAGCTCAACCCGGCGGCCTTCCGAGAGATGTCGGCGCGTGCCGCGGAGATGCGCGCCGAAGTGGACCGCCTCGGGACGGGCGCGCCAGCCAGCCTCAAACGGCTTGAGGCGGCACTCGACACGGCCCGGAAGGAAATGGGACTGACCGCGCAGTCGGCCAGCACCTATACCGAGGCGCTGGCGAAGGTACACGAGGAGGTCGCCGGCATCACCGAGGCCATGGGCACCGAGATCCGCGCGGAGCAGAAGCTGGGCGTGTCACTGGAGGACCTCTCGAAGAAGTTCGGGATCTCCACCGAGGCCCTGAAGCTCTACCTGGACTCCCTCGATGAGGCTGACACGCAGGTCGGCGAGTTGAGTGACGCAGTCCAGACGCTCGTCGATCGGCTCCGAGGCACGGACACGATCCAGGCCGCCCACGACTGGGCCGCCGCCCTGGAACAGGTGGGGGGCCTGACGACACTCACCGACGACGAGACCACGCAGCTCGTCGGCACGCTCGAGACGGCGATCACCAAGTGGCGCGCGCTGGGCGAGGCCGTGCCCACCGAGATCTACCAGCGATTCATCGAGGCGACGACGCGCCTGCGCCAGGTGCCGCTGGCCGATCTGGGCCTCATCGGGACGCGGCTTGACCCCGAGCAGTTCTTCAAGCCTCTTCAGCAGCTGACGCTCAGTGAAATCGGCCCGATCGGCATTCCGCTGGAGCCAGAAATCACGCCACGATTCCGCACCAAAATTGAAAGCGCCTTTACCGGCTTCGGCGCGGAGATCGGGCAGACGTTCGCGCGGGCGCTGGAAGGCGGCGGGCAATGGCTCGGGGCGATCCAATCGCTCGGCGTGCAGGCGGGCGACCGGCTCGGGACGTTCCTGTCCAAGGGCCTGGGCAAGCGGCTAACCGAAGAGACCAGTGTCTTCTCGAAGGGGATCGGCAACTTCTTTGGCAAAGCGATGGGACAGGCGATCCCCGTCATCGGCCCGCTCATTGGCGCCGGCATCGGGAAGCTGTTCGGAGCCTTCACGAAGCCCTCGGAGGCCGAGCTGGCTGCCCGGCAGCAGGTCGCCGACTACCAGCACACCATCATTGAGGGACTGTCTTCGTCGCAGCTGGCCGAAGCGGCCGCGGCGGCGCGCGGCGCGTGGGCGGGCGACGAGCAGGGCGCCCAGTTCGTCATCGGCGTGCGTGATGCGTACGTCGCCGCGGGCCGCAGCGCCGCCGCGGCGATCGTCGCGCGCTACTGGGCCGCCTCCAAGGACGGCGGGCCCGAGGCCGTCGCCGCCCTCGAAGCGCAGATCGAGGCCGTCGTTCAGGTGGGGCGCGAACAGCAGCAGCGGCTTGCCGAGCTCGGCGCGCTCAAAGAGGCCGGCCAGGCCGCGTTCAATTCGGCGCAGATTGAGCCGTACATCGAAAAGCTGCTCGAAACCGGCACGATCACCCAGCAGCAAGCGAGCCAGTTGCGTGGACTGGCCGACGAGGCGCACGTCGACTACCAGACGATGCAGCAGGCGGCGGAGAAATACGGCGTCGAGCTCTCGGCGCTCGGGCCGGCCTTCGACCAGGCACGCATCTCGGAGGCGGCGGCCGTCATCGTGAAGGACTTTGAGCTGCTCACGCAGGAAGGCGCGAACGTCAACGGCGTGCTCCGCGGGATGCAGGACGAAGTGCAAGACCTGGTGTCAGATGCGCTCACGGCCGGCGTCGCCATCCCTGAGGGGATGAGGCCCATCATCGAATCGCTCATCGAGCAGGGCCGGTTGACGGACGAGAACGGCGAGAAGCTAACCGACGTCTCGCAGCTCACCTTCGCCGAACCGCTTGCGGCGAAGTTCGACACGCTCATCGAGAAGCTGACCGCGCTCATCGAGAAGATCACCGGCCGCGGCGGCATCACCGAGGCGATTGCGGGCATTCCCCGCGATGTGGATGTCGGCGTCGACGTGCGCTACCGCGAACATGGCCGCCCGGACGACTTCGGCGAGATGGAGATCGCCTTTGCCCAACACGGCACGCCCTTCCGGCACTTTGGCCGTGGGACGCCGGCCGTGCTGCATGGGCTCGAGCGCGTCATGACGGGGATGGAAGGGCGGGGCATTGCGGCCGCGCTCGGGCGCATCCAGCAGGGGCTCGGGGCCATTGCGGATCTGAGCGGCGTGCGGGCGCTCGCCGAGGGCGGGTTGGTGACGCGGCCGACGCTGGCCCTGCTCGGCGAGCGCGGGACCGAAGCCGTGATTCCACACCACGCGCTCGCCGAGGCCGGCGGACGTGCGGCGGCGGACCGGCAGGCCCTCGATCGCCAACTGGACGAGCTGCGCGAGCTACGGCGCGTGCTGAAACGGCAGGAGGCGGACTTGCCGTTCCGTCTGGGCCGCGTGGTGCGGGATGCCGTCGTGGAGGGCCGGTAAGCCGATGGGGGCGAGCCCGATCGTGATACAGCCGCAGTTGGCCTTGACACCGGACGTGTGGACGGACGTCAGCACGGACGTCGTGCAGGCGGATCAGATCCGCGTGAGCTACGGGATCCGAAGCAGCGGGCCGCTCGACCGCGTGGCGCAGACCGGGGTGGGGCTGTTCTCGATGCGCAACGATGCGGGGAACGCGGCCGGGGTGCAGGGCACCTACTCGCCGAATCACTCGGCCGCGCGCGCCGGCTTCGGCTATGGCACCGGATTCCGCCTGGCCGTGACGTATGACGGGACGACCTACTACAAGTTTCGCGGCCGGATCGTCGAGATCGATCCGGTGGCGGGCCAGTACGGCCTGCAGCGCACGCGGTGCCGCGCGGTGGACTGGCTGGAGGACCTGGCCGCGTTTCAGGTGCGGCGCGTCGCGGCGCAACGCGACCAGCGGGCGGACGACCTGCTGACGACGCTCATCACCGCCATGCCGAGCACGGCGCGCCCCGCCGCGCAGATTTTGGACCGCGGCACGGAGCCCTATCCGTACGCGTTCTACGACCTCGGCGGCGGGACGTCTGGGCGGGCGGTCGCGCAGAAGCTGATGCAGAGCGAGTTGGGACACCTTGCCGTCATCGGGGATACGACGCAGGGTGGGACCCTGCGGTTCTTTAATCGCCACCACCGCGCCACGGCCGACAGTGCCGTCACGGTGTCCAACACCATGCACGGCCTGCGGGTGCCGTCGGCGATCGATCAGGCCTTCAACGACGTACGCGTGACGATCAATCCCGTCCGGGTCGACCAGGCGGCCACGACCGTGTTGTGGGCCTTGACGACCGAGCCGGCGAGCAGCCGGCCGGTGATTCCGGCGGGCCAGTCGCGGACGTTCTGGGGGGACTATCACGACCCCGACCGCGAGGCCCAGCTGATCGGCGGCACGGACCAAGTCGCCCCGGTGGCCACGACCGATTACGCGGCGAACGCCGCGCAGGACGGCACCGGGGCCGACCTGACCGCGTCGTTCACCGTGGCGGCGTCGTTCTTTGGCGGCAGCGTGCAATTCGTTGTCACGAACACGGCGGCCGTCGACGGCACGCTCACGAAGCTCCAGTGTCGGGGGAAGGCCATCGAGGCGGTGGCGTCGCTCACGTTCGAGGCGTCGAGTGCGCAACCGTACGGCGAGCGCAGCCTGCGGCTGAACATGCCTTATCAGGTCGACCCCGAGGTCGGCCAAGGGGCGGCCACGTATCTGGAGGCGGTCTACCACGCCTTAGGGCAGCAGGTGACGTCGCTCACGATCCTCGCGAACGCCTCCGACACGCTGCTGACGCAGGCGCTCGCCCGCGAGCCGGGCGACCGGATCACCATTACGGAGACCGTGACGGGGCTGGCGATGGTGGACGCCTTCATTCAGGGCGTGGATTTGACGGTGGGCCCGGGCGATCTGGTGCGGTGCACGTGGCACCTGGCGCCGGCCGTGGACGGCGAGTTCTGGATTCTCGATGACCCGGTGGCCTCGGTGCTCGGGGTGTCGACGGTGTTGGGGTACGCGTGAGGGGGCTGCCGCGCTGGACCTATCGTGATGGGCATCTCGTGCGGGACAGCGCGGCGTACGCGGCGGCGCAGGCGCGCGCGATCGGCACACTCCGGGCACGGGGCCGCGATGTCGCGGTGTCCACGTCGCTCGATCCGATCGTGGCGCGGATCAATGAGAACCGGTGGATCGTCGACTGCGGGTGTGGCTCAGGCTGCTACGTCGATCTCGACGCCGGGACGCCGGTCGTCGCGCGCTGCTTTTACTGCGGGGCGATCCATACGCAGGTCGTGCTGCCCGCGAACCGCACGGCCCTCGAAGCCGCGCTCCTCAGACGCCCGCGCGCCGCGACCCGGCACTGGCGGCCAGGCGAGACGGTCGCGGCGCTCGAGGCGGAGAATGCCGCACATGGGTGTGCCTGATGGCGTGGACGCAACCGCGCACGTGGGTGGCCGGGGAGCTGGTGACCGCCGCCAGCATGAATACCCACGTGCGCGACCAGCTGCTGGCGATCGCGGAGGGCACCGCGACCCTGGACCACGTCACCCTGGACGGGCAGACGACGGCGCCAGCCGTCGCGCCGAGTGGCGACGGGCGGATCTATTTCGACGCCGGGGCGGACCTGCTCAAAGCCTCGGTCGATGGCGGGGCGTATCGCCCGCTGGGCGGAGGCACGGTGTGGCCGCTGGGGGGGCATCCGGACTTCCAACAGACCAGCGGCGCCTTCGAGGGCCTCTACGGGGCGGAAGTCCTCCAGCCGAGCTATGCGCGCACCGGGACCGTGCATGCGATGGCGCGGGTCGACGGCGGCACCGGGCAGCTCCGCGTCTACAACGTGACGGACGCGGCCCTCGTCGGCACGGCGTGGGACGTGACGAACACGACCGTCGCCCTGGTCATCAGTGGGGAGCTGACGCTCGCGGCCGACACGCAGTATCGCGTCGAGGCGAAGCGGGGGACGACGTGGATCAAGGTCTGGGGCGCAAAGTTCGTGGAGAGCTAAGGAGGAAAACACGATGCCAGCAGCTCGTATCGCGCGCAGTGCACTGATCGCCGCGGTCGCCGGCCTGATCGGCGGCCTGGGGGGCGCGCTCATCGCGCAGCCCGCCGGGCGGTTCATCCACCCGACCGCCGTCACGATTGCGAACACCGCGGCCGACGCGCTCGATGTCTCGGGCGGGGCGCAGTTCGGGAGCGGCGACGTCGCGCTGGTCGGCACGGACGGCAAGATCAACGGGCCGCTGTCCACCACGATCCTCGACGACCTCGACGGCGCCAACCTGACGGACCTGGATGCGTCGAATCTCGACAGCGGCACGATGCCGATGGCGCGGATGCCGGACAATGTCCTCGTCGACGCCGTGTTCGACACCGACGCGGCGGTCACGACCAGCACGACGAGCACCTGGGTCGATACGGGGCTCAGCCTCACGATCACCGTCGACAACGCGACCAATGACGTGGTGCTGATGGTCTGGCAGCACATCTCCTCGTCGGGCGCCAATACGAACTGCCAGCTCCGATTCATGCGGGGCACGACGGCGCTGACCACCACCGCCACGAAGGCCAATGGCGACCACTTTAAAGCCGTGCATATCGAGGAAGACGCCAACCCCGGCAGTGGCGCTCACACCTATAAGACGCAGCTCAACCACACCGGCACCACCGGCACGTGCTATACCGAGGAGAACTCCAAGCAGTCCGTCCTGTGGGCCTATGAGATGCAGGACTAAGGGGGCGCGCGATGACGGAAGTGCAGCACGCGCTCACGGCGGCGTTCGGACCCATCGAGCGGCGGCTTGACGGCATCGAGCGGCGGCAGATTGCGCAGGGCGAGCTGATCGCCCGGCTCGATGAGCGGTTCCCGAAGCCGCGGTGGAACGGGCACGCGAAGCCGGCCGTCTCGGGGGCGGCGCTGATGGGGGTGATCTGGGCGCTGGTCGAGGTCATCAAGACGATGGCTGCTGCCACGCCGTAGCAGAGGGACGAGTCGGACACGAGATGTCATAACGAACCTCGGTCGTTTCTAGGGTAGCGCCCGAAGCCGCCTGGCCAGGCGGGGAACGACCATCACAGGGCCACGAGAGCGAGGCCGTCTCTCTGAGGGTGCACGTCACCCTCGGGTGAGGCGGCCTTTGTTCTTGGTGGTGACACAGGGGAAAGGAGCACGACGCGATGGACGGACAACACGACGAACCCCGGCGCTCACGACGCGTGATCGCGGGGCTGGAGGCGGCCCTGCTGGCGCTGTGGCTTGGCGGGGGCACCGCCTGGGCGCAGGCGCCCCCGGTGGAGGCGGTCGCCCTGGGCGACGTGACGCTGCCCCAGGCCGTGCGCGCCGATGGCGTGCCTCTGCCCCCAGGCGCCTACGAGCTCCGCCTGACCGGCGAGGCCGTCCCGTCCGTGGTAGGCCAGACCGACGGCGCCGCGCGCTGGGTCGCGTTCTGCCACGAGGACACCGTCGCCGGGCGTGCGCTGGCCACGCGCATTCCCGCCCACGCGATCGGGGCCGTGGCCAACGGCTCGCCCCCACGGGAGGGCGAAACGCGGGTCGAGCGGCTGCGGGGCGGCGACTATCTGCGGATCTGGCTCCATCGAGACGGCGTGCACTACCTGCTGCACCTGCCGCTGGGGCGATAAGGGAGGACGAGGGACGTATGGAGAAACGACAACTGCTCGGTGTCGTGCTCGTGGCGGGCCTGCTGCTCAGCGGCTGCGCCGTGCGGACGCAGTTTCAGGGCTGCCTCATCCGCTGCCCGGACATGACGAAGGACCCGGACCAACTCGAGGCCGAAGGCGCGCGCGATCGGACGCTGGCGCAGGTCTCACGCTGGGCGCCGCTCGCGCCTGTGGAGGACGCACAATGACACGACAACGCTCACGTTTCATGCGGCTGGTGCCGGCGATGGGCCTGGTCGGGGGCCTGTGCCTGCTGGCGGCCTGCCAGTTCCCGACGAACCCCAGCCCCCCGTGCGTGGTGGTGGGGTCCGGCTCGGGCACCCCGACTCCGATCACGGTCAACATTGATCATTGCGGTCCCGCGAACATCCTCAATAACCGACCCGGCCCGGTCACGGCCGGCGGGGGCACCGGCGGAGAGGGCGGCGACGGCGGCCAGGGGGATGAGGGGACCCCTCCGGTCGAGGGGAGCAGCACGGGTCCCCCGGCCATTACGCCATCGGGCATGAATGCGGACGGCGCCGTGCTCTACCAGATCGGGCCGGGCCAGACGTTCGTACGCACGGGCGGCGACGCCAACACGGTCTGGTGCCGGCCGGCCTCGGACTGCAACGGTGAGGGCGGCAATCGCACGCCCCGAAATATGGCGAGTCCGCCGGGGGCGTGGATCGCGGAGGGGCATGCGTTCTTTCGCCGGTCGGGCACGGTGGGAACGATGGTCACGTTCACGGTGGACGGCGCCACGCTCACGCACGAGTTTTCAACAGGAGGATAGCCATGCCACGACAGACCGACACGTCGTTTGAGCAGCATACCGACTCGTTCTTATTCACCCTGGCCAACAAGGGCTACACGGGGCGGGCGGTCGTGATCGTCATGACCGCCGTCTTCGTGCTGGGCGTCATCGTCGGCGCGCGAGTGTTTTGATGGCGATCATTGGCGCGATCGCGGCACTGCTGCCCCTGATTGAAAAGCTCATCCCTGATAAGGATGCGCGAGAGAAGGCCACGGCCGAGCTGAATCGGCTTGATCAGGCGGGCGAGCTGCAAGTGATGCTCGCCCAGATCGTGGCGAATCGATCTGAGGGCCGACACGCCTCGATGTTCGTCTCGGGCTGGCGGCCCATGGTGGGGTGGATTTGCGCCGTCGCGCTGGGCAACAACTTTCTGATCGTGCCCTACGTGGACGCGGTGCAGCCACTCGACATGGGCGTGATGATGCCGATCCTGATGGGGATGCTCGGGCTCGGCGGCATGCGCACGTGGGAGCGGCTCAGCGGGAAGGAGCGTCAGCGGATCAATGAGTCTAACAGCTGATACGCTGGTCCGATGACGATCGACCAGATCCTCGACGACCTGATTCGACGTGAGGGCGGCTACGTCCACGACCCGGCGGACCGGGGCGGGCCGACCAAGTACGGCATTACGCAGCGGACACTGCGAGCGTGGCGCGGCCACCCCGTGATTCCCGGCGACGTGCGCGCGATGACGCAGAGCGAGGCGCGGGCGATCTACCAGCGCCGGTATGTGGACGAGCCCGGATTCGCCAGGCTCCCCGATCCGCTGCGCGCACAGGTGGTCGATGACGGCGTGCTCTCGGGGCCGCGCCAGGCCGTGAAGAATCTGCAACGGGCGATCGGCGGCGTCACGGTCGACGGCCGGCTCGGCCCGAAGACGCGCGCGGCGCTGCGGCAGCAGGGCGTGGCCGCCGTGCATGCCCAGCTCATCCAGGTGCGGGCGGCGCGCATCGGGCGGATCGTCCACCGCGACCCGTCCCAGGCCCGGTTTCTCACAAGCTGGCTCGCGCGCATTACCGCCTTCGCGGAGGACCTGGCATGACGCCATCGGAGAAGCCGAACGATGCCAACGCGGCGACGGCGGTTGTCGCTGTCGGGTTGATAGTCGCCGGGGTCGACTGCTTCCTGTATGTGGCATGGGTGCTGGGCGGCTGGACCGGTGTGGTGGCGTTGGGCGGCGTGCTCTGCCTCATGCTGGCCTGCACCGCAGCACACGCATATGAGACGGGCAGGACAGACTAAGCTGACGCGCTCGCATCGCCGCTACCGCCATCTTCGGGACCGCGTCCGTCTCGACCAGCCGCTCTGCCCACATTGCCAGGCGAACGGCGATTTGCTCTGGACCTAGCCGATCAGACGTGAGGAGCGGGGCCGGCCGCTGGGAGCACAGGCTTCCCCGAACGAGCCTGTGAGGCTGGTGCCCGCTCTCTCGCAGTGGTCGGGAGGCAGGTCGTCGTGCCGGTCGGAGCCTGTGAGGCTGAGTGAGCACCGGTGCGCACGTGTATAAGGTGCGCACGGATATAGTAAGGTTAGGGGTGAAAGTATTAGCCAAAGTTGCATAAAAGTTGCACGACGATATTATTGGTCGAAACTACTATCTAAATACACTATTTGGTGGGTCTGTCACGCCGGAGGTCGCGAGTTCGAGTCTCGTCGGCCCCGCCATCTTCCCTGCCTCGCATGACCCTAGGTGGTGATCCACTTGGACGAAGGATGGCCGCCAGGATCCTTTCCTTCCGGATGTTTTCTGCCTTGATCAGCGATCGGACACCGGCCGACAGGACACTGAGCTGGTGCTTCATGCGTGTTACGATTCGACGAGGTTTCGATGTCATTCCGGCTGGTCGTCGGTCACCATGCCCTGGTGTTGCTGGTAGCGAAGGCGGTCGAGAATGATTCCTTGCCGCCGAGCCTGCTATTCACAGGTCCGGATGGCGTAGGGAAGCGCCTCGTTGCGCAGGCCATCGCGCAAGCACTCAACTGCGACTCACCGGTCCGTTCACTGCAGTACCTGGCTGATGTCGCTAGGAGTCAGACGGATAGAACGCCGGAGCTCGATGCCTGTGATTGCTGTGCCTCCTGCAAGCGGATCGCGCGGGGCACTTACGCCGATGTCGTCAATGTCGTACCTGGGGAAAACGGATCAATCACCGTCGAACAGATACGCAAGGTCATTGATCAAACAGCGTATCGTCCATTCGAAGGCCGTCGTCGTGTCGTGATCATCAACGAGGCCGATCGGTTGGTCCAGCCGGCACAGAACGCGTTGCTGAAAACGCTGGAGGAACCACCGGCTTCCTCGCAGTTCGTCCTGGTAACCTCACGGCCAGACACATTGCGCGACACCGTACGTTCGAGATGTCCGCAGTTGCGGTTCGGGCAGCTTGAAGCGACAGACATCGCACAGGTATTAGTTGGCACTCACGGGTTTGCCGTGCGTGACGCTCGCGCCGCGGCTGCGACCGCGTGGGGGAGCCTCGGCCGGGCGCTTGAGAGCGTGACCGGTGAATTTACCGTTTCTCGAGATGCCGCCGTCAGTGTGCTGCAAGCACTATCAGCCGCACGGGATCCTCGCGCCCGCTTGGAGGGAGGCAAAATGCTCTTGACGGAAAAGCGCCGCGGACGTTTAACGCCGACTGTTGAGCGGAACGAGATGCTACGACGCCTCCAAGCGTTGACGTCTTTGCTTCGCGACATAGAGCTCCTGTCGGTCAGCGGAAATATGCGAGGATTGGCTAACGCCGATCTAAGGGATAGTCTCGCGGCTCTGGCACCGTTGTATGGCCGTGGCAGGAGCCGAAACGCGTTTTGGGCGGTTGACCGCGCGTTAGAGGCGGTCGGTCGTAATGTGAGTCCGAAGGTCATTGCCGACTGGCTTGCGTGTCAAATGTAGGCGGACAGGTCGAACAGATTGGTTGTTGTAGGCCTTGAACCCGACTAGCTGAAACTTGGTGGGGCAGAGCTTCAGTCCTGTCCATGCAGAGAGAACGCATATATGGATATCCGTCAATACGTGAGTGTGAAGTTTAACTCGGTCGGTCGAACACATGTATTCCTCTTGCCAGAGATTAAGTTCAAAACACCACTCGAACCGGGAGACCCAGTTGTTGTTACGCATGGAGAATCCCACGCGTTTGGCTCGGTCACGCAATCAATTCCTCAAATCGTCGAGCGTAAGGCGCTAAACGACGAGACACCGCAAAAAGTACTGAGAAAAGGCACGAAACAGGACGTCACCACGCGGCTGAAGCACCAACATCGGGAACGCGAGGCGTTGCGGATCGGCAACATGAAGATCCGTGAGCATAATCTTTCGATGAAGCTGGTGCAGGTTGAACAGGTGTTCAATAGCTCGCGACTTGTCTTCTATTTCACGGCGGATGGTCGGGTTGATTTCCGCTCGCTGGTCCGCGCGCTGGCGGCCGAGTTCCGTTGTCGAATTGACATGCGCCAGATTGGCGCGCGGGACGATGCCAAGTTACTTGGTGGCTACGGTACGTGCGGACGGCCACTGTGCTGCACTACTTGGCTCCCGAGCTTTAAGCCGATTTCGATCAAGATGGCGAAACAGCAAAACCTAAGTCTGAATCCGTCTCGGTTGTCAGGGCTCTGCGGCCGACTGAAGTGTTGCCTGCGTTATGAGTTGCCGAACGCCGCCGGAGAGCAGTTCGCCGGTTGCGCCAATGAGAGCTCCTGCAGCCGCAGCGGTGGCTGTGGTGGGGGTTGCACTAGTGATGGGTGTGGCTCAGGTAGCTGTAGCGGTTGCGCGTAGCGCTAAACTTTTCCATGGGCTTACCCCGCGTCGGCATCACGGTTGGAGATCCATCAGGAATTGGACCGGAGATCTCAAACAAAGCGGTCGGGGATCGACATGTTACTGACGTCTGCAAGCCGGTACTCTATGGTTCAGTTCAGGAGCTCCAAGACAGGTTCCCGGTAGGCGGCGTCCCGTCTGCCGATAGCGGTCGCGCTGCGTACGATGCCGTTTGCCGTGCCACCGCTGACGCGCTTGCTGGTCGCCTCGACGCCATCACCACGGCTCCTATCAATAAGGCAGCTTGGGCGCTCGCCGGTATTCCATGGCGCGGTCACACTGACCTGTTGGCACACCTGACCGGTGCCGAGCAGGTCGCGATGATGTTCTATGCTGAGCAACTGCGCGTCGTGCTGGCCACTGTCCACGTGGCACTCGCCGATGTGCCCCGTTTCCTGACGCGCAAACGGGTTGAGAAGACAATCCAGTTGGCGAATGATGCGTTACCGCGCTTCGGTTTCGCCCATCCTCGGCTTGCCTTGGCGGGCCTCAACCCACATGCAGGCGAGAAGGGTTTAATGGGGGATGAAGAGGCTCGGATTCTGCAGCCAGCGGTGAATGCATCACGAGATGCCGGTATCAACGTCACGGGTCCGCTTCCGGGCGATACGGTCTTCGTGCGAGCACTCAATGGCGACTTCGACGCCGTCGTGGCCTGTTATCACGATCAGGGACTAATTCCAGTCAAAATGATCGCGTTTGGTCGGGCTGTCAACATTACACTCGGTCTGCCGGTCGTGCGCACTTCAGTCGATCACGGGACGGCTAACGATATTGCCGGTAAGGGGATCGCCGACCCGTCCAGTATGATCGAGGCCGTTCGGCTGGCCGCACACCTTGCATCCGTGCGAGGCACGGTTGACCGCTGACTTCAGTTCGGTGTCGACTGCTTGGCTCACTTTAGATGACCGACACGCCAAGACACGAACGCCTGCTTGCTGACAATCGTAAGGCGCGTCACGACTATCACCTCTTCGAGACGTGGGAAGCTGGAATCGTGCTGCTCGGCACTGAGGTGAAAGCGATTCGAGAGGGGCAGGTCAATCTGAAAGAAAGCTACGGGCGAGTCGAAGGCGGCGAGGTCTTCCTCTACAACGTCCACATCAGCGCGTACAGCCACCGCGGCTACGCCGATCACGAGCCGCTTCGTCGCCGAAAACTACTGCTCAACAGGACGGAGATCCGAAAACTGGTTGGTAAGACAACCGAGCGAGGCTTCACACTTGTGCCCGTGCGAATGTATTTCAGGAACGGGCGAGTGAAGGTCGCCATCAGCCTGGCAAAGGGAAAGAAGACGCACGATAAACGGGAAACGATCCGTCGTCGGGAAATCGAACGCGAGACGCGTGCCATGGTCAAGGAACGAATACGGTGAAGGTGCTTGTCACGGGTGCTGGGGGACAGCTTGGGAGGGTTATTACCCACGCGTTTACTGCCTCTCACGAGGTTGTTGGCCTGACAAGGGCAGAGCTTGATATTACCCAGCACCTTAGGGTGCTTGAGGTCGTGCGGTCGCTGGAGCCCTCAGTGATCATTAATTGCGCTGCCTACAACGACGTCGACGGCGCTGAGAGTGAGATCGTTCGGGCCATGGCGGTGAATGCCTTTGCGGTTCGCTCCCTGGCCGCCGCCTCTAGCTGCGTGGGAGCAACGTTGATTCATTACAGCACCGACTTCGTGTTCGATGGAACCGCTCACGAACCTTACACCGAAGAGGACGCGCCCAACCCGCAAGGTGTCTACGCTACGTCCAAACTGCTTGGAGAGTGGTTTGCGGCTGATGTTCGCCAGCATTATGTGCTTCGCGTGGAGAGCCTGTTCGGCGGGAGCGTTCTCGGACTGGATGAATCTGAGCGCTCACAGGGTAGCAGTGTTGATCGAATGGCCAACGCTATCATGGGCGGTCGCGCCGTTCGAGCGTTCATCGACCGTACAGTGTCGCCAAGCTATGTCACTGATGTGGTAAACGCCACGTCGAGATTACTGGCCGGCACGGCTCCTTCGGGGCTCTACCATTGCGTCGGTTCTGGCATGGCAACGTGGTTCGAAGTTGCGACGGAGCTAACCCGTTGTCTCGGGAAGAAAGCACGGATTGAGCCTGTTGCAACAGTGGACGTGAAACTTCGCGCGCGACGACCGCTATTCTGTGCTCTTTCAAATTCTAAGCTGGCGTCGTTGGGTATCGACCTGCCGCCTTGGCAGGATGCAGTCGGGCGTTATGCGACGGCTCGCCTGACGATAAGTAGGTGACTTTCGCACAGATCTCGCGGCATTGCTCGGGTAGTATTCGTGATGAATGGTTCGAATTTGAGAAATAGTTAAACCAGAAGGAAGCAACGAAGATCCAAAGTGAGATCCGAACGCGATGATGGAACGAGACAGAACCGTGAGTGAAGGCAATTCGATTGAGGGGTTAGCCCCAGACAGACCCGGTCGAGTGAGACGCATTGCGCGGACGTTGCACGAGCGGTTCGGCAGGTCAAAGCAGCAAAAACGGATCGAGCATCTGACTAGGCTCGTCGAACGAGTTCTCTCGAACCAGAAGCAGGACGAGAAGTGGCGCATGATCTTTCGACGCCAACTAAACGCGATCATCAGGCATAACTACATCGCAGCTAGTGACCTTGGTGCTTCTCACGGGCTGTCTGGGCGGCGTTTTCGTCTCCGATCCCAGAATGAGGAGGATGGCGTTATTCTGGCGCTGCTGGAAGCGGCCGGTGTTGCGTCGCGACGTTTCGTGGAGATTGGCTGCGGGCGTAGTGGCGGTAATTCGGCGGTATTGGCTCACGAGTTCGGTTGGAGCGGGCTGATGGTGGATGCCAGCCGCAAGGCGATCGAACAAGTTCGCCAGGCACTCAAAGCGAATCTAGGGGTCCTGGCCGTTCGAGCTCAGGTGACATGCGATACGTTAGATGAGCTGCTTAGCAGCTACGGGATGACAGGCGAGGTCGACTTGTTGTCGATCGATATCGATAGCACCGACTATTGGTTGCTAGAGTCCATGAACAGCTGCTCGCCGCGTGTGGTCGTGTTGGAATACAACGCTTTGTTTGGAGCAGACCGCGCGGTCACGCTGCCTAATACGCCCATGCCTATGAATGCCCCGAAAGGATACTTTGGTGCGTCGCTCGCGGCCCTCGAGAAGCTTGCACGACGAAAGGGATATCGGCTCGTTGTTTGCGAGGATGCGGGCGTCAACGCGTTTTTCCTTCGAAACGACTTAGCACCAGACATTCCGGGATTGACTCCGGCGCAAGCGTATCGACCGCTGCTGGACAAGTGGGACGTGATGGATACTCGAGTCAAACAGATCGACATATATAAACGAATTGCTGAGCACGGGCTACCGCTGGTCGAAGTATGAGAAAAATTTGAACGCGAGTTTTTACCTAATGAATCCGTCACACAAGCCACGATTGGGCCGCGGGTTGGCGTTATTCCGAAACCTGATAGCCTATCATGCCGTCTACGTTCCGTTGGACGAAGCGCTCAAGACCTTATTACGAACGTGTGACGTGAAACTGGTCCGAGCTGCCGGAGTGGGTGAACGTACCGGTTTCCTGCGAGTCGTTTAGTGACGGCGCCGTCGCCTTTAGTGATTCTGAGGCTTCGTATATTCAAGACATCCTGACCGAGGGACAATCTGATTCACCACAAGCGCATCCTATCATGTCTCGTTGGCTTGTCTCTAGTCTTGAAGCTTGTGGCCTTCGCCGTCATCTGGCGCGTTGATCCGCAACGTGTCGTTACTGGCGACACGGCGAGCTATGAGAACCCGGCGTTGGCGCTCGTCGAGACCGGACGGTTTAACACAGGGCGACACAAGGGAGCCAAGCCGGAGACCTTGCGCACTCCTGGCTACCCGGTTTTCCTCGCCGGCCTCTACACCCTCTTCGGAGAGCGTCGAGACATCGTGGTGGTCACGCAGGTGCTGCTAAGCACCTGCACGGTGCTCCTACTCTACGGTTTGGGGTTCCAGCTTTCGATGCCGACTTCCGCATTGGCGGCCGCCGCGTTTCTTATCTTGGACCCGTTGTCATTTGTCTACAGCCAATTGCTTTTCAGCGAGACGCTCTTCACGTTTGTTCTGATGCTGTCTTTATGGTGTGCGATAAAGCTACTGCTAGGTGGGCCGGTCTGGTGGAGTGGTGCGTTTGGCCTTAGCCTGGCAGCGGCGACGATGATTCGCCCAATCGCATACTACTTAATAGTGCCGTCGATCATCGGTCTCGTGCTCTACGGCCGGATCGCTCTCCGCTGGAAGGGACGTGAGATAGCAACCGCCGCTCTACTCGTGTTGATCCCGTGGTGTGCGCTTGTGGAAGGGTGGCGGGTGCGGAACTACACCGCGACCGGGAGCATCGTATTCAGTCAGATACAGCCATACAACCTGCTTTGGTATCGGGGAGGCGGCATTGTGGCGGTCCGTGACGGGGTGTCGTTCGAAGACGCCCGCACGCAGATCGCCGCGTCCTTGCCGGATATGAACGAATGGTCGGTTGCTGACATCAACGCGCGCTACGTGAGCGAAGGTCTAACGCTCATACGCGACCATCCCTTGCTATTTCTCCGAAACCAGCTGTTTGGTGTTTTTAAGGTCACTGTCGGTCCGGGCCGTTCAGATCTAGGCCACTACGTTTCTGGTATCCCGTATGCGGAGGTTTCACCGGAGGCAGTCTGGTTCGGCGACGGCAGACTAGTACGCAGCGTCTCAGACCACTCAGGGAGTCGTAGTGTGGTGCTTTATTCGATCGTGTACACAGCGCTACTGTATGCCGGAGTGGGGTGGGGAATCGTTGCGATGCTGTATAAGACGACCAGGCGGGCCCCGGACCTTTTTCTTTGGGGGGTCGTTATTTACCTGATTGTTATGGCGGCCGGCCCAGAAAGCTACGCTCGCTTCCGCGTGCCGGTCATGCCGATTCTCGCGCTTTACGCTGGGTGCGGCTGGGACCACTTCAAGGTGATGGCGCGGTCGACTGGGAAGCGTTCGTGAGTAACGACAAGTGCGACGCAGTGTTGTTTAGCTGGGTCTTGATGGGGATGACGGCTCGTTGCTCCAGCCACTCGTGAGTTCATTGCTCTAACAGCGAAGATTGACGCTGAAAAGAGTACCGTAGATCTTTCCGGACAGCAAGAAACAGGGGAGCCTCTTGGTCTGAAAGCTCTCCTGTAATCGCCCTGGGATTCGGTTTACCGTTGCGATAGACGGACCGCTACAGAGCCGGCAGTGTCACTCGGTTGGTGTCGAGCATTATCAACTCAGTGTCCACCTTCTTTAGGTAGAGGTGCCGACCCTCTCGTTGCGCCGGTCACTCCAATTCATCACCCATCGAGCGCTTCTTCTACGAGTGTTTCAACGACCTGTCCGATCGCCAGGCACGCTGTAAGCCCCGGGGAGTCAATCCCGGCGGCATGGATGAGTCGAGGCACCTCATAGTCTCGACGGATCAGAAAATCGGTAAATGGCTGGCCCGGCAGGCTAAGCTGCGCGCGGATGCCGCTGCCGCCGAGACGCAGGTCATCAGGCTTTAGCATCGGCAGGATCTGTTGGGACGAGGTGTAGAAGGTATTGACCGGAAGCCGGTCACGCTCGTAATCGTCTTTGGTGGTCTGGTGCCGTGCGGTTGGCCCGATCGTCACTGCACCCCCCGTTGTTCTCGTGAGGTGCACCCCGAGACTTTGATCAGTCGGATCCGGGAGAGGATAGATCAGGCCATTGACGAGATAGCGCTTGGTTGGCACAAGCTCGGCGTACTCTCATCGTACTAGATAGATCGCGAAGGTCTCTCCGCCGAGCGCCTTTGAACACTGGTCCGCGTAGAGGCCAGCCGCATTGACGACAACACGGGCCCGAATCGTTTCTCGGGGTGTCAGGATCTCCACTACGTCTCGCTGTGCCACACCAGATTGGACACTAGTGCCAGGCAACCACGCAACGTCCTTGGCAAGCGCCAAGCGAAGCAGCGTTCTCACGAGGGATTCCGCTTCTACGATTCCGGTTGACGGTGACCAGAGGGCCGCTATCGCGTGGACGTGTGGCTCTCGTCGGTAGACGAAATCTGGCTCGACCATGATCAGGTCTTCCACGCCGTTGGATATCCCACGGCGCTCGAGTTCTAGGAGCTGCGCCATTTCTGAGTGGGTTGACGTTACGATGAATTTCCCACATCGTGCATGCGGAACACCATACGTCTCACAGAACGAGTACAGGAGCTCTCGGCCCTTGACACACAGGCGGGCTTTTGCCGAGTCGGCTGGATAGTAAATGCCGGCGTGAATGACCCCGCTGTTGTGTGTGCTGCACTCGAGTCCTGGCCGTATATGCCGCTCGAGCACACATACCGTTCGACCTTGATCGGCAACCGCGTTTGCGATCGCGAGTCCTGTGACTCCAGCGCCCACAATAACTACGTCGATTGTTTCCATATCCTGATCGGTCTAACCACTTGAAGTTGGTGGCCAGACGCAGCATGACACGGATCATACGGGCAAGTTCGTGTCGTTTGCTCGTTCAGGAGCAATCCTTTTAGAATCATTGCGTGAAAGCTTCACTTCAAGATCGGATCCGAGACCGAATAGCGCCGATCGGTGTTATCGGCCTTGGTTACGTGGGGCTTCCGCTCGCCGTCGAGTTCGCCCGTGCGGGGTTCGTTGTGACAGGGGTAGACATCGACCCTGAAAAGGTCTCCGCCATCAATGCAGGTAAGAGCTACATTTCTGACGTCGACGAAATAGAGCTTCGAGCGGTCGTTGACAGCGGTCGACTCACGGCAACTACAGATGACGCATCACTAGGCGAGGCCGACATCCTCGACATCTGTGTGCCGACTCCTCTGCGGAAGACCCGTGACCCAGATCTGTCGTACGTGATTCAAGCAGTTGAGGTGGCAGCTGCCCACCTGCGCTCGGGGCAGTTGATTGTCCTCGAGTCAACGACATACCCGGGAACGACCGATGAGGTCGTCAAGCCGGCCCTGGAGTCGAAAGGGTTGAGAGCCGGTGTCGACTACCTGCTAGCGTTCTCGCCAGAGCGAGTCGATCCGGGGAACACCCAGTTCACGACGCGGAACATCCCAAAGATCGTTGGTGGTATCGATCAGGCCAGTACCGACGCGGCGGCGCTCCTCTACGAACAGATCGTCGATCAGGTCGTTCCGGTCAGTTCAGCTCGTGTCGCTGAAATGGTTAAGTTGCTCGAAAATACGTTCCGAGCCGTTAACATCGGTCTCGTGAATGAGATCGCGCTGATGTGTCGAAAGCTGGACGTCGACGTCTGGGAGGTGATCGACGCTGCGAAAACCAAGCCCTTTGGGTTCATGCCGTTCTATCCGGGTCCGGGTCTTGGCGGGCATTGTATCCCGGTCGATCCCTTCTACCTCTCGTGGAAAGCGCGGCAGAACGGATTTGAGAGCCGCTTCATCGAGTTAGCTGGGCAGGTGAACGCATCGATGCCGGCCTACGTGGTCGAACGGGTCGCCGACGCACTCAACAGTGAACACAAAGCGATCAACGGTTCGCATATCCACCTGTTCGGGGTGACATACAAGCGGGACGTCGGTGACCTGCGCGAGTCACCTGCCCTTGACACCATAGCCATCCTCGTCCGCCGTGGGGCTCGCGTCACTTACACCGACCCGTTTGTACCGTCGTTAGACGACGGCCACAGCAGTTTGACGCACGTGCCGGAAGCCGAGGCGTTCAAGGAGTTACCAGATTGCGCCGTGATCTGCGCCGATCATTCGTTTTTTAATTACGAGGCGATAGCTAAACGAATGCCTCTAGTGGTGGATACCCGTAACGCACTCGCCGCGTTCCGCTCGAAGAAGATATTCACATTGTAACTGACGGATCGGACTTTGGTGAGCTTTTGAGATCAGGACTTGCCGCTCTGGTTGGCTTCCCTTAAGCTGCGAAGCTCGGTGGCAAGGTGCTAATCGCACTTTTCAGCACAGCCAGCTCCTTCCCTTGCGCCTTGAGCACGTCTAGACATTCTCTGTAACTTCTTCTTGTGCAGTTTGATCCCGTAATCCTATTTCTGACGTAGCCGGTTCAGTTTGCGGTTCCTCTGAACCCACTGGGTGGCGTAGTTACGCAGATCTGGAGCGACCTGGATGTCCGTGCCGGTCTTGCGCTGGAATCGTCGTATGTTATACACTAGACACAGTTTAATGTCGTTGTCTCCTGGCCTATTGACTCTGTGGCGACCCTGGGAGAACAAACGGGTTCGCATATTCCTGCACACCAGCCCACGAAGGTTCTGTCGGATTCGGCCACGGGCGAAGTGTGCATGCAGAACCCCGTAGCCGACCTCAAGGGCAGAACTCGGTACCAGGTGCCGAAGCTGTGCTTAAAGTTTGTTCCGCGGTTCTCGGTCACGGTCAGTCACGCGCATGCGTGTGACTGAGAAAGCGGAGCTGTATCCTTTACTAATGGCATCACACACAGCCAAGTTTCTTGTACAGGCGAGTCAGATCGCACATCTTGTCGACCAAGACGCCATAGAACGCCTGGTCGCCGAGCTCGTGGTACTCCGTGAGCGCGCGGGGCGACTGTTCTTGCTGGGTGTCGGTGGCAGCGCAGCCAACTGCGGCCACGCTGCCAACGACTTCCGGAAATTGACCGCCATCGAGGCCTATGCGCCGACTGACAATGTAGCCGAGCTGACCGCACGTACGAACGACGAAGGTTGGGACACAGTCTTCGCGGCCTGGCTGCGGATCAGTCATGCCGGTACCAAGGACGCAGTGTTGGTGTTGTCGGTCGGCGGCGGCGATCTAGAACGCAACGTGAGTCCTAATATCGTCCGAGCGCTTGATGAGGCACGGACGCGCGGGACCCGTATCTTCGGTATCGTGGGTCGTGACGGCGGCTATACCAAGGCCATCGGCGACGAGGTCATCGTCGTACCGACAGTTGACCCAGCGCTTGTCACTCCGTACACCGAAGCCTTTCAGGCGGTCATCTGGCATTGTGTCGTGAGCCACCCAATGCTCGTTTCGAAACCACCGAAGTGGGAGAGTCTCAACACACCGACCGCGATCAACGACGCGTGAGGACTCAGGCGGTCTTTCTCGACCGAGACGGGGTAATCAACGAAACGTTTGTGCGTCAAGGTAAGCCGTACGCACCAGAGACCCTTGAAGAATTCAACCTACTTCCACGCGTCGAAACAGCGCTGGCCCGGCTGCAAGTGGCCGACTACCGGCTCATCGTTGTGACGAACCAGCCGGACGTTGGTGCTGGTCGTCAAAGCCGTGAAGTGGTCGAGGCAATGCATGCGCGGCTCCGAGACGCGCTGCCAGTCGATGACATTCGCGTCTGCTATCACCAGGACGCAGATAAGTGCGAGTGCCGAAAACCGAAGCCAGGCCTCCTGCTCGGAGCTGCCCGTGATTGGGCGATAGCGCTCGATCGGTCGTATATGGTCGGTGACCGGTGGCGCGACGTTAACGCGGGGCGGGCAGCCGGCTGCCAGACCATTCTGGTGCGAAGCGGTCACGATGAGCCAGTGCAGGACCAGCCAGACGCCGTAGTTGATTCTCTGTTCGAAGCGAGTAGTCTGATCGTTGACGGTCGTCTCTGATGTAGGACGTGAGGAGGCTGCAGTGAACCAACTACGAATTAAGTTGTTTGCGGATGGCGCCCGTCTTGAAGTGATCGCGCGTATGGCGGCCACCCCCGTCATCAAAGGCTTCACTACAAATCCGACACTGATGCGAAAGGCTGGCGTCACGGATTATCATGCATTCGCTCGCGAGGCGCTGGCGCTGGTGCGTGACCGGCCGATATCGTTCGAGGTTTTCTCAGATGACTTCGACGAAATGGAGCAGCAGGCCTTCGAAATCGCATCATGGGCCGACAATGTCTTCGTTAAGATACCGGTGACTAACACGCGGGGAGAGTTCTCCGGACAGCTCCTGCGTCGCCTGTCGTCGAGGGGGGTGCAGCTCAACGTTACGGCACTCTTGACCGCGGAGCAGGTCACACGTGTAGCCGAATGTCTTGAGGTCGGAACCCGTAACTTCGTGTCGGTCTTCGCCGGACGAATTGCCGACGCCGGCTGCGATCCGGTGCCGATTATCGAAGAATCGTTGACACAGTTGGTGCCGCTGCCTTTTACTGAGCTCATCTGGGCAAGTCCACGCGAGGTCTTCAACGTCGTACAGGCCGATACCGTGGGGTGCCACATCATAACAGCGACTGATGACGTGCTCGCCAAGCTACCTATTCTTGGAAAAGATCTGGATGAGTTCTCGCTCGAGACGGTTCAGATGTTCAGACGTGATGCCGTGGCAGCGGGGTACACGATCGAGCTCTCCAAGTCCACGTCCCCACGGAAGCGCACGAAGACCAGACCGGCGGCAGCGCGATGAAGTCCCTTGCTGAGAAGAAGGATTGTTTAGGCAAAGTCTTGGTGACCGGTGGTGCCGGGTACGTTGGGTCAGTGCTTGCACCAAAGCTGCTGGCGGCCGGCTATGACGTGGTCGTCTACGATTTGATGCTATTTGGCGATCAGGGGCTCGTGCCAGATCCGCGGTTGCAAATTGTACGCGGAGACATCCGTGACATGGTAGCGCTGAGGCACGTGCTTGCTGGAGTCGACAGCGTGATCCATTTGGCGGCCATAGCCAACGATCCGAGTTTCGAACTCGACCCGGAGCTGAGTCGGTCGATTAACTACGACTGCTTCGAACCGCTGGTCGTTGCGTGCCGCGACGCGGGGGTTAAGAGGTTCATCAACGCCTCGACCAGTTCAGTCTATGGCGTTAGTGACGCGCCGGAGGTGACAGAGGAGCACCCGTTGGTTCCGGTGAGTGAGTACAACAAGTACAAGGGGTTGGCTGAGCCGATCCTGTTGAGATATCAAGCTCGGGACTTCACGACGGTGATCATTCGGCCTGCCACCGTCTGTGGTTACTCTCCTCGGATGCGGCTCGACCTGACTGTTAACATCCTGACCAATCACGCCGTCAACCGTGGCAAGATCACCGTGTTCGGCGGCGCTCAGAAGCGGCCGAACATTCACATCGACGACATTGCTGAGCTTTACGTCGAGCTTCTTACTATGCCGGCGGCGAAAATCGGCGGGGAGATCTTTAACGCCGCATATCAGAACAATACGGTGCTCGAGTTGGCGAACATTGTGAAAGATGTCGTCGAGCAAGAGATGTCCGAGATGGCTCCAATCGCTCTCGAGACCACACCCAGCGACGATCCACGTTCGTATCACGTAACGTCACGCAAGATTAATGAGCAGCTCGAGTGGAAGCCTAAGCGGAACATTAAGGATGCTGTGCGCGATGTTTGCGCAGCGTTCCGCGCCGGTAAGCTGCCAGGCAGCATGGACGACCCGCGGTACTTCAACGTGAAGGCCACACAGCTGGCACTTACATGACCGAAGCTCGGACGGTGGTCGTGACCGGTGCGGCCGGGTTCATCGGCAGCCACATGGTGGATCTTGCGCTGGCGCGAGGGTGCCGTGTGCGCGCGCTCGATAGTCTCGTGACTGGTCGACGTGCCAACCTTGCGCACGTTGAGGGCCAGCCGGGTTTCACGTTTCACGTTGTCGACCTTCGGGACCTTTCCCCAGAGTCTGAGCTGTTTGAGGGAGTTGACTTCGTCTTCCATTTTGCTGGTATCGGCGACATCGTGCCATCAATTGACCGGCCGACGGATTATTTATCAACAAACGTAATGGGTACGGTCCACGCGCTCGAGGCGGCGCGGCACGCGGGTGTCCGTAAGTTCGTGTACGCGGCATCTTCTTCCTGCTATGGGCTTGCCACCGAACTCCCGACGACCGAAAGGGCTCCCATCTCTCCAGAGTATCCATACGCTCTCAGCAAGTATCAGGGTGAGCAGGCAGTGCTGCATTGGGGGCAGGTCTACGAGTTGCCAGTCGTCTCGATCCGGATCTTCAACGCCTATGGGCCACGGTCCCGGACTACCGGTGCGTACGGCGCAGTGTTCGGAGTCTTCCTGGCGCAGAAGCTGGCTGGAAAACCGTTCACGGTTGTCGGCGACGGAACGCAGACGCGCGACTTTGTGTTTGTCACCGACCTCGCTCGAGTCTTCCTTATCGCAGCCGAGTCAGAGCGTGTTCAGGAGGTCTACAACATCGGCGCTGGCCAGCCCCAGTCAGTCAACCGGCTCGTCGAACTGCTCGGTGGGGAGGTCGTTTACCTACCCAAGCGTCCTGGCGAGCCCGACTGCACCTGGGCCGACATCACAAAGGCTGGGGTCGAGCTCGGCTGGGCGCCGGAGGTACCGTTCGAGGAGGGCTTGTCGCAGATGCTTGCTCAGATCGATTACTGGCGCCACGCGCCAGTCTGGGATCTGGATTCAATCGCGGCTGCTACGAAGAGCTGGTTCTCCACGTTGTCGGATAAGCACTCATGACGATGAAGCCGAAGACGAACAACTACCAAAGAAAAATCAAAACACGTGAGGAGCTTCGTGAAGTTATTGGTACGCGGCCACGCACTCGAAAGGTCATCATGTGCATGGCACGTTCGACCTTGTCCATCCTGGACACGTTCGGCACTTGATGTATGCAAAGAGCAAAGCAGAGATTCTTGTTGCGAGCCTTACCTGCGACGCCTTCATTGCCAAGGCACACTTTCGTCCGTTCGTGCCGCAGCAACTTCGTGCGATGAATCTTGCTGCGCTCGAAATGGTCGACTATGTGCTGATTGACGAGAACGAGACCCCTGTAGTCAACATTAACTTTCTGCAGCCGGATTATTTTGCAAAAGGGTATGAGTACTTTGATGGCGTGGTTGGGCCGAAGACGCAGGAAGAAATCGATGCACTGAGCAGCTTCGGTGGTGAAGCGATCTTTACACCTGGTGACATCGTATTCTCATCTTCCGCGTTCATCGAAAACGCGCGCCCAAACATTGCTGCCGAGAAGCTTCTGACACTGATGGAGTCGGAGTCCGTCACTTTTAATGATTTGAGAGCGACGCTCGATAAGTTTGCAGGTCTTCGGGTGCATATTCTAGGTGACACGATCGTCGACTCGTATATATACGGCTCGACCATCGGCAGTAGCACAAGTAAGACTCCGACACTGAGTGTTCGGTATGAGCGTGAAGTCGACTACGTTGGCGGTGCTGCCGTTGTCGCTAGACATGTTAGGCAAGCAGGCGCCGAAGTTATCTTCACGACCGTTTTGGGGGATGATGCGCGGAAGGATTTCGTGCTAGAGGAAATGAATAAGTACGGGATTCAATGTCGAGCCATCGTCGATAGTACACGTCCAACGACGCAGAAGAATGTCTTTATTGCTGACAGTTATCGATTACTCAAGATCGACAAGGTCGACAATCGGTCGATCTCTGAAACGATCCGCGATGAGATTGTGACCTATCTGCGCGACCAGACGGTCGACGCCTATATATTTAGCGATTTTCGGCACGGCATCTTTAGCCGTGCGACGACGCCGATATTCATCGACGCTTTGGATGCAAGAGCTCTCCGTATAGCGGACAGTCAGGTGGCGAGTCGGTGGGGAAATATTCTGGAGTTCGAAGGGTTTGATCTCATCACGCCGAACGAGAAGGAAGCGCGTTTTGCTATGGGCGACCAAGACTCCGTAATTCGACCGTTGGCGCTTGAGCTCTACAAGCGTGCGCGGTGTAAGACGCTGATACTCAAGATCGGCGATCGCGGCATCCTTACCTACAGGGAGGGTAGCAACGATGTCCGAGCGTTCTTCTCGATCGACAGTTTTGCAACCCACGTAGTCGATCCGGTGGGTGCCGGCGACGCGCTCCTCTCCTATGGAGCGCTGAGTCAGGTGGCGAGCCGGTGTCCCGTGCAGTCTTCAATCATTGGTAGTCTTGCGGCGGCAGTCGAGTGTGAACGGGAGGGCAACCGTCCGGTGAGCCAAGAGGAAGTTCTGGCGAAGATGAGCCTCATCGAGCGGCAGGTGAATTACGAATGAGAGTTGTGATCGTCGGCTTGGGCGTGCAAGGGAAGAAGCGACAACGTATTGCTGGAGCCGATGTCGTAGCGACCGTCGATCCAGTAGTGAACGTTGCGGACTTCACGAAGATCGAGGAGGTGCCGCTCAAGACCTACGATGCCGCGTGCGTCTGCACGCCTGACGATACCAAGATTCAGCTCGTAGAGTACCTCCTTAACTGTGGAAAGCACGTTCTCGTTGAGAAGCCTCTACTGGCTGTGCATGATGATGTGCTAGTGCGCCTGGACGAAGCTCATCGTCGAATGGGAAGCGCGTGTTACACGGCGTACAACCACCGCTTTGAACCGCACCTGGTCCGCCTTAAGGAGTTCATTGACGCACAGGACATTGGCGACGTGTACCTGGTGCGGGGGTTCTACGGCAATGGGACTGCCCGCGATGTCAAGGGTTCACCCTGGCGTGACCGGGGCCTGGGTGTTGTGGCGGATCTTGGGTCTCACTTGCTCGATTTGGCGTTGTTCTGTTTCGGTCGTCCCCCGGGTCTACCAGAAGTATGGAGTGCCAACAGATTTGAAAACGCTGCTTTTGATCACGTTACCTTTGGGTTTTCCGGACGTCCTGTGATGGAGTTGGAGGCAACATTACTATCGTGGCGAAACAGTTTTCGCTGGGACGTTTACGGGGAGACTGGCAGCGCGCACGTGGACTGCCTGTGTAAGTGGGGGCCAAGCACGCTCACGGTCAGGAAGCGTGTGTATCCGAGTGGAAGGCCACAGGAGGACACGCAGAGTTTAAGCCAAGCTGATCCGACGTGGGAGGCTGAGTACCAGTATTTTAAGCAACTCTGCCGTTCGGGTGGGACCAATCTAGAGAACGATCGATGGATAAACCTGATGCTGCAGCATATTGCGCGCGCTCTGACGGTTCCGTTTGGGGATGTGGTGGCTGACGTTAGCGCGCACGCGTCCAGTAGGCGTGGTCTCGCGACATGATCGGTTTTGCCGGCCTCTCCCATCTAGGTCTCGTCTCGGGCATCGCGGCGGCAGCGAAATCAGGTGAGCCGGTTCGAGCCTACGATCCGGATCCATTGCTTTGTGAGCAGTTGCGTCGCGGAAGGCTGCCTATTGTCGAGCCTGAACTTGACGCGTTGATGGCCCGCTGCAACGACAAACTACGGTTCGACACCGATCTCACCGCACTAGCTGAGTGCAACGTGATCTATCTCGCAATGGATGTGCCGACCGATCATGAGGGCAATAGCGAGCTAGCGCCGGTACGATCGCTTGTCGAACGTGTCGCTGGCGTTGCATCTCCAGGAACGGCACTGGTTGTACTCAGCCAAGTGCCCCCTGGCTTCACGAGGCGCTTGTCGCTCAATATCGACGCGCTAGCGACACGTCAGCTACAACTTTTCTATCAGGTGGAAACGTTGGTTTTTGGTCAGGCGGTTGAACGCGCGCTTCACCCAGAACGCATCATAGTTGGGTGTGTCGGTTCAGATACCAGCGTTCCGCAAGCCTACCGCCGATTCCTTGAGCATTTCGATTGTCCTGTTTTGGTCATGCGCTACGAAAGTGCCGAGTTGACCAAGATTGCCATCAATATGTTTCTCGTGTCGTCGGTGTCCACGACTAATATGCTGGCTGGCGTCTGTGAGGCAACTGGAGCCGAATGGTCAGAAATTGTGCCTGGGTTGCGTCTGGACCGGAGAATCGGTGAACACGCGTACTTAGTACCTGGTCTCGGTATTGGCGGAAGCAATCTTGTACGTGATCTCGCGACGCTGCAGCATATCGCGGCCGAGACTGGTGCCGATGTGGACCTCGTCCAGCAGTGGTTTGACCTTAGTCGCTTTCGTCGAGATTGGGCGCTCCGTGTAATTCACCGACAAGTCATGACCAAGCTGTCGAATCCCGTAGTATCGGTGTGGGGTCTGACATACAAGCCGAATACTGGGTCAATGGTTAATTCACCGGCCTTGCATCTTCTAGAGGCGTTGAGTGATTGCTCGATTCGAACGTACGATCCTGTGGCCAGGCTTGACTCTGCTTATTACCCGGACGTGGTGTCGTGTTCGAATCCAATAGATGCCGCATGCGGTGCAGATGTCGTTGTCGTTATGACCGCGTGGGACGAATTCGGACGCGTCGATATAGAACGATTGAGTGCGACTATGCGTGGGCGCGTCATTATTGACCCGTTTGGCGTGCTGGCTGAGGCTGATTGCGATATGAGAGGGTTGGACTACCATCGGCTCGGTTCTCAATACAGAGGAAACGCAATTGCATGTTAAAGCATCAAAATGAGACACCAGTCACACCAAATAGGTGTGTTGTTCTAGGAGCGCACGGCTTCGTCGCGCGTTACGTGATAAATGCACTCCGCGGCGGTGGTTCGTCGGTTCTCGAACTTTCATCGACGGATGTTGACCTTTGCCAACCAGAATCCGTAGATCAGCTTCAGGAGATCTTTCAATCTGATGACAGCGTTGTATTCGTGTCTGCGCTTACACCAGACAAAGGTCGGGACATCCGGACTCTGATGCGAAACCTCTCGATGGCCGAGCATGTCTGCGCGGCCATGTCTGTCTCGCCGTGTTCGCATCTCGTTTATGTGAGTTCAGATGCTGTCTATCGAGACGACGTGGCTCTCGTACGCGAAACCTCGTGTTGTGATCCGTCGAGCTTTCACGGAGTGATGCACCTTGCTCGTGAACGGATGCTACAGAAGACGGCGCAGGATGCTGGCGTGCCGTTGGCAATTTTGAGAGGCTCGCTGTTGTATGGCGCTGGCGACACCCATAATGGCTATGGGCCAAATCGGTTTTTGAGAACAGCGCTGGATTCCAGAAGCATCACCTTATTTGGAGGTGGTGAAGAAAAACGTGATCATATGTGGGTGGGTGATCTTGCCACACTTATTACATCGTGCCTTACCCATCGAAGCGACGGGATTTTGAACGTGGCGACTGGCCAGTCCGTATCTTTTTTTGATGCGGCGCAGGTGATCGGAGCACTGGTTGGCAACGACGTTCGTATTGAACAAAAGCCGCGCGGCGTCGCCATTACTCATCGAAACTTTGATGTAACTGCATGCCTGAAGAGTTTTCCGTCCTTCCAGTATGCGTTGTTTAAAAACGGGATCGCTGAGACGCACCAAGTCGTAGTACGTACCACTGCGTCCTGACACCCCCTTCGCGTCGGGGATTGCTTGGCTCTCTTGAATGATGTGGCAGCTGTCGCGCTCCTGCGAAACGACGGCTCGGTGTTGCTTCAACATCGAGACAATAAACCAGGATTAAATCATGCGGGCTTGTGGGTTCTTCCGGGTGGTCACCGTGAGCCTGGTGAAACCATAGAGCAATGTGCCAGACGAGAATTTGTCGAGGAGACAGCCTATTGGTGTGCTGACCTGCACTGGTTATTAAGCCGAGACGTACAGACAGACCTTGGCGATCGGTACAGGTTGACTGTGTTTTGGTCCCGTTACGATGATATGCAGCCAGTGAAATGTTTCGAGGGGCAAGACCTCCGATTTGTCGAACGAGTAGTGGCGTTAGAGTTACCGGCCCCAGAGTTTCTCGTTGAGCTATGGGATCGATCGATTACCGCAGCACAGACGTATCGTGCACGTGACCGATGAGGGAAATCAATCTTCTGGATTCGTACCCACGAATCAAGCGTTCCCTTGCTGAGAATCGTTCGGCAAGCTTAGAGAATCGAGCAATCGCAAGGATGTTCGGGCGAGAATATTTCGATGGTGAACGCACGCAAGGCTACGGTGGTTATCGCTATGACGGTCGATGGATTGCAGTGGCTACCAGAATTAGGGACTTCTATGGTGTGACTGCTGGCGACCGGGTGTTGGATGTTGGGTGCGCAAAGGGATTTATGCTGCACGACCTGCGTCAGGTTATTCCAGGTATTAAGGTTTATGGCTTTGACCTTTCGGAGTACGCGATCCAGCAGTCCATGGAAGATGTCAGGTGTCGTCTGTCAGTCGGTAGCGCTGAACACCTGCCGTACGCAAATGACTCCTTCGATCTCGTTGTGTCCATCAACGCCATTCACAATCTTCCTAGGGTTCAATGCCTAGAGGCTGTCCGTGAGATTCAGCGAGTTAGTCGCCGCCACAAGTACATCCAAATTGATTCGTGGCTTAATGACGAACAACGGGAGAATCTTGAGCGCTGGGTTCTCACGGCAGAAACGTACTTTGATCCTGAAGGATGGCGATCGTTATTCCGGCAAGCAGGATATACGGGGGACTACTATTGGACACTTACCGAATGAGCGCAGCACGGAAGACTCCGTTACGTTTCGGCGTTTCACAACGTCGTATGTGAGAGATAAATCTATGCATGGAATGGACGATTCGAGTGTTGTCTCGCAGGTGCAAGTCGAGCTATATCGACAGATGTTACGCATCCGCATGCTTGAGGAAAAAATTGTCAAGCTGTACCCAGAGCAGGAAATGCGGTGCCCTGTTCACCTATCGATCGGCCAAGAGGCGCCCCCGGTCGGCGTCTGTGCGCACCTCGTGCCAGAGGACCTCGTCTTGAGCGCACATCGATCCCACGGGCACTATTTGGCGAAGGGGGGAAATCTTAAGGCGATGGTGGCCGAGCTCTACGGCAAGGCGACTGGGTGTTCGTCCGGTATTGGTGGTTCCATGCACCTAGTTGATCTCAATGCCGGTTTCTTGGGGGCCGTTCCCATCGTGGGTTCGACAATACCCATCGCCGTCGGTGCGGCATGGGGTTCGGTGTTGCAGCAGGAGTCGCGCGTGATCGTGAGCTTTTTCGGAGAAGCAGCCGTTGAGGAGGGCGTTTTTCACGAGGCAGCCAAGTTTGCAGCCGTTCGGAAGTTGCCGGTCGTGTTCGTATGCGAGAACAACCTGTATTCGGTGTATTCGCCGCTATCTGTCCGTTGCCCAGATGAAACTGAGGTATCAGATATTGCGAAGGGGCACGGAATCTGGACACGTCGGTCTGATGGAAATAATGTGATTGGTGTGTATGCGCTGGCGGATGAAGCCATTGGTCGAGCACGTGCCGGCCTTGGCCCCTCGTTTCTTGAGTTCATGACCTATCGATGGATGGAGCACTGTGGTCCCAATTATGACAACGACCTTGGCTATCGAACTGTAGCTGAATTTGAGGAGTGGAAACAGCGTTGTCCTATCAAACGCATGGAGAGATATCTTAGTGAAAACGGCCTGGTTACTTCGGATGAACACGTTCAGCTGAAAACTGATCTAGAGAGTGAAATCGAAGAAGCCTTCGAATCCGCCAAGCGCGCGCCGTTTCCAGCTGCCGGACAACTCATGGCGAACGTCTACGCGGGTTAATTGCGTTACTAGTGATGGATAGACAGCTCAAGTTCTGGGAAGCCATTCATGAAGCCACCGATTTATGCATGGCGAAGGATGGGTCCGTGCATCTCTTTGGTCTCGGTGTGCCAGACCCGAAGGGAGTCTTTGGTACGACAGCCGGTCTCCAGGAGAAATACGGAACCGATCGTGTGACCGACATGCCGGCTTCAGAGAATGGGATGACCGGTGTTGCTATCGGATCCGCCCTAATGGGAGCGCGTCCGATCATGGTTCACCAGCGACTCGATTTTGCCCTGCTCGCGCTGGAACAGATTGTCAATCAGGCGGCGAAATGGCACTACATGTTCTCTGGTCAAATGCGGGTGCCGCTCGTTATTCGAATGCTCATCGGTCGTGGGTGGGGACAAGGGCCGCAGCATTCGCAGAGTCTGCACAGTTGGTTCGCACATATTCCGGGCTTGCGGGTTGTGATGCCAGCGACACCATATGATGCCAAGGGCTTACTGATTGCGAGCGTTGAGGATGACAACCCCGTTATTTGCTTAGAGCATCGGTGGCTGTACAACGTCAGTGGTCCGGTTCCTGAGTCGGTCTATCGTGTTCCACTGGGTGAGGCACGCGTATTGCGACAGGGAAGCGATCTGACGATTGTGTCGTGTTCATATATGACGCTTGAAGCGCTCCGCGCGGCTGATGCCTTAGTGACGGTCGGTGTCGAGACTGAGGTGATTGACCTGCGTTCGATTCGACCTTGGGATGAACGCCTGGTCCTTGATTCTGTTCGAAAGACCGGCCGTCTACTTGTTGTTGACATGAGTTGGAAAACCATGGGATTCGGGGCCGAGGTAGTGGCCACTGTTGCTGAACGTCTATGGGGGGTGCTCAGAACGCCACCGCGCCGACTTGGCTTTCCGGAATGTCCGGTACCGACGTCACCGGCGCTGGCACAGCACTATTACCCGCGCGCGGTCGATGTGTTGACTGTTGCGACCGAAATCATGCAATTAGAGAGTGTTCCATTACTGGTGCTGCCAGACGAGGATGGTCAGCCACTTGATGTTCCTGACCCGAGTTTTTCAGGTCCCTTCTAGTGACTAGCCTGCTGGTGAGGTGCCGTCAACGATAACGAAATTAAACTTTAGTTAAGGAGCATAACGATTGAAGACGTACGTGATTCTTGGCGGCAACGGAGTATTTGGTGTGCACACGGCACAGTACCTATTAGAACAGGACGATACACGCTCAGTCATTTGCGTGGGGCGGAACTCAGAAAAACCAGAGGCATAACTCGTTAGGGCTTGGTCGAGGCGACTCGCGATACGAATACCACCAGATCCACCTCGTGTACGAGCAGGATCGCTTATTTGAGTTGTTCGATCGAGCCAAGCCAGAAGTCATCATGAACTTTGCGGCTTTAGCGCACGGCGCGTCATGGACGAAGTCGTGGCGCTTTTACGACAGTAACGTCACGGCGCTCGCCAAAATCGTCGAGGGGTTAAGCGAGCGTGACTATCTTCGGCGCTATATCCAGGTGGGCAGCTCTGAACTCTACGGGGACGTTGATGCGCCGGCCGGAGAAGATGCACCGCTTCGGCCGAATAGTCCCTACGGCGTATCTAAGATGGCTGGAGACCTGCACCTGCTTTCGATGTTCAATGTGCGTCAGTTCCCAATGAACATCATCCGTCCATCCAACGCCTACGGGGAAGGGCAGCAGATGTATCGCGTGGTACCACGTGCCGTCGTTGCCGGTTTGACGAATCGAAAGATTCCGCTCCAAGGTGGCGGCAGGGCACGGAAATCGTACTTTCACGCAAGAGATCTAGCCGTTGCGCTTTATCTCATGGTGCAGAAGGCACCCTTAGGTCGAATTTACAATGTTGGCCCACCAGAACCAATTTCCATTCGGGATCTAGTCGCGGGCGTCGCGCGTGCGCTCGGTATGCCCTTCGAAGAGTTGTGTGAAGTAACACCGGGTCGTGAAGGAGAAGACTCACAGTACTGGCTGGATAGTTCGGCGATTAAGCAAGATCTCGGATGGGAACAACAGATCAGCCTTGAGGATGGCCTTGGACGAATGGTCCGATGGGGTCAAGTGCATCTCGACTTCTTGCGTGACGAGTCCGCTGAGTTTGTTCTTCGAGCATGAGTTAAATGGCATTCGATGTTCGCTACGTAAGTTTGGCGCCGCGCGAGCCGGAACTCAGGTCCGAGCTATTGCAGCTATTTGAGCAGGTGATCGATAGCGGGCAATTCATTCTGGGTCCTGAGGTGTCGGCATTCGAGCAGTGGTTCGCCGACTATTGTGGCGTGCGACATGCGGTCGGGGTGGCGAGCGGTACTGCTGCTTTGGAGTTAACGCTTGAAGCGTTAGGCCTATCGGATGGAGATGAAGTCATCACTGCACCGAATTCCTTTATTGCGTCAGCATCAGCAATCGCGCGGGTGGGTGGGCGTCCAGTGTTTGCGGATGTCGGATCGGACATGAATCTCGATCCATCGGCGATCGAAGCAGTGATGTCGCCGCGAACTCGAGGGGTTGTTCCGGTTCACCTCACCGGGCGTCCTGCTCGAATGCCTGAGATCATGGAAGTGGCGGCTCGGCATGACGCGTTTGTGCTCGAAGATGCTGCACAGGCCGTTGGTGCAAAGTTGGGCGGGCGCCCTGTTGGTAGCTGGGGACGCGCTGCAGCGTTCAGCCTGCACCCCCTGAAGAACCTGCATGCATTCGGAGATGCCGGGATCGTGACAACGAACGACCCCGATCTCACTGAACGCCTGGTTCGTGCTCGGAGTCACGGGCTCCGCGATCGAAACACCTGTGAGTTCTGGAGCAGCAATGAGCGACTGGACGCGTTACAGGCAGCGTTCTTGCGGATTCAGTCTGGCTATCTGGAGGCGTGGACTGAAGAGCGCCGGCGACTGGCCTTGAGGTACAACGGAGCCCTTGCGTCGTCCGTAACCGTTCCCACTGAGGGTTCCGGTGAACGTCACGTTTACCAAACGTACGTCATTCAATGCGACCGACGCGACGACCTGCAGCGACACCTTCGGTCCAACGGCGTCGAGGTAATCGTGCATTATCCGGTTCCCATTCACAGACAGCCGGCGGCCCGGTCGTTGGGTTATGGTCCTGATGCTTTTCCTGTCGTCAGCCAACAGGCTGAGCGTATTTTGAGCCTGCCACTCTATCCCGGACTGACGACCGCTGATCAGGATCGAGTGATTGAGCTGATCACGGGGTTTTATCGATGACTGACGACAGCCCCAGTGCTGTGACGCCCGTTCGGTACGCATATCTGGACCAACAATTCTCAGACGTCGACGCGTATTTTAAGGACCTGCGCGAGTGGGTATCGACCGGCGAGTTCACCATCGGTCCCTATGTGGAGGCGTTCGAGCAAAAGTTTGCGGAATACATCGGCGTGAAATACGCGGTTGGCACGAACACCGGCACGGGTGCGTTAATTCTTGCGCTTCGGGCCGCCGGAATCGGGCGTGGAGATGAGGTCATCACGGTCCCCAACACGTTCGTTGCGACAGTCGGGGCCATCGTTGCGGTTGGTGCGACGCCGGTGTTCGTGGATTGCGACGACCGTTATCAAATCGACGTCGATCGCATTCCAGCGGCGGTGACGTCACGCACGAAGGCGATCGTTCCGGTGCATTGGGCCGGGTGTCCCTGTGACATTGAGCGCGTCATGGACATTGCGAGCGAACACCAACTTAAAGTAGTGGAAGATGCGTGCCCTGCCGTCGGGGCGAAGGTTAATGGTCGGTGTGTGGGCACGTTCGGCCACGTCAACGCATTTAGCATGCATCCGTTGAAGCCACTCAATGTTTGGGGAGACGGTGGAATTGTCGTGACTAACGACAAAAAAACTGCCACGTGGTTGCGGTTATATCGCAATCATGGTCTGACCGACCGTGATCATGTGACGTTTTGGGGGGTCAACGAAAGACTGCAGCCCGTCCAAGCCATTATTGCGAGTCGACTCTTAGATTCGATGGAAACGCTGATCGCAAGGCGTAATGAAAATGCGAGGCAATTGGATGAGGGGCTGCGTGACCTGGTCGGTCACATCTCACCACCGGACCGACCGCCAAAATATCGCGAGGTGTATCAACTCTACCTCGTTCGTGCTACGCGTCGAGATGCACTGATGGAGCATCTGACGAGCCGTGGTGTCGAATGTCGCGTGCATTATCCCATTCCGCTTCACCTTCAGGACGCTGCGAAGGATCTCGGCTACCGAGTCGGGTCGTTTCCTGCGTGTGAACAACAAGCCTCTGAAATACTCACCATTCCAGCGCATCAGCACGTTACCCGCCAGCAGTTGGACTACGTACTCGAGTGCGTGCACGCGTTCTATCGGGAATAGCGTGAGGAGGTAGAGCGGCTCCTCGAGAAGCATGTCGTGGGTTACTCTGATTATTTACGAAAGATATCGGTTGGCGGTCAGCCGGCGCTGCTCTGTCGCCCGTCGGGTCGCCACTATGGGCACTGCGCCCTTGAGCTATTAATGGCCTTCACGTTCAGTCGTCTTACCGGTATGCGGGTGTATGTTGTGCAGCCAAACCCCGTCGTGAATTCGTCGCTCTTCGAAGTTAGAGCCGATGAAGTCGACATCGTGCACTGTGCCGGTTGGCGATCACTGCGGCTCAAACTGCGATGGAAACTTAAAGCATTCGAGGTGTTCGCGGTTGCACTATCAACCGAGTTGGCTTATGAGGCGCACTGGTACGCGCAGCGGAAATACTTTCCAGCCTTACTGATTCGTTGGTGCAAGGCGAGCACTCGTTGGTTCGATGCTCTGGGAAAAGGCAGCTTCGAATATAAAGCCACGAAAGGCACATCTCATAATCCTTATAAGAACATGGCAAAGCTGCTCGACGATCTCGGCTCGCCTGTTGACATCGATGGATTGATTGGCCAAGCCATGGACGAGGTTCATCAAGCCAAGAACACGAAACTTTACTTATTCCGTCGCAACATCGAGCAACCACTCAACACGTATTTGCCGGCCGATATGTGCGCTGATCTTCGAGAGCGTTTGAGCCAACTGGGGATACAACCCGCAACGAAGATGGTGACGGTTCATGCGCGTGAATCTGGATTTCATCAGGGTGAAGAAATACAAGATGCGAGCGTCATCTTGTTGGAAGGCCGAAAGTTGGGACGCCGAAAATTTAATAATCGGACCGATATCGTGAGGAACGCAAGAATCGATTCGTACTCGCAAGCTATCGACTACCTTGTTAATGAAGGATACGCCGTGGTGCGTCTAGGTGACCCACTCATGGAGCCTTACCACAGGGCTGGGCTATTCGATCTGGCGACATCGCCCATACGCACGCCTGCCCTGGAGCTATATTGCTTGTTACAGAGCGAGTTCGTTCTGTGTGGAGAGTCCGGTCCTTATTCGGTGAGCTATCTCACCAACACGCCGTCGGTTCTAGTGAATGCTACGGATCCGATTAGTGGGTATCCGGTTCGCAAGGATCGTCTTTATATTCTTAAACGAGTCCACGATCGTTCAACCGGTCAGCCGCTTCGACTCAACGACATGTTGACACATCGATACCTCAGCAAGATGCGGCAGATAATCTTATTCCAGTATGTAGACAACACTTCAGATGAGATCTTGGAAGTCGTGCGTGAAATGGTGTCCGGACTTCGCGATGGATGGGTGGCGACCTCGAAACAACGAGCCTATCGGGAGCAGGCAACCGCCGCCGCTATTGAGTTCAATAAGCGTGAGCGAGACGGTGGCATAGCGTATGTACGGAAGTGGGGCGAAGATCGGGGCTTTCTTGGGAGTGGTTACATCGGGGCGAATTGGGCAGAGCGGCATTTCCAAATACACGACAGTTAATCGTGACGTCAACCAACGATCCCGCCAAAAACATCCTTCTCGTCGGCGGCACCAGTTACGTTGGGGCGCACCTGGTGATGGAGTTGAGGCGCCGCGGGTGGCTGGTGCAAGCGATATCGTCAGCGGACTGTGATTTTCGCGACTCAGCAGCGGTCGAGCAAATGTTCCGTTCGCTTCCCGATGGGCCCGTAACGGTCGTGTTTTGCGCGGTCATTAATAAGTGGAAGGCACTGAGCTACAAGGCCTATACGGAGAATACAGCGCTCATTTACAACTTCGTCCGGCACCATAAGTTGGCGCCAGTTACGAGGATTATCTATTTCAGTACTGCCGAGGTGTATGGACGACGTCCCCCAACGCCGATTACTGAGGACACGTGTATCGATCCTGATTCGTGGTACGCCCTTGCGAAATTCGTCGGGGAGTGGTCGCTATTGTCGTCTGGTGAGGTGAAGTGTCCGGTGACGGTGCTCCGCATTCCAGGAATTTATGGCGCGTGGCCGAACGATCACAGCGTCATCGGAAAGATGGTTCACGCTCTCAAGGAGCGGGGTTCAGTCGTGGTTACGGGAAGCGGAAGTACGCTTCGCGACTACGTGTTTCTGCCTGATTTATCGGAGGTGGTCATTCAATTACTGTCGACGACATATCATGGAGTCATCAATGTCGGAACGGGTGAAAGTGTGGCGATTTCGTCGATTGGGAAAGCCGTATGCCGAGCATTCGGGATGGCTCAGAAGGTTACCCCGATAGCTGCTGATGCAACGCGGGATTTCGATCTGGTATTTGATACGTCGACCTTACGGCGGGTGTTACCAGAAGTCTCGTTCACAAAGCTTGACACAGGCATTCGTTCGTATGTCTCAGAACCTTAGGAATGGATAGGTTGTCGTGAACAGGACACGAACACGCCATGAAGATTGTTTTTAGTCTCGCGCACGTGGGTTTTGTTCGGAACTATGACCGTACTCTGCGGCATTTGGCAGCGCAAGGTCACCAGATACATATTTCGGCTGTGGATGGTCGAAACAAACTCCGTGAGCAAGCGACACTCGATCGCTTGATGGCCGACTGTCCCAATGTGACGTATCGCCGGTGGCCAAAATTTGATCCCGGTGTTTGGTTGTCCGCTGGTCTTGCTATCAGATCGACACAGGACTACATTCGCTACCTTGATCCCAGATATAAGTCAGCGACGGCGTTCAGGAGACGCGTCGCTTCCAAAGCCCCCGTTGGCGGTCTGTGGTTCGCTACGATCTTTGCCCGTTTCGGCACGTGGTCTCGCCGAGCGTGTCTATGGGCACTGTCGTGCTTAGACCATGCGATGCCCTTGCATACGCCGTCCCTTGGAAAATTAAAGGAAGAGAAACCAGACGTATTCCTCGTTACTCCACTTATCGACGTTGGATCCACCCAGGTCGAACACGTCAAGGCGGCCAAGGCACTCGGTATTCCAACAGCGTTATGTGTTGCGAGTTGGGACAATCTTACGAACAAGGGCTTGATTCGAGAGATTCCGGACCGAATATTTGTCTGGAATGAGGCGCAACGCCGAGAAGCGATCGAATTGCATGGTGCCAAACCAGAGCAAGTTGTCCTATCAGGTGCGCAACTCTTTGATCACTGGTTCAACATGATCCCAACCGAATCACAGGAGACCTTCTGTCAGAAGGTCGGCTTGAATCCGAAACGCCCATTCATTCTGTATATGGGGTCGTCGCGTTTCATCGCACCTGATGAGGCCGTATTTGTGGCGGCCTTCATCGAAGAATTACAGAATGCATCCGATCCAAAGTTGCGCGAGGTGGGTGTGTTGGTGCGTCCACACCCGACCAACATACGTCACTGGAGGACGTTTAAGCTTCTCGGTGCGAAGACCGATAATCATCAGCCAACGGCGACAGCTGACCTCTTCAGACCCCGTGAGGCATGGCAAGCCCGTGAGCGTCAACCTCTGCGCTTTGAAAACCTTGCGTTTTGGCCGCCACTAGAAACCGTGCCGGACGACGGACAAGATTCCTTGTGGAATTTTTTCAGCTCAGAGAATACGTTGGACTACTTCCATTCCATTTACCACAGCCGGGTCGTTGTCGGCGTCAACAGCAGTGGGATGGTCGAGGCTGGTATCGTAGGACGGCCTGTGTGTGCACCGGTTGTGCCGGAGTTTTCTCACTCGCAAGGGGGCTCGCTTCATTTTAACCACCTGGTTCAGGTCGGGGGTGGCCTACTCTACACGGGCAAGACGATGGAGGAATTTCTCCAGGTCATTGGGGAGCGACTCCGTGCAAGCGGGCATCCAGACCCGAGAAGTCGTCGCTTTACGGAGGCCTTTATTCGACCAAGAGGAATAGACCACGAGGCGTCTCCAATACTGGCACAGGAAATTGAGGCGCTGGCGGAACTGGCGGTTGCTCCCCAGCGCTTTTCCACCGTGTTCTACCCGCTTCGTGCCGCAGCATATCTCGTGGGATGGCTAACCGGGCGCAGGAAGGAGGCAACCAAGCGTAAACCAGGCCGCCGGTGGAATCCAGACAAACGTCGCACTGCTCAAGAACGCACCGCCCATTTGGTAATGCGTGTAATAAAGCCACTGCTATTCGTGGTTATCCATGGTGCTATTCCAGTGGTTTGGCTGTGGCAAATAGTCGCACCAGGAATCGTTAGGGTACGGCGGCGATCGGCTGGAATGCTGCGGTGGATTTTGACAAAAGTTTATCGGCGGTCGACTCGAATGCTGCGTCGGAGTTCGAAGGCAGTTCGTCGGAGTAGTCAACTCCTGACACACCGACTCCTAAAGCTGCGACGGATAGCAGGTAACTACTTTCGGCGCGGAGGACGACAGCTGGACGAATAATGGAAACTCAGTGTCGGCACGGCCTACGTCTGGTCAGAAACCAGTTGACGCAGTTGATCGCTAAGGGGAAGGGGTTTACACAGTGAGTGCGATGCAAAGCCGTCGAGCGGTAACCGCGCTGCATGATAAGCACGAAGCATTCACGGATCACGCATACGGCAGAACGGATGTGTTGCCTGATCGGTACGTCTTCGTTCTGACGAATCTGTGCAATCTGAATTGCCACTTCTGCTTTCAGGAGCGCACTCCGCGGAAAGGGTTCATGACGACCGACGACTGGTTGGCGGTCGTTAAGCAATTACCGGAACACGCGCGGGTCACGCTTACGGGTGGCGAACCGCTCGTGTTTAAGGGGTTTCGTGACGTGTTCACTGCCGTGGCTGAACGCTTTGATTGCAACATGATCTGCAACGGCGTGCTGTTGACACCAGAGATTATCGATTTCATGTTGCCGCGCGAGCGATTTGGGGTGTTGTCAGTCTCCATTGACGACATTGGAAACACGGTGCGGGACGTAAGTAAGGAGAAGTGGCGACACACCGAGGAAATGATGCGCTATTTCGCCACGCGTCGGGATGAACTTAAGTCATCGTGCGTTCTGGATGCGAAGACCGTGATTCTCGACGAGAACGCTGATGAACTCTTAGATATCCATAAGTACTGTATCGAAGAGCTGTCGTGCGATACGCACTCGTTTATGTTTTTGAAGGGATCGCCGACTCAGCACGCTGACTATATGGTGACAGTTGAGGCGATTCTGGCGAAGTCGCATGCACCGACATATGAGCGATTCGACATCATCTTGAAGCAACTAAACGCGGTTCGCGAGTACAATAATCGTACCGGGGCGGCTGCATTTCTTCATCCCTCGGTCGCCTCACTCACGGTAGATGAGCCGTTACCCGATCTCCGTTATATCAATCAATCGGAACATGTAGGCGAATTCTTCCAGCCCTGCAAGTTTCCCTGGTCCAGTGTTCACATCAATGTGGACGGTGCCGTGTTTCCCTGCATGGCGGTACAGATGGGAAACGCAAAGGATACTTCATTGGTTGACATTGTCAGTGGACCAGCCTACGAACAATTTCGAACTTTAATCCATCGCGAAGGAACTGTTGAGGGCTGCAACCGATGCGGATGGTTACGGCCAAGGAAGTGAGCTAGGAATGGGTGTCAAGAAGACCGAAAGCCTTTATGAAGAAATACGGATTTTGCAGCACACGAACGTACTCGAGGCTGCTGCGCGAGGCGATGGACTGGATTGCCCACCAATCCACGTACGACTTGAACCAACTGAATCGTGCAACTTTAAATGTAGTTTTTGTTGGTGGCATGCCGACGATCGGCGGGCGAACTTTTCGAACTTCGATTTTACTGGCACACGTCGACTGAACCTGGACCGAATGCTCCGGTTGATTGACGAACTCGCCGAAATTGGGACGAGCGCGGTGTCGTTCACTGGTGCAGGCGACCCAATGGTGTTTCCAGGCATGGACAAAATCTTAAGGAAAATTCAGGAGTGCGAGCTCAAGTTTGCGATGACGTCGAACCTGGCGATGCCCCTTGGCGATGAGGTAATTCGGGAGTTGGCGCATGCGTCATGGATTCGGTGGAGCATGAACGGTGGCTCGGCTGATACCTATCGCGAGGTTAACAACCCCAAAGGGAGAACGGGTGACGGTGCTTATCAGCGCGCGTGCGACAACGTGCGACAACTCAGTCAAGCGAGACAAGCATTAGGGCTGCAACAGTTCAACGCGAGCTTTGTGGTCTACCGGACCAACGCCCATGATGTGAAGGTTGCGGCGCGCTTGGCACGTGACGTAGGGGTAAACGGGATTTCGTTCAGACCCGATACGCCGTTCGAACGACAGACTTCGCCGAATCAGTATTCGAGCGAAGTCGAGCGGGATATTCGTTCGGCGCGGGAAGAACTCGAAACCGAAAGCTTTCGTGTCTGGATGAACATCGACCGAACGGAAGACACCGTAAAACTGGGTGACCCCAACCTGGTGTGTTTTTACTCCAACCACACCACGTACGTTGCGGCGACCGGAGACGTGTACCCCTGTTGCTACACTCGCCATGACGTGAATTTCGCAATGGGAAATATTCTGGATCAAACATTCGGTGAGTTTTGGTCGAGTGAGGCACGGCGGGAGCATTACAAACGTCTCGTGTTTGATACGTGTCCTCCCTGCCCCTACGGCCCTACCAATCAGGCCCTGGCATCGGTTTATGCCGGGGCGGGACCGACAGTCGGATCGAAGACTGCTAGTAACTCGGCCGATGTGTTCGTCTAACTACCCGGTGCAGTTGATCGCCGTAGTCTGACTTCCCACCACGAGAGTCTCGGGAAGGCTTGTCCGTGTTCTGGTGTCAGTTGAAGGGGATGATGATCACAACTACTAGATTCAACAATCGTTGAGCATGGTGCTGGTGTCAAAGTAATGGATGGACTTCACTACTCTAGTGCTGGGGTCGGCACGCTTGTACAGCGAGATGGGCGCCAGGTGCTCGTCGTGCGTCCGAATACCAAGGTATACGGACACATGGCTCTCGAAATTACCATGACACTGGCACTAGCCCGAGAGATGGATGCCGATGTTTATTTCGATTCTGTCAAGGATGCGGCGAACCCGGCATTGTTTGACCTTGACGCCACGGGAGTACGGGTTCTCCGCCCTCGTAGACTCGGGCGGCTTAAGTTTCAGAATGACCTGCGTCGTCGCAAAGTTTCGGAGAAGGGTCGGACTTGGTGGCACGAGTACAGTTGGAAGATACGGTCAGATGTTCATCGGGAAATAGCGAGACATACTAGTAATAGAGACTATCCGAAAGAAATGCGCGATCGACTGAGGAAGATCGGTGTAGGGGTGCAACCCGAACGCTACTTTTCATGGAAAAAGCGAAGGAATCTGACGGCCAGTCAATATAAAGATCACGTGCTGTACTATCGGCGCCGTCTATTGCGAAACCCAGTGCCCGTTCACCTTCGTCCAGCGATAGCGGAACCGACCAAACAAGCCGCCGAAGCGTTGGGTATCACTCGCGAGGCGAAGATTGTCGCTGTGCACGCCCGATCGCCTGGTTTTAAGGGTGGCTGGGATATCCAGGACCGTAAGGTGGGGGGCAGGGACGAATCGTGCAGGAACGCCCGCATTGAAAGCTACTTCGATGCGATTGATTATCTAGTTGGCGAAGGATACACAGTCGTTCGTACTGGGGATCCTTCGATGGAGCCAGTTCGACGACGTGGTGTTATCGATTTAGCGACGAGCCCTCACCGGACCGCCGCCCTTGAAGTCTATGTGCTGCTCAGGAGCACATTCTTAATATCGGGAGATTCGGGGCCGCATCTCGCGAGCTACCTCACGAATACGCCGTTGCTGATAGTCAACGCGACCGACCCAGTCCTGGTATATCCAGTTCGCAAGACAGGGTTATACCTTCTTAAGACGGTCGTGGACCTCGACACGGGACAAGAGTTGCAATTTTCTGACCTACTGACCGACGCCTACTATGGTCGTCTCCGCTCACCGCAAAAGTACCAGTATCGGCCGAATACCAGTGAAGAAATCGTTGCGGCGTCACAAGAGATGGTTGCTCAGTTGCGATCGCCAAGCCCCGAGTCGCCAGCCCAAAGCCACCTCCGTCAGTCGGTAGCGGATGCGTGCGACGTCCTCACGAACAAGTTTGTTCGCAAGTGGTCTACCGATGAAGGGTTTCTCGGAGATGGTCGTGCCGTTCACTTCTATGCCAATCGTTGGTTCTAGTAAGCCTACGGTGCAGGGCAGCAGCGTGAAGGTGTTGTTTGTCATGCTGCATGCGGGATTTGTTCGGTACTACGCGTCTGTCATCAGGGCCTTAGCAGCGCGAGGACACCGCGTGCACATCGCATATGAAGACACGCGCGAAAAGCTTGGTGAGCAGCAGGATTTACGTCGACTGATGGACGAGTGTCCACGGATCACATCAGGTCCATTACCATATCGTTTCGAGAACGTTCGCCACATTGTTCTTCGGTCTGACGCTTCTGCTGAACGTAGCGGACGTTTTGAACAGCGTCCCTCCACCAGCAATGAAGAGATGATCGACGAACACGGCAAGTTGCTTGGGGTTGGCGGGAAACTCCCCGATGCGTTCGACCAGGCTTGGGAGGGTGTGGCGACGGCCGTACGGTTGATGCAGGATTACCTTCGTTACTTTGATCCCTTTTTTAACCAGTCACCCCGCCTCCTCGCTCGTGCGGAGAAACGCGTGCCAGGCCTGTTACGAAAGGTCATTGCTGTTCCGGCTCGAACTGGACAACTAGCGCGTGACGTGCTGGGAAGCGTGCTGCGTAGTATGGAACGGGTAATCCCAACACCGACCAGCGTCAACACCTACTTAGAACAGCAGTCACCAGATGTACTGTTCGTAACACCGCTCGTTGACTTTGGGTCACAGCAAGTAGATTACATCAAGAGTGCACGGCGACTCGGCATTCCGTCGATACACGGGGTAGCCAGTTGGGACAATCTCACCAGCAAGGGGTTGGTTCGCGTTTCTGCGGATAAGGTCTTGGTATGGAACGAACGGCAGAAAAAAGAAGCCAAGTCGCTGCACGGCGTGCCTGGTGAACGTGTCATCGTCACTGGGGCACAGACATTTGATGAGTGGTTTACACGGCGGCCAAGCCGGACCAGAGAAGAGTTTTGCCGAACGGTAGGTTTGCTGCCGGACCGGAAATATCTGCTATATCTTGGGTCGTCGTCCTTTATTGCACCGAACGAGTTTGATTTTGTCGAACGATGGATCAGTGCAATCCGGAGCGCGTCTGACTCGGTAGTGTCGTCGTGTGGCCTTCTCATTCGGCCGCATCCGGCGAACGCCCGTCAGTTTCGCGCCTTGGACTTGGAGTATTGGTCAGATGTTTCCGTCTGGCCACCGATCGAATTCGAGCCAGGGGATACAGATTTTAAGCGCGACTACTTCGATTCTCTTTTCTACAGTGGTGCGGTGGTGGGAATCAACACCAGTGCATTGATCGAGGCTGCCATCGTGGACCGGATCACGTGCACGGTACGTGATCCGGACTTCGTTCATGCCCAGATCGGAGCCGTGCATTTTCGTTATCTCGCTCGGGAGGACGAGGGATGTCTCGTAGTGGCGGACGATCTCGACACGCACGTACGTCAACTGGCTCCTATCTTGTCAGGTGAGACGAAGACTGAGACGACACCGTTCATTGAGTCGTTCGTCCGACCCCGTGGTGTCAGCACAGCAGTCACCCCGTACATAGTCGAAACAGTTGAGAACATCGCGGCGACAGGCTCCTGTCGACGCACAGAGTCAGTATTCACTCCTGCGGCTCGGGTATTGATCTATCCGGTGGCGCTGGCGATTCGCGCATTGGCATCGGGTCGGACTGTGACCTTCGTCATCATCAGGCCCATCATCAGTGTTTTCGTATTCGTGACGGCACTGTGGTATCGCAGTGCCACAGTATTTCGCACAGTATTTCGCGTGTGTCATCAAGTCTGGGAGGACGCGTACAAGATACAAGAGCGGTTCCTGAAGAAGACACGGAGAAAATTAAAACTCCTTTCCAAACAGATGATGCGGGTGCGCAAGCGGTTTCGGAGGGTTCTCCAGTCCTGTAGGTTGGTAGTGAAGCGCCGCGTTCGTGACTCTGTACACATCTTGGTAAACATCAAAACAGCCTTAAAACACGCAATTGAGCGATCGGCTCAGAAATGATTAACTCCGTTGATCCTCTGGTGAATGCAGGATGAATAGTCTGACCGTTGAGGGCCTTGGCAAGTGTTACCGCATACGTGTTGCTGGGAAACGCGGTGACCGATCTGGTCCGAAACGGTTACTAGAATCTCTGCGAAGCCGGATACGTGGAACACCGGGTCGCCGTCTAGGACCGCAGACGAAAGAGTTCTGGGCTCTTCGAAAGGCATCGTTTACGGTCGAAAAAGGAACGGTGCTCGGCATCGTTGGAGCGAATGGTGCAGGTAAGAGTACCTTACTCAAGATTCTCGCCCGTGTAACGACTCCTACGGAGGGTCGCGTTACCGGAATGGGGCGCGTTGTATCGCTCTTGGAGCTTGGGGCCGGATTCAATCCAGAAGTGGCGGCTCATGAAAACATCTTCATGAACGCTGCTATGTACGGTATTCCTCGCACGGAAGTACGCGAGCACCTTGATGAGATCATCGCCTTCGCTGAAATTGAGGATTACGTTGAAACACCACTCAAGTTCTATTCGAGCGGCATGTATCTGCGCTTGGCGTTCTCAGTCGCCGTCAACATGAATCCAGACATTCTGTTAGCAGACGAAATATTGGCGGTTGGCGATATTTCGTTTCGGGAGCGTTGCTTGGATCGGGTGTCTGAATTGGCGCGGAATGGACTGAGTGTGCTGTTCGTGTCTCACGACATGGAAGCGATCACCCGGGTCTGTAGTCGCGTGATGTGGCTCCACGGCGGCGAGATTGCCAAGATTGGAGATCCAGACTCGGTGGTCACCGCGTACCAAAATGCTTCCTGGGCGCGTGCTGATGCGGCTCAATCTGAGCGTGGCCGTCACCGCAACAAGGTTGCGGAGTTGATTGGGGCGAGGCTTGTGTCGGCAACAGGGAATGACGTCGGTGCTGCGCCGACGTCAGAGGACGTGTATATCCGCATCAGATTCAGGATTACAGGGGTGCCAATAAGGGTTCGTGCTGGGTTCGATCTCTACCGTCGTCGTTTGTTGATCTTCCGTTCCATCGATGAGGTCACGCACACGATCGAAACACCAGGCGTCTATGAAGGCTGGGGACGCATTCCTGCGAATTTCCTATCTGAGATTAATTATGGCGTGCACGTATTCTTGTTGCTTGAAAACGAACGTCAGAACTCCTCGCTCATTATTTACAATGCGGTCAGTTTTATGGGGTATTCAACAACGGAGGGGCCTACCGATCCAGCTGTGCTTAAGGGCGGACTACTGGCACCCCACCTGGATTGGAGAGTAGAGCCAGTCGCAGAGGCCTCGGCGGTTACCCATGTTTAGGCGTATTGCAGAGTTGGTCGGTTTTGGGATTGTTGTTGGTGGCGAGATGGATACTTCCGTCGCGCAGCGAGCAACCAGGACAGAGGAATGGGTAATCGAGCCGCGCCATGAAGGCTTTCATTCCCGAATGGTGGAATTGTGGTTGTATCGGCGGATCGCCTGGTTTTTCGCCGTGCGGATGATTAAGCGATTGTACCAAGGTACGGTGCTCGGGAAGTTTTGGCTGCTTCGTCCCGTTATTCCAATCATGATCGGTGCGCTTATCTTTGGTGGATTGTTGGGTGTGCCGTCTGATGGGGTGCCGTATTTCTTGTTTTTTCTCGTTGGATCGGCCATTTGGATGGTCTTTGAACGGGCATGCATTTTCGTGACACGTAGCCTTGATATGAACAAGGGACTCATCAAGAAACTATATTTTCCTCGCTTGGTAGTCCCTGTTGCTTCGATGTCGCCGTCGCTCGTCTATTTTGTCGTGTTCGCCGTCTTGATTCTAATTACCCTCCTGTACTTTCAGTTGACGGAAGGTCGCTGGTATCTCGTAATGGGACCACGTCTACTGGTATCGCTGTTCTCGATGTGTATGGTCGTGGTTCTATCTCTTTCCATAGGTTTATTTACCTCCATCTGGCAAGTAAGAGCGAAGGACGTGCGGTACACACTTCGTTATTTCTTAAGGTTCTGGGGATACTTAACGCCAGTGATTTACCCGCTATCTCAAGTTCCCGAAGAGTATCGTGGTTGGATGTTGTGGAACCCGATGGCCGGCTATGTGGAAACCTTCAAGTGGGGTCTACTCGGCATTGGTAGTTTTGACCCACGATTTTTTGGCAGTTCTCTTGGTGTGACCGCCGTCATGCTGGTTGCTGGCATGTGGTACTTCCATCGAAACGAAGCGAAGTCCGTTGACAAAATGTGATCGACGCTCATTCAAGCGATGCGTATGTAGCGTGCTAGCCGATTAGTTCACCTGTCTTCTACACAAGCACCGAGATCCCCATCCTATAGGTTCATTCGTTATCGACGTTCTGCTTCCGTGAAGATCCTCTTCGCCACGAGTCACTTTGGTTTTCTCCGCAACTTCGAGCCGGCCATCCGCTTGCTCGCCGCGCGCGGCCACACCATCCATCTAACAGCCGATCGTGGAGATACGATCGGCGGCAAGCGCACGGTCGATGGCCTTGAGCACGATTATCCAGACCGGATCACGCACAGCCGAGCGCCCAATCCAAGGATTCGGTCGTGGAACGCCCTAGCGAGCGGTGTCCGCCTATCCCTGGACTACTGGCGCTACCTTGAGTCGAATTATGATCGGGCACCAAAGCTCAGATCGCGTGCTGCCGCCCAGGCGCCTCGCTTTGCTCGCACGCTCACGACACTTCCGCTGTTTCGAACGCACAAAGGCCGTCGCGCCCTGATGGTAGGTGTTCGTGCCCTGGAACGAGCTATCCCGGATGCACCAGAGGTGCGGCATTTCTTCGCTGTTGAGCGACCAGATATCGTGCTGATTACACCGTTGCTCTACTTCGGGTCCTCCCAGGTGGACTATGTGCGCGCCGCACGCCGCTTGCGGATCCCGAGCGTCCTTTGTGTCGGCAGCTGGGATCACTTGACTACGAAGGGGCTCATCCATGATGTGCCCGATCGTGTAACCGTGTGGAATAATGCCCAACTGCAGGAAGCGAATAAGTTTCACGGAATTAAGAGCGACCGAGTCATCGTGACCGGGGCGCAGGCGTACGATCGTTGGTTTACGGCCAAGCCGAGTGTCGATCGGATCGAATTCTGTCTCCGGATCGGTCTATTGCCAGACCGCCCCATCCTGTTTTACCTTTGCTCGTCAAAATTCATCGCACCAAACGAGGTGGGTTTCGTTAAACGATGGCTCGGTGCGATCCGGGCCAACAGAGATCCGCTCGTGCGAGAGGCCAACGTGCTCGTTCGGCCACATCCACAAAACTTCGAGCAGTGGCGCGGCGTGGATGTTTCTGCGTACGGCCCGGTGGCGATCTGGCCCCGTGATGGGGCGAACCCGGTCGATGCGATAGCGCGGGCCAATTACTTCGACTCGATGTACTACAGTGCACTAGTCGTCGGTGTGAACACGAGTGCACTCATCGAGTCTGGCATTGTTGGGAGATCGGTTTACACGGTGCTCGTGCCAGAATTTGCCGAAACTCAGGGTGGCACGCTCCACTTCCAACATCTCAAGAGCGAGAGCGGCGGCCTCCTCCACGTGGCTGCGAATCTTGATGAACATTTTACGCAACTAGCTCGGGGCCTCGCGCAGCCGGCCGGTCCTGACGCAAGGAGTCGGGGTTTCATTGAGGCATTCATCCGCCCGCACGGGCTTGATCAACCGGCTGCAACTGCTTTTGCGGACGCAATCGAAGACACGTCCAGAATAAAACCGCCGACTCGGTTCGATCCTCCCTGGGTGCCTGTCCTGCGCGCGCTTCTTCGCCCGCTTGCATTAATGACGCGGTGGGTGAAGGCGCGGGGAGTGGTCAGAACGATAAAACCACAGGCTAGGCCGCGCCACACCCGAACCGCCCTACGCGTGCTCTTTACCATGGCCTCTCCCGAGTACCTGCGCTATTACGATTCGACCATTCGGCTGTTCGCCGAGCGCGGCCACGAGGTCATTATGGCCGTGAATCACCTGCGCGAAAAGAAACAAGCGCGCCTGGAAGGAGTTGATGCTGACAGTGAAGGTATCCGACTCGCCGGCACAGTGCCGCGGCGAGCAGATTTTTGGGCCCCGATCGCCAGAGGGCTGCGTGGCGTGACTGATTTTGTGCGATTTTTTCACCCGCGGTTCGCCCGCGCACCGGCGTTACGCGCCCGCATGAAGCGCAAGGTGCTCCCGCTCGCCTTCTGGCCACTCGATGTTATTGGTTCGCTTTCGGCGCTGAACGTGGAACGAATCCTACGGCTGCTTAAGACCCTGGAATCCGCTATTCCCAGTAGCCGACGCCTGGAGGAATGGCTACGCGGATACGACCCTGACGTAGTGCTTGTATCGCCTCTTGTCGACGCAGCGTCCGATCAGGTAGACCTGGTTAAGAGTGCTCAGGCCTTAAATCTGCGCACAGTCGCTTGCGTGGCGAGTTGGGACAACCTGACAAACAAGGGGCTCATGCGCGTCGAGCCAGACCTTGTCCTTGTTTGGAACGAGGTGCAGAAAGCTGAGGCTGTTGATCTACACTCAATAACTCCAGCGAAGGTCACTGTAACGGGCGCACAGCTCTTTGACCGCTGGTTCCAACGCCAGCCTTCACGAAACAGGGCCGTGTTTTGTCATGACGTCGGCCTAGCTAACGATCGGCCATTCGTGCTGTTTGTAGGCTCTTCTGGTTTTATTTCAGAGTCGAATGAGGAAGTGGCATTCGTCCGGACCTGGGTTCGGGCCCTTAGCGAAAGCCCAGATCCAGAGATTCGGCACTTGGCCGTGCTAGTACGCCCACACCCGTACAACACGAAAGCGTGGGAGGCCGAGCCTTTGGACGATTTTGACAATGTGTCGGTGTGGCCACGCCGACGCTACAACCCGGTCGACGAAAGTGAGCGCGAGACCTACTTCGAATCCATCTACTACAGCGCCGCCGTGGTGGGGATCAACACTAGTGCCATGTTGGAAGCGGCAATCATTGGCCGTCCGGTGTTGTCAATTCTGACACCAGAGTTTGCGGCTACCCAAGAAGGCACACTCCACTTCCATTACCTCCGTCTGGAATCGGGAGGATGTGTGCGGGTGGCAGCGAGTCTCGAAGACCACACTCGGGAACTCGCCCGTGTGTTGAAGCGTCCAGATACGGTGCGAGAGGAAACACGGAGGTTTGTTGCGTCGTTCCTACGGCCGAATGGACTCGAGAAACCTTGCACGCCGATCGTAACCGATGCTATCGAGCACTTGGCCCGTCGCGGGTCGGCAGCGCCGGTGCTAGCCAAGCGCGGTCGGTTGCTGGCACGGTCGGTCCTAGTATCGACTGCAGCGGCTGCCGGCTTCGTGGCGTTTGTGGCCCGCAGGTCCAGGGGATCGAGATCTCTGAGAAAGGCGGTTCGCATCAGAACGCACCGGCTACGGAAGGCGGCGGTCCGCACGGCGAGCACTTCAAGCCACCGGGCAGCGCGAGTCGTGCGCCGCAGCTCTATAGGGTTAGTGCGGCTGGTGCGCCGCTCGCTATGGGGACCGCTTCGACGGGGTTTCGTTCAGCCCGTGCGTGGGGTTCTTAGACTCGCGCGACGCGGTCGTTACCGCGCTGCTCTGTATCTCAAACACCGTACCGCTTCAGACATCAAGGATAAAAGTTGACCTGTAACATATTTATCATTATTCCTCGTGCCAGAGTAACGACGAGCAGGCGACCGAGATGCTGGTTTTTCCCAGCCACACTGTGAATCTGTTGAGTTGGACAGAAAAATGTCGTGCGCGGACGGAACCGGTCAGCTTCCTTGATTATTTAGGGTGGCAAAGTAGTCACGCGGTCCAAGCCTGCGCTACATGGCGGCGGGATGAAAAGGGCTAAGCAAAGAAAGCCGCGGCAACTTACTCCTATGTATAACGATATCGAGATGACACAGTCCCATGACTGATCGGCCCTCTCCCACGTTTACGATTCCGTACCGAAACTTCTCGGAGTACGTACCGGTTGACATCGCGCGACTGCGACCGAAGGACTCGTACACGCAGCTTCTCTCGCAGCGGACTCACCCGATCGAGAAGCTGCTGCAGCAGCACGGTCGCATCCCAGAGCACCTATTACACCAACGAGAGTGTCCGACATGTGGATCCACGGAGTCTCGGCACGAGCTCTCCAAGGATCATCTAGAGCTCGTGCGCTGCGTACATTGCGGCCTAGTTTACGTGAATCCGATCTTCGACGAAACGCATTATCGTGAGACCTATGAGTCTAAAGACTACCAGCACATCATGCGAGATTTGGGAGAGGCAAGTCATGAATACCGCGTCGAGCGTTTCGGAACGGAGCGAATCGAGATCATGAGCCGTTACGTTAGGCCTGGTCTGAGCAGAGCCGTCAGTTATCTCGACGCGGGGTGCAGTACCGGCTTCGTTGTGGAAGCGGCCATTAAGCGTGGATGGCGGGCACTCGGTATCGATCTCAATCCATCGGCAATCGAATCCGGGCGGAGCCGTGGGTTGCCGTTGAAGGTTGCGGGTATCGAAGACGATGCGCTCACTGGAGAGCAGTACGAGGCGATTTCACTCTTCGATGTGCTGGAGCATTTGCCGAAGCCTCGGCAGATTCTCGAACGCTGCCGTGAATTGCTCGCACGTGATGGCATTGTGTTCCTGTACGTGCCGAACTATGACTCAGCGTCTCGCCTTCTGATGGGCACGGAAGCGCACTTCATTTGGCCGACACATCATTTGAACTATTACACACCCGTTACCCTCGTCGATTTGCTTGCGCGCACCGGCTTTCGGACGGAGCTCGTTACGACCGAAGGTCTCGACATGGTCGATTACACATGGCAGAGGCGTGAAGTTCACGGCGACAACACGGAGTCTCTCGATCGAGTTATTGATGTCCTGCAGTTCCTGGCCAATGCGGGTGCATACGGTAAGAACCTGCGCGTACTTGCTCGCAAAAACGACGACCATCCAGCTACATGAGAATCCTGTTTATCCTGAAACAGATGGGCTACGTGCGTCATTTCGACACGGTAGTGCGAGAGCTTGCTGATCGCGGGCATATCGTTCGGCTGGCGTGTCAGGATGGAGTAACCGTTGTGCCGTCCGTGCTCGAGCACTACGCCAACGTTACGTCGGTCCAGGCCCCTAGTAAGCGTGGCGATGCCTGGCAGGACTACGCGAGTCTCCTGCGTCGCACTGGCGACTATTTGCGGTACCTAAAGCCACCGTTTCGGGACGCAGTTAAGCTGCGTGCACGAACGTTCAACAAGTTGGTTCAAACCGTCTCGAATGGTGCTCGCAACACGGAATCCGGTTGGTCTGATGTTGCGCTCGGACTAACTGGCAATGAGGTAGAACGGCTGGAAGGATTCATCCGAACGATCGAGAATACGATTTCCGCTGACAAATCGATCGTCGATTTTATTTCCCGTGAGTCTCCTGACCTCCTGCTCATCACTCCACTTATTGACATAGGCTCTGGTCAGACGGATTTCATTAAGGCAGCCCGTGAAGCCATCGTGCCAAGCGCTATGGTGTTGTTTTCGTGGGACAACCTGTCAACGAAGGGTGTGATTCACGAGTTGCCGGATGCAGTGCTTTTATGGAATGAACTACAGCGAAAGGAGGCTATTGATTTTCACGGCGTGCCGAATGACCGCATCGTCGTCACCGGTGCATCTCGGTTCGACACGTTCTTCACTTTAAAGTCTGTCGTCGAGCGAGAGAATTTTTGCCGCGACCTTGGCCTAAATGCTGAGCAGCCGATCATTGTTTATCTTGGTTCATCAAAGTTTGTGGCAGAACGCGAAGATGGATTTATTGAGCAGTGGATCCGTGCCGTACGTGGGACGCCAAGCTTGCAGCGAGCGAACATCCTAATCAAGACTCACCCAGATGTGCATCGGGATTGGAAGGAAGAAGGTGAACGTCTCGCCTGGCAGACCAAAGTCGGTACCTTACGGCTACGGAAGCACGATCGTTTCGGTGTTCCGGGTGTTGTTGTCGTGCGAACGCCGTTTTCAGCAACTCAGTTTCTGTACGAGTGTTTCTTCCATAGTGCAGCCGTCGTCGGTCTCAATACGAGTGCTGAGCTTGAGGCCGGCATCGTAGGACGTCCGGTACTCACCATCGCCGTGCCGGATCAGTACGCGGACGGACAGCAGAACACGTTACATTTCCGCTACCTACTCGAATCAACCGGTGGCTATGTGCAGGCCGCTCCAGATCTCGATACGCACTGCACGCAGCTTACGCGATCCATTGCTGGTGAATACGACAGTGAACGTATTCGTGAATTCATCGAGCAATTCATCCGTCCATGTGGTCCTGGCCGTCCTGCGAGTCGTGAAATAGTGCGGGCCCTCGGGCGACTAGTTAAGCGTAGCGAGAAGCAGCGCACGAAAGCTTCGCAGGCAGTGGCGGTAAGAGCTGAGGCCACCGAGTTATCCACAAGTGATCAGACAGAGACGGCGATGCTCGATTACGCGCCGGTGCAGATTCGCCTTATTGCTAATTCTGACATTGAGCGTAAGTGGCGCGCACAGGCATGCCGAAAGGAGCCGTGGACTGTCGCGTGGCTCGAGGAGCACATTCGTGCCAACACCGTGCTTTACGACATCGGTGCGAACGTCGGCCCGTTCACTCTCATAGCCGCGAAGCGCGCGCCCAGCGCAAGGGTTGTCGCATTCGAGCCGAGTTTTTCAAGTTTTGCGCATCTCTGCGAGAACTTAGTACTGAATCGTGTAGTTGACACGGTTATTCCAGTGCCGATGCCGCTTTGGTCCCGCACCGGCATGATGAGTTTTAAGTATCGCTCGACTGAGCCTGGTCAGAGCCGACATGCGATGCGGGAAAGCCTGCGATTACGTGGTGGGTCAGGCTCACGCTACATGCAACCGGTATTCGCGTACCGTCTCGACGATCTCGTAAAGCAGTTCAACCTGCCGGCACCGACGCATTTGAAACTCGACGTCGACGGTGCGGAGGTGGATGTTTTAACCGGCGCTGAACAAACACTCAAAACTCCTGGGCTTAAGAGCCTTCTTATTGAATATGAAGCACGTCTGGAGAGACAGGTGAAATCGTTACTCAGTGCCGCAGGCTTCGATCTCATGAAAAAGGTCGAACGTTCCAAGCCGAACGGACCGCTTTATGCCGAATTCCTCCGCAGTGTCTAACAGACACGAACGACATATCTGATGCGGCTGCTGATTGTCACGCGAAATTTTTCCGCGCTACGAAACTACGAAAGTGTTATTCGAGGTCTCGCGGCACGCGGTCATAGGGTGGAGCTCGCCGCACTGCAGGAAGATGCACTGGGTGGATCGGCAATGGTGTCCCGTTGGCAGACCGAGTTGCCAGACATCCATGTGAGTTGGGCGCCCGGTCGGCCGGCAAGTGACACGGAAGCGGTTACACAGAAAGTTCGGCTCTCGCTCGACTGGGTGCGCTATCTCGCGCCAGCCTATCGCGACGCGCCACGCCTAGTCGAGCGAGCTCGCGAGCGAACACCTCGCGCGATGTTGTGGTTGACATGTGCTCCTGGTGCGCATACAGAGCCCGTGCGGCGGCTATTGAGTGCTTGGCTAAGAGCACTCGAACGCGCGCTGCCTCGTGTTCCAGCCGTTGACACGTTTCTGCAGGAGCGGCGTCCAGACGTCGTGATGCTAACACCGCTCATCGGGCTTGGATCGCCAGAACTCGATTTCTTGTGTAGCGCTAAGGCACTTGGCTTGCGCACGCTTTTCGGCGTGTGGAGCTGGGATAACTTGTCCAGTAAGGCGCTCATTCGTTCGGTGCCGGATATTGTTGCCGTCTGGAATGAGACCCAGCGATCCGAAGCCATCGAGTTGCACGGTGTGCCAGCTAGTAGTGTCGTCATCACTGGAGCGCAGTGCTTTGACCAGTGGTTTGATCGGACGCCCAGCCGAGATCGCACGGTGTTTTGTGCGCACGTCGGTTTACCAACGGAACCGCCGTTCCTGCTCTACGTTTGCTCGGCACTGTTCCGTGGCAGTCCTATCGAGGCGCAATTCGTTCGCCGCTGGCTGAAGGCGCTGCGTGCCAGCATGGATCCGTGTCTCCGTGAAGTGCCAATACTAGTGCGCCCGCATCCCTCACGGCTGAAGGCGTGGGATGGCGTCAAGCTAGAAGGGTTCGGACCCGTTGTTCTATACGGGCGAAATCCTGTAGATGTGGACACGAAGGACGATTATTTTGACTCACTCAGTCACGCCGCTTCGGTGGTTGGCCTTAATACTTCTGCGTTTCTCGAAGCGGCGATCGTTGGGCGTCCAGTGCTAACCGTTCTACTTGAAGAGTTCCGAGAAAATCAAGAAGGCACGTTGCACTTTCCGTATCTACTAAACGTTGGAGGTGGGCTCCTGTATACGAGTCGAACGATGGACGCGCATCTGAAACAGCTTTCTAACGTACTTGCCTCGCCAAATAAGCATGTGGGACGCAGCGCCAGGTTTGTTGAAGCATTTTTGCGCCCGTACGGTCGTGGTGAAGCTGCGACGCCACGCATGATCACCGCGCTTGAACATCTCGCTGTGACATCACCGAGACTGGCGGATATCGGCAAGGGCAGCACGTTTGCTCGTTTGGCGCTCACTGTCTTGGGTGGTGCGTACAGGCTTCCGCTAATACGTTCCCTCTTTTGGGATCCGTTGAAGGTCCGAGAGGAACGTGCTCGGACGCTGGCGATTCGCAAGCATCGCCGCATGAAGCGGCGGCAGCACTGGGAGGCTCAACTTAGCCGCGCAAGATATCGAGCTGCAGAGCGTTCCCAGAAGTCCACCGCACGGCGTGCGAAGGAGCGAGTGAAGATGGAACGACAACGTGAGAAGCGGCGGCGGATTTCGCGTGCGCAGCGTGAGCGACTGCAGGCCGTCATTAGGAATCTGTTGCGTCGAGCCATTGGTAGCGCTGGAGAGTAATTCGCTTGCGCGTCATCATCCTAACTAGCACGTTCTTGCGGCATCACTACGTGGTGAACTACGTTGCAGAACAGTTAGAAGTTGTTGGTGTCTTGCAGGAAGAGAAATCGTTCAGACCAGAGCGCTACGCGGCCAATACTGACGACCTGGCAGTGATCGCTAAGCATTTTGAGGATCGCGATAAGTCGGAAGCCGAGTGTTTTGCAGATCATCGGACATTGGCGCTAGAACTCGGCGCACAGTTGCGCGCAGGGTCTCCTGGCATAGTCAATGATCCAAATGAGCTCGAGGAAATGTCCGCGCTTTCTCCGGATGTCGTACTTGTTTTTGGTGCGGGCCTCTTGGGCGGTAGCATCATTGAACGATTTTTAGGCCGTATTATCAATCTTCACCTCGGGCTGTCTCCTTACTATAGGGGTGCCGGCACGAACTTCTGGCCTTTGGTAAATCGCGAGCCTGAATTCGTCGGTGCGACAGTGCATTGTCTCGACGCTGGTATCGACACGGGACCGTTAATTGCTCATGCGCGGCCTGAAATCTATGCTTCGGATGGCCCGCATGACATCGGCAACAAGGCGATCGTTGCAGGGGCTGCCGCGCTTGTGCGTGCTGCGCGTGCATACGCCGCAGATGATCTCAACCCGGCGCTGCAGATCAATAAAGGGCACCTGTATCAGCGGAAGGACTTCTCCGCAGACGCCGTTCGCACGCTGTGGCGAAACTTCGAAAGCGGGATGATAACGGAGTACCTCGTGAATAAAGCCGAGCGCGATGCAAAGATCAACCTGCTCGGCTCGCCAGCGGTCGCATGAGCACCAACTGCCTGGTCGCGATGTATCACTACGTACGGGACACAACGCGGACGCCGTATCCTGGCTTAAACGCGCTCGCACCTTGTGACTTCGAAGCACAGCTTGACGCAATTGCTCGCGCACGTCACTTCATTCCTTACGCTGACTTCGAACGCACGATTCTTGACCAACAGCCATTTGCCGAGCCAGTGGCGTTGCTGACGTTTGACGATGGATTCGTAGATCATTACGAGGTGGTGCTGCCTCGGCTTCAGGAGCGGAAGGTGTCAGGTGTGTTCTTTCTTGCGGGCGCCTCACTGGACGATCCGCCACGCGTGCTAAATGTGCACAAGACGCACTTCCTCATTGAGAAGTTGGGCGACGCAGGCTTTGCCGAGGTTCTACGGCTCGCGCTCAGCGAGCAGCCGGTCGTGATTGACGCCGGTCTGTTAAGGTGGCCTGACGTATATCGTTACGATGGTGAACAGCGATATACACAATTGAAGCACCTGTTGAATTATGAGCTGCCGTACGAAATGGTAGACGTATTGCTCAGGAAACTCTTCGCCGCGCATATCGGTGACGAATCGAAGTTTGCGCGTGAGTTGTATCTCTCTCTAGACCAGATTCGTGAGATGGCAAATGCGAACATGACTTTTGGTTTTCACACCGAGCAGCATCGTGTGCTGTCGCGTTTGTCAGCTAAGGCGCAGCAAAAAGAAATTCATCGGGGGATCGATCGCATTCGTACGCTCACCGGTCAGGTGCTGATTCCGTTTTGCTACCCGTACGGGCACCCGCAGACCTATACGGAGGCGACGGTCGGTACAGTGCGTGAGAGCGGCTATACGACGGCATTTACGACGACAAGGCGGGCCGCTGATGCTGTTGTCGACGAACCACTTAAACTCCCGCGGTACGACACACGCGATTTGCCGCCGTTTACGGCCTGCATTCCACATGCGTAAGATCTGCGTCGTAATTGGCTCACGAGCTAACTACAGCAGCATTAAGTCCGTCATGCGAGCTGTTCAGGCGCATTCTGACCTCGAGCTCAAACTCATCGTTGGTGCTTCTGCTGTTCTCGACAGATTCGGTTCTGTTGTCGACATCATCGAAACTGATGGTTTTAAGCCTGACGCTCGCGTCAACATCATTATCGAAGGCGAAACGCCCGTGACCATGGCTAAGTCGACTGGGTTGGGACTTCTTGAGCTTCCGACGCTCTTCGAGCTGTTCATGCCAGACGTGGTGATTAGTATTGGTGACCGCTTCGAGACAATGGCGACGACTGTTGCGGCAGCCTACATGAATATTCCCGTAGCGCATACCATGGGTGGCGAGGTCAGCGGCACCATCGACGAGAGTATTAGACATGCGATCACCAAGCTGTCGCATCTTCACTTCCCGGCGAATGCAGCCGCCGCCGATCGAATTATCAGGATGGGCGAAGATCCAGAAACCGTGCACGTGGTCGGCTGTCCCCGTATCGATCTCGTAGCCGAAGTTCTCCAAGACAACGGCAGCCTATTGAACGATGATTGGTTGGCGCAGAAGGGAGTCGGTGGGCACGTCGACACTGACAGGCCGTTCTTGCTCGTGACGCAGCATCCGGTTACCACTGAGTTTGGTGAAGGTGAGCGCCAAATCACGGAAACTCTGATGGCGCTACAAGCACTTGACATACCGGCCATCATGCTTTGGCCGAACGTGGATGCAGGCTCAGAGGATGTCGCTAGGGGCATGCGGAAGTTTCGAGAGCGATATCACCCCCAACAGATTCGGTTCTACAAGAACTTTCCGGTTGAGACATTCATTCGGCTGATGCATTGCGGAGCTTGCCTGGTAGGCAACTCGAGCTCGTTCATTCGAGAGGGTGCCTTTCTCGGTACACCGGCCGTCAACGTCGGGTCACGGCAACACGGCCGTGATCGCGGGCGCAATATCGTTGATGTGCCACACGACCGTAACGAGATTGCCGAGGCTGTCCGCCAGCAGGTCGTGCACGGTCCGTATCCGTCGGATCACTTGTATGGCGACAGCAATTCAGGCCAGCGTATTGCCGAGATTCTCGCCACTGTTCCCATCAGGCTGCAGAAGCATCTCGCCTATTGATCTGAACAGACATGGAGGTTCTCGGCGTCATTCCGGCACGTGGTGGGTCGAAGGCAATTCCGCACAAGAACCTCACTATCGTTGCGGGGAGGTCACTGCTTGCGTGGACCGCCGCTGCCGCGAGTGGGAGTGCAACGCTGACACGCACAGTCTTGAGCACAGACGAAGAAAAAATTGCGCGCGAGGGGCGAGAGCTAGGTCTGGAAGTCCCGTTCATGCGTCCATACGAGTTAGCCGCAGACGACACGCCGATAGTTACGGTTTTGCAGCATCTTTTGAACACGCTGGCGACAACTGAGCAGTACAAGCCAAAGATCGTCGTGCTGCTACAACCAACATCTCCGCTTCGTAGGCCTGAGCACATCGACCACGCTGTTCAGCGGTTGCTCGATACTGGCGCTGACACGGTTGTGAGTGTCATACCGGTGCCGCACCAGTTCAGTCCATCGTCGGTGATGCGGGAGGTCGACGGACGCTTGGTGCCGTTTGGTGATGGGCCGACGGTCACACGCCGTCAAGACAAACCTGTGTTGTACGCTCGAAACGGCCCATCCGTTGTCGCTGTGCGCACAACAGTACTGACTCAGCATGGCACTCTCTACGGGGCTGATACACGGCCCTTTGCAATGACATCAGAAGAGTCGATCGATATTGACGGGTCCTGGGAGCTGGAGCTCGCTGCCTGGTTGCTCGCGAGACGCGAGTCAGGATCTGGTAGCTCACAACCGCCGGATGTTTAATGAAAGCTCTGCTGTCGGTCCTGCATTTCGGATTACTACGTAACTTCGAATCAGTCGTTCGCGTGCTGGCAGAACGTGGGCATGAGGTACTGCTGCTGGCCGACGAGCCAGATACTTTCGGTGGGGAGCGTGTTGCTGCCGACCTCTCATTGATACCAGGCGTGCGGTGGGGTTGGGCGCCCTCATATACCGACGAGTCATGGTTCGTCGTGGCCCGCAAGCTTCGTCAGGGTCTGGACTACATTCGATTTCTTGATCCGCGGTACGCACCATTTTCGAAACTGCGAGACCGCTTGGCTGAACGCGCGCCGCGACTCGTCACGGGTTTGATGCGCCTACCAGGGATGAATTCAACTGGCGGCAGGCACGTTCTTGCAAATGTTCTTAACATCATCGAGCGCGGCATGCCACGGCTCAATGCGATGGATGATCTCTTGGCGCGTGAGCAACCGGATGTAGCACTTTTTGGCTCCGTTACCAATCCTCGTGCAACTCAGGTTGACCACCTCAGAAGCGCACGTGCACTCGGTATTCCAACCGGAGTGTGTGTATACAGTTGGGACCATCTGTCGAGCAAGGCTCTCATCCGAGTGACGCCAGATCGTGTCTTCGTCTGGAATGACACTCAGCGACGAGAGGCAGTCGAGCTGCATGGCATCTCGGCGGACCGCATTGTCATCACCGGTGCCCAGGTCTACGACCAGTGGTTCGAGCGAAAGCCGAGTCGCACCCGCGAAGCGTTTCTCACGGATGTTGGGCTTCCGCCTGATCGGCCGTTCGTCCTATACGTGTGCTCGGCGCTGACGCCAGATCCTCACGAATCGAAGTTCATTCGCCGGTGGGCAGAAGCAATCCGCCGATGCAGCCATCCTTCTTTACGGGACGCCAGTCTGCTGATCAGACCGCATCCGGAGCGGTGGAGTGGGTGGAAGGGCGTAGACTGGCCGGATCTCGCTCCGGTGCTCATTGCTGGAGAAAATCCAGTCATACCGACCGCCAAATCCGACTACTTCGATGCGCTCTCGTACAGCACAGCGGTTATTGGCGTTGTTACGAGCGCGTTTCTAGAGGCCGCTATTGCAGGACGGCCCGTGCTGACGGTTACCCTACCAGAGTTCCGGAAACACCAGGAGGGCATGCTGCATTTCCGCTACCTTCTGGACATCGAAGGCGGGTTGCTCAAGGTGGCCGGCACGCTCGACGAACATGTCCGTCAACTTGAGGCGATATTCAATGGCGATGCTACACACGCGCTGCAACAAGAGCGATTTCTCCGGGCATTTGTGCGGCCGTTTGGACTCGATAACGAGGCGACACCACGATTCGTCGATATGGTTGAGACTCTGGCCGAGACGCACCCTGTTACTGAGCCAGCGGCGATTCAGGCGTGGCAGCAGTTGCTGTCACGACGCGTGGTGCGCTCGGCGTGCCGAGGACTACTGAAGTTTGCGATGTTGAATGCGCACGAGGTCGCAGAAGAACGAGCGCGGCGCGTGCAGCTGCGCGTCCAACGACGGGAGCATCGAGACAAGTGGCGCCTGCATCGCCGGCGGAAACTGATTAGGCGCGTGCGGACTGTAGCTGTATCACTGGCTCAATCATCGGTAAAGTTTACGTCTGACCGGCGAATATTGTTTATGCATCGGAGTCGAAAACTCGTGGTGTGGGCACAGGCAGGGCTTCGGCGTTTACGGAGTGGCGTAGGGACGCGATGAAGATTCTTTTCTTGGTCAGGCACTACGGTTACCTGCGCAACTATGAGAGCGTTATTATCGATCTTGCCGCCCGTGGTCATCAGGTTCACATCGCTGCCGACCGTGAGGAGGCGCTCGGCGGCAAGGAACTCGTGCAACGTCTCGTCGAGCGTGAGGCAAACGTTACGTACGGATGGACTCCTGATCGCGAAGGCGACGATTGGTTGTGGCTAGCGACCAAGTTCAGGTTGGCGCAGGACTACCTCCGCTATCTCGATCCCCGCTACGATGAAGCGCTGCAGCTCAGGCTTCGGGCCGAGGAGCGAACGTCGTTCATAGTGCTCGGCTTGATCAAGGCATTTGGCATCCGGACGGGTCTGGGCCGTGCTGTCGTTGGCCGCCTCCTTCGTTTCTTCGAGGAGGCGGTTCCGCGTGACCCTGAAATTGATCAGTTTCTTACGAAGCAAGCACCGGATCTTGTGCTTTTCACGCCACTGGTCGATCTCGGTTCACCGCAGCAAGATCATCTCAAGAGCGCCCAGTCACTAGGTCTTAAGACAGTTCTTTTGGTCGGTAGTTGGGATCACCTCTCGAGTAAATCGTTGATTAGGACCGCGCCTGACCGAATTACCGTCTGGAACGAGACGCAGAAGAACGAAGCGGTGACGCTCCACGGAGTGTCTCCGGATCGCGTGGTCGTCACTGGCGCGCAGTGTTACGACCAGTGGTTTGGTCGGGTGCCGGCACGCAGCCGGGAAGAGTTCTGCCACCGAGTAGGTCTTCCGGTCGATCGACGATTCATTCTATGGGTGTGTTCTTCGTTGTTCCGCGGCAGTCATTCAGAAGTGACGCTAGTGGAGGAATGGATCCAGCGACTGCGGTCGAGCGGTGACCAAACGCTGCAAGATGCGGCCGTGCTCGTCCGTCCGCATCCCGCGCGCCTTGGCGAATGGCGGCGGATAGATCTGTCCGAATACGACCACGTCACATTTCACGGCACTAACCCAGTCGATCCAGTGTCACAGGCCGACTACTTCGACGCGATGTACTACAGCGCGGCCGTAGTCGGACTGAACACAAGCGCGATGCTCGAAGCCGGTGTAATCGGACGCCCCGTGCTGACGATTGTCCACCCCAACTACGCGAAAAACCAAGAGGGCACGTTGCACTGGAAGTATCTGGTTGAGGCAGGTGGTGGGCTCGCACGACTCGCCCACGGCTTCGATGAACATCTCCAACAGCTGGCTGCGGCGCTGGCCGAGCCTGCGACAGCGAGTGACTATAACCGTAGGTTCGTCGAGGCGTTCATTCGCCCCCGTGGTTTGGATGAACCTGCTACACCCGTGCTTACCGATGCCATCGAGGAGCTAGGCAGGGTTCCTGGTGTCGCGGTCAATCGTCCGTTGTGGGGTTATGTCGGTTTGCCACTTCTCTATCCTCTGCTGTGGTTCCGCTGGCTTCGGTCTGAGATCCGGCTGGTGCGGAAGCACACCCGCAAGTGGCTTAAGCGCGCCCTACAGAACACGAAGCGGACTATCCGGCAGGCGGCGAAGCAGCTGATCCTAAAGAATGTACGGACTCAGCAGCAAGGCGCCGTTTTGCCGAAGTCAGAGCGGGCAAGAGCTCGTGCGCAGAACCTCTTCGAATCGGTCGATGAAGTCGTCGAGACGAAGGAGGCCATCGACCGGCTGGCAAGAAGCCGGCGTCCTTTGATCGTCGGTCCGTGGCTGAGCGAGACGGGCTTTGAGTTGTTGTACTGGATCCCGTTTCTCACTTGGGCCAAAACCAACTTCAACCTCAGGGACGACCGGCTCATCGTCGTATCCCGCGGCGGTTCATCATCCTGGTATCGTCATCTTACCAGTCAGTATCGAGACGTCTTCGAGTTCTACTCGCCGGATGAGTTTCGGGTCAGGAATGATACGCGCATTGCCGAACAAGGGGGCAAACAGAAGCACATCGCTCTTGCTGAGTTCGACCAGGAGATCGTTGAGCATGTAAAGATTGCAACCGGCTTCGACAACGCAGAGGTGCTACATCCATCACTGATGTACAACCTCTTCCGGATGTTCTGGCGGTTGCGCGCGTCGGTTGGCCTCGTGCAGGGGTACACGCTGCATCGGCTTATGAAACCACCGCCGCTGGGTAATCTCTCGGCGCATGTACCTCGCGAGTACGTGGCAGTAAAGTTCTACGCGAACAACGGCTTTCCGAGCACATCTAAGAACCGCGCGTTCATTGCGACGTGTCTCCGGAAGATCTGTGAAGAACATCACGTGGTTCTATTGAATACCGGTGTGCGCTTCGACGATCACGAAGACTTTCCATCCGATGTACGCGATCGGATCCACACGGTAGACCATCTCATGCACCCGGCTGATAACCTTGACGTCCAGACACGCCTGATCGCAGCTGCCCGCACGTTCGTCGGCACTTATGGTGGCTTTTCCTATTTGGCACCACTGTGCGGCGTGAACACGCTGGCGTTCTTTTCGGATGTCTCAGGCTTTCGGATCGATCATCTTGAGATCGCGAAGCGGGTATTCGCCGAACTGGGTGGAGGATCATTCGTTCCGCTCGACGTGCGGGACCTCGACGTGCTCCGTGTCGGTCTCGGCGTTGGACAGGCCGATGGATCCACGGTGCTCGGTACGCCGACGCCGTTACCATGAAGGTTCTCGTTTGTGCCCGGCACTTCGGCTACCTGCGAAACTTCGAGTCCGCACTCGATGAACTGGCGCGGCGAGGACACGAGCTTCATCTCGTGGCGGATCGACTCGTGGCGGATCGAGAGGAGACGTCTGGCGGACGTCAGATGGTAGAGCGGCTTGCCGAACGGGCGCGGAACGTTTCGGTCGGGTGGGCTCCTACCAGAGAATCTGACGGTTGGATCAATCTAGCGACAACCGTCAGATTGGGTCAGGACTACCTCAGGTTTTTGGACCGTCGCTTCGACCGGGCGCCGAAGCTCAGACAGCGGGCTAAGGAGCGGACGGCGACCGCCATCGTGTGGCTCGTCGAGCGCGCCGGGTTCAGATACCGACCGGCGCGGTCTGCGCTGGACGCCTTATTCCGGTTAGTTGAGCAGGCCATCCCGCGAAGCCCGGCCCAGGACGCTTTTATCCGGGAGCAGTCACCCGACGTCGTGCTATTGACCCCGCTTATAGATTTGGGCTCTCCCCAGCTCGATCTCCTCAAGAGCGCGAAGGCAGCCGGCCGACGCACGGCTCTGTGCGTCGGCAGCTGGGACCATCTCTCGAGCAAAGCTCTGCTTCGGATCTCGACCGATCTAGTAACAGTTTGGAACTCGCTGCAGCGAAGGGAGGCGATCGATCTGCATGGGGTGCCTGACGCTAGTGTCGTGGTAACCGGTGCCCAGTGCTACGACCAGTGGTTCGATAGGCGACCGGACCGTTCCAGAGAGGAATTCTGCCGCGCGATGGGGTTACCAAAGGACCAGCCGTTCGTGCTCTGGGTTTGCTCGTCGCTATTTCGTGGCGGGCCACCAGAGGCACGGCTCGTGCAAAGGTGGATTAAGGCGATTCGCTGCCACCCTGTAGCAGCCCTTCGGAACGCTGGCCTTCTCGTGCGACCACATCCTGGCAGAATGGGGGAATGGAACGAGGTTGATCGATCGGATTGGTCAGGAGTTGCGCTTCACGGCGGCAACCCGATCGACGATCGGTCAAGGATAGATTACTTTGATGCGTTGTATCACTGCGAGGCGGTTGTAGGTCTCAACACGAGCGCCTTTCTCGAGGCAGCGATAGTCGGACGACCAGTCCTGGCGATTCTCCACCCAGACTATTGGGAAAGCCAGGAAGGCACGCTGCACTTCCATTACTTACTGACAGCGGGTGGAGGGCTTCTTCGTACGGCTCGCGATCTCGATATCCATCTCGGCCAGCTCTTAGAATTAGTCGGTCGACCGCGCGCCGTCAAGAATTTGAACACCCAGTTCGTCGAGGAGTTCCTCAGGCCTCAAGGTATTAATCAGCCGGCCACACCACTATTTGCCGATGCAATCGAAGGCCTTGTAACTACTCCGGTGACCGCCGTTGACCGTGTACCGTTGATGGCCCATGCGATCAGGCCAGCATTGCAGATGTTTATTGCAGCGGGTCAGCTACGCGCACGTCTACCTAGCTTGCGGAAGGTGCGCAAGGACTGGCGGCATGCCAGAAAGAAGTATCTGGAGCGCGTGCGTAAGCACGTGCGGCACGGTCTCCGTCGTTACGTTGAGCGTCCATTGGAGGGTACGACTAGGGCCGTCATACCAAGGACCACCCGCCCGCAAGTGCACATTTCTGAGCGGTTTGAAGACCTCGAGGTCGCCCAGGCAACGCGTGAGGCCGTCACGGAGCTCAGTCGGAGCCGGGGTCCCATTATTGTTGGCCCATGGTTGAGCGAGGCCGGGTTCGAACTTCTCTACTGGATTCCGTTCCTACGCTGGGCCAAGACGTATGGAAACCTACGTGAAGATCGTCTGATCGCGGTCTCGCGCGGCGGTGCTGCTCCCTGGTACCGTGATGTTGCGGCCGGCTACTGCGATATCTTCGAGCATCTTTCACCGGACGCGTTCCGGGCCAGAAACGTCGAGCGAGTTGCGATGCAGGAGGGGCAGAAGCACGTCGACGTCGCCGACCTTGATCGCGAGATCGTCGACCGCGTACGTTCGGCGATGCGACTGAAGCATGTCCATCTGTTGCATCCATCACTGATGTATAACCTGTTCCGTTTCTTCTGGCTTCAACACGCGTCGCTCGATTTGGTCCAGTCGTTCACGTTACAGCGAAGATTGCCGCAGGTTGAGGTGGTTCAGCCTCGGTTCGACCGGCCGTATGTGGCAGTGAAGTTCTATGCGAACGACGCCTTACCAGACACACCTGAGAATCAGCGCTTCGTCAGTGATCTGCTTGCCAGGCTGACCGGCCAGTATGATGTCGTTCTACTCAACACAGGGATCCGTCCGGATGAGCACTCGGAGCTCGGCAAGATCGAGACTAGCCGCGTTAAATCGATCGAATCGTTGATAACCCCAACTAATAATCTTGCTGTGCAGACAGCGGTTGTCATGCGCGCTCAGGCCTTCGTGTCAACTTACGGCGGCTTTTCGTATCTGGGGCCACTCTGCGGGGTCAATACCGTCGCCTTTTACTCCGACCCACTCGGTTTTCGCTTCGATCACCTGGACGTTGCGACCAGAACTTTTCGCGAGGTAAATGGAGGAGCGTATGTAACGTTGCGTAGCTGCGAGCTCGGTCTCTTGGACCTCGGGCTCGGACGCGCCGAGCCGGCTCACACAATACACTGACGCATCATTACTATGATCAATATAGAACTATGTTCCGGCCAGCCCTGCTTGATCATCGCAGAGGTTGGTCTCGGTCACGATGGGAGTCTCGGTCTCGCCCACGCGTACGTCGATGCCGTTGCTGCCGCTGGCGCAGACGCGGTTAAGTTTCAGACGCACATCGCGGCGGCCGAGAGTACAGCTGCCGAGCCCTTCCGAGTGGAGTTTAGCCGACAGGATGAGACCCGCTACGACTACTGGATGCGAATGGAGTTCACCGAGCGGCAGTGGCGCGAGCTGGCCGACCACGCGCGCGAGCAGGATGTAATCTTTCTTAGTTCGCCGTTTTCGATTGAAGCCGTTGAGCTGCTGGACCGAGTCGGTACGCCGATGTGGAAGATTGCGTCTGGCGAGGTGAGTAACGAGCCAATGCTCGACCGGATTGCCGAGACCAAGCAGCCGGTTCTGCTTTCGTCAGGAATGAGCAATCTCGCTGAGCTGGACCGGACAGTTCGGCGGCTAAAGGACCGTGGTGTCTCAGTTGGTGTGCTCCAGTGCACTACCGTCTACCCGTGTCCACCAGAGAAGATTGGTCTCAATCTGCTCGACATGTTTCGCCAGCGGTATAACTGCGCAGTGGGCCTGTCCGATCATTCCGGCACGATCTATGCGGGCCTGGCGGCAGTAACTCTCGGCGCCGAGATCGTCGAAGTCCACGCGACTATGAGTCGCGAGATGTTTGGACCGGACGTGCCCGCTTCGCTAACAACAAGCGAGCTTCGGCAACTGACGGGCGGGATCCGGTTCATTGAGCAAATGCGCGCAAACCCGGTCGACAAGGATGCTTTGGCTAGCGAGTTAGACGGACTGCGCACTATCTTTACGAAGAGCCTGGTTACACGGCAGCCGCTCGAGGCCGGTACGGTGCTGGCGCTTGAACACCTAGACTGCAAGAAACCTGGTACTGGGATCCCTGCCGCGCGTCTTACGGAGATCGTCGGCCGTCGACTCCGCAGACGCGTTGAGGCCGATACGGTTCTCAGCGAGGACGATCTGAAGGGAGTCGAGTCAAAGTGAAACGGAAGGTTTGCGTACTGGTGACGGCTCGTCCAAGTTATTCGCGTATCAAGTCGGCACTGATGGCGATTGACAATCACCCTGACCTGGAGCTACAGCTGGTTGTCGGCGCCTCAGCGTTGCTTGAGCGTTACGGGAACACAATTCACAGTATCGAGCACGATGGCTTCAACATCGCAGCGCGCGCCTACATGATTCTCGAGGGAGAGAACCTCGTGACGTCGGCGAAATCAACCGGGCTCGGTCTCATTGAACTGGCGACGGTCTTTGATAATCTTCGACCGGACGTGGTTGTCACGGTGGCAGATCGGTACGAAACGCTCGCCACGGCGGTTGCTGCTTCATATATGAACGTCCCGGTTGCTCATGTGCAGGGTGGTGAGGTTACTGGGTCAATTGACGAGAAGGTACGACACGCTGTGACCAAGTTTTCAGATTTGCATTTCGTGTCAACGGTGAAAGCCCGTGAGCGCGTAGTCAGACTCGGTGAGTGTGAAGAGCACGTGTTTCTCACGGGATGCCCTTCGATCGATGTTGCCAAAGAGGTGCGCACGAGCTCCGCCCTCAACTTCGACCCGTTCGCGAAGTATGGCGGCGTTGGTAGTCGGATTGATCTATCAGATGGGTTTTTGGTTGTGCTACAGCACTCCGTAACGACGGAGTACGACGAAGCGCGCGGACAGGTAGAAGAGACGCTCAATGCAGTGGCTGGGCTCGATCGTCCGACCCTCTGGTTTTGGCCTAATGTTGACGCGGGATCTGACGGAACCTCGAAGGGGATCCGAATGTTCCGCGAACAACATCGAGATGCCAGGATCCATCTGTTTCGGAACATGTTTCCTGAAGATTTCCTCCGTCTGCTGCTCAACTGTTCGTGCATTGTCGGTAATTCGAGTGTTGCTATTCGGGAGTGTTCATTTCTCGGAGTGCCAGCGGTCAACATCGGCAGCCGGCAGCACGGCCGTGAGCGTGGCCGAAACGTGATCGATGTCGACTACGATCGAGCCGCTATCTGTGATGCTATCAAGCGCCACCTTGGTGACGACCGTCCACCACAGGACACGATCTATGGGGACGGACATGCCGGTGTTCGGATCGCTGATCTTTTGGCCACCGAGGAATTAACGATTGAAAAGCGTCTCACCTACTAACGTGACCCCTATTCGGGATCGTGCCGAACGTATCGCTTCGCTCGGCTACGACTACGCAGCACAGCCGAAACAAGTCGTATCAACCTGCAATCTCTGTGGGATGTCAGAGTTCGCCATCTTGAGTGAACTTGATCGTTACGGGTTTCAGGCGAGAGCTGCCGCGTGTCGCTACTGTGGTCTTGTGTGTCTCTCTCCGATGATGACCGCTGAGGCGTACGGCCGGTTCTACATCGACGTCTACCGACCACTGGTCAGCGCGTATCACGGCCGTCTTATCGACGCGCGCACCATCCAAGAAGAGCAGCGCGAGTACGCCATCGAGCGCGGCGATGTGTTGGCATCGTTTGTCGAGGGTCGTGGCTTTTCCACACTGCTCGACATAGGGGGTTCCACTGGTGTCGTAGCTCACGCGGTAGCCACACGTTTTGGCCTACACGCCACAGTGCTAGATCCCTCGCCACTGGAGATTGAGGAGGCGAAGCATCTTGAGCTCGAAACCGTAACTGGCATCGTTGAAGACTACGATCCAGACGGGCGGCAGTTCGACGTTGTGATCTTGTGCCAGACGGTTGATCATCTTCTCGACATCGCCGGAACCTTTCGCGCCATTCGTCAGCTCATCAGGTCAGACGGTTTGTTCTACGTTGATGTTGTTGATTTTCGAGCCGCGTACCTGAGAAATGGATCGATCGAGGAGGCGATTAAGATCGACCATCCCTACTCACTCATGGAGCCGACGATCGAAGCATATTTGAGCCGAACTGGGTTTACTGTTGCGCGCTCGAATCGGGCAGCAGATAGGCTGCATGTCGGGTACGTCTGCCGTCCGTCCGCAGAGAACCCTACTGTGCTTCCGGCGACAGCAGCCGTCGAGCGTCTATTTAATGAGGTTGGGGCCGCGGGAGGCGTCGTGCGGTGTCGATGACGACGAAGGGTCAGGTTCTCGGCGTTGTTCCAGCGCGCGGCGGTTCGAAGGGCATTCCAGGGAAGAACATCCGCCAACTAGCCGGCCGGCCGCTGCTGGCGTACGCTCTCGAAGTTGCGACGCGGTCCGGAGTGGTCGACCGGGTCATTCTGTCGACCGACTCTGAGGAGATCGCGGGAGTCGGTCGGACATGTGGGTTCGAGGTCCCGTTCCTTCGACCGGCTGATCTGGCCGGTGATGCGAGCCCGATGCTAGCGGTAATCGAACACACGGTGGCTACTTTGGCAGCCGACGGCTGGTCGCCAGAGATCGTAATCGTGCTGCAACCAACGTCACCGTTCCGCCGTTCGGAGCACGTGAGGCGAGCTGTTCAACTGCTCCGCGAATCGAAGGCCGACTCGGTGGTCAGTGTCGTTGAACTCCCTCGTCACTTTTCACCCGACTACGTAATGCGCTTGGACGACGGGCGCTTGGTTCCGTTCCTGCCAGCAGGGGAGCGAGTGACGCGCCGGCAGGATGCGCGGCGTGCCTACGTGCGTGATGGAACCGTCTATGCGTGCTGGCGCCGAACGCTTGTGGACCAGCACAGCCTGTATGGTCGGGCATGTCAGCCGCTCGTGCTTGATGCGAGCGATGCGCTAACTCTCGATTCGCAAGACGACTGGGCAGAGGCGGAGCGTCGGATGGCCAAAGGCCTGAGGTTGTGAGCGGCGGTGTGCGGAAGTTAGTGCCTCGCCCGATGCGACGTCTGGCCGCGCAACTCGTTGCTGAGGCGGTCGGCGCTGGAGTTCGTAGTCGTGTCCGACGGCTTGTGCGGTCAGATAATCTGGTAATCGCCGGCCCGTGGCTCGGGGAGGTCGGCTTTGAGCTGCTTTACTGGGTCCCGTTTCTCCGGTGGGTCGTCGAAACTGAGGGGCTTGATCCGAAGCGGATCATCGTAGTCTCACGGGGAGGACCAGAGAGCTGGTATCGCGGATTGGGTACCCGCTATCTGGATGTGTTCGACTATCTCAATCCTGATGACTTCCGCCGACGGAACGAGGTGCGTCGCAGAGAACTAGGTGAGCAAAAGCAGCTTCGACTGACAATGCTCGAAAGAGAGATCATAGAACGGATTCGGAGGGAACTCGATGAGCGGGAGATCGAAGTGCTTCATCCATCGCAGATGTATCAAGTGATGCAGCCCTACTGGTGGCATCATACGACGGCCTCATGGGTCGAGCGCCACACCCGCTACGCGTTGTTGGCTGGGTTATCCGAAGCGCCGCAACTGCAGCTGCCGGAGTCATATGTGGCTGTTAAGTTCTACTTTAACGATTGCTTTAGAGCCACCCCGGCGAATCGGACGTTCATCACGTCCACGCTGCGGACTCTAACGGAGCACAACTCCGTCGTGTCGCTGTCGACCGGCCTCGAGCTTGACGATCACAGTGAGAGCGATCTGTCGGCCATGTCCCATGTGCTCACAGGTGAGCAAGCCATGACACCACGTAACAATCTTGCACTGCAGACCGAGGTTGTGGCTAGGGCTGACGTCTTTATCGGCACCTACGGCGGATTCGCTTATTTGGCACCATTTCTGGGTGTACCTGCGACCGCCGTCTGGAGTGACCAGAGCAGGTTCAACGTAAGACACCTGGAGCTCATCCAGCGCGCGCTTGGTCACGTAAACGGTGCCCCCCTTGACGTGACCGAGGCCAATCAGGGGATTGTGTCCATTCCGCGACCTGCACGAGTGATCGGATGACGAGTAACAATCAGACACCGGTACTGGTCCGTAAAGCTCGCACCGGGGCTTGGTTGTGTTCGCGCTGGTTCTACCGGGCAAGAACCCGGACGAGAAACGTCGCGCTCAAGCGCTGGCGCCACTACTCGAGCCGGGCGGCACGAGGGTTGAAGATCACCTGTGAGCTGGCCAGAAATGGTCTACTCAGGATTATCAATATCATCCGCGTTGGTTTCCGCCGGATGCGTAAGCTACACAAGCCCTTCGTCAGGTTCGCGCGCAGATGTCAGCGCGCTGCCGAGCTGTTACGGGCACAACGACAAGAGCGATATGTTGATCGACAAACTCGACAGGCAGCTCGCAGCGCACGGCCCCTCGTCCTGGGCCCGTGGACGTCAGAGGTTGGGTTCGAGGTCTTGTACTGGATCCCGTTCCTCCACTGGCTTCAGGCAGAGTCTGCCTGGGACCCGGCCTCAGCGGTCGCCATTTCTAGAGGTGGTGTCGCGTCGTGGTACACCGGACTGGCAGAAACCTATGTGGAGGTCTTCGACTACGTCGAGCCTGAACGGTTTGCGGCGCGCAATGAGGCTAGAACGATATCCCATGGAAGCCGGAAGCAACTGAAAGAGTCTGACTTCGACCGCGACCTCATACGTTACGGTTGCTCCATTGCTGGAATTACCACTCCCTCGGTCGTGCACCCTTCTCAGATGTATAAGCTGTTTCGTCAGTTTTGGCTCGGACACCGACCGCTCACCCACGTAGCCGAGCGCACACGTTTCACTACTCGGATGCCGCCCAAGCGCTTCGATTTAACTGAGCTTCCAGCCGACTACGTGGCGGTCAAGCTTTACGCTGCCCAGTCGCTTCCTGACTCCCCTCGCAACTGTAACGTGGTGCATCGATTTGTTGACCGTCTCACGAATGTAACCAACGTCGTGACGCTAGAAACGAGCTTCGCCGCCGACGACCACAAGGACTACCGCCTCGACCCCCGTGACCACCTTTTCGACGTGCATGCTCTGATGCTCCCGACAAATAACCTTGAACTGCAAACTCAGGTGATCGCAGGCGCTCGTGCCCTTATCAGTACATGTGGTTCCCTCGCCTGGCTGGCACCGATGTTAGGAGTCCCGACCGTCGCACTATTCAGCGATGACAGCTTTTTACGGGCGCACCTGTACTTCGCGCGTCACGCGTACAACAGCATGGGGGCGGCCAGGTTCAACACCATCGACGTCGGCGCCTTCGAGGATGTTGGCATCGACACGGTGTTTGATCTTGCCCGCACGGCCTTTCGATGAGTTCAAATGAGGAACGATGGCGATACGAAAGATCCTGGTGACCGGTGGTGCCGGGTACATCGGTTCCCATCTGGTTGACGCTCTAGTTGGCCGTGACTATGACGTCACGGTGATCGACAATCTCGAGCCACAGGTGCATCGATCTGGAAGTTGGCCGGCGTACGTGAATCCGAAGGCGAGTTACGTGCAAGGGGATGTCCGCGACCGGGCTGTGCTCTCACCCCATGTATTGAAAGCCGACGGTGTGATCCATTTTGCGGCTGCCGTAAGCGTGGGTCAGAGCATGTACGAACTAGATCGTTACGTCAGCGTCAATACCGGCGCGACCGGACTCCTCCTAGACCTCCTGGTCAACGAACGGCACCGGGTTGAGAAAGTCATCGTGGCTTCGTCGGTTGGCGTCTATGGCGAGGGCGGATATCTTTGTGCCTCGTGTGGGCCACAGTATCCAGGCCTCAGGCCGGCTGCTCAGCTCGAAGCCAGAGACTGGGAGCCACACTGCCCGTCCTGTGGTGCGAGCCTCGTTCCAGAGTCAACGGCCGAAGGCACTCCCCTTTACCGCGACAACATCTACTCGATGACGAAATACCACCAGGAAGAGATGGTTCTGTTGGTCGGCAAGACGTACGGTATTCCAGCGGTGGCGCCACGATTCTTTAATGTTTTCGGGCCGAGGCAGAGCTTGAGCAATCCTTACGCTGGCGTTGCGGCGATTTTCCTGGGACGCCTGTTGAACAATAAGGCGCCGGTTGTGTTCGAGGACGGCGGACAGTTACGCGATTTTGTGTCGATTCACGATGTAGTCGACTGCCTAGTGTTGATGCTCGAGCAGAGTGGCGCCGACTTCCTGCCGGTCAATATTGGATCTGGCACTCGGATCAGTATTCTTGACATTGCGAAGACCCTTACGAAACTGACGGGAAAATCCATCGAGCCAGAGGTGTTGAACACTGGTCGGACGTTTGACATTCGGCATTGCTTTGCCGACATCACGCGTGCCAACAAACGCCTCGGATGGGTCCCTAAGATTTCTTTTGAGCACGGCATGGCCTCGCTGATCAATTGGGCGCTAGAGTCACCCGATCGCCCAGTCGACTTATTCGAGCAGGCGTTAGCCGAACTCAACACCAGAGGTCTGCTCATTAAAAAAGAGGACTCATGACACCGTCTGAGTCCCGACCGCTAATGGTTGGTGACCGTCCAGGACAGGTCTTCCGGTACGCGGTAGACGCTACCCAGGTAGAGAGGCTTCTAGAGTGGACTCAGAGAATCATGTTCGAAGCTGGGCTGAAGCCAGACCGTAACCTGGTATATGCAGAACCAGGTATGGTTGGAGAAACAACTGTAGATTCGCGAGATTCTAATCAGTACCATGGATGGCAGGAAAGAGCTACACTAGCACTAATTAACCCTACTAAGGATGCGGAGCGGCGAACGTGATTCTCACCTTCGCTCAGCTCAGGGCCCATATGCGGAAAGTCGCGATGGTCGACGGTGCTTTCGATCCACTGCACGCCGGTCACATCGACTACTTTAAAGCAGCTTCGGTTCTCGACACACCGCTTCTCTGCAACGTGGCATCAGACCGGTATGTAGCAAACAAACACCCGCCTCTCCTCCCAGAGACTCAGCGCGCCGAGGTTGTTGACGCCATCCGCTATATCACCTACACGCACATTAACCACTGCGACACTGTAACGGTGCTTGAGCAGCTGCAGCCGCGCTACTACGTAAAGGGAGCGGATTGGCGAGGACGGTTGCCCTCGCGTCAGGTCGAGATCTGCAGCCGTCTCGGCATCGAGATCGTTCATCTCGATACCGTTCGAGACTCGTCGAGCCGGCTTCTCCAACGGTTCGCAGAGGTTACGCGTGAGCGAGGCAAGATGTTTCCATGAGAGTTAATGACGGGCTACCGTCGCGCCTAGTGCTTCTTCCGGATCTTGGCGGACACACGTGGATGATGTCCAATCTCTGCACCTCACGAGCGGACCAGATCTGGATGATTCGCCGATTCGAGGTTCAATCGGTGCCGATTGCGCTGACATTGGCCGTCAGTTGCGAACCGAGTAATCCTTCTGGCTGATGTTGTGCTGACCGCTCACGGAATTGCTGAGCACAGGAAAGACTCAACAGATACAGGTGGGATTGCTCGCCGAGGTACTCTTCGTTTCGGTCAACGCACGGGAGCTGAGCCCGGCAAACCTGACGGAATTTGACACAATCTTTGCACAAGCGGTCACTCAGTCGAAGGACGCGAGCGCTGAGGCCGCCCGCGTATTCAATCGCTTGACCAGCAGCCGGTAGAGGACAGAACTACTTCATGACCATTGCAGAATTCGAGAGTGCCGTCTTCACACAAACACCAACGTCGTCTGAGCACTACGACGCTGAGTATTTCACTGGCGATTGGCGGGCTGAAGGAAATAACTACTCACTCGAGACTCGGCGGGGAATTGAGGCTAAGAACCCGGCGTTGATCAAAGAGATCTTTCAGCCGACACGAGTGCTCGATCTTGGCTGCGGGCCAGGCGCACTCATGCATTTGCTCTGGGAGTTTGGGATCGACGTGGAGGGGATCGACTTTTCGGAAAGCAGCCGTCGTCTAGCGACTCCAGAGGTTCGTGACCGGATCGTGATCGGTAACACACACGAGTCGCTGAAAGCCGATGGCACGTACGATTTGGTTGTTTGCCGCGAGGTACTCGAACACTTGACAGTGTTGCAGGTTAAGGCGACCGTGGCGAACATGGTCCGAATGACGTCACGGTATGTCTATTGCACGACTAGGTTCCACCCGAACCCAGCCAGTCTCGTTGACTTCACGACCCAGTTCGAAGTGGATCCAACACATATCACGCTGCTCAACAAGGACTTCCTCCGTGTTCTTTTTGTTCTCGAGGGCTGCCGGTCACGACCGGACCTCGAGGCGAAGCTTGATTGGCTCAATAAAGGACGCGTTCTCGTTATGGAGAAGCAATCTGGGGCCCCCTAACGCTCGAGTTGTGTCCGGTGTTGGTCGATTGGCCGGCTGATGTGTGGTTGAGTGTGCACTTCCGTTTGACCGCAGACGGTCTCGCGCTAGCCTTCGCCAGAAAGGCGCCTCTTTCAAGGCCAGAAAGGTCGGGACGACGCCGGAACGGGCCCTCGGCTACAATATGCCCCGGCGCCATTCTGAGATTTAATCCATGTTCGATTGCATCGCTGGCTATCACCTGAACCCCTGGACCTGCGGTATCGCGAAGTTCAATGCGATCCTCGGCCAGCGGCTCGGGGTGCCGATTGTAAGCGTGCTCGGTCTCGAGCACACTCGTTACCGTCGACCGCTGTTATCGATCAAGCTATCGGAGTTTTCAGGGCTGGATACGGAGCTGCTCGGTGGGTGGATCGAGGTCCATGCGGAGGAGTTCGAAGTCTTCTTTCACGATTTCAATGGCACCGAGACAGAACGGCGATTGCTAACCGCGGCAGCCCGGGTTCACTGCGGCAACAGCGAGCTGGTTGTGAAGCTCAGAGACGAGCGTCCAGACGTCTCAGAGCTCTGGTGTCCCGGCACTATTCTGAACGCGAAGCGGTTTGAGGAGACGGAGCTCGCCATCTTCACGTTCGGCATGGCCCATAAGATCAGAGTGCCGCTCTACCGAAAATTGCGAGAGCTATTGGACGGAACGGGACGCAGCTACTCCGTCTACGTTTCGACCGCGCTGCATGAGAATACGAGCTTCGACGGCTCGTTCGTCGTTACCTTCGAGGAACTACAGTCGATCTTCGATGAGCGGATTTACTTTATGGGTTATCTGTCAGATACCGCCGTCTACAACCATCTACTGAATGCATCGCTGCTAGCGGCGTTCTTTGAGCGTGGCCTGCGTGCAAACAACACAACAGTCAACGCGGCGATGGAGTGTGGATGTGCCGTACTGACGAATCTCGACGAGTATTCACCCGATGGGTTGACGCATCTGAAGAACGTGATTGATATTCAGCACTGCGAGCAATTGCCAGACCTAGCGACGCTGGCGAAGATCGGGCGGGCTGCGTCTGAGATGGTGAATACTCGCTACGGGTGGGACCGTCTGATTGAAGCGTTGCAGCCAGCGGCTGTTTCGGTCAAAGACTGCGCTAGTAACTGATGTCAGAAATCGCTACTGACGGAATTGATAATCCAAGGAAGGTGTAGTTTGGCAGGTACGCTTACGATCGGCTCGCATGAAATTTCTGACGAGAGCCCGTGCTATGTGATTGCCGAGGTAGGACACAATCACCAGGGTAGTCTCGAGACCTGCCGCGAGTTGTTCCGTCAAGCCCAAGCTTGCGGCGTGTCAGCGGTCAAACTGCAGAAACGGGATAACCGTGGCTTGTACTCAAAGGCTATGTTTAACAAGCCGTACGATCACGAAAACAGCTTTGGCGCGACCTACGGCGAGCACCGCCAGGCGCTAGAGTTCGGGCGTGACGAGTACATAGCGTTAGCTGAGTTCACACAGGATCTCGATGTTGACTTTTTCGCGACCGCATTCGATTTTGCTAGCACAGACATGCTAGCTGAGCTCAATCTTCCGGCGTTCAAGATCGCATCAGGTGACCTTCGAAACGTCCCGCTGCTCAAACACACTGCCAAGGTGGGTAAGCCTATGCTGGTAAGCACAGGCGGTGCTTCGATGGACGACGTCCAGCGCGCATACGATGCGGTCATGCCGATCAACCCGAAGCTCTGCATCATGCAGTGCACCGCCGGGTATCCGGCTGAATTCGGTGAACTGGACCTCCGGGTCATCGCGACCTATCGGGAACGGTTCCAAGATATTGTGATCGGTTACTCTGGTCACGACAACGGCATCGCCATGCCGACGGCCGCCTACGTGCTCGGTGCCCGCGTTATTGAGAAGCACTTCACGCTGAACCACACCATGAAGGGGACTGACCACGCATTCTCGCTCGAGCCAATCGGCATGCGTAAGATGGTGAGGGATCTCGATCGCTTGCGGGTTGCACTCGGAGACAGCGATAAGAAGGCCTATGCGAGTGAAGCATCGGCGATCTTGAAGATGGGGAAGAAACTGGTTGCCGCTCGAGATCTTCCGGCTGGCCACGTGCTCGGACCAGACGACGTGACAATCAAGTCACCGGGCGATGGCTTGCCGCCCTACGAGCTCGACAACATTCTGGGTCGAGCAACAGTTCGTCCCGTAGCTGAGGACGAGAGTTTCGCCTTTGAGATCCTGACACAACAATCAGGTGAGCAGCAAGGTGTTCAGTCTCGACAGTGATATCGCCGTCGTGACCGGGGCCCTTGGACGGCTCGGGCCAGTCTGGGTCGAGGCCCTGCTCGACGCGGGCGCACGGGTGGCTGCACTCGACTTACCTGGAGCTCAGATGTCGGAGCCGTTCCTCGCGCTCAACTCCAGAGTCGGCAAAGATCGGCTGTGCCGGGTGGATTGCGACATCACCGATCGGAGCGCGATCGAAGAGGCAGACGCGCGTGTTGAGGCTCTCTTTGGGTTTCCTACAGTACTCGTTAACAACGCCGGCATCGATCAGCCACCTGACAACCATGAGACCAGGCATCCGATCGAGATTCTGCCGGTCGAGTTTTTTCGGCGCATGGTTGACGTCAACCTGACGGGAACATTTCAGGCGACACAAGTCATTGGTGGACGGATGGCCGGGCGTCGGCGTGGTGTTGTGGTTAACATTGGGTCACTCTACGCGTCGGTGTCGCCGGACCAGCGTTTTTATGATCATTTGCCGGGCGCAACGCCGTTTCTAAAGACGCCGTCGTACGGCGCGTCGAAAGCTGGGGTCGTGAATCTGACTAAATACTTCGCGACGTTGTGGGGCGGCGTCGGTCTCCGCGTGAATACGTTGTCACCGGGCGGTGTTCTTGGTGGCCAGGACGAGCACTTCAAGCGGAAATACGGCGAACGGGTCCCACTCGGCCGTATGGCCGATCTGGATGACCTAAAAGGGCCGCTTGTGTTCCTGGCGTCGTCCGCCTCTTCATATGTGACCGGCATCGATCTCCGGGTTGACGGCGGATTTGCTGCCTGGTGATGTGTTGACAATTAATGACTGATCTTAAACTGCCGTCCTTCGTTCCTAACTGGATTGCCGATAAAGAGCGACCAACGGCCTCAGGCCGAACCTTTAACAAGTTGGATCCAACCAATGGACGTCAGGTATGCCTGGTCGCGCGGTCAGACGCCGATGATGTCACTGAGGCGGTCTCGGTGGCCAGGAGTGCGCAGCCCGCCTGGGGCTTCGAGACGGTGGTACGCCGCGGCGAAATACTTCGGACTACGGCGGCTCTGATGAAGAAACATCACGCAGAGCTCGCTGCGCTCGTGGCTTGCGAAACTGGCAAGTCGCGGAAGGATGCCTTTGGCGAGGTCAAGGCGGCAATCGAAATGGGTTTCTTCGTTGCCGGTGAGGGACGCCGCTTCTACGGGAAAACTACCACGAGCGGAGTGCCGGGCCGGGCAGCCATGGTCATGCGGCAGCCGCTCGGCGTGGCTGGACTAATCATCGCTGCGAACACACCGATCGCCAATGTTGCGTGGAAGGCTTTTCCAGCTCTGCTGTGTGGCAACGCTGCGATCTTGAAGGCGTCGGAAGACACGCCATTGTCGGCGTGGGCGTTCGCTCGCCTATTGCACGAGGCAGGCGGGCCACCCGGCGTGTTCCAGATCGTCCATGGGTACGGGCCTGAAGCTGGCGGACCGCTCGTCGAACATCCAGATGTTGACATCGTGAGTTTTACCGGGTCGTGTGAGGTCGGTCGATGGATTGCTGAGACGGCCGGACGTCGTCTGGCTAAGGTTTGTCTTGAACTTGGCGGCAAGAACCCGCTCGTCGTTTGTGATGACGCCGACCTAGAAGGTGCTGTACAGGCGGCAATTGGTTCGGCCTTCAGCAACGCAGGACAGCGCTGTGCATCGGGTAGTCGACTGATCATCTTTGATCAAGTCTATGACCGCTTCAGGACGATGCTAGTGGAGGCAACAGGTCGGCTCAAGCTTGGTTCCGACGACACCGACGATTTTGGACCCGTAATCAACAAGACGCAGCTCGACACTATGGTGACCGCCGTCGAGCGCGCGTGTGCAGCTGGTGCCACCATGGTGACAGGTGGCGGTCGTCTGGACGATGAGACGCACAAGGACGGCTACTATATGGCGCCGACCATCATCGAGAACGCGTCGGCTGATGATGAAATCTCGAGGTTAGAGCTTTTCGGCCCGATCACATGCCTCTACCGCGTGAAGGACTTCGAGGAGGCGGTTGCTCTGGCGAACGATTCTCCATTCGGGCTGACAGCGTCGATCCATACGGCGAGCGTCGACCGCGCCATGACGTTTATCAACCGGGTGCAGACCGGCGTGGCGGTTGTCAACGGTGCTACTTACGGCAGTGAGCCGCACATGCCATTCGGTGGTTTAAAGCAGTCCGGTAACGGTACGCGTGAGGCCGGTACCGAGGCGATCGACGTCTACTCAGAGCTTAAGACCGTCTACATCCATCACGACTCGGCCGCTGTGTGATGAGTGCCAACACCACTACGTCTCCCTCCGTTGTGGCCTTGATTCCAGCTCGGTCGGGATCGAAACGGGTTCCGCTTAAGAACATCAGACGCCTCAATGATCATCCAGTTATTGCCTACACGATCGCACCTGCGCTCGAGAGCGGAATATTCAACGCTGTCGTCGTTTCGACAGATTCCGAGGAGATTGCCGCTATTGCCAGACACTACGGTGCGACTGTGCCGTTTCTCCGTCCGGCCGAGATCGCCAATGATATGTCTCCAGACATCGAATGGGTTGAACACACTCTGAAGACGCTGTCGGTTGCAGGGAAGAGTTACGATTGCTTCTGCCTGCTCCGTCCCACGAGCCCGTTTCGCTCAGCCGAAACGATTCGGCGGGCGTGGCGAGAATTTCTCTCCGACTCAACTGTCGACTCTCTACGAGCTGTCGAGAAGTGTCGCCAGCACCCCGGTAAGATGTGGGTCGTTCGAGACAAGCGGATGGTGCCATTGTTACCCTATGGGCCGGAGAGGCAGCCGTGGCACAGTAGCCAGTATCAATCCCTGCCGGTCATTTACGCGCAGAACGCCAGCTTGGAAATTGCGTGGGTGCGTGTGGTCGTTGAGCAACGAACGATCGCTGGGGAGGTGCTCAAACCGTTCTTTACTAAGCCGCTCGAGGGGTACGACATCAACGATCCAAATGACTGGCTCGTGGCAGAACATATCGTTGATACAGATTCTTCCGCTCTGCCTGCTGTTAACGTTCGGCCTTACCCAGAAACCGAGACATCGAGTGCGTGAGTAGCACTCCAGTGATTGTTCGTTGCTCCATAACCGTACGAGCTGATCAACGATATGCTGCGACTGCTAGCCCAAGCGGAGTAGCGAGTAGCCAAACCCTTGCTGTCCTTGAGGTTGTCGCGCATTGCCCTTGGTCGGTGTCTTCGACTGCCAGTCTTGATCCTCCCGTAGAATAGAGGCGCGTGCGAAACTTCCACTACGTACCGCTTGCTGAAATCCGCCGCGGTCTTCGGGCCGCCAAGGATGATCCGCACACCCATGCTTCAGTGCTGGCCGCACTCAGCCGGATTAATGCGCTGTACATGATTGCTCGGGCCGGTTCTGGGCATCCCGGCACGACTTTCAGTAGCACCGACATTGTTAGCTGGTTGTATCTTAACGAGCTTCGTTCGGGGGACAATGAGACGCTGCCGCGCGACATTTATTTTTCTTCGAAAGGGCACGATGTGCCTGCGTTCTATGCGGTGATGATTGCGCTTGAGCGGCTCCCATTCGAGTTGATTCACCGTCTCCGCGCGCTCGGGGGATTGCCTGGTCATCCAGACGTCAGTACACCGACCGTCGAGATGAACACCGGTTCGCTCGGCATGGGAATCTCGAAGGCGAAGGGGTTCGCGCTCGCCAATCGGCGGCTTGGCATTGACGGACGTGTTTATGTGTTGACGGGTGACGGGGAACTACAGGAAGGTCAAATTTGGGAGTCGCTCCAACAGGCCGCCAACCTTGGCCTGCACGAGGTGACCACGATCGTCGACCACAACAAGATTCAGTCGGACACCTGGGTACGCACCGTCAGTGACCTGGGCGACTTAGAGGCCAAGTTTAGGGCGTTTGGATGGCATGTGGAACGATGTGACGGTCATGACATGCGACAGATTGACCGTGCGCTGACGATGGCGCGTGAGACATGCGATCGCCCCAGTGTCATTGTTGCTGACACTGTAAAGGGCAAGGGCGTGTCGTTTATGGAAGGGTCGTCGATGCCACCTGACGATCAGATGTATCACTTTCATAGCGGTGCCCCGAGCCCAGAGGAATACACGAGTGCCCACAACGAGCTGGTGCGCGCTGCTAACCGGCAGCTCGAGGCACTCGCCGCCGAGCCACTGCGGCTCGAGACAGTGGAGCGTCCGCCGGCTCGGCCTCGCTCCGGAACCCAGCGGTTCATTCCAGTCTATGCGAAGGCACTGGTAGCCCAAGCCGAGCGGCATCAGGATTTGCACGTGCTCGACGCCGATCTAGTGCTCGACTGTGGACTCATTCCGTTCCGTGACCGTTTTCCGGAGCGCTTTCTGGAGTGCGGGATTGCAGAGCAGGACATGGTCTCGATTGCGAGCGGCATGGCGGCGCGAGGGCTGCTGCCGGTAGCGCACTCATTCTCGTGCTTCTTGTCCGCCCGCCCGAACGAGCAGATCTACAACAACGCCACCGAGCAGCGAAAGGTCGTGTATGTGGGTTCCTTGGCCGGTTTACTTCCTGGTGGACCTGGGCACTCGCACCAGTGTGTTCGTGACATCTCGAGTCTTGGTGCTGTTCCAAATCTCGTGATGTTCGAACCGTCATGCGAAGAGGAAGTGTCGCTTGCCGTCGACTACTGTATCACCGGTACCCAGGAGAGCTGTTATCTCCGTCTCGTTTCCATCCTGGTCCAGGTACCCTATGCCCTACCAGCTGGTTACACCTTGGTCGAGGGGCGTGGAGCCGTGCTTCGCGATGGACGGGACGCTGTTGTGATTGGTTATGGGCCGATCATGCTCACTCAGGCAATGAAAGCTGCGGAGAGCCTCGAACGCGACCACGGAATTGACCTCAAGGTAGTCAACTTACCGTGGCTCAACCGGGTTGATCGTGACTGGTTGCGTGAGACTGTTCGCGGGTGTCGTGCGTTGTTTACGCTCGACAACCATTACGTTGGTGGTGGGCAGGGACAGATGCTTTTGGCGACCCTCGCCGAGCTCGATCTGATGCCGGGCGTGACCGCCCGTCGTTTCGGAGTTGCCAGGATTCCAGAGTCTGGCGGCAATGTGGAGGTCCTTGAGGCCCACGCGCTCGATGCCGCGAGCCTCTCTGCGGCGATGTATCAGGTGATATGTCAGACGACGGCGTGACGACTCTGCTGTTCTGGGACATTGACGGGACTCTGCTAACAACCGGTCGCGCTGGGATCTTCGCCTGGGAGGCAGCGGCCAGCGAGATCGCCGGCCGGCCGATCGATCTTCAAAAGCTACAGACAGCTGGCCTGACTGATTTTGCGATCGGCCGGATGATTCTTAAGAACCTTGGTTTACCGGCGGATGAAGAGTTGCTGGCCCGAATCGTCCAGACGTACGAGAAGACGCTGCCGTTGGCTTTACCTCGCCGCCAAGGCCGGGTGCTCGATGGGGTCCGCGCTATCCTCGAGCACGTGCGAGCCACGCGACCCGACGTCGGGCTTTATCTATTGACCGGAAACACACCGGCCGGCGCACGAGCGAAGCTGATGTATTACGGCCTGTTCGACTTCTTTCAGGGCGGAGCGTTCGCAGGTCCAGCCGGTGATCGGGTCGACATTGCCCGCCGTGCCTTAGCTGTGGCTGGTAACGGACGATCGGTCAATGTGTCTCGTGTATTTGTGATCGGGGACACGCCACACGACGTGTCGTGCGGTCTGGCGATTGGTGCTAAGACGATTGCCATCGCGAGCGGCGACTACTCGTTCGAGGCGCTCGAAGCCGAGTCTCCGTGGCGAGCGCTACCGGCGTTGCCAGATGCCGAGACTTTTCTCGCCCTGCTCGAGAAGCTGGCTTGACGCGACCGTCAGAGTATCCCGATGTCTGGTCGTGCCCCACGGACCGGCACCGGGTTAGCTTGGACAGGCAACTAGCACAATGAGACATGCCATCCGACGCTTTCCGCGACTGTGGCGCGCCAGTCGTCTGGTCCGGCGATGGTACCATGCGCGCCACGACGCCTATCCAGATTGGGAGAAGCTGCTCGAACAGAGCAAGGATCTTTGGGAGGCAGCGCAGATAAAGACTCAGAATAGCCCGCGTGTGCTTCTGTCGACCGCGATTGGTTCTTACGCGCACGCTGTCACGCTGGAGAGCGCGCTGGCGGCGGCGCTACGGTTGCGAGGTGCCGAGCCTCACGTCCTGCTCTGCGATGCGGAGCTAGCTGCGTGTGCGGAGTGCGACGCGTCGCTTTACCCGCGAGTAGAGCGGTTTGTTGAGCACGGGCCGAGACGTGACCTGTGCCGTGACTGTTTCTGGCCGGCTCGGCGCGTGTATGAGCAGCTTCACGTACGGGCGCACAGGCTCAGCACCCTGGTAACCGAGGATCAACGGCAGACCGCAGGCGAGGTGGCGCGGGCGGTGCCGTTCGCCGAGATTCCAGAATATTGTCATGATGGACTGGCGGTCGGCGAGCACGCTTACGCAGGCGCCCTTCGCTTTTTCGCGACCGGTTCGCTCGACGGCGAACCAAAAGCCGAAGCGGTTCTCCGCCGTTATCTCCACTCGGCTCTGGTCACGATGTTTGCAACTCAACGTCTCGTGCGTGAGCAGGGTTTCAGCTGTGCCATGTTCACCCACGGTATCTATATTCCGTGGGGAGTGATGGGTGAGGTTTGTCGACAGGAGGGGGTTCGAATCGCCAACTGGAACGTCGCCTATCGCAAGCGCCGCTTTATCTTTAGCCACGACGATACCTACCATCACACACTGATGTCAGAGCCGCAGGACGAGTGGGAGATGGTTGATCTAGAGCCTGAACGCGAGCGGACGTTGATGGACTATCTAGCCAGCCGGCGTGAGGGGATGTTCGACTGGATCGTGTTTAACAAGTCAGCTGCGCGAAAGGAGCCCCATGAGCTCGCTGCTAAGCTCGGGCTCGATATGAACACACCGGTCATCGGTCTTTTGACCAACGTTAGTTGGGACGCGCAGCTCCACTATCCGGCCAATGCGTTTCCTGACATGCTCGAATGGATTGTGCGCACGTGCGAATACTTCGCCACCCGCCAGGACCTCCAACTGTTGATCCGAGTGCATCCGGCCGAGTTGAACGGCTTTCCGCCATCAAGGCAGCCCGTGCTGGCTGAACTAACTCAGCGCTTACCTGAGCTGCCGCCGAACGTCACGGTCGTACCGCCTGAGAGCCGGATGAGTACCTATAGCCTGATGTCGCTATGCGACGCCGCTATCATCTACGGGACGAAGATGGGAGTCGAGCTCACGAGTGTCGGACTGCCGGTTATCGTGGCCGGTGAGGCCTGGGTGCGTAACAAAGGACTGACCTGCGACGCGAGTACGCCGGAAGAGTATTTCGCGATCCTCGACCGGCTGCCGTTCAGGGAGCGCCTCTGCTCGGATCGGTTGCATCGCGCAAGAAAGTACGCCTACCATTTTTTCTTTCGTCGCATGATCCCGCTGAATTTCGTCAAGCCTCACGCGGGCTATCCAATCTACGTACTCAAGCTGGACAATATTAAACAACTCTTGCCTGGTGCCACTCCAGGGCTCGACGTGATCTGTGACGGCATTCTTACCGGAACGCCATTTACGTTTGACGAGGGTACATCGACATCGACTGTCACTGATGCCACTGTTTAGGTGCCGCTGACCATGTGCCCATGACACTTCCAGTTTTGTTCATACTGTTCGCCGGAGCGACCGGGGTGTCGTGGACGCTCAGCTGGCTCGTCCAGCGCCGCGCCGTCTGGCGTGGGGCCGTGGTGCCACCGCGTTCAGACCGGTGGCATCGGAGTGCGACGCCGACCTTCGGCGGCATTGCGATTGCGGCCACTTCGCTCGTGTTTGCTTCCGCTCTTCTGTTTGGGGCGCTATCGATTGACGAGGTTATGGTCCCGCTCGCCGTTGTCATGGCCGCGTTCGCAATGTTCGTCGTCGGTCTGGCCGACGATAGCCTTAGGCTTACGCCGCTCGCCAAAATGGTCGCGTCACTCGCGATCGGTGCATTCTTCGTCTTCAGCCTCAGCACGCCAGAAGCGTTGCCGTCATGGGCGGCGGTCCTGGCGATCATCTGGTTCGGCGGTATCGTGCACGCCCTGAATCTGCTCGACAACATGGACGGACTGGCCGCCGGCGTCGGCCTGTTTGCGTCGTTGCTTTTCGTCTGGGCGTTCGGTCCCGTGCTCGGGCCGACACTCGGCGCAGTGCTTGTGGTTATGGCCGGTAGCCTGCTTGGGTTTCTCGTCTGGAACCGTCACCCGGCACGTCTGTTTATGGGCGACTGCGGCAGTTTGTTCATAGGCGCAGTACTGGCTGGCACTTCCCTTGTGCCCGTCATTCATAAGGGCGGTTCCTTTTTCTTTAACGGATTCGTCGTCGTTCTGATTCTCGTCGTTCCACTCTTCGATACTGGGTTCGTGCTGCTGTTACGACGGTTGGCTGGCCGGCAGGCCACTCGCGGCGGGACTGACCACGTTTCTCATCGGCTGGTCTCGCTCGGCTTCTCGGAACGGAGCGCCGTGCGCATCCTGTACGGATTCGGCTTACTTGGGGGCTCGCTGGCAGTACTGCTGACCGGTCCCGGTTATGATGCGCTATTGCCGCTGGCTTGGCTGTTTGTCGTTGCCATGACGCTGGTTGGAATCTACCTGGCGCGCGTGCCGGCCTACGAGGCCGATGATTTTCTAGCCCTCCAGAAAACCTCATTCGCGCCGTTCCTCAAGGACCTTGCTTTTCGTTGGCATGCGGGTCAGGTTCTGCTCGACGTGTTACTGATTTCCACAGTGTTCTATGCGTCGTATCTGATTAGGTTTGAAGGCGAAGCACTCGAGACATTCCTGTCGTCGTTCACAGCGTCGTTACCGATCGTGCTCGGGTGCAAGTTAGTGGCACTCTATCTCTCTGGGCTCTACGCCCGCTCGTGGCACACCTTCGGGATTCGCGATCTCTATGCCGTAGTTCGGGGAGTAGGGGGTGGCTCAATCTTGTCGATCCTGGCAGCTGCCTATTTCTTCAGGTTCGAGTTGTTCTCTCGCGGCGTGTTTCTGTTCGACGCACTGCTGTTTTTTGTGGCGGTCGTGGCGACTCGGGCTTCGTTCAGGCTTATGGGGGAGGCGGCGGCGAGCCGCAGTAAGCATAGCCGGCGCGTGCTGATTTACGGTGCCGGCTCTGGGGGGCAGCTGCTGGCGAGGGAGATGCGTGCGAACCGCGAATGGCATCTTAATCCGATTGGATTCCTCGATGACGATCCCGCGAAGCAGCTTCGTTGGATCCTCGGAGTGCCGGTACGCGGCGGTCTCAACGACCTTGAAAAAAATTTTAGTCGCGCCGATGTCGAAGAGTTGATCTTGAGCAGTGCTTCAATTAACGGTACTATCGAGACTCAGATCCGGAAGATCTGCGATGAGCGGGGTGTTTTAGTTCGACGGCTACACCTCGAGATCTCCTGAACGTCGATTCCAGTACCCGTCCATTTTCCTGTTTCAGACTGTGCACCCTGATACCCTTCGAGTCGGCTTCGATGGGCGTGCTCTCTCCTCACCTGCGGGCGGTGTGCGTCGATACACCTACGAGCTGTTCCGTGCGGTCGCGACCAACGCCGACATCGAGGCTATTGCAATCGGAGTCGACACCACAGCTACAGTACCAGCAGGTGTAACTATCTTGCCGGCGCGCGCGCTGGCACCTACTAATCTCGGCTGGACCACACTGTCGCTTCCGATGGCAGCCCGTCGAGCGGCCGTGGATCTGTATCACGGTCCGGCTTACACGGCGCCTCCTTGGGGACTCCGGCCGATCGTGCTCACGATTCATGATTGCAGCTATGTGAGGCACCCGGAGTGGTATCCGTACCGTCGGGATGTTCTGCGCCGGGCCTTCTACCGTCGTAGTGCCCTTGTTGCCCAGGCAGTCATCACTGATTCCGAGTTCTCTCGGGAGGAGATAGCGGCCGCTTATCATCTCGATGCGGAGTGCATAACGGTGATTCCGTTGGGGGTGGGTCCGCCATTCGTTGATGGGCATGCAGAAATCAGAATGGGGGACCAGCTCCTGGATCGTGGTGGTCTTTATGTGCTCCACGTAGGTGATCTGCACCCCCGCCGCGATCTTATGACGGCGCTTCAAGCGGTGCTAACGGTCAGGAGGCGATGCCAGAAGTTTTGCTCGCTGCGGCTTGTACTCGTTGGAATTGATCGGGGTAGCGGCGCTCGTCTCCGCGACGCGGCTGTAAGGACCGGCCAGAGTGCCGCTTTGGAAGTCATTTCTGACTTGGACGACGTCGCACTGTCGCGGCTCTACGCTGGAGCGTCCGTATTTGTTTATCCCTCCGTCTACGAAGGATTCGGCTTACCGATACTTGAGGCAATGGCCTGCGGCGCGCCGGTAGTCTCCGCACGCGCCGCCGCCAGTCCTGAGGTTGTGGGCAATGCCGGGTTATTGATCGAACCTGGTGATGTTTCAGCGATGGCGGACGCCATTGAGGCCGTGCTATCCCAAGTAGATCTGGCGACCCGTCTTCGCGAGGCGGGCCGCCGGCGGGCGGGGCAGTTTACTTGGGATCGAACTGCTCGAGAGACCATTCAGGTGTATCGTCGGTGTCTTAGGGAGACAATTGAGAGAAGTAACGAGTGACGGTGCCAGACGTCTCCGTGATCGTCGTCAACTTTAACGGCCAGAGTTACCTTGAGACGTGTCTCAGCTCGATCGAACAACAGGATCTCGAGCATGAGATCGTGCTCGTGGACAATGCGTCCGTCGACGGTTCGGTTGCGTTTGTCCGAGAGCGATTCCCGGCGGTCCGGCTCGTCGAGCTCGAGCGAAACCTTGGTTTCGCTGGCGGCAATAACGCCGGTGCCAGAGTTGCTGCAGGGCGTCACCTTGCGTTTCTGAACAATGACACACGCGTCGACCCTTCGTGGCTGGGTGCTCTACGGCGTGCGATTGACGGCAAGCCAGATGTGGGGTTCGTGACGTCACGGATAGTTTACATGCACGACCCGGCGGTCATTGACAGCGCCGGGGACTGTCTGACTCGGGCAGGCGGCGCTTTTAAACGAGGTCATGGCGACTCGTCGGAGCAGTTGGCGCAGCCGCGCGAAGTTTTCGGTGCGTGCGGCGCGGCGTGTCTCTTCCGCCGAGAGGTCTTCGAGGCGGCCGGTGGCTTCGACGAGGATTTTTTTCTATCGCATGAGGATGTGGACTTATCGTATCGTGCCAGGCTGCTGGGGTACCGGTGCCATTACGTACCGGAGGCGGTCGTGGCACACGCCGGCAGCGCTACTTTGGGGCGTATGAGCACGCCGGCCGTTTTCTATAGCCAACGAAACATCGAGTGGCTCTACCTGCAGAACACTCCGTGGCCACTGCTGCTTCGAACCCTACCCGGACACCTCGTTTACACCGCCGCCGCGGCTGTCTACTTCGGTTCCGTAGGTCTCGGCCTGCCGTACCTGCGCGGCAAGTGGGCGGCACTCAAGGGTGCCGGACGGGCGTGGCGTAAGCGTCGCAGCATCCAACGAACGCGCAGCGCGTCAAGTCGCGCAATCTGGGAACAACTCGAGCCGCGATGGCTTGCCGGAAAGCTGCGCGAGAAGCGCTTCGACCTCCGATTGGTGTCAGGCTCCCGCTGAGATGCCCCCAGCTGTTTCAGTCGTCATCGTTAACTACAACACTGGCGACGATCTTCGTCGTTGTTTGTCATCACTCGACGAAGGTCTCGCTACCGTTGCCTGGGACTGTATTGTTATCGACAATGTTTCCACCGATGGAAGTTCCGAGCTCAACAAGCCGGATAACCGCCTGCGGACGTATCGAAATATGGAGAATGTTGGGTTTGCCCGCGCCGTGAACCAGGGGCTCGCCTTGACCGAAGGGGTCGAGGTGCTGATCCTTAATCCTGACTGCGAGCTATTACCTGGTTCGATCGCTGTCCTGCACGTTGAGTTGGGCCGGTATCCAGACTGTGTAGTCGTCGGCCCCAGGGTTGTGGATCCGGATGGGACAATCCAAGGGAGTGCTAGAGGCGATCCCACGATATTTACCGGCCTCTTTGGGCGCTCCAGCCTGCTTACTCGACGGTTCCCTCGCTCACCGTTGGCTAAGCAGAACATTCGAACTCTCGCCGAGGTGGAGCCCGGAGACACTAGTGTCGTCGTTGACTGGGTTGCAGGGTCGTGCATGTTGGCGAGACGAGACGCACTGGATTCGGTAGGTGGCTTAGACGAACGCTTTTTCTTGTACTGGGAAGACGCTGATCTGTGCCGCCGTATGCGAGTGCGCGGCGGGCAAATCCGATACATGCCAGGTGCCACCATCGTCCATCGCGTCGGGGGTTCTACAGAGAAGGCACCCATACTTGCCATTCGGGCCTTTCACGCCAGCGCGTATCTCTACTACACCACCCACGTTGCTCGATCACCCTTCAACCCAGCGCGATGGTTCGCGAAGTTTCTGCTCTGGCTTCGGTGCGAATGGCTTCTGCGTCGCGCCGAAGGGTAGAATCGTTCAGGCCCACCGTGGGTTCTGGACCGACGAATTAATGGCTAAGCGGGCAGTTGTCACCGGTATCACTGGGCAAGACGGGTCGTATCTCGCCGAGTTGTTGCTCGAGAAGGGCTACGAGGTGATCGGCATAGTTCGCCGCCTCAGTGCACCAAACTTCTGGCGAATCACCCATCTACTCGACAAGATCGAGCTCAGACCAGCTGATCTACTGGACCAACTCTCGCTGATTCGCGTCATCGAAGACGTTCGGCCTCACGAGTTCTACAACCTGGCCGCCATGTCCTTTGTGCCTGCTTCGTGGGATCAGCCGATGCTGACGGGCGAATTCAACTCGCAAGGTGTGACGCGGGTGCTTGAGGCGATCCGACACGTCGACACCTCGATTCGGCTTTATCAAGCGTCCTCGAGTGAGATGTTCGGGAAGGTGCGAGAGACCCCACAGAGCGAACAAACTCCTTTCTATCCGCGGAGCCCCTATGGTGTTTCGAAGGCGTTTGCTCATTACATCACGGTGAATTATCGTGAGAGCTACAATTTGTTCGCGGTGTCTGGCATCCTCTTCAACCATGAGTCACCGCGCCGAGGATTAGAGTTCGTCACCCGAAAGGTGAGCGACAGGGTCGCACGGATCAAACTCGGACTTGCCGATACGCTGCACCTGGGAAACCTCGACGCAAAGAGGGATTGGGGCTTTGCTGGTGACTATGTTCGCGCCATGTGGCTAATGTTGCAACAGACTGAACCGAACGACTATGTTATTGCCACCGGTATCGCACACTCCGTCCGCGAACTAGTTGAAACGGCATTTGGTCACGCTGGACTCGATTGGAAGAAACACGTGCGGACCGATCCGAAACTGTTGCGACCGGCTGAGGTCGACCACCTTATTGGAGACTCAACAAAGGCTCAGGAGACTCTCGGTTGGACGCCGACAGTAAAATTTGCCCAACTCGTCGAGATGATGATCGACACCGACCTGGAGCGCGTGCGGCGAGAGAAGGCTGAGACCTCAAACCTCACCGCCAGATAATCATCCATTTCGGCTGGTGCCTCCCATGGCTGCAGCCTCTGCCAAACTCATTCTCATCTGCTCGCTTGTGGCCGCCGGGACGCTGAACGTCTGGCTCGCCGCTTACGAGTGGCCAGCCCTCCCGTTTCTCACCGTTGTCACCGTCGGCCTTATCTACGTTCTCGCTGGTCGCTGGAGCGGAGCGGTTACGTTCGCTGTCGCTATGGCCACGTGGCTGGCGCCGGCCGCGTTCGCGCTCCTTCGTGGCCGTTTCCTACTCTCCGATCTGACGATATGGTTGGCGGCGGTTCTGACCCTCATCATCGTGACATCGCGGCCGCTTCGTTGGCATGTGCCGGCACGATGGGTTTGGCCGCTTGCGTTCTGGTCGCTGGTGGTTGCGGTGTCGTGGCCGGTTATCGTGGCACGGGAGGCGGAGTACAGCTGGATTCTCCTATTGAACGGCGGCATTCCGAGCTCTGGCGCAGGTGGAGCACCCCGGACGACAGCGCTTTGGATTACGCATGTTGTTTTGGTGTTCGGAGTCGGCTTGCTCTGGGCTGATTGGCTGTGTGCACGCTATGGTTCCGAGAGGCGGTCGGAGTTCACCCGCGAAATCCTGGCGGGGTTCGCCATCGGCTGGGTCATCGCCAGCCTGGTTGCTCTCTATCAGATAACCATTGATTTCGAATTCGTCAACATGCGCCACTGGGCATTTCAGCGCCGGGCCGGTGGCACTTTGATGGACGCCAACCCGTTCGGTCTTGTGGCCGCCTTGGCTGGGCCAGCGGTGGTAGTGGCGTTGTGGCCACTTACCACGGCCAGGCATGTGGTCTTGGCGCTCGGGGCACTCGGTCTGTCGTGGTTCGGTTTGTGGGCATCAGGTTCACGGTCGGCTTTGCTTGCAGGTTCGATTGCGCTGGTGGGTGTGTTGCGCTACGCGGGGCATTGGCGTCCAGCAGGGATTCAGCGCCGTCAGGTTGCGACGTTACTTGGCGTCAGCTTGGTCGTGATCACCGTGTTGGCGGTCACTGCTATGCGGGTCGACAATCCCGTCTCTCGGCTCGCCCGCCTGGCACCTGATGGCGCGAGTGAGGTTGGCTCGTGGCTCGCCTACGTCTGGGAGCGTGAATCCTACGGCACCGCGGCGGATCAAATGCTTCACGATTCCCCAGTGTTCGGAGTCGGGATCGGCAGCTACCACGAACTGGTACCCGACTACGGACAGGCACTCGTTGGTCGGCGACTGCCCCCAGACAACGCTCAGAACTGGTTTCGGCACCAGCTGGCCGAGCTTGGTCTCCTCGGTAGCTTGGGTTGGATCATCTGGGTGGCAGGCTTTGTACACCTTATCGCCGCGGGTCAGTACAAGCCAGACCGTGAAGTCCAGGCAGGCATGCTGCGCTGGCTACTTCTTGCGCTAGGCGCCGCGTCCTTTGTTGGTGTCCCGACTCTCAACGCGACCGTAGCCTTCAGTTTCTGGGTGCTCGCCGTGTGGTTCGTGCTCCAACTCGAGCCCCGTGCGCTTCGTCCTGTGTGGGTCCCGCGCGCCTCGAGTTGGGTCGTCCTAGTATTCGTCCTTGCCGGCGTCTACGCTGTTGGCCTCGCAGAGGTGTCAAGGGTGGAGTTCCGTGTGCCGCACCGCGCCCGGTTAGGCGAGTGGGACTTACAGTATGGTTTTCACGATTCCGAGCCGTCGGCGGCGTACGGAGAGTACCGGTGGAGCCAGCAAAATGCCGTGACGGTCATGCATGCGGACACGCACCGCCTCAGGTTAACGCTTTGGGTGCATCATCCCGATGCGGCGGAGCGTCCGGTGCACGTGAAGGTGTGGCGTGACGACGAGCTAGTTGTCAATATCAAGCGGTTAGATGCGACGCCAGTCGTTCGAGAAATAACGATTCCGGCTGCTGCCAGGCGGGTCATGATTTCGACTTGGGTTGATCGTACCTGGCAGCCGACTGACATTGGGAAACAGGATACCCGTGAGCTCGGGATGGCGATCGCCTGGCGTTTTTTACCTCCAGACGCGTCTGGTACGATTGACGTTCCTGGAAGACAAGCGCTTAACGTGGTCGCGGATAGCCACGTAGTTGAGATGGGTAAAGAGCAGCTGGTTCAACCGGTCAACGCTCTCGTTGAACTTCAAGAGGAGGTAAGTCGTCAGCGTTGATAGTCCTCTTGACCATCGATCAATGCGTCACTTGCGTTCAGTTGGGGTCTTGCGTGGGCTTCGGTGCGTGTTTGCACTGGCGCTACGTGCGGCCGACCAAGCCGGCGACGGGGCTACTAGCGGATGCGTGCATCTTTCGTGGAATTCGGCCGGCACGAAAGGCGAGCCTGCCGCTTTGTACTGCAAGTCTCATTGCCTTGGCCATCGTTACTGGCTCTTGCGCGCAGGCGATTGCTGTATTCATCAGAACACCGTCTGCGCCGAGCTCCATGGCCACCGATGCATCAGACGCGGTACCTACACCGGCATCGACGATCATGGGAACGCCAGCCGCCTCTCGGATGATCCGGAGATTGTTGGCATTTTGCACCCCAAGCCCAGAGCCAATTGGTGCTGCAAGTGGCATGATTGCGGCTGCGCCGGCGTCCTCTAGCTTGCGACAGATGATGGGGTCGTCATTCGTGTACGGCAGCACGACGAAGTCCTCTTTCACTAGCACTTTAGTCGCCTTGAGTAGCTGCTCGTTGTCTGGAAATAATGTGCGCTCGTCCCCGATGACTTCCAACTTGACCCAGTTCGACAGGCCGACCTCGCGCGCGAGCTTCGCTGTTCGGATTGCCTCGTCTGCCGTGTAGCAGCCGGCCGTGTTGGGCAGCACAAAGTACTTATCGGTGTCGATGTGGTCGAGCAGTGACTCTTTTAACTGATCCGTTATGTTTACGCGTCGCACAGCGACTGTAATTAGCTCGGCGCCAGAAGCTTCATAGGCGCGCACCATGATGGCGTTGGAGCTGTACTTACCGGTGCCGACAATCAGCCGCGAGGTAAACGATTTCCCGGCGATTACCAGTGGGTCTGGGTGCATGGTCTGTTCTCGGTGGGACTGCCTGACCGCCGCCGACGAAGTTAACGATCTCGACTTTATCATTGGCGTGCACGATGGTCGAATCGTAAGCCGGCCGCTTAATGATCGCAAGATTGTGCTCAACGGCGACCTTGCGGGAATCTATGTTGAGCCTTGCGAGTAGTAATGTGATACTCAGCGGCTCTGGAATCTCGTAAGGGTCTCCGTTGAGTTGAATCGTCATGGGCATCCAGGGAGGTACAGGATAAGCGTTTCGATCAGCGTATCGTGGCGGTAGAGCACGAGTCAAGACTAAGAAGTTTGAAATCAACTAGTTACAGATGCGATACGTTTCAGGCTACCGTGTTTAATGCCTGGACGTTAGCGGGTGGCCACGAGATTGACTTCGCGAAGAGTGCTCCGGTACCATAACAAACAGAAGTAAGGTTGTGACACTATTTGCCGTCGCGTTGGGCCGACGGCGGTTTTTTTGGGTAGGCTTGATACTTTTTTCACAATCACTGCGGCTGGTATTACTCAGACGTTATGTGCAGGAAGCGGTTCGCGATTGCCTGTACGTGACGCGTTGAACTAACGATGAGCGCAAGAGAGTAGGGCAACAGAGGAAGGATGGGGCTGCACACCTTCAAGAAGGGGTTGCGACTGCCAATTGAAGGCACACCTGTACAGCAGCTTAACGTGGCTCGCCCGCCGAGTGCCGTGGCGGTGATCGCCGACGATTATATTGGTCTTCGGGCGACGATATTCGTATCGCCTGGTGATGACGTCCGGCGAGGACAACTGTTATTCAAGGACAAGAAGACGCCGAGCGTTCGCTACACGGCCCCGGCTGCCGGCACCGTGACAGCGGTTAATCGGGGCGACCGGCGAGCGCTACAGTCGGTAGTCATTAAGCTCAGTCGCGAGGAGCGCGAAGGACGCGGTGCCAGCGAAGAGCGATTCCGCGCGTTCTCTGGACGCCATCCTAGTGGGATGACCGCCGACGACGTGAAAGAGCTCCTCGTCGAGTCTGGGGTATGGCCCGCGTTACGCGCTCGTCCGTTTAGCCGGGTGGCGAACCCGGAGACACGGCCATACTCGATCTTCGTCACGGCTATGGTCACCGACCCGCTCGCACCATCATTCGAGGCGATCGTTCCAGGCACACAGTCAGCGTTCGACCGAGGGTTAGCAGCACTTGGCCGCTTGACGGATGGGCCAGTGTTTGTTTGCACGGCGCCTAACTGGCCGATGCGCATGCCATTTAGCGACCAGATTCGGCATGAGAAGTTCACCGGTCCGCATCCGTCTGGCACCGTCGGTTTGCACATCCATACGCTCGACCCGGTGCATCATCACAAGATTGTCTGGCATATCGGGTTTCAAGACGTCGTGATGCTCGGCCGCTTGTTTAAAACCGGGGCACTGGACGTCACTCGAATCATCTCGCTCGCCGGCCCGCCTGTGCAGCATCCCAGGCTCCTCGAGACCCGCCTGGGCGCGTCACTTGACGATCTGGTGCGCGATGAGTTCGACAATGACCAGAGCGAGACTAGGATAATCTCCGGTTCGGTCTTCTCGGGTCGGGCCGTGTCAGGCGCCGTGCACGGATATCTTGGTCGGTATCACCAGCAGATTTCGGTGTTACGTGAGGGCGGAAAGCGCGAGTTCATGGGATGGTTCTCGCCCGGTCTCGACAAGTTTTCAATGATCGCGACTTTTGCGTCGAAGTTGCTACCCGGTAAGCGTTTCAACTTTACCACGTCGACCAACGGTTCCAGGCGAGCGATCGTGCCAATCGGGATGTTCGAACAGGTGATGCCTCTTGACATCATGGCGACGCCGCTATTGCGTGCTCTGGTCATGGAGGACGTGGAACGAGCCGAGGAACTTGGTTGTCTTGAGCTCGACGAGGAGGACGTGGCGCTCTGCACATTCGTGTGCGCTGGTAAGAACGAGTACGGGCCCTATCTGAGGCGCGTGCTTAACACGATTGAGAACGAAGGGTGAGATTCCTCCGCCGATTGCTCGACCAGCAGGCTCATCATTTCGGGCCAGGGGGAAAGCTCGCGTGGCTCTACCCGCTGTGGGAAGCCCAGGACACGATCCTGTACACCCCGGGCGAGGTGACGTACGGACCGTCCCACGTCAGGGACGGTCTCGACCTCAAGCGCATGATGGCGACGGTTGTCCTCGCATTGTCGGGCTGCATCTATATGGCTTTCTACAACACGGGGTATCAGGCGAATCTCGCGATCGCCAGAGGTGCACCGCCACTCGATACATGGCAAACACGTACGGTCGAGGCTCTCAGTGTCGGATTTTCGCCGGACAGCCTGCTGGCTTGCTTTGTCCACGGGGCCATGTACTACCTTCCCGTCCTGCTCGTGACCTTCGCTGTAGGGGGTGCGTGGGAGTTGCTGTTTGCAATTGTCCGAAAGCACGATATCAATGAGGGCTTTCTAGTGACCGGAATGTTATTTCCGTTAATTCTGCCACCGACTATTCCTTTGTGGCAGGTAGCGCTCGGCATCTCGTTCGGCGTAGTAGTCGGTAAAGAGATTTTTGGTGGAACCGGCATGAACGTTCTAAACCCGGCGCTCGTGGCGCGAGCGTTCGTCTTCTTTGCTTACCCGGCTGAGATGTCGGGCGACGCAGTCTGGGTTGCTGCCGAGACCACTACTGATGCCGTCAGCGGTTCGACTATTCTCGCGCAGGCGACCCTTGGAGGTATCGAAAGGGTGACGTCAGCTTCATCAATGTGGGATGCCTTCATTGGGCTTATCCCAGGTTCTATGGGGGAGACTTCTGCGTTGGCATGTTTGGCGGGCGCAGTCCTGCTCATCGTGACCGGTATTGGATCGTGGCGCATCATGTTCAGCGTAGCGGTCGGTACTTTTCTGACGGCTCTGATGCTGAACGAAATCGGGTCCGACGCTAACCCGTTCTTTGGAGTGTCACCAGCGTGGCACCTTGTTGCCGGGGGCTGGGCGTTCGGGACTGTCTATATGGCGACAGATCCTGTATCGGCGCCCTCGTCTCTTCGAGGGCACTATGTCTACGGCTTTTTGATCGGGGCACTCGTTGTGCTCATCCGGGTCGTCAATCCAGCGTACCCTGAAGGGATGATGCTGGCCATCCTGTTCATGAACCTCTTTGCGCCGTTGATTGATTACTTCGCTGTCCAGGCGAACCTGCGCAGACGGAGGTCACGTTATGCACGCTAGCGTCGCATACCATCTCTGGTTTTCGGCGGCGGTCTGTGTTGTTTGCGCCGTCTTCGTCTCCTCGTCAGCGGTCTTGCTGCGTGAACGGCAGGTGGTAAATCAGGCGCTCGACATGCAGCGGAACGTGCTGCTGGCTACTGGCCTCGCAACGGATGACGAGCAGTTGTCACGTGAGGACGTGGAGGCTCGTTTCGCCCAGATTCGTCAAAGGGTAATCAACCTGCGTACGGGCGAAGAGGCTGCCGAGATCGACATAGCGACCTTCGATCAGCGCATTGCCACGGCTGATGTTTCCAAGAGTCGCGAAGCTCAACCGAACAACGCCGGTCTCCGGCGGATTGCAAACCACGCGCTCGTTTACGAGCTTCGTGGGGCCAACGATAAACTAGATCTCGTGGTGCTACCGGTGAAGGGTCTCGGGCTGTGGGGCATGCTCTACGGGTTCATCGCGCTCGACGCAGACCTTAAAACAATTCACGGCTTGACGTTTTACGAACACAAGGAGACGCCTGGGCTCGGCGGCGAGGTGGACAACCCACGCTGGAAGGCGCTCTGGAGCGGACGCCAGGCGTTTAACGCAAGCGCCGAACCGACGATCGAGGTCATCAAGGGATTGGCGGGACCGGCACGCGATGACCCGCACCGCGTCGACGGGCTGGCCGGCGCAACTATGACCAGCCGAGGCGTGACCAATCTCTTGCAGTTCTGGCTTGGCTCTGACGGCTTCGGACCCTACCTGGACGTTCTCCGGCGTCGGATGGAGATCTGATGGCCAAGGTGAAGGACGTACTCGTCGATCCCATTTTCAACAACAACCCGATCACTCTGCAGGTGCTCGGTATCTGCTCCGCGCTGGCGGTGACGACAAAAATGGACACAGCGCTCGTGATGTCCGTAGCAGTCGTCGGCGTCATTATGTCGTCCAACTTCTTAGTGAGCGTGCTGCGTAACCAGATACCGACGAACATCCGGATCATCGTTCAGCTGACGCTCATCGCGTCTCTCGTGATCGTGGTTGATCAAATCCTTAAGGCGTATCTCTTCGAGATGTCGAAACAGCTCTCCGTGTTTGTCGGCCTGATTATTACAAATTGCATCATCATGGGACGTGCCGAAGCGTACGCGATGCAGAATCCGCCGGTGATGAGTCTCGTCGATGGGATCGGGAACGGGTTGGGCTATGGGGCCATCCTGATGGGCACCGCGTTCCTGCGTGAGCTTTTCGGGTCTGGCTCGATGTTCGGCACGCAGGTGCTGCCGTTAGCGACCGAGGGCGGTTGGTACACACCGAACGGCCTGATGGTTCTATCACCAGGGGCGTTCTTCATTATCGGATTCTTCATCTGGGCCTTGCGCGTCTGGAAGCCTGAACAGAACGAGAGCGAGTGATGCTCGAGCATTACGTCAACCTCGCGGTAAAGTCGATTTTCGTTGAGAACATGGCGCTGGCCTTTTTTCTTGGCATGTGCTCGTTCCTCGCAGTGTCAAGGCAGGTTAAGACGGCCATCGGATTGGGGGCCGCGGTTATATTCGTGCTGACCATTACCGTGCCGATGAACAATCTCATCTATATGCATCTGTTGCGCCCTGGTGCGATGAGCTGGATCCATCCGACCCTCATTGCTTATGACCTGTCTTTTCTAGGATTCCTGTCCTATATCGGTACGATCGCAGCGATGGTCCAGATTGTTGAGATGGTGCTAGATCGCTTCGTTCCTCCACTCCACGCAGCGCTCGGAATCTTCTTGCCGCTCATCGCAGTCAATTGCGCGATCCTCGGCGCGTCGCTGTGGATGGTCGAGCGAAGCTACACACTGGCGGAGAGCGTGGTGTTTGGATTTGGTTCAGGCGTCGGTTGGGCACTTGCAATCATTGCGCTTGCTGGACTCCGGGAGCGGCTGCGCTACAGCAACCCCCCAGCCGGATTGCGGGGATTAGGTCTGACATTCATCCTGGTGGGGTTAATGGCTATTGGGTTTATGGCGTTTTCCGGTGTGCAACTTTAGGGGACAAGGGCCAGGGGTCAGGAGATGGTGACAGTCACGCTTGGCGTCGCGATGTTCACCGTAATGGTGGTGTTGCTGGTTGGTCTCTTAATGGTTGCCCGCCAGCAAATGGTCGCGACCGGCGATGTGACGATTACGGTGAACGACGACCAAGCGAAGGCGCTGCGTACCCAGGCGGGTAGCACGTTGCTAGCGACCTTGGCAGCCAACCGAATTTTTCTTCCTTCTGCCTGCGGAGGAAAGGGGACCTGCGGTACATGCACGGTCAAAGTGTTGGAGGGTGGTGGGGCCATTTTGCTTACCGAGCTAAGTCACGTGACGCGTAGTGAAGCCCGCGAGAGAGTTCGATTGTCCTGCCAGGTGAAGGTCAAGCATGACCTCAGGATTGAGATTCCTTCCGAGGTGTTTAACGTCCGCCAGTGGCGGTGCAAGGTCAGGTCTAACCACAACGTGGCGACTTTCATCAAAGAGTTAGTGCTTGATCTACCGCCTGGCGAGGCAGTGCCGTTCAGGGCCGGTGGCTACATACAAATCGAGGCGCCGCCAGGTATCTATTTTTATAAGGACTACGAAATCGAGGAGGAGTACCAGGCGGACTGGGACAAGTTCAACCTCTCGCGCTATAAAGCGGAACTCGAAGAGCCGGTGTCGCGGGGCTATTCGATGGCTAATTACCCAGAGGAGCATGGTATTATCATGCTCAACGTCAGGATTGCTTCGCCACCCCCTCGCGCGCCGGAGGGAACTCCGCCTGGAAAGATGACCTCTTACCTTTTCAGCTTGAAGCCTGGCGACGAGGTCACAATATCAGGGCCGTTCGGTGAATTCTTTGCGAAGGAGACCGATGCCGAGATGATCTTTGTAGGTGGCGGTGCTGGGATGGCGCCGATGCGCTCACACATCTTCGACCAGTTTCGTCGACTACACACGCGGCGTAAGGTGAGTTTCTGGTACGGGGCGCGGAACTTGCGCGAAACATTTTACATCGAGGACTTAAATCAGATTCAGGCAGAGAACAAAAACTTCAAGTGGAACCTGGCGTTATCGGAACCGCTTCCTGAAGATAACTGGAGCGGTAAGACCGGTTTTATCCACCAGGTGCTCTACAACAATTATCTTAAGGAACATCACGCTCCAGAGGAGGTCGAGTATTACTTGTGTGGACCGCCCCTGATGCTTAGGGCCTGTATGCAGATGCTTGACAGCCTCGGGGTCGACCAAGAGAACATCTTCTTCGACGACTTCGGATAAGCACAACTTGCAGAGCGGTTTTCGCACTGCCATACTGAAGCTTCTCCATTTCAACTAACTCAGGGAGGAAACCGACTCATGCCAGATCGTACGGTGGCCGATATCATGACCCGATCGGTCATCACCCTGTCTCCAGAGACCGACATCTACGACGGCGTCCGCACGCTTTTGAAGCACAAAATTACGGGTGCGCCGGTGGTTGGCATGGATGGTCGGCTTGCTGGTTTCCTATCCGAAAAGGACTGCTTGAAGGTGCTCGTCGCTGGTGCGCTCGATGGGCTGCCGGAAGGGTTGGTCCAAAATTACATGAGTCTCGACGTCCAAACCATTGCTCCGTCAGACAGCCTCTATGACGCCGTCCATCTCTTTATCAGCCAGACGTACCGACGTCTGCCGGTGGTCGATGACACGGGTAAGGTGGTCGGGCAGATAACCCGCCGCGATATATTGGCAGCGATTGAAGCCATTCGAGACGATCCTCGTCTGTATGGCACGAAGAACGCCCAACCATTCGAAGGAACCGGTGTTGATTCTGCGATGCGTATCGCCCGCGGGCGTCGCCACTAATCGTTCGGCGATCAGAGCGTTCAAAACGTTACATCTTTATTTCCTCATGGCGAGGGCCTGTTGCGCCGTTCTGCTTAGCATCGGTCTTGTCGCGAGTGCTTGCTCCCCGACTGCATCATTTCGTGACGTCACGCCGGTCTACACCTTCGAGGGTGCAACTATGGGCACCACCTTCACCGTCAAGGTGGTGGGTGTTCAGATGGGCGCGAACCGCCTGAACGCCGTACGGAGCTCTGTCGAGCTGCAACTGGCTGACGTGGACGGCAAGATGTCGACGTACAATCCGCACTCAGAATTGTCGCGCTTCAATCAGACAATGGATACCGATCCGTTTCCAATGTCGGCCGACACGATCGCAGTGTTTCAGCAGGCACTTAAGATGAGTGCCGTCACTGACGGGGCGTTTGACATCACGGTTGCACCACTAGTCGACGCCTGGGGATTTGGTCCAATAGTTTCACCGTCCGTTCCGCCGACCGATGATGAGATCGGCCGGCTACGCGCTCACATCGGCTATACCAAGCTTGAGGTGAACGAAATAGCGGCAACGGTTCGCAAGACCGACCCAAAGCTCGCGTGTGACTTGTCGGCCATAGCCAAGGGGTACGCTGTCGATCGCGTGGCAGACCTACTAGCAGCGGAGGGGTTTGAACACTTCCTGATCGAGGTTGGTGGTGAAGTGCGAGCCTCCGGGACGAATAAGAGTGATGAGCTGTGGCGAATTGGTATCGAGCGACCGGCATCAGGGATAGCAGCGCTTCAGCATGTTGTTAGGCTGCACAATCTCGCACTGGCCACATCTGGGGACTACCGGAATTTTTATGAGCTCGACGGCCGTCGCATTTCGCACACTGTCGATCCGCGCACAGGCCGCCCGGTCACCCATCGTCTGGCTTCAGTGAGCGTCCTCGATCCACTATGTGTGTGGGCGGATGGTCTCGCGACCGCGCTCGAGGTGCTTGGTCCAGAGGCAGGCTACCGTGTTGCTATAGAGCAGGGGTGGGCCGCGCTCTTTGTCATACGGGAAGAGGACGGCACGTTCAGTGAGCGGATGACGCCGGCCTTTCGTGAGTTGGCGCCGCCTGGTACATATTGATGGGAGTATTTCTGCTGACGGTAATTGTTATGGCAATTGCCATGCTCGTTATGGCCGTCGGCGTGCTGTGCCGCTACCCTTGCCTGCGTGGGTCTTGCGGTGGTGCGGATGTGCTCGACACTGATGGCGAGTCGCTGCGCTGTACCGCTTGCCCCTATCGAAAGACTGTCTAAGTTTGCTAAGAGCTTTGAGCTAGTAGTGCTTAGGAAATGAGCGCTAGTTTAGCCATGTTTCTAGAAGATACCCAAGGTCATAAGTTTTATTCTAGGTCAGAGGGTACCACGGGAAAGATGTGTAAAGAATCCGAGTCTTTCTAGAGCTTCTAACTATAAGCTAATGTCTTTAGCACCTCAATGAGGGCATTGTCTTCTTCAGGCTGGACCGTTCTCAGATCTAGCAACAGCCGGTCATGTTCGATACGTCCTATAACCGGATTGGTAGCGGTGCGCAATCGAGCCTCCGTTTCTTTAGTGGAATACCCATTGAGTTGAACCTCCAGTAAACAACTGGGGATCGTGATACCCGGCGTGCTACCCCCGCCGATTGCGGACTTGCCAACTTGGATAGTCAGAGTGAGCCCGAACGTCGTGCTGAGCTGACTGATAATCCGATCGGCGCGCACCGTTAGGTCTTTAATAGTGGTCGCGATCATGCGGCCGACCGGAACCGTGTCGGTCGCACGTCCAAAGACATGTTCCAGGAGAGTTGCTTCGAGTGCCGCATAGGCGAGCTTGTCGACTCTGAGAGCACGCATCAGTGGATGACTGATGATACGCTCTAGCTCAGCTCTGCGGCCGACGATGATACCTGCCTGAGGTCCACCGAGAAGCTTGTCGCCGCTGAAACAGCACGCCGTGACACCAGTGTCGATGCTGTTTCTCACCGTTGGTTCATCAAGCCCTTCATATACTGCTTCACTAAAGATGTTTCCACTACCGAGATCTTCGACTACGGGTATCCTGTAACGGTCACCGACTGCAACCACATCACGGAGCGCGGGTCGTTCGGTGAACCCTTCGATCCGGAAGTTTGAGGGGTGCACGCGTAGGATAAGTGCCGTCTGCTCGCTAATAGCAGATGCGTAGTCGGCGGGTCTTGTCCGGTTGGTCGTGCCGACCTCGCGAAGCCGAACTCCAGACTGCCGCATAACATCGGGAATACGAAAGCCGCCCCCAATCTCCACGAGCTCCCCACGGGAAATGATGACTTCCCGACCGACGCCGAGCGCCGCAAGCACGAGGAGCACTGCGGCGGCGTTGTTGTTGACAACGGTTGCTGCCTCGGCGCCTGTGACTCGCGTGAGCAAGCCGGCCGCATGGGTACTGCGGTTTCCCCGCGTACCTTGGGCCAGGTCGTACTCGAGGTTCGTGTAACCAGCGGCCACCGCACTGATTTGTTCGATTGCTGCACGCGTCAGCGGTGCACGTCCAAGATTGGTGTGAACGATCACGCCGGTTGCGTTAATTACGGGGCGGAGTGACGGCGTTAGTACCCGTTCGAGGTGTGGTGTGAGGCGAGACTCGATAAGCGCGGCTGCTTCATCTGTGTTCGAGACGGCATCCGGGGTTGCCGCTAAGCGCGCCCGTAAGGCGGCAGCTTCCTCGCGGAGAGCTTCCACGACGACGTCTGGTCCGTACCTGGCTTCAAGCTCCTGAACAGACTTCCGTCGACGGAGCTGTTCGATCGACGGAATGTACCTGTAACTGGTCATCGGGTGGGGTTTCAGGATACCATCACGTTTACCGCCGAGCGATGAACGATCCGCGTATTCCGCCCGACGACGAAAGCTCCCTACGCCATTCGAGGCCTGAATATCGGCCATCCGACCGGTTCTGGCCATACGTCGACCTAGCGGAAGCGCCGAGCCACGAAGAGTTAGCGGCACTCGATCCAAACCTGCACGACGCGCTCTTCGGCCCGGTCAAACGTTCGTTCTCGGTCACGATTAGTTTTCCGCCCTTCGACGGTGACGACTACGTGCGCGCCGTGGAGCTCGCAAGAGATTCTGTCGAGTATCGTGAGGTCGGCAGCGGTGATCGGCTCAGGCATCGTGCGCGGTACTTTCCGAGCGACGCCGTAAAATTACGAGACTTATTCGAAATCGTCGGTCGCCATGAGGGCTGTGACGTATTGGTAGACGATCGCCCTGTTCCATATGCACGAGAGCTCTGGCTACCGTTATTTTGGTTCCTGATTCCTAGGTGACGGAACCTTCTGCGGGTAGAACACTGTGGAGCAGGAAAGCAACATCCAGCACGATCTGAATACGCCCGTTACCGAATTACTAGATATCGAAACGGGCAGGTAGATATGACGTTGTGGGGATTGAAAGGAATAGAGGACTGAGAGATCGAGTAAGGCCGTCCGGAAAACCCAATCGATTCCCAGATCCATTCGATAAGGACTTTAGCTCGGTTTGGTAACGTTGCCTGCCTGCGGCCCCTTGGGGCCATCGACAATTTTGAACTCGACCGGTTGCCCCTCCTCGAGGGCCCGGAATCCGTCGTCCTGGATGGCTGAGAAGTGAACAAAGACAGCGCTACCGGATTCGCGTTCGATGAAACCGTAACACTTCGCGTTGTTGAACCACTTAACCTTTCCGGTGATGCGCATCGTGCTCTTCCTTGCCTCACGAGTGGATGGCGCGGGACGCCTCTGGCTCCTCGCTCTAAGCCTCATTTTCTGGGCACAAAAAAAACCGCGACGGCGGCCGTGCGTGGTGCGCTGACGCAAACGCGGCCACATGGTAGCGATGACGATTTATACATGTCAAGCAAGCGATGGTCCCATTGAGAGAGGTGGAATGAAGGCGATGCGTGCGCTGTTAAGTGTATCGAACAAGACGGGCCTGAGCGACCTTGGACGTGGACTTATCGATCTTGGGGTTGAACTCGTGTCGACGGGTGGCACCGCACGGGTACTCACGGATGCTGGCTTGGCGGTTACGAACATCTCAGAGATTACCGGCTTTCCAGAAATAATGGACGGGCGGCTTAAGACGTTGCATCCGGCGGTGCACGGCGGCATTCTGGCTCGTCGTGATCGACCGGACGACCTTTTGGCAATTGAGGCCAAAGGCATTCGACCGGTCGACCTCGTTGTCGTCAACCTCTATCCGTTTGCTGACGCCGCGACCATGCCAGATACGACTTTCGATGAGCTTATAGAGCAGATTGACATCGGTGGTCCAAGCATGGTGCGGGCAGCAGCTAAGAACTTCAAGGATGTGTTGATTGTTATAGATCCAAATGATTACCCGCGTGTGCTTGAGGCGCTGGAGCATTCGGGTGGGGGAGACCTTTCGTTCCGCTTTGGTCTTGCGCAGAAAGCGTTTGACCACACGGCGGTCTATGATCGGACCATAGCAACGACACTTTCAGCCGTCGAGATCGAAGATGGACGCTTTGCACGTACGCCGATCGTTCTAGAGGGGCTGACTCCAAACCATTTAATGTTAAATGCACCGAAGTTACAGGAACTTCGCTACGGAGAAAATCCCCACCAATCTGCGGCGTGGTACGTGGATGGAGAGGTGACTAAATGGGGTTTTGGCAGTGCGAAGATTCTGCAGGGTAAGGGTCTGTCGTGCACTAATTTGCTGGACCTCGATGCAGCCGCACGCCTGGCATTGGAATTTTCAGAGCCGACTGGCGTTGTCATCAAGCATACAAATCCCTGCGGGGTCGCGACCGCGGCAACACTTTTGGAGGCCTACGTGAACGCGCGTGAGGTGGATCCTCTTTCGGCGTTTGGGGGCGTCGTTGGGCTTAACCGGCCGCTCGATATCGAAACCGCCCGCGAGATTACCTCCACCTTTATCGAGTGTGTCGTAGTCCCAGACGTGACGGATGAGGCACGCGCCGTTATGGCCAAGAAGAAGAACATACGTCTCGTTGCGGCTGATTTCTCGGCGATGGGTGATGGAGGCGCTGCTGCTCGTGAGGTGCGGTCCATTCTCGGAGCGTTCCTAGTTCAGGAACGTGACCGTGTCGTCGAGGCCGTTACTGAGTGGCATGATGGGGCAGAGGTCGCGCCTGGCACGGAGCTTCGTGTAGTTACGAGGCGGGTGCCGACGGACGATGAATGGGCAGCGCTTCGCTTCGCTTGGAAGGTTTGCGCGCACGTCAAGTCGAACGCCGTCATCTTCGCGCGACGCGACCACTCCACCGCGGTCGGAGCGGGCCAAATGAGTCGCGTTGATGCCGTCACCGTGGCGAAGTTTAAGGCTGGCGACAAGCTTGCTGGCACGGTGGCAGCTTCAGACGCGTTCTTCCCGTTCCGTGACGGTCTCGATGCGATAGCTACGGCAGGAGCCACGGCAGTTGTGCAGCCGGGTGGTTCCAAGCGGGACTCAGAGGTGATTACAGCTGCCGACGAGCATGGGATGGCAATGGTGTTCGTCGGCCGCCGGCACTTCCGGCATTAAGGATTAGCCAAGCTAGGGTAGCGGTCAGTCAAATTTCTTAGAACTTCGAGTCTGGTCAGCGACGTGGAGTTCCAGCCACCGATTTCTTCAGAAGAGACTGGTCGGGGTTCATGCAGGACTGGTCTTATCCGAAGCGGCCGGCAAGGTAATCAGAACCAGGAACAGCATCAGAAACTCGGAATCGCCGAAGTTGTATTCGAACATTCCGGCTGCCAGCATGCTGGCAATGGCGGCTAGCCCGCCGGCGGCCAGCGCCCTTGACGACTGGCGCCGCAGCCTCTTCCACAACTCAACCGTGGCTACGACAATAAACCAAAGCCAGGCGGTCAGCGCCGGGAGGCCGCGTTCGGCAGCGATCTGCAGTGGGACGTTATGGAGGTGCGGATTGATTTTATTGACCGCGCCTGAGTCGCGATAATCGGCGTAGACATGCGGCACCATCTCTGGGCCGATCCCAGTAATCGGATGGTCAGCGATGATTCGGACACCCACTCGGGCCATCGCGAGCCGGTCTCGGTTGGTTGGATCCTGCAGATCGAACATGGTGTACACGCGATCGGTAATTGGCGCCGGCGCGAGTGAAAAGAAGATAGCTGCTCCGACTGGCGCTAGGGCAAGCAAACGAAAATCCTTAAGGACCAGGAGCAGACTGACCCCTGCACACGCACCAACCCACGCACTTCGCGTAAATGTCAGCGTCAGCGCCACCACCAGCGCAGGAAGAACGAGCGTGGCCCAAATGCGATCACGTTGTCCAAACAGTAAACGGGCCGTCACTAGGCCGATGACAAGCATCAGCAGCCCAGAGTACGTCATATAGTGCCCCATCAACCCCTGCGGGCGCTGACCCAGATGGTCAAACTCAAGGATGCCGTATTGCACGATGCCGATCACAGCGGTCGCTGCACCCACAGTGATAATAATTGTGCCAACCGTCCATGCGCGCGCTCCGCGCGCCAACCGGTAAACAACCGGTATGACCAGGAACAACAGCACTTCCTTCGAGTCAATCAGGCTCACCAGGGGGTCGCGTGACGCTACTACCGAAACCATCGTAAGCAGCGCGTACGCCAACAGCGGCCAGCAGATGGTCGGTAGTTCTAGCCGTTCGCGATTAATGAGAAGAAGGCTTACCCATAGCACGAGAGTGGTCGTTAGCAGAATGGCGGACGCGGCGATTGATAGTTGTAGCGTTGTGACGAACAGAAGAAGCGATGTCCAGGCCGCTATCTCCAGCTTGGGGATGGTCTGGCTCTCGGATGTGGTGGGCGTCGAGCCGATTGTCATGTGGACCGCTATTTTTCTTCGATCGTGGCTTCGTCAATCAGCATCACTGGAATGTCGTCCTTGATCGGGTAGACACGGTGGCACTGGTTGCACTTCAGGCCAATCCCGTCATTGACAAGTTCGACCGGCGTCTTGCAATTTGGGCAGGCGAGGATCTCGAGGAGCTCTTGATTAATCCCCATGACGTAGTCTCCTTGAAAACAGTCGGGCCCACTATACCAAATCGCCGTTGTCTCAGGTCCGTTCGCCAGTGTCTTGTGATCGGAACCGTCCTGTGGAACAATCGATGGAACGTGCGTTATTGGACCCCCTGTGCTCTCCTCATTTGGTTTGTGGCGTTTCCCTCTGCATCGACGGCGGTTCGGTCTGAGGATCGTGACACCAAGGCGAAGGCTGAGGCTTATCGGTTCTTCCTTGTGGGTCGATACCTGGAAGGAGAAGGGGATCTTGACGGTGCCATCCGGGCCTATCGCGACGGCGCAGAACTAGATGTGGCAAGTGCCGAAATTCTCGGCGAGTTAGCCTCGTTATATGCGCGTCGCAATAAGGGCGAGGAGGCGTTGGCGACCGCCCGAGAGGCTTTGGCACGTGAGCCGGTAAACCTGACAGCGAATCGAGTAATCGGTTTAATCTTCGCGGATCGGGCTCATGGACGTAACGGGACGCCTGACGACACAGCGACGGCCATTAAGTACCTTGAGCAAGCGCGCAACACAATCCTGCCAGACTTCCAGGTCGAGCTGACGTTGGCCCGGATCTATCTTTTTACTGGTGCGAACAATGATGCCATCACTCTTCTCGAGGAGCTTCTGGAAGACGAGGTTGGTTTTTCTGAGGCGACAATCTTGCTGGCCGAGGCCTACGAAAAGACCGGTCGGATCGCCAAAGCATTAGCGACATTGGAAGGTGTCGTACGGGATGGTCAGCCCTCGTCGCGTGCTCTCAGGCGACTTGGTGAGTTTTACGAGCGGGGGGAGCGCTGGAGTGAAGCCGCCGAGATGTACAAGCGGTCAATCCTTCAGAATCCCAGAAGCATTAGCACGCGGCGGAGGCTCGCGAATACTCTAATTGAAGACGGACAGACTGAGCTGGCTCGCGAAGTTCTGCGTGAGCTGGTGACTATTCGACCTAAGGATGCAGCCAGTCTCTATCTGCTTACGCAGGTGGAGCTCGACATAAACAATTTTGAGGAGGCTGAGGTGGTCGCTCGACGTTTGATCGAGGTCGAGCCGAACAGCATCCGCGGAGCCTACGCTCTGTCCCGGGTCTTCGGGCGACGTCGGGAGTACCAGCAGGTGATTGAGGTGCTCGAACCGGCGCTCAAGTCTGCGCGACAAAGCAACATTAGCGCGGTTCAGGTTGCCAGTCTGTTGGGACGCCTCGGCTTTTCGTACGAGCAGCTTTCCGACTACGAGAAGGCCGCCGAGATCTACCAGGAAGCCACCCAGTTAGCGCCCAATGATCTCACGTTCGAAGTTAGGCTTGCGCAGGCGTATCTTCAATCGGGACAGGTGCTAAACGCAGTGGAGGTCATCGAGCGTGCTCAGACGAGGCACCCTAATGATGTGATGCTTGCGTGGCTCCAAGCGGAGACACTTGGTGTCGGTGGCGACGTTCAGGCAGGTATGGATGTGCTCCATGAAGCACTGGTGGCCAACAACAGTGAACCAATGGCGTACGTTGCGCTTGCCGACTACTACAACGAGCACGATCGGTTCCGAGAGGCGGTGGAACTACTTCAGTCAGCAGAGATACAGTTTCCGACCGACACGTCGATCATGTTTCAGCTGGGCACTGTCCTCGAACAGAATGACAGGCATGTGGAGGCCGAACGTGCATTCCGGCGGATTTTGGATCACAATCCCGAGCACGCGGCAGCCCTAAACTACTTGGGCTACATGCTAGCCGATAAGGGTGAACGTCTGGAGGAATCTGTTGATCTGCTCGAACGAGCGATCAAGCTCGATCCGCACAATGGTGCCTATCTCGACAGTTTAGGATGGGCGTATTTCAAGATGAACCGGCTCGCTCTGGCCGAAACCCACTTGCGCCAGGCTAGTGAGCAGATGACGCAGAATTCGGTTGTTCAGGATCATCTAGGTGATTTGATGTTCAGGCTCGGCCGCTACACGGAGGCCGTCTCAGCCTGGGAACGTGCTCTGGCTGGCGACCGTGAAGAAATTGAGCCCGCTGCGATCGAACGGAAAATCGGCGCTGCACGCCAGCGGCTTCGCTAATTCCGCTTGTGTGCGCGGCCGCATCCACTTGCGTTCGTCCCTATTTGTCTCATTACTGATTCTTCAGACTCTGCTGGTTGGTGCCTGTACACCGTCCGCCCGTATTAAACTGCCTCAAGATCCAGGGAATTCACTTCCTGACTATAAGGCAGTTTTTGAGGCCTCCGTAGATCAATGTCGACGTGTCCGGACGATAGAATTAATGATGTCCCTCACTGGGCGGTCTGGTGAGAGGAGGTTCAGAGGTCGTGTCCGTGGTGCGTTGGCGGCGCCTTCGTCCATTCGTCTCGAGGGTGTTGCTCCATTCGGGGCACCAGCTTTCGTTCTCGTGGCAACACGGGACGTAGCGACCCTGGTGCTTCCTCGTGATCGTCGAGTGGTGACCGGAGCGTCCGCCGCAGAGCTCCTTCAGGCGCTCACCGGCATCGCGCTGGAACCTGATGACTTTCGTGCGGTCTTGACCGGGTGTGTGGTGCCTGATCCAAGGCCTATCGCGGCTCTGGTGTATGAGAATAAGTGGATTCGCGTCGAGCTCGATGGCGGAGCAAATCTGTTTCTTCGCGCCAATGCTGGGATGTCGCTGGTGGTTGCTGGAACCCGTGATACGTTCGTTGTGGAATACAGCGAGCATATTCGCGGTCTCCCTAGGCGCGCGCATGTGCAGTCGAATGGCACCGGGATGCTCAAAACGGATCTCACTGCAACTCTTTCGCAGGTCAGCATCAATATTGAGCTGAATCCTAAGGTGTTTGTTGCAGAGGTTCCGGACGATTACGCTCCCATGACCTTAGACGAGTTACGCGGCCGCGCGCCGCTCCAAGAAGACGAATCAGCACCGACCCCCTGATTTGTGACGCCGTGGATTCCTCTCGACAGCACGTGCGCATCACCGTCAGAGCCCCTGCCAAACTAAACCTAGATCTGCGAATTCTTCGCCGTCGTTCTGATGGGTTTCACGAGCTACGAACCGTTATCCAGTCAATTGAGTTACACGATACCCTGTCAATGAGACTACGTCCGGGACCATTCACGGTCCGGAGCCGAACTCGAGGAGTGCCCGTTGACCATGCGAATCTCGTTTGGACCGCTGCGCACACCTTGTGGCGAATGCTTGGCCGTTCCGGTACACCGGAGGGTGTGTCGATTTCGATTCGTAAGGTTGTCCCGATAGCGGGAGGACTCGGCGGTGGAAGCAGCGACGCTGCTGCAACCCTAAAGGGGCTTTGCTCGCTGTGGCGCGTTTCACCAGGGCGCGCATGGTTGTATGAGCTAGCTTCAACGATTGGGACTGACGTGCCATTCTTTCTCGAGGGAGGGACCGCGCTTGGCGTTGGTCACGGCGATCGTATCCAACGAGTACGGAGTGGTAAATTTGACTCGTTGTGGGTCGTGCTGGCCGTTCCTCAGTTCGGTGTATCCACGTCAGAGGCGTATCGGTGGTTCGATGCGGAGCAACCGACAAACCACCGCACAGTGGGTGCGGGTCAACGGTCCTTGCGGCTGTCAGCTTTCGCCAATGATCTTGAACCAGTGGTTACCAGCCGTCATCCAGCGCTTATGAGGACGATTGTGAAGCTTCGCTGCTCTGGAGCCATGCTTGCCGCCATGACGGGAAGCGGTTCAGTTGTTTTTGGTCTGTTTCCACGTCGCACATCGGCGTTTCAAGCTAGACGCGCGCTGCGCCAACCGGGATGGCGGACCGTCGTGACGCGCACTGTCAGCCAAGAGGCGTACAGGCAGCTGACTAGCGTCAAGGTAAAGTCTCGACTTACGGGAACCCGACGGTAGGTGGGAAGCTTGCCCGCTTCTACAGCATCGGCTACAGTACTCGACTGCGCGACGTCGGTGATGAGTGCTTGTGTGTCCGGTTGTGCACGACACCAGCTGATGGCCGCCGGCACGCGCGGGCTGGCTTACACCCGTGGCACCCGTGTCGTCTGATGGGGCGTGGCCAAGCGGTTAAGGCGCGGGACTTTGAATCCCGTATTCGAAGGTTCGAATCCTTCCGCCCCAACCAAATGGTAAATACTGAGGGACGCGAGTCGCGGCGTCCAGGGGTTCACCCGAGGGTATGGTGTCGACCTACCGCGGTGATCTGAAGTTATTCGCAGGAAGCGCTCACCCAGAGCTGGCGAGCGAGATTGCCGAGTTTCTCGGAGTGTCGCTCGGTAAAGCCTTTCTGAAACGTTTCTCAGACGGCGAGGTGGCTTTCCAGATCGACGAGAATATCCGTGGCACCGACGTCTTTGTGCTGCAGCCAACCTCGACGCCGGTCGACGAACACTTGGTAGAGCTCTGCGTAATGATTGATGCGTTTCGTCGGTCGTCGGCGTCGCGCATTACCGCGGTCCTTCCGTACTATGGGTACGCTCGCCAAGATCGAAAGGATAAGCCACGGGTACCTATCTCCGCCAAGCTGGTGGCTAATCTGTTGAGCGCGGCTGGAACAAACCGAGTACTGACGATGGATCTACACAAGGCACAAATCCAAGGATTCTTTGACATTCCCGTGGATCATCTCTTTGCAGCTCCGGTGTTTATTGACTATCTCATGCGAGAAGGTGGTCTCGAAGATGTCACAATCGTGTCACCGGACGCCGGTGGAGTAGAGCGGGCACGCGCCTATGCTAAGCGATTGGGTGCAGACCTCGCTATTATTGATAAGCGGCGTTCTGAGGATGGGCAAGCCGAAGTGATGCATGTCGTCGGCAATGTAAAAGATCGCGTCTGCATCATTCAAGACGATATCGTGGACACGGCTGGCACCTTACAGGAGGCGTCTCTGGCATTGTGTGACAACGGTGCAGCACGAGTGCTGGCTTGTGCCGTGCATGGCGTGTTATCTGGACCAGCGTTTCAGCGGGTCGAGGAGTCGGAGCTCGAACAGTTGATCATAACCAACACGATTCCGCTGCGTCGGGAGTTCGAGAAATCTAAAAGGGTGCATGTTTTATCGGTTGCACGGCTGCTTGGTCGGGCGATCCAGAGCATTCATCAAGAAACGTCGGTATCGTCGTTGTTCGTCTAACGTGTTCGAATAAAGGAATCGTAGGCAATGGAAGCGACCTTAGCAGCGGTTACGCGAGCGGCACGTGGCAAGAATGAGGCGCGCCGTATGCGCCGCGATAGTCAGGTTCCGGCCGTTGTCTACGGTGGCGAGACACTAAGTGTTACAGCGATCGCGGTCGACCCAAAGACCTTATTACAGATCCTACGTTCTGAATCAGGCGTGAACACACTCATTGATCTCACTGTCGACGGCGGGCAAGCTAGTCAGGTCCTGGTTAAAGAGTTTCAGCTTGATCCGATCAGCCAAGAACTGCTCCACGTAGACTTCTATCGCCTTGCTATGGATAAGGCGATTACCGTCACCGTGCCAGTGGTTCTAAAGGGTGAGCCGGCAGGTGTGAAGCAGCAGGGTGGAATACTAGACTTCGTTAACCGAGTAGTGCAGGTAGAGTGCATGCCGACCGAGATTCCTGAAAATCTTGAGGTTGATGTCAGTGAATTAATGATCGGTGACGGCGTTCGTCTAAGTAAACTTTTGACCGATGTAAGCTGGACGCCGGTTAGCGAGCCGGAGATGCTCCTTGCACACGTGATTGCGCCTCGGGTCGAGGAAGAGGAGACGGCAGCGGAGGACGAGGAAGCCGTTGCTGAGGGTGCCGACGAAAGTTCGGAGCCAGAGGTTATTAAGAAGGGTAAGACCGAAGAGAGCGGGAAGCCGGCCGAAGGCAAGGCTAAGGACTAGTTGCGGTGTGAAGTTCATTGTCGGGCTCGGGAATCCCGGCTCGCCGTACCAAGGCACGCGACACAACGTCGGCGTCGAGGTTATTGACCACCTGGCTGAACGTTTTCGTCTTACGTTCGAGTCGAGCCCAGCCGAGGCCGTTGTCGCCAGGGAGCGCTGTTTAGGTACTGGGCTGATGCTGGTCAAGCCGCTCACGTTCATGAACTTGAGTGGCCACGCGGTCTCGTCGCTGGTGCGCTATTTCCGTGTCGACCTCGACGATGTGCTAATAGTGTCAGACGATGTCAATCTCCCGCTCGGACGCCTTCGGGTCAGGATGGGTGGTTCTGCCGGTGGCCACAACGGTTTGCGGTCAGTGATCGATGAACTTGGAACCGACCAGATCGCTCGCCTTCGGCTGGGCGTCGGCCGTGGCGATGGGCGACTCGATCTTGCCGACCACGTCCTCGCGAGGTTCGAGGACGCCGAACAGGAAACGGTCCGGTCGGCGATTACCCGCGGGGCCGATGCCGTAGAGAGGTTCGTGAGCGACGGAATTGTTACGATGATGAACCGGTTTAACTGTTTAGAAGTTGCAGAGCCAGACGAAGACTAGCATTTACTCCTTGCCATCGCTGACGATGGTCATCAAGTCCGAGAGGAGTGTCATGAGCGACACCAGACAATACGAACTGATGTACGTCATCGCACCAACAGTGGGTGATGACGGCGTGGCGGATTTACACACACAGGTCGAGGAAATCGTTAGCCGCAGTGGCGGTGAGATCGAAAAATCAGATAATTGGGGCAAACGCCGGCTTGCCTACGAGATTAAGAGCCATCGTGAAGGCACCTACGTGCTCGAGCTGATTAATGGGCCTGGTGAGCTTGTGCGCGAGCTCAGCCGGCGTCTTAAGGTCACCGACGAAGTGTTGCGACATCTTGTCGTACGAGTCGATGAGGATCTAAAAAAGGCGGCTCGCGTGCGGGACACGCGGCAAGTCAAGCAACAGCGTCGGCGGGAGGCACGCGGATTGGCGTCCGAAGTGGTTCCAGCCACGGGAGCCTCCCAGGCATCGTCCGTGGTCAAAGAGACGCCCGCGCCAGAGGTGCAGTCATGACTGCGGAGCGAGGCGGACGACGCTCGTCACGTGGCAGTAGCAGCAGCAGTAGTAGTAGTAAAGGCGGATTTCGTCGTGGTGGCTTCAGGCGTCCGAAGGTTTGCCGCTTCTGTGTGGAAAAGATTGATTACATCGATTACAAGGATGTAAGGGTGCTAATGATGGCGATTCCAGAGCGCGGCAAGATTCAGCCGCGGCGAATTTCAGGTACCTGCGCGAAGCATCAGCGTAAGTTGACGACCGCGATCAAACGTGCACGTCAGCTCGCGTTGATTCCGTATGTTACGGATTAGGTGGACTGTCACTCGGATGAGACATTCCAGCTTCTGGTGATTGGAGCCGAGAGTAGACTATTGCATGAGTGTTAGGCAAGGAGCGTCTAGTGATTGAGATCCTTCTGAGAGAGACAATCGACAAGCTTGGCCGATGCGGCGAGGTTGTCAAGGTTGCCAATGGTTACGCTCGAAACTACTTGTTGCCTAGAAAGCTCGGATTACGAGTCACCGAAGCAAGCAGGCGGCAAGTTGAACGTGAGCGAGAGACCCTTGAGAAACGAGATACAGAACAACGCACCGCTGCCGAGGCTCTCGCTCGTCGGATCACTGACCTCGAGTGCGTGATCGTGCGGATGGTAGGAGAGACCGAGACGTTGTACGGTTCGGTTACCAACGCCGACATCGCCGAATTTCTGACGAGTCGGCAGTTTGAGATCGATAAGCGAAAGATCGTACTCACCGAGCCTATTAGGGCACTTGGGGAGTTCACGGCACTGGTGAAGCTTCATAGCGACGTGACTGCCGAACTCAAGGTCCGTGTGGTTAAGGAAGAGATCCTCGAGATCAACAAAGCAGGTGGGATCGGCAGCGATGCCAACCCCGCATCCGCCTAGATCTGAACGCAATCGTGCGTCGGTTTTTCTATTAATGGTCGAGATAGCCACAGCCAAAACTTCCGACCGCTCACTACCTCACAATCTTGAGGCTGAGCGCTGTGTATTGGGCGCGATCCTCATCCACAACGAAGCTTTTAATATCGCCGCAGAGCTGATTGATTCGAATGATTTCTTTCGTGACGCGCACCGGCGTGTCTTTGACAAGATGGTCGGTCTTAACGAGCAGGGGCAGGTTATTGATTTCGTGACACTCAAGGACGAGCTTGGCCGGACCGGGGATCTCGAGAAGGTCGGGGGACCGGCGTATATCGCAGCCTTGGCCGACGGTGTGCCACGATCGACGAACGTCGAACATTATGCGCGAATAGTTAAGGAAAAATCGACTCTTCGCAATCTGATCTACTCGGCAGGCAGAATCCTTTCGACTGCCTACGAGGCTGAGGAGGATGCCGACACGCTGCTCGATCAAGCCGAGCAGGAGATCTTTTCGATTGCAGAAGACAAGATCCATACTGGCTTCGTACCGCTCAGCGACCTTGTTCAGGGCAGCTTCACGAATATCGAACAACTGCAGGAGCACAAGGGGCTGATTACGGGTGTACCGACTGGTTTTGTCGATATCGACCAACTGACATCAGGATTTCAGGCGGCTGACTTGATCATCGTGGCGGCGCGACCAGCGATGGGAAAGACGAGCTTTGTTCTGAATGTTGCGCAACACGTCGGGACCAAGACCGACCGCGTCGTCGGCTTCTTCAGCCTTGAGATGGCAAAAGAACAGCTTTTCATGCGGATGCTGACAACTGAGGCTGAGGTCGATTCGCATCGCTTCCGCGGAGGGTTTCTGGGCGAACGAGACTATGGGCAGCTTTCCGCAGCGTTGGGCCGCCTGGCTGAGGCGAAGGTCTTCATCGACGACACGGCGGCCCTGGGTGTACTCGAGATGCGTGCAAAGGCGCGCCGTCTCATGGCTGAGCACGGGCTCGACCTCTTGATCATCGACTACATCCAGCTCATGCAGGGCCGCGGGCGGTTCGAGAATCGGACCCAGGAATTGGCGGCGGTCTCGCGGGCCCTTAAGGGACTTGCCAAGGAGCTCAATATCCCAGTCATAGCAGTGTCGCAGCTTAGTCGCGCGCCAGAGTCAAGATCAGATCGACGGCCGCAACTGGCTGACCTTCGCGAGTCTGGCGCTCTCGAGCAGGACGCGGACGTCGTCATGTTTATCTTCAGGGAGGAGCAGTACGACCCGACGCCTGAAAACGAGAACCTAGCGGAGATCATTCTCGGCAAGCAGCGCAACGGTCCAACTGGAACGGTGAAGGTTGCGTTCCTTAAGCAATACACCCGCTTCGCTAACCTCACCCCTGTCGGATGAGGTGTCCTGCCTTCGCCCATATCGACTTCGATAGCCTGAAGTCAATCTATTACGTACTTAGAGCCTTCGTGGTGAAATAATTTCAGCTGATGCCGAAATCGACACCAAAGATAGTGTTCATCTGCCAGACGTGTGGTGTGCAGGCTCATAAGTGGCTCGGCCGATGTCCGGACTGCGGCGCCTGGAACTCCATGGCTGAAGAACAGCGACGACAGGTATCTGAGTTGGCTGACAGCACACGCTACGGGTTGGCGTCAGAGCCCACGCCCGCACGTCTTTTTTCTGACGTTGATCTCGTTGGTGTTGAACGTCTGTCTACGGGGTTCGATGAGTTCGATAGGGTACTGGGTGGCGGGATCGTCCCAGGCTCGGTAGTGCTATTAGGGGGTGAACCAGGCATCGGAAAGTCCACCTTACTGCTGCAGGCGGCCGCATGCGTGGCCGAGACCATCGGTCCTGTGCTGTATGCGTCTGGTGAGGAGTCGGAACACCAGGTGAAAGCTCGTGGGGAACGACTCACACTTGGCAATGCGCCCTTGTATCTACTGGCGGAGACCTGTCTCGAACGGATTCTAGACGAGGTGGTTCGACTTAAGCCCGCTCTCTTAATCGTCGATTCTATTCAGACCGTATTCTCGCTGAAACTCCAGTCGGCACCTGGCACGATCGGTCAGATTAGAGAAGCAGCGACCCATCTCCTGTTCACGGCCAAGGAGAGAAATCTCCCAACTTTTTTAGTAGGCCACGTGACCAAAGAGGGTAGTCTTGCCGGTCCCAAGGCTCTAGAGCACGTCGTCGATACCGTCTTGTACTTTGAGGGCGAGCGACACCACGCGCATCGGCTAGTCAGAGCCGTTAAGAACCGGTTCGGCGCGGCGAGTGAGCTCGGTGTATTTGAAATGACCGGCACCGGATTACGACCAGTGCCGAACCCGTCCCGGTTGTTTCTATCAGAGCGAGCAGCTCGTGTACCTGGGTCAGCCGTGCTCTGCTCGGTGGAAGGCTCTCGGCCGATCCTCGTAGAAGTGCAGGCACTGGTTAGCACTGGGGCGTACGGAACGGCCCGACGGATGTCAAGCGGAGTAGAGCATAGCCGTTTGTCGTTATTGCTCGCGGTGCTCGAGAAGCGAGCCGGTCTCAACTTTGGAGCGGAAGACGTGTTTGTAAACATCGCCGGCGGTCTTGAGATCAACGAACCCGCTGGCGATCTCGGAGTGGTGGCGGCCGTCACCTCAAGTTTGCGCAATAGGGCGATTCATCCAGGCACCGCGGTGTTCGGTGAGGTCGGACTTGCTGGCGAGGTTCGTGGCACTAGCCAGGCGGGTCTTCGGGTTAAGGAAGCCGCGCAGCTTGGGTTTACCCGATGCGTGATGCCGGAAAGCAACCGATCGCCTGACGACAAGATTGCTGGTTGTGAACTGGTTGGCGTGCGGACGGTCGAGGAGGCGTTGGAAGAGTTGCTCGATTAGAAGGTAGGGGGTTTCGAAATAGGGGGGGGAGGCAGACAGTTGTTGCGATTCCTAGGAGCGGAGAAGCAAACTCTTTCTCTCCTACCTCTGTGAAGTAACGGTGAATATTCCCCATTTTCACTGGTGGCGAACGGTCTTCTGGCTTATTCCGATGATCATGGTGTACACTCTGGTTCTCGGAACGGTGTCGCTTGTTTCAAGCCTGGTGGACCGGCGCGGCAATTTAGCCCATTGGTGCGCACGAGTCTGGTCGTGGCTGATTCTGGCAACGACTGGCGTGAAAGTTCACACGAACGGCCGGGAACGCCTGCCATACGACGGTGCTTACCTTTTCGTGTCCAACCATCAAAGCATCTACGACATCCCGATTCTCTTCACCACACTGCCGTTCCAACTTCGCATCATTGCGAAGGCCTCGTTGCGACGCTTTCCCGTACTCGGTTGGCATCTCCGATACACAGGACATCTGCTAGTCGAGCGGGACCGGTCTGGGAGTGCGATCCTCACACGAGTAGCCGATCTCATGCGAAAAGGGCATTCACTGATCGCGTTTCCAGAAGGTACTCGAAGTGTGGACGGTAAGGTGAACGCTTTTAAACGCGGCTTGTTTCTCGTGGCGGTCGAAGCCAGTCTACCAGTCGTCCCGGTAGTGGTGATCAGTAGCCGACACGTTATGTTGAAGGGCCGGTTGATGACTTGCCCAGGTGAGGTCGAGGTGGTCGTCCACGAACCGATCCAGACCAAGGATCTCACACGACGTGATGTACGCATCCTGGCTGACCGCGTGCACGGCATTATCAGCAAAACGGTGCAAGCGCGCGACCCACTGTTTCAGGTGCAGAGCCAAGGGTTTCAGCACACCTCGGCGGCAGCAGGCTGATAGTTGACGGTTCCATAGCCTCGGTGGATAAGAGTTAGCCACGAGATTCTGCGTGTTGCTAATTTAGGGGTCTGCTTGTGGTGTCGACAAGGGCTCAGCCGGAAGACGCAATACTACGGGTGAAAAGCGTGCGTGGATTCTAGAGGACGTGATGCATCTCGACGGCCAACCGTTGTTGGCCGTCGACCACAGGCGATTTAGGGACCAGACGTCAGACTTGGCCAAGACGATCATCACCAGGAGAGCGAGATCCGCATTGGCAATCACTTACCAGACGTACATATTAGGTGCCGCGTTCGACGTAATGGAACTTCGCGTGAGCCAGGCGGCCGCTGGTCTTGAGGAAGGACGGTTGGTGGTCTGATGCATGTTGCTGCAATCATTGCAGCTGGCGGGTTGGGCAAGCGCCTGGGTGGTAACGTTCCCAAGCAGCTCCAAATGATTGGGGGACGTACTCTCCTTGAACTCAGCGTGGGGCCGTTCGAGGCATGCAACAGGATCAGCGAGATCATCGTCGTCCTGCCGAGCGAGCTTATGGCTTCCCCACCGGGGATGCTCCAGGGGCAACGCACTCCGCTGCGGACCGTGCGCGGCGGGACCAGGCGTCAGGATTCAGTGGCCGCAGGTTTGGACGCGGTGGCGCTGGCGACGGAAGTGGTGGTTGTTCACGATGCGGCTCGCCCGTTCTGTACCGCTGGTTTGATCGAAAGGACCATCGACGCGGCAATAGAATCTGGAGCAGCTATCTCGGCGCTTTTGGCACACGATACGGTCAAGGAAGGGGAAACAGCTGGAGCAGTCACTACTGTCCGGGCGACGTTACCACGAGAGCGAATATTCTTGTCGCAAACGCCACAGGCGTTTCGCGTCGACATCCTGCGTGACGCAGTTGCACTGGGGCGCCGAGGTATCAAGGCGACCGACGAAGCTTCGCTCGTTGAACGTATGGGGCATAGGGTGAGACTCATTGAAGGGGAGACCCGTAACATCAAGATTACGACGGAGGACGATTTGGTGCTGGCGCGCACCATGATGGCAGTACCAACAATAGGTCTCGCGCGCATTGGGATGGGATACGACCTGCATCGGTTAGTTGAGGGACGACCGCTCGTGCTCGGCGGTGTCACAATTCCTGGAGAGCGTGGATTAGCAGGGCACTCCGATGCAGACGCTGTCTGTCACGCTGTTACCGACGCCATCCTTGGAGCGGCTGCCGCGGGTGACATCGGTCGTCACTTTCCAGAAACTGACCAGCGGTGGAAGGACGTGTCGAGCCTTGAGCTGCTGGGCCGTGCGGTTGAGATCATTACCGCTGAAGGTTTCATCGTCGGCAACGTGGATATAGTTGTCGTGGCTGAATGGCCGTCGATTCGTGATCATGCGGATAAGATGCGTGCGAAGGTAGCTAGTGCGCTCGGCATTGATACTGCTCACGTCTCCATCAAGGGCAAGACGAATGAGAACGTGGGCGCTCTCGGTCGGGGTGAGGCGATCGCCGTCCATGCCATCGCGCTTGTGTATCCCACGAGATGATCATCTACGGTATTAACCCAACGCTCGAAGCACTTCGGGCGGGCACGGTAACTGAGGTGCAGGTGAGTGATCTGCAGAACCGTCGCGTGGCCACGGCACTCGAGCGAGCGAAGCAGGCCGGGACTATAGTGCGGCGCGTTGAATCAGCCGAGCTTGATCGTATCTCGCGTGGCGGAGCGCATCAGGGCGTGGTTGCTTCGGTCAACGAGACACGGGTTTACTCCGTTTGGGATCTTGTGCGCGAAGCCAAGACGACTCCGCTTATCGTGGTCCTGGACGGTATCAAGGATCCGCAGAACTTGGGAGCGATCATCCGCTCGGCTGAAGCGGCTGGTGTTGATGGCATCATCCGACAGACGAGACGTGCGGCTCCACCGAGCGCAGCTGCGATTAAGGCGTCCGCCGGAGCAGTTGCCCATGTGAGAATGGCCTCGGTCGTTAACATTGCTCGGGCAATCACTGAGCTAAAGGAGCTCGGTATCTGGACGATCGGTCTCGATAATGCAGCCGAACGCTCTTACGATACGTTAGATTTGACCCAGCCGACGGCGCTTGTCGTCGGAGGGGAAGCCACGGGCTTGAGACGTCTCGTTCGGGAGCGGTGCGACTGGCTCGCATCGATCCCGATGCGAGGCTATGTCTCGAGTCTCAATGTTTCCGTCGCCACTGGTATCGCTCTTTTTGAAGTTTTTCGACAGCGGTCAGCAGTCAGCAAGAAAGTCTAGCGGCTTGTTCTCGCTGGCAGTGATTCAGTAAAGACCAACCACGAGTGATTCTAAGAGAGGCGTTTTGGTGCCTGGTAACCTCGCTGGAGTGTCCCATGAGCATGGGAGTCACTAATCGACGGTAAAGGGAATGACGGGGCGGTTTTGGACCGGATGCGCCAGCGGTTTCCACGCAATAGCCTAGACAAGCTCCTCTCCACAGGAGAGTTAGGGTAAGAACCCAAGGATTCTAGTGCCGTTGCGGGCTGGCATGGTGTGTGCTAAAATCAAGAATTTGTCCGGCTGGCGTAGCTCAGTCCGGTAGAGCGGCTGATTTGTAATCAGCGGGTCGGGGGTTCGAATCCCTTCGCCAGCTCCAGTGGCAACGAAGGCAAAGCACGGCGAAGTCGGCGCCATCCAGACGATACACAAGCTGTTCCAGTACAGTTCGAGACAACGTTTCGGCAGGGATCGGCCAGCCTTCCGGTGGGTGTGTGGGTGACGCCGGGTGTGAGGCGGACGGATTGCCGCCGGAAGACGGCGAGGTTGCGGAGCGGTCAAACGCAACAGACTGTAAATCTGTCGCCCTAGTGGCTTCGGAGGTTCGAATCCTCCCCTCGCCACCACCCATTCGGGATTGGCGGAACACGCGACGACGCTGGTATCTGAGCGGGAGTAACTCAGTGGTAGAGTCACAGCCTTCCAAGCTGTTGGTCGCGGGTTCGATCCCCGTCTCCCGCTCCACATTGCCTGACATTGTCAGTGCCGGTTCCTGGTGCTTGGATGGGACTGGCGATGCGCTGATGGCGATTTTTTTAGCGAGGAACAAGGAGTACCGGCTACTGGGCACCGAGAACGAAGCACTTAGTAATAAGCAGTAACGTGATTCGGGGGATTGACGAGCCGATGTAGCTCAGTTGGCAGAGCGCGTCCTTGGTAAGGACGAGGTCACCGGTTCAATCCCGGTCATCGGCTCCAGTTTTGAACGAGCGTGCATTCTTGCAGATAGGAACAAGTGATGGCTAAAGAGAAGTTTGATCGGTCCAAGCCGCATTTGAACGTCGGAACGATCGGGCACATTGACCACGGGAAGACGACGTTAACAGCGGCGATCACGTCAGTGTTGGCAAAGAATGATCCAACGAATGCAGTTCGGTCATTCGATTCGATCGACAACGCCCCGGAGGAGCGGGAACGGGGGATCACGATTGCGACGTCGCATGTGGAATACCAGACGGCGAATCGGCACTATGCGCACGTGGACTGTCCGGGGCACGCCGACTACATCAAGAACATGATTACTGGCGCAGCGCAGATGGACGGGGCGATTTTGGTGGTAGCGGCGACGGACGGGCCGATGCCGCAGACGCGGGAGCACATTCTACTAGCACGGCAGGTGGGAGTGCCGTCGTTGGTAGTGTTTCTCAATAAAGTAGACGCGGTGGACGATCCAGAGCTGTTGGAGCTGGTGGAGTTAGAAGTGCGGGAGCTGCTGAGTTCGTATGAGTTTCCGGGGGACGACATTCCAGTGATCAAGGGTTCGGCGTTGAAGGCGCTCGAAGGCGACGACGAGGGAGAGAAGTCGGTGATGGCGTTGATGGAAGCAGTCGACTCGCATATGCCGCTGCCGGTGCGGGACATCGACAAGCCATTTCTAATGCCAATTGAGGACGTGTTCTCGATCTCAGGCCGTGGCACGGTGGTGACAGGCCGAGTGGACCGAGGCAAGGTGTTGGTGAGCGAAGAGATCGAGATTGTAGGGTTCACCGAAACGCAGAAGAAAGTGGTGACCGGGGTGGAGATGTTCCGGAAGCTGCTGGACGAAGGCGTGGCGGGGGACAACATTGGGGTGTTGCTACGGGGAACGGAGAAAGACGATGTGGAGCGAGGGCAGGTCTTGGCGAAGCCGGGGTCGATCACGCCGCACACGAAATTTAAGGGCGAAGTATATGTATTGACCAAGGACGAAGGTGGGCGACACACGCCGTTTTTTAATGGGTATCGGCCACAGTTTTATCTGCGGACGACAGATGTAACGGGGGTGGCGCACCTGCCGGAAGGGGTGGAGATGGTGATGCCTGGGGACAACGTGACGATTAGCGTTGAACTGATCACCCCTGTGGCACTAGAGAAGGGACTGCGGTTCGCGATCCGCGAGGGCGGCCGAACGGTCGGTTCGGGTACCATTACGGAAATAGTGGAGTAATGCGAAGCATTATCATCCTCGCCTGCACCGAGTGCAAGCGTCGGAACTACAACACGACAAAGAACAAACGCAAGACGACGGATCGTCTTGAGATGAAGAAATACTGTCGCTGGTGCCGCCAGCATACATCGCACAAAGAGACGAAATAGAAACAGACGTTGGACAGCTTTTAGGGATCGAAGAGTTCAAGGTTCTAGCATGCCAGAGTTCATAAGAGGCCTAGCGGTTCGTGGGTGGGTGGAACACTGAAAGCCTTGAGCCGACGGTGCCGGAAGGTTCAGTAGGCCAGTAGCTCAACTGGTAGAGCACCGGTCTCCAAAACCGGGGGCTGGGGGTTCGAGTCCCTCCTGGCCTGCCAGTCGTCGTGACTTAGGATGGTAAGTACATAGTGAAATTGGCCATGTTGGACAGTGCGCGTGAAACGCCCGGTAAGGCAAGGAATGTCTTTGGCTTGTGGGGGCGTTCCCGTACCTTCTTGGCGCAGGTCAAGAACGAAATCGAGCGTGTTACGTGGCCTTCGTGGAAAGAGGTTCAAGCGACCACACTGGTCGTAATTGTCTTTTCAATCATGTTCGGCCTATATCTCTGGGGCTTTGACCTCGTATTTGACCGTCTCGTTGGCTTGCTGTTTCGGTCCCTCGGTGCTTCATGACGGACGTCAGCACGAAACAGTGGTACATCGTGCACACCTATTCTGGCTTCGAGAAAAAGGTGTCAGAATCGCTGCGGCAACGGGTACAGGCCTACGGATTAGAGCATGAGATCGGCGAGGTGCTGATCCCAACCGAGGACGTGATCGAGATGCGTGGCGGTAAGAAGGTAGTGAGCTCGAAGCGGTTTTTCCCAGGCTATATCCTGGTCGAGATGATCATGTCAGACAATGCGTGGCATGTCATTAAGAACACGCCTAAGGTCACGGGGTTCGTTGGTGCTGGCGCGCAGCCTACTCCACTGACCCGAGAGGAAGTCGACCAGATTCTCCACCAGGTTACGGTGGCAGCTGAGAAGCCGAAACCGAAATACACGTTTGACAAGGGTGATCAGGTTCGCATCAATGAGGGACCGTTCACAAGTTTCAACGGCGTCGTCGATGACGTCAACATCGATCGCAATACTTTAAAGGTCATGGTGACAATCTTTGGTCGAGCGACGCCAGTAGAGTTGGACTTTCTTCAAGTGGAGAAACTCTGAATCGGGAAGGAGCAAGGAGCAAGGAGCCAGGAGCTGGCGGTTTTCACCAGTTCCTAGTCCGTAGTTTCTAAGTATTTAGATGGCGAAGAAAGTTATAAGTCAGATCAAACTTCAGATTGCGGCGGGCAAGGCGACGCCAGCGCCACCGGTCGGCACTGCGCTTGGCCCCCATGGTGTGAACATCATGGACTTCTGTAAGGCGTACAACGCGAAAACTTCCGGTCAGGAAGGGCTCATCATTCCCGCGGTGGTCACGGTATATCAGGACCGATCGTACAGCTTCATCACCAAGACCCCGCCGGCGGCTGTCTTACTGAAGCGGGCTGCCAATATCGCAAAGGGATCTGGCGAACCGAATCGCACTAAAGTCGGCACGGTCACCCGTGCACAGGTTGAGGAGATCGCTAAGACAAAGATGCCGGATCTAAACGCTGACACACTCGAAATGGCGTTCAACACAGTCGCCGGAACGGCACGGTCAATGGGCATCGACGTCGAAGGGTAACGGAGTAGGAGCTGGTATGGGCAAGACCGGAAAGAAGTTCAAATCAGCGAAGTCTAGGGTCGAAGATCGACTTTACGCGTTGGACGAGGCTATTACCCTCGTGCAGAACATCAAGTTCGCTACGTTCGACGAGTCGGTCGAGCTGGCTGTGCGGTTGGGTGTCAATCCTAAACACGCTGACCAAATGGTACGTGGTACGGTTGTGCTGCCGCACGGGTTGGGTCGGAGTAAGCGCGTGTTGGTGATCGCCAACGCTGAGAAGCAAAAAGAGGCCGAAGCATCAGGAGCCGACACGGTAGGTGGCGAAGAGTTGGTCGAGAAGATTCAAGGTGGGTGGATGCAGTTCGACGCGGTGGTGGCGACGCCTGACATGATGCGGTTCGTTGGGAAGCTCGGTCGTGTGTTGGGGCCACGTGGTCTCATGCCGAATCCGAAGACCGGGACCGTCACCGTGGACGTTGCTAAGGCGGTGGGTGAAATCCAGGCTGGCAAGGTTGAGTACCGTGTCGACAAAGCGGGTGTCGTGCACGCACCGATTGGAAGAGTTTCGTTTACTGTCGAGAAATTGATCGAAAATGCTCAGGCCCTGGCTTCCAGCATTATTAGGGCTAAGCCGGTCGCAGCGAAGGGTAAGTACGTCACGAGCATTGCGGTCTCGTCGACGATGGGGCCAGGCGTCCGGGTTGATGGCGTGAGCGTCGAGGCGGCAGCGAAAGCTTAATCGACTGGGGTTAGGAGCTAAGAGTTGAGGCGCCAAGGGAGCTAATGGCTATCACGAGGGCGGAGAAAGAGTTGAGGGTCCAGGAGCTCAAGGCGGAGTTGGGTGATGCTGAGAGCGTTATCCTGGTGGATTTTAATGGACTCGACGTATCCCAAGCGACCGAGCTTCGCCGGCAGATTCGCGGTGCGCACGCGCAGTACCGCGTCGTGAAAAACAGCTTGGCCCGCTGGGCTGTTCAAGGTACGCCTTATGAGGGTCTAAGGGACCATTTCGATGGTCCGACAGCGGTTGCCTATAGCAGCGACGATCCCGTAGCGCTAGCTAAGACCCTCGTCGGCTTTGCCAAGACGGTACCGGCTCTGACCCTGAAGGCCGCTGTCGTGCAGGGCCAGCAGGTTCAGCCCGATGGGGTGAAAGATCTGGCCGCGTTGCCGGGGAAGAATGAACTCTACTCCCGGTTACTGATGGTCTTGCAGGCACCAGCGACACAGTTCGTCCGCGTTTTGAGTGCCGTGACAAGTGATCTTATGAGTGTCCTGACTCAGGTAGAGAAAAAGAAGGAAGAGGAATGAATAATGAACAGAAGGCAGAAGTTAGAAGGTAGAAGTAAACGAGAGGCTGACGCGACTTCATATGAAGTAGTGCAGTCCATTGGTTTTCTCCTGCTTCCTGTCTCCTACCTCCTAATGAGGAGCACCGCGAAATGGCTAACGTGACCCAAGAGCAAGTAGTTGAGTACATCAAAGGCATCACCGTTCTTGAGCTGTCAGAGCTAGTGAAAACACTAGAGAAGGAGCTCGGCGTGTCGGCGGCTATGGCGATGCCGGTCGCCGTTGCTGGTGCCGCTCAAGCTGGTGGTGGGGCTGTGGCCGCCGAAGAGCAGACCGAGTTTACCGTCAGCTTGACGGAAGTTGGTCCAAAGAAGATCAACGTCATTAAGTTGGTCCGAGAGGCAACAAGCCTCGGGCTTAAGGAGGCTAAGGACCTCGTCGAGAGTGCGCCGAAGGCCATCAAGGAAGCAATTCCGAAAGACGAGGCCGAGGCCCTCCAGAAGAAGTTCGAAGGAGTCGGCGCGAAGGTCGAGGTTAAATAACACTGGGGGGTTTGCTTTTGCTCGCTGGTCAATCAGCCGCCCAGCGAACTTGGGCGAATATTCCTGCTGGTCGTTTACGCCGCGGCCGCTTCCGGGGATCGAATCACAATAGGTCCACGAGGCGGTCTGAGTTGTTCTGGCAAGCTCGGTGTTTCCGCATCCGATCCACGACGAGGACTTAACTGTGTACAACCTGCCAAAGAACGTCTACCGCGAGCGAATCGATTTCTCGAAAATCTTGACGACGGTTCCAATTCCGAACCTCATCCAGATCCAAAAGAAGTCGCACGAGCGTTTCCTGCAGATGAATCGTCTAACAGCCGAGCGCGAGGATGCAGGGCTGCAATCAGTTTTTAGGTCGGTCTTTCCGATCAATGACTTCCGGGAGAACTCCTCGCTCGAATTTATCGATTATTCGATCGGTAACTGGGAGTGTAAGTGCGGAGGTTTGTCTGGATTGCATAACCTCCGTCAGCCGTGTGTGGAGTGCGGAACGGTGCTGGAAGCTGAACCGTTTGGCGAACAGGCGGTGCTTTGTCCATCCTGCGGTCAGCCCAACGAGGCCCGTGGCGTTGCTTGTGAGATTTGCGGACACACCGTCCATCTAAAACTTAAGTACGACGTCGAAGAATGTCAGGAGCGCGGCATGACCTACGCTGTGCCGCTGCAAGTGACCATCCGTTTGGTCGTGTGGAACAAGGACCAGGAGACCGGTGTTAAGACGATCCGTGACATCAAGGAACAGGAAGTCTACTTCGGCGATATTCCACTGATGACCGACCATGGTACGTTCATCATCAACGGGACTGAACGAGTCATCGTCTCGCAGTTGCACCGATCGCCAGGTGCGTTCTTCCACTCTCAGGACAAGACGTCCTTTGTCGCGCAGATCATCCCGTATCGGGGTTCATGGGTCGAATTTGAATATGACTCAAAAAATTTACTCTACGTACGGATCGACCGGAAACGTAAGTTTTTGGCCACTGTCTTCCTACGAGCGCTCGGTCTGCGAAGTGTCGGCGAGATCATCCGTACCTTCTACGACGTGGAACGTATTTCGCTAGAGGGGCAGACGCTCTCATGGGCCGTGAGCGACAGCCTGGTCGGGCTGAGCGTTGCCAAAGACGTGAAAATCGCAGGCGCCAATATTGATATCAAAGCCGGGGGAAAGATCACCGCTTCGGCAATCGAAGCCCTGCGCAAGGACGGGATCAGCACGGTTGAGGTGTCAGATACTGAGCTGGAGGGGGCGTTCGCCGCCGAGGACGTGGTGGACGAGACTACCGGCGAGGTCATACTTGAGGCCAACGAGGAAGTGACGCCGAGGATCATCTCGATGGCTCAGGAAAAGAAGTTAAAGGAGATAGCGATCTTTTTCCCGGAGCGGGACGAGGTCGGCTCGGTTCTGTCAGCAACACTTAAGAAGGACCCGGTCCGCACCCACGAGGAAGCGCTCATTGAGATCTATCGGCGCCTGCGTCCTGGTGATCCGCCGACACTCGACAGCTCGCGATCCCTGTTCGAAAACATGTTCTTTAACTCGCAGAAGTACGACTTTTCCAAAGTCGGACGACTAAAACTAAACACTAAATTGGGTCTGGAAACGTCGCTCGACGAGAAGATACTTCGACCACAGGATTTCCACTCAGTCATCAAGTATTTACTGAAGCTGAAGCGAAACCCGTTAAACGCGGACGACATCGACCACCTCGGCAATCGCCGGGTGCGTTCGGTTGGAGAGCTTCTCGAGAACCAGTTCCGGATCGGGCTCGTGAGGATGGAGAGAGCTATCAAGGAGAAGATGTCGGTCTACCAGGAGATGGCGACCGCCATGCCTCACGATTTGATCAACGCCAAGCCAGTCATAGCGGCGATTCGTGAGTTCTTCGGATCCTCGCAGTTGTCCCAGTTCATGGATCAAACGAACCCACTGTCTGAGATTACGCACAAACGGCGCCTGTCCGCTCTCGGCCCAGGCGGACTCTCGCGAGAGCGCGCGGGGTTTGAGGTGCGTGATGTGCATCCGACGCACTACGGACGCATCTGTCCCATCGAGACCCCTGAAGGTCCAAACATCGGGTTGATTTCGTCACTGTCGTGCTACGCGCGGATCAATGAATTCGGGTTCATCGAATCACCATATCGCCGGGTTAAGGACGGCCGTGCCGTTGACTACGTACACATCATGAACGCCGGTGGCACTAAGTTTAAGGCGGGGGATATTGTCGAGGGCAGCGAGGCGATCAAGGAAAGCAAGGGTGCGAAAACCAAAAAGAAACGAGGCGCTGAATTCGAACCACATTCCTTCTACCTGTCGGCCTGGGAAGAGGACCGGTATGTCATCGCACAGGCCAACGCGAAGCTCGACGATCAGGGTAACCTGGTTGACGCGCGGGTCAACGCGCGGCAGGCAGGGGAATTTGTGTTAGCGACGCGTGAAAAGGTCGAATTCATTGATGTTTCACCAAAACAATTGGTGTCGGTGGCAGCTTCGCTTATCCCGTTCCTCGAGAACGACGACGCGAATCGCGCACTCATGGGATCCAACATGCAGCGTCAAGCCGTGCCGTTGCTTCGGGCCCAGGCACCATTCGTCGGCACGGGGATGGAGCACATCACCGCACGAGATTCTGGCGCGGTGGTTGTAGCGCGTCGGAGCGGTACCGTCGACTCAGTTGATTCTCAACGGATCGTCGTTCGGGTTGAGGGTGATAGCAGCACGAATCAGTTCTCGCACGAGATGGGGGCGGACATCTATAACCTGACGAAGTTCCGACGGTCCAATCAGAACACGTGCATTAACCAGAAGCCGATTGTTCGGGTTGACCAGAAGGTGCACAGGGGACAGGTGCTCGGTGATGGGCCTTGCACGGAACTCGGTGAGCTGGCGCTCGGACGAAACGTCCTCGTGGCTTTTATGCCTTGGCGTGGCTACAACTTTGAGGACGCTATCCTCGTTTCTGAACGTCTAATTAAGGACGACTACTACACGTCAATCCACATCGAAGAGTTCGAGATCGAGTCACGCGATACGAAACTCGGCCCTGAAGAGATTACGCGAGATATCCCAAACGTGTCCGAGGGCTTTCTCAACGATCTTGACGAAAGTGGCATCATCCGAATCGGAGCCTACGTCAAGCCGAGCGACATCTTGGTAGGCAAGGTCACGCCCAAGGGTGAAACCCAGCTGACCCCTGAGGAGAAGCTGTTGCGCGCTATCTTCGGCGAGAAAGCTGGGGACGTTCGAGACGCGTCGTTGCTGTGCCCGCCTGGCATTGAGGGCATCGTGGTCGGCGTCAAGATCTTCTCGCGCAAGGGGATTGAAAAGGACGATCGAGCGAAGGCGATCGAGGCCGAAGAGCTCGAGATGATGGATAAGAATCTTCAGGACGAAATCAGAATCCTGCAGGGCGAGGTAAAGAAACGCATAGCAGTCATGCTCGAGGGCCAGACACTGTTGACAGATCTGTTTGATGAGCATGGACGCGAGAAATTGCTCGAGGAGGGGACGATTCTCACTCCTGAGCTGATCGCTGAGCAATCGTACGCCGACTTGGCTCGGATGCGTACCGCAACTGACGATCCGAGGCTGGAAAGCGATTTACTCGAGCTTGAGCATCGGACCACTCGCCAGACCGAAGTGATCAGACAGCTGTTTAGAGAAAGGCAGGACAAGATTCGCCGGGGCGATGAGCTGCCTCCAGGAGTGATTAAGCTCGTCAAGGTCTTCGTTGCTATGAAGCGGAAGCTCTCAGTAGGTGACAAGATGGCTGGCCGGCATGGCAACAAGGGGGTTATCGCACGCATTCTTCCTGAAGAGGATATGCCACGCTTGCCTGATGGGACAGCGGCGGAAATCGTGTTGAACCCGCTCGGGGTGCCATCTCGGATGAATGTCGGTCAGATCCTCGAGACCCACCTGGGCTGGGCTGCGCACGCACTTGGGCTCTACTTCGCAACTCCCGTATTCGACGGTGCAAGCGAGTTGGAAATCAAGAAATGGCTCGAACAGGCGGGGTTACCCAAGAGTGGAAAATCTATTCTGTACGACGGTATGACGGGCGAGCCGTTCGAGCAACTTGTGACTGTCGGCTACATCTACATGCTTAAGTTGTCCCATCTGGTCGACGACAAGCTACATGCTCGCTCGATCGGTCCGTACTCGCTAATTACGCAGCAACCATTGGGCGGTAAGGCGCAATTCGGCGGCCAGCGGTTCGGCGAGATGGAGGTATGGGCGCTTGAGGCGTACGGCACCGCACATGTCCTTCAGGAGCTTTTGACGGCCAAGTCAGACGACGTCACTGGGCGGGCCAAGCTTTACGAAGCGATCGTCAAAGGAGATGCTTCGTTCACACCTGGTGTACCGGAGTCGTTCAATGTGCTGATCCGAGAACTCCAGGCTTTATGTTTGGACATCAGCCTAATTAAGACGAAGAAACCACCGATCGTGAGCACAGATTCTGCCGAACTTGAAGAGAAGCCGGCTGTGGAAAGCAGCGCGGTGGTTGAGCCAGAAAAGGCATGAGGCTTGTGACATTGAGTGTTCGGGTATTCGATACCAGGCATTCTGTATTCGGTATTTAGTAAAGGGATTCCATGCGACCAAGTTTTGAAGAGCGGAGCTCGCTGACCGTTGACTTCGACGCCATCAGGATTAGCCTCGCCTCACCTGAGAAGATCATGTCCTGGTCCCATGGCGAGGTGACCAAGCCTGAAACGATCAACTATCGTACGTTCAAGCCTGAACGGGATGGGTTATTCTGCGCGAAGATCTTCGGCCCGGTGACCGATTGGGAGTGCCTGTGCGGCAAGTACAAGCGGATGAAGCACCGTGGCGTCATCTGTGATAAATGCGGCGTCGAGGTGACCCAGGCAAAGGTCCGCCGTGAGCGGATGGGGCACATTACACTGGCCACTCCTGTCAGCCACGTCTGGTTCTTTAAAGGATTACCGAGTCGCATTGGCCACCTGCTCGACATTACGTTGCGTGACCTCGAGCGGATCCTTTATTTCGAAGCCTATGTAGTAATCGAGCCTGGAGAGGGAGACTTCAAGCCGAACCAGCTGCTTACCGATGAACAGTACCAGAAGTCTCGGCAGGAATGCGGTGCGAAGTTTCGGGCGCAGATGGGCGCCGAGGCCATAAAGGAGCTCCTTAAGCGGATCGAGGTGGAAACCCTCTCGAGTGAGTTGCGCGTGAAGATGCGTAGCGAGACGTCGGTACAGAAGAAGCTGAAGTTCGCTAAGCGCCTCAAGGTAGTCGATTCATTTCGGAAGTCAACCAATAAGCCAGAATGGATGATTCTTGATGTTGTTCCGGTTATTCCGCCAGAGCTGAGGCCGCTTGTTCCGCTGGACGGCGGTCGCTTCGCCACGTCAGATCTTAACGATCTTTATCGTCGGGTCATCAATCGCAACAACCGTTTAAAGAAGTTAATGGAACTGAAAGCACCCGATGTCATTATTCGCAACGAAAAGCGAATGTTACAGGAGGCTGTCGACGCGCTGTTCGACAACGGACGTCGCGGACGTGTGTTGCGTGGCGCGAACAACCGTCCACTCAAATCATTGTCTGATACTCTGAAAGGTAAGCAGGGGCGATTCAGGCAAAACTTGCTTGGTAAGCGCGTCGACTACTCGGGACGTTCGGTCATCGTGGTTGGGCCAGAGCTTAAGTTGCAGCAGTGTGGATTGCCTAAGAAGATGGCGCTTGAACTCTTTAAACCATTTATCTACAACAAGCTCGAGAGTCGAGGCTTGGCGGCGACTATCAAGCAAGCGAAGGAAATGGTTGAGCAGCACCAGCCGGAAGTGTGGGACATTCTCGAAGAGGTCATTCATGAGCACCCGGTGCTGCTGAACCGCGCGCCGACGCTTCATCGCTTAGGCATTCAGGCGTTCGAGCCAGTGCTGGTCGAGGGTAAGGCCATCAGGATTCATCCGCTAGTCTGCACGGCCTTCAACGCTGACTTTGATGGTGACCAGATGGCTGTGCACGTTCCGTTGTCTCCTGAGGCGCAGATCGAAGCATCGGTGCTCATGATGTCATCACGCAACATAATGTCGCCGTCGAATGGCGCGCCGATTGCGGTACCGTCGCAGGACATCGTGCTCGGCTGCTATTACCTAACAAAGGCGAAGCCTGGCGCGAAAGGAGAAAACCGTGTGTTCGGCACGGAAGATGAGGTTCTTTTAGCGCTCGATTCTGGAGATGTGGAAACCCTAACGCCTATTCGACTTCGCCTGAGCGGAGACTTTATGGATCTGACCGTTGGCCGGGACGATCAAGACGTGATGCAGGCTGTCGTTGAGACACTGGAGCGAAAAATTGTCAATACCACCGTTGGCCGTGTTATCTTGAACAACACCTTGCCGAGTGCTATCCCGTTTATCAACGGATTGTTTAAGAAAAAAGGGCTACAGCAGCTCGTGCAGTACTGCTACGGCCGGCTAGGGCTTAATCAGACGGTTGCAATGCTCGACAGCCTAAAGTCTTTAGGGTTTCTCTATGCTACAAAGTCTGGGCTGTCGATTGGCATCGACGATCTAGTCATCCCACGAGAAAAGAGTTCGCTCGTCAACAAGGCCCATGCCGATGTAATCAGCGTCGAGCAGCAGTATTTGGAAGGTGCGATCACAAACGGAGAGCGCCAGAATAAGGTCATTGCTATCTGGTCAGACGTGACGGAGAAAGTCGCCGACGCGATGTTTAGTGAGATGGAGGCTCTCGACGAATCAAGTCGCTCATTTAATCCCGTCTACATCATGGCCGACTCTGGTGCTCGGGGCAGTAAGCAACAGATCCGTCAACTAGCTGGTATGAGGGGATTAATGGCAAAGCCGTCCGGCGAGATCATTGAGACGCCGATCACTTCAAACTTTCGAGAAGGCCTAACGGTGCTGCAATACTTCATTTCTACGCACGGTGCTCGCAAAGGACTAGCTGACACAGCGCTTAAGACAGCTGACTCTGGGTACCTCACACGTCGGCTGGTAGATGTGGCGCAGGACGTCATCATTTCAGAAATCGACTGCGGTACGCTGGACGGCATTGAAGCGCGGGCAATCGTCGAAAGTGGCGAGATCATTGAGTCGCTCCGAGACCGAATCGTTGGCCGAGTTTCGCTAGAGGACATCTCAGACCCGTTTAGTGGCGATCTAATCGCTACAGCTAACTCAGAAATCGACGAAGTTCTGGGCTCTGAAATCCAGGAGTCAGGAATCGAGAAGGTTAAAATTCGCTCGGTCCTTACTTGTGCATCAAGACGCGGTGTATGCGCACACTGCTACGGCCGTGATCTCGCTACCGGCAAGCTTGTTGATCTCGGGCTGGCGGTTGGTGTTATAGCTGCGCAGTCGATCGGTGAGCCAGGCACTCAGCTCACGATGCGGACTTTTCACATCGGCGGCACCGCATCCCGTGTATCAGAACAGTCCACTCTCGAGAGCAAGCACTCGGGAGTCGTGAAATTTCAGGGGATTCAGACAGTTGAAAAGAATGACGGCTCACTAGTTGTGATGAATCGTTCAGGTTCCTTGGTTGTGCAGGACAATAAGGGTCGAGATCGGGAGCGGTACGATGTCGTGTACGGCGCTAATCTTCGGTTTCGCGATGGCCAGCATGTTGAACCTGGACAGACCCTGGTCGAGTGGGACCCGTACACTTTTTCGATTCTGACGGAGAGTCCTGGTCAGGTGAAGTTAAGAGATATCGTCGAAGGCCTGACGGTACACGAAGCTTTTGACGAGGTGACCGGACTGTCACGCCTTATCATCGTCGATTCGCCAGATGAGAAAAGACAGCCGGCCATTGAGATCCGAAAAAAGAATGGCAAGAACAACCTGAAGTACAACATGCCATCGCATGCCCATTTAATGGTTGGTGATGGTGAGATGGTGGATGCTGGTGACGTGCTGGCAAAGATTCCCCGTGAGACTACTAAAACTAAGGACATTACGGGTGGGTTACCACGCGTGGTCGAGCTGTTCGAGGCACGGAAACCCCGCGAGACGGCGGTCATCAGCGAGATCGACGGAACGGTTAAGCATGGCGGCATCGTCAAGGGGCTGCGTAAGATTATTATCGTGCCAGAGGAATCTGGCGCTGAGCCTCGAGAGTACTCCCTGCCGCGCGGTGTACACATCAACGTGCAAGAAGGTGATTTGATCCGGGCTGGTGAACCGCTAATGGATGGGCCAAGTAATCCACACGACATTCTTAGTGTGCTGGGAGAGAAGGCGTTACAGGGTTACCTGGTCAACGAGATTCAAGAGGTGTACCGCCTTCAGGGCGTCAATATCAACGACAAGCATATCGAGGTGATTGTGCGTCAGATGATGCGCTGGGTGAGGGTTGAAGACGTTGGCGACACGGAGTTTCTCATTGACGAGCAGGTTGACAAGGTCCGGTTCCTACAGGAGAACGAGCGGGTCATCGTCGATGGCGGCCGCCCTGCTACGGGACGTCCGATGCTTCTCGGTATAACGAAGGCGTCACTATCGACTGACTCGTTTATCTCTGCAGCTTCGTTCCAAGAAACCACCAGAGTGCTCACTGAAGCATCAATCTCTGGCAAGGTCGATCATCTGCGGGGTCTCAAAGAGAACGTGACAATGGGACGGCTCATTCCGGCCGGCACCGGTTTTGACGTTCACCGGCGGGTGCGGATTGAGGCTGACGAGCCCCCACCGCCACCGCCCCCGTCGCTGGAGGAGTTGGAGCTTGAGAAAGAGATGCAGTACTTCATCGATGCTGAAGAGCCAGTAGCCACAAGAATCAAGGAAACAACCAAGATGAAGTAGCTGAATAGAAGAGAGTTATCTACATTCGATGATCGTCCGGATTGGGTCGACAGGAGACCTGGACGACCGGGGAGTCTGTTAGGTGTGAGCGGCGACTGAGCCTGAGGCGAGGTGGAATAGTCGGCGTAGCTGAACGATGAACGATTGCACACCGTTCCCTGTATGTGATAGCCTAATAAGGTTTTGTTGGAGTTAGGACACCCTATCTAGCTTCGATCCGTCCGGAAGAGGTCGCAGTCTTTCAGACGCCTCTTTCCTGTTGAGCTGGATCTCAGTACACTTCGCGGTCCGCCTGCACGAAGAGCACACAGTAGTAATTAGGGTTAACCGGTCGCGGGTGCAAAGTCGCCACCGAATGGTGACGACTTTTAGGCCTGGGCCATGTTTCCGCCGTGGGGTTGCCAGATGCCATGTGCATGGTGGGTACGGCGCTGAGGGTGGGGAGTTCCCGTGCCGACGATCAGTCAGCTAGTTCGGAAGGGACGTAAGCCGGTACGCAATAAGACGAAGAGTCCGGCATTACAGCGGTGTCCACAGAAGCGCGGCGTGTGTGTGCGCGTGTTCACCCAGACTCCCAAGAAACCAAATTCCGCATTACGTAAGGTAGCGCGCGTCCGATTGACCAACAGTATAGAAGTCACGAGCTATATTCCAGGCGAGGGACACAACCTACAGGAGCACTCACTGGTGTTGATCCGCGGCGGGCGAGTGAAGGACCTTCCTGGCGTGCGATATCACGTAGTACGCGGCACGCTCGACACGGTCGGCGTGCAAGGACGCAAACAAAGTCGTTCTAAGTACGGGGCGAAGCGCCAGAAAGCCTAGTAGCCAACCGCCTAGAACCCAGAGTTACAGAGAAGCGAACCATGCCGCGGAGACGCGAAGTTCCCAAGCGCGCAGTTCCACCAGATCCCGTGTATAACAGCACTCTCGTCACGAAGTTTGTGCGGATGATCATGAAGAACGGTAAGCAGAGCGTAGCGCAGGGGATCGTCTATGGCAGCCTTAACATTATTAAAGATCGGGTGGGAGATGACCCGTTGAAGATTTTTAAGAAGGCAGTTGATAACGTCAAGCCGAGCCTCGAGGTCAAGTCGCGCCGTGTCGGTGGTTCGAACTACCAAGTGCCGATCGAGGTCAACCAGAACCGCAGGTTGTCGTTGAGCATCCGGTGGTTGACGTCAAGCGCTCGGGCCAGAGGCGACGGTAAAACGATGAGGGAGAAGCTGGCGAATGAGTTGATCGACGCTTCGAATCTGCGCGGCGGATCGGTTAAGAGACGTGAGGATACGCACCGGATGGCGGAGGCGAACAAAGCCTTTGCCCATTACAGATGGTAGCGGCTTTGGTTACCTTCGCGGCGAATGCGGACCCTGTTTCAATAGTCTGTCGTTGGAAGACTAGGTCGCTTCTCTTGCCAGAGCGGATAACGGATTGACTCAAAGTGCTGTGACAACGGCAGAGCTCGCAATCGATTCGGCCGGGGTTTCGAAAGCCAGTGCGCGCAAGATAGGAATTATGCCAAGGCAAGTCCAGCTCGATAAGACTCGGAACATCGGCATCATGGCGCATATAGATGCCGGGAAGACGACGACCACCGAGCGCATCCTGTATTACACCGGGATCACCTACAAACTGGGTGAGGTGCACGACGGTACAGCTGTTATGGATTGGATGGAGCAGGAGCAGGAGCGGGGTATCACTATTACTTCCGCGGCGACCACCTGCTTTTGGCGCGACCATCGGATCAATATCATTGACACCCCCGGGCACGTTGACTTCACAGCCGAGGTAGAGCGCTCCCTCCGCGTTCTCGACGGCGCCGTGGCCGTCTTTGATGCTGTTGGTGGGGTTGAGCCTCAGTCTGAGACGGTGTGGCGACAGGCTGATAAGTACAGGGTTCCCCGGATCTGCTTCGTGAACAAGATGGATCGTGTCGGCGCGGACTTCTCGAGCACGATCGAACAGATCCGCACTAAGTTACAAGCCAATCCGGTAGCGGTGCAGCTACCAATAGTTACCGAAGACGGTTTTATCGGCGTTATAGATCTGGTGAGCATGAAGGCCATTCGATACAAGGACGAGACTCTCGGAGCTGAGTCGATCATCGAAGAGATCCCAGAGGCATCTCGTTCCGAGGCGATGGCACTTCGTGATCTGATAATTGAGAAGGTAAGTGAGGTCAGTGACGAACTGCTGAGCAAACACTTGCATGGCGAACCGCTTGCCGATGATGAGATCCGTGCCGTCCTCAGGCGTCGCACTGTCGAATCGGTGCGAACCGAGGACGTGCCATTCGTGCCGGTACTGTGTGGGTCAGCATTCAAGAACAGGGGTGTCCAGCCGCTACTGGATGCGGTGGTCGACTATTTGCCGTCTCCGGAGGATGTTCCCCCAATTTCTGGTTTAGATCCGCGGAAGGACAACGACACGCTTGTCGAGCGAGTCGCCGACGACAATGCGCCGTTCGCGGCGCTGGCTTTCAAGGTGATGACTGATCAGCACGTTGGGCGCCTGACCTTCATCCGGGTCTATTCCGGCGTGATGAAATCTGGATCGCTAGTGTTCAACCCAGGGCGTGACCGTAGAGAGCGCATCGGGCGACTTCTCAAGATGCACGCGAACAAGCGTGAGGAGATCAAGCAAGTCTACGCTGGCGATATTGCCGCAGCGGTTGGTCTCAAGACAGTAGCGACCGGTGACACCATCTGCGACCCTAAGAATGCGGTGATTCTCGAATCGATGGAGTTTCCTAGTCCGGTCATTAGTCTCGCGATCGAACCGAAGACTAAAACAGACCAGGAAAAGCTCGGTCAGGGGCTCGCGAAGCTCATCGCCGAAGATCCGACGTTCCAGGTTCGCACAGACGACGAAACTGGACAGGTGGTCATTTCCGGAATGGGCGAGTTACACCTCGAGATTCTAGTCGACCGGTTGCAGCGCGAGTTCGGTGTGGAGGCCACGGTCGGCCGGCCGCAGGTGGCGTACAAGGAAACGTTGATTCATGCGTCGGAGTCTGAGGCGCGGTACGTCAAACAGACCGGAGGACGCGGTCAATACGGTCACGTTAAGATTCGCGTGGTCCCAAGCCAGCCAGGGAATGGCTTTGAGTTCGTGAACGACATCGTTGGAGGCGCGATTCCACGGGAGTACATCAAGCCGGTCGAGGAGGGAATCCGTGACGCTATGACGACCGGTATCCTCGCTGGATATCCCATCGATGATGTCAGCGTGTCTCTTTACGACGGGTCATATCACGAGGTTGACTCATCGGAGATGGCTTTCAAGGTGGCCGGTGGTATGGCGTTCCGGGAAGCTGCTCGCAAAGCTGGTGCCATTCTGCTAGAACCGGTGATGCGGGTGGAGGTCGTAGTACCAGAACAGTACATGGGTGATGTCATTGGCGATCTAAAGACGCGCCGTGGCCATGTTCGTGCGATGGAGGTGCGCGGTGGCACTCAGATCGTCAACGCGCGTGTGCCGTTGGCCGAGATGTTCGGTTATGCCACGGAGCTTCGGTCGCGCACGCAGGGGCGAGCGACCTATTCGATGCACTTTGATCGACATGAACAGGTGCCTGCGAAGGTCTGCAAAGAGATCGTAGCGAGTATCCAAGGGAGATGAGGGATTCAAGTGATGGCTAAAGAGAAGTTTGATCGGTCCAAGCCGCATTTGAACGTCGGAACGATCGGGCACATTGACCACGGGAAGACGACGTTAACAGCGGCGATCACGTCAGTGTTGGCAAAGAATGATCCAACGAATGCAGTTCGGTCATTCGATTCGATCGACAACGCCCCGGAGGAGCGGGAACGGGGGATCACGATTGCGACGTCGCATGTGGAATACCAGACGGCGAATCGGCACTATGCGCACGTGGACTGTCCGGGGCACGCCGACTACATCAAGAACATGATTACTGGCGCAGCGCAGATGGACGGGGCGATTTTGGTGGTAGCGGCGACGGACGGGCCGATGCCGCAGACGCGGGAGCACATTCTACTAGCACGGCAGGTGGGAGTGCCGTCGTTGGTAGTGTTTCTCAATAAAGTAGACGCGGTGGACGATCCAGAGCTGTTGGAGCTGGTGGAGTTAGAAGTGCGGGAGCTGCTGAGTTCGTATGAGTTTCCGGGGGACGACATTCCAGTGATCAAGGGTTCGGCGTTGAAGGCGCTCGAAGGCGACGACGAGGGAGAGAAGTCGGTGATGGCGTTGATGGAAGCAGTCGACTCGCATATGCCGCTGCCGGTGCGGGACATCGACAAGCCATTTCTAATGCCAATTGAGGACGTGTTCTCGATCTCAGGCCGTGGCACGGTGGTGACAGGCCGAGTGGACCGAGGCAAGGTGTTGGTGAGCGAAGAGATCGAGATTGTAGGGTTCACCGAAACGCAGAAGAAAGTGGTGACCGGGGTGGAGATGTTCCGGAAGCTGCTGGACGAAGGCGTGGCGGGGGACAACATTGGGGTGTTGCTACGGGGAACGGAGAAAGACGATGTGGAGCGAGGGCAGGTCTTGGCGAAGCCGGGGTCGATCACGCCGCACACGAAATTTAAGGGCGAAGTATATGTATTGACCAAGGACGAAGGTGGGCGACACACGCCGTTTTTTAATGGATATCGGCCACAGTTTTATCTGCGGACGACAGATGTAACGGGGGTGGCGCACCTGCCGGAAGGGGTGGAGATGGTGATGCCTGGGGACAACGTGACGATTAGCGTTGAACTGATCACCCCTGTGGCACTAGAGAAGGGACTGCGGTTCGCGATCCGCGAGGGCGGCCGAACGGTCGGTTCGGGTACCATTACGGAAATAGTGGAGTAAGCGTCGAAGAAGCAAGGAACCAGGAGCAAACCGGGGTGCCGTTGCCGCAGGTTTCAGAAGCTCCGAAGTTCCTACTTTATTCTAGTTTTTGGCTCCTTGGTTGGTAAGCATCATGGCGACTTTCAACGATAAGATCCGCATTCGCCTCAAGGCGTATGACCACCGAGTTCTGGACCAATCGACGACAGAAATTGTCGACACCGCACGGCGGACAGGTGCACGGCTGGCTGGACCTATTCCACTGCCGACAAGTAAGAACAAATGGACTGTTCTGCGGTCGCCCCATGTCGACAAGAAGTCGCGTGAGCAGTTTGAAATCCGGACACACAAGCGGCTAATCGACATTTTTGAGCCAACCCCACAGACGGTCGACGCTTTGATGAAGTTGGATCTCCCGGCTGGTGTCGACGTGGAGATTAAGGCCTTTGGAAAAGAGCATCAATAGGTTGCTTCCAGGAGGCATGTGCGTAGGGAAGACCATATGAACTACGAGGGTCACGGAGGATTATTTAAGGGTGCTGTTCTTCGTGTTCTTAGTGATGATTCATAGGGATTTACGATTAGAACGATATTGACTGGGATCATCGGAAAGAAGATCGGGATGACACAGGTGTTCACCGAGGACGGTACGGTGTTGCCTGCCACGGTACTTAAGGCTGGTCCCTGCGTAGTGGTGCAGCAGAAGACGATTGAACGTGATGGGTATTCGAGCGTGCAGCTTGGCCTCGTGGAAGATAAGCCTGCCCACGTGACAAAAGCAGTTACTGGGCACTACGCTCGGGTGAAAGTCCCGCCGACGAGAGTGCGTCGAGAGATCAAGTTCGACGCGGACGGAGAAACGCCGAAGGAAGGCGAGCAGGTTCTAGTGTCGCTTTTTTCAGAGGGCGATCAGGTGGATGTGATTGGGGTCAGCCGTGGCCGAGGATTTCAGGGTGTCATGAAACGTCACGGTTTCTCAGGTGGGCGGGCCACGCACGGTTCGATGTTTCACCGAGCGCCTGGGTCGATCGGCCAGTCCTCGTATCCTTCCCGCGTCCTCAAAGGTATGCGAGGCCCTGGGCACATGGGCGACGAACAGGTAACAACACGCAATATGCGAGTTATACAGGTCGATAGCGAGAATCACCAGCTCGTTGTGAAGGGTGCGGTGCCAGGCGCACCTGGCGGGTACGTCGTTATCCGAAAGGCCGTCGCGCCGAAACGTAAGTGGGCCGATCCTGAGCGAGAAGCCGTGAAGAAGAATAAGAAAAGGTGATAAAGGTCGACTAGAAGTTTAATGGTTTAAGGGGCTAAGGGTTCGAAATTAGGTGGTTGTGGAAACAGGGATCGAAACGTTTGAGTCTTGGGATGTCATGCGATGACTTTAGACGTTGTGAACACAGAGAATCAGAAAGTCGACACGGTCAACCTGAGTGATGAAGTGTTTGGCGCTCGTGTCAATGCCAGCCTGATCTGGGAAGCGGTGGTTCATGAGAGCGCTGAAAAGCGTCGAGGCACCCACAGTACTAAGACTCGCGGGCGGGTCAGTGGGACCGGACGCAAGCCCTGGCGTCAGAAAGGTTCCGGCCGTGCCAGGGTCGGTGAGATACGCAACCCGCTGTGGCGCTCTGGGGGTATTGTGTTCGGACCTCAACCGAGAAGCTACGCTTTTCGGGTGCCTCGAAAGGTTATGCGAGGTGCGTTGCGAGCGGCAATGACGCAAAAACTTCTGGACGGTACGGTGACGGTGATCGAGTCTCTCACGGTGGCTGAGCCAAAGACGAAGCTCGTCGTGGAGCTGCTCGGACAGCTTAAGGTTGATGGCAGAGCACTATTCGTTGATGTCAAACCTGGTGATAACATCGAACGCTCCGCGCGCAACCTTCCTGGTATTCGTGTTGTGGCCTCGAGCCGTCTAACGGCCCGTGATGTGATCGACGCGGGGCAACTGATCGTCAGTAAAGCGGCCGTCGAGCATCTGGTGAAGGTGCTGAGCTAATGAAGCAGAGTGATGTGATCCGGCGGGCGATCATTACTGAGAAATCGACGATTCTCCGTGAAGTCGGGCAGATTCTGGTGTTCGAGGTTGCGATGGACGCGACTAAGGTGGATATTAGGTGCGCCGTCGAACAGTTACTCGGGTCGAAAATTTCCAACGTCAGGACAGTGATCAATCACGGAAAGGTTAAGCGCCAGGGACGTTTCGTCGGCCAACGTTCCGATTGGAAAAAGGCCTATGTTCGACTGCGATCCGGCGAGAAGATTCCGGAGTTCCTCGAGGGGGCTTAAAGAATAACGATGCCCATTCGAAAATATAAGCCGACATCGGCTGGCCGTCGGTTCCAGACGGTACAGATCTTTGATGAGTTAACAACGGACAAGCCGTACAAGCCACTAACCCGTCCCCTCAATAAGTCTGGCGGGCGAAATAACTACGGCGAGTTGACCTCGTGGTGGCGCGGCGGAGGTCACAAGCGCACTTATCGCATGATCGACTTCAGGCGCGATAAACAAGGAATTCCGGCTAAGGTGTTGACGATCGAATATGACCCGAATCGGTCGGCTCGGATCGCGCTACTAGCTTATGTGGATGGTGAGAAGCGCTACATCTTACAGCCAGTAGGTCTAAAGGTTGGCGATCTCGTCTCGGCTGGCAGCGATATCGACATCCTTCCAGGCAACGCATTACCGATCAAGAACATCCCCCTGGGAACGTTGGTTCATAACGTTGAGCTGCGGCCGGGGAAAGGCGGGCAGATTGCGCGGAGTGCTGGCTCGTCGGTCCAGGTCGTGGCGAAAGAAGGTAAATACGTGACTGTCAAGCTGCCGTCAGGCGAGACGCGGCTGGTGTTACCGGAGTGTCTAGCTACAGTCGGGCAGGTGGGCAATGTCGACCACGGGAACGTCTCGATCGGGAAAGCTGGTCGCAACCGATGGCGCGGCCGTAAGCCGCATGTCTGTGGCAACGCAATGAATCCAGTGGATCACCCACTGGGTGGCGGCGAAGGTCATGCAAAGGGGGGGCGGCACCCGGTGTCCCCTTGGGGCATGCCGACTAAGGGGTACAAGACCCGCCACAAGAAACCGTCCGACCGCTTCATCCTCCAACGGAAGAAGCGTAGACGCTCGAAGTAGCGACGAGGAACGAGTGCGATGAGTCGATCGCTCAAGAAGGGCCCATTCGTGGATCTGCCGCTCCTGGAGAAGATCGAGGTGATGAACCGTAGCGGCGAGCGGAAGGTGATCAAGTCCTGGTCCCGCCGGTCCACGGTGGTGCCGGAGATGATTGGTCACACGGTGGCCATTCACAACGGTAAGAAGTTTATACCGGTCTACGTGACCGAGAACATGGTCGGGCATAAATTCGGTGAATTCGCACCGACGCGGCTGTTTAGGGGCCACACCACTAAGAGTGAGAAGGCGGCAGCCGTCATTAAGTCGGCACCACGATGATTGAAGCGCGTGCAACTGCCCGCTACGTTAAGACTTCGGCACAGAAAGCAAAGCTTGTGCTCGATCTGATCCGAGGCAGAGACGTTAACTACGCGCTCTCGACGTTGCACTTCGCGCGAAAGCGCGTGGCACGCGATATCGAGAAAGTGCTGCGGTCGGCGGTTGCCAACGCTCAACAGAAAGAGGGCGCGAGTGGCGATGTGGATCGTCTCTATGTTAGTAGCTGCTATGCGGATCAGGGTCCAACCCAAAAACGTATCAGACCCCGCGCGATGGGGCGGGCGTTTCGGATCCTGAAGCGGACTACTCACCTCACGGTAATGGTCCGAGAGCACCTAGAGCCTGGTTCAGCTCTGTCAGCTAGCGACCTTGAAGTAGAAAAGCGGCCAGCGTCAGCCGGAACACGTAGGCGATCGAGTGCAGGTGAAACTTCCGGCCGTCGCCGAAGGCCAGCGAAGAAGGTAAAGGGAAAGAAGGCGAAGAAGACGACTAGGACTGTAACGCCGAAGTCGAAGTCGAAGACGGTGACGAAGAAGACAGCAAGTACCGTAAGTAAGGCAAAGTCAGTTACAGGGGTGGTGAAAAAGAAGACTGTGACCAAGAAGAAGTCTTAGGTATACACGATGGGACAGAAAGTTCACCCGTACGGTTTTCGATTAGGGTTCAACAAAACGTGGCGGTCGCGCTGGTACGCCGACCGTGACTACGCCAAGCTGTTGCATGAAGATCTGAAATTGAAGTCAGATTTGAAACGACGGTTTGCCCATGCTGGGGTCTCGAAGATTGAGATCGAACGTGCGGCGAACAAGCTTAAGTTAGACATTTACACGTCCCGCCCAGGCATCATCATCGGTCGTAAGGGGACTGAGGTTGACAAGCTTAAGACTGAAATTCAGAAGCGAACCGCTCGGGAGGTCTTCATCAATATTCAGGAAATTCAAAAACCTGAGCTCGATGCACAGCTGATCAGTGAATCGGTGGCGCTTCAACTTGAGAAACGCGTGGCGTTCAGACGGGCAATGCGTAAGGCGGTCGAGTCGGCCCTGCGTTTTGGTGCCCTAGGTATCAAGGTGCGAGTTGGGGGGCGGCTTAACGGTGCGGAGATCGCTCGTTCGGAATGGTATCTCCACGGGCAGCTACCGCTCCAAACACTGCGCGCTGACATCGATTATGGCTTCGGTCAGGCCAAGACGACGTATGGGGTGCTCGGGGTCAAAGTGTGGCTTAACAAGGGCGAGCGAGTCGAACCGCTCAGAGGTCGTGAGGAAGAATACCGGGCACCCAGACCCAGACGGCCCAGATATTAAAGGGAAATCCTGATGTTAGTGCCAAAGAAGGTTAAGTATCGGAAACAGCACCGTGGGCGAATGACCGGCAAGGCGTGGCGCGGCTCAACGGTCTCGTTTGGAGACTACGGTCTTAAGGCGCTAGAGCCGTGCTGGATCACTGACCGCCAAATTGAAGCAGCCCGCGTAGCGATGACCCGCTTCATTAAACGTGGCGGCAAAATCTGGGTGCGCGTATTTCCGGACAAACCGATTACCAAGAAACCCCAAGAAACACGGATGGGGAAGGGCAAAGGTGCTCCTGAAGGGTGGGTTGCCGTCGTTCGCCCTGGCCGCATCCTCTTCGAGATGGAGGGTGTTAGCGTAAGCGACGCGGAGAAAGCGATGCGCCTTGCGGCAGCTAAGCTCCCTATCCGAACGCGGTTCACGGCTCGATTCGGCGAGGCGAGGGCCTGATGACGAAGGTGACTGAGTTTCGCGATCTGGGGACTGAGGATTTGGAACAGCGCGTTCGGGATCTGGACGACCAGGTATTCAGGCTCCGGATCCAGAAATCAATGGGACAAACCGACGCGGCGAATAAGATGCGCGAGTTACGTCGTGATCGAGCACGTGTCAAAACGCTGTTGAGGGAACGGGAGCCCGTTGGCGAGGAGGGGCGCTGACGCACCCGCGCGAGCGGCGCCACTGATGAAGAACGATGGCTAAACAGCGAGAGATATTCGGCGTAGTTGTGCGAGAGAAGTTCGACAAGGGTGTGACCGTGGCCGTTGAGCGTCGTGTTAGGCACAAAATCTATGGCAAGATTCAGCGCCGAACGTCGATGTTTATGGCACATGACGAAGCAAACAGCGCGAAGGTCGGTGATCGCGTGGCAATGGTAGAGTCCCGGCCGCTTAGTAAGCGAAAGCGATTTGTCATCACGCGGATTATTGGACGGGCAGAGACGGCGTAGGCTAGGACTGGACGAACCATGATTCAGATGCAATCGGTTCTCGATGTAGCCGACAATTCTGGTGCACGCAAGATCGCAGTGATTAACCCGCTGGGTGGCTCAACGGGTCGGTACGCGCGGTTGGGCGACCTTGTGACTGCGTCGGTGAAGGAAGCAACACCAGGCTCGACTGTTAAGAAAGGCCAGGTTGTAAAAGCCGTCATAGTGCGGACCAGTAAGGAGCATCGACGCCGAGACGGCAGCTACATTCGGTTCGACCGCAATGCGGCGGTGCTGGTGGATGACCAGAACGAGCCGGTCGGGACCCGTGTATTTGGGCCGGTGGCCAGGGAACTTCGGGAGCGAAAATTTATGAAGATTATTTCGCTCGCGCCGGAAGTGCTTTAGCTAAGGAGGTATGAGGTAGAAGGGGGGAGGAACACGCAATGCTTCGTAGTTTCTAGAAGTGGCGAAGCCTTCAACTATTTCCTACATACTGACTGATGTCTAAGTTGCAGACGCCCGTTCGGAAGAACGACACGGTGGTGGTAGTTGGAGGCAAGGACCGCGGCAAGCGTGGCCGCGTGTTGAAGGTGCTCCCGGATCGCAATCGCTTGGTTGTCGAGAGTGTGAACTTCGTTAAGCGACATACGCGCCCGAATCCACAGAAAAACATCAAGGGAGGCATCGTCGAGCGGGAAGCCTCACTACATGCATCAAATGTACAGCTGGTATGCCCAGAGTGTGGCGAACCAACGAGGATTGGGCATCAGTTACTCGGCGATGGTCGGAAGGTTCGGATCTGTAGGAAATGTGAGGGGGCGGTGGATAAATGAGCCGCTTACGAGACCGTTATCGTGACGATGTTGTTCCGGCACTCAAGAAAGAGTTTGGGTACACGAACCTCATGGCTGTTCCAAAGCTCGATCGCATCGTGGTTAATATGGGATTAGGTGAGGCGACACAGAATCCAAAGCTGATTGAGGTTGGTGCCGATGAGCTGATGAAGATCACTGGCCAACGCCCAGTGAGCAGACGGGCGAAGAAATCGGTGGCACAGTTTAAGTTGCGGCAGGGAATGCCGATTGGCACGATGGTGACACTGCGTGGGGAGCGCATGTACGAGTTCTTCGACCGGCTGATCTCTATCACACTCCCACGTGTGCGTGACTTTCGGGGAATCTCGCCCAAGGGATTCGACGGCCGTGGTAATTACACGCTCGGGCTTCGAGACCAGCTGATTTTTATCGAGATCGACTACATGAAGGTCGATCAAAGTCGGGGTATGAATGTTTCCGTCGTCACGACCGCTAGGTCTGATGAGGAAGGACGACGGCTGCTGCAGCTGTTGGGGATGCCCTTTAGGGCGAACTAGGGTACTAAGAACGTCTGACGAGTTGAACGGAACCAAAAAAAATGGCTACGACTGCGAAACGAGTGAAGGAGCTGAAGCAGCCGAAATTTAAGGTGCGACTCAGAAATCGCTGTCGGTTGTGTGGTCGGCCGCGTGGCTACCTCCGGAAGTTTGCGCTGTGCCGCTTGTGCTTCCGAAAGCTCGCACTCGAAGGTGAAATTACCGGCGTTACTAAAAGCAGTTGGTGAACGCCGACTTGTTGCTGGGCTGACCGTCAGGCCAAAGCGTCGACTGCTGAGCTGGTGAAATGGAGAATTATGGCTGATCAAATTTCTGACATGTTAGCCAGGATTCGGAACGCGACTATGTCTCGCCGGACGCGCGTTGCTGTGCCGATGTCACGGCTCAAGATCGAGATTGTGAGGATTTTTCAGAGTGAAGGCTACATTCAGGGTTTTAAGATCATCGAGATGAAAAATCCACGCGGGGAGCACCCGTTAAGCATGATTCGTATCGTGCTCAAGTACGGACCGAGGGGTGGACGGGTGCTGTCTGGATTTGAGCGCGTTAGTCGACCTGGTTGTCGGGTTTACTACGGTCGCGACAAGGCACCACCCGTACTGGCAGGTTTGGGGACCAGTATTCTCACGACGTCCCGGGGCGTAATGACCGGCCGTGACGCAGCTAAGGCTGGTGTGGGTGGAGAGGTTCTGTGCAACGTTTGGTAGCTCTAGGCAGTCGAGAGTAAGCAGCGATGTCTCGTGTAGGTAAGAAACCAATCGTGATCCCAAACGGTGTAAAGGTGAACATCCAGCCAAATGCCGTAGAGGTGGAAGGGCCAAGGGGCAAGCTCAGACAGCTAGTTCCACCCGGTATCTGCTTCGAGCTGAGCGACTCTCAGCTTAAGGCCAGCCTCGAGCGTGAGGGTGACCGATCGTTGAGAAAATTCCATGGGTTGGCGAGGAGCCTCGTTTTCAACGCCGTGCGGGGTGTAACCGAGGGTTTCATAAAGGAATTGGACATTGTAGGTATTGGTTATCGCGCCGAGGTTAAGGGTAAACAGGTGATATTTTCCCTTGGGTATTCACATCCGATCAATTTCGATGTCCCGCCTGGGATCGAGATCACGGTGGACAAGCAGACCCACATTACGGTCAGCGGTATTGATCGCCAGCAGGTTGGCCAGGTGGCGGCGGATATTCGACGTTTGCGAAAGCCTGATCCCTATAAGCAGAAGGGCGTGCGGTACAGCGGCGAAATACTGAAGAAAAAGGTTGGGAAGACGGGAGCCTAGTTATGAGAGTCAAGACTGCTAAGGATCGTCGTAATCGAAGCAGGCTTCGGCAGCGCAAGCGGATTCAGGGAACTGAGACGCGACCACGTCTCGCTGTTTCTCGGAGTCTGAGCAACATCTCGGCACAGTCAATCGACGATATCGCCGGTCGAACGATCGTATCTGCTTCGAGTACAGAACCAGCGGTCAAGGCGATGTTTAAGAATGGAGCTGGTGGTGGCAACAAGAGTGGGGCAGCGATCGTTGGAAAAGTTGTAGCCGAACGCTTATTGAAGCAAGGTGTTAAACAGGTGGTGTTCGATCGTGGTGGATTCCTCTATCACGGGCGCGTGCAATCAGTCGCGGCTGCGGCTCGTGAAGCTGGATTGAAATTTTAGTGTAGCAGTAAAGGATATTAATGAGCGAGCCACGAACGAAGATCGATCCGACGGTGCTTGACCTGAAGGACACGGTCGTGTCTATCAATCGTGTGACAAAGGTCGTCAAGGGCGGAAAGAATCTGAGCTTTAGCGCGTTGATAATTGTTGGAGACCAGCTTGGACATGTAGGTTACGGGATCGGAAAGGCTAAGGAAGTCCCGTCAGCCATTAAGAAGGGGATCGAAACTGCCAAGAAATCTCTTATTCGCGTCCCGTTAAAGGGCACAAGTATCCCTCACACGATTGTTGGGAAGTTTGGGGCCGCAAGTGTGTTGTTGAAGCCGGCGCCTGAGGGGACCGGGATCATTGCTGGTGGCGCGGTCCGTGCCGTGGTCGAATCGGCCGGGATTTTCAACATCCTGACGAAGTCACTGGGGTCTGATAATCCAAACAACGTCGTACGGGCTACGTTCGTTGGACTTGCCAATCTGAAGGATCCAGTCGAGGTTGCGAGATTGCGTGGTCTTGATTTGGAGGAGCTCAGCGCGTAGATCGTCGACCAATCAATGGAGGCACACGGAGTTAAACAGATGAGACGCGCGAAACGAAACGAACACGCAAAACGAATTAGGGTGACCCTGGTTCGGAGTACGGTTGGATTCGACAAGCGTCAGATGAACGTTGTGCGTGGGCTTGGGTTGCGTCGGATCAGGCACGCGGTCGACGTCGTCGATAATCCTGCGATTCGTGGAATGATCCTCAAGGTGAGGCATCTTCTGAAAGTCGGATAGCCATGGATCTTAGCAATCTCAAGCCACCTAAGGGAGCTAAGCGTTCGAAGAAGCGGATCGGTCGAGGTGAGGGTTCTGGAACCGGTGTGACTGCTGGTCGTGGTAACAAGGGGCAGAAATCACGCTCTGGGTACAAGCGCAAGCGTGGATTCGAGGGCGGCCAGATGCCACTCCACCGAAGGGTCCCGAAACGGGGGTTCCACAATCCCTTCCGAGTGGAATACGAGATCGTGAATCTCGACACACTGGCTGCCCGTTTCGACGAGGGGACCGAGGTTACCCCAGAACTGTTGCGTGAACGTGGTGTTGTTCGTCGAACTGGTTCTAGGATTAAGATTCTTGCCCGCGGTGAGATCGGTAAGAAGTTGACGGTAAAAGCACATCGTTTTAGCGTCAAGGCTAGCGAAGCCATCACCTCGGCCGGAGGCCAGTTCGAAGTGCTGGGGTTCTAGAGACCCTGAGAACGGCGGCTGATGATCGATAGGTTTAAGAACGTCTTTGCGATTCCAGATCTTCGGAAGCGAGTGCTTTTTACACTCGCGATCCTAGCCGTGTATCGCGTGGGGAGCCATATTCCGACTCCTGGAGTGAACGCTGAAGCACTCGCGATCCTCGCCGAACAGGCTCGCGGAACAATGTTCGGCTTGTACGACATGTTTTCTGGTGGAAACCTGTCGCAGGTGACGATATTCGCCCTCGGCATCATGCCGTATATCAGCGCGTCGATCATCCTGCAGTTGCTTACCGTGGTGTGGCCGTATCTGGAGCGGTTGTCGAAGGAAGGCGAGCTTGGCCGTCGCAAGATCACACAATACACCCGCTACGGCACGATCTTTCTCTGTGTCGTCCAGGCGATGGCGATCGGGATGTTCCTCGAGCGCCAGACGAACATAGCCGGAGGGTTGCCCCTGGTGTACGAACCTGGCTGGTCATTTCGGCTAATGACCGTACTTACGCTGACGACTGGGACGGCGTTCATCATGTGGTTGGGCGAGCAGATCACAGAACGAGGCATTGGAAACGGCATGTCGCTCATTATTTTTGCCGGAATCGTGGTTGGCTTGCCGTCGGCGGTGCTAACGACACTGGACCAGATGCGCACTGGTCAGATGGGGCTGTTTACGCTTCTGTTTCTGATGATCGTGATGGTGGGCGTCATTGGTGCTGTGGTGTTCATCGAGCGTGGACACCGTCGAGTGACGGTGCAGTATGCCAAGCGGGTCGTTGGGAGACGTATGTACGGCGGGAGCAGTACCCATATTCCACTGAAGGTCAACACGGGTGGAGTCATTCCTGTGATTTTTGCGTCGTCAATAATCGCGTTTCCAGCGACGATCGCAGCGGCGATGCCAACCGGTGGCTGGGCGCAGATCGTTACAGACCAGATTAGGAACGGGATGCCGCTGTACTACTTATTGTTCATGGCAGGAATTATCTTTTTTGCCTACTTCTACACCGCGATTATTTTCAACCCAGATGACGTGGCCGAGAATATGCGGAAGTACGGCGGTTTTATCCCAGGCATCAGGCCAGGCAAGCGGACAGCTGAATACATAGACACGATCTTGACGCGGATCACCCTGGTCGGATCGATTTACCTGGCATCGATCGCCGTGTTGCCAGACTTAATGATTGTCGGGTTTCGCGCGGACGCGATTCCGGTGATTGGTGACCAGCTTGACACCCTGTTACCAGGGTTCATTACCAACGGGTTAGGCGTGACATTTTACTTTGGCGGCACATCGCTCTTGATCATCGTCGGCGTTTCAATGGACACCATCCAACAGGTGGAGTCACAGATGATTATGCGCCATTACGATGGGTTTATGAAGAAGACACGAATCCGTGGGCGTCGAGGCTAGAAGGTGAATCGATGGCACTGAACGTGGTCATGCTTGGTCCGCCCGGTGCTGGGAAAGGCACGCAAGCTAACAGGCTGGCTGAGCGACGTGACATCCCGAAGATTTCGACTGGTGAGATTCTTCGGGGAGCGGTGCAGGCGAGGACGGACCTAGGACAGCAGGCTAAGGCGATCATCGAGACCGGTGATCTGGTTAGTGATGACATCATGGTTGGGATAGTGCGTGATCGTCTTGCTCGACCTGACGCGCAACTTGGTTTTGTTCTGGATGGGTTTCCGCGAACCGTTCCACAGGCGTCAGCGCTTGATGAAATCCTGTTGGGTCGTGATCCGCGCATCGTGGTTGAGCTGTCGGTGGCTGATGCCGAACTGATCCGGAGGCTATCTCTACGGCGAGTTTGTGGGGACTGCGGCGAGAACCATAGAGCGGATCAAGACTTGTCGCCGACCACTTGCGAACGGTGTGGGGGGGCTCTAACTTCTCGGAGCGACGACCGAGAAGATGTAATTCGAGAGCGTCTCAAGGTATATCAGCGTCAAACGAAGCCGTTAGTCGATTTTTATCAGACACGACAAACGTTCTGTCGTGTGGATGGCAGCCAACCACCTGACGATGTGGCGAGCGCAGTGGAAGCTGCCGTCGATGCCGCGATGGCAACCCTATGATTGTGTGCAAGTCACCATCCGAACTGCAGCGCATGCGCGCTGCCAACGCCGTGGTCGCTGAGGTGCTGACAGTAATCCGCTCTATGATCGAGCCTGGGATTACAACTCGCGAGCTCGACACGGTGGCGGAAAAACGTGTGCGGGAGGCTGGGGCCGTGCCAGCCTTCAAGGGGTACCAGGGGTACCCGGCGACGCTCTGTGCCTCGGTTAATGAAGCGGTGGTGCATGGGATTCCATCGTCTCGCCGTCTAGTGGAGGGTGACATTGTGTCGATCGACATGGGTGCCATACTCGACGACTACTACGGCGATTCCGCACTGACAGTTGGTGTTGGCACCATCTCGGATGACGCTACTAGGCTACTCAGAGTCACCGAGGATGCGCTTGAGAATGCAATTGAATACGTGAAGGTCGGTGGGCGTGTATCAGATCTTGGCCACGCCGTCCAGAGCCACGTCGAGGTAAATGGGTTCTCAGTGGTCAGAGAGTTCGTCGGGCACGGCATCGGGACCGAGTTGCATGAGGAGCCACAGATTCCTAACTATGGAGAACCCGGCCGCGGACCGAGGCTGAGCGAAGGAATGGTGCTTGCCATAGAGCCCATGGTGAATATAGGCCAACCAGGTGTTCGGGTGCTTGAGGATGGATGGACTGCTGTCACGCGAGACGGGTCGCTGTCCGCACATTTCGAGCATTCAGTTGCCGTGACATCCGAGGGACCGATAGTGTTGAGTCGCGCACTCGCTTCAGCAAGCGGTACAACCGAAGAGTCTCTGAGCTGTTCGGTGTCGACAAGCGCGAGACACTTGCGTGACTATGAGACAAGAAACGGGGAACGGGGATGAAAGTTCGTGCGTCGGTTCGACGAATGTGTGATAAGTGCAAGATCGTCAGGCGCCGTGGCGTAGTGCGCGTAATTTGCCCAAATCCAAAGCATAAGCAAAGACAGGGGTGAGTACTACTAATAATCTGGAGCTATAGGATGGCACGAATTGCTGGTGTTGATTTACCTCGGACAAAACGCATCGAATCAGGGTTGACCTACATCTTTGGGATAGGGTCGTTTCGGTCATCCAGCATCTTGCAGGCGTCTGGTGTCGATCCGAATGTTCGGGTAAAGGATCTTACGGAGGATGACGTGCGTAAGATCAGCCGCGTCATTGAGGAACAGGGCGGTGTCGAGGGTGATCTCCGTAAGGAAATTTCAATGAACATTAAGCGCCTGATTGAGATCGGGTGCTATCGTGGACTTCGTCATCGGCGAAACCTTCCGGTGCGAGGGCAACGCACCAGTACGAATGCACGCACAAGGAAAGGGCCGCGCAAGGGTGCGGTCGCAAGGAAGAAGACGAATTAAAGGTCATGGCCAAGAAAGAGACTGTTGAGACCGGTGTTCCGATACCTGCAAAACGAGAAAAACGTAAGAAGACGTTTAAGAAGCGCGGGGAAAAGCGGGTCGTGCATCATGGCGTGGTACACCTCCAGGCGTCGTTCAATAACACAATCGTTACGATCTGCGACAACGAAGGTAACGTGCTGGCGTGGTCGAGTGCTGGTGGGATTGGCTTTAAGGGATCACGGAAGGGGACTCCGTTCGCAGCTACGCAAGCTGCGATTAACGCCGGTCATGGTGCCAAGGCTTTCGGTGTGCGGTCGGTCGATGTGAAGGTCAAGGGTCCAGGTGCCGGACGAGAGTCAGCGATTAGAGCACTTCGGACCTCGGTCGGCCTGGACGTTAAATCGATCACGGACGTTACCCCGATTCCACACAACGGATGTCGGCCGCCAAAACGCCGGAGGGTCTAAGGGTTAGTTGCAGGCATTCGAGGAACACCGCGTGCACCAAGCGCGCTGGATGCAGTGCCGACCGAATACGAATACCATGGTGTTGCTGAGTCGTTGCACGAGGGGTTAGGAGCGAGGAGTATGGCACGATACGTCGGTCCGGTCTGTCGGTTGTGTCGGCGAGAAGGCATGAAGCTATTTCTCAAAGGCGAGCGTTGCTATGGTGAGAAGTGTGCTATTGAGCGCCGAAACGTGCCGCCTGGCCAGCATGGAAAAGGACGCAAGCGGAAATTACTGGGTTATGGACTTCAGCTGAGAGAGAAGCAGAAGGTCAAGCGGATGTATGGTGTTCTCGAGAGCCAATTTCGGCGCTACTTTAAGGAGGCTGACCGCCGAAAGGGGGTAACCGGTGAGACCCTGCTACAGCTTCTTGAGCAGCGTCTCGATAACGTGGTTTATCGGCTTGGGTTCGCGACATCCAGGTCGCAGGCCCGTCAGCTCGTGCGTCACGGGCATTTCTTGGTAAATGGTAGGCGCGCGGATATTCCTTCGTACTCGTTGCGTGCGGGCGATCAGGTAGTCGTGCGGCAGGCTAGCACTAAGAATTCAGCCATTAAGTATGCAATGGAAGAGGTCAAGGGGCGCGGTATTCCGGAGTGGCTTGAGCTCGACGGCGAGGAGCAGGCAGGCCGGCTGTCTGCGGTGCCTACCCGTGAGCAGTTGAATTTACCGATACAGGAGCAACTGATTGTTGAGTTGTACTCGAAGTGACGTAATACGGGGCAGTTCAGGCAACTGTGATCCGAGGATGCTCTGAAAGGACTGAATTTAATGTGGAAAGGTTTCCAGCGACCAAAGCGGTTTGAGTTCGAGAGTGACACACGGTCAGATCGATTCGGGCGTTTCTATGCCCAACCGTTCGAGCGGGGATTCGGTACGACGATTGGCAATGCGTTGCGTCGGGTCATGCTCTCGTCCATAGAGGGTGCCGCGGTCACCGCTGTGAAGATAGACGGTGTGTTACACGAATTCTCACCGATCCCAGGTGTAGTCGAAGACGCAACCGACATCATCCTAAACCTTAAGCAGATCCCAGTGAAGATGCACGTCGATCACTCTAAGATGTTGTATCTGAAGGTGGATAAACCTGGTGAGATCAAAGCCGGCGACATTGAGACTGACGCCGACGTTGAGATTATCGAGCCAGATGTGCACATTGCGACGATTGGTGACAACGGGTCACTAAACATGGAGATTCTGGTCAATCAGGGGCGCGGTTATGTCTCGGCTGATAAGAACTTTGAAGAAGAGCTTGGTATTGGATGGATTCCAATTGATTCCGTTCACTCACCGATCAAGAAAGTTAATTACCTGGTCGAGGCGGCTCGCCTCGGACAGACGACTGACTACGAGAAACTAACGGTTGATGTTTGGACCGATGGGTCGGTAACGGCTCGAGACGCTGTTGCGCTTGGTGCCAAGCTTATCCGTGATCACTTGAGTATCTTTATTAATATCGACGAACTGGGAGAACAGTTTACAGAGCCGGTCCAAGACCAGGCAGCAGTCGTCGCCAATGAACATCTTGATAAGAGCGTGGAGGAACTTGAGCTCTCAGTTCGATCGTATAACTGCCTTAAGAACGCAAACATCCAAACGATCCGTGAATTAGTGCAGAAGACCGAGCCAGAGATGCTTCGTACTAAGAATTTCGGCCGCAAGTCTTTAAACGAAATCAGAGAGATCCTTATAAGTATGGGGTTGAACCTAGGAATGCATTTCGACCAAGCCGCCAGTGAGGTTCCAGACTCACCAGAATAGAGCCGAAAGCTATGCGTCACCGAGTCGCTCATCGAAAGCTTGGTCGTGTCAGCGAACATCGTACCGCGTTGCTCCGTAATCAGGCGGAGGCGTTACTGCGGTATGAGCGGATCAATACTACCTTGGCTAAAGCAAAGGAATTGCGTCCGTTTGTTGAGCGGTTGATTACGGTTGCCAAGCGTGGGTTGGCTGAGGGCGTTGACAGTAGCCGGGCACTTCACGCCAGGCGCCTCGTTCGCCGCGACCTGGCTAACCGCGAGGTGATGACAAAGCTATTCGAGACCATTGCGCCACGGTTCGAGGAGAAGCCAGGCGGGTATACACGGTTACTCCGTGTTGGACGCCGGCATGGTGACGACGCTGAATTGGCACAGGTTGAATTGGTGGGTAGCGAGTACACGCCAGATACTGAAGCGCCGACATTCGATGAAACAGAAGCAGCTCCCCAGGGGAAGGGTGTTGGTAGACGGATCAGAATGGCCGCTCAGCGGATCCGTGGCGGCAGCCCAGGGGGGGAATCCGGTAAGACCGCCGTTCAATCCAAAAAATTCGCCTCGAAGCGCACCCGCAAAAAGATCTAGGACACTAGAGGTGGTTAGTCTACACCTCTTTAGACGGCTCTTCTCCTCGTTCCGTCCTGGCTTCGGTGATGATCTTTTCGTGCAGGTGTGTCGGGACCTCATCGTAGTGTGAGAATTCCATGTGGTAGGCTCCTCGGCCCCCGGTGGCTGAGGTGAGTTGCTGTTCGTAGGTCAGCATCTCAGCCATCGGGACCTGCGCCTTGATGAGGGTCGAGGCCCCACGGGTTTCCATACCCCCAATTCGACCTCGACGTCCATTAAGGTCGCCCATTAGGTCCCCAGCGAAATCACTGGGTGCGGACACCTCCACGTTCATTACTGGCTCTAGGAGTGTTGGTTTTGCACGGGTCATCGCATCCTTGAGCGCGAGGCGTCCGGCTATCTTGAATGACATTTCGTTGGAGTCAACCGCGTGAAACTGACCATCGTTCAGAGTGACACGGAAATCGACGAGTGGATACCCGGCAAGGAAGCCTTTCGTTCTTGCCTCCCGGATCCCCTTCTCGACGGCCGGGATGAACTGCCGGGGGATAGAACCCCCGAAGATCTCGTTAACAAAGTCGAAGTCCTCGCCGCGCGGCAGCGGCTCGATCTTGATCTTGCAGTCGCCGAATTGTCCATGACCACCGCTTTGCTTCTTGTGACGGCCGTGCGCCTCTGTGGCGACCGTGATCGTTTCACGATATGGAATCCTCGGAAGCTTGAGGTTGACCTCTACGCTAAATCGCCGCTTTAGTTTTGCTACAGCGACCTCGATATGCAGCTGGCCCTGCCCTGACAGTAGGAGTTGTTTCGTCTCCGGGTCGCGCGTGTAGCTGAGCGTGGGGTCTTCTTCCTTCAGACGCTGCAGCGCGCCGCTAATCTTTTCCTCATCGCTTCGACTCTTTGGTTCGATCGCGTATGACAGGACTGGTTCAGCAAATGCGATCGCTGCGAAAGATACTTTGCTGTTTTTATCGGCTAACGTGTCACCGGTCTGGGTGTTCTTCAGTTTGGCGACCGCACCGAGGTCTCCGGACTTGATTTCGGATACCGTGTTTTGGGTCTTGCCCTGAGGAATAGACAGGGCGCCAAGCCGTTCAATGGTTTCCTTAGTTAGGTTATAGATAGACGAGTCAGTCTTGAGGGTGCCGGCGGTGACTCGAAAAAGCGTGATGCGGCCGGCGAATGGATCGGCGATTGTCTTCCAAACGAACGCCATTGGGCTCGCCGACTCTTCAGTATCATACGATGCCTCTTTCCCATTCTCACTTTCGACGGCCTTCATTGGGCGGTCAGCCGGCGATTGGAAATACGAGAGAGTAGCGTCGAGGAGCGGTTGGATACCGATGTTGGCGAGCGCTGACGTGCAGATGAGCGGAAACACCTTCCTATCGATAGTGGCGCTGCGCAGACCGCTGTCGAGCTCTGCCTGCGATAACGTTCCGGCCTCGAAAAACTTTTCCATGAGTGCGTCGTCTGCTTCCGCGACCATCTCGATAAGGGCCTCACGAGCGGTATTTGCAACATCAGCCATCTCACTAGGAATTTCACCAACGGCCTGTGTGCCGCTGCTGTCAGTCGCGAAGGTCAACGCTTTCATCGACACAAGGTCGACCACGCCCTGGAAGTTCTTTTCTTCTCCGATCGGGAGCTGGATCGGGATGACCGTTCGACCCAAAGCCTCACGGAGTGATTCGAGCGAACGGTTCAAACTCGCCCGATCGCGATCGAGCCGATTCAGCACGATTAGACACGGGAAGCCAAGTTCATCGGCGGCCGCCCAAACCTTTTCAGTCTGAACCTCAACCCCGGCTACTCCGTCGATCACGACAAGTGCGGCATCAGCCACGCGCATTGCCGCCTTTGTATCACTTAGAAAATTAGAAATCCCTGGGGTGTCGATCAAGTTGACCTTGGTCGTGTTCCATTCTGCGAATGCCACACTGGACGACAGGGTGTGTTTCCTGGAAATTTCTTCCTCGTCGAAATCGGTTACCGTAGTTCCATCATCCACTTTGCCCAACCGGTTGACCATGCCCGCATCGAACAGCATGGCCGAGGCGAGCTGTGTCTTGCCAGAGCCGCTATGACCCACTAGCGCCACGTTTCGAATGCTCGCCGCATCATAAACCCTCATACAAAATAGCCCTCCTCAGGCAGGCACACTGAGTTTACTATCCGAGCGGTGTTCAGGTGTTCTCTAAGTGCTACAAGAGCTTCCTTAATGCTATTCCCCTTGGCGATGCGATTGTCCTATTATCCTGCTATACTATTTCATCTTATTGATATATAGAGACTTACTGCTTATTTATCGGTTTGCTTTCTTGACACTGTTTCATCGGTTGATTAGGATGCGTTCCGCTTCCGCAGGCCAGAGCGGCTCTGGCTAGACGGTTGTTGGCCCCGTGCTGTGCAAGCTTTTGTTCCCAGAGAACTCTTTTTCACAAAGGGCGTCGGCAAGCACCGTGAGAAGCTGACTTCCTTCGAGTTGGCCTTGCGTGCTGCAGGTATTGCGGCCTGCAATATCGTTCGTGTCTCCAGCATCTTTCCACCGGGGTGCAAGATCCTTTCCAGGGACAAGGGTCTTCGGAAACTGAAACCAGGACAGGTGACGTTCGTTGTGATGTCTGAGGCTGCGACTAATGAGCCGCATCGCCTCATTGCAGCGACCGTTGGTGTCGCTATTCCCAGAGATTCGAAGCTATATGGCTACTTGTCCGAACATCACAGCTTTGGAGAGAACGAGAAGACCGCCGGTGACTATGCTGAAGATCTTGCGGCAGAGATGCTGGCCACAACGCTCGGTCTCGAGTTCGATCCCGACAAGAGTTGGGATGAGAAACGTGAGCTCTGGCGGTTGTCGGATAAGATTGTGCGAACCCAGAACGTCACCCAGACCGCTGTTGGCGATAAGAAAGGGTTGTGGACCACCGTTATCGCCGCTGCCGTTCTAGCTGGGTAGAGGTTCTTTTCACAAGACTGAGACAATATCTCATCCAGGTTTTTCTAATAATCAGAAGCCTCTTCGGCCGAGCTGACATGTGTTTGCAGTTATCTGGAAGGTGATAGAGAGATGAGAACGAGGAACAATACTAAAGGTTTCACGCTGATCGAGCTGCTAATTGTCGTGGCGATCATTGGGATTATCGCAGCGATTGCGGTACCGGGTTTACTCAGGGCTCGTATGTCCGGGAATGAGGCATCGGCCATCGGCTCACTTCGGGCCATCAACAGTGCCCAGTCGGTGTACGCCGCGAGCTGCGGGAGTGGATTCTACGCACCGACCCTGGCAAACTTGAACACCCCTCCGGCAGGTAGTGGTGACGGGTTTATCGGTACGGACCTTAGCACTGACCCATCGATCAAGAGTAGCTACACCATTACCTTGACGACTGGCGTGGCTGCGGCTGGCGCTCCAGTATCCTGCAACGGTCTTGCGCCTGGCACGGTGGCCACTACCTATTTCGTCAGCGCCGAGCCTCTGGCTGGAGGAGGTGTGAGGAGTTTCGGTACCAACCAGGGCGGCACGATCTATTTCATCGTCGGCACCAAAGTTCCAGTGACACAGCACGGTGCGCCAGCGGGCTCAAGTCCAATCCAATAGGGTTTTACTCACCGGAACTGAATCTTAGAGTGATGCTCGCCTTTTTGATTGAAACCACCTGTTTTTGTCAGTTGTCTTTTCGATACGCACCTCTGGCTTGACGTTTCTCTCCTGAGCCTTTACAACACGGAGATATGAGTAACCGAGTTCGGCGTTGGGTCTACTTTTTGGTGCTTGTCGGGCTTGCATCAGCTGGGGTGTCAACCTACATTCATATCGAGTTCATCAGGGATCCGCATTACACGAGCTTCTGCGATGTGAATGCCACCATAAGTTGCACGCAGGTTTACCTCAGCCGGTTCGGGAGCATTAATGACGTTCCGATTGCCCTGGCCGGGGTCCTTTGGTTTACGTTGGTTGGATTGCTCGTGCTCGCCGATGCGCGCACGTCAGGGGAATCAAGACAGAACGTCTCTGGGTACCTACTCGTTTGGTCAACGTTAGGTCTGGCCGTTGCAATTTACATGGCATATGCGTCGTTCTTTGTACTACGAACATTCTGCATGCTTTGTGGAATCGTCTCCGTTTCGGTTATTGGCATCTTCCTGCTAGTTGGGTCTGTCGATGCGCCGCCGGCAACACGGATTCCCGTTGCACTCTGGCGCGATACGAGGCGGCTGGCCAGCCGGCCTGTGGCGCTCGGCCTGTCTATCACCTATATGCTGGGGGCAGTCGCGTCGGTCGCCTGGTTCCCGCGCCCTGGGTCATTGTCTGCTTCGGCTACAGCGGTCGAGACAGCCGAGCCATCGTCTGAGGCACAGAGCGAATTCGAGCGTTTCTGGGCCGCACAGCCGAGAGTCAGTTTCTCGGTTTCTGGAGAGACGGCTGAGGTGGTTGTCGTGAAGTTCAACGATTACCAGTGTCCGGCTTGTGCGCAGACGTATCTTGCCTACCAACCGGTCTTCGCGAAGTACACGTCTAGTCATCCTGGGTCCGTCCGGGTGGTGACTATGGATTACCCACTTGACCCAGAATGTAACGACCAGTCGCCTAATGGTCCACATACCGCCTCGTGCGAGGCGTCAGTGGCGGTTCGACTCGCAGTCGAGGTTGGTTCTGGTGAAGCGAAGCGGATGGAGCGTTGGCTCTTTTCGAATCAGGGAACGATGACAGCTGAGACGATCAAAATCGCTCTACTTGATATTTCTGGGATCACTCCGGATGAGTTCGATGCCAGATACGATGCAACCATTGTGCAAGTGAAGGAAGACATTACGGCTGGAAGACTGGTGCCAGTGGAGGCGACGCCAACGTTCATCATCAACGGCGTGATTCTCAAGGGTGGCCTCGACCCGCAGTACTTCGACCAGGCTATTGCTTACGAGCTGGCACGAGCCGAGGGTGCCTTGTGATCGTTCAGGTATTTCGGCCGAAACGCAGCCCGTTTACTTTACCAGGAGATATAGAGATTATCGCCAACTACTGGTTACGGAATGAAGCGTCACGCTGTTCGGTTGTCGGCTTCGTTGGAGGTTCTGATCACCTGAGGTTTGTTGAACGGGCTTTCCGTTGACTCAGGCGGACATCAGAATCTGTTTACACAAAATAAAGGCATGGTAAACGGTTTTTGAAGTTTCAGATTTTCCTATTCACAGACGATCCATCTGTTTCGATACCGCGATGACTGAGTTGCTGGGCTTTTTCCTGTTGATCGTTCTTGGTTTCGTCGTCGGCAGCTTTCTAAACGTCTGTATCTATCGGTTGCCTCGCGGACAGTCGGTTGCCTGGCCAGCGTCCTATTGCATCGCCTGCTGTCGAACGCTTTGCTGGTTCGAAAACGTTCCGGTGATTTCCTGGCTGCTATTGCGTGGGCGGTGCAGGACATGCGGCGAGCGGATCTCGGCGATATATCCAGCCGTTGAGTTCGTGACCCCGGTGCTCTTCCTTCTCGAGTACTGGCAACTCGGCTGGCAACCGCTTCTGGTGGTACGTCTCCTATTCGCTTGTGCTATGGTCGTCTTGTTCGTCGTCGACCTGCAGCATCGCGTCTTGCCCAATGTCATCACCCTGCCAGGAGTCGTCGTAGGTCTAGGCCTCAGCGTCGTATTTGAGCCTGGTTGGCGAGATGCGTCCATCGGAGTTCTGATAGGCGGTGGTACGCTTCTTATCATCGCTGAGGTTTATTATCAGGTTAGAGGTGAAGAAGGGTTGGGCATGGGTGATGTCAAGATGCTCGCCATGATCGGGGCGTTCCTTGGGTGGCAGCTCATGTTAGTTACCCTCTTGTTTGCATCAGTCTTAGGGTCGCTCATCGGTCTTGGCTTGATGGTGATTAGGCAGGGCGGCGGCAAGCACGCTTTGCCCCTTGGCTCATTTCTGGCGATCGGCGCGCTTGCCCTAACAGCTATCGGTAAGCCGTTCGTCTCGTGGTGCTCATCCTTCTATTAGGTAATAGAAAAGTCGAAAGTCTTTCTGCTGATATTCATGCCCGAGACGTCTCGTCTGTCTGTTGCCTCGCGTCAAGTGAGCTGGCAGCTACTCGAGAGTTGGACTGAGACCATCTAACGACCGAATAACTGACAGAAGAACGTTACCGCCGCAGACCAATAGCTTGTAGCGCCCGTTGAATTTCCTTCTCGGTTACATCATCGACGATATCGATTTCTCCGAGAACCGTTGGAAGCACAAAGTGCAGCTTTCCCTGCAGTACCTTCTTGTCACGCTTGATGGCTTCGAGGATCGATTTGATTGGCAGGTCACTCACCGATGGGAGCGGGCCAAGTTTGGCGACTAGGCTCGAAAGGGCACGCCGGTCACGTTCAGCCAGCATCTTACGAGTAACCGAAATATCGGCGGCAGCCAACATCCCGTACGCTATCGCCTCTCCATGACGGAACCGTCGATAGTTGGTCGCAGCCTCGATTGCGTGTCCGACCGTGTGGCCGAAATTCAGCATCCGCCGCCGGTCATTCTCTCGCTCGTCAGCTGAGACAATCGCAGCCTTGATCCGACACGATTCAGCAATGATCGGCACGAGTGCGTCAGGCTTACGCGTCAAGATAGCGGTTAGCTCTAGGCTCACCCTGTCGAACAGTTCTCGGCTCGCGATCACTCCGTATTTGATGACCTCATATAAACCTGCTCTGAACTCACGGCGAGGCAGCGTTTCGAGGAGCTCTGGGTCGGTCACGACAACAATCGGCGGATGAAATGCGCCGATGAGGTTTTTGCCCAATTGATGATTAACGCCAACTTTTCCACCGATCGCGCTGTCAACCTGTGCTAGAAGGGTCGTCGGTACGTGCGCGAGCTGCACACCCCTCAGGTACGTCGCGGCTGCAAACCCAGCCACGTCTCCCAGTACACCACCGCCGACAGCCACAATGGTCACTGTGCGATCAGCGGCTGATTGAATCAGCGAGTCGTAGATTTGAGCCACGGTTTGCAGAGTCTTGGAGCGTTCGCCATCGGGTACGAGGATCGTTTCGGCACCCTTCAATACGCCATTAATCGTCAGACCGTGCAGCTTCCAGATGGATGGGCTCGACACGAGAAACAGGCGTCCGATGCTACCGGCTGCATCCAACAGAGCTTCGAGATGGTCGGTGAGTCCAGCGCCTACGTGCACCGAGTAGGCGTGCGACTCTGACGAGACATCGATTTGAATGGGTTTCATCTTGTGAGTTGTATCGGCGGGTGACGTTGAGGCTCATGTAGGATAACAGTAAACGGAGAAGGAAACGAGATAGACTGGTGATAGCAATCTTCCGATTCTAAGCACGAGGTTTCCAATTGATGGCGGCGAAAGGGAAGCAGCAATCATTCGTGACCGAGATCACACCTCAGAGCGAGGATTTTTCTAGGTGGTACACGGACGTGATTCGGCGTGCAGAACTAGCCGATTACTCGCCGGTCAAGGGTTGCATGGTCATCCGACCGTATGGCTACGCAATTTGGGAGCTGATGCAGGCGGACCTCGACCGGCGGTTCAAGGCGACTGGGCATGTGAACGCATATTTCCCGCTCTTCATTCCAGAGAGTTTGCTTCGCAAGGAAGCCGCGCACGTCGAGGGCTTCGCCCCTGAAGTGGCTTGGGTAACACGAGGCGGTGAAGAGGACCTCGAGGAACGCTTGGCTGTGCGGCCCACCTCAGAGGCGATCGTCGGAACGATGTACGCGAAGTGGATTCAGTCCTGGCGCGACCTACCAATTTTGATTAACCAGTGGTCAAACATCGTGCGGTGGGAGAAGGTTACCAGACTGTTTCTCCGCACCACCGAGTTCCTGTGGCAGGAAGGACACACGGCGCATGAGACTGAGGCTGAGGCTGAGGCCGAGGCGCGCCGGATGCTTGGCGTTTACAAGGAGTTTGTCGAGAGCGAGTTGGCCATGCCTGTTCTCGATGGTCGAAAGACCGAGAGTGAGAAATTCGCCGGAGCCGACCGCACGTACTCGATTGAATGTTTAATGGGCGACGGTCGGGCGCTCCAGGCCGGCACATCCCACATGCTTGGGCAGAATTTTGCAAAGGTATTCGATGTTAAGTTTCAAGCTCGCGACAAGTCACTCCAATACGTGTGGCAGACTTCCTGGGGGATGACTACTCGTCTCATCGGTGCTGTCATCATGACCCATGGTGATGACAGCGGTTTAGTACTTCCACCGCGCGTAGCGCCGTATCAAGTCGTCATCGTACCGATCCATCGTGGTAACTGGCGCGAAACGGTGCTCCCACGAGCGCAGGAAATCGCCGCGACACTCACTGACGCGGGTGTTCGGGTAATTCTGGATGACCGAGAGGAGTACACGCCAGGCTGGAAATTTTCCGAGTGGGAAATGCGAGGCGTTCCACTCCGTTTGGAAATCGGCCCAAAGGATATCGAAAAATCCCAAGTAATGCTGGCACGACGGGATACCAGGCAGAAACTAGCGACACCTAAAGATGGCCTGTCGGAGCGGGTAGGGGAGCTTCTGAAAGCGATTCAGGCAGATCTTCTCAAACGTGCCCGTCAGTTTCGAGACGACCACACGCTCAAGACGACTTCACGAGACGAATTTCGCCAGGTGTTCGAAGGGCGGCCTGGTTACATTGTCGCTCCATGGTGTGGTGGTGACGAGTGCGAGGCGAAGATTAAGATGGACACCCAGGCCACCATCCGCAACCTTCCCTTGGAGCCCTGTTCGGCCTCAGGCTCCTGCATCGAGTGTGGACGACCGGGAGAGACTGACGCCTACTTCGCAAAGGCGTACTAGCGACCTGGCCTTTCTGAATTAGTATCGCAGGTAAAACTCAGAGCCAGCGGTAATGCTGGCATGTAAGTGAAAAATGGCCGGGAGAACATTCCAGGCCCTTGAGGTGTTGACGTACGCGCGTGAGAACTATTGGACGCGGACGATGAGTGCCGCTCGCCGGTTCAGACGGCGTGTCTCCTCGCGGGAGTTGTCATGCATCGGACGCTCTTCACCGTAGCTAACTGTCTGAAACTGTTCTGCGTTAACGCCGCGACTGTTGAGGTATTCTTGCACGGAATTCGCGCGGCGATCGCCAAGTGCCAGGTTGTATTCGGCCGTCCCGATGTTGCAGGTATGACCCTCGATCTCAATACTCAGGTTCGGGTCCTCCTCGAGCGCCGTTACGACCTCGTCGAGCACGCGTGCCGCGCCTGGTCGTAGCGAGTACCGGTCGAAGTCGAAGTGCACGTCCTCGAAAACATTTTCGCGCGGTGGCGGTGGCGGTGCACTCACCCGCATGGTCACGGTGTCAGAGGCAGACCCGCCACGGTCGTCAGTCACTGTGACGCTAATCGGCACGGGACCAGCTTGGTTAGGCGCCTGCCACCGTCTTGTTGCCCGATTCGGTGGGTCCAAGAAATCGCCTGTCGGTGCACTCCACCGGTAGTCGAGTGGGTCGCCGTCCGGGTCGGATGCGTCGGCACGCAACCGCGACTCTTCACCGACTAGCACCTCGCACGGATCACACGAAAGTGTGACCGTTGGTGACTGGTTAGGAGGTGGCGGCGGCGGCGGCGGCGGCGGTGGTGGTGTGTAGACCTTAACGCCCGGATGGAACCCAAGCCGGAACAGTAAACCGAATCGGTCACCGCTCCCAGAACCACCAGGTCGACTCTCGTGCTGGGTGGCCCAATTTAAGCCAGCACCGAAGTAGACGCCATTTGGGCCATTCCATTGCAGGCCTACCGTTACGTCGAGCGGGCTACGAAGGGATGTCACTAACGGTGACAAACTCTCGTCGGCCGCGATGAGGGGCGTGGTCAACGTAATAGTGTCGTTCATGAGCATCTCGCCATGGATTTCACTAAACACGCGGACGGCGCCTTCTAGAGGGCCACTCACTCCGAAACCCCATCGGAGCCCGTTCGGAAGATCAACATTAGTCGGGTCGCCACGAAATGCGAACCCTCCAAAGCCGGTGACTTCAGCTTTTCCAGCGGCCTTGCTCACGATGATGTCGATCTCGCCATCGATCTTGCCGGTCGTGGTGCCAGCTGTCTTGTCACCGGTTGGAAGTTTGACGAGACCTCTGATTGCGAGAGCCGCTGGGTTCTGTCGTTCCTCTGAGAGTAAATTAATCTTCGTGCCGACGATGAAGTCGCCGACATTGTTACCACTGAATCCATTCCTTACAAGCGGGTAGTCACTGAGAAGTCCGCCGCCGCGCGAGAGAGCTGGGTTAAATAGTGGACGCAGGTCCCGGTCGATCCGTGTCAGAGCACGAAGCGAACCAAAGATCTCGACCCGGTCCCGAATTCCAACCGCGAAGGTACCGAGATAGTGTTGGATGTCGGTGAACCCTTGCTCTCGGTCGAAATTTACCCGCTGGCCGCTAGCCGAAAATTTGCCGTGCCCAAGAATTTCTGCCGTTGGTACGAACCAGAGCCCTGTGTCCCCGAGGAAGGTCGCCCCAGCGGATCTGGTATTACTTTCGTTACTCGTCTGTGCGTTCACAGGACCGCCAGATAAATAAAAGAAGCAGCCTGCCAACACTGCTACACTGAGAAGTCGTTTCATCGGATCTAAGTCCTCACGCGAAGTGTCCCTACTAACCTAAGATTTCACAACATATTAGTGATTCGAGACGCACCAGTCAACGACAAGATTCACAAGAGTTGATCTATTCGTCGTCATCACGCCGACGACGGAAAACCCAGGCGATTAGGATGCTGACACCGTACAAGAGCACCATCGGCGCCGCCATCATTGTCAGAGTGACCGGGTCACCGGTTGGGGTCATGACCGCTGCGATGATGAAGATCGCGAGTATCGCGTACTTGGTGTTTCGGACTAGAAAGCCTGGCGTAATGACGCCAATCCTTGCCATGAAAAACACGATCGCCGGCATTTGGAAGACGATGCCGCAGGCTAACAGCAGCCGGACGTAGAGGGAGAACGCCGGTTGAATTCTCGGCATGAACGACATGTAGTCGGTCGTGAAGCTTGCAAAAAAACGCCAGGCGACAGGAAACAGTAGGTAGTGCGAAAAGAGTGCCCCAGTCACGAAGAACAGCGACGAAAAAATGACGAACGGAATTGCAAACCGTTTCTCGTGGACATAAAGGCCTGGTGCGACGAATAGCCAGACCTGCCAGAGCCATGATGGGGTTGCCAGGACGAGTCCTGATAGAGCTGCGATCTTGATATTAAGGAAGAACGCCTCAGTCGGCTCAGTAAACACGAGCGTACCGCCGTCTGGCAAAATCTCTTGGAGCGGCCGCATGATGAATTCAAAGATGTGGCTGATGAACGCGAAGGAAATAAGAATGCCCACCAGGAGGGAAACAGACAAGATGGCAAGTCGCTTCCGGAGCTCGTCGAGGTGCTCCAGAAACGACATCTTACCGGCTGAGCTATCGGATGCGTCGATGGGCTCGAGCCGTGCCTCATCGTCGTCAGGCTTTTGGTCGGACTGGCCTAGAAACGGAACTAGCGCCATGGGGCTCTGGGGTGCAGCCTAAGCGCTGCTGTCAGTACTCTTGGGCGTCTGAATCTGGGTTTTAGCCTGCGCTTGCTCAGACGGCTGCTGTTGCGATGAAGGAGGAGTTTGACGCTCCTCGACCTTTATTTCGTCTTCGAGCGTGTTACGGAGATCGTTCGAGGCCCGCTTAAACTCCGACAGACTCCGACCTACCGATCGACCGAGTTCTGGGAGTTTACGCGGGCCAAAGATAATCAACGCGATGACGAAGATTATGATCAGCTCCGGCATGCCAACTGAGCCGAACATGACAGTCTCCTTACCTATTTGCAGGGGCGATCTTAACTGCTAACTTACACACGAAACTAACTCATCGCATTATAGAAACCATGGTCACGAGCGGTCAAGCGTTGCTATCGTTCAGAATGCCTCGAAGTCATTGCTAGGCAGTGGCTTGTCTGGTAGCATGCGCGGGGTGAACACGATGACGACCTTCACGATTGGAGCCGGAACGGTCGTTCTCTCCACGCTTCTGGGGGGGTTGTTCGGCGGAAAGGTTCTTGCGAGACAAGACGCTGTTGCGCAGCATTACGATGCCTTCGCGACCGCCTTGGCTGCTATCGAGTCAAACTACGTCGAAGAGGTTGATACGGAACGGCTCGTCTACGGAGCGATTGGAGGCATGCTACAAACCCTCGATCCGCATTCAAACTTCATGGATCCCCGTTCCTACGCGCAGTTGCGAGAGCGGCAAGAGGGTCGGTATTACGGTCTCGGAATCTCAATCAACGTCTTCGACGGCAACATCATGGTGATGAGTTTGTTCGAGGGATCGCCAGCCTATCGAACTGGCATCAGGCGCGGTGATGTTATCGCGAGGATCGATGGTGAGGATGCCCGTGGTATGAGCAGCGATCAGGCAGTTCGCCTTCTGCGTGGCCCGAAAGGGAGCGCCGTCAATGTGTCGATTCGACGAACCGGCTACGACGAGCTAATCGACTTAAGGGTCGAACGTGACGAAATATCTATTCCAACCGTTCAAGGTGCCTTTTTGGTTGATGAACGCACAGGATATATCAGACTACGTGATTTCTCAGAGGCCAGTGATCGCGATCTTGGGCGAGCTCTCGGCGAGCTGCACGACGACGGCATGGAACGGTTGATCCTCGACTTGCGAAATAATCCTGGTGGCCCTCTCGACCAAGCGATCAAGGTCTCGAACCAGTTTCTCTCCCGTGGTGAGATGATCGTCTACACGCGCGGCCGGGTTTCCAACTCCGACCAGGATTATCACGCGCGTGAGGACAGTGGGTTTACCGAGCTTCCGCTCATCGTAATGGTCAACCGTAGCAGCGCTAGCGCGTCCGAGATTGTCGCCGGTGCTATTCAGGACCATGATCGAGGTCTCATTGTCGGTGAAACGACGTTTGGTAAGGCTCTAGTCCAATCGATCTACCGGGTAAGTCACGGTGCCGGCCTCGCCTTGACCACGGCCCGCTATTACACGCCGAGCGGGCGTATGATTCAAAGGCCGTGGGACGGTACGTTCGACGAGTATCTAACCTATTCGATGCGCGACCAGGCGCCTGCAGAGCACACTGCAGCTGACCGAAAATACACCGATAGTGGCCGTGAAGTTTACAGCGGCGGCGGGATCGAGCCCGATCGCTTCATTGCCGGACCGATCGAGGGATTTAATCCATCACGGTTCGGCCGGCTGCTGGTAGCACGCCAGGAGTTCGCAAGCTTTGCCGAGCGGTTCTCCGCTGTCGGCGATACACGGATCACGGCCGAGAGTGAAGGACGTGAGTTTGTGGCTCAAGGATTTGCGGTTGACGATCGGTTGCTTGCTTCTTTCAAGGAGCATGTTCGGACCAGGGGTTTAACCGTCGACGAGGAGGCATTTACCAGGGACGAGGATTTCATTCAGGCTATGATTCACTACGAAATCGACATCGCCGTGTTCAGCCTCGAGGAGGCCCGTCGTAATTTATTCGATCAAGATCCACAGGCCCAGTACGCAATGACGTTATTCGGAGAGGTCGATCAGTTAATGAATGTGGGTCGGCAGTCATCTGTTGTGGCCGCTAGGTAGCGACCTGTAAACCGGGTCAGCGTGGACAGGGCACCAACCGCCTTGCTACACTGCAACCCATTCCAGGCCCGCCGGGGTCGTTCCATCGGGGAATGAGGGCCGAGTTTTGTTGTTGTTATCGTCGTTTCGAGGCGCCGCTGACTAGTCAAGCTGATCGAGTCAGAGCGTTCCCAGCCGCTAAACAGGTAGATTTTCAATCGGCCTGTTCGTGCGGCTTTTTTTCTACCGCACGGCGCCGATAGCCGAGTACTACATAAGCGCTAGAACCACTGATGCGTCTGAACCATCTTAAGATCTCAGGGTTTAAAAGTTTCCCCGAGCGGGTGGAGCTTGCGTTTGACGATGGCGTGACCGCGATCGTAGGTCCGAACGGTTGTGGTAAGAGCAACGTGATCGATGCAATCACGTGGGTGCTTGGAGAGCAAAGTGCTAGAAGTCTCCGTGGCGAGCGGATGGAGGATGTGATTTTTTCTGGAAGCGATGCACGGCGACCGACGGCCGCAGCGGAAGTCAGGTTGCAACTGTCAGAGGTCACGGCCGCACTGGCGCGTCTCATTGGTCCCCGCAGCAATGGTCACAGTCGAACTCGCTCTGCCGCTAACGGCGATGGTCACGGTAACGGTCAGGCCGTGCAGACCAGTAGCGCTCACCGCGCTGAAGCTAAGAGTCGAGAGACTCAGGTTGCCGGCTCAGATCTCGCCGTCGATCTTAACGACGATGATCTCGACGCACTGCCAACCATTGCTCGTGATGTCGAGGTTAGCCGTCGCCTCTTTCGCTCTGGCGAGAGTGAGTATCTCATTGACGGCCAGGTTTGCCGCTTGCGGGACATTCAGGATCTTCTGATGGACTCAGGCGTTGGTATCAAAGCCTATGCCGTCATCGAACAGGGCAGGATAGGCCAAATTCTCGGCGCTCGCCCTCTAGAGCGACGACAATTACTCGAGGAGGCGGCTGGCGTAACCAAGTACAAGAGCCGCCGTCACGCTGCCGAGTTGAAGTTGGAGGCCGCCCAGCAGAATCTTACACGAGTCGATGACGTCGTCTTCGAAGTCGAAAAACAGCGAAGTGCGTTGAAGCGACAAGCCTCGAGGGCCCGTCGCTACCGACGTCTACGTGAGGAGCTGCGCCGCTGGGAAAAGGTGCTCTTCGCACGGAAGAGCGTGTCACTGACTCTTTCGATTACGGACGCCGAGCACCGGCTTGAAGCCTCACGTGTGCGTGAGCGGGATGCGGCGGTACAGCTGGCCAATTTAGAGAGTACCGAACAGCGGATGCGGATCGAGTTATCTGAGAGTGACCAACAGGCCACCAAAGTGCGTGACGCCGCGCACTCGCGCGAGCTTGAGGTCGGTCGGCACCAGCAGCAGGTAGAGTTTGACACGCAGCGGGTCGAAACCCTTGAGGAGGCACTACGTGATGGTAAAGAGCAGCTATGTGCGCTAGAAGCCAGGCGTGGGCCTCTTCGAGACGAGCTCACTAAACAGAGCGATGCCAGAGATCGTTGCGATGCAGAGCTGGACGTGGCGGCTGACCGATTGCGAGCCGCCGAGACTGGATGGAACGATGCCCAACGAGTTATCGAGGGTCTCGAAGCCAATGTGGAGGCTTCGCGGGATGAAGTATTTGCGTCGATTCAGTCGGCTTCTACGTTACGTTACGTCATCGATAACGCAACCGCTGAACGCGGACGGATCGCTGGGGAGCTCGAGAAACTAAGATCAGAGGGGTCTGATGTTGCACAGCAACTCGAGAAGATCTCCACCGATCGTAGTAGTACCGATGCATCAGCTGGTCGGGTTCGCTCGGCTCTTAAGGAAACTCGACTAGGGCTCTCTGATCGTGATGCAGAACTTGCCTCTGCACGTATCGAACACGAGTGGCGGATGCGTGAGGTACGCACACGTGATCACAACTTGGCAGCGTTATCGGCTCGCCTGTTGTCGCTTGAAGAACTCGATGCAGCTCGGGCTGGATATACTGAGGCGGCTCGCCTGTTATTAGCTCAGTCGACCATCAAACACTGCGGCTCGGTGGCCGACCATCTAGAAGTTGATCGGAAGCACGAACGAGCGGTAGAGGCGTGCTTGAGTGAGCTGATGCAGTGCATCGTAGTGCGCCAGCAGCGGGATGCGGTGGCTGGTATGGAGCTCGTGCAGAAAAAGAACGCCGGGCGGTGCGGATTTCTCATCATGGAAGAGAGCACTTCCCAAGAGAGCGTTCAGGCTCCTCCAGATCCGGGGTTGACATCGTTGAACGAACTCGTGCAGGTCAAAGGGCCTGGCGAGGCAGCCGTGCGTAGCCTGCTAGCGTACCGGTGGATGGCTCCGTCGCTCGACACGGCGATTGCCGCGGCTCGGACGACAACGGACCCGATAGTAACGCCTGAAGGTGTCGTGCTGCGTGGAGCCTCTGTGCAGTACGGTAGTGGCAAACGTGAAGCGCTGGGGATCCTTGCCACCAAAGGAGAGATGAAAGAGCTTCAGAAAAAGATGGTGTCCGAAAAGGAAGCCGTTGACCGATTGAACGATGAGATTGCGTCCTTTGCCGGGGTTGTGACACGTGCCGAGGAAGCGCTGAGCGATTTACAGGTTGAGGAACACAAGGCTGAAAAGGAGCTTATCGGACTCGAGCTCAAGCTAGCACGTCTCGACGAGGAAATGACGCGGTTGCTACAGACGCGAGATGTGATCGAGACTGACCAACGTCAGGCCGAAGAACAACAAGACAATCTGGATGCTAAACAGGTCGAGGCTCACGAGTCGATAGCCCGTCTCGAGTCTGAACAGCATGACGCCGACGAGCGGTTTAACGCCTCCCAGCACCGTTTTCTCGAAGCGAGGGAGTCACTCGACGAATTGAGTCAGCGCGTCACTAATGCGAAGGCCGATCACGCAGCCTTTACTGAGCGTTCGTCGGCTCTCGCATCGGATGTGACGCGACTCGAGGAAGTTGTCGAAGACTTGGCGCAGCGCCTTACGATGCGTGCCACGGAGGACGGGCGGACGCGTACTGAGCACTCGCGCTTGCTTACATCGATTACAGAGACGGAGCAACGGCTTCATCTTGACGTCAAGACGTTCAAGTCGCTCAGCAATGACGTTCGTGTCATCGGCAATCGCTCAGGCGACCTCCGGGACCAGATCGATACGCAGGATAACAAGGTGCAAGAGGCCCGCCAAACATTGGAAACGCAGAAGGCTGAGGTTGGCCAGCTCGAGGTAACACGTGCGACTGCAGTGGCCGACCTTTCATATCTTGAAACCTCTTGTACCGAAACGTTCGAACTCTCGATCGAACAAGTGCAGGACGAGGTGGCCCAATTTGAGCGTGACAAGACGCTTGTGCTCGATCCGAAACTCATAGGGCATGCCGATGAGGAAACGGAACCTGAAAGTGGTGAGGGTGGAGACGACATCCTAGCTGTCGAACCGGCCTGGGCTGAGCTTGAGCCGAGTGCTACCGAGTCAGCAGAACAGGTTATAGGACGGTTACGGACTAAGATCGGGCGAATGGGTCCGGTTAACATGATGGCGATCGATCAGTTTGACGAGCTGGAGGAACGCTACGAGTTCTTGACCGCGCAGCGTAAAGATTTACTCGATTCGATTCAGGTAACTGGGGAGGCAATTAAGCGAATCGACGTGACAACCCGCGAACGTTTTCTGGAGGCGTTCACCGCCGTCAACGATCACTTTCAGATGACTTTTTCCACCCTATTCGGTGGGGGACGGGCCGGCCTCGTTTTGATCGATGAGAGCGACCTGCTTGAAAGCGGTATCGACATCATCGCCCAGCCACCAGGCAAGCGGCTACAGAACATTCAGCTGCTATCGGGCGGTGAAAAGGCACTGATCGCTATGGCACTGATGTTCGCTATCTTCAAATATAAGCCGAGCCCATTCTGTCTACTTGACGAGATCGACGCACCGTTAGACGATGCGAACATCGGGCGGTTTGTCGACATGCTCAGAGGTATGCAGGACCACACGCAGTTCGTCTTGGTGACGCACAATCGGAAGACCATGGAGATTGCCAACTGCCTGTACGGTGTGACCATGGAAGAGCCAGGAGTCTCGAAGCTCATCTCCGTCAAACTCAACTGATCGATCGGTCCTGCTTTGAGTGAGTCGCAGCATGAACCAAGATAAATCACTACGCACTATTCTCGACGGCGACGCCTGAACCGTTCTGGTCTTACTCGGAACCCGAATGACGCTGATTTTCTGGTTAACGGCGGTTCTCGTGGATCTGGACGCCATTACCTCGAGTATGTTTGTGTTTGCAAACCCCTGCAAGGCGAGACGGCGATCGCCAGTGTCGCGATGATGCTCAGGGTGATGAGAGAGGCACTGGTCAGACTGCCGCTAGTGATTGCGTGACAACTAATTAAATGCGACGTGTGACCGTCGGCTAGTGTTTGACTGGCTCACGGCCGCCCCGGTTGCGGACCCGACGACTACGGCTGCTTACGCCCACCGGTGTTACCACCAGACACGCCAGGCCGGTCTTGGTCGCCTGACCGAGCGTGCTCGCCCTCACTTGTGCCAGGAAGCAGCGCTTTTCGGCTTAAACGTACCTTCCCAGATGGATCCACGTTGATCACCTTAACCATCACCTGGTCACCTTCTTCGAGCTCGTCGCGGACGTCCTTAACCCGGTAGTGGGCTATTTCAGACACGTGAAGCAAGCCGTCGGTCCCAGGAAGGATTTCGATAAACGCTCCGAAGTCGGTTATTCGCTGCACCTTTCCGAGATAGCTCTTGTTCAGCTCTGGGCTCGCGGTCAGTTCTTCTATGATGGCTATAGCTTTCTGTGACGAAGTTTCATCAGCTGAGGCCACGTTGACACGCCCGTCGTCCTCGACATCGATCTTCACTCCCGTCCGCTCGATGATGCTGCGAATCGTCTTACCGCCAGGCCCGATCACGTCTCGTATCTTGTCGACTGGGATGTTGATCGTCACCATGTGAGGGGCATAGATAGAAATTGAGTCCCTGGGCGAGGAGATCGTTTTAAGCATCTTTCCGAGAATCTCGAGGCGGCCGGCCTTCGCCTGCGCCATAGTTTTCTGCATGATCTCGGTCGTGATCCCAGCCACCTTGATGTCCATCTGCAGGGCGGTGAGTCCAGCTGCGGTGCCGGCGACTTTGAAGTCCATGTCGCCGTAGTGATCCTCTGCGCCGGCGATGTCGGAGAGCACGGCGTAGTGCCCGGTTGCCTCATTGAGGATTAGGCCCATCGCGATTCCAGCCACTGGCGCTTTTAAGGGCGCGCCAGCGTCCATGAGGGCTAACGAGGCGCCGCAGACCGTCGCCATCGACGAGGAACCGTTCGACTCGAGGATGTCCGACACGATGCGCATGGTGTAGGGGAACTTGTCCTCGCTCGGAATCATCCTGGCGAGACTGCGCTCGGCGAGCTTGCCATGACCGATCTCGCGCCGCCCAGGCCCTCGCAGGAACTTGACCTCCCCGACTGAGAACGGCGGGAAGTTATAGTGCAGCATGAACCGCGTGCGAGACTCGCCCTCGATCCGCTCGACTTTCTGCTGGTCGTCGGCGGTGCCGAGGGTGGTGGTGACCAGCGCCTGTGTCTCCCCGCGGGTGAAAATGGCCGAGCCGTGCACTCGCGGGAGCACCCCGACCTCCGCCGAGATGTCACGGATTTCGTCGAACTGTCGGCCGTCGAGCCGCAGGCCTCGCTCCAGGATCTCGTCACGGAGGACTTTCTCCTTGAGACTCTTGAAGACCTGTTTGGCGTCGCTCCGGCCGTCGGCGTCGTCCTCGGCATATGAGGCCAGGAGCTCGTCGAGAACCTGATCGACCTTGGCGTAGTTTTCGAGCTTGTCCTTGATCCGCATCGCGTCGGTCAGCGGCGCGAGTACCTTGGTCTCGACCTCTGACGCGACGACCGGAGCAACCGTCCGCGTCGTCACCTCGCGCTTCGGCTTTCCGACGGCTGCTTTCATCTCGTCGATCGCCACCACAATATCGCGGATGGCGGCGTGTCCCGCCTCAAGGGCGCTCAGCATCTCGTCTTCGGAGAGCTCATCGGACCCGGCCTCGACCATCATTAGGGCATCGGCGCTGCCAGCCACGAGCAAATCGAGACGGCTCAGGTTCCGTTCGTCGTAGGTCGGGTTAATGACGAACCCGCCGTCGACGAGCCCGACACGCACAGCGGCTATGGTCTTCTGAAACGGGATATTCGAGATCGACAGTGCGGCCGAGGTGCCCGTGAGCGCCAGCACGTCCGGGTCGGTATCATCGTCGGCGGACACCACCCAGGCGACGACCTGGGTTTCGTAGCCCCAGCCGGACGGAAATAGGGGGCGGATCGGCCGGTCGATAAGACGGCTCGTGAGCACTTCCTTCTCGGGCGGCTTGCCTTCGCGCTTGAAGAAGCCGCCTGGGATCCGCCCAGAAGCGTAGGTGTTCTCGCGGTAATCCACGGTGAGCGGCAAGAAGTCGATACCCTGGCGCACCGTGTGTGCGGCGCAGGCCGTGACCAGGACTACGGTGTCACCTGAACGGACGACCACCGCGCCGTCAGCCTGCTTGGCGAGCTTACCGGTTTCGAAACTCAGGGTTTGTTGGCCGATGTTCAGTTGGCCCGTATACATGGATGCGCTCCCACTTGACGAACGAGTGATGAGAGAGGAACGAGTGGTCTCTCGAGGAGGGCGTGAGACCGGCCGGCACGGCACGCCACCGGCTCGTTGTCTCGCGCCTACTTGCGGATGCCAAGTCGTTTGATGAGATCCGCGTATCGCTCGGAGTTCTTGCTCTTGACGTAGTCGAGGAGGCGTCGCCGTTGACTGACGAGCATTAAGAGCCCGCGGCGTGAGTGGTGGTCTTTGGCGTGAACCTTGAAGTGCTCGGTGAGATAACTGATGCGTTCGCTGAGGATCGCGACTTGCACTTCAGGTGAGCCGGTGTCGGTGTCGTGTATGCGATACGAACCGATAATTTCAGACTTCCGCTCTTTCGCTAACACCACGTGCTGCCTACCTCCGCGTACGGTCTAGAGAATCACGCGTGAGCGCTACCGTTTATGCGGGCACCAAACCGCCGATACCCAGACTATCCTTCTCCCTTTTATGATCCGTATCGGATCTTACACGAGAACGATCTTCGGACGCAAAAATCCGTCGGTTCCGATCTCTGCAATGGCGAGGAGCACGTCGCCTCGATCGAAGAGTCTGATCCGATGCACGGTGTCACTCTCGGTTTGTGGATTCCACCACGGAAGAGCATCATCAACGTTGCTCACGAGATCGGCGGAGGTAAGGGTATTGCCATGGGCGGCCCGTCGAGATCCCTGATCCGTCAGCACGACGCTTGGCAAATCCGGCAGTAGTCGAGTCATTGGGATGAGACGGCGGTTCGCTTCATGGCCTTCCTTTTCTACGATGTCCAGCGAGACAGCGTCAGCTAGGGCAAACGTGCCGTTGCGTTCGCGCCGAAGGGCCTCCAGACAGCCGCCGCAGCCGAGCGCGCGGCCGAGGTCGTTGGCCAGGGCGCGCACGTAGAAACCGGGTTCGCAGACCACCCGACATCGCAACCGATTTCCCTCGAGCGAATAAATCTCAAGTGAGTTGACGGTCACTTCGACCGGACTCGGTGCTACTGGTTGTTGCCGTCGTGCGAGCTTGTATGCACGGACACCACCGATCTTCTTAGCCGAAAACAGTGGTGGCTGTTGCACGAACGTTCCTGTGAACGTTCGACCTACCTGCTGGATCGTCGAGAGCTCGAACGCTTGTCCGTCCGTTGTTAATACGTTGCTACTAGGTTTGGTCGCCGTTCCTGTTACGTCGTAGGTGTTGGTGGTTACGCCGAGTAGGATGATGGCGTCATAGGTTTTTCGGCCTGTTGATAAGAGGGACGCCAGTCGGGTCGCTCGGCCCACGACAAGGGGAAGGACGCCAGTTGCTAGCGGGTCAAGTGTTCCAATATGTCCGATTCGTTTTGTGCCGATGGCGCGACGAACACGAATCACCACAGCGTGCGACGTAAGACGGGACGGCTTGTCGATGACGAGCACACCGTCTATGGTTAACGGTCTCACGTGCGGTCATCTGGGGGAGACGCATCGATAGCCGCGAGCACATCGGCCACGATCCGAGGCCGCACGTCCTCCAGTGACCCGCTGGCGGTGAACCCGGCGGCATTGCGATGTCCACCACCCCCATAGGCTAAGGCGACTGTTCGGATGTCAACGGCCGCCTTTGACCGCAAGCTCACGCGGATGGTGTCGGTGAACGGCTTCAGCAAGATAACCGCCTGGATGTGGGAAGCTGCCAACGGTAAATTGATAAGGCCTTCCATGTCGTCTGGTGCGCACCCGGTCTCGTAGAGTAACTTCTCGTCGACGTGAAGTACCGCTACCCGACCGTTTCCTTCAAGTTTCATCGCGTTCAGTATGGCACCGGTGAGCCAGAGCTTGCCCACACTGCTGGTCTGGTAGACGCGAGCCGCGACTTCTGCGGCCGAAACTCCACTTTCAGCGATGTGCCGGCAGATTTCGAACGTACGGGCCGTGATGTTTCCGTGGTGAAACGCACCCGTGTCAGTCAGGATCGCAACGTAGATGGCGGTTGCGATCTTGGTGGACAAAGGCACCCCGAGCGCCGTGACCAAATCGAAAACCATTTCACCGCACGCAGCTGCGGACTCGTCAAACCAGTTCAGCGCGCCGTACATGCTATTTCCAGCGTGATGGTCGACGTTGATCACGAAATAGTGGTCGAGTCCCGTGACCTCCGTTCGATCCAGCGAACCGCATTCGAGTAATACGGCCGCGTCGTAGTCGCCTGTAATGGTTTCAGCGACCTCCACCGTGGCGATTCGAGAGAGCGACTGGAGGTAGGGCGGGATGGGATCTCGGTTAACGATGCGGACAGTCTTGCCAAGGTAGTGCAATGCTGCCGCCAATGCTAGCTGCGATCCGATTGAGTCGCCGTCCGGACGGGCGTGCGAGGACAAGACGAACCGGTTCCGTGTTCGGAGTTCCTCAACGATTGAGGCAATAGTCGGGTCAGGAGCTACTGTTGTCATCCGGAGAGCAGTTGTCTATCCGAGACGCAGCGATTTCATCAAGCAGACGTGCCACGCGATCTTGCTGCTCGACGGAGTCGTCGTAAAAGAACATCAATTCAGGCACGTGCCGAAGGCGAAGCCGCTGGCCCAGTTGTCGCTTGAAGAACGGCCGAGCTCGGCGCAGTGCCTGTGCGGTTTTACGCAGGCCTAGCGCGTCCGTTAGGACCGTGTAATAGACTCGAGCCTGCAGGAGATCTTTTGTCATTCTTACGCGTGTCACCGTGACCAAACGCATTGCCGGGTCACGAATTTGTCGCACTAGCAACGAACTCAGCTCGTCACGGATCAAATCGCCGACGCGGTCGGTGCGAGAACCTTGAGGCATTCGGTTAGGCGAGCCATTCCAATACCGTGTCGACGATGATGTCTGGATCGTAGCGCTCGATCTCGTCGATGACCGCCTCTAGTGACTGGTCGACCCCATCTCGTGTCGCGCTGATGGTGACGATTCCAAGCCGGGCGCGCTGCCAGAGGTCCTGGTGGTCGATCTCGGCTAACGCTACGTTCAGTTTGCGCAGGCGGTCTTTAAGGCTGCGCAGCACGGCTCGTTTGTCTTTAAGTGAACATGCTCCTCGGACGTGCAGTTCGATCGAGAGGAGCGCGACAACAGACATGGAGCCTTACGTCTTATATCTCGAGTACCACGACGCGAGATCCACCAGCTGCTAGACCGTGGCGGCTACCTTCTCCACTGAGAACGATTCGATGACGTCACCTGGCTTAATATCGGGAAACCGTTCGAATGCAATGCCGCACTCGATACCTGACTTAACCTCATTGACGTCGTCCTTAAACCGTCTCAGTGAGCCAATACGACCCTCATGGATGACAACCCCGTCTCTGACAAGTCGCACTTGCGCGTCGCCGGCGCGCGTGATTCGTCCCTCGGTGACTATGCAGCCGGCTGCAGTTCCGAATTTTGGAATCTTGAAGAGTTGACGCACTTCAGCTAAACCGAGCTGTTGCTCACGCGTTGTTGGCTCGAGTAGTCCGGCCATCGCCTGCTTAACTTCGTCAGCAACGTTGTAGATGACGGAGTGCTTACGAATATCGACACCTTCTCGCTCGGCCACGGTCGAGGCGTTTCGGTCAGGCCGGACATTGAACCCGATGATGATCGCGTTTGACGTCGAGGCCAGCAGAACATTCGACTCGCTTACGGCGCCGACACCAGAGTGAATGATTCGAATCTTAACGCGCTCATCACCAAGTTTTGACAGCGAATCAGCTAACACTTCAGCGGAGCCTTGCACATCGGCTTTAATGATGATGGGGAGCTCCTTGGTGCTTCCTTCGGATAGTTGCTGCTGTAGCGACTCGAGTGTTAAACGTGAGCCGCGATCACCAAGCGCCTTCTCTTTGGCCTGGTTCATCCGGAACAGAGCGATCTGTCTAGCCTTTGCCGCATCCGTGACCACCTGGAAGGCGTCACCCGGTTGTGGTAAGCCCGTGAGTCCAAGGACTTCGACCGGGCTGGACGGGTCGACGCGCTTGACCTGATTTCCACGGTCATCGATCAAGGCGCGGACGCGCCCGACAATCGTGCCGGCAAGGAAATTATCACCGATTCTTAGCATCCCATCCTGGACGAGAATGGTAGCCATCGGTCCCCGTCCGCGGTCGATTTTGGCCTCGAGCACCGTCCCGGTGGCCAGACGTGTCGGGGTAGCCTTGTGCTCTCCTAGTTCGGTTACGAGCAGGATCATCTCAAGAAGTGTGTCGAGATTTTCTTGTTTCTTGGCCGAGACAGGAACCATGACCGTTTTTCCACCCCAATCCTCTGGCGTAAGCTCACGTTCGGCGAGTTCCTTTTTTACTCGATCGGGGTTCGCGTTGGCCTTATCAATCTTATTGATCGCAACCAGGATCGGAACACCAGCAGACTTGGCATGATCGATAGCTTCCTGAGTTTGGGGCATGACTCCATCATCGGCAGCCACTACCAGCACAACGACGTCGGTGACTTTCGCCCCGCGTGCTCGCATCATTGTGAATGCTTCGTGACCAGGTGTGTCGAGGAAGACAATGCGCTGACCCTTGACGTCAACTGCGTACGCGCCGATGTGCTGTGTGATTCCGCCAGCCTCACCCTCGGCCACCTTGGCTTGTCGGATCGCGTCGAGGAGTGTGGTCTTACCATGATCAACGTGGCCCATCACGGTCACGACGGGGGCACGTGGCACGAGATCTTCGGACTTCGTCTCCTCAGACTGGATCTCGACCATTTCTTCCTCGAACGTGCGCATCTTGACGTCGGCGCCGAACTCGCGAGCGATCATCGTCGCCGTCTCCGTCGGAAGGGTCGTGTTGATCGTCATCATCAAGCGCTTCTCGATGAGCTTCTTCAACACATCCTTGGCCTTCACCTCAAGCTTGTCGGCAAGATCCTTGACCGTTATCCCTTCGGACAGCGTAACCGTCCGTGTGACCGGCGGTAGCGGTACCGGCTCAACCGGTGTCTGGGGGCGCTGTCGGCGGTCACTGCGGCGTCCTGCCGGTCGATAAGGCCGGGGCGGTGGCCGATAGCCGACCGCTGGCCGAGGTGGGAGTGGCCTGGCCGACGGTGGCCGTACGGGTTGGGATGGTAGAGGACGTGGTCCGCCTAGCGGTGGTCGGGTCATCGTTGGGGGAGACATGCCAGGATGAGCCGTCGTCGACCGCGCTGCGACCTCTGATTTACCAGGTGCACCAGGCGTGCCTGAAATCGGAGTTGATCGTTTTCGCGGATCTTCGACACGGAGCCGGAGTGTCGGTGGTACAACTCGTCCGGTCGGGCTCTGGATCAACGATGCTCGCTGCGACAATTTTGCTATAGACACCGCTGGTGCTTCTTCAGTAGGCGGTGGTTCGGGTTCTTTCTGCGCTGCCTCGACTATCGTTGCATCCACCCTAGCGGCCGCTGGAGGAGGTGCCTCCTTGATGGTTCCAATATCAGGGAGCTTCTCCGTTTCCACCAGAGTTGCCGCTGGAGCCACCTCGGCTGCCGTGGCGACGGCCTCGACCGTGTCGGCCACCTCTTCGGTTTGTTCGGACGCAGCTTGGGCGGCGTCTGCCTCGGCTACTGCTTTCGCGGCCTTCGCTGCCTTAACAAGGCGAGGAGGGCCCAATTTAGGCTTGACCGGTTTGGGCGGAGCTGCTTTTGCTGCCTTCGCACGTTTCCCAGCGCGTTGGGCAAGCGTAGAGCTAAACAGCTGGCCGCTCGGCAACTCAATGTCTCGCTCCCGTGCGATCCGTTCGGTGAACTGTCTGGCGACGATTTCCTCGATAGTATTCGACGCACTTTTGATCTCGATCCCGTGCTCTCGTCGGAGCAAATCTATGATTTCCTGGCTCGGAATACCGAGCACCTCAGCAACCTTGTAGATTCGGATCGTGGCCATACGTTAACTGGCGCCTCCGCTTTCATCGGGCGCCGTCTTCTCATCGGTCAGGCTCGCCTGTTTATTTGCATCAACCAGTTCCTCTGGAGAAGAATTCGCATCATTACTAGCAATCGCTGTGTCGGTTTTTGCCTCTGTTTTCGAGCCGGTGACTGTTATAGGCGCTTCGCCGTCGGATGTTGGTTCTTCGGCTGGCGCGGTGTCGCTCTTTTCTGTAGAGTTCGCAGCCGCAGCCGCGTCCGCTCGCTCAACAGCTTCAACCTGTTCACGTACCGTTGCCTGTAACTTAGCAGCGGCGTCTTGATCGATCCCAGTGACCTCAGCCAACTCGGCAGTTCCAACCTCTAGTAGTCGTTCAGCGGTATCGAGACCGGCGTCACTGAGCTTGCCGAGTTGGTCGTCGTCGAGATCAGGCAGAGTCAGTGTCGCTGTTTCATCGGCCATGCCGAGGCTTTCGAATTTGGCTTCCACCTCACGGCGCTTTTCTTCTTCGCTCTTGATATCGATCTTCCAACCCGTGAGCTTAGCGGCAAGCCGAACGTTCTGCCCCTTCTTCCCAATGGCAAGTGAGAGCTGCCTATCTTCGACTACGACTTCGATGATTCGCGCAGTGTCTTCAACAACGGTCACCCGCTGCACGCGAGCTGGGCTAATGGCATTCGTGACGAACGCGATCGGGTCATCTGACCATTCGACAATATCGATCTTTTCACCTCGTAGTTCTCTAATAATTGCCTGGACACGCGTACCTTTCATGCCAACGCATGCACCTACCGGGTCAACGTCCCGCTCGCGCGAATAGACCGCTATCTTGGCTCGGTCACCCGCCTCCCGAACCGCACCGCGGATCGACACCGTGCCGTCGTAAATTTCAGGAACTTCCTGCTCGAACAGGTTGATCAATAACAGTGGGTCGGTTCGGGAGAGGATGATCTGTGGCCCCTTTGTGTTTTTGTTGACCTCTCGGATGACAGCACGGATGCGGTCACCGGGCGTGTAGTTTTCAGCCCGTGACTGCTCACGCCGTGGAAGTAGCGCCTCGACACGGGCAGCTTCGACAACAATATCGCCGTTTTCGAAGCGCTTAACGTTCCCGGAAACGGTTTCGCCGATACGGTCGCTGTATTCGGCGTGGATGTTCTCGCGCTCCGCCTCTCTGACCTTCTGGAAGATGACCTGCTTTGCGGCCTGTGCGGCAATCCGCCCGAGGACATCTGTCGGTTTCGGGAACTCAATCTCCATATCGATTTCAGCTTCGTCGCCGTAGAGCGTCTGCGCCTCGTTTAGAGCGATCTCTGTCTCTGGGTCGCTGACCTCCTCAACGATCTGACGAACTGCGAACAGATCGACCTGGCCGGTTTCAGAATTGAATTTCGTACGTAGGTTTTCATTCGACTTGTAGTACTTCCGTGAAGCCGTCAGCACGGCATCCTCGATGGCCGTGATGACGGCTTCAGGCTTGATACCTTTCTCCTTGGCCAGCGCATCGATGGTTTGTTGCAGTGGGTTATTCATTTTTTCTAGAGCTCAATTTCCAGTCTAGCCCGCACAACGACCAGCCACGGGATCCGGTGAATCCTACCCTTAGTTTCGATCACTATCTGTTCATCCTCGACAGCGGTGATGCGGCCAACCAGGTGCCGTTGACCATCAATCGCTTCCGTCGTGACGATCCTTGCCAAACGGCCCTTGAATCGTTTGCAGTCGTCAAGGTCCCGCAGGGGGCGATCTAGGCCCGGTGACGACACCTCGAGCGTGTATGAGAAATCGAACGAGACGTTCACGTCGAGAACGGCGCTCAGATCTGCGCTGACCCGCTTGCAATCTTCGATCGCGATCGCGTCTCTTGTCTCGTCCGCGCTCGACGCGTTAGCAGGAGGGCGATCGATGGTGATCCGCAAAACCCACCCGACCGACTCACGCCGGAGGAGCACTTCGAAGATCTCGAGCCCGTAGCTTCGCGCGACGCGGTCGGCGAGCGTTTTGACCTTGTCGAGGTGATCCTCAGGGCACAAGTTGCGCACAGCCCCCTGAAACACAAAAAGTGGGCATACGCCCACTTCTGCCGGACTTACCGACATAGTATCCTCGCACTATAACACGAGCGAAATGAGCCCGGCAATGTGTGGCGCACGTTGCTGTCCCCGCATCGTGACGCGGGCTACGGGTTCACCGGTTATTGGATTACCAGAACAGCGGTAGGAGGGGATCACGGCGTGAGGCGATGGAGCATCCGTGGGTAGGGGATTGCCTCTCGAACGTGCTCGAGACCGCAGAGCCACGAGACCACCCGTTCGATGCCCATCCCGAAGCCACCGTGGGGCACGCTGCCGTACCGGCGAAGATCCAGATACCACTCGAACGCTCTCTGTTGCAGGTCATTCGCGTTAATTCGCTCCAGCAGTAGGTCATAGTCGTCCAGTCGCTGGCCTCCGCCGATGATCTCGCCGTATCCCTCTGGAGCGAGCACATCGACCGACAGAGAGAGCTCAGGTCGCTTCGGGTCAGGTTTCATGTAGAAGGCCTTCACGGCGCTCGGAAAGCGATGAACAATGACCGGCTGATTGAAATGCTCGGCCAACGCGGTTTCGTCTGTTCCACCGAAATCGCCACCCCACTCGAACCGAAGGCCACGATTTTTTAGAATCTCGACCGCCTCATCGTAGGACACTCGGGGGAAAGGCATGTGCACCTGCTCAAGGGGTAACGTGTCACGTTCGAGTACTGCAAGTTCACGGCGCCTGTTTTCGAGTACCCGGTTGACGATTGTAGCCACGAGTTCTTCGGCCAACGAAACGACATCATCAAGTGTCGCGTACGCTATTTCAGGTTCGACCATCCAAAACTCAGTGAGGTGTCGGCGGGTCTTTGACTTCTCGGCTCGAAACGTCGGCCCAAAGCAGTACACGCGGCCTAGAGCCATTGCATTTGCTTCGTTGTACAGCTGACCACTCTGAGTCAGATAAGCCGTTCCATGATCGAAATAGGGTACGTGGAATAACGTAGTCGTCCCCTCACAGGCGGCTGGTGTAAGGATTGGCGTGTCAACTAGTACGAAACCGCGCGTGTTGAAGAAATTTCTTATGGTATCGATGATCTCGTGCCGCACACGGAGGATCGATTGTTGCCGCTCGGTTCGAAGCCACAAATGCCGGCGGTCGAGCAGGTAGTCGACACCATGTTCCTTTGGGGTGACCGGATAGTCGTGCGAATCGGCAACAACCTCCAGCTCAGAAATATCGACCTCGTAACCGCCTGGCGCACGCGCATCCGATCGGACGACTCCTTGCACGATAAGCGCGGTTTCCTGACCCAGGTGGTCAGCCCTGGTGAATGTTTCCTCGCCCACGGCTGCCTTCGACATGACCGCCTGGATGAAGCCGGTGCCGTCCCGAACGGTCAGAAAGTGAATCTTGCCGCTCGAGCGCCGCTTATGGAGCCAGCCGCGAAGCGTGACAGATTTTCCTTCGTGACGTGCGATTTCGTCGATGTAGATTGGCATAAATGATGGTTCCAAGGTTCAATATGTCGTGATGTTGGCTGACACTAGATGAGCAGACGCTGTAGTCTGTCGAGCTTCTACGCGGCTCGTCGTAGGACGTCTCTTCTATCCTTGGTGGTTTTTAGCATGAACGTCAATGTGTCATCGTATCCGAATTTTTTGAAGCATTAGAGCGTAACAGCAATACGGGAACGTCGAGATCAAGAAACGTGCTTACCTGAGCTCATGAATGTGTGGAGCGAGGAGATCGCGGAGTTGCACAAACTGCAAGTCTCGGTCGAAGATGTCTCTGAGATGCTTTAAGGTTCGACAGACTGCGTTGGAGTAGCGGCTAGTTCCCACAACGCTTGCTTGAAAGCCAAACGTACCAAGTGCTTTGAGGTGGCGTTGGACAGTCATCCGGTCGAATCGAACGCGGAAATCCTCTGGTTCCGGCACACCCAGTTGAGTGAAATACGTTGTGATCGTCTGATCAACGAGCGGTCGATCGAGGTCAACATACGAATCGCGCAGCAATGACACAAGGTCGTAAGTGTCTGGACCCATTCGGGCGTCTTGAAAATCAAGGACGTAGAGCCGGCCGTCGTGGAGAATCAAGTTCCGGCTGTGAAAATCACGGTGACAGAAGACCCTTGGTTCAGCTGCCAAGACACCGGCGAGGACTTTAAACTCGACCACGAGTGACGATCGGTCTGTGTCAGATAATGTGAGGCCCCGGTGGCCGATCAAAAAGTGCTCAACGAAGAACTCTAGTTCCCACGTCAGTTTCTCAACGTCGAATGCCTGGCCAAACGGGTGGTAGCGGTTCGACTCTAGCTCCCGTCCACGGACTTGCATGAGGGCGATGAGCCCAACGGCCTCTTCGTAGAGCTCAAAACGGCTGGCTGATGTGAGGTCCACGCGTGCCAGATGGTTTTCCAATGTGATGTCGCCTAGGTCTTCGAGGACCAGAATGCCGAGGTCAGACTCAATGTTCAGAATCTTTGGAATAGGGATCGGCATCTCTTTGAGCAAGTTCGCTACGTTGATGAAACTGAGCGTCGATTCGTCAAATGGGTTCTCATGCACGAGCAGAATGACTGACGAGCGATTTTGAGGAGTGATCCGGACGTATTGACGATCAGAAGCGTCTCCAGGTAGCTCCAGGACCTGATTGTTCGACAGTTTGAGATGGACACGGTCTAGATAGACATACACCCGTTCGAGATGCGGTGGACGTGTGGAGGAAGAGGTCATTTCTTTGGTGACGGTGTTTCGAGCGGCATAAGCAGAAGATCATCAAGTGGTCGTTTATGGTCGCGAGGTGCACGTTTCCCACGACGCACGATCGCCTTTCGGGTGAAAGCGCTGTGCGGAGGCAGGACGACACCGTCTGTTACGATGCATTCGGTTAGATGGCATCCTGCGCCGATTACGACCGCGTCCCAGACGATGGTGCGCGTCAGGGTTGCTGTCGGATCCACTAGGCTGCGCTCACCCATTGGTAGGACCTCCTGACCCTCGGCTGCGGCGATCTTCAATGACGTCTGGAGATAGTCAGACGGCGTGCCGATATCATGAAACCGAGCGTCGACGATATGTGAGCGTATCGTTCGGGGTCGTGCCGTCAGGAGTTCGTCGTAGAGACCACCAATTGTCGCTACTGGTTGGTCTCGTGGTAGGTGGGTAAAGATGTTTGCCTCCACCAATTGGACGCCGACAAAATGTAGCGGCTCACCGGAACTTCCGGCTGGTACAAAATTCTTAACCCATCCATGCGAGTCAACTGTTGCACCGCCATACCGTTCGGGTGATGGGTTTGGCATCATTGCCAACGTGACTGCGGCCCCACTAGCTGCGTGGCCACGCGTTATCGCTTCCAGATCAATGTCGGTCAGTGTGTCGCCATTGATGATAAAAAATCTGGGTCCGAGCAGCTCGAGCGCCTTGCGTGGTCCACCAGCGCTTCCGAGGATGGTCGGCTCCCATGAGTAACGAACTGATACTCCCAACGCATCACCGTGACCAACGCACTTGGCGATCGTTTCCGGCTTGTGGTGCAGATTGATAACGATGTTGCGAACTTGCCATCTGGCCAGCCATTCGAGAATACGTCGAATGAGAGGTCGACCCGCAACCGGTACGGCCGGTTTGGCACGGACACGGGTGATCGGGTCCAGGCGGGTACCAAGCCCTGCCGCGAGAACGATTGCCCGAGGGAGCGTCCCGCTCACAGCGAATCTTCAAAAATCATGTCGGTGATAGGCAGTCCTCGTGCCTTACGGTCCTTGACGAAAAGCCCTCGATACGATTCGAGCACGTAGTCCACAGGTGTCCTACCCATGGAGTGGGCGGTCTCTTCGATGGCGTGCTCCTCTCCCTCCAGCTCAACGAACATGCCGATCGGCGTTTCGTCGATCGCCAGTATGAGCCCAGGTAGCTCGTACTCTTCCCGAAACTTCTGGTAGCGGAACCAGACACGGAGCCCGAGACGGTCGAGTATGGTCAACAGGACCTCGGCCTCATCTACCACAGTCTCCAACTCTTCCCGAACCTTCATGACTGCCAGCTTCGGGGGGCCCTTGAAGGTTAGGGTGACGGCACCGTCCTCTTTGCGGATACGCAGCACACAACGGCTCTCACGAAGTCGGCCATCTGCCCAATCAACGAGCCGGTCGTCTTGCAGGCGCCGTGACCGGAGTGCTGTCGCCCCTACTTTATGCACTGCTATGCGCGCGGTATCAAGAGACTCGAATCGCAGTCTAATTTCGCGCTCGATGGGGATAGACACGTAAGAATTTATCTTTCTAATTTAGGTCGTGACTCCACTTAAGTCACGCGCACCCGGAATGAAGAGCCGCGGAGCTTTGGAGTTCCGACATTCTTTCCGAAGATGAGCACTTTATGGGTGCTGCCGAGGCCGCCTGGTATGAGTAGTGTTTTAAGGGCCAACCGCCGCTTTAGGGCATTGAGGCCGTCGCCTGGTTCGGTTTCCAGCCGGTCTTCTTCCGAATCGGTCAATAGCTCTTTTATCGCACCAAGACCAAGTAGGAAATATGTTTGATCGAGGACTGCAAGCGTCTGCAGGCCGGCGTGCTCGGCCGCGCGACGGACTGCCGTTAGGTCGACGTGTGCTGTGATGTCGGACGTGCCCGGTTCAATAAGACAAGGCGGGGTGCCAGCTGCGCCTTCGTTACCCTGCCGCATCTTATGCTTGCGGTAGGTGGCCAACGTGCCGGTAGCGTGTGTAGCCGAGTAAAGCTCACAAGCTTCGTGCCCGTAATCCAGCATGACCAAGAAACCCTTTCGTAGCTTCTCGGCCGCGTCGGTTATCCAAGCGATGGCGGCCGGGCACACTTCAACGCGCCACCCTAACCCGAGCCTGATATTTTCCCGTTCTACATGCACCAGAGCCTCAGGTGTAAGCGGACCAAGCCGCTCGACTAGTCGTTTGCCGTCGGCGTCGACGTATACCTCGCGTAGACCCTTATCGGTCATTGTTAGCGCGTGTACCGGAAGTGCATCGAGTAGTTCGTTAGCGAAGATAATGCCGCGTACTAGGTCGGGCAGTTCAGTCCCAGAGGCAGCCAGACAATTTACGTGACGGCCGAGAGTTGCCTTCTGCGCTTCTCGAGCGACTAGACTCCGTTCGACCAAGGTGAGGCGTAATGACGGATAGAGTTCGGGGGCGGACGAGGCTGTAGCCTCGATCACGTCTCTTGACAGACCGCCGTTGCCGGCGGCGGCCTCGACTAGATCGAGAGGACCGCCGATGCCGTCATCGTCATGGGCTAGAAGACGCCACATCTCGACGAACTGTATGGCCAGAAGTTCACCGAATAACGAGCCTAGATCGACGCTGGTGAAGAAATCGCCAGACCGGCCGGAGCGCCGATCGGAGCGGGCATAGTACCCGAGTTTTGAGTGGTACAAGGCCAGGTCCATGTAGCGTGCGAAAGAGAGCGGACCGCATTCGCGGATCCTCTCAGCGATTACTTCGCGCAACGACATGCCTGCGTCGCACCCTATTCCTTGAGAACCTGCAGAAAGATGCGTGTGGAGGCCCGCTGAATCAATAGGAACGCCGTGCGGCCGTTCTCGATGGTGCTTAGTTCACGTATGGCTTCCGCCGCACTGCCCACTTCGATTCTGTTAACGCTGACAATCACGTCACCTGGCTGCACCCCGCCTCCTTCGGCGTTACCTCCGCGCTCGACATTGATCACGACAGCGCCGGTTGTTGACGGAGGCACCTCCAGACGGCTGGCCGTCTGCGGAGTGAGATCCTGAAGCGTCATACCAAAGCCTTCGCTTACGTCCTCGGTGGTCTCTGCCGGCGTGTGGTTTTCGGTTTCGAGATCAAGCTCTTCTACCGTGACGTGGAGTGTTAACTCCTTACCAGCGCGCAGGACAACAACCGGTACCGAGGTGCCTGGCTGAGTGCGCACGACTCTGCCCTGCAGATCCTGCGTATCATTCACACGCTCTCCGTTGTAGCTGATGATGACATCCCCAGGTTCCATCCCGGCTGCGTCGGCTGGTGCATCTGGCATGACGGACGAGACAACTGCCCCCATCCGCTCGCTTAGTCCGAAGTCTTCATACGACTCACGCGAAACATCCATGATCTGCACGCCGATCCGCCCACGGGTTACCTTGCCGCTGTGTAGCTGGGTGAGCAGCTCGCGCACCACGTTACTGGGGATGGCGAACCCTACACCGGCGTTCGAGGCTCGGTCGCTGACGATCGCCGTATTGATGCCCACGACCTCGCCACGCAGATTCAGGAGAGGTCCACCTGAGTTACCTGGATTGATTGCGGCGTCTGTTTGAATCACTTCTGTCTGTCGGCCTCGAACGGGGCGGAATGGACGACCGATTGCCGACACTACCCCCACGGTTACTGTGTGGCCCAACCCGAACGGATTTCCGATGGCCATGACCCAGTCTCCGGCCGCCATTTTGCTGGAGTCGCCAAACTGTGCGACCGGTAGTTCCTGGTCTGGACGTTCGGTAAGTTCAAGTAATGCGCTGTCAGTCAGCGGGTCTCGTCCAAGTATCCTAGCTTCATAAACCACACCTTCTTCATCGCCGAAGAAGTCAATTTCTATCTTGGTGGCATCTTCCACGACGTGGTTATTTGTGAGAATGAGTCCTTCCGCGTCGATCACAAAGCCAGTCCCTGCAGCCTGCACCGTTTCTTCACGCTGTTCCGGCTGGTTTGGTGGCTGACCAAAGAACCGTCGAAAAAAATCATCTTGGCCGAAGAAGTCGTTCAGTTGTGTTCTTCGGCGCGTCTCGGTGCGAATATTGACAACCATCGCTGTCTGCTCCTGTGCTATCTGGCGGAACGTAGTGGCGTCGATCGGTCCGGTCACCGGCTCGCTGTTCATTGTCGGCGTTGCGAACGTCTGGGCCGACGAGACGGGCGAGAGATTAAAACGGGATGCGATGATCATCCCAATGGTCATCGACCCGACTGCGATCAAGGCCGCGGCAAACAGCGTGGTTTTATTTGTCGACATCAGCTTCCTCCAGCTGCACCAGACAACTCTATAACGTTACCCTAAGGCGTCCATGGACAGCTATAACTGTCGCTCGTCCGTCAACCGGTCAGATTAACGGCATAATGTTCGTCTGCAAAGGACCGGTTACCATGACGTCGTTGTTCCCTACGTACACGTTGATTTCTGTGCGCACGCCGAATCGCTCGAAATACAAGCCTGGTTCGATCGTAAACCCGATGCCTGGCAGCACTCGTCGATCGTCGCGAGTTTCGTAATCGTCCATGTACACACCGTTACCGTGCACCGTTGTACCGAGACTGTGTCCCGTCCGGTGCATGAAGTGCTGACCGAAGCCGGCCTCCTCAACCACTGCACGAGCTGCGCGGTCAACCTCCCAGCCGCGCAGGTCGCGCTTTGCCTTCACGGCGTTCTTGACCAGTACGACCGCCGAGTCGCGCGCGTCCCGCGCGACCCTGAAGGCGGTCGCGTGCTCGTCAGGAACCCGAGCGCCTGTATGACCTACCCAAGTAATATCGGCAAATACAGCTCCCGGCACTTCTAGCTTGCCCCATAGGTCCAACAGTACAAGTTCGTCCGCGTGGATGGCACGCGTTCGGTCTGCTGTGGGAAGGTAGTGGGGATCACCGCTGCTCTCTGCTGCCGCCACGATCGGTGGACAGTCGGTGATCAACCCTTCGTTCTTGAACCACCCAGCCATAGTTTGTTGCACCTCGAACTCGGTCATAGCGCAACCTGTTCGGGTGCGTTCAGCTATTAGCGCAAACGCCCGATCTTTGATCCGATAGAGGCGCTCTGAGGCCTCTCGATGTGTGGCCAGGGCATCGTTGCTCCACAGGGCCTCAAATCGTTGCACCAGATCCCCTGACGACACCACCTCGATGCCAAGTTCTCGCAACGAATCGACCGTCCCAGCATCGACCCGCGATAGAGATGGAATCTCGCACTTAGGTGAGTACTCCATCGCAAGACGTCCACAGCCGGTGACGAGCGCTGCCAGACCGTCAGACAATTGCTGGCGTCCGGTGTACTCGTGCCGGTCGCCGGGAACCGGTCCAAGACAGGCATGCTCGATAGCGTGTACGAGTGCCTGCGGTGAGCCTTTCGCCGGAATCAGGTAGTACCATCTTCGGGTTGTCAGCTTTTTGGTTTCATCAAGTCCAATCACCTGACGTGCGATCGGGTTCGAGCCGTGAAAATCGTAGAGCAACCATCCATCGATTCGGTCCGCTCGGAGCGCCTCTTGGATCGCCTCGATTTCAATAGTCATGGTACGGAGTATAGCGCCCTAGCGCTATGACGCCGAGACCAACCAGAAAGTCTGAGTCTCCCGTTGAACATCATGCAATTACGACGACTAGCTGGACAGGAAACGAAGACGGTAGTCGAGTTTTCCGATCACATAACTGACATCGGTTGACGATCCAGCTGCGTGTTCGTACATCGTAAGAGTGCGAAGAGCGTACACTTGCAAGAGTATCCCTAGCTATTTCATGTATCACGAACTTAGGAAGCCGGCACTAATCCCTGGCGATGGGCGTGTTATCAGTGCAGGCTCTTATTGTGCCGACTGGCAATAAGCTAGCAGCAGGCGAAGCAATAAGTGAAGGACCGCTCGATTCTAAAACAGTCGCATGAAATGAGTACACACACCCGCGCGGCTTTGATTGCCACGGTTGTCGAAGAGATGCCGGAAAACTACGGGACTTGGCCAGCGTAGTTCTGGTGGCTCACTAAGCGGGCATCACCACGTGGGTCACACAGTTGCGACTGATCAGCGTCGTCAATAGGAAGAATGCATGTAAGCAGAGTGTCTAACCCGCAGGGGGTGACTCTTCTGCTTCTTCGCCCTCTTCTTCCTCGACCACCGGGTCTTCAATTTCGTTCAATAGGGTGGCCTGGATATCGCCGTTCTGGTGCGTGAATTCGTAGTTGCTTCGATCCATTGCTGAGTTCCGTGGCACCCGAAGCTCGAGGTCGATTACCTCGCCACTCAGGAACGGCTGACGCAAGCGGAATCGGTCACCGGTCACGGTGTTGCCTGCCCTATCGAACCAGAATTCGTCTACCTGGAAACCTGCGATGGCGTTTTCAGCGAGGTTTTTCACTCTCATCGACGTAATGATGAAGTTCCTCTCGCGGCGGGCAACCGGCTGTGTATAGCCTATTTCAGCCTGACCACGGACCGTTGGCACCAGCCTGACCTCGCTTCCGAGTCTGCTGGCGAGTCGGCTCGCTGCGGCAAGAGCGGCCGGGTCTTGAACTTCGGCAGTGGTCTCTGTCTCTAGCGCGACCTCTTCCTCGGCGGGCGTCTCTCCGCCACACGCCGCAGTGGCAATAATACCAGCCAGAAAACCGAACAGAATTGCGTACTTAGGGCGTGTCATTAGATCTCCTCCCGATGGATATAACATGAAGCGAGATTATAGGTCTGGATCACCCAAAAGCTCAACATGGAGTTCTGGCTGGCCCCTGGGCCGTTACATTTCGCCGTTCCAGTCTTCGGGTTCGGGGCTGACCGACCGAAAGATTTCGAGATGCCATTTTCCCCCTCCCCACGGCTCAATGACTTCCGCCGCGACGACGTCGACCAGTAGTTCGGCAAAGGAACGTCCGTCCGGGTCTCCCTCTAAATGATAGGCTGGCGCGTCCCAGGCGAAGCTGGGGTAGAGAATCAGGCTTAGAAACAGGTCGTAGCCATCATCGAGCACGATGAGCTGGCCGCAGGGGTGCTTCTGGGTCGTGTGATAAACGAGATACTTTTCCGCGCTATGAGCGCGGATGTATCGCTTGAGCGCAAACTCGCGCGAGACTATATCTTCAACCGCGATCTTCTTATTCCAGCAGTCGAGACAGTACTTTTCATCGCCACGCGGCTCTGAGACTTCCTTCGCGCCACACAGTGCGCATCGCGCTTGCGCCGCCGAACGAGGAGACATGGGGGGATTGTAGACCCCGCGTTCAGCGGGCGGCAAGTTGCGATGGAAACTGGAATGTATGTTGCGAATCATTCAGCCGGATACTACGATTCACATATGAACGACCGCCCGCCGCATCTGGGTCTTCGCCATCTGGCGCTCTACGTACGTGCCTTCGAAGAGACAAAGCGTTTCTATGTCGACCTACTCGGATTTAAAGTCGAGTGGAAGCCAGACAAGGACAACACGTATCTAACGTCAGGCAACGATAATCTGGCGTTACACCGGGTGGCCGAGGACCATGGTCCTCGCGAAACGGTACTCGACCATTTTGGACTAATCGTGCGGCGACCGGAAGACGTCGACGCCTGGGCCACGTACCTAGAACAGCGCGGTGTCACCGTTGTCGAGTCTCCCAAGACTCACCGCGATGGTGCCCGTTCCTTCTATTTACAGGACCCCGACGGTAATCAGATCCAGATCATCCACCACCCACCGATCAGTAATGCATGACTAACCATCACAAGCAACTGTTTTTAGGACTTGAGCGACTGGAGAGTCGATGGGCTGTAGGAATTCAAGCTTAAGGAAGATGTCCTTGACCTAGCCTGAAGGTGCGTTTGAGTCGCACGACACGTCGAAGACACCGGTCTAAGGGTCTCGAATCGTGTCAAGATCGATCCTTTCTGGTCACGAGAGAACAAGCCGTTCGCTTAGCGCTCGCCCCACTTCAATTTCTCACGAAGTACTGCAAAGTAGTTTCGAGACTCTGCGCGGACAACTTTGAGCGATTGCGGCGCTCGTTCGACCGTAATGACATCGTTATGCTCAAGCTCGACATTGAACTGACCATCGAAGCTGGCAAATGCCTCGAGATGTTCACCACCTAACGCCGGCGTTACCCTCACGGGGGCCGTGCTCGCGATGACGATTGGGCGGTTGGTTAACGTGTGTGGAGCTATTGGAGTAAGCAAAAACGCGTCGACTGTTGGATGCACTATAGGTCCGCCTACGGCGAGGTTGTAGGCGGTTGAACCAGTTGGGCTGGAGACGATCAACCCGTCGGCCCGATAGCTCGTCACGAACTGATCACCAACGGAAATCGAAATCTCGATGATGTTCGACCGGGCCGATTTTCCGATGACCACGTCGTTCAATACAAACCGTTCAGCGACAATTCGAGAAGTCTTGAGTTTTTCAAACTCTGTAACGGTTAAACTGTTAATCTCTTTATGTTCCAGACGTAGCACGCTCGCGCGTAGCATTTGCCGCTCATCGATACCAGCCGTCCCGGCAAGGACCGACTCGAGCGCATCGTACAGTTCTGGCAGAGTGATTTCTGTCAGGAACCCCAAGCTGCCACAGTTCACTGCGAGCACAGGAACGTCGGCATCGACGCTCACAATCTGATTCGCGACGCCAAGGAGTGTCCCGTCGCCACCAAGTACGAGTAATAGGTCGACCGTTCTTGGGAGATCGTTCTTCGAACAGGTGCGCTGATCTTTTAGACTTGCGAGCCTGGTTGTCTCCAGCTCAGTGACCGTGGAGACGCCTCGTTCAGCTAGCCACTTACTTACCTCACGGACGACTGGAGAAACGTTCTTTAGGTCGGCCTTGGCCACGATGCCGATCGTCTTAACGGAACGGACGTGCTCAGTTAGGGTAAGGGTTGATGGCATCAAACATCGCTCAGCAATATGGAGCGTGGCGCAGATGCAGTAAGAACTCCTTGTTGCCTTCTGCACCAGCGATGGGAGACGGTGTGACTGCGACCCTGTTTAATCCTACCTTATTAGCTGCGGCAGTCACCTCTTCGACGACACGTGTGTGAACGGCCGGATCAGTTACTAATCCACGCTTTCTAATTTCGGCTCTCCCTGCTTCGAATTGTGGTTTCACGAGCGCGACAACATCACCGTCGTTATCGAGAACTGGGGGTACGACTCTCAGGATCAACTTAAGCGAGATAAAGGAAACGTCAATAGTGACGAGGTCCACGCACCGGAACGCTGCAGGTAGCTGGTCCAGTTTGAGCCAACGAGCGTTGATTCCCTCGAGGACCGTCACGCGCGTGTCTTGCCGTAGCGTCCACGCCAATTGGCCGTGACCAACGTCGAGCGCCGCAACTCTGGCAGCACCTCGCTGCAGCGCGGCATCGGTAAAGCCGCCTGTTGAGGCGCCGATATCTAGGACTACTCGATCGCGCGCAGGAATGTTGAAGACATCGAAAGCGTGGGCTAACTTGATTCCACCGCGACCAACGTATGGGTGATCTCGTTCGACCAGAACGATCTCAGCATCGGCCAGCACGAGCTCACCTGACTTCGAACGTACGACATCATCGACTCGCACTTGCCCGGCCAGCACCAACGCCCGGGCGCGTGCTCGTGTCTTGGCGAAACCCCGTTCCACAACAAGCGTATCTAGACGAACCCGCCGAGGCATACTTGCTCGCGCCGTAGTCTAGTTCGTTCGAGTGAGGACCCAGTCGGCAATGTCGCCCAGGTACCCGCGGAGTTCGGTTGTAGTTAGTGCTGCCTTCGCCGCTGTAATTGACTCGGCGGCCAGACGGCGCGATTCGTTGATGCCGTAGAGGGATGGATACGTCGGTTTGCCCGCAGCGGCATCTTTGCCAACTGTCTTGCCGATCTCTGCTGTTGAGCCTTCATCGTCGAGGAGGTCGTCAACAATCTGGAATGCTAGACCCAGATGGGTAGCATAGCGGTCAACAACCTTGATTTGGATGTCCGATCCGCCTGTCATGATTGTTCCAGCGACAGCCGCAGCACGGATGAGAGCCCCCGTCTTTCGTGCATGCATGGCGCGAAGTCCTGCACCGGCGAGTGGGACCGACTTGCTTTTGGGCACGCTGTGAGGAACTTGACCTGCCGCCTGAAGGTCGATTACTTGGCCTCCAACCATGCCAAATACGCCAGCTGCTGCGGCAATCCGGTCGGCGGTCCGAAGTTTACGGGCGATCACGGCTGGATTGTCAGTCTCTGGCAGACGGGTTAGCAGTCGGAACGCTTCGGTCAGTAGACCGTCACCGGCCAGGATAGCGATTCCCTCACCGTAGGCAACGTGTGCCGTCGGACGCCCGCGTCGCAACGTGTCATTGTCCATCGCCGGCAGATCGTCATGGATAAGCGAATAGGTATGGATCATCTCGATCGCACAGGCAGCGGGGAGCGCGAGGCGATCAGTGTCGGCAACCGTGGCACATCCGACCGTGTCCGCTGCAGCGAGCGTTAAGATCGGACGCAGCCGTTTGCCACCGGCAAACAAACTGTAGCGCATTGCCTCGGCGATCAGTGGTGGGCAGTCTGGCGGCGACGGTAGCATGCTCTCTAATGCTGTATTGACATCGGCGCGCCGCACCCGCAGATACTCGTCAAGGTTGGGTGTATCGGTGGGGGCGCTTGAGTCGCTCATGATCCTTTCCCGCTCGGCTCCGTCAGCGCGGTTGGTGCCGGACGCACGTCACCCTCTTCGGTGAGAACCTCGATACGCCTCTCGGCCTCCTCGAGACGCGTGTGACAAAACCGCGAAAGCTCAACGCCGCGCTCGAAGAGTTCCAGTGATTGTTCGAGCGAGAGGTTGCCGTCGTCCAGTGTCTTTACGATGGTTTCGAGTTCGCCCAGTGCCGATTCGAAATCCTTGATCTTGACCTTGGCGGCACTGTTGGCCTTGGCTTTTGTCATTTTATTCTCTTGACCTCGCACTCTAATTCGCCACGATGGAGGGTGACACGTACTTCCTGTCCTGGGCTCACCGTCGTGGAGTCTCGCACGATCGCTCTGTCATCAGCCGCCCAGCATACGGCATAACCGCGCGACAGCACGGCCAGCGGGCTCAGAGCATCCAGCCGGCTGGCGATCGTACGTAGAAGTCCCTCTCGTGAGCGTCGTGTTGCCTGCGTAGTGTGTACGAGTCGCTCCCGCGCCGAGACGAAACGGGTCCGGATCACAGCGAAACGGCGACGAAGGTCGAGCGCTTCAAGACGCAACCGGAGCGTATGTACGCGCCGCTCCTGATTTACTACCGTGGTTCGGACCGAGCGTGCCAAGAGATGAGATAGCTCCCCCGCTTGTCGGCCACGGAGAGTCAACCGGGCAGGCCAGCCGGTCAAGCCTGGGCGGCGCTCGAGGTTGTGAACTTCTGCCAGTCGTCGCTGTAGTCCGCTTCTGAGCGCTCCAATCAGTTGTGTCTGTGCCCGCGAGATCCGATTGGCGATCTCGTCCTTGCGTGTGACGACGATCTCTGCTGCTGCCGAGGGTGTGGCTGCCCGTACGTCGGCGACAAAGTCACTGATCGTGAAGTCTGTTTCGTGACCGACTGCCGAAATGATAGGGACCGGTGCTGACGCGATTGCTCGTGCCACCTGTTCTTCGTTGAACGCCCATAGGTCCTCCATTGATCCACCGCCGCGTCCAATGATGATCACGTCTATTTCCGGCACACGACCCAGTTGTTGCAGCCTATGTGCGATCTCGTGTGCCGCACCTTGACCTTGTACCCGTGTCGGACTGATGACAATATGGACATTTGGATGGCGACGGTGGAGCACCTGTAGGATGTCCTTGATGGCTGCACCATCGAGGGACGTAATGACTCCTATCTTGCGTGGCAGTTGCGGTGTAGGCCGTTTGCGGTCTGCGTCAAACAGGCCTTCTTCTTCCAGTCGCCGGCGCAGCTGATCGAATGCGAGCTGCAGGGCACCAACTCCGTGCGGCTCCATGTGTTCGCAAACGATCTGATACTCACCTTTTGGCTCGTAGACGCTGACGCGTCCCCGAGCCACTACGTGTTGGCCGTCCTCCGGCTTAAACTTAAGATACCGGAGTGCCGACCGAAACATCACACCCTTCAGCCTGGCACTTCCATCCTTTAACGTAAAATAAAGATGTCCCGTCTTCCATAGCCGGCTGTTTAAGATCTCCCCTTCGACCCATACCTCAGGGTAGGCCGTTTCGAGTTGCAGACGAATCGCGGTCGTTAGTTCGGTCACGGTTAACACCACGCGGGTGGGTGTTGGCCGCGAACGTTTCGATTCGGTCGTCTGGTTGGAATTCGGTTTGTCGACGAGAAGATCGAATAGAGAAGTCACAGTAGTGATACCGGATATTAGGAGATTGCTTCGATCTCCGCATCGGACAAGCTTAAGCGCTCGATCTTGCCAGCGATACCGGTCTTAGCGTCCGCTGTTATGACGACCGCGTTAATACGGAGGTTACCCGTGGCTGTGTCAAAGCGGCTCGGCATGCCGTCGACGAATCGCTTCAGCGCAGCGGGGGTCTCCACTCCGATTATCGAGTCGTGCGGTCCAGTCATTCCTACATCGGTGATGTAAGCGGTTCCGCGGGTCAGAATGCGTTCGTCGGCGGTCTGTACGTGCGTGTGGGTGCCAACGACGGCGGTGACCTCGCCATTAAGATGCCAACCCATGGCCAGCTTTTCTGAAGTGGCTTCAGCGTGGAAGTCTACGAGGACGACGCATGTGTCAGATGTCGCCCTTACTGCGGTGATTGCCTCATGCACCACTGAGAACGGGTTGTCGAGAGGATTCATGAACACCCGACCCATCACGTTGATCACGCCAACCTTTTCATCTGCAGCCGTAGACGCAACGTAGTATCCACGGCCGGGTACACCCGTCGGATAGTTGGCTGGTCGTAATAACCGAGGTTCAACCTGAATGTAGTCGAGCGCTTCGCGCTTGTCCCAGACATGGTTGCCACTTGTCATAACGTGCACACCGTAGTCGAGGATGGTTTCAGCGACTTCACGGGTGATTCCCATGCCACCGGCTGCGTTCTCAACGTTGGCGATGATGAGGTCTATGCCATAGCGTTTGACTAGCGCTGGGATCGCTTTGCGTGTAATCCGACGACCAGGCTTCCCGATGATGTCACCGATAAAGAGGATCTTCATTCCTGCTGCTCTTAGTCTTAATCATTGTACAGCCCTCCGTATCACACGAATGGTGCCGTCCTCACCAGAAGTTCTTGCAGGGCTCGACGGTATCAGTTTTGAGGAAGATACCGATTTCACCGTCGTTCAATACCAGTCAGAGGCTGAGGTATGGCTCTGCAGTCGAATTAGGTTGGAAGGGCCGAGGGAAAAAGGGCCTTGAATCCAAATTGTTGAGCGGGTGTCGTTGTGCGGTGTGGTGAGGAGCATTACCGACGGTGTAACTATGGGCTCAGCTTCGCTAACGGTCGCGTGTGCGGAGATAACAATGTCGACTACTTCGGATCGATGCGTCGCTTTCAGAACCGAAGCGTTTGAGTGCGCAATGGTATCGACACTTAGGAGATCAGCAAGTGACTGATTAGAAACTAGTTATTAAATTCCACAGAGCTTAAATAATATGAGTATATAACACTAATATTATATGATTGACATACACTAATTATCATTGGTATTCTTCGCAGGTCTTAATCTTTGGTGAAGAACGGCTGTCAGGTTTGGCAGGGCGTGCATATGGGTATTCAGGCGGGGGGAGGATGTGTAATGGGAGGTAAGGTAATTGGAATCGATCTGGGAACAACCAATGCAGTCGTTGGTGTACTGGAGGGGGGGCAGCCTACCGTCTTGGTTAATCAGGAGGGTGGAAGGCTGACGCCGTCAGTAGTCGGCTTCAGCAAGGACGGCACGCGCTTGGTAGGGCAGATAGCGAAGCGTCAGGGGGTAACGAATCCGGCCAACACGGTGTTCTCGGTGAAGCGGTTCATGGGCCGGAAGTACGGAGAAATTGCGACCGAGGCTGCACGGATGCCGTACCGGGTTACCCAGGCAATCAACGGTGATGTTCGGATCGACGCGCAGGGAAAGCACTATTCACCACCTGAGATTTCAGCGATGGTACTGCAAAAGCTTAAACAGGCGGCTGAGGACTTTCTGGGGCAAGAAGTCACCGACGCTGTTATTACGGTACCAGCGTTTTTTGACGACGCGCAGCGGCAGGCGACTAAAGACGCGGGAAAGATCGCCGGTTTGAATGTGCTTCGTATCATCAACGAACCGACTGCGGCCGCGCTCGCTTATGGATTAGATAAGAAGAATGATGAAGTGATCGCCGTCTACGACTTTGGAGGTGGGACGTTTGATATTTCTGTCCTGGAAGTCGGCGGCGGAGTCGTAGAAGTGAAAGCGACCAACGGTGATACCCATCTCGGTGGTGATGACTTAGATGATCGGGTGATCGACTGGATGGTGCGGGAGTTCAAGCAAAGCAATGGCATTGACCTCTCGGCTGACCGTATGGCATTGCAAAGGCTTAAAGAGGCAGCAGAGAAGGCAAAAATTGAGCTCTCCACGACGGCTGAGACTGAGATCAACTTGCCGTTTGTGACCGCCGATCAGTCTGGTCCCAAGCATCTCGCGATGAAGCTCACGCGGGCGAAATTTGAGGGGCTCGTGGCCGATTTGATCGAGCGGACGATGGGACCACTCAAGCAGGCTGTCGCCGATGCAGGTATTGAGCCCTCGTCGGTCGATGAGGTCGTGATGGTGGGAGGCTCAAGCCGCATCCCTAAGGTGCAGCAGATGGTGCAGGACTACTTTGGCAAGGAGTTGCACAAGGGAGTCAACCCGGACGAGGTCGTAGCGGTGGGGGCGACGGTTCAGGGTGGCGTGCTTGCGGGTGACGTCAAGGACGTACTCCTGCTTGACGTGACCCCGCTGTCACTGGGGATTGAGACGTTAGGTGGCGTTATGACGACATTAATCGATCGCAACACGACTATCCCATCGCGGAAAACTGAGATTTTCTCAACAGCGACAGACAACCAGACGAGCGTCGAGGTACATGTACTACAGGGTGAGCGTCCGATGGCACGTGACAACCGAACGCTTGGTCGGTTCCATCTGGTGGGATTACCATCTGCACCCCGCGGGGTGCCGCAAGTTGAGGTAGGGTTTGACATCGATGCCAACGGTATCGTGCACGTGGCTGCTAAGGATTTGGCAACTGGCAAGGCGCAGACGATGACCATAACGGCGTCGAGCGGCCTGTCGAAAGACGAAGTCGATCGCATGGTTGCCGAAGCAGCTTCCCATGAGACGGAGGATCGCACACATCGCAAGCTGATCGACGCGCGCAACGAGGCCGACTCAGTCGTGTTTGCGGTAGAGAAAACTTTGACGGAGCATCGCGACCGACTACCGACTGCAGACGTAGAAAAAGTCGAAGCGGCGTTAACCTCGGTCCGCGAGGCCGTGAAGGGTGAAGATCTGGGAAATATTCGCGATGTAACCGAACAGTTGAAGAGCGCCTCACACGGGGTTGCGGAAATGCTCTACAAGCAGCAGGGAGTCAGTAGTGAGCAGGCACACAGCAATAATGGTCAAGCTGATTCAGAGATAGTTGATGGAGAGTTCACCGAAGTGAGTGAAAGGTGAGCGCTTTTTGAGGGGACGAGCGATGAGGCGCAGCATGAACAGACCGGACCAGTTTCCGATGACCGCGGTCGATGCCCGGTCGCTCGTGCCAGTGGGCGATGAGATCGGCGGCATCGTCGTTTATATCGATGGCAAGGCAGCTTACTACGTCTTGAATGGAGAGAGGTTCGAGGCAGTTCCCGAGCTGTTACGGGTTCCACCTTCGCCGGTTTTGGCGTATTCTTGTCGATTATGACTGAGAAAGACGAGGTTCTCGACACCGACTTACCGTCGGCGACCGTACCAATTCAGGCCACTTCGCTAGTTAAAGAGGAGCGGGAGCCGATGCCGCCGATTGAAAGTCGGTTTCTCTATGTGGACGTAGCAGCCCAGCGGGCGAAACAACTCCGCCGCGGCGCTCTGCCGCGTCTGAAGGATTTGGCACCAGACCCGGAGACCGGGGTTTGCCCCGTGAGCTCGCATAAGCTCGAACGGATCGCTATGGAGGAGGTCGACAGTGGGTTAATCATCTACGAGTTACCCGCCAGGAAGACCGTAGCCAAGGAGGGTTCGTGATTCCAGCTGAGATCGCCCGTGCAGCCATCATAGGCCTGGGCGCCTCGACCGTGTTCCTCCTGGCGCTGTTCATCGGGTTCCTGGTGATCGCCGGTTTGACGAAACTCCGCCATTCCGGTCGAGACTCGTTGGTGGTGCGTAACCTCGGGGATCGGATCGATGACGGTGTTCATTATCTTCCGCCGGACGCGCCTCGCGGTCCCGCTGACCAGCTCCATACACCGGAACTTCTCGAGCAGTCGGATCGTAAGAAGCAATAGTTAGTGATCCGGTCTCGCCACTCAGCCAGGTTGCGCTGGCGCACGTAGGTTTCTGATGGTTTCAGTCAGCCACAAGTGCTGGAGGGTGTTCTTTCCACCATGGCGCTTCACGTTCATAGGTGCCGGCAAGCCGGAACAATGTTGCTTCGTCGAAGGCGCGACCCATTAACTGGAAACCGATGGGTAGTCGGCTCTTGGTGAAGCCGGCTGGCAGGCTGATCGCCGGCAGACCGGTAAGGTTGGCGCTCACGGTGAAGATGTCTCCTAGATACATCGCGAGCGGATCGTCGGAGTGTTCGCCGATGGGAAACGCGGCGGTTGGGGTGGTCGGCATAGCAATTACATCGACCTTCTCGAAGGCGCGGTCGTAGTCGCGGCGGACTAGGCTTCGGACCTGCTGTGCTTTGACGTAGTACGCGTCGTAATAACCGGAACTCAAGGCGTAAGTGCCAAGCATAATGCGTCGCTTAACTTCGGCTCCAAAACCTTCATCCCGCGTCCGATCGTACATGTTGGCGACCGTTGCACTCCCGTTCCTCAGGCTAGAGCGGAATCCGTAGCGTACGCCGTCATAACGCGCAAGATTCGAGCTTGCTTCCGCTGGTGCCACCAGGTAATAGATTGGAATGGCGTACGCCATGTGCGGAAGTTCGATATCGACTACCGTGGCCCCCTGCTTAACCAGCACGTGTAGTGCCTCTTCGAAGGCGCTAAGCACCTCGCTGTCGACTCCATCGGCCAGAATTCGTCGCGGCACGCCGATGCGTGCTCTCTGTTCGTCGCCTGGTAAGGGAATACCGATTTCAGATCTCGTCCCAGCGGCTGAGGTGGCGTCGTGCTGATCGGCGCCGGCAATCACGTTGAAAACTACGGCAGCATCTGCGACGGTGAGCGTCATGGGGCCGATCTGATCGAGTGACGACGCGAACGCGAGAAGACCGTAACGTGAAACGCGCCCGTAGGTTGGTTTCAGTCCGACCACTCCACAGAACGCCGCCGGCTGGCGAATGGAGCCTCCGGTATCGGAGGCAATCGAGACCGGTGCCAGCCGAGCTGCGACCACTGCGGCGGCACCTCCGCTCGATCCGCCCGGTGTGCGATCTATTGCCCAAGGGTTCCGCGTCGGTCCGTACGCGGAGTGTTCGGTAGACGATCCCATCGCGAATTCGTCGCAGTTCGTTTTGCCGAGGATGACCGCTCCTGCGTCGAGCAACCTGGTCACGACGGTGGCGTTGTAAGGAGGTTGGAATCCAGACAAGATGCGTGATCCTGCAGTAGTTGCGATTCCACGTGTGCAGATCACATCCTTGATGGTTACCGGAACACCGAGCAGGGTACGCTCCCGCCACTCATTGCGGTGCCGGTCCACCTCGGCCGCGCGCGCACGCGCCGCGTCGTGCAGAACTGTCGTGAATGCATTGAGTGTGTTCTCAGTCTCCGAAATCCGTTCGAGATAGGTCTCACATACGTCGACTGCCGATCGTGTGCCTCCAGCTACAGCCGCTCGCAGGTCCGTCAGTGTAGGTTCGGTCGGCGCTGGCATCGTCAACCGATCACCTTGGGGACCTTGAAGAGTCCGTTAGGTCCTGAGTCAGGTGCGTTGGCAAGTGCGTCCTCACGGGACAGGGAATCGCACACCTCGTCATCGCGCAATGGTGACGATAGAGACACCGGATGCCAGGTTACCGAGACGTCGGCCGTGTTAACTTCGAGCAGACGCTCGGCGTAATCGAGAACGTCCGCTAGCTGTTTGGTGAAGAGCTCACGTTCTTCAGGAGTGAGGTCGAGGTGGGCCAACGCCGCAATGCGATCGACGTCGGCGCGTGTCAGACGCGACGGCATGGATGATGCTAACACGACGTCCGGAGTTAAATCTGACTGGATCGAGTTCGTCCAAGCCGTCATCATTAGAACTACCAATATGTCAGGCGAGACAAAAGCCAGCTCGCTCTTTGGGCGACCGCGTGCCGAGGTTGACGCGGCACTTCCTGATCGGGAGTCGGTCGTTTGTCCGATCTGCCGGCATGCGCCTCGCCCGTTCGGTGTCGATTTTCAAGGATTGCACCTTGCACGATGTTCGACCTGCGGGTTGGAGGTTCAGCATCCACGGCCGGTGTTCGCACAGCTAGCATCTGCGGTGTACGGCAATGCGTACCATCGGCCTGAGGAAGCGCTAGCGGTTTCTTTTCGCCGCCGGCAGTTCCGTCGTCAGCTCGCACGGCTCGAGCAGTTGCTTCCGACCGGACGGCGTAGTGCGTTGGATGTCGGGTGTGGGGCTGGTGCATTTCTTCGCTTTGCGCGTGACCGCGGGTGGAAGGTCGATGGCACCGATATCGTGGTCACGGAGTTGGCTCGTCGGGCCGGAGCCAGGCTTTGGGATGGACAGCTACCTAGTATCAACTTTGACGCAGAGCGGCAGTTCGATGTCGTCCGGTTTAACCACGTGCTTGAGCACACTCAGAACCCGCTAGACGAGCTGCAGTGCGCGCGGGACATCATTGCCAGCGATGGCATTCTGCTGGTCGGTGTGCCGAATTTGTCTGGCGTCACGAATCAGCTGAAGCACTGGCAGAGTCGGTTACATCTAAAGCTGAAGAGGTGGAAGCACTACGGTGCTCTCCATCATCTGTGGTTCTTTAATCCGAGAACACTCGGGAAGCTCGTGAAGACAGCGGGTTTCGATGTGGTGTATTGGGAAACACCTGTACTAGCGCGTCCTGGCCGGTGGGAAGATTTGGTGAGAACCCTGGTGCGGGCGCCTTTGGAGGCAATCAACGGTGGCGGCTTGCTCGATCTCTATGCGCGAGCCCGATGAGCTTTTGGTTTCACTCGTTATTGGTGTGAAGGTCAGACGGCGCTAACCGTCGAGCACTCATGCCAACCGCGCTCTCAGGCTTCGAGTGGAACCAAACGTGCGGACGGTTTAGTGACTAGGTGTCAGTTGGTCGTGTGATAGTTCATTTCGCCAGCCTCAATTCGCACGCGGAGCCGGTTTTCTAGCGGCGGAAGTGGGCACGTTGTGTAAGGGTTAAACGCGCACGGCGGATTGTACGCTTGGTTGAAGTCGAGCGTGGTCCAGCCGTCTTCTGGGGCGTTTGCATAGAGGAAACGCGCGGCCGGGTAAGTTTCAAAACCGCTCGTCAAATCCCGAAAGATAAACCACAAGCGATTGCCTCTGTCTACGGGTCGCATCGTGATTTCCTTTCCGCTCAGGGTAAGGGTGATGGTCCCCGAGCTTACGAAGGGTTCGAGGTCTCCAAGGATGTTCGGAAACTGGAATGTGACTGGTTCATGCGGCACGAAACGGGCGCGGACACGATAAGCGTCATCCACCGGGAACCACCGGCGCCGTGTGAAGTTTCGACGAATGGGGCTATTCTTGTCGCTCACCCGTATCGCCAGTCGCTCGCCGCTGTAGTGCACCCACATCGATAAGTCACCAATCGTAATGGTGGCTCGCCGCTCACGCGGATAGAGTGACGCCTGCTTCATCGTCTCACCGTTGATAGTCAGGGTTTGACCGGATACTGCGTGAACGCTTACCTTCCGGTTTCGTAGCTCGAACACTCCTGCTTCATCAGGCCCCCTGGGTAAGACCAGGTCGTTGACGGGAGAGGCACCAAAGGTATTTGTTCCCTCGGTCAGGAAGTAGAGTGCTGCCATCGTCAACCAGCCGGTGTCGGCTTTGAGGAGTTCCTCGCGTTCGGCACGCCAAGCACTAATCTCGGTCTTGTAGTCAGTCTGGATGACACCGGTGATGACCGTTGCACCAAGTATCAGGACGACGAATAACACCACGGCGATGAGACGTTTCACCTCACACCTCTTTTCGGGTTGGAGTAGCCTCAGAATAGTTAATCTTGGAACAGAACACTAGGGGTTTGGGGTGGTTTCGTAACTCTTGGAGGTATTAGCTTCCTTGCAATCCCTTCAGGATAGCCAGGTTCTTTAGATCCATGGGGTCCGCCGTAATGTCCGACGGACGAAAGCCACCGGCCTTTGGCGTTTCGAGTAGCATCGGCAGCGCCGCGAACCGCTCATCTTTCAGCAAGCGACGAAACGGCTCCGTGCCGATACAGCCTTGCCCGATGTGGTCGTGCCGATCTACTCGACTTCCAAGTGGTTTCTTCGAGTCGTTGAGGTGAAATACTTTGAGACGGTTCAAGCCGATCACATCCTCAAACTCCTCGAAGATCTTGGCATAGCCTTCGTTCGAGATGATGTCGTAGCCCGCTGCGACGAGGTGGCAAGTGTCGAGACAGATCCCAACAAGAGATGGGTTGTCAATTTGATCGATCAGCGTTCGAAGCTGTTCAAATCGGTGACCTAGCATTGTTCCCTGTCCAGCCGTGTGCTCCAACAGTAGGAGGGTCGAGCTGGATTCTTGAGCCTGTGCCTCCATTATTCCTTCGGAGATTCGCTTGAGCCCCTGCTCAGCGGTGCTTGTCGTATACGCACCTGGGTGCAAAACGACTCCCATTAGGCCGAGCAGATCACCTCGTTTCAACTCCTCAGCCAGAGCAGCGATGGACCGTCGACGCAAGATAGGGTCAGGCGTAGCGAGATTGATAAGGTAACTGGTGTGCGCAACAATCGGATCGATTCCGCTCGCGGCGGCACGTGCACGGAACGCCTCTACTTCAGCATCGTCCAGTGGCCTGGCGCGCCACTGGTTAGAGTTTTTCGTAAAGATCTGAAGAGCTTCGCACCCGGTGTTTTCGGCGCGGTCGATGGCGCGGGATACACCACCAGCGATTGATGCGTGTACACCTAACCGTGGCATGGGAGGATTATCAGGTCTTGGTAGAAGTCTTGCTTCATTTGGAGGGCGATGCACCCCGCTTAGGATTTCACTAAGCTTTGCATGAGTGGCCTTCAGTATTTCAGATATTTTCGGTCATCGCATCTTGCCCAGACCTGGCGCGGCTCTTGCCGAGCGGTGTCTCGGTGAAACACTAGATTCTTACTACGGGCTGCTAGGACTTGCTTCCGTGAACGCTGGTGGAGAATCATGTAGGGTTCAGTGTAGAGGTTTTCGCATTCTTAGTCGTCTGAAACTATCACTGAAGGGCAAGTGCAGTCTTTCATGAGCTCGAATTCTTTCGGTGCTCGGCAGTCACTGCAGGTCGGTGACGAGCAGGTTCAGTTCTACAGCCTACGGGCTCTCGAGCTTTCTGGATATCCTAGGGTCGCGAGTCTGCCGTACTCGCTCAAGATCCTTCTCGAGAACATGTTGCGGCATGAGGATGGGCGATTCGTCACTTCCGAAGCCATCGAAATGTTGGCTTGTTGGACCCCTGGTGCGGCCAAGGAGATCGCGTTCATGCCGGCACGCGTCCTCCTTCAGGACTTTACTGGTGTTCCGGCGGTGGTCGATCTCGCGGCCATGCGTGATGGGATCGTACGACTCGGCGGTGATCCGAACGTGATTAACCCAGTGCAGCCAGCCGAGCTGGTGATCGACCATTCGGTCCAGGTCGATCATTTCGGTGCGGCAAACTCCTTTGAGCTGAATGCACAGCTAGAGTTCTCGCGCAATAAGGAGCGCTACGCGATCCTCAAGTGGGGGCAGGATACGTTCTCCAACTTCAAAGTAGTTCCGCCGGATACCGGGATCGTGCATCAGATTAATATCGAGTACCTCGCCCGGGTCGTTTGCCGTGACGAGACTGATAGCTTGCCTATTGTCTACCCGGACACACTAGTAGGGACAGATTCGCACACGACGATGGTTAATGGTCTGGGTGTCGTCGGCTGGGGGGTCGGAGGGATCGAGGCCGAGGCCGCCATGCTTGGGCAACCGATTTCCATGCTGGTACCAGAGGTCATCGGCTTTCAATTGAAGGGGCGGTTGCCTGACGGCACCACAGCCACTGATCTCGTACTGACGATTACTGAGCGTTTGCGACAGTACGGCGTCGTCGGCAGGTTCGTCGAGTTCTTCGGTCCCGGACTCGGGTCTCTGACGGTCGCCGACCGTGCCACGCTTGGCAACATGTCGCCGGAGTATGGCTCGACCGTGGCGGTCTGTCCGATCGACGAAATGACAGTCGATTACCTGAAGCTTACGGGTCGAAACTCCAGACAGATTGCGCTGGTCGATTCCTATGCGAAGGCGCAGGGGCTGTTTGCGAACGAACTGGACAAGCCGATCTACACGGATATCATCGAGTTTGATCTTGGTAGCGTTGAACCGAGTATCGCCGGTCCACAACGTCCACAGGACCGGGTCCCGCTCGCGCAAGCTAAACCAGCCTTTGTGGACGCCCTCGAGCTCATGCAGGCTGGCTCTCTCTCTGGGTCAGCCGCCGCGGCAAATGGCAACGGCCTCGATCATGGAGCGATTGTCATAGCTGCAATCACCAGTTGCACCAATACGTCGAATCCTAGCGTGATGCTGGCTGCCGGTCTGCTGGCAAAGAAGGCAGCCGAGCGTGGACTTACCCCTAAACCATGGGTCAAAACTAGTTTGGCTCCTGGTTCGATGGTGGTCACGGAGTATCTGAAGGCTGCAGGTCTCATGGAACCGTTGGAGCAGCTCGGTTTTAGCCTCGTCGGGTATGGCTGCACCACCTGTATCGGCAACAGTGGTCCCCTTCCGGAAGACGTGGCGAATGCGATCAGGGATCATGACCTCGTGGTCGCCTCGGTCTTGAGCGGCAATCGGAACTTCGAGGGTCGGGTACAGCCGCTCATTCGAGCCAACTATCTGGCGTCACCGCCGCTCGTCGTCGCGTACGCGTTGGCTGGACGTATGACGACCGACATTACGACGGAGCCACTCGCGCAAGACCGCACGGGTCAAAACGTCTACCTGAAAGATCTGTGGCCGTCTGCAAGTGAAGTCCAGGCCGCGATGGTGTCGGCGGTCAAGACCGAGCAGTTTATCGAGAAGTACGCCAGCGTGTTCGACGGCGACGACCGATGGCGCAGTCTCCTCGTGCCCAGTGGGCAGCAGTTTGCCTGGGACGATAGATCGACCTACATACAGTATCCGCCGTTTTTTGAGGATCTCTCACTCGAACCGGAGCCCATGAGTGACATTATCGGCGCGCGCGTACTGGCCTTGTTCGGCGATAGCGTCACTACTGACCACATTTCGCCGGCCGGAGCCATTCCTCCCGATGGACCAGCCGGTAAGTACCTGATCGCCCACGGGGTCGAGCCGCGAGGCTTTAATTCGTTCGGGAGCCGCCGCGGTAACCACGAGGTAATGTTGCGTGGGACCTTCGCGAACATCCGGGTGCGCAATCAGCTGGCGCCTGGCACGGAAGGTGGGTGGACGCGGCATCTGCCTGACGGCGAACAGATGAGCATCTACGCCGCCGGTATGCGGTACAAGAAGGAGGGGACACCGCTCCTCGTGTTGGCAGGCAAGGAGTATGGTACCGGCTCGTCACGGGACTGGGCGGCTAAGGGGACGATGCTTCTTGGAGTGCGTGCCGTCCTAGCCGAGAGCTTCGAGCGTATTCATCGGAGTAACCTCGTTTTTATGGGAGTGTTGCCGTTGCAATTCAAAGCCGGCGAAACGGTGTCGAATCTCGGACTAACAGGGGAGGAGTCCTGGGAGGTTGTCGGGATTGCGGATTGCTTGAAGCCTAGGGGAGATGTCACGGTGAAGGTGACCGCATCGGATGGATCGACGAAGCGGTTTAAAGCTACGGTCAGGATTGACACGCTGGAAGAGCTCAGCTACTACCAGGATGGTGGGATTCTGCCGTATGTTTTGCGTCAGCTGGTTCGTAACTCTGACAATTAGGGAACCCGCCATACGTCTACCGGTACTTCGCTTTTCGTCTGTGCCGTACTGGTTTTAGCCTCGGTGATTCGGTAACAAATTAGCGTGGAGGAATCATGACCAAGATCTTCACACGGCTCGTCTTTATGGTGGTATTGGGGTTGCTCAGTGTAGCCGCCTTCGCGCAACAGGCGCCACAGCGGGATATCAGCAAGATTGCTGGAGACCTCTACCGGTTCAAGAACAACTTCCACTACTCGGTCTTTTTGGTGACGCCGGAAGGGGTAATCGCCACCGATCCTATCAATAGAGAGGCTGCTCAGTGGCTCCAAGACCAGATTGTTCAACGGTTTGGATTGTCAATTAGATACGTCGTCTACAGTCACGATCATGCCGATCATATTTCTGGTGGTGCAGTGTTCCAAGAAGCGGGGGCTCTTGTCATCGCGCATGAAGCTGCCAAGCGTGACATCATCGACGAAAACCACCCAACTGTGGTTCCAGATATCACGTTTGACCAGAAACTCACGATCGAGTTAGGTGGCAAGGTTGTAGAACTGAATTACGTTGGTCGTAACCATTCGGACAACTCGCTTGTCATGCACTTTCCTGAAGAACGCACGCTCTTTGCTGTTGACTTCATCCCCGTGCAATCAATGCCGTATCAAAACCTTGCAGATTGGTACATCCCAGACTGGGTCGATTCCCTCAGAGCCGTCGAACAGATGGATTTCGACATTTTGGCACCAGGCCATGGTCCTCTTGGCGACAAGTCTGACGTGACGGCTATCCGGCGGTACGCTGAGGAGTTGATCGGTGCGGTCTCAGAAGCGGTTCGAGCGGGCCAAACGCTCGAAGAAGCCCAAGCCTCGATCGTATTCCCGGAGTATCGTGACTGGAGTCAATACGAGCAATATTTGCCGCTCAATATCGAAGGTGTCTACAATCGGATTCAACTGCAAAGGGCTGGTGAGAATTAGATACTGTCGAAACGTGAACGAAGTTGGCCGGGATTGGCCATGGGGCCAACTTCATGGAAGCCTGAGCGGGGACGTAGAGCGGACGGCGTTAACCCGAGTTATGGGGTCTGGTGTTCATCTTGCGATCTAGTCACGAGTTAGCTCGTCGTCTGACGAAACACCAAGTTAACAGAGGCTTTCCTTGTGAGTTTTTGGGACATTACTGACGAGGTACTCAAAGATTTCACCCCGTGCACACGCGTTGGAGTTGATGGCCCGCCTTGCTCGCACCTTATACGTTTTTAGACCAACCGCAGCGGCTTCACGGTTTCCGTCGTACAGGTCAGCGATTTCCGGTGCGATTGAGTTACTCAGAACAACCCAACAGCCACGTCGAGCCAACGCAATCACTACGGTCTGAAGGCGTCGCTGGTCAGCCATCGAGAAGCCAGCGGCTGTGTACGACGTGAACATGGCCGTACGGCTGATTGGTGCGTAAGGCGGATCGAAGTACAAGAAGTCTCCAGCTTGTGCTCGGTCGAGCACCGACTCGAACCCGGCCTGATAGACGTCAGCACGTGCAGCCGTCAGCGCCCGCGCCACCAGCCTGAGATTGTTCCGGTTACAGATGAGAGGATTGGTATAGCGACCGATTGGCACGTTGAATAGTCCCTGGGAGTTGAGCCGGAACAAGCCGTTGAATCCAGTCCGGTTTAGGTAGATCAGTTTTGCTGCCAGTGCGGGTGTGTACTGGATACTCTGAGATTCTATGCCGTTGGAGATGCGTTGGCGTTGAGGATTAAATTGTTCGTCTCTGACCCGGTAGTAGTGTTTCTTCGGATTGTGTCTTGATCCAGCGGCCAGTTGTGCCAGATGACGGATGACCGATTCGACTTTGTCACGAACCATCAGGTAACAGCCAACTAAGTCAGCATTGTTATCGATCAACGCTGTTCTACAGTTAGCGATCAGTCTACGGTTGTGAAGATCGAAGAAAACTGCACCACTTCCTATAAACGGCTCATAGTACGTCCCGAAAGTCTTCGGATAGAACTCCCTGATCTGTGGAAGAAGTTGACGTTTACCTCCGGCCCATTTCAAGAAGGGGCGGACGGGTTTCTTTAGTGGAGGAGCCTCGGACGACTCAGGAAACTGAACCACTGTGTTCTGATGTTCCATAGGGAAAGGGCTGGCGACTAACGAGCCTCCGCATGATAGTACCGAAGGCCGTCCTTCCCGTGTGACATGTCGGTTGATCTGATAGCGTCAAGATATCAAGGGCCACGGCAACTAAACACAGAGAGTTGTACAGGCTGGTTAAACTCCTGCTACTTGACTTTGACTTTACGGCCAGTCTTAGTGCGTTTCGCCTTTGACGGTGCGGGAACCGTGCTGGACTTGAGTTCGACCATCATGGTGACGAACCGACGCACGCCATGCTCGTCGAAATCAATGACCGTGTGATGTTCATTGCTCTCGACCACGGTTCCTGGGCCGTACTGAGCCTGCGAAACGCGCTTACCGGGAGAGTATCTAGGCATTCGTGAGATGTCCTTTAGGTTAAAGTAAAGTGTTTAAGCGTCCACAAAGCTTAGTCTTGTTGGATGGCTCAACCCGCCAGCAAGACAGAGACTTTAGCCGGTGCTGGGCAGCAGCCTTAGTGGAAATACATCTGCCAGTGTAGCACCTCCTTTCATTTGCGCGGTGTTCTAACCTGCTACCGTATTGCAAGCAGTTAGTGCTGATAGCCGAGATACTAGAGGATTCACTGGAGAAACTCGATTTTGTCGAGAACTAGTTCCGTGACCTCACCGAGTCCGTCTAGACTTTGAAGGAGACCAAGGATGTATTCTTGGTGATGGCCATGAGTTCTTGGTAATCCTGGCACTCTGTGTACGTCTCTGGAGTGCCTGATATAATTTCTTAATAGGAGCATATTTGGCAAAGGACGATCTTATTGATGTGCAGGGCACGGTAACAGCAGTGCATAGCGGAGGCCTGTATCGGGTGCAGTGTGATCCCGGCCACGAGGTGCTGGCGCAGCTGAGCGGAAGGATGCGACGGTTTCGAATCAAAGTCGTTCCTGGTGACCGCGTCAAGGTGGGCGTATCACCGTACGATCCGACCCGTGGGCTTATCACCTTCCGCGAGCGGTAGGAAGTCTCAGTAAAACCTAAGTCGAGCTAGGACTTCTGACCCGCCTAAGTAGTCGGGTGCGTATGCTAGGATTGAGCTTTGCGCGCCTTGCGGCTGCGCATTGTTGCAGATAGGCCGCCCGCCCGCCGGCGTAGCTCAGCTGGTAGAGCAGCTGATTCGTAATCAGCAGGTCAACGGTTCGAGTCCGTTCGCCGGCTCCAGTTTTTCCTAATAATACCGACTGTTTTCGATCGGACGCCGTCAGGTCGTGCAGCTGTTGGATGTTCGCCAGGAGACGATGAATCTCCATGATCATCCCGCACGGCGGCAGGTGGCCTTCCACGCGGTCTTAACCGACTTGATTGGCTCCACCACCTCATTGCCAAACACGTACGCCGAGGGGGAGGCCGGGGTTGCCCTTTCGGGTCCGTCTGACGCATTTTCAGGATGCTTCGCAGCCGCTAGCCAATTAGGAGAAGGCGCTGTTGATAGGTCTTGGTCCGCTCGACCGGCGGGCGGCTCAACGGGGACGGCTGTTAGTCACGCGGGTGCGCGCTTAGCGATCACCACTGTGTGGTCATTGTCAAATGTTATACGCGCCATGTCAGAGAACGCCTGACGCACACGATATTGGAAAATGTCAATCGCCTCGCGGAGAAGGTCGTTCGAATACAGTCGGAAGGTCGAATAATGAAAGTGGACGACTTGATCGATGAGTCGAGACAACGACGTGGTGATCTTCCATGGGATCATCTGCACGCGAACGGAGTCGAAGACCTCAGCGGACTGGAGTGCCAATTGTAGGTCCGAGCTACGATATAGCTTGGTTTCCCGTGTGGCGAACTCAGGAAAATAGCGGCCCCAGATCGTGCACCTGTTCTGCTCTGGGGTTCGCGTGTAGAGCACGAGCTGGCCGGATGGGCTCAGTACCCGAGCCACCTCATCAATAAACCTGGCGAGTTCGAAGTGGTGCACCGCATTGAAGCAGGTGATCGCGTCACAGCTGGCTGTCAGAAACGGAAGCATCTCACTGGCACTGACGAGATACTGTGCACCCAGACCCACGTGACGGTTCCGGACGCGAGCCTGTGTCAGCATGGCCGGCGCCAGATCCACACCAATGGGCAACACCCGGTTGGCGAGTGAAGCGGACAAGGACTCGCTTACCGCGTCCAGGTACCGTCCCTCGCCCGTGCCGACATCCAAGAGCTGCACCACGCGGCGCCTCTGGTCGATGGCGAGCGCGAGCACTTCGCTTATGACATGCACGGCACGGAGGTCCAGTTCACGAAATCTCTCGTAATGTGAGGATACCTCAGTGAAGTGGTCGCTCCATTGCATCGCACCAACACACTTCTCTTCCTTGCCCGCACCCGGGGAGATCTCAACATTCACCATGGGAGTTATTGACATAGTTACGGGGTTTTCTCAATGCCGGACCCAACCGGGGGTCGGCTATGACCGCTCAAGCTACTCGAGGGGAAACCAGTTTGCTACTCTCGCAGCCAATTGTCAACGTGTCAGGTGTCCAACGCCGCTGCGGATGACGACGCGAGAAACGGGTGAGGTCAGCTAATCAACACTCGTGGTTCCAGGGCGCAGCGCGCAACGGTTATGGGGGTTAGGCTCATGAAGGTGAGCGGCTCAAGAATCTTGTGCTACTTTGTGTAACATTTTCCGTTTTAGGCGATCCTTGGTGATCCCTCCTGAACAAAAACGTTCCGTGTTACCGCTCTTGATCCGTTTTGATCTTTCGTTGCAGCTGATTCGTAATTAGCAGGTCAACGGTTCGAGTCCGTTCGCCGGCTCCAGTTTTTCCTAATAAAACTATTTGTTTAAGATCTAGCCAGGAGCCCTTGTCGCTCACTAGGTGGATCGTTAGTTTCGGATCGCGACCAACTCGTTCTCCGTTCTGACATACCAACCTCCATCGACCAGGGCAGGGGAGGCGAGCGTTCGAGCACCGATGTCGTTGATGTGGAGGAGCTCGAAATCTGGTCCGGCCTTTAAGACGAACGTCTGTCCCGCGTCGTTCGTGAAGAACACCTTTCCATCGACAGCAACCGGCGATGCCGAAAAGCTTTCTCGAGTGGGTCGTCCAAGTCGCTTCTGCCACATGACGGTGCCAGTCGACGCCTCAAAGCAGGTCACGATACTGGCCATGTCGTTAACAGTGTAGAGGTAGTTGCCGTAAACGAGTGGCGACGGAACGAATGGTGATCCACGCGACGTGCTCCACACGACGTGTGTGTCTGTTACATCACCACTTCCACCTGGTCTGATGGCGAACGTAGGTCCGGCCCGTCCCGATGCACAGAACACGAGACCATGGCCGACGGCCGGTGTGGGGATGACTTCGAAGAGATTTCCGTTGCAGTGCCACAGTTCGGAGCCATCAGAGGGGTCGTACGCTGTCACCGTCCGCTGGCTGCTTACGATGATCTCGTCGTGGTCACCCACCCGGACGGCAACCGGTGAGCCCCATCCAACACTGCCATTCCGGTCATTTTGCCAAACGAGTTCTCCCGTACGCTTGTCGAATGCGGCAATGAAGGCTCCGCGGCGTTGGTCCTGATATGTGATGAGCAGATCTCCATGCAATAGGGGAGAGCCTGCAGTTCCGTGGTAGTTGTCAATCGGTCCAACGTTGGTATGCCAGACCATACTACCGTTGAGATCGACCGCCATGAGCCCGCGACTCCCAAACGATATGTAGACGCGCTCCCCGTCGGTTGTCGGCGTTGCGGACGCCTGGGTGTTCTTCGGGTGGATGTGTTCGATCGGACCTTCCGGCGCGACGGTTTTCCACAAGAGCCGCCCGTCCGTGCGGTGGTAGCTCAGGATCGAAAGGCGTCGTCCGGCGTCTTGCGCCGTGGTCAGAAAGATCTGGTTGTCCCAGACAATCGGTGACGAGTTCCCGCGTCCAGGCACCGCAGTTCGCCACGCCACGGTGTCGGAGTTCGACCAGGTGTCTGGGTATCCTCTGTCGTCGACCACACCCTGGCCCGACGGTCCGCGCCATCGTGGCCAGTAGCTGGCGCCTTCACCCTCGACTGGTACCATGAAAATGCTTGAGCTTTGACTTAGGTAGGGCCGTACGCCGACCACAGACAGCACCACGAGGGCGACTACAGTCGTCACGGTGAGTCGTTGTCTGGTCATGAAAACCCTGCTGGCAGGCAGGCTGTATCAATAATTGACGACACCCTGCGATTATAGAGTTTCTGCAACTGAGTTGAAACGCCCGACGCCCCACGCTACGCTGGGCGCATTATCGTTTGTTCTCGACCATGACAACCGCGAGCCAAATCAGACTTCCGGTCTCTTTCATCAGGATACGATGATAAATAACAAGACGAATGAACGGACCTCATCGTATGCATGAGCGACGAGACATGTGGTTGGGGAGTCATCTTGGAGCATTGGTGGCCCTGGCCTTATTTGCGTTGTTTTATCTGTCGTTCTTTGCAAAGAGTTTACTGAACGGGGATTACATCGCCCCTAGCGATTCGCTCGATTTTTGGCTGGCGGCATTCCTTTCGGAACAGAGTGTATGGACAGACTACATGTACTCTGGATATCCCATTGCTGCTGATCCTCAATCACTGACATGGTACCCAGTGTTTCAGTTCTTTGCTGTCTTCGGACAAGGTTGGAATCTATTTCTTATTCTGCCTTACGTAATTGCGAGTTGGACCTGTTTTCTCTTCGTACGTAGATTGTCCGGCTCGTTCGTTGCGGGCCTATTTGCGGGAATCGTGTACGGATTCAGTGGCACCTTGCTCGCACACGTGAGTCACGTTAATCAGATCCATGTTGCTGCTTGGTTGCCATTGCTACCGTACAGCGTGTTGTTGGTTCGATCGGGTGAAGACTTAAAGGGCATTCTCATAGGCTCACTAGCGCTGTTCATGATGGTTGTCGCTGGACACCCTCAGATAATGGTTTACGCTGTGTACCTGACGGGAGCGTACGTACTGTACGCAGCAACTCTGGCCCCAGCATCAAACCGGAAGCCCCTGCATATTGTACTGGTAGCCGGCGCGAGCATCGCACTTGGTTTTGGACTTTCCGCGATTCAGCTCTTGCCAGCTCAGGAGCTGGCTTCTTTGGGGAAGCGAGCGGAAGCATTGTGGGTGCTTTTCATAGACAAAGCCCTGCCACCCTCGCAGCTTCTCACGTTGGTGTTTCCTCTGAGTTTTGGTGGATTCAGGACACACACGAATGCCGTGCCGTACTTCGGCGAGAGTAGCCCAGGCGAGATGACGGGTTACGTTGGCTTACTGCCTTTCATTCTGGCATTTCTCGGAATTTGGTATGTTCGGCGTCATCGACAAGAGGCCCTATTTTGGGGAGGGGCAAGTGTTGTCGGGATCCTACTCGCGTTAGGCGATGCGACACCTCTTGCTCAAGTGTCCTATCACTTGCCGCTCTATAGTGCGTTTCGTGTTCCTGCCCGCCATTTATTTTTAGTCGCGTTTTGTGTTGCCGTAACTGCCGGACTTGTGCTGTCAGCTGTAATGACGGAATGGCCAGGTCGATTTATTCCGCGTCGATTAGCTGCTTATGCGGTGGCCGTGGCGGTTGGGGTTCTTGCTTGGTACTTTTACGACACTCCACACGCACTCGGGCTACTGGAAGCGAACGGATTTTACTTAAGGTGGGCTTACCTGCTACCGGTTGTGATTACCGTTGCCATTGCAACAGCCGTGACATGTTTCGGTGGACGAGCGAAAGCAACCCGGCTTCTCGTCACGGTACTGTTCCTCATCCATATCGTTGACATGCTTACGTTCCATTACGTGTTGCCAGGATATCGATTCGAGTACGCGGAGACTTCAGAAGAGCGAGTGAGCCCTCCGCCAGATACGGTGGCACTGCGTGAAATGCTTCGCTTGGAGAACGGTGCAAGAATCATTGGAGCGGATGGCAACAAGAATCCATTCTTACCGCTGAATCTATCTCGGGCCTGGCGAATGCCTTCTGCTGGTGGGAGCGGTCCCATGGGTGTTGCGCGCTATGTTGACATGCTGGGGATGGGCGGTCCTGGTGATCTCAATCGCGATGTGTTCTCGAGACAACATCATGGTCTTGATTTAGTGAGCGTGCGCTTTGTGCTCATCCCAAGGCAATCGCCGATCGCAAGTGCAGACCAACTTGATCCTGGTCGTTGGACGTTAGTGGACACGCTTGCGATAGATCCAGAATCCTCGGACAACCGTAGGCACTACTGGCTTGTTCGTAATGAACGTGCCCTTCCTCGGGCGTGGCTTGTGCCGAACGTAACTGTCGTGGGAAAAGATGACATGCTGGAGACGATTTGGACTGGGAAACTTCCGAATGGTGGTTCGTTTGAACCACGACACGTAGCTCTTATAGAAGAGAACCTGACAGGTTTTGCCGAGGGCGAACGACCTGCACTCGGAAGCGAGTGCGGTAGCGTTTCCATAGCACGAATCTCGTCCTCCGTCCGCGAATACTTAATCGACACCGAAGTTCCATGCTTTCTCGTAATGAGCGAGGTGTTTTATCCGTGGTGGCGTGCATCGATTAATGGACACGATGCCGATCTACTGCAAACGAATTATGCCTTAATGGGGTTGTTCGCACCTTCGGGAAAGAGCAATGTGCGAATTGCACTTGCGCCAAATTCTTTGTATCTAGGAATCCTACTAACTGTGCTCTCCGTGCTTATGTGGTTGGCACTATTCAAGCGTGCCATGCGCTCAACAGCAGGCTAGTGTTGGTTCGTTAAACGTTATTTGATCAATGGTCCACCGAGACACTTTACATGTCTAGTAGACTAACTACGACTGTGAGATCGGGCGCCAGAAGTATTTTGAAGAATCCCAGGATCGAAACATGCTGGTGTCAGATCTTTGTTGGCCATAGAGGAACGGGAGCGGAGAACAATGCAAGATGCCAACAGTGAAACTAATGCAGCGCAGCAGGATTGGCGATCGTTCAACGACCGGTTGGTGGCTATACTAAAACCATACGGACCGCCAATTGCGATCTCCTTTCTGGCGGAGAAGCAGACCGCCCCCGTTTCCAGGCTTGATAACGAGCACCCCGAGCAGAACGAACGCGGGCGAACTGGACAGGTTGCGGCGGGGTGCGTGTTCTGGATTCTCGGGGCGGAGGCGTCGTTTGCCACGACTGCTTCTGACCATGCCAATTGTTCGGTTGGGAGTTTGACCCATGGGTTTCTTACCCTCGAGGAGGTAGCCACCAAAGACGACGTTGGTGCGGTCCTCGAGTCCGGATGGGTAGACGAAGCTACGATCGGACAGCTGCCAGTCGTGATGACTAAGCCTGGGACCGTCGTATATGGCCCCCTGGCCGACAGCCAGACTAAACCTGATGTGGTCTTGTTGCGAATCAATGCCCTCGCGCTGATGACCTTAAAGGATGCGTTTCCTGACCTTCAGATCAAAGGGAAGCCTCAGTGCCAGATTATTGCCATTGCTAAAGAGCACGGGGCTGTTGCCGCCAGCGTTGGATGCGCTCTCAGCCGTTCTAGAACCGGCATGAAGGTGGAAGAGATGACTTGCGCCATTCCCGTCAAGCGTCTGGGTGAACTATTAGACACTCTTGAGTCGACGGTGACGCTCAACCGCGAGATGGCCAGCTATACTTCAGCCGAGGCCAAGCGGTTTCGGTGCCTCCCATAGTTCAGCCCTGCGGCTAGTCGATAACCGTAGAGCTATCTCAGGATCATCATGGAACAAAGCCTGGAGTTCTGCATGTTGACATTGCAGTCACAAGGCTGATCCGCTACAAACGATGAGGCGTCTAGCGTAGAACGTAGCGGCTGACGGTTCAACAGAAACTGGGTTAACGACCTTGTTCGGTATTCCAGTGCACAAGGTTGAGTCGCATCACTTCTGATCTGATGCCTCACTTTTTTTGACATGTTGCGAATCATGAGACAGGACGCTAATATTGCGAGTTGCCTTCTTCGCGGAATTCCCGGTCTAGGCACACGATGCCGGAGTCCACTGCAAGCCCAAACAATCAGATCGTTATTCGTGGTGCCCGCACCCATAATCTGAAGAACATAGACCTGACGTTGCCGCTGGAGCAGCTCATCGTTGTCACCGGTGTTAGTGGCTCAGGCAAATCGTCGCTTGCGTTCGACACGGTCTACGCGGAAGGCCAGCGTCGTTACGTGGAGTCGCTGTCCGCGTACGCCAGACAGTTTCTCGAGCGGATGGAGAAGCCAGACGTAGACCAGATCGACGGAATCTGTCCGGCCATAGCTATTCGTCAGAAGAATAGTCTGCGCAACCCGCGTTCGACTGTTGGCACGACGACGGAAATTCACGATTATTTGCGGCTACTTTACGCACGAGTCGGTCGGACTGTTTGCCGGAAGTGCGGCGAAGAAGTGATTCGTGAGACTGCTGAGGTGGCGGCGTGTGAGTTGGCGGCGCTCCCGGAAGGAACCCGCCTCCTCCTAGGGTTCGAGATGCCTGTGATTGATGTACCAGGATCGACGAGTGGCAGCGTGGCGGTCATCGATGAAATTGCGGAGCAGAAGGGGAGCAGATCGAACGGCGACAACGCTAGACAAACCAAACGTTCAGCTGAGCGAACAGCTGCTCTTTTGCTTGATCGTACATCGCCAGTCAATGCAGCAATAGAGACGCTGCGGCGCAAGGGGTTTAGGCGAGTGATTGTAGACGGAGAGGTAGTGTCCTTCGACGACCTAGAAGCGGATACTCTGGTCAACTCGACCACGCTACAAGTGGTGGTCGATCGCGTTAAAGTCAGGCCGGACAGTCTCGGCCGGCTTACCGACTCGATAGAGACTGGATATCTCGAAGCGGGCGGGACGGCATTCGCGATCGAAGTTGATTCCGGCTCACCACTCCCAGCTCCGGGCTCGCCAAATGTTCATCTTTTCAGCGAGCGATTCGAATGCCGCACTTGTAGTATCGAGTACGAAGTGCCACAGCCTCGACTGTTTTCTTTTAATAATCCGTTCGGTGCCTGCCCAAGGTGCCATGGTTTTGGGAACATCATCGAGCTTGATATGAACCTCGTCGTGCCTGACCCGTCGAAGTCGGTTCAGCAGAATGCCATCGAGCCGTGGAGTAAACCACACTATCGTTCACATTTGGCCGGCCTCAAGAAAGCTGCTCGTTCACACGGGGTACGGATGAACGCACCATGGTCGGAGCTGAGCAATAAGGAACAACGATTCATCGTGGAGGGAGACGGCAATAGCTATGAGGGCATCCAGGGCTTTTTCCGGTGGTTGGAACGGAAGAAGTACAAAGTACACGTACGTGTGTTTCTTAGTCGTTACCGGGGTTACCTGGTTTGCCCGGATTGCCAAGGCACTCGTCTACGGCGTGATGCGCGAGACGTTCGAGTTGGCGGGCATACCATCGACGAGGTGTGTGGCTTCACCGTTGGGCGCGCGCTGCAGTTCTTCGAAGGGCTCGAGTTAACGGAGAAGGAAGCAACGATCGCGAAGCGGATCATTCTTGAGATTCGGAAGCGTTTATCGTTCTTGAGTAACGTCGGACTCGAGTACCTTACCCTCGATCGATTGTCGTCAACCCTGTCTGGAGGAGAAGCACAGCGGATCAATTTGGCAACATCGCTCGGCTCAGCGCTCGTCGGCACGCTCTATGTCCTTGACGAGCCGTCGGTCGGACTACACCCGCGAGACAACGAGCGACTGATCCGGATCCTGAAACAGCTCCGCGATCAAGGGAACACGGTGTTGGTGGTCGAGCATGATGCCGACATGATCAGGACGGGTGACTACGTCGTCGACCTCGGGTTGGGCGCTGGGACGTTAGGGGGGAAGGTCGTCTATGCGGGGCCGCCAAACGGGCTCGAGACCGAACAGACTTCACTCACTGCCAAGTATCTTCGTGGCGAGCTGGCCATTCCGATCCCGACCGCACACCGTAGGCGCATGCCGCAGACACAAGTGGTGCGGGTCCGTGGGGCGGCTGAGCACAACCTCCAGCACATCGACGTTGAGATTCCGATCAACCTGTTGACCTGCGTAACGGGGGTAAGTGGCTCCGGTAAGTCGACTCTCGTGCACGACGTGCTCTACGCGGCGATCAAACGCGCGAAAGGGAGCTGGAACAAGAAGGTTGGTGCTCATGAAGGTCTCGACGGACTAGAGTTTCTCAACGACGTCGTCCTTGTGGACCAGGCGCCCATCGGCCGGACTCCGCGCTCGAATCCGGTTACCTATCTCAAGGCGTTTGATCCAATTCGTGCGTTATTCGCGTCTACGAAGGACGGTCAGGCGCGTGGTCTGACGGCGAGTCATTTCTCGTTTAACGTCAAGGGTGGCCGTTGTGACGCCTGCGAAGGGGAGGGCGAGGTCAGGGTCGAGATGCAATTTCTGGCGGACGTCTTCGTGCCGTGCGAGCACTGCGACGGAAAACGATTCAAACCTCAGGTTTTGGAGGTGCTGTATAGGGGGCGGAGCATCGATCAAGTGCTCGCTATGACCGTACGGGAGGCGCTTCACTTCTTCAGCACGTCTGCGAAGGTCGTCAGAAGATTACAAGTGCTGGATGAGATCGGCCTTGGATATCTTCGATTAGGGCAACCGGCCACGACGCTTTCTGGTGGTGAAGCACAGCGCATCAAGATCGCAGCCCACCTTGCGTCCCGTAACAGCGAGCGCACGCTCTATATCCTCGACGAGCCGACGACCGGACTCCACTTCGACGACATCGCCAAGCTTCTGACTGCGTTTCGCAAGTTACTGCTAGCCGGTCATACACTGCTCGTCATTGAACACAACCTTGATGTGATTAAGACTGCTGACTGGATTATTGACCTCGGGCCAGAAGGGGGCGATGATGGCGGGCGGATCGTCGCGGTCGGCTCACCAGAGATGGTTGCCCGGCAGCCTGGCTCGCATACCGGGCGCTATCTTGAACGCGTACTGGCAACTGGGCGCTCGCACGCGTACGCGGGGTTCTAGGGTACCCGTGGGCACGCTCCTGCCGCCAGCCTTCTATGCCCGTCCCACGCTCGATGTCGCACGAGACCTGATCGGAAAGGTGCTCGTGCACGTAACGTCAGCAGGAACTACGGCCGGCGCGATCGTCGAGGTCGAGGCGTACATCGGTGAGAGTGACCCCGCGTGTCACGCTGCGTCAGGGCTGACCGAGCGCAACTCAGTGCTCTACGGACCACCAGGTCGTGCGTACGTCTATCTGAACTACGGCATCCACTGCCTAGTAAACGCAGTTACGGAACCGGAGGGCGCTCCGGCGGCGGTGTTGATTCGTGCACTCGAGCCGCGCGACGGTCTCTCGCTAATGCGCCAGCGTCGCGTGCGCTCGAGGAGAGGACGAGTTCGTCCCGTGATCCGAGAGAATGATCTGTGCCGTGGCCCGGGCAATCTCGCGCGTGCGCTTGGGATCACACTGAAACACAATCATTTGGACTTAAGTGGCAACCAGCTTTTTGTCGAGGATTGCAGCGAGTTGGTGCGGGCGATCAACTGGAGCCGACGCATCGGTGTTCGGGTGGGCACTGACCGTCGCTGGCGGTGTTACGCAACCGCTAATTCCTGTGTATCTGGACGGGCTATTGTTGGTGGGCTTGGGAAACCTCGATCTCGAATTTAAAGCGCTGGCCGGCGCGGATGATGCTTAGAGTGGCGGTGCTTCCTATGGGAGCATCCGAAAGCAAGCGGGCGTAGTCGGACGCATCTTCAACCGGTTCGTTGTTAAACATCACAATGATGTCTCCGGGCTCGATGCCAGCACGCGCCGCCGCTGACCGCTGGTCAATTTGCCACACGACGACCCCTTGAGTATCCAACGCGCCAAGTTCATGGGCTAGTTGTGGTCTCAACGGCCGTACGACCATATAGCCGAAGGAGCCTCGTCGTACCTTGCCGTACTTGACTAAATCCTGCATGACGCGTCTGGCCAGATTGCTTGGTACGGCGAACCCCACACCCTGATAGCCACCGCTTTCGCTATAGATCGCGGTATTGATGCCGATCAGTTCACCGCGAGTGTTGATTAACGCACCACCGGAATTACCAGGGTTGATAGCGGCATCCGTTTGGATGAAGTCTTCGTACTGAGCGACTCCTAGATTGTCACGTCCGATGGCGCTGACGATGCCCAGAGTGACGGTTTGATTCAGTTGGAACGGATTGCCCACGGCAAGGACCCACTCCGCAATTCGGAGACGGGCTGAGTCTCCCCAGGGCACCGTCGGCAGGTCGTCGTTGGGGATTCGTAGTAAGGCGATGTCGGTCGATTCGTCACGGCCGACAATTTCAGCCTCGAATTCCCGCTCGTCTGCAAGCGTCACCGTCACACCACTGGACTGCCGGCCTACTACGTGCGCATTCGTTAGGACATAGCCCTCCTTACTGATGACAACACCAGACCCGAGGCTCTCACGTTCTCTGTAACCAAACAGGTCACCCGAGTTGCCGAAGAAATAACGGAAGAAGGGGTCATCGTCGAAGAGGGACCGCTGACGCACAACCTGGCGTGAGGAGATATTAGTCACCGCGGAGATCGTCTGTTCGGCCACGTTGCTGAAGCTTGGCAGGGCTGACGCCTCGCTCTGGGGTAGTGGGGGTACAAGTGTTTGGTCGCTAAAGACAGAGGGCGCGGTCAGTTCCGGAAAAACCATTACTGGTTTTGGCACGACCTCGGCCGCCGGTGCGGCTTCGCTTTCACTCCGGGAGCGGAGCTGGCCGGTGAGCACGATTCCGGCGACCATGCCGCCGAGAAACACAGTCGAGCTAAGCAAGATGACGCTTGTACGCATCAGAAGATCTCCATGGATCGGGACCTCTGTGTCCACTGGACGGTTCCAGAAGTCCATTCCATATGGTACGATAAAAAATTGTTTATGTACTTGTAAAAGACTGTTTCAGGTCAAAAGTTAGAATTAAAAATCCCATTATGTCCTCTGTCCAGGCTACTCGTCTCCGCAAAGGCATGCTGATTAAAATGAACCGTGACCTGTTCCGCATCCTCGACCTCACGCATCAAACTCCTGGGAACAAGCGTGGATTTGTTCAGAGCAAGCTTCGCAACATCCGGAGTTTAACCCTGAGTGACCACAAGTTCAGTTCCACGGATGACGTGGAGCGCGCCGTGCTTGACACGCGGAAGATGCAGTTTCTCTATGCTGACGGTGATACGTATCACTTCATGGACACCGAGAGCTATGAGCAGACGTACTTGACCGCCGAGACGCTGGGCGATTCACTTAACTATCTTCTGCCAGAGGCGGTTATCAAGGTCGAGCGGTTCGAGGGGGAGGCGGTTGGCATCGAGCTGCCGCTAACAGTTGACTTGACGGTAGAGGACACGACGCCGTCAATCAAGGGTGCAACAGCGAGCGCCCAACTCAAGCCGGCCCGGTTGGAAACTGGTTTGGTCGTTCAGGTGCCGCCGTTCATTGCCAACGGCGACAAGGTTCGCATCAAAACCGAGACCGGCGAGTATCAGGGCCGTGCCTGAGCACTCGAGGTGGTCAGTTCCCGTGCTACGAAAGCACCAGTGACCAATATTGAGGTTTCCACGGCCCTGAGTGCTGCGCTTCTCGCACTGGGTGCCGGGTTTCTGGTCGCCAATCTTCGGCTGTTCATTCAATTCCTTCGTTACTGGCGCCTGCGCTCGTCGGTTCTCGTCACTTGGCCCGGTCGCAAGCCGTCGTACTACGGTTTCCTGCTCGTCTTGGGTGTGGTTCTTGGCACGCTCGTGTTCGTCAAACTGGTCCTCCAGCAACGGCCACCGATGTCCGCGTTCGGCGAAGGGATGATGTGTTTCTACTATGCCTACGCCTTTCCAATGAGCTTTCGCATCGAACGCGGATTGTACAAGGATGGCATCTGGGCCGAATCTGGCTTCGTTCCCTACTCAGAGATTGGTGGGCTGAGCTGGCGCGAGGATCGCGAGATCACACTCGTCATTATCTACCGGACGCGAAGCCTAGCGCGGTCCCTCAGTGTGCCACGAATGCACTACGGGGAAGTCCGCCGGCTCTTACGTGACAAAATTGCCACGCATGACATCCACTTCACGCTGAAGTCATTTGCTCTCGGGACGGATGAACGAGATGTTGTCTAAACCCGTGGGTTAGTACTATCGAAGCAATCCGAGTATCCAGCCTATAAGCCCTGGCCCTTGAGCCATCGGGTCACCGAGCCACTCCGGTGGCGAGCACCAGACGAACGCCAGGATCGCGATCACCATTAGGTCGTATTGCCAGGTTGCGCGCTCAAACGTCCAGAAGAGAGCGTGCCAGACTGCTTTAGTTGGTAGGGTTAGAAATCGCTGGAGTGTCATGCCAGTGCCTTCCCGTTGGTCCGTAACTCTCCCCACGTGTAATAGATCCGATCGAGCACGGTTACCACTGATAGGACTAGAATTACCCACAGGACCGCGGCCATCCGATTCGTGAAGGCGCCGATCATGAAGAGCACGATCCGCTCCGGACGCTCCATGAATCCAACCTTGCATTTGTCGATGAGCGACTCGGCTCGCGCCCGCGTGTAGCTCGTCATCATTGAAAACATCAATGTCAGCGATGCGATCAAGGCGTAGTCGGTCCGCCCGAGACTTGAGTACAAGTAGATCAGACCGATAAGCAGGAACATGTCCGAAAACCGATCCATGACTGAGTCCCAGAACCCTCCGAATCGTGATGCAAGGGCGGTGCGCTCAGCAACCTTTCCATCGATAAAATCAAAGATGTTAGCAACGATCATTACGACACCGGCTGTCCGGAAGTGGCCGACTCCCAGCTGCCACGCGGCAACGGCATTGATGATGACCCCAGTCAACGTCAACACGTTGGGGTGGATCCCAAGCCAGACACAAGCGTTGATGATGGCGCGCAGCGGGTATAGGCAGGTCGAGCCGATGGTTCCTGTGAAGGTCATCGTAGGTCGGACAACCGGGGATTATACTTTGATTCCATGTCGATCCAGGATCTAAAGGCCCAGATCCGCCGTCTACCCCAACAGCCCGGTGTCTATCTGTACTTCAACCGTCGCGGAGAAACGATCTATATCGGTCGGGCGCGCGCGCTCAGAGACCGCGTGCGCAGTTATCTGGCCGCTTACGGAAACAGTCCGAAGACCGATGCATTGCTTAATGATGTGACCCGGTTCGAAGTAATTGTTACTGATTCAGTTGTCGAGGCACTGGCACTCGAGAACAATCTCATCAAACAACGTTCCCCACGTTACAATATTCTGCTACGGGACGATAAAAACTACCCTTACCTGCAGCTTACGACGTCGGAGGCCTTTCCGCGGGTGCTTGTGGCCCGCGGTGTGGCGAGCGACGGTAATTACTACGCCGGACCATTCTTGCCAGCAAGCTTTGCGCGCAAGACGATGGCCCTGACCCACCGTTTGTTCGGAATCCGGTCATGTAACGAGGTGATTACCGGCAAGCGTGGCCGCCCTTGTCTTGAATACGACATTAAACGATGTATCGGACCGTGTGTCGAGGAAATTTGCGATTGGGAACAGTACAACCAGGCCGTCGAGCATACTCGGATGTTCCTCGAAGGACGCAACGACGAGTTGATTGCCGACTTGAAGATCCAAATGCAGGCCGCGTCGGACGACCAGCGGTATGAGGAGGCAGCTCAGATTCGCGATGCGGTTCGCACGATCGAGACGTTGCAGAACCGACAGCAGAAGATGGCGACAGCGCGTCTCGGGGATCGTGACGCTTTCGGAGTGAAGATCGGCCCGGATGGTGTCGTCATCCAGGTTTTTCAGGTCAGAGGAGGACGGGTCGTAGAACGAGTCGAGTTGGTCACAGATCAGATCGAGGGGTCAAGCGACCGGGAAGTCGAGGTAGTGCGTACAGCGGTGCAGCAATTCTACGATGTACACGTGGTGCCGCCTGAGGTGCATGTGCCGGTCGACATCGGTCCCGACGAGCGCGAATCAGTGGAGTATTGGCTCTCGGAGCGAGCCGGACGCCGCGTCCGTCTGTTGGTCCCGAAGCGTGGTGATAAACGCGGGCTCCTTGATCTGGCGATGCGTAACGCGTCACTGGCCTACTCATCACGGTATAGCGAGGAGACTCGTGCGCAGGCGGCAGCGGTCGACGAGCTGCGGTCGGTGCTAGCGCTGCCGGTAATGCCGCGACGTATCGAGTGTTTCGATGTCTCCACCATTCAAGGTAGTGACACCGTGGGAGCGATGGTTGTCTGCGAAGACGGTCGGATGCAGCGTAGTGGATACCGGAAGTACAAACTCAAGAGTCTTTGCGACTCGACCAGTCCAAAGCCTGATGATTTTGCCGCCATGGAGGAGGTGGTATTGCGACGTTACCGGCGACTACTCGAACAGGGCGGGCCATTTCCAGACCTAGTTGTCGTCGACGGGGGAAAGGGCCAGTTGTCAGCTGCCTATAAGGCCTTCGAGCAGCTGGGTCTGGCGAACCTAATGGCGGTCGGGATTGCAAAGAAGGAGGAGCTCATCTTCACACGAGACCGTAGAGAGCCGATTACGTTGGCGCATCAGAATCCGGCACTTCTGCTGGTTCAGCGGGTTCGAGACGAAGCCCACCGCTTCGCGGTAACGTTTCACCGAAGTATCCGTGCTAAACGTGACCTGCGCTCTGAGCTCGACACTGTTCCTGGCATCGGGCCACAACGAAGGCGGGCGCTCCTTCGTAGGTTTGGGAGTGTGACCAATGTCCGACGCGCCACGCTCGAGGAATTGAAACCGGTCGTGGGAATGAAACTGGCGGCCACGCTGGTTGCCCATTTCACGAAGCTGGCCGTCAGAAGTCTCTAGACCAAGAAAAGGGGCCTAACCCCTTTCCCCTTGCTTGCCGAATCGTGCGCCTACGCTTATTCTTTTAATCGTTGACTGGCTTAGACATCGGCGAACTGGCTATCGTTTTTGGCGTTCTTCTGTTCTCCCTGACAGTCCACGAATCGGCCCATGCTTGGTCGGCCGCGCGGCTGGGTGACCACACGGCCAGGCGGCTGGGGCGGATTTCGCTCAACCCGATTCGGCACGTCGACCCAATTGGCACGGTGCTACTGCCGCTGGTGGCTTTTACAACCGGTGCACCGATCATCGGGTGGGCCAAGCCGGTGCCTATCAACTCGGCTAATCTGCAGCGGCCGCGCCAGGATTTTCTCTATATCGCGGCGGCTGGTCCTAGCAGTAACATCATCCTAGCCGTATTCGCTTCTTTGGTCATGAGCTCCGTGCCTGTCAGTCCAATCGACATCGGTGGTGTTGCGTTCCCGGTGTGGTCGATTGCTGCCGTGATGTTTAAGCTCAATTTGTTGCTGGCCGTGTTCAACATGGTGCCGATTCCGCCGCTTGACGGCGGCAATGTTCTGGCGGGCTTGCTGCCAGAGGCTTTAGCGGGCAGTTTCGACAAGCTCATTCGTCCGTGGGGGTTCATAATTCTATACGCACTACTCCTCACTGGAACCCTGAGCGCTATGATCGTGCCGCCCTACCTCTTTTTGTCGGAGCTGTTGACCTGGTGAAGAAGCGGGTTGTCTCCGGCATGCGTCCGACCGGGAAGCTGCATTTCGGTCATCTAGTGGGAGCGCTTTCAAAATGGGTTGATCTACAAGCGGACTACGACTGCATGTATTTCGTTGCTGACTGGCACGCACTCACTAGCGAATATGGTGACACGTCTGAACTAACGAACGACGTCTACGACAACGTTGCCGACTGGATTGCCGCTGGGATCGATCCAGACCAGAGCACTCTCTTTATTCAGTCGCTGGTGCCGGAACACGCAGAGCTTTTCCTGTTGTTGTCAATGGTGGTACCGATTCCGTGGCTGGAGCGGGTTCCGACCTACAAGGAGCAGATTGATCAGCTGAGCCACCGCGATCTGTCAACGCTCGGGTTTTTGGGGTATCCGCTGTTGCAGGGGGCTGACGTTATTATCTACGGTGCCAACTTCGTGCCGGTCGGCGAGGACCAGGTACCGCACCTCGAGCTGACACGCGAAGTGATCCGACGGTTCCACGGCTTCTTCGGAGAGCTGTTTCCCGAGCCGCAGCCGTTGTTGACCAAGTTTTCGCGGTTGCCTGGCCTCGACAACCGTAAAATGAGTAAGAGCTACGGGAACACGATCGCTCTGTCGGATGATGCCGAGACTGTTCGCAAGAAGGTTATGCGGATGTACACCGATCCAAAACGGATCCGTGCAGATATTCCTGGAACCGTCGAAGGTAACCCGGTGTTTATCTATCACGATGCTTTCAACCCGGACATTGATGAAGTTGAGGACCTGAAGGCCCGTTATCGGACCGGGAAGGTGGGTGATGTCGAAGTCAAGCAGCAGCTGGCGCACGCACTTAACGTGTTGTTAGAACCAATGCGGGAACGTCGTGCGGCAGTGCGGTCTCACCCAGGACGGATCCGTGAGATTTTATTCGATGGGTCGAGTCGCGCTCGCACAATTGCCAAGGAGAATATGAAACGCGTGCGAGAGGCAGTGCGTCTAAACTATGAGTAAACGGCAGGAATCTAACAGTTACAGTCTTTGATCATGGAGATTTCCTCAGGTTTCGAGTCGATCCTCCCAGAGTATCCCGTTAAGTTAGCTAACTTCGAGGGGCCACTCGATCTGTTGCTACACCTGGTTAAGCAACACGAGGTCGATATCTACGATATCCCGATCGTTCTCATCACGAAGCAGTATCTTGAGTATCTCGATGTAATGCAGGAGCTTAATCTCGACGTTGCGGGTGAGTTCCTTGTGATGGCGGCAACTCTGATCCACATCAAGTCGCGCACGCTTGTCCCGCGCCTCGAGAGTGAATCTGAAGAGGAGGCGAAGGAGGATCCGCGTGACGCGTTAGTTCGACACCTGCTCGAACACCAAAAGTTCAAGGCGGCTGCCGAGTTGCTGAAAGAGTGCGAGACAGCCCGCAGCACCCAGTGGCCACGCGCCGATGAACGGCTCACCGAGATGGCCGGCGAGCCGTTCGAACGTGAACTCGAAGTTGATCTCTTCAGCTTATTACAGGCCTTCCAGGCGGTTCTGGTCCGGTCGCGCGAACGTCCGCCGATGCTGCTACCGGAGGCAGTTGTTTCTATTGAAACGAGGATCACCCAATTGCTTGATCGGTTATCGGAAACCGAAGCCTGTGGCTTTGAGGACTTATTTACCGACGCGGCGGCGAGGCGAGATGTCATTACGACGTTCCTAGCGCTTCTTGAGATGATCCGACTGAATTTGATCCGCGTATTTCAAAGTAGTTCTATTGGGCCCATCCGAGTGTACAAACGAACGCGTCCGGCCGACACCCAGGGTCAGATGAGCAACAAACGAACTGGCAGCTAGGAGCGAGTCGTGTCAGACGATCTAAACGATCTGAAAGCGATCATCGAGGCAGTCATTTTCGCGTCGCCAGAGCCACTGACATTCAAGGCTTTGGTCAAGATTTTAGATGGTGAGCCACAAGCACATATTGAGGAGGCTCTGGCGGCGTTGAAAGGGAACTGGGACGAGGACAGCGGTCTTCAGCTGGTGGAGGTTGCAGGTGGATATCAGATCGTCACGCGTCCAGAGCTCCATGAATGGGTGCGGCGTCTGTTTCACGAGCATTCAAAACAACGATTGTCGGCGCAGGCGCTCGAGACGCTGGCGGTCATTGCCTACCGGCAGCCCGTCACGGGACCGGAGATCGCCGAGATTAGAGGTGTCAACACGAGCGGCGTGCTCGGGACGTTGGTTGAGCGCCGTCTCATCAAAGTGGTAGGGCGGAAACCGGTGATCGGTCGCCCATTTCTGTATGCCACGACCCGTGAGTTCCTGGATCGGTTCGGGCTTAAGGACCTGTCCGATCTGCCCAAGGTTGAGGACATGGCTGAAGCACTGGGAATGGACGTACCGGCAGGGCTCTCCGAGGCCTATCCGATGGACGAGGCATTACCTTTTGAGTCGGAGCCAGCGGCATCCGGCACACCGGAGGAGCAGATTCACTGAGTAGACGCATTATCATGAAAATTCGAGGAATCCGCCTACAGAAGATTCTTTCGTCGGCGGGGATTGCTTCACGGCGCGCGGCTGAGCAGCTGATTATCAATGGCCGTGTGACGCTTAACGGCACGATTGTCTCCAAACTAGGAGTGCGTGCCGATCCAGAGGCAGACGACATCAGAGTGGATACCCGCCGCGTAGGAAGAGCTCAGCGGCATCGCTACCTGTTGGTCAATAAGCCACGTGGCTACGTCACCACGAGGTCTGACCCACAGCGTCGGAAGACCGTAATGGACTTGGTATCTGGCGTTCGAGAGTACGTCTACCCGGTTGGTCGTCTCGACTATGATTCAGAGGGGTTGCTGCTGCTCACCAATGACGGAGCGCTTGCCCAACAGTTAACCCACCCCCGTGGCGGACTCATCCGGGTGTACGAAGCGGTTGTTCGAGGCGTCCCCACAGCTCGCGAGCTCAGCCGGTTCGCAGCGGGGATTTGGTTGGAGAAACGTCGAACAGCACCCACCGAGATTCGGCTGATGGGAAGCCACCGCACGCGTCAGCAGGATCAGGCACGTGTTCGGGTCACACTACGGGAGGGGCGCAATCGCCAAGTGCGCCGCATGTTTGATGCGATTGGTCACCCGGTGCTGCGTCTCCGACGGATCCAGCTTGGTCCGCTACGTGATCGTGGGTTGCCGCCAGGCCAGGTTCGTGAATTGACACTCCGAGACCTGGACCGGCTACGGCAGAGTCTTTCGGCTGGACCAGCGCCGGGTGGGTCGGGTTCAGCCGGGCATACGAAATGAGTCCCGTGATTGCTATCGATGGACCATCTGGTGCCGGCAAGGGTACGGTCGCCCGAGCGGTGGCTCAAACACTAGAGTGTGTGTACGTAGACACCGGGGCCATGTATCGAGCGGTCGCTTGGAAAAGCAAGCACCAAGGGTTTGATCTTGATGACGAAAACGCGATAACCGAGGTTGCAACCCGAGCGGTGTTTGACTTGAGTACCGCCCGGGTGGTCATCGACGGGCACGACGTTACACAAGCTATCCGAACACCGGAGATGGACGCGGCAGCCGCGACTGTGGCACGGATGCCGAAGGTCCGGCAAGCATTGGTCTGGCACCAGCGGGAATACGCTAACAATTTGACCGTCGTTATGGAAGGACGAGACATCGGGACTGTTGTCTTTCCGAAAGCCGAGGTCAAGATCTACCTTGACGCATTAGCCGAGGAACGCGCTGCCCGGCGTTCGAAAGACCCTGTTCATAGGTGGTCAAAGGGTGCTGACCTCGCCGAGGTCGCGAGTGCCCTTGAGGCCCGAGACCGGTCTGACCGGACACGTCAAATCTCACCGTTGATGCGCGCGCCTGACGCAGTGTCGATTGATACGACTGGGGTGCCAATTGCGGAAGTGGTACGAAGAGTGCTAGAAATTGTCAAAGAAAAACTGAGCAAATCAGAGACTAGTCTTTAAGAGGTTTACAGTTTAGGCCTTACAGAGTTTGAAAAAATTAGGGACCTACCTACTTGACGATCCTAGTAGCAGTAATTCTTTCGCCATCTGTCGGCAATCTCAGTTCTGACTTCCGTATAGAGAGTTGGCTCGCGCGTGATATCGGCAATGATCCATCGACCATCGACCATTCTATACAGGCGTTCTGTTAATTCGGGATCTGTCGGCACAAACACCTTAGATACCGATGAAGGATCGAACGGTGCGTTGCTCACTGTTTACAACCGACCGTGACTTACAAACCGAGCGAACTCCCCTTGCGTGAACACGTGGAGTAGTCGGTTCTTTCCGGCCTGGTTGGTCAGCCACTGCTTTGCGCCAGCGGAGTAGCCGTCCCCGTCAAGAATGATGATGGTGTCAAACTGATTCTGTGAGATCGACAGAACCTCGAACGGGTACTTCTCTTCAACGCTCCCACCTGATGCCTGCCACTTACACTGAATCACCAAACACTCAGGGTAGAGGCGTGGGTGGTAGAGAATGGCATCCACGCGCCGTTTCTTGCCGTAGATGTCTTTTCCGATCTCGCACTGGCGCGTGTAGATGGGCTGTTCCAGCTCCCGAGCTGGAAAGAACCGAACGGGCGGCACCAACAGGTACTCACGTTCGTTCAGCACGTCCGCCACGAAGTCTTCCAGCCGGCGACCAGATCGGTTTGCGCCAGTGGCCATTACCCGACAATCAACAGTTGGGGTCCCTTGCCGCGCCCATTCCCATCGCTATTGATGCTACGCGGAGCAGAGACCGTGTGACGGGTGAAGTCTCGATACAGACGCTTGATGCTCTCCGTATCGCTATTAGACACGATGACGTGTGCTCCAGCCTTGCGCCACTGTCGACAGGAATCACGAAGGGCCTTTTGATCGTCGGCGTCAAAGCCTTCCCCAGTGTAGCCGGTGAATGTCCCAGCATAGGGTGGGTCACAGTACACGAGGTCGCCGGCCTTTGGTTCGATGCGGTCAAATGACTTGGCCGTGAACGTGGCCTTGGCCAGCACGTCTGACACCGCCCGTAGGTTCTCAATATCACAAATCGTCGGGTTTGTATGTCGCCCAATCGGAACGTTGAACCGTCCGTGCTTGTTGACTCGATAGAGCCCGTTGAAGCACGTCTTGTTGAGATAGATGAACCGCGCGGCGAGCAGAACTGGGTCTTGTTCATCGTGCATCTTGTTGCGGACATATAGGTAATGGCGACGGTTGTGCTTCCGTTTGTGCGCCTGCAACGCCTCAATAACTGCATCTGTCCGTGCGTGAATCATCCGATAGGCGATGATTAGCTCAAGGTTCACGTCTGACAGATGCGCTTTGCGAATGCGGCTGTCGAGCGCAAAGAACACCGCCCCGCCCCCAAGGAACGGCTCCCAATAATCTCCGAACTTCTCTGGCAGAACCTTGATGATCTCAGGGATGAGGGACCGCTTTCCTCCCGCCCACTTCACGAACGGGTACGCCCTGGGCCGGTCAAGATACTCAACAGTCGTGTGTTTAAGAACCTTATTGAAGGCAGAAAGCGGGTCAGTCTTGGGTGCTGCCTTCATGCGATGAGGTCCTTATAGCTCAGCCGTGCATCGTTTGTCAGGCCACGACCGAGCGCATCGTTAACGGTTTCTTTCTTACCGTTCAGCCGTCTGTTTTGCCGGTAGCACACGGCATTGAGGTAGAGCTGGGTGTGCTTCCGACTCCACCAGTGGTGCGTCCCAACGTAGACCCGTTTAGTCATGGCCCACACGCTCTCGATACTGTTAGTATGCGTATTCCCTCTCACATATTCACCAGCCGAGTGATTCACGCGGTCTACCGCATAGAACCCGTCTAGTGCCCCGTACGCCCTGTTGTCATCGGCGTGCACCTGGCGACCCCAGCGCCACGTACTGAATCATCAGGGGGGTGATGTCTTTCCCCTTGGTGGACCGGACCTGAAACGCGCGGGTATCACCGCCCCGCTCCCGTATGCCGAAGGCAACCGTCTTGGTCTTTGTGCTCCGTCCTTGCGTTCCAGTCGTTCGCTTCCAGGCGTGCTTGTTTCGTTCCTTTCCACCGATGTAGGTCTCATCAACCTCGACCTGCCCGCCGAGCATCCCGTTCGTGCCGCCTTTCGCCACGGCGTTGCGAATGCGCTGGAGCATGAACCAGGCAGTCTGTTGTGTCACGCCTAGATGCTTGGCTAACTGAGTTGAAGCGATGCCCTTGGAGTGTGTAGTTTCCAGGTAGATGGCTAGGAACCACTTAGGAAGTAGCTTGATTGGGCTGTCCCCAAAGATGGTGCCAGTAATGAGACGAAACACGCGCTTGCAGTCGGAGCACCGGTGGCGCTGCCCATCGGCGTAATGGTAGATCTTCCCCAGGCTCCCGCAGCGTGAGCAATACGGGCCATCCTTCCACCGGATAGTCTCAAGGTGGGACAGACACGCTCGAACGGTTCCGAAGGTTCGTGTAAACTCAGGTAGAGTTATGGCTGTTTCTCTCAATCTCAACAACAGCCATTATACAGAACTGATCGAGGATCGTCAAGTAGGTAGGTCCCAAAAATTAAGACTGTTCGAACGTTTGGCTAATTAGCGTTCTTCGTTTTCCTTGTCGTTCTCGAAACTAACCCGCTCAATTAAATCATCCAGTCGATTCTCGAGCTTAACGGTCCGCCCGCTGTCCACATCGCTAGCGATAACTGGCTCGCCTTGGTTGGGGGTGACCGTCGTTGACGGGATTGCTACCGTAACCACCACTGGCTGGGTCGTTGCTTCGGGTAGGATACGTCGCGGTCGCTCCAGACTGGCTGGTTTCGGACGACTCCTACGCGTGGTGCTTGCAGGCCGGCGCCGCTTGGCTGTTGATTTTTGCTTCGACGTCGTCTTGCGAGCGGTCTTTTTCTTCGCTGACTTAGCCGTTCTCTTGGCGGTTTTCTTCAAACCGCCATTTTTCTTAGCCCGTGGTTTGGCCATGAGCCGCGCCGAGCGGGCTCGCGCCGTCTTTCGGCGATGTTTGATCTTACGCGGGGTTTTGGAGGCCCGTTTCTTAGCTGCGATGGGACGAGCCGAGCGCGTACGAGTCGTGTTCTTAGTCTTAATCTTTCTTGAGGATTTGGCTCTGGATTTCCGCTTGGACTTCGCCATCCAGCGTTCCTTTCGTATTTGACTGACCGTCGATAAGTATCGTACAGTCTGGTGCTTAGCGCAAATGGATGAGCGTCTACTTGTTAACTGTGACCAGGTGAGGTCTTAGAAGGATCCGCAGAACATGACGAATACGGACGACGTAGCCAAGGTTGATTCTCCGGAGAATCGAGACAGCGGCACAGCTGTGGTGCCGGAGCTCGCGGCCGGGCAGCGAGACCCGCTGGATGTGGACCTGGCAGAAGTAGAGATTGACCCGGCCGAATACGCTCGTCTTCTCGACCTGTACGGGCGCAGCTTCCGAAACATTGCCGAAGGCGAGGTCGTCAAGGGAACCGTCCTTGCAGTAAGTGCTTCTGAAGTCATCGTCGACGTTGGCTATAAGTCCGAAGGCATCATTTCCATTACAGAGTTCGTCGATGAGACCGGTGAGGTGGCGGTCCAGCCTGGCGATTCAGTTGAGGTGTTGTTGGAACGCACTGAGGATCGTGAGGGTCACATCGTTCTCTCCCGTGAAAAGGCTGAGAAGATGAAGATCTGGGACGATGTCGAACAGGCTTATGCCAGCCGTAAGGTGGTTATCGGCCGCGTCATCGAGCGGATCAAGGGTGGCCTTGCGGTCGATATCGGCGTCCGTGCATTCCTCCCAGGCTCGCAAATCGACATCCGTCCCGTTCGTAATCTCGACTCGCTGAGGGGACGGGAGCTCCGGATGCGGGTCATCAAGGTCAATAAGAAGCGCGGCAACATCGTGCTCTCACGAAAAGTGGTTCTCGAAGAAGAGAACGTCGAGAAGAAGAAGGAAACGCTCGCGAACCTCAACGAGGGTCAGGTGATAAAGGGCGTCGTTAAGAACATCACTGACTATGGGGCGTTTATCGATCTCGGTGGCATCGACGGCCTATTGCACGTGACCGATATGTCGTGGGGTCGTGCCCAACATCCTTCCGAGTTCTTCAAAGTTAATGACGAGGTCGAGGTGACGGTTCTTAAGTACGATCCGGAGACCGAGCGGGTCTCGTTGGGCTATAAACAACTCCACGCCGATCCGTGGGCCGCGGCGGCTGACAAGTATCCAATTGGAGAACGGATATCGGGCAAGGTCGTGAGTCTCACAGATTTCGGTGCGTTTGTGGAGCTTGAGCCTGGGGTCGAAGGGTTAATCCATGTTTCAGAGATGTCGTGGAGTAAGCGTGTCAAGCACCCCTCGAAGGTCCTCAACGTCGGCGACACGGTCGAGTCGTTGGTCCTCGGGGTCGATTCACAAGCACGCCGCATCTCTCTCGGCCTAAAGCAGATTGAGAGCAACCCCTGGCACCAAGTAGCGGAGAAATACCCAATAGGCTCACGCATCACCGGCCAAGTACGCAATCTGACCGAATTTGGTGCATTTGTCGAGGTCAAAGAGGGGGTTGACGGCTTGATCCATATTTCTGACATGTCGTGGAGTAAGCGGCTTAAGCATCCGTCAGAAATCCTAAAGAAAGCGGATGAGGTCGAAGCGATGGTGCTTAATATCGACGCCGATAACCAGCGCTTATCTCTTGGGTTGAAGCAGCTAGCCACCGGTATTTGGGACGCATTCTTTGCCGATAATAAGGTTGGGGATATTCTTGAGGGTAAGATCGTTCGCGTTACGAACTTTGGCGCATTCGTAGAGCTGGCTGAGGGGATCGAGGGATTAATCCACGTTTCGGAATTCGACGAACAGCAGGGCGGGCAGAAAGAGGAATTGAAGGTTGACGAGGTCATCAAGATGCGGATCATCAAGTTGAGCCCGACCGAACGCAAGATTGGACTCAGCATCCGCGCGTTGAAATCAGATGACCACGCGACCGATTGGCAAGACTACGCGACGGAAGATTCGTCAGAAGTGACGCTCGGCGATCACTTTAAGCAACAGACGTCGTCCGATTGAGGAGGGGAGGTCCCGTGGCTGGAGGCAGTATGACCAAGGCGGCACTTGTCGAAGAAGTTGCTCGCGTTGCCGACCTCACGAAGAAGCACTCCGAGGTCATCGTCGACACCGTCTTTCGCAGCATCATTAAGGCGCTCCACCGCGGGGAGAAGATCGAGCTTAGAGGTTTTGGCAGCTTTCGGCTACGCCGCCGGGAGCCTCGGAAGGGTCGGAACCCCAAGACAGGCGACAGAGTGGACGTGCCATCCAAGAAGGTGCCTTACTTCAAACCCGGCAAGGAGCTGAAGGAGCTCATAAACCGGGAGCCTGGACTTGAGCCAGAGGTGTCCGCTCCGGCACCAGTTTCAGATACTGGGATTCTGCAATACTGATTTCTACCCTCTGTTACAGTGAAACGCCTTTGGGCTCCGTGGAGATTGACGTACGTGATGAGCTCGGCTGGGGGTAAAGACGAGGGCTGTATCTTTTGTCAGGCACTTTCCTCGGCCACGGCGTCCCCGCTGGTACTGTTTCACGGTAAGACGGCGTTTGTAATCCTCAATAAGTTTCCGTACAACAACGGTCACCTGATGGTGGCTCCGAAGCAGCACGTAGGCACGCTGGCTGATGCTACACCGGAGGAGCTCACAGAACTCATCAGTCTCACCCGAACGGCCGAGATGGTCCTGACCGAGGCCTACTCGCCGCACGGCATGAACATCGGGATGAACCTAGGCCGGACTGCCGGTGCGGGAGTCCTCGGCCACCTCCACATGCATCTGGTGCCACGTTGGGAAGGCGACACTAACTTCATGGGGGTGGTTGGGGAAACTCGTGTCGTGCCGGAGATGCCAGATCAGACGGTCCAGCGCCTCGCGCCTATCTTCGAGAAACTTGTGACCGCCGACGCGAAGGTGATGGTCAGTGCCCCTGTATCCTCGTAGAGTAGGTCATTACCCTGCAGAATCTGCTTTGCGATCGTCTGAAGTTGCATGTTAGACGTGCCCTCGTATAGAAGTGTGCGCCAGCGCCACCGTAGTTTTCCGGAGTATCGATACCCATAATTCCCAGCGCGAATAGTTGATCAATGAGCGGGCGCGGGATTTCACCCTATGCGTCCATTTCCTTAACGCGTGGTATCAGTTCGGCCTCGGTGAAGGCCAGAACATTGGCGCGAAAAGTTACTCGTCTTCGGTCAGACGCGTGAGAGGGGTTGGCAGGGCGGAAACATCAGACATCGTCGATTCTTCTGATTGGTGCGATGATATCATTGAGAAAGTCGCCTTCAGACAGCGAGACATGTATGTTGAGTGCCGTTAGACTTCACGGGGTCATTCCCATTCTGTTGCTGGCGCTTCTGATCGCAATTGGCCGAGCTGAGTCTCAGCAACCGCTACCGCCACAAGGTCAGGCACCAGACGCGGGAAACATCGTTGCGGAGCAGCAATCGGTCGAGCAGGAACCACTGGTCCCTATCTTCCGTACCGGGATCAACTTCATCCGAGTTGATGCCATCGTCACCGACGATGACGATAACCCCGTCACCGATCTTACAGTCGATGACTTTGAGATCATTGAAGATGGGGTTCCACAGACCGTTGAGTCATTCCAGTTTATCGAGATCAGCGACGTGTCCGCGCCGAATGCCGGACCAGTCAAGCGGATCTTTAACAAGTACGACGAAGAACGCGAGGCGTCACGGCCTGACATCCGGCTGTTCGTGATCTTCTTTGACGACTATCACGTACGGGAAGGTAATGGAGCTCGCGCTGGAATGCGCTTGGCCGAGTTCCTCAAGAACAACTTATTACCAACTGACCTGGTGGGTATCATGTACCCCCTCACGCCGCTGTTCGACGTTCGACTAACGCGTAATCACACAGGCATTATCAACGCAGTCCAAAATCTATCGGGTGTCAAGTACAAGTACGAGGTCAGGAACGAGTTTGAGGCGCGTTACAACCACTATCCACCAACTATCGTGGAACGCATCCGTAACGACGTGTCGCTCTCGGCTCTCAAGGGGCTCATGATTCACATGGGTGGCCTCCGTGAGGGCCGTAAGCACGTGCTGCTTGTGAGCGAGGGTTATACGAATTACGTTCCGCCTCAGTTACGCGCCCGTAGTGCCATCATCGGGTCGAGCATCATCGACAATCCAGCGAGGGGAAATTCCTTTGCCGGGGACAGTCACATCGAACAGACATATGAGTACTTCCAAAACAGCTCTCTTATGCTTGATCTCAGGGAAGTGTTTTCGACGGCGAACCGCTTCAACACCGCGATCTACTCGCTCGACCCCCGTGGTCTCGCAATGGGAGAGTTCGACATCAGCCAGCCAAACATCAGCAACATGACCGACTCGCGAGCCCTTCAGTCGACGCAGGAAACGCTTTACGTGCTCGCCGAGGAAACAGATGGCCGCGCGATCATTAATCAAAATGATTTTTCTTCAGGGCTGCAGCAGATGCTTCGGGACGGGAGCTCCTATTACTTACTCGGGTACAATTCCACCCAAACAGCAAACGATGGAAAGTTTCACGAAATTACGGTTCGGGTAAAGCGAAATGACGTGAAGGTTCGGAGCCGCAAGGGCTACTGGGCCATTACTGAACGTGATGCAGAACGCGCGTTGGCCACCACGGCCAATGAACCGCCGAAGGCGGTTGACACGGCTCTTGCCGCATTGGTGGAGCCGACCAGGCGTGGGCGTCTCGTTCGGACTTGGGTGGGTGCCTCAAAGGGAGAGAACGGCAAGACGCGCGTAACTTTCGTCTGGGAGCCTACATCCGAGGAACGGCGCGGCGATGAACCATCGCGTGTACTCCTGACCGCCGTGGGAATTAAGGGTGGCGCTTACTATCGCGGCCGTGTCCCTGAACAGGACCAGAGTTTGGGTCGTGGCACGGTCCGTTCACGTCATGCCTCTAGTACGCCGGCGATGATGAAGGTCGAGTTCGAAGCTGATCCCGGGATGATGCAAATGAGTCTGGCGGTCGAGGGCGAAGGTGGAGAAGTATTGGACAGGGATCTTGACGAAATCGAGATTCAGGATTTCACTGGCACGGACGTCATGATCAGCACTCCATCATTCGTCAGGGCGCGTAACAGCCTGGAGTGGAAGAAGCTCGTCGAGGACTGGGACGCGGTACCTAGTACCGGACGGGAATTTCGACGGACGGACCGCCTGCTGATTCGTTTCGAGGCGTACGCGCCGGGGACCTCCGTGCCGGACACCAAGGCGCGGCTGCTCAATCGTGGTGGCGATCCGATGTATCCACTCGACATCCAACCGGCGGCAGACGGCTATTCCTATCAGGTGGACCTGATACCGGCAAATCTACCACCCGGTGAATATGTCATTGAGCTCAAGGCGTCGGCTCCGGAAAGTGAAACGACGGAGCTCGTAGCCTTCAGACTTTCGTCGTAGGTCGACCGCAAAGGTGCCACCGTTTACCCACGACCGTAGCTTTACCATTGGTTCTGGTCGTTCTGTCAATCCTTAGTAGCTTGGTTGTTCCGGCTCTTGATACGATCAGCTGACATGTCCGAGCTGAAGAAAGTATTCGAACACGCGAAGGTCGATCCAAAGTGGTACGCCCACTGGGAGCGGATAGGTGCTTTCCGTGCCGATCCGTCGTCGGACCGCATGCCCTTCAGCATGGTAATTCCCCCACCCAACGTTACCGGGTGGTTGCACATCGGCCACGCGCTAAACCAGACCCTTCCGGACATCGTGGCTCGCTGGAAGCGGATGCAAGGATTTGACGTGTTGTGGTTGCCAGGCACCGATCACGCGGGCATCGCGACACAGAACGTCGTGGAGAAGCAGCTGGCCGCCGAGGGGAAGACACGCCACGACCTTGGGCGTGAAGCCTTTGAGGAACGAGTCTGGGAGTGGGTCAAGCAGAGCCACAGTACCATCACCAACCAGATGCGTAAGCTCGGCTCCTCGGTCGACTGGACGCGCGAGCGATTCACTCTTGACGCGAGTTTGTCTCGAGCGGTCCGGCGTGTATTTGTCGCTTTGTATCGTGAAGACCTCATCTACCGTGGTAATTATCTAGTGAGCTGGTGTCCCAGGTGTGGAACGGCGCTCTCGGATCTTGAAGTCGTCCACAAGGAGAGTAAAGGCAAGCTCTTCCACATCCGGTACCCCTACCTCGAGGGGGACGGTGCGGTCACCGTTGCAACGACGCGGCCAGAGACGATGCTGGGGGACACTGCGGTGGCGGTGCATCCTGACGACGAGCGTTACCGCGACATCATGACCCGAAAGGTCAGGTTGCCGGTTATTGGCCGCGAGCTTCCCTTTGTGGCTGATTCCGTAGTCGACCCTAAATTCGGTACCGGCGCGGTCAAGGTGACACCCGCCCACGACCCTACAGACTTTGCGATTGGTGAGCGGCACGATTTACCGCACGTGTCGGTGATCGATGAGAACGGACGAATGACAAACGAGGCGGGACCATACGCGGGGCAGGATCGCTTTGCCGCTCGGAAGGCATTGATACGCCAACTCGAGGAAGAGGGACTCCTTGCTGGTGTCGAGGCACACGTGCACGCGATCGGGCACTGTCAGCGCTGTGGCACCGTTATCGAACCGCTTGTTTCGACGCAGTGGTTTGTAAAGATTAGGCCGCTGGCTGAGCAGGCGATCGAGGTAGTCAGACAAGGGCGGACTCAAATCGTTCCTGATAATTGGACTAAAACGTATTTCGACTGGATGACGAACATTCACGATTGGTGTGTCTCGCGTCAGTTGTGGTGGGGACATCGGATCCCAGCCTGGTATTGCGACATTTGTGGGAAGACTCTAGTCGTCGAGGAAACGCCATCCGTCTGCCCATGTGGCGGCGCCCTGAGGCAGGACACCGATGTGCTCGACACCTGGTTCAGCTCTGGTTTGTGGCCTTTCAGCACAATGGGTTGGCCTGACAAGACCAAATATCTTGAGCGCTACTATCCAACCACTCTGCTGATTACCGCCCATGACATCATCTTTTTTTGGGTAGCCCGCATGATGATGTTAGGCGTGAAGTTCGCGGGCGATGTGCCTTTCAAGCAGGTTTACATTACATCACTGGTTCGGGACGAGCATGGCCAGAAGATGAGCAAGTCGAAGGGGAACGTGGTCGATCCTCTTGAGTTGATTGGAGAGATCGGTGCCGATGCGTTCCGCTTCACTCTAGCTTCACTTGCCTCGCCGGGCATGGACATTTCATTGTCAGAAGGGCGGCTCCGTGGATATCGTCAGTTCATCAACAAGGTCTGGAACGCCTCGCGGTTCGTGTTAATGAACGTACCATCGACGTTAAACGAGCGTCCAGCTGTTCCGCCGGCCCCTAGTCTCAACCTGATCCACCGGTGGATGTTGCACCGGACGAGCGCCCTAGCAGACGAGTTACACACTGCACTGACTAAATTCCGTTTTGACGTGGCCTCTGATCGTCTCCATCACTTTTTTTGGCACGAATACGCAGATTGGTACATCGAACTAGTCAAACCTGAGCTCCAGTCCAGAGGAGAAGCACGTGATACTGCTATAGCTGTGTTATTAGAGGTTCACGATCGGATTCTTCGCATGCTGCATCCGTTCATCCCGTTCGTGACCGAGGAGATCTGGCAGGCGCTACCGAAACGATCGGGCGATGGCGTAGCTCCCAACGGACAGGGCCACACGATCGCACTTACCGCGTTTCCCAGAAAGGAACCGAAATGGGTGGATGATGAAGCCGTTGCCGCTATGAGTTTGCTCCAGGAGCTCACGACGACCATCCGGACCGTGCGGTCTGAGTGGGGAGTTCCGCCGGCACGGCGCATCTCAGTTATCGTGCAAGGCGCTAGTCCAGAGATCCGTCAGATTATCGAAACACAACGGAGCCACGTTAACGGTCTGGCTGGGCTAGGGACACTTGACTGTGCTACCAAGGTTGAACGCAACCGAGATACGGTTCGGCGCGTCGTCAGAGATTTTCAGATTCACATTCCACTTGCCGGTATCGTTGACCGGAATAAGGAGACCGAGCGGATTAAACGCGAGCTCGTAAAGCTGAGAAAGCAACGGGGGGTACTCCAGGCACGGCTTTCCACCCGGGCGTTCATCGAACGGGCCGCGCCGGAGGTTGTGCTGGAGGCGACGACACAGGAGAGCAAGATTGGTATCAAGCAGGAGAAACTCGAGCAGATCCTCGAAGAGTTGGTCGGATGAAGACTGAACCGTTCGGTCCGCTGGATCCGTCACTGTATCGCGAGATCGTGCGTCAAGCACTCGCGGAGGACATGCGTTGTGGCGATTTAACAACGGACTCAATGGTATCAAGCGAGGAGCGCGCCACGGGCGAGATCCTAATGAAGTCACCGTGCATTCTAGCGGGGCTTGAGGTGGCCATCGAGGCTTTCCTGCAACTAGATCAACACGCCGAGGTTTCCAGATTCCGAACAGATAGCGAGCCCTGTCAGGCTGGTGATATTGTTGCGCGGATTACCGGGCTTGCGGCTGCCTTGTTGACGGCCGAACGGACCGCGCTTAATTTCTTGCAGCGGATGTCCGGAATCGCGACTTTAACGCGACGCTTTGTCGACGAGGCTGCCGGTCGGATTACTATCCTGGACACTCGGAAGACGACCCCGACACTTCGAGTGCTCGAGAAGTACGCGGTGCGTGCTGGCGGAGGTGTCAACCATCGGTTTGGTTTAAACGATGGACTTCTGATCAAGGAGAATCACACTCGTGTCGCTGGTTCGGTGCTCGATGCCGTGCACCGAGTTCGTGAAGCCAAACACGACATGCCGATTGAGATCGAAGCCCACAGTCTAGCAGACGTAACTGCCGGGCTCGCGGCGGGTGCCGACGAAATTCTGGTAGACAATTTCGCGATTGAAGATGTGAGTGAAGCTGTGCGGCTTGTCCATGGGCGTGCGAAGGTTGAGGTTTCTGGCGGTATTACCCTTGAACGACTCGATGCGGTTGCCTCAACCGGTGCCGATTACGTGTCAGTCGGCGTGCTGACCCATTCGGCACCAGCGGCGGACATCAGCTTCGAACTCCAGCGGCTGGCCATTGCGTCCGGCGGCGATTCTTGTAAATGATCTGGTATGACTGATTACGTGCCGTCAGATGTTGCCGGGGCTGTTCGCCAGGCGGCCGCTCGGCTGGGGTCCTTTGCTGGGCGCTTGTTCTACTTCTCCGTGGTGTCGTCGACCAATGACGTTGCCACGCATTTGGCGGCAGACGGTGCGGCCGATGGCACGACAGTTCTGGCGGCGGCGCAGACCTCCGGTCGTGGGCGGAGGGGACACGCGTGGTTTTCACCACCCGACGACGGTTTGTACTTTTCCATTGTACTGCGGCACCTTGGGAGAGCTCCCCAGGTTGTGACTCTGATGGCTGGAGTTGCAGTGGCCGAGGCGCTCCGTGATTCCACAGGGCTAGCGGCTGAACTCAAGTGGCCCAATGATGTCGTGGTCACGACTGAAGTTGAAACTGAGCGCGGTGTGGCCACGCAGCGCAAGGTTGCTGGAATCCTTGCCGAGGCTCCTGGTTCTACCGATGCGGCAGATACCATCATCCTTGGGATTGGTATCAACGTTCGTCGGACCGAATACCCGGTCGAACTTGCGGCGTGCGCAAGCTCGATCGAAGCTGAAGTCGCTGGGCCCGTCGATCGGGCGGCCGTATTTGTTACCGTACTTGAAGCGCTGGAGCGCTGGCGTAAGCGCTTTCTGGCTGGTGACCGAAAAATTCTACTGACACGGTGGCAGGAGCTAGCGCCTACCAGTGTAGGCACTCGCGTGGCGTGGCGCAGCGACAAAGCCCGCCGGCACGGGGTGACAGCCGGCCTGGCATCTGACGGGGCGTTGCTCGTTAAGTGCGGGTGTGAGACGGAGCGGATTGTTGGGGGTGAGTTGACCTGGTTGTAGAAGTCTATGCTGCTGGCGATTGATATAGGTAATACGAACATCGTGCTCGGTATCTTCGAGGGTGCGACGCTGAAGGTCAGCTGGCGCCTCGCTACGGTGCGAAACCGCACAGTGGACGAGTTTTGGGTGCTGGTTAGCCGTTTCTTCGCGGAACGCAAGGTCAACTTGGAGAAGATCGATGGGGTCGTGCTTTCGTCTGTAGTGCCAGCGCTTACAGGCACGGTGACCAAGATGTTGTCCCGTGGGTTGAAGCAAGTGCCGCTCAGTGTTGACGCGACCAACGCAGGGTTATCGATTCGATACGAGAACTCCGCCGAGGTTGGTGCCGACCGGCTGGTCAACGCCGTTGCGGCCTTAGCAGTGTACGGTAAGCCTAACACTCCTGAAATCGTCGTAGATTTCGGTACCGCCACCACTTTTGACGCGTTATCAGCTACCGGCGAGTATTTGGGCGGGGTGATCTGCCCGGGAGTTGAGATCTCGGCCGATGCACTATTTCAGCGAGCTGCACAGTTGCCGCGGGTCGATGTGTGTCGTCCGGATGAGTTGATCGGTCGCACGACGGTCGCCTCTATGCAGTCGGGTTTATTCTTTGGGTACGTGGCTATGGTCGAGGGGGTAGTCGAGCGGCTCGTGCGCGAGCTGACGGGTAATGGCGATGTCGTGACGGTGGCGACGGGTGGGTTGGCACACGAAGTAGCTACCGAGACCGACGTTATCGATCACGTAGATGTGAACCTCACGCTCACGGGACTGAGGCTGGTCTGGGAACGGAACCAAGGAGTCAGGAGGTAAGTTTCGAGAATGGATCCAGGCTCCTATTGTCGTGAGGTTGAGGTGTATCTTGGTCGTAAGAACGACGGACACCTTATTCGCATTGTGGGCCCAGCTTTCGAACTCGTCAGTGACTGGGCCAACCAGGATATCCCGCTTCGTATCGTCTGCCGAGCAATCGATCGAACCTTCGATCGGTACTACGCGGTAGGACGGAAACGTCGACCGGTTCGGATCGAATACTGTGAGGCCAACGTCCTCGATCTCTACGACGACTGGCGCCGCGCGGTAGGAGTAGCATCTTCGGTCTCGTCTGGTAGCTCAGGACGTGGACCGTCGCTTGCGAAACACCTCGAACAGGTGATTACTCGTTTAAAGGCCTGGCGTGACAGCAGCGATCGGCCGTCAGGCGTTGAATCGCTCATAGATGGCCTCGTGCGGGAATTGGATGCCGCCAGGGATTCGGCTAAAACGGCGCGGGGCTCGACCCGTCAACGGTTGTTGACCCTACTGGCGGATGTCGATGGCCAACTCGTGGCGACTTTGCGACAAACGGCGGAGATGTCGCTTCGTGTACGCCTTCGGGAGGAAACGGAGCGAGATCTTGAGCCGTTTCGTGAACGGATGCCGAGCGTCGCGTTTAAACAGGCGGTCGAGGCTGGCGCCGATAGGCTACTACGCGACTATTTCAAGCTGCCACGCGTTTCTTTTGACTAGGGTGCTCACGAGCAAGACGATACTCGTTTTGCGTAGGGAGAGATAGTCGCCGATGGGTTGTGGCGTTTTGCTAGAGAGGCGCTATCAAATGCGAACATATTTTTACGTGCGAAACAGCCATGTTGGCTTTCTGCACGGTGGTACTCATGTGGTACACAGTATCTCGAGGCGTTTGACTTTTTCCCAGACACAGTACACGTCGAGTTTGGCCGGCGCTGGATCGGTCTACATCAGCGGCGGGACCTCGCACCCCATCAGGTTCAGCGCACGCGTCAACTGCTGACGAGAGTAGCTGACGGCGGCTGCACGCCAGAGCCTGACGTCCTGACGGTTCTCGTTTATGACTTGGTAGCGGTGGTAAAAGGTATTAAAGGCTTGCGCTAGGCTAAAGGCGTACTTGGCGAGTAAAGAGAGCTCTAGGGTGCGCACGGCTTGGCCAGCGACTTCATCGAGACGTGCAGCCTCGAGCACTAACGCCCAGAGGTCAGTAGCACCAGCATCGCCATCATCGATCAACGCCGTCGGAGCAAGGGTGTCCAGCAGCGCTGCTAGTTGTGTCTCATCGTGACCATCGCGGGCCTGAAACTTTCGCAGTATGTTGGTTGCTCGAACAGTGGCGTACTGAAGATAGGGCCCGCTTTCACCTTCGAAGCTCAATGCCTCCTCGATGTCAAAAGCAATCACCTTCCCGCGCGAGTATTTGATCATGGAATACCGAATGGCCGCGACTGCAATTATTCCCGCGATACGGTCGGCCTCGGCATCTGATAGTTCCTTGTTACGCGCCACGACCTCCTGCCGTGCTGCGTCGGTGACGCGATCGAGCAGGTCGTCGGCCTTGACCCCTAACCCTTTACGGCCAGAGACCTCGATAAACGGTTGTCCAGCCTCCGTGTCGACGTCGTAGCCAAACGCACTTGCGGTCGCTGGAGACAACGCGACCATTTCGTAAGAGAAATGCATCGAATGTTCAGCCTCGTTGGCGTGCTTGATGGCGAAGAGCGCCTGCTTTAAGAGATTCTGCAAGTAGCTTTGTCGCGTGTCGATGACGTTATAGACGGCACTTGCACGGCCAAAGGGTGGCGGGGCGGATCCGCTTGTGGCCGTTGCCTCGGTTGCCCAGATCGGTCGGTCCGATCGCTGATGGGCGTATAGGCGGTAGTGGAAATCCTTGTCCAGCAGTCCGAACTTCCAGAACTGGTAGGCGATGTCCTTGCCGACGTAGGTAACAGTTCCGTCAGATCGGACTATGACTTTTGCCGGTGCGGCTTCCCTGGTTGCATCGTCTGGAGTCTCGGTTGACCCCGGCCTGTCGTCCAGAAGCATGACCCAGCAGCCGGCTTGTGCACCTTTTGTTTGATGGAAGACCGCGCCCGACTTCTTCAGCACGTCGAAAGCTCGAGTCCAAAATTCCAGCCTGAGAATATCGCCTTCCCAGGCGAGGAGATCGTAATCGACGTTGAGCCGTTCCATCGTGGCAAGGTGACATCGCACAATTCGGTCGGCGATGAATGCGGCGATTTTCGAGGTTTCGTTGTCCCCGTTCTCCAGGTCTTGCAACGCGCGCGTCCTGAACTTAAGACGAGCAGTATCCGCCTTGTACCATTCGGTAACCTGTGCGTAGAGGTCCCAGCAGTGGTAGTCGAAGCGACTGTTGTTAGCCAGGTGTGTAATCTCGTTAAGTCCCTTCTGCTGGAGTTCGCGAAAGCCGACGACGACATCAGCCACCTGCACGCCAGTATCGTCGATGTAGTTCTGCACCTCGACAAGGCGATGCTGGAAACGAAGCAGTCGCACTAGGGTATCGCCGAGTGCGGCGTTACGCATGTGGCCAATGTGCGCTGCTTTATTCGGGTTGATCGAGGTGTGCTCGACGATCGTCTTTCCTTCGGCTGCAGTGGGGCTAGGTTTTCCGACAGCCGGGGCGATGACAGTCTTGAGAAATGCCGGACGATTGAGATACAGGTTGACGTATCCGCTGGGAGTCGCCTCGGCCTTGGTGACACCGTCGATCTGGCCGAGCGCCGCGACAATTTCTTTCCCGATCAACTTGGGGGCTTTCCGAAGTGTACGCGAGAGCTCGAAGGCCACCGTGATCGAGAGATCGCCCAAACTTCGATTTGGTGGGTATTTGATGACGATCTCTGGCAACGATGACTCGTCGAGTCCGTAGTGTTTGGTTAAGACCGTCCGGAACTTCGCCCTTACGGCGTTGTGAAGAGGCAGAATCATCTTGCTAATTCGAGACACCGAGAGTAGTCGTCTGGTGTATTGATGTTGAAGAAGAGGGTACCATTGGTGTCGAAGCGGGAGATTTCGTCTGGCCAGACCTCGCGCACGGTGAACTCAGACAACATATCTGTTACCTTCAGAGCGCCGGTTTCGATCTGGTGTCTGATCACCGGAATGCATATATCATTGTACGAAGTACAAAGAGGGTGTAAGCGATCTGCTGTTCTTGGGATCGTCACGTCGACGTCTCGCCTGACACGGGCGAGGTACTGTAGGAACGCTTCCGTCAAGACCGGCATGTCACAAGCTATGACTAGCGTGGATGATGTGGTCCCGTTGACAAGCGCGGTCAAGATGGCACCCAATGGTCCGGTACCAGACACGAGGTCTTGCCAGATTGGAACGCCTATTCCACCGTAGAGGTCGCAATCATTGGCAATGATCACCATTTGTCTCGCAACCGAATACAAGACGTCGATCTGGCGATCGATAAGGCGTTGGTCACCGATGGGGAGAAACGCTTTGGGCCGGCCGCCAAAGCGACGCGCATGTCCGCCGGCAAGAATCGCCGCCGTTCACATTTGTCAGGGCAACCTTATCAGATAAGTGAGCAACGGAAAAATTGGGCGGTTGGTCGTTGCTAGTCTTCATCAGGCGATTGGGGAGTGTCTGCCCACAAGACTTGAGTTCTACGAGTACTGGCTCGACACCCGTAAGTTAGGTAACGAGGCGATCGGCCGCACCCAACTTGCTACGACCTTAAGCTTCTTGCGGTACGAGAATGGCCAGTATGCTAAGGTCATCGCGCTCGCCGGGCGATACACGGCGGACTGGACGGTCGAGTCCTGGTCTGGTCTTCGGCAAGCAAGCCTTCGGGGCCTTCCTTCCTTTGTGCGCCGCTGGATCGTGTTGAGAATGGCGGCTCGCGCTCTACGGCGTCTTGGTACTTCGCGCAAAGTGAGGTTGATCGGTCAGAATAACCTGGTGATGGCGGCGTTGTACGATTCGATCTTCTGCGATCCACGTGTGTCGGTGTCGATGCCGCTCTGCGGGTTCTTCGAGTCAGCGTTCACGCGGTTCCTAGAGCATTTCGACCTCTTTGTCGACACTGAGATGACCCAATGTCGTTCCGTCTACGGCGAACGATGTATCGTAATGATTCGGACACGGCAGAAGTCGGCATCGACCACATCAGAAATCGAGAGGACATGATTGCATCGCGTTGACAGAGGTATGCCGCTTCGCTACGGTATGCGCAGGGTAAAGAGATTGAAGCGATTGCAAGTTAGTAGCCTGGGAATCACGTTGGTGCTGAGTCTGGTAGGTGCCTCCTTTCTCTGCACATTCGTGGCGATAGCACAGGACGACCCAAAGCGATCGGGACGAGTGATAGTTTACGTTGCCGACGTAGAGGCACTTATCCATCCGATCTCCGCTGAGTTCATCAGCCAAACGATCGAACGAGCCGATGCTGGTGGCGCGGAGCTGGTCGTCTTCAACCTGCGCACCCCCGGGGGGCTAGTTGACTCCACCCGAACCATCAACAGCAGTATCATCGAGGCCGACACGCCGGTCGCCATCTTCGTTAGCCCGAGCGGTACCCGGGCTGCTTCAGCTGGCTTCCTTATCACAATCGCCGCCGACATTGCTGCAATGGCTCCTGGAACCCACATCGGTGCGGCGCACCCGGTATCTGGCACCGGCTCTCCTATGGACGAGACTATGGCCGAAAAGGCTGCATCCGACGTGGCGGCCTACGCCCGGTCTCTCGCCAACCGTCGAGGGCGAAACGTTGATCTTGCGGAGAGCGCGGTGACTGAGAGCCAGTCGTTTACCGAGGAGGAAGCGCTCGAGGCTGAGCCGCCGCTCATCGATCTCATTGCCGATGATTTGAACGATCTTCTCGAACAACTCGACGGGCGCGAAATCACACGGTGGAATAGTGAGACCGTTGTACTGAATACGGCGAACGCCAAGATCGAAACTATCGCGATGACTTGGCGGCAGCAGCTGCTCAGTGCGATCGCCCACCCGCAAGTGGCCGTTCTGCTGTTCAGCCTTGGGACGTTGGGTCTGACGATCGAATTGTGGAACCCAGGTGGCATTGTTCCAGGTGTAGTCGGCAGTGTATGTTTGCTACTAGCTTTCTTCGCCTTTCAGATTCTCCCGATCAACTACGTCGGGTTGCTTTTGATCTCGTTCGGCCTAGTGTTGTTGGTGCTCGAGACATTGACTCCCACATATGGCGTCTTGGCTGCTGGTGGGTTAACCAGTATGGTGCTGGGAGGGCTGATGCTCATGGACTCAGCGGCGCCGGAGCTTCAACTCGGCCTGCCGTTTATCCTGTCGACGATGTTGGCGCTCGGCGCGATCGTCGCATTTCTCGTCAGGCTGGTCGTACACGCCCAGCGATCACGCCCAAAGACGGGTCGTGCCGGGATGCTGGACGAGGTTGGGAAGGCGCTTGGCGCAATCGTCCCCGGCAGCTTCGGTCGGGTCTTGACACACGGTGAAATCTGGTCTGCCACGTCAGAGGAAGCGATTCACGCGGGCGAGCAGGTTCGGGTTGTCGACGTCGACGGCATGAAGCTGACGGTACGGCGAGACACCTCGACCCCGCCCGGAGGAACGTCGACATGGAACTAAGCACACTGTTTATTTTTCTTATGATTCTCGCCCTGTATCTGGCTAGCTCGGTCAAGATTTTAAATGAGTACGAGCGAGCGGTTATCTTTCGGCTCGGTAAACTGTATCCTCGGCCCAAGGGGCCAGGCGTGATTCTCGTGTTTGCTCCGATTGATCGCATGGTGCGGGTTGGCTTGCGCACCATCGTGATGGACGTGCCTCCCCAGGACGTCATCACGAAAGACAATGTATCAGTCAAGGTCAATGCCGTTGTCTATTTTCGAGTCATGGAGCCGAATCGGGCGATTGTCGAGGTCGAGAACTTTCACTATGCGACCTCGCAGCTTACCCAGACAACTCTTCGCAGCGTGCTGGGGCAGGTGGAGTTGGACGGGTTGCTCTCCGAGCGTGAGTCGCTGAATCAGAAACTCCAAGAGATTCTGGACACCCAAACCGATCCCTGGGGTGTTAAGGTGTCCGCGGTCGAGGTTAAGCATGTCGATCTTCCGGTAGACATGCAGCGAGCGATGGCTCGCCAGGCCGAGGCGGAACGCGAGAAGCGTGCTAAAATCATTCACGCAGATGGAGAGTTCATCGCGTCGCAGAAATTATCCGAGGCGGCTCACGTGCTCGGAACTCACCCACTCGGGGTGACCTTGCGTTACTTACAGACAGCGACGGAGATCGCCGGTGAAAAGAACTCAACGCTGGTGTTTCCGCTGCCGATCGATCTGATGGGCGCCTTTCTCGGCAAGAAAGAGACGTAGAAGGCAGGTCGCCCAGGTTTTCCCGCATGGTTCCTGCAACCTCGAGCGACGTCACCCCGAGCGCAAAACAGCTCGTTTTTCTCTTCATGGCGGCGACTGTTGTTGCGGTTGTTGTGTTCTTGTGCGGTGTATTAGTCGGGCGTAGGGTTCCGTTGCGACTACTAGGGGATCCGATCACCGTCGGTTTAGACGGCGCCTCCATGCTGGAGGATCGGTCGGCAGTTATCTGGTCGTCCGCTGGCGGTCTCTCTGTGGCGGCTGAGTCCGGCGAAGACCTGACCTACTACAACCGGCTGGAGAGTGACGAACACGTTGTCGAGTCGCTCCGCGGCCTGCCAGACTCCGTTCCTACCGTTTCCGCTGAGACATCAGATCCGGTCGACGAGCCGCTTGCCCAGCCCTTCTCACTTGCGGAGTCCATGATACGGGTAGAAGGGTCTGATATAGCTGCTGAGTCTTCCCCGCCCACCGAACCTAATCACACGAAGCCAACATCGGTCCGGGAGTTGGCCTCTGAGGAGGCGGTGTCACTGGCTACGACGCGTCAATCAGATGTGTCAAGCTCGACCACCACGAATCGCTCAGAGCAAGGCTTTGCGGTGCAGGTGGCGGCCTATCGCGAACGCGCGATCGCCCGGCGAATAGCCAACAATCTGGCGGACAAGGGTTTCCCGACGTTTGTCGTCTATCCTACTCCGGACGCGCCGGTAGCCGTCTACCGCGTGCGCGTAGGTCCGTACGGTGACCGGCAAGAAGCCGAACGAATCCGCCAGCGCCTTGAACGCGAAGAACAACTCAAACCCTGGGTCACACGGTAAGTGGTAGGGATTCTCCTTTCCGTGCTCTCCGGCACGCTGCTCGCGCTCAGCTTTCCGAATAGCGGTCATCCTGTCTTTGCTTGGCTCGCGCTCGTGCCGTTGCTCGTTGCCGTTGGCCGAACCGCGTCGTCGCTTAGGGCATTTTATTTCGGTTTAATTACCGGCGTCGTGCACTTTGCAGGCACGTTGTATTGGATCGGCGAGGTAATGGTCGAATACGGTGGCGTATCACGACCGGTCGCCTTGTTTGTCCACTTACTACTGATTGCCTATCTCGCGATCTTTCCAGCGCTCTTTGCTCTGGCGATTAGTGTCCTCTGCCGGCGACTGGGTCCGGGAGGTCTTCTGTACGCACCGGCCGTCTGGGTAACGACCGAGCTTGGCCGTCTATATCTCTTCACTGGGTTTCCGTGGGAATTGCTGGGATACAGCCAGACACCAGTGTTGCCGATCGCACAGGTGGCTAGTTTAGTGGGTGTACTTGGTGTCTCGGCACTCGTGGTGTTGGTCAACGGCGCGTTGGCGTATGCGGTAATGGCTGAGGGCGCTCGGCGCTGGCGCCCGATGATCGCGGTGACCATTTTGATGATTGCGAGTAGTACGTACGGCGCCTGGCGCATCTTCGATGGCGCACTGGGGTCGGCCGGCACGCCGTTACGTGTGGCGGCCATACAGGGAAATATCCCGCAGTCCGACAAATGGAATCCCTTGCTCAAGGACACAATCTTGAGCAACTACCTTACGCTGACACGTCAGGCTGCTGAGCAGGGGGTTGATCTAATTGTTTGGCCGGAGGCAGCGACGCCATTCATTTTTGAAAGTGATGTTGCTCGGAGTGATGAGATTCGGGCCGTGGCCAGAGAAACGGGCGTGCACCTGTTGATCGGAAGCACGGCGATCACCAGGGAACCGGAGATTCGATATTACAATTCGGCTGTTATGGTGGATAGCCATGGCACGACGGCCGGCGTTTATTTCAAGCAGCACCTGGTGCCGTTCGGCGAGTACGTGCCACTGCGGCGTGCTGCGTTCTTCGTGTCACCGTTTGTCGAGGCGATCGGCGACTTTTCGGCCGGTACTAGATCTCAGACCTTGTCTCTAGCTGGACAGCCGATCAGCACGGCAATCTGTTACGAGATCATCTATCCTGAACTGGTGCGTGGGTTTGTCAGAAACGGCAGCCGGTTGCTCACGACAGTCACGAACGACGCTTGGTACGGTCGGACAGCGGCTCCGCATCAGCATTTCCAACAGGCAACGATGCGCGCCATCGAACACGGGCGATTCCTGGTTCGTGCCGCGAACACTGGGATCAGCGGCATCATTGATCCGTACGGTCGCGTGCTGACCCGAACACCCCTGTTCAAAACCGAGGTTGTGACGGCAGATGTTAGATTACTAGACGGGCTTACACTTTACGCGCGGATCGGCGATGTGTTGGCGTACGCTTGTGGGCTTCTGACCGTTGTGATGATGTGGTTGACTAGAGGAGTCGTAACAACCACAGACGGAGGAGACTCGTGACAGTAGCACTAGACGAACAGATTCGACGCTATCAAGACCTTGTGAAACGCGCCGGCGCCTTGCGGAGCTATCTTTGACGCAGCCAGTCCAGCCGATGAGCTCGCGGAGCTCGAGCAACGAGCGGCCGCACCTGATTTGTGGAGCGATCCAGCCGAGGCTCAGCGCGTCCTCAAACGGCGGCGCCGACTTCAGGAAGATCATGACTTCGTTGTCTTCCTGAAACAACGCCATGACGACCTGGCGGTCTTGGTCGACTGGGCCAATCATGGAGAGAACGTTGGTGATGATCTCGCGAAGGCCCTCGACGATCTCTCAGCTGCAGTCGAGACTGCTGAGATCAAAAAAATGCTCGGTGGGGAGCACGACCAGCGAAATGCGATCGTCTCGGTCCATCCAGGCGCTGGCGGTACTGAGTCTCAAGATTGGGCCGAGATGCTGCTACGGATGTACGTCCGGTGGATCGAGCGGAAGGGCTTCAAGGGTGATGTGATCGATCTGCAACCGGGCGATGAGGCTGGGATCAAGAACGCCACGCTGACTGTCACGGGAGAGTATGCGTACGGCCTGCTGTTGGCTGAAGCTGGTGTTCATCGGTTGGTTCGCATTTCGCCGTTCGACCAGGCTGCACGTCGCCATACCTCTTTTGCGTCAGTTTTCGTCTGGCCGGAACTGCCGGACGATGTAGAGGTCGAACTTGAGGACAAGGATCTGCGAATTGATACCTACCGTTCGAGTGGGGCCGGTGGTCAACACGTCAACGTGACCGATTCAGCAGTTCGCATTACGCATTTACTAACCGGGATCGTCGTCTCCTGTCAGAATGAGCGTTCCCAGCATCGCAACCGAGACGCGGCCATGCGCGTATTACGAGCGCGTCTCTATGACTTGAGGCTCAAGGAACAACGGGAGCAACTTGAACAAATCGGTGGCGAGAAGAAAGACATTGCCTTCGGCAGCCAGATTCGCAGCTATGTGGTGCACCCGTATCAGATGGTCAAGGATCACCGGACTAAGGTGGAGATAGGTAATGTTGACCGAGTTCTAGATGGCGATCTGGATGGATTTATCAAGACCTATTTGATGCAGAAAGCGTCAGGGACGCTTGGGGTAAGGGAGGAGGAGGAAAAAACTAATAAATAGCGGGTGACAGGAATACTAAGGTTTGCACGACGTGCAAAAATCGAAAAATCTACCGGTTTGCTCCTACGTTCTATCTACTGAACGCGGTTCCTGGTTCAGTTCCTGCGATAAACGCTTCCTGGATTGCCCCACCGGCCCAAGGTTCGGTCACCGCACCGGTCAACGGATCGACCGAAGTGAAGATGATATTTGCCGGTGGAACGAAGCCCTCAGGTGCCGGGCGGTCGTCTATGTAGTCCTGGATGAATTCCATCCAGATCGGTAAAGCGACTCGAGATCCCTCTTCCCCTTCGCCCAGCGTGCGCTTTGTATCGTAGCCAACCCAGACGCCGACTGTGATCTCTGGGTCAAAACCGACAAACCACGCGTCGGTGTATTCGTCCATTGTTCCTGTCTTTCCACCGAGAGGCCATGGGATCCAGGCGGCTCTGATCCCGGTACCACGTTCAATCACTCCGTGAAGCAGGTTGACCATGATGTAGGCGGTGTCGGCGTGTAAAGCGTCCTGAGGCACCGGGTGTGTTTCTTCGAGTGTGTTCCCTTGCCGGTCGAGAATGCGTTCGATCCGGTAAGGGTTCATCCGAATGCCACCGTTTGGGAAAACTGAGTAGGCGTTGGTAACCTCAAGCAGGGTCGCCTCTGCTGATCCGAGCGCCACCGACAGGAACGGTGGAATCGCCGAAGTGAAGCCGAGGCGTCTCGCGAAGGCGATAACCGTTTCAGGTCCGATTTCGTTCATAAGCCAGACCGCTGGTACATTTCGAGACTTTTCGAGTGCCCGCCGTAGAGGAATTGGACCTTCGTAGATGTTCCCATGGTTTACCGGTTCGTAGTAATCCTGATCGGGGCCGACATCGTAGCTGACCGGTTCGTCAAGAACAATTGAAGTCGTCGTGTAGCCCTGATCGATCGCGGCAGCGTAGAGCACTCCTTTAAACAGCGATCCGAGTTGTCGATGCGCCTGGGTGGCGCGATTAAATTTACTTCGCTCGAAATCGAACCCGCCGACCATGGCAAGAACGCGGCCTGTTCGATTCTCGAGTGCGAGCAGTGCAACTTCAACCTCTGGTTCTTGATCTAATTCGACTGTGGCCAATTCTTGAGCAACATCGTCTGGTAGTGTGGTGACAGACACTTCGATGAGGTCGCCTGGCTTTACCAGTTCAGTTGCGGTTGGAATGGGCGCACCCGGATACGGTCGTGTCCAGGCAAAGCCGTCTTTAGTAATTCGATCTTTTGGGCTGATGTTGGCGGTGTGGCTCGCGAACCGAACGTTGATCGTGTCGTCATCAATGCCGATCACGACGGCTGGCACAATATCGCCTGGATTGATGGTGTAACTCCAGCGGTCGTGCCGGAAGTCTTCAAGGCTTTTGCCTTCAGTCAAGACGTTTCGCGTGGGTGTTCTAAAGCCGCGCCGTTTGTCAAAAGCGCGAAGCCCATCTGAGACCGCTCGGCTTGCGATCCGCTGAAGATTGACATCGAGTGTTGAACGGACAACAAGGCCATCTTCGTACAGACGCTGTGCACCGTACTCTCGTTCGAGATGCTGGCGGACCTCTTCCACGAAATAGGGGGCGATCGAATCAGTGCGTCGAGTGCGACGGGCAAGCTGAATCGGCTTACGCATCGATTTGGTTGCCTGTTCCTTCGTGATATAGCCTTCATCAGCCATGCGTTGGAGCACGTAATTCCTGCGAGACGTTGCCCGTTGCATGTTGACGAGCGGGCTCTGCCGACTGGGCGTCTGAATGATGCCTGCAAGCACCGCAGCTTCTTCGAGTTCCAAGTCCTTCGCAGACTTACCAAAGTAAGTACGCGCTGCCGCCTCTACACCGTAGGCGCCACTGCCCCAGTAGATCTGGTTGCAGTAGAGGGTAAGGATCTCGCGTTTCGTATAACGCTTCTCAATGTGGAACGTGTGGTAGGCCTCTTTAATCTTACGCTGTACCGTTTTGAGTCCCCCAAGCGTTTGTCCTCCGATGGATATCCGCCTTGCTAGCTGCTGAGTTAGCGTGCTGGCACCGCGGAGTTCTTGCCGTAGCACGTCGCGAATGATAGTGACTACGATACGCGGGATACTGACGCCGACGTGTTTAAAGAACGTAGAGTCCTCTGCCGAGATGATGGCGTTGCGTAGGACCTCTGGAATGTCGTCATAGCTGATGATTACGCGCCGCTCGGTAGCAAACTCGCCAATAACCTCGCCGCCGCGCGCGTAGACTCTTGTGATGGTGTTCGGTGCGTAGTCATCGAGATCTGAGATCTCCGGAAGGTCAGGCGAATAAGCGAATAGCACTCCGCTGACGACTCCCAGTACGGCGGCTGCGGCGAAAAGACCGATGGTCGTAGCCTGACGAGCGAGCAGGTTCGAGGTTCTGTTCTTCCGTCCGGGTTTAGGTAACGCCACGCTATATCCTCTAATCCATTAATTCTATACAGACTTCTTATGGATATTTTCACGCTTTGTGCTCAGCTGAGAGATGACAAGTGGAGGACTTAAATCATATAACTATTTATTTTACATAATGTTGGAAGGATAGACTAGCGCGACAAGTATGGTATGGGGTCATGCTGTTGTGGTATCAGCAGCACCATATCGATAATGCAAACGTGACGCTTAGCGACTCATATTTTATACTTTAGTATGTCGTAGGGCGGTCACAGGAGACCGGCCGATTTAGGCTGTTCAACCGCCGGGCTGAGCGGGCCAGGGATGAGGTGAAATGAGCAAGATTATCGGTATCGACTTAGGAACTACTAATTCCGTCGTGGCGGTCATGGAAGGCGGTGAACCGACTGTAATCACGAATCCCGAAGGGCACCGTCTGACGGCGTCGGTTGTGGCATTTGCCAAAGGTAATGAACGGCTTGTCGGCCAGGTGGCCAAACGTCAAGCGGTGACCAACCCGGAGAACACGGTGTTTTCCATTAAACGGTTCATGGGGCGCCGCTACGACGAGGTTAACGAGGAAATGAAGATGGTTCCCTATCCGGTGATCGAAGCGTCAAACGGCGACGCTAGGATCAAGGCCGGGGGAAAGGAATATCCGCCACCTGAAATCTCAGCGATGATTCTGCAGAAGCTGAAGCAGGCAGCGGAGGAGTACCTGGGTCAGGAGATCAAGGAAGCGGTCATTACCACGCCGGCGTATTTTAACGACGCCCAGCGGCAGGCGACGAAGGACGCGGGCCAGGTCGCCGGTCTCGAGGTGAAGAGGATCGTGAACGAACCGACCGCAGCGGCGTTAGCTTACGGGCTCGATAAGAAGAAGGACGAGACGATTGCCGTTTATGATTTCGGCGGTGGCACGTTCGATATCTCGATCTTGGAAGTGGGTGAGGGTGTGGTCGAGGTGAAAGCAACCAACGGCGACACGCATCTCGGGGGCGACAATCTAGACCATCGAATTATCGACTGGATCGTCGAGGAGTTCAAGAACGACGAAGGGATCGATCTTAGCAATGACCGGATGGCGTTCCAACGCCTTAAGGAAGGGGCGGAGAAGGCGAAAATGGAGTTGTCGAGTGTTATGGAGTCTGAGATTAACCTACCCTTTATTACCGCTGATTCAGCTGGTCCGAAGCACCTGCAGAAGAAGCTAACGCGGGCAAAGTTTGAAGCGCTGGTCGATGATTTACTTCAGAAGACGGTCGAACCGGTCAAGCGAGCGCTGGCCGACGCCGGTCTCGAGCCCTCGAAGATCGACGAAGTCGTGCTCGTAGGTGGGTCTACTCGGATACCAAAGGTGCAGGAGATCGTTAAGGGATTATTCGGAAAGGACCCGCACAAAGGGGTCAACCCGGACGAGGTCGTGGCGATCGGCGCGGCAGTTCAGGCCGGTGTGCTGGCCGGCGAAGTCAAGGATCTGCTCCTGCTTGACGTCACCCCGCTCTCGCTGGGCATAGAGACGCTAGGTGCTGTGCACACGACGTTGATCTCACGGAATACCACCATTCCCACGCACAAGAGCGAGATCTTTTCGACGGCCGCCGACAGCCAAACGAGTGTCGAGGTGCACGTCCTACAAGGCGAGCGCCCGATGGCTAAGGACAACCGGACACTTGGCAAGTTCCATCTGGTTGGGATCCCTTCAGCGCCGCGCGGAATGCCCCAAATCGAAGTTGCGTTCGACATCGATGCTAATGGAATTGTTAATGTGTCGGCTAAGGACCTGGGAACCGGGAAGGAGCAGAAGATCACCATTACTGCGTCCAGTGGCCTCAGCAAGGATGAGGTCGAGCAAATGATGAAGGAAGCCGACTCACACGCTGAAGAGGATAAGCATCGCAAGGAAGAAGTTGAGACGTACAACAAAGCCGACCAGGCGGTGTACGCCGCCGAGCGGATGATTCAGGATGCCGGAGATAAACTCTCTGCGGCCGACAAGGAGCCGATCGAAAACGCAATTGCCGTCCTGAAGAAGGCGATCGAGGATACTGATCTACAAGCGGTCACTACGGCCATGGAGCAGCTGAATACGACGCAGCACAAGGCAGCTGAAGAGCTCTATAAACAAACTGAGGCGGAGACTGAGTCCCAGACGCCGCCGTCTGGAGACAGCAGCGAAAGTAAAACAGAAGCTGGTTCCACGGGCGGTGGCGACGGCGAGGTAATCGACGCGGAGGTTGTCGAAGACGACAAAAAGCCAGAACGGAAGTAATAATCGCGTAGTAATTAAGGATGACCCCGGCGATAGCGGAGGTGAGTAAATGGATTGCTACGTAATCCTCGGTGTTGAGCGGAACGCGACGTTGCCAGACGTCAAGCGCGCCTATAAACGGTTGGCCCGCCGATATCATCCGGATATCAACCCTGGCGATCGCGAGTCCTCAGCGTTTTTCAGCCGTGCGACTGAGGCTTACGAAATACTGAGCGATCCTGATCGACGTCAGGAGTACGACATGCACGGCCTGCGAGCCAGGGCTGTCGAAAATGCGGCGGTTGAATTCCAGGGGTTTGACTTTTCTGCCACGGTCTCGGGTGCATCGGCAAGCTTTAGCGAGCTGTTCTCCGACGTGCTCCAGTCAGCGGTTACCCCTGAGGCGGCGGCTGATGGGGATCACGGGAGTGACCTGTACGGCCAAGTCTCGCTTGGGTTTGAGGAGGCTCTTGAAGGAGCTGAACAGCAGCTCACGGTCACCCGCCTTGACACCTGTGTGGCGTGCAACGGCACAGGTATCCGTCGGGCACCTGAGAGTCAGTGTGTCCATTGTCGAGGGGTGGGGACGACCCAGTGGCGGCGTGGCCACATGGTCTTCTCGAAGGCATGCGTGTACTGCGACGGGTCAGGGCGGCAGCGGAACCGGCCGTGTGCAAAATGCCGGGCCGACGGAGTAGTTGCGTGTAACGAGGAGATCACGATCCAAATACCGGCTGGAATAAACGATGGTGCCAGGCTCCGCGTTCCAGGCAAGGGCAATGCGGGTCGGCGCGGCAGCTCACCTGGGAACTTCTATTTAACGGTCACGGTTGAGGACCATCCGTTATATCGTCGCGATGGTGATAACCTCCATCTCCGGGTACCGGTGGCTGTGCACGAGGCCGCACTCGGGGCGAAGATCGAAGTTCCGGCGATCGATGGCCAGGCTCGGCTGCGGATTCCTCCGGGGACTCAAACGGGGCAGCGGTTTCGGCTGCGTGCGCGGGGCGCGAGGTCACCCCGTACCGGCGAGCGTGGAGACCTGATTGTCGAGGTGCACTTGGTCTTACCAAAGCTGGAAGACGAACGATCTAAGGAATTGTTCCGTGAGCTCGGGCGGATAAATGGGGAGGACGTTCGCCGGACCCTGTTCCAGGAGAACGTTGAATAGGGCGACATGCCTGCGAAACAATCCGGTAAGGCGTATTACATGATCAGCGCCGTGGCCCAACGGCACAATATTCACCCCCAGACACTCCGGCTGTACGAGCGCGAGGGGCTATTGAAGCCTTCTCGCACGGAAGGAAACACGAGGCTCTATTCGGAGGAAGACCTCGAACAGCTCGAAACGATCCTCGCGCTCACCAGAGACCTCGGGGTCAACCTGGCAGGTGTAGAAATCATCCTCAATATGCGTCGCAAGATGGACCAGATGCAACGCGAAGTCAACGAGTTCATAAATTATGTTAAGAGGGAGATGGCGCGCGGCCTAGAAGATTGGGAGGAGCGTCTCGGTACGGCGTTGGTGAAAACGACACCGAGTAATCTGGTCCGTGTGATGCCACCGGCCAAAGCGAAATCATCTTCGGCACCCCGTAAGGCCAGCGCCAGTCGACGGCATTCCTCCTCGGACACGAAATAGATCGCACAGATCTGGTACTGAGAGTATGCTGTGGACGGGTGGACGTTCCCTGCCCACCACGACGGTTGATGAGTTGTCCCCACTGTAACGGCACCGGTTGGCGAAGCCAGGAGGTCGATGGCGTTCGGCGTGTAGAGCGATGCGACTGCTGGCGACAGCAGGTCACAACCACTCTCGTGTCGAAGGCGAAGATTCCCTCGCGGTATAGAAAGTGTGACTTTACTGCGTTCGTCACCTACCCTAACGAGCAGCTGCTGCGGGCTGTAAAGAAGGCGCACGAGTTTACTGAGGCGTTTCCGATCGTCGAGAAGGGCATGTTGTTCATTGGACCGCCTGGGGTCGGTAAGACGCACCTGGCGGTGGCGGTGCTTCGTGAGGTCATTTTGAAAAAGGCTGTGCGCGGTCTGTATTACGACACCCGCACGCTTCTGAGCACGATTCGCAGCACTTACAACCCGGTCACACGCACCTCGGAGGCGGACATTCTTGGCCGCGTCATGCGGGCGGAGCTGCTCGTGCTCGATGATCTTGGTGCCGAACGGTTGACCGATTGGGTTGAGGAGATGATGCATCTGATTGTCAACACTCGGTACAACGATCGACGCCCGACCATCTTCACCTCTAACTATCAGAGCGTGCCGGACATGGATGGTGCCACGGAGTCCGTTGCCGCGCAGGTTTTACTGAGTGAGCGGGTTGGCGTTCGTATGCACTCGCGCTTGCGCGAGATGTGCGAATTTCTTGAATACGACGGGCCCGACTACCGTGATTTCGAATATCCTCCAACGTCGGAGAACCTTCTCCAGCGCTGGAAGCAGTCGAAGGGACGGGCCCGACAGCGAATGCCCAGGCGCACGTCGGTTCGGGCACGTGCCCAGCTTAAGGAGGGCCAGCTCGATCTCGGTTGGTCGGGTGGGAAAGCGAGTAGTTGATGCTAGGCCCCCAGGGTTCAGGGGTGGTGCGTGACTGTGTCACGGACGTTCCATTCAGCTAGCTAGTGCCATTTGGGCTATCTTATCCGAATGACAATGTCAGCTGCGGCGCCGCTTGGACTCTACCTTCACATTCCATTCTGCCAATCGATTTGCAGCTACTGCAATTTTAATCGTGGACTGCTCGATGAAAATCTGAAAAGTCGGTATCTCGAGGCGCTTGCGGCTGAAGTCCGACGCGCCGGCGACGGGTCGCGAGTCGACACAATCTATTTTGGAGGTGGGACGCCGTCGTTACTCGAACCGGATGAAGTCCAGTGCCTGCTTGAGGCTTGTTACGCTGGATTCGAGCTGGATGATACTGTGGAGGTCAGCTTTGAAGTTAACCCAGAGACCGCGACGCCGGCGCGGCTTCGAGGGTGGCTCGACGCCGGGGTGAACCGACTCAGTTTTGGGGTGCAGTCGTTCCATAACGCCGAGCTTAAGCGGCTTGGCCGCCGGCACAGTGCTGAACGGGCACGGGACGCCTTCGTAGCAGCCCGCGCGGCTGGATGTAGTAATGTCAGTCTTGATCTGATGCTCTGGCTGCCGGCGCAAACGCGCGCCGACTGCCGTGCCTCCGTCGAGACGCTCGTTGGGCTTGATCCCGATCATGCTTCGCTCTACATACTCGAGCTGTATCCGAACTCACCTCTCCGGGAAGAGATGGAGCGTGGCAGTTGGTCTCTGGCGCCAGACGAGGACGCGGCTGCTATGTATCTCGATGCGTTAAGGATCACCGACGCAGCTGGCTATGAGCAATACGAGATTTCCAACGTGGCGAAGATTGGACACCGATGTCGGCATAATCTCAAGTATTGGCAAGATGGTGAATGGCTTGGGTTTGGCTGCGGCGCTCACTCGACTCGGGCCGGCTGCCGGTGGAAAAACCTCGCCGAAACGGACCGGTACATCGATGCGGTTTGGAAGGAGGCCTCGGTAGATCGCCGCTCGCTCAGCGTCGAGGAACGCCTGGGTGACGCCTTGATCACGGGTCTTCGTCTTACCGATGGTGTGGACCTCGACTGGGTCAAACGCCGCTACGGCGTGGACGTCATAAACCGTTATCGACCGGCACTGCAGGGGTTTGAGGAAACCGGTCTAGTGGTGCACAATGCTGGCCGGCTTCGGCTGACACGGTCGGGGATGCTGCTTGCCAACGAAGTAATGAGCACTTTTGTCTGACTGGACCTGTACGGTAAAGTATTTCACTCGTGGGGAGGCTGTAAGCTAAGGAGGACAGGGACATGCGTTTGTTTTCAAATCTGCGGTCGGCTCGCTGGAATGCGTGGGTAAGTTGCGCACTCGTCGTGGCGTTGGTTACCGGTGTGGGTATCGGGATCGCGTTAACCACAGCCAAGGTCGAGGCCCAAGCTGCTCGGACGTTCAGCGGTGGACAGGGTATGATGCTCAACTACGTGAAGAATGGGAGTAGGGCTGACTTTGAGCTAGTCATGAACAGACTGGGCGAGGCACTTCAGGCTGGAAACTCTGAGCGTCAGCAGCAAGCGTCTGGTTGGAAGGTCTATCGTGCTCAGGAGGCTGGTCAGAATAACAGCACCTTGTACGTCTGGTTTATCGATCCGGTTGTGCCTGGTGCCGATTACACTGTGTCGCAGATTCTGAACGATGCGTTCCCTAGCGAGGTTCAGGATCTCTACACGAGGTTCAGTAATTCCTTTGCCGGCGGCCAGTCGATGGTTAATCTCGATCTCATTGGCGACTTCTAATCGTTTCTCGGATCCCGTCCAGTGGCGCGTCCCTCGCTAGTGAGGGGCACGCGGCTGCTTCTTTTTGGCTCGCCAGAGGCTGAGTAGGCTGACTGATTCCTGCTTCAGAACGCCAGATTCAATCCGACGTAGACACGTTGTGATTTGTCGTGGAGCGGTTTGCCTCGAAGGGTGAAGACTCGATAGTCGAAACGTAATCGGATGGGCCCGGCAACCGACATTTTGACACCACCGCCCATGTTGGTTCCGAAGCTAGTTTCTTGATGAGCCTCGAGGCGTTCGCGGTACGCTCCTCCGCCGATTGTTCCGTAAAACTGAAGCCCTGAGACATCGAATGGTGTTTGGACGTGCATGTTGAACATGCCCGACTGCAGTGAGGGCCTGCCGATAGTTTGATTCTGAGACGTTTCAGAGTATTCGAATTCGAAGCCGAGAATGATTAGCGAGAGACCTAGCGCCACACCGCGCACGGGGTGATTGACAGGCGTTTGATTGGCACCAATAAACGCCGTGAGGTCAGCCGACGCGGGATTGGCAATACCCAGCAGGAATACGACCGAGAGCACTAAGGTCGCGAAGACGAGTCGTCGCATGGACGTCGCCTGGATAGTGGGGCTTCGATACAGTGTTGTCAAGAAGATAGAGTGCTCAAACCGGTGTGATAGAGTCTGGCTCGACGGAGACCAAAGGTAGAAGGTAGGAGAAAACTGGCTGGTTTGTTTCATTTTTAGAAGAGATAAAGCTTGCCTGTTTTGATTGTTTTCCTCTGATCTTCGGGTTTCCACACCCTATCTTCTTGGAGATGAAAGTCGTCCTTGATCATATCGGTATTGTGGTTAGCAATCTTGGCGAGGCGCTTGCCTTCTATCGCGACGCGCTCGGTTTTGAGATCAGCGTGAGTGAAGAGGTCGAGACGCAAGGAGTCCGCGCGCATTTTTTAGCTACGGCTGGGACATCGCTCGAACTCCTCGAGGTGACGACGGACTCATCACCGGTGCTCAGTTCATCGGACACCGCGGGCCAGGCTTGCATCATATTACTCTGCGTGTCGACGACATAAACCAAGCGATCACCCATCTCGAGACCCGTGGCGTTCAGTTGATCGATAAAGTTCCTCGGCTGGGTGCACGGGGCGCATTGATCGCGTTTGTTCATCCGTCGAGTACGCATGGTGTATTGGTGGAGTTGAAAGAAGAAAAAGGGGAATCAATAATCGCGTATGACCATGAAGAGAGAGCCGATTCGGATTGGCATCATTGGCGGCAGCGGCTTGTACGACATGGAGGAACTGTTAGACCGAGAGGAAGTCAAAATCTCAACACCGTTTGGTGAGCCATCAGCACCGTATGTGGTCGGAACACTGTCTGGGCAGCGCGTGGCGTTCCTGGCACGTCATGGTGTTGGACATAGGCTCATGCCCTCTGAGCTCAACTTCCGCGCGAACATTTTTGGCCTCAAGAAGCTCGGTGTTGAGTGGATTCTATCGGCGAGCGCAGTTGGCAGCCTGCAGGAGCGTTATCATCCACTCGACATCGTTGTTCCAAACCAGTTCCTCGATCGCACGCACGGTCGTATCAGCACATTTTTTGGACAAGGGATCGTCGCGCACGTTTCATTCGCGCATCCGCTGTGTGCGAAGCTGAGCGATCTGGCCCAGGAATCGGCCTTGGTGGTTGGGGCGACAGTCCACCGCGGGGGCACGTACGTGTGTATAGAGGGGCCGCAGTTTTCAACCGTCGCTGAGTCCAATCTGTATCGTTCTTGGCAGATGGACGTCATTGGTATGACGAATCTGCAGGAGGCAAAGTTGGCCAGAGAGGCAGAAATTTGCTACATGACGCTGGCTCTCGTGACTGACTACGATTGTTGGCATCCGGAACATGAGCACGTAACCGTTAAGATGATTGTGGATAATCTGTTACAGAACGTCGTGACAGCACAGAAGGTTGTCAGGGAAACGGTATTGAGGCTCCCGACCGAGCGAACCTGTGGGTGTGCCGCGGCGTTGGCCAATGCCATCATCACCAGTCCAGAGGCAGTTCCGGATAAAACAAAGACCGAGCTCACTCCGATTGTTGGGAAATATCTAAGTTGAATCCGATTTTGACCGTTGGTTCCGTCGCATTTGATTCGATCAAAACTCCCTTTGGTGAGGCTTCGCATGTCGTCGGCGGAGCGGCAACCTACTTTTCCGTAGCGGCGTCATTCTTCACAGAAGTCAGAATCGTGGCTGTCGTGGGTGAGGATTTCGGTGAGGAGCAGATGAATATCTTCGGCAGCCGCCGTGTGGATCTCGCAGGTTTACAGCAGGTGCCTGGTGAGACTTTTCGGTGGAAGGGGGTATATAGCTTCGATCTCAATATACGGGAGACCATTTACACACACTTGAATGTCTTTCAGGACTTCAGACCAGAGATCCCCAGGAGCTTTCGGCCGAGTCCTTTCGTGTTCCTGGCCAATATTCATCCGTCATTACAGCTTGAGGTGTTGGATCAGGTAGAAGATCCAAAATTCGTATCACTCGATACCATGAACTACTGGATTGAAGGTACGCCAGACGAGCTCAGTCGTGTGCTGAAGAGAGTGCATGTCCTCATTATCAACGATGCCGAGGCGCGTGAGCTTAGCGGGGAATCGAACCTGGTCAAGGCAGTGCGGGTGATCCAGGGGATGGGCCCTAAGAGAGTCGTTATCAAGCGCGGCGAATACGGCGTATTGATGACCAGAGGTGACGGATTTTTCGCGGTGCCCGGCATGCCACTTAAAGAGGTTCTAGACCCGACGGGGGCTGGGGATACTTTTGCCGGCGGGTTCATTGGGTACCTCGCGGCCGCTGAGTTGGTGACGGATGATGCGGTTGACCGCGCCATCATCGCCGGGAGCACCATGGCCTCCTTCGCCGTTGAGGGCTTTGGTCTCGAACGTCTGCTCCGGCTCACCGACGCTGAGATAAAGGAGCGGTTCGCTCAGTTCAAGCGGTTGACCTACTTTGATGCACTCTGACGTACGGGTTCGCACGACACGGCGGTTACGGGAGATCCCAGGAGCCTTGACGACGCTGCTAACGGTGGGCGCTGAGCTTTCGAGTGTGATCCAGCTATCAGGATTAACGCGTGCAGTTGCTTCGGCTCCACTTGGGGTCGGAGTAGCGTGGTTAGTTGGCCTGACACTTCGTGGGGACATCCACTGAGGTACACTCGATATGGAATTCAATGAAACGAGTTCGGTCCGCTGATACCAGTAGCGCGATGTTCGTCTGTGTCATTGCCTGGGTCGTACCAGGGGCCGGTCACCTCTGGCTAGGTCGGCTGGCTAAGGGCCTTAGCTTTCTAGTCGCGCTGCCACTGATGTTTGCCATCGGCTTGTGGCTCGAAGGACGGATCTTTACGTTCGATTTTGGTGAACCACTAGGAACGCTTGCGGCTCTAGGCGACCTTGGCATCGGTGCGCCGTACTTCCTCATGCGGGCGTTGGGCTTGGGTGAGGGAAGCGTCGTCACCGAAACCTACGAATACGGGAATTCTTTCCTCGTTGTGGCCGGTCTGCTGAACTTACTGGTTGTGATTGACGCCTACGACATAGCGCTCGGTCGCAAATAGATGAGTAGCCACTTTCTGCTCATGCTGGTCTTTTCGGCGTTCGTGTCGTTCATCTTCGCGCTGTTGATGCGCGACGAGCCGAAGGAGCAATTACGTTTTGCCGTCATACTGTTTGGCGGATTGATTGGAACTGGTGTCCTGCTCGGCTGGCTGATGTATCTGCTCCCCCTATGAGGAGGCATTCGGTACATGTAAGGCGTGCTGTGTGGGTTTGGGGACCGGCCGTGGTCCTCATGATGCTTATCTTTCTCGTTTCGGATATCTCAGAACCACCACAGACTTCAGGCCTGTCGGCAGCAAACGCGCACGGAATCGTGTACGCAGTGCTCGGTGCACTAATGCTCAGAGGCGTCGCGGGTGGGCGCTGGGATCGCGTGACTATTCGCAGCACGGTCGGAGCGGTTGCGCTGACCGCTGCGTACGGGATTACCGACGAATGGCATCAGAGTTTCGTGCCTGCGCGCATGGCAGAGCTACAGGACCTCATGGCCGACACGGTCGGCGCAGTTATTGGCGTCATGATCGTGTGGGCGTGGAGTATAGTCGTCCATCGAGGCTCAGATGCCATCCGAACATCTCATCGTCGAGCGGAATGACACCGTTGCGGTCGTAACGGTGAGCCGGCCGTCTTGGCCGCGAAAGCCCCTCTGGCAGCTCGTTATATCCTCGAGGCGGTTGGGGGAGAGTTAAAGGTGTCGCCCCCAGATGGGTTTGCGCTTGAAGCTGCATTGTTTGGCAGAACGATGGCTACCGACGACATGGGCGAAGGCACACGAGCGTTTCTAGAGAAACGGAAACCGGAGTTTAAGGGCACGTGAAAAATTATCCGGTCAACGACAGTAGTGGCAACGCCGAAGGGTTGCGCGTCGGTATCGTTCTTTCGACGTACCACGATGAGGTGACAGGACTTCTTAGGAAGGGCGCGTGCGCGGCACTCGCTGAGGCTGGTGCTGGCGAAGATTCGATCAGCGTGATCACTGTTCCTGGTGCTTTCGAAATTCCATTCGTGGCCAGACAGGCAGCGGAGACCGGTCAGTTCGATACCATTGTTTGCCTCGGTTGCCTAATCCGTGGCGAAACTCCGCATTTCGATTACATTGCTTCCGCAGTGGCTCATGGAATTACGACTGCATCCCAGGTTACCGGGGTACCGATGGCGTTTGGTGTGCTGACTACGAACACGCGCGAGGAAGCACATGCGCGAGCAGGATCCGGTGCTTCGAACAAAGGTTGGGAAGCGGCCATGGCCGCCGTTCGGCTTGCGAACGTGGTCCGTGACCTTCGAAGTACATCCGAGGGAGTGGAGGGGTGAACCCGGAGCGGTCTGGTGCCGAGCGCCATCGTGGGCGGGAGGCGGCGCTCCAGCTCTTGTATCAGTGGGAGGTCGGTCGGTTCGAGGAAGGCGAATTCGACGACGCAGTGGACTGGTTCTGGACGGTACACCCAGCACCAGCAGCAAGATGCGCCTTTGCGACTGGGCTCGTAAAGGGTACAACCGCGCATCTGGCGGTGATCGACCCACTCATTGAACACAACACAGCCAACTGGCGTCTGACGCGGCTGGCAGTGATCGATCGTCTCATTATGCGGCTGGCTGTCTACGAATTTCTGCATGCAGACACTCCGCCAGTGGTGGTCATTAATGAAGCACTTGAATTAGCAAGAACCTTTAGCGGGGAACAGGCCGTCGCGTTCGTCAATGGTGTGCTCGACGGCGTCAGACGCGAGTTAGAGAACGAGAGCGAAAGGGAAATGTGAGAGACACAGCGTGCAGAGTTCAGGATATTAGACGAGGGCTGGGCGTATCGGGTTTAGAACGGAATGTACCGAGTCCGTTCCCAGCCTACAGTACATTTACCGTATGACCCACAAGCGGGAATCTGCTCAGCTTCGCCAACGGCAGGCCAACCTTGACGAGTTAGCTGCGCTCGGTGTGCCCCTGTACCCACATGCTTTTATGCGCACCGATACAGTGGCCCAGCTGGTTGAGGCACACGGGAACCGCTCTGGGCCGGAGTTGGAGGAGGAGCGCCCACACACGACAACTGCCGGTCGAGTGCTGGCAATTCGAAGTTTCGGTAAGGCGAATTTCCTGGTGATTTCAGACGGACAGGTTCAGATTCAAGTCTACGTGCGTAAGGATTCGCTTTCGGAGCGTGACTTCAAGATCTTTAAACTCCTCGATTTTGGTGATTTCGTTGGGGTCGACGGACGGGTTTTTCGCACGAAGACGAACGAGCTCACGGTTTGGGCGGTGCATCTCGAGTTTCTTGCCAAATGTTTAGTGCCGCTCCCAGAGAAGTGGCATGGGCTAGCGGACGTAGAAATCAGATATCGACAGCGCTACCTCGACCTTATTGTGAACGGAGATGTCCGTCGCGTATTTGAGACTCGGAGTCGCATACTCGCTGCGATTCGACGATTTCTCGATACTCGTGATTATCTCGAGGTTGAGACGCCAATGATGCAAAGTGTGGCCGGCGGAGCTCTTGCGCGTCCGTTCGTCACGCATCACAACGCGCTCGATCTGAAGCTTTATCTGCGGGTTGCACCGGAGCTGTACCTCAAACGGCTCGTTATCGGGGGTATCGAGCGTGTATATGAGATCAATCGTAACTTCCGAAACGAAGGAATCTCAACTCAGCACAACCCAGAATTCACGATGCTGGAGTTCTACGAAGCCTACAGTGACTATAAGGCACTGATGACTCTGACGGAGCAGCTCCTGTCCTCCGTGGTACGTGAGGTGCTTGGGAAAGAGGCCTGCACGTTCGGGAAGCATGAGATTTCATTTACCGCTCCGTACGCGCGTGTTTCACTACGTGAGATGGTCCGAATGAGTGTGGGTGAGCGGTTGGGGATGGATGTGACCGAAGCTGTCCTACGGGACCATGCGGCTGTCGCTGCGCTCGCTGGTCGTCTTGGCATTGACGTGTCGTTGAAAGCGGGTCCAGGCAAGATTACTCTCGAGTTGTTCGAAGCTCTGTGTGAAGATCGTCTAACGCAGCCAACTTTTGTCCACGACTTTCCAACGGAGGTCTCCCCGCTGTCCAAGCAGCGGCCAGATGATCCGGATACGGTCGAGCGATTCGAGTTGTTCATCGGCGGCATGGAGGTGGCAAATGCTTTCAGCGAGTTAAACGATCCCATCGAGCAGCGGCGGCGGTTCTCCGAGCAGTTACGCGAGCGGGAGGGCGGCGATCTTGAGGCCCACGAGATGGATGAGGACTATGTGCGGGCTCTTGAATATGGGCTTCCTCCCACGGGAGGTGAAGGTCTGGGTATCGACCGGCTGGTGATGCTACTAACCAACTGCCCGTCGATTCGTGACGTCATCTTGTTCCCACTCTTGCGACCGAAAAGAGAAGAATAGGAATATGTCGGAGGAGTTAGGAGCTCGGAGTTAATAAGAAGCAGGATGGACTTCAGAACTTTTTAGGAGCGGTGCAAGCTCTTCCTCATATCTTCTAGCCCCTTGAGAGCAACATGTCTTTTGAGTTGTGGATCGCCGGTCGGTATCTCATGGCCCGCCGTAAGCAGGCGTTCCTATCATTGATCTCGGTCGTCTCGACAGTCGGTGTAGCGGTCGGTGTGATGGCGCTGGTGATCGCTCTTGCATTGATGACCGGGTTGCAGCAAGAGCTACGAGATCGTTTGGTTGGCTCGGCTGCGCACGTGTATGTCTGGAACGTCATGGATGGAGGATTTGAAGACTATCATGGCGAGGCTAAAAAAATGAGTGCCTTGCCCCATGTGCTGGGAGCGGCGCCATCGATTGTCGGCAAGGCGATGGCAACCACCCGTCACGGTGAAGCATTCATTAGCATTAAGGGTATTGATCCAGTGCTCGAGCGTGACGTTACCGAGGTGGTCCAGTCGGTGACACACGGAAGCCTGTTCGATCTCGAAGAGGTCGAAGGGCCTGTGCAGGGGGGGATCGTGATCGGTGAAGGGGTTGCGGAACAGCTCGGGGCGTTCGTCGGTGACGAGGTCACGCTCGTCACTCCGCATGGCTCACTCTCTCCAATGGGAATGCTGCCTAGGACGCGCCGTCTGCGTGTAGTTGGAATTTTCAGTTTAGGAATCTACGAATACGACAACACCTATGGATTCGTCACCCTCGATGTTGCCAAACGGCTGCTGAACAAAGATAGAGTCGAGATGATGGAGTTGCGCGTCGATGACATGTACTCGTCACGCGAGATCGCAGCAGAGGTCGAGGAAAGCCTGGGTGGCGGTTATCTAACCGAGGACTGGTCCAGGCTGAACCAGCCGCTCTTTTCGGCGTTGTGGATTGAGAAGATGGCGATTTCAATCGCCATTGGGTTGATCGTTATGATCGCGGCGCTCAATATCGTAGCTTCTCTGATTCTACTGGTGATGGAGAAGAGCCGGGACATCGCCATTCTCAAAACGATGGGTGCCCGTGGGCGTAGCATTATGAAAATTTTCATGCTGCAAGGGGTGATTATCGGCGCTGTTGGAACTACCGTTGGTGCTGCCGCTGGCTACGTGCTGGCGATGGTCCTAGATCATTACCGGCTCATTCGTCTCGATATGCAGATTTATCAGGTTGCCTACGTGCCGTTCACTGTCGAACCCATCGACTTCGCAGTGGTCATTGTTTCGGCGCTAGTCATCTGTTTTCTAGCGACCATTTATCCGTCGCGGCAGGCGTCACGACTCGACCCGGCCGAGGCGCTGCGTTACCAATAGGAGGTGGGAGCTAGGAGATAGTTGGGAAACTTGAGGATAACCAGTATATAGAAGCTGCGAAGACTACCGGCTTTCGTTTCTTTCTATCTTTTAGATTCTATCGTGTTCCTCTTATCCACGATGGCACTACTCGAGGTCGAGAGTCTTTCGAAGTCCTACCGTGTGGGGACAAGCCAGCTATCGGTACTCCGTGGACTCGACCTGTCGGTTGACACTGGTGAGATGGTGGCGATCGTGGGAGCGTCTGGTATTGGGAAGAGCACGTTAATGCACGTCTTAGGGGGGCTCGACCGGATTGACGCTGGTCGCATACAGGTAGACAAGACTGAGATAACGCGTCTAAAGGATGACGAACTGGTTGCGTTTCGTAACCGAAAGATCGGTTTCGTCTTCCAGTTTCACCATCTCTTACCGGAGTTCAACGCTCAGGAAAATACCCAGATGCCGCTCCGCATTGCAGGTGTGCCACCGGTTGAAGCTCGGGCACGTTCGGAAACACTGTTAGCCCAGGTCGGCCTCTCGGGCCGTGCAACGCATCGTCCCGGGATGCTCTCGGGTGGTGAACAGCAGCGGGTGGCAGTTGCCCGTGCGCTAGTGATGAAGCCGGCGCTTCTCTTGGCTGACGAGCCAACCGGCGATCTTGACGAACATACTGGGAACACGCTTTATGACCTCCTGCGAGTGATGCACGCACGCCACGGTTTAACCTCCCTGATCGCGACCCACAACATGAAGCTGGCGTCCTCCTGCGATCGGGTTTTGCGTCTCGCTGAGGGCCGTCTCCTGGCCGCGTGACGCTGGTGCTTGTGAAAGCGGTCCGAACTGCTTAAGTGTTTAATTTCTTTGTCAAAACCTGAATTTGCGTGTAGAAGCCTTTGCCTTATAATCGAAACGTACAGGCTCCTGAGGCTTCTGGTATCGTTGACCGGGTAGGGGTGGATGTTTGAACGATACACGGAACGGGCGCGGCGTGTATTGTTCTTCGCCCGCTACGAAGCTAGTCAGCTGGGGAGCATCTCGATTGAGACCGAGCATCTCCTGCTAGGTCTTATTCGAGAAGGCAAGGGCCTGACTAGCCGGGTCTTCGCGCGGTCCCATTTCTCTCTCGAAAGTATCCGTAAGGAAATTGAAGGCCAAACGGTTTTCCACGCAAAGGTCTCCACTTCAGTGGAAATTCCATTTTCGACTGAAACGAAACGCGTGCTCCAGCACGCGGCCGAAGAGGCCGACCGGCTGCTCCACAATTACATCGGCACGGAGCATCTATTACTTGGCATTCTACGTGAAGAACGTTCAGTTGCTGCGACGATCTTGTCAGAAAAGGGTATGCGACTGAGTTCTGTCCGGGAGGACATCGTCCAATTGCTCAATGAGAAGACGACCCTCACCCGGGTCAAGGAAACGCCGTTACTGGCTGAATTTAGTCGGGATCTGACCGAAGAGGCGATGAAGAAAAGTCTTGATCCTTTGGTCGGTCGAGACGTCGAGCTCGAGCGGGTTCAGCAAGTGCTCTGCCGGCGCACCAAGAACAATACTGTTCTGATTGGTGAACCCGGTGTCGGCAAGACGGCAATTGTGGAAGGGTTGGCGCAGAAGATCGCTTGCGGTGACATTCCACATTTTCTGGCCGACAAGCGCATGCTAGCTCTCGATATTTCGCTGATTGTTGCGGGAACCAAGTATCGCGGTCAGTTTGAGGAACGTTTAAAGGCGATCATGAAGGAGCTGATCGAGAACCCTAATACCATCGTCTTCATCGACGAACTTCACACCCTGGTTGGCGCCGGATCTGCTGAGGGTTCGCTCGATGCGGCCAATATCCTAAAACCAGCGCTGTCGCGGGGCGAAATCCGCTGTATTGGCGCGACAACTCCGGCCGAGTACCGCAAGTACATCGAAAAAGATCGTTCGCTCGAACGGCGCTTTCAGGCCATTAAAATCGATCCGCCGACTGAGGCCGAAACCTTCGATATTTTGATGGGAGTTAAGGATCACTACGAAACGTTCCATCGCGTCACCTACAGCGAGGAGGCGATGGAGGCGGCCGTTTACCAGTCGAGTCGATACATCACCGACCGGTTTCTGCCTGACAAGGCCATCGACCTAGTTGATGAGGCTGGGGCCAGGGCGAAGCTGCGCGAAGCGGGGTACAGCGAGGAATTCAGCGAGATAAACAGGAGCATTCGCGTCGCCGTTGAACAGATGGAGAGCGCCACTGCGAAGAAGGACTACGAACGGGCCCAGTTCTTTCGTGAGCAGGAGGTGCTGGCGCGCGAGAACCTACAGTTTGTAAGGGAAAAATTTAATGTCAAGTCGGGTAGTCGTAAGGTCGCGGTGGGGAAGGCAGACATTAACGAAGTTGTTTCGAAGTGGACAGGGGTTCCGATTACCTCGATTAACCAGGACGAAAGCACCAAGTTGCTCAATATGGAGGAGCACCTCCATGACCGCGTCATCAGTCAGGAAACAGCGATCTCGGCCCTCGCCCGGGCGATTCGTAGGTCCAGGGCCGGTCTCAAATCGCCCAATCGTCCGGTTGGGAGCTTCGTCTTCCTTGGGCCGACCGGTGTTGGCAAGACCGAGCTCGCGCGGGCGTTAGCCAACTTTTTGTTTGGGAGCGATACATCTCTGATTCGCTTCGACATGTCGGAATATATGGAGAAGCACTCGGTATCGAAGCTGATTGGTTCACCCCCGGGTTATGTCGGGCACGAAGAAGGGGGGCAGCTTACCGAGAAGGTTAAGCGCTATCCGTATTCCGTCGTGTTGCTCGACGAGATTGAGAAAGCTCACCCTGATCTGTTCAATATCTTGCTACAAGTGTTTGAGGACGGGCATCTCACGGACGGGCTTGGGAATCGGGTTAACTTCAAAAACACGATCGTGATCATGACCTCGAACATTGGCGCTCGCTATATCCAAAAACAATCTCCGATGGGTTTTCAGCCCACAAACGCCAAAGAGATCCAGCGGAGCATGTGCGAAATGGTGCTTGGAGAAGTCAAGCGCACTTTTAACCCAGAGTTCGTAAACCGCGTGGATGAAATCATCGTATTCGAGGCGCTATCGGATGATAATCTGCGACAGATTACTAAGATGCTGGTCACGCAGCTGAACGAAAACTTGGTTGACCGAGAGCTGCAGATCTCATTAACGGCAGATGTCGTCGACTGGATCATTGAGATGACCTGTAAGGACCGCTCGTATGGTGCACGGCCTCTTCGTCGGGCGATCCAGCGGTATGTCGAGGATCCGCTCTCTGAGGAACTCATTCGGGGCAATCTCCTGGGTGGTAATATCGAGGTGTATCTCGACGGGGGCGTACTCGCGTATCGAACAGTTGGCGAAACGCTGAAAGGCTGTCGGCTCGCCTAACTGCCCATCGTCGGCCCGACTAGGCCGCTATTAACGGACAGCCCGTCCAAGATCTGGCCAGAAACGTCTAAGATGCCGTAGACTAGTTTTCTGGGGTGATCTACCTCGATGGCCCTAGCGGACCTAGGCTAGGAGCCACTTACAAGGCTGAGGTCAGGTATGAGGTGCTAGCGCGGCTGAGAAAGATAGCATGATAACGGCGAACATGTTCAGATGGACGGTCAGCACCCTTGTGCTCGTGCTGGTAGTTGCCGCCGGCCGTGTGGCGTTAGCCGAAGCGACAGCTCCTTCCTCGCTTGGGACCGCCGAAGTTTCAGACGAGGCTATCCAGATCCAAGCTCCGCTACCGCCGGCTGGTTCTGAGACATTGGTGCGGAACATCGAGCTGCGTTTCCCGAGGCAGGGCAACAGGTCGAGTGTCGACTTTCAAACCTATCTCTACTACATGGAGATGGACAACTTCGTCAGCTTGCCCTCGCAGGGTAAGTGGGTACCCTACAACGAGGCTACCGAGCGCGTTATTCTCGACGACTTCCGCCGACTGTGGGACACTGGATTCTTAGACGACCTTTGGATAGATGTGGTCGATGAACCGTGGTCCAATGGTGTAATGGGCAAGCGGATCGTCTTCAACATGGAAGAGCGCCAGCGCGTAAAAATTGTTACCTTCGAAGGGGTTAAGAAGTTCGATCGTGGCAAGATTGATGAAAACCTACAGGAGAACGGTATCGTAATTCGTCTCGATGAGTTTCTTGACTCGGGGCTAATTAGGCAGATCAAGGGCGTTCTTAACTTCATGTACTCGACTGAGGGCTATCAGTCTACTGAGATCATTCACGAGATCACCGAGATGCTAGAGGGTCCAAAAGTGGTGGAACTCACCTTCCACATAGAAGAGGGGCCAAAGGGCGTCGTCCAGGAAATCGAGTTTATCGGCAATGCGGAAGTTGATGACAGTGAACTCAAGGGTCACATGGAGAACATCAGGGAGCGCTACTGGCTCTCCTGGTTGACGAGGCGTGGTACCTATAAAGCGGTGCTGTTCGAGGAGGATGCCGACCGGATTGTAGAGCACTACCGGGATCTGGGATTCATTCAGGCAGACGTTGGCCAGCCAGAAGTCGAGTATCTGGGTGAGTCAGAGGATGGTACGGAACGCTTGGTCCGGCTCAAGATTCCTGTACAGGAAGGGGAACGCTACCGGATCGGAGAAGTGATTTACGACGGAAACGAGGTTATTACCGAAGCGGGGATGGACCTTATTTTTGAAGACCTCGAGCCTGGTGATTACTACAGTGAGGGAGATGTCCGGGAGGCATTTGAACTAGCGCGAGAAGTGTACGGCGCTCGTGGCTACTACGAGATGACGATCTTTCCAGATCTCCAACCGCGCACAGCGACAGACGCCTCCGCCAATGGGGACGGTAATGGGAATGGCAACGGAAACGGCGGTGGGGTGCACGAAGACGACGCGGAAGTCGATGAGGAACGTCTTACTCATCTCAACGGTTCCCCTCTCGTCGACGTTGTTATTCGCGTCCAGGAAGGCGAGCAGTACTTTATTAATCGGATCGTGTTCAAGGGCAACACGACTACCCACGACGAGGTAATCCGGCGCGAGCTCAGCCTTCAAGAGAACGGCGTATTCAATACGAATGGGCTTAAGTACAGCGTGCGTCGGCTGAACCAGTTAGGCTACTTCGAGCAGTTCGAAGAGGCTGATGTAGACGTTGCACATATCGACGGTTCTGACAATGAGGTAGATGTCACGTTCGAGCTAAGTGAGGCACACCTAAACCAACTGACGTTTGGAGCCGGCGTTTCTCAATTCGACGGATTCTTCGGACAACTGTCGTTCCAAACGCAAAACTTTCTGGGACGCGGTAAAAATTTTTCGGTCGGGTTGCAGAGGGGCTCCCGGGTGAAGAACTACAGCGTGGGGTTCACCGAACCGTATTTATTCAGAAAACCAATTTCGGCTGGACTCCAGGTGTACTCACGCGAAATTAATTGGCTTTTCTCGTACCAGGAGCAGACCAAAGGTGGTAGCGTGACGCTCGGCTTTCCGTTGTCGTACTGGACCAGAGGTTTCTTAAGTTATAGCTACGAAGAGACGCAGGTCGATAATATCAGCCCGTTCATGTTGAACTCGTTGACCCCTGGTCAGATGTCGTACAATCCGTTCTTAACGGATGCGATGTTGCTCGGTTCCGGAGGGCGGAGAACTGTAGGTAGGATCACCCCAAGCGTCAGGTACAACACAGTCGATCATCCAATCTTTCCGAATTCCGGGCAGGAGCTGTCGGCGTCACTGGACTTGGCAGGCGTTGGAGGTAACACGAAGTTCTTGAAGCCGAGCCTTTCGGGGACCTGGTATATGCGACAGACAGATCGAACGACTATAGGTTTTCGTGTTCAGTGGGAACACATAGCCGCCGATAACCCTGATCAGATTCCTGTGTTCGAGCGGTTATGGTCTGGCGGCGAGTATTCGGTGCGGGGCTTCGATATTCGTCGCATCGGTCCGACGGTTGCGGACCTCAACCCAGATGTGTCGGCTGATTCGTACCAGGGGCGGATGGTCATGGGCGGCAACAAGAGCCTGGTTCTCAATGCCGAGTATCAAATTACGCTCGCCGAGCCAGTTCGGTTGATACTATTCTATGATACGGGTCAGGTTCAGGATTTTAATCAGGACTTCGCATTGAAAGACTTTAAGACGTCAACCGGAGTTGAGCTCCGCTTCTTCATGCCGATGTTGAACGTGCCATTTCGGTTCATTTATTCCTGGAACCCACAACGTGATGGTGTCTACAACGATAACTGGAGGCTCCAGGAGGAGACCACTATCCGATTCGCGGTCGGAACCACTTTTTAAGGTGAAGGAGAGGGAAGGACATCAGATGAGATTAGTGATCGCAGCTGCGGTGGCTGGGTCAGTGCTGGCCATTGGAACGGTCGCCGCCCAGGAGCAAGGGCAGGCGGATTCGCCCGCATTTCTTGCGGGGTCGAAGTTCGCCTTCGTCGATATTCAACAGATTGCCGCTGAGTCGAGCGACGGTCAAGTCTCGAGCGTCAAAGTGCAAGAGTTAAGTGAGCAGAAGCTGGAAGAGATCGAATCGAAGAACAAAGAACTGCAGGGTCAGATCGGCGCCAAAACTCAGGAGTTACAAGCAGCTCAGACACAGTTGCAGCAGGGACAGACTGTCATGAGCGCCGAGGCTCGGCTCAGCCTGCAGAGGGAGATTGCCAGGCTGCAGGTAGACGTCCAGCGGGTGACACAGGACTCGCAGGCTGAATCCGAACGATTTTCACAAGATGCCGAAGCCGAGGTGCAGGTGCTCCAGCAAGAGTTACAGATGGAGTTTCAACGGAAACTCGTGCCGGCGGTTGAGCAGGTGGCCGCCGATCGACAGCTGCACTTTATTTTTGCTGCCGGCGAGGGTGGGTTGGTGTGGGCCAACCGAGCGTTGGACATCACCCAGGACGTTATTGATCTACTCAACGAGGGGGGCGCCACCACTCCTTGATCTGTTGCTTCGAAGCTAGCTCCTCCCTCAGGGGATGTTCCGCGCCCAAGGCAGTAAACCGACGGTCTGTGGTGCCACGCGCGGCTTTTCATGGCCCCAGGTAGGATGAATCCTAGCCTTATCCAAAAGCTCTGTGATCCTCGACATCCCCATCGTTCTCGATCGCCTCTGCTACCGATACCCTTCGCTGCTGGTTGATGCGGTCGTCAAGCACGAACCCGACCGCCGCATCGTGGCGGTTAAGAACGTTACGGTCAACGAGGAATACTTCCAGGGTCACTTTCCGGGTACTCCGCTCATGCCTGGTGTGATGATGATCGAGACTCTGGTGCAGGTTGCAACCCTATTGCTCCTGTCGGGCGAGAAGGGTTTGCTGGCTGGCCGTGCTGTGTTCCACGGTGTCAACAACGCAAAGTTTCGACGACAGGTAGTGCCAGGCGATCGGCTAACGCTGGAGGTTACGCTCGAGAGCCGCAAGTCCTCGATGGCAGTGACTAAAGGCGTGGCGACGGTCGACGGGAAAACGGTCGCTGAGGCTGAATTACTCGTCGGGTTTACAAACGATGGGCAGGTCGATCCGTCAGCGAAAGTTCATCCTAGTTCGGTTATAGGGGCGGGGACTCTTGTGGGCCCGCACGTGGTGATCGGCCGGAACGTTCGGATTGGGCGCCGTTGCCAGATTGGGGCATCGACGGTAATTGAGGGTGCTACTGAGTTTGGGGATGATTGTCACGTGTTTCCCTTTGCATCGATCGGCCTGATCCCGCAGGACCTCAAGTTCCAGGGTGAGGATACCAGGCTGGTGGTCGGACATCGGAACGTATTCAGGGAATTTGTCACCATCCATCGTGGCACGCGAGGTGGCGGCGGATTGACCAGGATCGGTGACGATAATGTGTTTATGGCTTACGCGCACGTCGCACACGACTCGATCATAGGTAGCCGGACGATCTTTGGGAATGCTGCAACACTAGGCGGACACGTCGTTGTCGAGGACGAGGCGACGATCAGCGCCGGGTCTGGCGTGCACCAGTTCTGTCGGGTCGGCCGTCAGGCCTTTATCGGTGGCTACTCCGTGGTCACCAAGGATGCCTTGCCGTACGGGAAAACCGTGGGCAACCGGTCGCGCATCTACGGTTTGAACACCATCGGTCTCGTTCGGCGTGGGTTCTCTGAGGAGACGCTCGGCAAGCTCAAGCGAGCTTATCGGTACCTGTTGCAGTCGAAACTCAACACGACTCGCGCGCTCCAGCACATCGAGGCTGACGAAACTGTGCGTTGTCCGGAGGTAGATTACCTCGTAGATTTTATTCGCACATCGAAGCGTGGCGTCAATCTTCGGCGTCCCCCGAAGCGCGTCGAGCCAGTAGTCGTCGACGAGTAGGACACTGATCACCTCAGTATTTCAAGAGATCAATACGGTTCATCACCGCACAGGACGCACAGGACACACAGGACACGAGAATGCGTATCGGTTTGATCGCCGGTAACGGGCGTTTCCCATTTTTAGCTCTCGATGCTCTTCGGACCCTGGGGCATAAGGTGACGGTCGTTGCTATCCGCGAGGAGACCGACCCTCGGTTGGAAGAAGCGACAATCACCGCTACTGACGCGAAGCTGCACTGGGTGTCACTGGGCCAACTTGGTAAGTGCATCGCGATTCTGAAGGACGCCGGGATTTCACGGGCACTGATGGCGGGCCAGGTCAAACATAACAAGCTCTTTGCAGGGGGGGTAGTGCCAGACTCGACGCTCTTGTCGGTCTTGCGTCGGCTGCGCGCCAGGAATACCGACGCGCTCATTTCAGCAGTAGCCGATGTGTTGAGTGAACATGGAATCGAGCTCGTTGACTCAACGGCATTTCTACAACCGCTTCTGGCGCAGCCTGGTGTCCTAACTACGCGTGCACCCACGGATGACGAACAGGCTGACCTCGAGTTTGGACGTAACGTTGCCGATACTATTGCCGCACTCGACGTAGGACAGACAGTCGTTGTGAAGGACCGGGCGGTCGTGGCGATCGAAGCGATGGAGGGGACCGACGAGGTGATCAGGCGAGCCGCTCGGATAGCAGGAGCAGGCATCCGGGTGGTTAAGGTGGCAAAGCCTAATCAAGACATGCGGTTCGACGTTCCAGTGGTCGGCTTGCCGACGGTAAATGCACTCCGTGAAGCACGGGCATCGGCGTTGTCAGTCGACGCGGGCTACACACTCGTGCTCGACGGGGATGCGATGTTTGCTGCTGCTGCTGACGCTGGCATTGCGATGGTCGGTCGGGTTCGTTCAAAAGTGGGAGATGACGTGTGACCGCAGAAAGCGGACTCCGTATGGGCGTGGTCGGTGTGGGTTATCTCGGGCGTCATCACGCTCGGATTCTCGCAGGTCTTCCTGACGTTAACCTTGTGGCCGTGGTGGACACCAACGGCGCTCGTGCAGAGGCTGTTGCTGCCGAGACTCAGTCCAGACCAGAGACCGATTTTACTGCGTTGCTACCGGCTGTCGACGCAGTCACCCTAGCCGTACCGACCGAAGCCCACGAGCGGGTGGCATTGCCGTTTCTCCGTCGAGGTGTTCCGGTGCTGGTTGAAAAGCCGATAGCAGCGTCGATCACTGAAGCCGACACGATGATTGGGACGGCCACCGAATCTGGTGCAACTCTTGCCGTTGGCCATACTGAGCGGTACAATCCAGCCGTCACGACCGCGTTGCCGCTTGTCACTGCGCCGCGATTCATCGAAGTCCATCGGTTAGCCACCTTTCAACCTCGAAGTCTTGATATCAACGTCATCTTCGACGTAATGATCCACGATCTGGACGTCGTGCTGGCTATGGTCAAGTCGGCGCCTGAGGCGGTCGAGGCTGTTGGGGTGCCGGTGCTCAGCGATCGCGTAGATATCGCCAACGCCCGGATCAGATTTGAGAATGGCTGCATTGCTAACCTGACGGCTAGTCGTATCAGCCGAGAGCGGGTACGCAGAATCCGCTTCTTTCAACCAGACGCCTACATTTCCATTGATTGCGCGGCCCGTCAGGTGGAAGCTTGGCGAGTGACACGCCAGCCGGGAAGCGAGCCGTCGCTTGAGGGTGGTCCACTTGAGGTGCCAGACGCTGAGCCACTCGAACGGGAACTGACTGATTTCGTTCGAGCGGTTCAGACCGGGAGGCGTCCAGGAGTCGATGGCCATGATGGACGTCGGGCGTTGGCACTGGCGCAGAGAATTGCGGACGCGTTGTAATGACGGTTGATCTAGCACAGATTAGTGGAAAGGTGGCTGCTGGGGAGCGGCTGGATGCGAAGGATGCAGATGTGGTTGCGGCTACAGACGATCTGCTGGCGCTCGGCGCCTTGGCGGACGCGCGGCGCCGGCAGCGACACGGTGATCGTGTCACCTTCGTACGTGTGCTCGAGGTGGTCCTCCCCGATGGCACCGAACGTCCGGTGCCAGAGATTCCAGCCAGTGCCGGAGAAGTGCGATTCGTGGGACGGCCGGAAGGTCCGGAGCAGGCGATCGCGGCAGTCCGTTGGATCGCCGGATCCAGTGCAGAGGTTCCGGTCACTGGATTTGCACTCGATGATCTTGTCGACGTATGCGGTGGGAGAATCGTGGAGCTCGATGCTCTTCTCACAGAGCTGCGCACTGCTGGATTGGCGCGCGTGGCTGAAGCGCGGGTTGAACGCCTGGATGGTCCAGATTGGTTACAGGTGGCGGATGAGGCGGCGCTTCCTGTCGCACGGTTGACGATTGGTGACCCAGAAGACGTAGACGAGATGGCTCTCGTAAGGCGCGTTGCTGGATGGGGTTCAGACGCCACGGTTCGTGTCTTCGCGCCGCTGCGCCGGGCCGTGAGTTTACAGCCAACGACAGGTTATCACGATGTACGGCAGGTTGCGCTGGCGCGCGTGCTGGTCGACAATATCGAGTCGATTCAGGTGGATTGGTCACTTTATGGACCGAAGTTAGCGCAGGTGGCCTTGACGTTTGGCGCCGATGATGTAGATGCGGTGTCCCCGTTCGATTCTGCTGAGCACGGGTGGCGGCGAGCACCGCGTGAAGAGATCACTCGAAGCATTCGCGCTGCCGCGCTCGTCTCGGTCGAGCGCAACGGACGTTTCGAGATGCGGTGAATGATGAGCGCAATTCGCATTGGCGCTGTTGAGTACCTGAACGCCAGGCCACTTGTGCATGGCCTCGATACCCGGACTGATTTGTTCGATCTTCGTTTCGAGGTTCCTGCAAAGTGCGCATCTCTGCTGTATGACAAGTCGGTCGATGTCGGACTCATTCCCTCGATCGAGTATCTATGTGATTCCGACTATCGCATCGTTCCAGACATAGCTGTTGTCTCCGAAGGCCCCGTGGCTTCGGTGGCGTTGTTCACCGAGCGACCGATCATGTCTATTCGCTCCATTGCGGTCGATTCCAGCTCGCGGACCGCCGTTGCTCTCCTTCGAATTTTGTGTGCCCAGTCGTTTGATCTCGAGCCGAAGTTTGTCACGATGCACCCTGATCTGCCGGCGATGCTCAAACGCTGTGACGCGGCGCTCATAATTGGTGATACAGCGCTCTATACGGAGCACGAGACGCGGAGTTTGGAGAAAATCGACCTTGGTGACGAATGGGAAGCGATGACTGGTTTGCCGTTCGTTTGGTCGTTCTGGGTTGGGCGCTCGGATAGCGTCCAGGCTGAGCATATTAAGGCTCTTCTGGCTGCAAGGGACTCTGGCCTTCAATCTCTCGATACTATCGCTGAACAGTACGCATTAGAGGGTGACGATGATGATCAGGTCGGAATCGCACGAGCGTATCTGCGCGACAATGTTCAGTACGTGCTGGATACTCGCGGACGGGCCGGACTCAAGAAATTTTTCGATGCAGCGGCTGATCTTGGAATCGTGCCGAGTTCTGGAAAACTGCATTTCTATCGGGTTGATGAGACGGAAAGCGCCTGATCGTTGATCTATGACAAATCTGGACCTGGCGATTAAGAAAGCCAGTTGTGGTGAGCGGCTGACCGGTGAAGAAGCACTAGAACTGTATCAATGCGTACCGACGAATCGGCTTGGTCAGTTGGCCGATGGTATGCGGATAGCCAAACACCCGGACCGCGTCGTCACCTATATCATCGACCGTAACGTCAACTACACAAACGTGTGTGTAGCACGGTGCGCCTTCTGTGCCTTTTACCGACCGGTTGGTTCGACTGAAGGCTACGTGTTGGGGTTTGACGAAATTTTCAAGAAGATCGACGAAACGATGGCGGTCGGCGGCGCACAGCTGCTCCTGCAGGGAGGACACAACCCCGACCTGCCTCTGGAGTGGTACGAGGATCTCTTCAAGGCCGTCAAGTCTCGATATCAGAGATTTAATCTGCACGCGCTCTCGCCGCCAGAGATAATCCACCTCTCGCGATTGTCACAACTTCCGGTCAAGACGGTCATCGAAAGGCTGATCTCGGCCGGACTCGATAGCATTCCAGGCGGCGGAGGTGAGATTCTGGTTGATCGAGTTCGTCACTTATTGAACTGCTACAGCAAAGCAAGTGCAAACGAGTGGCTGAACGTAATGCGCACGGCCCACCGGGCTGGGTTGCGAACGACTGCAACGATGATGTACGGCAGTGTCGAGCGACCAGAGGAACGCATCAAGCACTTGCTGCAACTGCGTGAACTTCAGGATGAAACCGGCGGCTTCACAGCGTTTATTACCTGGAGTTATCAGCCATCCAACACGGAGCTTGGTGGTTTTGAGGCGACCGGCATCGACTATTTGCGCACGCTGGCGTTGGCGAGACTCGTACTCGACAACTTCGACAACTTGCAGGCATCGTGGGTCACCCAAGGTGGCAAAGTGGGACAGCTCAGCCTGGCGTTCGGTGCCAATGATATGGGCAGTGTCATGATTGAGGAGAATGTCGTCCGTGCGGCTGGTGCTGCCTACTGCATGGACGAGGTCGAGATCGTTAAGAATGTGGAAGACGCTGGGTTTATTCCCAAGCGGCGGAATATGCACTATGACATTCTCGGGGATCCGATCTTCCGGGAACTGGCGGTACCCCGGATGCTGGAGTTATCGGTCGCCCGATCCGACGGCAATGCAAGCCCGGCGCCAGAAGCCGACCGGTACCCCGCCAGGAGTCGTGCCGGTAAGTTGCATCAGACTCGGTGATTCGCTACTACGGCGCCTGGGTCGTTCCCATTGCATCACCGCCCATCCAACACGGGTGGGTTGACATCGACGACGGTCGCGTCACGGCTGTCGGTGGTCCAGAAAGTCACTCGTTATTGCCGTCCCCCGACCGAGAGTTTAAGCTGGCGACGAGCGTCATTCTGCCTGGTCTAGTGAACGCTCACACGCATCTTGAACTGTCGGGTCTGCGCGGCCAGGTGCCCTGCGCTTCTTCCATGCCGATATGGGCGCGAACCCTAATGGATCGTGTTGCCGGCGTGCCGCCGGACGAGGATGCCATCTCGGCTGCGATCAGTGAAGCACGACGGGCTGGTACGGCTTTGGTAGGCGACGTGAGCAACACCATGGCTTCGGTGGAGGCACTGAATCGGAGTGCACTCGATGCTTTGGTGTTTCGTGAAATACTTGGTTTTGATCTGGATGAGCAGGCAAGCCGAGCCCTCGTCGCGCGAGCGATGGTTGCGTGCGACACCCAGGGGACTGGGCATGTACGGTTCGCCCTCGCGGCACACGCGCCTTACTCCGTGTCGGCGGCACTGTTTACAGCGCTTCGGGGAGTGGTTGGCCGTTCCGGTCCGTTGGCGGTCCACGTCGCCGAGTCTCTGGAAGAAGGGGAGTTTCTTCGTAATGGCACCGGTTTGTGGCGGTCGGTGCTGGAGGAACGTGGGCGGTGGGATCCTGCGTGGATCCCTCCCGGCGAGGATGTCGTGAATTACCTCGACCAATTGGGGTGGGTGGCGCCAGACACGCTCATGGTGCATGGGGTTCATCTCACGGATCGGGAGCTTGAGCAACTGGAGGTTGCAGACGTGACGCTCGTGACCTGTCCACGCAGTAATCAGTGGACCGGTGCTGGGATGCCGGCGATTAACCGGTTCTACGAGTCGAGTATCAGGGTTGCTGTCGGGACCGATAGCCTGACGAGCGTGTCCGATCTCAATCTCTTCGCTGAGCTCCGGGAAGTTCGACGGTTGGCGACGGTCGTCCCGGCGACAGCGATTCTTGCCAGCGCCACGCGGGTTGGAGCCGAGGCGCTTGGGTTTGGAGATGAGCTGGGAACCATTGAACCAGGACGAAAGGCGTCGCTGATTGCCGTTCGATTACCTGCAGCACCGATTCCTGAGGACGCTGCAGATGTGGAAGAATGGCTTCTTAGTGGGATCCAGCCGCGCCAGATCAGGTGGCTTGATGACGTTACGAGCTAGGGATCAGAGACCGGGGCCTAGGGTTAGAGTGCTGGCCCGTATTCGTACGTACGCCTCATTCATTCGATTCAGTCACACGGTGTTCGCCTTGCCATTCGCGCTGACAGGAGCGCTCCTCGCATCGCGCACTGTATCGCTCACGTGGGGTCGTATCGGTTGGATCGTTGCGGCGATGGTCACCGCCCGTACGGCTGCGATGGGCTTCAACCGATTGGTGGACGCGCGTTATGATGCGCTGAATCCGCGGACCTCCAACCGGGAGCTGCCACGGGGTTTAGTGTCTAGGCGTGAGGCATTCGCTCTCGTTGTGCTCGCATCGGTAGCGTTCATCGGGGTAACCTACCCTCTTGGGACGCTCTGCTTCACGTTGTCACCGGTGGCGCTCGCGATTGTCTTCTGGTATTCGTTGGCCAAGCGCTACATTCATTACGCGCAGCTCTTTCTCGGACTCTCGCTTGCCGTCGCACCCGTAGGTGGCTGGCTAGCGGCCGGTGGGGGTACGGGTTGGGCGCCCTGGCTGTTAGCGTTGGCAACTGGGACGTGGGTGGCAGGCTTTGATATCGTCTACGCGTGCGAGGATCTCGACTTCGATCGGCGTCATGGCCTACGGTCGATTCCAGCTCGATTCGGTGTCGAACGCTCTCTATGGATCTTCCGCGGATTTCACGTGATTACAGTCGTGAGTCTAGCTGGCGTAACCCTGTTGATGCCGCTTGGGCTCCTGTATGCTGTTGGCGTAGTCGGTGTGGCGGTGCTTCTCACCTATGAGCAATCGCTGGTACATGCAGACGATCTCTCGCGTGCGAAGGAGGCGTTTGGTCTGAACGGCTACGTAGGCATCTGGTATCTGGTCATGACGGCGGCTGCAGTTTATGTCGGATGACAGCGTTCGCACGTTCGCCGTAGGAATTACGGGTGCCAGTGGCGCCGTCTACGCGGCTCGGACGGTTGCGGCGCTTCTAACGGATGGCGCTCACGTGAATCTGGTGGTGTCCGATCTGGGACGCCGCCTGCTCAGAGATGAACTCGGTTCTGAGGCGACCATCGGTCGCCTTCAGACATATCTTGCGGATCGGTACGGCGACACGGTACAGCGTGGGCAGCTTGTAGTTCTCAGTAATAAGGATGTCGGCGCCACAATCGCAAGTGGGAGCTACCCCTGCGACGGTATGGTCATCGTGCCCTGCTCGATGAAAACGTTAGCCGGGGTGGCAAACGGGCTGTCACGGAATTTGATCGAGCGGGCGGCTGATGTGATGCTGAAAGAGAAAAGACGACTCATTATCATGCCGCGTGAGACCCCTATGAGTTTGCCTCAGCTCCGCAACATGGTCCTGTGCGCAGAAGCAGGGATCTTAGTCATGCCGGCGATGCCTGCCTTCTACCAGAAGCCCCACAGTCTCGACGACCTTGCCGATTTCATGGCTGGTAAGATCCTCTCAGCGTTAGGTGTGGAGCACGAGCTGTATCCAGTCTGGACCGGGTGACAGGTGGGAGACAAAGCTCCCCACCAGATCGCCCGGATGTTCAATGCGATCGCCAGTCGATACGATCTACTGAACCATTTATTGAGTGCCGGTCTGGATCGGGTGTGGCGAGTTCGGGCGGTGAACGCCCTCGCGTTGACTGGGACGGAGACCATGCTTGATCTTTGCACTGGAACTGGAGATCTTGCGTTCGCCGCGGTCGAACGGCGCGGTGGCGCGCGCCACGTCGTCGGGATAGATTTCGCTTCCGAAATGCTTCTTCATGGTCAAGTGAAGATCCGTGAGCGCGCGCTGGCGGAGCGGATTCGTTTAGTGCTTGGTGATGTTACGCAGTTGCCTCTACCAGACGAGTCGGTTGACGCAGTGGCAATGGCCTTCGGGATTCGTAACGTCCAAGAGCCGGAGCAAGCGCTCAGTGAGGTATATCGTGTTCTTCGGCTTGGCGGTCGTGTTGCTATCCTTGAGTTCAGTAAGCCGTATCCGCGAGTGCTGCGCGCGATGTATTTGTGGTATCTGCGTTCTGTACTGCCTCGGATCGGACGCTTCGTGTCTGGTCATGCGAGCGCGTACACTTACCTCCCGTCGTCAGTCGATACGTTTTTTGCCCCTGACACTTTTTGTGACCTCCTGCGAACGCGCGGACTCTCAGAGGTACGCGCCGTCCCGTTGTGCTTTGGCATTGTCTATCTGTATGGTGGGCTGAAATCGTGAGTGGCATTAGACTACTCGAGGGGCAGTAAACCTGCCTGCTATAATTAGGTAAGTTCCTTATGTACTTTGACTTCGAGGGTCGTCACTTCGCAACGCCGACCATCGAGTCTGCGATGACATGGCGGGATCAGCTGCTGTTGTCAACCATTATTCATGCAGTTGCGGTCCTGCTAGTTTTGTTTGTGCTGCAACTGCCGTTCGTTGTCGAAGGGGCGGTGCGCCGAGCGGAGCGACTCGCGGAACGTGCGGCTGAGGTGGAGATGGCGCTGCATGAAGCGCGTGAAGAGCCGACTTTTGTGTTTGTCGAGCCGTTAGTTGAACTAGACACGACCGAGTTTCCGAGGCCGAACGCGGTGCCATCAGATCGGGATCGTATCGCGATGTCGCCGGAGCGGGCAGAAGATCCCAGCAACGATCTACCTGTTGCCCATGGGAATTCTCTCGAGTTCGTCGTGAGGGAAGATCGAGATGACGCTTTCGACGAGATCAAAGCAGCGGCCCTCGATGGTCTCGACACTGAAACCGGCGCAGAGCTTAAGGTCCCTGAGGAGCAGTTCGTGGAGGAAACGGCAGGCCAAAATGAAGGGCTCGGTAAGTCGGCGGTCGCTGACTCGTCCCTGACATTTCCAGGAGCAGGCAAGGGTGATCTCGACTCATTGCCCGATAGTACGGACGATATCGAAGCCGATGGGTTACTAGCCAAAGCTATGGCGACCCTTCAACGTTCAGTTGACGAGCAAAGCTTCCTCAACCCAACGGGGGATCCAGGCCAATACGGGCCGTGGATTCAGTTCGACGCCAAAGGCGTGGAATTCGGACCGTGGATACGCCGTTTCGCGGCCCAGATCCGTCGGAATTGGTTCGTGCCGTACGCTGCGATGACGATGCACGGTCATGTCGTGCTTGCGTTCTACGTTCACGAAGATGGAACTATCTCTGAGCTCCAAGTAGTCAAACCATCCGGCGTCGATGCGTTCAACAACGCCGCGTTCAACGCGCTGTTTTCTTCGAATCCGACCCAGGAGCTTCCGGAGGAGTACCCGGACGACCAGGCCTTCTTCACGGTGACCTTCTTTTACAACGAGTCACCACCCCTCCAGTGACTGTCTCCTCATTCCAGGCCAGGGGGGCGATCTTGAGTATGTCGTTGCTACGGATATACGGGCAATAAATCTAGTGGCTGGTACTCTTGAACATACTGGTCAGCGTGGTGCTTCTGCAGTGGCTGGGACAGTAGCTACACAAGCTGTAAGGTCTGACGTAATCGCACGGCCACGTCTCTTGGCTATCGTCGGACCGACGGCTACCGGGAAGAGCGAGCTTGGATTGGAACTTGCTGATCGCCTGGGCGGCGAGCTCATCAGTTGTGACTCAACCGCAGTCTATCGCGGGTTCGACATCGGTACAGACAAGGTCCAGATGGCTCTTAGACGAGGTATTCCTCATCATTTGATCGACGTGTTGGACCCAACCCAATGCTACTCAGCCGCACGTTACGCGCGTGAGGCAGCACTGGTGATCCGAGCGATCACTGCATCTGGCGGTATGCCGATTTTAGTTGGTGGCACAGGGCTGTACTATCGAGCGCTGACGCGGGGGTTGTTTCTGGGTCCTGGTCGGAACGAGGCTCTGCGCGCACGACTCAAACAAATCTCACGGCGAAGCGGTTTGGAACGACTTTATCGAATGGTGGCTCGCGTCGACGCCGCATCCGCCAGACGGATCCAGCCACGTGATGAGAAACGGCTCGTTCGGGCACTCGAGGTGTTCTTCATGACCGGACGTCCCCTGACTGAGCATTTCGCTAACACGCGGTCGCCGTTGGCCGATTACGAAGTCGTGCCATTTGGACTTCGGCTTAGTGCTGCTGACATAGCGGTACGGGTGTCTCGTCGGGTCGACCGGCAGTTCGACCAGGGGTTACTAGAGGAGATTCGCGGGTTGCGCGCCGGTGGTGTGCCAGACGACGCTCACCCATTCAGTGGTTTAGTCTACCGTCAGGCGCTTGAACACTTGCAGGGCGTGCGCGACGAAACGGCAACGCGTGAGCTCATCGTGCGCGAGAATCAGCGATACGCTCGACGCCAGTTGATTTGGTTTCGCAAAGAGCCTAACCTACAGTGGGTGCACACTCCGGGTGAGCATCTAGACACGGTGGCGTTCGTTGAGCGCGCATTGAAAGCGCGTGGTGGTGGCTCTAGAGGGCTAGACCACAGTTAAACTATCGTCGTGAGAAGGTCCTCAGTGTGAACGCCTCTCCCTGATCCGTGGACCTACCCTTACCAGTTCAAAGGCGAGCCCTCAGTGTCGTGCTCGGCGGCGCCGAGTAATGGTATCTGAATGACATAAAAAGCTTCACACTTGGCGTTGCGTGCAGCAGAAGCGGAAACATGAGTGACGCGATACAGATGAACACGATACGGACGAAGCTCGAAGCTCGCGAGCGAAGCGTTTTGTCGTCGTGGGCAACTAAGAGTGCTGATAGTCGCGGACGACTGCGTCCAGAGACGGAAGATGCGATTCGGCCAGCGTTCCAACGCGATCGGGATCGTATCGTTCACTCGAAAGCCTTTCGGCGTCTTAAGCACAAGACTCAGGTATTCTTGGCGCCGACCGGAGATCATTACCGTACGCGCCTCACACACACGCTCGAGGTCTCCCAGATCGCGCGTACTATTGCCAAGGTTCTATGTCTCAACGAAGAGCTCACCGAGGCAATCGCGCTCGGACACGATCTTGGCCATACGCCCTTTGGGCATGCTGGTGAGCAGGTGCTCAGTTCTCTGATTCCTGGCGGCTTCAACCACTATGAGCAGAGCCTACGCATCATCGACGTGCTGGAGCAGGACGGTCGTGGACTCAACCTGACGTGGGAGGTTCGTGACGGGATAGCTAAACACTCCAAGGGTAAAGAAGGAGCACCAGTTGGGGCAGATTCTACAAAGCGATTAGCGACGATGGAAGGTCAGGTGGCACGGGTTGCTGATATCGTTGCCTATGTTAACCACGACATCGACGACGCAGTTAGAGCTGGGATTCTTCGTCCGGAGACACTCCCGAAGCACCCGATCGCAATACTCGGCGAAACTCCATCCGAGCGTATCGGGTGTATGGTGGTGGATGTTGTTGAGCAGACACTTGCATGCGAAGGGAATGCTGAGATTGGCATGAGCGACGATATCCTTCAGGCGACTCTCGAGCTACGCTCGTTCCTGTTCGAGGCGGTTTACGAGAACGAAGTGGCGACCGCCGAATTCAAGAAGGCTTTTGGGGTACTAGAAGGACTTTGGGAGAAGGTGCATGACGATCCTGGGCGGTTTCTTGACCAGCGCACTTTAGATCGCGATGGGCCGGACGTTGCGGCGAAGGATTTCCTGGCTGGTATGACCGACCGATACGCGATCAGCTTGTTCGAAGAGTTATTCATTCCGAGACCATGGTCGTCTGGTTAATAATCACGGCTGGAGGCCACTCAAACAGCTAACTAGGAACCAAACACCTACCAGGAATAGACACTGTTCTGTCTAACGGGAGCTAAACGCCTTCTTAGCAGCGTGTTATCATTTGTAGGTTCGCTCAGCGGGCGAACTTGGGCTAGTGGTCATTTAACCCCTACGATCGCGTCCAGACCGGAGACGGAGAATCTGATGCTATGGGATCTGCGCAAGATGCGCGGGTCTGAAGATCGAGTCGAGCGTGAATACTCCGCGAACGCGTTAGGCATCGCGGAGGATGACGACTATGCGGTTGCCGGTAGCGTTGACCTGGCGTTGGATGTACACAAGGACGGCGAGAAATGCCGGTTCGTCGGTCGTCTCAGGACCTCGCTACAGTTGACGTGCTGCCGGTGTCTCGAGCTCTTTGTGCTACCGGTGGATCTAGCTATAGATCTGCTCTACCTGCCACAGAGCGAGAATTACGGTGAGGAGGAGTCTGAGATCTCTGACGACGATCTCGCGACTGCCTTCTATCGGGAGAGCCAGATCGACTTGGGCCACATGGTGCGGGAACAGCTGCAGTTGACGGTTCCAATTAAACCATTGTGCCGAGGAAATTGTAAGGGGTTGTGTCCGGTGTGCGGAATCAATCGAAATCAGGAGCGGTGCGAGTGCGTGACAAGGTGGAAGGACCCACGGTTGGAAGCACTTGATGGACTCCAATCCCCTCGGCGACGTGAATAGAAGTCGATCTCTGACTGTAAAGCGTTGGGATACTAAGTCATGAGGTTGCTGTTCATGCCGAGGTGAAAGGACGGAGGATATGGCAAACCCGAAACGCCGGCATTCGAAGGCGCGGACCGCTAAGCGTCGTTCACACAACGCGCTCAAACCTGTTGGGATGGGAGAGTGTCCCCAATGTCATGAGCCCAAGCTGGCGCATCAGGTGTGTCTGCACTGCGGGCACTATCGTGGTCGGCAGGTGCGACCTGTCAAAGAAGAATAGCGCTTAGCTCAAGCAATGCACATCGCCATTGACGCGGCTGGCGGAGATTTCTGGGCTGGTAACATCATCGATGGTGCGTTGGTGGCTGCCCGACACCTCGGCTTTGGTCTCACCCTCGTCGGTTTTCCAGACGTTCTCGAGGCGGAGTTGACACGCCATCCAGATACAACCGCAATCGATATTCGCGTCGTGCCATCGCAGGAAGTCATCGGCATGGATGAAGGGCCAGCAGCGGCGCTCAGGTGCAAGCCCTGGGCCTCGGTTCGAGTTGCCGCCGAGACCGTTGCTAAGGGTGAGGCCGCCGCTTTCTTCAGTGCGGGCAACACCGGCGCAACTTGCATGGCGGCGCACGCGGCTTTTGGCACGTTGCAGGGAGTTGATCGACCGGCGCTGGCGGCGACCATTCCGACTCTGGATAATTGCGCTGTTTTACTTGATGTGGGTGCCAACGTAGAGTGCCGTCCACGGCATCTCGTGCAATTCGCAGCGATGGGTACGGCCTATGCGCGTCTAGAGCTTGGCGTATCTGAGCCGAAGGTCGGGCTATTATCGATCGGCGAAGAGGCCACTAAAGGGAACGAGTTAACACGTGATGCGCACCGACTACTAAATGCCAGCGGACTGAACTTTATGGGGAATGTGGAAGCGCGGGATGTCTATACGGGCCAGGCCGAGGTCATCGTTTGCGATGGCTTCACGGGCAACGTTGCATTGAAAATTAGCGAGGGTCTCATCGAGGTCGTTGAGAATTTACTGCGCGAAGAGCTGGAGCGAACCTTTACTACCCGCTTTGGTTACCTGCTGTCCCGCCGGGCATTTCGGCGCTTTCGGCGTCGCGTGGACTACTCGGAATACGGTGGCGCACCGCTTCTCGGGGTGGCGGGGCTCTCGATCGTCGGGCACGGCCGCTCATCGGTCAAAGCCGTGCGCAATGCGGTCGCCATGGCTTATCGTTTCGCGAGCCAAGATTTCGTGACGCGCGTGGCCCGTGAAATCGAGTCAGTGTCGCTGGTTCTGAAAGCGATGGGGTCCTCGGGTTGAAGGCCGATTCTGGACTCTGAAACTCTGTAACTTTTAAACTCTGGAACTCTAGAAATCGTGAAACCTTCTATCCCCGTTGCATTCATCTTTCCCGGCCAAGGCTCGCAATATGTTGGCATGGGCAAGGCCCTTGCTCAGCGGTATCCAGTGTGTCGCGAGACATTTGAACAGGCAGACGCTTTATTGGGTGAGCCGCTGAGCCAGCTATGTTTCGACGGACCGGCCGAGGCGTTGACCCTAACAGAGAACACTCAGCCTGCCATAGTTGCCGTCAGTACCGCGATTTATCGATTATTGGCGTTGCGCGGCATCACTCCAGCCTTCGTGGCGGGTCATAGTCTCGGCGAGTACTCGGCTCACGTCGCGGCTGGTACGCTATCCTTCGCCGACGCATTACGCACCGTCCGACGCCGTGGCCGCTATATGCAGGAGGCCGTGCCGGTTGGTGAAGGTGCGATGGCGGTCGTGCTGGGTCTCGAGCTCCGTCTTGTTTCGCAGGCTTGCGAGGAGGCGGCGCGGGGTGAAGTGGTTAGTCCTGCGAATTTAAACGCGCCGGGACAAATCGCCATTGCGGGAGCCCGTGACGCAGTTACCCGGGCTGGGGCCAGAGCCAAGGAACTCGGCGCTCGGCGGGTAGTTCCCTTACCGGTTAGTGCGCCTTTTCACTGCGCGCTGATGAAGCCGGCGGAGACACGGCTCGCGCCAGAGTTGCGTGCCTTGGTGGTATCAGATCCAAGGGTTCCAGTCGTCGCGAATGTCGACGCAGAGCCCAAGTGCGACGCCGTCTCGGCGGTCGATGCGCTTGTCCGTCAAGTAAGTGCGCCGGTGCTGTGGGAGGACGTTGTTCGGCGGCTGATTGCGAGTGGTGTCCGGACGTTCGTCGAGGTAGGTCCTGGGACTATTCTCAGTGGGTTGATGAAGAAGATTGATCGCACTATTCGTATGGCGAGCGTTGAGAATCCAGAAGGACTAGCAGTCGTCGAGGCGCTAACCGTGGCGCATGCGGAATCATGAACGAATTAACAGGTCGGGTCGCGCTAGTCACCGGCGCTTCGCGGGGTATCGGCCGAATGATCGCACGACGTCTCGCGTCGGCAGGTGCTTCAGTCGCGGCTGGTGCGCGCGAGTTGAATGCGGAACCTGTGGTTGCCGAGATTGTTGAGGCCGGTGGAGTGGCCGAGGCGCTGACTCTGGATGTTGCCGATCGAGAAAATGTGACCGCGGCGGTCGGGATTGTATTCAAGAAATTCGGTCGTATCGACATCCTTGTTAACAATGCTGGGATCGTACGGGACCAGCTCATGTTAAGGATGACGTCTGAAGACTGGGAGGCCGTGCTCACTACGAACTTAACCGGGGCTTTCACCTGCGCGCGAGCCGTTCTTCCTAAGATGCTCAAACAGCGGTTCGGACGCGTTATTAACATCACTTCGGTGGTTGGCCAATCGGGCAATGCGGGTCAGGTGAACTACGCGGCTTCTAAGGCTGGTCTCATCGGTTTTACGAAGGCACTGGCGCGTGAGATAGCGACTCGAGGGATTACGGTCAACGCCGTGGCACCAGGGATGATCGACACGGACATGACAGCGTCGCTTGAGAAGCAGACTCGGGAGGCACTTGCCGCTCAAATTCCGGTCGGTCGGTTCGGTACGGGAAACGACGTTGCAGGAGCGGTATGCTTTCTTGCATCTAACGAAGCATCGTATATTACTGGGCAGGTGTTGGGCGTCAACGGTGGGATGTACATGTAGGAGGCTTTTAGATGGCCATTGCTGACAAAGTGAAAGGCATCATCGTCGAGCAGCTTGGGGTGGATGAGGAAGAAGTGACGCCAGATGCGTCGTTCGTCGACGATCTGGGCGCGGATTCCCTCGATACCGTCGAGCTGGTCATGGCTTTTGAAGAGGAGTTTGGTCTTGAGATCCCTGACGAGGATGCAGAGAAAATAACCAGTGTAAAGGAAGCGGTCGATTACATCGACTCACACGCCAAGAAGAAGAAGTAAGTCGGCTTCTGATCTCGGGCAGGACAGAGGATTGGAAAGACGCGTTGTCGTGACCGGCGTCGGTCTTGTTTCGCCGCTAGGTATTGGAACCTCGGCGACCTGGGACGGATTGTGCGCTGGCCGGAGCGGGATTGGTGCCATCACTCGGTTCGAGGCGAGCAAGTTCTCGTCTCGTATTGCTGGTGAAGTCAATGATTTTGATCCCCTAGACTTTGTCGACAAGAAAGACGTCAAGAAGATGGACGTCTTTATCCAATTTGCGATCGCTGCGTCAGAGTTTGCCTTGTGCGACGCGGGTTTCAAGAACAACCTGCCGCTAGGACCCCGCGCGGGGGTTTTTATTGCCTCCGGGATCGGAGGTTTCAACTCCATCGAGCGTGAACACCGGGCGTTGCTGGAGGGTGGACCACGTAGGATATCGCCCTTCTTCATACCGTCAGCCATCATCAACCTAGCAGCCGGCCAGGTCTCGATCAGATTCGGTGCTAAAGGTCCAAACTCAGCCACGTGCACGGCATGCTCGGCCTCCGCACACGCGATCGGTGATGCGTTCGAAATCATTAAGCGAGGTGCCGCCGATGTAATGATTGCCGGTGGGTCTGAAGCGGCCATTACGCCGCTTGGTGTCGGAGGATTTGCCGCCATGCGCGCCCTGTCAACCCGAAACGACGATCCAGAACACGCGAGTCGCCCCTTCGACAAGGAGCGCGACGGCTTTATCATCGGTGAGGGTTCCGGTGTCGTGGTGCTGGAGGAGCTTGAGCAGGCGCGCCGGCGTGGTGCTTCGGTCTACAGTGAAATCGTCGGCTACGGTATGTCAGCAGATGGTCACCACATGACAGCACCAGCCGAGGATGGCGATGGTGCCGTTCGCGTCATGCAGGCAGCGATTCGTCAGGCTGGAATCGACCCGTCTCAGATCGACTACATCAATGCCCACGGCACATCGACCCCTCACAACGACAGAATCGAAACGTTAGCCATCAAGCAGTGTTTTGGGGAGCATGCCGGGTTACTGGCGATTTCATCGACCAAGTCGATGACGGGGCACCTTCTTGGCGCGGCCGGCGGACTTGAGGCTGGAATTACTTCGCTGGTCTTGCGCAACCAGATGATTCCGCCGACAATCAATCTCAAACATCCCGATTTTGAATGTGATCTTGATTATGTGCCGAACAAGAAGCGCGGGGCAGTGGTTACCTACGCGTTGTCGAACTCCTTCGGGTTCGGAGGCACAAACGCCAGCCTACTGTTCAAGCGTTTCGAAGGATAGGGACGTTCCCACCCATCCATCCGTTGGAACTTCGAGGAACGATGAAAATAGCCGTTTGTATTAAACAAGTCATCACACGTGAGTGGCTGTTGCGCGTTGACGATGATGCTACGTGGGTGCGTGACCGGGACGCGAGCTTCGAGATGAACGAGCCAGACGCTTATGCTCTTGAGGAAGCGCTTCGGCTAAAGGAGCAACACGGGGGAGAGGTGGTCGTATGTTCTGCTGGGCCGGCGCGTGTCTTGCAGGTCATCCGCGAAGCACTGTCGCGTGGGGCCGATCGTGCTATTCACGTAGAAAGCGACGAGTTGGCCACGGCCGACGCCTTCGCTGTTGCTGAGAATTTGGCTGCTGCTATTAGCGCCGAGGGAGTGGATCTTGTCCTCACTGGCCTCCAGTCGGATGACCAGGGATTTGGTCAGACAGGTGTTCTGCTTGCCGAGCTTCTCGGGATCCCACACGCGACCATCATCATGGAGGTGCAAGTGATGGACGGCGAGCTGCGTGTGAAAAGGGAGCTCGAGGGCGGGTGGTTTCAGTGGGTGGCAATGCCAACGCCGGCGCTACTTACGATCCAGAGTGGTATTAATCAGTTGCGCTACGCGACACTCAAGGGGATCATGGCGGCCAAGAAGAAAGAGGTTCGCAAGGTCGCACCAGAGGCAGCTACCATCGCCTGTCACGAGATCGTAAAGCTGTACGTTCCAGAGCGCGTCAAGCAAACTCAACTAATTGAGGGATCCTGCACCGACACTGCGAAGGAGTTAGTGCGCATCCTGAGAGAGGACGCTCGTGTGATCTAACGAACTTCTACCGCTGGAAATAGTGTACAGCTGAGATATAGACATGAATCTTGTGATCGCCGAACAGCGGGATGGTACGCTGAACCGAGCAACGTGGGAAGTAATCGCCGCTGCGCAGCAGATGGATGAACCAGTCAAGGTGGCGATTGCAGGTGCCAATGTCACTGTTGCCGCTGAACTGGCCCAGGCAGACGTGGTAGAAGTGTTGGTGCTTGACGACGCGGCCTTAACTGTTTATACGCCAGATGGTTTCGTGCAGGCGTTCGTTCGCGTCATAGAGGACGAGCACCCCACCGCAGTCATTTTTCCGCATACCTATCAGACACGAGACTTTGCACCGGCCCTGGCCGCCAGGCTTGGCCGCGCCCTGATCACAGATTGTATCGGTGTGAAGATGCGTGATGAAGGCATGGTGTTCATCCGGCCGATGTTCCAAGGGAAATTCGTTGCTGACGTTCGACCGGATGGACCAACACCCCATCTGATCAGTGTTCAAATTGGTGCCTACCGGGCAGATGCGGTCTCGCGCGGTGCGAGTGAGGCCACCATACGCATGGCAGAGCTAAGCATCGATGTGCCAGCCATCCGGCAGCGTCCAGAAGCTCCGTTCAAGGAGGCGAAGCAGGCGATCGATCTGACTCAGGCCGAACGGATCGTGGCGGTTGGCCGAGGTATCAAAGCGGAGGAGCACCTGCCGCTTGCGCAGGAGCTCGCCAAGGTCCTTAGTGCCGAACTTGCAGCCTCTCGTCCCATTTGTGACTTGGGGTGGCTACCAATGGATCGTCAGATCGGAAGCTCTGGACAAACGGTCACGCCGAAGCTGTATCTTGCGTTGGGTATCTCTGGGGCCATTCAGCATCTAGTGGGCATGAAGGGCGCACAAACCATCGTCGCTATCAACAAGGACGCGGACGCACCAATCTTTGAAGTGGCCGACTACGGGATTGTGGGCGATTTATTTGAGATCGTGCCGGCTTTGATGTCGGCGTTAGGGGAGTGACCTGGAGCGCGAAACTCTCGACGTCGACATTCTGATCGTAGGCGGTGGCCCAGCCGGTCTCTCGACGGCGTATCGTCTGGCCGCGCTGCAGAAAACGCGGAATGAGAAACCGCTCGCCATTGCCGTGCTCGAGAAAGCACGCGACCATGGTGCGCACATGTTGTCCGGCGCAGTCCTCGACCCCTCGGCTCTTAATGAGCTCATTCCGGACTGGCGTGATCGAAACGCGCCGCTAGAGGCGGCAATCTGTGATGATCAGATCTACTTCCTGACGAGCGGCAGTAAGATCCCTTTTCCGGTAATACCTCGGCCTCTACGCAATCATGGAAACTACGTCATCTCGCTAAATAGGTTAACTAGATGGTTAGCCGACCAAGTCGAAGCTGAGGGAATAGACGTCTTCACTGGTTTCGCGGGCACTGATCTGCTCTACGACGGCGACCGGGTAGTGGGGGTGCGCACGGGTGATCGTGGCGTCGATCGGAAGGGTGCCCGCAAGGCGATATTCGAACCCGGTGTGGACATCCGAGCGAAGGTTACGATCCTCGCAGATGGCGTTCGGGGGAACCTGACGAAGACACTGATTCGTCGCCTTTCTCTCTCTGAGGGCCGTCAGCCTCAAGTTTACGCAATCGGGATCAAAGAGCTGTGGGAGGTTTCGCCAGGCCGACTATCTTCGGGCACCGTAATCCACACGATAGGTTATCCGCTCGGGTCTGAGGAATTCGGTGGCGGGTTTATCTATGCGCTACCGGAAGGGCAGCTGTCGGTAGGCTTCGTCACTGGATTGGACTACAAAGATCCACTCTTCGACCCCCACGTGGCATTCCAGCGCTTCAAGAAGCACCGGTTCGTGTCGGGTTTGCTCGCCGATGGACAAATGGTCTGTTACGGTGCGAAAGCACTGCCTGAGGGAGGTTGGCACGCTATACCGCGGACCTATGTCGACGGCGCGCTCATCATTGGCGACGCGGCCGGATTTCTCAATTCCATGCGACTGAAAGGTATCCACCTCGCCATGTGGAGTGGTATCCATGCAGCTGAAGTAGCTTTCGAGGCGGTACGTGCTGGCGACACGTCGGCTGCGCAGCTCTCGAGGTACACGACGCTCGTCGAATCAGGCAGCATCCGCCGGGAACTCTATCCTGTGCGGAACGTGCACCAGAGCTTCTCCCACGGGTTGTTGGCGGGCCTGGTCTATTCCGGCCTCTCATTGGTCTCCAGAGGCTGGTGGCCTCTTGAGCCTATGGCGTCGCATCCTGGTCACGAGCGCATTCAGCAGGTTGAGCATTACTACCGAGACCGGCCACCTCCTGAAGGTGCTACGGTCAAGATCGACCGAAGGGTCACGTTCGATAAGCTTACGAGCGTCCATTATTCAGGCACGCGTCATATCGATGACCAGCCATCGCACCTAATCGTGCACGATACCGATATCTGTCGGAGTCGCTGCCTAGAGGAATATCAGAATCCATGCCTGCGTTTTTGCCCGGCCAACGTCTATGAAATCATCGACACGGGTGGTGGAGCGCCTGGCAAGAAACTTCAGATCAATGCATCGAATTGTGTGCACTGCAAGAGCTGCGACATCATGGATCCCTACCAAATTATCGATTGGGTGCCGCCCGAAGGGGGTGGTGGACCCCAATACGAAAGAATGTGAGCGCTACGAAACTATCACGCGGCCAGCGCGCTCGCGCGACGGCGATCGCTACGGTCCTCTACCCGCTCTTGGCGATGTTGGGGGCCTCCTTTCGCTGGCGAGTTGAGGGGCTCGAGCACTACGATGCCATTCACACGCGTGGGCAGGAGCCGATTTTCGCCTTCTGGCACGGGCGCATTCTGCCGGCGACTTGCTTCTGGCGCCGACGCGGGATCACAGTTATGACTTCAGAGAACTTCGACGGCGAGTGGATCGGTCAGATTATCGAGTGGTTCGGTTACGAGACCGCACGCGGTTCGACCTCTCACGGGGGTAGTAGGGCTCTAGCACAGCTTCGGCGAGATATTCACGCTGGAAAGGCAGCGGGATTCACGGTGGACGGTCCACGCGGTCCAGCTTATTCTGTCCAGCCAGGAGCGATCTGGCTAGCGAGTTTAACGGGGAGCCCGATCTTGCCGTTTCATATCGAAGCTGATCGCTACTGGTCGGTGCGGAGCTGGGATCGGACTCAGGTCCCGAAGCCCTTCAGCCGTGTTGCGATGGCCATCGGAGAGCCGATAGTAGTGCCAGGACGGGCGGACGCGGAAGCGTTGGAGGTGAGTCGTCTCTCAGTAGAACAGCGGCTGAACGCACTGGTTGAGCGGACACGGGCAATGGCTAGTTCACGGTGAACGGATGGTGGAAGGTTACTAAATGAGCGGGATGTAATGCCTGACGATCCCGTACTGCTGATCACGTCGGATTGGTTTCTCCGACACGAGACGCCTGCCGGTCATCCAGAGCGGCCGGGTCGTGGAGAGGTTATGACGGCCGTCGCGAAACGCTGGGCCGAAGGTGGCGGAGTTGTAGCCGCTCCGACCGCAGCTGGGGACGATGCGCTTATCCGTGTGCACGACCAACAGTACGTCGCGGCAATCACATCAACCGCCGGCCGCAGTGTGCGTCTGGATCCAGACACGTACACGTCGGCGGAGTCCGAAGCGGTGGCTCGACTTGCGGTTGGCGCCTCGATGGCAGCAGTTGACCATGCACTCGAACGTGGCGGGCGTGCGCTGGCGTTTGTTCGGCCGCCTGGTCATCATGCTGAGCGTGAACGGGCGATGGGCTTCTGTCTGTACAATAACGTCGCCGTGGCCGCGGCGCATGCGTTCGAAATCGACCGACACGTTCAGAAGGTGGCAATCGTAGACTACGACGTGCATCACGGGAACGGAACACAGTGGATGTTCTATGACGATCCTCGGGTGCTCTACGTATCGACTCATCAGTATCCGTTCTACCCAGGAACGGGAGCAGTAAGCGACGTCGGTCATGGGGATGGTGTGGGGTTCACGTTTAATGTGCCGCTAGAAGCCGGCGCTACAGACGCCGACTTCGACCTTGTGTTCCGCGAAGCTCTCGTGCGAGTACTCGAGGCGTTTAATCCTGACCTGCTCTTGCTGTCTGCTGGGTATGATGCCCACGAGCGCGATCCGCTGGGTGGGATGCGTGTATCAACGGCTGGCTACGCTCGACTCACCAGATATCTACGCTCGGTCGCGGCGTCTTGCTGCGATGATCGGATGGTCGTCGTGACTGAAGGTGGCTACGATCTGGACGTTCTTGATGCCTGCCTTACCGATACATTGGAGGCGATGAACGATGACCCGCCAGGACCGTTATCTCCACTCGATGGGTCTACATTGAAAGCAACCGTAGCGCTCGACGCGGTACGTGCCGAGCAGATCGCATACTGGCCCACGCTATAATCGTCTTCGTGAGGGAGTACAACCCCCAAACCGTCGAGCGTAAGTGGCAGCAGCGATGGCGGGAGAATCGGGTCTTTGAGGTCATTGAGGATCCCAACCGGCCAAAGTTCTACTGCCTCGTGATGTTCGCGTACCCCTCCGGGCACGCACATGTCGGGCACGTTCGCAACTACATGATCGGGGACGTTGTTGCTCGTATGAAGCGGATGCGAGGCTTCAACGTGTTGCATCCATTCGGATGGGATGCTTTTGGTCTTCCCGCTGAGAACGCCGCCATCGAGCATGGAATCCACCCGGAAACCTGGACCCTCGACAATATCGACCACATGAAAGGGCAGCTGCAGCGGCTCGGGATCAGCTATGCGTGGGATAGGGAATTCGCAACCTGTGATCGCGACTACTACAAGTGGAACCAGTGGCTCTTTCTGAAGATGTATGAGCGAGACCTTGCGTATCGCAGACGCTCGAGTGTCAATTGGTGCCCGAGCTGTCGGACGGTTCTGGCTAACGAACAGGTCGTTGACGGAGCCTGCTGGCGATGCAGCAGCGAGGTCGAGCTACGGGAGCTAGAACAATGGTTTCTGCGGATAACGCGCTATGCAAATGAGTTGCTTGACGGGGCCGACCAGCTGGAGGACTGGCCTGAGAAAGTACTCGCAATGCAGCGGAACTGGATCGGCCGATCCGAGGGTGCGCTGGTCCAGTTTCCGCTTACTGAGATCGATGGTGACGCCAACAAGCCGGAACTGATCGAGGTTTTCACGACTCGCATCGACACCATCTACGGCGCGACTTTCGTGATTCTGGCACCAGAGCATGCGCTGGTCGATCGCATTGCGTCCGAATGTTCAGATTCTGCAACGTTTCTGGACCGAGTTCATAGGTTTCGTATGCTCGACCGGACCGCTCGGCTTACCGGCCAGATCGAGAAGGAAGGCTTCGATACCGGTCGTAAGGCCGTCAATCCCTTCACTGGGAAGCTGGTACCCGTCTGGATTGCAAACTTCGTTCTGGCGGAGTACGGCACCGGTGCCATCATGGCAGTTCCGGCGCACGATCAGCGGGATTTTGAGTTCGCACGCAAATACGACTTGCCGATCATTGTTGTCATACAGCCTAACAATGCAGCTGAACTCTCCAGTGAGACACTGACGGCCGCATCAGTTGAGCCTGGACGTCTCGTCGAGTCTGGAGAGTTCACCGGACTTTCCAGTGCCGAAGCCGTCGGTGTGATGACCGAGGCCGCCGGAAAGCGTGGCATCGGCAGGGGCAAGATCCAATTTCGGCTCAAGGACTGGGGGATCTCACGTCAGCGGTATTGGGGTACACCGATTCCTATCGTCTACTGCAAGACGTGCGGTCCAAAGGCGGTGCCGTATGAGGATTTGCCTATCGACCTTCCGCGGGTCAAGAAGTTTTCAGGACGAGGAGACTCACCTCTGGCTCAGGTGCTGGATTTTGTTAACACCACGTGCCCAGTGTGCGGCGGTCCGGCGCGTCGGGAAACTGACACGATGGATACATTTATTGATTCGTCATGGTACTTCTATCGGTACTGTGACCCGAAGAATGACCAGGCCCCATTCGATCCAGCGACGGTGAGATACTGGGGTCCGATCGACTTCTACAGCGGCGGTGTTGAGCACGCCATTCTCCACCTGATCTACTCGCGGTTCTTCTGTAAGGTGTTCAGAGATCTCGGCCTGATCGACCACGACGAGCCGTTCACTCGCTTGCTCACGCAAGGGATGGTTTTGCGGAATGGGGTCGTGATGTCGAAGTCGAAGGGTAACGTCGTTGATCCGGATGAGATGACATCGGCCTACGGGGCCGATGCTCTGCGTCTTTACGAGATGTTCGTTGCCCCGCCTGAGAAGGAAATTGAGTGGACCGATGCGGGTCTTGAGGGTAGTTTTCGCTTTCTTGGCCGCGTATGGCGGTTGGCCCAGCCATTTGCCAAGACGTTTACAGCCGGTTCGGTACTAAACCCCGATGCTTCAAACCTCGAAACTTTTGATCGCACGATGCGGCGAAAGACCCACAACACGATCCAGCGGGTGTCGGCTGATATCGACCCGCGCATACACCTCAATACGGCTATTTCTTCGTTGATGGAGCTGGTCAACGAGCTGTACGCGTATTGTGAACGTGAGTTAATTGGTCCGTTCGCTCCAGAGACTGGCGCTGCACCGAGACCGGCGGCACTGACCGTGGCCAAGGAGGCGATTGAGGCGCTGGTGCTGCTCTTGTCACCCTTCACCCCGCATCTCGCCGAGGAGCTTTGGGAGGAGTTTGGCCATGCCGGTGGAGTGAGTACTGCCGGCTGGCCTGCCTTTGATCCGGTGGTCGCACGTGCTGAGGAGGTAGTTGTACCGGTTCAGGTGAACGGCAAGGTTCGGGCTCGGCTAACCGTGCCAGCCGAGACGTCTGATGATGCACTGCGCGAGCTTGCGTTGGTGCATCCACAAGTTGCGGCTCATACCTCAGGAAAGCGTATCGCCCGGGTTGTCGTCGTGCCACAAAAGCTGGTCAACGTCGTGGTTCAATGACCTAATTGAGGAAGCGACATGACACGGAGACGATTTTCTGTAAAACACTTCATGATGGTTTGTTTTCTGTTGGCCGTAACGGTTGGCTGCGGGTATACACTCGTAGGACGAGGGACATTCCTGCCAGATTACATCGAGACGATCGGTATCCCGATGTTTGGCAACGATACTGCGGCGTTCGAGGTTGAACAGCTGCTCACCCAAGAGGTTCGCCGGGCATTCATCGGGCGCGGACCCTATCGGGTCGTCGCCGATGCAGTTGGGGTTGACGCTGTGCTCAACGGAGCTATTAGCGACATAACCATCATGCCAGCGAGCTTTACCGCTGACCAGCAGGCGTCTCGGTATATCTTCACACTTACGACTCGTGTTGAGTTCATCGATCTTTCGACAGATGAGGTGTTGTGGGAGAACGTCGCACTCGTGTTCAGCGATGAATACGAAGTGGCTTCAGGCGCTGGTGACATCGCAAACGTTTCAGCGTTCTTTGGACAGCGGTCGAACGCCGTCGAGCGTGTCGCGCAGGATTTTGCGCAAACGGTCGTGAGCTCTATTCTGGAGGCCTTCTAGCGAACATGCCAAGTCTGACGCCTGCCGCGCTGCGCAAGCAGATCACTACGGCTGATCTCGATCCAATCTATCTCGTGCTAGGTGACGACGAGCACGAGAAATCAGAACTCGCCACCGAGTTCATAGAAGTGGTTGATGAGGGGATCCGCGCCTTCAACGTCGAACGGTTTTACGGTGGCGAGTGCTCACTTCGGTCCATGCTCGATGCCGCGCGAACTTTGCCGATGATGGCGACGCGCCGGCTCGTTCTGTTAATGCATGCCGAGCGCGCGCTCTATCCCAAGCGCGAGAGTACGGCAATAGCTCATGATCTCGAGGCATTTGAGGCCTATCTCGAATCCCCGTCACCTCAGACTACGTTGGTCGTGGTCCCTGGCACTCTCGACGAACGACGTCGTCTCTCGAAGCAGTTATTGGCTAGGGCGACGGTCGTGCGTTGCGGGATTCTCGAAGACATTGCTGATGCACAACGCTGGATCAAAGCGCGGATAAGATCTGCTGACAAGGCGATTACGCCAGAGGCAATCAAGGAACTGGCGGAGCGTGTCGGTCCTGACATTGGACGATTACGTGTCGAGGTTGATCGGTTGTTGCTGTTTTCAAAAGTCAAGGCGTCGATCTCAATTGAGGACATACGGGAAGTCGCTGGTCCTGCTGGCGCACACGACGATTGGGCAGTGGCTCGTGGGATCGAACGTGGCCAGACAGCGGTCGCATTACGAGAGTTGGGACTAGCGCTAGAGGCAGGGGCGGTACCCTACATGGTGTTGGGACAGTTGGCTTGGGTCGTGCGGTCCAAACTGCCGAGCGTTCGGGTACCAGCGGCGGTCGAAGCGGTGTTCCGGACAGATCTGGCGCTCAAGAGCTCTGGAGGTGATGCGAGGGTTCTGCTGGAGCGGTTGGTGGTTGAGTTGTGCACGACCGCTCGGTCAGGCGGTCGCTGATAGTTTAGTCAGTCGTTTGGCGAGTCGAGACTTGTGTCTGGCGGCGCTGTTTCTATGGATGACGCCCTTACCGGCCAATTTGTCGATGAGCGAGACAGTGGTTTGAAGCGCGGCCTTCGCCTTCGTCTGGTCGCCGTCGTCAAGCGCTGCCCGGATTGATTTGAGCGCGTGACGCATCCGGCTGCGTAGCTGTCGATTGTGGTTGCGCTGTTTGAGACTCTGCCGGTGGGCCTTTAGTGCATTCTTGTGATTTGACACTTGCTCTTCATCCCTTCAGAAAACCCACCAAGAATCCTATTATATCCTGGCCGGGAGGGTCGGGCTATATGCATGTTTGCAGGCGTGCTCATCGGACCGCCATAAATTGAGAGAGGGCTAACCACTAGTCCAATACACAACTTCCTCTCACTGGCCCTTGAGGCGGCGAAGGATCCGGCGGTTGCGCTTGTTGAGCATGCGCCAGGAAATTTGGGTCGCTGCTGCTGTTCGACGGAGCAGCGTGCGGAATTCCAGTTCTTCTTTGGAGGGTGGTGGCGTCACATCCTGGTAGAGTATTCGGGCCTTTGTCTTTGCCAAATGCCGTTCCGAGAGTCTCTTGACTATGATTTCCTGCCGGCGACCGTTCGTCCGGGTGACGGCGATTTGGTCGCCACACCAGATATCACGATTCGGCTTCGCCCGCTGGCCGTTGACGGAAACTTTACCCCCCTTGCAGGCTCGCTGGGCTTCCGAACGTGTTCGGAACACGCAGGCCACGTCAAGCCAAACGTCGAGACGGACTTGTTTAGGAGGGGACGTGGACTCGGTGGGGGCCATCTCATCTACGCCGCAGACAGGATACTAGCAGTCCTGATGACGACCTTTATAGTCCACTGGTGCTGGCACCGAAGCCTTTATCGTTAAGCTTTTCCGAGCATCCGGCTAACCACCGCCTGGCATTCCGGGAAAAGGGCGTCGATCTTTTCTGGTCTCCTGCCACCGGCTTCTGCAAAATCAGGCCGTCCGCCCCCTCTTCCACCAATAATTGGTGCAATTGCTTTGACTACGTTACCCGCATGCACACGGTCCACCAGATCCTTCGTTACTGACACCACGAGAGCGACCTTGCCGTCGTGCTCCGAGGCAAGTACCACGACACCACTGTTGAGATGGTCGCGCAACGAGTCTGAGAGTTCTCTGAGCGCTGTCTTTTCCAGGCCGCTCACCCTGCGTGTGACCATCTTGACACCGTCCACGTCGATCAGACCCTCGGTTGGCATGCCTCCTGTTGACCCGAGAGCAGTCTTGACCTTTAGCCGTTCGATTTCGCGTGCGAATCGCTTCGCGTCGGTTTTGAGACGTTGGGCAGTGTCCACTGCTTGGTATTCTGGGACGGAGAGCACCTGGAGGATTCCATCTAGCGCGGCCCGACGTCCGCTCAGATACTCGACTGCGCCGTCGCCGGTTACTGCCTCGATGCGTCTAACGCCGGCGGCGACGCCGCTCTCCTGCGTGATTACAAATGGCCCGATGTTGCCGGTAGCATCGCAATGGGTGCCACCGCACAACTCAACGGATACTCCGGGAACCGAGACAACACGGACACGGTCCCCGTACTTCTCTCCGAAAAGCGCCATTGCGCCGTCGGCGATCGCCTCAGTGGTTGATCGCACCTCAGTCTGGACTGTGTGGTTCCCGTAGACCTGGCTGTTTACGATCCTTTCGATCTCAGCGAGCTGCTCGGCCTGAAGCCCCTCGAAGCGCGTGAAGTCGAACCGAAGACGATCCGGAGCGACCAACGATCCGGCTTGTTTCACGTGTTTTCCGAGCAGCTGACGCAGTGCTGCGTGGAGAAGATGCGTCGCAGTATGGTTGCGTCGTATCGCGTCTCGTTTCTCACGGTCGACCTCAGCGGTGACGAGCTGTCCCACTCTGAACGCCCCATGGGTTACCTCGACGACGTGCATGCGGGGCCAGGTAGACACTGGTTTAATGACGTCGTCCACTGAGGCAACGGCGCCGTCGGCATAAACACGTCCCTGGTCAGAGACTTGGCCACCCGCCTCCAAATAAAACGGAGTCTGATGCAAGAGCATGAAGCCGGTATCGTGCGCTGCAAGCACATCCGTCTGGCAGCCATCCTTACGAAACAGTTTGGCGATCTTGTCACTTTCGACCGAGATCTTGCTGTACCCGACGAATTCATCGGGAAGCTCAGACAGGTCATCGTGTCCAGAAGCAATATTCATTGCGAACGATGGAGATTCCGTGGTTCTGAAGCGGCTTTTCATTCTAGACCTGGTCCGTTGTCCTTCCATGGCCTTGTCATATTCCTCGCGGTTGATTGACACGTAGTGTGATGCTGCAAGGTCTTCCATGAAATCAAGCGGTAACCCAAAAGTGTCAGAGAAGTGAAATGCTGTGTCACCAGAGATGACCTCCGGTCCAGATTTCGCAGCTTCAAGAGCCTCCTCGAACTTCGACAGGCCAGTGTTGAGGACCACGTCGAAGCGCTCTTCTTCTGTGTGAACGATTTTCACGATTAGATCGCGACTATTCCTAACCTCGGGATAGGTAGAGCCCATCTCGTTTACAATGACATCGGTGAATCTGTGAAGGAACGGTTCGGTTATGCCGAGTTTCTTCCCGTGCCGCATGGCTCGTCGCATGATTTTCCGTAGTACATAACCACGCCACTCGTTCGACGGCAGCACGCCGTCGGCGATGAGGAATGCTATCGCACGCATGTGGTCTGCGATGACACGCATCGAGACATTATGAGTTGGCTCAGGATCGAAACAACCAAGCCGATATTCAACACCTGCGAGCTTACCGATGGCATCAAGCAACGGTTTAAATAGGTCGGTGCCGTAGTTGGAAAGTTGGTTTTGAAGCACAGCCGTGATCCGCTCGAGCCCCATCCCTGTGTCGATCGACGGAGTTGGTAACGGTGTGAGAGAACCGTCCGATTGGCGGTCGTATTCCATGAAAACGTTGTTCCAGATCTCCACGTAACGGTCACAGCTGCAATTAATCCCTCGGCACTTAGGGTCCTCATGGCAGGGGAGATTAGAACCACGGTGGTAGTGCACCTCTGAGCAGCGACCACACGGGCCAGTGTCGCCCATGGCCCAGAAATTCTCGGCGAGTCCAAGCTCGGCGATTTGATCGGTCGGCAGCACTTTTCGCCAGACTGCGTACGCTTCGTTGTCCCGTTGAATTCCAGCCTCACCTTTAAAGACGGTCGCATACAGTCGGTCGGGAGGTATTTGCCAAACCTCAGTGAGCAGCCGCCAGGCGAAGGGGATTGCATCTTCCTTGAAATAGTCTCCGAACGAGAAGTTTCCGAGCATCTCGAAGAACGTATGGTGACTGAGTGACGGTCCGACGTTTCGAAGATCGTTGTGTTTGCCACTGACTCTCATGCATTTCTGTGAAGTTGCGGCCCTTGTATAGTCGCGTCGTTCAGATCTGAGAAATACGTCCTTGAACTGATTCATTCCTGCATTCGTGAAGAGCAACGTCTGGTCGTTAATCGGGACAAGCGACGAGCTTGGCACGATGCGGTGCCCCTGCTCCTCGAAGAATGACAAGAAGCTTCGTCTGATTTCTGCAGAGATCATCAGTTCTATTCTTTCACAACGAGTCGAGGCGTCCAGTCAGCCGTCACTATCCTCTTTAGTCATATTAGTCACGGCAGCGGCTCGAGTGTTGAGCGTTGCCATAACCATACTGCTCTCGAAACCTTGCCGGATCAGGTACTGATAAAGCTGGCGCAGTTCAGATCGATTTCGGATCCGACCTCGTAGGCGACGCGCCAATGCGCGCTCTAGGAGCGCTTGCTCGTCGAGATTGCCGAATACCGCATCGACCGCGGCGCGTGCCTGGGCCCGTACGAGACCGAGCCCTTCTAATTCCTGCAGTGTTCGCCGACGGCCTCGCAGCTTCACGGTAGCCGCATGTCTGGCGTAGGCTAACGCAGTGCGGTCGTCGTCGAGTGCTCCTTCTTGGCGTAGGCGGTGCAGGGAAGGTTCGATCTCCTCACGAGTGAGTCCCTTGCGGCGTAGCCGCTCACGAACCTGAGCTGTCGATAGCTCACGACGCGCGAGCATCGCGAGTGCGAGCGTGTATGGGGTAGATGTCGTACGGGAGGGCACGGTTGGTCGGTCCCGGCGGCTACCCGCCGAAGTGTTTGACTCCCTTGGCTGTGCCGCTTGATGCCCCCTCTGGAGTTTTGGTTGCTGACATTTTCTGGTTGTAGATCGATTGTGTTATCTCGTTGCGTGTCATTTAGAACATCATGCTGAGACCCTGGAGCTAAAGTTGGAACGCACCTGATTTCAAGTGCACGTCAGGGGTATTCTCTTTGGTCATGGTTTTTCAGAATGGTGTTTGTGTCCATGTTGACAGGGCGTGTTACTACGCTTTCGCGATCTTTCTTGGTTCCTTAACCGCCGGTGAGCCATAGACGTAGGTTAGCCACCCATGCTTGTCGGGTTCCCGTCCGCGCACGATGTCGAAGAATCGCTGTTGGATGGCCGCCGTGATCGGGCCACGTACGCCGGTGCCGATGGTGATCTTATCCACGGAACGGATTGGTGTGATCTCGACGGCGGTGCCAGTAAAGAACAACTCGTCGGAGACATAAAGCGCCTCCCGTGGCAACATTTCCTCGCGGATCGTGAAGCCGAGATCGTGTGCCAGAGTGATGACGACGTCTCGTGTGATCCCGGGTAGAATCGAATTAGCTAATGGCGGGGTGCTGATGACGTTATCTCTCACTAAGAAAATGTTTTGGCCGCTCCCCTCGCTCAACATCCCCCACTGGTCGAGAGCGATTCCTTCATCGTAGCCATGGATTTCAGACTCCATCTTGATGAGTTGGGAGTTAGCATAGTTCGCTGTGGATTTAGCGATTGAGGGGAACCGGTTCGCCGCGCCACGGCCCCAAGAGCTAACTTGAACATCCACGCCGTTCTTGAGGGCTTCCTCTCCCAGATATGTGCCCCACTCCCAGACCAGGATCGCGGCTTCGATGGGACAAGGGAGCGGGTTGACGCCAAGGGTCTTATAGCCACGATAGACTAACGGACGAATGTAGCATTCCTTAAACTGATTGGCTCGGATGGTATCGAGGACCGCAGCCTCGAACGCAGCCGCGTCCATGTCAAACTTCATGCGGTAGATCTTGGCCGAGTCGTACAATCGGCGGATGTGGGCATCGAGTCGGAAACAGGCAGAGCCCTTCGGAGTGTCGTAGCAGCGAGCGCCCTCGAAAATACCGCTTCCATAGTGAATGACGTGTGACCCAATGTGGATCTTGGCGTCATTCCAGTCGACCAGTGTGCCGTTCATCCAAATCTTACCGCCCCCGAAACTCATGCCGCCTCCGATGAAAAACTTTGTGGACTCAATAAATTACAACGATTATCAGTGTAGCATTACTGATTTTCACCACAAAATGGACAGCGGTCGGTTCGGGCGTGGAGTGGCTTGTGGCACTGCCAGCAGAAACGAGCGGGAGGAGTATCACGTGTCCTGAGATTACTCTGAATATCGCGTACCTTGTCTTGCACGTCGATCCCAATGTGGTGCTCCCTTCCTGCCGGCGTGTTGGTCGGTTTCGCGCTAGAGCCAGTACGGGATGATAGGTGGTCCTCGAGATCAGCGAGTAGCTCACCGGCACGCCGATATCGATCGGTGAGATTTGGCGCCATCGCTTTCATGACAATGTCGTTGACCGACTTCGGGATTGACGGATTATGGAGCCGTGGAGGGCGCACTAGTTCACCGCGACGCAGCTTTTCTAGGTCCCTTGGTGCCGGAGTGTCATATGGCAATACCCCGGTAAGCATCTGATACATCGTGACGCCGAGTGAGTAGAGGTCTGATGCGAAGACCGCTTTTCCATCGAACTGTTCCGGTGCCATATAGGGCGGGCTTCCAATGACCGTCGTGCCGTGCGAGGCGATTTCAAGAAAGCGGGAAGTCCCAAAGTCAGCCACCTTAAGCACGCCAGACTCGGTGACGAGCATGTTGGGCGGTCGCAGGTCGCGGTGAATGACGCTTTCTCGGTGAGCATGGTCTACTGCTAGGCAGATCTGGCACGCGTAATCAACGGCCTGGTCTGTTTCCAGTGCACCGACGTTGGAGATCACGGTCTCCAGCGTCTCACCGGCGACGTACTCCATCACAATGAAAAAAATATCATCCTGTTTTTCAGCGGTCGTGATGGAAATAATGTTTTGATGGTTTAACGCAGCTAGCAGCCTCGGTTCGCGAAGCAGCTCGCTGAAGTTTAGGTTCTGCTTGTGCGGCACCTTAAGCGCAACGTCTTTGTCGATCCAGGTGTCTTTGGCGAGGTAGACCGCACCGAAACCACCGCTGCCCAGCGAGGAAACAATCTTATATTTGCCGAGGGTCTGACCCTTAAACAGCATCTAGTGCACGATCTAGTACGTGGCGCCAGTATAACTAACCCTCCGCTACAAATCTCCCCAGAGGAATTGCAACACGGCGAGGGATGCGATTGGTGTCGCATCGGCACGAAGTGTTCGGCTTCCGAGCGTGAGTAGTTCGAAGCCACCTGCAGCAGCTCTCTCGATCTCTATATTTGCCCAGCCTCCCTCTGGCCCGATTGCGATCGTTGCATGGTCAGGAGTCGGTTGGTTTGCGAGCGTCTGGAGGCCACCCTGCTTAATAGAAGCGGTCGGCTCAACGAGCAAGATACGTTGTTCGTTCCTGGTCTCCGATATGAGGCGTTCCAGGGTCATGGGGGCGTGGACACGTGGCACCACAGCGCGCCCACACTGCTTGGCCGACGAGACGGCGATCTTCTGCCACCGGTCAGCTACGCCGTTACGTGCAGTGGCAGCTAGTGGGATCTCGGCACGGTCGCTGAGGATGGGTTGAATCGTCGATACGCCAAGCATCGTCGCGTCACGTACCACTACATCGAGCTTCCGGCCCTTGAGTAGGGCTTGCGCCAGAGTCAATCGCACGCGTGATTCGCGGACGGGTGTGATCGAGTTCAGCGTGCGGACGGTAACCGCTGTAGGGTCGGCTCGTTCGACGCGGGCGGAGTACTCATGTCCACGACCGTCAAAGACCTGGATATCGGCGCCGACGCCAAGACGTAACACGCGTGCGAGGTGATGACGCTCGTCAGACGAAAGAGCTACAACAATACCACTCGCGGACGCGCCAGGTACATAGAAACGAGGGGTATGGTTCAAGGTATCAGGGTTCCTGGTTCGAGATCTCCAGGGTTCTTCCGGTCGCGCGTAACGTTCGCCGTTGGTCGGGTGTAAGTTAAGTTGAGCCAATCGAATTCGATCCAGCGTGTCCCGTTTGTCATCCTACTGGCCTCGGATTACCCAAAGATGTCTTTGAGTCGGTCGAAGAACGGGCGACGCTCACCTTCCTCACTTCTTGGGCTTGGGTCGAACGATCTACGCGGCATCGTGGTATCCAGGTGCTCGACCAAGGTCTTCTGATCACTGGACAGAGTGGTCGGAACTTCTACCGTTACTGACACGAACAGGTCGCCATGACCTCGTCCTGAGATATTTGGCAAACCCTTGCCGGAGAGCCGGAAGTGCGAGTCAATCTGTGTGCCCTTTGGGATAGCGAGCTGCGCTTCGCCGTTGAGGGTCGGTACTTGGATCTGGCCGCCAAGCACTAGCGTTGGATAGGAGACCGGCACCTTGCACCAGAGGTCAGTGCCTTCACGGCTAAAGAACGGATGATCTTCGACGTGGATTACCACGTACAAATCACCCGGTGGTCCACCGTCAACTCCATGTTCTCCTTCGCCGTACAGCCGCAACCGCTGGCCGGTAGCAATGCCAGGTGGGATCTTCACGGTCAACTTGCGTTGCTGTTCAACCTGTCCGCGACCGTGGCAGGTGGTACAAGGTACAGTGATAACCTTTCCAGCACCACGACACTGTCCGCACGTCTGCGCTACCGTCAGAAAGCCTTGTTGGTAGCGGAGTTGTCCACGGCCTCCACACTGTGGGCAGGTTTCGGGACCGGACCCTTGTGCTGCACCCGTTCCGCGACAGGTTTCGCAACTTTCCGACCGCGGAATCTGAAGCGTCGTTTCTGATCCGTTTGCCGCCTCATCGAACGAGATCTGGAGGTCGTACCGTAAGTCTGAGCCTCGCACTGCCCCCCCGTGTCGTCCTCTGGTACCGAAGCCGAAGAGGTCGCCTAGCCCGCCAAGGATATCGTCGAAGTCAGCGAAGATACTGGGATCGAATCCCTGGTTGCCTGGTGCACCGCTGACGGCAGCATGACCGAACTGGTCGTAGCGGTTGCGCTTGTTCGGATCTGCCAAAATGGCGTAGGCTTCGGCCGCCTCCTTGAACTGCGTCTCGGCCTGCTTGTCGCCTGGGTTACGGTCCGGATGAGACTTTAGTGCGAGTTTTCTGTAGGCGCTTTTGATCTGCTGGTTGTTAGCCGTCCGCGGCACTTCCAGCACTTCGTAGTAGTCTCGTTTGCTCAAGCCTTCGCTACCTTTACCATGGCTGGTCTCAATAGACGGCTGCCCAGCATATACCCGCGTCGCAACTCGCTGATTACCGCGCCGGCCAGATGTTCTTCATTGACCTCATCGGCGGTGTCCGCTGGTGATGACGGGTTCTCGATGGCGGAGTCGACTGGCTGGGGAGGCTCGGCCTCACGATGTGGGTCAAGATCTTCCGGCTTGCTGTCGTCCTTCATGGTCAGACGGCCTGGTCTCAGGGTGGATCAGAACTCGGCTCACCGCTCGGGAGACGCTGTCAACAGCCGCGATCGTACTGGAGTAATGCATGCGGCGAGGGCCGATGACACCAACGCTGCCCGTCTGCGAACCATCGAAATAGGTTGACATTACGAGGCTGAAGTCTTGCAACTCTGGGGACACATGCTCGGTGCCGATCACGACCGTCAGGCCAGGGCCATCGATGTATTCGTTGAGCAGGTGTACCAGGTGGTCCTTTCGTTCAATCATCATGAGCAGTGTGCGAAGTGTCCACAAGGGCATCCGGTGTTCTTCATCGGAGACCTCATCGAGCAAAAATCCAGTTCCCTCAAGAAATAGACCGGTCTCAGGTAGCATGTTCTCGAGCGTTGAGCTTGCCAGCTTCAAAGCCCGCGACCGCAGTTGATCGTAGAGCATGCGCTCTTGGCGAAGTTGTTCGATGACCGCCGCCCGCACGTCCCACAAGGGTTGGCCCGCAAACTCGTCGTTCAAATAGTTCGCGCCTTGTTGCAAGTCAGCAGCGGGAATCCGCTCGTCGAGTTCGACTGCCTTGTGCGCAGTTTTCTTTCCATCGATGCTTACCACAACAAGAATTCTTGAGTCATCTACCTGGATAAATTCAATATGACGGAATGTGTCGAGCGTCGGTGGTCGAAGTGCAAACCCTAGATGATGAGACGCTTGCGACAGTTCGTGAGATACGTTCGACAGGATGTCATTCATGGTGCCGGCTTGGCGGAGTCGTGCTTCGACCTCAGGAATTGGATCGGTATCCTCGAGGGACTGGAGTAGGAGGTCCACGTAGACGCGATATCCTCGGTCGGTCGGTACCCGGCCAGCAGACGCATGCGGTTGATGTACAAAGCCAAGCTCTTCCAGTTGGGCCATCACGTGCCGAATGGTTGCCGATGACCAGTCTAGACCGGCGTGCCGGACTAGCCACAGCGACGACACTGGTTCACCCTGGCCAATGTACTGTTTGACGAGACCGGCAAGGACACGGCGAGAGCGCTCCGGGAGCTCTTGATAAGACGTGTCCCGACAGCTCGACTGTGGGGTCATGAGAGCTTAAAGACCAATGTTGGCATTATATCAGTCTGCTTCAGTCGCCTAAGCGATCTATTTGTCCACGTTAACCGTTGTGAGCGGTTCTTTAATCGGAGCCCAGCGTAGCGACTCGATGCCAGTGCCATGGCGATTGTCGGTGTCATCGATCTTGCCGTACTTGACCGCAATCAGCTCCGCTAGGATGCTTACAGCGATCTCCTGGGGTGTAACGGCACCGATGTTGAGGCCGACCGGTGCGTGTATGCGCGCCAACCGATCTAGTGGCACTGACTCCTCGCGGAGTGCTTCATAGAGCCGCGAGACTTTCGCGCGACTTCCAATGAGCCCGAGATACTGGAGATCTCGTGGGGCCAATGCCCTGAGAGCATCAAGGTCATACCGATGGCCGCGCGTGAGGATCACGACGTAGGCATTCGGTGATAAGGTGGCTTGCTCGAGCCACTCAGGAATTGAGTCGACGCTGACCTCGGTAGCGTCTGGGAAACGCTCGGCGTTGGCAAACTTCTCGCGGTCATCCAGAATGTGGATGTGGAATCCGACGGTGGCCGCCAATTTGGATAGGTGATACGCGACGTGCCCGCCGCCGACCAGATAGAGATGCGGTGCCGCTTCTAGGGGCTCTATATAGACTTCCATTTGGCCCCCGCAGATGAGTCCTGATTCCTCGGCGATGTTGTCGGCGAGCTCGTAGCGCGCTACGACAGGTTTCTTAGTCTCGAGCGACTTGCGAGCCTTCAAGAACGCATCGTGCTCGTAACACCCGCCGCCGATTGTGCCAACTGAACGACCGTCCTCAAAGACTAGCATCTTTGCACCGACGCGCTGGGGTGTCGAACCCTGTGTGCGAATAATCGTCACGAGCGCTGCGGGTTCACCGCGCTGCAGAGTCTCGCCGACTGCCTGAAAGACCTCTTCGTTCATGATGACCGTTACGAAAGATAAATCTTGATAGCGCTCTTAGTCGAACTTAATTATACAGGCGGTAGTAACTAGTGCCATGACCTGGACATGGCACTAAACCGTCAGTAACCAGTGCTGACCGAGGGTGACGGGCATGTCTGCTAACAGCCGGTCAATCAACGACGGACCATAGCGGTTGAGGAAGTAGACAGCCCCGACGATTCGCTCCTGGGGTTCGCCTTGTGGGAACGTGAGGGCGCGCGTGCGTTTGAACTGCCGCTGGAGTATTTTGTCACGTCGCTTGGCCGCTTGGATGATTTTGCCACGGAGGTTTCGGAGGTCTCGTTCCATCCGTCCACGAGTCGTTTTCACCGCACCTTCCAGGGTCGTATCAATTGCGGGTACTGTGGTGCCGATAGTGGCGAGGCGTTCGGCGATTGCGACCTCCGCCTCACCGACCGCTCGCTCGACTGATTCGGGAAGCTGGGCCACCAAGAGCTGGTTGAGTGCGGCGTCGTCTTGAGCCTGAAGCGTCTCGAAGTCAAGCTCGTAGCGCTTTAGGAACTTGATCGTAGCGTGGTCAACTAATGTCACGGATGCGCGTGGGTATATCAGTGGCATCGGAACCCCGAAGCTCTCATAAATTTTGCGCAGCTGTCCGAAATACGCCAGCTCGTGCGGTCCAGCTACGTAAGCGGCTGTCGGAAAGAGCATGTCCTGCACAATTGGTCGCAACAAGACGTTTGGGCTGAATGTCTCAGGTCTTGTGTGGGCTCGGCTCAAGAGTTCATCGTCTGGGAGGGTAGCGGTTCCAACCACAAAGCCGTCGCTGGCGAGTCTAATCGGCTTGCGAGTGCCGTCGAGCTGGAACAGTGCCGAAGTCTTTGGTGTTGTCTTAACCTGCGCGTGGTAGCCACGTTCGACGAGGTTTTCCCCGGCCGCGAGTGCGAGCTTGGCTGTTTCACCGCGAGTCTGCAGCTCGCGCTCGAAAATGGGTTTGACGAGTGGTTTGGCCGCGGCGTCTGAGGCATCGAAGACTACCAGGCCATGCCGGCCGAGCCACCAATCGAGCCATTGAGCAAATGCGTCGACGAGACGTGTGCCCGAGGCATAGGTGGTCGCCAGTTTCTTCAGTAACTCAGTCGAGTACTCCGTCTCAGGAAGGACGCCGCGCAGCTCCTCTACTGTGTCAGTAATCGAACGGTGGAGCTCGACGGTTGAAGCTGGTTGGTAGGCATCGTTCTCGATCATGAGTGACACGCGGTGCAGCTCAAGATCGTCGTCGAGCACGCTACAGGTTCGAATTTCATCCAGGTCGTGATCCTCAGCATCCACCCAGAATACGGGCACCACTCGTGTCTTGTGGTCAGCGGCAACCTGGCGGGCCAGCTTGATGGTCGTGACGGCTTTAAGCAGTGTGAAAAGGGGTCCTCCAAAGAGACTGGCTTGTTGACCCGTCACAACAGCAATCGTGTCTGGCCGGGCGAGCTGTTTGGCAGAAGCGATCGCTTCAGGCGGCGCGGCTCTGGCATTGAGCTGTGCGGTGACCAGATCTGCAAGACGAATACGGTCCGATTGCTCCACCTGCTGTGCCGCGATAACTTTTCGCCATGCGGAAGCCGATGTTGGTGCACCGGCGTAGAAAGGTTCGAGTCGGTCGAAGGAGTAACAGTAGTCGCGTGCCAGCGGCCCGGTCCAGTTAAGCCGGCGAAGATCAACAGAACAATCCATTTTCTCGTACTGTTTCAAACGAGTCCGGCAGTGTCAAGACACCGATAACCCGTAACGCAAGCGCTTCAGGAGCTGAATCTGACACGCACATGACAGGCCAAGAGGGACTTTCACAGTGGTTCGTGATCCGGTCGATCATCATGATAACATTGAATTTGTGCGATTGCCGTGCTAGCATCCAACACAACAAATTGGAGGACTCTCACCGCTGACACGCGACGACGCGGGTTCACCCACAGCCCCTGGTGCGTTCGGCCCATTCCGTGTGATGCATCAGATCGGGGTGGGCGTTCTCGGGCCTGTTTTTCGAACTTACGAACCTTCCGAAGATCGACTCGTCGCCGTTAAGGCCTTTCATCTCGACCTCACGCCAGAGCAAGCACAGACATTCGTTGGTGTACTCGGTGAGATCGTTCGTGCTCAATTAGAGCATCCCGCTATCGTGTCACCGATTGCGGCTGACCTCGAGGGCGGAGTTCCATATCTCGCACAACAGTACGTAGCGACCGAGTCGTTAGATGTGGCGATGAGGCACTACGCTCCGGCTTCGCTGGAGACCGCTCTACCGTTGATCACGCAACTTGGTGAGGCGATCGATGCTGCTCATAAGCAAGGGTACGTACACGGGGCTCTTCACCTGCGCGACATTTTTGTCACTTCCCATGAGGCCCGCGCAACCGGTTTTGGCCTGGTTAAGGCGCTAGAGGAGGTCGGATTGCGAGGGCCGATTCGTCGGCCGTATGCGGCACCAGAGGTAATCATTGGACGCCCATGGGGAAAAAAGGCAGATTACTTTGCCCTTGCGGCGATAGCTTACGAATTGCTGACGGGTAAGCGGGCAGCGGGCACTGACGAGCAGGTGATCGAACGCCTCGATACCGTTGCCGAGGTCGACGACCGGAAGGCGCTCCACGCGGTGTTCACCTCTGCACTCGGAGATTCACCGGAGGCACGGTGCGCAAGCGCGACAGACTTTGTCGTCGGGCTGCAGGACGCCATTGGACGGAATTTCGAGGGTGTGTCAGTGACAGCTCTGGCTTCAGTGGGGGAGACGAAGGTAGCCGGGGCTACCGATCTCAGGGCGCTCAATCGGACGCCAGAGAAGATCGATCGGTTTGACCCTACTGTGGTAAATACGATGTTCCTGGGTGGTCGTACCGAGGATGAAGTCAAGCCGGTCGTAGGCATCGGGTCAGCCAAGGAGGTGCATCCCTCTGAGGAGATACTACTGCCGCTGGAGGATGGTCAGGCAGGTGAGGCTGAGAAACTCATCGAATCAGAGCGCTCGATGTCGCCGGGGGTTGATGAGCCGGACTACGTCCGATCGAACGAAACATCTTCCTGGTCTCCGCGGGCCGTGGTCCAGATGGTCGTCGCGATCGCGGTCGCGACGCTGGCGGCGTACGTGATCGCGTTGGGGCTTGGTTTTCGTGACGTATCGTTGATTTCACAGCCCACGACCTTGAGTGGAGACCAAGTGCTAGAGTCACCGGTGGAGAGGAGTGACGAAACGACTTCGGAATTGAACGACGCAGCCGTTGATGCGGAGACCTCGGCCCGCGTGGCTGATGTTCTGGTACCGTTCGAAGTGTTATCAGATGATCAGGATGATCCGGTCGTCCTTACTCCTTCAGTCGCGCCTTCGCCCAGCATTTCTCCGGCGCGCGAATTAGGGGTTCGCGTGGAGTCTGAAGCAAGACCCGGTGTAGAAGAGTTAGCAACCGCGGTGACTCTATCGCAGCTGGCGGAAGTCCAGTCGGATGACGAACCAGCGGTATCGGCAGGGTCTGCCTGGCTGCTGGTGCGCACGAATCCACCAGGCGCCCACGTGATGATCAACGAGCAAGATTGGGGCGAAACCCCACTGTCTCTTCAAAACGTAGCGTTCGGCTTGCATCATGTTGAGATCCACTACAACGGATATGAATCAATTAGTCGTGATATCACTCTGACTCCGGATGCAGCGGTGGCAACCGTGAGTGTCAACCTAGGACTCACATCGACACTTTCGCAGATGTCAAGTGCCAGCATCGCGTCGGGCAACGTGGCCGGCTCAATGTTCGTTGATTCGCGGCCATCAAGGGCACGAGTTCTGCTCGACGATCAACTGGTCGGAATGACACCGATCTTGTTACCTGACGTGACTGTGGGAAATCACCGCGTGCGGATCGAGCGTGATGGTTATCAGAGCTGGGTGACCACAGTGGACGTTCCTCCGTCAGATCGGGTGCGAGTCGCCGCATCCCTCGATCGGCTGCCACGACGATGAACGCAGTTCTCGCTCTTGAAAACGACACTTGGTTCCAGGGTGTTGCCGTTGGTGCAACCGGCAAGGCTCAGGGTGAGGTTGTGTTCAATACGAACATGACCGGATACCAGGAGGTGCTTACCGATCCCTCCTACTCCGGCCAGATCGTAACGATGACCTGCCCGCAGATTGGTAACTATGGCGTCGCGGTTGAGGATGTGGAGTCGTCGCGGCCTCAGGTCTCGGGGTTCATCATGCGGGAGGACTCACCGGTAGCCAGTAACTGGCGCTCGAGTGGTACGCTGAGTGACTACCTTGTAGAGCACGGAGTGGTAGCTATCGCTGGTGTCGATACTCGAGCTCTTACACGGTTGCTGCGCACCGCTGGCGTTATGCGTGGTGTGATCGCGACGGGAACGGTTGATCCGCACGAACTGGTTGCGGAGGCAGGACAAGTCCCGACGATCGAAGGCCGCGATCTCGTCCGTAGCATCACTTGCACCGAGCCGTTCGACTGGTTGCCAACTGAGGCTGGCATCGATCAGACCCCCGCGGGCTTCGAAGTCTCGCCCGGATGGCATCCCAAACGACGTATGCGAATTGCAGCGTACGACCTCGGGATGAAGCGGAATATCCTACGGCGATTTGCCGCATACCAGTGTGACGTTCGGGTCTTTCCGGCAAGCGCTCCGGCCAAGGATCTTATTTTCCTCAAGCCTGATGGGATCTTTCTGAGTAACGGCCCAGGTGACCCGGCTCCGCTGGATTATGCCGTGGCCAATGCTCGCGAGCTGATTTCCGCCGACGTGCCGACGTTCGGTATCTGTCTCGGCCATCAGGTGTTAGGACAGGCGATGGGGGCGCGGACCTATAAGTTGAAGTTTGGCCACCGCGGTGGGAACCATCCAGTGCAGAACCTAGTAACAGAGAAGGTGGAGATCACCTCACAGAACCATGGATTCGCCATTGATCCAGAGTCGGTGCCGGACGATGTGGAGGTGACTCACGTAAATCTTTATGATGGCACCGTGGAAGGTCTGCGGCACAAGCAGCGACCGGTCTTCTGCGTGCAGTATCATCCCGAGGCGTCACCTGGGCCCCACGACGCCGATTACCTGTTTTCGATGTTTCTGGAGGAGATGGAACGTAGAGCCGTTTAATGGCAGTGTCTTTACTCAGTTTTTCGTGCCTGGCACTTCGTGACGGAGCCAACAATTGAGCACCAACAACCTACGAAGGACCAAGCATTAAGCAATAATCTCAGGCACCAACGCACCTTCCACGATGCCTCGTCGCACAGACCTCACGCGAGTTCTTGTCATAGGTTCCGGACCGATCGTTATCGGGCAGGCGTGCGAGTTTGATTATTCGGGCACCCAGGCTTGCAAGGCGCTCCGGAGCGAAGGACTCGAGGTTGTTCTGATCAACAGCAATCCGGCAACGATCATGACCGATCCGGAAGTAGCTAATCGAACCTACGTCGAGCCATTAACCTGGGAGATCGCCCAGGCGGTCATTGAGAAGGAACGGCCTGACGCAGTGTTACCGACGGTCGGTGGACAAACAGCGCTCAATCTTGCGATAGAACTGAGTCAGCACGGTGTGTTAGAAGCTTTCGATGTCAAACTGATTGGGGCTTCGATCGAAGCGATCAGGATCGCAGAGGACCGGTCAGAGTTCCGTGCTGCTATGGAGTTGATCGGCATTGAAGTGCCGGCGAGCTCGTATGCGCGTTCGCTCGATGAGGCGTTGCACGAGGTCGATCAGTACGGATTTCCGGTGGTTATTAGGCCCTCATTCACCCTTGGGGGTGTCGGGGGTGGGATTGCTTACAACATTGAGGAGTTTCGGAAGGTGGCCGGCCGAGGCATTGAGCTCAGCCCAGTGCACGAGATCTTGATCGAGGAGTCGGTTATTGGGTGGAAAGAGTTTGAACTTGAGGTGATGCGTGACGTTGCCGACAATTTCGTAGTGATCTGTTCGATCGAAAATGTGGACCCGATGGGAGTGCATACCGGGGACAGTATCACTGTTGCTCCGGCTCTGACCCTGACGGATAAGGAATACCAGCGGATGCGAGATGCCGCTCGTCGCATCATCAGGCGCGTCGGTGTGGAGACTGGCGGAGCAAATATTCAGTTTGCGGTCAATCCGAAAGATGGTCGCATGGTCACCATCGAGATGAACCCTCGGGTCTCACGGTCTTCGGCACTTGCGTCAAAGGCGACCGGCTTTCCGATTGCGAAGATCGCAGCCAAGCTGGCGTTGGGGTACCGGCTCGAGGAGATCCCGAACGATATTACGAGGCTGACACCAGCCGCATTCGAGCCGACGATCGACTACGTGGTCGTCAAGATTCCCAGGTGGGCATTCGAAAAATTTCCAAAAGCGGATCGAACCCTTACGACCCAAATGAAATCGGTCGGTGAGGTGATGGCCATTGGCCGGACCTTCAAGGAAGCGTTCCTGAAGGGAATGCGTTCGCTCGAGTTGGGCAGTCGTGAACGGCTCTTCGTAGCTCGGGACGCTGGCGGAGAGTCATCCGAGGTGGACCAGCTGCAGCAGCAGCTTGCTTGGCCCAACGATCGTCGGATGTGGGCGCTGTTTAAGGCGCTTGACCAAGGGTGGTCCGTAGAACAGTTGCACGAGCTCACACGGATCGACCGGTGGTTCCTGACGCAGTTCTCTGAATTGGCCGAGCTTTACCGAGCGGCAGCGTTGTTGGACTGGAAGGAAATATCGATAGACATGATCCGGACGCTCAAACGGGCTGGATTCGGCGATGACGAACTGCGGTCGGTGATGGGAGTCGAGCAAGAAGTGGTAGCTAGCCGGCGCGCGGAGGCCAACCTCCGGCCGGTCTATAAGCGTATCGACACTTGCGCGGCGGAGTTCGAGTCATTCACGCCGTATCTCTATAGCACGTACGAGCAGGAGTGCGAGGCCGAGCCGACTAACCGTCGCAAGGTCGTTATCCTTGGCAGTGGGCCAAACCGGATCGGCCAAGGGATCGAGTTCGACTACTGTTGCTGTCACGCGGCGTTCGCCCTTCGGGAAGAAGGCTACGAGACCGTCATGATTAACTGCAATCCAGAAACGGTCTCGACCGACTATGACACGGTCGATCGACTCTATTTTGAACCTCTGACATTCGAGGACGTACTGGCGGTCATCGAGAAGGAGCGGTTGGGTGGAGGCGAAGTGTCCTGTATCGTCCAATTCGGTGGTCAGACGCCACTTAAGTTGGCGCTCGATCTTAAAGCTGCTGGGATCAACATTATAGGAACGTCGCCAGATTCAATCGACCTGGCTGAGGACCGCAAGCGCTTCTCGCGGTTGCTGGTGGATCTTGGAATTCCGCAGGCTCCGAGCGGTATCGCGACCTCTCGGACCGAGGCTAGAGAGATCGGAAGCTCGGTTGGGTACCCAGTGGTGGTGCGACCCTCGTATGTGCTCGGCGGACGTGCGATGGCCATCGTCTATGATCCAGGTGCGCTCGACCGTTACATGACCGAGGCAGTCGAAGCCTCACCCGAGCACCCGATCCTGGTCGATAAGTTCCTGGAAGACGCTTTTGAGCTCGATGTAGATGCGCTGGCCGATGCTAGCGGCGCTGTGGTAATCGGCGGGATAATGGAGCACATCGAAGAAGCTGGTATCCACTCTGGAGACAGCTCGTGCGTCGTTCCGCCGTATCTCGTCCCTGATCGTCATCTGGCCGTAATCCGTGACCACACGCGTCGTGTGGCGAAGGCACTTAACGTTGTCGGCCTCCTCAATATCCAATTCGCTATTAAAGACGACACAGTCTACGTCCTAGAAGTTAATCCGCGGGCATCACGAACCGTGCCGTATCTGTCGAAGGCGACCGGGGTGCCGCTGGCGAAAGTAGCGGCTCGGCTGATGGTTGGTAGATCCCTAGTGGATGTTGGCTTGGTCGATGACCTCAGCGTCACCGGGGTGTTCGTGAAGACACCGGTGTTCCCGTTTGCGCGTTTCCCTGGTGTAGATACGATCTTGGGACCGGAGATGAAGTCGACTGGTGAAGTGATGGGCGGTGCATCGAATTTTGGCGCTGCGTTCGCCAAAGCGCAATTAGCCGCTGGCCAGCGGTTACCGGACAACGGCACAGCGTTCATCAGCGTCAACGACGATGACAAGGCCAACGTAGTCCAGGTCGCGCGCGACCTGGATGAACTCGGGTTCAGTCTAGCTGCTTCCCGCGGAACGGCCGCGTATCTGCGTGCGCACGGACTCAAGGTAGACGTCATGTTCAAGGTCAACGAGGGCCGGCCTCATATCGGTGACCGTCTGCTCAACCGGGAGATCAATTTGGTGATTAATACACCACTTGGACGGGAGTCATTCTTCGACGACATCGCAGTCCGGCGGATCTCTATGTTCCGGGGCGTGCCCTGTATAACCACTCTTACTGGCGCGGCTGCTACAGTTAGTGCTATTCGTTCGTTGCGATCCGAGAAGCTGGCCGTGCGATCGTTACAGGAATATCACGCTGGGATTTCCACCAGTAATCTCTAGGGGCCAACTCTTGACTTTTAGCTCAAGGCTGTATCAGTCGAAATATCTCTGCATTGCTTGATGATTTATTCGGGTTCCAGACGTCAGCTTCTAATCCCCAGACTTGATTCGTTCCCACTCCCGTTCCATCTCTTCCGGTGAGGCGTCGCGTAGTGCGACACCCTTAGTTCTGAACCGATCTTCGAGGAGAAAAAAACGTTCAGAAAACTTTCGGTTGGCGTTACGTAGCGCGTCTTCAGGCTCGACACGCACGTGACGGGCGAGGTTGGCGACCGCAAAAAGAAGATCGCCAATCTCTTCTGCGATGTCTTCTTGCCGCCCGCCGTCGACTGCCGCCTTAACTTCGGCGAGCTCTTCTTCGACCTTCTTGATTACGTCGCCAGGCCGCTTCCAGTCAAAGCCGACTGTGGCCGTGCGCCGACCGATTCGGTCGGCGTGCAATAGACCAGGCAGACTAGCTGGGAGGCCACCGAGTAGTCTGGCTGGTTTCCCGGTGATCTCTTGTTCGCGCGCTTTGATTGCTTCCCATCGCTCTTTGACGACGGTACTCGTAGGCACTGGCTCTGGATCCGGCTGGAAAACGTGAGGATGTCGCCGAATAAGTTTATCGCCGACTGAATCCAGGGCATCCGCGATCGTGAAGTGGCCAGCTTCCGCACACAACTGCGCAAGGAATACCGTTTCGAACACGAGGTCACCCAGCTCGTCACGAAGCCCGTCGTGGTCGTTTCGGTCGATCGCTTCGAGCACTTCATAAGCCTCTTCGATTACGAAGGGCCGCAGCGAGAACAGAGTCTGTTCGCGGTCCCAGGGGCAGCCGCCTGGCGAACGGAGGATGCGCATGATCTCGACGAGCCGCTCAAACTTTTTTCCTGTGGACCGGGGGCGCTCAGGTGCGGAGGGTCCTAGCATGGACGCGTATGCTAGCATGCAGGCCATGCCAGCTGAACTATCGTTCAATGCGTTTGTCGTATCACTGGCAACGACAGCGGCCGTGCACTTCGGCGATGTCGCGGATCCGGCATCTGGTCAGAAGTCGGCAGCCAACCTCGAAGCGGCGGGTCATGTAATTGATATGCTTGTTCTTCTCCAAGATAGAACCAAAGGGAATCTCATACCTGAGGAGCAGCGATTTCTGGAGCAGGTGCTCTTCGAGCTTCGCATGCGGTTCGTCGAGGCGAAAAAGACAACAGGTAAGTCCGGGCAAGCCGATGATGGCTCAGACCCGAAGATCATTATTCCCTAGGATACTAGCGACTAGTAGGGATAGTCGGTCGAATAGTGCAGATTACATTTCTCGGAACAGGCACTTCGACCGGTGTGCCGGTGGTCGGTTGCGAGTGCAAAACGTGCCGATCGTCAGATCCGAAAGATCGGCGCTGGCGACCGTCGATCTATCTGGAACTTGACGACGGCCTGGCAGTGCTCGTCGATGCGTCGCCGGATCTGCGTGCGCAGGCGCTGGCGTTTGGCATCCGACGGGTTGACCTCATCCTGTTGACCCACAGCCACGCGGACCACGTACTCGGACTCGACGATATCAGAATCTATAATTTTAGGCAGCGCGTAGCTATTCCATGTTTGGGCGATGCTCGAACACTCGTCGCAATCAAACGCATGTTCACCTACATCTTTGATCCGGAGACCCCGCGCGGCGGTGGGCTTCCGCAGTTGGTTCTGTTTCCGATCGCTGGGCCGTTCTCGACCTCTCACTGCACATTCATACCGGTACCTTTGCTCCACGGTACGTTGCCGATCCTTGGGTACCGAGTGGGCGCCTTCGCGTATTTGACCGATTGCAACGCAATACCGGAAACAGCCTGGTCGCTTCTGGACGATCTCGACGTTCTCGTGCTCGATGCACTACGGCGGCGGCCGCACTCGACGCACTTCAACGTGGAGCAAGCGATCAAGACGGCACGCCGAATTGGTGCCCGCCAAACCTACTTCACTCACATGACCCACGACCTACCACATGCAGTCACTTGTGCGGCTCTCCCGCCTGGGATGGCACTCGCGTACGACGGGCTAGAGCTGACGGTGGACGAGCGTCTGAACGACGATGCCCTGGAGAACGGAGTCGTTAGAGGGGCTGTCGGTGATGGTCGGAGTAGTTAGACGGAACGCACGTGGAAATCATTTATTACCCTGACGATGGACGGCCGACAGGTTGGGCACACCCTGTTCTGACGATTGGAAACTTCGATGGCGTGCACCGTGGTCATGCGAAGATCATCGCGCAAGTGCAACATCTCGCGCGGATTCGAAGTGCCACGTCTGCCGTCTTGACTTTCGATCCTCATCCACCGCGCATCGTAAGACCAGACAAAGCGCCACAGTTGCTGATGACAGAGTCACAAAAGTTCGAGGCGTTAGAGCTGGCTGGCATAGACGCAGTCGGAGTTGTTCGCTTCACACCAGAAGTTGCCCATTGGGAGCCGGACCACTTCGTCCAAGAGATTCTTGTCGACTGGCTACGGGTGACTGAAGTGTGCGTAGGCACCAACTTCCTCTTTGGTCGTGACCGCCAAGGCAATTTCTCGCTACTACGGAGCTTGGGCAAGCGGCACGGATTCCGCGTGGAAAATATTGCCCCGGTTCGCTATAAGGAGTTCGTGGTCAGCAGTACACGTGCGCGGCGGCTCGTGACCGATGGACGCGTCGATGAGGCCGGGGCGCTGTTAGGGCATCACTATTTCATTGATGGGAAGGTTGTTGAAGGTGCTGGTCGCGGTCGAGGGCAGAGTGTGCCGACTGCCAATCTTCAGACCGACAACGAACTGGTGCCGCCGAACGGAGTCTATGCGGCCACCGTGATACTAAATGGCATCATTCATCCGGCAGTTACCAACGTTGGAGTTCGTCCCACTTTTGAGATCTCAGGTGACCGGACGATCGAGGCGCATCTGTTCGATTATGAGGGTGATTTCTATGGAGCGGAGGTCCGGCTCGCGTTCGTACAGCGGCTCCGTAACGAGCAAGCGTTTCCAGACGTTAAGGCACTCAGGCGGCAGATTACAGACGACTGTGCGCATGCGAGGACGCTATTTGCGAGCATTTCGCTGTAATATCTGGGTTTGTAATGGGTACGATGACGCGAGTGATGTTCTGTCTGGAATACGGCGTCGAGCTTTGTGCTCTGATAGGAGTGCTCACTTCGGCGACTTGATCATCTAAACAGACAGCAGACACACCCCTGTCTCTTGCTTGCTTTCTTTGATGCGCCTCTACAACACATTAACCCGTCAAAAAGAAGAGTTCGCTCCCCTCCAGGAGGGAATTGTTCGGATGTACGCTTGCGGTCTGACAGTATGGGCACGGGGGCACATCGGTAACTTTCGGACGTTCGTTTGCTTGGATGTGCTCCGGCGTACGCTGACACACGTAGCTGGGTTTGGCCTTCGCGAGGTTGTTAATTTTACGGACATCGACGACAAGACTATCAACGCTTCGAGAGACGCTGATGTGTCACTCCACGAGTACACGGACAAATATATTGAGGCGTATCATCAGGATGCCAAGGCGCTGGGGTTGGAGGTTGCCGAGGAATATCCTCGGGCAACCGACGAAGCCAACCTCCGGGCGATGGTTGATATGATCAAGGCGCTTGAGACTCGCGGTCACACCTACCGAAGCGCGGGGTCAATCTACTTCAAGATCGCGACTTTGCCAGACTACGGCAAGCTGGCTAGGCTCGACCATGCGGGCATTCGGTCTGGGGCACGCATTGATTCGGATCAATATGAGAAGCAGGATGCGCGCGACTTCGTTCTGTGGAAGGCAACATCTGCCGACGAACCGAAATGGGATTTCGGAATTGGTAATGGCCGACCTGGATGGCACATCGAATGCTCGGCGATGGCGTTGCGGTTGCTCGGTTCACCCCCTATCGACATTCACGCTGGCGGGGTCGATTTAATTTTCCCTCATCACGAAAATGAGATCGCACAGGCGGAGGGAGCAACGGGGCAGCAGTTCGCCAGATTTTGGTTCCACGTGGAGCATCTGCTCTTGGAGAAGGGTGACAAGATGTCAAAGTCGCTAGGTAACGTCTTCAGCGTTCGTGACGTACTCGACCGCGGGCACCAAGCGTCAGCGTTACGTTACGTTCTTATGTCGACGCACTACCGGAAACAGCTGCGGTTCACGTGGGGCAGTCTGGTCCAGGCAGAGGAGGCGTTGACTCGTCTGATGAATTTTCTGTCTCGCCTCGACAGCATCTCGACGGTCGGTGAGCATGCTGCCATAACTGAGCGTGTCGAGCGTGCGCGGCAGACTTTTACTACCATGCTCCTCGATGATCTCAACACACCCGGTGCGCTCGGAGGGATGTTCGAGCTGGTGCGTGATATCAACACCGCGATCGATAGCGGGGACGTAGGTGCTGGCGATGTCGATACAATCCGCGCTGCATTCGATCAGTTTGATCAAGCGTTGGGAGTGATCGGACTACGTCGGAGTGAGGAAGCCACCCCGCCGGTACCAATTGAGGAGATCGAGCAGTGCATTAAAGAGCGGCAAGCGGCTCGGCGTAACCGAGATTTTGCGAAGGCCGACCAGATTCGTTCCGACCTCGATGCTCGTGGAATATTGCTCGAGGATGGTCCCTCCGGTATCCGTTGGAAGAGCAAGTAAAGTTGGTTTCTGGATCCGCGCTTTATCAGGTGGTTTTGATGACAGTATATGCCTGTGGTACGGTAAGTTTTGTAGCTTGGGCGAGCGGGAGTAACTCAGTGGTAGAGTGCGACCTTGCCAAGGTTGAAGTCGCGGGTTCGAATCCCGTTTCCCGCTCCACTCTCTTCCAAGATTGCCTGTTATTTCTCTCTGATGGCGCCGTCGCCAAGTGGTAAGGCAGAGGTCTGCAAAACCTCCATCCCCGGTTCAAATCCGGGCGGCGCCTCCAATTATTTCAAGAACTGAGCGGTTACACCTGGCTCGATTCGAGCCAGGTGTAACCGCTCGTGTAGCCATTGTCTTCGCTCCCATTCATTCGCGATAAGCGAGTGCCGCCAACATCTGCATTATCGAAGCATTGTTGCTGAAAGTCTCACTCACATGAGCGAAAATGTCTCGATTGCCTGGACCGAAGACAAAGCTAGCGCCAAGTTGAAAGGGAGCCTTGCCTACTTTGTACTGACGGTAACCAGCCGCCTTAGCTTTCTTACGGGCGGTGAAATTGTCTCCGCGGCCGAGGTGGAGGAGATTGGCTTTCCTAAGGTTCGCAACTTTGTAGGCTCGGCGCTCTTCGTCGATGAGTAGGGGAAAGGTGATCCCAGTTTCATTGCGAAAGAGACTCGCATAGTTGGCGTCCCCAAGGCCGATCGCGGCGAGGGTAGCGCCCGTTTGCTGGATCTGTAACTCATGATCGCGCAACTGCGCGATATATTGTCGGCAAAAAATTCATCCATAGTGGCGAAGGAAGATGAGTACCGCTGGCCTTACTTCCCAAAGGGAACCGAGGCGAACATTTTGGCCGTCTAGATCCGAGAGTGTAATAGGGGCGAGGGCCGCACTTAGGGTGTCGGTGTTCATCGGCGAAATGATACTGCCAGATTCCCGTTAGTAACTGCTATCGTGCCGTGCTCGGTTAGACAAGAAGAAGCCTGCGATCAGTTTCGACTAGGGCAGTAACTACTGTTTCGGTGTGATCCGTTTGCAGGACTTATTGTGCTATTTCCGAGTCAATTCGATCTCCTGGAAAGAAGTGGTCGGGGCGAGAGGATTTGAACCTCCGACCCCTCGGTCCCGAACCGAGTGCTCTACCAGGCTGAGCCACGCCCCGACCGGGCGTTTATAGGGATGAATGTGCGATGGTAACCGAGCCTGCACTTCCGTGCAGTTCGACTGTAGTCATTTTCGGGAACCATTGATGTCGCCACGGATCTCCCTACACACGCTCACATAGTAATGCCTCGTTTGAGGCCAAGTCCAGATAGGGTGACCTGGTAAAGTAGCTCTCCCAGTTTCTGATCCACGTGGAACTCCAGTGCTTGTTAAACAACCCGCTACTGTTCGTTGAAGTTGCTGGAAATATTGACGCATCATCAGTACAAAACCGATTTAGTTAGGTAGTGCAATGACCACCCTCACAGGCAATCCTAGATTCCCTAAGTACTCTTGGTGTGGAAGGGGGGCTCTGAACCAGCACGCTCCAAAGCCGTAAGCTTAGGCGACTTGTGCAATCCTGGGTCAGGAGAGATCACACCACCTCGCAGTTCACAGGCCGTGCCGGCAAGACGTCGACCCGGATCTGCCATTGACTCATTCACCGCCATAGCGATAATCGTCACTGTATCGGGGTTGTCGGAGGCTTTACCCGAGCCGAGAGGCTCGCGGGGTGCTGGCGGCACCCCTTACGGCTGTCCAGGGTTTGGCGATGACGCTAATGTGGTCGATCGCCCCCGGTAACGCTAGAGGTAACGTGAATGCAGAACGGTGCCAAAGTCATCGCCGTGATGCCTGCGTACAACGCCGCCACGACCCTAGAGGACACATACCGAACGCTGGCTATGGATGTCGTCGACGAGGTGATTCTGGTTGACGACGTCAGCCATGACGAAACGGTTGATATCGCCAATCGGCTTGGGCTGAAGGTCGTCGTCCACTTCCAGAATCGTGGCTATGGCGGCAATCAGAAGACCTGCTACTTTGAGGCGCTCCGGAGTGGGGCCGATGTGGTGGTCATGGTCCATCCCGACAATCAGTATGACGCCACCTTACTTCCGAAACTGATCCAGCCGATCATCGATGCCGAATTCGACATCGTACTCGGGTCCCGCATCGCGAGCGGCAGGGCTGTGAAGGACGGTATGCCGATTTGGAAGTATGTAGCCAATCGTTTTCTGACCGGTGTTGAGAACCTGGCGTTCGGGCTGCGCATGTCCGAGTACCATACTGGCTTCCGCGCTTTCAGCCGGCAGGTACTTGAGACGCTCCCGTTCACGCTCAACTCTGACGATTTTGTTTTCGACCAAGAGATCATGGCACAGGCCATGTGTTTCGGGTTCCGCGTAGGAGAGATCCCAGTCCCCACGCGCTACTTCCCGGAGGCGTCATCGGTCAATTTTCGCCGCAGCGTGCAGTACGGCATAAGCGTGCTCCGCGTTGTTGCACGTTTCTTGTTGCATCAGAGTGGCCTCGTTCGGTCCAGGCAACTGTCGGTACGGTTGGAGGATGTGCTTTCGCCCCACTATCGCGAGGCCATTGTGGGCAAGACTGAACGGCCCTCATGACAACACTCAGATTACGTTTGCCCGTGCGGAGTCTGTCTTGGTCGCGCGAGCAGCACGCATGGTCAGCGTCCTATTCGGCAGGATGATCGACTAATCCAGCATTCCCGTCCGCCTGGGAGCCCAGGTCGAGGTTGCCGAATGACCTACACATTCATCGACAGGCGCCGCATGCTGGGCGACGCCTATGCTCCATTGAACCTACCGTGTTGTGCACTGAAGGAGGAGGTCGTTGGTTGAGCGAAGTTTAAATCAACTGCGACAAGCATTCGGTAGTTCGCCGTGGTTCACTGGGATTGCCGTCCTGACGATCCTGCTCGGTCTGCTTACGGGGATAGCGACGTGGGTGCGGAGCCGGACGTTGGAACGGGCACCAGAAATCCACGTGCGCTGGGCCGTGGGTATGGGCGAGGAGTCACGCGAGACGCTTGCTAAGCAGTATCTGTTGGCGAAGTCCGAACATCGTGAAGGAAACACCTGGGTCTATCACCTACTCGACACCTCCCGCGGGAACATCCAGGCGCTGGTTGAGGATCCCGCAGCTAACGACACCCACGAGCTAGATCGGGATGCCTTCAAAGTTGCGGAGACTGCATCACGAGGTGACGTGGATAAGTGGGCGGTGCATCAAGTCCGCTTTCTCCGACGGGTTCCTTGGCTTGTCTGGCCCACCATTCCAGTCTTATGGATCTCGACGCTGCTGGCATGCTTTGTGGCGTTTCTTGGACGTCCCAACGGTCTCGCTCGTCGGTTCCTGGCCTGGACTACGGTAAGAGCGACGCACAACAGGGATCGCTTGGCCGAACTACTCCGGCCAAGAGTCGGCACGACTCGTCGGTCTGCGCAGCTCGCCGGGGCAGGCGTCTTCTTGAGGGATCGTTTGGCCGAATTACTCCGGCCAAGAGTCGGCATGACTCGTCGGTCTGCGCAGCTCGCAGGAATAGGTGTCTTTTTCACCTTGGCTTTCGTCGTGCGCTGGCTGGTCCAGGAAAATTTGGGTGGTGACGATCACTGGTCCCTCTGGGCCGCCTCGGCATTTCTCAGTGGCGACCTTCCGTTTAGAGATTTCACTGATCTAGGTAATCCGCTGCACTGGACGATGTCAGCGCTGGCTCAACTCCTCTTTGGCTACCGCGCGCTGGGAGAGGTCGTCCTAGGTATCACGCTGATGGCAGCGGGAGTCGCGGTGTGCTTCCATCTGGCTTGGCAGGCGAGCGCCGGTCCTTTGGTATCGCGGCGATCGCGATGCTGCCGGCAATAGCACTGCTGACGACCCCGAAACTGTACAGCTACCCAAAGGTCTTTCTCTATCCCCTAGCGTTGTGGTTTTGCTGGCGCTATATTGACCGTCCCACCACCCGGCGTGCTCTTATGATTGTCCTGGGTGTCGCCGTAGCGTTCGGCTATAGGATCGATCACGGCGCGTATGTCGGCCTTGCCACCGCGGCGGCAGTTCTCGCTGCCAATTGGGGGGAGGGGACCCGTGCGATTACGGGTGCACTAGCCCGATATTCTGCCGCCGTGTTACTGCTCCTCACCCCCTACCTGGCCGTGGTCCAGGCACACGAGGGTGTCGTCGAGTACTTCCGCGAGCGCCTACGTATGGCGGTCCAGATGGACCAGGGTGCGCGGAGACCAGTTCCCTTCATCGTTGACCGGACAGTGCCACTCCTTTCGGTCGGGATAGCGCCTCCCCCCTCCGCGAAGGTCAGAGTTGACTGGCCGTTAAACGTCACTTCAGGGGAACGGACGGAACTTGAGCGCCGCTACTCGCTGAGGCCTGTCGTCAGGCGGGGGAAAATGTACGAGCTAACCGATACATCCCTGACGAATGCCGGCGCTCTGCTCAGTGACCCGAATATTTCTGAGGTGCAAGGACTCGAAGGCACGTTCCAACGGCTCTATCGGGTCAAGGAGCCGCTTCCGTCGGGTGCACCGGTCGTGATCCAGTGGATCGATGCAATCACTGACGAACGGCGGGCACAACTAGAGCAGCGCTACACGCTTGTGAATCGCCGTACGTATCCGTCCGACAGCCGCTACTGGCGGTACGAAATGCTCGACTTCTCGGAAGAGATGGTTGCAGCGCTGATGTACGACCGACACGTCCGCGCAGCGGGGGAGAGCACCGAAACAGACGGGACGACAGCAGTCGACATAGGTATCGAAGCGATCACCATTCCCCGACACATACGGTTCGCGGAATTCCCAGAGAGCACACAACTCAAGAAATCTGGGTCCTTGGGACCGCATGTGGGCGTACTTTGGAAGGATTCTGTCGATACGGTGCAGCGTGTTGAGTTCGAGGAACGCTATCACTTGCGTGACCTTGACGAAAATCAGGAATCGAATACGGAGTACATCCTGGGAGACACGACTCAGTCCAACGTTCGCGCGCTCCTTCAAGCCCTAGGCATTGCTCGCATCCGTGGTCTCGATCCGCAAACCTACCGCCCAAACCAGGAACCTCGGTCCGCGGCCATCAAGCGCGCTGTACCTCTGCTCAGGATCAAGATCGCCAGCAGTGTGTTCCACAGGGGCAACGCGGGACCATTCTTGTACTATCTGGCCTGGGCGCTTCTGCCCGTGACTCTGTTAGTGCTGGCCAGGAACTGGCCGGGACGTGCTAGTCCATCACCCAAGCGGCGCGATGCCCTTAAGATTCTCACGACGGTGGTGTTCGTGGGAGTGGTCAACGTGGCCCTCGTGCGGAGTCTGGGCTACGTGGCAGATCATGCCAACATCGCAGGCGTGCTCGGCGCGTGGCTGGTCGCACGAGGCCTGACCAGGTCCGCCACAGAAAACGTCCGCTCCGGAGAGTCGACTCGGGCGAACGGGAGCGTCAGGCCGTGGGCGAAGATCATCGGGTTAGGCCGCCCCGTGCTCGTCGTCAGCCTCCTCGTGGTTACCGCTGCAGCTACTGTCGCGTATGCGAGTCCGACGCAGTTCCTGCAAAAGACTGGGCTCGAAGGCGGAATCAGGGGAATGTTGGAAAAGAAGAAAACACTCTTCGCACGCTACGCGACTTCGCCGCCGATCGATTCGTATGCGGCGGTTGACGACCATGACGTAGACAAGGCGGTGGTACGTTACCTGTATGCGTGCACTCGCCCCGAGGATCGCCTCTGGCTACTTACGGATCTATTCTCGGTACCCTTTACGAAACCGAGCGCCGGTTTGTGCGCCACCTCTACTGGGCGATGGGGTTCCGTGCGTCGCCCGAAGACCAGGCTGAGGTCCTCTCCTGGCTTCAGGGAGAGTCGGTTCCCCTTATCGTGAGCCCGTGGTCAACGACGACCGTTGGAACACCTCGAGGCGTATGACCGAATCTACGAGTATGTGTCAGAAAGGTATGTGCCGATTACGTCAATCTTCCAACCTCGTCAGCCCTCAGTCGGATTTTGGCTTCTTGTGGATCGCGCTCGTATTCCGAGCGGTACGTACGAACGCCTAGATTTACCCTGCTTCCGGTGAGCACATTTGCTTTCAACGAAACACTGGTTGTAGAAGTTGCGATCTTAGCGCTTAAAATTCCATACTGTTACGAAGTCGTTCGTGCGGACATTTTCTAGATCAGCTCGTATAACTTAATGACGATCGATTCGTTTTCTAGAAGACAAAAGCTGCCATCTGTAATCTTGAGAGTGATGGCTGTTCTATTTCTGCTGCTCGTATTTTTGCTTGGCGTCAAAGGGCTCGGCGATGGATTCAAGTTGTTCGGACAAGATTTCTTAGACAGCTTCTTCAGTCTGACAGCAAATCCATTTGTCGGAATCTTCGTAGGGGTGCTGGCCACGACGCTAGTGCAGAGTTCATCGGTGTCGACGTCTATGATCGTTGGGTTGGTGGCTGCACCGGACAATCCTTTGCCGTTGGCTAATGCCGTTCCAATGATCATGGGCGCAAATATTGGGACGACGGTTACCTGCACGGTTGTCTCATTGGCGCACATGGGACGGCGAGACGAGTTTGAGAAAGCGTTCGCGGTGGCCGGCTGCCATGACTTCTTTAATATCTTGGCGGTAATGGTCTTTCTGCCATTGGAATTGATGACAGGCTATCTGCAGGGGATCGCAAAAGCTATCTCCACTTTAGTTGTCGGGATAGGTGGCTTCACATTCGAGAGCCCGTTTAAGGCATTGTTGGACTTTGGTTTTACTCCTATTCAGAGCTTGGCGGAAGTAATGTTCGACACAGATGGGGGGCAAGCCATTTTCTTGGTCAGTATCAGTGCGGTGCTGATCTTTCTGGCACTTTGGCTAATCGTAGGGTTGATGCGAGTCTTGGTAATCTCGCGTATCGAAACTGCGGTGGCTAGTGCGCTTGGTTCAAATGCGATGATCGCGATCGTGATTGGTATCATCGTTACCGTCATGGTGCAATCAAGTTCGATCACGACGTCAATCATGGTTCCATTAGCTGCTGCTGGCGTCCTCCGGCTAGAACAGGCGTTTCCAATCACGATCGGCGCCAACATAGGGACAACTATAACTGCGATGGGTGCAGCGTTGGCCGTATCCGGGGCGAATGCTCTGGCTGGGATCGAGATCGCTCTAATACATTTGTTTTTCAACCTCAGTGGGGCGATACTGATTTATCCCGTTAGAAGGATTCGTGAAGTGCCACTGCAGGCCGCCCGAATACTTGCAGCGACTGCTGTTAAATCGCGGAAGCTGGCTCTGTTCTATGTCGGGACCATGTTTTACGGTTTTCCAGCACTGCTGATTTATGTGACGCAGTTATTTCAGTGATATGAGAGGTGAGAATGCTTAGCGAACTGCTCAGTATTTTCCGTGCAGATAATCCCCTTCATTCCATGGGTGCCTCTTTCCAAGAGATGCTTCAACTGACCCGTGGCATGACCTTGTCAGCTGGCGGGATTTGCTTTGGAGAAAAAAAATTGGCTGAAGATCGCACTCGTATTTATCAAGACGATGTGCGGGTGAATAAACTTGAGCGAGAAATTCGGAAAAATGTCGTGGCGCACCTTTCTATTCAAGGCAATACGTCAGACGTTCCCTATTCGCTGTTGTTGATGAGTCTTGTGAAGGACGTCGAACGTCTTGGTGACTATGCCAAGAACTTAGCAGAGGTCATCGATGTTCGTTCAGCACCATTGCCAAAGGATGCGATCGCGCAGGAATTGCAGGAAATTCGGCGAGGCGTGGAAGACTCCTTTAAGATGGCGGGGGAAGTGTTCACATCATCCAATCGTGAACGTGCGATTGAGTTGATTCATCAGGGTCGAGACGTTGCTCATCGGTGCGACGCGCTTGTCAGGCGGATCAGTCAATCGGACTACGATGCCAACACTACGACCGTGCTGCTTTTGGCCGCACGCTATTACAAACGGATTGGTGGGCATCTGCTGAACGTGCTCTCCAGTGTCGTCATGCCATTACACAAGGTCGATTACTATGACGAAGACGTCTTAGAAGGCGTGAAAGTTCAAAAGTGATGTTTACGCGACCAAGCGGATCGGAACCTCAGTAGAGCGGACAGAGGACGTTCCTGAATCGCCGCACATGACCGCTGTGCGCTGAGTGTTTGTGATCCGTTACATACAAGTTGCACACGGCGATCCTGTCGGGCGGCGGTCATCAACGCCCTTTGTTAGAACTGACAACATTAGGTAAGGCATTGTGGTGCGGAAGGGGGGATTTGAACCCCCACGAGCCGAAGCCCACAAGCTCCTGAGGCTTGCGCGTCTGCCAGTTCCGCCACTTCCGCACTGAAGGAAACGCTCTGACAGGAGTGAATCCTCAGTATAGCACTCGGTTTTACTACGTTAGGGCACTCTGAACCACTACCACGATTACCAATCGCAGGACTCAGCGGGCTGAATCTTGATTCGGTGTGTGCGTCACATTTTCGTGGACCCTGCGGTACGATAGGAAGACATTCAATCAAGGAGGCCAACGTGGCACTCTCACGTGGTGCGAGTTTTCTCGTAACGTTTATGTTGATTGCGGTCGTGGTGTTGATGACCGCGGTGCTGGCGACCTATTTTTTTGTGGGGCGTGGGCCAACGGTCGAATCGAATTCTGTCCTGTGGTTGCGCATTCCGGATAATCTGGCTGAGCACGATCCGAATTATTTTTTAGGGCAGCTCTTGGTTGGCCGGCGAGACACGGTTGGTTCGGTGGTCGAGGCGCTCCGCAAGGCCAAAGTCGATGATCGCATTTCGGCCGTGGTGGTGATGCCAGGACAGCAAGCCCTCTGGGGTAAGGTTCAGGAGATCCGCGACGCGATCCTTGATTTCCGGGAGTCTGGAAAACTTGCTGTTGCCTATCTCGAATACGGCGGTGGACAGCCGTATTACTTGGCTACCGCGTGCGACCAGATCTACCTTACTCCAACGAGTTCGCTCGACCTTGTAGGGATTACCACCTACGGACTGTTCCTCCGCGACGCGCTCGATAAGGTGGGTATCTACCCGGACATGCTGCGAGCCGGGGACTATAAGACAGCCTCCAACCTCTATACGGAGAATACCTTTACGCCCGAGCATCGCGAGATGATCGAGGCTCTGAACCGTGATCTCTACGAGCAGCTTGTCGAAGGGATTGCCAAGAGTCGTGAGATGACGACGAGCAACGTTCGGGCCGCGATCGATGAAGGACCACTCCTGCCAGACGAGGCAGTTGAGTACGGATTGATCGATTCGCTCTTGTACGACGACGAACTCGAGGCTGAACTCATGATAAACGGCGGCGAATTACGACGGCTCGAGTACTCGGACTACCGTCAGGTCGAGCCGCGCTCGCTCGGTCTTGACCGGGGGCCGACGATTGCTGTTGTGTACGGCGTCGGAACTATCACCTTCGGGCAAGGAGGTACTGACGTTACCGGAAGTAATGTCATGGGATCTGAAACGATAGTCAAGGCTATCCGGAATGCTCGCGAGGACGATTCGGTGCGCGCCATCGTCCTGCGGATTGATAGCCCGGGTGGTGTGGCGATCGCTTCCGATATTATCTGGCGGGAACTGACCCTGGCCGCTGAGGATAAGCCACTCATTGCATCGATGTCCGACGTTGCGGCGTCCGGCGGATATTACATTGCGGCGCCGACCCACCTGATCGTCGCTCAGCCAGCTACATTGACAGGGTCAATCGGTGTAGTCGGTGGCAAATTGGTAGTCGGTGGGACCCTAGAGAAGCTGGGCGTCAATGTAGAGGGTGTCAGTTATGGTAAGCACGCCGATCTCAATTCGCTGGTAACGCCGTTTTCCGACGAAAGCCGCGCCAAGATGCAGAACCAGATCGATACTATTTACGCCAGGTTCCTCGACGTGGCAGCCAAGGGACGTGGGATGACATCAGAAGCGGTGCATGAAGTGGGGCAGGGGAGGATTTGGACTGGGCAACAGGCTAAGGACCTTGGGCTAGTTGACGAGCTCGGGGGGCTTGGTCGCGCTGTGGAGTTTGCGAAAATGGCCGCCGGGATCGATGAGGATTCAGAAGTGAGGATCGTTTACTATCCCCGACCGCGCTCGTTTTTGGAGCAACTCGGCAGCTCACCGTTCATCCAGACGGCCGACGCACGCGCGGCGTTCGTCGCCACTCCCTACGGGCGGTTGTGGGCTGCTACGACTCTATCGCTTCGGCTGTTTCGGATGGGACAGCCTTTAGTGTTGATGCCGTTTACGTATGTGCAGTAGGCCCTGTTCTCGGAAGGGCTATGTGGTCAGGATCTGTTCAAGGGTGGCGAGGTTGATGTTGATCCTGAGTTGCTCTTTGACTTTTGTCATGTAGGCGCTAAAGAACTGGTTCTGGCGAGTGAGCCGAAGCTCGTCGTGGAGCGACTCCAGGTTTTGTTCTAGTTCGGCAGTGGTGATCGCGGTCCGCTCCACGAGGTGGATGACCACCGCTCTGTTTCCTGTTTCGATCACGGTGCTGACACTCCCCACGGGCATAGCAAAGGCTACCGCATCGACTGCAGGGCTGAAACCGACTTCCGGAAGCTCTGAGCCTCTCGTGACTAGGTCGCTCGCCACAACTGTCAGCGCGTTCGCTTCAGCGGCAGCGCGGAAGTCCTCAGCTTCCGTGAGTGTCACGACCACCTCGGCCGCCCGTTCTTGCGCTAGAGTCAGCGCTTTGTGACGAATCACGTTCTGCCGGACGTCGTCACGAACCTCGTCAAGAGGCGGGATGTAAGATTCCTGTCGGTCGACGACGGTAACGAATGCGGGTCCAGTTGGTGTGGGCAGTGGCCCTTCGACTTCACCTTGCTCCATCTGGAAGGCGCGCGCAGTGACAGCGGTCGCCAAACCCAGTCCAAGGATGGGTTCTCCGAGGGCTGCAAATCCTGATTCTTGCACCTCGAGCCCACGGGCGGTCGCGGCTCGTTCCAGGTCATCGTGAGTGGAGAGTTCGGCGGCAATTCCCTGGGCCAGCGCACTCGCGCGGGCGGAAGCATGCTCCTGTTTGAGAGTGTTCTGGATCGTCTCACGGACTTCCTCGAGTGACTGCGTTGCCGTTTCTTGTTTCTCCACTACCTTGATGACGTGGAAACCGAATGGGCTCTTCACCGGATCCGAGACCTCGTCGATGTCGAGTGCGAACGCTGTTGACTCGAATTCTGGGACCATCTGCCCGCGACCGAACAGACCTAAATCACCGCCCTGTGGGGCGGTGCCCTCGTCCTGTGAGTACTGCCTGGCGAGCTCGGCGAAGTCAGCGCCTGCACGAGCTTTGGCAGCCAGTTCGCTCGCATGCGCTTCAACCGCAGCTTCGTCCTGACCTTCGGTTCTGAGAAGAATGTGGTTCGCGTGCACCTGTTCAGGTGTTGAGTATTGCGACAGGTTGATGTCGTAGTATTCCTCGATTTCCTCGTTGGTGGGATTCACGCTGTCAAAAATTGCAGCCTCGTCGATCAGCAGGAACCGCAGCTTACGCTTTTCTGGGATCTGGTAGTCAAAGGACTTCTCGCCATACAGTAGCTGGATGTCCTCGTCGGTTACCTCAACCCTATCCCGGTAGTCATCACCGCGGAACGTGACGATCTCTATCTGGACGCGCTCGTTGCGGCGACGGTGTTCTTCGGCAATCTCCTCTTCGGTAACAGTGATCCAGTTTGTTACCGCCGCCTGGAGACGCTCGAGCACGATCGAGTTGCGAACATTTTCTTCGAACTGGCTGGTCGTTAGGGGTGGATTTTGAAATTGTAGCAATTGGCGATAGCGTGCCTCCCCGACAAACTGGCCGTTCTCCTGAAACGCAGGTAGCATCAAGATCCGATCTCGGACTTCGGCGTTACTGATCGTAAGGCCAAGACGCTCCGCCTCGGACAAGCCAGCGTACTCGTCGATCATCTGCTGCAGGATCTGACGGTCGATACCAAGGGAGCGGAGAACGTCCTCGCTGATCTCTTCGCCAGTCTGCAATCGGTAATTCTGCATCTGCTGCAGGTACACCTGGCGGAATGCAAGTGCAGTGATCTTGTAGTTGCCAACTTCAGCGAGTACGTCTGTTGGCGCACCGGGTACAGCGGGTTGGTCGACAAATTCCGGAACATATAGGAAGACGAAGGCGAGGCAGACGAGACCGAGGCTCCATTTGAGCCAGCCTTTATGTCGTCGCATGCCATCGAGCATCGTCATAGGTGATTACTCCCTTTGCGTTGGCCGTTTAACGCTAGAATACAGCATTGTATGCATAGAACTCCAATAGCGGCAAATACTTGCGACAGACATACCGGGGTCGAAAGAGGCAGACCCCAAGTGTCGATAAGAACGGTAGTGCCATTCCGAGTATCAACATCCCGCTGTGATATATTTGCAGCAACTGAAGGACTTAGGGGACTTAACAGAAGATCGGCGACCGATGGCCATGCCCGCCAGTACCGCCCAAGCTCGTCGTCATGCACCCGCATCTCGTACGAGGCGCGGCTCGTGGTGGGTGACGTTAGCTCTAAGGTAAGAGTGCACGGTAAGTATGGGATTCAGTTGGTAGAAAATAGTCGGTTAGCTATGACACTCAAAATGACTGAAGAGGGAGCTAATAATTGAGTATTCGTTCGGTTTTCTCCCTCTTTTCAAGTGACCTCGCCATCGACCTGGGGACAGCCAACACCTGCGTTTACGCTCGGGGCAAGGGCATCGTAGTAAACGAGCCTTCGATCGTCGCGGTCAACAAAGTCACGGATCGGATCGAAGCGGTCGGCCGAGAGGCCAAGGAAATGGTCGGGCGGACGCCCGGCCACATCGTTGCCATTAAGCCGATGAAGGACGGAGTGATTGCTGACTTTGAGGTCACTGAGAAAATGTTGACCTACTTCATCAAGAAGGCGCACAACCGAACTGTGTGGGTTCGGCCTCGGATCGTCATCGGCGTCCCGTCTGAAATAACCCAGGTTGAAAAGCGTGCAGTCAAGGACAGTGCATATCGCGCCAAAGCCAGCGAAGTCCACTTGGTGGAGGAGGCCATGGCAGCTGCGATTGGCGTGGGGATGCCGATTACAGAGCCGTCAGGGAACATGATCGTCGACATTGGGGGTGGCACAACCGATATCGCTGTCATTTCACTCGCTGGGATCGTCTACAGCAAAGCTGTAAGGGTGGCGGGTAACGAGATGGACGTGGCGATCATCCAGTACATCAAGAAGACGTACAACTTGCTTATCGGCGAGCGGACGGCCGAGAAGATTAAGATGGAGATTGGCTCTGCCTACGCGCTCGATGCGCGTATCACAATGGAGATCAAGGGTCGCCATCTCATCGAAGGGGTTCCTAAGACAATAACTATTTCCGACGAGGAGATCCGAGAGGCGTTATCTGAAACGGTCAACGTCATTATTGATGCCGTGCGTGTAGCGCTGGAGCGAACCCCACCAGAGCTGTCGGCTGACATCGTCGACCGCGGCATCGTAATGACCGGCGGTGGGGCGATGCTCAAGAACCTTGACAAACGACTACGTGAGGAGACCGGGTTACCATGGGCCATGGCTGAAGACCCGTTATCGTCCGTGGTGCTTGGTGCTGGCAAGATGCTCGCAGATTTTGGGCTCCTCCGGAAAATCTCGATCGACTGACGTTGAAGTAGGTTTCTTCATTTTCCAAGGTCACAATCGTGTTAAATCAACGGCAACGTACCGGTTACCTCGTGCTGGCTGTGATTGTAGGACACGTGATCTTGATCTCGGCGCACGTCAGCGTGGGGCCAAACTCGAGCTCGAGTGCGCTCGAAACCGTGACCTTCGGAGCGGTCTCGGAGATGCAGCGAGCGATGACATCAACACTGGGCCGTATACAGACAGTGTGGACCGACTATGTTGGGTTGTGGAATGTTCGAGCTGAGAACGAGGCGCTGCGCCAGGACATGGCCGCGCTCCAGTTTGAACTCCAACAGCAGCGGGCGTTGGCCAAGCGGACTCGAAGTCTGCAGCGATTGCTTGATCTGCGTGAGAACGTCGAGGCACAGACAGTAAGTGCACGCGTCATTGCCGCCGATGCCACGCAGTGGTTCCGGACGTTGACTATCGATCGAGGTGCTGGTGATGGGTTACACCCAGATTTGCCAGTCATTGCGCCCAAGGGTGTGGTGGGTCGAGTGGTCGGACTGCCGAGCGAACGGGCAGCCAAGGTGCAGCTACTGATCGATCGTAATGCCGCGGCTGGCGGTCTCATTGAACGGACGCGTGCGGCTGGTGTTGTGATGGGCACTGACGATGATGCTTACCTTCGCATGGAGTACTTATCAAATTTTGAGGACGTACTCGTCGGCGATGTCGTGGTGACCTCTGGGATCGACAGAATCTATCCGAAAGGCTTCGTGATCGGCACGGTTGATCTGGTGAAACAGGGTAAGGAACTGTATAAGAGTATTCGCATAGTACCGGTCGTACAGTTCTCACAGCTCGAGGACGTACTAGTTGTTCTCACCGACCAACTTACTGCCACGCTCACGGCAGGCATGGAATGAAGGTAACGCGCATCGGTTTTGCCATCGTACTCGCCCTAATTGTCCAGACGACGCTGACACGCTACAACATCTTGCTGAGCGGCCAGATCGATCTGATTCTGGTTGTAGTGGTTTTGTCAGCGCTTTCAGGTGGTTCGGTCGTCGGCCTTTGGACCGGCACGGTGGGCGGTCTAATTCAGGATATGCTCTCCGGCGGTCTCGTTGGCGTGAGCGGTTTGGCCAAGAGTGTTGTTGGCTTTCTGGTCGGCGTTGTGGGTGCTCAGTTCTTTCTATCTAGTGTGTGGCACCGGGTCGCGATCTACATCCTGGCTACGTTCGCGCACGGGTTGTGCTTTTTTGGCGTGTATGGGCTATTGGAGTCAGTAGGACCAATGTACTCAGTCAGCCAGGTTGCGATACAAGCGATCTCCAATGCCGGGGTTGGGGTGGGGGTAACCGCATTGATCCAGTTCGCGCCTGGTGTTATCGAGCGTGGACGACGCCGCCGCGGCACATTTTCACAGCGTCGGTGGACCACGGGGTGAGCATGCAGAACAGGTTCGGTCCTTCCAATCGTGGCAACGTAGGCCGCTTGCTGGTCACCTTCCAGGTTATCGTGGTCGGTGTCTTTGCCATACTGGCGGGTAGTTTCTGGCATTTCCAGATCGGACAGCACGATCGCTTTCTCCAGATGGCGGAGAACAACCACCAGCGCACATTGGCGCTTCGCGCGCCGCGTGGTGTGGTCTTCGATCGTGATGGACGGCTGCTAGTGGAGAATCGTTATTCCCTCGATATTTCGCTTGTGCGCGAGAAGGTGGATAACCTCGACCAGTCAATCAGTCTTCTGGCGCAAGTGACTGGCATCGATGAAGCGGTGGCGGCTTCGGTTGTGGAAAGCTACCGGGACGGTCCGGCCTATCGGCCGATCGTTATTATCCGCGATGCCTCACTGGGCCAGGTTGCTGCTGTGTCAGCCCGCGCGTTAGAACTGCCAGGGGTGGTCGTCGAGCAGAATCCGACTCGGTACTATCCAACTGAAATGGTAGGCGCGCATCTGTTCGGTTACGTTGGGGAAGTGACGGACGTCCAGCTGAAGCAAGCTGAATTCGCTGAGCTGACAAGTGGGGACATCGTGGGGCAGTCGGGCATCGAGCGGTCCTACAACCGTTTACTCATGGGTGAAGACGGCACTCGTCGAGTCGTGGTCAACAGTGTCGGTCGAGAGGTCGAGACTCTCGCAGAACAGTTGCCACGCGAGGGACAACAGCTGCAACTCACGATTGACTACGATCTGCAGAAGGCCGCAGAGGACGCGTTCCAATTGGCTGGATACTTCGGAGCTGCGGTTGTGCTCGATCCAAAAACTGGAGAAATACGCTCGCTGGTCAGCCTGCCGGCGTACGATCCGAATTCCTTTGCGCTTGGTATCGATAGAGACGCGTGGTTTTCACTCAATGCCAATGCGCTGAAGCCACTCCAGAACCGCGCACTTCAGGGCCGTTATTCACCGGGTTCACTGTTTAAGATCGTAATGGCGACGGCAGCGCTTGAGGAAGGCGTTGTGGAACCGGATTTCAAGGTGAACTGCCGAGGCGGTGGATCGTTCTACGGCCGCTTCTTTCGGTGCCACGCGGTACATGGCACGGTAGCGATGGTGGAGGCGATCGAGAAGTCGTGTAACACTTACTTTTATACCCTCGGGAGCATGCTTAATATCGACGTCATCCACAGGTGGGCGTCGGTGTTTGGATTGGGTAAGCTGAGCGGCATCGATCTGCCACACGAGGTTCAGGGTCTAATGCCGTCGACAGTTTGGAAGCGCGAGGTAAGGGGAGAGCGATGGTATCCTGGCGAGACAATCTCAGTCGCGATCGGTCAGGGGCAAGTCTCGGTCACGCCGCTTTCACTCGCGGTAATGATGGCGACTGTTGCCAACGGTGGAAAGCGAGTCGCACCTCATTTGCTCAAGGCGGTCAACGACGGCAGCGGCTGGAAAACAATCGAGTCCCCGCCACCTAGTGCAGTCGAAGAGTTTGACCCTGGGACAATTGAGACGATCAAATCCGGGCTATGGATGGTAGTAAATAGAGAAGGCACTGGGCGGCGCGGCCGCATCCTCGGAAGAGACGTTATAGGGAAAACTGGTACCGCCCAAGTCATCTCTACCGAAGGTAAACTGACGGCCGGTGACACCGATAAAGATCTTCGCGACCACGGATGGTTCGTTTTCGCAGCGCCGATTAGCGACCCTGAGATTGCCGGTGTTGTGTTCACAGAGCACTCGGAGCATGGGTATCTGGCGGCACCGATTGCCAGGCACATCATGGAGACCTACTTTGCGAAACAGGAGGGCCGTCGGCTGCCGACTCTCCCGCTGCCGTCTAAACAACCGTCGGCGGTCACGGTCGTTACGGCGAATGACCAATGAAAACGTTCCAGGGCTCAGAAGTTCAAGGTCGATTTCTTGGCCCCAGGAACTTTCAATGTAGAGGTTTATAGTTCGTGTTCGAACGACGCCTGTATACCTACCTCGATTGGACGCTTGTGACAGCGATCCTCCTACTGTGCGCCATCGGTCTGGCGATGATCTATAGCACGACTTTCGATCCTACGACTGAGCGAGTTGGAGAGCAGTTCTATCGACAGCTATGGGCGTTGGCGGTCGGTCTCGTTGCCCTAACGGTCTGTCTAATGGTCGACTATCGTCTACTGGCTGACCGGGCAGTGCTAATCTATGGGGGCTTAATTGCACTTCTGAGCTACACGCTCGTTTTTGGTATCGAAATGGGCGGCGCACAGCGCTGGATCGGTCTTGGACCGTTCAATCTCCAACCTTCTGAATTTGCGCGCCTCGCGATCCCATTGGTCCTGGCCACCTTCTACGCGCAGTCACGGAGAGGGACACGCACCATGGGCGACTGGGTACTGGGGGCCGCTTTCGTCGTGGTGCCCTTCGCCCTCATCGCGCGCGAGCCAGATCTCGGTACAGCGGTCACGCTGCTTCCGGTCTGTCTGGCCATCATGCTCTTTGCCGGATTGCCGCTGCGGTTCCTCGCGTCGATCGTGATCGTCGCCATCCTGGTAGTGCCCGTGGCCTGGACCTACGCAATGGAGGATTACCAGCGAACTCGTATCGTTAGCTTCCTTGATCCGGAGCAGGATCCCAGGGGAGCCGGGTACCAGCAGATCCAAGCCCGTATAACCGTCGGATCTGGAGGTCTCACCGGAAAGGGGTTTCTCCAGGGTACACAAAACCAATACAACTTCCTGCCGGTCGCACACAACGATTTCGTCTTCTCGGTACTAGCGGAGGAACAAGGGTTTCTGGGGGTGCTCTTCACCCTCGGACTCTATCTCTTCGTCATTCTGCGCTCGCTTGACACTGCACGGGTAGCCAAGGACCGCACCGGTATGTATCTCGTGATCGGGATCATGGCAGGATTTTCGTTTCAAGTGATTTACAACATCACGATGTCGGCTGGGTTGGCTCCGGTAAAAGGGTTGACACTGCCGCTCGTGAGCTACGGTGGTTCTTCAATTATTTCGACACTGATGGGATTTGGGCTCATCCTCAACGTGAGGATGCGCCGGTTTATTAATTGACTGGGTTTGTCTCACGGTTATGAGAGAGAGACTTGCACGCGGCCGTAATTCAGGCATGTGTCTGGACGTGCTGTCAGTGTCTTTTAGCCAGGTCGATCCGGTGGAGAGTTTCACGTATGAACAAGGAGTTAATCGTTTCCTCGACCCGCTACGAAACTATAGCGGCAATGCTCGAGGACGACCTCGTCGCGGAAATTGTCATCGAACGCGAGCGGCAACGTGGCGTCGTTGGCAACATCTACAAAGGACGGGTCAGCAAGGTTCTACCGGGTATGCAGTCCGCCTTTATCGACATCGGATTCGAACGGGATGCGTTCCTGTACGTCTCGGATGTCATCGATACGGTCGAGGCGTTCGAACGGCTCGAGACGGGTGATGCTGAGGATGCAGAGCATGGAACGCACGGTCACCGTTCCGATGCGAAGATCGAAGCGTTGCTGAAGGCTGACCAGGAAATCCTGGTCCAGGTCGTTAAAGAGCCTCTCGGCACCAAGGGGGCTCGGATCACGTCGCACGTGACGATTCCGGGTCGCTTTCTGGTGTTCATGCCAACGGTTGACCACATTGGTGTTTCCCGCAAGGTCGACAGCCGTGAAGAACGGAACCGGTTGCGAGGGATCGTGCGCCGGTTTCGGGAAGAACAAGGTTTCACCGGCGGAGTGATCCTGAGGACGGCTGCCATCGGACGGTCCGAAGAAGATATTGTCGGAGATCTCTCGTACTTCCATCAGCTCTGGACTGGAACTCGTCAAAAAATGGAGACGGCTCGTGCCCCAGAGGTTATCCACCGAGAGGAGAGTCTGGTTGCCAAGTTCTTGCGCGACCATCTCACGACCGATTTCTCAGCTATTCGGATCGATGACCGTGAGGAGTACGGGCGCGCAGTGCGGCTTGTCGAGAGGATTATGCCAAGCATGGTCCAACGGGTGCATCACTATAAGAAAGAGTTTCCGATCTTCGAGGAGTACGGCGTTCAGTCTGAGATCGATAAGGCCCTGCGTAGTAAGGTCTGGCTGAAGTCTGGCGGCTACATCGTTGTGAACCATACAGAGGCTCTAGTGGCGATCGACGTTAACACGGGGCGCTACGTCGGCAAGCGCACTGGCCGGTTGGAAGATACTATCGTTAAGACTAACCTCGAGGCAGCAAAGGAAAGCGTTCGTCAGATGCGGTTGCGAGACCTTGGCGGCATCATTGTCCTGGACTTTATTGACATGGAGGAGCGCAAGAATCGCCAGCGGGTGTTTCAGATGCTGGAACAGGAACTTCGCAAGGATCGTTCGCCGTCGAAGGCGATCCAGGTTACCGAGTTTGGACTCATTGTTCTAACGCGTAAGCGGGTCAAACAGAGTCTCGAGCGCCTGCTCACCGACCCCTGTCCGTACTGTTCTGGAAGCGCCGTGATCAAGTCGAGCTCGACGATCTGTTACGAGATCCTATTCGAGATACGAAAGGTAAGCAGTGAACTGAACGGTCATTCCGTCCTGTTGCGTGTCAATCCAGACATTGCTCGCGCGCTCAAGGAAGAAGAACGAAGGGTGTTCCGAGAGCTCGAACTGACACTTGGTCGCGACGTCGTCATCAAATCAGACTCTCAGTTGCACCACGAGCAGTTCGACGTAATGGCGGTATAAAATCTAGCCGACGGGAAGATGGACCATGGAATTCTGTCTGGTGTGCCTGAGGCTGATCTAGCTTCTAGGAGTGAAGAGGCTCACCGACTCACTTCTGTTTTCTATCTTCCCCAGCCTTCGTTTCAATGAGTTGGCGTCTTTCTCCAGATATCGTCGATCGCATCTGCCTTCACCAGTTTGGTTGCAAAGACGATCTGCCCCGTATGTGCCGAGTAGTGCACCAACTGGAGGCTTATGACCTGCATGTAGGTCGACGGCTTGGGAGTGCGATCGGTAGTCTCTAAAAGTTGAGTAGGATTAAATTGTTTCAGCACTTGGTCGGCTTCTTCAACTGCCTCGTCGAGTCGGTGGCAGAGCTCTTCTTTTGCGATCGGTGTCCGCTCTGTGAATTCGGCGTTCCGGTCACGCACGAAAGCACGGCCCCCGACGACATGTCCGATGTAATGTCGTGTTGAACCGACGCAGTGCAGCACGAGATTTCCGATTGAGTTCGATGTTTCATTCGGACGCCACCAGATTTGCTGGTTGTTCAGTGCGTCGAGGCAAGAACGAATCTGCCCAGTCAGGTGCACGACGAGTCGCGAATGGGCGATGCGGAGAAAGGCGATATTGACAGTTTCAGACATAAGGGATGCTCGTCCAGGGTTTAAGTTTAAGGCGGTGTTTTTATTCGAGCGCTTCGACGAGAACTCTTCCGTCCGATTGTGGGAAGCTAACACCGGCCATAAACGCCAGCGTTGGTGCGATGTCCGCTGGCGTGATCGGAGTCAGGTACTCTCCAGGCTTGATCCCATCACCGTAAAGAATGACCGGGACACGCGTGTCGTAGGCGTGCGGGGATCCGTGTGCGACTGGGTTGTTGGATCCGATCCAGTAAGGTCTTCCGATCATGACCATGTCTCCACTGCGTCCACGGTAGTAGCTGAGTCTGGCCGCCCCGGCTAGAGAGTCGTTGGTGAGACCCGACTGGAGCTCATCGTCCTGGTATACGCGCCAAACACCTGGGGCGCTGGCTATAAGGTCTTTCGCAGCTTTAAGTAAATCCGGGCGCGCTCTGAGCCGGTCGTAGACTCCAGGTTTGAAGTAGAGGTCACCATTCTCGAAGGCCGAGATGTTTGGATCTGAACCCAGACGCTTTACGAGCAACTCTTCGAGCTGATTAAGGATTTCTCGAATCTGAATCGTTCCCGCGTCTATTCCATCCGCTGCTATCTGTGATGGAATTGGTGAGACGCCATGGTCTGAGCTGAGTGCCACAACGTAGCTATCTGATCCCACACGTTCGTCGAGCCCCTCGAGTAACGATCCAACGGTAGCGTCAAGCCGAACTAGCACATCTTGCACTTCGTGGCTCCGCGGGCCATATCGATGACCGATGAGGTCAAGAGACGCAAAACCGATGGCAAGGTAGTCGGTGCTGTCTCTGCGGCCGAGCTCGAAGGCATCGACGAAGGCCAGTGCCATCTCTACCAGATAGCTGTCAGAGAAGGGGCTGACGCGCCAACGTTGCGCAAAGGTGTCGTCATCCCCAAGTGGGTGTGGAAAACGTGTGTTCCACTTCCAGAGGTTTCGTGGCTGTTCCGCTTGGTCGTCGTCGCGATACAGGTAGCGGTTCTCCGGAAGCGTTCGGGTCCAGACGGCGTTTATATCCTGGCTGAAGGGGTTAGCGTCGAGGTATTGCTGAACGGCAGACACAGGGCTGTCGGCATATGCCGTGGACGTTGCCCAGGTTCCCTCAGCATCGAACCAGAGGACGCTGTCTGCCTTCTGGCCGGCCAGTATGATGGCTGAGAGCGCGGTTTGATGGCAAGCGATACGACCCTCGGCCGATGGGAGGATTTAAGGCGCAGTACATCCGCAAGCGTTGGAATCGCAAGCGTGTGTGGGCTGTGTTGTTCGCGAGCCTGGCCACCATAGCTGATTGGCTCCGCGCTATGGTCTGTCGTGCAGCTGACTCGCTGATCAGACGCTCGGTCCCACCAGCTGTTTTGGATTATTCCGTGCTTAGCTGGGAAGCTACCGGTGACGATTGTGGCGTGACCCGCACAGGTCACGGTTGCACTGTACGGATAAGAAGCCCGGCGAAACCAGGCGCCATCATCGAACAGACGCCGGAGTCCTGCCGTCCACTGGTAGCCGTACAAATCAGCGTAGTCTGCGCGCATTTGATCGACGACAAGAACGACCAGTAGCTTGGGTGCGTCATAGCGTGCGACTGAGAGTACGCTGAGCAATAACAGTAAGAGAACAACGGCTAATGCCGTGCGAGATGCCATTTCTAAGAACTTCAGAGCAAAAGCCTTGTGCTACGGTTTGTCTATCGTTGCAGAAATAGTTCGGTCCTACGCTCAAATTAATAACACCTACCGCCTAAGGACAGGCAAATAGCATAACCCGGCAATTCCGACGTCATATATCGCGCACGCCGTCGAATACCAAGCGGGTGCGATATCTGCGGGAAGAACGTCGGCAATGTGAGCAAGGTCTACGAGTCCGTGAGCGCCCCAGGCTAAAGCGATGGCGGTCAGTGCTCGACTCGGCTCCCAGGTGGTCGCGATGGCACCGATAACGAGGAAGCCAATGGCGAGAGCAATGTCGAGGCCGGCACTGGTGACATCCGCGTGTGCCACTGCCAGACCAACGTAGGTCCCGGCCGCAAGAGTGAGTAACAGCGCTGCGAATTGAGCTAGACGCAGCTCAGCTACCAGACGGTTCGGCGAGGTGACGTCGACGCTGGCTGCGCCCACTGCCAGCCATGCTAGGGCCAGACCGAGAGCGCTTGTTCCTAACACGAGGGCTCGCAAAGTTTCGGTCATACGTCAGAGTTGTTGATTTTATCAGATGGCTCCTTTACCCCGTCTGATGGACCAACAGCCGGTATGATCAACCACGATGCTTCCGACAATTGAATGGCAGGACGACGGTGTCGTCATGGTGGACCAGCGTAAGCTGCCGGCTCAGGAGGTGTACGTCCACTGTAAGACCGCCAAGGAGGTCGCGCGCGCCATCAATAAGATGGTGATTCGTGGCGCGCCAGCGATCGGCGTCGCCGCCGCTATGGGGTTAGCTCTTGGAATGACCCGCAGCAAGGCAAAGGGCACGAGTCAGCTGGCAGCTGAGTTCTACAAGCTTAGCGAGTTAATGGCGGGAACACGCCCGACTGCGGTTAACCTATTTTGGGCAATCGAACGGATGAAGCGTGTGTTCTCTGATGCCGCCCGCAGCGGGCAGTCGACCGACGAGATTAAGGACGCGATTGTTACCGAGGCCAAGCGCGTGCACGACGAAGACGTGGCCAGTTGTCGGGCCTTAGGCGCTCATGGCGAGGCGGTGGTACCAGACGACGCGTGTGTGCTAACGCACTGTAACGCGGGGGCGCTCGCGACTGGCGGCTACGGAACCGCCCTTGGGGTAATTAGAGCTGCCGTCGAGTGCGGAAAGCGCTTGGTCGTCTTTGCTGACGAGACCCGCCCATTTCTTCAGGGAGCACGATTGACTGCTTGGGAGTTGATGCGTGATGGGATTGATACCACCGTTATAACCGATAGCATGGCCGGGCCTCTCATGCGGGAGGGGAAAGTCGACATAGTAGTGGTTGGTGCCGATCGGATCGCTGCAAATGGTGATGTCGCGAACAAGATCGGTACCTACACGGTGGCCATTCTGGCCCGTGAGCACGGAGTGCCATTCTACGTGGCCGCGCCCGTGTCAACCGTTGACTTCGCGATGCCGGATGGCACGAAAATTCCTATCGAGGAGCGCAGCGAGCGGGAGATAACCCACATCGGTTCGTTACGGGTAACGCCTGAAGGCGCGAGAGTATGGAATCCTGCGTTCGATGTAACACCGCACCGATTCATCGCCGGTATTATCACGGAGCACGGTATCTGTCGACCACCGTATACGGAAAGCTTGAAAGCTTTCAGCGGGCGGACTTAGGCCCTCGCCGCACCAAGCCGGTCATGACTATCCTGGGTATCGAGACCTCCTGTGACGAAACTGCGGCAGCTGTTGTCTCTGAGACCAATGACCAAGCCCGTCCTTGGTGTATCAGGTCGAGTGTCATCGCGTCGCAAGTGGACATTCATCGTGAATGGGGTGGAGTTGTGCCAGAACTGGCGTCCCGCCAGCACATTCGAGATATCTGTGGCGTCGTCGACCGAGCGTTGGCTGATGCCAAGGCGAGCTGGACGGATCTAGAGTCGATCGCCGTCACACAGGGGCCGGGACTAGTCGGCTCGCTTCTGATCGGTGTGGCTTTTGGCAAGGCACTGTCTGCCGCATTGGAGGTGCCGCTCGTGCCGGTTCACCACCTAGCGGGTCATATCGAATCACTCGTGCTCGAGCACGGTGAGATCCCGTTGCCGGCCATGGTGCTAGTGGTGTCAGGAGGTCACACCAACCTGTATCTTGTCCGCGCCAAAGGAGACTACGTATTGGTGGGACGCACTCGTGACGACGCGGCTGGCGAGGCGTTCGATAAAGTCGCTACGTTGATAGGCTTGGAGTATCCGGGAGGGCCTGTCATCGATCGGTGTGCGCGGGCAGGAAACGACCGTGCCGTACCGTTGCCGGTCGCACGTATGAAACACAGGAATCGTAATCCTGAGCCGCCGCTCACCCTACCGGTCAGTGTCCAGATCTCAATGCGTGGCCGGAGCGAGTTCAGCTTTAGCGGATTGAAGACGGCTGTCAAACGCCACGTGGCTAGCCGACTGGCTGCACTCGGTACCGACGAGTTACCTCCAGCGGAAGTTGCAGATCTTTGCGCTAGCTTCCAGCGAGTGGTTGTCGAGATGCTTCTCGACCGGACGTTTTCGACCGCACAGTGGTTTGGGGTGAGAAGCGTCGGTATCGCCGGTGGCGTATCGGCTAATTCCCGCTTGCGCATGGAGGCCGTTGACCGTGGTAGCCAGGTCGGCCTTCCAATTTTTCTGCCCAGTGTGGCGCTGGCAACTGACAATGCGGCGATGATCGCGGCTGCTGGTTTACGGAATCTACGTGCCGGTGTAACTGCGACACTGGACCTAAATGCGCAAGCATCACTCAATCTTGGTAGCGACGTTACGTAGGTTCTTAGCTTAAGGACAGGTTTGAGGGTACCCATGGTAAAGACTGCCGAGTCTGAAGCTGGGAAAGAGACTCAATGACCGTCCATACCGACTACCTCTGGTTCAATACGAATCGACGGCAAGAGGTAGTGCGTATAACCGACAAGATCGCTGCGATCGTTCAGACGAGTGAGGTATTGGAGGGTGTGGTCCTGGTGTCAGCCATGCACATCACGGCTAGCATCTATGTTAATGATTGGGAGGATGGTCTCATCGAGGACTTTCAGGTTTGGCTTGAGCAACTGGCGCCGGCTGGGCGCAGCTATAAGCACCACCAGACCGGAGAGGATAACGCTGACGCTCACCTTAAGCGCACAATCATGGGGCATCAGGTTGTTGTGCCGATCACTGGTGGTCAGTTAGATCTGGGCCCGTGGGAGCAGGTGTTCTACGCTGAATTCGACGGCAAACGAAAGAAGCGTGTGGTCGTGAAGGTGATGGGAGAGTAGACTTACGACGCTCAGTATCCAACTCTAGGCTCTAGGGCGATGTCTTGGTATCAGCAGACCCACTGGAGGATCCTCGTTGCGCTTGCGCTAGGGCTGGCCTACGGCGTCGTAGCGGCCATCGCTGGGTGGGGTCAGTTCACCTCTGACTGGATCGCGCCATTCGGCACGATCTTTCTTCGGCTTCTACTTCTGATTGCCGTTCCGCTAGTCCTCGCTTCGCTCATCACTGGCGTAGCTTCGTTGTCCGATCTGAGCAAGTTATCGCGGATCGGCGGGAAAACAATTTTGATCTACGTGGGGACAACAGTGATTGCCCTGATTGTCGGGCTCGTCATTGTCAACGTCCTGAAGCCTGGAGCCACGGTGCCAGACGCGTTGCGCGAACGCCTCCAGGAGACCTACCAGGCCGATATCGACGTGCGAGAACAGGCCGTCGATGATGCCAAGGAGCATGGGCCTTTGCAGCCACTGGTCGATGTGGTTCCAGACAATATTTTCGGTGCTGCGACGAATAACCGCAACATGCTCAATATGGTGTTCATCGCATTCCTTTTCGGCACGGCGTTGATGCTTGTGCCGAAGAAGCAGGCACAGCCGCTGCTCGAGTTCTTCGCTAGCCTGGATACGGTGATCGTCAAGATCGTCGAGATGGTGATTATCTTTGCACCGCTTGGGGTGTTCGCGTTGATCGCTGACACGGTCACCAGTGTTGCGGGCGACAGCCCGAAGGAAGTCGCGCAGCTAATTGCCGCGTTGGGTTTTTACTGTCTCGCGGTGCTCCTGGGCATGGGGATCCAAATGTTCGTGACGTATCCAGTGCTTCTCAAGTTGTTCACGCCTCTGCCAGTGAAAAACTTTTTCCCCGCAATGGTCCCTGCACAACTTGTAGCGTTTTCAACCTCTTCAAGCGCTGCGACCTTGCCCGTCACGATGCGGAGTGCTCAGCACAATCTGGGTGTTTCCGAGGAGATTGCCTCGTTCGTATTACCGTTGGGTGCAACAATTAATATGGATGGCACGGCATTGTATCAGGCGGTTGCTGCGGTGTTCATCGCGCAGACGCTCGGAATACCGCTCGACCTGGGTGCACAGCTGACGATTGTGCTCATGACGCTTCTCGCGTCAATCGGGACAGCCGCTGTGCCGAGTGCTGGCGTCGTGATGCTGATCATCATCCTCGAGGCGATTGGTGTGCCGATCGCAGGGATTGCTCTCATCCTTGGCCCGGACCGTATTCTCGACATGTGTCGTACGACGGCGAACATCACGGGTGACGCGACGGTCGCGTCGATCGTGGCAGCTAGTGAAAACCAGTTATCTCCAACGATAGCTAACGGTTTAAGGGGCGTCGCTGGCACCACCGGCGAGGTCCAGGCGGGGCTATAGCAAACTCGACCGAGATGATCGGAACACCGACGCGCGCGGACACATGGGCACTTCTAACCGAATACACCAAGAGCGACAGTCTGCTCAAGCATGCCCTCGCGGTCGAAGCGGCTGTCCGGGGATACGCAAGGAAGTTTGGAGAGGATGAGGCATCCTGGGGCATCGTAGCTCTAATCCATGATTTCGACTATGAACGTTGGCCAGATGCCGAGAACCACCCATTCAGAGGCAGTGAGATCCTACGCGAGCGCAGTTACCCAGAATTCATCATTCGCGCCATCTTGTCCCACGCCGATTACAGTGGTGTCCAGCGTGAATCTCGTCTGGAGCATACGCTGTATGCCTGTGACGAGATGGCTGGCTTCGTGACCGCAGCTGCGCTCGTGCGGCCAACGAAGAGTGTGTTAGATCTCGAGACGCGGTCTGTCAAGAAACGGATGAAAGACAAGGCATTCGCCAGGGCGGTAAGCCGTGACGATCTGCAAAGCGGAGCCGACGGGATTGGGTTACCGATCGACGAGCACATCGCCAACGTCATCCACTTTATTCGAGAACAGGCCGACATCCTCGGACTCAGGGGCACTCTGTGATTACTTCGAGACGGGCCAACTTATCGAACTGTTGCAGGACCGTCCTCTTACATTTGTTCGGATCTCTAAACTTGGTATAGGTAGCAACTCGTATGAAGTTTCGAACGAGGAATTGTCTACCAAGCATCGCCGTCATCCTGGCACTTGGTTTCGTGTCCAGCCTGGTCAGCTACGTTCAGGGCAGCTTCCCCGCATTAGCCATCGCCCAATCGGGTCCGGATGAGCTGCGCTATGTGCCTAAGGATGTCAAAATTTTGGGCTATGCCAACCTTCGAGACGTGATGTTGTCAGACTTACGCCAGCGGCTAGGTCAGCTCGATCCGGCATTCGACCACCAACGCAAGTTTCTTGCTCAGATGGGAATTGATATTGAAAACGATATCGATCAGGTTGTTGCCGGCCTCATTCCTGCCCTAGAGCCTGGCGACAGGGAGTCGCGCGCCATTATAGTGTTGAGCGGTCGATTTGACGCGGCACAACTCGAGGTGCTGGCACGCAATAATGGCAGTACTGTCGAAGAACACGAAGGCACACGTCTGTTGCAAATGAGAATTGATGACAATCAGGTTGGCATGGCAGTTATTGAGCCAGGCGTAATCGCGCTCGGGTCGGAATCGATGGTTCGACGAACCATCGAGCTTCCATCTACGGGCGGTGACGTTACAGCGAACCCACGTCTCATGGACCTGATGAGCCACATCGAGGAAGGCGCCCATGCTTGGGCAGTTGGTGAGTTGGAGGGTCGAGAGGCGCTAGCGTGGCTTCCCGACCAGATCGAGTCACAGATTCCACCGGTGGACGCGTTTGCGGTTGGTGGGCGGTTCAATGGGGGGGTGAATACCTCGATCACGGCCGAGACACGCGATGCCGAGGCCGGTCAAGATCTGCGTAATATCGTGCAGCTCTTCCTGGCACTGGCTCGCATGAGGAGCAGCTCCCAGCCAGAGTTGAGTGTGATGCTTGATACGGTAAAGCTTAGCAACGCAGGTTCGACGGTGACCCTTTCGTTCGTCGTACCAGCCGAAGTGTTCGAGATGATCCTAGAAGATGGAAGAGACAAACCTCGCTAGGATACTTGGTCTTACAAGGATTAACCTTCGCTGGCGTGCTTGTAGAGTGCATCCCAGATCTCTCCCGGTATTCAATCAAGCGACTGGCGTTATTCTTAGGCAGCTTTTCGTTGCCAATCAGGCGATTCGAGTATGGAGCTTTGTGAGGAATCACGTGTGTCCAGTACGGTAACGCGTCGATGCTATGATTGGCGGGTTGTGCCAGCGACGATGACCGCAGCTGGTGTACTCGTGATCAGGTACAGATTGCTAAGCCCAGACGTGTTCTAGACGAAGGGTTGACGCGCCATGGAGATTCGGACGGGCGGCATTGTCGGTTGCGGGCTCAGAGGCTTAGGCATCACACAGGTGCGCGCCCAGGCTGGTTATCGATCACGGACACGCGAGTTGGACGCGGGGATGGTCCACAGGGGATTCGAGCGAATCGACCGCTTTCTTGCCGCCTGAGTGACCCGCGGTTAGGTACGAGTAGGTACATGCATGACGATCGAGTACGCGAGGCGATCAAGATGCTGCTATCTGAGCTGGGCGAAGACCCGACTCGAGAGGGACTGGTGCGCACACCAGAGCGGGTCACGAAGGCACTGGAGTTTTTGACCAGTGGCTACAACACTGACATCAGTGCGGTGCTCAACGACGCGCTTTTCACCGTCGACTACACCGAGATGGTGATCGTTAAGGACATCGACTTCTACAGTCTGTGCGAGCATCATTTGCTGCCGTTCTTTGGTAAGTGTCACGTTGCCTACGTGCCCAATGGCAAGGTGATCGGCCTCAGTAAGATTCCTAGACTTGTTGAAGTCTTCAGTCGGCGACTGCAAGTGCAAGAGCGATTCACTAACCAGTTGGCCGAAATGCTCTCAGAAATTTTGGGCCCGATGGGTGTCGGTGTAGTCGTGGAGGCAACCCATCTTTGCATGCTCATGCGCGGTGTTGAGAAGCAGAACTCGTTCGCCGTTACTAGTGCCATGCTTGGAGTATTTAGGTCTGATGCTAGGACTCGGATGGAATTCCTTGAGCTGTTAAAGCAGCGCGGAGATATGCGAGTCGTGTTTGACCCGGCCTCATCAGTCGAAATTGGGACCAAACAATTCATTTCGGATCAGTAACGCTAGTCGTTCATGTCTAACTCCGGACACTAGGACAAAGGGATGAAGAGACGTTCCATCGTGTTGATACTAGCGTTGTTGCTCGCGGCGGGCGAGGGTGCGAATGCCCAGGCACGTCGTATCGAGGCAGCCGAAGTCCGGTGTCCGTCGGTACTAGGGGTTGGGATCAATACGGATCTGGCGTTCTGTGATGTGTTAATTCAACGGGACGCCGGTCAGGGTATTTTGGTGGTCTTGCCGTCGCATCGTGGGGATGCGACCATTTCCTTTAATCTGCATAACCGCCACACCTATTCTGAGGAAGAGGCGCGGAGTGGGCAAGCCTACGCACAGTATCTGGCGTCGGTCGTCGTGGCAACCATGGCTGAGGAGATCCTTGCCAAGGGTATCGTAATGAGTGAGTTTCGGTCCGCGTTCGACCTGGTGGATCGTGTGTCCGGTGGGGCAGGTCCAGGGGGTATGAAAGCGATCGTACCGACCGGCCGAGAGCGGGTGTTCGTTACGGTGGCGGAAAACATTGAGCAGATCTCGATCGTTGGGCAAGGTCTCGAGGTGCTACGGTCGGATAGTCGAGACATATTCAATTCGCTCGGTCGGCCCGTGGCCGTGATTAGCGACGTCCAGGTCGAATATAGTCCGCGCCGCTGATTGAGACGACGCATAGCGTATGCCGATTCACGATCTCATCGTCATTGGGGCCGGCCCGGCAGGACTGGCAACCGCAATCGCTGCTAAGAAGGCCGGTCTCGACTTCAAGATCTTCGAGAAGGGCGCATTGGTTAATGCTCTCTTTCACTTTCCTGCGCAAATGGTCTTTTTCACGACACCCGAACTTTTAGAGATAGGCGATCTGCCATTCGTGACAGCCAGAGACAAGCCGACACGTGACGAAGCCCTACGTTACTATCGGCGAGTTGTTGACACGTACGATCTCGAGGTGTCCTTTGGCTATACGGTCACCAGTATTGACCGGGAACGTGTAGAGGGAGAAAGCCTCTTTCGCGTCATGACTCGAGACTGGCAGGGGAGCGACGAGGCCAGGCTGGCACGGACGGTGGTGATCGCGACCGGATGCTACGATAACGCCAACCTCCTTGGGGTGCCTGGAGAAGGTCTCCCTCATGTTTCTCACTACTACACTGAGCCGCACGCTTTTTATCGCAAGCGGGTGATGGTCGTCGGCGGCAAGAACTCGGCTGCGGAGACTGCACTTGAGCTATATCGCGCCGGCGCGCACGTGACACTCGTGCACCGTCGTTCTGAGCTCGGCTCAACGATCAAATACTGGGTCAAGCCTGACATCGAAAACCGCATCAAGGAAGGTTCAGTCGAGGCTCGCTTCGATACGAAAGTCATCGAAATTCGGCAGGGGGAAGTGGTTGTCGATTGCAAAGGTACGCTTGACACTATCCAGGCCGACGCGGTCTTTCTGCTGACTGGGTACCTCGCCGACCTCGAATTCCTTAGAGGCTGCGACATTGCAGTTGATCCTCATACTAATGTGCCGACGCACAACTCTGAGACGTTTGAAACGAACGTGTCTGGAATCTATCTGGTTGGCGCAGTAGTCGCTGGTGCTAATCGAGGCGAGATCTTTATCGAGAACGGTCGCTTCCACGGCCAGGTGGTGGTGCGGGAGATCGTGAAACGCCTTAGCCTCGCCACCGTCGGCTCTTGATTCCGAACTCCTATTGCATCGGTTATTGCACCTGGCTCTGTTGAGATGGATGCTCGGTCAGTAATACCTGCATCTCGAGTAAATCGATTAGGGACCGGTAGCGTTCGATCAGCCCGTTACACTGGAGTAAGGCTTGTTTCTCAACCGGTTCGAACTCGAGATACTGAGCGAGTGCGTTGACTAGGTCACTGTCCGTCATATCCCGTGACATCTTTGAGTCCGTGCCGGTCGCGGCGAACCGTTGGTCGAGTAGGTCCTCTAATCGCTGTCGTTGAGTCCTTAGCTCGCTTCCGGTGGTGTCTATTTCGTCTTCTGCTAGCGGTTCTATCTTTGCGAGTCGATAGCTTCGAGAGTAATCCTCGTCAACGATACGAAATTTCTCGAGTCCTTGCAGTACGATATTGTAGCGCCCATCAGACAGTCGCTCCGCGTGCGTAATCAGTCCGGAGCAGCCGACGTTGTAAACTGGCGGAATGGTGAGGGGACTGCGGTTCCACCCCTTCCGTAACAGGACCATTCCGACGATGCGGTCGCCGGCAAGAGCGTCGCCCATCATGAGCTTGTACCGCTTCTCGAAGATGTGGAGCGGCAAGAAGACGTTGGGGAACAGGACGACGTTAGGAAGAGGGAAGATGGGAATCTCGTTCGTCATAGGTTCGACGTTAAGAGCCAGTAAGACATCTCATAGAGAAGACTAATCATGAAATGTGCCGGCGGTTCTTGCAAGTGTTGCTAAGGCTATTCGTAGCCTAGATCGACCAAAGTTCGAGTAAGGTATGAATCGATGAGCCGAAAAACACAGCTGGCGGTGATCGGTGCTGGCCCCGGCGGATATACCGCGGCGTTTCTTGCTTCCGACCTAGGAATGACAGTGACTCTTATCGATGAAGCGCCAAAACCAGGTGGCGTCTGCCTGTACCGCGGGTGCATGCCATCGAAGGCGCTTCTTCATGTCGCGAAAGTCGTGACCCAAGCGAAGGACGCCGAACGATGGGGCGTAAGGTTTGGTGAGCTGAACATAAATCTTGACGCATTGCGGACCTGGAAGATGGAAGTGGTTGATAAGCTCACGGACGGTCTGACACAGCTTTCGAAACAGCGCTCGGTTGAGTACCTCCAGGGGCGAGCTACCCGCGTCGCGCAATCTTGTGTGAGTGTCGTCAACTCAGACGGTGATACAGAGCAGGTACACTTCGACCATGCCATCCTGGCAACCGGTTCTCGCCCAGCATCTCCCCCTTCGTTCAGTATCGAGGACTCTCGAGTGCTCGACTCGACGGCAGCCCTCGAGGTGGAGCGCGTGCCGACGAATCTGTTAGTGATCGGAGGCGGTTACATCGGGCTGGAATTGGGCATGGTGTATACGGCGTTAGGTTCAGTGGTCACGTTGGTTGAGATGACGCCCAGTCTTCTTCCTGGTGTTGACCGGGACCTAGTGCGTGTGCTTACGCGTCGTCTTGCGTTGACGACAATGTCCATTCACGTGAATACGACCGTGACGAGTTTGGAGTCTGTGGACGGGGGAATTAAAGTCGGCCTCGCAGGTCAGCGGCTACAGGAAGTTGAGCCAGTATTTGATGGCGTCTTGGTTGCGGTGGGCCGGACCCCGAACTCCGATCTCGCAGGACTCGACCGTACACGAGTCGAGCTGGATGCCAACCGGTTTATTAAAGTTGATAAGCAAAGGCGCACCGCTGAGCCGTCACTCTTTGCGATCGGTGATCTGACGGGTGAGCCAATGTTGGCGCATAAGGCATTTCATGAGGCCAGAGTCGCGGTCGAGGCGATCGCAGGGCGACGGAGCGTGTTTAACCCGTTGGCGATTCCGGCGGTCGTGTTCACCGATCCAGAGATCGCCTGGTGCGGTCTGACAGAGACCAAGGCGACAGAAACGAAGCGAGCAGTATCCGTGGCGAAATTTCCTTGGGGGGCCTCTGGACGCGCCGTGACCTTGGACCGTTCGGATGGAGTTACCAAGCTTATTGTAGACCCAGACACTGAGCGAGTGCTCGGCATTGGGATCGCTGGAATCGGCGCGGGGGAATTGATCGCTGAAGCTGTGGTGGCTATTGAGATGGGAGCGACAGTGTCGGATCTGCGGCGGTCCATCCACCCGCACCCTACGTTGTCGGAGACCCTGTTAGAGTCGGCCGAGGTGTTCTTAGGCCAAAGTACCCACATCTATCGACCCAAGCGCTAGGAATAGACTCCGGTTCTTTTGCCCACTCACTTGCGGAGTAGCTTGTGAGCCCGCTTGAAGATATCCGCCAACATGGCTTGGGTCAGTTTACCGGTGTTGGTGTTCTGTCGGCTGGGGTGGAACGAGTTTATAAGGGCTGGAGCGTTCTCTGGCTGGTAGAGGAACCCGTGTGTGAACGACGGTCTGGGTCTGGGTCGAACGCCACGGGTCGCAATCAGCCGCCAGTAGGTATCGAACGCGACTTTTCCCAGAGTCACGATGACCTGTACTCGGGTCAGCGCCGCCAACTCTGCTTCCAGGTAAGGGCGACAATTGGCGATTTCTTTCGGTGTAGGTTTGTTTTCTGGTGGGGCGCATCGGACGACTGCGGCGATATACGTATCCCTCAGCTTGAGACCGTCTTTGGCGTGGTGTGACGTCTGGATATTGGCGAAGCCGACACCGTGCAGGGCACGCATCAGAAAGTCGGACGACCCGTCTCCCGTGAATACTCGGCCGGTCCGATTCGCCCCATGGGCGGCTGGGGCGAGACCGAGCACAAGCACACGGGCACGGTGATCACCAAAACCTGGCACCGGACGGCCCCAGTAGGTGTAGTTCTGGAAGGCTGCGCGCTTTTGATGGGCCACTCGTGCACAGTAGGCTCGAAGTCGTGGGCAACGCTGGCATGAAATAATCTCTTGACGCGTCGTCGTCAACGACATGGGTCTTCGCTAGGCGCCCCCCTAAATCATCGACCGGTGGCTTCGTCGTAGGAGCGGGTCTGTTCGTTGGCGTGATAGGAGCTCCGCACCAAGGGACCAGATTCCACGTGGACGAACCCGAGATCCCGCGCGATGCGCTCCAGCGCGACGAATTCCTCAGGATTGTAGTAACGGAGAACCGGCAAGTGGGCCACAGATGGGCGTAGGTACTGGCCGATAGTAAGGATATGGCAGCCAGCGACACGAAGATCCTCAAGTGTTGTGACTAGTTCGTCCCAGTGCTCACCAAGCCCAACCATCAAACCAGATTTAATGGGGATACTTGGTGCGTGCCGTCTTGCTGTATCGAGGAGAGTCAGGGCTCGTCGATAACGTCCCGCTGGTCTGGCCATTCGATACAGACGTTCAACCGTCTCGATATTGTGGTTCAGGACCTGCGGGCCCGCATCGAGGACGGTGAGTAGGTCGACCGTACGCCCACTGAAATCTGGAATCAAGACCTCGACCCGGCAGTCGGGTACGCGGCTACGAATCTCGCGAACCGTGTCGGCAAAGGCGCTTGCGCCACCGTCCTGCAGGTCATCCCGATCAACTGACGTCACAACGACGTATTGCAGTCCCAGACGGTCAACGGCTTCTGCCAAACGACTGGGTTCTCTTGGATCGACCGGCTGTGGGCTTCCATGTCTTACGTTGCAGTAGCCGCAGGCTCTGGTACAGACGTCGCCCAAAATCATGAACGTCGCGGTCCCGTGGTGCCAGCATTCACCGATATTTGGACAGGTGGCTTCCTCGCACACCGTGCGGAGATTCAGCTGTTGGACCAGTTGTTTGAGACGGATGTAGCCTTTGCTCCCTGGAGCTCTGACACGAAGCCAAGGTGGCTTGGGTTCCCTAGGTAACGGTGTCGATTGGACCTTCCGGCCGCGGATCAAGGCGATAGGAACTGGAGTGGTCATGACAACGTGTGATGTTATCGTTTGTATGGTAAAGCTAGCAATACCTGAGGAGGGCCGTAGGGTAGACCCTGAAAATGGGCAGTCATCTGGCGATTACGTGGCTGGGTCACGGCACGTTCCTGCTGACGTCACCCGGTGGGAAACGCGTTCTAATTGATCCCTAGCTTGAGGATAATCCGGCTTGCCCGGCTGAGTGGAAACGTGTGCACGGTGCAGATCTGATTCTGGTTACTCACGGCCATCGCGATCACGTTGGTGATGCCGTCAGGGTGGCTCGTGACACTGGAGCACCATTTGCTGGTGACACCGCTGTATTTGGCGACATGCGGTTAATTCGTGAATTGCATGCGCCTGAGATCGCTTTCTTGCCGATTGGGGACCGGTTCACCATGGGACCCATAAATGCAGCTTTGGCCTGCGATCTGCTTGGAGTGCGTCAAGTGGTGCCCATGCACTTCGGCACGTTCCCGGTGCTGACAGGTACACCCAGTCACCTCCGTAAGCTGGTCGCGAGCCGAAGGGGATCGAGGTCCTCGAACTGCAGCCTGGCGAGACCACCTCTTGAACCTTTGAGCCCAGGAGATGTATTCTTGTATCGGAAAATACGAAACACAGTTACACATAGTGGAATAAATCATGGCCTTTAGTGGGGCCATGACTACGGTTGCCTGTTTTTCATGATCGACAAGGCCCCTGAGGTCTACGCAATGTTTAGCGTGGGCGAGCTGGCGGGCGCACTCAGCATGCCGGCGGCGACGGTTAGCGTGATGGCTTGACATATAGCTGGCCACGCCAGGGTTGGGCGGAAGAAAGTTCGTAAACGGAGGAATCGATGGCGTACACGATCTGTGAACCATGTATCGGGACTAAGGATACGGCCTGCGTTGATGTTTGTCCGGTTGACTGCATCCACCCACGTAAGGACGAGCAAGACTTTGAGGCCGAGGAGAAACTCTACATCCATCCTGATGAGTGCATTGATTGCGGTGCCTGTGTGCCGGCGTGTCCTGTCGAGGCCATCTTTGCAAACGACGAGGTTCCGGAGCAATGGCAGAATTATTGCGAGATCGACGCGAAATGGTTCGAAGGAAAGTAAGCTGAGCTGATGGGCTTACTCGAACATCGCTTCGAGGACAACTTCATCACGACCAATGTGGACAAGGTCCTTAATTGGGCGCGGCAGTCTTCACTTTGGCCGATGGGGTTCGGTCTCGCTTGCTGCGCGATCGAGATGATTGCCACGTCGACGTCTCGCTACGACATCGCACGCTTCGGAGCTGAGGTCTTTCGTGCTTCGCCCCGCCAGTCGGATCTCATGATCGTAGCGGGAACAGTTACGAAGAAGATGGCGCCGGTACTGCGGCGACTTTACGATCAGATGCCTGAGCCCAAGTGGGTCATCTCGATGGGTAGCTGCTCGAATGCCGGCGGCCCGTTTCCAACTTACAGTGTACTTCAGGGCGTCGATAAGATCGTTCCTGTCGATGTCTATGTATCTGGGTGCCCGCCACGTCCAGAAGCGCTTCTCTACGGACTGATGCGGCTTCAGGATAAGATCCGCAAAGAGAATACAATCCTTCGCAGAGAGCGTGTGATCATGGTTGGTCAGAGTGAGCCCATCTTAGTAGAGAAGCAGGGCTAGTCCTTCATGTTGTTTCTCAGAAACTTTTTCAGGACGGTCTTTCTAGTCGATCTCCTTAAAGGGCTCTGGGTTACGTTGAAATATACTCCCCAGCCAGCGTTTACCTTCCAGTATCCGGCTGAGCGCCGGCCGGTCGCACCGCGCTTTCGAGGCGTGCTTCGGTTGCAGGTCGAGCCAGAGACCGGTGCACAGACCTGTATCGTGTGTGATCAATGTGCCAAGGTTTGTCCGGATGATCTGATTAATCTAGGTGGACACCGTGAGCCGGGTCACAAGATTAAGGTGCTTGACTACTTCGATTTCAACCTCTCTCGCTGTAGTTTTTGCGGTCTTTGCGCCGAGGTTTGTCCGACCAAGCCTGTTAAAGCGCTAATCATGAGCGAAGACTACGAGTTGGGTACCTATAGCCGAAACGAGCAAATCTTGCGAGTCGACGACATGTACGACGGCCTTCCGATTGAGCAATACAAGAGCTAGATAAAATGATTCACGGACGCTTCACGTTTATATTTATCTGTCGATTCAAAAGCCGGCTCAGGTAGTCCGTTCGTGCCATGCACCGTCCGATCGGACATATTCTCAGTTTGAGGTTTAGCCGTTCCTCACCCCCCGGAGGTGCCCACGGGACACCCTATGGAGGTTCCATGCATATTGTTGTTCGCTGCTTGCTGATGGTGTTCACGACGGCAGTGGCGTTTCCGGTCGTCATGGATGCTGACTCGAGCCGTGAGTCTGCACGAAGCGAAGTTCGACTTCAGCTAGGCGATCTACTATTTACCGACGATCGTTTCTGGGAGGCGATTCCAGCCTACGCACGTGCAAAAAAGGGAGCGAAGCCGGAGCAGTTGCAGCGAGCGTCGGCTGGTCTCTTGCGTTCTTTGCTCAAGGTTGCCGAGTTCACCCGAGCGTATCAAGAAGGCCTCTTCCTCAGAGATTTGCAGCCAGCTGATCCTGAGCTTCGCGCGCTCTATGCCGATAGCTTGTGGGCGTCTGGTCTCTTCGAAGAGGCCGAGGAGGTCTATCGTGACGTCGTGGCCAAGCATCCGAATAGTCCACGCGGTCGTCACGGTTTAGGGCGGAGTCTGGCGGCTCGGAACGATCTCGAAGCGGCGCTTGCTGAGGTGCAAGCCGTGTCGGGGATAGCTCCAGAATATCAGCACACGCTGGGAACGATCTATCGACGGCTTCGTCGCTACGAGGACGCGGCTAAAGCATTCGAACGGTACCTTGAGCAATTGCCATCGGTTCGCCAGGTCGATAAAGCCGAATGGGCGCGCTCCGAGATTCGATTCCTCAGATCATTCGGTAGCAATACGCCACTAGTGCTGGAGGCTGGACTCGAGGACCAGGTCCATACGATCCCGTTCCGGTTGATCAACGATAAGGTTGTCGTCAGGGGCAATGTCAACGGTCAGCGGATGATTGATCTTGTGGTCGATACGGGTGCCGAGCAGATGGTGCTCTCGGAGGAAACTGCTGATGCTTTCGGTGTGGAACCAATTACGAACACGCTGAGTGCTGGTGTCGGTGAGGTCGGTTTCCGCGGGCTCGAGCTGGGTCGGGTCGATGAGTTGGAAATCGGAACGCTCAAGATCCGAAACTTGCCGACGCTCATCAAGAATCCACCCCTGACCGGATTGCCTTCCCACCGGGTACCAGACAGTATCTCGCCAATCGCATTTGGCCTGTCGGCGGTCATTGATTACAAGAACCATCGCCTCATTATGGCGCGCCACTTGCCAGATGAGCCGGCTGACATTGAGTTACCGATGCGCATGAACCGATTAGCGATGGTGCGTGGGGTGATCAATCAGGAGTATCCGAAGAGCTTTGTTGTCGATACGGGTGGCGAGGTGATATCGATTAGTGTCAGCACCGCCAACATGCTCGGTATGGTTCCGATGCGTCACATTCCGTTACTTGTCTATGGGAGCTCTGGCTGGGATGAGGGGGCCTACTTACTTCCAGGTGTGCACCTCGCATTTAATCAAATCAAATACGAGAACTTCTCGGTTGTGGTTTTAAACCTCCACCGTCCGAGTGCTCTTCTTGGGTTCAATATCGGCGGTATCGTTGGACATACGTTCTTGCGCAATTATAGGGTCGTATTTGACATGGACCGCTCGCTACTGCGCCTCACGCGGCTCTAGCCGAACAGTTCGAAATGCTTCTTAGCACTGAAAGGGACTCCGCTGAATCCAGGTTCAACAGGCTAATCACACAGCTCAAGTTGCAGCGGTGCGATGGGCGCTCCTACGACATTCACGCTCCAGCATTCACCGCTCGAGATAGGCGAAAGCGGGGTTAGTGTGCCGGTTGTGATGATTTCACCAGACGTCAAGGGGGGTGCCCAGGATTGGCCAGTAATCATCCTGGCCAGATGGCCAAGGGCAAGGAGGGGGTTACCCAAGGCGTTTCGTCCTTCTCCCACGGCTATAATCTCCGTTCCTTGACGCAGCGTTACTTTTAGCTCCTGCAGCGTTTTGGCTACCTGCCGTGGATCATCTCGGTTTAGTCGCCACGGGGCGGAGACGACCAGCGCCGCGTGTACGCCGAAGTCCGCAACTGTATCAGCCGCTGTGAAATTCCAGTCCGGATAGTGACAATCCACGACCTCGAATCCGATTGCCCCCCATTCGAGATAGTCCGTCAATTCTTCTGCCGACAGATCACCGGATGGGACAGGCCGACGGAGGCCAAGAACTACCGCCGGCTCGATCCGTGGGGAGGTCATTCCGGCTAGAGAGAGTCTGCAGTTGCCTTGATCCGAAAGATGGACAGTCTGTGCGTACATGTGCGCCCAGATCGGAGTATCGACGTTGAACTCTTTCCAAGTGGCCGGATTAGTGAAGCCAAGCTTGCGACCTACTGAGCGGTATCCTCGTTTTAAAAGACGTTCGTGGAGCACACGCCCCAACTGATAGCCATTCTCAAGATTAAAGCCAACCTCACGCTGAGAGGGTGGTGTGGTTAGCCGTGCGGTATCGCGAGCCTGAAGAAGATCGACTGCCAATTGGGCATGAGCGGTGTCATCGCGCATGGTCGGTCTCTCGTGAGTTTCTGTTGCCTGTAGTCCTTTAAGGTGCTGTCTCGAGTAATTAATCCGCAGAGCGTGCCCATCCACTCCCTTGAACTAGCATTAGTCAGGATTGCTTCACAGCCATTCCTAAGGAACTATTCTGTCCTTGAAAATATTTTCTTGGCTCGAGTGCGTATTCCAGCATCTCTCCCGGAGGGGTGCTGTAGCTCGTGGAGTGTAAATCAAGAGAGATCTGAATCGTCTTGAGAAACTCAGGTCAAAAGTGCTCGTCTTTCAGCGAACTGAGCAGTGAGACGGTTGAGCTCAGCACGTACCCGTGGTGGCAGCCGTGTCTCCAGGTAGTCGACCAGCAAGTCAACTACCTTCTCGAACAGCTAGCGTCTGCCATGAACCGCTGCTCATTTGTCTGGCTAGAAGTCATACCCGATCCACATCGAGAAGCGTACCTTCCGGAACTCCTCACTGCCGCCCGATTGCGCAAACACGACATCTTCCCAGGCGCGATTAAACAGGGTCCGCCATGACCAGTCGAAGTGAATGGGGAATCCAATGGCCATCGTCGAAAGACTGATCCCGTACGATGCACGCGCGTTGACCAACCGAAAACCGTCTATGAAGGCCGGTTCAGTGAAGACTTCCTGGTAAAGGCCGGTGTCCATATTGAGAGTGAACCCCTCCACTGCGCGCACGTTGGTGGGGCTAATGGTCCATGCAGGAATATCAGATCCCTCCAGTCGAGCGACACCAATGTTGAAGAAAAAAGCACCTCGGATGCCGCCGAGGATCCCGATCGGAGTAGCCATCAGCTCGACGAGTGGAAACCGGAGTTCAGCGTTACCAAAGAACGTCTCGTGACCTAGGAACTCCAGGTAGTCATAGCCTCTCATGTCGGAGTTACCACCGAAAAACATGAAATCTGGGAACTCACCCCAGCTCTTGAATCCCCGTCCGCGCAATGCGATCACACCGTTCTCTCCGAGCCGGTGGTAGAGGCGGGCGTCGCCCTCTAGTGTCTGTCGTGAGAGAAAACTCCCAAGTGATGGCGCGTACTCGTAACCGACCCGAACCGTGTTCCCAGACAGAGGGCCATATTCTCGGAAGACCGTAGTTTCCTGTACGTAGTGGATGCCGAGCGGCATGAAGGTTCCGTTACGGAAGATATTGGTTCCAAAATTCTGCTGTTGATAGAAATCCGACTCGGCCTGCAACTCTTGATTCCTGAAGTTCTCGTTGTAGTTAAAGACACCAGCTGTTAGTTCAACTCTGCGAAAACGATCAAACGGGTAGATTCCATAAAGGTTCGCGCCTCTGACCATGCGTGTGCCGAGGGCATCATCTCGATCGAGGAGTTGCAGGCTCGGGTCAAACATGGCACCTGGCATGTAGCCGAAGAAAAACGATTCTTGCGAGAAGCCCTGAAGTGCGAACTGAAACCGGTTGGATAAGTTCGCGTAAGAGAAGCCAAAGGTTCGGAATTGAGCGATCGACGACGCTAAGGCGCTGAACACTTGGTCGCCCAGGAGATCTGTAAATGTGATCTGAGTTCCACCCATGAGATCGCCACTGTTCGACACCCCGAAGGCGATAGGCGGCCGGCCTTCCAGGGACATTTTTTCGAAGGAGCCCTTACGTCTAGCGTTGTCACCGATTAGAGTGTGGGTGAGTGGCGCCTGGAAGTCGATCGCCGGACCCGATGTTCCGAAGTCGCTGGTCGACGCCATGTATAGGGGCTCGTTTCGCTGCAAGGTGGAAAGGCCATATTCGCCCTTAAAATACGTAATGAACCCAATACGATCGAGTGTGCCATCTTCCGCACTGGCCAGTAGCACCGGATTCACGTTACCCGTGGCCGTATCGGTGTACTGGCGGAGCTCCCCATTCTCTAGATCCAATGTCCAGATGTTGTAGATCTCGCCGTCTCTGGCCGTCTTCGGTTCGATCGGCTGTGTCGGGTCGATCGCGGTCGATGCAAATACGATCGTTCGGTCATCGATAAACTGCGTTCCACTTTCGTCATATGTGCCGAAGGTTAACTGGAGACGTTCTTTTGTGGCGAAGTCGAGTTTGAACAGCTTGTTATTTCCGCTGACGCGTGCCACATACACCACGAAACTACCGTCTGGAGAGTACACGGGGGCGTAATTAGCGAACTCGTCATTCGTTAGGTTCGTGACCTCGTGGGTGACGAGGTCAATCTCGAAGATGTTGCCAATTGCATTCCGTAACGCCGAAAAAATAACGGTTCTTCCATCTGGAGAGAAGTCTGGGGACTCAGGTTCATCAACCATGTTGAGATCGATCACCTGTTGAATCTGTCGAGTTACGACGTTATGGATAACGAGCGACTTGTATTTGCCCTTACGAACGAAATAAGCGATCCGATCCCCTTCCGGAGCCCAAGACATCCACGGTACCGTGTTGAAGCGCATCCCGGGTATCGAGATATTCTCGAAACCTAAATCCTGGTTGAATCCACTCGTCAGGTTCTGGATGACCTCACCGCTGTGAGCTGAAAGCAACACAATGTCGAGTTCCTGGTCCTTGCGGGTAGCGGCCATAGCGGCAATTATCTCGCCCGATGGCGACGCCTCGATCGAGATAAGCGCTGGGTACCGGCTAGTGAGCGGATCCGGCGCCAGATTTCTACCGTAGTCAGACGGCCGCTCTTTATCGCGGAACGTTTCGAAGCGATCCTCGAGATACTTCTTGAACCCGTCATCAAAATCTTCAGAGCTGATATCAAAGGCTTCTTCGTAGCTATCACCGTCGCCACCGATAGCACTTCGACGCAGCGCGAGAATGAACTGACGTAGGCCTTCTTGGCCCCAACGATCTTCGATGTATTCGAACACCGCGTGTCCGAGGTTGTAGACGACCCTAGCGTTGGTGAATCCACCGTACGCTTCGAACTCCGTCATATTTGGAACAATGTCTGATACCGCGACATCGCGCACCTGCATCATGTCGAGCGGTCGCCAGATACCAGCCATGTAGTCGGCCAGCCCTTCGTCCACCCAAAGGGGCACGTTTTGGCGGATCAGCGAGCGTGGAATGATATCGAACTCGAAAATGTGAGTGAGCTCGTGGGTGATCAGCCTGTAGAGACCGTCTGGTGGCTCATCGATAGGGAGCGCAATCCGATCCCGTTGAGGCTCGGCGAAGGCTCCCACTCCTTCCGGGCTAGCACCAGGGATGATGTTCTGTTGCTCAAATTCACTGTGCGTCTTAAAGAGCACAAGAGGTACGATAAAAGCCAAGTCGTGCCGCAGATCAGAACTAACTTTCTGATATGCGCTCTCGGCATAGCTAGCGACCCGTTCAAGGTGCTCCTCTAGCTCGGGATAGTAGTAGATCTCAAAATGGTCGGTCGTGTAGATGTGCCAGTCGAACTTGTCGTATTTAACTCTGTTTTTTCCGTAGTATGGGTAGAACTGATCCTGGGCACTGGATTCCACCACCGTCGCTAGAACCAGTAACAACGATAGGCAAGTAGACATCCAAGCCAGGATGTGACTCCGCGGACGGCTGTGCGTCATTGGGATACCTCCTGGCGGCTATTGGCTATGAGCAGGCCCGGCAGGACAACTTTAGCCATCTTACTATCGCCAAGACGACTCTCGCAAATATTTGGATTCCACAAGAAGAATAGGATCTGCACCAGCGGTTTCTAGGGGGGGTATCAAGTGTAGTTCTTTGTGTGTCAAACCGGTCTTGCCATGAGCAGGTTCTTGAGATTTTCAACCACAACGCGGTAACCTTGGCGTAGGATTAGTGTGCTTACGTGCTCGTAACCGACCGGAGGGTTGGTGGGGTGCAGTGACGTGGTGGTTCGAGCTAGGCGGTACACGGACTAATGCTCTGGGAGCTGTGAGACATGGTTAAACGGTGGATTCTGGCGATTGGAGCAGCACTGATATTAGCGTTTCTGACGTTGCCTGTAGTGCCAGGATTCTCCATCGAGTCGTTCCCGTTGTTCGGCGGTTCCACTGAAGTGGCTGCGGTGTGCGAGGTTGATGCCAAGCCGGCGCCGATGGACTTCACGCTTCAGGACATGGAAGGTGTCGATGTCGATCTATCGGTTCTCAAAGGGAACGTAATCCTCCTCAATTTTTGGGCGACCTGGTGTGGGCCCTGCAAGATCGAGATTCCTGATTTTATCGAGTTACAGGATGAGTATCGAGATGAGGGATTTATTGTACTCGGCGTGTCAGTTGACGATACGCCAGAACAGATTAAGCCGTTCGCCGAAGAGTTCGCTGTGAACTATCCGATGCTGGTTGGACTCGGACGCGAAGATTTCCAGGAGGCCTGGGGCCCCATCTGGGGGTTGCCCGTCAGCTTTTGGATCGACCGCGAGGGGATCTGGTGTAAAAGCCACCTAGGGCTGGCAGCGAAGGACGACCTTGAGAGGGATCTCAAGTCTCTGCTTTGATCTGTCACAGCACTACTCACCAGAGCCCGTCTACTTCTTACAGGCGCGTTGGCGAACGCTGTAGTATGATTTCGACCATGTTGAAGGGCTTCGAGCGCGCACGCCTCTCGTGCGGGTGTCAGATTCGATTTCTTGAAGGGGTCGAAGGCAGCCCAGTCACAGTTTTGATCGATCGAAAAGAGTCAGGCTGCCGGCTTTCTCTGCACGTGGCGGGCATGCCAGTCTACGACTTTCGCGAAGCTTTACGTCCCTCGACACGGATTAGCCCGCCGGCCGAAGGAGAATACGAAGAGGAAGGCTAGTCGTCCTGACGGAGTCTTCGGTTCGCTGAACTAGCTCTTCGCATTTGGTTAGGGTCGTCTGATTCAACGCGTAGCGCTCATTAGCCACAACTAAAACATTTGTCGTAGTCTCGTCCTTAAAAAGGATGACTACAGGTTCAGAGATCACTGACAGATACAGGCGTCAGTCATATGGACTGCGATCACACCGAAATGAACGGCCAGCGAAACGGTGCCGTTAGCATGGAAGGGTGGATCGGTGAGGAGGGAGAACATCTGAGGCTCTTTGGTCCATGTCGGGGGTAGCGTTAAGTACGATCAGCCACGACCTGAAATTGGTGTAGTGTCTCAGTCCGGGTGAGTGAGTGACGCTCACATTCGCCACTCTTTCGTCACCACCTTTGGTATTCTTTCTGATAGGTATGCCCAAGACTCCGAAAGGCAAAAAACGTCCAGCCGATGTAATCGGAAACGCGGTCCGCGTCATGAAGATCGCCACGGGCGAAATTGAGGAGTCCGAACAGGCGGAGGACGGCAAAAACAGTGCGGCGGCTGAGCTTGGGCGTAAAGGCGGCATCGCTAGAGCCGATATACTATCTAGGGCTAGACGTACGGCGATTGCACGAAAGGCTGCGAATCTGCGATGGTCAACAAAGCGGTAAAAAAGATTCCGGCACCACCGAAGAAGAGAACGGTTCGAGATGTCGCGACTGAAATTGCTGTCGCGACTGACTCGGATGTGTTGCTCTACAACGGTCCGGTCGAGCGCGGCCTGGACTTTGCCGTAATCAACATGTGCTCCGAACGGCGACCACGCGAGAACGCGCTACTCGTCCTCGTTGCAGATGGCGGAAACGCTGATGCGGCGTTTCGCATTGCTCGTTGTCTCCAAGAACGATACAAGAAATATACCGTATTCGTAACGGGGTTGTGCAAGAGCGCTGGCACCATTATCACGATGGGCGCGTCAGAATTAGTGGTGGCCGATCACGGCGAGATGGGTCCGCTCGACGTCCAATTGTCGCGAAAAGATGAACTTTTCGAGACGCAATCGGGTCTAACCGTCACGTCAGCACTGACGACGTTGCACAACCAGGCGTTTGCTGCGTTCGAGACGTTCATGCTTCAGATAAAACTGAAGTCCTAGTCCTCAATTACGACTCACACTGCCATGGAAATTGCATCAAGTCTGGCTGTGGGGCTGTTCTCGGGAATCTACGCCCAAGTAGATCCGATGCATGTTGGAGAAGCTGGACGGGCGAATCGCGTAGCCAAGCAATACGGCGAGATGCTAATCGTAAAAGGCCAGAACTCCACTTCTGAGAAGTTGGAGCGCTTGATTAGCGCCTACGCCTCACACGAATTCGTGATTGACCGGCATGAAGCGAATGAATTATTCAACACGGTCAGAGCGCCAAATCCGCTTGAGTCTGAACTGTCTAAACTGTTGGGGCGTAAGGCATTATGGCCAAATTGTTATTCCAGTGGACCCGAAATAGCATTTCTTTCGGAGCAACGCCGAGCGCCGAAAGCCAAGGAAAAGCCGGCTAAGTTTCCGGCTGGAGGAATCAGAGGAGGAGCCGCCAACTTCCCGGAGATCCCACAGCGTAGACGTCGCTAAAGCGGTGAAAGCGCGGAGGATTTCAGTCAAGCCGCGTCATTTTCCGCACGCCATAAATCCGTAAGCTCCACTGTGGCCAAAGCCATGATATTAAACTTTAATGCTTGACGCTAAGCATTAAAGTTCATATCATGGGGCATGAACAAGCTCCAAGCCTCCAAGCGCGCTCAGATCCTTTCGATGCTCTGTGAGGGGTCGTCAATGCGCTCGATCTCTCGAGTGGTCGACGTGTCGATCAACACGGTGTCCAAGCTCCTGGGGGACGCGGGTCGTGTCTGTGCCAAGTTCCACGATGAGAACGTGCGAGGCGTCAGGGCGCGTCGGGTGCAGATGGACGAAATCTGGAGCTTTACCCTACGCCAAGCAGAAGAACGTCGCAGCGGCGAAGTCGGCACCAGAGGGCGCTGGCGACACGTGGACATGGACCGCGCTCGACGCCGACTCAAAGCTGATCGTTTCCTGGCTCGTCGGACCGCGTGACGCCGGCTCCGCGTTCACGTTCGTAACGGATCTTGCGGACCGGTTGGCGGACCGCACGCAGCTCACGTCAGACAGGCTCAACCTGTATCTCCCGGCCGTTGAAGATGCGTTCGGTGCTGACGTCGACTACAGTCAGCTCGTGAAGCTGTACGGCTCACCAGCCGAGAATGAGGCGCGACGGTACAGCCCGGCCACGTGCCTCGGATGCGTGCCGAAGCCGATCACGGGGCAGCCAGGACCCGAAGCACATCTCGACGTCGTACGTGGAACGCTCGAACCTCACGATGCGGATGTCGATGCGTCGATATACGCGGTTGACCAATGCCTTCTCGAAGAAGATCCAGAATCACGTGTTGATGGTGGCGCTCTACACGGTGTGGTACAACTGGGCGCGGATTCACAAGACGCTCAAGACGAGCCCGGCGCAGGCGGCAGGACTGACCGACAAGCTGTGGAGCATGGCCGACATCGTCGCGCTGATCGAAGAGTCCGAGATGTTAGTCTCGGCCGCTCATGCAGAGTGAGACACTACCGAAATTGGCATGGCGTGCGAACACCACGAACGATATGATAACAAGTCTTATGGTTAAGCTTCGCTCAGAGGTTGAGGTCGAGTGTCCGTGTTGCGGTTCAACCCTTGTAGTCGACGCAAACCTAAAACGCGTAGTTAGTTATCGTGAAGTAGAGCGTGAAGATAAGCCGGAGCTCGGAAACGCACAGCAGATTCTTGCTGAGGAAAAAGCGCGGCGGGAAGCGATCTTTGAACAGTCAGTGGCTCACGAAAAAGGTCGTAGTGATGCGTTGTCGAAGCGCTTCGAGGAGGCGCTGAAGCAGGCCAAGAAGGAGCCGATTAAGCGGCCGACCCGAGACTTCGATCTGGATTAACCATCCACTAGTAGAAGCCTTTTGGGAGTTCCGTCCACCGATTTCGACCGGCGTAATTAACTGGTTTTCTGTTTGGGTGGCGCTCCTTGAACGCTCGGTATTGGCGGCGAAGTTTGTCGATTCGTCTGTCTGAGGAACGGATCGGCCGGTGAGGAAAGTCTTGCAATAGACGTTCGGTTTTCCACACGTTCTTCTCTGAAAGACGCCAGTCGTACGGGTCGATCTTCCGCAGGTCGACGACAGCGTATCCGGTAATGCGACCAGTGTAGTCTACGTACGGTTCCACATAGCTCAGCGCCAGATCCCGAGTCGTTCGAAAGGCCGGCTTGCGTCCGTGGAGTCCTGGATCACGCGATCGAGCGACCGATCCCCATTGGCCGCATTGGCGATACACGAACATCACGTGGTCAAGCTTGTCGACCGATTCAAAACTCATGAGTAATGGGGGATAGCCATGTTGCTCTAGGATCGTTGCGGCTACCAGAGCAGCTTCCATGCAATGGGCAGTCCGATGATAAACAACGCTACGCAATGTGTGCAGTGTCTTTCCTCGCGGCGGGAGCTCGAGGTTGTAAGGCAAGCTGTTGAGGAAACGCTGGACTTGGATCGGTGTTCTCAGACGTTGAACGAGATTCCGTTCACACGGGGTAAAAGGGAGTCGTGGGATAAAGATGCCGTCTTCGGTCATGCAGGGCGCATCAAATGAGGAAAACAGAAACTGTCTGGAATTTACGGGAATCCAACTGCACGCCTGGAACCGTAACTGGTGGCTAGGACATTAGTCATACGTGCTGCCGCGCAAACTCCACCGCAGTTTTCTCCGCCCAATACCCGTCGAATTCATTCGAAGCGTTACCTAGAAAACCACAGTGGCCGCCATGTTCCGTCACTGCAACGGTAACCCACGGGTTGTCGCACACCGCCTGGTCGTCGAACTGATCCACTGGTACGAACGGATCATCCGCAGCGCTGAGAATCAAGGTCGGAACTCGAATCTTGTCGATCACCCGGAGGCTACTGGCACGATAGTAGTAATCATCAGCGTCCTGAAAACCATGATGTGGAGCAGTGAACGCTTCGTCGAAATCCCTGACAGTTCGCACGCCGGCGAGCCGGCTTAAATCGAAGCGTCCCGGTAGCGCGCGCGCCTTGCGAAGCATCCGTCGCTTCAAATTCCGAACGAAGTTCCACTCGTACAACACGTTGGGCGGACGTTCCAATGCCTCAACACAGCGGGCGAGATCCATGGTGGGGGACACTACACATATAGCGCGGAGCTCCGATGGGAAGGAGTCTCCGTAGTCGCCTGCCAGTTTTAGCGTTACATTACCACCGAGCGAGTAGCCGATCACCACGACGGAGCGCAAATGGTCGAGGTCGATGAGTTCCCGAATGACCACGGTTGGGTCTTCTGATAGACCGGAGTGGTACAGACCGGAGGAAAGGTGTTCGGTACCACCACAGTTCCGTTGGTTTAAAAGAACAATGTTGAATCCAGCTGTAAACCCCTTGTCAGCGATTCCCCGCATGTAATGCGCTCGACTCGAACCTTCGAGACCGTGGAGTACGATGAGGGTTGGGTGATTTTGGGGAACTGTCTGCCAGTGGCAATGGGCCAGGACGCGAGTATCCGGTGCCACCGCGAAGTACCGAGGCTTGGATGGGGGCAACGCGGGAAAGTGCCGGGGACAGCCCCATGTGAATAGGGTCATCCGGTGACCACCCTCCAGCCCTCGAGTGGGTTGGAAGTCGTACATCAGCTGCGGTTCAGTCTAACCTAGGTCTGCCAGATGGTCGTCGGTGCGGAGAGTGTAGACGGTGAACCGACTGTTCTGATGCACGTAAGTCAGGTCAATCTGGCACCCAGAGCCGATTCTGCGACACCGCAGGGGAAAGTGTGAAGGACTGGCTATGTTCAGGTTCCAGAGTTCAAGGGACCATGAGAATAACTCAATAAGAGCCCTCATCGGCTGATGGCCCGTAGATGGCTGGGAGTGGTACGTCTTGTTCACGGAGGTAGACGGTGAGCTGGCCGCGATGATGAATGAGATGATTCAAAACGAAGTAGCGCAGCATGGCGATTCTGGGGAGAGTGAAGAGGTCCAGGCCGCCATTTTTTAGCGTCCACGGAGCGGTCAATACACCGTCAATGGCTTTAACAAGGGTGATGCGGGCTGCCGTAACGTTTGCATCGAAGCACGACAGCAGGTCATTCGTCGAAGCGGCCTGACGTGTGTAATCGTCAGGTTGGGACTTTAGGTCGAATGAGTCCCCATCCATCACGTTCACCACCCATAGTGGAAGGTCAACGAGGTGAGACGCCAACCTACCGAGTGTCATTGACTTGTCGTGTGGCTTGAACGCAAACGCAGTTTCCGGTACTCGCTCGAGCAGACGTCGAGTCATGCTGGTCTCATGGTCGAACTCTGGCAGCAGCAGGTCGATAATCGGCATGGTGACAGGATACAATGCGTCTCGTGCAGTTGAGGGAGTTAAACGTCGGGTGCTTTGGTGGCGGTACTGATCTTCCGAGTCTTATCGGGGGCCTCAAACAAAATCCTTGGGTTAGGGTCAATGCTGTAGTCACGATGTTCGACAGTGGCGGTAGCTCTGGTGAGCTCAGTGACCAGCTTGGGGTTCTACCTCCTGGTGATGTATTGAAGTGCGCTCTGGCGCTCGCGCGTAACGAGGCGGAGGCGCGTCGCGTATTGTTGTCACGGCTACCAGCGCTTGAGAGCGGCCGGCTCGCTGGTCACACCGGTGGCAATCTGCTTCTGTCGATGATGGAGCAGTACAGCGGTGACTTTCTGGCAGCGTTGACTCGCTGCGGGCGTTGCTCGATTGTAACGGGAAGGTATGGCCGATCAGTGTTGAGCACGCAACGGTTTGTGCGGAGTATGAGGATGGTTCACGCACTAGCGGCGAGCTCGAGGTCGATGCCGAGCAGACCAAAGGTAGCCGCATAGAGCGCATCTGGCTTGATCCAGGGGTCCAAATTCATCCACTCGTGGCTCTGGCCATACGGGATTTCGATGCGGTTGTCATCGGGCCCGGTAGCTTCTTTACCAGCCTTATGCCGATTCTGCTCGTTCGGGGAGTTTCTGACGAGTTGAATCAGATCCGTGGGCCGATCATTGTCGTGAGTAATATTCTGACCGAAGGGCGTGGAATGGCTGGATTTTCGGCTGGTGAGGCGGTGCGAAGGATTGCTGAGGCCGTGGGTCGTCCCGTTGACGTCCTGGTGGCCAATGACGGGCAGCCGGAGGGACAGGCGCTCGAACGGTACGCCGCAGAGCACAAAGAACCGCTGCCAATCGGCGACGTACCAAAAGGCTGCGAGGTGGTCACCGGGAATTTCTGGCAAGGTACCATCGCCCGTCACGCTCGCCGACGTCTCGCATATGCCGTTTGGAGTGTCCTAGCGTCACGGTTGCTGTAGTAGGTAATAGAGTCACCTAACGCTTTGTGCGGGTGGTCTGCTAGATTTCTTTACTCTCGTCTTCCACTTTGTCTTCCTCGCACTTGATCGCGCTGCTCGAGGATCTTTTGTGCTGAACTTTCGATCGTCGCCTACGTTGTTCTGATTGCTAATACCCATTCGGTTCTGGAGTTTTCGAGAAGTTACGTCTGCAGCATGATTCTTTAGAGGTCATGGTGGTTCGAAGCTTTGGGCTTAGGTCCTGAGCCTATTCGGTTTTAGACTCTAGACTCTGAGTATGGGGATGGCCAGGCGAACCTCCTGAGAGGGGCAATATGAGCAATAGGATCTACTGTAAATCGTTTTTTACCGTGCTAACGGTGTGTGTGTTCACTGGGTGCAGCCAATCGCTATCAACCGAACGTTCGTGGTAGCTGGCTGTCACTAAGGCATCGGCTTGATCCACAATTGCCTGAATGCTCACCTGCATCATCGTCTATCTCGGTATCCTGGTTGTCATTGGAGCCTTCCGTAGCCGGAAGGTGAAGACCGGTGATGATTTTCTGATCGCAGGGCGCACGCTTCCTTCGCATGTGCTGGTTTTCACGTTGTTGTCCACTTGGATTGGTTCTGGAAGCCTGTTTGCCGGTGCTGGACTTGGCTATCGCGTGGGATTTCCTGCTCTTTGGCAGTCGGCTGGTGCTTGGGTTGGTATCACGCTGATCTATTTCATTGCACCACGCGTACGCCGCATTGCACAGTACACCGTCCCGGATATTCTTGAGCTCCGCTACGGTCCGACAGCACGGGTTCTCGGGACGTTAACGACCGTTATGGCCTACACGACGATCACCGCTTATCAGTTCCGCGGTGGCGGCCGCCTGTTAGCATCAGTCGCCGGGATTGATCCGGACACCGGAGCACTGATTACCGCCAGCTTTTGCATTGTTTACACAGCGTTCGCCGGTATGCTGTCGATCGCGTATCTCGACATCGGAAACGGGCTATTGATGACGATTGCTGTGGCCCTTGGAGTGGGATTCTTGGTGATCGACGCCGGTGGAATTTCAGCATCGATCGCCGCACTTCGCCCTGACCAGGTCTCGCTGTTCGGTTCGCTCGGCCCGCAGGCTGCATTCGCGCTGTTTCTGCCAACCATGTTCTTATTATTGGGCGAAGCTAACATGTATCAGAAGTTCTTTTCGGCCACGAGCGAACGCGCAGCACGCCTTGCCGTCGGAGGGTGGATCGTTGGCACGATTGTGGTCGAGACTTTGATCGACTCAGTCGGCGTTCTCGGAAGTCTGGTCATTCCTGGCCTTGACACCGCTGCATCGGAGGAGATCGTCATTCGTGTCGCGACCGAGGGTTTGCCGGCAGCCCTCGGTATCCTGCTCGTCTGTGGGGCCGCGGCGATCATTGTGTCGACTGCTAATAGCTTTCTTCTGACCCCGTCGACCAATTTGATCCGCGACGTCTACCAGCGCTTCATTAACCCTGAAGTTACTGATAGGCAGGTGGTTCTCTATATCCGCATAATCGTGATTGTAGTCGGCGCTCTCGGCTACCTTGCCGGAAATCTTTTCCCAACCATTCTGGCGATGGCGCTCTGGGCATATACGATGTACGGGGCTGGTATCACACCGGCGCTGCTCGCGGCTCTCCTCTGGAAGCGCGCGACACGGCTCGGGGGGGTTTCGTCGATCCTTGTAGGGATGCTTACGACGTTGGGATGGGAGATCGTCGGACTTATGCGCTCAGTTGACGGGAGTCCGGCTTACTTATTTGGGTGGGAGACAGCCTATCCAGCGCTCGCGCTCTCCATCGGCACGCTCATCGTTGTCAGCCTAGCGACATCGTCACCAACGGCAGACGAATTAAAGACGGTGGAATGATGCCACAAGTTGCAGGCTCAGGGTGTCAGGCTTCTGTTGTGCCGCGAACGGCACTTCTCATCTCGACGTACGAGATGGGCCGCCAACCTTTCGGGCTTGCCTCACCTGCGGCCTGGCTCCGTCATGCAGGTGTTAAGGTGCGCTGTCTCGACCTTTCGCGCCAGCCATTCGAGGCCGAGCTTCCAGCGAAGGCTGATCTAATTGCGTTTCATCTTCCGATGCATACCGCGACGAGACTTGCGGTTCCGGTGATCAAGCGGGTGCGGGCGATCAATTCCGCCGCACAGCTTTGTGCTTACGGTCTTTACGCACCTTTGAACGCCGACTTCCTACGTTCGTTAGGCGTGGAATTCATCTTGGGTGGAGAATTTGAGGCGGCGCTAGTCGAGGTTGCCGTGGGCAATTACTCAAGGAGCAACAGCGAGGCGGTAACCTTTCCCGACCGTCTGCCGCGTCTTGAGTTCCGTATTCCAGATCGGCATGACCTTCCAGCACCATCACGATATGCCAAACTGCAAGTCGGTTCCAGCCGTCGTCTTGTGGGATACACAGAGGCCAGTCGTGGTTGCAAGCATCATTGTCGGCACTGTCCCGTGGTTCCGATTTATAAGGGGCAGTTCCGGGTCATTCCACTGGACGTTGTTCTGGCTGATATCCGAAAACAGGTCAACCTTGGTGTGCAGCATGTTACCTTCGGCGACCCAGATTTCTTTAATGGCATTGTGCATGCCAGGCGTATTGTCGTGGCGCTAGCGCGGGAGTTTCCGAAACTGACCTACGACGTCACGATCAAGATAGAACATCTACTTCGATACGCTGATGATTTCGAACGACTACGCGAGACTGGATGCTTATTTGTCACCAGCGCTGTGGAGTCGTTTGACGACCAGGTGTTGGCGTATTTAGCAAAAGGACACACGCGTGAGGATGTCCATCAAGTCGTGACGTTGAGTCGGCGCGTCGGCCTTACCCTGCTACCCACCTTTTTGGCGTTCACTCCGTGGACGACCTTGGATGGGTACTGCAAGTTCCTGCATGACATTGCGTGGCTCGATCTCGTTGATTCGGTAGCGCCCATCCAGTTGGCTCTTCGATTGCTGGTGCCGGAGGGTTCACGTTTACTCAAGCTGCCGGAGTTCGAAGGCTGGTTGCAGCCATTTGACGCCGAACGTCTTATATACCCGTGGGTTCACTCGGACCCGCGGGTCGACGCGTTAGCTGACGAGGTCGGCCAGATGGTCAGCCGCAACCCAACCTCGTTTCGCTGCACTCTTTTTAAGAACATCTGGATTCTGGCACACAACCACGCCGGGCTGGTCCAGCCCCCAGTGCCTGACGTTCACCAAACCCGAACGGAAGTACCGTATCTCAACGAGCCCTGGTACTGTTGAGCAGAGCCAACGACGGAGCAGGTAGCTCTCGTTTAATTGCTGTAGTAAGAGGTGTGAGACCTCACTTCTCCTAAGGTTGTTTTGTCATGAGGGTCCTTCTCGTCACCACGACGACCGGGTATCAGGTCCGCTCGTTCCAACATGCATCAACACGGTTAGATATGGAGCTCGTCGTGGCCTCTGATCGCTGTCACGTGCTGGAAGACCCGTGGCGTGATGATGCCATCCCAATTAGATTCGGTGACGAGGAGCACGCGATCCGAGCGATTATCAACGTTACCACCGACCGACCGGTGGCTGGTGTCCTGGCGGTCGGCGATCGGCCAGCTGTGATTGGTTCGCTGGTTGCGTCCGAACTTGGGTTGCAGGGGAGTCCGCCCGAAGCGGTGCGGATGGCCGGAAACAAGTTCATGACCCGCGTCTGTCTGAGCGAGGCTGGGCTTCCATCACCCTGGTTTATCTCCGTCCCGGCAATAACACCGGCCGCTGCTCTTCTGAAACGGGTTACGTTTCCGTGCGTCGTCAAGCCGCTGACCCTGAGCGCGAGCCGCGGAGTGATTCGAGCTAATACACCGGTTGAGCTCGATGCCGCGATGGGATTACTGCGCACATTGTTGGAGTTGCCAGAGGTGCGCGCGCTCGGTGAACCGGAACATGAGCTCGTATTGATCGAAGAGTACTTGCCTGGTAGAGAGGTCGCGCTTGAGGGGATCGTCACCGGCGGTGTGCTTCAGGTTCTTGCTGTCTTCGATAAGCCAGATCCTTTGGAGGGCCCATTCTTCGAAGAGACGATCTACGTGACGCCGCTGCTGTCTGAGGTTGACAATGTCGAGTTAACGGAGCGGGTTGCCGAAGCGGTTGCCACCCTTGGTCTTACCGATGGACCCATTCACGCGGAGTGCCGATTGAACAAGAGGGGGGTGTTCGTTCTTGAGGTTGCGGCCCGTCCGATCGGAGGGCTATGCTCTAAGGCGCTCCGATTTACGGATTCTACTGGTTACAACATCTCTCTCGAAGGATTGTTGTTGCGACACTCGATGGGAGTATCGGTAGAACAGTACCAACGGGAACCGCTCTCCTCAGGCGTCTTGATGATTCCCATTCCTCGAGAGGGTCTGTATAAGCGCGTGACCGGCTTGAACGAGGCACGAGCGGTGCCGAGGATCGATGAGGTCGTCATTACTGCGAAGTTGGACCAACGGCTCATGCCACCACCTAAGGGAGCGACCTATCTTGGATTCATCTTCGCGCGTGCGGCCAGACCTGATGATGTAGTAGGGGCATTGCGTGCGGCACACGAGTGCTTGCAGTTTGAGATCGAGACGTCGATTCCGATCACGCCTTCTGCCTGTTGAACTTTTTGTCTATTACTTTTGCTGGGGTGGGACGTAGTCTGGTGGTAGCACCGATCCCTCACCAAAGAAGAAATCTTCCATGTTCTTGGCGATCGTGGTCTGTGCCTCTTTCTGCCATGGCATGAGGCGATACTCGTTGATGAGCATTTTCATTTGTTCTTCCCAGAGCTTCCAAGCGTCGACCGACACGTTTTCGTAAATGCGCTCACCAAGTTCGCCTGGCCATGGGGGCTCGTTCAGGCCAGGAAGCTCCTTCTGGAACTTTACGCACTGCACAGTTCTGTCACTCTTGTCAGCTTTCGAGGTAACGGGCGGTTTGTTATCGCAGGGATCCATAGTTATCTCGTCGGTTAGGTCGCTCGTTAATGTGCTCGCTTACCCACGTCCGTATTGGTCCAGAAGGCAATTCTTTGGCCTTCTACGTTGGGACGTGAGTCTCCCACTAGTTCGATGACTGGCTGCACGATCTGGAGTTTAACCTGGCTGCAGCTCCTTCCCAGGTTGGCTCGTCGTGCGCCGACATGGAGGGAGTGTAACACTGGGGGTTAGGAGTAGGGAGATGTACGGTCTACGATCTGATTTTCACGATGCCCCTATGTGGAAAAAGGCTCGAGAAAGAGTCGTCCAACAGGGACAACAAACGTTTGTTGCATGTGATTAATCTTCTAGCTGATGCCGTCAATGGTTAAACTGAGCCCAATGGAATTACGTCTGGAGCAGCTGACCAAAACGTTTAATGATAAGTGTGCGGTCAATATTCAATCGCTGGTCATTCCGTCAGGCGAGTTCTTTACGTTCATCGGTCCGAACGGATGTGGAAAATCGACTCTACTCGATTTGATCGCCGGTCTTGAGATGCCCACGACTGGCACGCTTTGGGCCGGTGGCCAGCGACTCAACGATCTAACCCCACGCGACAGGGATGTGGCGTTCGTTTTTCATAACGATGCTCTCTGTCAGAGCGGAACCGTCTTTGAAAACATAGCGTTTCCCCTCGAGATGGCTAAGGTATCACGGGAAAAGATAACGAAACAGGTTGGGGAAACTGCAGCGCTGCTCAACTTGACGCCACTGTTGTCATGGAAACATAGCCAGCTGTCGGATGACCAACGCCAGCTAGTCGAGTTGGGCCGAGTCATCGTTCAGAAGCCACGGGTTTTCCTGTTTGATGAACCATTTGTGAACCTGGATGCACCGCTACGCGCCTCGATGCGGAGAGAACTCAAACGGCTGCATGGGTATCTTGGGACAATATTTATCTATTGCACCAGCGACCAGGAAGAAGCCCTGTCATTATCGGATCGAATAGCGGTCCTGCTCGACGGTCAAGTTCAACAGTGCGCTACTCCGACGATGACGTACGAGAAACCGGCCACAAGTTTCGTAGCGTCTTATTTTGGAGATCCTCCGATAAACCTCGTCCCAGCGATTCTTGAAAAGGACGGCGTTGCGGTCGAAATCGGTAACCGGACCATCCAACTGAACGGTGCCATCGACGAGACTTATGTGAGAGACGTCACTGTTGGTATTCGGCCTGAGCACGTACGAGTGCTCCCAGGAACCGAAACTGGATGGCGAGCAATCGTCACATTCGTTGAGTCGAGAGGTGCGATTTCCACGGTTGAAGTGACGACCGAAGGACAGCACTTCGTGACGATTGCTGAGGACCCGTCAAGATACCAGGTGGGCGATGCAGTCGTCTTGCGTATCTTGTCTCGACATTTACACGTCTTCGACGTGAAGGGTGTTCGTCTTAACCAACGATAAGACCGTCTTGGCACCGCTGCTGGCATGACACAATGGTTGCCAGAAGTGTGACTTGGGTTCGGTTGGTAGCTTAGTAATGACGATTCACGCTACAAGTTTTCCGTGGAGGCGGCTCTCGGTCATCACTCTTGCGACCGCGGCAATCCTGATTCCAGTCCCTGCCACCTGGGTCGAGCACCTCTATTCCCGCCGCTTATATCTCGTCATTCAAAATATCGTGACGCGACTGACCGGTATCACGCGCTTCGCGTTGTTCGATTTACTACTAGCGGGAGCTTTCTTAGGTATCGCCGCTTGGTGGATCCGAGAAATCAGATGCGTCACGCATGGACGGCGCTGGCAGACGGCCGCATCGATAGTCTTTAACACCGCTGCACTGACAGCTGGCGTGTATCTCGCATTTCTCGCAGTGTGGGGTTTGAATTATCATCGCGAGCCGCTAACGGTGAAGCTTGATTACAATCAGCAGCGGGTCACACCCGAAGCATTGATAGCATTTACGGCCGAGGCCATAGAGCATCTCAACGAGTTACACGGGAAGACGCGTGATACCGAGTGGTCCAGCATGTCGGAGCTGTCCACTAGGCTGGAACCAGCATTTGCTGAAGTGCAAGCACGACTCGGCGTATTACGGACAGCCGTCGTCAGTCCACCGAAGTCTACGCTGTTAGGAGCGTATTTCCGTTGGGCTGGTATCGACGGAATGGTCAGTCCCTTCTCACTCGAGGTGCTGGTCAACGACACAGTGTTGCCTTTCGAGCGGCCCTTTATAATTACGCATGAGTGGGCCCATTTGGCAGGCTACGCTAACGAGTCCGAGGCTAACTTCGTCGGCTGGCTGACCTGTCTGAGTGGAGACGACGGAACGCAGTATAGCGCGTGGCTCTTTCTGATGCCGCATCTCTTACGCCACCTGCCCGATGAGGAACGAGATCACATGTGGTCGTTGATGGACGACGGGCCACTCACCGATTTACGTGCGGTTGCAACCCGCTTCAGCCAAACAGTCCCGTTCGTCAGGCGAAACGCAAACCGCCTCTACGACCGGTATCTTAAGGTGAATCGAGTCGACGGTGGGGTTAAGAGTTACGGCATGGTTGTTGATCTCGTGCTTGGTACTGACCAAGTGGCGACCAACGCGCTTAAAGAGCGTCAGAAGTAGTCAATAATGGCTAGAGTTCTCACCCTCGTCTGGTGGCCCAGGTAATAGCTCCGAAGAGTTTCTGTTATAGGAAGCTTTTATGTTGGGTCAATAGAAGCAGATTTGGTTTAAGATCTTTTAAAGCAGGATAGTGCCGATGTATAAATTGATTACTACTGTCAGGGGTGGTGCGACGAATGCCAAAGCCGTTTCAGTTCGCTATAGCACCGTTGAGGATGCCCGAGAGGCCGCGAAGCAGTTAATGAACGAGAATCAGCGTGTCGTGCGGGTCATGATCGTGGAAGAGCCGTCTCGGTTTATGGAGTGGATGGAACGCAGCTGAGAGGTTGTCGTGCCTTGTCAGCTTGGTATACGGGTTACGTTGGGCGAGTTGGTTTGGAAGGGCCTCTTGGTACATTAGGGCTGGTACCGTCTTGGTTTAAATTAAGGTGATAAGTCCTAACGAATCCTTCCCTGGGTTCGAATAGTAGCAGCGATTAGTGTAGGTCTTACACTGATCCCGGTTGTCGACACCGGATGCGTCGGAATCCGAACCTGTTGTCATGCCTGTGAGATTCTAGGGCGCTTCTTCGATGGCAGTCTTGTCGTTGCACACAAGTTTGAATGTTGTTTCGTTATGCTAATCCAAGATTTTTCAGGATGGCCAGCGTAGACGGTGATTGATTCAGCGTGTAAATGTGCAGACCAGGAGCGCCACCTCTGAGCAACTCCTCGCACTGGCTGGTCGCGTATTCAATGCCAAACGTCTTTACGGCCTCAGCGTTATCACCAAGTGCATCAAGTTTTAAAACTAGATCGCTTGGGAGTGTCGCACCGCATAACGCAGTGAATCGTTTAATTTGCTCGGTGCTGAGGATCGGGAGAATTCCTGGAGTTATTGGCACCGTAACCCCGAGTGTCTTCACCATGTATTCGAGGAATTCAAAATAGTCAGCATTGTCGAAAAACAGTTGTGTGAGTACAAAGTCGGCACCGTGTTCAATCTTTGCTTTGAGCCTCTGCCAGTCCACGTGTTTGTCTTCGGTGCACGCAATATGGCTTTCCGGAAATCCAGCCGTGCCAATCGAGAAGTTGCCTTGAGTTCGAATGAAGTCGATTAGCTGATACGAATAGTCAAAGCCGTTGTCAGGTTTGACGAAGTCAGGAACGTCCACCGGCGGATCGCCACGAAGTGCCAGGATATTCCGAATACCAAAGGTGGTGGCATCTCGCAAGAATTCCTGAATCTGCTCGCGAGTCGATGCGATGCACGTGAGATGGGCCATGCCGCTGATACCGCTCGTGCGTTGAATCCGGTCGACAACTTCGAGGGTTGTGTCGTGAGTGCTACCGCCTGCACCGTACGTCACCGAGAAGAACTGCGGGTTCGCTTCCAGCAGTTGTGGGAGCACACGATCGAAGAGGTTCGCCTCGCCCTTGGGTGTCTTTGGGGGAAAGAACTCGAACGAGATAGTCGGTCGGCCGTGGGCGCGTCTCTCGCTGTAGATGTCTCGGATGAAGCGAGCAGTCGAGACGTTAGGCCTGCCGTTATTACGCCTTGTTCGAGTCATTCATTAAGGACCGGACTCTATCACCGGCCTGCGAAGGGTGACAAGTGAGACAAATGTTCAGGCATTTACCCTAATCATCAAACTCAAACCTGGAAACGGTATTTTCGCTGTTGCGTCCTGGCCACTGTGCCGCTATAAACGCTGAATGCGACAACAAGGGTTCGAGCCGTTCGTTTCCGAAGAGACTACGTTACCAGAGTTGACGTTCCGGGCTGTCGCCATCGGCACGGTGATGGCAATTGTGCTCGGGGCCGCTAATGCCTATCTCGGCATGAAGGCTGGCTTGACTGTAGCCGCGACCTTTCCAGCCGCCGTTGTCGCTATGGCCGCACTCAGAGGCTTCGGCGGCTCAGTGCTCGAAGAGAACATGGCGAGGACGACCGCCTCGGTCGGGGAAGCTCTCGTCGCCGGTGCCATCTTCACGATCCCTGCTTTTGTGATAAGCGGCGTCTGGGACGAGCTTCGTTACTGGGAAAGCACAGCCATCATGCTTGTAGGGGGTATTTTGGGTGTGCTGTTCATCATCGTTCTACGCCGAACCCTGGTCGTGGACGCTGAACTGCCGTTTCCGGAGAGTGTGGCCGCAGGAGAGTTAGTGAAAGCGGGTCAAGGGAGGCATCAGACAGGAGCGGCTTTTGTTTTCAAGGCCATGGGGATCGCCGGCATGTGGGAGCTGGTCAAGAATACTGAGGGAGTGAAGCTGGTGGCTGACTCGGCTACGACTTTCATTTCATTCGGACGTTCAACGATCGAGATGATGGGGCAGTCCATTCACTACATGGGTGGATTTCTGCTGCAGTCGCCGGCAGCGTCACCAGCGCTAGTGGGCGTCGGGTTCATCGTGGGTCCTCAGATTGCCAGTACATTATTCGCCGGAGCCGTCATGGGATGGTTGGTGCTGGTGCCGCTGGGCGTCTACCTCAATCCTGAACTCGCCAGTCAGGCGACTGACCAAGCGGCGGCGATCAATTTGAGCACCGAGGTTTGGTTGCGTCAGGTGCGCCCGCTCGCGGTCGGCACGATGATCGTGGCGGCCTTCTACACCCTCTTTAAGCTACGAACCTCTCTATTAACGGGCATCAGCCAGGCCGTCGTCGATCTGCAGTCAGACAAGACCGGGCGCGCCGAGGCGAAGCGCCTCAACAGTGATCTCGATTTCAAGAAAACTGGCGTGGCTATCTTTATCCTTTCAGTGCCGCTACTCGGTCTGTACTGGTTCTTTAGTCAGAGTTTGCCTGGTGCGCTCTTACTGACCGTCGTTATGGTTGTCCTCGGGTTCCTATTTTCCGCCGTGGCCGGCTATCTTGTGGGTCTACTCGGGAGTTCAAACAACCCGATTAGCGGTCTAACTCTAAGCACGCTACTCATCTCGGCGATCTTGATGGTCGGCATCGGCGTGACCGGACAGTCTGGCATTATGGGTGTGCTTGGGGTGGCAGGTGTAGTCTGCTGCACTTGTGGCATTGCCGGAGACATGCTGCAGGATCTCAAGGTTGGACACATCCTAGGCGGTACGCCATGGAAGATGGAAGTGGGCGAGCTCATCGGGGTTAGCGTTGCCGCCGTCGTCCTTATCTGGCCAATGATCGCAATGGATCGGGCCTACGAGATTGGCAGTGAGGTGCTGCCAGCGCCACAGGCCGGACTGATGGCTTTGATGGCCAAGGGGATCGTCGGGGGAGAAATGGCCTGGCCGCTTGTTGTGGCAGGAATGGCACTAGCAGGCGGGTTGATTTTGATCAACGCACCGTCACCGATGCTGATTGCTGTTGGTATGTATCTACCGTTCCAGTCGACAGCTGCGATTTTTGTAGGTGGTCTGATCGCCCTCTGGCTAAACAAGTCGCTCGAGAACCGCAACGCGAGCGGCGATGAGCGAACCCGCGCGGTGAACATTGGTGTACTGCTCTCGTCGGGTTTCATTGCTGGCGAGGCTTTAATGGCGGTGTTGCTCGCATTCCTGGTGCTTGGGAGAGACCTTGCAGAAGAGGCTGGATCGAGCCTTGTGCGTTGGCTAGCATTGCCGCAGTTCTACGACAGCGCACTCGTCGGGGTTGGGATTTTTGTTTTACTGGTGTACATGCTGGTGAAGGTACCGCTGAACGCGATGTCTGGTGATGTCCCTGGCGTTAAGATGGAGTGATACGTGCAAGTAAAAGAGGGACAGGTGTATTTTTCACGCGGTTTAAATAAGTGGATCTTTACGGGAGTCTAGGTGTGGTGTCAGAAAAACAGCCTCCCGTTCTTTTCTTGCACACCAGACCGCGACGTCTTCTAGAATGGCGGGAAGTGGAGGACGGACGCTGTGTTGTATTGCGCTCCAAGTTCGGTGAAGGACGGGTGGGTCGCTGGCTGGCCACACGGGTGGGCGATTCCCACTATCGGATTCGGTTGGACGAATTAGGGACGTTCGTTTGGAAGTCGTGCGATGGCGCCACGTCGGTTCGGGACATCGTTCAGTCGATGCGAGAGCACTTCGGGCCAAATGTAGAGCCAGCAGAGCAACGTGTGATGGTGTTCATCCGAAAGATGGTCCATTCCCGTCTTCTAGAACTCGCATCGTCGGAAAGATGAAGAGGCGAAGAACGGAAGTTCTAGAGGGATAGACAGTCGAACGTTTTTGGCGAGAGGCCCTTTACGCTAACCATGCTTGAGCGGTCAACACTGCGCTCTTTTCTTTCCGGGCAATCGCCCCTAGCGTTACGGTCGACTAGACATAAAGAACACTGCATAAATGTCAGTCAGGACGATATTGATTCGTAATTGGGAGCCGACGGTCCTTGCCAAACGCCCGGGTTGAGATGCGTACCCCTGGAGGGGCTTGGCGTCGCTTGTATTCGGCTCGGTCGACCATATCGACGACGCGTCGGACTAGTTCATGACTATAGCCAAGTGTTTCGATTTCGGTTGGACTGCGGTCTTCCTCAACGTATGCCTGGAGGATACCGTCGAGCACGTCGTATGGAGGAAGACTGTCAGTGTCGAGCTGATCTTCTCGAAGTTCGGCTGAGGGGGCCTTATCGATGATGCGCTGTGGAATGATCTCAGTATCCCGGTTGCGCCATCGAGAAAGGCGGTAGACCCATGTCTTTAGGACGTCCTTGAGAATCGAGAATCCTCCAGCCATGTCGCCGTATAGGGTTGCGTAGCCGACGCTCATCTCACTCTTGTTACCAGTCGTAAGTACAAGCCACTCGAACTTGTTCGAAAGTGCCATTATGATGTTGCCGCGGATGCGCGCCTGCAGATTCTCTTCTGCGACATTTTGTTCCGTGTCAGCGAACGAGTCCTTCAGGGCGGTCGTGTAGGCGCTAACCAGATCGTGAATTGGAATCTCGAGTAGTGGCACACCGAGACGGTCAGCGAGCGTAGCAGCGTCATCTCGATTCGTGTCGGCTGTAAAGCGAGAAGGCATCGAGATGGCAGTGACCGCCTCAGCGCCAAGGGCGTCCACCGCGATGACGAGAGAGAGGGCCGAGTCGATCCCGCCGGAGAGCCCGAGCACGGCCTTGCGAAATCCGTTCTTGCGAAAATAGTCACTAGTCCCTAGCACTAGCGCCTGGTAGACCTCGGTCTCCGGTTCGAGGAGCGTCCTCTGAGGCTTGTGTCGCGAGAGGTTGACGCGTGCCGAGGTAGAACGTGTAAGAGTAACCAGTTGGACTCGTTCACTGTTGGCGTTGAGACGCTGACGCCAGCGGGGATCGTGTAGTCGACGATTAGCAGCGACGGATAGATCAAGGTCCATGACAAGCAGTTCTTCCTCGAATTGGCGGCCACGAACCAGAACTTTTCCGGTTGGATCGATTATGACGCTATGCCCGTCAAAGACCAGCTCGTCCTGGCCGCCGACGGCGTTTGAAAACGCGATAAAGGCGCTGTAATCGACTGCACGTGTTGCGAACATCTGCTCGCGCTCGATTCCCTTGCCTCGATGGTAGGGTGAGGCTGACAGATTGACGATTAACCCGGCCCCACCGTCGATGGCCGCCCACTGGCCTGGGCCACCCGGGTGCCACAGGTCCTCGCAGATCGTCACGCCAATCCGTAGCCCATCGAGATCTATCACTACGGCACGTTCGCCGCTAGCGAAGTAGCGCTGCTCGTCAAAGACGGAGTAATTGGGTAGATAGTGCTTGTGATACACGGTGGCCACGCGGCCTCCAGCAAGCACAGCTGCGGCGTTGTGGAGATCATGTGAGAGGTGAGGGAACCCAACCAGAGCCACCATCCCGCCGACTTCTGGTGCGAGGGCATGAATAGCTGCCTCCGCTTGTTGCGCAAGACTCGGTCGGAGTAATAGGTCCTCTGGAGGGTATCCAGTTATAGAGAGCTCTGGAAAAACGACGATCTCGGCGCCTCGGTCGCGAGCCTGCCAGAGTAACGTGCGAATCCGGTCTGCGTTACCGCCGATCTCACCGACCGGCAGGTTAGCTTGGCACAAAGCAACGCGCAGCATCGTTACCACGATACCATCGCGATCAGACGTGTCTCCCGTGACTGCACGGAATTGCACGCCGAAACTTGAGGTCCGTGTATCGAAACACCATCTACTGCGCCTGGAAGTCAGGATTAGCGGAGGAGGTCAGAGCCCTGGGCAAGGTTTTCTACCGGGATACCAATGGCTTGGGCGATCGCACGTAATGAAGTCTGCACGGTTCGCATGTTGTCCGGTCCCATGACCATTAATTGTTTCTGCGCTGGGCTGAGGGATTCCAGGGTGTCATCGTTGTACTCGAGAAACGACACGCGCTTCAGGAGCGTCGGTTGTCCTTCGACGATCGGCGTTTCGAGCAGACGTACGATCGCACGTTGAAAGGTATCGATAAACGGCGTGTCTGGATAGCCCAGCTCTCTGTAGGACTCGTCCATCAGAGGCTGTAGTGTAAAAAAAAGCTCGGCAGCACCATTGCTGTTGACTGAGGCGACGATCTTGGCATGCGGGTCGTATCGAGTGAAGCTGCGCGAGTCGATTGTGAGCCTTGGCTCTTTACCGATTGTTTGAAACCGAGTACTGGGCCTCAACACCGGTACGTGTTGCGCAGGGTTTCGGCCGTCAGCAATGTTGTCGACAACGACGACAAACGTGCGGATCAGGTTATCGGTGACAAGCCACTCGACGAGAGTCGGATGAGTCGAAAGTGCCGCTACGAGGATGCGTACCACCGCGTCGCTGGCATCCAGTGCCGGGAGCTCAACGGGCTCAGGCTCTGGCGCAGGACGCTGCGGTGGTGGTACCGGTGCCGGCGGAGGTTCTTCGACGGCTGTTTGAGGCGTTGTCGCCGGTTCCTCTACGCTACGACTTAGGAACCATAATGTCACAAAGGTGACGATGAACACCACGGCGATCGCAGTGCCGATAATTGGCCACCGTGACTTGGCGGCTGGCGTTTCGGATTCGCTTCTGCCTAGCGGTTCCTTAACGTTGTAGTCTCCGAGATTGGTCATCGGGTGTCTTCCTGAGAATGTAGCCTGACTGTTTAATCATAGGGCATCGAGTAAAAAGGAGGTAGTGTGCAGTAAGTTCGGTAGCGCCAGGGTGACGAGACGCCGACACGAATGCACTTGATTGTACGGTTTAAGGGGAAGAAGAGCTACCAGGCACATGGGGAATAGCTTGCACCATGTGTAAATACGGGCGACCTGGTATAACAGGATTGGTAGTAAGAGCTATTATCGATCTGCGTCAGACGGGAACGCTGATCTTCCGTGACTACCGGTGTAGGTCGACTCCCACGAGACGCTTTGTATAAGCTTTGGGCCGCCACGTGATGCAATCGCGCTGGAAGCTTCGCCAGGCTCGTACCGTGAGGCTGGCTGCCGACCATCCTCACGCCGAGGAGCTGCTCGAGTTCTATAGCAAGGTGCTCGCATTACAAGAACCACTGTGCCGTGAGGCGGGCCGAGCTCGGTGGTCATCAGAGATTCGAGCCGATAATGGGGAGAACGGATCTTACCTGTGTCTGGAACGGCTAACCGGGGAACTTCGTGATCGCGCCTTCAGACTTTTCATTAAGAGGGTCAGTTCAGTCGCTACAGATGTCCTGGCATCGATCGCGGCGCGCCTACAGTCTGCAGACGCGAACACTCGTGCCGACGTGCTCGAGAGGTTTCTAGCCCGCCGTTCGCTCGACGAAGTTGCCTCAGCACTCGCCTGCAAAGCGGCACCCCTTGAGTTCTTCCCTCACGCATTCATGCAACTGGTGACCGAGGCGCTGCTGGAGAAGTTTGGACGCCGTCCAGACGCCGCGACGGACGAGGAGAGTGGACAGCCCCAGTGTCCCCAGTGTGGCTGGCCACCGATTCTTGCTGTTTTGCGGGACGAGCCTGAGATGAAAGGGCGCAGGTTCCTCGTGTGCTCACTCTGCTCGAGTGAGTGGATGTTTCCCCGCTCGTGTTGCCCGAGTTGTGGAGAGGGGCGAGCCGACCGATTTCAGTATCACATTACCGACTTCTGGCCGCACGTTCGTGTCGAGGAGTGCAGCAGCTGTCGCATTTATATCAAGTCAGTGGATCTTTGAGCCGACGATATGGCCGTGCCGGTCGTTGATGAACTTGCGTCGGTTGATTTGGATCTATGGGCCGATGATGCAGGCTTGAGGAAGCTCCAGCGGAATCTACTGGGACTTTAGGACAGTACTATTTAATGATTCTAGGAGTTAGGGAATGAGCAACACGAAATTCAGATTGAGTATCAGTTTGTTCTCGTTGGTGATCGCACCGGCGTGCGGTCAGGCGCCACCACCGGATGATGTGCCGTTCGACCTCGTCATCACTGATGGACGGGTGATGGATCCGGAGAGTGGCCTTGATGCGGTTCGCAACGTTGGAATCCGTGGTGGTCGTATCGCGGCGATCACAGAGGAGGCCCTCGAGGGGCGTCAGGCAATCGACGCTGTAGGGCTGGTTGTCTCACCTGGTTTCATCGACCTGCACGCCCATGGTCAAGACCCGGTCAGTAATCAATATCAAGCTCGCGACGGCGTGACAACAGCTCTTGAGTTAGAGATTGGTGTCTTTCCAGTCGATCGATGGTATGAGCGACGTGGGGGACAGGCTCTCATTAACTATGGGGCCTCAGTCAGCCACCAGGTGACGCGACAACGCGCCATGGGCAGCGCAGTTGCCACGAGCAATTCGGATGGAACCTTTTCACTCGGCGAGAGCAGGGACGAAACACTATATCGAGCGGCAACCGAAGACGAGCTCGAACGGTTGAAAGGCATGATGCGTCGTGGTCTGGAGGACGGTGGTCTTGGGTTTGGATTTGGTCTCAGCTACACACCTGGCGTGAGTCATCTCGAGTTATTACGGTTGTTCGGTGTTGCCGCCGAGCATAAGGTGCCCGTGTACATCCACCTGCGGTCCGTAGACGATGTTCAGCGCTATTTACCAGGCGGTGGTTCGCTTGCGCCGTTTCAGGAGGCGATTGCTAATGCCGCGGCGACTGGTGCCGCCGTGCACATCGTGCACATGAATAGCACCTCTGGTGACCAGGCCGAGGACGCCCTCTCGATGATTCGCGGGGCTCGTACACGGGGGCTCGACGTGACAACCGAGGCCTACCCGTATACGGCAGGTGCCTCACTCATCGAGTCGACTCTATTCGATGCGTGGGTCGGCCGCCCAGCCGATTCATATCAAAGCCTGCAATGGGTTGAGACGGGGGAACGGCTGACCCGGGCGAGCTTTGACAAGTATCGTGAGCAAGGGGGTTGGGTCATCGTTCACGGGCGCTCCGAGGAGATCAACGAGTGGATCGTGCGACAGCCAGACGTGATTGCGGCAAGCGATGGAATCCCTTTCAGTAATGGTCGCTCGCACCCGCGTGGGGCGGGAACGTTCGCCCGAATACTTGGTCACTACGTGCGTGATCGGCAGGCGCTGACGCTGATGGATGCGCTTCGTAAGATGACCCTGCTGCCGGCGCAACGACTAGAGAAGGTGGCACCACAGATGGTTAACAAGGGTCGGGTGCGGATAGACGCAGACGCCGATCTAACAGTCTTCGACCCTGGAACGGTTATCGACCTGGCAACCTACGACGCGCCGGACCGTTACTCCGAGGGCATCGTCTACGTGCTGGTCGGTGGCACACTTGTAGTTCAAAGCGGAAAACTGGTCGACGGCGTTACCCCGGGCCAACCGATTCGTGGGCACCTCACCAAACCCTAAGTTCCCGATCCTTGCTAGTACGCCAATGGATTTTGGCGAAGCCGAAACCTTACGGTCGCACGAACGCCATCGGCACCATTCTGTAATTTACTGTTTCCCAGAAGCATGTCTGTTCGACGATGCTGGCAATAACGGTGTTCTCAATCTTGATTACGGAAGGATCAGCCGCACGGCGATTACGACCGAGAGTGACAGGCATGCGACACACACGCCCAGGCCGTAGAAGTAGGAGAGTTTTCAGGCGATTTGTGAAACATGCGGATGCTGTTTCCAGAACCCTGTTGCTTGCTCAAAGGCGTGTGCGAGTTGCAACACTCCGAAGTCATCGTGACGCCGTCCCACGATTTGCACACCCACAGGCATGCCCGCAGGGGTGAAGCCGCACGGCACGGAAATCGCGGGCAATCCGGTCACGGTGATGTAGTAGCAGGTTCGCATCCAGTCGATATAAGTGTCCATCTGGACACCGTTGATCTCGGTCACATATGGCTGCGCTACGTCAAAGGGCGGCACCTGGCTTACAGGGAGTACTAGAAACTCGTATTGCTCTAGGAAGGTTTGTACGCGTTGATAGAGGGTGGTGCGCTGGCGTTCGACCTCGGCTAGTTTCGGGCCGGTGAGCTGACGGCCCGTCTCGATGTTCGATACCACCGTGTCTTTCAAGAGTTCGCGGTGACTATCGAGCAAATGTCCGTACTCAAGTTCGTAAAACCACGCCCGCCAAGTCGTAAAGATTTCATTCGCATCGCTTAGATCTGGAGTGGCCTCCTCGGTGTTGCAGCCAAGCGCCTCAAACTTCGGCCGCTGGGTATCGATCACCTCGGTAACTAACGGATCGACCGGAAGTTCACCAAGGTTTCGACTCCACGCGACACGCACACCTTTAAAGTCTCGGTCTAGCGTTTTCTTGAATGCGTAGCCAGACTCGCTTAGCGACAGTGGATCCCTAGGGTCTGGACCGGCGATCGCTTGTAGCATGAGTACAACGTCCTGGACCGTACGGGCCATTGGTCCCTGCACGTTGAACGAGAACCACCCTGACTTACATGGCCAGATCGGCACGCGTCCAGGTGATGGACGAAACCCGACGACGTTGCAGAAGCTCGCCGGGTTGCGAAGGGATCCACCGAAGTCGCTGCCATCTGCGATCGGCAACATCCCGGCGGCCAGTGAGACTGCGGCGCCACCACTACTGCCACCGCATGTTTTGGTAGGGTCATACGGGTTTTTCGTTGCGCCGAAGACCTCATTAAAGGTTTGCGAACCAGCGCCGAACTCTGGTGTATTGGTCTTGCCGATAGTAACAGCGCCTGCGCGTCTGAGCCGCTCAATAATCAACGCGTCTTCGTTGGGAATAAAGTCTTTGAATACCTTCGAACCAAACGTCGTCCGGATTCCTTTAGCCGGAAAAAGGTCCTTATGCGCGATCGGTAGGCCATGAAGGGGACCGACAATATCGCCGCGAGCCAAGGCCTTATCAGCTTTCTCGGCTCCTACTCGCGCACGATCGAACAGTAGAGTGACGATGGCGTTCAACTTAGGGTTGAGGCGTTCGATTTGCGAGAGATGTGCGTCCATTACCTCGACCGCTGACACCTCGTGGAACTGCATCCGTCGTGTCAGCTCGGTGGCTGGCAGGAAACAGAGGCGACTCACTCCGTTAGCTTAAACTGAGGTATGGACGTGGCGCGAGTATAATCGGTAGTGCTAGCCGCAGCCACATGCAGACGATTCCGTCTTCCGAGACCTTCTCGCTGATACCACTTGAGCTGCACGACGCTGAATCGCTGTTTACCCTTACCGAAGAGAATCGGGAGTATCTGCGGCGTTGGCTGCCCTGGCTTGACAGTATTAGGCGTGTCGAAGACACGCGAGCATTTATCAGAGCCGCCAAGACTCAGGCATTTCAGAACAACGGGACGCAACTCGCCATTCGGTTAAATGATCAGATCGTTGGTATCGTAGGGCACCACCAGATTGATTGCCGAAATCGGTTGACTTCGCTTGGCTATTGGATAGGTGAAGGCTTTCAGGGGCGTGGGCTGGTGACAACGGCCTGTCAGACTCTGGTCGGTCATGCTTTTGATGACGCGCGTTTAAATCGTGTTGAGATCCGATGCGCGGTGGGTAACCATAGGAGTCGTGCCGTACCCCAGCGGCTTGGATTTCGGCAAGAGGGCCTGTTTCGTGATGCGGAGTGGCTGTACGATCACTTCGTTGATCACGTCGTCTACGCAATGTTGGCACGCGATTGGACTGGATCCGGGGTCAACGGACGTCGGCTATCGTCCGGTGGCACAGGTAAAGAAGCTGTGTGACATCGACCCGTAAACTTTCATGGTTGGTGGTGGGATCAGCATGAAGGAGAAGTTCAACCTATTGGTAAGTGCATCGACCGATTCTCAGTACCGCACGCCATACTGCCACATGCCTCGTGAGATGTTCGCCGACGATCTGATGAACCGACTGTTCGGTCAGGTTGATTGAGATCAGGTGGTTAGCCATGCCGCGACGAACTGACTTGCTTCTTGCCATTGTGCTTGCTCTCATTCTGGTAGTAACTGGTGCGGCGCAGGATTTCGATTGGCCGCAGTTCCTCGGCCCTAACCGCGACGGGCACTACACGGGCCTACCGCTTGCCGAGAGATGGTCCGACAACAAGCCACCAGAGGTGTGGCGGAAGTTGGTCGGTGAGGGTTTTGCGGGTCCGGTCGTTTCGGATGGACGGGTCATTCTCTTCCACCGGGTCGACGACCATGAAGTAGTTGAAGCCCTTGATGCCAGTTCTGGGCGCACCCTATGGCGTCACGACTACGCAACGGCTTATCGGGACGACTTCGGATTCGATGAGGGGCCTCGTTCCGTTCCGGTGATCGTTGATGGCCGTGTGTTTACAGTTGGCGCGCAGGGGCAGGTACGTGCAGTCCGTTTCGATACAGGTGAGCTGCTTTGGAATGTGGACACCAAGGAGAGATACCAGTTCCGTAAGGGGTTCTTTGGCGCGGCGGGGTCGCCGCTCGTCGAGGGCGGGCGTGTCATCGCCAATGTTGGGGGTACGGACGCTGGCATTGTGGCGTTCGATGCTGAGACCGGTACTGAATTATGGACTGCTACTGAGGACGAGGCCAGCTACTCCTCTCCAGTTGCGGCTACGTTTGGAGGCATCAGACACGCGGTATTTTTCACGCGAACCGGCCTCGTCGGACTTGAAGCGGCGAGTGGTCTCGTGCGATTCCAGCGCCGCTGGAGATCTAGGGTGGGCGCTTCCGTTAATGCAGCGACGCCGTTGGTCATCGACGACCTTATCTTTATTTCCTCGAGCTACGGGACTGGGGCAGCACTCTTTCGCGTTGATGAAGGGAAACTGGCGAACGTGTGGTCCTCAGGTGACGCCCTGATTAACCACTATGCGACTAGTGTCTATCACGAGGGCTATCTGTACGGCTTTCACGGCCGGCAAGAATATACCCAGAGCTTTCGTGCTGTTGAACTTGCCACCGGAAAGGTGCAATGGAATGTCGATGGGTTCGGCGCCGGAACCGTGACTCTTGCAGGAGACAAGCTACTCATCGTGCGGGAGGGCGGCGAGTTATTGATCGCTAAAGCGTCACAGCATGCATTGATCCCAGTACTCAGAGGGCAGATCCTGCCGGCGGTCATCCGGGCCTACCCGGCTTTGGCCAACGGTTTGCTCTACGTGCGAAACCAGACTACGCTCGTTTGTCTGGACCTTCGCGGCGAATAGTCGGCATAACGTTTGTGCGCGGCCGCTTCTGTTTGGCGCCGGCGAAGAGATTCTAAACGTATTACTGTCTACTATCGCAGTATGTTGTAGATGTCAGCTTTACCCATTCGTGCCCTTCCGGTCCTGTAAATGGCCGAATAAGCCCCAGACAAACAGGAGTACCCCGACGAGGCCGACGGCCAGACCAACGGGTAGCATTATCATGGTGACACCAAGGCCCAGGCCAATGACCATAAGAGCAAAGCCAACGAACACAGCGACCAGCTGGCTGAGAAACCGCTCACTCTTTTCCACCAGTGCGTGAACGTGCACGCCAATCTTTGTCCTCATAGTGCATCTCCCGGTCGCTACCGAATCATGATTGATTGGCTTTCTTACCACTACTTTTAACGTTACTGACTTACGTGAGCCGAAGACGCTCTGTTTTCGCACATCTCGGATTTTGTGAGTGCTGTTGGTTGTTAATTCATACCGGCCAGATTTCGTCAGCAACTAGAGCTGAGGTATGGAGATTGGATCACGGCATCGTTAACTCTGGAAAGCGAGGCTCACGTAGTAACCTGGAGGGACGAAGCCGTCGACGCTGGCGTAACCCGAATTCATCGATTGCGTATTTGTGAATGTGTTGTATTGCCTCCTCAAGGTCGTCAGTGGTGAGCCAAGTGTTAATCTCGTTAGGCTCGATGGCACGTTCGTCGACCATGTTCTGTACGAGATGGAGCAAACGCTTCCAGTATTCGGTGCCCATTAAGACGATTGGAAAGTTGCGAATCTTTTTCGTTTGCACGAGAGTCAGCGCTTCGAACAGTTCGTCCATTGTACCGAAGCCGCCCGGAAGTGCCACGAAGGCGTAGGAATACTTGAACAATAGCACCTTGCGGACGAAGAAGTAGCGGGTTGTCGCTGAGTGATCGAGATACGAATTAGGCTGCTCTTCAGAACTGAGCTGGATGGTGCAGGCGACCGAAAGTCCACCGGCTTCCTTGGCTCCACGGTTGGCTGCTTCCATGAGTCCGGGTCCACCTCCAGTCATCACGGTGAAACCCTGGCGACTTAACGCCGCACCTACGCGGCGCCCGAGTGCATAATATTCATGCCCTTCGCCGAACCGAGCGGATCCGAACACGGTTACGCACGGTCCTACGAAGTGGAGGGCGCGGAAACCGCTGATAAAATCTCGTACCGAACGAAGAATTAAGCCGAAATCACGCCGACGGGTCTGAGGGCCTTCGAGAAGCACCTGGTCTTGCCAGCCGTTATTTATGAGAGGTTCTTTCTGCACGTCTCTCCTTCCTGATAGGGTGTCTACTCATCTTTCGGAGGCAATGTAACATGGTCGAACTCTTTGTCGTCATCGGGCTGGTGTTAGTAACTTCCGCTACCTGCTCCCTCTTTGAAGCGGTCTTGTACTCGGTTCCAGCAAGTTGCATCGAGACACTCGAGCAGGGGGGGAGACCATCCGGGCAGTTACTTAAACAACTGCGGCAGCAGGTAGACCGGCCGATTGCTGCCATTCTGTCGCTCAACACAATCGCTAACACAGGCGGCGGGGCAATCGCCGGTGCCTTGGCAGCCACTGCGTTTGGAGCCTCAAACGTCGCCTACTTCTCAGTGCTTTTCACGTTGGCGATTCTTATCTTTTCAGAAGTCCTACCTAAAACTCTTGGCGTGGTCTACACGCGGAGGCTCGCACCGTACATAGCGTGGCCGCTCAACGCCCTTGTCATCATCTTTAAGCCACTTGTCAGTCTGATGCATCTGGCAACCGCCTTAATCTGGAAGGGGAACGAGGAACACGGTGTCTCTGATGAGGAATTACTTGGTATCGTTGGGGCTGGTTTGCGGTCTGGAACGTTCAAGCCGTACGAAGCCAGAGTTATCCAGAACGTGCTCGCGTTCGAAGAGCGGACCGCCGGGGAGGTGATGACACCTCGGCCCGTGGTCTTCACGCTAAGCTCTGAGAGAACCGTGCGTGAGGCGGCGGCGATGCCAGAGTTGAACCAATACAGCCGCATTCCAGTCTACGATGGGGAGAAACGCGATGATCTCGTAGGGGTCGTCCATCGGGTTGACATCTTGACCGCGGTAGCTAGTGACCGGTTCGACGTAAAGCTTGAGACTCTTATGCGACCGATGGGTTTTATCGTGGAGACTGGTTCGCTCGATCAACTCCTTCGCACATTTCTCGAGCGCCGTCAGCATCTGCTGGCTGTCATCGATGAATTTGGGGGTTTCTCTGGGATCGTGACGCTGGAGGATGTGCTCGAGGAGCTTATAGGCCGAGAGATTGTTGATGAGTCCGATCAGATAGCTGACCTGAGGGAGTATGCTCATCAACGTCGCGAAGAAATCCTCCGTCGGAGTAAGCCATCATCTGCGGAAATGAATAAATAGTTCGATCGGTGGTGGCTAGGGGTGTCCGGTGCAACGTGACATCGTACGCTGACAAGGACAACGGCATTGGGGTTTATGTGCGTTCCGCTTCACCGACGTTTGGCTTTGGGAAAGACCTTCTGACTTTACACACTGTGAAGATCTGGCAGTGACATCTAGCTGTAACAAGGATGTTGTAGGGAAGACTAGTAGCTCCTGACGTTAATCGAGCTACTCGGGTGTATTGGTCTAAGAGGTTGAGTCGCCGCTGAAGATGATCTCGCCGTTTTGTTTTCCTTCGACAACATTCGCGTAGGTCTTGGCGTTGTCGACCGCTGACAAGCCGCCCTTCATGTTCATCTTTTCTGCTGTTTCCTTGATAAAGGGTGGGCTGATTACGTTGATACGTATGTGTCGCGGCAGGTCGAGCGCTGCGGCGCGACCGAAGCTTTCTAACGCACCGTTAACCATCGCAAGCACTGGTACTCCTGGTATGGGTCTCTGGCTGAATTCACCAGCTGTCAATACAAATACGCCGCAGTCGTTGACATGCGTGACACCTGATCGAACCAAGTTGATCTGGCTGATTAGTTTGCTCTTGACGGATAGTTGGATGGCAGCGTCGGTCAGCTCAGTGAGTGACTTGAACATACCCTTGCCAGCGCAGCACACGACCCCGTCGATTCGGCCGACCGTTTCGTGCATCGACTTGATTGAGCTGGTCGACTCTATGTCAACCTTTACTTCTCCCCGGCGAGAGGCTCGAAGGACGTCGTGCCCTCTCTGGTTAAGCGCATCAGCTACTGCCGATCCAATGACACCGCTAGCACCTATGACGACAAGTCGCATCGCTTATAGACCTTTTCTGGTCGGCAGCGTTTGGGTCAAAGAGATGATCCCACGATCGAATATCCACCCATAGGCGCTTAGGGCCAGTTGGTGCAACAGCTTAGCCTCCGTATACTATTCTTAGTCGACGAAAAGCCAGCAAGGTTGTCAAGGTTCATGTGCGGTCAGATAGCCTTATACTTGCATCCTAATAGCAGTTTGGCACAACGAGCTAGAAAGACGTATAAATTATTGACGAGGTAAACATAATGAAGAAAGCCGCGCTAGTTTTCTTGTTCGTGCTGGTGCTTCTGCCGATGGCGTCAACCGCAGACGGTCAACAAGGCTCCGAGTACGCAATGGTCGGGCGGACTCCTGGAAAGACAGGTTTGATTGACACCGTTGCTCCGTTCAAGAGCTACGGACACATCTATGACGAGAACAGCTTTGAGTCGATGCGCCCGCGCACAATGGGGACGCGTGGAGCAGTAGCATCTGGGCACTATCTCTCGACCATTGCTGCGCTCGAGGTGCTCAAGAAGGGCGGGAACGCCTTCGACGCTGGTGTTACGGCCGCGATGGCCCTGAAGGTGATGAAGATGGGGTTCGCAGGCTGGACGGGCGTAGCGCCGCTCATCCTATACAGTGCAAAGGATGGAGAGGTGATCACGCGTGTTGGCGCTGGTACGACACCAGCCAAAGCAACGCTTGAGTACTTCCTCGAACATGGGAAGACGTCGATTAACACGGCGCTTCTACCAGCGGATGTCGACGTGTGGCTGTCGACGCTCGATCGGTTCGGAACCATCAGCTTTGCTGAAGCAGCGCAGCCCGCACTAGAGATCGCCGAGAATGGGTACCACCTCTACAAACATCAGAAGGGGCTGCTCGACAGACAGCAAGACAATATTCTGAAGTTGCCGTACAACACGAAATTCTGGTTTCAAAATGGCGTTGGTAAACAGCAGCTTGGGGACGTGATGGTGAACGAGGACCTTGGAAAGCTAATTCGGTACATGATCGATGCCGAGAAACAAGCGAGTTCGACGGGTGTAGGTCGTTCTGATGCTATTCGCGCGGCTCGAGATGCTTTTTACAAGGGCGAGCCGGCTCTGGCCGTCGGAAAATTCTTCGCAGAGCACGATGGCATAATGACTTACGAAGATATGTCAAGCTACGAGGGGAAATGGATGGCCCCGCTGCATACGACCTTTATGGGTTATGACGTGTACGTATGCGACGGTTGGTCCCAGGGGCCTCGTTTGATTCTCTTCTTGAATATCTTAGAGAACTTCGACCTGAAATCACTCGGATACAACACACCAGAATATATCCATCTGATTTCCCAATCGGTTAATTTAGGCATGTCTGACAGCCACAAGTACATTGGAGATCCGGATGTAGTGAATATTCCGGCAAGTCTCTATTCGAAGGAGTACGCGAAACATAGAGCTGAATTGATCGACATGAACGCGGCGTTTGCAGATATGCCGCCGTGGGGCGATCCTGACCGTTTGTTGGCGATCGCAGAAGGTGCCCCTAGGCGTTTTTCCAGTGAAACATCAGACGCTGGAATCGAAGACGAGACTGTACGAAGTGATACGACGTCGCTGAATGTCATCGACGGCGAGGGAAACATCTTTTCTATGACGGAGAGCGATGGCCACACAAGCAGCCCGATGATTCCAGGCTGGGGATTCGGACTGAGTACTCGGATGGGGCAGCTCAATTTGGATCCGAGCCTTGCCAACGTGATGGCGCCGCACAAACGGCCACGGAATACAAATACCCCGGTGCTCATTATGAAGGATGGTGAACCATTCATGGGACTGTCAACACCTGGGGGTGATCAGCAGGCTCAATCGATCCTCCAAGTCTTGCTGAATGTTATCTTGTGGGAGATGTCACCAGAGCACGCGGTGGATCAGCCGCGATTCGGGAGCTATAATTTTCCTGGTACTGGTAGTGAGATTAATCAGAATCCCGCCCGCTTGAATCTTGAAGATCGCATCCCGGCCAAAACGGCTGACACTCTGAGGCAATTGGGGCATGATGTCCAGTCGTGGGGACTCTGGAACTGGATGGCTTGCGCGCTCACAGTGACGTATCGGGATCCAGCATCTGGAATACTTATCGCGGCAGGAGACGTACGACGCGAGACCCTTGCGCTTGCCTACTAGTAGCTAGTCGAGTGAATCCGATGAAGTGGATCTTAATATTGTCGGCAGGCTAGTAGGCTGGCAGTTCCTTTAATGAAAGGTGTGACCATGTCGAAGGTAAGTCGGTTGGTAGCAGTAATCACGTTGGCTGTAGTTGTGGTGTTTAGCACAGGAGTGGAAATTGCTACCCAGTCGCTTCCGAATCCGTATCGGCTTTGGATGACTGATGGGGAAGTGGATGGTTGGGCGAAGCTTCCAAACGGGAGAACGATGGGAGCGGTCGGCAAGGTGACGATAGACAACGATGGCGAGCATGTCTGGGCCGTAATCCGATGTGACGCCACTGAATGGCCGGCTCGGTTTGGCAACGAGTGTCTCGATTCTGATCTCGACCCGGTTCTTAAGTTTGACCCGGAAGGTAACGTCGTTGAGAGTTTCGGGGGTGGGATGTTCATATGGCCCCATGGGATTGAAGTAGACCAGGATGGGAATGTGTGGGTAACCGATGCAGTGTCAGCCTCGCGAACGCCACCTGGGACGAGGGGACATCAGGTCGTCAAGTTCAGCCCGGTTGGAGAAGTGTTAATGACCCTTGGCACACCGGGTGTTGCCGGAAGTGGCCCCGACCATTTCAATGCCCCAGCCGATATCGTCGTGGCAGACAACGGAGACTTATTCGTAGCTGATGGCCATGCTCACCCTGGGAACAACCGTGTGGTGAAGTTCTCAAGTGACGGTACGTTTATTAAGTCCTGGGGAAAAACTGGCTACGGTCCTGGCGAGTTCCGGACGGTACACGCAATTGCAATGGATTCCAGAGGTCGGGTTTTCGTGGGCGATCGGTCGAACAGCCGAGTCCAGATCTTTGACCAAGATGGCAATCACCAAGCGACATGGACGCAATTCGGTAGGCCGAGCGGGATCTTTTTCGACGAGCACGATCGGATTTATGTCGCTGACTCAGAGTCTGATGATTTTCAGAATCCTGGGTATGAGATGGGTATTAGGATTGGGGACGCACTCACCGGTTGGGTGACTGAGTTCATTCTCTTCGCCTGGGGAGATCCACGACAACGGCCTGGGCAGGGCGCTGAGTTTGTTGCTGTGGATCGTCACGGCAATATTTACGGTGGACAACCTCGTGCGTTCAGAGGGTTACAGAAATACATCAGAGTCAGGCCCTAGTTAGCTGGATGAAGGTGTCTGAGTCGTTCCTGCTGAAATGATTGGCTTTCTGGTTGAAACCTTGGGTCTCGACTGTGAGAGAGCAGTCCTCTTTTGCAGCGTAGACATAACCATTGTGGCAACTCAGGTCGTGGACGGCGAACCTGTCAGCGACTGCGAAGAGAGGCAGTCCAGGCTGTGTTTTGATGAGGTAGACTTTTCGGCTAAATAGGCACAGACCATTACAGGTGCAAGGAACGCTACAATATCCGCACAGTGGACGCACACTCAAGACGCCGACGCTAACGCTCGTCTTTGTCCTGCTGTCGTGCCGACCGGATACTAACCCTTCAACCGGAGACACATACGATGTGTTTAAAAAGGCGGCTAGCAATCCACACGGCAGCCTTACTGCTGTTTTCTGGCGTGGTCAGCGCACAGAGTTTCAAGCTCTTGGAGGCTACGATTGACGACGTTCACGCCACCTTGGCATCAGGAGAAATCACGTGCCGTGAACTGGTTCAGCGTTACCTGAACCGCATCCAGGCGTACGATAAGAGCGGACCAGAACTAAACGCCATCCAATACGTTAACCCCGATGCACTTCAGGAGGCTACGAAGCTTGACGCGACGCTGGCTTCATCGGGGCTGAGTGGGCCGCTTCACTGTATCCCAGTCCTCCTCAAGGACCAGGTCGAGACACGTGACATGCCGACAACGTACGGTTCGGCGCTTTTTAAGAGTTTTGTTTCTGAGAGAGATGCCACCATTGTTAGGAAGATGAAGCAAGCGGGGGCCATCATCCTGGCGAAGACGAACATGGGTGAGTTTGCGTCCCGTTACGTCGGATCCGCCTTTGGGATGATTCGCAATGCCTACGATCCGAGTCGCAACCCGAGTGGCTCCTCGGGTGGCACCGGTACTGGTATCGCGGCAAACTTTGGGATGGTTGGGATTGGGGAAGACACGTCTGGATCCATTCGTGGTCCGGCGGCTGTTAATAGCCTTGTTGGTCTGAGACCTACCGTGCCTCTGGTTAGTCGACACGGCATGATGCCGGCGAACCCGTCCAGTGACACCTTGGGGCCGATGACGCGATCAGTGAAGGACGCAGCGATTTTGCTTAATGTTCTCGCCGGCTATGATCCTAAGGACCCAGTCACAGCATATGCCGTTGGCCAAATTCCAACATCGTACACAGCGTCGCTCACACCGGACAGCTTGAATGGTGCGCGTATCGGCGTTATCCGAGAGCCAATGGACTCTGCGGCCGACCAAGAATCCGATGACTACAAGAACGTCAGGGTAGTTGTCGACAAGGCAATTAACGATCTCGAATACCTCGGTGCAGAATTAGTTGATCCTGTTATCGTTCCAGGTATTGAATTGGTTAATGATACGTATGTTCGAAACAACTTCGAGACTGAAGAAGCGATGAACAACTACCTAGCAGAGCATCCGGGCGCTCCTGTCAAGACCCTACGGGAAATTCTCCTATTGGGAACGGTTACACCGTGGCGGGCGAGCGGCCTGATGAACGTAGTGGGAAGGTCGATCGACGAATATGGATATCTCGAGGTGCTTAGGGCCAAGGAAGCGCTACGGCGGTCTGTCTTGAAGGTGATGGCTGACAATAACTTAGACGGGTTCGTCTATGCGACGTTCGACCACCAACCTAGTCTGATCGCGCCTGACGCACTTACGAATCCAAACACAAAGGACGCTTATGCCCTAGGCAATAATCGGTATCTGAGTTCGCTCGTAGAGTTCCCAGCGGTCACGGTGCCAGCGGGCTTCACTACTGACGACTTGCCAGTAGGGATTGAATTCCTCGGCCGTCCGTTTACCGAAGAGATGCTCCTCGCGTTTGCGTATGCTTACGAGCAAGGAACGCATCAGCGCAAACCGCCCACGACAACACCTCCGCTCCAGGGCCAATTATAAGCGTGCGCCAATTATTACGATTCTGACCAAGGGGGCTCTGCTGATGACACTAGTGCGGGCTGACTCCTCTCCACGTTAACTCTCGGTGAAGGAGAACCAAGTTATGAAAAAGAAGATCAACCGTCGGGAGTTCATCGTGTCAGGTGCGGCAGCCGGGTTTGTAGTGGCTGCTCCACCGAAAGTGTTAGGCCGCGCGCCGGCGGTTCAGACGGGCCAGCGCGTCAAACCACTGGTCATAGCGTCAGGTAACGGCCATGGACCCCGGAACGGCGGTCCGATGACCTGCGTGGAAAAATCGTTCGACATGATCACCAAAGGTAGCGATGTTCTTGATGCCGTCGTAGAAGGTGTGACGATCGTAGAGCTCGACCCTGAAGGGGGGGGGGTCGGTTATGGGGGCGCACCAAATGCAGACGGCGTCGTGCAACTGGATTCGTGCTGTATGCACGGTCCCAAGAAGCAAGCTGGCGGAGTTGGGGCGCTGGAAGGTGTCAAGACGGCTGCGTACGTGGCTAAGGCGGTCTCTGAACTCACTGATCATCACTTATTGGTCGGCCAGGGTGCACAGACGTTCGCCAGAAACATGGGCTTCAAAGTCGAGGACGACATCAATACAGATCGGACGCGACAGCAGTGGTTGGAATGGAAACGTCGGACAGATCCACGACACTACCTAGATCCTAAAGAACGTGCCGTTCTTGGTTTTGAGGTGGGTCTGCAGATGATGGCTGAAGGATTGATCGCGGAAGAAGACTTCTGGGGAACGATTAATTGCGACGCCGTTAATGCGAATGGGGAGATTTGCGGCGTTACCACAACGAGCGGCCTCGCATGGAAGATTCCTGGACGCGTTGGAGACTCTCCGATCCTCGGGGCTGGTCTGTACGTCGATGGGGCGATTGGCGCCGTCGGCTCGACGGGACGTGGGGAATCCAACCTCTACAATCTGACGTCCTACTTGATCGTCGAGAACATGCGGCGCGGCCTGCATCCGAAGGACGCTGGGATGGAAGGCTTGAAGCGTATCCAGGAGAGCACGATCGAGCGGCGGTTACTCAATGATCGAGGTCTTCCAGCGTTTGGGATCAGTTTCTACATCTTGAATGCGAAAGGTGAACACGCAGGGGTCTCTATGTACGCAACCGAACGCAGTCGCTATTCGGTTTGCACGGAGAATGGCGGCGAGCGCCTACAGCTCGACGCATTACTCGAGGGAACAGCGACGGATTGATCGGTCGTCCGCTTTCGTATGGCAGCGCCTCTGGAGTCATTCTGGATCGTGTCGGTTGCCTGTAGATGCTTGGGAGTGGACACACCCTTAGATCATTGCGTCTCGAAATGTGGGATCGGTCATCCCCTCCGTCACTACTAGGAGAACGCGACTCTTGCGTCCCAGTCGTGCGGCTTTGGCGACCGGTTCCAGCGCATCCTCACGAAGAATGGCAAGGAGAGTCCCTAGGCTGCAAGCTCCGGACGGACCCGCTTGGAGTGGCGGGTCGTCCCCCGTAGGATGCGCTAGGAGGTGTGATGCTTCGGTCGAATACCTATCGTCGATCGCTACTACAGCGTCGAGCGTCGACGAGAGAACGGGCCAAGCGACGTGTGACAACTCCTGACACAGCAAACCGGCCATGCGCGTTGTGGCCGTCCTGACAACTTTGATCCGACCCGCACGAATTGACTCGAGAAGACACGGTGCGGCAGCTGGGACACACCCGATTAGGAAGGGACGATTCGTACCGTATCGCCAGGTCAACCAGCTAGCCAAACCCCCAGCGAGCCCACCGACGCCAACCTGTACGAGCACAACGTCTGGTCGTAGGTTGGCACCCAACTGCCATTCTGTTTCCGTAAGGATTCTCGAGTAGCCAGCCATGATCCACCGCGGGATCTCCTCATATCCAGGCCAGGAGGTGTCAGAAATGATGGTCCAGTCCTTGCTGATCGAATCTTTCGCAAGTTGCCGTACGGCATTCTCATATGAGCCATCGATAACGACCGTCGACGCGCCCTCAAATTTAATAGCCTCGATTCGTGCCGCGATGGTTCCTGCCGGGAGATAAACGACGGCATGGATCTGATGGTCGCGGGCAACTCTGGCTACGGCCCGACCGTGATTTCCAGCACTCGCGCATGCCAGCACTGCTGCAGGACCTAGTGTGCCCGTTTCCATCAACTGGTTCACTGCGTACGCGGCCCCAAGAATCTTGAACGCCTGGATTCCAGCCCTGTTCGATTCATCCTTGACCAATAGGGTCTCTAGGCCGAGCGTAGCAGCTAGGTTCGAGAGAGTTCTGAGCGGTGTCTCTTGGATGCCAGCCGAACCGTTGTAGTATGCACTGACACGCTCGTATTCGGAGGCAGTAAAGAGACCTTTGTAGCTGCGGTTCGCTCCGGGGTTAAGTGCGAAGGACGAGCCCACCATCACCCCGCAATGCTATCGTGGAAGTGGTTGGCTCGCTAGTGGTCAGGGGTGCAGGACACTAGATGGTCAAGTAGCGCCGCAGGTTGAGGATGCGGGCCTCGATGGCAGGATGGGTGGAGAGATAAAGCCCCGTCGCAAAGTGATCCGAGGGTTGTTCGAGTCTTCCGAACCGTTGAAGTAGACGGATGGCGGCCGATTGGTCGAAGTCGGCCGCACGCATGAGAAGCGCGCCAAGCTCGTCAGCTTCAAACTCCTGCTTACGAGAATACGCACGTTCTAGCCACTGAAGGCCAATTTTTCGAATCCATGGGCCCAGCGCTCGCACGCTAGGAGAGGCTAATGAAACTGCTGATAGGGTTTTTTGACTAAGTAGTCTGTTGATCGCATGGCGCCGGATCACGTGGGCCATCTCGTGGGCGATCACGAAGGCCAATTCGTCCCGGTTTTTCTCGCAAAGTTCCACGAGCGATGGCGTCACAAAGATGAAACCACCTGGGAGCGCAAACGCCATTGGATGGGGCTCTGAGACGGCTGTCACCTGAAAACGATGTAGCTCATTGCGAACTGACTTCGCGAGTTCATGCCCAATCCGATCGAGGAACTCGTGGATTTCTGCGTTCTTGTTACATCGACCTTGGTCGTGGATAGCCGCCGCCATGCTGCGTCCAACACCGTATTCCGCACGAATGGCGTCGGCTTCGCTTCCGATCGCGGACTCCCACATCCACTTGGCCTTACGGAACCGCATGCCGGCCATCCTGCCGAACCTGTAGAAGCCACTTCTTGTCATTACCACGAGTGTAAGGTGCTGAGGCTAGTCGAACGGGCAGAGGATTTACTCGATTTTAGTAAGTTCAAGATCTTACCGGTGTAGGAGTTTCAATTCTCTTGAGCCTGCTCGTGGTACCGTGACGCCTTCAACTTGGACTTACGTAACGAATTTCTAACAAAAGACACTAGCCAAACATTCGGTTGACTATGAAGGTAGCGCCTAGGATGCCAGCCGCGTCTGCCAGAAGGCAGGTTGGTATGGTGTGCCTGGTTTCTCTGACGCCGATCGCACCGTAGTAGACTGCCAAGACATAGAACGTTGTCTCGGTGCTACCTTGATAGGTGCTCACCATGTACCCGATCAGCGAGTCAGGTCCGTGCGCCGTCATTGCTTCAGACGCCACGCCGAGTGCGCCAGAACCACTGAGGGGTCGTAGCACCGCCATTGGCAACGCTTCACCAGGCATGCCGATCATCGAGGTGAACGGACCAACGAGAGTTCCCAAAATTTCGAGACCGCCTGAAGCGCGAAACATCCCGACGACCACCAAGATAGCAACCAGATACGGAATGATTCGGATGGCGACCTGGAAGCCCTCTTTCGCTCCCTCAACTAGTGATTCGTAGACACGAACCTGTCTGACCCAGCCGTAGAGGATGAACATTGCGACGAGCGCCGGGAGGATCCAGTAAGACATCAAGCTTCGTGTTAACTCAACGGCACTTTCCGTTTCGAGTCTGGTAATCACGTCGCGAACCGCCAACGCGGCGAAGCTAACCCAGAACGCCAAGCTGAGCCATCGGCGTGTCGGGACAGCTCGAACTTTCACTGGGAGTTCAGAGGCATCGAGATTGGCAGATATGCGCGCGTCGTTAGGCTCGATTTCCAGAGGTAGTGGCGGGGGTTCGGTTGCGCGATAACGGGGGATTCGCGAGAGCATTATCGCCATCGTTATCCCTACGATCGTCGCACAGCCGCTAGCGAACCAGGTCGGGAAGAAAATCCCACTGGGGTCGGCTGACCCGAGAGCCGCACGCACGCCGATGACACCCGTCGGTAGAATGGCGAGCCCAGCCGTGTTGATAGCCAGAAAGAGCACCATTGCGTTAGTTGCTGTTCCGGTTCGGCTGTTGTATTTGTTCAGCTCTTCGATCGCCTTGATCCCGAACGGTGTAGCGGCGTTGCCGAGGCCGAGCATGTTCGCCGAGATGTTCATTACCATGGCGCCCATAGCTGGGCTTTCAGATGGGATCGATGGGAAAAGGAGGCGCATGATAGGACTGACGGCCCGCGAGATACTCGCCATAAGCCCGCCGTGTTCTGCCACCTTCATCAATCCGAGAAAGAAGGCCATCACGCCGATGAGGCCGATCGCTAGATCAACGGCGTTTCGGGCCGAGGTGAGAATGACGTTGGTGAGCGCTTGCATTTGTGTCGTGTCGCCGACGGCACGGACGGCGGATGTGGCGTCGGTGTAGGCGGCCAGGAGTATGGAGACGAGGGCGACGAAGACGAAGATACCGTTTAGCACTACCCCTCAGGGAACGGCGGCCGTCGCCATGTTGTTCAGAGCGTCGGTGGCTCTGATGACCAACCGTCCGATCGTCTTGGTGTTTAGTAAAATCTGGAAGCGCTCAGAGAGCGAGTCAGGGATGCCGTCGATTGGGTAGAGGATCTGCCAGTGCTCTGCATCGAATGAGTACTCTGCATGTTGCACCGGCGAGTGTGTATCACTGACGACGAAGCTGACGAGCGTTTGCTCGCCCTCTTCCCGGGTCGGTTCTACCTCGATTGTCGGTGCCGAGGTGTCGATGTCGAATGGCATGCTCTCCCTTGCGCCGGTCAGCGCCGTCCCCGGGGAATTCGACAACGCATCGGAAGCCTCGATTCTGACCCGATACGTTCCGTCGGTCGCTGAGGTGGTGTTCCAGGTAAAGATCGTCTCTCTAACCCCTCGCCTGAGCAAGTGCCAGGTCGACTCGGCTTCTAATCGATACAGGATGTCGTACTGCAGCTGGTCTTCATTCCGATCGATCGCCGTCCAGGCGAATGTCTGGAGACCCTTGCGATACATTCGACGACCAAGTGTGATCGGTTGGGAGTTATCGTTCTCGGTTTTGCCGTTGGTTGAAGTGTCCACTGGGCTTAACCCGGCAATCGGCGGGTCACCGCTCGAGAATGGCTTCTGAAATACGGTGCCAGACTCGTAAATCCTGAGATCAGTGATTTCCGGTCGTAGATTTCTGGGGAGATACGCTGTCGTCACCGAAAGCAGCGACGGCTGCTCGCCGCGTAAGACTGCCTTCCACTGAAGATATCGTGCCTTTGGACTACTGATTTGCGAGCCCTTTGCGTTCCGATAGGCTTCAGACCAGCGACTCCAGGTGTCGTTTGGAGTCTCCGTGTTGCCCGAACGCGTGAAGAGTTGAACGATACTGCTGCCGGCTATCTTGGCACGCCAGCTGATTGCACCCCATGCCGCAACTGTTTCGGCATCTCGAACGGCAGAGAAGTAGGAGCCCTCAGTCGCTTTGGTTGCAGCGAGTCGATACAGTTTGCCTGGGTTTGACGTCACGTAGTAACGGTTGCCATCGGTACTGGTACCGAAGCGCGTGACCTGTTGTGCTGTTGTGCGAGCAAGCAAGACGACTCGGCGTGGTTCCTCTGTGACATGGAAGATCTTACCGTCGTTTCCAGTGCCTACGATGAATCCATTGTCGACATCGAGGGCCACGTCATAGGGGGCGTCTGTGTCCGATTGCCACACGATGTCCCACACTCCATCTGGTTCTATCCGGTATACCGCGCCGCGTCCTCCTTGCGGTCTTCCATGACCAGAAGGACTTGGCAGTTGGTTCTCAGCGGCGTCGGCGACGACTACAGTGGTCACGCGAGTCGAGACTGAAATACCTGGTGTCTGAGTGGAGTTGACGTTTGGTGACGTCGTGCCGGTTGGTTGAATACTATCCGTATGGCTCACTCCGACCACGAAGACCGAGCCAGCGGATGAGCGACGCACGGCACGCACCTCATCATATTCGGTGTCGAGCAGCACGAACGCTCGTCCGTCACTGTCGATACGGAAAACTTGCCCAGGCGCTCCGGTGCCAGCCAGTAGGTTCCCTTTAACGTCGAAGGTCAGAGTCATCACATGGGTGGTCTTCGTGTCGTAGAGAAGACTGGCTGTTCCGTCTGGTGTTACCTGGTAGATCCGTCCAGCATTCCCAGTCGCGATAAAGAGAGTCCCGTCATCGTCAAGAATTAGATCCCAAATGTATTTTTCATCTGGATTAAAGATTGGAGTGTGTTCGCCATCCGTTCCAATACGTAAGACGGCGCCGTCAGGTGACGTTCCGACATAAACAGCACCATCATCGGCTACGGTTATGGCGTGGACATTCAATTCGTGCGCTTCGTAGAGAGTAGTTACGGTGCCATCAGGATCGACTCGCGTCACGCGACCGTCGTTACCACTCCCGACTAAGAGGGCATTGTCGGTGTTAATAACTGTCCAAAGGAAGGGCGAGGCAAATGCATGGACGACTTCTGTCTCTGGTCCCAGAAGGAGCTGACCGTCCGCGTCAACCGACAGGTTCTCGACCTCGCCACGGAGAAATTCTTGCTGGGTGGAGACCCGCCAAAAGACCGGCGAAGCTGTGTGCACCAACACGACGGCGACCGTCAGCGCGATCAGGAGCACGACGACTGTTTGTCGGGGCCTTACGCGTGATGTCGTGAGTGGTTGGGATGTCATCCGGCCTCGACGTTGATGGTGAGCAGACGTGAGCCACTGACGACGTAGTCCGTCTGAATCTGCCATTCCCCGAGCGTGGCTTGTCTGAGCCGTACCAGATCTCCGCTCCTTCTATCACCCTCTAGGACGGCAAGCACAGACGGGGGCAGCGACGGCAACGTCTTTCCTCGGACGATGGCACCAGCACTTGGGCTGAGAAGCTTTATGTAGAGGCGGTTATTCCGGCGCACGTCGTTCAGGGCTTTGATCATTTGGTCGAGGTTTTCGGCGTTGCGCAGAGCCAGCCCCTGCTGGCGTTCACGCTGTGTCAATTGTGTCGCATCCGAGACCAGGAGCTCTAGTGATCCGACAGCGTGCGCCGGAAGGTCGACCATGACGGTCTCGACCCGCGTGGCTCCCCGGTAGGTTCGAGTCAGCACCTTCAGCGGTACGGTATCACCAGCCTTAGGATGATCGACATCGAGCCAAGCCCTTTCAAGAGTGGCTGTTCGTGGCTCTTCGATGGAGACGATCGTGATGTCGATTGCCTCGAGGACAACGCGTTCGAAATCGTTCTCGAACAGGGTTGAGAGCGGAGCCATAAACGCGGTTGCGGCACCGATCGGTGCCGTTGTCCCTGTATAGATATCGTTGACGGTGATATCGGTATGATTCTGCAAGTGTGCCGTCCCATCAATGCTGTAAGTGGTGGCTCCGATCTGACGCGTCCAGGAGAACAAGGTGTTTAGGATTCCTGTATAGGTTAAGAGCGGAGTAAACAAAGTGTCATCGACTATTTCGAATTCAAAGGTCTGGCGGAGATTCCGGTCGGCCGATTCGAGTGAGATCCTGACGGGAATGAGCTGTGGTCCTGGGCCTAACGTTCCGAAGACGCCGGTGGAGCGGTCCTGATCGATCGTTCCAAGCACTTCACCGATGGCAGCTATCTTTGATGAGATCGCCAGACTCGGAAGTACCGTAGTGATTGAGGCGCGAGTCATCGGAAAGCTGACCGGACCGAGGTTGTAAAACGGATGCCCAAAGGCGTAGACGCGGCTATCATCAACCATCGTGACGGTGCCGGTGCCGGCTATCGAGAGATCACCTCGAACCAGACTCGCACCGATCGTGTCACCCGGTCGCAATATCTCGCGCTCGTTGTCCTGGATGGCCGTCCGACCGGCGATGGTTGTGACGAAGCCTCCGCCGTTGAAGGCAGATGCCCAGAGATTATGAATTTCTGATACGAAGCCGCTTAAGGCAATGGGCGTTGCGATCGGGTGCAACAGTGTTCCGAGACGGGCAGCTTCGACCGGCTCAAGTCCGAAGGCGCGGACGTCGCTTGGTTGGTCAGCGAAGGGTCTGACGCGTCGGAAGGCGTCACGAACGAGGTTTCGGAGACTGTCTTGTGTCACTGGCAGCTGCAGGGGAGTCCCCTGATGGCGTGCCATATGATCTCGTGCTCCGTCAGCCTCTACCATCTCGGCAATTGGGGTAATGCCAGCGATTGGTTCCTTTGCGAACGCCCCGAGCGCGTATGAGACGGCACCGACCAACCGGTCATCGATATATACCGGACTACCGCTCATCCCCTGTATAACACCTGTTTCCTCTAGTGGTCCACCATCGAGATGCGCGACGATGATGTTCCGTCTGGGACCCATGACGTTCTCAAGGATGCCCAGTATGTGCACCCCGAATTCCTCACGCTGGGTTCCTTCAAACACCGTGAGCCCAACCCCGGTCATACCTGGCCGAACTTCGCTGAGTGGCATTTGAGCAGTCGTACCCAAGAGAGGCGCGAGGCTCAAGAAGATCGTGAAAGAGCAGACAATTGGTGCGAATAGTTTCATTGACAGTGTACGGATGTGTTCCGATAAACGAGAGATGTGACTCGGTTATATCGGAGGAAATACTTGCAGGTCAAGGAGAAATGGTCGCTTCGAGTGCCCGCATGGCTGGTCGTGCAGGCAAATTGACAGCCTTACCAAACGTCTGATAATGTGAGGATTCAATGTTAATGTTGATCAGTATAGTGACCGCGCGGGTCTTGAATGAAGGGTTCCGGGACGAGTTTTTGTACTGGTACTGGTACTACCCGTTTACCACTACTGGGGGGGCTGTTACGTAGACCTAAGGGTTACAGAGCAACACGCGAGAAACAATAAGCCTCTTCAGCCACCGGTTGAAGGGGCTTTTTTCGTGCCCATATTCTGATGAAGGCCAAAGTGTGTGTGACCGTTACAGGAGCCACCATGGAGGAGCTCCGTACCAACCGCGACCGGGTTGTAGCCGCTGACCTAGTCGAGCTACGTCTCGATTACGTGCGCGATCCAGATGTTACGGCAGCCCTTGCCGGACGGCGTCTTCCCGTTTTGGTTACATGTCGGCCCATCTGGGAAGGCGGGCGTTTTGACGGCCCAGAGGAACTCCGATTGGCGCTTCTTGAGGAGGCGCTGGAGATGGGTGCTGAATACGTCGACATAGAGTGGCAGTCTGGCTTAGATGATCTGATTCGCGCTCGCAAGGGTCGCAACATCGTGATTTCGATGCACGATTTTAAAGATGTACCTCGAGACCTCGGTGATCGATATCAAGCGATGCGGTCAACTGGGGCCGAGGTTGTCAAGATTGCGGTGCAGGCCAATTGTCTCTCCGACACCCTGCCGCTTCTCGATCTTTCGGCGCGGATGACGAGAGGTGAGCCTCACGTCCTAATCGCAATGGGTGCTGCCGGTGTGGTCACGCGAGTGCTCCCCGATCGGTTCGGTTCCAGCTGGACGTACGCGGGGGAAGGTGTTGCAAAAGGGCAGATCGATTTAAGTCGGCTACTCGAGGAGTTTCGGTTCCGAGCTATCTCAGGGTCGGCTGATGTGTACGGGGTGCTCGGTTCTCCGCTGTTACACTCACTGTCTCCCGTGATGCATAACGCCGGCTTCGGAGCCCTGGCTAAGGACGCCATCTATCTCCCACTTGAAGCACGAGATATTGACGACTTCACAACATTTGCAGACGCGTTCGGAGTACGCGGTGTTAGCGTCACGGCTCCGTTCAAAGAGGCGATGGTCATGCGAGTTTCAACCATAGATGAGCTGGGCGAGCAGATTGGCGCGATCAACACCGTGCGAATAGAAGAGGATGGTTGGCGCGGTATCAACACTGACGTCCCTGGGTTTCTCGAACCGCTCGACGGACGGCTCGAGCTTGACCGTTCTAGGGCAGTTGTCCTCGGTTCGGGGGGCGCGGCCCGTAGTGTCGTCGTGGCGCTGGCTAGCTGCGGTGCTAGTGTTACGGTCTGCGCACGGAATCCAGACAAGGCTCAGAGGGTGGCCGGGTTGGTTGACGGTGCTGTTCAGCTGCTGCCTCCTACTGGCGGCTCTTGGGATCTACTTATCAACACAACACCGGTTGGGACGTATCCAGACATCGATGCGACTCCGATGCCGTCAGGCAGTTTCGACGGTCGCCTTGTCTATGACCTTGTCTACAATCCGGCGGTGACGCGTCTGCTCGAAGACGCGAAGAAGTCAGGCTGCGAGACTATTGGGGGCCTCAGCATGCTTGTGGCACAGGCTGAACGACAGTTCGAATGGTGGACCAGTAACCAACCGCCTGTGGGTCTCTTTAGGAAGGTTGCGGAGCGGCAGCTTGAGCGTTTCTTCCTAGCCGAGACACCACACAAATTTCGACCATGAAGACGACATCCTTTGACCAGTTTGTTGAGCTCGCCAAGCACGGTACCTTCGTGCCGGTGTGTCATGAGGTTATGGCCGATCTACTTACTCCGGTTTCAGCATTTCTCAAGGTCGCCGAGCGTGCCGATAACGCCTTCCTGCTCGAAAGTGTAGAGGGGGGTGAGCGGGTAGCTCGCTACTCATTCCTTGGGAAAGACCCGTTTCTAGTGATCCGCGCGCGTGACCATCAAACAGTGATCGAGCACGCTTCTTCGCTCGAAGAGCGGGATGCGCCGTTTCTGGTGACCCTCCGTGACGTGATGGCTCAATATCAATCCCCAGTGGTTCCCGGCCTGCCTCGGTTCACGGGAGGTGCGGTTGGCTTTCTTGGTTATGAGGCAGCAGCGTGGTTCGAGCCGTCGCTGCGGCAGGCGTGGAAACGTCATGGAAAGTCCGTTGCCGAAACAGATGAAACCGGCGGGTTCATGCTGTTCGACACAGTCTTGGCATTCGATCATGTTAAGCATCGTATTTTGATCATCGCGTACGCACCGATCGAAAAGAGCTGTAACCTACGAGCGCAATACGAGCTGGCGTTGGCAAAGATCAGGTTCATTGAGCGAGAACTTGAACGCACACTGTCGCGACCAGGAAGCGATTCTTCAACGCCACTCGAAATCACCTCTAACACGACACGCCAGGATTTCGAGGCAGCCGTGATTAAAGCCAAGGAGCACATCACGGCTGGGGATGTTTATCAGGTGGTGCTATCGCAACGGTTTGAAGCCAACGTGTCGGTAGAGCCTTTCACGGTGTATCGAGCGTTGCGTTATGTAAACCCCTCACCCTACATGTATTTCATTCGGATGGGCGGGATTTCAATCGTTGGGTCCTCACCTGAAATGCTGGTCAGGGTAGAGGGCCAGCGAGCCGAGACCCATCCAATTGCGGGCACACGACCCCGTGGGCAGACAGAGGAAGAAGACCTCGAGCTGGCCGAAGAGCTCAAGCAGAACGAGAAGGAGCGGGCTGAGCACGTGATGCTTGTCGATCTTGGACGGAACGATCTTGGGCGTGTGTGTGAGTTCGGTACGGTACAGATACCGCAGTTTATGGGCCTAGAACGGTATTCGCATGTGATGCATCTCGTGTCACGCGTGGAGGGAAAATTGGCGGTCGGTAAAGATCGACTCGAAGCGCTGGTAGCATGCTTTCCAGCAGGAACGGTTTCTGGGGCACCGAAGATACGAGCGATGGAGCTCATAGCTGAGCTTGAGCCAACCACACGGGGGATCTATGCAGGCGCCATCGGATATCTTGATTTCAGTGGACACTTGGACTGCTGCATCACTATACGCACGATCGCAATAAAGAATGGGAAGGCTTACGTTCAGGCGGGCGCTGGTATCGTCGCTGACTCGGATCCGTCGGCTGAGTATCAGGAGACGTGCGACAAGGCATCGGCACTGTTGCGCGCTCTCGAGATAGCACATGAGGGACGAGGGCCAGTGAAAACCGATCAAGGCTGACGTGATGGTGCTGGTGATCGATAACTACGATTCGTTTACCTATAACCTCGTCCAGTATTTGGGTGAGCTTGGAGCGGAGCTGCAGGTGTGCCGTAACGACGAAGTGACGGTTGAGGAAGTTGGCAGGCTCGCGCCAGCTCGGATTGTGATCTCCCCAGGTCCAGGCCGACCAGAAAACGCCGGCGTGACGGTCGATATCATTCGAGCGTATGGAGCGACAATTCCAATGCTAGGCGTCTGCCTAGGACATCAGGCAATAGGCCTAGCGTTCGGTGCTGAGATCGTATCGGCGCCAAGCATACTGCATGGGAAGTGCTCACTTATTGAGCATGACGGCCGAGGCGTCTTTCGAGGGATCGACGGTCCATTTGTGGCCGGGCGGTATCACTCGTTGTCCATGGCATCCGAACCATGGCCTGTAACACTTGAGATAAGCGCTCGCACAATTGGGGACCATGGTGGCAGTGGAGAGAACGTCATTATGGGTGTTCGGCATCGAGAATGGCCTGTGCATGGAGTGCAGTTCCATCCAGAATCAGTGTTGACCGAGGATGGTAAGCGGATTCTAGGCAACTTTCTAGAGTGCTAGTGTCCATTAGAAACGAGCACATATGTTTTCCGAGTTGATCGAGAAGCTTCAGAGGTATCGCGATCTAACTGAGGCCGAGGCTGCTGGGGCCATGGCAGAGATCATGGATGGCCGGACTACACCGGCGCAAATCGCCGGACTGCTAATCGCGTTGTCGATGAAAGGGGAGTGTCCTGTGGAAATCGTCGGACTGGCACGTACGATGCGCGCCAATGCCGTCAGGCTCGCTGGGACGTACGAGGACACTTTCGACACATGTGGGACTGGTGGTGACCGACAGCACACGGTTAACGTCTCGTCACTCGCTGCCCTCGTTGTGGCAGCGTGCGGTGTACGTGTCGCCAAGCACGGCAACCGATCGGTATCAAGCCGATGTGGCAGCGCCGACCTGTTCGAAGCTCTTGGCGTAAATGTATTAGCGACGCCAGAGATCGTAGAGCGTTGTCTCAGTGAAGTTGGGATCGCGTTCTTCTTCGCACCGACGTTCCACCCTTCGATGCGACACGTGGGGTCAACCCGCCGTGAGCTCGGCGTCCGGACTGCCTTCAATTTGCTAGGACCATTAACAAACCCTGCCGGTGCGCGCAGGCAGGTCGTTGGCGTTCCACGACCGGAGCATACGGATTTGGTAGCTCACGCTCTTGTGCGGCTCGGTTCAGAACGCGCGTGGGTCGTACATGGCGCTGAAGGCCTAGACGAGATTTCAACGATCGGTCACACGAAAGTGTGTGAGTGTCGCGCGGGGCAGGTGCACAGTTTCTATGTTCATCCTTCAGACTTCGGCATTAATGGTGGAAGCCTTAACGAGCTTCGTGTCTCTGACCTCGAGGACAGCGTCACGGCGGCGCGCAGTGTCTTGGCTGGAGAGCAAGGACCGGCTCGTGATTTCGTCGTAGTGAACGCCGCTGCGGCCTTAGTCGTAGCCAGCAGGGCCTCGTCGCCGCGTGAAGGTGCGGTGCAGGCCGCGGCAGCCCTGGATGACGGAAGTGCGTTAGCTACCCTGGAGGCATTGGCCAGATGCTCACAGGGAGCGTCGGTATGAGGCGAGTAGGGAGGGAGAGGCGTCCTGATTTGCTGGCGACGATCGTAGCCGCAACGCAGCGAGCGGTGAGCGAGCGCATGAAGGTGTGTCAGCCGCGAATGCTTGAGTTGACAGCGGCCGAGCGATGCCCTCGCGCCGAAGAGTTTCGGGAGGCGCTCACATGCGCGGATCGGTACAACGTGATGGCCGAGTGTAAGCGACGGTCACCCTCGCGTGGCATATTACGATCTGATTATTGTCCCGAGACGATTGCCAAGGGGTACGTGGCTGGTGGTGCGGTGGCCTTGTCGGTACTGACGGAGCCAGCGTTCTTTGATGGCAAACTTGTGCATCTAACTAAGGTGCGGGCGGCCGTCGATGTGCCGCTGTTGCAGAAGGATTTCTTCGTCTCAAAATACCAACTACTCGAGGCTCGGGCTGCTGGTGCGGACGCCGTCCTACTGATTGTTGCAGCTCTCACAGATCATGAGTTGCGTGGTTTATTGTTTGAAGCCAGCAGCCAGGGTCTTGCGGCACTAGTCGAAGTTCACGATGTGATCGAACTTACCCGTGCGC